>JAGYJM010000002.1:0-2245000 GCA_018402085.1 Flavobacteriales bacterium | reverse complement strand
TAGAACCTGAAACCAGCTGTCTACAAGCGGTCGAAGCCTTCGGGCGACGGCGTGCCTTTTGCATAATGAGCCTACGAGTTACTCTTCACTAGCAAGGATAAGGGCTTAAGGTCCGCATCCGAAGCGAAAGCGAGTCCTAAACAGGCGCTCAGTTAGTGGAGGTAGACGCGAAACCTTGTGATCTACCCATGGCCAGGTTGAAGCTCCGGTAATACGGAGTGGAGGACCGAACCACCAGGCGTTGAAAAGCCTTTGGATGAGCTGTGGGTAGGGGTGAAAGGCCAATCAAACTAGGAAATAGCTCGTTCTCCCCGAAATGCATTTAGGTGCAGCCTCGGGACGAGTGTCATAGAGGTAGAGCTACTGATTGGGCTAGGGGGCTTCACCGCCTACCAAACCCTAACAAACTCCGAATGCTATGACATATTCCCGGGAGTGAGGGCATGGGTGCTAAGGTCCATGTCCGAGAGGGAAAGAACCCAGACTATCCGTTAAGGTCCCCAAATCTGTGCTAAGTTGATTAAACGTGGTGCGGTTGCATTGACAGCTAGGATGTTGGCTTGGAAGCAGCCATTCATTTAACGAGTGCGTAACAGCTCACTAGTCGAGCGATCGTGCGTGGATAATAATCGGGCATAAGTACAGTACCGAAGCGGTAGATTTATGGTAGGGGAGCATTCGTACATCACTGAAGGTGTGGCGCGAGCCATGCTGGAGAGGTACGAAAAGAAAATGTAGGCATAAGTAACGATAAAGCAGGCGAGAAACCTGCTCGCCATTAGACTAAGGTTTCCTGATCAACGCTAATCGGATCAGGGTTAGTCGGGACCTAAGGCGAAACCGAAAGGTGTAGTCGATGGACAACAGGTTAATATTCCTGTACCCGCTATACAATGAAAGTGACGGAGATGTGTAGCTGCTGCGTGCTGACGGAATAGCACGCTGAGCCTAGCCTTCGGGCGAAGCGAAGCAGTGAATCAGCTTCCAAGAAAAGCGAGTATAGCGGCCCGTACCGCAAACCGACACAGGTAGTCAAGGAGAGTATCCTAAGGCGCTCGAGTGAATCGTGGTTAAGGAACTAGGCAAATTAGTCTCGTAACTTCGGAATAAGAGACGCCCCCGTAAGGGGGCCGCAGTGAATAGGCCCAGGCGACTGTTTATCAAAAACACATGGCTTTGCTAAATCGAAAGATGATGTATAAGGCCTGACACCTGCCCGGTGCTGGAAGGTTAAGAGGAGGGGTTAGCTTTGCGAAGCTCTGAATTGAAGCCCCAGTAAACGGCGGCCGTAACTATAACGGTCCTAAGGTAGCGAAATTCCTTGTCGGGTAAGTTCCGACCTGCACGAATGGTGCAACGATCTGGGCACTGTCTCGACCACGAGCTCGGTGAAATTGTAGTATCGGTGAAGATGCCGATTACCCGCAACGGGACGGAAAGACCCCGTGAACCTTTACTATAGCTTAACGTTGGAATTGGGTAATTAATGTGTAGGATAGGTGGGAGACTTTGAAGCTGCATCGCTAGGTGTGGTGGAGTCAACCTTGAAATACCACCCTTTGATTAGTCGATTTCTAACTCCCTCGGGAGGACCGCGTTTGGTGGGTAGTTTGACTGGGGTGGTCGCCTCCAAAAGAGTAACGGAGGCTTCTAAAGGTACCCTCAGTACGGTTGGTAATCGTACGTAGAGTGTAATGGCACAAGGGTGCTTGACTGCGAGACTTACAAGTCGAACAGGTACGAAAGTAGAGCATAGTGATCCGGTGGTTCCGCATGGAAGGGCCATCGCTCAAAGGATAAAAGGTACTCCGGGGATAACAGGCTGATCACTCCCAAGAGCTCACATCGACGGAGTGGTTTGGCACCTCGATGTCGGCTCGTCACATCCTGGGGCTGGAGAAGGTCCCAAGGGTTGGGCTGTTCGCCCATTAAAGTGGCACGCGAGCTGGGTTCAGAACGTCGTGAGACAGTTCGGTCCCTATCTGTTGTGGGCGTTTGAGGTTTGAGAGGACCCGTCTCTAGTACGAGAGGACCGGGATGGACGCACCTCTGGTTTATCTGTTGTGGCGCCAGCTGCATCGCAGAGTAGCTATGTGCGGATGAGATAAGCGCTGAAAGCATCTAAGCACGAAACTCACCTCAAGATGAGACCTCATTAAGAGCCGTTAAAGACGATGACGTTGATAGGCTGCAGGTGTAAAGGCAGTAATGTCAAAGCCGAGCAGTACTAATGACTCGAAAGCTTATAAAAGAAGAACTCTACCAATATGTCCCACATTTGGGATCGCAGCCGCGGAATACATTCGTGGTTTGCATCCCTCACGATTTTAGGTGTCTATTGCGGCGAGGTCCACCTCTTCCCATTCCGAACAGAGAAGTTAAGCCCGCCAGCGCAGATGGTACTGGGAAACCGGGAGAGTATGTCGACGCCACTTTTCATAAAAGCCCCTCGCATGAGGGGCTTTTTTTTGCCCGTTTTTTCAGCCGGATAGCCTACCTTTAATAGCATCTTTTCCCTATCTGATCCTGTTACCCGATGAGAATCGCTTTGATCATATTGGCGCTCTGTTCCCTCTTTCCTTCGCTCAGCGCCCAGCAGACTTGCCGAGAAGTAATTGCCTACTATCCTAATTGGCAATGGTACGACAGAGGTAACCTCGTGAATCCCCAATCAATTGATTACTCTCTATACTCTATCCTGAATTACGCTTTCTTCAATGTACTCAATGACGGTTCTATTCTGTCAACTG
Organism: Flavobacteriales bacterium; assembly: GCA_018402085.1. Classification (GTDB taxonomy): domain Bacteria; phylum Bacteroidota; class Bacteroidia; order Flavobacteriales_D; family Sanyastnellaceae; genus Sanyastnella. The sequence continues at coordinate 2,242,250 of JAGYJM010000002.1, read as the reverse complement.
ACCCCTGGGCTGATAAAAACCTATTGCTGGGGCCCATCAATTGGAACGTCGCACCGGCAGGTTACGAATCTTCATATGATTTCGGAAATCCGGATTATCACCTGCCAAACCAACAGTTCAGTGATTACTGTCAACAGTATGATGTAAAACTGTTGCCTTCTGTAGGTGGTTGGACCCTCTCTTCTAATTTCCCTGTTGTTGCAGCAGATCCTGTAAAAAGACAACACTTCGCGCAACAATGCGTCGAGCTTGTAAACGCATACGATTTTGACGGAGTGGATATTGATTGGGAGTATCCAGGTTATGCACCACACGGAGGTTCGCCTGATGATGCCGGTAATTTCACAGCACTGCTGCAAGAATTAAGAGAAAAACTCGATTCGTTGGAGACCGAACTGGATAAAGAACTGCTTTTAACCATTGCTGTGGGTGCCTCGCCCGAGAATATGGAAAACGTGCAATGGTCATCGGTGGCAGAGCTCGTTGATATCATTAATCTTATGTCGTATGATTACTTCGGTGCATGGGATAATATGACAAACCATAATGCTCCTCTGTATCAGCCCGCTTCAGGTAACCCAGAGTTTAATACCGATGCCTCACTCACTCGACTCATCGATCAATACAACGTACCCCCCTCAAAAATTGCATTAGGCATCGGTTTCTACGGAAGATCTGTACAAACAATTGGAGAGCCTGCTCTGCATGTCCCCTCGAATGGCATTCCCGATACCGAAACGTTTCCGGTAGATCAGGGTAGTCCCCTTTATTATTCAATTGTTAATGCGTTACCGGCATTCGATTACCATTGGGACGATCTTGCGCAAGTGCCTTTTTTAACCGGCGTCAACGGACTCAATACTTTCGTGTCTTTCGACGACACACTTTCGGTGGCTCTCAAGGCAGAATATGCGCTCGATTATAATCTGCGCGGTGTGATCATTTGGGAACTTACCGGTGACTATATTGAAACGGAACCAGGATCAGGGGTGATTCTTGAAACCCCGCTGGCATCCAAAATAAAATCAATCTTTTGCGAGGAGGAGAACCTTGCAGGATGCCCGGGTGATTTCGATATGGATGGTGTCGTCTGGACAGCCGATTTACTTTTTATTCTGCAAGATTATGGGTGTAGCGGAGAATGTACAGGTGACCTCGACGGCGATGGTGCGGTTACCGGCAATGATATCATCCTTTTTCTCGCGGTCTACGATTCGGTATGTGCGCAATGAGCCAGGCCCCCTTAGTTTTTGCAGATCACGTGGATGCATTTCAGCGCAGAATCGTGTGAAACAATGTCGGCTTCAAGAGTTTTTAGCCAGCCGTTTCGGTCGATGATGCATGCAAAAGCGGTTGAGAAACGGCTCAAGCCGCCATCGAATGATTTTAGGCGCATGAATAACCTACCTTTGCCTGCGAGAGCCAATCAATGCCCATGAAAAAGATCGTTGCCATCGTCGGAAGACCCAATGTCGGTAAATCTACCCTCTTTAACCGCCTCACAGAAAGCCGCGAAGCAATTGTGGATCCCACCAGCGGCGTGACAAGAGACAGGAAGTACGGCAGAGCAATTTGGAGCGGAAGAGATTTTACCGTCATTGATACCGGAGGGTACATTACACACTCCGATGATGCCTTTGAAGGTGCAATTCGCGAACAAGTCAAGATTTCTATCGAAGAAGCTGACCTCGTGCTCTTTATGCTCGATGTTATGACCGGTATTACTGACCTCGACCAAGAGATTGCCGATATCCTCCGCAAATCAGGAAAAGATGTGATGGTCATTTCCAACAAGGTGGATACCAGCGATAAAGAGCTCGGCTCTGCTGAATTCTACAGCATCGGACTTGCCGATCAGGTCTTCAGCATCAGCGCGAATAACGGTTATGGCACCGGGGAGTTGCTTGACGCTCTCGTAGAAAAACTCCCTGAAGAACCTGAAGAAATCCCTTCAAATGTTCCCAAGCTCGCGGTCGTCGGAAGACCCAACGTCGGTAAATCAACCCTCATCAATACCCTCTTGGGTAAAGAACGCAATATCGTATCTGAGATCGCCGGAACTACACGCGATTCTGTGCATACCCTGTACAAGGGGTTCGGACTTGAAATGGAAATCGTAGATACCGCCGGCCTGCGAAAACGAAATAAAATTGATGATCAGCTCGAGTATTATTCAACCGTGCGCACCATCAAAGCTATTGACCAGGCCGACGTCTGTCTTTTACTCGTAGACGCAACCGAAGGGATGCAAAAGCAAGACCTGGCCATTTTCTATCAAATTGCTGAAAGCTATCGGGGTGTAGTCGTGCTTATTAATAAATGGGACCTGGTTGAAAAAGACCATACCACCATGGATGCCTACCGTGAACGTGTCAAGAAACGCCTCGAACCCTACACGGATGTGCCCATTCTTTTCACGTCCAACGTGACACGGCAACGTGTGCTCCATGCCCTTGAAACGGCTGTGCAAGTTTATGAGAACAGAAAACGGAAAATTCCGACCTCTCAACTCAACGACACCTTGCTGCCCATTATACGTGATAATCCGCCACCTGCTATTAAAGGAAAATACGTACAAATCAAATACGTCACCCAGATTCAATCACAGGTGCCAACGTTCGCGTTCTTCTGCAATCTTCCACAGTACATCAAAGACCCCTACAAAAGATTTCTCGAGAATAAACTCCGTAATCTCTACGACATGAGCGGGGTGCCGGTGCGACTTTTCTTTCGCAAAAAGTAGACTAGCGCTTCGAACGAACAATCATACAGAAGACCATCTGCTTAAAAAAGTCTTGAACAGTACCGCCATCTTCGGTAATATCTGTCAATGAGGGGAGGTGCTGTGCAAAGTACTTCTGCTGGTGTGCGCCTTCAATCACCGTGGAAATCAGCGAGTGTGGATGTTGAAATTCAGGATGCAATTCGCGGATGATCACCACGACCCGATCAACCAGGTTCTTATACACACCGAAAAGGCCGAGTTTGTTTTCGTCGTCTACCGCTTTTGTCAGGTAAACCTTGGCTGACTCACTGATCACAATGCGGTTTAGTTTGACCTCGTCAATATGCTCAAAAGCATCATCTTGCTCAATGTCGCCGGTAAGCACATCGATGGCTCGTTCAAGGCGTTCTGTAGGTGATTCAATGTTCGCAAGTGAAAACACTAAACGATACTCAAGCCAGCACCAGTACCAACTGATCAAGTACACCAGCAATTTGTGCTTGTTCTCAAAATAACGATAAATCGTGCTCTCTGGAGACCCTATTCGCTGACCTAACTTCCGGAAGGTGAATTGTTCAATGCCCAACTCATCAATCAGAATGATACTACTCTCGATGATCCGCTTGCCAAGCTCACTTTCATCTGGATTTTTTAGATAAATCTTGTCGTTAACCTTGATGGAAAACTGGGAGAATAAGGAACGCATTCAACGCAATTTAGTGCAAATATAATAGTATTACTTGCGCATCTGCGGCGCAGGTCAGAAAATTGCGCGTGCTACTTCTTCTATCGCTGCGCTACGTCCCATCGAATAGAAGTGCAATACGGGTGCCCCACGCTCCATCAGCTCTTTGCACTGTCGGATGCACCAGTCGATACCTACTTCGCGCACTTCTTCTTTCGTCTTCGCCTGCTCTATATTCTCAACGAATTCTTCCGGAAGGTTGACATAGAAGTTCTGTGGTAGACTTACGAGTTGCCGTTTTCCCGTCAGCGGCTTCAGCCCCGGTATGATCGGTACATGAATGTCGTTTTCACGACAGAGATCAACGAAGTTGAAGTAAGCCTCATTGTCAAAAAACATCTGGGTGACAATATAATCTGCACCATTTTCTACCTTCTTCTTAAGGTAGCGCAAATCAGATGATAAGTTAGGTGCTTCGTAATGCTTCTCAGGATACCCGGCTACACCTACACAGAAGTTGGTGCTATCTGTATTCTTTAGCTCCGGATCAAGGTAAGTTCCGTTGTTCATATCTACCACCTGATCAAGCAGCTCGATAGCGTAGCTGTGACCGTTAGGATCAGGCTTAAAACGGCCTTCGCTCCGAATAGGGTCTCCTCGCAGTACCAGCACATTGTCAATGCCCAGAAAGTTGAGGTCGATAAGTGCGTTTTCTGTCTCCTCAGTATTAAAACCGCCGCAGATGATGTGAGGCACAGGGTCTATACTGTAGCGGTGTTTCAACGCAGCGCAAATGCCAACAGTGCCCGGGCGCTTGCGCACGGTGCGCTTCTCAAGCAATCCGTTACCCGCGTCGCGGTATACGTATTCTTCGCGGTGATAAGTGACGTCGACAAAAGACGGCGCAAACTCCATGAGCTTGTCCATAGTGCCAAACAAGCTGTTAATGTTCTGGCCCTTCAGCGGAGGCAATACTTCTACGCTGAAAAGGGTGCTTTTTGCCTGTTCAATATGATCGGTTACTTTCATGCGAATGTTTTGGGTTCATAGTTCAGTTGAGAGGAGAGCCAACGCTCAATTTCTTCCGTGTTCAGACCTCTCCTTAGTGCATACTCTTCTACCTGATCGCGGGCTATCTTTCCGAGACCGAAGTAGCGAGATTCCGGGTGGGCAAAGTAATAGCCTGAAACCGAAGCTGCCGGGTACATCGCCAGCGATTCAGTCAGGGAAATGCCGCAGACTTCTTCAACATTCAATAATTTCCAGATGGTTTCTTTTTCGAGGTGATCTGGGCAAGCCGGGTAACCGGGTGCCGGTCGGATCCCTCGGTAAGCTTCGCGAATGAGGTCTTCATTGCTCAACGTTTCATCGGCTGCGTAGCCCCAGTAGAGTTTACGTACTTTCTCATGCAGGTACTCAGCAAAGGCTTCAGCAAAACGATCTGCAAGTGCTTTCGCGATAATGCTGCGATAATCGTCTCCTTGCGCCTCGTAACGCTTGACAATTGACTCCAGTCCGTGACCACTGGTCACAGCAAAACATCCGATGTGATCCGCCAATCCTGATTTTTCAGGCGCGATAAAATCCGCAAGCGAGTGGTTGTAGGCCTTGCTGTGCTTCTTTTGTTGTTGCCGCAAGAAGTGGAAGTGTGCCAGGGTATGATCGGAATTGCTGACTTCGGTCACGCGCACACTATCATCCGCCGTTTTTACGGCGCCAAAAAGACCAATCACCCCTTTCGGCTGCAGCATGTTCGAAGCCACAAACTCCCGCAACATCTCTTGGGTGTCATGCCAGACATTTGTCGCCTCTTCTCCCACCACCGCGTCTTCGAGCAGATCAGGAAATTTGCCGTGGAGGCCCCAGGTCTTGAAGTAGGGCGTCCAATCGATGTAAGGCTCAAGTTCGCGCAAAGTCACGTGATCGATCGGCGTCACACCCGGTTGGCGCGGTGGCGAAGGAACCCCAGCCTCCCATTTGGGATGAAAGGCATTGGCGCGCGCGTCTTCAATTGACAGGTAGGTCTTATTACTGCCTTTTTCAAGGTACTGTGTGCGCAGTTTCTCATATTCTTCACGGGTTTTGCCCGCAACGGCCTGAGCTTGTTTACCGGTAAGTCCTGAAAGCACCGGAACCGCCAGTGAAGCGTCGCTGACATGTACGAGCGGCCCCGAATAGGCCTGTAGGATCTTCACTGCAGTGTGCACCCTTGAGGTTGTGGCTCCTCCTATAAGCAACGGAATGGTCATTCTACGGCGCTCCATCTCTGCTGCCACATGAATCATTTCGTCAAGTGAAGGTGTGATCAGCCCGCTCAGCCCGATCGCATCGGCGTCTTCTTCAATGGCGCGATCAATGATCTGATTGGCCGGCACCATTACGCCGAGGTCTATCACTTCAAAGCTGTTACATGCCAAGACGACGCCCACAATGTTTTTTCCAATATCGTGTACGTCACCTTTTACGGTGGCGAGCACTATTTTACCCGCTTTTCGTGACGCTTCGGACTGTTCTTTTTCCAGAAAAGGGGTGAGCCAGGCCACACTGCGTTTCATGACCCGGGCACTCTTTACCACTTGGGGCAGAAACATCTTGCCTGTGCCGAATAAGTTGCCCACCACGTTCATGCCATCCATGAGTGGCCCCTCGATCACGGAAAGCGGACTCCCGATGACGTCAAGTGCTTCACGCGTGTCTTCTTCGATGAACTCGGTGATACCTTTTACCAATGAGTATTCAAGTCGCTTGTGAACGGCGCCTTCACGCCATGTCAGATCGCGCTCTTTACCTTTTCGGCTGCTTTTGTTCGTGTCAGCGTAATCAAGCAGACGTTCGGTGGCATCAATCCGGCGGTCGAGGAGCACATCTTCTACGAGTTCGAGCAGCTCAGGCTCAATTTCATCATACACTTCAAGCATGGTAGGGTTCACAATGCCCATGTTCATGCCGTGCTGAATACCGTGATAGAGAAACGACGAGTGCATTGCTTCGCGCACAGCAGGGTTGCCTCTGAATGAGAACGAGACATTGCTAACCCCACCGCTGATGTGTGTTTCGGGTAGGTGCGTGCGCAGCCATTCAGCAGCGCGAAAAAAGTCAAGTGCATTCTGACGGTGCTCATCCATGCCCGTTGCAACCGGAAACACATTGGTGTCAAAAATGATATCGCCGGGTGCGAATCCCACTTCTTCAGTCAGCACCCGGTAAGCGCGCTGGCAGATTTCAACCCGTCGCTCGAAGCTGTCAGCCTGCCCTTTTTCATCAAAGGCCATCACCACCGTTGCGGCGCCAAAGCGCCGGATGATCGATGCCTGCCTTTTAAACTCTTCTTCTCCTTCTTTCAGACTGATGGAATTCACCACGCACTTGCCCTGAACGACCTTCAAACCGGCTTCGATGATTTCCCACTTGGAGGAATCGATCATCACCGGTACACGGGCAATCTCAGGTTCTGCAGCGATCAGCTTAAGGAAATGCACCATCGCCTCCTTGCCGTCGATCATGCCTTCATCCATGTTCACATCGATGATCTGGGCGCCGCCTTCCACCTGCTCGCGGGCTACTTCTACCGCGTCATCAAAGTTGCCTTCCCGGATGAGTCTGAGAAACTTCCTGCTGCCGGTGACGTTGGTGCGCTCGCCGATATTGACGAAGTTCGACTCTTCCGTGATAATCAGGGGTTCAAGTCCGGAAAGCGTTAGTACCCTCTTGCTCATAAAGTTTCGGTTTTAAACATCCGGATCGCGTTAGCATCCGCCGCTTCTGCGGCGATCGCACGAATGTGATCAGGCGTCGTACCACAACATCCTCCGATGATATTCACGAGTTTTCGCTGGATATAAGGACGAATTTGCTCGGCCATTTGTGCCGGTGTCTGATCGTATTCGCCCATTTCATTTGGCAATCCGGCATTGGGGTGCGCAGACACGAGGCAATTGGCCTTGCGCGCCAGAATATCAACGTAAGGTAAGAGCTGTTCTGCCCCGAGGGCGCAGTTGAAACCGATGCTTAGCAATGGTTCATGCGACACTGAAATCATAAAAGCCTCGGCTGTTTGCCCTGAAAGAGTGCGACCTGAAGCATCGGTAATGGTGCCACTGATCATCACCGGTACTTCCTGAGCACGGTGGTTCATGACTTCGCGTGAGGCGTACAGCGCAGCTTTTGCATTGAGGGTATCAAAAACAGTTTCGATCAGCAGCACGTCAGCACCACCGTCGAGGAGGCCTGTCATCTGTTCGCTGTAAGCTGTGACGAGCTCTTCAAAGGTAATACCACGGTACGCCGGGTCGTTGACGTCCGGAGAGATGGAGGCCGTTTTATTGGTAGGGCCAACGGAACCGGCTACAAATCGCGGTTTATCAGGTGTTTTCAACGTGAAGGCATCTGCACTCGCTCTCGCAATACGGGCCGCTTCGAGGTTCAGTTCGTAAGCCAGTGACTGCAAACCGTAATCGGCCTGCGCAATGGATGTAGATGAAAACGTGTTGGTCTCAGCGATATCGGCACCGGCCTCAAAATAGGTGTCGTGAATTTCGCGGATAATCTCCGGACGGGTCAGCGTGAGTAGGTCATTGTTGCCCTGAAGAGGAGAGGGGTGACTCTTGAAACGCTCACCACGAAAATCTTCTTCTGTGAGCTTGTGGCGCTGAATCATCGTGCCCATTGCACCGTCAAGCACCAGTATACGCTGATGTGCCGCTTCCTGAATTCGGGTCATAGTTCCGTTTTATACCAAGAAAGCGATGGGAAGAGCAACGGATCTGTTCTCATCTGTCCTCCACCGGGGAGGTAGGATTTGGCACCCGGCCGACCGGGTTGCCAAGACTTCGTCGGGCCTATTCCCTCCGTCTTTCTTGATAAGTTCGTTGCGAAGATAGGTGAAAATGTGATTCACACGGAAAGGGAAATGCGCCGCATCCTTGCGGCGCTCTTTGTTTAAGGCGTCAACCCGGGAGGGACGGCCTCCCAGCCGTCCGAGCATTGGCGAATAATGTGAATAGTCGTATCCACCGAGAGGGATGCGCCATGCGCATCCGCTCTTTGTTTAAGGCGTCAACCCGGGAGGGACGGCCTCCCAGCCGTCCGAGCATTGGCGAATAATGTGAATAGTCGTATCCACCGAGAGGGATGCGCCACGCGCATCCGGTCTTTGTTTCAGGCGTCAACCCGGGAGGGACGGCCTCCCAGCCGTCCGAGCATTGGCGAATAATGTGAATAGTCGTATCCACCGAGGGGGATGCGCCACGCGCATCCGCTCTTTGTTTAAGGCGGTGACCCGAGAGGGACGGCCTCCCAGCCGTCCGAGCATTGGCGAATAATGTGAATAGTCGTATCCACCGAGAGGGATGCGCCACGCGCATCCGGTCTTTGTTTCAGGCGTCAACCCGGGAGGGATGCGCCACGCGCATCCGTTCTGTTCCCATCCCCTCCGCCTCATTAAAAGATTTCTAACTTTGCGCGACCCGGTCAAGGCAGATCGGGCATCGTGATATAAATGCAAAAAACTGTTGCAAACCATGCCGTACCTGTTTACCTCTGAGTCGGTTTCTGAAGGGCATCCTGATAAAATCGCTGATCAGATCTCAGATTCCCTGATTGATCATTTTCTGGCTTTTGACCCCGAGTCGAAAGTCGCTTGCGAAACGTTGGTGACTACCGGACAGGTGGTGCTGGCCGGAGAAGTGAAGAGTGAGTGCTACCTCGATCTGCAGAAAATTGTGCGTCGTACGATTGCGGAGATCGGTTACGATAAGAGCGAATACATGTTCGAGGCGAACTCCTGCGGAATCCTCTCTGCCATCCATGATCAATCGCCAGACATCAATCAGGGGGTAGATCGCGCAAACAAAGAAGAGCAGGGCGCTGGCGACCAGGGCATTATGTTCGGATACGCCTGCCGCGAAACCGACAACTATATGCCGCTCGGTCTTGATATTGCCCACGAGCTGTTGATGGAGCTTGCTAAAATCCGCAAAGAAGGAAAAGAGATGACCTATCTCCGGCCAGATGCCAAGTCGCAGGTCACGATCGAATACGATGATGACAATGCTCCCGTGCGCATTGACAATATCGTGCTCTCCACTCAGCATGATGAGTTTGCACTTCCTCAAAACGATACGCCCGAAGCGAAAAAACAGGCCGAAGCAAAAATGCTTGACCAAATTCGCTATGACATTATTCACATCCTCGTGCCACGAGTAAGCGCCAGGTTCCCGGAGCGCGTGCAGAAGCTCTTCACAGATGACATCGTGTACCACATCAACCCAACCGGTAAGTTTGTGATCGGCGGCCCTCATGGCGATGCCGGATTGACCGGGCGCAAGATCATCGTAGATACATACGGGGGTAAAGGCGCGCATGGTGGTGGTGCCTTCTCTGGCAAAGACCCCAGTAAAGTGGATCGCTCTGCGGCTTATGCAACTCGTCACATTGCCCGAAACCTCGTTGCCGCAGGCGTTTGTGACGAAGTTCTGGTACAGGTCGCCTACGCGATTGGAGTGGCAAAGCCCGTTGGACTCTACGTTGATACTTACGGCACGTCGCATATCAACCTTTCTGACGGTGAACTCGGCAAGAGGCTTGTTGAAATCTTCGACATGCGCCCTTATGCCATTGAACAACGCTTTAACCTGCGTCAGCCCATTTATCGTGAGTCAGCAGCTTACGGGCATATGGGGCGGAAGCCGCAAACAATTGAGAAGGTTTTCTACGACGGCAACGGCAATGAAAAACGCATGACCGTGGAACTTTTCCCATGGGAGAAAGAAGATTACGTTGAAAAACTGCGTGAAGTGTTCCAAATCTCTGCAGAGAAAGTAGGGTGAAGAACCTTCCCTTTGTATCACCTTCAATCAAACGGCACTACCTGCGTCATCAATGCTAGAAGATTGAGGGTGAAAGCCAGAGGGTGAACATTGCGACTACCAGGTAATTTATTGAAAAGGCCACGTTATAACAGCGTGGCCTTTTCTTTTGCGATCTTTATAGCACATAAACCCAAGCGTATGCGTTTTCTTTTCTGCCTCGGTGCGCTCCTGTTGCTGAACTCATTAAAGGCTCAACAGCCATTTGTTTTTCTTTCTGATAGCAGCCAGAAATGGCTGGATGCGATGGAAGAAGGCGGAAATGACGTGCCGGGAACGAAAGGACTTCGGCTTTGGTGCAGTGATTTCGAGGCGTATGCCGGTCCGTTCAGAACCCACGAAGAAGCAGCGAGGATTGCCTATCAAAGTGTGTTTTCAGAGCGCGGCCAAGGAGGCCCGGTACAAGAGTGGGGATGGCAAGAACTGGGGCCAACTGTTTTACCGGAAGAGCTCAACCCTGGCGGCAAAGCCATACCGTCTTATACCCGTAACCGCGGCAACGGTACCGGACGCATCAATTATATCTACCCTGATCCGTACACTGAGAATCGCATCTTCGCCTGCTCTCCCACCGGGGGGGTATTCGTGAGTGAAGATGACGGTGCCCATTGGATAAGCGCAGGCACCGATCATCTCCCTGTGACCGGTGTCAGCAGCATCGTGGTCAACCCGGAAGACCCCAACTGCTGGATCATCAGCACGGGCGACGGTGACGATCGCTTCATGTTCTCTGCCGGTGTTTGGCGAACCTTCGACGCAGGAGAATCATGGGAACCGATCAACGGTAAAGGAAGCGTTGCAGCTTTGCTGCCCAGCGAGGTCGAAGGACAGGAGTTGTACATCTGTAAGATTGCCTCTCACCCCTGTGATTTCAACCGCTTGTTTGCGGCAACCAGCGAAGGACTTTACATGACGAGCAATGCACTCGATAAAACCGATAAGGTGAAGTGGAAGCGAATTGAAACCGGCTTCTTCTTTGATGTCATGGTGGTTGAAGGCAATGAATCTGTGGTGCTTGCCGGTGGAGAGAAGTTCATGAAGAGCCACAATTGCGGCAACAACTGGATGAAGGCAACGTTACCGGATTTCCCTAAAAAAGGAGAACACACCCATACCCGCATGACCTTTCAAGCGGGCAGCCACCCTGCAGAGGTGACCGTTGTAGTGACTTCTTCGTCTGAAGTTACGCAATCAAGTTCGGGAGAGGCGACGCTCTGGAAATATAACCTCGCCTCTGAAGAGTACACTTTTATCCGCTCATTGAAAAAGCGCATGAACAATGTCATACCGACGCGTGCAAGGGCGTTTGCCGTGAAACCGGGCGACACGTCCAATGTCATGGTGGCAAATGTACAGCCGATTTACCGCAGCACCAACGGAGGTGCTGAGTTTGACCGCATTGATGGCAATCAAATGCATGATGATGTGCACCATATCATCTGGTCTCCGGATGGTCAGGCGGTTTGGGCAGGCCACGACGGAGGAGTATCGAGAAGTCTTGACGGAGGACTCACCTGGGAGCCAAGAGACAAGGGTATCGGTGCAGCGAATGTTTTCGGACTTTCAGTTGCACAGACCCAAGAGCACCAGGTGCTTTACGGTGGGTACGATACAGGTGGAAACTTGTTGCTGGATGACCAATGGTACCACGTTTCATGGGGAGATGGCTTCGAGACCATCATCGATCATGAGAATCCGGCGCGCATGTATGCCACCAAGCAGCACGGACATATACAGCGCAGCAGCAATCGGGGTGAAGATTTCGAAGAGAGCCTGCGAAGTGGGATCACCCGCACTGACTGGCACACATGGATCCGGCAACACCCGTCTATACCTGAAATGATCTTCTGCGCAGGAGATAAGCTGCTTCGTTCAACCGAATACGGCGATAACTGGGAGGTCATTTTTGATGTCGATTCCCTCTCAGAGAAGCACTTCAATGTCTTTCGCTTCTTCATGAGCCATCATCATCCCGGAGTACTTTATGCGTATGTGCTGGGAGACCCCAAGTGGGAGCCTTCTCTATACATGACCCTCAATGTAGATGCTGAGTTACCACAAGATATCGTGTGGGAGAAGGTTGCTGAAATCCCCAAGGCAGGTTGGATCAATTCACTGGTTGTAGATGCAGACAATCCACGTCAGTTCTGGATGGCATACAAAAATGCTGATCCGCAAGGAAAACTCTACCGCTTCAATGGTGAACGATACCTTGATGTCAGCGCCAACCTCGGCTGGTCTGTCGTAGGCTCAATGGTGATTGACAGAGAAAGTGATGAACGCATCTATGTTGGAACCAACCATGGCGTCTTCACACGCAACAATAAAGAACGTGAGTGGACGATGTTATCGGGGTTGCCGGGCACCTGGGTTAGAAGCCTTGCCATCAATTACGCCTCAGGCAGAATCTACGCAGGTACCTTTGGAAGAGGTGTTTGGCATGCACCCTTATTCGGCCCCTGAAGCTACTTATTGAGCAGTACTTCGATTGCTTTCGGTCCTTGTCCTACCATCCATTGCTGCATCAGCATACCGCTGTTCGGATTGAGCTGCACCACACTGTTGGCGTCGATCGCAAAAACGGATCCGCTTACCGGATCATAAGCAAGGTCATTGGCGGCAATACTGTTGATCGCAGCAGGCTGAAAGGTGCCTTGCACGAAATTGTGAAAGGCCACACCTTCGTCATGAGCTACGGCATAGCGGCCATCACCAAGGTGAAGAGCGGTGCGAAGCGGAGAGTTGCTGACCAGCCAGCCGGTGCCGACCAGCGTTTGGGTGGCAGGGTCGTAGCGCAAGGCATCTACTGTGCCGTCATCCTTATTAATGAATGCAATCAAACGGTCGCTCGTAAAACCCTCAATGGCGACTACGTCACCCTGAAGTGTGTATGAATTAATCAGGGTGCCTGTATTGCGGAAATAGATAGCCAGGTTGCGGTTGTTTTGTCCGACTGAACGCAAGCTGCTCACACAGTGCTCATTGGTTACAGCTACCTGTTCAGGTAAAAAGAGTTCATTTACGGCAATGGTATTCACCAGGCTACCGCCTTGCTCAAACTCACGGATGTTGCCATCAGCTAAAGCCGCTACGTAGCGAAGGTTGCTCGTGTCACGATAGAGATCACGCACAAAGACATCCTGCAAGGGGTTTTGTCCAACGTAGCTCGTGAATTGACCGAGGTCAGGGTGTGGACTGAACCAGAGCTGGGCTTGGGTACGTCCGCCGATGACCACTTCCTGTTCAATGTTTCCGGTTGTGGCGCAGGAGATATTTCCACTTGTGGAGTACGCTTCGGTAAAATCATTGGTCGTGGTATCAAGGCTGTCGATGACAATCTGGCCTGTTACCTCGCGAAGCAGAAAGACCGCTGTGCGCTCAAGAGGTGCTTCATAATACCGGATCGTTTTGAACGCAGCACCTTCATTGCCGGCGGCATCGCGCACGAAAACGGCAAGGGTGTAATCGCCTGAAGGCCACTGAACATCTTCCAGCGGTTGTACGAAATTCGCCTCGAACGAAAGTGCCTCTCCACCGATCGTCTGGTAGCCGTTGCTCGCCCTTAACGTGCCAGACTCATCGGTGAGGCGGTACGTCCACTGACTCAGCTCTACCCCATCCGTGCAAGAGAAAGCCGCATACAAGTCTTCTCCAAAAGCATAGTCTGGAAGATTACTTGAAGGAGCGGTGATGGTTACGGAAGGTGGGAGATCGTCCGCATCCTGCCGACAGGCAGAAAAAAAGAACCAATGTGCAGACAAACAGTACTTGCCGAGGGCTTATCATACCCAAAGGTAGCCGATCTCAACTGGAACGGGAAGTGCAAATGCCGTGAACCCTTGCAGATTCAGCTATAACGCCGGATGTTAATAACCTTATGGAAATCGCGTTGAAAGAAGAAGGAACTATTTGCATCTTCAATGCCCCTCTCACCGTTACATTTGCGCCCCTATGGATCAGAACCAACGCCGCGAAAACCGCCCGAAAGCCCCTTTAGGCACACAGAATCAGCAGTATAACCCTGAACACACCCTCGGTAAATTACCACCGCAGGCTCCTGAGCTTGAACAGGCCGTGCTGGGCGCCATGATGCTCGAGAGTTCGGCCGTGAATGCGGCCATTGATATCTTGAAGGCCGATAGCTTCTACAAAGAGGCACATAAGCGGATCTTCGCATCCATCTCTGATTTGTTTGCCAGGTCAGAGCCGATCGATCTGCTCACGGTGACTCAGGCCTTGCGCAAATCCGGTGACCTCGAAATGGTGGGAGGCCCCTACTACATCACCCAGTTGACGAACCGTGTGGCGAGCAGCGCCAATGTAGAGCAACATGCGCGCATCATCGCAGAGAAGTACATTCAGCGTGAGTTGATCCGTGTGTCGAGTACGATCATGAAGGATGCATTTGAAGAGACAACCGATGTCTTCAATCTCCTCGATGATGCCGAAAAGAGCCTCTTTGAAGTTGCAGAAGGCAACATCCGTAAGTCGTACAGCGATATGCCTGATTTGATGCGCCAGGCAATGGATGGCATTGATTCTGCACGCGAAAATAAAGATGGTGTCAGCGGGGTTCCCTCCGGCTTTACTGACCTTGACCGCATCACAGGTGGATGGCAGCGCTCTGATATGATCGTCTTGGCCGCTCGTCCGGGTATGGGTAAAACCGCCTTCGTATTATCAATGGCGCGCAATATGGCTGTTGATTATAAGGTGCCCGTGGCGGTGTTTTCGCTCGAAATGGCTGGCGTGCAACTTGTACAGCGTCTGATAGCAAGTGAAACCGGTATTAGCGCCGAGCAACTGCGTAAGGGTTCCATTAACGATGAAGAGTACAAAATGCTGCACCAGCGCATCAACAAGCTGGTAGATGCCCCGATTTACATCGACGACACGCCGGCGATATCCATTTTTGAATTGCGCGCAAAGTGCCGCCGCCTTAAAGCGCAGCACGGCATCGATATGGTCATCATCGATTATTTGCAGCTCATGACGGGTGGCGGCAACAACAAAGGCGGAAATCGTGAACAGGAGATTTCTTCAATCTCACGTTCAATTAAGTCAATCGCCAAAGAGTTGAATGTACCGATCATCGCACTGTCGCAGCTCTCCCGTAGTGTTGAAACACGCGGCGGCGACCGACGTCCGATTCTTTCTGACCTTCGTGAGTCAGGCGCGATTGAGCAGGATGCGGATATCGTGTGTTTCATATACCGCGCCGAGTACTACGGCTTCACAGATCCGAATGAGCACCCGAGGGGGAAAGATCCTCACGGACTCGGTGAGCTGATCATTGCCAAGCACCGTAACGGAGCGCTCGAGACCATTGACCTTCGCTTTATCGGCTCGCTGGCCAAGTTTGCGAACTATGAGTCGTTTGACGAATCAGGAGGCATCGGCGGCGGACTTCGTCCGAACACCGAATTCGATCAGCCCAAAACGATCACCCGCGGCTCACGCATGAATGAAGACGAAGACGATGACCTGCTCAACGGTGGTGATGATTACTCCGGCAAGAAGTCTGATGATATTCCGTTTTGATTTGAATTTTAATTAACGCGTGCTGCCTCCCGCGCGATTAGTCGTGAACGAACGACTTTCCTAATTCCTCCAAAAAACACAATAACGGCCGCCGCCATTTCGTATCTTTAGGGTATGATTAAAAAACTGCGCGCACATCTTTTTTTCTCGTTTCTGCTCTTCTTTTTCGCCGTAAAAACGGCGGATGCGTCAAAGCTTCTGATACCCATGGATGACTCCCAGGCGAATCACCTTAAAGCTTATGGAATTGCATTCTGGGTCCTACAAAACGGGGGAGAAGTGGAATGGCTGCTCAATTACCGTGGTGGGAGTTTTATGATGTCGAACGTGGATCAGATCAGTAGCGAATGTACCATCAGAGGTGTTTCATATCAGATCATTGCAGATGTACAGGCAGGTCAGATCTATGCAGACATCGCCGACCAGGAAGCCAATATGGAAAGGGTCAAACTCGAGGTAGCCCCGCGCGTTGCGGTTTATTCGCCTAAAAGCAAGCTCCCCTGGGATGACGCTGTGACGCTGGTACTGACCTATGCGGAGATTCCATATACTATCATCTATGATGAAGAAGTGATGCGTGGCGATTTGCCAAAGTACGATTGGCTGCACTTGCATCACGAAGATTTTACCGGACAGTATGGAAAGTTTTATCGCAGCTTCCGGAATGCCGCCTGGTACCAGGAGGAAGTGCGCAATCAGGAAGCCATGGCGGCAAAATTGGGCTACAATAAGGTAAGCGTCATGAAACGCGATGTCGCAATTGAGATCAAGAAGTTTGTGGCCGGCGGTGGTTTCCTCTTCACCATGTGTTCAGGAACAGACTCGTTCGACATAGCGCTCGCCGCTGCCGAAACCGATATCGCTGAAAGCATGTTTGATGGCGATCCGGCTGACCCGGCAGCACAAGAAAAGCTCAATTTCGATAACGGGCTCGCGTTTTCCGATTACCAGCTTGAGCGTGACCCGATGGTCTATGAGTTCAGTAGCATTGATGCTACACCGGAGCATGCGCAAATGGGCCAGTTGAATGATTTCTTCACCCTGTTCGACTTCAGTGCCAAATGGGATGTTATTCCTACAATGCTCACCCAAAGCCACGAACAGGTTGTGGCAGGTTTCATGGGGCAAACGACGGCGTTCAAGGCACAGTACATCCGGCCAGACGTTACGATCATGGGAGAAACGAAATCTATCCGATCAGCGAAGTACATCCATGGTACTTTAGGGCAGGGGCAGTGGACCTACTACGGCGGACACGACCCTGAAGATTATCGTCACCTGGTGAACGATCCACCAACAGATCTCAACCTGCACCCGAACTCGCCTGGTTACAGGCTCATTCTGAATAATATCCTCTTTCCTGCTGCCAAGAAGAAAGAGCAAAAGACTTGAGTCAATGCTCGTCTAAACGGATGCGAAGGCGTTGCAGATTGCGTGCTTTTCCGGGCCCATAGATTGCTTTCGCCGTTGTGGTGAAGTACTTATGCGATTCGAAGAATTCGATATTGTTCTCCAGCCATTCTTTTTCGGAGAAGTGCTTGACAGAGAGTACTTCCCACTCATTTCTGAGAGCGTCAGCGATGCCCAGCCCTTTTTCGAGTCCGAGATAGTGCAAGTCGGCATCGCGCAGCACTTTAGAGGCCTCAGTAGAGGGCGTTTTGCTCAGTCGAGTTTCGAGGATCAACTGTTCGACATTCGCTCTGAAGTCTTCTGTTAGCTCATCGTTCGTGAGAAATTGTGCGGCATTGCGTGCACCGCACTCTTCATGTCCGTCTCGCTCCTCATAGTAGCCCGTGTCATGAAAGAGTGCCGCGACCAGTAGTACGAGGTACTCTTCGTCGCTCAGGCCTTCTTGTTCCGCAATCCGATGCGCTTCACGTGTTACTCGATCAGTGTGTTCCCAGTTGTGGTAGGTGTAGCGTTCATCACATGCACTAAGAATTAACTTCCGGCAATGTGAATGAACGGCTTCAAGAAGTTGAAGTTCAAATACGGGAAGGGAGCGAGTCGCGAAAGAGGACATGGGATTGCGTTAGCGGCAGCGAAGGTAAGATTCCTCAGCGGGAAAGCACGACTTCTGTGGTGAAGAATGCAAAGGTATCATCGATCGGTAGGATGGAATACTCCATGGGTTGCTCTGCTTTTTTTGCCACGGTCAGAAAACCCAGACCGGCTCCACCCTTGTAACTGAAGTTCTCGTTGCAGAGCGTTTCGATATATAATTTGCGAAGTTCAGCCGTGGTGAGCTTCTTAAGCTCATCCAGTTTGTAGGATAGCAGGTTGGCCTCCTCCATCAAGATGAGGTTGCCGGTAATGACTGTATAGGTATCGTTATCTGAAAGAAGGATGTAAAAACTATTGGTTTTTCCATCGTCATCGCGGGTGCCGTGAATTGAAATGTTCTGAAGACACTCGATTAGCACACTACAGACACGTTTCATCACTTTGCGCTTTGAACCTGAGTCAATGATGGCGTTTTCTGTAATTTTTATGAGGTTGTCAATCCGTTGCTGAGTGATTTCACCGGTGTAAGCCACCAAAACTCGCTCGCCCGCAGCCTTTTCCGGAGTCCAGCTCAGGTAGGTGTGAAAGAGTTCACTAAGTTGATTTAAGGCTTTTTCCGATATAGCAGCCATGGAACTGTGTTAGTCTCGAGCGCAGGCGTTTCGCAATGCTTCGACAAATGTACAAAATAAATCGACGAATTCGTATTCAGCATCGGTCAAAATTGAATTTGAACGGCTCTTTCGTCCCATTCCAAATGTAGGATTTCTGTTTTCTGTACCTAAGTCTCTCACTCAAAGTTTTTTAACAATCCAAGGCGGAAAAGCAACCAATGTGTAAGAATTCCTGTTTTAGAGGACTCGCACGCCTGGGGTTGGGATCGGGGATGGCGGATCGGGGATCTTGGATGGAGGATCGTTAGAATCTGGGAACAGAGAGGGATGCGCCACGCGCATCCGTAAATCGCCGAATGAAGTGAATTTGACCGGAGATCGGGGATCGGGGATCGGGCATCTTGGATCTTGGATCGGGGATGGAGGATCGTTGGAATCAGGGAACATAGAGAGAGTGATGGGGGCGCATCATTGCGCCCTAACATCCTTTGGTATTCACGGATAGGGACGCCTCCCAGGCGTCCGGGTATCCGCAACGATACTCGATTTCACGTATGCACAAGGTTTCTTTTCTAGAAGGTGTTCCCCTTTGTGTAAACAGAGATTCTCGTGATGCGAATCCGTGTTAACGGCGATTCGGGTAACCCGAACATTCCCGGACGCCAGGATGGCGTCCCTATCCGTGTTAACGGTGATTGACGTGACCCGAACATTCCCGGACGCCAGGTTGGCGTCCCTATCCGTGTAAACGGTGATTCTCGTGACGCGAACATTCACGGACGCCAGGATGGCGTCCCTATCCGTGTAAACGGCGATTCCCGTGAACCGAACATTCACGGACGCCAGGTTGGCGTCCCTATCCGTGTAAACGGCGATTCCCGTGAACCGAACATTCACGGACGCCAGGTTGGCGTCCCTAATCCGTGTAAACGGTGATTCTCGTAGTCCGGAAATTCCCGGACGCCAGGTTGGCGTCCCTATCCGTGTTAACGGTGATTCGGGTAACCCGAACATTCCCGGACGCCAGGATGGCGTCCCTATCCGTGTTAACGGCGATTCGGGTAACCCGAATATTCCCGGACGCCAGGATGGCGTCCCTCTCCGTGTAAACGGTGATTGCCGTGACCCGAACATTCCCGGACGCCAGGTTGGCGTCCCTATCCGTGTTAACGGCGATTCGGGTAACCCGAACATTCTTGGACGCCAGGTTGGCGTCCCTATCCGTGTAAACGGTGATTGACGTAACCCGAACATTCTCGGACGCCAGGATGCCGTCCCTATCCGTGTAAACGGCGATACCCGTAACCCGAACATTCTCGGACGCCAGGTTGGCGTCCCTATCCGTGTTAACGGTGATTCTGGTGAACCGAACATTCACGGACGCCAGGTTGGCGTCCCTATCCGTGTTAACGGTGATTGCCGTGACCCGAACATTCCCGGACGCCAGGATGGCGTCCCTATCGAATGCCATCACTAAAAAAAGCAGGCGCCGCAAGGATGCGGCGCTTTGCTTTCGGTTATAGTGATTCGTTGTTCAAATTTTCACTGCTCGCTTCACGAACTCTTGTCCGTCAACGATGAGGGTGTAGAAGTAAATACCGCTTTCGAGGTTAGAGGCATCCCAGTTCACAGAATAGGCGCCGGGCTCGGCAGAGCCGCTGACAAGGGTGGCAATCATGCGACCGGATTGGTCGTAGACCACGATCTCCGCCTTGCATGCACAACCGATGGTGTATTGAATGGTAGTCTGCTGCGCAAATGGATTCGGGTAGTTCTGCTTTAGGTCTGAAGGTGTAGGCAGTACTTCGAGGTTGAAATCCGACTGCCCCATGCCTTGACCGTTCGCAGATTTTGCTTCACAACATGCCGCTACTTGGGCCTGCAGGTCAGCGAGGTCGCTTTGCAACTGCTCGATGGTGGCTTGTTGTTCTTGGGTGGCTTTCACAAGAATCGGAATGATCTCCTGGTAATTGACGGCGAGGTGGTCAAGGGCAGGTGATACGACGTCACCTGTTTCAGGGTCTTTGATTTCAGGCTTGCTGACTTCTTCAACGGCGTCAGGTAAGACATTTTCTAATTCCTGAGCAATAAATCCAAAGTGTTGACCTGAAGGAAGATTCATGTAGCTATACTCTTCTTGGTTGAATGTATACTGCCGTGGTTTTAACTCCATGATTACATCAAGGCCGGTGTCAATATCATTGATGTCTGATTTGAATTGTGCATCTGAAAAAGTCAATGGAGATCCATAGACGATTGTGCTCGTGAAATAGCCAGCTGCTGTAGCTCCCTCACCGTAGACACCGATACGTCTGATACCTATTGTCCCGATTGCAACTCCGGCGGCTCCAACGTTTTGAGTAATCCCTAGACTTGCATTTCCATAAACCCCTGTTACGTTTTTACCTCTCTGTGCAATATTATTTGAACCATAAACATCCCCGAAAGTGTCATCACCGACTGTACGTGTGTTGACTCCGTAAACAAAGGGCGACCAAGGCGCTCCAACGGCGTTTGCCTGAACAACTAGACCTGTAACATCTTCACCTCCGATTGCTCTGATAGTGGTTGCTACGTTGTCTTCGGTCGTTTCTGTGCGTAGCACAGACAATTTAGCGTCAGGGTTGTCAACCCCAATCCCTGTGCGCCCTTCATTGCAAGCACCTGCATACCCCATTACTAAATCATCATTGGTTCCGTTGGTGACTTCGTTCCATTCGCAACCACTTCCTGAAATATCAACCCATGTACCATCTCCACCTAAGGCTTCTCCACCGTTTCCAGAAAAGGAGAGGTAATTCAATTGGTAATCGCCTTCTGCGTTTTGCTCAACACCAGTTATGACTACATTGGGAGGAATTGAATCAGGCATCACTCTTAGCCTCGCAGTGCCCATTACATCAAGTTTCTCTGTTGGTGAGTCAAATGGTGACAGAAAGCCGAGCGCCATATTTCGGTTGACTGAATCGTCAGCTAAAGAGTTGTAGGGTAGAACGTGAAGATGACCTTCTGGGCTGACTTCGAAATCAGCATATTTTCCAAGAATTGAAGAAGTAGAGCGCTGATGGGTAATGCGGAACTGCGGGAGGGTATCGTTACCGATAACATCAAGTCGCCTTTTGGGTTGAAAGGTGTTAGTCCACAGCGTACCAATACCTGTTCTCCCTTCAGCTGTCATACGCGCGCACTCAAGACCATCATCACTCAAGGCTCCTGAGCCCGAACCATCACCAGCCGTGTAAACGAAGGTAAGGTTGTCAGGCCCTGAAGGTCCGGCACCGTTGTCAGCCCATGCGATTACAGCATCGGTAACATCGTCGCTATTACGCTTTTGCCCGATAAACATGAGGTCTTGGTTGTGCGTGCTCACAATACCATAGCGCATCCAACCACGGAACCCACTTTGCTGCGGCGAACCTAGAAAATTGTCGCCGTTCAGGTGCAACAGAGAAAACGGTGTTTCAAGCCCGGTGGTGAAGAACGTCGGGTCTGCGCTTAAGCCAAGATTACCACTGGTATTCACCGTGTAGGTGTTGATCAGGCTTGAGCCGGTTTGCATCAGTTGCATTCGTGTGATGTCGTTTGTTCGGAATTCGAGGTCTTGTGAGCCGTTGAACCCTAAGAATGCGCCCAAAGCAGTATTATTGTTAGGATTCGTAGCTTGACAATAAACCGATTCACTTGAAAAGAGAATCAAGAGAGTTAACGCGATAAATGTTACAATATTTTTCATCTTTTAATAAGAATATGTTCGCTGTGAAAGTGGTCGTTAGAAAGAATAGCTATGTATGCCCCTGTTGATAATAGTTCGATATTCACGGTAGAATTCTGAGAAAGTTGCTTTTCGGAAAATACAAGCCTTCCCTCAGTGGAGAATATTTCTAGATCTAAATGCCCGCTGTAGCCTGCGAAACGCAAGGTGTTCGAAGCGGGGTTTGGGTAAAGGTAAATGCCCGATAAATCAGGCTTGTCCTCTACGTTCAGCAAGTATTCACATTCCTCAGGATCGGTCGCTACACAAACATTGTCAATGTAGTAAATACCATAACAGTAGCCATTGTCATTAGCTTCAATAGTTGCAGTATTAGAGTCGTCATAGAAATTACCCAGACACACCCAGTTATAATCATCGTCTGCTGTAAACCAACCTTCAATCAAGGTCCAGTCCTCAGTACTATCAATGATTTCGATAGTATTAAAATGCGCGAAATTATCTGGTGCGAGAATAGTACTAGGTGGTGTGGTTTGATAGACTGGATCTTTAAAGAAGCGGAGACCGATATTATTACTAAAGCAGTGCTGATCAAGGAATACTCCACCGTCATATGGAGATGTATAGAACATTACGTAGTAATTTTGTCCAATGTCGAGGGGTTGGGTCAACTCTGCTGCTGGATATTCTCGAGCATCCTCGAATGTATCGTGGTAGGTGAAAAAACCAGCATAAGCGTTGCCTTGAACAGGAGGTTGACTGCCCCATGCATTATCAGGAACTCCTGCAGTACCGAGTCCATCGTTGTTGCACACATGAAAGAAGTCTGGTGACTCTTGCCACGAAAACCAATCGATCACTTGTATTTGAAGTTCACCCGTACTTTGAGGACAAGTGAGGTATTCTTCAAAACTAGGATTCGGTACAAGATTACCTTCTTGGGCATTCAACATTAAGGAGCATACACAGTATGCGCTAACTAACAAAACACTTTTCAAAGCGAGAAATTTTGATAATTGATTTCAGGCATCAGGCTGCCCATTGACCACCGCGCTTTCGTGCGCGGTAAACGTGCTTTAAGGTAAAGAAGGTTTTGCCAAAAGCAAAGGTGAAAGAGAGATTCGGGCAGGCGCCCTTAAGTAAAGTGGGCTGCTACGTGTTGCCATTCGGGTTTTGATCGAATGAACGGGTCTCTGCGCAGCCGCATAAATGCGACGTTACCCTGAGACCGCATCCCGATAGCCATCCGGATTGCGGCGCAACGGTGACCCCGTTTCCTCCTTCTCCTTTTACTCTCATTTTCACTTTTATTCTCTCTCTCTCTCTCTCTCTCTCTCTCTCTCTCTCTCTCTCTCTACGGAACCGACCGAATGCATAGGTTGTATGTCATTCAGGTGAATCAGCATGTGTTGAATATACAAGAGAATTTGACTTGTTCGACGGGATTTGTGTTAACGAATGGTGAAGTTGATCGGGGATCGGGGATCGGGGATCGGGGGTCGCGGATCGTTGGAATCAGGGAATAGAGAGGGATGCGCTACGCGCATCCGTAAATCGCCGAATGAAGTGGATTTGACCGGAGATCGGGGATCGGGGATCGCGGATCAGGGATTGGAGGATTGCTGGAAACTGGGAATAGAGAGGGATGCGCTACGCGCATCCGTAAATCGCCGAATGAAGTGGATTTGATGGCGGATCGGGGATCGGGGATCGGGCATCTTGGATCTTGGATCGGGGATGGAGGATCGTTGGAATCAGGGAACATAGAGGGAGTGACGGGGGCGCATCATTGCGCCCTAATATCCTTTGGTATTCACGGATAGGGACGCCTCCCAGGCGTCCGGGTATCCGCAACGATACTCGTTTTCACGTATGCACAAGGTTTCTTTTCTAGAAGGTGTTCCTCTTTGCGGTAAACGGCGATTCCCATGACCCGAACATTCCCGGACGCCAGGATGGCGTCCCTATCCGTGTTAACGGTGATTGACGTGACGCGAACATTCCCGGACGCCAGGTTGGCGTCCCTATCCGTGTTAACGGTGATTGACGTGACCCGAACATTCCCGGACGCCAGGTTGGCGTCCCTATCCGTGTTAACGGTGATTCTGGTGAACCGAACATTCACGGACGGCTGGAAGGCCGTCCCTATCCGTGTAAACGGTGATTGCCGTGACCCGAACATTCCCGGACGCCAGGTTGGCGTCCCTATCCGTGTTAACGGTGATTCTCGTAACCCGAACATTCTCGGACACCGGGTTGGCGTCCCTATCCGTGTAAACGGCGATACCCGTAACCCGAACATTCACGGACGCCAGGATGCCGTCCCTATCGAATGCCATCACTAAAAAAAAGCAGGCGCCGCAAGGATGCGGCGCTTTGCTTTCGGTTATAGTGATTCGTTGTTCAAATTTTCACTGCTCGCTTCACGAACTCTTGTCCGTCAACTATGAGGGTGTAGAAGTAGATGCCGCTTTCGAGGTTAGAGGCATCCCAGTTCACTGAATAGGTACCTGGTTCTGCAGCGCCACTTACCAGGGTGGCAATCATGCGACCGGATTGGTCGTAGACCACGATCTCCGCCTTGCAGTCGCACCCTATGGTGTATTGAATGGTAGTCTGCTGAGCAAATGGATTCGGGTAGTTCTGCTTCAGGTCTGAAGGTGTAGGCAGTACTTCGAGGTTGAAATCCGACTGCCCCATGCCTTGACCGTTCGCAGATTTTGCTTCACAACATGCCGCTACTTGAGCCTGCAGGTCAGCGAGGTCGCTTTGCAACTGCTCGATGGTGGCTTGTTGTTCTTGGGTGGCTTTCACAAGAATCGGAATGATCTCCTGGTAATTGACGGCGAGGTGGTCAAGGGCAGGTGATACGACGTCACCTGTTTCAGGGTCTTTGATTTCAGGCTTGCTGACTTCTTCAACGGCGTCAGGTAAGACATTTTCTAATTCCTGAGCAATAAATCCAAAGTGTTGACCTGAAGGAAGGTTCATGTAGCTATACTCTTCTTGGTTGAATGTATACTGCCGTGGTTTTAACTCCATGATTACATCAAGGCCGGTGTCAATATCATTGATGTCTGATTTGAATTGTGCATCTGAAAAAGTCAATGGAGATCCATAGACGATTGTGCTCGTGAAATAGCCCGCTGCTGTAGCTCCCTCACCGTAGACACCGATACGTCTGATACCTATTGTCCCGATTGCAACTCCGGCGGCTCCAACGTTTTGAGTAATCCCTAGACTTGCATTTCCATAAACCCCTGTTACGTTTTTACCTCTCTGTGCAATATTATTTGAACCATAAACATCCCCGAAAGTGTCATCACCGACTGTACGTGTGTTGACTCCGTAAACAAAGGGCGACCAAGGCGCTCCAACGGCGTTTGCCTGAACAACTAGACCTGTAACATCTTCACCTCCGATTGCTCTGATAGTGGTTGCTACGTTGTCTTCGGTCGTTTCTGTGCGTAGCACAGACAATTTAGCGTCAGGGTTGTCAACCCCAATTCCAACACGTCCTTCGTTACACGCACCAGTATAGCCCATTACAAGGTCATCACTTCCGGCATTGTTGACTTGGTTCCATTCACAAAAGGGATCGCCCCATGTACCATCACCAAGAAGAGTAACACCATCATCTCCGGGAAATGCTAAATAGTTCAATTGGTAATCGCCTTCTGCGTTTTGCTCAACACCTGTGATTAGAACGTCGGCTGTATCATTAGGCATCACTCTTAGCCTCGCTGTACCCATGACATCAAGTTTCTCTGTTGGTGCGTCAAATGGTGACAGAAAGCCGAGCGCCATATTTCGGTTGACTGAATCGTCAGCTAAAGAGTTGTAGGGTAGAACGTGAAGATGACCTTCTGGGCTGACTTCGAAATCAGCATATTTTCCAAGAATTGAAGAAGTAGAGCGCTGATGGGTAATGCGGAACTGCGGGAGGGTATCGTTACCGATAACATCAAGTCGCCTTTTGGGTTGAAAGGTGTTAGTCCACAGCGTACCAATACCTGTTCTCCCTTCAGCTGTCATACGCGCGCACTCAAGACCATCATCACTCAAGGCTCCTGAGCCCGAACCATCACCAGCCGTGTAAACGAAGGTAAGGTTGTCAGGCCCTGAAGGTCCGGCACCGTTGTCAGCCCATGCGATTACAGCATCGGTAACATCGTCGCTATTACGCTTTTGCCCGATAAACATGAGGTCTTGGTTGTGCGTGCTCACAATACCATAGCGCATCCAACCGCGGAAACCACTTTGCTGCGGCGAACCTAGAAAATTGTCTCCGTTCAGGTGAAGCAGAGAAAACGGTGTTTCAAGCCCGGTGGTGAAGAACGTCGGGTCTGCGCTTAAGCCAAGATTACCACTGGTATTCACCGTGTAGGTGTTGATCAGGCTTGAGCCGGTTTGCATCAGTTGCATTCGTGTGATGTCGTTTGTTCGGAATTCGAGGTCTTGTGCACCATTGAATCCGACAAAAGCACCAAAAAGAGTATTATTATTCAGTCCAGTGATCTGTGCATCGCTTTTTTTGGTGCATAGTATGCTCAACATTGTTGAAACGATCAGAACAATTATTCGATTTTTCATTGTTTGATAATTACATGCTCGCTTTTTAAGTGATCGTTAGAGATGCTAACCATGTACACTCCTTTAGGTAAAGTCTCGATATTCACGCTGTTACTAGAGCTCACTTGATTCTTCGATAGAACGAGTTGTCCATCCATTGAGAAAATGCTAAGGTCTACCATGCCACGATAACCGCCAATGTTGAGAATACTCGATGCCGGATTGGGGTAGACAATGATGTTCTCCATTTGCGTCTCTTTTGCAATACTCAAGAGGTAATCACATTCATTGGGGTCAGTTGCCACGCAAACATTATCGATGAAGAAATGACACCAACAAAGTCCATTTTCATTATCTTGTAAAGTTTGAGTATTAACATCGTCAAAAAAGTTCCCAATGCCGATCCAGTTATAATCATCGTCTGCTGTAAACCAACCCTCTAGCAGCAGCCATTCTTCTGTATTGTCAATGATCTGCGTAGAGTTTAGGTGTGCGAAATTATCAGGCGTAAAAATGTTACTAGGTGGCGTCGTCTGATATGGTGGGTTTTTGA
Organism: Flavobacteriales bacterium; assembly: GCA_018402085.1. GTDB lineage: Bacteria > Bacteroidota > Bacteroidia > Flavobacteriales_D > Sanyastnellaceae > Sanyastnella. Next base: position 2,214,978 of record JAGYJM010000002.1, on the reverse strand, counting down.
AGAATCTAAGCCCAATATTATTACTGTAGCATAAACGGTCTTCAATACTCCCCCCGTCATGAGGTGAAACATAAAACATGAGGTAGTAATCTTCTCCGGTGGTCAGAGGTTCTAATAATTCAGCAGTAATATATTCTCTTCCGTTAGGAAATGGATCCACAAAAGTGAATAGCCCAGCGTATCCATCACCGTGCACTGGGAGTTGGTTGCCTAATGCGTTATCAGGAACTCCTGCAGTACCGAGTCCATCGTTGTTGCACACATGAAAGAAGTCTGGTGACTCTTGCCACGAAAACCAATCGATCACTTGTATTTGAAGTTCACCCGTACTTTGAGGACAAGTGAGGTATTCTTCAAAACTAGGATTCGGTACAAGATTACCTTCTTGGGCATTCAACATTAAGGAGCATACACAGTATGCGCTAACTAACAAAACACTTTTCAAAGCGAGAAATTTTGATAATTGATTTCAGGCATCAGGCTGCCCATTGACCACCGCGCTTTCGTGCGCGGTAAACGTGCTTTAAGGTAAAGAAGGTTTTGCCAAAAGCAAAGGTGAAAGAGAGATTCGGGCAGGCGCCCTTAAGTAAAGTGGGCTGCTACGTGTTGCCATTCGGGTTTTGATCGAATGAACGGGTCTCTGCGCAGCCGCATAAATGCGACGTTACCCTGAGACCGCATCCCGATAGCCATCCGGATTGCGGCGCAACGGTGACCCCGTTTCCTCCTTCTCCTTTTACTCTCATTTTCACTTTTATTCTCTCTCTCTCTCTCTCTCTCTCTCTCTCTCTACGGAACCGACCGAATGCATAGGTTGTATGTCATTCAGGTGAATCAGCATGTGTTGAATATACAAGAGAATTTGACTTGTTCGACGGGATTTGTGTTAACGAATGGTGAAGTTGATCGGGGATCGGGGATCGGGGATCGGGGGTCGCGGATCGGGGGTCGCGGATCGTTGGAATCAGGGAATAGAGAGGGATGCGCTACGCGCATCCGTAAATTATTCCAGCCATTGAGTTTTTGAGGTAGTGATGGGGGCGCATCATTGCGCCCTAACATCCTTTGGTATTCACGGATAGGGACGCCTCCCAGGCGTCCGGGTATCCGCAATGATACTCGATTTCACGTATGCACAAGGTTTCTTTTCTAGAAGGTGTTCCCCTTTGTGTAAACAGAGATTCTCGTGATGCGAATCCGTGTTAACGGCGATTCGGGTAACCCGAACATTCCCGGACGCCAGGATGGCGTCCCTATCCGTGTTAACGGCGATTCGGGTAACCCGAACATTCCCGGACGCCAGGATGGCGTCCCTATCCGTGTTAACGGCGATTCGGGTAACCCGAACATTCCCGGACGCCAGGTTGGCGTCCCTATCCGTGTTAACGGCGATTCTCGTAGTCCGGAAATTCACGGACGCCAGGTTGGCGTCCCTATCCGTGTTAACGGCGATTCGGGTAACCCGAATATTCCCGGACGCCAGGTTGGCGTCCCTATCCGTGTAAACGGCGATTCCCGTGACCCGAACATTCCCGGACGCCATGTTGGCGTCCCTATCCGTGTAAACGGTGATTGCCGTGACCCGAACATTCCCGGACGCCAGGATGGCGTCCCTATCCGTGTTAACGGTGATTCTCGTGTCGCGAACATTCCCGGACGGCTGGAAGGCCGTCCCTATCCGTGTTAACGGTGATTCTCGTAGTCCGGAAATTCCCGGACGCCAGGTTGGCGTCCCTATCCGTGTAAACGGTGATTCTGGTGAACCGAATATTCCCGGACGCCAGGTTGGCGTCCCTATCCGTGTTAACGGTGATTCTGGTGAACCGAACATTCACGGACGGCTGGAAGGCCGTCCCTATCCGTGTAAACGGTGATTGCCGTGACCCGAACATTCCCGGACGCCAGGTTGGCGTCCCTATCCGTGTAAACGGTGATTCTCGTGACGCGAACATTCCCGGACGCCAGGTTGGCGTCCCTATCCGTGTTAACAGCGATTCGGGTAACCCGAACATTCCCGGACGGCTGGAAGGCCGTCCCTATCCGTGTAAACGGCGATTCCCGTGAACCGAACATTCACGGACGCCAGGTTGGCGTCCCTATCCGTGTAAACGGCGATTCCCGTGAACCGAACATTCACGGACGCCAGGTTGGCGTCCCTATCCGTGTAAACGGTGATTCTCGTAGTCCGGAAATTCCCGGACGCCAGGATGGCGTCCCTCTCCGTGTAAACGGTGATTGCCGTGACCCGAACATTCCCGGACGCCAGGTTGGCGTCCCTATCCGTGTTAACGGCGATTGCCGTGACCCGAACATTCCCGGACGGCTGGGAGGCCATCCCTACCGAACACCCTCATAAAAGCAGGCGCCGCATCCTTGCGGCGCGCTGCACCATTCCTGAACTATAAATAACCAACCACCAACGATTTATAATTCACTACTCATTCCTCATTCTTTATGATTTAAAAAGCCCGGACGCTTCAGCGTCCGGGCTTTCTGTGGTTTAGGTAAATCAGCACGCTTCAGCCGTGCTCAGCAATCAGGCGTATTTGCGAAATCGATGCTCAGGCACAATGTAGCCGCCTTCCGGCTTGCGCAGCATTTCGTAAAATTCAGCGCAGAAGTAATTTATCGGTTTACGAAAGGCACGCCCTTTCAGATAACAATCCCACGCTTCCATCGCGAGTCGCTTCGCGACGTTCCAGGCGTAGGTGTTGTAACCTGACGGACGACTGAATGAATCGATGTAGTTGCGGGCTTCCTGAAGTGATTGCATAACCTTGTTGTTTGAATGTTTGACGATACAATGTTCTAAAGCGGGTCCGTAAAGGATTTACGGAGTGAAAAACAGGGTGTGAATTATTTTTTACGGAGGCGCGATACCTTGCCTATCAATGGGTTAGCTTGGCTTTTTTCTTGTCCGAATTCAGAGAGAAATACGATGTGCTCGAGTACGAGGTCACGCCCGAGGCATCGGCGCAGAATGATTTCTTCCCACTTCGCCTGACCGGCGATGAGGATATCGGCAATAGCTTCACACAGCCTGAGCCGCTGATCATTCGGCAAGTGCTGCATGAATAGCTCGTTCAGCACGCGAAAACTCATTCGGCAGTGCCAGGGAGTGAGTTTGCCATGACGCGAATACGCCCCGCGGAGGTTGATTTGGTCAGAAATGCCGTCGAGGCTCAGGCTGTCGATACGCAGCAATGAAAAGCCGAAGCAAAAAGGAGGTAGTTGGTGCATAACCTTGATGTTTACCACAAGGTTCGGCACGGAGGTCGTAATCTATTTACGGAGGGTCAACGGTATTTTGAAAGTGCTTCGGAGAGTTCTTTTTTGAAGCGTTCTCTCAAGTCAGTAGGGGCAATAACCTCAACCGCTGGGCCGTAACCGCGAAGTTCGCTGAGCAATTCATAGGTCACGAGCACCCGCAGCGAGACTTCTACGTCACCGCCGCTCACTTCGCGAATGTGCTGGCTGGCATGCAGTGGCTGACTGGCGAGGTACTTACCCAAGGTCGCATTGCACCTGAAAACCACATCTACCGGATCTTTGTCGAGCTCGGTAATGCCAATGCTGTGCATGAAGAAGCGATCACTGTCAAAGTCTTTCTGCAATGAGAAAAAAGCTTTGTCAACTTCAATTTGCTCTATACGATCGAGTCCGTACGTGCGAAAATCATCCCGATCGGGCTCATAGGTGATCAGGTACCAGCGGTTGCGGTACTCTTTCAGCAGGTAGGGGTGCACTTCGTGTGCCCGCCTGCTGCCGTCTGAAAATTTCTCATATACAAAACGCACAACCTGGCGATTGCGAATGGCATCGGCTAGTGCTGTCAGGTGCTCAATACCCTTCACTTCCGGGGCTTCTTCGAACTGGATGAATGAGCTTTCGCCTGATCCGTCAAATTCAGGTGAAATCCGCAGTCTGTTCACGATTTTATCAATGGCCTGGTGGTAGCGACGGAAAAGAGGCGAGTCACGGAATTGGTTCAGGGTCTCGGTGGCAAGGCGCAGCGCACCGAGGTCTTCCTCATTGAGGTTGATATCGTTGATGGTGTAGCCTTCTTCTTCGTAGAAATACCCGCGATGCGGCTGGCTGTAAGCGATAGGAGCATAATAACCGAGGTCACCTTCATTGCGCATGGCCCACATGTCTTTTTCGATCGTACTGATACTGATGCGCTCGCCGTCACTTCCATACAAAGCTTCTTCACAGGCAAGCCGGAGGTCTTCTTTGGAGGGGTACGGACGTGCTTCATTGGTGAGGCAGCGATCGATGATGCGATAGCGCAACAGGGCATACTTGTTTGCTGGCATGGCTTGCGTAACTTAACGGTTCGTTCAAAGATAATCGACGTAGCCCATGAAATCGCGCAGGGTGCCGCTCTTTGTGATCAGTGTATTGTTCGTGTTTACGGTGCTTTTCGCCGGAATCATCTACCTGAAAAAGGCTTCAGGCCCCAACCCGGTAGAGGTGCAGGTGCGCTCAGGAAATGTGTTGGACGTCACTTTCCTGAATTACCACGAAGATGTGCTCGAAGCTGCCGAAGACTCCGGACTGCCTTATGAATACCTCATGGCACTGATTGTGCTCGAAACCTCGGGCAAGAAACCTCCGGGCAGCCGTTTTGAACCCGTGGTTTACCGCAGGCTCGCAGCACTGCAGCGCGGACAACGACGCACGCTCGAGATTTTGCGCCAGGACGATATTAGCGACGCCAGTGAAGGTGCCCTGCGCAACCTTGCGACTTCCTGGGGACCTTTTCAGTTGATGGGCTATAAGTGTGTCGGACTTGGTGTCACGGTTGATGACCTGCGCAGCGAAGATGGCGTTGAGCATGGCATCAAATGGATCAAAGATGAATACGGCCACCTCCTTCGCAAGAAGCGCTTCAAAGATGCCTTTCACTACCACAACACCGGCAGGGTTTACCCGAAATTCGGCGGTCCGCGTACCCATGACCCACGCTACGTTGACCGCGGACTCGCTTACATGGAGCACTTCCGGAAACGCAAAGAAGCAGCGCGTTGATTGCTTATAAATGAAAAATGAACAGCAGACCGCAGACCGCAGACGGCTAACGGTCGACAAAAAAAAGAAGGTCGCCACAATGACGACCCTCTTCAACTTAACCTAAACCTTAACCAAACCTTACTTCACTGAGATCCGGCGCACGCCTTTCTCCAAATCGGTCTTTGGAAGGGACACGTGCAGGATCCCATTTTCATACTTCGCCTTGATGTTCTCTTCGTCGATGCCTTCGGGCAGGTTGAAACTACGACGGAAGGTGCTGTATGAGAATTCACGAAAGGTGTAGTTCTCTTCCTCATTCTCGTGCTTCTCTTCTTTTGCAGCAGACAAGGTCAGCACGCGATCGTTCAGCTCAATGTTCAAGTCTTTCTTGTCAAAGCCCGGTGCAGCCAGTTCAATCTCGAACGACTTCTCAGTCTCTCTTACATTCGCTGAAGGCGTGAATGCTGACTCCCCATTGAGAAAATCTTTGAAGAACGAGTCTCGCGCTATCACGTCGTCGAAAAAGGTGTTCATCAGGCTCGGACGCTTACGATACTTAACTAATGTCATGGTTCAATTTTTTAATGTTTTACTTCAGTTTATCCATCCTAAAGCAAAAGGTAGACCAGCCACGAAACCGTGACAAATTGAACCGAAAAAATCAATAACTAATGCCAAATTGGCATTTGCGTAGCTGATTGAATGTCAAAATGACAGTATTGCATCTTGAAGAAGGGGGAAATAGCGAGCAAGGAAAGGCGCAAAAAGCAGCGCAGGGGTCAGGTTGAGTACTTTGATATCCGTCACCTTCAGAAGGTTGAGTCCGAGTGCGATGAGCATGAGGCCGCCTGTGCCGTAAATTTCGGCGGTAAGCCCAGGAGTGAGGTAGGACTGTAATTGCGAAGCTCCCAGCGTTAAGGCGCCCTGGTAGATGAACAGGGGAATAGCGCTGAATAAAACGCCTCTTCCGTAAGCCGCCGCCAAAGCGGCGGATGAGAAGAAATCCATGAAAGACTTGGTCAGTATGATGTCGCGCTCACCCGTGAGTCCTTCACGAAAGCATCCGAGCAGGGTCATCGACCCCACACAAAACAACACGAAAGCGGTGAGCAAGCCTTCGGTAAAACGCTGTGAATCCTGATGCCGTTCAGGAGCATGTTCGCCTCCAGCCATTTTTGGCTGAAGCCTTGACAAAATAGAAGTCAATCGGCGATCAAGGTCAAGCAACTGTCCGACAATCGCCCCAAATAGCAGCGAAAGCACCAGTACCAGCGGCTGCAGCGATTCGCCCGCCATGGTGAAACCGATGAAAAGCGTGAACAGACCCAGCGCCACGAAAACGATTTCAGTGACTTTCTCCGGCAGGCGTTTGCTGAAGATCAGCCCGAGGCTGCTGCCCGTAATGACGGTGGCGACATTGATGATGGTTCCGAGCACATGCAAGTATAGGCGAAAGCTTGCAAAGGGAGTATTACCTTTGTAGCAATGAAATTCACGCTGAACGCCACCGATCCGGGTTCTGCAGCCCGCGCCGGAGAACTGCAGACCGATCACGGCACCATTCAAACGCCGATCTTCATGCCCGTAGGCACTGCAGGTACGGTCAAAGGAGTGCCACAACAAGACCTTGCCGGTACTATTAACGCAGATATCATTCTTGGTAACACCTACCACCTCTACCTGCGTCCGGGAATGGATACACTTCAAAAGGCAGGAGGTCTCCATAAGTTTATGGGCTGGGAGCGCCCGATCCTTACCGATTCTGGAGGGTATCAGGTCTACAGCCTCTCTGATAATCGTAAGATATCTGAAGAAGGTGTGAAGTTCAAGTCGCATATCGACGGTTCGGCGCATTTCTTTTCGCCGGAAAATGCCATTGACATTCAGCGCATCATTGGCGCAGATATCATCATGGCCTTCGATGAATGTCCGCCATACCCCTGCGATTACGGCTACGCTCGCGAGTCGATGGAGATGACCCACCGGTGGCTCGATCGCTGCATCCATCGCATGGATGAGACATCGCCGAAGTACGGTCATTATCAATCGTTGTTCCCGATCGTACAGGGCAGTACGTATAAAGATTTGCGCGAGCGTTCGGCAGAGTATATCGCCGCAAAAGCGGCGGATGGCAACGCGATCGGCGGACTCAGCGTGGGTGAGCCGCACGATGAGATGTACGCGACCACCGAGCTGGTCTGCGGGATCCTGCCGAAAGACAAGCCGCGTTACCTGATGGGGGTGGGTACGCCCGCCAACCTGCTCGAGTGCATCGCCCTCGGCGTGGATATGTTTGACTGTGTGATGCCAACGCGCAATGCCCGCAATGCGAATCTCTTCACGCGAAACGGTGTGATGAATATGCGCAACGCGAAGTGGATTGACGATTTTTCACCCCTCGACCCTGACGGCACCACCTTCGTGGATCTGCACTATTCGAAAGCCTACCTCCGTCATCTCTTCGCTGCGAATGAGCTGCTGGCGATGTACATTGCGAGCATCCACAATCTGGGCTTTTATTTGTCGTTGATGAGGGAGGCGCGCGAACGCATCATTGATGGTAGCTTTGCCGATTGGAAAAATAAAATGACCGAGCAGGTTACCCGACGCCTCTGAGCGCATGAAGATCCTCGACTGGTACATCATCCGGAAGTTTCTGAGCACGTTTTTCTTCATGATCATCGTGTTCTGCGTCGTGGCCGCAGTCTTCGATTTGTCTGAGAACATCGATGACCTGATCACGAACAACGCACCTGCAGGAGAGGTGTTGCTCGATTACTACCTGAACTTCTTTCTGCACTTCGGCAACATGCTGAGTGCCTTCATTGTCTTTTTGACCATCATCCTGGTTACCTCGAAACTGGCCCAGCGCACGGAGTTCATCGCTATGCTCAGCGGAGGCGCCAGTTTCAACCGCTTGCTGCGTCCGTACTTCATTGCATCCACCTTCCTGGTGTTGCTTTCACTGCTGCTGGCACACATCGTACTTCCGGAGGCAAACAAAGAAAAGGTGGAGTTTGAGTTTAAGTACATCCACACCAAGTTTCACATCTCTGATCAGCATATGTACCGGGAAATCAGTCCGGGCGAAATTGCTTATTTCCGCTCCATTACCGCTGAACGCAGCGTCGGCTACAAGTTCGCTTTTGAGAACTGGGAAGAGGGGAGACTGGTCAAGAAGATCATGGCCTCTAAAGCACGTTTTAATGAAGAAGACAGCACCTGGCTGATCACCAATGTGAAAGAGCGAAAGATATACGCCGATGGCACAGAAAAGGTGCGCTACATTGATCATATCGATACTACGTTCAATATGACCATCTCGGATTTCGGGCAACGTTCAGAGTTGATCTCCACGATGGGGTACACCGAGCTGAACGAACACATCGAAAAAGAGAAGCAAAAGGGGAGTGGACAGGTCGCCTTTATCGAGATCGAAAAATACTCCCGTACTTCAAATGCCTTCGCCATTTACGTGCTGACACTGATTGGCGTGGTGATTGCGAGCCGCAAAGTGCGCGGCGGTACGGGGCTTCACCTCTTCTTTGCGGTTTTGATCGGAGTGACCTACATCTTTGCGATGAAGATGACTACGGTTGCGGCGACGAACATCGGACTTCCGGCAAGTATCGCCGTATGGGTGCCGAATATCCTGTTCCTCGGGTTGGGGATCTTCCTCTATTTCAGGGCGCAGAAGTGATCAGAAGTTGCCGCTGTGCCATTGCCAGTGTTCGGGCAGTGCCTCCGGTTGCGGTGGCATTTCTCTGAAGATGCCAAATACAGCCGAGCCGGAACCTGAGAGGGAGACATAGGCGGCGCCTGCATTGCGCAGGGTGAGTAATGCCTCGCGCACTTCGGGATAGTGCTCTTCAACCGGATGCTGAAAATCATTGATGGCTTTCTGCTGCCATTCTTCAATGGCGAGCTCTGGCAATTCGTTCAGGTCAAAAGCTGAGGGAGCAGGCTTGATAAGTCCGTAAGCCTGCGCGGTACCAATGTGGATGCCCGGGTGAATCAATGCGTAATGGAGTCCGCTCAGGTCAAGGTTGACGGGTTTTAGCTTTTCGCCCCTCCCGGTTACGAGAGACGGCTGGCCTTTGATGAAGAAGGGGCAGTCTGATCCGAGGCGGGCTGCGAGCTCTTCCAGCGCTTCTGCGCTGAGATTCAACTCAAAGAGACGATTCAGCAGCAGCAGCATGTAAGCTCCGTCAGCCGATCCGCCTCCGAGTCCGGCCCCCATCGGGATGTTCTTCCGCAACGCCGCCTGCACACCGCCAATGCCATATTTATCGTGCATCAGCTCCCAGGCGCGCCACACGAGGTTGTTTTCGACCGGTCCGTCAATGGCTGCGCCGCTCAGTTGAAGCGTGCAATCAGGGTGCCCCGGATCCTGCACGGCCTCGAGCACATCGTGAATGGGCAGGGGCGCGAAGATGCTTTCGATATTGTGGTAGCCGTCTGTGCGCTTCTCCGTTACGAAAAGGCCGATATTGATTTTAGCATTTGGAAAAACAACCATAATCAGTTCAGGTAGCCGAATCGCTTCAGCTTGCTTTCGTCGTTGCGCCAGTTTTTATCAACGCGCACGTAAAGTTCGAGAAAGACTTTCTTTTCAATGAACGATTGGATGTCTTTTCTGGCCTCCGTGCCTACTCTTTTTAGCGCTTTGCCTTGATGACCGATCAGGATACCCTTCTGCGAATCGCGCGCTACGATGATTTCACTTCGGATGCGCACGATGTCGGGCTCATCTTTGTACTCGGTCACGATCACCTCGCAACTGTAAGGGATCTCCTTTTTATAATGCCGCAGAATCTTCTCGCGGATGATCTCGGAAATGAAGAAGCGCATGGGCTTATCAGTGAGCTCATCTTTCGGGAAGAAGGGCGGACTTTCGGGCAGTTGTGCCACGATATGTTCAAGCAGTTTATCGACGTTGAAATTGTGAAGTGCTGAAATCGGAGCGATGATTGCCCGCGGGATGCGTTTTTTCCAGTCTTCAATGCGCCTTTCAACCTCGGCCTGTTCTGCAAGGTCGATTTTGTTGATGAGCACAAAGGTTGGCACCTCCATCGCGGCGATCTTCTCGAGGGTTTCGGGATGCGCCATATCGGTCTCGAAAACGTCAGTGACCACAAGCAGGATGTCGGCATCCTGCAGTGCCATCTGCACGAAGCGCATCATACCTTCTTGCAGTTTATACTGCGGGTCGAGCACTCCGGGTGTATCAGAATAGACGATCTGATAATCATCGTCATTCACGATGCCCATGATCCGGTGGCGGGTGGTTTGCGCTTTCGAGGTAATAATACTCAACTGCTCACCTACCAACTGGTTCATAAGGGTTGATTTCCCTACGTTCGGGCTTCCTACAATGTTGACGAATCCTGCTTTATGCTTCAAGTTATCCTGGTATTGACTTGCAAAGATGAGAAAACTCTCTATCTTTGCCGACCACATTGCGGGGTGGAGCAGTTGGTAGCTCGTCGGGCTCATAACCCGAAGGCCGCAGGTTCGAGTCCTGCCCCCGCTACTAAGCAAGACCGTCTTACGAGGCGGTCTTTTTTTATGGGTTTATTTTTTCGGAATTGTAAACTAAATGGTTAAGCCGTATCTTAGTTGAAACGGAAACCCATGAAGATAATTGATAGACCAATGTTAGCTACGGTTTTATTTACAGTTTTTGCCAAGATAGAGCAATTACATGGAATTGCATTATTTGGTTATGACATTCTAATTATAGGTAACCCTCGTGAAGATTTTAATTTTATTTTTATGCTAATAGGAATAATAGGTTTTGGATGGTTATCATGGTTAATTTTCAAGTGGTTAAAGATTCAGTATTATAGGGCAAAAGTTTCTGAATACATATCTTCTCGATTTGGTTATTTGTTGGCTAAAAATGTTTTTCCTGATAATTCAATAGAAGGTGATTTTGGAGAATGGAGTAAAATAAATACATCAGATCAATTAAAAAGAATAAAAGATCAAATTAAGCAGGACGCTTCAAATGAAGAATCATTGAAAAACGCAAGGCATAAAGACGTGGATGATAAATTAAACGAATTCTTTCGTTACTATGAATTTAATACAGATAAATAACAAGTTCCCCGACGAAATATCCGTAGTTCAATACTTTGAGGGTGTTCGGTGGATGGGTAAAAAGAAGTGCCCTTTCTGTGGTTCAGAGAAACACGGAAAGCGGAACAAGGATATGCGTTTTCACTGCAAGGGTTGTAACAGGTCATTTAGCGTGACCACTAAAACAAACCTTCACAACACCCGTTTACCTTTGAAAACGTGGCTCTATGCGTTTTCAATCGTAACGGACGCTAAGAAAGGGGTTAGTGCATTACAGCTACAAAGGAACATTGGTGTAAGCTATCCGACAGCGCACAAGATGTATATGAAGATACGCGACCTGATGGCTGAATCACAGGTAAAGTTGAACGACATTGTAGAGATGGATGAAACATACATAGGCGGGAAACCTCGACCTATGGCTAACCCTGATTGTTTGAAACCGAAAAAACGGGCTGAACTGGATGATAAAATATCCAATCTTCAGAAAGACGGTGTAATTTTCAAGCGAGGAAAAAGAAAGGTAGCTTGTGAGGTTAAGCCGAAGCGAGGGAGAGGAACCAAAAACATACCAGTAGTGGGAATCGTTCAGCGAAATGGAGATGTAGTGGCACAGGTCATGCGTACTCTTTCAGGAAAGAATTTGGGCGATATGGTAAGGAAACATGTTGACACTAAAGATGCTGTAATAATCACAGATAGTTACTCAGGTTACAGCCGTTTACATCAGATCATTGAACACATAAAGATTGACCATCAACAGATGTATTCTTATCGTGGAGTAAATACCAATACGATTGAAAGTTTTTGGGCTGTGGTGGAACGTGGTATTATGGGAACTTACCATCAAGTAAGCCTGAAATATCTTCCGAAGTATGTTCAGGAGTTTGTGTTCAAGTGGAACAATCGAAATACGGACGATATGTTCGAGACCTTAGTCGAAAACGCAATGAAACCAATAAGTTAATAATTCCGTATTTTTTTAAGGTTCCGGCAGGACGAAGAATCCCGATTCATCGGGAGAGAGTCCTGCCCCCGCTACTAAGCAAGACCGTCTTACGAGGCGGTCTTTTTTTATGGGTTTATTTTTTTAAGGTTCCGGCAGGACGAAGAATCCCGATTCATCGGGAGAGCGTCCTGCCCCCGCTACTAAGCAAGACCGTCTTACGAGGACGGTCTTTTTTTATGGGGTTATTTTTTTAATGTTCCGGCAGGACGAAGAATCCCGATTCATCGGGAGAGAGTCCTGCCCCCGCTACTAAGCAAGACCGTCTTACGAGGACGGTCTTTTTTTATGGGTTTATTTTTTAAGGTTCCGGCAGGACGAAGAATCCCGATTCATCGGGAGAGCGTCCTGCCCCGCTACTAAGCAAGACCGTCTTACGAGGACGGTCTTTTTTTATGGGGTTATTTTTTTAATGTTCCGGCAGGACGAAGAATCCCGATTCATCGGAGAGAGTCCTGCCCCCGCTATAAGCAAGACCGTCTTACGAGGACGGTCTTTTTATGGGTTTATTTTTTAAGGTTCCGGCAGGACGAAGAATCCCGATTCATCGGGAGAGCGTCCTGCCCCCGCTACTAAGCAAGACCGTCTTACGAGGCGGTCTTTTTTTATGGGTTTATTTTTTTAAGGTTCCGGCAGGCATGCACTGCAGTATGTACCTCGTAGGGACGCGATTTATCGCGTCCGTAGTTACGCTTGTTCTGTGCAAGGGCGGTTTGCAAATACTGGTAAGGTTGGTGCAGCGCATACTTGCGCTGCCATTATCTACTGGCGGGTTATAGTGTGGCGGCGGCTATTGCCGCCGGTTTGTTGTAGGCGCACACTGCAGTGTGTGCGCACTGATAAGCGGCTATTGCCGCCGGTTTGAAGAAGCGAAGCGCATCGACCCATCGACTTATGGACTTATGGACGATTCGGGGAACCGGTCAACTTGGAAACTGGGAAACTGGAGATTAGGGTATGTGCTCCAGCGCATACTAGCGCTGCCCCTCTATTTTTGACCCTGCCCCCGCAATCCCCCATCAACGCTACATTGTTAATACTGTCCTGTCGGAAGTCATTTTGCAAATGGCTTGAAAAGCGTAACCTTGCCGATGATGCCCGAGAAGCGGGCGAACTGTAATTTTAATTAACTCAATTCTATCATGAAAAAGTTATCACTGATGCTCTTTGCAGCCGCAGCGCTGCTCTTTACCGCATGCGAAGGTCCTGAAGGCCCAGCCGGTCCTGCGGGCCCTGCAGGCGACAATTCAAACTTCTCAACCTTTGAAACGACCGTTCTCGCTGCTGACTGGGGTGGCCAGCCTTACACTGAGGTTGAGGTAAACATTATCACTGAAGATGTGTACAACAATGGCGTCGTTCTTGTTTACGTTGAAGATGCTTTCGGCTACTGGAATCAGGTTCCAAGTGCATGGACACCAATCGTTGGTTACGGATATGTTTGGGCGAGCGATGCCGGTGGTGTTCTCGGCCTTGATCATGATCCGGATGTCGCTATTGACAGTGACTGGAACATCCGCGTGGTGACCATGTTTATGCGTGACTTCAATGAGATTGATGAAGAAATCGTTGCTGATTACGATCGTCTCGTTGATTACATGGAGAACAAGTAATTCGATTTTTTCAGCGCAAAAGCGCTGGATGAAGCCGCCTTCGGGCGGCTTTTTTTGTGCTGGCATTTTCTGTTTTCTCGAATCAGGACTCCTTATCGAATAACAGACCCCTGACCCCTGTTATGCGGAAACGTTGAACGGAAGATCGGATGGAGGTGCGCGCATGGTGAACTTTTGTTCGATCTGCAGCTCTGCGCATCCCGCGTTTTAACGCGGAGAAGAAAACGAAGGGTCTGCAGATAAGTAAAGAACAAAAAAGGGGAAGCCAAGCCTCCCCCTTTTCGTATTAAGTGTAGTGGTCAGAACTAATCACACGAACTGCCGAAAGCTCCGAGGAACTGCAGAAGATCAGATGAATTTACAAAGCCATCATCATTGAGGTCTTCAGGGCAACTATAGATGCAGCTTCCGTCATCAACGGTAGCGGCAGCAGCGTAGTTGTCAGCAAGTTCATAAGTACAGCCGAGGCAATCATAGGTGCAACTGCTGTCATCATTGGTGGCCACCGTAGAGTAGTTACAAGCTGCCGGATCGGTACAGCCGAAGCAGTAATATAGACAGGAGTTGTCGTCTACCTCAGCCTGGTCGTTATAGTTACAGGCGTTGATATCGGTACATCCGTTCACCGGTGCATCCGGGAAGATGCACGAGCCGTCATCGTTGTTTGCTGCAGGGTTGTAATTGTCTGCCGCTGCGTAGGTACAACCGCTGATGATGCAACTGCCATCGTCATTGTTGGCTGTAGCATCGTAGTTGTCGGCATCCGGATCAGTACAACCACTGAGAATACAACTGCCGTCATCATTATTCGCCTGTGGATCAAAGTTATCGGCATCCGGATTGGTACATCCCGAGAAGATGCATGAGCCGTCTTCATTGTTCGCTTCAGGGTCAAAGTTGTCAGCTGCTGAATCGGTGCACCCGCTGATGATGCATGAGCCGTCATCTACATTCGCCTGCGGATCGAAGTTATCAGCATTTGAATTGGTACATCCGGGGTACTCGCAGCTACCGTCATCAAAGTTGGCAGTGTCGTCATAGTTCGCCGCGTTCGGATCAGTACAGCCCGGGAAACAGTCAGGAATGAGGTTAACGTCATAGCTGATGACGATGACGCCGTCTCCGGGGTTGTCGCCGTTGACTTCCATTGGTGCGGTGAGGTTGCTGACGAGGTTCGAACCTCCGGCACCGCCGCCGCCGCCGCCTTTGTCGTTACCTGAGCATCCGGGTGTTCCGGCCGTGCCGCCACCACCGCCACCACCGACGAGGAAGCCACCACCACCACCACCACCACTCGGTACAGAGTTGCAGCAGCAGGTTTCGCCGTTACCTCCGGCGCCATTGTCATTACCAGGCTGTCCGGGAATACAGCCGATGCCTGGGTTACCACCGTCGCCGAGGGCACCGCCGAAGCCACCACCACCGTTAGGTGAGTCAACGCCGTTACCGCCGGCATCACCGCCGCCGTTACCACCGTCACCACCTTTGTGCGGACTGTTGCAACCAGTGGCACCGCCACCGCCGCCACCGCCGGCAACAACTGTGCGCTCAGCGAGTCCGTTACCGCCCTGTCTTACGTCAGATGCGCCACCACCGTTACCGGAGTTGCCTGAACCGCCGGGCATACCGCCGTTGAAACCATTCTGTCCACCTACATAGAGGAAGAGTGTTTCGCCCGGTGTTACGGTGAGTGTTCCGGATACCATGGCGCCATTCGCGCCAAGACCGGGGTTACTTCCAGCACCATCGTTCCCTTGTGCACCGAAGAGCTGCACGTCAATTTCAGTGACGTTCGCCGGTACGGTCCATGTTTGTTCGCCGCCGGTGAAATTGAAGGTGAGGGTTTCAGCGATATTTCCGTTCGGATCATAGCAGTTGCCGCATGCATCTTCGATGAAGGTGCCCCCGCAGGTACCTGCGCAGTCGATTACGAAGATGCATGAGCCGTCGTCGCACCCGGCGTTGGGGTCGAAGTTACAGGCCTGCTCATCGTTGCACCCCGGATACACGCAAGAACCGTCATTGCAGGTAGCATTAATGTCGAAGTTGCAAGCTGTTTCGTCGGTACACCCGTCAGGCAACTGGCAGCTTCCATCATCGATGTCTGCAGTATCATCAAAGTTGCACGCAAGAGGGTTGGTGCATCCGGCGTTACACTCAGGAATGAGGTTAACGTCATAGCTGATGACGATGACGCCGTCTCCGGGGTTGTCGCCGTTGACTTCCATTGGTGCGGTGAGGTTGCTGACGAGGTTCGAACCTCCGGCACCGCCGCCGCCGCCGCCTTTGTCGTTACCTGAGCATCCGGGTGTTCCGAGCGTGCCGCCACCACCGCCACCACCGACGAGGAAGCCACCACCACCACCACCACCACTCGGTACAGAGTTGCAGCAGCAGGTTTCGCCGTTACCTCCGGCGCCATTGTCATTACCAGGCTGTCCGGGAATACAGCCGATGCCTGGGTTACCACCGTCGCCGAGGGCACCGCCGAAGCCACCACCACCGTTAGGTGAGTCAACGCCGTTACCGCCGGCATCACCGCCGCCGTTACCACCGTCACCACCTTTGTGCGGACTGTTGCAACCAGTGGCACCGCCACCGCCGCCACCGCCGGCAACAACTGTGCGCTCAGCGAGTCCGTTACCGCCCTGTCTTACGTCAGATGCGCCACCACCGTTACCGGAGTTGCCTGAACCGCCGGGCATACCGCCGTTGAAACCATTCTGTCCACCTACATAGAGGAAGAGTGTTTCGCCCGGTGTTACGGTGAGTGTTCCGGATACCATGGCGCCATTCGCGCCAAGACCGGGGTTACTTCCAGCACCATCGTTCCCTTGTGCACCGAAGAGCTGCACGTCAATTTCAGTGACGTTCGCCGGTACGGTCCATGTTTGTTCGCCGCCGGTGAAATTGAAGGTGAGGGTTTCAGCGATATTTCCGTTCGGATCATAGCAGTTGCCGCAGGCATCTTCAACGAACGTTCCCCCGCAGGTACCTGCGCAGTCGATTACGAAGATGCATGAGCCGTCGTCGGTTTGTGCTAATGGATCATAATTGCAGGCAAGTTGATCGGTACAACCGAGGTATTCACATGAACCATCATTCACCTCCGCACCCGAATCGTAATTGCTGGCATTCGGATCTGTACATCCTGCATTGCACTCCGGAGGAGCTGCTCCGTAGGTAAACACAATACTACCGTCTCCTGAGTGAGCGCCATTATTGTCTGAAGGATTACTAAGGTTAACAATGAGGTTAGAGCCACCGGCACCGCCACCACCGCCGCCAATGGAGTTGTTTACACAGCTTGAGTTACCTGCCGTGCCGGTTCCACCACCACCGCCGCTGACGAAGCCGCCGCCACCGCCGCCTCCGGAGCCGTTGATGGTTCCACCGGCGCAACAACAATCTGGGCCGTTGACTGCATCACCGTTGTCGAATCCGTCACCACCGGTGCAGACATCACAGCTGAGACAGCCAGGACCGAGGTTTCCACCATTACCTACTGTACCGCCAAGTCCTCCTGCACCACGATCAGTGGGGGTGCCACCGTTCTGACCTGCACCTCCGCCTCCGGAGCCACCGTTACCGCCGTCTGTGCTTCCTGAGTTACCTTGGTCCCAGCAGCCGCCCTGGCCGCCGCCACCACCGCCACCGGCAACAACCGTGCGGTCAGCGAGGGTATTGCCACCCTGACGAATGTCTGAAGCACCACCGCCGTTACCGGCAAACTGACCACCTGAGCCACCGCCATTATAGCCGTTTTGGCCACCGATGTAGAGGAAAAGTGTTTCACCTGGTGTCACGGTTAATGTTCCGCTCACTGAAGCGCCGAGCCCACCTTGTCCGCCTGCACCTGCGCCACCGGAGCTGCCGGCACCGCCTTGAGCACCGAAGAGCTGCACGTCAATTTCAGTGACGTTGGCGGGTACGGTCCATGTTTGTTCGCCGCCGGTGAAATTGAAAGTCACTGTTTCGTTGTCGGGAAGGGTAGGATCGTAGCAATTACCGCAGGCATCTTCGATGAAGGTGCCACCGCAGATTCCTGCGCAGTCAACGACAAAGGCACAAGATCCGTCATCGGTTACCGCATTTGGGTCGAAATTGCATGCTGCCATGTCCGTGCAGCCGCTCTGCGCCTGCAGGCCGCTCAGAGAAGTAATCAGTGCAAAGAACGCGAGAAGACACGCTCTCAGAAGGTTAAGAGGTTGCATTTGGATGTGATTAAGGTTAAGTAAAGATATGCTGTTTCAAGGCTGTCTCCCTCTGTATGTCTTGAGTTTAACTTTTTCGTAAAGTGTAAAGCAGTTGGCAAAGAGTAGATCGGACGGGTATAAAAGACAGCTATTCGCGTTTGCGTATCTTTCGGGCAGAATCTTTACTATGCCTTTTAACGCCGTCTTTTCGTGGTTTATTAAAAAACGGGTTCATCAAATTGACCTGTTCCGCAAGTATCCCCTTGAAGTTCAGAATGAGTGGTTCTGGCACTTGATCAGCGAGGGGAAAGACACCGATTTTGGAAGAGCGCACAATTTTGAAAGCATTGATAGCATCGAGGCTTTCAAAAAAGCCGTACCGGTGCGCACTTACGAAGAATTCAAGCCCTTCATCGATCGATTGCTTGATGGGGAGCAGGGGGTGTTGTGGCCGTCTCGTGTGAAGTGGTTTGCGAAGTCTTCAGGCACAACGAGCGATAAGAGCAAGTACATTCCGGTGACCAGAGAAGCTCTTGAAGATTGCCATTACAAAGGAGGAAAGGATCTTTTGGCAATGCATTGTGACCATCATCCGGACGCCAAACTTTATACCGGCAAGCACCTGGTCATGGGAGGGAGCAGTAAGTACCTTCCACTCGGCGAAGATGTATATACCGGCGACCTTTCGGCTATTATTATCAAAAATTTGCCGCTTTGGGTTGAGTTCAAGCGCACCCCAACTAAGGAGATTGCATTACTCGATAACTGGGAAGAGAAGATTGAGCGGATGGCTCAAATGACCAAAGATGAAGACGTCGTAGTGATTGCCGGTGTTCCGTCATGGACCCTCGTCTTATTTAAGCGTGTGCTTGAGATTACGGGTAAAGACAATATTCTCGAAGTCTGGCCAAATCTTGAACTGTTTATGCATGGGGGAGTCAGTTTCAAACCTTATCGCCAGCAGTTTGAAGCGTTGATTCCACGTCCGTCTATGTCGTATTGCGAGACCTACAATGCATCTGAAGGATTCTTCGGTATCCAGGATCGTGCAGGGGCAGATGATATGTTGCTAATGCTCGATTACGGCATCTTTTATGAGTTTATGCCGATGGAAGAATTCGGGAAAGACGATCCTCAAACGGTGCAGCTTAATGAAGTAGAAGTAGGTAAGAATTACGCTCTGATAATCAGTACAAACGCCGGTCTATGGCGTTACCTGATCGGCGACACCATACGCTTTACCAGTACACATCCTTACCGTATACAAGTTTCGGGTAGAACAAAGCTCTACATCAATGCTTTTGGTGAGGAATTAATCATTGAGAATGCAGAAGAGGCCATGCAGCGAGCGTGCAGGGCTACAGGCGCTATTGTGACTGACTACACTGCCGCTCCGGTATACATGTCATCATCAGAAACAGGCGGTCACGAGTGGCTGATTGAGTTTGAAAAAGAGCCGGGACGGCTTGAGCATTTTGTGAAGCACCTCGATACCTCATTGAAAGAGGTCAACACCGATTATGCAGCTAAGCGATCATTCGATCTGAATTTACGGCAACCCATTGTAAGAAAAATGCCACCGGGCACGTTTTATGACTGGCTGAAGTCGAAAGGCAAGATAGGGGGGCAGCATAAAGTGCCGAGATTGAGCAATGAGCGCAACTACGTTGAAGAGATACTGGCCTTTGCGAATGCCGCTTCAGGCGTTGATGAATGATCATACTATACTGCATATCGTCTTTGTTGGGCACCCTCCTTGCTATGTGGGAAACTCCGGCTTCAACATTTCGTATTGATGATCTTGGTTATGTATACACCGTCGAGGAGCAATCGATTGCGAAGTATGATCAGAAAGGCGAGTTGCTTTTTATCTATAGCCGGATGGATCTCGGCATACCGAGCCAATTAGATACAAGCGACCCCTTGCGTCCGCTCGTGTTCTATGAAGAAACCGGCAGCTTGGTAGTACTTGACAACACACTGACTGAGCAGCGGGTTTTGCGTTTATGGGACAGTGATCTGGGCTTGCCTTCAAGAGTTGCATCAGGGGTGAACCAGGAAGTTTGGATTTACGACGAATTAAATAAAGAGCTGGTGCGCCTTGATGAACGTCTGGAGAAGAAGGTGAGCACAGGTTATTTGCCGGCGCTTACGGGAAGTGATCCCGACATTATTCGGATGGCAGAGCGCCATGAACAAGTAATCGTAGCGGATGCAGGTTACGGATTATGGATTTTTGACCGCTTCGGCACGCTGGTGCATCGCATTCCGATAGATGACCTTAGAGAACTTCGAACACATGCAGATCACATGGTACTTAGAGCAGACTCTTCGCTGTATACACTCGGCTACGGAGAGCGGGTACCTGTTCGCATCCGGCCTTTTCAGGCCGAAGAAAAGGCACTTGATCAGAACCGCGGCCTATTCTATCAGTTGATCGAAGGAGAATTGCGCATATATCGAATGTAGATTTAAAGGCACAGCCTTTTTTGTACCTTAGCCCACCTTCAAAAGAACCATCAATGCATCTAGCTGTAGCCGGAAATATTGGCTCGGGGAAAACCACCCTGACCACTCAATTAGCCAAGCACTACCGTTATGAGCCACACTTCGAGGATGTGGACGACAATCCTTATCTCAACGACTTCTATAAAGATATGCAGCGTTGGTCATTCAACTTGCAGATATACTTTTTGAATTCAAGATTTCGCCAGATGGTAGAGTTGCGTGATTCTGGAACGAATATCATTCAGGATCGCACGATTTATGAAGATGCGCACATTTTCGCGCCAAACCTGCACGCTATGGGGCTGATGACCACGCGTGATTTTGAGAACTACATTGACCTTTTTAAGTTGATGGATGAGTTTCTTACGCCACCTGACTTGTTGATATACCTGCGGGCATCCGTACCTGCACTGGTAGATAACATCCAGAAGCGCGGTCGTGACTATGAAGAAGCCATTCGACTTGATTACCTCACGCGTCTCAATGAGCGGTACGAAGCATGGATCAGCACTTACGAAAAAGGAAAGCTGCTCATCATTGATGTGGATCATAACCGTTTTCACGAAAACAGTGAAGATTTGGGTAAGATCATCAATGCCATTGATGCAGAGTTACACGGACTTTTTGAGAATTAAAAAACGGTTCAAGGCATCAAAAAAGCCGGAGGTTCACCTCCGGCTTTTTTAATTCAGTATACCTGAAAGATCAGCTTGGCTGAGTAATACTCTTTGCCTTAAGTTTCATCTTGAGGGTGATTTTATCTTTAATAAGGTCATCCCCAAGGTTGTCAAAGAATTTCCCGCTTCCGTAGCGCACGTTATACTTCGTGCGATCAAAGATCATGGTGCCGGTGATTACGACGTGCTCTTCGCCGCTTTTTGTGACAATCACCTTGGCCACTTCTTCTTGGGTAATGCCACGTACCGTGAAGTTGCCGCTTGCATTCATTCCGGTGCCGAGGTCTTCCTGAGAGGTGAATACGAACTTTGCTTCGGGGTATTCTTCCACGTTGAAGAAATCATCAGATTTGAGGTGATCAATGAGTTTACTTTCCTTGCCCTCATCCTCCATGTTTGTTTCGTCGAGCTGCGTCATATCGGCGATAATGGTCGCAGAAGCTATACCATTCAGATCAAATTCGATCTGACCACGTTTTACGCCAACGGTTCCAACGTGCTTGAACCCGGTAATGTTCTGCCCCGTCCACATCAGCTGAGATTCTTCAGCAATGACCTGGTACCTCCCGGAAGTAGGTGTTTCAACGCTTAGAGATTCTTTTTTCTCAGCACTTTGGGCGCGGCATTGCAGAAATGCTTTCTGAAACGCTTCGTCTTTGCGCAATTCATCGCATTGGGCTCTTTCTTCTTCGCTGCCATTAGTGTATATATCAAGGCATTCACAAGCTTCAATTTCGCCATTGTCAGCGCTAGTCTGGTCTTTGCCTTTTTCACCATCGGCGCAGCCAACGGCCAATATGGCGAAGATAAAGAGGGTAGATAAGTATGTTTTCATTGGTTTCGTTTTGTAATTTGTGTAGTGAGGTTCACGCTAGGCAATGTCTTGTGCCGTTCTGCGTATCGCACACCATTATTTGGTTTCGTGCAGAATGAGCGTTTCATTGGCGTTGTCAATCGCCGCTTTTTCATCGCTATTCATTTCGATGGTCTTACCTGTTTGTTCGGTTGCTTCTGCGCTATGATCACCCAAAATCGGTGCAATTACGAGTCCGACGAGACAGGTAAGCTTGATGAGGATATTCATCGAGGGGCCCGAAGTATCTTTGAAAGGATCACCCACTGTATCTCCGGTAACGGCGGCCTTATGCGCTTCAGAGCCTTTGTAGGTCATCTCACCGTCAATTTCGACACCTGCTTCAAAAGACTTTTTGGCATTGTCCCATGCACCACCGGCGTTGTTTTGGAAGATTGCCCAGAGCACGCCTGAGACTGCGACCCCAGCCATGTAGCTACCGAGTGCTTCGGGGCCCATGACAAAGCCAATCAGGATGGGAGCCACGATGGTAATCGCGCCGGGCAGCATCATTTCACGGAGTGCGGCTTTGGTTGAGATGTCAACACACTTTCCGTATTCCGGAGTTCCGGTGCCTTCCATGATGCCGGGAATTTCTTTGAATTGACGGCGGACCTCTTTAACCATCTCCATAGCCGCTTTACCTACACTGTTCATAGCGAGTGCAGAGAATACGACAGGAACCATGCCTCCGATGAAGAGTGCTGCAAGAACGTCTGCTTTGTAGATGTTGATCCCTTCAATTCCTGTGAACTCCACGTAAGCTGCGAAAAGTGCCAGTGCTGTGAGTGCTGCAGAGGCTATTGCAAAGCCTTTACCAATGGCAGCGGTTGTGTTACCTACAGAGTCGAGAATATCGGTGCGCTCGCGCACCTCTTCCGGGAGTTCACTCATTTCAGCGATACCGCCCGCATTGTCAGCGATAGGGCCGAAGGCATCGATGGCAAGCTGCATGGCGGTGGTAGCCATCATCGCAGAGGCGGCGATAGCCACCCCATAGAAACCGGCGAGGCTGTATGCACCCCAGATTGCGCCTGCGAAAAGTAAAATTGGAGCAAAGGTTGACAGCATACCGGTCGCCAGGCCGGCAATAATGTTGGTAGCAGCGCCGGTAGCAGATTTTTGAACGATTGCCAGAACCGGGCGTTTACCAAGACCTGTGTAGTATTCAGTGAACCAGCTGATAGCGCCACCCACTACTAGTCCGACGACCACCGCTCCAAATACGTGGAGGCTAGTAATGATCGTTTCTTTGCTGTTATTGGGTTCAGAAGTGTCAAAGAAGCCCATGGTAATCTCTGAAGGAAGCATCCACTGGATCAAGAAGTAAGAGGCAATCGCAGTGAGAATTATAGACCCCCAGTTACCGCGGTTGAGTGCTGCTTGTACCTGAGCTTCTTTTGCCGAGTTATCGCTAATCCGGATCATCAGTGTGCCGATGATAGAGAAGATAATCCCCAGTCCGGCAATTACCAGAGGAAGCAGGATCGGTCCGATACCCTCAAAGCCACTATCAATCATGCTTCCGCCATTGTCACTGATCACGTTATTTCCGAGCACCATTGCTGCTAGAACGGTAGCAACATAAGAACCGAAAAGGTCAGCTCCCATACCTGCAACGTCTCCAACGTTGTCTCCCACGTTATCGGCAATGGTCGCCGGGTTGCGGGGGTCGTCTTCAGGGATACCGGCTTCAACCTTTCCTACGAGGTCAGCCCCCACATCAGCTGCTTTCGTATAGATACCACCTCCAACGCGAGCGAAAAGGGCTATCGACTCAGCACCCAATGAGAATCCGGCAAGTGCTTCCAGCACGATGGTCATCAATTGACCGGGGGTGCGGCTTTGTCCTGCGAAGTCAGCTGCAACCCATTCACCGCCCATGAACCACATGAACAGCACAATGAATAAAGTACTGAGACCAAACACGGCTAATCCGGCAACACCGAGCCCCATTACGGTGCCTCCGGTGAAAGAAACTTTCAGTGCCTGAGGCAGGCTGGTGCGTGCAGCCTGTGTTGTACGCACATTGGCAGCGGTAGCGATACGCATACCGATATTCCCCGCGAGTGCACTGAAAACAGCGCCAATCACGAAAGCAACAACAATGAACCAGTGAGTGGTGTCAACAAGCGTAGATACGAATCCGAGCAATGCCCCGGCGATAACTACGAAAACCGCAAGAATGCGATACTCTGCTTTAAGAAAGGCTAAAGCTCCATCGCGGATGTGCTTCGCAATAACATTCATTTTCTCCTCGCCTGTAGGTTGTTTGTTCACCCAGGCAGATTTAATCATCATGTACAAAAGTCCTACAAGCGCAAGTGCAGGAACCAGGTACTTCAAGTAAGTTTCCATTTGTTTCGGTTTATAGCCTTCTGATTGGCGCGCGCAAAAATATACCTTTTAATAAGGGTGCGCTAATTCTGTGCCTTGAGACTGAAATGAGTTAAGGTTGATAATTAGATGTAAAGCACTTCTTTCGCAGTGCGCACCACGTCTCCGGTATTCGGAAGCGCCTCTTCAATGAGGGTTGGGGCGAAAGCAAAAGGAGTGTCTGATTGTGTCAGTCTGCGAATTGGTGCATCGAGGTAATCAAATGCATGCCGCTGCACACGATACGCAACCTCAGTGCTGATGCTGCATACCGGGAAGCTCTCCTCAAGAATAATGAGACGATGGGTTTTCTTGACAGAAGCAACGATGGTGTCAATATCAAGAGGACGAATGGTACGCAGGTCAATGACCTCAGCGCTCACGCCTTCTTTCTGAAGCTCTTCTGCCGCAGCAAGCGCGGTCTTCATGATTTTCCCGAATGATACGATGGTTACATCGCTTCCTTCACGCACAACATCAGCCACCCCGATCGGTACGAGAAATTCACCTTCCGGAACCATGCCCTTGTCACCGTACATTTTCTCACTCTCCATGACCAGCACTGGGTCATTGTCACGGATGGCCGATTTCAAGAGACCTTTCATGTCTTTCGGGTTGGAAGGAGTGACCACTTTTAAGCCTGGAATGTGCGCGTACATCGCCTCAAAACTCTGCGAGTGCGTTGCCGCAAGCTGTCCGGCCTGTGCATTTGGCCCTCGAAAAACAATCGGAATGTTAAACTGCCCGCCAGACATCTGCAATATCTTTGCAGCGCAGTTGATGATCTGATCGGCCGCGAGAATCGCAAAGTTCCAGGTCATGAACTCAACGATCGGACGGAGTCCGTTCATCGCTGCACCTACACCAATTCCCGTAAAACCAAGTTCGGCAATGGGCGTGTCAATTACGCGGTCAGGACCAAATTCGTCGAGCATGCCTTTGCTCGCTTTATAGGCTCCATTATACTCAGCCACTTCCTCACCCATGAGAAAGACGCGATCGTCGCGCCGCATCTCTTCGGTCATTGCTTCCGCAACTGCTTCTCGAAATTGAATTTCTTTCATGGTCTCTTACAATTGGCGCCAAAATTAGGAATTAATACCGCTCTTTCGAACTCACCACAAAACCTGCCATAAGTAATTCAGGAGCGACCATTGCGAATGCGATCCGGAGGGTATCTGTTCTCCGCGTTTTAGTATGCACGCATATTAAAATAAGCCTTAACTTGCACCGTAAACAAGTCCGCTTCAAATTTGCCTAAGTTTGCGGATGCAAAAGCAAAGGAAACCATGAACATTTTAGTGTGCATCAGTAAGGCGCCAGACACCACGTCTAAAATTGCCTTCACAGACCAGAACACCCGATTTGACACCAATGGTATTCAGTTCATTGTAAACCCTTACGATGAGTGGTATGCTTTGGTACGCGGAATCGAGTTGAAAGAGCAGAATGGCGGCAGTGTGACCATCATTGCGGTTGACGAAGCCGATAGCGATCCTGTGATTCGCAAGGCAATTGCCATTGGCGCAGATAAGGCCGTACGCATCGATGCCAGGCCCACAGACCCCAGCTTTGTTGCTCAGCAAATAGCAGCCTACGCTGCAGATAAGAATTTTGACATGATTCTCTGCGGTAAAGAAACCATTAATTACAATGGCGGGGTTGTAGGTGGTATGATCGCTGAACACCTTGATCTTCCGTACATTTCGTTGGCTACCAACCTTGACATGGAAGGCTCCAAAGCGGTCATTACGCGTGAAGTTAAAGGAGGATCGGAAGTCTTAGAAGTTGACGGGCCGTTTGTGTTAAGTGCGTCTAAAGGTCTTGCCGAACAGAGAATCCCGAATATGCGTGGCATCATGGCGGCGCGTACGAAGCCGCTTGATGTGGTTAGCGCTGCAGAAGCAGCGGATGCGACTACGGTGCGCTCATACGAGCTGCCTCCGGAGAAGGGTGACTGTAAAATGGTCGACCCGGAACACCCGGAAGAGTTGGTTCGTTTACTCCACGAAGAGGCTAAAGTCATTTAATCAAGAACAGAAGAAACTTTCGATATGTCTATTCTCATCTTTGCAGAATTGAAAGAAGGCAAGGCTACCAAAGCAGCTTTGGAAGCAGCCTCATACGCATCAAAAGCCGCCGCCGATCTTGGCGGTGAGGTCATCGCTGTTACGGCAGGTCACATAGAAGGCGATGCAGGTCTCGGAGCCTACGGGGTCACCAGGGTCTTCAACGCTTCTGATGCCAATACTTCGGATAGCGGACAACTTTCGAAAGCCGTAGTAGCGGCAGCGCAAGAGTCCGGGGCCAGTATTATCGTTATGGCGCATGACCATGCTGGTAAATTAGTGGCTTCGCGTGTTTCGGTGAAATTAAATGCCGGTATCGTGGCAGGTGCCATAGCGCTCCCAACGAATACGGAGGGTTTTATCGTTAAGAAAAGCGTATTCTCCGGTAAGGCTATGGCCCATGTAGAAATCAAGACGGCGCATAAGGTCATAACCATCACGCCTAACAGTTTTGGTCTACACACGAACGATAAAGGCACCGCAGAAGTGACTGCACTCTCGGCTGACCTCGGGCAAAGCAAGGTGACGGTGCGCGAGTTTAAGCCCACATCAACAGATGGTTCAATACCCTTACCTGAGGCGGATCTCGTGATTTCGGCAGGTCGCGGAATGAAGGGGCCTGAAAACTGGGGCATGATTGAAGAACTTGCAAGTGAGTTTGGCGCGGCTACTGCATGCTCACGTCCAGTCTCAGACATCGGCTGGCGTCCGCACCATGAACACGTCGGACAAACAGGCATCGCCATTCGCCCGAACCTTTACATTGCAATCGGAATCTCCGGAGCGATCCAGCACCTTGCCGGCGTAAACGGCAGTAAGGTCATTGTTGTGGTGAACAAAGATCCTGAGGCACCCTTCTTCAAAGCTGCTGATTACGGCATTGTAGGAGACGCTTTTGATGTTGTGCCGAAACTTACAGAAGCGGTGAAACGCTTTAATGCGGGCTAAGTCAGCTCAAGTAAAATCATTACTTTCGCAGATAATTGGGAAGCCATTGTGCTTCCCACTTATTTGTATGGAGAAAATCAGACTTGACATAGCAGATATCGCACCCAGTGGTTCTACGAGCGGGGCCTATGCCTTAGTGCTTTCAGAGCAGGGGGGGGCGCGAAAACTACCGATCGTAATCGGTGGAAATGAAGCTCAGGCGATCGCCATTGAGCTCGAGAACATGACACCGAGCCGACCACTCACACACGATCTCTTCAAGAGTTTTGCGCATCAGTTCGGTATCAACATTGATGAAGTGGTGATCTACAATCTGATTGAAGGCATTTTCTTTGCCCGACTCATTGCCAATCATAACGGCAAAAGTATTGAGATTGATTCCAGAACATCTGACGCAGTGGCCATTGCGGTGCGTTTTAAGTGTCCGATTTACTGTTACGACTTTATTCTCGATACTGCTGGTGTGAACGCCGAAGAAGTAGAGCAAAGTTACACGGCAGAAGAGGAAGGCCTTGAAGGTGTGCAACCTGAAGGTGACCAAATCAGCGCCATGAGTATGGGAGAGCTTGAACAAGAACTATCTAACGCCATCGAACGTGAAGATTATGAGCGTGCCTCAGAACTCAGGGATGAAATAGACCGACGAAATAAGGAAAGTTAGTCTTTGGCATTGCATAATTAGCTTATCAGATTTTTGGGGATTCCTCCATACACATTTTCAGTAATCCACGGTGCTTTGAACGAAAAGCGCACCAATAGCGTACAATTCCGTATTTTGCCGCCTCTGTGAACCTTTTACCAGACCATTA
Organism: Flavobacteriales bacterium; assembly: GCA_018402085.1. Classification (GTDB taxonomy): domain Bacteria; phylum Bacteroidota; class Bacteroidia; order Flavobacteriales_D; family Sanyastnellaceae; genus Sanyastnella. Next base: position 2,186,829 of record JAGYJM010000002.1, on the reverse strand, counting down.
TGCGTGCAATTCTGGGGATTCTCGTACTCACCGCCATCGCCTGGCTGCTGAGCACAGACCGTAAAGCCATTCGATGGCGGAGCGTACTTTTCGCTTTCATTCTGCAGTTTGCCCTTGCGCTGCTCATCTTGAAAACCCCCGGGGTGGAGATGGTCTTTCGCTACGTGGCAAGAGCCTTTGTCAAGGTGATCTCATTTACAGATTACGGCAGTGATTTTTTGCTCAATAGCTGGAAACTCGAGGGTGATGTGGCACCGGGGCTGTTCAACTTTGCCTTCCGGATTTTACCTACGATCATTTTTTTCAGTGCCCTCTCTGCACTTTTTTATTACCTCGGGGTGCTGCAGAAGGTAGTGTATGTCTTCGCCTGGGTGATGAAACGTACACTGAGATTAAGTGGCGCAGAAAGCCTCGCTGCTGCAGGAAACGTATTTCTCGGTCAAACAGAATCACCCTTGTTGATTCGTCCCTACCTCGAAAGGATGACGAAATCAGAAATGATGTGCATGATGACCGGAGGAATGGCGACTATTGCAGGAGGAGTTCTGGCTTCTTACGTTCAGTTTCTCGGAGGCGAGAATGCCGTTGATCAGGAAATCTTTGCACGACATCTCCTGGCGGCTTCTATTATGTCTGCACCAGCAGCCATTGCAGCAGCAAAGGTGCTGGTGCCTGAAACACAAGGCGTGAACGATGACATGTCGGTCTCAAATGAGAAAATGGGAGATAACGTGCTGGAAGCCCTTGCCAATGGAACAAGCGAAGGCCTCAAACTGGCCGTCAATGTTGGAGCCATGCTTCTGGTGTTCACAGCATTGATCTACTTCGGAAATTACATCCTCGAATTTATTGTACGCCCTACGGGGCTTAATGAATGGATTGGCGCCCACACCCCGTATGACAGCTTCTCGTTCGAATTCATGGTCGGCTACCTCGGAGCACCAATCGCATGGTTGATTGGTGTCAGTGCGGATGACGCGGTACTGGTAGGGCAGCTCTTAGGAGAAAAGTCCATACTGAATGAGTTTTATGCTTACGTAACCCTTGGTCAAATGCGATCTACCGCCTTATTCACTGATCCAAAGTCTGAGGTCATCGCGACATACGTGCTCTGTGGGTTCGCTAACTTTGCATCGATTGGTATACAGATAGGTGGAATCGGTTCGCTTGTACCTTCTCGCAAAAGTACTCTGTCGAAGTTGGGCATGCGTGCACTGCTCGGCGGAACCCTGGCCTGTTTGTACACGGCAGCCATTGCCGGTATGCTGGTCTGAATATCTTTGTACCTATGGAAACACCGCTCGTTGGAATCATAATGGGAAGCAAGTCTGACCTGCCAGTCATGCAAGATGCGGCCGATGTGCTTCGCCTTCTCGATGTGCCTTTTGAAATTACCGTTGTGTCTGCACACCGTACACCTGAGAGAATGGTAGATTATGCAAAGTCAGCCGCAGATCGCGGACTCAAAACCATTATCGCGGGGGCCGGAGGTGCAGCGCACCTCCCGGGTATGACTGCTTCTTTGACTCCGCTTCCGGTTATTGGCGTACCCGTGAAGTCAAGGAACTCTATTGATGGGTGGGATTCAGTATTGTCGATTCTCCAAATGCCGGGGGGGGTGCCGGTAGCTACCGTGGCGCTAAATGGTGCCAAAAATGCCGGTATCCTTGCCGCTCAGATCGTGGCTGCTGCCGATCCGGCCCTTTTGGGCCGTATTAAAACTTACAAAGAAGAGCTCAAGCAGAATGTCATGAATTCAATTGATGAAGTTGAAGCTGCCGGCGTTCATAAAGCCAAATAGTGCATCCGTAAAGTCATTCCCACAAAGAACCTGAAGCCCCTCGCTTCTTCTTACTTTTGTCGTTCAACGTATGCGTTATGAAAACTATTGTCCCAGGAGAGATCAGCGTCAGGGAATTACACGGCTATTTGCTGAGCGCCGTCGCCCCGCGTCCTATTGCTTTTGCAAGCACCATTGACGAAAGTGGATCGCCTAATCTGGCACCTTTCAGCTATTTCAATGTGTTCTCTGCCAACCCGCCGATCGCCGTTTTCTCGCCCGCGAGAAGGGGGCGCGACAATACGTCAAAGCATACGTATGAAAACGTAAAAGTCGTGCCCGAGGTAGTGATCAACATAGTTGACTATGCCATGGTACACCAGTGCTCGCTCGCCAGTACAGACTACCCGAAAGGGGTAAGTGAGTTTGAGAAGGCCGGGCTGACACCGGTGGCATCTGACCTTGTAAAGCCATTTCGCGTGAAAGAAAGTCCGGTGCAGTTTGAGTGTAAAGTCAATGAGGTAGTAGAATTGGGTGACGGCGGAGGCGCCGGTAACCTCGTCATTTGTGAAGTGGTTAAAATTCATATAGCTGATCATGTGCTCACGAAAGACGGCAAGATTGACCCCTTGAAGATCGATCTCGTGGGGCGGTGTGGCGGTGACTTTTATACGCGCTCGCATGACGGTTTGTTCGAGGTGCCTAAGCCCTTGCAGAAACTTGGCATCGGTATAGATTCGATCCCCGAAGACATTCGCAGGAGTAAGGTGCTTAGCGGTAATCATCTGGCACGGCTAGGTGGGGTGGAAGAGCTGCCCAATGAAACCGATGTCAATGAATACAAGCTTATTGAGCTTGCAGACCTCTTTGTGACCTATGAAGATCAGCCTGCTGAGCTCGAGCAAAAGCTGCATGAAATGGCCGCTGGGATGATTGATGCCGACAAAATCACAGAGGCTTGGAAGGCACTGCTGACTTTTAACAACGGATAAGAACCGAATACTTAACACGAAAAGAAAAAACGATGTCATACGAAATGAGAGGGAAGATCTCAAAGGTCTTCGATGTACAGGAGTTCAATAGTGGCTTCACAAAGCGCGAATTCGTGCTGACCACCGAAGAGCAGTACCCTCAGGATGTAAAGTTCGAGCTCGTCAAAGACAAAACTTCTCTGATTGAGCCTTACCAAACGGGCGACCCGGTGGTGGTCAAATTCGATATCCGCGGTAGTCTCTGGAAAGAACGTTACTTCGTGAACCTCAATGCCTGGCGCATTGATCGGGCAGGTGAGGCTGCGAATGCAGAACAAGCTGCCGGTGCACCGCCGGCGCAGAGCCCACCGCCACCTTCAGAACCGGGGCCCGACGTAGATCTCGGGAGTGCAGACGAAGATGATCTGCCTTTCTGAATCATTTTTTGACGCATGCAAAGCAGCTTTGCAGATCGTTTTGTGAAAACGTTTCAACACTTGCTGCCGTCTCCATTTAGCATCGCACTGTTGCTGACGGTGGTGGCGGGGATCCTGGTACTGATATTCGGAAGTGCACCGAATGGCGAATCAGCCACTTTTGCGGATGTGCTGCGCTATTGGGAGAAGGGATTGTGGAATAGAGGCCTTCTGGTTTTCGCCTTTCAGATGATGCTGATGCTTGTACTGGGGCACACCCTGGCGCTCTCACCGGGCGCATCAGGTTTCATTCAGGCAGTGAGCACCCGGCTGGCATCTTCACTTCCAACAGCGGCAGCTGGGGTCGCGCTGCTTTCAATGCTGGTTGGCTTCTTTAATTGGGGCTTCGGCCTCATTTTCGGCGCCATTCTCGCACGTAAAGTGGGAGAAGCGGCTTCGAGAAATGGCATTGCCTTCAATTATCCGTTGATTGGAGCTGCAGGCTACAGCGCCTTGATGGTATGGCACGGAGGTATCAGCGGCAGCGCCCCTATTAAAGTAGCAGAGGCAGGGCACCTCAAAGAATTGCTGGGCGGTGTGCTTTCTCCTGAAGAACTTGCTATGCTTCCCGGTGAGGTGAGTTTTTCTGAAACAGTATTTGGTTCGATGAACATCACGGCCTTCTTTCTTCTGATTCTCCTTATTCCTTCGCTCCTTTTTTTTGTCGCAAAGCGCGTTACGAAGCAAAAGCTTCGGATAGATGGTTCCGGAGTCTTGCTAGAGCAGCCTGAGCCCGCCGCAGGTGCAGAGCGCTTTGATCAGTTTTCATGGGTGGGGATTATTTTCGGAGCGGTAATGATAGCGGCTGCAGTGCTGAAAATTGCAGGGTATAGAGATCCCGGTTCGTTGAGGTGGGTTGATCCGAACTGGATTAATCTGCTACTCCTCGGGCTTGCCCTTATCGCGCACCGCAGCATCCAGCGATTTCTCGCTGCCATTCAACAAGCCATCAGTGGCGCAGCTGGGATTCTGATACAGTTTCCGCTGTACTTTGGCATAATGGGATTGTTCACCTCATCGGGCTTGATCTCTTTATTTTCTGAATGGATTGTGAGTGTAAGTAATGAAGTGACTTACCCTTTGTTCACTTTTTTCTCTGCCGGACTGGTGAACATATTTGTTCCTTCGGGGGGCGGACAGTGGGCAGTTCAAGGAGCCATCATCGTGAAAGCGGCTATTGATTTGAAGGTACCGATAGCGAAAAGTGTGATGGCTATGGCATACGGTGATCAGATTACAAATATGCTTCAACCGTTCTGGGCACTTCCTTTGCTGGGAATTACCGGGTTGAAAGCGCGCGATATTCTGCCCTATTCTCTGTTGTTGCTGGCAGCGGGGAGCACGATATTTTTTGTGGTATTACTCTTGTTTTAACAAGTTCAATATTCGCCTTTAAGCCACCGCAGAAATTGTTCACGTCTGCGGCGGGCCAGGCACACTTCTGAACCGTCTGAAAGGGTAATGATTCCGCCTGACTCTTTCGTGTAGCGATGCACATGACTGATATGTACCATGTACGATTGGTGGGTGCGGAAGAAGATATTACTTGGAAGGGTTCGTTCGTAATCTTTCAGTGTTCTGCTGCTTACGATTCGTTCGTTCGATGTGAGGTAAACTTCTGTGTAATTTGAGTCTGCCGAGAGGTGGGTAATGTTATCATAATTGACCAATACAAATCCATTCGTCGTTCCTATGGAAAGGCGATTATGTTGGGGTTGAACTGCTGGTTCCTGAACAATGGCAGGTTCTTGTACAATTTGTTGCACTTTAACGTAGTCACTTAGTTTTCTCACTGATTCCTGGAGCTCTTGAGCCTGAATGGGTTTGAGCAAATAGTCAATGGCAGAAAACCGAAAGGCTTCGAGGGCAAAGCCGGTGAAGGCGCTGACAAAAATGACCTTGAACGGGTAGGGTTTTGTGAATCGTTCAAGCAGCTCAAATCCGCTGGAATCGCGGAGGCGAATATCGAGGAATACAACATCCGGAGAGTTGGCAATAATCACTTTATACGCTCGAGAAACAGTGTCTGCTTCAGCTACGATTTCCACATTCGGGCAGTAGCGACCAAGTGCTGACCGTAAACCGATACGATCAGCAGATTGATCATCTACAATAATTGCTCTCCAGTCCATTTCTGCTCCTTAGCTCCATGCTTGGAAATTAGCAAAAAGTCAAACGGACTAGTGGATAATTAGATTTCTGGATATTCTCTGTCTCTGATTCATTAAACGAATGTAATAACTTCCCGGCCTGAGACGCGCGGTTTTACTGAAGATTACAGTCGATTGACCATTCGTCGAAAATATTTCTTTTTGCTCAATTATTCGACCAACTGCATCAACGATAGACAAGATGACGCCCTCAGGCCCAATGCCACTGACTTGAACTGCCCACTCCTGATGGGCGGGCAGGATCGGGTTAGGGAATACCCGAAAAGCCAGAGCTTCGGATTCTACACTGGCCGCAGCCAACCATGGACCTGACTGAGTGCCGTTGTGATCGATCTGGTACAAGCGATAATAATGTATACCTGATTCTGGTCGTTCATGCCGGTATTCATAGTGGCGCGTGCTTAGTGAGGTGCCTGAGCCATTTACAGTTGCCATTTCCCGGTAGTGAGTCGCATCTGTACTATGCTGAATCACGAATCGGTCATTGTTGCTTTCGCTGAGTGTTTCCCACTTCAGCATGATGTTCTCTTCTTCTGCTGTTGCTCTGAAGGTGTACAGTTCTACGGGAAGCAGGTTGCAGCCGATGTTGCTAAGTACTCCAAATGAATCGCGCACAAGGCGGAAGGTTTGATCCGGAAGCACTGACGGAGTGATCATGGTATCGATAATGGTGCGCTCACCGCCGATATATGTGTACTTCATGACTAAACGATAACTGGCTGAAGAACCATCAGGTAAGCCGAAATGAATCCTGCTCTCTGTCTGTGTTCCATGACCAAATGAGCGCCTGGCATCACGCGGTCCGCCGGCCAAGGTGGTGCCGTCAGAACGATAGAGGGTGACAAGTGTGCCGTGATCGGTACGTGTAAATCCACCTCCTAAATCAAGCAAGGGCTCTACAAAGAGGTAATTCGAGTTGTTTAGATCATTCTGCCACAACTGATTATTTCCGTGGCGGTTCACATACAGGTCAAGGTCGCCGTCATTGTCATAATCGGTGAAGACGCAGCCTTCACCGTTCCCATTAACGTCAATGCCGAGGTTAGTTTGCGTGAATGACAGGTTGCCGGGTGTGCTGTTATTGATGAAAAGAAAACTGGCACCATTGTTATCGGTAAAGAACAAATCAATGTCGCCGTCATTATCAATGTCACCCGTAGCACATCCATCGATGTTGTTGCCTACACTGACTCCGCTTGAAGCCTCAGGTTCTCCTGATGCTGCAAAGGTTCCCGAACCGCTTTGAAGCCAGATTTGGTTAGTTCCGTTTGATGTCCAGATGATGTCGAGCTTTCCGTCGTTGTCGAAATCTGCGAAATCTACGCCTCCCTTGTTGCCGTTGGTGGCCTGGTCAATGTTTCCCTGGTCAATGAATCCGGTTCCGCTGTTGTTCTGCAAAAGATCGTTCTGATCTCTCTTGCGGCAAAGAAGGTCTACCCAGCCGTCATCATTGTAATCTGAGGCAGACATGTAGTCACCGTCGGTGGCGGATATGTAAAGACCAAGTGGGTTTGAATTCGGGGTGATGTGAATGAAATTCGCCGAGCAATCACCGGGGTTCAATAGAATATCGACCCCGAAATTGTGATTTTCGAGCATGATATCCAGAAATCCGTCGCCGTTGTAATCAACCCAGGCGAGCCCTTCACTATTGAAACCGCCCGCTAAACCAGTGATTTCGTAGTCAGGGTTCCCCACAGCATCACCAAAACTCCAAGGCGGGGTGGCTGATGGTCCTCTGTTTCTGAATACTTGAAGGCGACCTGATGTGTTTCGCATGAAATCGATATAGCCGTCGTTGTTGAAATCGCCCCACATGGCTGAGCGCTCGCAGGTGCGATCAAGGAGAGCTGGTGCGAGTGAAGCGGTTACATCCGTGAAGGTTGGGTTGGGGTAGTCGCAGTTGTTCTGGAGCAGCCGGCTTCTTCTTCCGTGATCGTTCGTGTTGACGAGCAGGTCAAGACAACCGTCGTTGTTAAAGTCTGCGAATGATACACCGCCATCTTTATTGCCACCGATGTCAACGTTCGCGGCAGCGGCAACGTTGGTGAATGTTTGAGCAACGGTGGAGGTCGTCCATATGATGGAGAGAAAGAACAGGGTGGTGCGCATGGTAGATCGTATTCCTAAGACCTCTCCCTATACGACTGATTCTCATAAATGTTCAGATAAGCACTATCTTTGCGCACCCTTATGGAATTTCACACTTTCTCGCTGCCAAACGGCATCCGGGTCATCCACAAACAAACGGCTGCTCGCACCGGGCACTGCGGTCTCATCATCAATGCTGGTTCAAGAGATGAAAAACCTCATCAGCAGGGGCTCGCACACTTTATTGAACACTGTATTTTCAAGGGTACAGAGAGACGCAAGACTTTCCATATTCTGTCGCGTCTTGACAGCGTGGGAGGAGAAATCAATGCCTACACTACCAAAGAACACACTTGCGTATACGCCTCCTTCCTTGATCGGCACCTCTCCAGAGCGGTAGACCTGATCGCTGATATTTGCTTTCACTCGACCTTTCCTGAAAAAGAAATGCGCAAAGAGCGCGATGTAATCATTGACGAGATCCATTCTTATCGGGATACTCCCGCTGAAATGATCTTTGACGATTTTGAAGAACAGGTCTTCAGCAGACATTCAATCGGTAGAAACATACTCGGCACAGAAGAAAGTGTCAGAAAGTTGAGCAGAGAAGATGTGTTTGATCTGATCGGTCGACGGTACCGAACAGATCAGATGGTTTTTGCAAGTGTAGGGCCTGCTTCGCCGGCGCGCATAAAGAAGGTGGCTGAGCGTTTTTTCGGCGAGGTGCCCGCCTCGGCTGCCGATAACGACAGAACCCCCTTTCGGTCGTACTACCCTCAACAGGTGGAAGTAGAGCGCGAGGTGCATCAAACCCACTTGATGATGGGCAATATGGCCTACCATGCCGGAGAGGAAAAAAAGACCGGGTTGGTTCTGCTCAATAACCTGCTTGGAGGCCCCGCAATGAATAGCCGGCTTAACCTGCATGTACGTGAAAAACATGGAATCGCATACCACATTGAGTCGTCATATACCGCGTATTCAGATACAGGCCTCTTTCAAATCTATCTCGGTACAGATGACCGCGTAAGGGCGAAAGCAGAGCAGCTCGTACTCAAAGAGCTCAAATCATTGCGCGATAAAAAACTTGGTACCACTCAGTTGCACATGGCAAAGCAACAACTGATCGGACAAATTGCACTCAATCAGGAGAGCGGCTCAGGTACCATGCTCACGCTCGGTAAGAGCTTTCTCATGTACGGAAAAGTGGATAGCCTCGATGAAGTTTACCATCGTATCGAAGCAATTTCTGCTGAAGAATTACTTGAAATCGCAAATGAAATTCTTTCGCCTGACGCACTCAGCACGCTGGTGTTTCGCCCGGGAAAGACTTAATTTCTTGAAATCCGGTGAACGTCGTTATTGTCCCACTCAATCTGATTCTTCACAAAGCGCATCTTCTCTGCGATCACGGCCATGTCTCTGTAGCCTGAGCTGATGAGCCACACGAGTGCATCGTCATCATTGTCAGCAGCACGTGCCATTTTCGCCATCGGCTCTAGTCCGTTCTTTCGCAACCACTGCACCGCTATTTGATTTCCTTCTGCACCATTGATAAGTGCCATAAGGTGAGGAAAATGATGTTCCATTAGCCATTTTCGGGCACTGTCGTCATTGCGAAGCGCGAAGCTGAACAGACCAAGCTCAGGATAACCATGAGCAATTAGCCAGTCACGAATTTTAGCGTTTCCTGAAATGGCTTCACCCCAGGCAATCACTACTTTGGCAGGATAATCAGTTTTCAATGGCACAGATCTAAGTTACGGATTGCTGTTGATTAAACGAACTCGGCCAGGCTTTCGCATATTTGTAACCTGAAATATGGAGTTTAAGGAGTTATCTGTGAAGGGCGAAGTTGCAGCGGTACTGCGAACTTTCGGCAAAAAAGGGTTTGCGACGCAGCGCGTGGAAAAAGCCGGTCTCACCCTGGCAGGCATTCCGGGTGATCGGCACTCGGGTTTTCACAAGCTCGCAGGGGCCCGCGAGAAAAAGCTCTACAAAAAAGGCGCTCCCATCACCAATTTGCGGCAGTGGTCTGCGGTGAGTGTTGAAGAGCTTGAGCTCATCGCAAAAGCGATGGATGTTACAACGATCCGCCCCGAACACCTCGGGGCCAATTTTCTCTTCAAAGGGATTCCCGAACTTACTTCGCTTCCACCACTCACCAGAATCCGAATCGGAAAAGCACCTTATCAGGCCACCATTGTTGTGTACGAAGAAAACCTGCCTTGCAAGCACCCCCAGGAAGAAATGGAAAAAGCAGGAGTAGTGATCAAGGGCAAGCCTTTCACCAAAGCCGCTGCCGGCAAACGCGGACTGGTTGGATGGGTGGAGCATGGCGGACGTGTCAAAACAGGAGACCCGGTACAAGTGTTCGTTCCCATCTTTCCAGATTTTAGCAACGGATTCGAAAAATGACCTACTTAGACGACGGTTGCGAACCTTCGCTTGATATCGCCTACCTTAGAATAGCCTTAAAACGCGAAAAGAACGTATTGAAAAACTAGCGCAGTTTTCAGCAAAGGGCGGAAAGCTGCCTGGAAGCTCACAGCACGATATACGCCGGCATTCGGCATAAAAGTCTTACCCCATGAACAAACAAGTTTGGCGGTCGCTCATGCTCTTAGTCGATCACACCGCCTATTTCGAAATCCTGTCGAAGAAGAATTTTAAGAAAGATCCGGACCTGATCGAGCGGTTGAAAGCGGATGGTTTTCCGGCCTCCACCGTTGCGTTCTACCAAACGATGAACGGGTTTCAGCTCAAGTGGCGATTTAAAGGAGATCTTTTGGGCGGGGTGGATTTCCTTCCGGCTGAGCATCTGTTTGACCAAACAAGGCAAGACCTCGAGCAACCGGGAACCGATTGGTTCATCGATGATCGGGCAGTGAAGCTTGAGGGGTTTTATCACCCAATTGAATATTTAACGGATGAGGCATCGGTGGGTTTTCTAAGTTCCAGTAACTCAGGAGAACTGTTTTATTACGATTCCGGTGCGGTGTTCTATTCGTTGAATATTGATCTTGTTGCCTACTGCAGTCTAATAGACTTTACGTACGGCCTGGCGCTGTGGCCCCGTTTACTGTTAGGCCTCCGCAACATTGCTTTTCAAGAGAGCGTTGAGGCTTTCGTGAAGGAGATAGAAAGGGTAAATCCGGCCTTTGATCGCGCGGCTTTTGAGGCAGCGTACAAGGAGCGGCAACTGAGTTAAGTTGACCTTTGTTGAGCCAATCGTCGTTCTTATTATTTTCTTCGCACAGCGAAGGATGGAAATGCAGAGGGATGCAGGTAGAAGTAGGGCGTAAAGTGGCGGATAGGTGATCCCCTTAAAGAAAACCTAACAGTAACGTTTTGGATAAATACCGGTGTGATATTTAATGGATGCATTTCGGTAGCTAAAGAAGCAAAGGTTAATCTTCTTTCATCTTTCCCTCTCTGATACCACGTGGTCGCGTTGAGCAACCTACCTTTGAAGCCTCATGTCGGCACACCCCATATTCACCCGAAAGTTCTGGACCCTCTGCTCGAGCACCGTCTTCTTTATGAGCAGCTTCTCGATGCTGTTGCCGGAATTGCCGGAGTACCTCAAGAAGATGGGAGGCGAAGAGTACATCGGTTGGATCGTCGGACTCTTTACCTTGAATGCTTTCCTCTCACGCCTTTTCAGCAGCCGTATGGCTGATGAAACCGGACGGCTTAAAGTGATCTACATCGGCACCGCCGTGACGGCCATTGCCAGTTTTGGCTACCTGTTCGCACTCTCCATCTGGAGCTTTCTCTTTTTGCGCTTTCTTCACGGTATGAGCACCGGGTTTCGTCCGACAGGAGCAACGGCATACCTCTCTGACATCATCCATGTCAGCAGGAGGGGAGAGGCCATGGGCTACCTCGGGGTAGCAGGCAATGCAGGTATGGCGATGGGTCCTGTCATTGGCAGCCTCGTGCGTGTGCATTACGGATATGATGCCCTGTTCATAACCAGCGGAGCTTTCGGTGTGGTAGCTTTTATCCTGAGCACACTGCTCAAGGAGTCCCTTCCCGATCCAAAGCCCATTACGGCAAGACACTTCAATGTGTTCAAAGGAAAGCTGCTCGATTTTTCGAGCTGGCCGGCAGCGGCTGTGCTCTTGCCTATCGCCTTTGCTTTTGGAGTGTTTCTGACTGTTTCACCTGATTTTGTCGGACATCTCGGCTATACCTACCGTGGCTCGTTCAACGCGATCATTGTTGTCAGTTCAATTGCCACACGCTTCTTTGCCGGGAAGGCTTCCGATCAGTACGGTAGAATTCCATTGCTCATGACTGGTATGATTTTATTGGCCATTGGGATGACCATAATCGGGCTTGCTGAAAGTGCATCTCTCGCCGCAGTAGGCGGGGTCATCTACGGCATAAGCGTAGGGATTAACATGCCCACCATCTTCGCCTGGACCGTCGACTTTGCGCGTCCGGGTAAAACGGCGCTCGCACTCGGTACCATGCTGATGTCGCTCGAATTGGGCATTGGAGCAGGAGCGTTCATTTCAGGTACAATGTACCGGGGAGATGTTTCAGTGATTCCAACAACCTATTTCATGTGTGCCGCTGTCGCCATAGCGGGCATCGCAATGCTCCTGTTGATGCGGAAACGCTTCCATGTTGGGGTGGTTGGTGAATCGTAAGTCTGACAGTTCGCGCGAGGAGTTCGTTTCATTGCAGATTGCTTGAGTGCAGATTATCGATTTATGATTTACTAATCACGATTCAGTACTTTTTATTCTACCGGCTTCCCAGTCTTCCGAAAAAGTCGCTGAGTCGATAGGTCCATAGGTCCATAGGTCCATAGGTCCATAGGTCGATAAGTCCATACGTCTATGGGTCGCTGCGCTGCCGCCATAAACCCCGACCCCCGACTATTATCACTAATGTCTTGTTAGCCAATTTCGCATCCCGCGCTTTTGCGCGGAAAAAAAAAGAGAACATTCGTGTGACTTATTAGAAACTCTTCGTCAGAAGAACGACTACAATCAGGCCACACTTTGTTCAGGCGAAAACAGAAGACACTCAGCGATGAAGAACTTGTAAAAGTGATCGTGGAAGCAAAAGACCACGACCGCTTTGGTGATCTCTATGACCGATATGCCAATAAGGTGTACCGGAAGTGCATCAGCTTTGTGAAAGATGAAGATCTGGCGCAGGACCTCACGCACGACATTTTTCTGAAGGCTTTTGTGAACCTCGCAAAGTTTAGTTTTCGCTCGTCGTTTTCAACCTGGCTCTACAGCATGAGCTACAATTACTGCGTTGATTACGTGCGAAAGAACAGCAAAGTGCGCTTTGAAAATGACGATGAACTGATACAAATACCCGATGACGAAGATGAGAAGAATGAAAGGGAGCTTTTAAGCCTGCGGGCCGAGCGCCTGGGCTATATCCTTGACCACATCTCTCCGGATGACAAGGCCATTCTGCTGATGAAATACCAGGATGACCTTTCGATAAAAGATATGGAAGCTGCACTTGAACTCTCAGCAAGTGCGGTGAAGATGCGCATCAAGCGGGCAAGGGCGCGAGCTGTAGAAACCTATCAAACGACTTTTACCGATGCCTGAGAATCCGTTCAAAATAATCGAGCCACGCGAACAGGTGCCTGAACACCTGAAGAAGGGGGTCATGGGCAGTGTGAAAACGGTGGTGCTTATGCTGCGCCTTGTGCAGTTGTTTGTTGGCGACTTCTCATCGGTGATTCTTACCAAACTCTCACGCAGAAACCCTGATCAAGCTGATCGAAATCCCAAATCATAGCCCAGATGGAAACTTTTGACCACATTCTCAACGCCCTGAGTGAATCATTCAGCCGATTCGGGCAAGCCATTGCAGACTTCCTGCCCGTGGTTGTCAGTGCGCTGGTCGTGCTGCTCGTTGGATGGATCATCGCAAAGATTGTAGCCCGAATTGTCAGCAGAGCCCTGCGAACGGTGAAGTTTGATACGCTCATCGAGAAAGCCGGATTCGATCAAATGCTCAATCGGATTAAACCTGACTTGAAGGGGTCAACGGTGGTCGGAAGGATCTTTTACTGGGTCGTGTTTTTAGTCTTCTTCATGGCAGCAGCAAATATTCTCGGTTGGTCTGCGCTGACCAACGGGATCCAGGCTTTTATGGCCTACCTACCCACCCTCGGTATCGCTCTGTTGATTTTCTTCATTGGGGTGTATACCGCCAACCTCGTTCGCAGTGCCGTGCAGACTGCAGCAGACTCAATTGGCATTTCAGGAGCTAAAACCATCGCGGATATCGTCTATTACCTGCTCTTCATTTTCATCGCGATCACTGCATTGAACCAGGCCGGAGTGAATACTGATATCATCACGTCCAATCTGACACTGATTATCGGTGCCATTCTGCTGGCCTTCGCGCTCTCATATGGCATTGCGTCCAGACAGATCGTCTCCAATATGCTGAGCTCATTCTACTCAAAAGGAAAGTTCAAAGAGGGGCAACGCATTGAAATCGGTGGCTTAAGCGGTACCATTGAAAGTATTGATAGTGTTTCGGTGACCCTTTTGACCGAAAGTGGAAGACACGTGCTTCCAAGCCGCAAGCTCATTGAAGAAGATGTGCTGATTCTTTCTGATGGCGAAGCAGAAGCTTCGGATGCGAACAATTAAGCTGGGTATTAACCTTAATCAACCACATAAAATGGATTTACATCAAATTAACTGGAACGGCCTGTTTGAAACGGCCGGTGAACTCATCGTATCGTATGCCCCGCGTCTCCTGCTGGCAATACTGGTATTGCTGATCGGCCTTAGGATCATTAAAAGTATCACGAAGCTGATCACCAAAGCGTGCGAACGTAGCAAGTTCGATGCGGCACTTACTTTTTTCATCGCTAATCTCTCCGGTTGGGTGCTCAAGATCATTCTCTTTATCGCTGTCGCTGATATGATCGGTGTAAAAACAACCAGTTTCGTTGCAGTGATCGGCGCAGCCGGACTAGCCATCGGTCTGGCTTTGCAAGGTACCTTGTCTAATTTTGCCGGAGGCGTGCTCATTATGATCTTCAAACCTTTTAAGGTAGGTGACCTCGTAGAATCTCAAGGAGTGCTTGGCACTGTGAAAGAAATTCAGATCTTCAATACCATTCTTCTGACACTGGAGAATAAAACAGCCATCATGCCCAATGGTGCCGTCATGAATAACCACCTGATCAACTATACCCGTGAAGGTAGAATACGTGTAGACCTCACCGTTGGAGTTGCGTACGACGCAGATATTAAAAAAGCCAAAGAAGTGCTGACAAACGTGATGAAAAATGATGACCGGGTGCTCTCAAACCCCGCACCAATGGTAGGTGTACAAGAACTGGCTGACAGTTCAGTGAATCTGGCCGTACGTCCGTGGTGCGACCCCGCAGCATATTGGGATGTCTACTTCGATACCCTCGAAAATTGTAAACTTGCGCTCGATAATGCTGGGGTGACCATACCATTCCCGCAGGTTGATGTACACATGATTAAAGATTGAAAGTCTCATAGCGATGAAAAAAAATCTACTACTATTGCCGGTTGTGCTATTCTCATTAGTGCTCAACGCTCAGGATGAACTATTGAACCCTGAAGAACGCGAAAGCGTATTTACGAACCTGCAGTCGCCTCAAGATGAGGATGCACCCGCCGATACCTCCTGGAATACTGGCGGTACGCTCGGACTCAATTTCTCACAGGTATACCTCGAGAATTGGGCCGCGGGCGGGCAAAGCTCTATCTCAGGTACAGCACTGGTGAACGCTTTTGCCAACTATAAAAAAGACCGCCTTTCGTGGGACAATACCCTTGATCTTGCCTATGGTATTCTGCGTCAGGGGGATGAGGGCGTGGTGATCAAGACTGATGACCGCCTCGATTTCTCCTCAAAGTTTGGCTATAAAGCAAGCAAGAAGTGGTACTACAGCGGTCTGGTCAACTTCCGCACCCAATTTGCACCCGGTTATGAGCTGGTAGATGGTGTGCCGGATGAGAATAACCTGATTTCGCAATTTCTGGCACCGGCTTACACGCTCGCCTCGCTGGGTATGGACTACAAACCCAATGATAAGCTGACGGTTTTCCTTTCTCCTGTTACCTACAAGCAGACGATCGTTCTCAACGACAGCCTTGCTGATGTAGGTGCATTCGGTGTGGAGGCCGCCGAATTCAATGAGTTTGGAGAGAAAGTGACTGACGGACGCAACTTCCGGCATGAGGTCGGGGGGTATATTCGCCTTGCCTACACGGCAAACCTCGTCGAGAATGTCAGCCTTACTACCCGCGCTGACTTCTTCTCGAATTACCTGAATAACCCTGAAAATATTGATATCAACTGGGAGATGCTCATCTCAATGAAGATCAATAAATTCATGAGTGCGACCATCACTACTCAGTTAATCTACGATGATGATATCACGCTGCAGAAGAAAGACCCGGTATTGAATGATGAAGGCACGGTGGTCGACAGCGGTCGCGGCCCCGGGGTTCAGTTCAAAGAAGTACTTGCCATCGGCTTCAATTACAAATTCTGAGTTTCCTCAGGTTTAGCGTAATGATAATGTACTGAATGTCAAAGATGCGGCCAACTTGCCGCATCTTTGTATTTCAGACTGCAGATAATGAAGAGCGCTCTCCTTTTGTGGTGCACCCTCGCGCCGCTATTCGCTTTTTCTCAGTGTCTGACCGGCGTATTGTCGGTCAGTGGACCCGGCTGCGGTTGTTTGAACGGTTGTGATCTCACCCCTTATGGAGGTCCGGATTGCGGCAGCGGAGTTACAGGCAATTGTGATGTGCCCGGTACTCAAATATCGATGTCGTTCATCCTTGACCTTGAGCCCACTTGCGAAGTTACCGTTGAAGCTCGCATGTCTACACGCCCGGGTTGTTCGGCTTCAGGTGGCGATTCAGGAGACGCCCTAAGGGTGCGCAATATCTCCGGTTCTGAGCCGTGGGTCACCGGCTCAAACAATGCCACACTCTTTGATTCGCATACACAAACCGGGGGCCAGGTTATCATTGAGGGCAACGCGAACAGGGCAGATGAGATCATCACCTACGAGGTCTACTATGAATCAGGAAATTGTCCGTTTTGCCTCTTCCTCCCTGTTGAGTTGCTCAATTTCAGTGCCTTCGCAGAGGGCTTGTCTGTTTACCTCGACTGGTCAACCGCTTCTGAAAACAACAATCACGGCTTTGACATCCAGCTGAGCCGCACAGGACTAGACTTTTCCTCTATTGGCTTCGTCAACGGAGCTGGCACCACACAGCTTACGCAGCAATACAGCTATGCCGCAGAACTTCCATCTCCCGGATTGTGGTACCTGCGTCTTGCCCAGACGGATCATGACGGCACGGTTGCCTATTCTCCGGTGGTGGTTCTCCGCGCAGAAGCGCGGGATGCGTTCACGATCCAAACGACCCCCACGGGGCTTTCTGTTCAGAGCTTGCTCAGTGCGCCCGAGCGGGCACAAGTTGATATATACGGCCCGTCAGGACAGTTGATCCGAAGCGAGACACCGGAGTTCGCCCCTCAAGAGACCAGGCAGTGGACATTGCCTGAAGGACTCTACATTGTACGCGTGCAGCTTTCATCCGGAGAGGTCATTACCGAAAAGGTTATCCGGTAAAGCGCATAGACCTGTCGACCGTTAGCGAGGTAGAGAGATAGGGAAAAAGCGAGGTAGAGAGGTCGGGACATCAGCGCATATTTGCGCTGTTGATTTTTATTCAAGCTACCTCAGTGTGGCGGCGGCTATTGCCGCCGGTCTATTGTAGGCGCACACTGCAGTGTGCACGCACTGGTAAGCGGCTATTGCCGCAGGTTTGTTGTAGGCGCACACTGCAGTGTGCGCGCACTGGTAAGCGGCTATTGCCGCCGGTTTGTTGAAGCGCAGCGTTTAATAAATCAGCAACAAACGAATAAGGCTCTCCTGAGACCCGAGGCTGAGAGGTATCAAAGCACGAGGATTCTCGAAACCAGTTGACCTGTGTAACGGTGTTTCTTCTAATCTGTTAAAAACGAAAGCGTTATTTGATTGTTCGGCATTCATTCCTATATTTAAAAATCAAATCTTAACATCATTCTTATGACTCTCTCAAATTCAATTGCTCTCATACAGCTCTGCTTTATTGGCTTGTCTGTAGTTATTTGCTCGACCACTGCTCTTTCCCAGACTTGTGTAGTGCAAGGTGGTGGGGGGATAAACACGACAGACTGGGGGAGTGATTATGCACCTACAACTTATGACAAACCGATCACCATCAAACTGGCTTGGCACTTCGCACAGTCTGTTGATCTCGTAAATAATTTCACAGCTACTGATGACGGAATTGATGGAAGCGATGGTATTCCATCCTTTCAGGGAATGACTGGTGACTCGTTAGCGCGTTGGGCTACGGCAAAAATGAATGACCGGATTGCAACTGGTAACCAGCCGTTTACTATATCTGAGGCATTCAATCAGAATCTTGAGGTGCTGCCTTTCAATGTGCGTTTTGAAGTAGTCAGTATAGACTACCCTCAAATGACTGACACCATTCCATATTGCGAGGACAACATTCAGTCGACTTATCCTAGCTCTCTACTTCCAGATGACGCAATGCATGTTGTAGTTCACTCTTCAGGAACGACTATAGACTCTATTCCTTTTTATGAATGGGAAACGCTCGATGCCACATGCGTGGGTCCAGCGTACTTTCAAGATATAGACAATTGCGGCTTTACAGGATCGGCGGCTTATGGTACGAATAGAGTGAATATCCATAACTTTTGGTATCACTACAAATATTTCGCTGCTCAAACTCAGAATTACTCTGATTGCGATTCGTTGCTCTATACTCCACCTGAGGCATGGCTCAATTGGCGAGTGTCTGAACTTGCGACACTGCTTTGGCATGAGATTGGACATGCTTTAAGGTTAAGACATGTATACCATCATAGTCAAGGTTACATTACCACAAGCAATGGAGCATTGGTTTGGAATCCACCTCTTTCCAATTATCTCTTAGAGTCATCTATCTCTGACTTGTGTTCCGATACCCCAACTCCCGATACCGTTCTCACCGTCTTCAATGGCTTCCACCCACAAGATGGGGATACCAATGGCGGGTATGACTGTTCTGCATGTTGGTCAACTTATACGGATAATCAACCCAATGACGATCCTCCTTTAGAATATGTATGCTCGAATAACTTAATGGACTACTGCAGAGACACTGATTATGGTGTAAGTCTCACACCGCAACAGCTAGGACGTATGTTCAGGTCAGTGTACGAAGAACGGTTTGATATCATCAAACAAGACTACTGCGAAGTAGACACTGCATGCAACCTTGTTATCAATCCGTTTGAGACCGTTGAATGGCGCAGTGCGAAGATTGTGAGAGGTAACCTGATCATACGATCCAATGCTGAATTAACGGTGCGCAATCATGTATACATGCCGCTTGACGGCAGGGTCATTATTGAGCCGGGAGGTAAGTTGATTGTAGAGGAGGGATGTTTTACAACGAAATGCGACGGACTCTGGATTGGCATTGAAGTATGGGGAGATGCAAGCCAGCCGCAAATCGCTTCTCAACAAGGTACGCTAGAGTTGAAAGATGCCGTCATTGAAAACGCTCATACAGGTATCTGGGTGCGCGAGAACGATGAACTATGCGATTACGTGCAAGGTTCAGGCGGCGGTATCGTGCATGCAGAAAGTTCAACCATACGCAACTGCTACATCGGAGCGGAGTATGCACCTTACCATTGGACCAATGCGTTGGGCGATAGCACGCGCAACGTGAGTTACTTTGATGATGTCACCTTTATTCAAACACGACCACTCAATGGTGATTTTCTGTTCAGATCACACATCATCCTGAACGAAATCGTCAAAATACCGTTCAGAGGATGCACCTTTACAGACATGGTAGCCAATGACAGCACTTACCAGAGTTACTACGGTGACGACGGTATAGAGAACATGGGTACGGGTATTGATGCCCGCACCAGCAGTTTTGAGGTGCTCCAATGGTGCAGCGGTATGCCGGGCACAGACGGCACCTGTTCAGGAGGCAGTTGGCAACCAAGTATTTTCAGCAACCTACGCTTTGGTATTCATGCCAGCGATGAGTTTGGTACAAGTTCTTTCAAAGTCAATGATGCTACATTCGAAGGCAACGCCGTTGGCATTCTTGCAGAAGGCATTTACAACGGTCCTTCAATCATGTACAACACATTTGAGTTAAAGCCACTGCCTGTGAACAATACCGGACTGAACCAGGGTTGGGCGCTCGCCGGAGTACAGATGGAAGAAACCCAGGGTTTTGAAATAGAAGAGAACACGTTCTTAGGCCTGCCAAATGGTGACATAGGAAATGAACAACTCATTGGTGCTGCTTTTGTTGATACCGATACACTTGTAGCCAATGAGTGTTACCTAAATACGTTTGATGCGCTCCATGCCGGAGCTTTTGCACAAGGCCGCAACGGAGGGTTTAACGATGCGTTTTTACCAGGGCTTGAGTTCAGGTGTAACACGTTTGGTGGCAGTACAGATAACAGTTACGGTGACATCGTACTGGCAGATTCCTCCACGATTGATCTGATTCAAGGTTTACCTGAAGATGACGCTGTCGCCGGCAACAAGTTCTCGCACTTGTGTCCCGGCATGAGTGAACCATCTGATATTGTGTTGGGTATTGATGCATTGGGTTTCACCTATTATTTCGATGATGAATCACCGGATGAAGAGCCGATCTGTAAGTCGAATCTTGTGAATGAAATTGAGTTTGAAGGGGAGAATCCGTGTCTTGCAGATGGTTCGGTTACACACAATAAACAAGAACTGCTGAATGAAATCGATGATTTGGAAGACATCTTGGCGGACACTGAAGCCATTTACCGTGGCTTACTCGATTGCGGTAACCGCCAGGTTGCTGTGGATGCTGTAAATGACCCTACCTTGAGCAGTCTTGAAGTGCGCAACGCGCTGCTCAATTGTAGTCCGTATGTGAGCGATTCACTTTTTCAGCTCACCTTTGACCGCGTCCCGGAGCTTTCGCCCTGGCACATGGCGCAGGTGTTGCTGGCAAACTCACCGCTGAGCTTACGCGTCAAGCAAATGATGCTAAATTCAGGTTTGAGTCCGTATTACCAGCAATTGGTGCTCAACGGTCAGAACGGGGGTCCTACCCACAAATCTATACTTGAGGCAGACCTTTCATCGCTGCAACTGAAGCTTGACCGTGCCCGTCAGGACTACAAGCGGCTGAGCTACTTGCATGGTGATTCGCTCAAGTGGGATGAAGTAATAATAAGGATGGAGGCAGAAGGTGCTCCACCTCGAGCCAAGATCGGTGCGAACTATTTTGCAAAAGAAACGGCTACCGCTGATTCGCTAATTGGCAGCCTGCCTACCTCCACTACAAAAGAAAAAGCGCTAAAGGCAATCACTGAAACTTTGTTAGACACGGCACATTGCCCAAGATTTACAACTCAGCAAGAAACCATACTTCGCATCTTAGCAGCCAACCCAACCGCTGAAGGTCGCTCAATGGCTCGCGCTGCCTTGCGCAGAACCACCGGTGAGGTACACCAAACACCGCTGCTGCTTCCAACTTCAAAAAGGGCAATGCGAAGCGAACCCCTTCTTAAAGCAGAGTCATTGTTCAGGGTAGTGCCAAACCCTGCTCAGAATGAGGCCTTGGTTTCATTTACCCCACCCGGCGAAGGCGTGAATGTGGCGCTGCAGTTGACCGATATCAACGGTAAGTTGATTCAGGAGTACAACAACGTCAACAATGGCATTCAGTTGGTGTCGCTGAACGATTTATCTTCAGGTATGTACTTGATGTTGCTATCCTTTGATGGAATACAAGTTGAAACACAAAAACTGGTGGTAAGTAAATGAGGTGGCTGTTTATACATTTCTTTTGCCTGATTGCCACTGTAGTTGTTGCCCAAACCACCTTCAATGTGCGCTTTGATGCAATGGGGTATGAACTTGGTTCAACCTCCGCTAGTATTTGGCCTCTGAACGGGAATTATTATGTAATGGGTCATTCTCGCCATCCTGTAGAGCCGTTCAATCCATTTTTGTGGTTTGGTAAAATATCTGAAAGTGGGTCGCTGATCGATGAAAGGCAATACTACCCTGATTCAGTGCGGATACAATCGGGTTATGCAAGTTCACTTAGAGGTACTTCAGATGAAAATTTGGTGGGGTGTTTCCGGAAGAAAGTATATCCTTCTGATACGGAAGTGATTTCTGTGAATTGCATTGTCATGTTTAATCAAAACTTGGATACACTTTGGACGTGTGAATATCCTGGTGCGCCCGGCACGTTTCAAAATATCACCGGTATATGTGAAACGAGTGACGGTGATTTTATGGCTTCTGGATTAAATGATGACAATAACTTTATTGCAAATAATTGTGGTCACATCATGAAGTGCGACAATGGAGGTGATTTTTTATGGATGAAGACGTATTGTCAGCAGGATTACAGCACAAGTTTCTACAGCATAACGCCTACCGATGATGGGGGAGCCATTGTAGGAGGCCTGGTTATCTGGCACCCCTGGATCAACGAAAATGACGACAAGATCATCATGCGCATTGATGCAGAGGGCAATGAGGTGTGGCGGACTGTTATTGAGAATGATACGGATACCAACAGTGCCTACATACAAATGTCTGAAGATGGGAATGTGCTCATGTCTACGGTCGATCGAATAGAGGGGACTCAAACCTCTGAGAATATCGCAGTTATACATAAGTATAACAGTGAAGACGGTGAGCTGATTTGGGCTAAAACCGTAGGAGAAGAAGGTGATGCTTATGTCGTTCGACGCATCGCAGAAACGGCAAATGGTGATTTAGTGATTTGCGGCCCTGAAGTACTCCCTCTACCGGGTGACCAGTTCACCCCAGCTTTCTATGGTTATATCATCCGCACTGATTCAGAAGGCGAACTGCTCTGGAAACGCCACTACGCTTTTGAAACAGGCACCGACAGTGAATTCAGAGACGTGCAACCCACCCCTGACGGTGGTCTGATCGCCACAGGTCATGCTGAGCCCAATGATGACTATGCAAGTTCAGACGTATGGGTGGTGAAAACAGACGAACACGGCTGCGTGGTACCCGGTTGTCATACGGGCATTGAAGAACAAGGAGTAAGGGCACAATTCAAGCTCTACCCCAATCCTGCCTCTAACATCCTCAACGTATACTTAGCTACAGATGCTGCACTAGAAGTTGGCGAACTCACGCTCACTGATCTTCAAGGCCGAGATGTGAAACACGTCAGTCAAGCCGCAGGAAATGTCACGTATATGTTCAATGTAGAAGACCTACCTGCGGGTGTGTATGTGCTCACCTACCGCTCAGGGCAGGTGGTGGTTACTGAGAGAGTGGTGATTGAGTGAGGTGCCAATCTTCAGACGCATAGACCTATCGACTCATAGACGCATCGACCGATGGACGATATGGGAAACTGGGAGACACATGGACTTATAGACCTATCGACTCATGGACTCGTGGTGATTCGGGAAACTGGGAAACTGGGAAACTGGGAGAAAGCGAGGTAGGGAAGTAGGGAGAGCAGCGCATATTTGCGCTGTAAAGCTTTTTCAAGCGACCTAAGTGTGGCGGCGGCTATTGCCGCCGGTCTATTGTAGGCGCACTGGTAAGGGGCTATTGCCGCCGGTTTGTTGTAGGCGCACACTGCATTGTGCGCGCCTCAGCAGCGCTGTTTTAACACTCCTTCACAAACGTAAAATGTCGTTCACAAGGTTGTAACGGTCCGTAAAAAAGTTGAAATGTCGTTCACAAGGTTGCAACGGTCCGTAAAAAAGTTGAAATGTCGTTCACAAGGTTGCAACGGTCCGTAAAAAAGTTGAAATGTCGTTCGCAAGGTTGTAACGGTTCGTAAAAAAGTTGAACTGTCGTTCGCAAGGTTGTAACGGTTCGTAAAAAAGTTGAAATGTCGTTCGCAAGGTTGCAACCGCTCGTAAAACTATTGAAATGGCCTTCGCAGTGTGTTGTCACGCAGTCGGTCCCGTATTGTGGGATACAAGGATTGCAAGCCTCAGCCCCGGCTTCGTGTGACATCTCCCCCAGAGCGCCTGGGAGCTTAGTGGGGGCTCGACAACCATTATGAATTGTGCATTATGCATTTTGAATTTTAATTGAACGAGATAGCCCCTTACCGGTCAGGTTTCATAGATCGCATCACTTCCCTTGCTTTACTACCTTTGGCGCAAAGTTTAAGCCGCTATGAAAGCATATGTATTTCCGGGTCAGGGAGCACAGTTCACGGGTATGGGTAAAGATATCTACGAACACAGTGATCACCTGAAGCAACGCTTTGAAGATGCCAATGATATTCTCGGATTCCGCATCACAGACACCATGTTTGTAGGCAGTGAAGAAGACCTCAAGCAAACACGCGTCACGCAGCCTGCGATCTTCCTACACAGTGTGATCCTTGCTGAAGCCCTCGGTGATGCTTTCAAACCGGCAATGGTAGCCGGACATTCACTTGGTGAGTTCTCGGCACTCGTAGCGGCCGGTTCCCTTTCTTTCGAAGAAGGACTCCAACTGGTGTCTAAGCGTGCAGAGGCCATGCAGGCCGCCTGTGAAGCCAATCCCAGTACGATGGCAGCGATCCTCGGGCTGGAAGATGATGTAGTAGAAGAAGTGTGTGCAGCTACTGAAGGTGTTGTAGTTGCCGCAAACTACAATTGTCCGGGTCAGCTCGTGATCTCCGGTGAAAATGCGGCAGTTGAAGCAGCCTGTGAGAAGCTCAGTGCGGCAGGAGCTAAACGTGCCATGCTGCTTCCGGTAGGCGGCGCTTTCCACTCACCTCTCATGGAGCCTGCACGTCGCGAACTCGAGCAGGCTATCAGCAACGCAACCTTTAATCAGCCCGTTTGTCCGGTATACCAAAACGTAACGGCGGCGGGGGTAAGTGCTCCCGATCAAATCGCCACAAATCTCGTGAAGCAACTGACCGCTCCCGTTCGCTGGACACAAACCATGCGGCAAATGATTGCAGACGGTTGCGTCGAGGCTGTGGAAGTTGGTCCGGGCCGTGTACTCCAGGGGCTCTTCAAGAAAGTAGATCGCAAATTTACTGTCAGCTCTGCCGTAATTGATGCTTGATTGAACTCTTGACATTCCCTTAACCTCGCTGGCTTATATTCGGGAGAGATATGTTAAAGAGTTTCAGAGCCAGAATTCTCGGAGCTTTTCTGCTCCTGATTTCATTGATGGTTGCCCTGCTTTGGGTCAACTTCATTTTTGTTGACCGTTGGTTTGATTTGAATGAATTTTCAGATAAAATCTACAAAGCACGAGGTAATTTCGTGAAAGCAGACCGTGCGTTGAGCGAATTTATTCTTGCTGAAACCAATGACACTACCTTTTATGTGCTCGGAGACTCACCCTCTCTGCAAGGGTTCAGACTTCGAATGGATTCAGTACAGACTTACCTTGATGACATTCGCCGCCGTCAAGAGGCACGGAATGCCAGATTAGATAGTGTGATCATTGAGGTTCAGTCTAAAAGCCTGCTTCTTCGGAACCGGGTGAAAGAACTGCGCCATCGCATACTCGAACGAGGCTTCTGGGATTACGGTACGGAAGGTGAAATGCGGCAGTATGCCCACAAGCTCGAAGACGAAGAAATGATCCCGAAGGCGGAAGTTCTCTCGCTAAGGCGAAGGGAAAAAGACTACCAGCTTCGTGGTGATCAGAAGTACATTGACCTGTTTAATACAGAGGTAGACCAGCTTCTTTCTCAACGAATAGACCTACAGAGTAGTGAGCAAGAAACGCTTTTGAACTACCGCCGAAGCTTCATGAGGCTTGTGCACCTGGATCAACATATCGGACTGAACTCGAAAGGCGGATTGGTTGGAGAGATATTTATGTTGCAGCATGATATTGATGCTTTAACAGCAAGTATCGTAGAGCGATACATTGACGAGGAGCAAGCGGTTTACGAAAACCTCGCAGGGGTTTGGATAGGTACGTTTGTTGGGCTTTTCGCACTCGGACTTATACTTAGCTACGTGCTCACGAAATATTTGAGCCGGGATATTCTGCAGGTGACCACCGCGCTCAATGTACTGACCGAATCAAACTTTGAGCATGCCGAGATCGACCTTAAAGATGATGGCGCAAAAGATGAAATAGGCAGATTGCGGAGCAATGTGATCCAAATGGTGGCACACATGCAACAATTGGTGAGTGACTTACGCAAGCAGACCGAAGAGGCCAAACAGGCTTCAGAGGCCAAAACACGATTCCTTGCGAATATGAGCCACGAAATCCGCACACCCCTCAATGGCATCGCAGGCATGGTCGATATGATGCACGAAACACCACTCGATGAGATCCAGAAAGAATACCTTGAAATCATCAAGTACTCTTCAGATAACTTGCTGGCTGTTATTTCAGATATCCTCGATTATTCGAAAATTGACGCTGGCTCCATGAGCATCAGTGTTGAGCCATTTGACCTGCACCGCGAGTGTAGCCAGTTAATGACAATGCTCAAACCGGCTGCCGATAAAAAAGGCCTTCTTCTTCACCTCGAGTTCCATGAAAATGTGCCAAAGTCGGTCGAGGGAGATGCCCTCCGCATACGGCAGGTGCTCCTGAATCTTGTGAATAATGCAGTTAAGTTCACCGAAGAAGGCAGCGTAAAGCTTCGCGTTGCTACCCTCACAGACGATGATCACCGAGCGCAGATTCAATTCGATATCATTGATACCGGCATTGGTATTGCAAAAGACCGACAGGATGAACTTTTCGAAGCTTTCGTGCAAGTAGATTCTTCGCGCACAAGAAGGTTTGGTGGCACCGGACTAGGGCTTTCTATTTGCAAAGATATCGTCGATCTCATGGGAGGCAATCTGATGCTCGAAAGCGAAGCTGGTAAAGGAAGTACCTTCTCCGTGTTGCTGCCGTTGAAAGCCGCTGAACTACCTGATCCGGTGAAAAAACAGATGACTCTTGAACAAGGAGAGAAGCCGCTTGCAGTGTTGCTGGCAGAAGACAATGTGGTAAACCAGATGGTAGTGCGCCTCATGCTGGAACAACAGAATTGTCAGGTGACAATCGCCTCAAACGGTCAAGAGGCACTCAAAGTGCTCGAAGAGCGCAGATTTGACTTGATTCTCATGGACCTCATGATGCCTGTGCTCGATGGTTATGGTGCGATGGCGGAAATCAGAGCGCAACAACTCAATATCAACGGCGCCGAAACGCCGGTCTATGCCTTAACGGCAAATGCGACCATCGAAGAAAGAGAGAAAACAGCGGCGGCAGGAATGAAAGGCTTCCTCACCAAACCTCTGAAGCTTGAGCAGCTGCTCGAATTATTAGATAACTTCCGTTAAGCCGGTAAAAATGAAAAACCCCTCAAAGAGGGGCTTTCCACATTAACTATATAAGTACGTTTCCGCTCAACTTCACTTACCTCATCTCCTGCACAAGCGGAATTGAGTTCTCTTACGTGAAGTCAGCAATTTGGTTTCACAGATTCGCCTCGGCCTCTATGGCACCGAAAAGATTTGCATACTCAATTTCCTGTTCTTCAAGATCGATCTTCAGCTTGCGGTTTTCCGCCTCTAGCTGGTCTTTTTCTTTACGTACACGGGCGAGTTCAGCTTTGACCTTGAGAAAACTCTTCATCAAATGCTGGCGCTCCTGGTTCAATTGTTCGATGTCGCTCATAACTCTGTTTTGCAATCTCCAATATCTCATTAAAGTCAGATTCTAATACACGTGCAAATTAGAATTTATACACCGCATGGTGTTGATCATCCGTAAACTCAAACACGCCATCCATAAAGTTGAACGGCCCACACGATGGTGAGACGCTATGCAGATGTGTGCATAACTTTATTGAATCTCCACCGGACGTTGCTGACCGCGATAGCGACCGGTGAGCATGCCGCCGACATCTGTAGCCTGATCGATGAGCGGACGATAGGCGCGCTCTATCCATGCGTCGGTGGTTCCAACGGGAAGCTCTTCAAGATCATTTTGACTCAAGATGATATCGGTCGATCCTTCACCTTCTTCGAGAAATAACTGAGAATCCCCTTCGTTGATGCCGTTGAGCCAGACACTGACAATTTCGAAATCTGTCAGTGCACTTCCATCCCAACTCAGCTCGAAAGCTGCCATCTGATCGATCGGGCCAAAGGTCTCGGGAAATTCAATCGTTCGAATCTCTACATCGTTCACATATTGGTTGCCGTCGAGGTCTTCAAACTCGAAGGTGCCGGTTTGAATAAAACCGGCATAGTCTTCTTCATAGTAGGCGAGACCTTCGCGAAATGGCAATACATCACCATTGAAGCGAACTTCTGAAGGATCTGTCAGGTTAAGTTTGGTGCCTGTCATACCGCCGAACCTAAACGTGGCTCGTGCATAGGTCATGTCTTCATTGGCGTCGTAAAAAAGCTCATAATGAGCCCAAATACGATCCTGGTTTACGTTCTCTGAGTCTTCACGGAGACACCCGGTCAGCAGGATAACCCCTGCAAGCAATACTAAGGTCAATTTCTTCATTGTGGTCGTTTTGTTGATCAGACACAAATTATATGCCAAAAGTTACTGAACATTTCGGTTTCATGGCGCACACCGCAGTGTGCGCTTACGTCTCGACTTCATGGCGCGCACTGCAGTGCGCGCTTACATTCACGGACGCATGGTATGCGTCCCTGTCTGTTATTCACCAAAGATTGAGAGCGCCGCAAGGAAGCGGCGCCATTTCCATTCCCATTTCAATTTCCATTTCCATGCGCACACTGCAGTGTGCGCTTACGTCTCGACTTCATGGCGCGCACTGCAGTGCGCGCTTACATTCACGGACGCATGGTATGCGTCCCTGTCTGTTATTCACCAAAGATTGAGAGCGCCGCAAGGAAGCGGCGCCATTTCCATTCCCATTTCAATTTCCATTTCCATGCGCACACTGTAGTGTGCGCTTACGTTCTCACTTTTATACCTTTTCTTTGCAGCGGAAATTTTGATGCAAAACACGGACAATCATTAACAACATGGAGAAGAAACGAATCACCGTAGCCCATGGTGACGGTATCGGCCCGGAGATCATGGAGGCCACGCTTTCAATACTCAAAGCAGCGGAGGTACCGCTCGAGTACGACACCATTGAAATTGGTGAAAAGGTTTATAAAAGCGGAGTACTCAGCGGTATTTCAAGCGAATCCTGGGATGTGCTGCGCAAGAACAAGATCTTCCTGAAAGCACCGATTACCACTCCTCAAGGGGGAGGATACAAAAGCCTGAACGTGACCATTCGTAAGTCGATGGGCTTGTTCGCAAACGTGCGTCCGTGTCGCGCGCTCACGCCTTACGTAAAATCAAATCACCCGAAGATGAACCTCGTGGTGGTGCGTGAGAATGAAGAAGACCTCTACGCAGGTATCGAGCACCAACAGACTCCTGAGGTGGTTCAGACCCTGAAGTTGGTTTCTCGTCCTGGATGTGAGAAGATCTGTCGTTTCGCGTTTGAGTACGCAAAAGCGTACGGACGTAAGAAGGTCACCTGTATGACCAAAGACAACATCATGAAACACACCGATGGTCTCTTCCACGAAGTGTTCAATGAAGTGGCCAAAGACTACCCGGATATTGAAGCAGATCACTGGATCATCGATATCGGCTCGGCAGTAGTAGCGAATCGACCTGAAACGCTCGATGTAATCGTTACCCTCAACCTCTACGGAGACATCATTTCAGATATCGCAGCAGACGTTGCCGGTTCTGTCGGTATGGGCGGATCTTCAAACATCGGAAGTGAAGTAGCCATGTTTGAAGCCATTCACGGTTCAGCACCGGACATCGCCGGAAAAGGCATCGCCAACCCTTCAGGATTGCTCAACGCAGCAGTCATGATGCTCGTACACATGGGCTTCCCGGAGAAGGCCGCCATGATTGAGAACGCCTGGTTGCGCACGCTCGAAGAAGGACACCACACCGGAGACATTTACCGTGATGATATCAGCAAGCAACGTTGCAGCACGCAAGAGTTTGCTCAAGCTGTCATTGCCAACCTCGGTAAAATGCCTGAGCACTTCCCGGTAACGGCATACGGTGAAGCCGGTGCCATTAAAGTTGAGACCAGGTTGGAATCACCGGGCAACAAAGAGCTTGTGGGTGTGGATGTATTCATGGACTGGAACGAAGACAACCGCGATCCGAACAGCATCGGTAAAGGACTTGACGCCATGACCGGCAGCAAACTCAAGCTGAAAATGATCACCAACCGCGGTGTGAAAGTTTACCCGGGCGGCATGCCGGAGACCTTCTGCACAGACCACTGGCGCTGCCGTTTCATTCCACGTGAAGAAGGAACCAAGATCACCAATGCAGATGTAGTAGCCCTTCTCAACGATTGTACGGCCAATGGCTATGACTTTATCAAAACCGAACACCTCTACACCTTTGACGGTGTGCGTGCCTACTCCCTCGGACAAGGGGAGTAAGCGTTGATCGGTTCAAGAATTGGAAAAGCCCCGTCCCGAGCAATCGGGAGGGGCTTTTTGCTCGCGAAAATCTTCGTCCATCAGACCGTAAGACCGTAAGACCATGAGACCATGTGACCGTTCGACCATCTGACCATGAGTCCGTCGCGTGTTTATCGAAAACACCTAATTTGGTCAGCATCACGCTATGAACCTCGACCTGATTCTATCCAACATTCTGAGTCCGCCCATTTTGTTCTTCTTCATGGGTGTCTTTTCAAAGGCGGTGCGCTCAGACCTGACGATTCCGCAGCCGATACCGAAGTTGCTGTCGTTGTACCTGCTCTTTGCCATCGGCTTTAAAGGCGGGGTCGAACTGTCACATAGCGGCATTTCAACCGAGATCTTTCTCACTTTGCTGGTAGCGGTGGTGATGGCTGCAGTTACGCCCTTATACAGCTTCTTGTACCTCCGCCGTCGCTTGAATATCTACGATGCAGGGGCGGTGGCAGCTACTTACGGCTCCATTTCAGCGGTGACCTTCATTACCGCCGTGTCTTTTCTTGAAACGGTGGGTATTGAGTTCGGCGGACACATGGTGGCGGCGATGGCCTTGATGGAGTCGCCGGCGATTATAGTCGGTGTGTTGTTGATACGTATGAACCTTAAGAAAGAAGATCAGGTGGGAGAGGGCTTAGGCGGTGTGGTGAAAGAGGCCATGACCAATGGTTCGGTGGTGATGATCCTGGGGAGTCTGCTCATTGGCGTGGTGGTCAGTGAAGAGCATGTAGTGGCGCTTCAACCGTTTACAGACGATATTTTTAAAGGCGTATTGACCCTGTTCTTACTTGATATGGGGCTATTGGCGGGTAAGCGTTTGCAGGCCCTGAAAAGGGCCGGATGGAGAGTCGTGCTGTTCGGCATCTGGCTGCCTCTGCTCAATGCTGTGATCGGCATCCTGATCGGGTATTTTCTTGGCCTTCCGGCAGGAAACACCCTGCTACTTACCGTGCTGCTCGCCAGTGCATCTTATATTGCAGTGCCCGCAGCGATACGGATGGCTGTGCCGGAGGCGAACCCCGGATTGTTTGTACCAATGGCACTGGCGGTTACCTTCCCATTCAACATCATTATCGGAATACCGTTGTATTACCAGATCATTGAATTGCTCGAATCGCTATGAAGAAAGTAAAACGCGTAGAAATCATCACTGGCGCACCCCATGCTCAAAGAGTGATCTCCCTGCTCGAATCGTACGAAGTTGGCGGGTATACCCTGATTCACAACGTGCAAGGAAAAGGCGAGCGGGGTATGCGCGATGGTGACGGACTCAGTGATGCTTTTGAGAATGTGATGATCCTTGTGGTGTGCAGTGGCGATAAGCTCGAGGCTTTTGCCAACGATGTCTCAAAACTGTTAAAGCGTTTTGGCGGAATGTTTCTTGTGAGCGACGCCCATTGGGTCGGTTAAGCGTCATAGCGATTTCGTACTGACAAACGCACGAGCGAGAGCATCACAGGCACTTCAATCAATACTCCTACCACCGTAACAAGGGCAGCGCCAGACTCCAGTCCGAACAAGGCAATAGCTACCGCCACTGCCAGCTCAAAGAAGTTGCTGGCCCCAATCATCGCAGCAGGAGCACAGACCGCATACGGCAGCTTCAGAAACTTACCGCCAAACCAGCCGATGAAATAGATGAGGTAGGTCTGAAGGGTCAGCGGCACAGCAATCAGCAGAATCGCCAACGGTTCTTCCAGAATACGCTCTCCCTGAAAGGCAAACAGCAAGACCAGGGTGCTCAACAGCGCTATAATCGATACCGGCTTGAGTTTGGGTAAGAAGCGCGTTTTGAGGAAGTCCATTCCCCTTGTGCGTACGATCCACTTGTGAACGGCATATCCTGCTGCCAGCGGAATCACCACAAAAGCTACCACACTCGTCAACAATACGCCCCACGGAATCGTAATTGAAGTAATGCCCAGCAGCAGTTGCACAATCGGGATAAAAGCCACGAGCAGCACAAGGTCATTGACTGAAACTTGAACCAGCGTGTAGTTCGGATCGCCGTTTGAGAGGTACGACCAGACGAAGACCATCGCGGTGCAAGGGGCTGCTCCCAGTAAGATCGCTCCGGCAATGTACTCTTCAGCCGTTTCAGGTGAGATGAACGGGGCAAACACGTGTTCAAAGAACAACCAGGCCAGCAAAGCCATGGTGAAGGGCTTGATCAGCCAGTTCACCACCAGCGTTAGCCCAAGTCCTTTCTTGTTGCGTCCCACCCGCTTCACGGCATCAAAATCAACCTGCACCATCATCGGGAAGATCATCGCCCAGATGAGAATGGCCACCGGAATGTTGACGTGAAACA
This sequence comes from Flavobacteriales bacterium, assembly GCA_018402085.1. GTDB lineage: Bacteria > Bacteroidota > Bacteroidia > Flavobacteriales_D > Sanyastnellaceae > Sanyastnella. Next base: position 2,154,460 of record JAGYJM010000002.1, on the reverse strand, counting down.
GCTCCCATTGAGCGATGACACCTACGGCGTCGCCCGAAAACTCACCGATGGCAATCCCCAGCAGGATGCAAATGGCCACCCATATAGTCAGGTAGCGCTCAAAGAAAGGCATCTGCTTTTTTTCGCTCATGGCTTCACCTGGCGCATGGCCCAATAGAGTTCACGCCCGATCTCACGACTGCGTGCGAGGTAGGTTGAATCCTCTTGCGGTGTATTGTCAGAAAGCTTGGGGTCGATGTAGGGCAACGATACACGCGCATCGGCACCGCGAACGATCGGACAGGCTTCATCGGCGTCAGAACAGGTCATGACAGCACAGAACTCTGATTGCGGGTTAAATGGATCATCGTATTTTTTCGAGAAGGCCTCAACAGGCTCGATGCCTTCACCTAAAGTCACGGTGTAATGCGGATTTTCACCAGCGCCATCCGAAATAGCAAAGCCGCAAGTACGCAGTGCTTTGACCGATCGCGGATTAAAGGCTGTTGCTTCGGTGCCGCCTGAATAGGTGTTCACCTGTGGAAGGTCACATTTGACGGCGGCAGCCTTCGCCCATAGCTGGCTCATGTGGCTGCGACGACTGTTGTGCGTGCAGATAAACGTAACATCCGCCGGTTTTCCGGCGAGAACCTGCTCACGAATGTAGTCAGCCAGCGCATTCAATGAGGCTTTGCGCTCTTCAGGGATTTCGTTAAATGATGCTTCAAATTGAGCGAGTTCGGTCTCAATTTCGGCATTGAGCTGGGGATTTTGAGTCATGTCCGGTGCTTGGATTTCTTCCGTTGTAACGGTGATTTGCTCTTCGGAAGCCGTTGGTTCACAGGCGGTAGCGAAAACGACGATAAAGGTCGCCGCGGTTGAAAATTTTAGCAACATTGATTGCGATCGTTAAAGTGGATTGAAGAGTGATTGAAAAATTCTCGAAGCGTTTCAAAGGTTTGGTGATTTAGACAATAACACACACTGTTACCCGAGACGATGCCCTGAATAACACCTGCATCTTTAAGTGCTTTCAAGTGTTGTGAAGTCGTAGGCTGCGAAAGTCCGGTTACCTCAGTGAGCTCACCACAGATGCAGTTTGGGGTATGCAACAGGTGTTCTACAATCGCTAATCTCGCAGGATGTCCGAGTGCTTTGAAGAGCTCTGCACGCTGCAAAAGCAGCGGATGCAAGCCTTCGGTTTTGGTTATTCCCATATCGCAATATTACGATGATTGAGTGAAAAAGAAAACCTCCGGAGGGAGGTTTTGCAAAGATTTATTTTTCGGAAGGTGCTGCTTCCTGGCGCATGCGTTCTTGTTCTTTCGCTTTCCGGTATTCGCGTTGCTGTTCGCGTTCGGCTTTTTTCTTTTCGCGAATGGCCTCCCATTCAGCTTGTTGCTCAGCGGTCAATACCTGCTCCATTTCGGCACGATGCTGCTCGCGAATGGCTTTCATCTCGGTTCGTGCCGCTTTGCGATTTTCGTTGTGCTTTTCACGGAGTGCGGTGTATTCAGGCTTGTATTTTGCGCGGATTTCTTTCCACGCTGCGCGTTGATCTTCGGTAAGTTCGAGTTCATCGGCCAGCTTTTCGCCTCGTTCAGCGCGTTCTTTTTTCATTTCATGGGCGCGCTCACGGCGCATTTCCTGGTCACCGGTATTCTGTGCCTGCACAGTGTGCGCAGATGCGACCAGTAATCCGCAGATAAGAAGTGATTTCATCATTTTCATAGTGCACGTTTTTGATTTAGACTTCAGGGGGGGGTAATGGTTTAATCCTCTAACGGCGTTTTGGCGACTGTAGTCTGGGGTTTGGGGTTTGGGGTTTGGGATGTGCGGAATGAGGGACGCGGATCGACGATCGGACGCGATAAATCGCGTCCCTACGGGTGCTTGTTTCAAACGGGTTCTCGATATGTCGATAAGTCCATAGGTCGATAAGTCGATGAGTCACAACGACTGCACAATCCCATTTGCGGCAATCCACGCCCCGGTCCAGGCGGCCTGGAAATTGAAGCCCCCGGTAATCGCGTCAATATCGAGCGCTTCACCCGCGAAAAAGAGCCCCGGATACCGCTTGTGCTCCATGGTTTTAAAGTGGATCTCCTTCAGTTCGATGCCACCGGCAGTGACAAACTCTTCTTTAAAGGTGCTTTTTCCGGTGACCATGATGGGCAGATTGACGAGATCGTTCAAGAGCTCATCGAGATCTTGTTTCGACTGATCTGCCCAGTTGGCTTCTGCTTTGCAGCCGGAGTGGTCTACGATAGCCTCCCACAGCCTGCGAGGTATTTCAGGATACATGGTACTGCGCACCTTTCGATTTGCGGCATCTGCGCGCTGTGCAGCGATCCACTCTCTCACGAGATCGGTATCCGAGCCGGTCCAGTTGATGTTTAACTCAAATGTATACTTCAGTCCGGCAAGCTCTCTTGCACCCCACGCAGAAAGGCGAAGCACGGCCGGACCACTCAGTCCCCAGTGGGTGATTAAAAGCGGGCCGTCTGAGTGAAGACCTGCCTGCGGAATTTCGAGTCGCGCATTCGGCACAGACAAACCCATCTTATCGGCGATCACCGGGTGTTTGCAATTGAAGGTAAAAAGTGAAGGCACACGCTCTGTTGTCCGGCAACCCAGTTGCTCGAGCATTTTCCAGCTTTGCGGACTGCTTCCCGTAGCGATAAGCATCCGCGAAGCACTGACCATTCCGGTTGTCGTTTCAAGCAGCCACTGTTTGCCATCTGACGGTGGGGTGATCCCTGTTACACCGCATTGCAGCCACAGGTCAATGCCCAGCTGCGCCGCTTCGTTCAGGAAGCAATCAATAACGGTCTGGCTTGAATCGGTCACCGGAAAGACACGTCCGTCGTCTTCAATCTTCGTCTCCACACCGCGTTCTGAGAGCCAGGCCATCATATCGCCGGTCATGAAAGAGTGGAAGGGACCCAGCAGCTCGCGCTCACCGCGGGGGTAGTGTTTGGTGAGCGGACGAGGTTCAAAACAAGCGTGGGTCACATTGCAGCGTCCGCCGCCCGAGATGCGCACCTTTTCAAGAGGGCGTTTCCCTTTTTCGAGGATCAGGATGTCGAGATCAGGACGCTGTTCGGCTATGCGAATGGCGCCAAAGAATCCGGCAGCACCACCTCCGATTACGGCCACATCAACCTGTTTCATTCGCTTTTGAATTCATCCGGAAACCTTCGAGCGACATATTTCAGTGCATCCCGAAAGCCCAGTTGCTGCATCGTGGCACTGGAGCGAATCATAAACGCTTCGCCTTTTTTGGCGCCATTGTTCAGCAATACCGGCTGCTCTGCCGGTTCACAGTCGATCCGGTAAATACCCTTGCCGTTGTAATTGTTATGGCAGAAGTGGATGTAGGGCAAGGCCGTGGCACCGAGTTTGGCGCGCAGCATGTTTTGAAGGTCCTGGTCAAAGCGATCAGCACCTTCAAGCGAGTAATCATCGATTCCGATCACTTCGCCGCGATCGTTCACGCCGATGAGCAGCGTACCGCCATCGGTATTGAGAAACGAAGCGATTGCTGCGGCAATTTTTTCATTGCGCTCAGATTCCTTGAATTCAACACGCATGCCTTCGCCTTTCTCGAGAAGGGTTTCGGTGCTGTTGTCAAACTGATCGCGCAGGTAGCTCAGCGCTTGTCCGTATAAAATGGACGCAATTCCGGGTTGATCCGGAGAGGGGAGTAGTCTGCGTCTGATGAGCGCATCCCGGCTGAAAGCCGCGAGCGCCGAGTTGTTCTCCAGAGCTGCCACGGAACCGAGTCGTTGCGAATCGGTAAGTGCACCGACTTCGCCGAAAAGCGTTCCCGCATCCAGCACTTTTGTGCTGCCATTTTTCAGCACCAATCGATAGCTGCCTGCCGCCACAAGAAAGAAGCGGCGCGCTTTAAAATCGCTCCTGAAGACCTCCTGTTTGCGGTTTTGCTGCAGGAGCCGGTGCTCTTCAAACAGCGCTTGCTGCTCGTCAGCCGGAATGCCTGCGAATGGAGAGCGCTGTAAGAGCTTATCAAACTCAGATCGGGAAAGCTGTTTCATTGCAATGCGAAAGTAAGCGGTTTATCGATATTCATTGACGGATATTCTGCTTCTTCATATAGCGTGAATGTGGACTTGATACACGGTGTCAAAAGGTGAATTTTAACCAAGCAAAAAGCACCGCAATTGCGGTGCTTTTCTTGTAAGATGATTGAGGTCGTCTCTTAATCCACGAAGGTCAGGGCCTTGCCAATTCGACCGGCACGACCGGTGCGGCCGATGCGGTGAATGTAGCTGTCATAAGTGCGTGGTACCTCGTAATTGATCACGTGTGATACGTCATCAATGTCGATGCCTCTAGCGGCTACGTCAGTGGCTACGAGCACCTGTGCTTTGTTCCGGCGGAAGGTTTCGAGCGCACGCTGGCGTTGTCCTTGCGAACGATCTCCGTGAATCTCTTCAGCGCGGATGCCCGCTTTGTTGAGTTTCTGGCAGAGTCGGCTCACTTTACGCTTGGTTTCAGCGAAGAGGATCACCCGTTTGAATTCCGGTTCATTGAGCATGCGGGTGAGGGTATCAAACCGCATTTCGCCTTCTACCGGAGGTACAATGTTTTGTTCTACGCTGTCAGCACTCTTGGTACCACTGCTCACGCGTACTTCTTGCGGATCGGTCAGGAGTTCATCGAGGTACTTTCTGATGGAGGTGTCAACGGTAGCGGAAAACAGGAGGTTCTGGCTGCGGTTTTCCATCGCATTTGCGAGTCGCATCACATCGTGGCTGAAGCCCATATCGAGCATGCGGTCAAACTCATCAATGACGAGTGTATCGAACATGTGGAGGGGCAGGGCGCCGCGCTCCATAAGGTCGATCATACGTCCGGGAGTACCGATGATCACGTTTGGTTTACGACGCAGGTCCTGCATATCGCGGTGCAGTGAAGTACCACCGATCAGTTTCTGCGCATACACCGGAATGCCTTTGGTCAACGCTTTGAATTCATCGAGTACCTGCAGCGCGAGTTCGCGGGTTGGCACCATGATGAGAGCGGTGAACGGACGACGTTCGTTGGTGTGCAGGTAACTGTCAAGCAGCGGAATGAGGAATGCAGCGGTTTTACCGGTTCCGGTTTGCGCCACGCCGATCACGTCACGTCCTTCAAGTGCATAGCCGATGGCGCGCTCTTGAATTTCGGTAGGGTCAATATATTTACGGTGCATGAGAGCGCTCTTCATCTTCGGATGAAGATCCATCTCGTCAAAGGTGAGTGTAGGCACGAAAGCTTTCACTTCTTTTACCGGGTCAGCCTTTTTGACAAGGTCTCTCAGGTCGATATCGCTTCCGGCGAATTTCTTCTTTTTGTTTCCGCGCCCACGTTGGCGGTTACCGTTGTTGTTGCCATCGCTGTGCGATCGCTTTTTGCGTTTACCGCTGCCTCCGAAGGGAGCAGACGATTGAACGTTGCTGTTGCCATCGCTGTGCGATCGCTTTTTGCTGCCGGCTGCCTTAGGCTTGCGGCTGCTTTTCGTTTTCGTATGATTCATGAAATGGAAGAGCCGTTCTGGCTCCGAAAGATTATGCGGCGCAGAAGCGCCGGATGTAAAGTTTGTAAGTTCGACCATCCGGTTTTCAGATGGAGGTTCTTGGGCAAAGCGCTTTAAATGAGATCGTGCTCAACCGCAGAACGTTCGAGCCTTACAAAAGAACGGCGCAAAGATACAACCTTTTTTTGGATTGGACTCATAGACGTGTTGGACGTATGGACTTATCGACGCATGGACGCATCGACGGTTAGCGAGGTAGGGAGATAGGGAAAAAGCTAGGTAGGGAGGTATGGAGAGCAGCGCATATTTGCGCTGTAAAGCTTTTTCAAGCGACCTTAGTGTGGCGGCGGCTATTGCCGCCGGTCTATTGTAGGTGCACACTGCAGTGTGCGCGCACTGGTAAGCGGCTCTTACCGCCGGTCTATTGTAGGTGCACACTGCAGTGTGCGCGCACTGGTAAGCGGCTATTACCGCCGGTTCGTTGAAGCGCAGCGTTTAATAAATCATCAACAACCGAATAAGGCTCTCCTGAGACCCGGGGCTGAGAGGTATCACAGCACAAGGATTCTCGAAACCAGTTGACCTATTGTAACGGTGTTTCTTCTAATCTGTTAAAAACGAAGGAGTTATTTGATTGTTCGGCATTCGTTCCTATATTTCCAAAGTTGAATCTTAACATCATTCTTATGACTCTCTCAAAATCAGTTGCTCTCCTTCGGCTCCTCTTTATTGGTATGTGTTCAGTTGTTTTCTCGGCTACGGCTCTTTCCCAGACTTGTGTAGTACAAGGCGGGGGGGGAGTAAGCACCACTGATTGGGGTAATGACTACGTGCCAACACCTTACGACAAGCCAATCACCATCAAGTTGGCATGGCATTTTGGTCAGTATGTGTCGGTCACAAATAACTTCACTGCTGCAGATGACGGAATTGATGGACTCGATGGAGTTCCTTCCTATGCCGATGTCAATGGTGATACCATTGCCTTGAGAACTACACGTATCATGAACAACATGATCGCTTCCGGAAACCAGCCTTTCACAATAGCCGAAGCCCTGAATTTAGATTTGGATACTCTTCCATTCAATATCCGCTTTGAGGTTGTTAGTATTGACTATCCAATTCTGGATAGCAGTGCATCAACAAGCTATCAGCAGTTCTTTCCTTGGAGCAATTATCCTACTGGTACATTCGATGAAGACGCTATGCATATAGTTGTTCAATCCACTGAAACGAATTTAGATACCACGTCTGCAGCAGATTGGCTAGGCATAAGCGACTTATGTGGTGGACCTGAAGACTTTCTGGAGATTGTATCAAACGGTTGGACAGGTAGTGCGCATCCAACTGATTACAGACAAAGGATATCTAACTTTTGGTATCACTACAAGTACTTCGCTGCTCAAACTCAGAACTATACTCCATGCGACTCAACAGATTGGTTGGGTTGGCGACTGCAAGAGTTAGCCACAATGATTGTGCATGAACTTGGTCACAATTTTGAACTTGATCATGTATATCATGCGAGCGGCGGTCATATCACTGAAGATAATGATCCACTAATATGGAATCCTCCCTTGTCGAACTACCTATTAGATTCTTCTATCGATGATTATTGCTCCGATACGCCTACTCCCGACACAGTGCTTACCGTTTTCAACGGTTTTCATCCTGCCGATGGAGATTCCAATGGTGGGGTAGACTGCACTGCATGCTGGGATAACTACTCAGACAACCAGCCCAATGACGACCCTCCTTTAGAATATGTATGCTCGAACAACTTAATGGACTACTGCAGAGACACTGATTATGGTGTAAGTCTCACACCGCAACAGTTAGGTCGTATGTTCAGGTCAGTGTACGAAGAACGGTTTGATATTATCAAACAAGACTACTGCGACCTAGACACTGCATGCAACCTTGTGATCAATCCGTTTGAGACCGTTGAATGGCGCAGTGCGAAGATTGTGAGAGGTAACCTGATCATACGATCCAATGCTGAATTGACAGTGCGCAATCATGTATACATGCCCCTTGACGGTAGGGTCATTATTGAGCCGGGAGGTAAGTTGATTGTAGAGGAGGGATGTTTTACAACGAAATGCGACGGACTCTGGATTGGCATTGAAGTCTGGGGAGATGCAAGCCAACCGCAAATCGCTTCTCAACAAGGTACGCTAGAGTTGAAAGATGCCGTCATTGAAAACGCTCATACAGGTATCTGGGTGCGTGAGAACGATGAATTATGCGATTATGTTCAAGGCTCAGGCGGCGGTATCGTGCATGCTGAAAGCTCAACCATACGCAATTGCTACATCGGAGCGGAGTATGCACCTTACCATTGGACCAATGCGTTGGGTGACAGCACGCGCAACGTAAGTTACTTTGATGATGTCACCTTTATTCAAACACGACCACTCAATGGTGATTTTCTGTTCAGATCACACATCATCTTGAATGAAATCGTCAAAATACCGTTCAGAGGATGCACCTTTACAGATATGGTAGCCAATGACAGCACCTATCAGAGCTATTACGGTGACGATGGTATAGAGAACATGGGTACGGGTATTGATGCCCGCACCAGCAGTTTTGAGGTGCTACAATGGTGCAGCGGTATGCCGGGCACAGACGGCACCTGTTCAGGAGGCAGTTGGCAACCAAGTGTTTTCAGCAACCTGCGCTTTGGTATTCATGCCAGCGATGAGTTTGGTACGAGTTCTTTCAAAGTCAATGACGCTACATTCGAAGGCAACGCCGTTGGCATTCTTGCAGAAGGCATTTACAACGGTCCTTCAATCATGTACAACACATTTGAGTTAAAGCCACTGCCTGTGAACAATACCGGACTGAACCAGGGTTGGGCGCTCGCCGGAGTACAGATGGAAGAAACCCAGGGCTTTGAAATAGAAGAGAACACGTTCATTGGTCTCCCAAATGGACACATAGGAACAGAGCAACTCATTGGTGCTGCTTTTGTTGACACTGATACACTTGTAGCCAATGAGTGTTACCTCAATACGTTTGATGCGCTCCATGCCGGAGCTTTTGCACAAGGCCGCAACGGAGGGTTTAACGATGCGTTTTTACCTGGGCTTGAGTTCTCGTGTAACACGTTTGGTGGCAGTACAGATAACAGTTTTGGTGACATCGTACTTGCCAATTTTTCAGTGATAGATCTGATTCAAGGTGTACCTGAAGATGACGCTGTCGCCGGCAATAAGTTCTCGCACTTATGCCCCGGCATGAATGATCCATCTGATATTGTGTTGGGTATTGATGCATTGGGTTTCAGCTATTATTTCGGTGATGAATCACCGGATGAAGAGCCGATCTGTAAGTCGGATCTTGTGAATAATATTCTTGACGAACAGTCTGAGAATCCATGTCTGCCAGATGGTTCACTTACCCACAGCAAGCAAGAACTGCTGAATGAAATCGATGATTTGGAAGACATCTTGGCGGAAACTGAAGCCATTTACCGTGGCTTACTCGATTGCGGTAACCGTCAGGTCGCTGTGGATGCTGTGAATGACCCTACCTTAAGCAGTCTTGAAGTACGCAACGCGCTGCTCAATTGCAGTCCATATGTAAGCGATTCACTTTTTCAGCTCACCTTTGACCGCGTCCCAGAGCTTTCGCCTTGGCACATGGCGCAGGTGTTGCTGGCAAACTCACCGCTGAGCTTGCGCGTCAAGCAAATGATGTTGAACTCAGGACTTAGCTCGTATTACCAGCAGCTGGTTCTGAATGGTCAGAATGGCGGACCAACGCATAAATCTATTCTTGAAGCCGATATGTCATCACTTCAGTTGAAGCTCGATCGCGCCCGTCAGGATTACAAGCGTTTGAGCTACTTGCATGGAGATTCGCTCAAGTGGGATGAAGTAATAATAAGACTGGAGGCAGAAGGTGCTCCACCTCGAGCCAAGATCGGTGCGAACTATTTTGCAAAAGAAACGGCTACGGCTGATTCTTTAATCGGAAGTCTGCCAACGACGACTACTGAAGCAAAAGCGCTGAAGGCAATCGCCGAAACGCTTTTAGATACGGCACATTGCCCAAGATTTACAACTCAGCAAGAAACCATACTTCGCACCTTAGCTGCTGACCCCACTGCTGGAGGTCGCTCAATGGCACGAGCTGCCTTGCGCAGAACCACCGGTGAGGTTTATCAAACGCCGCTACTGTTGCCTACTTCAAAAGGTCAACGCGTAGTGAACCACTTATTGAAGAAGAGTCATTGTTCAGGGTAGTTCCAAACCCTGCTCAGAATGAGGCCTTGGTTTCATTCACTCCACCCGGGGAAGGTGTGAATGTGGTTCTCACTGTATCTGACATGAACGGTAGATTGCTTAAGAGCTACAATAATCTCAATAATGGTTATCAGCTGCTGGAATTAAACGATTTATCATCAGGGTTTTACATTGTATTATTGTCGTTCGATGGTGTGCAAGTGTCGTCACAAAAAATGATCGTAAACAAATGAGGTTAGTATTGCTTAATTTGTTCTGCTTGTTTTTTGTAGTTGGCAGAGCTCAGACGATGTTTAATTTGCGATATGATCCAATGAGCTTGCAGCTTGGAGCTGGTGCAACCAGTGTATGGCCGCTTGATGATCACTATTATGTATTTGGCAAATCGCGTCATCCATCCAATCCTTCTAATAGCTTCTTATGGTTAGGCAAAGTATCGGAGAGTGGTGTGCTCATCGATGAGAGACAGTATTACCCTGACTCAGTGCGTATTCAGGCGGGTTTTGCGAGTTCGCTGAGGTGTACTTCTGATGGTAATTTAGTGGGTTGTTTTCGGAAGAAAACATTTCCGCAAGGTGAAGACATCATAACTGTGAACTGCATTGCAAAGTTCAATGAGGATTTGGATTCGCTCTGGACGTGTGAGTATCCCGGCGCCCCCGGTACTTTTCAGGTGCTATCTTCCGTCTGTGAGACCAGTGACGGTAGTTTCATGGCATGTGGTAATAATACTGACAACAACTTCATAGCGAACGACTGTGGTCACATTATGAAATGTGATGCCGAAGGAGATCTCTTGTGGTTCAAGACCTACTGTCAGCAAGACTACGGTACTCTTTTTCCTAGCATCACACCCACCGACGATGGCGGAGCGATAGTAGGGGGGCTAGTGATTTGGCACCCCTGGATCAATGAAAATGATGACAAGATCATCATGCGCATTGATGCAGACGGCAATGAGGTTTGGCGGACCGTTATCGAGAATGATACTGATACAGATGCCGCTTATGTACAAATGTCTCAAGATGGGAATGTGCTTGTATCGACTATTGATGAAATAGAGAATACGCAAACCTTCGAAACTATTGTGGTATTACATAAGTACAATAGCGAAGATGGTGAACTGATATGGGCCAAAACGGTAGGAGAGGAGGGGCATTCGTATGTCGTACGGAGAGTAGCTGAGATGCCAAACAATGATATTGTTGTTTGTGGCCCAGAACTCTTGCCCTTGCCAGGCGACCCTCTAACACCAGCCTACTACGGTTACATCCTTCGCACTGATTCAGAAGGCGAACTGCTCTGGAAACGCCACTACGCTTTTGAAACCGGCACCGACAGTGACTTCAGAGATGTGCAACCCACCCCTGACGGTGGTCTGATCGCCACAGGTCATGCTGAGCCCAATGATGACTATGTAAGTTCAGACGTATGGGTGGTGAAAACAGACGAACATGGTTGCGTGGTACCCGGTTGTCATACGGGCATTGAAGAACAAGGAGTAAGGGCACAATTCAAGCTCTACCCCAATCCTGCCTCTAACATCCTCAACGTATACTTAGCTACAGATGCTGCACTAGAAGTTGGCGAACTCACGCTCACTGATCTTCAAGGCCGAGATGTGAAACACATTAGCCAAGCTATTGGCAATATCACTTATATGTTCAATGTAGAAGACCTACCTGCGGGTGTGTATGTGCTCACCTACCGCTCAGGGCAGGTGGTGGTTACTGAGAGGGTGGTGATTGAGTGAGAAGAAAATCGTCAGACGCATGGACCGATGGACTCATAGACGCATAGACCGATGGACGATTCGGGAAACCGGGAAACCGGGAAACCGGGAAACCGGGAGACTTTGAAGCGCCCCTAGCTTTAAGGCTCTCCTCAGATGAGGAGAGCTGCCCCGCAGATGCGGGGCTGAGAGGTTGATTAGGTGAATTTCCGGAGCGACTCGAAAAGACCCCTCGGTCCGCCGCATGCGGCGGACATCTCCCCTGATTCCAGGGGAGACTTGTTTTGTCAAATCCATACGAATAAGGCTCTCCTCAGATGAGGAGAGCTGCCCCGCAGGTGCGGGGCTGAGAGGTTGAGCAGGTGAATTTCCGGAGCGACTCGAAAAGACCCCTCTGTCCGCCGCATGCGGCGGACATCTCCCCTGATTCCAGGGGAGACTTGTTTTGTCAAATCCATACGAATAAGGCTCTCCTCAGATGAGGAGAGCTGCCCCGCAGGTGCGGGGCTGAGAGGTTGAGCAGGTGAATTTCCGGAGCGACTCGAAAAGACCCCTCGGTCCGCCGCATGCGGCGGACATCTCCCCTGATTCCAGGGGAGACTTGTTTTGTCAAATCCATACGAATAAGGCTCTCCTGAGATGAGGAGAGCTGCCTCGCAGGTGCGGGGCTGAGAGGTTGAGCAGGTGAATTTCCGGAGCGACTCGAAAGATCCCTCTGTCCGCCGCATGCGGCAGGACATCTCCCGATTCCAGGGGAGACTTGTTTTGTCAAATCCATACGAATAAGGCTCTCCTGAGATGAGGAGACTGCCTCGTCGATGCGGGGCTGAGAGGCTGAGCAGGTGAATTTCCGGAGCGACTCGAAAGACTCCTCTGTCCGCCGCATGCGGCGACATCTCCCTGATTCCAGGGGAGACTTGTTTTGTCAAATCCATACGAATAAGGCTCTCCTCAGATGAGGAGAGCTGCCCCGCAGGTGCGGGGCAGAGAGGTTGAGCAGGTGAATTTCCGGAGCGACTCGAAAAGACCCCTCTGTCCGCCGCATGCGGCGGACATCTCCCCTGATTCCAGGGGAGACTTGTTTTGTCAAATCCATACGAATAAGGCTCTCCTCAGATGAGAGAGCTGCCCGCAGATGCGGGGCTGAGAGGTTGAGCAGGTGAATTTCCGGAGCGACTCGAAAGACCCTCTGTCCGCCGCATGCGGCGGACATCTCCCCTGATTCCAGGGGAGACTTGTTTTGTCAAATCCATACGAAAGGGCTCTCTTCAGATGGAGTAGGGCCGTATTTAATGCGTCCCTAAGCATGCAGACGACATCATCAATCAGCACTTTGAAATCAGCAATAAACATGTTACTTCACCACAAACCGCAAGGTTCGCGAGGTAGTGTCGGTGCTGAACCGCATCAGGTAACTGCCGGCGCTCAGCGCTTCGGTTGGAAGAATGAGCGGGTCACTACCGTTGCTGTTGCCGTTCAGTACCAATTTGCCTCTTGAATCGTACAGCTCCCAGTCGAGACGAAGTTCGCCGGTTTGCACCATCAGTGCTTGTCCTTCTAGAAGCGGAACAGGGTAGAGGTTCAATTCAGAGAGTGTCTCTTCCTCTACGTTGGTTCCGTCGAGGTCAATCATGAAGAATTCAGGGTAGCTCGCCGGTGCCATCACGTTGCCGGCCGCATCCGTCGCTTCTGCGACGAACACATCAATCAACGCGTCTGAAACGGGCGAATCCTCAACAGCATAGGTCACGTGGAAATTGAACGGATTGAGCCAGGTTGCTTCAACCACGGTCAGCATGCCTGTGTCATCGTCCGGCTCAAGGGTAATCACCGGCTCAACCGAGGTATCCATGGCCTCATCGAAGGCGAAGAAGAGCTCAAATCCGGTGTCGATCGCTGCGGCAGTCACGGTGAAGGTCGAAGGTGAAGCAAAGCCAATCTCGGGCTGGCGCAAATCAATCGACCAGTTGGCGTTGAAACTGGGGTCAGCCAATGGATTGCCTGCAGCATCAAAGGCATCAGACAGATCGATGATGAAATTCTCCGCCTCGAGATCGGTATCTGTGACTAAAAACGGCTGTCGCCACTGGAAAGGAGTGAGCCATTCACCGGCTTCTGCCGCAGTCGCATCGCTGACTTCTTGGTCAAGCTGAAGTTGCAGCGGACTCTCAGTGCGCATGGGTTCAGTGAAGAAGAGATCGACCTCAACGATGGAGCCATCGAATGATTCGTTCACCACAGCTACCTCAGGATCGGCAGACTGAAAGCCCGGTGCAAGCTGATCAATGCTGAAGGCATTCGGTTCTTCAATACCGACGGCAGGAAGCCCTTCCGCATCTTGTCCTCCGCTCACGGCAACGGTCACAGCATTGATGTCAATACCCGCATTGGCGATGGTAAATGCGACCTGTACCGTGTCACTGCTGACCCAATCATACTCCGGATCTGTCAGGACCTGATCTGCATTGCCTGTTATGAGTTCAATTGTCGGGAGTACACCGGTATCCATCTCCCGATCGTAAACGGCTTCTATCGTAAACGTATTGCCGGCCATAAGGCTGTTGATGACCTCTTCAGATGCATTTACTTCGAGCACACGAGGGAGTCCTGATTCAATGTATTCAACCGCGTGGTCAAAGGCGTTGATGCCCACTTTCATACCTATGATCCGTCCCGGAATATCGTCTGCCGGTGGGTGAATACCACCCCAGATGCGGCTGAGGCTGCACTGGTCAGAGGCATCGCGGTAGGTAGCCCATTGCAGGATGAGGTTTTGAGAAGGACCTTCTTCAAAGACGAGGAATTCGTTTTGCGGGGCATCAAACTCACCCATTCCGCCCGGGAAAAATGCATCACCCGTCATCAGGGTCATCACCTCTGCTGCCGCGCGTGAATAGGTGCTGTGACCTGAAACGTATCCTGCGAAAGGAGGTGTCACGAATGTCGGGCGCTGGTAGGGCCACCAGTTGTCAGCCAGAATCCAGCCAACACCGGCGGCATCGGTCATTGGATCTTCGATGTAATCGGGGCCGCGCCAGGTGAATAACTTGATTTTACCTACGTTTTCGTTGTTTTCACCGGCTAGTGGATCCCCGGTTTCTACCAATTCAATCAACCCCGTTACCAGCGGGATGCCACCGGCATTGAATGATGGTAGGTCCATATCGGTATTCTGGCCTTGATCCGCCATAAAGCGGATGGCGCTCACCGGACGCAGGTAGTCGTACCAACCTTTCACACTCCAGGCGGCAATCGCCGCGTCGTGCACCGCACCGCCAAGGGTGAAGTAGGCTTTTACATCCCATTCGAGGTTGTCAAGCTCAGGCCCCTGACCACGCCAGCGCTTCTCAAATTGTGGGTGGTCGCTTACGGTATTGAGAATGGTGAACCAATGTCCGGGAGGGGTTTCAGAATCGGGACCATCGGCCCAGAATTCGGCGAGCACGCGCGCATAATCTGCGCGTGGTACAATTTGCGGCTCATAAGGTTGACCGGTAGCCGGGTTTACGGGGTGCCCGATACCGGCATCGCCGCCGTTTTCGAGGTCGTAGAATTCAGGGTATTCGTCGTAAGACTGAGGCAGTGACTGCACATTTCCGATGCTTGCGGGGGAGATATCCCAAAGCACACCGTCAGACGGGTCATGGTGAGACTGCCAGATACTGACCAGCGAGAACCCCCATCGGTATGCTTCGTCGTTTTCACGTGCTCCGAGAGTGTCAATCAGCGGGGGAGGACCGGGATCGTGGTAGACATGATAGAGGTTTCCGTCGCGTTGGTAGGTTGTTTTAACAGAGTCAGCCAGTGCGAAGGGCACCACATTGCCCCACTCGGGGCTGAGAAACGGAGGGGTATCCGTAAACGGGTTTCCTGCCTGATCGATGAACTGCGGCAATTCGAGGGCCTGCCATCTGTTGGGGTCATCGAGACCGGAGATTCCGGGCAGTGTCATATCGAGGGGATCATTGACCGGCAGGTAATAGGTGTTTGCATAATCCGCCTGCTCATTGGCACCGTCTAGCATACCCCAGTCGATCATTTGCTCAGCGATATAATTACCAAGCGCTGCAGGCTCACCGGAGAGATAATCTGTGGAAATGAAGGAGGTGTCATAGCCCATATCGAGCATGAGGTTGTCGAAGGTAGGAATGGTCAATGGCGCCCCGGGCGAGAACTGGAAGCGGTGACGAAGCAAACGGTAAGCGGCATAGCTAATGGCGGCATCCCTCGCTTCTGCGAGGTCATCAGGCTCCGGAACACCTTCAAAAGGAATTTCAATACCATTGAGTGTTTCACCGAGAAAATACGGCGCAGAAAGCGTGTCGTAGGCCGCCCACGCGTCATACATTACGACAGACGAGTGGAAGAGATTGCGGGCATGTACAGTGGGACGTGCAAAGTCATTGCGAATGGCTTCGAGCAATGCTTCGTTCCATTCATGGGCAACGGAGTATTCCTGGCTGATGGCATTGGGAGCAAACAATAAGCAGAAAGACGAAATGACGAGCAGCCGGCGGGTATGCATGGATGAGCAGTTTTGGTAAAAATAAGAAGGGTTTCTCTGATGAGTACTGCTACTTACAGAGAAACCCTAATCAGGTCTTGGTTTTGCAGTGCTTTAGCGCACGATCTCGAATCGAACCGTATGGCTTTTGTCTTTTCCTGAAATGGCGATCAGGTACACCCCGGCAGCAAGGTCAGCTGTAGGAATGCGGAACAAACCGTTCTCAGTCTGCACTGATTGCCAGTCACCCAGCATCTGTCCGTTACCTGAGAACAACGAGATATTCCATGTGGCCTGTGATTTTCCAAGGGTGAGCATGAGGTCTTGTCCGGCACGCAGCGGATTGGGGAAGAGGCTGAAGGCGTCTTCGTCGATACCATTGATACCTACCGTGGTCATGTCAATATCAAAGAAGTCAAGGTACTCAGCCTGCACCAGCAGGTTACCTGCGAGGTCAACGGCCCCTGTCACAACGACGTCAATGTTTTCAACCGTATTTTCAGTATCAACCACGTCGTATACGGTTTCATAGGTAGTGCTGTTCAGCCATCCGGATGCATCCGTGTTGAGTGCAATGGTTGTGTTCGGATTTTCAACCGGGAAGAGCACGAACGGAGCAATGTTTTGATTCATGTTTTCATCAAAAATTCCCAGAATGCTGAAGCTGCCTGTACCCACATCTTCAATGTCGATCATATAATCACTCGCACTGAGGATCACCGTTTCAGGATTTCGGGTATCTACGGAGATGTCACCAAGTTCGAATAACTGAGTCAAGGGGTTACCGGATGCGTCTTCGGCGTCGCTGATAGATATAGCAAGTGCGTCAATTTCAACGTTCTGGTCTATCACATCGAAAATTGCGAGAAAGGTACTGGCATCTGTCCAGTCGCTTGCCTGGGCATTGAATTCGAAGGATCCCTGAGTGTCTTCACTAAATATTGGCTCGTAACTTCCGTCAGTATTCATAGGTTCATCAAAGGTGATTTCTACCGACAAACCGGCAGTTCCAGCGTCGTTATCACTGATCACGTTTTCAGAAATGGCCGCATTTTGTACTTCCGGGTTGCGGGTATCAATGCTGATGAATTCACTGAAGTTATCAGGACTCACCAGGTTGCCGTGCACGTCTGTGGCTTCGTTGAAAAGAAATTCGAGGTTATCGAACTCTTCTTCGGCATCGTTGACAGTGTAGACAATGGTGTAATTCTGTGCATCAGTCCAACCACCGGCATCAGGTTCGAGCGTGAGGCTTGCCGCGAAAGGGTCTCCTTCGCTTACTTGTGCTATCGGTGTGGTTTCGGTATTCATTTCCTCATCGAAGGTGAGGTTGATTTCAAGCACATTGCCGGCTTCAGCGTCGTTGATGAGGGTTGCTGAAGGCGAGGCAGAAGTGAGCACCGGGTTGCGTGTGTCGATGACGAAAGCCTCGCCGAAGGTGCCGGCGAGCATCACGTTACCAGCTTCATCAGTGGCTGAGAAAACTTCAATTGTGAGACCTGAAATCTCTTCGTTGGCATCTGCTACATCAAACACTGCCTCGTAGGTGTTGCCGTTCCAACCGCTGAGGAGGGCGTTGAAGGTGAGGCTGTTTGCGAGCGGGTCGCCGCCAAGGAATGTGAGCTGTAGATCAACATCTTCTTGCATGGCTTCATCGAAGGTGTAGGCGAAGGAGACGGTTGAACCAGCATTGGCATCTGCGATCAAGACCGGTGCAGCGGTTTCAGCTACTTCAGGGGCGCGGGTATCAACTTCGAAAACGAAGTCTTCTACAAACGGCTCCTGGGTGTTACCGTCGGGGTCAACGGCATCGGTGATCTGGAGGTAGATATTTGACAGTTCTTCGTCAGTATCGGCAACCTCATAAGTAATGGCATACGTTGAAGCATCGCTCCACTCGCTGCTCAGGAGCGTCAGGGTATTGGCTTCAGGGTCATCAAATGGATAGGTAATCACAGGCTCAACCGAGGTGTCCATGTTTTGATCGAATGCGACCGTTACTGTGAAGGTGCCGCCTGCAGCAGCTTCGTTGATGACCGGAAGGTCTGTGTCAACAGATACGACTCGGGGAGACTCCGAAGTGAAGTATGACGTGGCCTTGTCGTAGACTTTTGGTCCGATATGCTTGCCCATGATGCGGCCTGGAATATCGTCAGCCGGTGGGTGGATCCCCCCCCAGATGCGGCTGAGGCTGCACTGGTCTGAGGCGTCTACGTACGTTGCCCACTGGAGTTCTACATCTACTGAAGGACCTTCTTCAAACACGAGAAATTCATTCTGTGGAGCCGGGAACTGGCTCATTCCACCCGGGAAGTAAGGGTCACCGGTCATGAGGGTCATGATTTCGGCTGCGGTGCGCGAGTAGGTTGAGTGACCGGATACGTAACCTGCGAACGGTGGGGTCACGAAGGTTGGACGCTGGTAGGGCCACCAATTTTTTGCCAGAATCCAACCTACACCTGCGGCATCTGTCAGCGGATCATCGATGAAATCAGGTCCTCTCCAGGTGAAGAGTTTGATCTCATTGACATTCTCATCGTTATCGCCGGCGAGTTCATCACCCTGCTGTACCAGTTCGATGTAACCCGGAATCAGCGGGAAGCCGTCTGGGTGGAAGTTGGGCAGCATAGGATCTGAACATTGCCCCATCTCCGCCATGTGGCGTATGGCTGAAACCGGACGTGAGTAGTCATAGAAACCTTTGACACTCCATGCGGCAACGGCTGCATCATGCATGCCACTACCGAGGGTGAAGTAGGTTTTAATATCCCACTCAAGATCGCTAAGCACCGGGCCTTGCCCATTCCAGCGTTTTTCGAGCATGGGGTGGTCATTTACCTCATTCAATATCGTAAACCAGTGTCCGGGAGGAGTCTCGGAGTCAGGCCCATCGGCCCAAAACTCAGCCAGGATGCGCGTGTAGTCTGCGCGCGGTATCAACTGTTGCTCGTAAGGCTCACCGGTAGCGGGATTGACGTCATAGCCCTGGCTGGCATCACCGCCATCGAAGAAATTATAGAAATCTAGAAACTCTTCGAAAGTGGTCGGCAGTTCGGGGTTGTTTCCGATGGTGTTTGGCGAGGCATCCCAGACGACACCGTCAGACGGGTCATGGTGCGACTGCCAGATGGCTACGAGGATGTGCCCCCATTTCCACAACGACTCGAGTCCTTCGCCCGATCCTTGATCGAGGTATGGCGGATCACCCGGGTCTACGTACACGTTCCAATCGAATCCATCTCGCTCTTTTACTGTCAGGTCGCTTTCATCGAGGGCAAAGTGAACGACATCACCCCATTCAGGAGATAGAAAGTCTAGAATAGGATTGACGGGATTGCCAGCTTGATCGAGGGCCCCTTCTACAACTAAAGGTTGCCAGCGGTTAGGGTCTACAACGTCGGGATTGCCGGGAGCACCCATATCGAGCGGTTGATTCACCGAGAAATAGTAGGTATTTCCATAGTTCATCTGCTCATTTGAGCCGTCTTGTTGTCCGAACGCTATCATCTGCTCGATAAGGTAGTTTCCGAGGGCAGCCGGATCTCCGGTGGTGTAGTCGGTAGAAGTGAAATCAGGATCATAGCCGAGGTCTGCCATGAGCTGGTTGGTTAGAAAATTAATTTCTGCGATTCCTGGGGCATTCGCAAAGCGATGCAAGATCAGGCGATACATGGCATAGCTCATGGCCTCTTCTTGCGCTGCCTGAATGTCTTCAGGCGAGGGAACGCCATCGAACGGGCATTCAAAACCGGAGATTTCACGGCCGAGGAAGTAGGGCTCAGATTCCGGGTCGTATGCTGCGAAGCAATCATACATTAAGACGGATGAGTGCCATAGGTTTCGGGCGTGCACAGTAGGTCGTGCGAAGTCGTTTCGAATCGATTGCAGTAGTACTTCATTCCATTGTTTCGCAACGGAGTGCTCTTGGGCGCTGGATGATGCGCCGGATAAGAAAAACAAGCTGATTGTAAGTAAGAGCGTACCAATCAATGTAGACAATGAGTAGCCTTTTGTCATAGCAGAGAAATTTTGATCAAGGTCAGGCGCGCAGAGACTGCAGCGCAATAGTATTGCTTTCATTAAAGATAACGAAAACTTCATTGTATGGTTGCCTGTAAAGCAGCTCTTTTTCTTTTGTTGAACCGCCCGGGATAAATACCGTAAGGGACTGAATATGGGGCTAGAGAATCCGTTTCAAGGTATGATCATCAAGTGGTTTTGCGAGCATCTCACGAATTTTGGGATCCATTTTGGCCATGGCTCTGTCGCGTTCATCGAGCGATGAAGTCAGCAGGTACAGGCTGGCTCGATGATGCAGGTCAGGTGATGTGGCGTCTAATTTGTGAATGCAATCGAATCCGCTGATTTCAGGCATATTGATGTCGATGAGAAATATAAGCTTGTCAAAGTTAGGTGTAAGCAGGGATTCCAGGTCATCGAGCATTTTCGTGGCTGATTCGTAGCTGACAATTTCTATATCGGCGCGAAAGCGCCGGATGATGGCAGCGTGAATGATGTTTATGGTGCGGTCGTCATCGACGAGAACGATTCTGGTCATTCTATTTGTTTTCGGGTATAAACACTTCGAATTCCGTACCTCCGGAAGACATCGTTCTTGCTTTTACGGTGCCGCCCAGCTTCGTCACGGTTTCTTTGACAATGTAGAGTCCGAGGCCTGAACCGCGAGAAGCGGTTGTGCCTCTATAAAACATGTCAAAAATGCGGGGCATGATTTCTTCTTTTATACCGGGGCCAAAGTCTCTGATAAAGACTTTGGTTCCGGGTGAGCTGCTTTCAGTGCGGATTCTGATCTTGGTGTGACCATTTTGATCTGCGCCGTACTTGAGTGCATTGCTGATGAGGTTTCTCAGAATAACCGTGAGTCTGATGTGATCAGTATGCACCATCAGATCGGCGGGAGTTTCATAAGAAACCGACACCCTGCCCGAACTGCTGTGGCGGTTCGCATCAACCGTTTCACGGATGAGTTTGATTAGATCGAAGGAGGTCGGACTTACATCTACCCTGGCATTTCTCGAATAGTTGAGAATTTCCTCAATGCTGTTGTCAAGTCGCTCAATGCTGTCAGTTGCCAGCTCGAAGTACTTGTTTTTTGTGTCTTCGTGTTGTTCTGTTTGAAGAAGATCGAGAATTCCTTTTATGGCGAGAAGGGGCGATCTGAGATCGTGGGAGACACTGTATACAAATTGGTCGAGCTCCCTGTTGGCTTTGGTCAGTTCATCGTTTTGCCGGGCGAGGGCTTTATTGATTTCAGATTTCACCAGCAGTGCTTCGGCTATTTGCCCGTAGATTGTGAAAATGGGGTTATGACGAGGATCGAGTTTTGTGTACCATTGTTTTTTTGCCACAGAGTTGAAAGCGATCAGCATGAGCTCATTTTGACTTGCATTATCCGTTTTGTGATATACAAACGCCTGGTGCATGAATTCAACATTCATGGGATTTGGGAGGTCATAAGGAAATAAAATGCCTGATTCATTAGGTTTGTGGTGAGGAGCATCGCAAATGTCAGCGAAGAGCTGCCACCGTTTTGGTGGTTCAAGTTCAACCCCTTCTGATTCAGACATTCTTTGACCTTCCGGGCAAATGTAGAAGGCAACTGCGGCCTCTACCTCGAAGATGTCAATAATACTTTCAACGATGAGTTGAAGCAGATCTTGTGGCTCATCTTTATCGATCGCTTTCAGGTTAAACCTGCTCATGCGCCTGTACATTAACGCCTCCTGATCAAGCAGGTCACGCGTTTGGATGAGATCTTGCTCCACTTTCGAGAATTGGGTAACCCTCAACTGGAGAGCCTCATGTGATTTCAGTAGTTGTTCGTACAGGTTTTTGTAATCCATCTGAAATTAATACTGGCGATAGATCACATAGAGTGCCGTAGTGTAATTGTGGAAGGTGTTTTTACCCCCGAGTCTGGCAAATTCTCCGAAACCGTACATACCGAGCCAGGGCGGACACTCACCGTTGACGTGAAAGGGGTGCTGCATTTTACCTACAAGTTCTTCTTTCATAATTCTGCCAAACAGAGAACGACCGCGGGCGAGACAGTCAGCATGGAATATAGCCACCGCCTGGCCATTACCCACTTGCTCTCTCAGTAATTTTGTGAGGCGATCCATATCAGAGAAGATTAGTTCTTCGTCGCGTTTCGTTAACCAAAGCGATGTACCTTCAGGGCAATCGGTGGCGTAATACATGTCGTTGCCTTCAAATGAAGTTACCACCCTCAATATATGACGATTACCATATTCATTGGCAAGGTCTTCGCTCAGGGCTTCACCCAGTGCACCAATCGGGATGGTTTCACCGCAGTCAACATCAGATGATAAGCCGAGGTGGTGGGTATATTCTTGCCATGCCGGCTTGCCATTCAGCTCTTTTATGACGTGATTCTCTGATTTGGTCACTTTCAAAGGTTCGCCAACAGCAACGAAGCCATGTGTTGCGCCTGTGACAATCTTCAGGCTGGGGTCATTAAAAGCGACGGCCCATGCGCTGTGTTGCCGCACCTCATTGTTGGCCACCTCATAGCTGAGGTATCCCTTCATATTGTCAGAAGAGGTGGCTCCGAAAATGGTGACATCTTCTCCTAAAACATCAGTGAATGCCTGAAGGCACGCACTGTTATTGGTATCAATTCCGCTGCACAAAAAGTTCACCATGGTGGCACCCGGAGCCTTTCTTTTGAGTTCTTCAGCCAATGCTACTGTTTTCTCGTAGGCGTTGTGCCCGTAAAACCCATCGACGGAAGCTACACCGAATTCGCTTCCTTGTACCGTCATCACGGCGATATCTTTCATTGATTCGCTCACGCCTTCTTTACCAACTACTCCACAGCAACTGGCACCTACTATCTGCGCGTTGGGTGAAAGCCTCTGCGCTTCGCGCAGCAGTGAATTAAAATCATGGCCGATGGAGGCGTTAAAGATGATGAGGTCAGCCTTTTCAGGTTGGTTTTCAGTGGCGATTTCGAGGCATTCTGCCATGGCACGTGCAGAGTTCACAATACGCGCACTTGAGGAATTGAATTGCAGCATAGGCTTTACTTTAAGGGGTGTCAGAGAATAAAACTCAATTTCAGGGATGAAGATACCTGCGCGTGTCTCTGAAGGTTGTAAGAATATCACTGACAAGCGTTTAATTTCGACGAGTGGTATTGTTCGAAACGAAAAAAAAGAGGGCCGAAGCCCTCTTTTCAGATGCTTAGTAATTCAATACTATTTACGAATCAGCAGGTGTTCTGTGATGATCGTATTTGAAGTGTTGAGCTTCACGATATAGTTACCATCTGCCAGGTGAGCGAGCTGCAATACGGCAGTGCCTGTTGACAGTTTGCTGGTGCACCAGGCGCCCGGAAGCGTCGAGAACTTCGAGCTGGGCCGGTGCAGTGAGGTTTTCTGCGTCAACCGTGACCCATCCGTTTGAAGGGTTCGGATAGACTGAAAGGCTTGCATCGCTCATCTCGTCAACATGTACCGTGCCG
The DNA here is from genome assembly GCA_018402085.1 of Flavobacteriales bacterium. Taxonomy (GTDB): domain Bacteria; phylum Bacteroidota; class Bacteroidia; order Flavobacteriales_D; family Sanyastnellaceae; genus Sanyastnella. The sequence continues at coordinate 2,130,940 of JAGYJM010000002.1, read as the reverse complement.
AAGATGGTCACCCGGAGCTCAGCTTCCGGTCCTTCACAGTCTCCGAGGAGTTCGTATGCTCTCACGTATCCGCTAAAGCCTTCATCCCAAATCACTTCGATGACTGCGGTTCCCTGGCCGCTGAGAATGGTGCCATTATCGACAGTCCAGACAACTTCATACTCACCCGTTGAAGGGTAGGTGTAACTTTCAGTAGCGAATGCGAGCACCTGAACGGAACCGGCGATGTTACCTTCAACCGGAGTAAAGCAGCTACCATCGTCTTCGGATGCTTCAGGATCGTAGTTGCATGCGTTTTCATCGGTGCAGCCTTCCACTTCGAGTTCATCGCACACGCCGTCTCCGTCTGCATCGTTCAGGCAATTGCCCTCGCAATCAAAGAAGTCATCTGCGTACTCACAGGAGTTGTCATCATCCGTCGCTTCTGCGACGAAATTACAGGCAGTCACATCTGTACATCCCTGAATTTCAAGCTCATCGCAAACGCCATCTTCATCTGCATCATTGAGACAAACGCCGTCACAATCGTAGTAGGTATCTACTGTGTAGTAGCAAGAGTCATCATCGTACTCAGCTTCTGGATCAAAGTTACAGGCGATTGGATCTGTGCAGCCGCTTGCGAGCGGTATCATCGCAATACACTCGATATCGCTGCCAAAGAAGGCGTTGCTGTCACCCGTCATCACAAAGTAACCGTCAAAGGTGATGGTGCAGCCATTTGTAGACCACTCGCCAAACTCGCTTTCACCTTCATTGATGTAAATTACTTCATAATATCCACTTGGCAGGAAGTCAATGACGACATTGCCGTCTTCCATGATGAACTCACCTGTTTCGCAGTCTGCCACTCCGATCTCCCAGAATGTATTGACAATTGTAGCGTTATCGATACCGGCTGAGAGGCAGTTGCCTTCGCAATCGAAGCCGGGCTCTGCGTAGAAGCAGGTACCGTTGTCATCCGTCGCTTCTGCGACGAAGTTACATGCAGCTTCATCGGTACAACCTGGAATTTCAATCTCGTCACACACACCGTCTTCATCGGCATCGTTGATGCAGTTGCCTTCGCAATCGAGGTAGTCTTCAGTTGGGTAGGTGCATGAGTCGTCGTCATCCGTCGCTTCTGCGACGAAGTTACATGCAGCTTCATCGGTACAACCTGGAATTTCAATCTCGTCACACACACCGTCTTCATCGGCATCGTTGATGCAGTTGCCTTCGCAGTCGAGGTAGTCTTCAGTTGGGTAGGTGCATGAGTCGTCGTCATCCGTCGCTTCTGCGACGAAGTTACATGCAGCTTCATCGGTACAGCCAGGTACCTCAATTTCGTCGCATACGCCGTCATTGTCAGCATCGTTGAGGCAGTTGCCCTCGCAATCGAGGTAGTCTTCGGCAGGGTAGGTGCATGAATCGTCATCATCCGTCGCTTCTGCGACGAAGTTACATGCAGCTTCATCGGTACAACCTGGAATTTCGATCTCGTCACACACACCGTCTTCATCGGCATCGTTGATGCAGTTGCCCTCGCAGTCGAGGTAGTCTTCAGTTGGGTAGGCGCATGAATCGTCATCATCCGTCGCTTCTGCGACGAAGTTACATGCAGACTCATCGGTACAGCCAGGTACCTCAATCTCGTCACACACACCGTCTTCATCGGCATCGTTGAGGCAGTTGCCTTCGCAATCGAGGTAGTCTTCAGTTGGGTAGGCGCATGAATCGTCGTCATCCGTCGCTTCTGCGACGAAGTTACATGCAGCTTCATCGGTACAACCTGGAATTTCGATCTCGTCACACACACCGTCTTCATCGGCATCGTTGAGGCAGTTGCCTTCGCAATCGAGGTAGTCTTCAGTTGGGTAGGTGCATGATCCGTCGTCAAAGTCAGCTTCAGGGTCGAAGTTACAAGCGGTTTCGTCGGTACATCCTTCCGGTACCGGTGTCCATAGGTAGCAATTACCGCTGTTGTCAGTGTTATCCCAGAAGAGATTTCCGTTCTGGTAGATGACGTTGTTTTCGCCCACTGCGTCAAGAAGGTCAATGGTACATCCGTCTGTAGCGTAACCACCGATATTAATCGGCTCTTCGTTCTCAAAAATGAGGTAGATCAGACCCTGATCATCGAAGGTCCATAACATAGTTGATTCAATAAGCTCCTGGGTTTCGCAGTTGACTTGCGAGTACAGCCAGAGTGTACTCGTGAGCGCGTCTGTATCTACCGCCTGGTGGAGGCAGTTGCCTTCGCAGTCGAAGCCCTGTGCTGCGTATTCGCAGGAGTTGTCATCGCACGCTGCCTCCGGATTAAAGTTACACGCTGATTCGTCTGTGCAGCCTTCGAGTGGAGCGCTGATTTCGAACGACTCAGTGGTTGTACATTGATCGTTGAATACAGTTACAGAGTACGTTCCCGGTTCTAAATCGCCGAAGGTATTAGCTGTTGACCCGTCAGACCATTCTACCTGATAGAGGGGTTGTGGTTCCTCGTCTTCAACCTGCACGAGGAAATCAGCAGAGAGGCCGTCGTCATAATAATCAACGTATTCCAGTTGGTAATCTACAAAATCACCTACGAGGATGCGCAGGTTATAGTCACCTGGCGAGAGATTTTCAGGGATATCGACAAAAGTGTAGTAAGGGATACCCCAATCGTAGAGCAAAACCTCATCAGGTCCGTAGAAATGACCGTCGCCATCGATGTCGATACCAATACCGACCTCCTGTGAGCCGAAGAAGGGGTACCAGAATTCAATCGCAAGAGGCTCCCCGGGATTAATGGTCACAGGTTGGTAGTCAACTACATTGTGATAATCAAACCATGATTCTAAGAAGAACCATTCATTGCCAATGGACAGTTCAACAAAGTCATTTAATCCATAGCCCATTACATACGGCTCATTGGCCGGGAAGTAATCGACGGGTGTAGGGGCATCTCCGAGCGGGATGTCAATCGATGCGCTTCCTGTGGCGTTCTCGCAATCGGGTTGAGTCAGGTTCAGGGTGAATTCGGGGTAGGAGCATGAGTCGTCGTCATCCGTCGCTTCTGCGACGAAGTTACATGCAGCTTCATCGGTACAACCAGGTACTTCAATCTCGTCACACACACCGTCTTCATCGGCATCGTTGAGGCAGTTGCCTTCGCAATCGAGGTAGTTTTCTTCGGGGTAGGAGCATGAGTCGTCATCTGTGGTGGCATCAGAATTGAAATTACATGCCTCAGCGTCTGTACAACCGGGAACTTCCGGTGCTTCTACAGTGTAAGTTACTTCTGATCCGTATGATGTACCAACTTCGTTCACAGCATATGTTCTGACATAGTAGGTGCCTTCACCGAGTGACGGCGTTGACGCGGTAAACTCGCCGACGTCGCTGCCAGCTTGAACCACATTGTCATTCAGGTCAGGATCATTTGTTGTGGCGTACACAATGCCACGATCCGTAATTGCTGAACCGTTGTCGTTGGCAGCATTGCCGTTCACTGTAATCACATTGTTGTCAAATGAAGAGCTGTTGGTGAATACCACAGGCGCTCCAGCTTCAACAACGGTAGCACCGCCGGCGAGGTTGATAGAGTAGTTATCAAAATCAGAAACACGGCTTCCTGAGAAGCTGAAGTAACTGTAGAGGATGTCAGAGTCAGTAATGTCTGCATTCTCAATGCCGTTCATTTCCATGATGGCGTTGGCCTCGTCAGGATAGATCAGGGTACCATCGGTATATGCGGGCCATATTTCGACGCGCATGTCATAGGTGGTTGGAGAAACCCGATTGATTGTGAAAACCACGCGGTACCAGTCATCCGGAGAACCGTTGTTCAGTAGGTCGAATATAGCTGCATGTTTCACGACGGTAACACCTGCAGGCTCGCCGCTCGCCCAACTCCCAAATATGTTTTCACCATTATTATGGAAGACATAACCTCCGCCGTGTACTGAAATGCCTAAACCAATGTTTGGTCGGTAGGGAAAACTACCTGAGGCAATAGCGGGCGAATTATTGGTAAAACCGAGTCCGCTGTAGCCCGAATTCCACACACTTTTGATATATGATTCAAAAACGTATTCAGAACCGGTTACGCCTAAACTGTAGCCCTCCTGGGTAGTGAAGACATCGTTCGTGGAACCATTTGTGACGTTGATGGCTCCTGTACCTCCAATCCCTGTATTGGTAGATTGTGAAATGTTGGTGCTGTTGCTGGTTTGATTGAAGTTTTCAGCCAGCTCACCGGGCGTGTTGAAGTCATAGAGAGACGACGTTTGCGCCTGCAATTGATTAATGAGCGCGCAAAAGATAATGACGGCGCTCATGAGAGTGGATAATTGTATTTTCATAATCCTTGATGATTAGTGAAGGGTTAAACAAATGCTGCTTTTTTACAGCATGTCAGTTGTTACGCCCCACATCAGCAGAGGTGACGTCGCTTTGTCTGATGCCTTTGTAGGATTTTCGGAAATAGGTACAAGCCGACTCTTCTCAAAGAGTCGGCTTAAGTGCCCGTGGGCGATATATATAGATGTACCTGGTTAAGCAGGGCTGAAGCACTTTAGCAGTGCGTTCAATAGGGTAAACGGCACTGACCGGCAGTCGGTCGATACTTTCGACCAGTGGGTTGTTTTTGGCTTTGATTAGGCAATAAAAAAGCGATGAACGGATAGGTTCATCGCTTTGGGTTTTTCGGCTTAAGGTCTTTCTTCTGGTCAGAAAGGGTTGCTGAGGTGTTCTATTTTATTCACAGCTTCCACCAAAGCGCCCGAGGAAGAACAACAAATCGCTTGAATTGACGAGACCGTCATCGTTGAAGTCTTCCGGACAAGTATCAGGCAGAGGGATGCATGTCTCTGTTTCACTATCCCAGGTAGTGCCATCTGCGCAGAATTCCGAACCTGCCGTGAATATACAACTGGCGTCGTCAACGGTGGCTGCCGGATCATAGTTGTCAGCTGTGGTATATGTGCAGCCGAAGCAATCGTAAGTACAGCTTCCGTCATCGGTTATTGCAATGGGGCTATAGTTGCATGCCAGCTGGTCTGTGCATCCTGAGGGGGCAGGACAGTCAGGGAAAATGCAGGTTCCGTCATCTTTATTGGCCTCAGCGTTGTAGTTCACTGCATTTTCATATGTACAGCCCTCAATGATGCAAGAGCCATCGTCCTGATTGGCCTGGGGGTCATAGTTGACTGCTGCATCATTTGTGCAACCCGGGTAAATACACGAGCCGTCGTCTTGATTTGCAGACGCATCGTAATTAGCGGCCTCCAGGTCAGTGCAGCCGAGGTAGATGCATGAACCATCTTCGTTGTTCGCTTGTGGATCATAGTTATCTGCATTCTCATCTGTGCAACCTGAGAAAATGCATGATCCGTCGTCTTGGTTGGCTATGGGGTCATAGTTGTCTGCGCCGCTGTCGGTGCAACCTGAGAAGATGCACGAGCCATCGTCCTGATTGGCTACAGGGTCATAATTGTCAGCTTGCTGGTTGGTGCAGCCGCTGAAAATACAAGACCCATCGTCTTGATTGGCGTTCGGATCGTAGTTGTCAGCGCTTTGATCTGTGCACCCTGAGAAAATGCACGACCCGTCATCCTGGTTTGCATTGGGGTCATAATTGTCAGCCTGTTCGTTGGTACAGCCAAGGTATATGCACGAGCCATCGTCATTGGTTGCCTCAGCGTTATAATTGTCAGCGTTATCGTCAGTGCATCCAAGAACACAATCGGGTACATTTGCTATGTTATACGAAATGATGATCTGTCCGCTGCCCTCATTTACCCCGCTTTCGGAGAGTATAGGGGTTACACCTCCAATGTAGTTAGAGCCGCCGCCTCCGGCGCCGCGGTTGCATCCGCCGGAAGTGCCACCTCCGCCGCCTCCGTAGTAACCTCCGCCTCCGCCTCCGAAGGCGTCGTTGCTAAAGCCGTTACCTCCGGCTCCGAGGGTTCCGGGGGTTCCTGACCCAATGTTTCCTGAACCGGGTGAACCACCGGCATTTTGGGTGCCGCCGGTTCCGCCTGTTGCGGTTCCGCCGTTGCCACCGGTTTCACCTGTCTCGGCGCCTCCGGCGCCACCAGTGATCGGAATATCGGTACTGTTGCAGCCTGAAGTTGTGGCATTGCCGCGCACACCGCCACCTCCGGCAACGATGATGCGGTCTGTGAGCGAGGCTCCTCCATGACGGATGTCTGAGGCACCTCCTCCGCGTCTTTCATTTCCTGAGGCGAGGTTGCCACCTCCATTCCAGCCGCCTGTCCAGCCGCTACCCCCAACATAAATAAGGTATTCGTCTCCACTGTTCACATTGAGCGATCCACTGGCACGTCCGCCCCAGCCACCATGCGCCTGGTCGCTTCCCTGTGCACCATAAACATCAAACGTAACCTGGGTCACCCCTTCAGGAACAACCCATGACTGTGCAGAACCGGTATAATCAAAGATCACTTCAACAGTTTCATTGGCCAATGCGGGGTCATAGCAATTGCCGCATTCGTCATTTACAAAAGAGCCGCCGCATATTCCTGCGCAGTCAATGGTATATGCGCACGAGCCATCATCACATCCTGCCTGAGGGTCATAGTTGCATGCGGCATCGTCTGTACACCCGGGTAAAATACATGAGCCGTCATCCGAATTGGCATTGGCGTCGTAGTTGCAGGCTACAGGATTTGTGCAGCCGTTGAAAAGGCACGATCCATCATCTTCATTGGCGTTCGGATCGTAGTTGTCAGCGCTTTGATCTGTACATCCGGGAAAGATGCACGAGCCGTCGTCTTCAAGTGCTGAAGGGTCATAGTTCGCCGCGTTCTCATCTGTGCAGCCGGCAGCACAACAGTCGCCTGTGTCATCCGTGTATGTGAGGCTTTGCACGTTTCCGTCAAAGCCATTCCCTGATTGATCTACGGCTACGGCCCCGGTTCCTTCGTTGAAATCCCAGTATCCGTAGGCGCTGCTTAATGGTGCTGCGTCGCACTCATTTAGCGCGATGAGGTCTGCGGCTGACAATTCGGTATTCCAGAGCGCTGCTTCGTCAATCCATCCATAAAAGCCTCTCGGGTTGTTTCCGCCGATAAGGTTCCCGATAACCGTGTAGTTGTAATTTCCGCTGCAACATCCGTCAAAAGACGGACCAACGGGTGATTGAATCACACCGTCTAGCATTATGGTCACATCGTCATTGCTGTCAACAGCAATGGCGACCGTGTGCCATTCATTGAGTGTGAGGCCGCTGGCAAAGGTGTATCCCTCTGTAGATGAACAGCCATTGCCGCAGCAGTTGCAGCCCTGTCGGTTGTGCGTAACGCCGTATCCCATGCGGTTGTTCACCGGGTCATAAGACAAAAACCCATTCGGGCTCTGAAAGATGAAGAGCGTGACATTCGGGTTAGGAATAGGTGTGTCGATTTTAAATCGCACGTATTTCGTATAATTTGGCAATCCGCCGAGGTCGTGGTTGACCCATACACGTCCCGATTGTGGGTAGTACAGTGAGCTACACTGAGCGTTTACTTGCTGCGCAAAAGCGCAGGATGCTATGAGAACGAGAAGGTAAAGAGCGTTGCTTTTCATGGTTAAGGTTTCGATATGCGAAAATAACCACATGCGCAATGCAATAGTTTACGTTAAAGATTAAGGATTGGTAATTTTCGATAAAACCGCGAAATCTCATGACAATCGGTGTTGATGTCTGTCAGATGGAAGTTTTCATTGGGAAAGAAAAAAGGTGAACAACCCTCGATCATTCACCTTTCATTGTGTTTCAGTCAGCAGTCAACAGTCAGCAGTCAGCAGTCAGCTGTCAGCAGTCAGCAGACGGTTGTCGGCAGACGGCAGACGGCAGACGGCAGACGGTTGTCGGCAGACGGCAGACGGACTAGCCGTTGGCAATCTCTTCAAGCGATGGGGCACCAAAGCGGCGCAGCATCTTGACATGCGATTTCAACGCGCCGCCAAATGTTTCGTGCTCGTTGTAAGGGAAGCCGAACTCTTCTGCGGTTTGCTTCACGATCGGAGCGATTTTCGGATAGTGCACATGACAAATGTTCGGGAACAAATGGTGCTCCACCTGGTGGTTTAGTCCGCCGCTGTACCAGTTGAGAATCAAATTTTCACGAGCGAAATTGGCTGTTGTGTGCAACTGATGCACGAGCCATGAGTGCTCCATCGACCCTGATGCGTCAGGCAGCGGGAATTCGGTTTCTTCAACCACGTGAGCCAATTGAAAAATCAGTGATAGTACAAGTCCACCAATAATATGCATGATCAAAAAACCGAGCAGTATTTGTCCGATGGGTATACCAGCAAGCAGGGGCAAGCCGATAAAAACGCTAAAGAAACCTGCTTTTGAAGCAATGATGTTCCAGAGCATTTTGCGGTTTTGTGCCGGGGTTTGTTTGTTGACCCCCTCTTTTTTATACTTCACAAATTGCACAAAATCTTTCCCTGTGCACCAGTACAGTGTCATAATGCTGTAGAAGAAGAACGCGTAATACCACTGGTGTTTGTGGAACTCCTTGTGTGGCTGGTGTGGGTCGAAACGCATCGAGAAAGAACCATCGATATCGTTGTCTTTTCCGGCAATATTCGTGTAGGTGTGGTGCAGCACATTGTGCTGTGTTTTCCAGTTGTACACGTTTCCGCCGAGCATGAGGAGGGTGTAACCTACCCACTTGTTGACTTTCTGGTTTTTGGAATAAGCTCCGTGGTTCGCATCATGCATTACGCTCATCCCGATACCGGCGAGCGCAAAGCCCATCACAGCCCAAATAAGCAGGGATGCCCACAATGGAGGTGTGAATACGAGCAAGGCCACAAAGGGCAGGATGTATGCACTGAGCAAGATGAACGTTTTAGCGACCATCGATGCATTTGCATTCTGGCTGATGCCTTTTGATTTAAAGTAGTCGTTTACCCGCTTGCGAAGGGTTTTCGCGAAGTCGTTCTGTTCACGATTGGTAAAACGAACAGGGGTTTCCTGTGTAGGCAGTTTATGCTGTGCCGTGGGGTGTGCTATCTGGTCTGTCATTCGCCTCAAAGGTAAGGGCTGAGAAATAACACGCAAATGTTACCCCTAAACAGGGGCTTAAAGCCGACTAACGGAGGTGCGTGTTGCATCAAAGGGATTAAAAAATGAATGTAATGTTTGCTGAACGTGCTCAACATGGACTTTCGCTTTTGGCGCTCCTTTCAATTTCTGCGGTGGCTCATGTGCCGGAAGGTTTCTTTAAGGAGTGCAATACCAGGCTCAAATCTGCTATGATCGGAGATGCTTAACGTTCGCTCCGGTGCGCATCGGAAAAGAAAGTCCTGTAGTGACTCGTTATTACTTGAAACAGCTCGGGATCGTTGATGTTTTAATTTCGCCAAATCGCAATTCTTCGTTTCCTTGGCCTGAACCCAGTTCAGATGTTCATCTGAACTGTCTGCGAACCGTCGAAGCCGTCCGTTGAAGTATGTGTTGCCTGATCCGCTACGCGGATACCATAGTATGTGATCCATTTCCTTGCAGTGATGGATTGAACATGCAAGATCGGTAAAAGTGTTGTAACGGCGTGTAATTTTGACCAAAATCACTTTCGGCGCTTGCTTCCATACCACAAAATGAGCATTGTAAGCACCACCAGCGTCAAAGCTGAAATATACAATGCGGGTTGATCCCAAAAATAAGACGTGCCTTGTTCACCTCCTGGATTTCCGGGATCGATATTGTTAGGTATCTGAGCTGCTGCATAGGTCTGAATTAAAGTCAGGATTAGTGAAACGAGAATTTTGTGTCTTTTCATTAACGGTATGATAAACAATGTATGGGTAATGAAATCACAAAAGACTATAACAGATGACCTTCGGCGAGACTCTGGTATGTGATCTGGTCGATCTGATGGGCATTTTGGATATGCTTTTTGAGGGCTTACATCGAAAAACAGATGGGGAGTGTACAAGTTGGCTTTATCTTTACAGCTCTGAACAACAGATACCTAACTACATTCATGAAAACACTTCTGCTTTTTTTGATGGTTTTTGTCGCATCCTGCGCTTTTGCGCAGTCAGAAGCGAGGGTTTACTCATTGGTTGAAAGAGAGGCCTTGCAGAACGTGCGGGTTGAAGGCTGGCTACTTCTGGATGACAAAAATGACAGGGTAATGTCCATTGAAGAGGCCCTCGCTGCAACTCCGGAGTTCGCCGTTTATACAGGTAAAACCGGTGTGACTCAGTTGCCCGATACTTTTTCAGAAGAAGCGCCCTTTGTCTTAAGGTTCTCTCTTGAAGGCTACGAAATAATGTATCACCACCACCTCGCCGCAGCCACATCAGTCATTGAGGTTCCGATGTGGTCATCAAGATTGTCATCAAGCGAGTACAGTGCATACGCAGCGTTCTGGGATGCAGAGGTTCGACATCCACTGCTGAACGAGCAGCACGGGGATTATCCCGGTCCTCAGCCCTACGAGCCTGAGGCATTCACAGGAAACTGTGACTATGCGCCGCCGGGCGAGGTATTTGTAGATAATCTGATCGATGGCTACAACAGCTATGGTTGCCCTTCAAATGGTTTCACGGGAAACATCCCTACAGACGATTTTTTTGCAGGCGTCATTCAGGCAGAAATGGGATCCTTTTTTCCGTTTGAAGCGCTCAAGGCGCAAAGCGTAGCAGCCAGAACTTTCGGACTCTGGCGGCTCAGTGCCGGTTCGGGAGCAAATTGCGGACAGGCATACAGCAGTAATATCTCGGCTACTTGCCTCGAAGCATCTTATGCCACATCAGGCCAGGTTATTTTATACAATGGAAGCCTGATTCAGGCACTGTATTCAGCTCGCTGCAATGGCGTGAAAACGCAAAATGCCAATCAAGGATCTTATAGTCCTTCTCCGAACTGTTCCACTAGCGGTAATGCGCTGCCATATTGCGTGTGCCGCGATTGCAGTGGGCACATTGACTGCACCATTGCCGGAGAAGGAGATTGCTGCGAAATTCCGAATTCATGCGGTTCTTCCGGACATGTATTCGGTCATGGTGTAGGGCTATGCCAGCGCGGGGCGCAGGGCTTTGCCAATGACGGACTCGACTACATGACCATTTTGGATAATTTCTACACGAGTGTTTGCATAACAGAATCTTTAGCCGGCGATAACCCCAATGATGAAGCCTGCGAATCATTGACGTTGACAGTTGAAGAAGTATGCAATTTTGCAACGTTGTCAAATACCCTCGCAACTGGAAGCCCTACGGCGCCTCCTGACTGCGCCGGTGACCCCACTGTTGGTTACGGTGGTGGCGATGTGTGGGCCAGTTTTATAGCGCCTGTTGAATCGGTCATTATCGAGTTTGACCTGGTTGCGGGCAGCGATCTAACTGACCCCGTGCTGGCGGTATACAGTGCAGACGATTGCAATGAAGTCAGTCAGTTGGTAGCCTGTGATGATGATAGCGGACCCGGGTTTTTGCCTTTTCTTGAACTTGACGGACTGACACCCGGTTCTACATATTATTTGAGGATATGGGAGTTCAACAATAACTCCTTTGGAGAAGTAGATGTTTGTGTCTGGACGCAAGAATCACTCGTTTGCGAGCCTTCCGGATTGCAAGTCAGCCAGGCTGCATGCCAGGATGACGGTAATGGGCTGCTTCCGGTGATCAATATGCAGTTCAGCCTGTCAGGATCGTGTCTTGTAGAAACACTTTGCTATAAAACTGAAGATGCGGCCGACTACACCTGCATTGACCTTATCGCAGAAGGCATTCAAATCGGTGATGGCGAGTCGGTCAACCTCAGTGATACAGCGCCTGACACCCTTTACTACATCTACTACACCACAAGTACCGGAAGCATTTCAGAAGAGGTGGTATTTAACAACGGAAATTGTGGCTTCATTTGTGACTGTGATGGTCAGTCAATTCCTATTTCCGTTCTCGCCTGGCTGGGTGATGGTATTGGAGACGATAACAGCTTTGAATACTTCGGAATTCCGGTGAATTTTAACTGTGAGTCATGGGGCTTTGATTGCGGTGATTTTGGCATTAGCGACGATCCGAACGGCGTTTGTTCAGGTAGTTTTCCTCCGGGAAATGGCTGCATTGATCTTTCAGGGTGTACTGATCCTCAGGCCTGTAATTACAGCGCAGAAGCGCTGGATGATGATGGTAGCTGCGTTTACAGCGCAGAATGTGCGGGAGACCTGAACAATGATGGAGAAATTGGTATAGCAGATCTTTTACTGTTTCTAACCTTGTACGGAAATTCATGCCCGCAATAGCTGCTTATCAAAAGGTCGAGCAACAACATGGGCCTGATGTAGCATTCAATGCAGCGGTGGCTTTGAGCATAGACGTATTCTATTGCTTGACCACTCGTGTATATCCAACTTTATGACCTCCTGACCGGATTTCGAGAAGATATACCCCGCTGCTCTCAGGCATCGTGAATGTAAACACTGTATTGGTCTGTGAGATATTCACAGACTGCACCAGGCGACCCTGAAGGTCTCGGATGTCAATGACAATGGGAACTCCTATTCCACTAATTTCGAGTTGCACTTCACCTGAGGTTGGATTCGGGTAGACTTTAAAGAAGCTCGTTGCCTGCTCGGAGGTGCTGATATTGACGAATGATTCCGTAAGAACGCAGTTGTCGTAATCGGTCACCGTCACAACCTGTTGCTCACCCTCGCTTTCGATCGAAATGTCATAAGGTGCAACACCACCTGTGACAGTAACATCGTTACCGTCGAAGTCGATATCCATCTGATTTAGCACACAGCAAACATCCGGGGTGTTTCCTTGCGGCGCACCGTTCGGATAGTATTGGTCGATAATTTCTTCGAGAAGAGTGGTTCTTTCTGCAGCCTCAGCAGCATCATACGACAGCGATTTGAGGAAGTGCCACCCCACACCGTAATCAGGGTTTGCATCCGGTCCGTCATCGTAAAGGTTAGGGTAGACGCTCTGCGCATATTCTACAAAGGCATCATTGTCTTGTGGAATCAGTTCAAGGTACTCCTGAAGCCTGTTATAAATCTCCAATGACGGCGAGATTTCTGCGGCGTCGAGAGCAGCTTGAACAGCAGGAGGGTCTTGCGACAGGATGCCAAACACGTGGAACAAGGGTCGAAGATCAGTTTGAGCGGCCTGGCACATTCGTATAATGCGGCTGTCAATGTCTTGTCCGTTAATCCCGTGATCAATGCCATTCTGGTAGTCGATATACTCTTGTCTCCAGAAATTTCTAAGCGGACACCATCCCAAAAGGTTCACGATCTCGAAATAATGGCCGTAGCCACGGTGCTGATACCGCACCTCGTCGGTAGTCGTATTTGAAATATCACGCTCCACACCGAAGGTGTTGGAGACCATGCGATGGGTGGCGGTTCGGTCAAGATCGAAGGTGTTTGGCACAAAGCTGTAATTGATGGCCTCGTTAAGGTCAACCCCCAAACCATAGTTCATTGCCATGATGTAAGGGAAATTGACCAAGGCCTCAATCTCACCCGGGAATTTGGACATTGCGAGCGCGTGACCGGTTTCGTGAAAGTTGACTTCGTCATCAGGTCCGGGGCCGTTGATGAAGTAAGCGGGGCCGGGTACGTCGATGTAGTCTTGAGGCGTATTCGACATGGGATAGCCGATAGAATAAGCGCCACCGCGAATGATCAAGTCCGAGATCATGTACATGTTGTGCTTATCGGGGATGATTTCACGTCCCATAATGGAATTGACACCCCGTAAGGCTGTTTCCCAATCCATCAAGGTTTGTTCGAGGTCATATTGACCGGGAATTATCGAGTGTTTGGGAATGGAGTACATGACATTTTCTGATTCAAACACCGCCCATGGAGCCGGCTTGTCGAGCTCGGCATCAAAGTCTTCAGTGTAATCGAATGACTTGATTGAGAAGAAAGGTGCTTCGAGTGCGTTGGTAACGCTGACTTCAACGTTGCCTTCATCGGCTCCGTAAGGTACAAGTATGGATATTGCTCCGCCCAGTGGGTTGAAGACAACAGTACTTGTTGACGTGATCTGGAATTTCTTTGAAACCCTGTCAAGTCGCTTGTAGATCCATTTGTTTGACAAGTCCCACTCATGTGAACCCACGCGGATGTAGTAATCCTGGTTCACAAGTTCTTGTGGAACGCTTACCGTGGCGAATGAACCCGGTGCCAGGTAAGTGCCGGTGGGGCGTAAAGCGTGGTTGGTACCGTCAGCATTGATATCAAAATAGGGGTTCATTCCGTCAGGTTCAGCAAAATTCGCTCTGATCAGTGTGGTATGGCTTTCAGTTGAATCTACCGGTGGTTCAACATAAGCGGGAAAGTTCTCGCATGAGCTGAAGAGCCATTGATGCAAGTGCTCCGGGAATTCATTATAAACTTCAGGAGTGAAGACTTCGTCGAAAACACCCTGCTCAAGGGCGATCATGGCATGTTGTAGCTCCATTCCGGGGTTGGCTGCAGGATCTCTTTCAAAGCCGTATTCTGTTTCAGGTGTCATGAAGAGTGCGCCTTCTTGGCTGTCAAACGCCTCGATCACGCTCTTGCTGAGGAGGATCATTTCTTCGCTTGAAGCAAGGCACTCCGGAAAGGTGAAGAAGGTATCCATGATTTCCAGTAACTCCTCACCTGAAAAGGGATTTTGTCCGCTGATATGATTGTTCGTGGCAAGGAGTGCATCGTTCACCATGCCGCAAGCAGCAGGACAGTGAACCGTTGCCCCAAAGTAAGAACCGAGGTCATCGGCTCCGCTGAACTGCGGCTCATCATTGATGAAGAATGTGTATCCGCCGGGGGAGAAGATACCGTCACCGAAGGTGTCATAGATTTCGAAGAAGAAGCAGCCATCATCAGCAACACAGATACTGTCAGCATACGTTGTATTGCCGCCGTACGCGCCGTCCTGACCACCCTGAAGAATGATATTCTCTTCAAGGTCTGTAATGGTCCAGTAGGTTTCTCCACCGTACTGATCGGTATCTACAACGACTTTGAGTTCGAGTTGGTTTTCATCGCAAACGGCTGCCGGACAGTGTACATTTTCACTGGCATACGTGCCAATTTCGTTCGATCCTGTAGCAATGAGTTCGTCGTTGACAAACACAGAATAGCCACCCGGTGACAGTATACCGTCTCCGAAGGTGTCCCATATTTCAAAGAAGTAGCAGCCTTCATCGACCACGCAAATCTCGTCTGAGTATGTCGTGTTGTTCTGATAGGCACCATCTTGTCCGCCTTCAAGGAGCACTTCACCCTCTTGATTGGTGAAAGCCCACGAGGTCTCATCTCCGTATCCGTCAGTTGTGATTTCAATGCTGATTTCAACTTCGTTGGCTCCGCATTGCGCGATCATTGTGGACTGGAATGAGAGGAGGAGTAAGCTTGCAGCGATTAAAGTCTTCATAGTTGATTGGTTGACTGAAAGATAGGAGTTTTATGTGAGCTTGTTAGAGTGGAAAATAGATGAATGTTGAACCAAACGGTCAACGCTATTTAGGGAAGGTCAGAAAGGTCAGCGATCAGCAATCTGTAATGCTCACTTCCCAATACAAAACTTCCCGAAAATCGTTCCGAGGATGTCGCGGTCAACGTCAATGCCTCCGGTGATTTCACCGAGGTGGTGAAGCGCCTTTCGGATGTCGATGGCCAGCAGGTCGCCGGGCAGCCCTGTTTCCATACCCTGCATGACTTCTTTAAGTGCAGCGTAGGCCTTTGTGAGGGCTTCGTGGTGACGGATGTTGGTCACCATCGTCTGCTGTCCGTCAAGGTGGGCGAGGTTGCTCAGGTTAATGAGCGATTCTTTCATGTCTTCGAGTCCTTTGCGGTTGAGTGCAGAAATGAAGAGTGTCTCGCGCGGGTGGCCATCCGCCGCTTTTGCGGCGCTCTCATCAGAAAGGTCAAGCTTATTGGCCACAATCAACATGTGCTGGTCTTCATGCAACTCATTGCGGATCGTTTCGGCGGTGTGCTCAACTGTAGTGGCATCCATCTCGTTGATATCAAACAGATAGACGATGATTGAGGCCTTCTTAATGGCTTCACGGCTGCGCTCTACGCCGATCTTCTCAATCGCATCTTCGGTATCGCGCAACCCGGCGGTGTCAATGAAGCGAAATTGAATGCCATCAATGGTCACACGATCTTCAATGGTGTCGCGCGTGGTACCCGGAATGTCGCTCACGATCGCGCGCTCTTCGTTCAGAAGCGCATTCAGCAAGGTTGATTTACCTGCATTCGGTCGCCCCACGATGGCTACCGGAATACCATTCTTGATGGCGTTGCCTGATCTGAAACTGTTGATGAGACCGGTGAGCACGCCTTCAATTTTTAGCAGAAGCTTGGTCAACTCAGTGCGGTCAGCGAACTCTACATCTTCTTCGCTGAAGTCGAGCTCAAGTTCAATGAGCGCCGCGAAATGGATCAGTTGTTCACGCAAGTCGTTGATCTCTTTACTGAATCCGCCGCGCATCTGGTGCAAGGCCAGTTCGTGCGCACCCTCGCTCTCTGCCGCAATGAGGTCAGCCACCGCCTCGGCCTGACTGAGGTCCATTTTACCGTTCTGAAAAGCCCTGAACGTGAATTCGCCGCGCTCGGCGTAGCGACAACCGTTTTCAACGAGAATGCGCAGTATCTCTTGTTGAATGAAGACTGACCCGTGGCATGAGATCTCTACGACATCTTCTCCGGTGAAGCTGTTTGGTGCGCGAAAGACGGTCATGACAACTTCATCCAGGGTCTCCTGATCTTTCATGAAGCGACCGTATTTCACCGTATGTGAATCTGCCTTCACCAGGTCGCCGGAAAAGAGGTCATGGCAAATGCCGATAGCGTCCGGTCCGGAAACGCGAATCACCGCAATGGCTCCCATTCCCGGAGCTGTTGAAAGGGCACAGACGGTAGCATCGTCAGCGTGGAAGAACATATTCAGATACTTTAGGCGAAGATAAAGACTCCTTCGAGACTCTTTCAGGACTAACTATTCATAGACCGCAGACCGCAGACCGCAGACGGCAGACGGTTGACCGTCCTGAACCTGACGAATGTCTTTTTTTCAGAACTGAAATTGCTAGACCTTTCATTGTATGAAAACATGGCCTGTTTGGCTTCGCCTTATTCTCGTATGCCTGTTGTGTATCGGATTGATCACAGCTATCGTTTACGGAGTTGGTTGGTTGCAGGCATAAAACACACGAACTATGAAAATGAATATGGGCAACGCGGATCGTGTGATCCGCATCGTTATCGCCATTGCGATCTCCATCTTGTTCTTCACTGAAACGGTAAGCGGTACGCTGGCTTATGTACTGTTGGCCATTGGCGGTATATTTTTGCTTACCTCCCTTGTGGGATTTTGTCCGTTGTACCGACTGGTGGGCTTGAATACCTGCAAGACGAAAGCGTAAGCGGCAGGCAGCTTTCCAAGCGCTCTGACAAAAACGTTCAGACTCGGGTAGGGGATGTTGATTTGGGGATGTAATAACCTTGAAAAACGAAGCTATCCCATTTTGAAGCAAATAACTCTATTCTTGCTCGTAGTATTGCCTGAACTGTTACCATTTCAGTTGTGCGCTCAGCAGGCTCCTGACTTTGAGGTCACAGACGTGAATGGTGAATTGCATCAACTGTACGATGACTACCTCAATGAGGGGCGTGCAGTCGTATTGGGGCTTTTTTATATTGGGGCTCCGATGCTGGATGACATGTACCCTCAGCTTCAGGAGTACGCGAACCTGGCCGATTCGCAGGCGCTTCCAGTAAATTTCCTCTTGATGTCTGCTTTTGACGACAACAGTGAAATTATCGCCTTTGCCGAGTCGCACGGTATCAGTCTACCGGTAATCAGTAACGAAGGAGGTGCTTCTGCAGCGATCGCTCCGTACACTGCTGAAAATGACTTCGGCACTTTTTACGGTTATCCTATGTTTGTCGTAATTGGCCCTGACGGCACCGTTGTTTATGACCCCTGGGCCGGGGATGTAGATGGAGTGATTGAAGCCGTGGGTGAAGCTGTGAATGAAGTATTGAGCAATGTAAGTGTTGCCGACACTGCTTTGAGCGGAGCTTTGCGCATCGCCCGAACCCGCAACGGGGTCACCTTCTCGCATCCCGCGCTTTCGCGCGGAGCGAAGTTGCAGCTTTATTTGCCGGACGGCCAACTTTACACAGAAATCGCGCTATTTGATAACGAGACTTTTATTCCGCTTGAGCCGCGCGCGTTACTGATTTATCGCTATGAAAGCGGAAGCTCGATCTATCGGGGTCGCTTGCCATTACTGCAATAAAAAAGCCCCGGCATTCGCCAGGGCTTTCGTGAACCATTTCTATTTTGACTTCACTTTATTCGCAGGTATTGCCGAAGAAGGTTAGAAATTGCAGCAGGTCAGCGGCATTTACTGTATTGTTGTTGTCAAAATCGGCCGGACATTCATTTTGCAGCACGCAGCTTCCGTCGTCACAGACGGCTGATGGGTTGAAGTTGACGGCATTCAAATCCGTACAACCTTGCTGGCCGCAAGAACCATCGTCAAACAACGCTCCCGGGCTGTAGTTGCAAGCAAATTCGTAGGTACAGCCACTGGTGCAATCGTCGTATGCGTCAATGCACACCTGGTCCCATTCGATCTGAATGCAGAAAGGGTCTGCCGCTACTACTTCGAAGAAGCAGATAGGGCTCGCCGGTAACTCGTAGCCCGGAGGTGGTGCACATTCAAGTACTGCCGGACCTACGCCCGCTGATGTTGGAATGTACCATTGAGCATCTGAGCAGCCAACAGAACAGTTGGTGTAGGCGTTCTGACAGAGAATGTCCCACTCGGTTTCGGTGCAGAAGGGGTCTGCTGCAATGGTGAATTCAACACAATCCTGATCTGGTGTCCAGTAGCCTGCAGGAGGTCCACAGTCACGAACGGCAGGACCATCAGCGGCAACGATAGGAATATGCCAATCGGCAAAGCATCCCAGAGTACATTGATCCAAATCGTTCTGACAGAGATCGTCCCATTCAACGGTCATGCAGTAGTCATCGCTACCGAGAACTGACTCTAAGCAAGCTTGGTCAGGTGCGTAATAACCAGCCGGTTCGGATCCGTCGCAAACCTCCACGGCAGGTCCCGTGCCTATGTTGTAAGGAATGTAAAAGGCGGGATCTACACAGCCCAGACAGCTGTTGTATGCTTCTTCGCAGAGGTTATCCCATGAGCCAGCCGGGTCAATACAAAAAGGGTCACTTGCGACGACAGAAGCTACACATGCCTGATCCGCGAAGTAATAACCCACAGGGGCGGCACATGCTTCAATTGCCGGCCCATCACCCACATTCACAGGAATAAAGATTCCCGTATAAGCGCAGGAGCCGTCATCAGTAACAGCACCGGGGTCGAAGTTGCATGCGTTCGAGTCAGTGCAACCGGTTTGCGAATTGGCGTTGGTACTTACTGCCACAAGCAGGGCAATGCTGAACACCCCTCGCCAGAGGAGAGATTTTAAACATTTCATAAATCTAAGTTTTGGTTAAAGCGTATGAGATAGAATTTAACTGAGGTGCTTTGAAGGTAAAATTAAATTACTGGTAATCATAAATATACCATCGATATGTGCATTGTAGGCATGATTGAGCAATTGGTCAGTTTAGCCTTGTAATTGGCTACAATAGTAGAGCGCCAGCATTTGCAATTACCATGGCGATGCAGAATTTCGACTCTGCTCTATAGCAGCAGCAAAATTTCATGATGGTTGCAGCGATCGCTGAAAAGGAGACAAAGGAGGGGGGCAGATCATTGCCGGTTATGGTGATTGCAGATAAAATCACCATGAATAGGTGTTCCGAAATTCACGTCCGGAATTGTTCTAAGGCGCAGAAGAATATGAAATTGCGTCTTCAAGCAGTGCATATCAGGCTGCGATCGGAGGTCAGGAAGTTATGCAAGCATTTTGAGGGCATCAACGGCTATTCGTTCCACTTTCATTTTCATACTGCGTTATCTTCCCCTATTTTCGCAGGCGTTAATCAGCGCATAAACAACAACAATGAGCGTACTCGTCAATAAGGATTCCAAAGTCATCGTGCAGGGCTTCACCGGAAGTGAAGGTTCTTTCCACGCTGAGCAAATGATTGAATACGGCACGCAGGTGGTCGGCGGAGTGACCCCCGGTAAAGGTGGTCAGGAGCATCTTGGTAAACCGGTTTTCAACACGGTAGAAGATGCTGTTAAAAAAACCGGAGCGGATGTTTCCATCATCTTCGTTCCACCTGCCTTCGCTGCAGATGCCATCCTCGAAGCTGCGGACGCAGGGATCAAGGTTATCGTGACCATTACCGAAGGTATTCCGGTGAATGACATGGTGAAGGTCAAAGCTCATGTTGATCGCCTCGATTGTACCCTGATCGGACCAAACTGTCCGGGAATCATCACGGCCGGCGAAGCCAAAATCGGTATCATGCCGGGCTTCATCTTCAAGCCCGGGCGTATCGGAATCGTATCGAAATCGGGCACACTGACATACGAAGCGGTAGACCAGATCACCAAAGCCGGCATGGGGCAGTCAACCGCGATTGGTATCGGGGGTGATCCTATAATCGGCACTACTACGCTGGAGGCGATTCAGCTCTTCATGAATGACCCTGAAACTGACGGGATCATCATGATTGGTGAGATCGGTGGTGACCTTGAGGTAAAAGCTGCCCGCTGGATCAAAGAACATGGCACCAAGCCGGTGGTTGGTTTCATCGCCGGTGAGACTGCACCAAAAGGTCGTACCATGGGGCATGCAGGAGCAATCGTTTCCGGCGAAGAAGAGTCAGCACAGGCCAAGAAGAAAATCATGGCTGAATGCGGCATCCATGTGGTGGATTCGCCCGCGGAGATCGGCAAGAAAATGGCCGAAGTGTTAGGCTAGTCACTATCACCCTCGCATGATCTCAAGCTGGCCTTCCTTTTGCCAGTTGCCTGAAGTGAAGTCAGGCACATCTATTGGGGCGCTGTCTTGAGCTACGGAAAGCTCTGAAAGCGGGGTGACTGCGCTCCAGAGAATACCGTCATACACGTTGAGGTCAAGGGCGATGCCTTCGTTCAGGCAACGAATCAGTCGCCACACCATAATGAAATCCATTCCGCCGTGGCCGAAACTTTTGGCCGCGGCTTCTTTTTTCATCTTCTCCCAAAAGGGGTGACGGTACTTCTCACGATATTCATCGTACGTATCCTCATCACACCAGCGGTGCCAGTCCCAGGTCGGACCATGGTCAATGTAAAGTCGTGAAGGGTAGCCTTGGTGCACGGCTTTTGTTCCACAAAGTGTATTGATCCGCGAATAGGGGCGACCGGTGTGCGTATCAAACTGCAGCATCACCGATTTTCCTCCATAGGTCTTCAGCAAGGTGGTATTCATATCGCCACATGCGAAGTTCTGCGGTAATGCAGTACCCTTGGTGGCGGCGCTTAGCGCAGCTTCTTTAGAACTCATCGATACGAGCCGCCGGTAATAATCTCCGCGGCCAATGTGGAAGTAGAAACTCACAGGACCCAGTCCGTGAGTGGTATAAAGATTCCCATTGCGGTCAACATGGTGATTCAGACGCCACTGGTCTTTATAATAGCTATCATCCATCATCAGCATGCGCAGGTCATGGATGTAGGCACATTCAGCGTGCGTCAAATCGCCGAAAACCCCTTGCTCGGCCATATTCAGCAACCACAACTCTTCATCGTTGTAACAGCAGTTTTCGAGCATGATGTGGTGCCTTCGGGTGCGCTCGGCTGTAGAGATGATCTTCCAGCAATTTTCAAGACTGTAGGCCGCCGGAACCTCAGTAGCCACATGTTTGCCTTGCTCCATTGCCTCGATGGCCATTTCGGCATGAAGCTCCCAAGGTGTGCAAATAAGCACAAGATGGATGTCATCGCGAGCCACCACTTTTCGCCACCCTTTCGGGTCACCGCTCACAATATCAGGTGTGTTGCCCTGGTACTTGTGAATGACCTTGGCACCTTCGATTACTTTTTTTTCATCCAGGTCACATAGTACGACCACTTCGGCTTGCTTTTCGCCAATCATATATTCGAACATGTCAAGCAGTGAACGTCCGCGATTCCCTGCGCCAATGATGGCCACACGCACGGTTTTAATGGCTTCGGAGGTGAGCGCATGTGCGCTGCCATTGCCTTGAACGGCAAGGAGTTGTTCGTTGATTTGCTCAGTGGCGATGGTGGTGCCGGACGGCAGTGAAAGAAAGGCGCCGAGTGAAGCACTCAGGCGAAGAAAGTCGTTACGGTTCATAGAGGTTTCTGATCGGTTGCTAAATGTAGCAAAAGTGATCATGCCTTCACCCGGTGCATACCCGGCTTGTAGGGCTGTGACAAGAGTTCTTCCATGCGCTCAAAGTCAGTTTCACTGCCTACAAAATCTACATCTGAAGTGTCAATAATGACGACCCGCATCTTGCGATGTTGCCGCATAAAAGCGAAGTAGCTTTTCTCGATGCTTTGCAGGTATTGATCCGATATTTCCTGCTCGTAAGATCGTCCGCGCTTGCGAATGTTTTCCTGTAAGCGCTCCGTCGGGAGGTACAGATAGGCAAGCAGTTCAGGCTTCGGAAGGTTTGTTTCGATGATCTTAAAAAGTTGCATAAACAACCCAAACTCGTCAGCATTGAGGTTGGCCTTTGCGAAGATGTATGACTTCTGAATGAAGTAATCAGAAATGACAAGACTTTGAAAAAGATCCCGGTTCGACAGTTCTTGTTTGAGCTGACTGAAGCGTTCAGCCACGAAACTCAACTCTAAGGGGAAAGCGTAGCGCTCGGGGTTTTTATAAAAAGGCTCCAGAAAAGGATTTTCGGCAAACTCCTCCAACACGAGACGCGCATTGTGCTTCTCTGCAAGACGTGTAGCAAGTGAGGTTTTACCTGCTCCGATATTACCCTCTATGGTTATGTAGCTGTAGGGGAACCCCATTTTTGCACTTCTGTTTGATCCTTGCATGTAGCTAGCAGATGAATAAGGGTTTCTCCCGATTCCGGGTGCCTGCCGGTACCGGCAATTTCAACCAGAGGAACCAATACAAAACGCCGTGCAGCAATGCCCGGGTGGGGCACCAGAAGCTCAGGGCTGGCGATGACGGCATCTCCGTAAAGTAAGATGTCAATATCGCACGTACGGCTCATGTAGCCATCCGCCGCTTTTGCGGCGCGAGTACGCCCCAGACGCCGCTCAATATCCAAACAGGTATGGAGCAATGCCTCGGGAGAGAGTTCTGTGTGGAGCATGACGACCTGGTTCAGAAATGCCCCCGCCTTGCCCATTGACCAGGCCGCAGTCTCGTATATCGAACTCGCCTGAAGCAGCCGTCCTGCCTGTGCATCGAGCAATTGACGCGCATGCATCAGAAACAGCTCACGCCGTCCGAGGTTACTACCAATGCTGAGGTAAACGCTTGTCATGGAGCGCAAATATAGCAATCGCAAATGCGCTTCCGTTCAACGACGTTATGCGCCACTCATGGATAAGATGAACACGGATGCTAAACGGCACCTATATTTGCTTCACAACAAGCCAGAACACATGAATTTCGGAAAAACAGTATTTGCATCCATGCTGGGAAGCGCGCTCAGCTTTCTTCTCGTAGGGCTTCTTCTTATTTTTATTGTTGGCGCGATGATCGCCGCTGCCGTGGGAGGTTTCGTCAGCGGACTTGAAGGGGGCAAGAAGACCGTCAAGATTGAATCAAATTCAATCTTACACCTTCAACTGGATCAGCCGATTGTTGAGCGAACCAATGACAGTGATTTCAACATCAACTTCAACACACTTGAGCCTGAGAACAGCATCGGACTGACTGAGCTGCTCGGGAGCATCGAGCAGGCGGCGGATGACGAAGATATCGAAGGTGTTTTCCTCGATCTGAACGGTGTGATGGCTATGCCGTCAACAATGCAAGACATTCGGGCTAGCCTCGAAGAATTCAGGAGTTCAGGTAAATGGATTATTGCCTACGCCGAAGGCTACACTCAGAATGCTTACTACCTGGCATCTGTGGCCGATGAGGTGTACCTCTACCCCGAGGGCGATATGCAGTTTTATGGTCTCTTCACTGAGCTGGCGTTCTTCAAGAAAATGCTTGATGATATCGGCGTTGATGTGCAGGTGGTGCGAGGTCCTGATAATAAATACAAAAGCGCCGTTGAAGGCTTCACACGTGAGCAGATGTCTGATGAAAGCCGTGAGCAGATCAGTGCTTACCTTACCGATATCTGGGGTCAGATGACTGCTGAAATCGCTGCAAGCCGCAGCGTTGACGTGGCCAAGCTGAATACGATCGCTGACTCTCTCATGGTGCGCAAGGCTCAGAACGCCGTTGATTTGAAACTGATCGACGGGCTGAAGTATGGCGATGAAATCAATGATCTGTTGCTTGAACGTTCAGGTCTCGCCGCAGAAGCGGCGGATGCGAACACGGACGATGAAACCGAAGACTCTGCTGAAGAAGAAGATCCGCTTGATTTTCTCGATGATGACAATGAATCACCCCGGCTGGTAAGCCTCGGTGACTATGCCCGAACCCTCGGAAAGAGAGGTAAAGACAAAGATGAAGACAAGGAAGACGATGTAGATCCCTGGGATAAGGATCAGGTCGCCGTGGTTTATGCCGTAGGTGCGATTGAATCTGGTAAAGGCGACGACGCAACGATTGGCTCAGAGCGCCTGGTGAAAGCCCTTCGCAAGGCACGACTCGATGACGACGTGAAGGCCGTGGTCATGCGCGTCAATTCACCGGGAGGCAGCGCCCTCGCAAGTGATGTCATCTGGCGAGAAACCGAACTGATCAAAGAAGCCGGTAAGCCGTTCGTCGTTTCGTTCGGAGATGTGGCAGCCTCAGGAGGGTATTACATTTCTGCTGCAGCCGATAAGATTTATGCAAACGAGAATACAATCACCGGCTCAATCGGGGTGTTCGGTTTGATTCCGAACATGCAGGAGCTCTTTGAAGAAAATATCGGTATCACCTTTGACCGTGTAAGCACCAACAATCACGCGGGAATCCTCTCTGCAACGCGTCCGCTCGACGAAACCGAGCGCGAATGGCTTGATGTGATGATCACGGAAGTGTATGATGAGTTTCTCGAGCGAGTGGCAGAAGGTCGCGGCATGTCGGTTGCAGAAGTAGACAGCATCGCCCAGGGGCGCGTATGGTCAGGGACTGATGCACGTGAAATCGGACTAATTGACGAATTTGGCGACCTTCAGGATGCCATTGAAGCGGCTGCGGCAATGGCTGAAATCGAAAACTACGAAATCAAAGAGCTTCCGAAGATGCTTGATCCACTCGAAGAACTGATGAAGGAGTTCGGAGCCCAGGCAACAGTTGAGAACTACATTACCGAAGCAGGCCTCGATCACCGCCATGCAGCATACCTGTTGCAGCTGCATGCGATGCTGGAGAGCAGAGAAGTAGTGCAGGCACGGCTGCCTTACAGTATTGTAGTGCAGTAGTTCATGAAGCAGAATAAAAAACTGAAAGCATCAGAGCTCGACCGCATGGATGCTGCCGCTTTCGAGGCAGCGCCCAAGGTCGGGCTCTCTGTTTTTCTGGATAATGTGCGGAGCGGACTGAATGTCGGTTCGGTTTTCAGAACAGCTGACGGTTTCAGACTCGAGCGGGTATATTTGAGCGGTATCACGGTGCAACCTCCTCATAGAGAAGTACTCAAATCAGCCATAGGGGCAGAGCAGACAGTGGCATACACCTACTTCGAAGACAGTCTTGCTGGGCTTCGCTCACTCAAAGAAAAAGGTTTTCAGATCGCAATTGTGGAGCAAACCGCTGCTTCATTACCTTTACAGCATTGGCAGCCATTAGCTGAACAACGCTGGGTGGCTGTGCTCGGTAACGAGGTAAAAGGTGTGAGCGAAGAATTATTGCAACTGGCAGATATCTGCCTCGAAGTACCGCAATTTGGCACAAAACACTCGTTCAATGTGAGCACTTGTTGTGCCATGATATGTTGGGAATATATGAGATCTTGTGGGCTTTATCGAATAGAATGATGCTGAACTGATCGAATTGATTATTTTTGAGCGACTTGACCTGTAAGAAATACATATCACTGATCACCGGACTCTTGTTGGTGCTGTCTTCAAGCGCGCAGTTCTTCAACCGCGACAAATGGGAAGACAACCGGCATCAGCTAACCCTCGGCTTTGGGGCATGCAACTTCCTCGGCGACCTCGGAGGTAAAGATGGCATAGGTACTGATGACTTTCAGGATCTAGAACTAAGTGAAACTCGTTTTGGAGCTTTCATCGGATACAAATACACCGTCTACAAGAAAATTCACCTTCGTGGAGAATTTACCTACGGTCAGGTGCAAGGCAATGATAACCTCACCCAGGAGCAATTCAGGAATAATCGCAACCTGAATTTCCGATCGAACCTTTTCGAGCTTTCACTGATGGCCGAACTTGAGCTGCCTATCAGTAAGCGTAAGGGGCATATCTACGACATCAAGGGAGCCAAAGGCTGGAAATACAAGGGAAGCAGTTTCTATCTTTTTGGCGGTATCGGAGGGGTATACTATAATCCTAAAGCAATGCTTGACGGCCAATGGATCGAGTTGCATCCTTTGCGCACTGAAGGGCAGGGGTTGCCAGGTGGCCCTGATGAGTACCGAAGGGTAAGCCTTGTGATTCCTATGGGACTCGCTATTTCCCGGCGTATTTCCCACCAGATGAGTATCGGTATTGAAGCCAGTTACCGATTCACTTTCACTGATTACATCGACGATGTAAGTACGGAGTACTATAACCCGAGCGACATTTCACTCTATGTTGGTGGACCTCAAGGGGATGTGGCTTCTTATTTATCGAACCCAGCACTGGGACCTGCCCAGGGAGGGCTCCCATCCAGGGTCACCGCACCCGGAATGCAGAGAGGAGACCCTACAGATGACGACGGCTATATGTTTGTCTGGATCAAAACGCATATTCTCCTACAAGATCAGTACAATCGGAAATTCTCTCCGAAAAAGCGTCGTTACCACAAGCCAAGACGCCGTCGCTCGAAGAAAATTATTTTCTAGACTGTCTGCCCTCTGCAGTCAACGGTCTTAAACCCCTCACCCTACAATCTCGCATGTGCGGGATCGAGGGAGCTCCTTTAGTTTGTTCGGCGTCCCGAAGGGATTCTGAAAGCTTCTCGAACTTCAACTAACGGCTGCTCGTAGGAGCCTCCATGTGCGCACTGCTTATGATTCAGACAGCGCAAGGATGCGCTGCTCACCTAACGCCTAAGACCTGACACCAAACCCGAAGACCCCTCACCGAATCTTCATGCGAAGCATGAGCTTCGGAGCTCCCCTACATTTGGGGAGCTTTAGAATATTTACGCGTCGCAAAGGAGTCTGTAGTGCGGTAAGCGGCTGCTGGTGGCAGCTTCCCAATTCTGATGCGCTACGCTTCAACAGTCCGGCGGCAATAACGGCTCACTAGTGATGATGCGCTATGCTTCGCCAGACCGGCGGCAATAGCCGCCACCACACGAGAACCAAGGCCGTATAGAGAGGGATGCGCCACGCGCATCCGTTACGTTGAACGACAATTCTCAGACGGCTATAGGCCGTCTTTTCATATCTACTGAGAGACGATAAAGCAGCGCAAGGATGCGCTGCCCACCTAAAGCCTAACACCTAACCCGAAGGCGTCTCCCGGGGGGAGAAAAAAAAGCCCCGCTGCAAGCGGGGCTTTTTACAAAAATATTCACTGAAGATCAGAAGTTGAACTGATCTTTGAAATCACGGAACTCGAGATCTTTCATTGCTTTTTCTTTGAGTGCACCATTTTTGCTAATGGCTTTCTCCAGGTTCGAGAGCACATCTGCGCTGCTGTTCATACGCGCTGCGATAATTGCACGGAGGTAATGCGCTTCAGCAGACTCGTCGCCTGAATTTTGCATCACGGTTTTTGCACCGCTGGTATCTCCGTTCAGCACTTTGGCCAATGCAAGGTTGAAGGTGTTCATACCACTCATATTGCTAACTGCAGAGCTGTAGTCACCCACCTGAATTTGTACGATTCCTTTGTTGTATTTCACTTCAGGTCCTGCGCTCATTGCTTCTGCGAAGAGTTCCATAGCTTTTTTGCGGTCACCCTCGAGGCGTGCGATACACCCGAGGTTATTTAGGGAAACCGGATTGCGCTCAATGCTCAATGCTTTCTCGAACTGGCTCTTAGCGTCATTCATTTTATTTTGCATCATCAGGCAGTAGCCTGCATTGTTCGCCCCTCGCCAATCATTGGCGTGAACGCGCTCGGCATTCTGATAAACTTCTAACTGATCATTGAGGTCATCGAATAGTGTAGCAGCGAAGAGCAACTCTTCAACTGTCAGAATATCTGGATTTGATTTAGAGAGGTCGATCAGCTCTTCATCGGTGTAGCCTTCAACATCGTAGTTGACCGTAATTTGTGAGCGACGCAGTGAAGGGAGGATTTCTTTCTCGATCACCTTGTAAGTTTTCGCGATGTTTTTAATCTCCTGTTCACGCTTGTTTTTGTCGCTATACATCGAGAGCACAGAGAGGATCAGCTCTTTATCTTCTATATCAGAAGCCTGCATCAGCTCTTTGAAACCTTCCCAATCTTCGCCTTTAGGCATATTCTTGAAGAATTGTTCAGGGTTTTCGGGCTCTAGCTTTTCGCGCTTCATTTCGCGTTCAATTGTGGCATTCGCCGCTTCAGCACGCTCCTGAGCGAGGTTTTCATTCAAGCTGATCTCTCCTTCCGGCGAGGCATATGCCTCAACTGCGGTGCCGGTAATAGAAATGCTGTCTTTTTCAGCTGCGAATTCGATGAATTCTTTCATTGCTTTAAAGTCTTCATCGCGCAATTCAGCGCTTCTTACGGCTGACGAATTGTAGGCGAAATTGATGACCGCTTCTTTAGTGTAAGAAAGTACACGCTGGAAATTATCTTTACCAATGAGGAACTTGTCATCGCTTTCCACGAGGTAAGGCGTAGTGATCACGCCGGTTCCGACAGGTAGTGGGTCAAATGTGGCTTCTTTGCTTCCTTTGTTTCCGCTGATGCGAAGCTCGAGAGTACTTTGCTCCATTCCTTCGGTGAAGGCAACTTTCTCTTCATAGGAGAAACTCTTGCCTGACTCGAAAGGGATGACTTCATAGTTGCCCGCGGCGTCTTCGCCCTGGAATCCTTGCATAGGATAGGCGGCTTCGCCTCCGTCATAAACGAGCACAGGCGTGGCTTCAACCACTACTTTTTTGTGAAAGTACTTTTCCGGAAATTTACCGGTAATGGTGACCTTTACACTGTCTCCGCGAACAATGAGCGGTTCAGGTTCGGCTTTGGCATTGAGGGTTTCGATCTCCTTCTCCATCTTGCCGAGTCCGCCACAGGCAGACAGGAACAATGCAATGGCGATGAACGAAAAGACATTTAATGCAGTCGATTTCATCGAATAGGGGTTTGATTGTGTGTCGTTTGGTTTTCCAAAAGTGCTGCAAAACTAAGACACCCTGAGTGATTATAAAAAGAGTTCTCCGTTCTATCGTGTTGAAAACGGCAGGTTTTTTGACGTTGGTCTTCTATTTTGGTCACTTGGCATTCGCTGTATGGTACACGCCCATAGCGCTAAACTTACGGATCCGGGCTTCGATTCGCTTTTGCGGTCGTTCAGAATTTAACTTTTTTAAATTCTCGTCAATGACCTCACGTACGCTCTGATAAACAGCTTCGCGGTCAGAATGTGCACCACCGGGAGGTTCTTTTATGATTCCGTCAATCAATTGGTTTTTCAGCATGTCTTCGCTGGTTAGTTTCAGGGCGGATGCAGCCTCTATTTTGTTGTCCCAGTTGCGCCAGAGAATAGAAGAACAAGACTCTGGTGAAATTACGGAGTACCAGGTATTCTCAAGCATCAGTACGCGATCGCCGATTCCAATGCCCAAGGCTCCTCCTGATGCGCCTTCGCCGATAATGATGCAGATGATGGGCACCTGAAGCCGCATCATCTCAAGCAGATTGCGAGCAATGGCTTCGCCTTGTCCGCGCTCTTCCGCCTCAAGACCGGGAAAGGCTCCGGGGGTGTCAATAAAAGTGACCACAGGTTTATTGAATTTCTCGGCAAGCTTCATCAGTCGAAGTGCCTTTCGGTAACCTTCCGGGTTGGCCATTCCGAAGTTGCGGTACTGGCGCATCTTGGTATTGACTCCTTTTTGCTGGCCGATAAACATCACTGATTGGTCTCCGATCATGCCAAAGCCTCCCACCATAGCGCGGTCATCTTTGACATTTCGGTCGCCATGCAGTTCTATAAAGTCTCCTCCGGTAATAGCTTCGATGTAGGAGAGGGTGTACGGACGATCCGGGTGGCGCGACAACTGCACGCGCTGCCAGGGAGTCAGGTTGCCGTAGATTTCTTTCGTCGTTTCGGCGATAAGCTTTTCAAGCTCTTTCGTTCGCTTTCTGACATTGCCTTTTATTTGATCCTTTTCGCTGAGCTCCAGCGTTTTATGGAGCTGTTCTTTCAGCTCTTTGATCGGCTCTT
This sequence comes from Flavobacteriales bacterium, assembly GCA_018402085.1. GTDB lineage: Bacteria > Bacteroidota > Bacteroidia > Flavobacteriales_D > Sanyastnellaceae > Sanyastnella. The sequence continues at coordinate 2,100,419 of JAGYJM010000002.1, read as the reverse complement.
CGAAGTCAAGGTAGCTTGGCATAAATCATTCCAATTGGAGGCGCAAGTTAAGAATTCTGTGAGGCGGGCTTCAGTTTTCGCCGGTCAAATAGCCAATCAGTGCGTCTACCGCCCGACCCCGGTGGCTGATACGGTTCTTCTCTTCAGAATGCATTTCTGCAAAGGTTATGTCATACCCATCGGGCTCAAAAACCGGATCATAGCCGAAGCCTTCCTCGCCGGATCTTGATCGGCGTATGCTCCCGCGAACAATCCCCTCAAAATGGTAAGTTTCCCCTTCAAGAATCAAACAGATCGCTGTTCTGAACTGTGCAGCGCGTTTTTCATGCCCCTTGAGTTCAAGAAGCAGCTTGTTCATATTGGCATTAGCATTCTTAGTTTCGCCTGCGTACCTAGCCGTGTGCACACCCGGAGCGCCCTGTAACGCCTCCACTTCAAGTCCGGTATCGTCTGCGAAACAATTCACGCCGAATTTTTCATAAACGAAGCGCGCCTTGATTTCTGCATTCTCTTCAAGTGTCGTGCCATGCTCCGGTATTTCTTCAGCCAATCCGAGATCATTCAGATCGGTCACATCATAATGCCCTTCGAGCATCTGTGCAACTTCACGCTTTTTGTTGGGGTTATGTGTAGCGAAAACAAGGCGTTTCATTCGGGTAACTTTCGTTTGATTTTTCCGGTAGAGGTCACCTCAAAGGTATCTTTTGTTTTGATGGCACGAGGAACGGCGTATTTACCGTGAATCTCTATCATCCGGCGTTTTATCGCCGCTATTTCAGCAGCAGGCGGCAACGAGCCTTCAACTACCAGTACAATGCGTTCACCGAGAAGGTCATCTGCCTCTCCGGTGATGAAGAAGCGCTGGCGTAGCATGCCTTCGATGGCCGCCTCAAGTTGCTCGGCATTGAATTTTATGCCACCGCTGTTGATAACGTAGTCTGCACGCCCCAGCCATCGGAAATGCCTGTGATCGATCAGCTCAATGCGATCTGTAGTGCGCACAGGAGTTTTAAGATGCGTGGCTTCAACGATCAGACAGCCATCGGTATCTTTTCTGATCGAAACCCCCGGCAGGCATTCGAAGTGGTCTTCAGCCTGTGGGGTAAGCTTGCGCACAGCAATATGCGTATAGGTTTCCGTCATGCCGTAAGTTTCATAGCACTCGTTTTGTGTGCGACGGAGATCATTTTCCAGCTTCGTGCCTACCGGCGCTCCGCCAATGATCAGTTTTCGAATCGCATGAACACCGTTGAGCTGTTGCTCAAGACTTTTCCTGACCTGCATCGGGGTCATTGCACTGAAGTGAAAAGACGGGTCTTTCAGGTTGCGGAGGGGCGATGTAACGGGTTCAGTGATGGTCAGCTTCCAATTGTGCAAGAGTGCACGATATAGCATCATACGTCCGGCAATCTTATCTACCGGGAGGCACAACAAGGCGGCGCACCCTTCAGGAATACCGAAGAATGCGCTCGTCGCTGCTGCACTTCCTTTAATGGAGTCACGGTCGAGGGTTATTACCTTTGGGGCACCCGTTGACCCGGAGGTTGAAATACGTATTACCTCGTCATTGTACCAGTCATGCAGTGCGGTGGCCAACGCTGCACGCATCGGGGTTTCATTCGGAAGTTTTTCAGGGTATTCAGGGCTGTATGCCTTACCGTTGATGATCAGTTCAGCCTGCATTGGTAAAGAGTTCTGAGAGCTTCCATTCACCAGCGCCGTAGTGCAGATGTGCACCGGCCACGGTTAGAGGGGAAGGGATGTTGTTTTTGAATAAGCGCCCTGTACCTAGCCCCTGTGGTAGCTGGTTTTGTGTTTGTGCGCACCATTGCGCGATGGCGTTCAAGCCAATATCCGCCTCTAGCGCAGAGGTCGCCCACCAGCCAATGCCTCTTGATGTGGCTGCTTTAATCCATGCTTCAGCAGATCGTAAGCCTCCGATCAGACTTGGTTTGAGAATGAGATAGTGTGGTGACAGTTCGTCAAGAAGTGCCCCTTGATCATCCCATCCGATAAGCTCTTCATCCAAAGCAATGGGAATCTCACTTTTGCTGCAAATGTGCTGCATTGCTTGGTGTTGTCGTGGTGCTATCGGCTGTTCAATAGAGTGGATATGAAACGGCACCAGGGCTTCCAGTCTGTCAAGCGCCTCATCCGGAGGAAAAGCACCATTGGCATCCAGTCGCAGTTCAAATTCTTCAGCGGGAAAGGCCTCCCGCATCTCTTTCAGAAAGCGCAATTCTTCATCAAAGGCCTTGCGGCCGATTTTCATTTTGAGAACGCGAAAGCCCTCGCTTCGCAGCTTCTCCATCTGATCGAGCATTCCTTCCGGGTCGTCCATCCAAATCAGCCCATTGATAGGAATTCCGTTGAGTGAACGCGAGAAATCTGAATCATATAACCTGAAAGGATCCCGCGCGTTTAGCGATTGCAGCGCAGTTTCAAGTCCGAAACGCAGCGCAGGAAAATCCCGAAACTTTATAGGGTCAAGCTCTTCAAGCGAGACATGCCCCTCCATTTCACGCAGCAGCTTTGTGATTTCTTCAGGCTTTTCAGTACTAAGCTCCGGAATGAGCGAACATTCACCGTATCCTTTGCGGCCGCTTGCAGGGTCGCTCAGCATCATAAACCACGAGGGTTTTGTTTCTAGGGTGTTTCTGGATGTTCGAGCCGGAACGTGAAACTGCATTTCACGAAAGGCAGTTCGAAATTCTATTTTGGTCATTTTCTGCCGCTGAAATTCAGAGATAACTGCTCAACAGGGCCAAGTTCGTGGTTTTTTGTCCAATACCAAATGAACGCCGCGAAAGCGGCGGATGCGATCATACTAATACCTAACAGTACCAGGTCAGAAGAAAACGTATTACCTGCTTTGCGCAGCATCATCAATGGAATCAGTAGGAGCAAGTGTAAAAGGAGTACGCTGTAACGCGCGCGGCCGTATCTGCGGATGATACGGCTCCATGCTGCGCGCGAAGCGCGTTCGTTGACCGATGCCGATACATGCAGGCTGATCAGGCATAGTCCAATAGATGACAGTAAGAATGCGGGAAGTTGCAGGTGAAGAAAGGTATTTCGGATAAAGCCGTGATCATAAGGCAGTCGATTCCCCTGGAGCATCTGCTCAAGCGCATATTCTGTGCCAAAAGCTGCCAGAATAAGCCCGATACCGATGGCGATGCGAAGTTGTCCTAAGGTGCGGCTCAGGAAATTACCTCTGCTGTGAATCATACCGTAGATAAAGAAGAAAAACCAGGGCACAAGGCCGAAGTATGCATCTTTGTATAGGTTCATCACAATGCTTTTCGGCTGTAATTGCTGAAGTGGATTTACAATAACCTCGGTATAGAGGCCAAGTGTCTGGTAGAGGTAAAAGAGTACCGGGGCAATGGCGATGACATACAAGATGCCTGTGGGCAACACAACGAGTACCGCGCTGAAAAGAAGAAAGAGGCCAACAACGAGAACAAGACCTGTTGACCATACTGCACTTGCAGCGAGCCCCGCGAGCGTTAAAATTAGCCCGGTTATGAGGAGGTTTTTACGCAGCTTATTCAGGCTTCCGGGCATTACACCCGGCAACCCGGTGGTTATGCCGGCAAGAAAGAGAAAAACCGCTACGGATCCGTCGCCAATGATATTGAAGTCGATACGAACGAATGGATCAAGAGGAGACTTCAACCCGAGACTGAGTTGTTGAATCAATAGCACGGGCATTACCAAGCCTGTGGCCAGGTCAATGCCTTTGATGCGGTCTGCTCTCATTTTGGTCCTTAGTAAGACGTTGAATGTAGTGACCTATTGCGGAGAATCCGCAGAATTCCACATAATGATTGTGTTACTCTTTCAAGACCCCGTTTACCCCATTACAACAGTGCGCCTGCAAACAAGAGCAATCCGACGAGAAACGTAGACAGCGCCACTTTCTTCAATTCGGGATCCAGGAGGCGGGGATCATTGGTGCGCCATACTTTCCAGCAGTGAAACAAATGCACAGGCATCGGTATGAGCGCCAGCCACATTAAGGCCTGATTGCTAAAGAAGGTAAGGTAAATCAGCAGGCTTAACCACCCCATAGTCACGAGTAAGAGGTGGTAGATCTTTGCGTTGTCAAACCCTAGAATGACCACTATGGTGCGCTTGCCGCTTACTGCATCGTTCTCATGATCACGGAGGTTATTAAGGTTGAGCACGGCGGTTGAAAAGAAACCGATACTCATCGCCGGTAGAAATGCGGCCAGACTAATTTCTCCGGTGTGAAGGTAATAGGTGCCTCCAACACCGAGAAATCCGAAAAATAACAAGACTGACAGATCTCCGAATCCGTGGTAACCGTATGGGTTTTTACCAGCCGTGTAAAAGAGTGCCCCCAGAATAGCTGCAATACCCAGGCCAATAAAGAGCACTAGTTCTGACCAGCGTCCGTGCCGCCCAAAACTATACCAAAGCAGAAGCAAACCCGCCGAAAAAGCCAGCAGCGAAGTGATCACCATGGCGCGTTTCATGGCACCGGGTGAGATCAAGCCGGCTTCAACCGTTCGCCTCGGACCCACCCGTTGTTCTGAATCAGCCCCGTTGCGGAAATCTCCGTAGTCATTGGCGAGGTTGCTCAAGATCTGGAGCAACACAGTGGTGAGGATAGCCAGCAATAAGACCGGAGTGAAATTTGCCTCTACCGGATATGCCGCCGCACTACCTGCAAGTATCGTTGAGAGGGCAAGTGGCAAGGTGCGCAAGCGTATCGCCTCAATCCAGTATTTCGTTTGGTCTGTCATTTTAAGTTACCTTGTAGCTTATGAGCAGGGTAATCCATAAAGATTTTGGTCAGGCCGAAGTGTGGCTTGAGAAACCTGACCTGATTCGGTTGAGCATCAAGAGCGGGCAAACACTGGATGTAGAAACGAGCCGGGAGATCCGTGAATGGATTCTGAAGAGCGAATGCACGGTACCCTACAAGTTGCTTTCCGTTCCGGAAGAAGGTGCAAACGTTACGCCTGAAATCAGAAAGTTCCTCTCCGAGCCGGGTCGGACGGAATTTGTGAAAGCTGATGCCATGGTCGTCAATAACTTTGCCCATCGTTTACTGGCAGATTTTTACTTGCGCTTCAATCGTCCAAAGGTGGCCACTCGTCTTTTCGCAAATGAAGAAACAGCCAGAACCTGGCTCGAGTCGCTCTGATGCTTTTATCAAGGAAATTTAGGATACTTTGAAAAGTCCGGTTCCCGCTTTTCAAGAAAGGCATTTTTTCCTTCCTGAGCCTCTTCCATGAGGTAATACATAAGCGTCGCGTCACCGGCAAATTCCATCAGGCCGCGTTGCCCGTCAAGCTCCGCATTGAGACCTCGTTTGATCATGCGAAGGGCAAGCGGACTGCGTTTCATGATGGTTTTTGACCATTTCACGCACTCATCTTCGAGCTGGTCTAACGGTACAACTTTATTCACCATACCCATTCGCTCGGCCTCTGCAGCGCTGTACTGCTCACACAAGAACCATATCTCACGCGCTTTTTTTTGTCCGACGTGGCGCGCAAGGTATGACGATCCGAAGCCCGCATCAAAACTACCCACCTTCGGACCGGTTTGGCCGAAGATCGCGTTTTCAGAAGCCACGGTAAGGTCGCACACTACGTGAAGCACATGTCCACCTCCGATTGCATAGCCATTGACCATGGCGATGACAGGTTTGGGCAATGAGCGTATCAATTTGTGCAGGTCAAGTACGTTGAGGCGGGGTACACCGTCATCGCCAATGTAGCCGCCTACACCTTTGACATTTTGATCGCCACCTGAACAAAAAGCCTTATCACCTTCGCCGGTCAGCAGCACCACACCGATGTCGCCACGTTCGCGTACAATGTTCATGGCATCGATCATCTCCATATTGGTTTCCGGGCGAAACGCGTTGTACACCTGCGGGCGATTGATGGTGATTTTCGCGATGCCTTCGAAAAACTCGAAGCGTATATCTTCGTAATCTTTGATGGAAGTCCAGTTCCGATTGGCCATTATTCTGGTTTTAAGCGTTTTTTTATTTCACGGAAACTTTGCTTGAGGATATCCTCATTGGCAACGTCTCTTGTAAATACTTCAATGAGTTTACATTGTTCACCTGCGTACAGCCACTCAATGGCCGCATCCAGCGCTTTTGCGCTGTCAACAGCACGGTAAGTAATACCAAAATGAGCGGCCAGTTGAGACGCATTCTGCTGATGAGCAGCCTCAAACACGGTTGCTGACGCTTCAGTGGTCGACGGGCCGTCAATGATGCGGAAAATATTGCCACCTCCATTATTGATCACTACCACACGCAGCATGTTTCGAGGTGCCTGATGCCAAAGACCGTTGATGTCATAAAAGAAGGCGATGTCACCTGAGATCAGGGTAACGATCTCTTCAGCGCAGGATGCCATGCCTGAGGCCGTGCTCGTGCAGCCATCAATGCCACTCGTGCCGCGGTTGCCATAGTAGCGAAGGTCATCACGCTGATCAAAGAGCTGAATGTAGCGCACAACACTGCTATTGCCCATTTGTAAGATAGTTGAGGCGGGAATGCGAGCAGTGAGGTGCCGAAACACCAGAAGATCTGACCAACCAAGCGCTTCAGCCGTAGAAATCTCTAAGGATGAAAGCCGGGTATGGAGGTTGTAGTAGATATGGTGATATGTGCTGGTGCGGTTTGACTCAGTCAAGGCTGTAACAAAAAGCGAGGGTTCGCAGGCGATCACGTCGGTGAGTCGCTGAAAAGTATCCATTCCGGTGCCGTCGGCTGAAATATGCCAATGCGCGCCTTTAAATTTCCGACGCAACAGCGCTTTAATTTTCTTAGATATAAGTTGTCCACCAATCGTAATCAGCAGTTCAGGAATGAAAGCGTTTTCATCTTCATCATCAAAGGTCATGATGAGCCGGTCAATGCATGAAACGCGTTCACCATGACGGATATTCGAGGTGGTTTCGGTCAAGACCAGCACCTGCTCCAGCGCTGAAAACCGTCCTACTGCTTCGCTGAGTTGAGCGTCAAAGGCTTGTTGCCCAACAATCACCAATACTTTCTCAGTGGCGGCGATCGTCTCTTGATAAGGTGCTAACTGTGTACTGTTGAGGGCAGGAATCCCTTGAACTTTCTTGCGCGGCCGAGGCGTTTCAGTGTGCGATTCTATAAGCTGGTAGAGCGGTTCGCGCAGGCCGATGTTGAGGTGTACCGGGCCGGGTTGCAGCGAGGTTGCGGCTTCCCATGCCTCATGCACCATTCTGCGATTGAACCATTTGATGTCATGATGGTCATCGTCTTGCATCAGGTCAAAGGATGCGCGCACGTGGCGATCAAGAAGACCCGATTGGCGGATCGTTTGTCCGTCGCCCTGATCTACCCATTCGGCCGGACGATCAGCAGAGATGAAGATGAGGGGGAGTTGCTGATAGAAAGCCTCTGCGGCTGCGGGTCCGTAGTTTGAAAGAGCGGTGCCCGAGGTACACACCAGTGCAACAGGTTGGTGAGTATACTGAGCGATACCCAGAGCGAAGTAACCGGCGGCGCGTTCGTCAGGAATGACGGTCAGTTCAATATCGGGGTGATGCCAGAGTGACAGGCTCACGGGGGCGTGCCGGGATCCCGGAGAAACCACCGCATACCGCAGTCCGCGCTGCGTTAGCACGGCGATAAGATCCTGCACAACCGATTTGTCGCTCTGCATTCAATGTAAATTCTCGCGCAAGTTCTTGAAATTCCCGAAGGCACTCAAAAACGCGTAAAGCTTTTCGCGCGTTTCTTCCCACTCATTCAAGGGCTCAGAATCAAAGGTGATTCCACCGCCGCTATATGCTAACATACCATCTGCGAAAACTTGTCCACATCTCAGATTAACATAAAAAGCTGCTTCACTGTTCGCTGTTTCAATGCCAAGGTAGCCGGTGTACCACATTCTCGCATGATTTTCAAGCTCTTCAATGGTTTTTCGTGCCGTTTGGTAGGGGCTGCCGCATACTGCCGGGGTAGGATGCAGATGCTGCACGACTTTTTGCAGGTTATCTGCGCGAAAGCGCAGGATGCTTTTCAGGTGCTCGATTTCGCCGTATCGGACGGTCTCCGGCCGGGCAATGCGGATGTCTTCGGCGCCGCTGGCTTTGAGCTGACCTTTAATGTAATCTGTGACGATCGATTGTTCAAGACTTTCTTTCTGACCCCAGGGCTGCGGTTCATCTGTATACAAGCGTGTTCCGGCCAGTGACACAGTGGTGTACCCTTCAGGTAGTCCGCTCACAAGAATCTCAGGAGAAGCGCCCATCCATAATCCTGCTTCAGGGTGAAAGAAGGCATAAACGAAGGCGTTCTCGTGCTTCTCACGAAGCGATAGAAGGGCCGGGGCGAGCTGAACCTTACCGGGAGCAAAAAAAGTAGACGAAACCACCACTTTGTCGAGGTCGGTTTCGATGATGCGTCGCATGGCTTCTTTCACCATGCGCTGATGCTCCTCTTTGGTGGTTGCAAGTGTGGCATTGGGCGAAAGCTGGTCGTAATCGATGCTGATTTGCGTCGCTTCAACTTCGCGTGCATATCCGGTGAGAATGATATCCGGTAAATCGGCGTCAAACGGATGAAAGTGAAAATGGGAGCCAGTGCCAATGCTGTCTTCAATTAAGTTAAAGCGCTTTGTGCCCGGAAGGCTGTATACTACCGAAGCCTTGTGATTGAGAAGGATACTCTCCGTGGTCATTGACTGATGATCATGACGGTGAGACGCGCAGTCGCGATGAGCTGATCTTGCTCGTCAACGATATCGATATTCCAGACGTGAATTCGTCCGCCCTGATGCTTGATAAAGGCCTTACCGGTGACGATGCCTTCTCGCTTACCTTTGAGGTGATTGGTATTGATTTCGATCCCTACGGCGGCTTTGCCTTGTTCTGAAACGAGGTAATGAGAGCCTACGCTGCCGAGGGTTTCAGCGAGTGCCGCCGAGGCGCCACCATGCAGCAGGCCATAGGGTTGCCGGGTACGTTCATCAACGGGCATTGTGCCCTCAACGTAGCCTTTTTCAATTTTCACGAGCTTCATACCAAGGGCTTCGCCCAGGGTATTGCGTGTCATTCGGTCAATCTGCTCTTGCATTTTCGCCTCCGGATCAGTTGGGAAATGTATTTTCGCAAAGGTACCAAGGAAAGCACACAATGTCAGAACCGACTTACCGCGTCTTGATCGCAGAAGATGAAAAGCCTCTTCGGGAGGGCCTAAGCCTGAACCTGGAACTGGAGGGCTATGAGGTGGTCGCCGTTGAAGACGGCGCAGCCGCGATGGAGGCTTTTCGCTCGCAACGGCTTGACCTGGCCATTCTTGACGTGATGCTTCCGGAGGTGGATGGCTTTACAGTATGCCGAACAGTACGCACTGAAGGCAACAAAACACCGATTCTCTTTTTGACGGCCAAAGGCAGCAGTACCGATAGGGTAGAAGGACTAAGAATCGGAGCCGATGACTACCTCTCTAAACCTTTCAACCTTGATGAGCTGATGTTGCGCATCCAGAAACTGATCATTCGCAGGGAGCAGCCTGCAGAGCGCCTATCAGATATGGATGTTTACAGCTTTGATCAAAATGAGATCAATTTCAAGACCTATGTCATCAGAGACAAAGAAGGTCGAAAGCAAACCTTGTCGAAAAAAGAGGTCATGCTGCTCCGGCTGTTGATCAGTAAAAAAGATGAAGTGGTAAGCCGTGAAGAAATTCTTGAAAGCGTCTGGGGGTACTCTGTCTACCCCAGCACACGCACCATTGACAACTTCATTTCAGCATTCCGGAAATATTTTGAGCCCAACCCAAGGCAACCGATCTATTTTTTCTCCGTCAGAGGAGTAGGATATAAATTTTCGCCTCCGTGAGAAAAAAAGTTTTCCGAGAGAGGCAACCATTAAAAGATTTAACGTCTTTTTATTAGTTGCGCAGTTTCCAGGACTGCGTTGGTTTCAAAATTTTCCTTGCAGGTTTACAGAAAGGGGTTCTTACGGGGACCCTTTTTTGGTGCCCTGTTTTGTCTTCGAAAGGCTGCTCCTTGCCAAAGCATTCGTATGCGTTACGCGTTTAGCTTCAATTTCAAACCATTCTCACGTATACGACTGACTTCGTAGTAAAGAATTCTTCCTGGAAATGATCCTTTAGTAAGAAGACATCCGTGTCTCGGCGCACGGCACGCAGCTCACTGCGCAGGTCGCCTCCTTTCAGGTAGAGAATACCATTCGGAAACCCATTGCTTTGCTGTTGCTTAAATCGATTCTGTACCCACGGAATGAACGTTTCCAAAGGCTTAACTGCCCGCGATACCACAAAGTCGTAGCGCTCTCGGTCTTGCTCTGCCCTGATCTGTGCGGCCTGTACATTTTTGAGCTCGAGTGCTTCTGTTACAGCCTGCACCACTTTAATCTTCTTGCCGATCGAATCGATCAGCTTGAATGTACAATGGGGAAACAATATGGCCAGCGGAATGCCCGGAAAGCCACCTCCGGTGCCCACATCCAAGATATGCGAGCCATCGGCAAAGGGCATCACTTTTGCGATGCCCAAAGAATGCAAGACGTGACGGAGGTACAATTCATCGATGTCTTTTCTTGAGATGACATTGATTTTGGCATTCCATTCGCGATAAAGCGGACCTAGCTGCCCGAAGCGATCGAATTGCTGATCCGTCAGCTTTGGGAAATAGCGGCGGATTAGAGAAAGGTCACTTTCCATTAAAGAGTGTCGCGCGTGTTTTTCAGAATCTGATGCAGGAAGTCCCGGGCACGAAAGAGTTGCGCCTTCACAGTACCTAGCGGAAGGTCAAGCTCCTCGGCGATTTCGTCGTACGAGTACTCTTCAAAATAACGCAGTTCGATCAGCGTGCGGTAGCGTGGCTTCAGTCGGGTAACCACTTCACGCATTTTTTCTACACGCTCTTTTTTCTGCAGGGCTTCGATAGGATCGGGTTTATCGTCAGTGACGCTGATTTCCATATCATCACCATCCTCATTTCGGAAGCCACTGTCGAGTGACATCGCTTTAATACGCTTTTTCCGAATGAAATCAATGGCGTTGTTCGACGCAATTTTAAATAGCCAGGTACTGAAGGCGAATTGCGGGGTATACTGCTTGAGGCGTTTGAAAGCCTTGCCGAAAGCCTCAATCGTGAGGTCTTCGGCGTCGTCTTTATTGTTGACCATTTTAAGCAGCATGAAGTAGATTGATTCGCGGTAGCGCTCCATCAGCTCCGTGTAAGCCTTTTGGTCACGGTCTAATGCGCGTTGCACGAGTTCGTAATCGTACTTTGCCTTGTCTGATAAATGCTGACTTACTTCCATTTTTTTGGTGCGGATAGCTGATTCCATAGGTACAACAAAGGGTGTATAAGCCACAAGGTGCCTTCCAGTAAGGGTGCCCATGGAAGCAGATCTTGCTGACCGATTCGCTTCAATGACACCTTAAATGTAGCTAAATGTGCAACATAGCGCAGCAACAGAGCCGTCAAGCCTATCCAAAACGCATTGTGCATAATCATGATGGTGAGTGCCAATGTCCACAAAATGAATAAACTAAGCGGCCATAGCAGCAAGAGAATTTTCGTTGAAGCGCGGTAATAAGGTGATGTGGTAAAATGGCGTCTCTTCTGTGAGAAGTAGCGGCTCCAGGATTTTTCGGCAGCGGAGACCGTTTGTGCAGCATGATCCGGTACCACGGCTGTATTGCGACGGGTGGCCACTTCCGAAACAAATAAATCATCATCGCCCGATGCCAGGTTGAAATGCGACTTAAAGCCGCTGTTGGCAATAAAGAGATGTTTACGATAAGCAAGGTTTCGTCCAACACCCATGTAAGGATGTCCGCCCAGCGCAAACCCTAAGTAATGAAGCGCTATCTGAGCAGCGTCAAATCGGATCAATAGGTTCAAAAACCCTTCGGTTCGTTCGTAGGGAGACACGCCAAGTACCACCCCAATATGATCTTGTATAAAAGGAGCTACCATCTTGCGAATCCAGCTTTTGTCGCGAGGAACACAATCTGCATCGGTCAACAGGAGCAAGTCATTTGATGCTCTTTTAATACCCATGGTCAGTGCAAATTTCTTTCCGCGCATGCGTTGATAGTCTTCATCCAGTTTGATCGCGTGGAGCTTCGGGTAACGCACCTGATAAGCCCTGAGAGTAGAAATGGTGTCATCCCAACTGCTGTCATCAACCACCACTACCTCGAAATCCGGATAGTCTTGTTCCATAATGAGCGGCACCAAATCTCGCAGACGCCGCTCCTCATTCTTTGCACAAATTACAACCGAAACAGGCCCCGGGTGTGAGTCAGACTGCTGATGACGGTATAGGCCAGTTCTTACAAAAATGAAGAGAAGGTAGAAGAGTTGCACGAACAATGCCGCCAACAGCGCAAGAAAGGCGGCCTGAAAAGCCCCGCCCTGCGTATCCCACCATTCAGTCAGTATCTCCATGACAGACCGAAATTAGGCTTTCACAGGTCGGTGCTAAAGAAAAAAGACGGCCTAAAGCCGCCTTTTTTACACAGTCGTTCGTGAAATCTTGTCAGTGGGTGATGATGAGTCGCGAGCTTTCAACGTTATTATCGCTCACTACACGCACCGAATACCAGCCAGCAGGGAGGTCTCCGGTAGGTACAATCAGTTGCTGTGAACCGCTGAGCTGTTCGCTGTAAACTACCTGGCCTACTGCGTTGATAAGTTGAATCTCTTGATTGATCCCTTTGACTTCGATGGTCACCTGGTCATTTGCAGGATTCGGGTAAATGCGCAGTGATTGAGCACTGCTTTCTCCGATGTTGAGAGCGTCTGTGCAGAAATCTTGTGAATCTTCTTCACCGAAAACCCCTCCTGAAGCGAAACCAAAACCAAGATCACTGTAAAGGGTATATGCGCCATCACCATAATCACAGCAGATTCCATCGCCCCAAGAATCAAAGATGGTGAAAGTGTAACAACCTGCCGCAAGACAAAGGGGAACATCAATAATGGTCTGGTCTGCTCCGTCTTGATACGGGCCGCCCTCGTAAACAACCTGGTTTGATTCGTTGCGGATTTCCCAGGTGGTTTCGCTACCGTAATCATCCAGGATCAGCTCGAGCGAGTAGTTGAGCGCAGGTCCAGATATCGCGATGACTTCAGCCGTGACACTGTCATTGCTATCATTTTCATCTTGTTGTCCGTTCGGATTGATCACACGCACCTCAACTACATTGACCCCGTCGTTCAGTGTAATGGCAGGAAGGGTAACGGTTTCCGTTGCAAACTGCTCCAGAGAGCCGGTCCATGGAACTGTGGTTATCAGGTTGCCATTGACATAAATTTCAATGGTAACACTCGTCAGCACCTCAACGCCCTGGTTCGATACGGTAACGGTTGGTATGATCACATCTCCGCAAATGGTGCTTTCGAAGCCGGTGAGACCTGAGGCTCCGGCGTCAAAGTCTGCCGCTTCGAAGCCTTCTGGCCAGCCGTCAAGAACGACCGCACCGGTATTCAGCGGGTCAAGCCAGTCACGCAGGCGAGAACTTGATGAAGGACCGTCCCAGCTCACGCCAAAACGTCCGTACCAGTCGGCTCCGCCGTTGTTTACACTCCCGTTGCATGCTGCAAAGCCTCCATACAATTGGCCAATGATGCGGTGGTTTTGATCATAAAGTGGCGAACCTGATGAACCTCCTTCGGTGACTCCGTCTTCCCATTCATCAATATACCATACGGCCGCACCACCTTGGTTTTGGTGGTAAGGCGCGTCTTCATCAAAGCAAATCTTTTTAACATCACCCGATGGATGGTGAATACCCACGGTATTCATCACTGTCTGACTGTCTGAATTATCCCAGCCACAGTACTGAACGTCATAATCTGCAGGTGGTGTTTCATCCAATTCAAGAAGCGCCATATCGCTGCCTCCATTGTTTGCGCGAAGCACAGAGCCACTTACACTTTGGTTGGTAGGACCGTTTGATCCATTGCATCCGGCAGACTCATGATTGAAGTAGAAAACCCAGTTGCCAACGTTTCCACCGAGGCAGTGGTTTGCAGTGAGAAAGTAAGGAGTTCCATCTTGTGCGGTATTGTTTACCAAGGCACCACTGCATACAGCAAATCCTCCATTAACGATCAGCGCGACAGAACGGCTTTCAATCTGCCAATCATCACCCTCCGGGCAGTTTACGTTGATATTGCAAGCTCCTGAGTTGCCAAAGGGCCCCCGATTGTACGCTTCTTCCAGGGCTTGTGCATGTGCAAGAATAGAGCGGTAACCGTGCACGATGGTTCCGATTTCAAGTTTTTGAACGGCCTCCATTCCGGCGGGCACATACAACTCAATTACTACAAAATCATCGTGAAGCAAGCCGATACCGAATGCACCGTGTGGCTTATTGCTTTCGCTGGTGTAGGCGCCTTTGAAGGCTGAACGGTCTTCGTTCCATATAAATAGTTCGGCACCTCCATGGAGTTTGAATTGACTCATGATGAAGCTGATGCTGGTGGCATCCGGACAATGCACACCGAGGCGCCAGAGTTTATCACCGTTTTGGAGCGTTTGCCAGCTTCCGGAATTTGAAGGGCTCAGGCTTACTTCCCATTCATAACCGAAGCGGTATGGCGCAGATTTGTACTGATCGGTCACTGCATCTTCTGCCTGAAGCTGATCAAGATCAAGTGTTCCGGTTTCGTGCACTTCAAGCGCAGTGCGCTGATAGTCTTTTTCATGCCAGTTGAATGGCTCACCGGGATATTCCACCTGAGCAGATACGCTGACAGCAAACGCGCTGAAAAGCGCGGATGCGAATAACTTGGAAATAGAATTAAAGGTCATACACTAGTAATTATAAACGATTCTATCATTGTAATCCTGAAGTCGTAAAATAAGGCTTCCGTTGCCCTGTGGTTTGACAGGTTCAAGCTCAAATCGTACAGTATCCGTAACCAACGCACGGCACATATCACCATTGGCATTGTGGTGAAGTACGATTTCCATTTGCGGAGGCATGCTTTTCATGACAGCGCCGGTGGTCATTAAAACAAACTCGTGCGCTTCACAACCACCACCGTAAGTAAGTACGATTTCGAGCACCGAACCGTACACAGAAGTCTGACGTATGGTGTAGGCGTCGCCCGAGTCATTGGGCAGATCTTCCGCAAGCAGCACCGGAAGTACTTTCGGTTCACTGCTATCGCTCTCTGAACCGGCCGAAGTGTTTTCTGCCACAGACATGGTTGATTTACTGCCACAGGCCATTCCGAGAAATGCGATGACAAGAAAGATGCAGGTTTTCATATAATAGCTAAGTTAATGTTCTCTGAAGCTGGTTACTACAATTTGTATGCCGTTTTCTATCGGATGCTGTGAATGCAAACCTCTTCGCTCTCACATTTATGACAAACTCCCCTGTCAAGGTTTCAAGTAGCACCTACCTTGCCTCCTCTTTTCGCTTCTTGAGCAGTGCTTCCAGTTCAAACATTTCATCTCTCAGGCGGGCAGCTTCCATAAAGTCCATTTCTTTCGCCGATTTCTGCATCCTTGCTTTGGTCTGATCAACCAGTTTAGCCAGCTTTTCCGGCGATAAATACTGCACCACCGGGTCAGCAGCCAGTCCGGGTTTGTCTTCAATGGTGTCTTCCGTATACACTCGTTTGCGGTCTTCAATCAGACTGCTCTGCTCAAATAAGTCACGCTTGCGCTTTTTGATTTGCTGAGGAGTGATGCCATGCTCTTCGTTATATTGCATCTGCCGTGCCCGTCTGCGTTGGGTTTCATCAATGGTTTGGCGCATGCTGTCTGTGATGTCATCAGCATACATGATCACCCTCCCGTTCACATTTCGCGCTGCGCGGCCAGCGGTTTGGGTGAGTGAGCGGTTACTGCGTAGAAATCCCTCTTTATCGGCGTCCATAATGGCGACGAGTGAAACTTCAGGAAGGTCAAGCCCTTCGCGCAACAGGTTTACGCCAACCAGTACATCAATCACACCTTCCCGCAACTGCCGAATGATCTCAATGCGGTCGAGGGTCTTGACCTCAGAATGCATGTAGCGACACTTAATGCTCAGGCGGTCAAAGTATTTAGAGAGCTCTTCAGCCATGCGCTTGGTCAAGGTTGTTACGAGTACACGGTCTCCCTTGTCAATGGTATCCCTGATCTCGTCGATCAGGTCGTCAACCTGGTTGGCGCAAGGACGAACGTCAATGGGCGGATCGAGAAGTCCGGTGGGACGCACCAATTGTTCTACCACGACCCCTTCTGAGCGCTCGAGCTCGTAATCTGCGGGTGTGGCACTCACGAAGATGACCTGGTTCAGCAAGGTGTCAAATTCTTCAAATTTCAACGGCCGGTTGTCTAATGCAGCAGGCAGTCGGAAGCCATATTCGACGAGGTTTACTTTACGCGAGCGGTCACCGCCGTACATGGCTCCAATTTGAGGCACAGTCACGTGACTTTCATCTATCACAAGCAGAAAATCGTCTGAGAAATAGTCGACCAAACAAAACGGACGTTCGCCCGGTTGTCGACGATCAAAGTACCTTGAATAATTTTCAATGCCCGAGCAATAGCCCAACTCCTTCATCATTTCAATGTCGTAGACGGTGCGCTCCTCCAGTCGTTTCGCTTCGAGGTATTTGCCGTTTTCCTTAAAGAAGTCGGTTTGCTTCACCATATCTTGCTGAATCTCCCAAATCGCATCCTTCATGGTATCTCGACCGGTAACGAAAAGATTGGCAGGGTAAATGTTGACTTCATCAAGGGCATACATGCGATTGCCCGTTTCGGGGTCAATGGTTTCAAGGCTTTCGATTTCGTCTCCCCAAAAGCTGATGCGAAGTGCATGGTCCGCATAGGCGAGAAATACGTCTACGGTGTCTCCCTGAACGCGAAAATTCCCACGCTGAAAATCTGCTCGGGTTCTACTGTAAAGACTTTCCACCAGTCGATGCAGCAGCTTGTTGCGTCCGATATTCTGACCCTTTTCAAGGGGTATCACACTCTTGTGAAATTCAACCGGGTTGCCGATTCCGTATATGCAACTGATCGAAGCCACCACGATGACGTCTCGTCGCCCGCTTAATAGCGATGAGGTCGTACTTAGCCTGAGCTTTTCGATTTCTTCGTTGATGCTCAGGTCTTTTTCAATGTAGGTATTGGATACCGGTATATAAGCCTCCGGTTGGTAGTAGTCGTAGTACGAAACGAAGTATTCTACCAGGTTGTTCGGAAAGAACTCTTTGAACTCGCTGTAGAGCTGGGCCGCAAGGGTCTTGTTGTGTGAGAGTACGAGGGTCGGTCGTTGCACTTCCTGTATGACATTGGCAACTGTGAAGGTTTTTCCGGAACCTGTTACACCGAGTAAAGTTTGATAAGGCAAACCTTCTTCAAGCCCCCGCGACAACTCTTTGATCGCCTTCGGTTGGTCTCCCGTTGGCTGGTAGTCACTAACGATTTCGAATTTCATTTCCGAAAATTACATTTTTCCGACGGCTGCACCTTAAAAGAGGAGACCGATTCGCAATGCGCTATGAAGGCCAACGCCGGTGTAGCGTTCATTGAAAGTGTAGTCACCGTCATCTCCCTCCATCAGCATGCGCTGTCCGATGATTGGGATACTCAGAAGATTCTCTTCCCAAAGTCCGATGTTGGCTTCCGATCCTGTATTTCCGCTGCCGCTAAGTTCTGCAAATTGCAGTCCGAATCCCACCAGCGTCAGATCAATCGCCCACCGTTTTTGAATCACCCATTGAACGCCGTATTGAAGTCCGATAGTCGTATGGCGCCAATTGCCCTTAAAGGCGTAAGACGTTTGATCAAAGCGGTGTGTGGCAGAGCCCTTCCAGTCTTGGTATTGTGCATAGAAAGCGAAGTAAGGCTTTGTGGCTTGGGTGCGACCCTTGCGTGTGTACCAGCGGTAAGCGAATTGTCCGCCGGCAACGCGGGTGCGTCCGCCTTCGTAGCTCCAGCCTTCATCGAAACGATGGTAGAGAAGGTGTGGTCCTTTCCATTCAGGGCGGTAGCTCAAAGTGAGCTGCCATGAGAATTGCTTGTCTTTGACTCGTTCGTAACTGATAGAAGGCGCCGCAAAAGCGGCGGATGCCACATTGATCTTCACCACGCGAATCTGTGCAGCAGCCTTTTCCGAAAGGCCCATAGTGACCGCCAAAAATGCCAGCGCAAAAGAAAAGGACCGGAAAACCGGCCCTTCTGTGATGTGAAATGCTATGGTCAGCATTGCAGTATTACTCACCCACTACTTCAAAGCTAACGTCTTGAGCCACGTTTTTGTGGATCCTAACATTCGCGGTGTAATCACCGAGCTCCTTTATAGAGTCTCCTTGGATAGTGATGTTCTTACGGTCAATGTCAAAGCCTTGCTTACCGAGTGCCTCCGCAATCTGGATGGTGTTGACAGATCCGAAGATTTTACCGTTTTCACCGGCTTTAGCACCGATTCTGAGCTTAAGACCAGCGAGTTTTGCAGCGAGTCCTTTTGCTTCGTCGAGAACTTTCTCTTCTTTGTGAGCACGCTGGCGCTGCGTTTCTTCGAGCATTTTCTTTGCTGAAGGACTAGCAACAACTGCAAGGCCTTGAGGAATTAGGTAGTTACGGGCAAAACCCGGACGAACAGTTACAATTTCATCTTTGTAACCAACTTTTTCTACGTCTTCTTTGAGGATAATTTCCATGGCTGCGCAGTTTAATTATTTCAACATGTCAGCCACGTATGGCATGAGTGCCAGGTGGCGAGCTTTCTTGATAGCCTGCGCTGCTTTGCGCTGGTATTTCATTGAAGTACCGGTCAGACGACGAGGAAGAATCTTGCCTTGCTCGTTACAGAGCATCAACAGGTAATCGGGATCCTTGTAGTCTATATACTTGATACCTGCCTTCTTAAAGCGGCAGTATTTGTTTCGCGTGGTCTCAATGTTGATCGGATTGAGGTAGCGGATGTCTCCTTTTTGTGCCATTTCTCTGAGTTGTTAATGGGTTAGGCGTCTGTTGACTCTGAAGCCTCAGACTTTGGAGCTTCTTTCTTCTTGGTGCGACGGCTCTCTGCGTACTCGATGTGGTACTTATCCATCTTCGTCGTCAAAAAGCGAATGATACGCTCATCACGACGGAATTCAGTTTCGAAAGGACGCACCTTCAAAGGCTCCATTTCGAATTCAACAAGATGGTAAAAACCCGTCGTCTTCTTTTGGATCGGGTAGGCCAGTTTTCGAAGTCCCCAGTTCTCCTCATGAACGACTTTGCCGCCGCCCTCTTTGATGAGCCCTTTGAACTTGTCAACTGTTTCCGCTGCCTGTTCTTCAGACAGCACGGGAGTCATAATGAAAACAGTTTCGTAACGGTTCATGCTGTAAAAACTTAAAATTGGGGTGCAAAAGTAGGGATAATGTTTGGTTTATACAATAGGATCGGGGATCGGGGATCGGGGATCGGGGATCGGGGATCGGGGATCGGGGATCGGGGATCGGGGATCGGGGATCGGGGATTTTTTTCAGATGTTTGATTGTTCGATTGTCAACCCCCGGCCTTTATGCGCTTCTTCTTCGCCCTTTCTCTCCTGATCTGTGCATCCTGCGCTTTTGCGCAGAAAATAGGCCCTTATGTTGAAATCAAAATAGAGGTCAAACAGTCTAATTACACTGACACTACCCTAGCTTCAGTTCCGCTGACTGATTTTAAGGTCGTTGTAACCAAGGGAGGAAAGCGCGATCAAATAATCCGACCAGCAGAGGGAGCAGATAGCCTGACTTTTAGGTTGGAATTAGGTCATGATTACATTGTGGAGGTTCGAAGTCGAGGACTTTGTCGCAAGAGAATAGGAATCAACACGACTGGGCTGGAAGATCCTTATGGCTTTCATTTGTCACTCTCTTTCGGCTTGCACCCCGACTTGAACAGAGCACAGCGTCGATTATTACGAACTGAATTGTTGGGTGTAGCATCGTACGATTACGGTCGGAATGCCATAGAATTCGATTTCGATTACATCAAAGCCATGAAGGCGAAGTTGAAAAGCCTGGGAGATCGATAATCGTCACCCTCACCCTCACCCTCACCCTCATTCTCCCTCTCATTCTCATTCTCATTCTCCCTCTCGAGACTGTTCAGAAAAGTGTGTCAAGGCAAATGAAATAACAAATACCTTGATACAATGAAAGAGAAATCAGAAGCAGACAAGTTACTGGAAGCGGTCTTATCGGCACTTCAGTCAGGCAAGCCTTTAACGGGTAAGGATGGCGCACTGACGCCTATGATCAAGCACGTTCTAGAAGCGAGTCTTGAGGGCGAGATGGATGCACACGTTGAATCAGCTCGTCCGAACCGTCGTAATGGCAAGGGTAAGAAGCGTGTGAAGACGAGTTCTGGAGAGATAGAAATCGAGACTCCGCGCGACCGCGACGGCACTTACGAACCGAGTCTTATACCGAAACGACAACGGGCGTTAGGCGATAGTCTTGAAAAGAAAATCATAGGGCTTTACAGTTCAGGTATGAGCTATCAAGACATCTCCGATCATATCGATGAGATGTATGACATGAACTTGAGTAAGGCACAACTAAGTGCCATCACAGATAGAGTATGGCCAGAAATCGAAGAGTGGCGAAGCCGGCCGCTCGACTCGGTGTATGTGTTCTTGTGGATGGATGCTATGTTCTTCAAGGTCAAGCAAGACGGACGGGTTAAACAAATGGCTGCTTACATGGCACTTGGAATGAACGTTGAAGGAGAGAAGGATCTTTTGGGCATCTATCTATCAGAAACAGAAAGTTCAGGCTTCTGGTTGGGAGTACTGAATGACCTTGAGGCAAGAGGTGTAGAAGACATAATTATCGCCAGTATCGACAACTTGAAAGGCTTCAAGGAGGTCATAACAACAGTCTTTCCTAGGACAGACGTGCAGCTTTGCATAGTTCATCAGATCCGCAACTCAACACGCTATGTGAACTGGCAAGACAAAAGAGCTGTGGTCCGAGACATGAGGCTGATTTACAGGGCGAATAGCATCGACCAAGCAGAGACTGAACTAGAGAACTTCGAAGAGAAGTGGGGCAAGAAATATCCTGCAATGATCCAATCATGGAAGCGTAACTGGGAGCATCTCACCACCTTCTTCGGATACGATGAACATGTGAAACGAGTAATGTATACCACCAACTCCATTGAGGGCTTCAATCGTCAAGTTCGGAAAGGCACCAAGGCCAAAGGGGCACTCACCTCTGAACGAGCTCTGTTCAAACTGCTGTACCTTGTTACCCAGAAGGTGCAGAAGAAATGGAGTCGACCACAATCCTGGTCAAGGGTTATTGCATCACTTATGATAACCCACAGGGATAGGCTTAGACTCAAATGACACACTTAACTGAACACACCCTCCCTCTCCCTCTCCCTCTCCCTCTCATTCTCATTCTCCCTCTCCCTCTCATTCTCCCTCTCCCTCTCCCTCTCATTCTCCCTCTCCCTCTCCCTCTCCCTCTCATTCTCATTCTCCCTCTCCGATCCCCGATCCATCCTGTGGATAACTCAACTTCCAAAATTCGACCCTAGAACCGATCTTTGTTGTTCAATTTATGAAACAGGCATCTTACATTGTTTCTGCCAGAAAGTACCGTCCGCAGCGGTGGGACACGGTCGTGGGGCAATCCGGAGTGACGGATACCCTCCGAAAAGCCGTATCCAATAACGAGATCGGTCAGGCTTACTTGTTCTGCGGTCCGCGTGGAGTGGGGAAGACGACTTGTGCCCGGATTTTCGCTCGTGCGATCAATACCGGCGACGCAGAAGCGTCGGATGCTTCGGTTGCCCTTGACGTTATGGATACGACTTCCGGAGACGATGAGTGGGCATTCAATGTTTTTGAATTGGATGGTGCCTCGAACAACCGGGTAGACGATATTAAAGGGCTCATTGATCAGGTGCGGATTCCTCCGCAGCGTGGCAAGTACAAGGTGTACATCATCGATGAGGTGCACATGCTCACCACCCAGGCTTTCAACGCTTTTCTGAAAACCCTTGAAGAGCCACCCGCACACGCCGTTTTCATTCTCGCCACTACCGAGAAACACAAGGTCATCCCCACCATCCTCTCGCGCTGCCAGATTTTCGATTTCAACCGCATCACCGTCGGACAGATGGTAGAGCACATGGAGAAAATAGCGGCTGACAAGAGCATCATCTTCGAGCCCGAAGCGTTACACGTGATTGCCCAGAAAGCCGATGGTGCCATGCGCGATGCCCTCTCGATCTTCGATCAGGCTGTGGCCATTGCCGACGCTAAACTTACCTATGAGTCGGTGACGCAAAGCCTCAATGTAATCGGACATGAGCTCTACTTCAAGCTTACGGATCATGTACTTGCAGAAAACATTCCGGGCGTCTTGCAAGAACTGCATCAGGTAGTGGCCAAAGGCTTTGATATGCACCACTTTCTCGTCGGCCTTGGAGAACATCTCCGCAAGCTTATGCTGGCGCACACACCCGAAACGGTGCAGCTCCTCGAAGTTGGCGAAGATTTTCGTCAGCGCTATGGAGAGCAGGCGAAGCGTACCGATATGGCCTTCCTCCAGAATGCCCTGCACGTGCTTAATGAGGCGGATCATCAGTACCGTAACGCTCAAAACAAACGGCTGCACACAGAGCTCGCTCTCATGAAATTGTGCTCACTTCAGCAGCGTATCCGCGAAAAAAAAAAGGGCGCTTCAGCCTGATTCCCATTGAAGGGGCGGTTATTAAAAGCGAACAATCTTCAGCTGTGGGCGACGATGCTCCGGTAAGAAAAGTCAATGAACGCATTCAGAGACCTCAGCCGATCGATAAACCAACGGGTCTGCTTGGCAAGAAGAATGTGCGCATCAGTGAGCAAGAATCGTACCGCCTGAATGACAGCCTCGAAAGTAAACGAGAAGCGTCGAAGAAAGAAGCGGAGTCGTCTGGCGCATCAAAAGTGCTTTCTGATGATTTACCTCGCGACGCCGTAACACTTGACGGCCTCAAACAGGCGTGGAAGTTGTTCGCCGATGCGATGAATGAATCCGGAAAGCGCAGCCTGAATGCAACCCTGACATTGTTTGATCCGGTGCTCGAAGGTGAAACGATCCATTTCAAAGTGGCCAACCGGGTTCAGGAAGAAGACCTGAGGCTCATTCGCGTAGAAATGATGGAGTTCATCAGAAAGCGTCTCAATAACCATCATCTGCAGCTCACCGTTCACCTGGCAGAAACCGGTGAGCAGAAGCTCACTTTCTTATCGGAGCGTGACAAGTACGAGCAAATGGTGAAGAAGAATCCGGCGCTCGAAGAATTGCGCAAGCGGCTGGATCTTGATTTACGTCAGTAAACCTGGAACGCACCACTTTTTCCATCCGCAGATTGGTATCTTTGTGGGGTGAAATTGTTGCTCGTCATAGGCCTCGGTCTTTTGCTCAACCTCCATTCAGTCGTTCAGCTCGTACAGGTGGGGTGGTTTATACTTGAGCAAGACCGCATCGCCGCTGAACAGTGCGTTCAAAAGGATGAGCCGGTCAATTGCTGCCGCGGAAAGTGCGTATTGGCAGAAGTGGTGAATAAGTCAGAACCGCAGGAGAACCGAGATGCCCGTCTGGTCGTTACTGAAACCTCAGAGCTGGTTTATTGCGCAGCTGCACTTTCGCCCCTGATCAAGTATTCAGAGGGCCCTTCTCTCCTTATTCCGTTTCGGGAATCCATCTGCCTTCACCTCAGAGCGGCCGAAATATTTCACCCACCGAAAGGCTAGCGAAAAACGTATGAGCATCTGCCAAAGCGGATGAATGCATTCAGTGATTTCGTAAAACCAACACAATGAAATATTTGCTTGCGTTATCCCTCGTCTGGATAACCAGTGCAGCCATTGCGTGCGACGTTTGCGGCTGCTCAGTGCTTGACACCCGCCCGGGTGTATTGCCTGATTTACGCACGCACATACTTGGTGTAACCTATACCATTCGTGGCTTCGACAGTCACCACCCTTCGCTCTTCAATGATGGCTTGGCATATTCAACCGAAGAGCATTTTGAAACCTACCAACTGCAATTCAGAACTTTTCTCTGGAAGAAACTGATTCTTTCAGGGGCGATCCCATACCAGTCGTTTAGGCAAGTGGATGCTGGACGCGAGTTTGGGTCTCAAGGCATTGGTGATGTTCAGGTTGGATTGAATTACCTGTGGACCCGGAACGGGGCGACGTCGAGAAATCTTGACCAGCTGATGCCGTCGGTCGTCATCAAGTTGCCTACAGGAAGTACAGACTATTTCGCAGACAATTCGGGTGTATTTAATCCGAACATGCAGATGGGATCCGGCAGCACCGATGTGCTCGCTGGTTTACGATACCTACGCAGACGAGGAAAGTGGGCGCAGCAATTGCAAGGAGGTGTCAGGATCAATACCACGGGTGCCAATGATTATCGGTTTGGAAATCGGTTCACTGCAAGCGCCCAGCTTATGCGCTGGTGGAGTGATGAGACAGAGAGAAAGTCTATCTGGATCAGCAGTATTGGACTCGATTTGGTACATGCAGAAAGAGACCTTCTGTACAGCAGCAGAGATGTTGTGAATGTGGACTCAGGCGGACAGCAGGTCACGGCTATGGCCGGCTTAAGTCTCTTTTCAGGAGCCCTGGGGATGAATGTTCGGGGCGATCTTCCGGTTTGGCAACAGCTTGCCGGAGGGAACGTGGAGCATCGTTTCTCGGCAGAAGTAAGTTTCATTTTGCTAATCCGACAAGGATGAAGACTGAACGAACCAACGCCACCGGAAGCGTGGCATCTCCATGGACAATGTTGCTGCCAATCTTTGTCTTCTTGATTGGCGCCTGCACAAAAGAAGAGCCCTTGCTGAGTCTGACCGAAGAAGACTTCGAATTTCATTTTGTATCACCACACCCGGAACAGATCATTCCGGAAGGAGACACGCTGAACATTGAAATTCATGTGAAGGGCCCCGGTGTACTTCACGGCTACAGTGCGCTGATATTTGAACCGTTGGGATCCGAGTTTTTATGGAGTGATCAGGAACATGTGCACAAACAAGAGCTTGTCATTTCCGGTCAGTGGATCAATAACATGGAGAGCGAAATGCCTCTGGAATTGCACCTGGAGGTATACCCAGATCACCAGTTGGAGCCAATTGATACTGCCATTACGTTTACGGCATCCGGTTCAGGATGATTCTGAAGCGAACTATTCTTGAATATCTGTGTTCTATACCCGCGAAAGTGGAATTATGAGCTTGAAAAAAACACTTGCTTCTTTGACCATGATGATCATCGCATCCTGCGCTTTTGCGCAGTCAGGCGTCATCAAAGGAAAAATCACCAATGTCCAAACCAATGAGCCGATACCCTTTGCCACCGTCGTTGTGCAGGGATCGTCGAAAGGGGTAACCAGTGACCTCGACGGGAAGTATGAAATTACCGGACTTCAGCCCGGGCTTTACAACATCGATGTATCGTTCATAGGTTTCGAGAAGAAGACCGTATTTGAGATTGAAGTGACCAACGCCCGTGCTGCTCTTGTGGATGTAGCTCTTTTGGAGGTCAGCGTCGAAATTGAAGCGGCTGAAGTGGTGGTTTCAAGTTTCACAAACCGCGAAGAAGCACCCGTTTCGGTGCGAAAAATCGGGGTGAATGAGGTGAAACGAAACCCCGGTGGTAACCGAGATATTTCACGTGCACTGCGTGCGTTACCCGGGGTAGCGAGTACCCCGTCATTTAGAAACGACATCATCATTCGCGGTGGTGCACCAAACGAAAACCGCTTTTACATTGACGGTATCGAGATTCCGAATATCAACCACTTTGCCACGCAAGGTGCTTCAGGTGGCCCGGTTGGATTGATCAACGTTGATTTTATTGACGATGTGGAGTTTTATTCAGGGGCGTTTCCTGCGGCACGTGGCAACGCCCTGAGCTCGGTGCTCGAGTTTGGCTTCAAAGAGGGGCGTACCGACAAGTTTACAGCCAACGCCGTGGTGGGGTCGTCTGATCTCGGAATCACACTTGAAGGTCCGACGGGCGAGAACAGTAGCATCATCATGAGTGCCCGACGCTCTTACCTGCAATTTCTCTTTCAGGCACTTGGCTTGCCATTTCTGCCCACATATAATGATTTTCAGTTCAAATGGTCCTACCAGCCCGACGACAATAACCGGTTCACGGTACTTGGACTTGGTGCCATTGATCAGTTTGAGTTAAATACGGAGCTCGGTACGGATCCTGAGGATGAAAATTTTTTGGAAAACCGGGCAATTCTTGATTTTCTTCCCGTCAATACGCAATGGAATTACAGTATCGGAACCAAGTGGGAGCACTTTGGAGACAAAGGTTTGTGGACTTTTGTTGCGAGCCGGAATATGCTGAATAACCGGGCCTTCAAGCATGAAGAAAATAACGAATCCTTGCCGCTGATCACGGATTTTCTCAGCCAGGAGATCGAGAATAAATTCCGCGTTGAACGCAAGTTGTATCTCGATAATGGCTGGAAGGCACAGTATGGTGTGAACTACGAATATGCCAAATTCAACAACTCATCAGAGTTTCAACGTTATTCATTCGAGGCCGATACGCTTATTCCCATCAGCTTCTATTCTGAGTTTGATATGCACAAATTTGGTGCATTCGGACAAGTCAGCAAGTCGATGCTGCAGAACCGATTGGTGCTCTCGCTGGGTGTGAGAACAGATTGGAATGAGTACAGCGAAAGTATGGCCAATCCGATTGACCAGCTGAGTCCGCGTTTTTCGGCCAGTTACTTCATCACACCGCGCCTGAGCGCCAACTTCAATACAGGTATTTACTACCAGCTACCTGCTTACACGGTGCTTGGTTATCAAGAGAACGGACAACTCGTCAACCGCCAGAATGATATTGTGTACATCCGCAACAAGCAGTTGGTGGGCGGCTTGAGGTATGACTTTGACAGCCGCAATACGGTGATCAGCGTTGAGGGCTTTTACAAAGATTACGACAACTACCCGTTCAGCGTTGATCAGGGCATTTCACTCGCTAACCTTGGTGCTGACTTCGGGGTGATTGGAAACGAAGAAGTGATCTCCACGTCACAGGGGCGAGCATATGGTCTGGAGTTTCTTTATCAGCAGCGTTTGTACAAAGGCTTCTACGGAATCGTTTCGTACACCTATGTTCGCAGCGAGTTCACCGACGCATCCGGCACTTTTGTGCCGAGTTCATGGGATGCCCGCAACCTGGTCTCGCTCACCGGAGGAAAGAAATTCAAAAAGAACTGGGAGCTCGGTGCGCGTTTCATCTACACCGGAGGTTTACCATTCACCCCTGTGGATGTTGAAACCAGTGTGTTCATTCCAACCTGGAATACGCAACGGGTAGGGCTGCCGAATTATGCCCTCCTGAATACCCAACGCATCGATGCGTTCTATCAGCTTGATTTCCGCATTGATAAGAAGTGGTTCTACGAGAAGTGGAGTTTGAATGTATTCTTTGATGTCCAAAATGCACTCGGATCCGTTTCTCCGGTACCACCAACCCTTGACGTGGTGCGCGACCAGAACGGTAACCCCGTAGAAGACCCCAACAATCCCGGTAGCTACCAGCCGCGTATTCTTGACACCAGTTCAGGCACCGTGATTCCCAGTATTGGGGTGATTGTGGAGTTGTAACGACGCCTTTGGGACGCTTACGGGACTCTGTTGGGATGTTGGAGGTAACTAGTTGTTTGAGCAGCAAGTGTTTTGCGTTTCGTATCCTTTCGTTTTAAGTAGACTGACTCTTCTCAATTTGGCTTTTGAGGTGCTTTTTCAGTCCATAGAGGCGGCCTATTAATTTGTCTACTCTTTTTACATCCGTTTGACGAATGTTCGATTTCATTTTATAATTGAATAGAGGGCTCAGATACCCCGAAGCCGACCCGCAAGACCCGTCACCCGAGCCTGCATCGCGGACTCGGGAGCTCCCCTGATCCAGGGAAGCCCTGGAATATTTCTATGTCCCGAAGGAGACTGTATATTCAACAAACCGGCGGCAATAGCCCTGCCTGCAGCAGGCAGGCGCCACCACACGGGGCCGCTTGAAGAATAAGAGACAGCGCAAGTATGCGCTGCATTTCAGGCGTCTTCCTGGTTTCCCAGTTTCTGGCGGACGCGATGAATCGCGTCCCCACATTGATGCCAAAACGTAATAAGCAGCGCAAGTATGCGCTGCATTTCAGACGTCTTCCTGGTTTCCGCAGTTTCGGCGGACGCGATGAATCGCGTCCCTACATTGATGCCAAAACGTAATAAGCAGCGCAAGTATGCGCTGCTTTTCAGGCGTCTTCCTGGTTTCCCGGTTCCTGGCGGACGCGATGAATCGCGTCCCTACATTGATGCCAAAACGTAATAAGCAGCGCAATGATGCGCTGCATTTCAGGCGTCTTCCTGGTTTCCCGGTTTCTGGCGGACGCGATGAATCGCGTCCCTACATTGATGCCAAAACGTAATAAGCAGCGCAAGTATGCGCTGCATTTCAGGCGTCTTCCTGGTTTCCCGGTTTCTGGCGGACGCGATGAATCGCGTCCCTACATTGATGCCAAAACGTAATAAGCAGCGCAATGATGCGCTGCATTTCAGGCGTCTTCCTGGTTTCCCAGTTTTCCAATTTCCCGAAATGTCCATCCGTCCATAGGTCGATAGGTCGATAAGTCGATAGGTCCATGCGTCTTCACGTTTTTCGTGATCTACAGGAATACCGAAGCATCCCACGCTTCCCGATAAATCGGGACAAGTTTCGCGCGGAAAAAAGAACCACCAACAACCAACCCCGATCCCCGTTCCCCGATCCCCGATCCCCGATCCCCGATCCCCGATCCCCGAACCCCGATCCCCGATCCCCGATCTAATCGTACATTTGCTGTCTCAAACCGAACATCCTATGTCTGACGATCAGAAAGTGATCTTCTCAATGGTGAAGATCAACAAGACCACCCCTCAGGGAAAACACATCCTGAAGGATATTTACCTCTCATTCTTCTATGGTGCAAAAATTGGCATCATCGGTGCGAATGGTTCCGGTAAGTCGACCGTGATGAAGATCATTGCCGGTCTCGATGAAGCTTACCAGGGTGAAGTTGTATGGTCTCCCGGCTATTCGGTGGGCTACCTCTCGCAGGAGCCGCAGCTGGATGACTCGAAAACTGTGCGTGAAGTCGTTGAAGAAGGCACCAAAGAGATCGTAGACGTGCTCAAAGAGTACGAGGAGATCAACAATAAGTTCATGGACGAAGAAATCATGAACGACCCGGATAAGATGCAGAAGCTGATGGACCGCCAGGCAGAGGTGCAAGACCGCATTGACGCGCTGGATGCGTGGGAGCTCGACACGAAGCTCGCGATCGCCATGGATGCCCTGCGTTGTCCGCCGGAAGACCAGAAAATTGCCGAACTCTCGGGTGGTGAGCGCCGCCGTGTGGCCCTTTGCCGCCTCCTGCTGCAACAGCCTGATGTGCTGCTGCTCGATGAGCCCACCAACCACCTCGACGCCGAGTCGGTGCACTGGCTTGAGCAGCACCTGCAGCGCTACGAAGGAACGGTGATTGCTGTGACGCACGACCGTTACTTCCTTGACAATGTGGCAGGATGGATCCTCGAGCTGGATCGCGGACAAGGCATTCCGTGGAAAGGAAACTACAGCTCCTGGCTCGATCAGAAAGCCAAGCGTCTGGCCCAGGAAGAGAAGCACGAAAGCAAACGCAAGAAAGAGCTGGAGCGCGAGCTGGAGTGGGTGCGTATGAACCCGAAAGGACGCCAGGCCAAGAGTAAGGCGCGTTTGAATAACTACGATAAGCTCATGAGTGAAGGCGGCAAAGAGAAAGAACAGCGCCTGCAACTCGCCATCCCGAACGGACCACGTCTCGGGAACAAAGTCATCATCGGTGAACACCTCACCAAAGCTTTCGGCGATAAACTCCTGTATGAAGACCTCAACTTCGAGCTGCCACCGGCTGGTATCGTTGGTATTATCGGACCAAACGGTGCGGGTAAAACCACGCTCTTCAAGCTCATCATGGGCGAAGAGCAGCCTGACGGAGGTACCATTGATATCGGTGAAACCGTTGAAATCGGTTACGTGGATCAACGCCACAAAGACATCGATCTGGAGAAAACCGTGTGGGAGGTTGTTTCAGGTGGCAACGAGCACATTGAAATTGGCGGTGACCTCGTCAATTCTCGCGCTTACCTGTCGAAATTCAACTTCAACGGCTCCGACCAGCAGAAGAAATGCGGCGTGCTTTCAGGTGGTGAACGCAATCGCCTGCACCTCGCCATGACGCTCAAAACGGAAGCCAACGTACTGATGCTCGATGAGCCTACCAACGACCTCGATGTGAATACCCTTCGTGCACTCGAGGAGGGCATCGAAAGCTTCGCCGGATGCGCCGTAGTGATCAGCCACGACCGCTGGTTCCTCGACCGTATTTGTACGCACATCCTTGCGTTCGAAGGCGACAGCCAGGTATACTTCTTCGAAGGCGGCTACTCTGATTATGAAGAGAACCGCAAGAAGCGCCTCGGTGATGAAGGCCCCAAGCGCATCAAGTACAAGAAGCTCGTGAAGTAATCACGGCTGATTGGCCGTCTCGTCGAACGAATAGGTATAGCGGCGCACCCGCTTGAGCTCACCCCGTGAATCGTAAAGATTGCGGATGAGCAGCAGTCCGTCTACATTATAGATGTACGTCAGGTTGTTCTCCCGGCGGTGCGCTCTGTCTTGCGTCCGGCTGAGAAACGACAGCTGCTCCATTTGGTTCCACTTTCCGGCAACGAGTCGCTCTTTATTACTTTCTACAAGGTAACCATTGGGTCCGTACCGGTACTTCTCGGCCACGCCGCGTTGATGGTTCGAATAGGTAAGCGCTCTGCGGATCACGCGCTGTTGCTCGTCGCGCTCAAGGGCAAAGGTGAGGGTATCCCAGCGGGTTTCACGCGAGGCATAGCCCATGGACGTCAGGCCGTGCGGCACGTCACTGTCGCTGCGGTAGGTGAAAAACTCTCTTGAGAAAAGCCTCCCGCCTGCGAAGTAGGAGACATATTCCGTAGGCCGACCTTGTTGGTCAAGGAACACTTCGGCAACAAGCAAGGTATCAACCGCTTGCTTGTGCTCGTATTCAATGTGTTCGATCGTCACCTTTCGCACTCCGTTGCGAGCATGGAGGTCACTCCAATCAAGGTATTTCAGGCTCTGAGAGATCGATAAAAGCGGGGTGGAGACCAGGAACAAAGCCATACTAAGCTTTCCTGGTAGGGTACTCATTGCACAGTTGTTTAGGTTCAGGGAAGCAGCGCCCGGTTTGCTATCTTTCCCACATGGTTTTACGAAAGTGTTCTAAAAAAGTTATGCTCCGTTCTATCTTGTTGATCTTCAGCTTTGCCGCATCTCATGCGGTGTACGCACAGGCTGAATATGAGCTTGAGGTGCAGGCCTACCGCGACTCCATTGATGCAGTTTTCGCCAATCCGGAGACCACCATTCTGAAAGACGATGAGCTAGAGGGGTTTAGCGGACTCCCTTACTATCCGGTCGATATCACGTACCGTGTACCGGCGCGCTTTGAGCGCATCCGAAAGGGTGAGGTGTTTGAGATGAAGACCACGACTGACCGGCTTCCGAAGTACCGTCCGTATGGCAAGCTCTACTTCACCTTGAATGGCAAAGAGCTGGAGCTCAACGTCTACCAGAACCTTGAGTTGATGCAGAATCCGGCCTATCGCGATTACTTGTTCATCCCCTTCACGGATCTGACGAATGGTGAAACGACCTATGGTGGTGGCCGTTATTTAGAGAGCAGCGCAAAAGCGCTGGATGAAGACCCGGTCATTGACTTCAATTACGCATATCACCCGTATTGCGTGTACAGCAAGAAGTACAGTTGTCCGATACCCCCGGCCGAGAACCACCTGGAGGTGGCCATTGAGGCGGGGGTAAAGCTATAAGATGGTAGATCGGAGATGGTAGATCGTAGATGTTCCGATCCCGATCCCCGAGAGACTGTTCAGAAAAGTGTGTCAAGGCAAATGAAATAACAAATACCTTGATACAATGAAAGAGAAATCAGAAGCAGACAAGTTACTGGAAGCGGTCTTATCGGCACTTCAGTCAGGCAAGCCTTTAACGGGTAAGGATGGCGCACTGACGCCTATGATCAAGCACGTTCTAGAAGCGAGTCTTGAGGGCGAGATGGATGCACACGTTGAATCAGCTCGTCCGAACCGTCGTAATGGCAAGGGTAAGAAGCGTGTGAAGACGAGTTCTGGAGAGATAGAAATCGAGACTCCGCGCGACCGCGACGGCACTTACGAACCGAGTCTTATACCGAAACGACAACGGGCGTTAGGCGATAGTCTTGAAAAGAAAATCATAGGGCTTTACAGTTCAGGTATGAGCTATCAAGACATCTCCGATCATATCGATGAGATGTATGACATGAACTTGAGTAAGGCACAACTAAGTGCCATCACAGATAGAGTATGGCCAGAAATCGAAGAGTGGCGAAGCCGGCCGCTCGACTCGGTGTATGTGTTCTTGTGGATGGATGCTATGTTCTTCAAGGTCAAGCAAGACGGACGGGTTAAACAAATGGCTGCTTACATGGCACTTGGAATGAACGTTGAAGGAGAGAAGGATCTTTTGGGCATCTATCTATCAGAAACAGAAAGTTCAGGCTTCTGGTTGGGAGTACTGAATGACCTTGAGGCAAGAGGTGTAGAAGACATAATTATCGCCAGTATCGACAACTTGAAAGGCTTCAAGGAGGTCATAACAACAGTCTTTCCTAGGACAGACGTGCAGCTTTGCATAGTTCATCAGATCCGCAACTCAACACGCTATGTGAACTGGCAAGACAAAAGAGCTGTGGTCCGAGACATGAGGCTGATTTACAGGGCGAATAGCATCGACCAAGCAGAGACTGAACTAGAGAACTTCGAAGAGAAGTGGGGCAAGAAATATCCTGCAATGATCCAATCATGGAAGCGTAACTGGGAGCATCTCACCACCTTCTTCGGATACGATGAACATGTGAAACGAGTAATGTATACCACCAACTCCATTGAGGGCTTCAATCGTCAAGTTCGGAAAGGCACCAAGGCCAAAGGGGCACTCACCTCTGAACGAGCTCTGTTCAAACTGCTGTACCTTGTTACCCAGAAGGTGCAGAAGAAATGGAGTCGACCACAATCCTGGTCAAGGGTTATTGCATCACTTATGATAACCCACAGGGATAGGCTTAGACTCAAATGACACACTTAACTGAACACACCCACAGGGATAGGCTTAGACTCAAATGACACACTTAACTGAACACACCCATCCCCGATCCCCGATCCCCGATCCCGATCCCCATCCCCGATCCCGATCCCCGATCCCCGATCCCCATCCCCGATCCTGATCCCCGATCCCTGATCCCGATCCCTATCCCTGATCCTGATCCCCGATCCCCATCCCATGATCCCCTGATCCCCGATCCCGATCCCCGATCCCCGATCCCCGATCTATCACCAATAGAAACTCTCGATAATCCCGTAAACCAATCCCACCTACCTTTGTTGTCAGAATAAAGCACGAAACAGAATACGTATGGAACTCAACGAAATCGTAAAGAATATCAAAGAAGAACCGAAACTCTTCATCCGCTTTCATGCCAAGTGGTGCGGAGTCTGCAAGCTGATTGCACCTTTTGTCACCAAGATGAAAGACGACGAACGCTTTCAGGATGTCAAGTTCATTGATGTTGATGTAGACGACTACAAAGAAGTGAAGCAGGCCTTCAAAATTGACAACCTCCCATACTTCGCAGCGTTTCGCGACGGCCAGCTGATCGAAGAGTTCAACACTTCGAAGAAAGACAAGCTCGAAGAAACCCTCGAAAAAGTAGTCGCATGAACGTAGCCAACATTCGCAAGCTCGTGAAAGAGCAAGACCTCGACGGACTCGATAAACTCGAGCAAGAGATCATGGACCAGATGGATGACGACCAGAACGACCTGGAAGAACTCGGCGGTCAACTCACCGACATCCTGGGCGCCCGTCAGATCCTTGAGCGCGTCCGCGACGAAAGCGTCGATCTCAAAGACGCCCTGCGGGACTTCGTCAAAAACGTGAGGGATACCATCAACTGAGAACATCGTAGGCGCACACCGCAGTGTGCGCATCGAAATGGAAATCGAAATGGAAATCATGGGCCCCGCACTGCGGGGCTTTTTTGTGGCCTTCGGGTCAAACAACTCATTCAAAGGCTCCCCTAAAATTAGGGGAGCTCCCGAGGTCCCGCACAAGCGGGACTCTCGGGTGAGGGGTTTTTCAGGGCTCCTCGGGTCAGACAGCTCATTCAAAGGCTCCCCAAATGGGGAGCTCCGAAGCTCATGCTCGCATGAAGCTTCGGTGAGGGCTTTCGCGGGGTTAGAGTGATAGGGGTAGGCGGGCAGCGCAAGGATGCGCTGCTGAATGAACGTGATTCGGCGGACGCGATGAATCGCGTCCCTACGTTGGTGTTTGAAATACCCGGCAGCGCAAGGATGCGCTGCTGAATGAACGTGATTCGGCGGACGCGATGAATCGCGTCCCTACGTTGGTGTTTGAAATACCCGGCAGCGCAAGGATGCGCTGCTGAATGAACGTGATTCGGCGGACGCGATGAATCGCGTCCCTACGTTGGTGTTTGAAATACCCGGCAGCGCAAGGATGCGCTGCTGAATGAACGTGATTCGGCGGACGCGATGAATCGCGTCCCTACGTTGGTGTTTGAAATACCCGGCAGCGCAAGGATGCGCTGCTGAATGAACGTGATTCGGCGGACGCGATGAATCGCGTCCCTACGTTGGTGTTTGAAATACCCGGCAGCGCAAGGATGCGCTGCTGAATGAACGTGATTCGGCGGACGCGATGAATCGCGTCCCTACGTTGGTGTTTGAGAATACCAGGCAGCGCAAGTATGCGCTGATTTCAGAACTTTCCCGGTTTCCCAGTTTCCCGGTTTCCCAAAAATAGCAAAACCCTTGCCTGACGCGGATCTCGGGCTTAGTGACGAGGCTCACGACGTTAGTGACGAGCTTCACGACGTTAGTGACGAGCTTCACGACGTTAGTGACGAGCTTCACGAGCTTAGTGACGAGGCTCACGACGTTAGTGACGAGCTTCACGGGCTTAGTGACGAGGCTCACGGGGACAGTGACGAGCTTCACGACGTTAGTGACGAGGCTCACGACGTTAGTAACGAGCTTCACGACGTTAGTGACCCAGGAGCTCCACGGAGGAAAGCTGAGTGACCCGAGGCCTGGGCACGACGTTAGTGACGAGGCTCACGGGGAAGCAGTAACAGGCTTCACGACGTTAGTAACGGAAGCTTCGACGTTAGTGACAGGCTTCACGACGTTAGTGACGAGGCTCACGACGTTAGTGACGAGCTTCACGACGTTAGTGACGAGCTTCACGAGCTTAGTGACGAGGCTCACGGGGTTAGTGACGAGCTATCAATATTCATCGAGAGTCCTATTTTGCAGTGTTAGTGTCTGTAGCTAAAATGAATGGGCCATGAATGTTTGGAGAATCAACCTGAAATCAGTCGGAGAGGCGCCTAGAAAGTTGTGATTGGCTTTCAGATCGTATTTTAGTCCAGCACGTTTATTTCGATGGTGCGGACGCGCGCAGTTGTGATTGGCTTTCAGATCGTATTTTAGTCCAGCCACATCGCCGCGATTTGTGAGAACGAGCAGCTGGTTGTGATTGGCTTTCAGATCGTATTTTAGTCCAGCCATTTGAGTACACTCGTATTTGGTCACTGTGTTGTGATTGGCTTTCAGATCGTATTTTAGTCCAGCTTCTATAATTGTTCCAAGTAATAGCGTTGAGTTGTGATTGGCTTTCAGATCGTATTTTAGTCCAGCACTACGAGTCTTATGAAATGGAAATAACAGGTTGTGATTGGCTTTCAGATCGTATTTTAGTCCAGCCTGCACTGGTGCGTTTATGTCCAACTAGGACTGCGTTGTGATTGGCTTTCAGATCGTATTTTAGTCCAGCGAGGCCTTGAGACGATCAACACCGGCGGCGGATTTTGTTCCGTTGTGATTGGCTTTCAGATCGTATTTTAGTCCAGCTATTTTCAATATGCTGGTGGATCTGCGCTGGTTGTGATTGGCTTTCAGATCGTATTTTAGTCCAGCATACTTGACAAAATATCACTAACACCCGCAGTTGTGATTGGCTTTCAGATCGTATTTTAGTCCAGCATTGTGAAAGGTCAAATGGTGGAATGTAATGTTGTGATTGGCTTTCAGATCGTATTTTAGTCCAGCTTTTCGCGTAAGTGAACGCGTCTTGTTGTAGTCCGGCTTTCAGATCGTATTTTAGTCCAGCAATTGATAAGTGAGCCATTCGAATAGAGATTCATGGGTTGGCTTTCAGATCGTATTTTAGTCCAGCGTGTTAGCCACAAGCACTACTTAGTACTTCGTTGTGATTGGCTTTCAGATCGTATTTTAGTCCAGCGAAGCGAGCAGCCCGGAGAAAGCAAAATCAGTTGTGATTGGCTTTCAGATCGTATTTTAGTCCAGCTCGTACCTTGAGACAGGGCCAACAGCACAAGAAGCCGTTGTGATTGGCTTTCAGATCGTATTTTAGTCCAGCCAGGGTCGTAATATCCATACTCTAATAGCAGTTGTGATTGGCTTTCAGGATCATGTTTAGTCCCAGCTGACACTTCACATCAAACATCAATGCAGAATTGGTTGTGATTGGCTTTCAGATCGTATTTTAGTCCAGCGACCCCATTCTAGGACCTGAGGTGTCTGTAGTTGTGATTGGCTTTCAGATCGTATTTTAGTCCAGCGTGTTATGATTGGGAAATACAGCTCCGGCGTTGTGATTGGCTTTCAGATCGTATTTTAGTCCGCCAAAGAATTTTCAGGAACGCATCGCGTGTTGTGATTGGCTTTCAGATGTGTTTAGTCCAGCACTCTTCTATGAAATGCCACGGCTCAGAAGGTTGTGATTGGCTTTCAGATCGTATTTTAGTCCAGCCAAATTAGCGCACGGCGCGCAGTAACTTAGTTGTGATTGGCTTTCAGATCGTATTTTAGTCCAGCTGGCGACATCACAAATGTCAGCGGCATAACCCTCCGTGTTGTGATTACGGCTTTCAGATGCATGTTGGTCCAGCGACCCCCGCGCTGGCCGCGCCGACCTGCCGGTTGTGGGTGGCTTTCCAGATCGTATTTTGGTCAGCGACAATAGCAGCCGCACCGATGCACGGTTGTGATTTGGCTTTCCACGAATCTATTATTTTAGTCCAGCCTCTCTCAATCATGGCTAACGGAACATGGAGTTGTGATTGGCTTTCAGATCGTATTTTAGTCCAGCATCGCGGCGGATGCGATCAATACGATCGTGTTGTGATTGGCTTTCAGATCGTATTTTAGTCCAGCCGAAGATCAACACATAGCAGGGTTGATCGGATTTATTTGGCGATTGGCTTTCAGATCGTATTTTAGTCCAGCCAAAGTGGTTAAGATCCCGAAGCGAGCCGGTTGTGATTGGCTTTCAGATCGTATTTTAGTCCAGCGAATTGCGTACGGATCAAGGCATAGCGACTGCGTTGTGATTGGCTTTCAGATCGTATTTTAGTCCAGCAACCACACCTTCACCTGGTAGTTTGTTCGGGTTGTGATTGGCTTTCAGATCGTATTTTAGTCCAGCCTCATCCGAGTCAACCGCGTTGAGTACACCGGTTGTGATTGGCTTTCAGATCGTATTTTGGTCCAGCGGAGGACGCCAAAGAGTTTATCCGAATTAGTTGTGATTGGCTTTCAGATCGTATTTTAGTCCAGCTATTTTATTCAAACCCCACTACATTGTGTGGTTGTGATTGGCTTTCAGATCGTATTTTAGTCCAGCATTGGAGAGCGATGAGAAAACAGTGGCGGAGTTGTGATTGGCTTTCAGATCACGTAATTTTAGATCAGCTCCATCGCCGCAGCCAGTTTGCATGTAGCGGTTGTGATTGGCTTTCAGGATCCGTATTTTAGTCCAGCAAAGGGCATTGATCTTAAAGTACAAGCCAAGTTGTGATTGGCTTTCAGATCGTATTTTAGTCCAGCGTCTCCGATCAGATGTTAACCCTAGCAGCGGCCGTTGTGATTGGCTTTCAGATCGTATTTTAGTCCAGCACCTTTTGCAGGATGTGCAGGCGCGGATTCGTTGTGATTGGCTTTCAGATCGTATTTTAGTCCAGCCAGGCTCTTTTGTTTGGTCTAAGTCCTCAGGTTGTGATTGGCTTTCAGATCGTATTTTAGTCCAGCTCTTCCTGCTGTTGATGATACTGTTCACAGGTTGTGATTGGCTTTCAGATCGTATTTTAGTCCAGCATTGATCTGCCAGTTCCTGATCGTACCATTGTTGTGATTGGCTTTCAGATCGTATTTTAGTCCAGCCGACCAATGCGCTTGCAACCAAAGAGATCAGTTGTGATTGGCTTTCAGATCGTATTTTAGTCCAGCGTACATTCGGTCCGCTGCGTCAAATAGGACTGGTTGTGATTGGCTTTCAGATCGTATTTTAGTCCAGCCTCGGTGTTGACTCCACTCGCACCGCGACACCAGTTGTGGTTGGCTTTCAGATCGTATTTTAGTCAGCAACAGAACAAGTATCCAATAAACGTTAGCGATTCGCTTTCAGATCGTATTTGGTCAGCTTCACGCCCAGTCTTCAGATACTCTCGTTGTGATTGGCTTCAGATCGTATTTTAGTCCAGCTACGTACTGTGAGCGCTGACCTGCGTCAGCTGGTTGTGATTGGCTTTCAGATCGTATTTTAGTCAGCAATTTATGTACAAGCCAATACTGCAGCCATGTTGTGATTGGCTTTCAGATCGTATTTTAGTCCAGCTATACTGGGCGTTTATGTTAAACGTAGCGAAGCTGCGTTGTGATTGGCTTTCAGATCGTATTTTAGTCCAGCGTTGAGCGATGAAGTACGCAGATGTCATGCCAGTTGTGATTGGCTTTCAGATCGTATTTTAGTCCAGCCAGCGGGTCGAAACACGACCGTAATGACTTTAGTTGTGATTGGCTTTCAGATCGTATTTTAGTCCAGCCGCCCTCGAAAAACCCCATATTTGGCGGGGTTTTCAGGGCGATTTGGGCTATGGAAAGTGTACAACCGGCACTGTTTTGGAATGGATCAGTGCATTTTCTCAGAACAACTCAGAGCTGTTGAGGGTGTCGGGTAGCGGCATTGGGTGCCGGCTTCGAACGAGAATCATTTGCTCAGATTGTTTATCGGTCACTTTCATATACCAGACCCTACCCATATCGGGCAAAATGGATTTCACCCGTTTGATATGCACTTCGGCATTTTCCCGGCTGGGGGTATGCCGCAGGTAAATGCTGAACTGGAACATGGTAAACCCATCAGCCATGATCCTCTCACGGAAGGATGCGATAGGCCGTTTGTTCCTTCTTGGTCGTGGTCGGTAAGTCATAAAATACAAAGAGCCACATGTTGCGGTAAGCTTCATAGCGAAGTGATGACATCGGGCAAGACGATTTTTTCGCGTTTTTTCATGAAGCACTGTTGCAAAGATGATGCCGTTTCTGAAAGGGCTTGTTGAAGTGGCCGCACACCGACTGCCGTTTGACAGTCCCAGGTAGCCATTGACCAAAAGACTTTTTTCTCTTCAGTACTCAGCTCTTCAGGCGGATCCGGCCAGAAGGAGGAACGCACGTGAAAATCAACCATGGGTCTGTAGGGCTCCATAATATCATCTGCAAGGCAGTAGGCGTTGTATTGGTTGCGGTGGTGGATGCCCCATGTGGGGAGAAGGCCTGCGCCCACCAGTGCCCTTGCGGTCATTGCTCTTAAGATTGCATAACCGTAGTTCAGGTAATTATTGGGAGGGGCACCACCCGTTCCCGGATGATCGGTGCGTCAAACAGAGTGGCGCCAGTAGTGGGCTGCGGCCATCGCTTCCGCATTGCCGCTGTCGCCGCTCTTAACTTTGGTAGCAAGCTCAGAGATGTACTTCTCCGGTTTACTGAATGCCGAAAGCACCGATGCCTGATTGCGCAGCTTTTGCCGAATAACCTGTTGCCAGAGTTGCTTCATCAGCGGAAGGGAAGCGGTCAGTTGGTACTCAAAAGTGCGCCGTTGCAGGTGGTGACCATCGAGGTTCAGCAGGAGTCCGGTCGGGTAATGGTTTTCGGAACAGGTGACAATGGCAACATTGTGGTCGAGTGCCCGGCTGAATACGGCCTGGGTGAGGGTTATTTGCCGGTGTTCCAACACAATTATACCCAGGTCTTCAAGCGGCACCTGTCCGACTTTGACGCCTTCTTTGTGAATCACAAGTTGGTCGCGCTCCACATTTAAGCGACAGGGATTTTGTATGGCAACCGTGCGTTTCATCCAATGATGCGGCCCAGGATGTCGTGCTGGATTGGCGTAACCCTTTCGATCATCATTTTCGGACTGGTAATTCGAATTACAGCCTGTTGTTGATCAATCGTAGTCTCCAAATGGTGTCTGAAGAATACGTCTCCTGACGTTAGTTTTTGCACCCTGAAAAGATGTTCAGAGACCTTCGCCCTGCCTTCCAGTAGATTCAACATCTGCTTCTTCGGGCGTCATGTCAGTGGTACCAAGTCATTGATCACTTGAGGTGAAAGAGTTTTAGGGTCGCCCTTAGATGATGTTTCAGGGAATTCACTCAAGCCTTGTTTCTTTCTTTCAAAGGCATCCCAGAAGGTGATTACCTCATCATAGATCTTGCCGCTTTCGTCTTTGAAGAAGGCGATATGGTGGTTGTTTCGGGTAAATACGAAATCTTTGGGTTGGCCATTTGCTTTGACCCGAACGGGGTGCAGTTCGTCTGCCTTTTGCTGGACATTGACTGCCTTGATCTGAAGCCCCTTTTCCTTGTTGTACCACACAGGGTTGTTCTTCAGGTCGCCAAAGGCCTTCTTAGGGTCGTTATTATTCGCTGCGAGGTGGTTCTCAACAATCTTTCTGATTTCAGGGTCTACAATGGCGTCTGTTTTCTTGAACTGGTCATTGAGTGCCTGACGATAGACGAAAATGCGGTCGTACACGCTCACCTCATCAAGGCGTGCCTCATTTAGATAGATCGGGTCTTTTTTGACGTTTTTGAAAGCTGCTTCAGGGTCATTGTCAAAGCGGTGCAAACGTTCCATTATTGCTGCACGCTCCTTTTTATTGATAATGCGGTCTGCAATTTCAGGGGTTAGCCTTTTGTTCACTTTAACAGTACTTCCACGATCAACGAAACGCTCGCCATAGACGG
Source organism: Flavobacteriales bacterium (assembly GCA_018402085.1). Classification (GTDB taxonomy): domain Bacteria; phylum Bacteroidota; class Bacteroidia; order Flavobacteriales_D; family Sanyastnellaceae; genus Sanyastnella. Next base: position 2,059,083 of record JAGYJM010000002.1, on the reverse strand, counting down.
TTTCGAGGTGGAAAGAATCTCGAGGAACGAGTACAGATTGTTCAGTGGATTCCTCACGCCGGTTGCCAGAGTGGGTTTGATGGTTACCGCGGGTTGCCAACCCTGCGCCGGTTCCGAAAGCTTACAAGAATGGCCTCGGTGGCGGCTTTGGCATCTTTTCTGAACCCTACCCACGGGTCTTCAATGTTTCTGATACTCAAGCGCACAGTGGCGTCGTCATCGTCATAAAAGGCATTCAGCGTATTGAGTCGTTGAATGAAGCTTCTGGTAGTGCATGCTACCACCAATGCATCAATGGCATGGTGTCGGTGGTCGAGCCTTTTCGACCAGTCTTTGATGCGCTCTTCACCATCAACGGTTTCAGTCTGGCCCCACTCACGGTACTTCGGTAGCTGGATTTCCTTGAGCAGATCAGTAAGTCCCCGTGGTGACGCAAGTCGTCTCCTGCGTTGGTTGGGTTGTAACCTCCCGAGAAACTTGCCGCAAAAGGTGCATCGCCTCCTTTACGATGTACTGACTCTCGCGCAGCTGACGTTCAATAAAGTCTTGAGGTATGTCTTTCCCTTTCATCAGTGGGAAGTGCTTTCTTCGCGCCGATACCGGCTTTAAGTTCTGCCCTGCTTTTCGCCTGCTACCTTCGTCGTAAAGGCTTTTCACTCGCACGAGAAAGGTGTCAAGGGCTTCTTTCCCTTTCCCCGCCATATAATCATGAGCTGTTTGGTTGTCTTTTTCTTGATTGGCACTGCGCTTAACCAAGACAAGATTGGCGAACGAATCATTGAACATACGCGAGCGTGGAATAATATGGTCGAGGTCATACTCTTCGCCATTAATGATGGCATCTTGTGGCAGTGGTTCACCCGTGTAAAGGCATTGGTGCTTTTGCTCCACCCAGCAGCGATAGCGAAATACATCCCTGCGACTGGGGCGTTTAATGCCAAATTCATTCGTGAGTATGTCACGAATGGCCTCATTCTCTTTTCGAGCTTTATTGATGGCTACCTCTTTGCGTTTGCGCTCTTTGGCGCCGCTCTTGAGATCGCGAGCCAATTCAATACGAATTTCATCCGGCCTGCCAAACTCATCGGATGCAATCAATTCGTTCACAAGGGTGATCAGTTGGTTGAGCACTTTCTCGACTACAGGGTTTCTGAGCGTACCTTTTTTCAGGGGCTCGAGCTTTTCGAGCAGTTCTCGCGAAGTCTTCTCATCCAGTGTTTCAGAGCCGCGTTGCTTATACCCGGCGGCAATTGCGGCGTGGGTTGCATTTTCCGGAAACTTCTGCAACTCTTTGATGATCTTGCGAATGGCTCTTGACGAAAGAGAACCATAGTCGGGTTCGAGTGCTATGTTCATCAGGCTTTCTGGCGGTGGGCAGATCGAAACCGAAACGCTCGCAAAGGGTCTTTTTCAGGTCGCCCGGGTCTTCGATACCGCCACGCAGGCGCATGCCACAACTGGTAAGATTTCTGTTCGTCGGGTTTTTTCATAGCGAGCGGATCAAAGGCGATCCACGATTCTGAATCTACCCCATTGCTCTCCAAGGCAAGGTGTATTGCTCTGAGGGTTCTGCATCCTTCGATTTTTTTATGGCTTGAAATGAACTCCTTTCCCAGGCCCTTGATTAGTTTTCTTATCTGAGCTTCGGGTGAGGTCATGTTTTGCATCGAGTTTAGAACCGTCCAGATTCGGTACGGTAAGGTGTTGCAGAAGGAGACTCAGTTCGTCGTTGTGGAGCACTCGTTCATGGTTAAGGCTTGTTTTGAAGCGCAGGTTCACGAGTTGCTCGAAGCTTCTGAAATATTGAAAGATGGGTGAACTACGCGCAATGACCTTGTGTCCTTTTTCGAACTGGCAATTACTCAGCAGGTGTTTGGCGCTTTTTAATGGGCGCTGGTAGAAGAGGGTTTGCTCACCAATCTTGACCTTAAGTTCGTCGTTTAGTTCCTTATGGTGTGTGCTCTGAGTTTCCCAAATGGCTTCAAACTCTTCAAGATGACCCTTACGGGCAAACGTGATGCCTTTGCTGGTGAACGCAGGGTCTTTTTTCAGCTCATCGTATAGGTACTGGCCAATGGTTTGTTTGCGCACTTTGAGCACTTGCATATTGCTTGATAGTGCCTGCTTAAAGTCAGTAGCTTCATCTTCAACCGTGCCTGCCTTGCGATTGCTTTTAAAGCCGCGTTTATGATTCATATGCAAAAGCACCCGGCCGAGTTCGGTCAGACTGATCTGTTCTTCTGCAGCTTTGGCTCTCAGCGCCCAGATAGCGAGCGGGTGTTCGGTTTGTACGAGTGTTTCATCATACATGCCTTGTTCTTTGAGGAGCTTGACCAGACGCTCTCGCCTTAGTTTCCACCTGAAGTTGTTGCGCCTGATGCCACGTTTAGTGGTCCGTTCCTTTGAAAAGCTCGCCGGGTTTCCTTTTTCAAACTCCCTGAAGACGCTTGTCTCGTCTTTTGTTGCCGGGATTACCCGAACACCCATATCGACAATTTCCGGATTGTTGTCTGAAGATTCTTTGATGAAGGCCCAGCCTATCGAAGCGACGCCAAGGTCAAGACCAAGTATTTTTTTTGTAGCCATTGAGAGAATAGTTATCTTTGGTTCACGATCTAAAGTTAATCACAATAAGGATTATTCCGTTGTGAAAACATTCAAAGCGGCCCTCGGGTCGCTTTTTTATTTTCACCCAGGCAGCAGCCAGCTTACAACCTCAACTCAGAACATCACCAAAATCCGCGTACTCAAACGATCAATTGCTATGGTTGAAAACATGAATGAACAGCTAACACCCCTGTACAATGAATATCTCGCATTTTTAAAAGACCTCAGCATTGAGCTGAGGCAGAACATGTCATATCCGCTACTGATGACTGTGCACCCGGAGTATGCAGAAGTCCCGCGAAAAGTGCTTTACGTTGGGAAAGAAACCTACACCTGGGTAAATACACTTGATCAGGATCAGGATCAGGAGCTCAGTGTTGAATACCTTCGGCGTCGTTATACTGACTTCGCCTTTGCTAAAAATTACCATGGTCGAAATAGTCCGTTCTGGCGGTTTGTTTATAGTTGTCACAATCAACTAAATGGCGAAAGTGTACCCAGTGGTCTCTTATGGACAAATATTTCCAAGTGCGATAGCGGAGGCACGACGCCAGCACGCGAGCTACAAGATATCAACAAGCCTGGTTTTGACTTGCTGATTAAGGAGATCGAAGTGGTAAAGCCGGACGTAGTATTGTTTCTCACCGGCTGGTCTTACGACCATCATATTCAACGAATCTTTCAAGGGATTGAGTACGATACTATTGAAGATAACTACCTCTACAGGTGCAAACACCGGCAATTGCCTGAGCATACTTTTCAAACTATGCATCCGAATGGTTTGAACTTCAGAAAGAAACTTAACACCATTTTTGAGAAAATTATTGAGTTGGTTTAGTACTATTGTTCCTTAACCCATTCATACAACTAACATGAACCAAGACAGAATTGAATTGCTCGACCAACTATTAAATGGACTGGCCTTACGCTACGATGAACACATACAAGAGCGGGGTATCGACGATAGAACATTTCTGGATGATGTGAGGTCGCTAGTAAGCCAACCTGAAGTGTCGGAGCAAAAAAAAGCATGGGAGAATTTACGGGTAAGCGTGAACGCTATTCGTTCGGTTGCGGAAATTGCGAATCCTTATTACGTAGGTTACGGCAACCCTAATGCCGAAGTCCTCATTATAGGCAAGGAGAAAGGCTTTGACATTGATCAGGTACCTGAAAATCTCTTCAAAGAAAGCGTTTCAAATGTAAGTCAGTGGGCAGAGTTTGTAAAAAATCCGGAAAGGACTGTAGGAGAGTATCAGGAGCGTATGGGCATTTCTTTTAATCCTCGCTATCCGCGATATGCCTAGCGCGATACAATCAGCAAAAGACACACGTGGGGTGTTTGTTCGGTGCTGCTCGGCGCGATCTATTCGAAAGATTCATCCACTTTGCTGAATGCTACCGATGAAGTGAAGCAATCGCTCTTCGAATATTGCTTCATGACGGAAGTCAATCACAAACCCTCCAAATATAGTGCAGGGAAAACCTGGGTAGAAGAACGTCAGGAATTTTTAAGCAATCCTTTTTTCCGTTCATTCCCGGTCGTCATTATGGGGGCTAAAGGAATTGTAAAGACTGAACAGGTAGAAAAGGTTTTTGGTGTTAAGAAGGAAACCACAGTGCTTCTTGCTCATATTGGCAGCGCCAGTAAGCGGAAGCTGGAAGCAGAAGTCTATCGCTCAGAGAAGCAGCTTATATTATTGGTCAATCAACTCAGCGGAGGTGCAGGTTGGTCAAATGAAGCGTTACAGAACCTGGCCGATATCGCAAAGCAGGCATTGCGCTGATTTCTGTTATCCTTTTTAGCGTTCAAGTTGTTCATGTTGAGGCCTCTCTAAATGCAGCCTTTGTGTTAGTTGTTATAAGGGCAGCGCATATTTGCGCTGCCTTGATATATCAGTTGCTTCCAGTGTGGCGGCGTGCTATTGCCACCGGTCTGTTGTAGTCGCACACTGCAGTGTGCGCACTGGTAAGCGGCTACTGCCACCGGTTTGGTGCTTCACGCGCAAAATCATGCATCATGAATCGTGCATCAAACATTCGCAACCCCGCGTCTGACAAGTCATTCGACCCCCGATCCCCCATCCCCGATCCATTTTGGCACGGTGCTTGCATAGGAGTACCTCAGATTCCAATACCGGCATCCTCACTGCTCCTTAGCCGGTTGCGGAATGAATTAAATCAATGTTTAATTAAAACTCATACACTATGAAAAAGAGAGCAGTATCACAGTGGCGCATGATGGCCACGACCCTGAACTTTCTCAAGGAGAAGGTGCAAGGGAACACCAACATCGAAACCCTTGAAGCCTGCATCGCAGAGCTTGAAACCATGCAAGGGGAAATCCAGCAGCTGCTTGACAGCCGCGGTAAGCTTGAGCGGGGCCGCACCGCCACCCGCGATCAGTTGCGCGACGTACTTGCACAGCGCAGCGAGAAGCTGGCCAGGGCCCTGTCAGCACTGGCCGCCCGTGAAGACCTCCCTGAGCTGGCCGCTCAAGTGGAGTTCTCAGCATCCAAATTGCGCTACGGACGATTGAATGTCCTCTCGCAGCGCTACCACCTGATCGCCGAAATGGCGCAGCAACACAGCGAGAAGCTTCCGGCTTACGGACAATCGCAGGAAGACATCGACACCTTCGTGAATCAGCTGAACGCATTCAGAGAAATCATTAACGCTCCACGAGAGCGCATCGCCGCCCGAAAGGCATTGAATGCACAACTGTATAAGAAGATCGATGAAGCTGCGACGCTCATCAACGACCAGCTCGACGGACTGGTCTTCCAGCTTGACGTTGAAGAACTGTACAACGAATACCTCACCCACCGCATCCTGGTAGATCCGGCCACCCGCTCAAGGGTTGCCTCCATTGAAGAGATGGATGACGGAGAGGTTGATGACTCCTATTTAGTGTAATAAAAAGCCCCGCATTGCGGGGCTTTTTTGTTGCCTACGGGTCAAACAACTCATTCAAAGGCTCCCCTCAAATGAGGGGAGCTCCGAAGCTCATGCTCGCATGAAGCTTCGGTGAGGGGTCTTGCGGGTTAGGTGATAGGGGGTAGGTGGTATGGGGAAGGGCATATTTGCGCAGATCTGCGAATCTCCCTACCTCGTTAATGCGCCGCATTCTTGCGGCGCTTATTGGTGCATGTTGTACCATGTAGGGACGCGCCTCGCGCGTCCGCGCATTTTCAGGATTTACCTTGCCTTAGGCAGGACGCGATGAATCGCGTCCCTACGCTGGTGTTTGAAATACCCGGCAGCGCAAGGATGCGCTGCTTGAAGATCCTCCCTTTCTCCCGACCTCGCTAATTCGTGGTAGGTCGATAGGTCGATAAGTCGATAGGTCGATAAGTCGATAGGTCGATAAGTCGATAAGTCGATAGGTCGATAAGTCGATAGGTCGATAAGTCGATGGCCTTCACATCGCCATCTATTGAGCGTCACCCCAACCCACTTCAACCTGCACCTCTTCCTTGTACATATCCCGAAACGCTAGTTTCTCTGCATGTAGATAAAGCCGATCAGACGGGGTGCCGTAGAGGGCGTCACCCACAATCGGGGTGTTTAAGCCTTGGGGGTGGGCGGCGTGAACGCGTAATTGGTGGGTGCGACCGGTTTCGGGGAAGAAGTGCACCCAGGTACGTCCGTTCTCGACGCTTAGTTTTTTCCAACGGGTGATGGAGGGTTTCCCGCTCTCCACATCAACAATCTGGCGCGGTCGGTCAACCGGATCAGCGGCAAGGGGGAGTTCTATGATGCCTTCATCGTTTTCAAGCTCACCTTCAAGAAGGGCGAGGTAGGTTTTCCTGATGTACCGGCGGACGAACAGCTTTTGAAAATAATGGTGTGCGCGTTCGTTAAAAGTCACGATCATCAACCCTGAGGTGGCTTGATCAAGGCGGTGGACGATGATGGGGCCGGTGGCTTCGGGATAATCTTTTTGAACCAGGGTGAGCACAGACTCACCTTCAATATTGCCCGGGACGCTCAGCATGCCGTGTGGTTTATGCACTACGGCGTAATCTTGCTTTATTCTGATGTAGCGCAAAGGCTCGTCGCAAACCTGTGCCTGGCGCATTGGATCCGGTTCGGTGAGAAGACCTCCTAACATAAAATTCAGGATGGGCTCGCAACGGCCGCGGCAAGCAGGGTAGAACTTCCCTTCACGCCGAATGGCTTTTTTCGGTAGTGGTCCCCACCAGAATTCGGCCATGGCCACAGGAGTGAGCCCTTCTTTGTAAGCCGCTGCGATGAGTTTTGGTCCTGCACATTCGCCGGCTCCGGCCGGTGGTGATTGTCCGTTGAAATTGGTGAAGAGTTCATACAGCGATGCTTCATCACCGGTGCAGTTTTTCACGGTATAGGACTCAAACCAGTCTTTTTGCAAGGCTACGGTAAGTTCACGTCGCTCATGTTCAAGGCGATCGATATGCTCTTCGAGGTCTTGCAGTTCGGCTTCAATCCACGCGCACTGTTCTTGCCAATAGATGCGTGCGTTGCGGAGCCAGGCCTTGTCAGCCAGGCTTTCTTTTTGAAAGACTTCTTCTTGTGCATCTGAAATCCCGGGTTCGCGTTCTTGGTGGCGTTGGTTTTTGTTGGCTTTCAGCGTTTGCCTAATCTCCCGGATGTCAGCTTCCGCGACTTGCAGTTTTTCAGCCAAAGCGCTGCGTAGTTCGCCGAGTTTAGGGTTAGCGCGCAGTGCCTCCAGTTCGAGGGTCATCTCGTGCACGCACTGTTCACCATCAGCGAAGTGCGGCAGCTTCTGTCGGATGTTATGAAGCAGGGGTGCGAAGCGCTCATCGTCTGTTGTCATCGGTTCAGTGCCTGAATACGCCCAGAGATGGTGTCGTTTTACATCCGTGCTTCCCGAATGGCTTGGGACATGTTCTGCAACGAGCACCCCAAACATCCGACCAACTTTAAGGTCAATCTCCTTGAGAAAAGCCTTGAGCTCATCAGCCGCAGCTTGCGCGATCGGGTCGGGGATGGTGCGGAAAGGAGAGGGGAACATTGTAGAATGAGAATGAGAATGAGAATGAAAATGAGAGTGAAAGTGAGAGTGAAAGTGAAAGTGAAAGTGAGAGTGAAAATAAGAGGGAAATTATCAGATTGATCCCCGATCCCCGATCCCCGATCCGTGATTAGGCCTTCTGCAGCTCGAGCAGTGTGATCTCCGGGGCCATACCTACCCGTCCGGGGAAGCCGAGGAAGCCGAAACCGCGGTTGACGTGGAGGTGTTGGCCACTTTCCGTATAGAGTCCGCCCCAACGGCGGTATCGGAAGCGTGCCGGACTGAATTTCAGGCCAATCGACGGGATTTCGATTCCCATTTGCATGCCGTGCGTATGTCCGCTCAACGTCAGTTGGATCTCTTCTTTACCCATGACCTGTTCTTCCCAGTGGGTGGGGTCGTGTGAGAGGAGGATACGTGCGGGGACGCTTTCGATGCCTTCAAGTGCCTTGTTCAGGTCTCCGCTCTGGCGGAATCCTTTGCCCCAGTTTTCGACACCAACGATGGCGAGTTGCTCGCCCTCGCGTTCGATGATTTCATTTTCATTCAGGAGTAGCCTAAAGCCCATCTCCGTGTGTATTTCTCGAATCCTTTTGCGGCTGAATTCGATTTGTTCTTTGGTCATGTTGCCGTAATCGGCGTAATCATGATTGCCCAGGATGGAGAACTTGCCGTGTTTCGCCTTCAGCTTTGCAAAAACAGACACCCACGGCTCTGCTTCAGAAGAGTCTACGTTGACGAGGTCACCTGTGAACAGGATGAGATCGGGGTTGAGGTCATTGATCATCTCAATGCCTTTATTCACTTCCTCGAAGCTATCGGCGAAACTGCCAAGGTGTGCATCGCTGATTTGCACCACTTTTAATCCGTTAAATCGCTCTGGCAGGTTAGCGAATCCGACCTGGTGACTGAGCACGCGGAAAGCAAATTTTCCTTTTGTGACTCCATACAGGAAACTTACAAAAGTCAGCCCGGCGAGCACTTGTCCGGTGCGCGTCAGAAACGTGGCTCTGGAGATCCCCTGACCATCCAGCGCTTTTGCGCTGTCAGAAGGGGAGAAGTAATTCGCCAGCCACTGCAGTCCATACCGAAGGTCGTCAACGCCATGAAACAGTGCCAGAACCAGCTTCGGTGCACCGATCACGACAAACGCTGCAAAAGCGAGGCTCAGCCATTGCGGGTGTTCAGTGCGCCAGGCGCGGAAATTGAGCATGGCCATCACGATGACGGCGAAGGCGAAAATGGTCAGCAGCCAGTATCCCCAGTAAATGACACTACGCCCTAGCGAATTCCACTGGCTCAGGCTCGAGTGGATCGATTTAAAGGCATACACCTCAATGAGAACTACGAAAAGAAGAAAGACGATAAATCCCACGAGTGCTCCAACTAGATTTTTCATTCGAGTTACAAAAGTACAGGTTGTAACTGCCCATGCCGCAGCATGTTCGTGGATTTTTGACATTATTAACGAGTAGGCGCGCACTGCAGTGCGCGCTGCACATTGACCGGAGACTAGTTTCCCTATCTTCGTTGCTATGTCTGACCGCCGCAAGCCTTTTCGTATAGCTGACCGACTGAAAAGCTTCAGTGATGCTTTTCACGGCATCGGGCATGCCATTTTGCACGAGCACAACCTTTGGATTCACCTCGTGGTGACGCTGGTGGTCATTTTTAACGGACTCTGGTTTGAAGTGAAGCGTTCAGACTGGGTGATTCTGTTGCTGTGCATTGGTGGTGTGATTGCTGCTGAGTTGTTCAATTCAGCGATTGAGGCGCTTGCCGACAAGGTGCAGCCTGAACGTGATCCGGTCATCGGACGCGTAAAAGACATGGCTGCCGGAGCGGTGCTGGTGATGGCCATAACTGCTTCAGTGGTGGGGTTGCTGGTATTTTTTCCTTATTGGGTGTAGTGGATTTGCTTAATTACATGAGCACTATCAGAATTTTCCCACACGCGGCATCATCTTAATATCTTACTTTGGCACGGAATTTGTTCTTCCACTTACTGAACAATAAATACGCCACTATGAAAGACATCAGACGCTTGATCCAGGGCCTTGGCGCAGTAGCTATCGCTCTGGTATTCACCCTTTCTCCGAACAATGCAGCCGCACAGCAGGGCTATGAGTTCACCTCCTTTACGGTTGTTGAATCGATTATTCCGAACGGAATCGGACGTTCGCGGATTATCCAATCATTAGAAGCACGAGACTACGCTGAGTTCGCCAAAGAACGCTCAGAAGAAGACAACTCGAGAAACAAGTCTTCGCGTAAAGATATCCGCGTTGACAACTTTGAAGAAACCAAGCTGCTCAACTTCTACAACCTCGGAGGGATCCGCTTCCAGAACATTGCAGCCAACGACGCGGTGATCAACAGCAAAGTGAACGCTATGATGGACGACGGCTGGGAGCTCGTCAATATCATCGCAGGGGTAGAAAGCGACGCCGGTAAAGAGGATGGTGAAGGCATCTTTATCACCCGCTTTTACTTCAAGCGCGCCAAATAAGCTTACACTGAAAAACTAGACGTTTACGTCTTGATTTCAGAGGGCCCCGCATTGCGGGGCTTTTTTATTGTTGATTTCAGATTGAGGAGTGCAGATTTATGATCGCGTACACGTGTCAAAGGCTTTGCTGAGATCCGTGGAGCTTACGAAGGTGCATCAGGACCCCTCTGTCCCCGCTTTGCGGGGACATCTCCCCTAATTTTAGGGTAGACCTGTTGTGCAGCGGGAGTTTCTAAGGCTCTCCTGAGATCAGGAGAGCTGGGCGCCGCGAAAGCGGCGGACTGAGAGGTTGAATAGGAACACTTTCGGTGATGCTCCATCACCCCTCACCAAAACTTCATGCTTTGCATGAGTTTTGGAGCTCCCCTGCAAGGGGAGCAGCTTTTTATTGATGAATGCATATTGAAGAGTGCTGAATCGAGCATCATCAATTGTGCATCATAAATTGTACATCATGCATCATGCATTGTACATCATGAATTAGAAATAAGCTGCTGCAACACCTCGTCGTAATCATTCAGTTCTTTGAAGAAGCCGCCCTTGCGATTCAGCAGCCAGAAGCGGTCAACCGTTACGTCTTTCACCATTGCCAGGTCATGGGTGGAAACAATCAATAGCTTACCGGTTTCGCGCATTTCGGCTACATGACGCCACCAGTCAATGCGCGAAGGATAGTCAAGAAAGGCAGTGGGCTCATCCATCAGGATGATGGGAGTGTCTTGCACGAGTGCCCGTGCAATCATTGCCTTCTGTCGTTCACCGTCGCTGATGCTGTCGAGTCTCTGGTGCGCGAGCGAAGAGACGCCCAGCTTATTCAGGCTTGAACGTACTTCTTCACTGTCCGATTGCAGTTGAATCGGATAAGCACCGAGCGCCACTACTTCTCCCACCGTCAGGTCAGTGTAGGCGGGCGGACGTGTCTGCACGAAACTGAGGAGGGTGGCGCGCTTGCGGGTGTCCATTTTCGCTAATGCTTCGCCGTTCAGGGTGATTTCGCCACTCAGCTCCGATTGAAGTCCGGCAAGAGTGCGTAGCAGAGTGCTTTTCCCGCTGCCGTTGCGGCCGACCAGCAAGATCAGCTGTCCCCTACTTTCGCTAACAGTCGCCGAAAAAGTCTCGCCGATTACTTTCTTCCGGTAGCCGATTTGCAAATTCTTTATGTGAAGCTGCATGTCCATCAAAACACTTTTCGGCCCCTTAGAATGATGGCAATCACGACCGGTGCCCCGAAGAAAGAGGTCACGGCATTCAGCGGAAGTCCGCCCTCAGTGCCCGGAAGCCTTGAAATCAGGTCGCAGGCAAGTCCGATCACCATACCACTCAAAACCACAGCCGGAATCAGCACGGCATGGCGCCCCTGCTGCCATAGTCCGCGTGCGAGGTGCGGCACTGCGAGGCCAATGAAAGCGATCGGACCACAATATGCAGTGATAGTGGCGGTTAGAATCCCGGTTAGGATCAATAAACCGAAACGGAAACTCCGATGCCTTAAGCCCATGGTTCGCGCGTATGATTCTCCGAGTGACCACAGATCAAGCTGGCGGTGCATCGTGAAAGCAATCAGCGTGCACCCTGCCATTGTCACGGTGATGATAAGCGTCTGACCGGCGCTTAGGTCAGCAAAACTACCCATGCCCCAGAAGACGAACGAACGCAAAGCTTCACGTGTGGTGCCGGCTTGCAATAGGGTCACCGCTGCCGAAACCACATAACCGATCATCAATCCGAAAATCAGCAGGGTGACCGGACTCCTTCGCATCCCGGCGAATAGCAGGATGACCGACAGAACCACCATTGCACCCGTGAAGGCACCGAGCACGATTGAATAGCTGCCAAAGGTGACCCCTCCGAGCAGGATGATCAGGGCGACCCCAAGGCTGGAGCCGGAGGTAATGCCGAGTACCGACGGACCGGCAAGTGGGTTCTGGAAAAAACGCTGCATCAGCAAACCGCACAGCGCGAGTCCGCCTCCGGCGGATAACGCGGTCAGGGCGCGGGGAAGTCTTGCCTGGCGGACGATGATGTCGCTGGTGAGGTTGTCGCCCGGCGCGGTCAATGACTGCCACACTTCGCGCACGGGCAGTTGAACCGATCCGAGGAACAGTTCAAGTGCGATCAGGGTGATCAGCAAAATGAGGAGGACAATCCAGACGAAGGGTTTACGGCTCAACTTGCACAGGTTGGAAGTACCGGTAGCGATGCTCCGGTAAGGTCTCGGGGTGCAAGATAGCAATGAGATCGCGGAGGATGGCCTCCGGCTCAACAATCGCATCACCGAAGTAGTCGGTTTCGGCCGCGTTGCAATAGAATACATTCCCGTTTTCAAAGGCCGGAAGTGCCGCATAGCGCTCGTCATCAGCGCGGAGGTCATCAAGCGCAAGTTTACCCTCATTAAAAACAACTTTGCCCCAATAATCGGCACTTTGAGCACGGGTGAGCAGCACTTCGAAATCCATCTCAAGGTTGCCGCGTTGCTTCACCTCGTCAAAGAGATAGTTGCCTCCGGCATCGCGGATAAACTGTGCGATGAAACTGTTGCCCGGTGGTGCGTACCACATCCCGTTGTCATGGCTTCCGGTGAATACGGTGGGTCGTCTTGAGGTCAGCGCCGCTTGCGTGCTTGCTTCGCGGTAGGCATTTTCAATGGCAGCGAATACATCCGAAGCTTTTGCTTCGAAACCGGTCATAAAACCAATCACTTTAATCCACTCCGCCCGCCCCAACGGGTGCGTCTCGAGGTACTCTGAAAAGGGAACAATGGCAATGTCTACCTGCTCAAACCGGCTGTAATCAGCACCTCCGTAGGGGTACACGATCAATGCATCCGGCGCTTTTGCGACGGTCATTTCAAAATCAATTTCTTTCTCGCCACTCAAATCAGCAATGCGTCCGTCAGCCAGTCGGGCCTTCACCTCTTCATTGCGCACCCAATCGGCGTAAGCCGTACCTGCGACATGGTCGAGCAAGCCAAGCTTCCAGAAGTAGGCAAGATGCGTGGTACTCAGGGTGGCGAGATCGCTCCATCCGCCCTCGGGTAAGATGATCAGCGATTCTTCGCTTATCGCAGGGTCGCCCTTGCACAAGGTGCAGCGAATCGCAGTGCTGTCGGCCTCGAGGTCGTACAACTCAACGCAATCCACGCCGTTGATCTGCACAAAAGCGAAGCCTTTAGCATAGCTGGCCACCGTTCGCGTGTTTTCTTCAGGCGATGTGAAAACATCGGATGCGTCGTTAGCCCCCTCGCCGCAAGCGGCCAGCAAAATCATCAGACACCAGGTAAAATTGCGCATGACGCGAATGTAACGATATGTAGGCTCACACTGCGGTGTGCGCATGGAAATGCAACTGCGCCGCATCATTGCGGCGCTTTGTGATTTGTGGCCGCTACCGGGAGGGACGGCCTCACAGGCATCCGTGATTCGGCGATTCACGGATGCCTGTGAGGCATCCCTCTCAGATGCGGCGGAACACACCCAATTTTTCATTATTCATTTTCAATTTACCTAAAACACCACCCGCAGCGAAGTCACGAAATTGCGCCCTGCGCCTGAGAGGCCTGAGCTGTACGGACGATACCGCTGGTCGGTCAGGTTTTCAACCCCGGCACTCAGCTGCCAGCCGTCGTTGAGATCAACCAGCGTGCGGAGGTTCAGCGTGTACCAGGCAGGAGCGTACGGATTGCCGTTCTCGTCTGCGGCGTATATCTCGTCTTTGTCTTGCTCACTCACGGCGAGGTCTTCAAACCTGCGTTCGCCCTGGTACTGCGCGTTGAGCTGCAAGTTCACCTTGCCCTGTTTGAAGGTTAACCGGCTCATCCCGAACCAGGGAGCCGCGTGACGTGAAGCACTCACCGAACCGTCGTCAAGTTCTTCTTCGCCCACTTGCCAGTTGAAATCGCTCGAGAAATTCCAGTGCTCGGCGAAGCGGATTTCAATCCCTGCCTGCACACCATACACGTTCGCGCGGGCTGCATTTTGCAGCGCCTGCACCTGACTCAAAAGACCATCGTACATAATGCTGTCTTGTCCATTCAACACGAAGTCACGACGCACCATCGCGTTTTCGAGTTGGGTGTAGAAACCGGTGACATCGAGCTTCAACCATTCGCCAAACACCCGGGCGATGCTGAGATCGGCATTGTAGGCGTATTCAGCAGCGAGATTAGGATTCGGAACCACCACACTGCCCGGCTCGCTGTCGAACACCTTCCCGATGTCATCCACGTTGGGAGAGCGGAAACCGGTGGAGAGGTTGGTGCTGATGACCCAGTTGTAATTCGGACGGTATACCAGTCCGAGACTTCCTGTCAAGGCGCCTTCATTCAGCGAGGCCTCGTCAAACGGGAAAGGGTAGAAGGTTGTGTCAAATTGCGCATCGAGCATGAACTGGTTGTAGCGCAATCCGGCCTGCAGGTTCAGCTTATCAGACACCTCAAACTGGTCATTGATGTACACCGCGAATGATTGCCAGTTGCTTTGCGGGTAGCGCGCGGGTCCGGGTGTGATGCTACCGGTGTACACATCCTCCCGGAGGCCTGTTGATTGCACATCGTTCAGCACATATTCAACGCCATAGAAAAGCTGGTTGCGTTCACTCGACTTGATAAAGTCAAGGTTGACCGAGTAGGCATCAACCGCTTCTTCACGAATGCTGCGATCGGGATCATTGAGTGATCGATCGATACGGCTTTCTTCAAAGCGCTGCTGTGCCAGTCTAAGTGTGACTTCATCAAAGATGCCGCTGTTGCGTGAATGGTTGACGCTGAGGTTGTTCATCATCCAGACCTGCGGACCATAATCCCACTGGGCATAGCGCGGAGCACCATTTCGAAAGCGCTGGTGGCGGTCGTAGCGTCCGTAATCAGAAGTCTCCGAATAGTGGAAACCGTATTGCAGCTCCCAGTTTTTAGACGGACGGTACCGCACTTTCTGCATCAGGTTCATCTGGTCGTAGCCGGAGGGGCGCTGCACCCGCGGGTCATCGTTTCGGATGACCACATCAACGGTGTCCTGCTGCTGCACGTAGAAGTGGTTGAGGTAGTCATCTGGTCCATGACGGCCCATCCGGAGGTCGTCAAAGCTGAAGCTGCTGATGCTGGTAATGAAGGCGATGTCGCGGAAGCCCACATTCACGTGTGCGTGGGCCGTCATTTCATTATTGGCACTGGCGTAGCGAGCGAGCGCTTGTCCGTGAACATAGGCTCCTTCATTCAATGAAAATTGTGGGGTCAGCGTTTGAAAGCTCATGACCCCGCCGATGGCATCGCTACCGTAGATGACGGATCCCGGACCGAAGAGCACTTCGGCGCTTTCTATCGTGAAAGGGTCAAGCGAGATCACGTTCTGCAGGTTACCGCTGCGGAAGATGGCGCTGTTCATGCGCACACCGTCAACGGCAAAGAGCAGCCGGTTGGTCGAAAACCCGCGGATCATCGGACTACCGCCGCCTTGCTGGCTTTTCTGGATGAAGACCTTGCCGGAAATCCCGAGCAGGTCAGCGGCGGTCTGCGGGTTCTGCAAGCGCTGCTTCTTCAGGTCTGATCGAAATGATCTTCGCCGGTTGTTGTCCGGATCGCTGCCGCCAGCGTGTTGCGGCAATGACCACTTCTTCGACATTGATCGTATTGGCTTCGAGGGTGATGCCGGTTTCCGTGCGCAGCAGCAGCTTGTAGCTGGTATAGACCGGCTCATAGCCGAGGCACTGAATGCGCACCATTTCAGAGCCTTCGAAGTCACTGATGTCGGCTTGGCCTTCTGCATTGGTAACGGCAAAAGCGCGAGGTTCCTGGCTAAGTAGCGTCGCGCCGGCGATCGGTTTCCCGGTTTTACCGTCGCGCACTGTGGTGACCTGCTGCGCCTGAACGCCAAGAACAAGGCACAGCATCATCGTCAGTAGAGCATAATGTTTCATTGATTGTGCACTCTGAGGTGAATGAATGAGTTAAAGAAGCAACGAGAAACGCTGCGTATGTCAGCTCATTCGCTCAGGAGGCGGGGAGGGAGGCGTGATCAGCCGCGTGGTGTAGTGTGGCTGCCGGTGGGGTATTTCCGCGCGAAAGCGCGGGATGCGAACACGCTCGGTACGCTCGAAAGGAGGTGCAAAAAGTTTTTTCAAAAACTGGTGTACGCGCTTGTTATCTCTCTGCTGCTCCGGATGGTGCGGCCATAGGTCAGCCATGATGCGTTCGAGTTTGCGCTCGAATTTACTCTCGGCCTTATCGTGGAAACAGTGGTAGCGAATCGAATCACCGATGACCTCGGTGCGTACCACGTCGTACATCTCACCGCGGTAACGAAACTCACTTTCGTGCTCCCATTCAAACGCATCCGCCGCTTTTGCGGCGTGAACGGTGAACAGCCGCAAATCATGCTCAGCGAGGTCTTGCAGCAGCAGCTCCTTCACCTCCTTCCGCAGCTGGTATTTCTCAATCTGCAAATGGATGCCGGCCAGTAGAAAGGGAAGCAGCAAAACAGCGAGTAATATGGATGCGGTGGTAGACTTCAAATGTTCTGTTGAGCTACAAAGATAGGAATGTCAGGTTCTGTAGGCGCACAATGCATTGTGCGCGTACGATTTGGGTGCATTGTGCGCGTACGAGGTGCAATGGGTATTCCAGTAGGCGCACAATGCATTGTGCGCGTACGATTTGGGTGCAGTGTGCGCGTACGAGGTGCAATGGGTATTCCATTAGGCGCACAATCATTGTGCGCGCACTGGTAAACGGCAATTACCGCCGGTTCGGCGAAGCGCATCAGGCGTCTGAAATTTGGCGTTAGGGTCGGGTAGGACATTAAACCTTTTATCTTTTCGTTCGTCAAACCAGCGATATGCGACTATTTGTTTCATTCATAGCGATTTGCCTGTTGTTGGCCTGCAGCAAAGACGAAGAAGTACCCGAATGTGTGAATGAAGACACGGTTGAATACAGTTTTTCACAAGAACAGCTCGACAGCGCAGCGGCGTATTCAGCCGAAAAAGGAGGCGCGGCAGTTCTGGTCATGCAATACGATGACCTGATTTTTGAAGATTACCACAACGGAGCAAGTGCAGAGACTTCTACCCATGTGCACAGCGGAACCAAAGGTTTCTTCGCTGCTGTGGTAGCGAAGGCCATTGAAGAAGGGCTGATTGAGAGCTACGATGAGGTGGTGGCCAACACCATTACAGAATGGCAAGATGAAGCTTTGCATCCCGGCAAGCAATCGATGACCGTGCGGCACCTTGTTTCACTGACCTCCGGATTGGAACAGGATATTTTCTGGATCCAGGGCGATGACCCGGCGGCACCGGATCTTTATGAGCATGCCGTAGATAACCTGGAGCTGAACTGGGAACCCGGTACGAATTTTCAGTACGGACCAAGCCACTACTATGCGTTTGGTGTGTTCTTTGAACGAAAGCTGCAAGCGGCGGGGCTGGAAATGAATCCGCAGGAATATCTGGAAAACAGCATTTTTGAGCCGATCGGACTCGAGTACACTTTCTGGAATCACGATGACAGCGGTAACCCACACATCCCCAACGGGGCGCATTTAACCCCCTTGAACTGGATGAGGTTTGGTCAGTTGCTGCTGAATTTTGGCTCGTTTCAAGGTGAAACGGTCATTGAGCCTGAAGCCTTTGACAGCTTGTTGCAACCGCTTAGCGTGAATCCAGGGCATGGTGTCTTTCTATGGCTCAACCTCCAGGATGGGTTTCCATCGGCTAACCAGGATCCACCTCCTGAAGACGCAGCAGGTGGATTCATTTACTACCACGGCTTTACGGACCTCTTCGCATGCATGGGAGCGGGCAAGAACAGGATGTACATGATCCCGTCAATTGATGCGATCATCCTGCGTCAATCAGAGGGTGACACCGACGAATACAGCGACCACGAATTTTTGTCGATTTTGCTTGACCCACTGCTTGAGTGAGTTTTTTAAAGCTCCCGGTTTCCCAGTTTCCCAGTTTCCCTGTTTGCCGAAAAGTCGATGAGTCAGTAGGTCTCTTTACCCCACCAACTCCCTCATCGCCGGATCAATCTCTTCAAACCGAAAAGTAAAACCTTCATTGACGATTTTCTCTGCGCTGACCTTATTGGAGGCCAGCACGATTTGGCTCATTTCGCCGAAAACGAGTTTGAGCATAAATGCGGGGACATTCGGCATGAAAAAAGCTTTCTTGAGGGCTCCAGCGAGCGATTTGGAGAAAGCCTTGTTGGTTACCGGGTGGGGTGCCACAGCATTGTAGACCCCGCTGAGTTGCTGCTCGGCAGCGTAGATGAACATAGCGGCGAGGTCTTCGATGTGGATCCAGCTTTGCCAGTGTTTGCCGGTGCCTACCGGAGAGCCCATCCCCGCCTTGAAAATGGGGAGCAGCCGTTCGAGTGCCCCTCCTTTTTCAGAAAGAACAAGTCCGATCCGCAAACAAGCCACCCGATGACCCCTCTGCGATGCCTTCAGGGCTTCTTCTTCCCACATGCGCACCACATCAGCCAGGAAACCGCTGTCAGGCGGGGTTTGCTCAGTGACCAGCTCTTGAGAATCAGCGTAGATTCCGATGGCACTGGCCGAGATGAAGGTCTTGGGCGAATCTGCCGGGAGGGCATTAACGAGGGTGCGGGTGCTGTCGCGGCGGCTTTTGTAAATAGCCTTTTTGTGGGCATCGGTCCAGCGATTTGATACCGAGGCTCCTGCCAGATTGAAAATGACATCGGCCTCCTTCACCACCGAAGTGTCGATTTCACCTTTGGCAGGATCCCAGACCGAAACATCCGGCGTTTTCACGCCGTTTTTCCAAACTGCCGGCAAACCCGGAGACCGGGAAAGATGCGTCACCTGATGACCTTTCTCAAGCAACTGACGCGTGAGCGCCGTACCTACGAGTCCGCTGCCGCCGCTTATGATCGCTTTCATTCGTTGTTTGTTTGCATAAGAACAAGCACCAACCGTCGCTTGTTTCAAAGTAGATCGCAAGGTAATTCGTATCTTTAGGCGATTAACCTTTCACCAGTAACCGGACCAAAATGAAGCGTACAGATTTTTTTGCAGCGTTCTTCGCGCTGTCGATGCTTTTTTCTTTTCTCAGCGCATCTTCTCAAAATCCTTGTGTAGACGGCCTTTCAGCAGGCATTTATCCCTGCGATAATGTTGATCTGCTCGCTTTCATGGGGCCGAATGACCTCGCGGGTAACCCAAATGTTGATTACAATGATATCTGGGGGTGGACTGACCCACTGGATGGCAAAGAATATGTGCTGTTAGGACAAGTTGACGGTACGTCTTTTGTTGATATCACAGATCCGGTGAATCCGGTGTACCTCGGTTTTCTGCCTACACACACTACTTCATCGCTCTGGCGAGATATCAAGGTGTATGACAACTACGCTTTCATTGTAGCGGAAGCCAGTGGGCACGGAATGCAGGTCTTTGACCTGACGCGCTTGCGCACGGCTGTGCCTCCCGAGACCTTTACCGAAGACGCCCACTACGGCAATTTTGGCAATTGCCACAACATTGTGATCAACCCGGAAGTGGCCCGCGCCTATGGCGTCGGTTCAAACACCTTCGCCGGTGGCCTTCACATTGTAGACATCAGCGACCCGTTGAACCCGGTAATTGCCGGTGATTTTGCTGCTGACGGCTACACCCATGATGCACAGGTGGTGACCTACAACGGTCCGGACGCGGCTTATGTCGGACGTCAAATTGCGTTTAACTCAAACGAGAATACCCTTACGATCGTAGACGTGGAAGACCCTACAGATACGCAGGAGCTTTCAAGCACCGGATACAGCAATGTGGCATACGCGCACCAGGGATGGTTGACAGAAGATCATCGTTACTTTTTACTTGGTGACGAGCTGGATGAATCGAATTTTGGCAACAACACTCGCACCATCATCTTCGATTGCCTTGATCTGGACAATCCGGTAGTGATTGGAGAGTACCTGAGCTCTGCGGCAGCCATTGACCACAACCTCTACATCAAAGGAGATTTAGTGTACCAATCGAATTACCGCGCCGGATTGCGTGTGCTTGACGGTTCAGATATCGCGAATGCGAACCTCAGTGAAATCGCCTTTTTTGACGTTTATCCCTCATCGGATGCCGCGCAGTTCAATGGAAGCTGGAGCAACTACCCCTACTTTGACTCCGGTGTGATTGCCGTTAGCCACATCGAAGAGGGCTTATTCCTGCTCAAGGTCAACCTCCTTTCGGCTGTAGCACAGACCGACCCGCATTGTGCAGATCAAGACCTCCTGATTGACGTGACAATTGAGAACGGTTTAGCGGGTCCTGTGAACCTGAGTGTGAACGGACTCCCCGGCGGGGCAACAGCTACCTTTAGCGATAACAATGTAGGGCCGGGAACCTACACGCTGACCATATCGAACCTGCCACAGCAAACCCAGCAGCTCGACCTTGAAGTGGTTGGCACGGCCGCAAGTGGAACGTTCCGCAGTGAGGTCAGTGTGCAGGTCGTTGACTGTGCGAACGAGGTATTTGGCTGTACCGATCCTGCGGCGTCGAACTTTGATCCTGCTGCGACGATTGATGACGGCTCATGCATTTTCCCCTGTGTGGATGTAACCCTCGAAATCACCACCGATTGTTGGGGCAGCGAAGTGAGCTGGGTGTTGTTGGACGATAATGGTAATGCCATTGACCAAGTCGGTGAAGGCACCCTGGGGAATCAGCAAACCACTACCTGGAGTTACTGCCTGCCGGCAGGATGCTACACCTGGTCAATCTCAGACGGGTTTGGCGACGGTATGAACGGCGCACAGTACGGCAGTTGTGGCGTTGACGGTGATTACAACATTACAGATGTCAATGGTACTGTGCTCGTGCAAATGGCCACTGCTGCATACGGCACCGGAGTAGATGAACCTTTCTGTGTATCGATCGATGTGCCCGGGTGCACCGATCCTGCAGCTTGCAACTTCAATCCGGCCTCAACTACCGACGACGGCAGTTGTGTGCTACCTGACGGATGCACCGACCCTTCGGCCTGCAACTTTGATCCTGCCGCGCAGTGTGACGATGGCACGTGCATTCTTCCTGACGGTTGTACCGATGCCGGTGCCTGTAACTTCGATCCTGCTGCGTTGTGTGACGATGGCAGCTGTGAGTTTGTCTCGTGCGCAGGTTGCACCGATTCGGCGGCCTGTAACTTTGATCCTACTGCTACACTGGATGATGGATCGTGTCAATTACCTGATGGGTGCACCGACCCTCTGGCTTGCAACTATGACAATACGGCCTTATGTGATGATGGTACGTGCACTTTCCCGGCGACCTACTTTGAAGACAACGATGGCGACGGATTTGGTTCCGGTGCGGCAGTGGCCTTATGTGAACCTCAAATTGGATTCACGACAAATGGCGGAGATTGTGATGATACCAATAATGCCGTTTATCCCGGTGCACCGGCAACGGCTGAAGGTATCGATAACGATTGCAGTGGTGTGATTGAAGCTGATGAGGAGGCCCCTGCTGCTTGTCCTGGAGACTTCAATAATGACGGTATTCGTGCCACTGATGATTTTCTGATGTTGCTCTCGGAGTTTGGATGCCTACAAGATTGTAGCTACGATCTTGATAACGACGGATTGATCACTGCGGCTGATGTGCTCGCCTTTCTGACTTTGTTTGGAACAGAATGTCCGTAGTAGGCGCACAATGCATTGTGCGCTATGGAAGTGTAAGCGCACACTGCTGTGTGCGCCGTGAAATCGAAATCACAGAGAGGGATGCCTCAGAGGCATCCGCTTCGAAATTGATTCGCCTAACTGCCCAGATTTGGTTTACTTTTGACCAAACATTACCACTCACTGCTATGAAAAAGCTCCTTCCTTTAGCCTTATTCGCTGTTGTTTTCCTGTCGCTGTTCTCGAGCTGTACTTCTGTGCACAAGACTATGCGAGAGCCGAACGTGCTGGTTGAAATAGACAAAGAAGACTTTGAACTCTCGACACAGGTAACGGCCGAAGCGTCAACAACCTATGTGCTGGGTATCGACTGGAAACGGCTTCGCAACAAACAGACCGGCGAGGTAGAGCGCGGTGCGGTGCCGATCAGTCTTGCGCAGATTCCTGTGGTTGGCAGCCTCATCGTTGACCCAACGGCCAATTACGCCTTGTACAACCTCATGCAGTCGAGCCCCGGTTACGATGTGGTATTCTACCCTCAGTACGAAACCACCATTGAGCGACCCATTCTCGGCATTGGTCTTTTTAAGAAGGTTACCACGGTGAAAACCACTGCTCGGTTGGGTAAACTAAAGTAAGGCGACTCCATTCAATCACTAATGAACATCAGATGAAACGATTGATCATTTTTTCCTTTCTGGGCCTTTTTCTTTTCTCTTGTGGGAAGTACGAAGACGGTCCGGCTTTTTCGGTTTTCACCAAAACGAATCGACTTGCGCGCAAGTGGAAGCTGTCTGAAGCGCAGGTTGACGGACAAACTTCTACAACCATTACCACCTGGGATCTGGACTTCGACGCCGACGGAGATTTCATTGAATCGTATGATGATTTCATTGGAACGTATCCCTCAGGTTCATTTACAGGCACATGGGAGTTCGCCAACAGCAAAGAAGATATTGCGCTGACCTTTGATAATGGCGAAGAGCGCGAGCTAGAGATCCGTCGCTTGACGCGAGAGGAGTTCTGGTTTGATTTCTTGCGCGAGTCTGACGGAGTTATACAGCGCGTAGAAGTTAAGCTTGAGGCAGAGTAATTACACCGCCTGCTCTTCTAACAATTGCTTGCGGTAGAGTTCGGTAATCTATCTGCGGTAATCCTTCTTCACCGTCAGGTACTGCCTGATGACTTGCTGCTCTCCGGAGCAGATATCAAGAAATTTCAGGACTGCGATATACTGACCGGCGCTGATGTCTGGTGTAGGACACCACTGTGGGTTGTCACCTTCGACAGCAGCAATAAGCACGCCCCATCGGTTGTAGATTTCCAGAGAGATGTTCGACCTGAGTGATTGTTCAGCATCATTTGAAGGCAAACGAAAACAGTCGTTGACGGCATCGTTGTTTGGAGTGATAATGTTCGGAACAACCGAAAGTTCATTTGACCCTGGCTCAAAGACTTCAACAAATACCTCCTCAGAGGTATATGCCGGTTGGCAGGGTGGGTTAACAGCCCATTGCTCGATGGTGTAAGTACCGCTTTCGGTGTATGTCGCCAATGTTGATTCACCAACCGGTGTGTTTCCTTGTCCGTCACTCCACTCGACCTCTTGCGCATTTTGGCCTGTATACGAGAGTTGCAGCAGAGCTTCCGGGTCACAGATGTCAGACAGCCATGAGATAGTCATGCCTGCATTGGGAGGCGTGACAGTTTGAATGGTGATTTCAAGCGTATCAGCCAGGTTGCAGCTCTGCAGATCAGTGGCAACGGCCAATAGGGTATCTTGTTCGTTTGAGGCGGTGAACGCCTGACCGTTGTCAAAGGATGCACCTTCACTGTTTACCCATTCAATGGTTCCTTGCGAGGTGGAGGCGGTGAGTTCAATGGCGTCACCTTGGCACAGGGTTATATCATCTTCAAGCTCTGTAGCGATGACAACCGTTCCCAGTGCTTCAACTTCCCATGATTGCGAGACCGTTCCGCAGGTCTCTGAAGAGACTTCAGCGGTGACAGTGTAGGTACCCTGATCGCTAAACGCTGTTGAAAATGTCACTTGACCCGACTGAATGCTTCCATCTGTGAGCCATTGCGCAGCAGACCAGCCATCTCCTTGAACAATAGCGTCAAAAGTTACCGGCAACGTGCAACTGTCAGAGACGGTGGTCTCAAAACTCACGTCAAAGGGCGTGTAGTCAAAACTTGTAGAGAGCGTATCATTGGCAAAGCAAAGCGAGTCAGTGGCGATGACCTGAAGTTCGTAACTGCCCGCAAGGTTGAGCGTTGTATTCAAGGCGTCACCACTTGCCACAGGGGCATCATTGAGTTGCCAGAGTACCTCTCCGTTCGTGTTGCCGGTGAATACGCCTTCAACCTGAAAGCCGCCGGGTGTGCAAAGATCAGAGGTGGTAATGTCAGCGAGTGAAACCGGCGGACTGTACTCAGGAAGGTTCAGCACTTTGTACAGCGTATCAGTCTGATTGCACGTTTCAGGATTGAATACGCTCAAGCCGATCTCGTAGGTACCACCGCTGTCAAAAACGAGGGTATCTGCCAGTTCAGAAAGTTCGCCGTTGATGAAGAAGCCAACTTCGCCTTCGGTACTGAAGTTGTTGAATGCAATCTGGTAGGGCGGACATTCTGTAGTATCAATTCTTGAAAAACCAAATTGCGCGACGCTGATGTTGCGCTCCATATCAATTTTGAAGGCGCCTAACTCATAAAGAAGCGTTTTTTCTTCAGCCCATGCACCGGGTGTGGTGGTGAAGTAGGTTTCTTCAGGCGGCACACAGACCGTCTGGTAGACAACACCGCGTTCATCAAAAACGCTGTACCCGGCATCAATATGATCGCCACCTGCGAGCGTTGCATATTCAAGACCGGTCATACCCGGTTCATAGACCGCATGGTAAAAACCGCCTTGATCAGCAAGGGCATCCTCAGTCAACGGAGCGTCAGTGATGAGACCTCCTGAGCGGGTACAAATAGAGGTGTAGATATACCCGCAATCATCTACCATAAAGGCCACAGGCATGTGGTTGCGGGTGGGTTCATAGCCAATACGGGTCGTGTAGATGACTTCGTTGAGGTCAGGAGTGCAGGCCGCAATGAAACAACCACCGTCAGGGTTGAGATAAAGCCCCTCGGTAACGGGGATGTCAGCAGTGTTGTTTTCGTTGCGTCCAATGACTACGACATTGCCTTCCGGATCTGTATCCACAAAAAGAAGCGCCTCCTGCCAGTCATTGTTACCATAATCAGCATCAGGGTCGTTCGGGTAGTCAAAAACTCGTGCATTCATAAGTTCACCTTCTGTGGTAAAACGTGCCACGAAGCCGGCAGCACTACTGAGCCAACCGGGTAAGTCATCCGGAAACAACGTCCCGTTGTAAATGAAATCATGCGAACGCGTGTGACCACAAATGTATATGCTGCCATCTTCTGCGACTTTCACACTCGATCCGTAGTCGAGGTTATCACCACCATAGTAGGTGCTCCAATGCAAGGTTTCGAGGTCATCACTGATTTTGAATAGCACGGCATCGCGTGTACCCGCCCAGTTCTCTTGCGCCACCCCGGGTGTCGAAGGAAAATTGGAGTCAGGAGAGGAAGCCACCACCACATAATCTCCCTCTGGTGTTCGGTCAATACCGGCAAGGGGGCGCTTTGGCCCGCCTGAATTGTGGTGATCGTAAGACCCAATGCAGCGCGCTGCGATCAACTCACTGCCGTCAGCGGTGAACACCAACATACTGAGGTAGTCGTAGGCCGGGTCAGGATCAGAAGCACAGAGCTGTGGCTCAGTGTAAAACAAACTTTGTGAATAACAATCTTGTGATCTAATCACAATCACTGCCTTGTCTTGATCTGAGTGAACAGCAAGCGGTCTAAGGTTAGGGGTGCAAATTTTGGTAGACCATGAGACCTCACTACCATCACTCAAGATTCTTGTCAATCCGATGCAACCCGAACCATCGCCTGCTGGTATAAATGAACCGGACGTGATTGGATAAATAGTACCTGTCCCGAACAATGACGTCACCAACATATCGCCGTTTGGAAAAGAACTCGAACCGCAACCTAAGGCATTACTTGACTCTGGATTGCCGCCAGGCTCCATTGTTGCCCCAATATAAGTCGCGAAGACCAATTCGGGATCAATAATGTAGGCAGACTCATGGTCTGCTAACCAACGCAAACCAACGCTTTTCCCCTCCAAGGTGTAGTCAATATCAACGGTAGTTTTTTCACCTTCGTTCACCGCCCAACATTTGGGTAAGTGCTCAATGAGGGTGCCGCATGAGGTGCCGATATGCAGGGCATTGTTTCTTAGGTTCAGCGCATCAGCCCCTTCAATTTCTATGGCGATATCGTTCTTATCAGCTTCAGCTGAGACCAGGTAGTCGTACTTCAATTTACCTTTATTGAAACTAAAGCGAACATCAATACCCGGCCAAACGTTGGTAAGTGTAAACCCTGAAGCGGCACGAGAGGGCTCTTTCTGCTCACCAAAGCACCCGTAGTAGCGGTAAATGGCTTCGCTGCGCCATTTCACTGATGAAACCTTGGTGTTTTCAGAGGTCTTCAACCAGTTGAATTTCAAAGCGTGAGCACGGGGCGCGAAAGAAGCATTTTCTTCAGCATCATTGTGCTGTTGAAGTGCCCATTTGCGTCTGTCTTCAGGATGCGTGATGACCGTGGTAATGCCTCCTGTCTCAATATAACATGTCATATCAGCCAACTCCGCACAAAACAGCACATGGTCAGGCCACTGACCGGTATTCTCAATGAACTGTTGTGCATTGAGAAAAAATGAACTGATTGTTAAGACAAAGACGGTTAAAAGGCGCATGTCAGATTTTTCTCTATCTTCCTCGAAGATAATCATTTAAATCTCTCTCTCATGAAGAATATCTTAACATCTCTCTTCTGCCTACTATGTCTTTGTGGTTATTCCCAAACTTGGGATTTGATGGTGAACTGTGCTGATCCGTCTGACAGTGAAGTATGTTTCGCGTTTCCGAATACTGCCTGGGGCTCACCGATTGACTCTACGATTGAAGTATCTGGTGCAACTTTCGATACGTCATTTGTTCAAGGAGGCATAAGCAAGGTTGTTCTGGATTTTGACGCGTCCATCGGTGGTGATATTGATCTGGAACTTACCACGACTTTAGATTCATTGCTTATTGATTTTATTGGTTATCCGGCTTACGTACCCTTCAATGCTGATTCGTTGACAATTGTGACCGAACCTGATTGCGCGGATTCAACCGGTTCAGTCACGGTAATTGCGAATCAAGGAAGTCAACTTGAACTACTAGGTAATGTTTCACCAAACTTTACACCAGGAGTAGGCTGGAGTGAGGTGTCTGAAGGAGAATACCTTGTAGTTATTGAAGACGAATTTTGTGTAGACACTACATTAATAGAATCGGTTACCGTTGAAGACGGCGTTCCAGAGATTGAGATCACCAGCATAGATACGCTATTCAATTGCTTTACGATTGGTACAGACTCTGCTGGTGGGTCGCTGAACGCGTCTGTGAATGGCATTGTGAACACCTTCAGTGGTGAGTATACATTGGTTACCCAATCCCATCCGCTCGCTGAGCTTACTCAGAACGCTGATACTTTTCAGTACAATGGTATCGATAGTTCACCATTTTCATCAGAAGTAACGGACACTATTACAGGTTGCGCCAGTTCAATCGATGTCGTCATTCCGATAGACTCACTCGAGCTTACCTTAGACTCTGTGCTAATTGACTGCATAATTTCTACCGATAGCGTTACTCTACAAGAAGGTTCTGTAGAAGTGTTCTTTACTTCTCCTGATAGTAACTTGACATTTAACGGAGAATGGTCACCGGGTAGCTTCGATGACAGTTTAGATTTCGTTTACAGTGAAATTGATACTCCAGACGACTACACGTTGACGCTCTCAACTGATGACGCAGTTGGTGATTGTTTCATAGCTACTGAGAATACAGTTGAAGAGATTCAATGTAGTATTGACGGTGACATTAATCAAGATGGTGCTGTCAATACCGCTGACTTGACATTATTCCTTGGGGAATTGGGTAATACGTGTAGTTGTCCTCAAGATATCAATGGCGACGGGATCGTCAATGTAGCAGATCAAAACATACTGCTTTCTTCTTTTGGCCTTGACTGGACGGATCTTTGTGCAGGGAATTGTCCTTGAGAGGCTCACCTCAGATCGACTTCCTTCACACCGTCTGTTCCTCTAACAACTGCTTGCGGTAGAGTTCGGTAATCTATCTGCGGTAATCCTTCTTCACCGTCAGGTACTGCCTGATGACTTGCTGCTCTCCGGAGCAGATATCAAGAAATTTCAGGACTGCGATATACTGACCGGCGCTGATGTCTGGTGTAGGACACCACTGTGGGTTGTCACCTTCGACAGCAGCAATAAGCACGCCCCATCGGTTGTAGATTTCCAGAGAGATGTTCGACCTGAGTGATTGTTCAGCATCATTTGAAGGCAAACGAAAACAGTCGTTGACGGCATCGTTGTTTGGAGTGATAATGTTCGGAACAACCGAAAGTTCATTTGACCCGGGCTCAAAGACTTCAACAAATACCTCCTCAGAGGTATATGCCGGTTGGCAGGGTGGGTTAACAGCCCATTGCTCGATGGTGTAAGTACCGCTTTCGGTGTATGTCGCCAATGTTGATTCACCAACCGGTGTGTTTCCTTGTCCGTCACTCCACTCGACCTCTTGCGCATTTTGGCCTGTATACGAGAGTTGCAGCAGAGCTTCCGGGTCACAGATGTCAGACAGCCATGAGATAGTCATGCCTGCATTGGGAGGCGTGACAGTTTGAATGGTGATTTCAAGCGTATCAGCCAGGTTGCAGCTCTGCAGATCAGTGGCAACGGCCAATAGGGTATCTTGTTCGTTTGAGGCGGTGAACGCCTGACCGTTGTCAAAGGATGCACCTTCACTGTTTACCCATTCAATGGTTCCTTGCGAGGTGGAGGCGTTGAGTTCAATGGCGTCGCCTTCACACAGGGTGATATCATCTTCAAGTTCTGTAGCGACGACGACCGTTCCCAGTGCTTCAACTTCCCATGATTGCGAGACCGTTCCGCAGGCCTCCGAAGAGACTTCAGCAGTGATGGTGTAAGTACCGGGGTCGCTAAACGCTGTTGAGAAGGTCACTTGATCTGACTGAATGCTTCCATCTGTGAGCCATTGCGTAGCAGACCAGCCATTTCCTTGAACAGTAGCATTAAAAGTTACCGGCAACGTGCAACTGTCAGAGACGGTGGTCTCAAAACTCACGTCAAAGGGCGTATAGTCAAAACTTGCAGAGAGCGTATCATTGGCAAAACAAAGCGAGTCAGTGGCGATGACCTGAAGTTCGTAACTGCCCGCAAGGTTGAGGGTGGTATTCAAGACGTCACCACTGGCCACGGGATCATCATTGAGTTGCCACAGTACCTCACCGTTTGTATCACCGGTGAATACGCCATCAACCTGAAAACCGCCGGGTGTGCAAAGATCAGAGGTGGCAATATCAGCGAGTGAAACCGGCGGACTGTACTCAGGAAGGTTCAGCACCTTATACAACGTATCGGTCTGGTTACATGTTTCAGGATTGAATACGCTCAAGCCGATCTCGTAGGTACCACCGCTGTCAAAAACGAGGGTATCTGCCAGTTCAGTGGGTTCACCATTGATGAAGAAACCAACTTCGCCTTCGGTACTGAAGTTGTTGAATGCAATGTGGTAGGGCGGACACTCTGTAGTATCGATTCTTGAAAGACCAAATTGCGCGACGCTGATGTTGCGCTCCATATCAATTTTGAAGGCGCCTAATTCATAAAGAAGCGATTTCTCTTCAGCCCATGCACCGGGTGTGGTAGTGAAGTAGGTTTCTTCAGGCGGCACGCAGACCGTCTGGTAGACAACACCGCGTTCATCAAAAACGCTGTAGCCGGCATCAATATGATCGCCACCTGCGAGCGTTGCATATTCAAGACCGGTCATGCCCGGTTCGTAGACCGCGAGGTAAAAGCCACCCTGATCAGCAAGGGCGTCATCCGTCAACGGAGCGTCAGTAATGAGGCCACCTGAGCGGGTGCAAATAGAGGTGTAGATATACCCGCAATCATCAACCATAAAGGCCACAGGCATGTGGTTGCGGGTGGGTTCATAGCCAATACGGGTCGTGTAGATGACTTCGTTGAGGTCAGGAGTGCAGGCCGCAATGAAGCAGCCTCCGTCTGGGTTAAGGTACAGGCCTTCGGTAACGGGTATGTCGGCAGTGTTGTTTTCGTTAGTACCGATCACCACCACATTGCCTTGAGGGTCAGTATCGACAAAAAAAAGAGCTTCCTTCAATCCAACTCCCAAATAGTCTAAATCGAAATCAGGGAGGTAATCAAAGACTCGCGCATTCAATAGCTCACCTTCAGCCGTGAAATGCGCAAGAAAGCCGGCTTGTAAAGAAAGAAG
This sequence comes from Flavobacteriales bacterium, assembly GCA_018402085.1. Taxonomy (GTDB): domain Bacteria; phylum Bacteroidota; class Bacteroidia; order Flavobacteriales_D; family Sanyastnellaceae; genus Sanyastnella. Next base: position 2,028,835 of record JAGYJM010000002.1, on the reverse strand, counting down.
TCCCGGAAAGTCGTCCGGTGAAAGGGTACCATCGAATATAAAATCATTAGACGTAGTATGACCGCAAATGTATATGCTGCCATCTTCTGCTACTTTCACACTGGAGCCGTAATCATTGCTTTCACCACCATAGTAGGTACTCCAATGCAAGGTTTCAAGGTCATCACTGATTTTGAAGAGCACGGCATCGCGTGTACCCGCCCAGTTCTCTTGCGCTACACCGGGTGTTGAGGGAAAATTGGAGTCAGGAGAGGAAGCCACCACCACATAATCTCCCTCTGGTGTTCGGTCAATACCGGCAAGGGGGCGCTTTGGCCCGCCTGAATTGTGGTGATCGTAAGACCCAATGCAGCGCGCTGCGATCAACTCACTGCCGTCAGCGGTGAACACCAACATACTGAGGTATTCATACACGGGGTCAGGGTCAGAAGCACAGAGCTGTGGTTCGGTGAAGAATAGACTCTGTGATGAACATTCGTTTGATGCTATAACAAGAGCTAAGTAATCACTCTCGAAATACATGGCGAGAGGCCGAGCACCTAAATTTATTCTTGTTGACCAAGTCAATTCATTGCCGTCACTAGAAAATCTTGTGACACCTACACCACCATTTCCAGGCAGAAGAAGAATAGTACCGATGGTTTGAGGATAATTCACATCATTTCCAAACATAGATGTAACCACCATATCACCGTTTGGAGAACTGTTACTTCCACAGCCAATTGAATTATTCGTAGCTGGAATCCCATCGGGCTGTAAAGTAGCTCCAATATAAGTCGCGAAGACCAATTCAGGATCAATAATGTAGGCAGACTCATGGTCTGCTAACCATCGCAAACCAACTCTTCTCCCCTCCACGGTGTAGTCAATATCAACCGTCGTTTTTTCGCCTTCGTTCACCGCCCAACACTCGGGCAAATGTTCAATGAGGGTGCCGCAAGAGGTGCCAATGTGCAGGGCATTGTTTCTAAGGTTCAGCGCATCAGCTCCTTCAATTTCTATGGCGATATCGTTCTTATCAGCTTCTGCTGAGACCAGGTAGTCGTACTTCAACTTACCCCCGTTGAAGCCAAAGCGAATATCAATACCCGGCCAAACGTTGGTAAGTGTAAACGCGGAAGCGGCACGAGAGGGCTCTTTCTGCTCACCAAAGCAACCGTAGTAGCGGTAAATGGCTTCGCTGCTCCAGTTCACTGATGAAACCTTGGTGTTTTCAGAGGTCTTCAACCAGTTGAATTTCAAGGCGTGAGCACGGGGCGCGAAAGTAGCATCTTCTTCAGCATCATTGTGCTGTTGAAGTGCCCATTTACGTCGGTCTTCAGGATGCGTGACGACTGTGGTAATGCCTCCTGTCTCAATATAACATGTCATATCAGCCAACTCCGCACAAAACAGCACGTGGTCAGGCCACTGACCGGTATTTTCAATGAACTGTTGTGCATTGAGAAAAAATGAACTGATTGTTAAGAGAAAGACGGTTAAAAGGCGCATGTCAGAATTTTCTCTATCTTCTTCGAAGATAATCATTTAACCGGGCTCTTATCAATGAATTACCGGTTGCATTGTATCATTTCTTGATTCCTTCGATTGCGTGAAGCGGGCAAAACAGTGAAAACGCTTTTGTTGATTCTGATTAGATTAAGAACTTCTAGGCATCTTCTTTCTATAATGACGTCTTACACCGCCTGCTCTTCTAACAATTGCTTGCGGTAGAGTTCGGCGTAGGTGCCATCGGCTTCAACCAGTTCTTCGTGCGTGCCGCGCTCGATGATTTCGCCGTTGTCCATAACCAGGATGCGGTCAGCGTGTTTAATGGAAGAGACGCGGTGTGAGATAATGATCGAGGTCTTCCCTTGCATGATGCGCTTGAGGTTGTTCAGGATCGCCTCTTCTGTTTCGGTATCAACGGCACTGAGGCAATCATCAAACATCAGGATCTGCGGGTTTTTGATGATCGCACGAGCGATCGAAATCCGCTGTTTTTGTCCGCCGCTCAGGTTGATGCCCCGCTCACCGAGACGGGTATCGTATTGCTTCGGGAAATCTTCAATGTTTTGGTGTACCTGTGCGTCTTTGGCTGCCTGAATCACTTCAGCATCGTCTGTATGATCGAGTCCGAAAGCAATGTTCTCGCGAATGCTGTCTGAGAAGAGAAAGACCTCCTGAGGAACGTAGCCTATGCTCGACCGCAACTGATAAAGGTTATGCTCCGGCAAGGGCTTGCCATCGAGCAAAACCTCACCCTGAGAAGGATCGAACTGTCGAGCGATTAAGTTGGCGATGGTACTTTTCCCGCTTCCCGTTCGTCCGATGATCGCCAGGGTTTCTCCGGGGGAAATATGGAAGGAGACATCCTTGAGTGCCCGGATGCCGGAATCAGGGTAAACAAACGAAACGTTTCTGAACTCAATCTCACCGTTGATCTTCGGGGCTTCTTCAGCCGAATTGGTGATCTCAGGCTTTGTGTCGAGAAACTCGTTGATGCGTTCTTGCGAGGCCTCAGCTTTTTGCACGAGGGAGGTTACCCAGCCGACGGAAGCAAATGGCCAGGTGAGCTGGTTGACGAAAAAGACGAAGCTGAAAATATGCTCCACCCCAAGTTCACCCGCAATGACTTTTTGTCCGCCAATGTAGATCGTCAAAATGGTGCTCAAGCCCACCAGCAAGACGATGATCGGCATGAACAGGGCATCGACCTTTACAAGTGAGAGCGCCTTCATTTTGTAGAGGTCAGATTCTTCGCTGAAATGGCGGTTGCTATTCTCTTCACGGTGGTAAGCTTTGAGCACACGAATGCCTGACATTGATTCTTGCACAATGGTGCTCAGGCGCGACTGCTGGCGTTGCACTTGTTCGCTGCGCTTGTTGATGGTGCTGCTGACGTAGTAGATGCATACCGACATAAACGGCAGGGGTAGCAGCGCATAGAGCGTGAGCTCCCAGTCGATGAAGAGCATCACCGAGACCACCAGTACGATCAATACGACAAGGTTCAGTGTGTACATGACGGCCGGACCCAGGTACATTCTGACTTTGGATACATCTTCACTGATTCGGTTCATCAAGTCGCCGGTGCGGTTGCGCTTGTAAAAGCCCATGCTCAGCTCCTGGTAGTGCTGGTAGATTTCGTTTTTCTGATCGTATTCAATCAGGCGCGACATGACGATGATGGTCTGGCGTGTGAAGAAGAGGAATACCCCTTTCAGAAAGTAAGCGACGATGTACAGCACAGCAAGCAGAATGCCCACCTGAAGAATTGCATTCTGCAATTGGCTGAAGCTGCTGATGTTCTTTGTAGCTCCGATCGAAATGCCGAATACATCCGAGAGTCCTTGCAAAGTGAAAGGCAGTTCGAGATCGGTGGGCTTACTGAAGAGTTCTTCTTTCGACTGACCCTCGGGCGTGCCTTGCGTGTTCGCATCCGCCGCTTTTGCGGCGTCATCATTAGTCTGAAAGGCGTCAATCGGCTCAAAAAAACGCTCATTTGCCTGACGCAACACCTGCACTCCGTCACCTATCAGAAGCGGAGCAAACACTGTGAAGACGTTGGTCAAAATGATGAAAAAAATACCCAGCGCTAGCTTGCCGCGGTACTTCCAGAAGTAATGATTGAGTGTGAGCAGTGCGCGCATAGGCTAAAAGCGGAAATTCCAGGTGACCGACGGCAAAATGGGGAAGAGGCTGACCTGGTAAGCGTTGATCTCCAGGGTGCCTTCACTGAGGTTGCCGTCGTTACCAAAGTAAATGAAATAAGGGTTCATGCGGTTATAAAGATTGTAAATCGAGAAGGTCCAGCTGCTCGAAAAACGCCGCTTGCCGCTTGCATCGGTCTTCTCTTTCTTTTTCCTGCTATTCTGCGGAAAATAGGTCGCCGAGACATCCGCGCGGTGGAAGGGTGCCATGCGGAAACCATTGCGATCGCCGTACACGTCAACGATGCGCCCTTCGTAGAAGAAGCGCTGCACCGGTAAGGTGATGGCGTTGCCGGTCGCATACACGAAGGCCGCGCCGAACTCCCAGCGGTCATCGAGCTTGTAACTCGCAATCACGCTGAGGTCATGTCGGCGATCAAAGCGGAACGGAAACTCGCGTCCGCCATTCAACTCTTCAAACTGGCGCATGGTTTTACTCCAGGTGTAACCGATCCAGCCGGTCAGGCTGCCATAGACCTTCTTGAAGAAAAACTCGGCGCCGTAGGAGTATCCATCGCCGAACACAAGCTGGTTATCGGTATTGTTGTTCAGGTTGTTTTCCGGCTGGGCGCCTTCTTCGTACTCTACGAGGTTGCGCATGTCTTTGTAGTAAATCTCAACCGAGGCTTCGTAGCGGTCATCAAAGAAATTACGGAAGTAACCAAGGCTGTACTGGCGCCCGAACTGCGGTGCGACCACATCGGTGCTGGGAAGCCATACATCAGTAGGCAACGAAGTAGGAGAGAGGCTCGCCAGGTGAACGTACTGGTAGTTCTGCGCAAAGCCTGCTTTAATCGATGAACGTTCGTTGATGCGGTAGCGTGCGCTCAAACGCGGCTCAAGTCCGCCATACGATTTGATCAGCTCGCCGCGGTCGTACACAATGGTTTCAGGCGGCCCCACTGCGCCAAAAACATCCTGGTTTTCATCTTCAACAAAACGCGTGAACGGACCCACGTGCGCGAAGTAGCTGTAGCGGAGGCCGGCATTGACGCGGAGGTTGGTGGTGAGGTCGAACTCGTCTTCGATATAAGCCGCAACCTCATGGCTGTAGGTGAGCATCTCTTCGCCGAGAATGAATTCGGTATCTCCTGACTGCGCGGTAGCCTGGCTCGGTGAAAACTCATGGAAAACATAGTCAACGCCGAACTTCACATTGTGGCGCACATCAGGATACCAGCTGAACTGTACCTTGCCTGACCAGTCTTCGATGCCCGAACGAAGCGTAAAGCGAAAGTCATCTTGTCCGCCCGCAAACTCAAAACGGTAATCACTGTAGGTCACATTCATGTTCATGAATAGCTTGTCACTGAAGAGGTGGTTCCAACGCAGGCTGCCCATGGCGTTGCCCCAGGGGATGTCTACTTCGAAGCCTGCATTGCTGCTGCGGAAACCGAACACATCGCGCCCGAAGTAACCGCTGAGGAAAAGCTGGTCTTTATTAGAAAGCTTGTAGTTGACTTTCGCATTCAGGTCGTAAAAAAAGTAGCCGCTGCCGGCGAAATTCGATTCGGGGTTGATGAAGGGCTGGGCCAGCACATCGATGTAAGTGCGTCGTCCGCTGATGATGAAGCTCGATACGTTTTTCTTCAGCGGACCCTGTGCCGTGAAGCGCGAGCTGATGAGACCGATACCTCCGTCAAACTGGTAGCGTTTGTTATTTCCTTCTTTGAGGGAGATGTCGAGCACGGAGGAGATACGTCCGCCATAACTCGCCGGCATGCCACCTTTAATGAGCTCAATGTTTTTTACGGCATCTGCATTGAAGACAGAGAAGAAGCCAAACAAGTGCGAAGCGTTGTAAATGGTGGCGTTGTCAAGTAATATCAGGTTCTGGTCGGGTCCGCCCCCGCGCACGTAGAAACCACTGTTGCCTTCACCTGCCGATTGCACTCCGGGCATGAACTGGATGGCCTTAAGGATATCCACTTCTCCGAGCAGGGCGGGCAGCGTTTTGATCTGCTCGATCTCAAGGTCTACACGTCCCATATCAGTGCTCTCCGTGTTGGCACTCTTTTCGCCCACGACGATGGCTTCTTCGGTCTGAATGGCCATCGTTTGCAGCTCGATGTTCAGGGTCTGGTCGCCATTAAGCGAAAGCTGACGCGTGACTTTTTCATAGCCAATGAAGCTATAACTCACGGTGTAGTCTCCGGGTTTCAAGGTCAGTGAGTAAAAACCGTACAAATTACTCGCCACCCCGGTCTCGAGCTCTTCAACGTAGACCGTAGCGCCCAAAATCGATTCTCCCGTGGCGGCATCGTTGATGCTACCGCTCAGGGTCACGCTCTTTTGGGCTGACAAAGCAAGGGTCAGCAAAAGCAGAGAAGTCGTAAGCAGCTGTTTCATGGTGTGCAATGGCCGCGCAAAATTAGGCATTTGCAGCGCGTCTCGAGGTGTAACTATTCTGAAATGCATCCGTATACCCACGTATTCACCTTTGCAGGCAAACCGAGAATGATACGCATTAGAGTTACATATATCCTGTCTATTTTGTTCCTGCTTCCATTGCTCTCTTTTTCTGACTGCGCAAAAGCGCAGGATGAGGTGCACTACCTGGACGCACAGCTCAACGACACTAAGAAACGAAAGGCTGTATATCGGCGAGAAATGGAAAAGGTCAGTGACGACCTTTATACATGCACCGTTTATGACGCAAGCGATCGCGTCAAGTATATCGGGAGCTACAAAAAAGCACAAAACAAACTCTTTGAGCACGGAGAGTTCGTATTTTATCATCCGAGCGGACAAATCGAATCACGCGGTCGCTATGAGTTTGGCGTCAAGGTCGGATCGTGGGAGCGGTATACTGCTTCGGGCGGACGTAAGCCTGACCGTTATTATGACCCCGAAGGCGCGGCCGTCATACGCGACGTAATGGGCGGCTAATCATCTTATCTTCGCAGCGATGAAGCTGCGGATCCTCATTTATTTTTTGATTGCGTCGATGCTTGCCGCGTGCGGCGGAGACAATGACCGCCGTGATGACCGAACGGTTTTTCGGTATAACGAGTCAAACGGCATTACTTCGCTTGATCCTGCTTTTGCCCGCAATCTGGAAAACATGTGGGCGGTGAACCAACTGTTTGACGGACTCGTAGAGCTTGACAGTAGCCTGACCATTCAACCACTGATCGCACGGTCATGGGAGGTCAGCGACAGCGGGCGTACTTACACCTTTCACCTCCGCACCGATGTGCGTTTTCATCCCTCACCCCTTTTTGCTGACAGCCTGAATCGTTTCGTCACGGCGCAGGATTTCGTGTACAGTTTCAGTCGAATCATAGATCCCGGAACGGCTTCGCCCGGAAAGTGGATTTTTGATCGTTTACGTTCCGCCAGAAATGGCGGGATGGAGGCAGTGAATGACAGCACCCTGGTGCTGCGTTTGAAAGATGCTTTTCCGCCCTTCCTTGGGATGTTGACTACGCAGTACGCCAATGTGGTTCCGCGCGAAGTGGTTGAGCATTACGGACCGGATTTCCGTGCACATCCGATCGGTGCGGGCCCGTTCAAATTTGCCTTCTGGCTCGAGGATGTCGCCTTGGTCTTTCACCGAAACGAGCGTTTCTGGCAGCAAGATGCGGAAGGTCAGGTGCTGCCCTACCTCGATGCGGTCAAGATCAGCTTCGTGCGCGACATGGGCGCCGAGTTTCTCGGACTTCTTCAGGGGCAGTTTGATATGATGTCGGGTTTGCATCCGGCCTACACCAATGAGTTGCTAACGAACAGCGGCACCTTGCGCGAGGGCTTTACCAACAAGATCCGTTTCCAGCGTCGTCCGTTCATCAAAACCGACTACATCGGCATCCTTGTGGATCCCGATTTACCGCAGGTGCAGCAGCATCCCTTCAGTGATCGCAGGGTGAGGAGGGCACTAACCTTCGCCATCGATCGCAAGAAGATGGTGCGCTACCTTCGAAACAATGCGGTATTCGAGGCTTCAGGCGGGTTTATTCCGCAAGGATTGCCTTCATCTGGTGGTGATCGTGTGGCTGCCGTGAGCTACGACCCCGGCTATGCCCGCGATCTGCTTGACAGTGCCGGCTATCCGAACGGTCAGGGGATACCGCCGGTGGCCCTGTCTACCACCGGCGACTACGTTGATTTATGCGAATATTTGCAACACCAGTGGCAGCAGATCGGCGTAGAGGTGGAGGTGGAAGTTCTACCAGGAGCCGCACACCGCGAAAAAGTGTCGAAGTCACAGGCGATGCTCTTCCGCAAATCATGGCTCGCCGACTATGCTGATGCCGAGAATTTCCTGGCTTTGTTCTACAGCGAAAATTTTTGTCCGAAAGGCCCGAACTACACCCACTTCCGGAACGCCACTTTTGACAGTTTGTACCTTACTGCGGCATCCTTTCCAGACCACAAAGACCGCATTCCCCTCTACCGCAAAATGGATAGCCTCGTGATGGCTGAATCGCCCGTGATTCCGCTGTTTTATGATCAGGTGAGTCATTTTGTCAGAAGGGAGGTGGTTTATTTTGAGACGAACGGGGTGAATATGTTGAATTTGAAGACGGTGCGGAAGTAGAGGCCCTCGGTATGCTTTCAGGACGCCTGTGGGGCTTACAACTAAGTTAAAGGCTCCCCTCAAATGAGGGGAGCTCCCGATGCCGCGTAGCGGCTTCGGGTGAGGGGTCTTAGACGGCAGAATTGCTGATTGCATGAGTGGAGATTAGCGACAGGCGGACGCGATAAATCGCGTCCCTACAGGTACCTGATTCCAACTGTTTCCCTACCTCGCTTCCTCCCTACCTCCCAGTTTCCCAAATTGTCGATAGGTCGATAGGTCGATGAGTCGATAAGTCGATTGGTCGATACGGCCGTAGATCATTGCATTTGCGAATCCCTTAGCTTTGCGGCGTGCAATATTCATCTCAACTCATAGAGGAGGCCGTAGAACAGATGGCTTCACTGCCGGGCATCGGAAAGCGCACTGCTTTGCGCCTGGTGTTGCATTTGCTTTCGCGTGATGAGGAACAGGTGAATCGGTTTTCGAGAGCCTTTACCGACCTGAAATCAGGCATTCGAGAATGTGAAGTGTGTCATAACCTGTCAGATCATTCGCGTTGTTCAGTTTGTAGTAACGACCGTCGGGATGCGGGTACCGTTTGCGTGGTGGAGAGCATTCGCGAGTTGATGGCAATAGAGGCGACCGAGCAATACCGTGGCACTTATCACGTTATTGGCGGGGTGATCTCACCGATGGATGGGGTAGGACCGAATGACCTGCATATCCCCTCACTGGTGAGCAGGGTGGAGTCTGGTCAAGTGAATGAAGTCATCTTTGCGCTCAGCACCACCATGGAAGGGGAAACCACCGCATTCTACCTCTACCGTAAATTGTCACCTTTGAATGTCAATGTGACCGCGATTGCTCGTGGCGTGGCCATTGGCGATGAGTTACAATATGCGGATGAAGTGACCCTTGGCCGGTCGATTATGCAACGCTTACCTTACGAAAACGCACGCGGCAGTCAATGAAGCTCAGCGTCATCATCGTCAATTACAATGTAGAGCACTTTCTTGAGCAGTGCCTGCTTTCGGTGCGGCGTGCCAGCGAGGAGCTGCAGGTAGAGACGTGGGTGGTTGACAATGCCAGTGTAGATGGTTCCTGCGCCATGGTTGAAGAGCGCTTTCCCGAGGTGAAGCTGGTGCGTAACAAAGACAATGTCGGCTTCTCCCGCGCCAACAACCAGGCGATCCGAGCGTCTAACGGCGAGTATGTCTTGTTGCTGAACCCCGATACCGTTGTTGAGGAAGATACTTTTCGGAAAGTGATTGATTTTATGGATGATCACCCGAAGGCAGGAGGACTCGGTGTACGTATGGTTGATGGGAAAGGTAAGTTCTTACCGGAAAGCAAGCGTGGTTTACCGACACCCTGGGTGGCTTTCTGCAAGATCGCCGGCGTCTACCGCCTGTTCCCGAAATCAAAGCGTTTCAACCACTACTACATGGGCTACCTCGAGGAAGATGAAGCCAATGAAGTGGAAATCCTCAGCGGGGCATTTATGCTGATGCGTAAAGACGCACTCGATCAGGTTGGATTGCTGGATGAGTCGTTCTTCATGTACGGCGAAGACATCGACCTTAGTTGGCGGATTGTTACCGGCGGTTGGGACAACTGGTACCTGCCGGATACTACCATTATTCATTACAAAGGAGAAAGTACCAAGAAAGGCAGTCTGAACTATGTGTTTGTGTTTTACCGGGCGATGGTCATATTCGCCAAGAAGCACTTTTCGGCGCGAAATGCGCAGGCTTTCACCACCCTGATCAACCTGGCGATCTATGCGCGGGCCGCACTTGCCATACTCAACCGCTTCGTGAAGCGCCTATGGCTTCCCTTCACGGATGGGGTGTTGCTTTTCGGTGGGCTATGGTTGCTGCAAGAATACTATGCGGAAGTACAACATAAAATCTTTGATGCAACGCTCGTTCGCAATGCCTTCAGCAGCTACACCCTGGCGTGGATGCTTTCGGTATTCTTTTCAGGAGGATATGATCGTCCGCTGTCGATGCTGCGCATTTTGCGCGGCGTGCTGATCGGCAGTGTACTGATCTTACTGGCCTATTCCTTATTGCCTGAAAACCTTCGTTTTTCGCGGGCACTGGTGCTAATCGGCTCTATTTGGTCGGTGGTCTATTTTGCGTTGAGCCGCGTGGTTTTTCACCTACTGAACAAAGAGCAATTTGCCTGGGAAGGCAGCGGCAACAAACATTTTGCCGTGGTGGCTGAGCCTGATGAGACTGAGCGCATTGAAGCCCTTATCGGGCAGGCGAAAGCGACCCTGCCGACGGTGATTTCGGTAGCCCCGGGTAAACAGGTGGCAAAAGGGCAGTTTGGCACGGTGGATCAGCTGGCTGAGATCATCCGTGTGCACCGAGTGGATGAAGTGGTATTCAGCAGCAGAGACGTGCCAGCAGGGGAGATCATTGATTTGATGGGACGTTATTCGAACACCGGGGTTGACTTCAAGATCGCTCCTCCGGATACGCTCTACATGATCGGCAGCAACAGCATTGATACGAGCGGTGACCTTTTTATGTTGGAGACGAACGGCATCCACAAGCCGGCCAACCGGCGCAAGAAGCGTGTGTTTGACCTGCTCAGTGCACTGTTTTTGCTGGTGACCCTGCCTGTCAGCATCTGGTTTGTGCGAAAGAAGGGGCACTACATCCTGAACCTCTTCAGGGTATTGTTCGGTGATCGCACCTGGGTAGGCTACGCAACTTCAAAGGCTGCGCAAGAGCTGCCTTCTGTGTCAAGCGGCGTGATCAATCCGGCAACAGGCATCCCTGAAGGTCAGCGCACTGACGAAATGATGCAGCGGCTGAATGTGATCTATGCGCGAGACTACCGATTTATAAAAGACCTCAGTATGATGTACCGCTTCTTCGCCTATCTCGGAGATGATTGATGATCATCATGGCGGAGGCCTATCGTAAATTGACTAATTTTGCACCACTCAAACGGAGATTTCGATTATGGCACAAACAGAGATTCTGCTTCCAAAAATGGGTGAAAGCGTCGCTGAGGCGACCATTATCAAATGGCTTATTGAAGAAGGCCAGACGGTTGAAGCAGACGAGCCGATCGTCGAAATCGCTACCGATAAGGTGGATTCCGAGGTTCCGGCACCTGAATATGGAGTGATTGTAAAAATCCTGGTGAACCAGGATGATGTTGTGGAAGTCGGTCAACCGATCGCCATTTTCAGTACTGACGGAGATACTGCGGCACCTGACGGGTCTTCATCCGCCGCTTCCCGACAAGTCGGGACAAGTTCCGCGGCGTCTGAAAAAGCGCCTGAAAGGGAAGAAGTACCTGCTCAAGAAGTCGTAGAGGCCGTAAGTGCCCCCCTTGAAGGAGTGAAAGGCGGCAGCGAAGTAGAGCGAAAGGGTCCGTCAGGACGATTCTACAGCCCGCTGGTGCGGAGTATTGCTAAAGAAGAAGGCATCGCGATGGAAGAACTCGAGCAAATTGAAGGCTCGGGGTCAGACGGTCGTGTGACCAAGAAAGATATGCTTGCTTATATCGCTCAGCGGAAGTCTGCACCGATGAAAGCACCGGTAGTTGCGAGTAACGGACAAACGAAGGCGGCACCTAAGGCGACAGAAAAATCGCCTGTTGTTTCTGCTACTCCTGCTATCAAGGCACCCAAGGTTACGGTTGGTCCGAACGACGAGATCGTTGAAATGGATCGTATGCGCAAGATGATCGCCGAGCATATGGTGATGTCTAAGCATGTTTCGCCTCATGTGACTTCATTCGTAGAAGCTGATGTGACGAATCTTGTGAACTGGCGGAATAAAATGAAGAAGGAGTTTCAGCAGCGCGAAGGCGAGAAGCTGACCTTCACTCCGATCTTCGTGGAGGCTATAGCGCGTGCGATCAAAGACTTCCCGAACATCAACATCTCGGTTGACGGCGATAAACTGATTTACCGCAAAGATATCAACGTGGGGATGGCGGCAGCCACGCCGAGCGGCAATTTGATTGTACCGGTGATCAAGAATGCAGACCGCTACAATTTGATTGGTTTGGCCAAGACGGTAAATGACCTCGCGGATCGTGCCCGCACGAACAAACTTTCTCCGGATGAGATTTCGGGAGGTACGTACACCATTTCAAACGTAGGTACTTTCGGTAATGTGATGGGAACTCCGATCATTAACCAGCCTCAGGTAGCCATTATGGCACTAGGTGCTATTCGCAAGAAGCCGGCGGTGATTGAAACCCCGCAGGGTGATATGATCGGTGTGCGACACTTCATGTTCCTTTCGCACAGCTATGACCACCGCGTGGTTGACGGAATGCTCGGCGGAACCTTTGTACGAAGGGTAGCAGATTACCTCGAGCAGTTCGATCCCGAGCGTGCGCTCTGGTAAGAGCAAGGCAGCGGTAAATTTTTATTGATCAGAGAGATAGCGTGTATGCGTTGCCTGAGCTTAATCTCTCGCACCTCCGCGCATTGCAGGTCTCCTGAACAATTGAGGCCTCCGTGTCCTTCTTCTGTTGGCATCTTCCTGATATCCGTCTTGTTGGCGCTTGGTATAGTTCGTTGAATTGACCTATTTTTACGTCAACTTGCCAAATTTGCGCAGATGAAATACGTACTACTCAGTTTTTCTATCCTGATTGCAGTGACCCGCAGTTTCGGCGGTGACTTCAGTGCAGATTTCCTTGAGGCTAATCAGCTTATGGAAGAAAAGCTCTGGAATCAATCGATTGATATCTGGAAGAATCTTTACGACAGCAACAAAGAGAATGCTAACGTCAACTACAAGTTGGGTTATTGCTATCTCCAGACTGCGAACCAGAAACTCAAGTCACTTCCTTATCTCGAGTACGCGGCCTATCAGGAGATTTCAGATAAATACGATCCGTATGACACCAAAGAGACCAAGGTACCCGTGGAAACTATTTTCCACCTCGGGCAAGCGTACCACCTGAATTATGAGATGGATAAGGCCATCAAAGAGTACGAGCGTTTTCTGAAGAACATCCCGAAGAAACACCGTTTGCATGCGCAGGCACAGCACGAAATCGAGATGTGCGAAAATGCGAAGCAGCAGGTGAAAAATCCGCAGAACTTTCTGATTTCGAATGTGGGTGATGTCATCAACGATGAGACTAACGAGTACTCGCCTGTGATTTCCATTGACGAGAGTGCGCTGTTTTTTACGAGCCGACGTATGCGTCCTGACAGCAGTAACCAGTTCATCATTGACGAAGATACCGGTGAGTTCAGAGAAGATATTTACGTGTCCTACAAAGATATTGAAGGCAATTGGCTAGAGCCGGAATTGCTGAACATCAATACGGATCAACACGCAGCAACGATATCTACTTCTCCTGACGGACAAGAGCTCTACATCTATTACGATGAAGACGGAGACGGTCAGCTCTGGAAGAGCGCGCTTGTAGGGGAGACCTGGAGTGAACCTGAAATGCTGGGCAGTGATATCAATACATCTTCATGGGAAACGCATGCCACGGTTTCGGCTGATGGCAAGACGCTTTACTTTACGAGTAATCGTGATGGTGGATATGGCGGACGTGACATCTACCGTTGTGTGAAGTTGCCGAATGGCGATTGGTCGAAGGCACTGAATATTGGAGAGACCATCAATACGCAGTGGGAAGAAGAGTCTCCTGTGCTGAGTGCCGACGGTCGCACGCTTTATTTTGCTTCGAAAGGGCATAGCAGTATGGGTGGCTTTGATATTTTCTATTCTAGTCTTGGCGATGATGGTGAATGGTCGAAGCCTGTGAACATTGGTTATCCGGTGAATACCGTTGATGACGATATTTTCTTCTCGCCCACCGCTAACGGCAAGCGTGCTTACTACTCTTCGCGCAAGGAAGAAGGATTCGGTCTCAAAGACATCTACATGGTAGATATGCCTGATTCTCCGGTTGAACCCGATCTGGCCGTTTTGAAAGGTTTTATTTACCCCGCCGAAGGCGAAGAGCTTCCAGACGAGACCTACGTTGTAGTAACCAATCAGGAAACCGGCGAAGTCACTGAATATCGTCCGCGTAGCCGCGATGGTTCTTATGTAGCAGTACTCCCGCCATGTATCTCTTACAAGGTAGAATACTTTGCGAACGCCGAAGTGGTACACAAAGACTTCATCAATGTGCCTTGTGAGTCGTCTTACAGCGAAATCGACAAAGAAATTTACCTTTTGCCCGTTCATCTTGGCGGTGCGATTGCGTCAGACCCTACCGGTTCTCCTGAAATCAAAGAAAACGACATTGTACCTGAAACACCTGAAGGTGTAAAAGAGGATGATAAGGTTATTACAGTGGCTGATGCTGCAAAAGCCTACTACCAGCGTTACTTCCTCTATGATATGGGCGAGTGGAATGATGAGAAAGTGCAGGCAACTTTCCAGGACTTCGTTGACGGAGTGGAAGCTTTGATCAAGACGAAAGGCAAGGCGAGAATCCTGATTGAGTCAAGCGCCTCTAAAGTACCGTCGAGTCGTTTCCAAAACAATAAGGAGTTGAGTGCCTTCCGTAACAAGCTTGCCCGCACAGAGGTGACAAAGGCGCTTGAAGACCTGGGGTACAAGAAAGGAGAAGACTTCGTCTTTCAGGATGCGCGTGAACTCGTTGGCGGTCCTGATTACCAAAACGACGCCCAGAAGCGTAAAGATGTGTATGAGAAGTACCAGTACATCAAGATCTGGGCAGAGTAGGCGAGAACCACACATTTCAATAAAGTAGAAAACCCTTCCAAAAGGAAGGGTTTTCGTTTGCCTGTTTGGTCTCTGCCATAAGAGACCTGCTACTCTACGTTAGGTATAACGCGGGGTTGTTTCAGGAAATTGTTCAGATACCTACGGGACGCTTTCAGGACTCCTGCGGGACAGGTTAGATCTTAAAGGCTCCCCTGGAATCAGGGGAGCTCCCGAAGCTGCGAAGCAGCAGCGGGTGAGGGGTCTTAGACGGCAGGATTGCAGATTGCATGAGTGCAGATTGCTGATTTATTATTCATTGGTTATTATTCAGCACTTTATATTCTCCCAGTTTCCCAGTTTCCCAGTTTCACGAACGCGTCCATAGGTCTATGCGCTTCGCTGCGGAAGACCGGCGGCAATAGCCGCCGCCACACTGCGCGTACTTGAACGACTAGAGGCAGCGCAAGTATGCGCTGCATTCCGGCCGCTTCCCCGTTTCCCCGTTTCCCGGCTTCCCGGTTTCCCCGTTTCCCGGTTTCCCGGTTTCCCCGTTTCCCGGTTTCCCGGTTTCCCCGTTTCCCGGTTTCCCGAAATGCCCATTAGTCGATAAGTCGATGGGTCGATCGGTCGATAAGTCGATTCGTCTCCCCCCCCGGTCGTCGTGTTCGCACACCTTGGGTGGTTAGGTACGGCCAATTGCTTTAATTTGCGCTTTATGAAATTGAACCTGAAACGTCCGCTAGTCTTTTTTGACCTTGAAACCACCGGTACTGATGTAGCGACTGACCGTATCGTAGAGATTGCCATGGTGAAGATCATGCCAGACGGAAGCATGCACACCAAGCCAGAGAAGAGCGGAGCTGAGCACCGTTTTCTCATAAACCCTACAGTGCCGATTCCTGCTGAGCCCAGTATGGTTCATGGTATTTACGACGATGACGTGAAAGACGCACCGACCTTTGAACAGGTGGCCGATAAACTGTTTAAGTTCATACACGATTGTGACCTTGGTGGATTTAACTCCAACCGTTTTGATATTCCACTGCTGGCAGAGGAGTTTCTGCGGGTCGGAATAGACTTCAGTCTTGAAGGTCGAAATCTCATTGACGCGCAGGTGATCTTTCACATTATGGAGCAGCGCACCCTGAAGGCTGGCTATAAATTTTATTGTGGCAAAGACCTTGACGATGCGCACGAAGCACTTCCGGATACCATGGCGACCTATGAGATTTTCAAGGCACAGATTGAACGCTACGCGGGTCAGGCCGTCATTGATGCGCGCGGCAATGTTCTTGAGCCGCTCGAGAACGACATGGAAACGGTACACCGGTTCTGCCAACGCAGTCGAAATGCAGATTTGATGGGGAGACTCATTTATGGCGAAAATGATGAGGTGCTCTTCAACTTCGGTAAATACAAAGGGAAGTCAGTACGCGATGTACTGGCACAGGATCCGGGCTATTATGGATGGATGATGCAAGGAAACTTCCCCCTCTACACGAAAAAAGTACTCAATCGGGTTCGCAATGAAATCCGCAAGGTGTGAAGCGAATCGCTGTCCTTGTATCCAATGACCTGACCCATGACCAACGGGTTCACAAGACCTGTGAGGTATTGCAGAAGGCAGGTCTTGAGGTTACATTGGTTGGCCGCGAATTGCCTGATTCGGCTCCCATAGATCGATCGTACGAGACGGTGCGTTTAAAGCTCAGGTATCACACGGGTGCGTTGTTTTATGCTTCGTTGCAGCGCGGTCTCGCCCGGTTTCTTCGGAGTCGTGCCGCTGACTGGGACGCCATCTGGAGTAACGACCTCGACACGCTGTGGCCGGCATACCTGTCTTCCCGACAACTGCGCATACCGCTTATTTATGACAGCCATGAATATTTTACAGAGGCTGCCGGACTAACCAACAGGCCTTTTCCGAAGTGGGTTTGGACGCAGATTGAACGTCGCATCTTTCCGAAATTGAAGCACGTCATCACAGTGAACGAGAGCATCGCACGCATCTACCGCGATAAGTATCAGGTACCGGTGCAGGTGGTACGCAATGTGCCTTCAGTTAAAGCTTTGCCCGCTCAACAGCCTTCGCGAGCGGCCCTCGGTTTGCCTGAAGGTCAACTGGCGATTTTGCAGGGAGCGTTCATGGATAAAGATCGGGGGGTAGTAGAGGCGGTCAAGGCTTTGGCTCAATTGCCGGAGCTTCACTTATTGCTGGTTGGCGCGGGTGAAGAATGGCTCGAAGCCAAGCGGTTGCGCACCTCCTTGCAGCTCGAATCGCGCCTCACCATTTTACCGAAACAGCCTTATGAGCGCCTTGTGACCTTCACCCGCAGCGCTGATGTCGGACTGAGCCTTGACAAGGGTACACACTTTAACTATTACTACAGTCTCCCGAATAAGCTCTTTGATTACATTCATGCCGGTATCCCTGTGGTGGCTTCACCGATGCCTGAAGTAAGCAGCGTGGTTGAGAATTATGGCATTGGCAGTGTCATTGAAGACTGGTCTCCCGAAGGCATTTCGTCGGCTTTACGCGAGGTGCTTTCAGCACCGCGAAAGCGGTGGATGGAAGGGTTGGCCCGCGCCCAGGAAGACTTTCGATGGGAGAAAGAGTCGGAGGTGATTGAGCAAATGCTTGAAGCTTGTCAGCTCACTTGAGTCGTTGCTTTCGCAAGAACTTCAGTACCAGCCAGGGCGGCTGCCACCAAAGGTGTTGAAAGGGTAGGATAGATCTCTTAACCGCCCATTCTTCGCGGTAGAGCGATGCGGTGAACTTCTTCGAAACCCCTTCAGATCCGCAGGTTGCGAGGTGCACGTCGTGGTGATCAACGCTCACTCCTTCAAGCCAGAGCTTCAGGTTGAGGTGGTAGTCGGCGAGGATGCTGAAATTGACCGGGTAACGGTAGTTCTTAAAAACACTGCGGTGGTAGAGGGCTCCCTGGTGGTGCACACAATTGCGAAGCAGTAGTTCGCCTGACCACTTAGGCGTGTACCATTCAGGCACCTTTGGGTGCCGCGGCTCAGATTGTCTTACCCCTGCCAGCAGCACTTTTGCCTTTGTATTTTGGGTGATCACATCCAGCGCTTTTGCGCTGTGCAAACGATCATCTGCCCCCATGAAATAAAGGTACTCACCTGAGGCAGCATCAATACCGCGGTTCATGGCATCGTAAATGCCTTTATCTCCGGTGGTATCAACGATCTTGAGATTGGCGAGCCCGAAGGATTCGGCCAGTTGGCGCGTGTCATCATCAGAGCCACCGTCGCATAGAATGATTTCAGCCTTGGAAGTCAATGGCGCAAGGCTCTTTAAGCAGTCGGTGATAAGTTGCCTTGCGTTGTACACCGGGATAATGATGCTTGTGCGCGCAGACATGGTCAGCGGTAGGAGTAGTCTGCGAAATGATTGAACGAAGCGGCATCACGCAGTTTGCCGTCGGTGCATACCAGGGTACGGGCCTCAAATTTTTTCATCGATGCGTAGTCATGTGTAGCCATCAGCACTCCTTTGCCACCTTTGCTGATGTCGAAGAGGAGTTGCAGGATGCCCTCAGTGGTGGTAGGATCCAGGTTGCCGGTGGGCTCATCAGCAAGAATGAGGTCAGGTTCATTTAGCAGTGCGCGGGCTATGGCGATTCGCTGTTGCTCGCCGCCGGAGAGTTCGTGAGGCATCTTGTAGCCTTTGGTCTGGAGGCCAACTTTGGTGAGTACTTCTTCAATGCGCTCATTGGTTTTGCTCTTGTCTTTCCAGCCGGTGGCCTTGAGCACGAATTTGAGGTTCTCATTGACACTGCGGTCGGTCAGGAGCTCGAAATCCTGAAATACAATACCGAGTTTGCGGCGCAGGTAAGGGATTTTGCGCTTTTTTAGTTTCACCAGGTCGAAGCCGCAGACTTGTCCGCTGCCGCTTTTCAAGGGCAGTTCTCCGTAGAGCGTTTTGAGCAGCGAACTCTTTCCGCTTCCTGTTTTACCGATGAGGTAGATGAATTCGCCGGGTGCGATTTCGAGGTTGACGTCATCGAGCACAATGTTTTCGTGCTGTGCGATGCGCGCGTCGCTTATATGAACGATGGGCTCCATGTGTCGAAAGTAGTAAAGAATTGTGAGGCGATGTGGGCGGGGGAGAGCGACTTATGGACAGACTGACGTGGGGTATTTGAGGTAGGTAGGGATTGGTATGGATCATGGCGAGGGAAACAGAGGGGCATACTCACATGTGTTCTGCGAACTCATGACTGGCCGTTATGGCGGCCGCAGGCTTTTGGTGGTTGAATATGCAGGTTGCATCAGTTTGCTGCGACCTGGTTCTGCGCAAAAGCGCAGGATGAGGGATTGACTTGTGCTGATTAGGTTGAGGTCAAGCAATCATGCGGCAGAGAGTTCTACCGGGCGTAAAGTCAACCGTCGGGAGCCTCATCTGGTTCAATTTCTCGTTCGAAGTAGACTAGTTCTCTTCGCGTGGGGTTATCTTTGACCTTGCAATAGTAGATGCGATCGATGTATCTTCTGATCACGAGTTTCAATTCTGGCGCGGCTTTGGCTTGAACCACTTGTCCGACTTGATATTTATTTTCCATGTTGAATTCGTTTTTCATATTCCGAAGCAAGTGATTCCTGCTTTAGTATCAAGTCGTTTAGCATTTGCACACGTGCTGCAAGGCTTGTGCCTTTGGGAGTCTTTTCGGTCTTTTTGACCATAGGTACTTTATGACTGCATGTTCATTTAACACTGAGCCTGTTGAGGTCAGTCTTCAGATGTTGTTTCTAGAGATAGCTGCGGTGGTTTTTTGGGTCTTCATTGGGATCACCCCGGCCATTTCGCCCATGACATTTACGAGGTCAGAGCCGTTTGGGACAATGATTTTGGTATTGTCTTGCAGGGCTGTTTCCATGGCCTCTAGTTTTCGCAGCATTTGTGCATTGCCGATAAAGTATTTGTCGGCGGCTTCGTTCACAAGTTTTATAGCATCGGCTTCGCCTTCGGCGTGCAGTATTTTGGCGCGCTTAAAGCCTTCAGCTTCTTTTATTTTGGCACGTTTGATACCATCAGCCACTGTTTCGGCGGCAGTGGCAGAGTCAATTGCGGCAATTTTTTCGTTTTCTGCTTTCACCACCTTGTTCATGGTTTCTTGTACATCCGCAGGCGGGTCAATTTGCTTCAGTTCAGTGCGGATGATCTCGATGCCCCAGTTTTTGGTTTCTTTATGAAGTGTCTGGTGGAGCTCCATGTTGATTTTGCCACGTTCGCTGTTGGCAGACTTAAGGGTGAGTGTTCCGATGATGTTCCGCAAGGTAGTTCGTGCGAGGTTTACGATTTGGTATTGGTAATCGTTCACGTCATATGTAGAACCTTTGACGCTTTTCTCATCTGACTTCACACGAAAGTAGACCTGGGCGTCTACGCTGGCATTCAGGTTGTCATTGGTAATGATTTCTTGTGGTTCAGCGTCAACCATTTGCTCGGTCATATTGACGAGATACATGCGGTCTACCAGCGGAATGATCCAGTGAAAGCCCGGCGTAGCCAGTTTGCGGTATTTACCAAGCCGTTCGATCAACCCTTTGTGAGTTGGCCTTACGATTCGGATGCCAGAGATGAAAATGATCATCATGGCAATGATGAGGTAGAGGTAATTTGAGTCCATAATTGGTTTGCTTTCAGCTAGAGAAATGATACTTAAAAAAATAGACAAGCCTGTTGAGGGCTTGTCCATTTGTGTTTTGAGGTTTAAACTTTCGGTTAAACCGCTTTGGGCTGGCCCTTTTTGATGATGTTGATCACCTCTTCACGCTTTTTATTCAAGCGCGTTTCGACCTTTTTAAGGAGGTCGTTTTCTTTGCCTGCCTCAAATTTCAGATCCTCGTCGGTAAGTTGCGCATACTTGCTTTTCAGCGCTTTCGACTGGTCAGACCAGTTGCCGGTAATTTTAAAATCGCCGGAATGCGTGTTTTTGGTATTGTCCATAATTTTTGAGGGTTTTACTGCGAGTTCGTTCTCACAACACAGCAAAGTTGGCACTAACTTACCGTTGCTGCGTTACATTAAGCTGTAGAGAAGTTACATGTATCACACATCTTCGAGGTTTTGGCGGCGCTTACCGGCGATGCCTTTATAGAAGGTAGGAGTGAGTCCGGTCATCTTTTTAAATTGATTCGATAAATGCGCTACACTACTGTAATGGAGCCGGTGAGCGATTTCGGTGAGGTTTAACTCATTGTAAAGGAGAAGTTCTTTTACCTTTTCAATTTTATTTAATATAATAAATTGTTGAATGGTGATACCCTTGACTTCTGAGAATACATTGGCGAGGTAGGTGTAGTCATATCCAAGAATTGAACTAATGTAGCTGGAGTAGTTCATTTTTGGAAGATCATTGGTGTGGTGGATCATTTCAATGATCGTAGTTTTGATGGATTCAACCAGGATGCTGCGTTTATCATCGAGTAATTCGAGTCCTGATTTTAGCAGATTGATTTTTAACTGCTCTTTCTGAGCCGCTGAGATGCTTTCGAGTACTTCAATAACACCGAGTTCAACCACAACGTAGCGAATCCCGAGGTTATTGAGTTCGTCCTTAACCAGCATTTTGCATCGCAGGCTCACCATGTACTTGACGTAGAGCTTCATCGGAGGTCATTTTGAAGATTATGCTGCTTTCACTGAACAGCCGGACACCTGTGGCCTTATGTTTTCCGTCGTGCGCAGTTCAGTATTGGTCTGAGGCTTTTCTGAATGTGGCCCTAAGCGAAAAGTACACGGAGTAGTGAGCCCTGTGACATATTGTGAGAACGACCGCTTCATGCAGCGTTGGGGCAAGCGATGGCACACGCTTTATAAACAATGCGCCGCATTTGAACCGAACGTTGCCGTGATCCTGAAGGTAGCAATAATAACTGATTGTTCAGCGGTAGGCGGAGAAGATGCGCTCTGCTTTTTTGTGTGGCTTTGACCGATTAAAAGGGGTTGGTAGCGTGCACAGTGACTTCTGGAATGTATCCGCGATTGTCCATTTCAAGGGTGCAGATGATCGTGTGTGCAATTTCGTGAGGCGTGAGTTTCTTGTCTTCGATCGGACGTTCTTTGCGGTTCTCTTCATCACCGAAAGCAGTGGGTACTTCGCTGGGATTGATCTGGATGACGCGGATATTGTCTCGCCGTAATTCTGCTTGCCAGCACTGGGTCAGGCCGCGAAGGGCGAATTTAGAAGAGGCATAAATACTGCCCTGCGGGTAGCCTTTGAGCGAGGCGGTGGAGGCGATATTTATTATGTTGCCGGATTTTTGCTTCAGGAAGAAGCGCAGGGCTCCGCTGGCGACCATGGTGGCTCCGAAGACATTCACTTCATAGACTTCCTTCATTTTTTCGCGTGTAATCTCACCGAGTGCTGACCATCCGCCGATGCCTGCGTTGTTGATCAGGATATCGAGGCGGCCGAATTTTTCTTCGATGAAGTCATACATTTTTTGAATGTCCTGGTCGCTGGTAACATCGCAGTGAAAGGGAACAGCGCCGAGCTCACCTGCTACATCGGCGGTTTTCTTTTCGTCGCGGCCGGTGATGACCACTTTTGCGCCTTTTTCAATAAGCAATTGGGCCGTTGCTTTTCCCAGTCCGGAGTTTCCTCCGGTGACAAGGGCTATGGTGTTTTCGAGGTTCAAGGTTGATTGTTTTTTTTGAGGATTGGGATTTTTTAAGCTGTGCACATTGCGGTTGCTGTGTGTGCCTTTATGATGGTTGGTGCATTGTTTCACTGTCTTGTTTGAGGCATCCTCACTCTGAAGTGATATGTTTCTCTTGGGGAGAGCCTTTCATAGGCTAATCCATACTCTTAAGATACTTAAAGAGGTCGCTGTCAGTTGACAGGATCACCGTGGTGGTAGAATCAAAGGTATTGCTAAAGGTCTCCATGCTTTTAATGAAGCTATACAATTCAATTGCACGGCTGGATCTGTTATATGCATCGGCATAAATTCGGGCTGCTTCTGCATCTGCTTTCCCCTTGATAGTTTCGGCTTCTTTGTATGCTTCCGATTGAATTTGGTTGAGTTCGCGTTCTTTTTCTCCATTGATTCTTGAAGCCTCTCCTTCACCTTCTGATCTGAATTTGTCTGCAATACGGATCCTTTCACTCTTCATTCGGTCGTAAACGCGCTGCCTTACATCCTCCACGTAGTTGATGCGCTTAAACCGAAAGTCAAGGATTTCAATACCGAGGTCTTTGGTTTCTTCATTGGCCTTTTCCTGGATCATATTTTGAATCTTTTGTCTACCTACCTTAATTCGGGCGAGTGAATCTTCAATGATCTCGCTTATTTTGGCAGTTGTGTCTGCTTGTCGGTTGGTATTTCTAACCACTTCTTCGAGGCTGTGGCTGGCTACCTGATCACGTGTTTCACCGTCAATGATATCATCGAGTCTGCTTTGTGCTCCTCGTTCGTTGGTGAGTCGTTTATAGAATTGTAGCGGGTCGGTAATTTGCCAGCGGGCATAACTATCGACGAAGATGAATTTTTTCTCTTTTGTGGGGATCTGGTTCGGGTCGCCGTCCCATTCCATGTAGCGTTTTTCGAAGAAATTCGCTTTTTGCACGAAAGGTGTTTTGAATTGGAGCCCCGGTTCGGTGATGGCGTCTCCTATTGGTCTACCGAATTGAGTGATCACCACCTGTTGGGTTTCGTTGACGATGTAGATACTTTGTGATAGCACGATAATCGCAGCAACCACCAAGGCGGTAAGAAGGATCAGTTTATTTCTTTTGTTCATGTGTTCTCTTTTCGGGGATGTCATGTATTCGCTTAGTTCAGGTCTTTTTTCAGGAGAGGGATCATATTGTTGCCATCTTCTGAGGTGATGATCTTATCACCGAGTTTTGGCAGCACCTCCTGCATTGTTTCGAGGTAGATCCTCTTTTTTGTCACCTCAGGTGCCCTGATGTACTCTTCATACAAGTCGTTGAAGCGGGCAACCTCCCCCTGCGCGTTGTTGACCCGCTGTGTTGCGTAACCTTCGGCCTTTTGAATGGTCTCCAGGGCTTGCCCTCTGGCGCGCGGTATCACTTTATTGTATTCTGATTTCGCCTCATTGATCAGCGTTTCTCTTTCTTGCTGAGCTTCGTTGACAGCGTTGAAGGCCTGTTTGACAGATTCAGGCGGATTGATATCTTGCAATACTACCTGGGCGATTTCAATACCCAGCGAGTATTCTTTTGCCATTTTCTGCAGAAGAATTTTCACCTCGCTCGCAATTTCTGCGCGGCCAATCGTGAGTACTTCATTCACGGTGCGATCGCCCACAACCTGACGCGTCACGGCTTCAGAGAGATCGCGCAAGGTATTGTCAGGGTTGCGCACTTTAAACAAGTACTCATAGGGGTCACTTACACGGTATTGTACTACCCACTGCACGTTTGCGAGGTTGAGGTCTCCCGTGAGCATGATGGCTTCATCTTCCGTGACTGAACCGGTGCGGCTGTATTGTGTGCGCACGCCCGCCTGCTCGGTGCGAAAGCCGAATTCTTGCTTTTTTTGGCGTTCTACCGGCACCTTATACACTTTTTCGATGAAGGGTATTTTCATCTTTAGTCCGGGCTCAACGGTTCGCACATGCTCACCGAAGCGTGTCACCACGCCTTCTTCTTCTGCTTCTACCTGAAAGAATGAACCAAATCCGATCACACCGACTACTAAGACCAGTATGGCAGCCTTGTAGTACTTTTTTATGGTTTGCTGGATCTCGTTTATGTTGATGTCCTGATTGTTCATTTATGCTGGGTTTAACTATTGTTCGTATTTCAAAAGAGTGAGCCGAGTGATTATTCGCTCAATTTCAGCGGTGTCTGTCTGGGTGGTGAGGTCTTCTTGCCAAGCGCAGCACCTACTCGCGTCTTTCGGAACACCCCCCAGGTGAAAGCGAAAGTGCGTTCAGGCATGTGTAAAATCAAGTCAGGCATTGATTCGGGTAGTTTAATGAATCGGATGTTCGATTCGATCGGGTTACGCCCTCATGTATCAGATAATTCAACACAGCGGCGACTCTCATTGTTCCAAGATGTGCAACGGTGTTCACTGTGCTATTCACACAACTCATCAGAACAAACATACCGAACTTCAAATTCATGGGGATGGTCGAAGAAGTTACTAAGGGTGGTGATCTCCACAACTTATTGAAAGGTAGGTTAAGGCAGTCATCTTTACAACTTCTTAAGGATGAACGGTGTTACCCGCTTAGTAGAGGTGAAGCCGCACTCCCAGGCGGTGGCGACCATTGTTGCCCCACCATTGATCGAGGAGGGTTTCACCGCTGATCATATCGGTGAGTGAATAACCGTAGCTCACATCGAGCAGAAAGGTGCCGATGCCGAGATTCACAGGTATGCTCAGTCCGGCATCTGCCCGGAGTGAGAAAGGTGTAGAGGTCTGCCTCGGACTATCGAGTGAAGGGATGTTGAATTCAATGGCCGGACCAAAATGAGCACCGAGGCGTCTGCTTTCAGTTGGGTTATTCACGATGATGTGTGCGAGGATATCAGCGGTAAGGGGATAGATCATGTGGGTTTCGTGGCGAAAACCGTATTGCTCATATCTCACCCTAGTGGTGAGCACCGAGAGCATGGCTTGAGGACGAAAGGCCCATCGGGCGTTCAATCGCCACTGCAGTGACGCTCCAACTGATGCGCCGTAACCCATGCGTCCGAAGGCATGCTCGTATTTTGCCAGTGAAGCTTCGGTGGGGGTGGAGGCTCCGGTAAAGAGTCCGGACTCAAGTCCGGCTACAAATCCCCATTGAAAATCTTTGGCCTGTTCAGTGTAGTCTGGGCCTGTATCTTCATCCTGCGCTTTTGCGCAGAGAACGAAGAGCACAACCAACAGCAAGGTGAGGAATGTAGGGCGAATAAACTGCATTGGGTAAAGATAGGGGAGATAAGGAAATGTAAGCGCACACTGCAGTGTGCGCATGAAATTGAATTTGTGACAGACAAGGATGCACCAACCCCCGACTACAAACTACCAACAAAAAAGCCGGAGCAAATGCCCCGGCTTCTTGAGTTGTGCATTCCTTATGATCAGTTCACTTTGAATTCGCTGTCGTTTATACGGCGGTTGATCTGGATTTCATCAAGTTTCACCTCGATGGTTTGCGGACCTACGCTCTGCACGATATAGCTTGGGAATTTGAGATCCATCACGGTCATATATTCTCGAATCGTGGTTCCCACGGTAATGTCTCCCTGCGGCGTTTCCTGGGTTGATTCGGAGCCGGTCATGAGTCCGGTTTCAACAGAGAAGTAGTTGGTACTTGTCACCTCACCACCCTTCATCATATCTACCACGTAAACCCGTTGGTCGTTCACATTTGTGATGCCCTTTAGCTCGGCGGTCATGTTGTACTGATCGAGGCTCTCGAAGGCTAGCATGTTCATCTGCATTTTCGCTTCAAGAATCTGATCTTCGGTCATCGGCTGAGATTGGCCCATTTGGCTGCTGCTGCCCTGGTCGCCATTGACAACTTGCTGCATCAGCGCTTGTCCACCCATCATCACGCTCATGCTCATTTTGTTGTTACCTTTCACTTTGCGCTCGTAATCGAGTTGGGTAGGACCTGTGATCATTTTGCCTTGTTCTATGACAGAGTTCACGTCTTTGAGTTTATCAGCGCCGCCGACGGCATCGTAATACATGGCGAAAACATCACTGGCGGTCATACCTTCAGGGGCGGCCTCCATATCGGTGTATGGTTGTCCGTACATATCATAGAAGTCAACTTCACCGCTCCCTGCGAACCTGACAAGTTTATCAGCTACCTCATCTTTGTTCCCAACTACGGTGATGTAGAGGTTATTCGGCATGATGTAGCGTTGCGCCACGCGAAGGATATCCTCTTTGGTTACAGCCTCCAGTTTGGTGAGGTAGGTAGCGTAATAATCTTTTGGCAGGTTGTAGCGCTCAATGTTCAGCGCGAAGCGAGCGATGGTCTGCGGAGACTCAAGGCTTCGTGCGAAACTTCCGTTCATGTAGTTTTTGATGAAACGCAAGGTGGTATCCTCTACCGTTTCGAGTGTAAGACGCTCAATTTCGTAGAGAAATTCAGTGATCGCGCTGTCGGTTACTTCGTTGCGAACGCTCGCACCTGCCTGGAAGCGACCCACGAGTTCATCGGTAATCAGGCTTGACCGTGCTCCGTAGGTGAAGGCTTTATCTTCACGGAGGTTCTGCATGAGCCTTCCGCCAAATACACCACCACCGAGAATGCTGTTCATTACGCTTGTAGCAATGGCATCTGGATGTCCGGGTGCGAGGTCAACGGGTTGAGTGATACTGATGACTGATTGCACTGCACCACGGAGGGGTACGAACGCCACCTTGTTTTCTTTTGGAGGAATAGGTGTAGGGTACTCGAGTTCAGGTACTTCAGCCATTTCCCATTCACCAAAGTACTTATTGGCCTGGCTTTTGGCTTCTTCGGCAGAAATATCACCTACCACTACGAGGTACGAAATATTTGGTCGGAAAAAGGTCTTGTAATAGGCTACGAGGTCTTCACGGGTTATCGCTTCTGTGGTTTTCTCGGTCTGCTGCTCACCGTAGGGGTGCTGCAGCGAGTACGTCATGGCGCGGGTGATGTTACCACTGATTTGGTCAGCAGAAGTTTTTGCGCTGGCGAGGCCAGAAAGAGTTTGTTTGCGCACCTTCTCAAGCTCCTCTTCCGGGAAAGTAGGGTTCAGCAGGATATCATTCATCAGCTCAAGTAGCTCCTCACTGTGCTTCTTGAGGCATGAGCCTGACATTCCTGTGCTGTAGGTGCTCAACGAAGCACCCATAAAGTCAACAGCCTCATCGATCTGAGCCTTCGAGCGATTCTCGGTACCTGCCTTAAGGAGGTCACCGGCGAAGCCCACGAATCCGGCTTTTGGGCCTTCCATGATGGGGTCGCGGTCTACCGTCAGTCGGTAAGAGACACGCGGGAGTTTGTCATTTTGAACAACAATTACATTCAGGCCATTGTCAAGTTTGAAGGTTTCGTAGTTGCCCAGTGAAATATCCGGAGCCGGACCCGGTTCGGGAGCGGTGCTTCGGTCAACTTTGGGGGCGCAGGCCATGAGGACTGCACTCATAAGAATAAGGGTATATTTTAGTATTTTCATCGTATTCGGGTTCTCGGCTTATTGTTCCATTGAATTGGCAGCTTCCTCGTCAAAAAGGAAGTACAGCACTACGCGGTTTTCAGGCTGGTAGTACTTTTTCGCTGCATTGAGAATGTCTTCACGGGTTACGGCAAGGTAGCGCTCGATCTCTGTATTGATAAGATTCGCGTCGCCGTAATACATGTGATAGTTGGCCAGTGATTCAGCAATACCGGCGACAGAAGAGTTTGATGAGATAAAGTCGTTTTCGATCTGGTTCTTGACCTTGGCGAGCTCCTGCTCGGTGATCATTTCTTGCTGGGCTTTCACGAATTCTTCGTTCATAGCATCTTCCACCTCTTTTGGATCCACGCCCATGTTGGCGAGTGCAAATGCGAGGGTCACCCCGGGATCTTCAAGCGGAAAGCTGAAGGCACCGGCGTAAAGTGCGAGTTCTTTCTCTTCTACAACAGCGCGATTCAGTCGGCTTGACTCACCATCGCTCATTAACTTGTTGAGCATGCTCACGGCGTAGAACTCATCTTCACCCTGCGCAGGGATGTGGTAAGCCTGCACGATCATCGGAAGCTGGTCATCGCCCCAGATGGTGTCGCGCACTTCTTCTGTTTTCTTCGGCTCAACGATGTCAGGACGGGGTACTTCGTTCTCGCCCTTCGGAATACCTGAGAAGTACTGCTTGATGAGCTTCTTGGTTTCTTCGATGTCAATATCACCAGCAATCGAAAGAACTGCATTGTTGGGCACGTAGAAGGTTTTGTAGAAATCAATGAACTCATCTTCCTGCGCGGCGTTGAGGTGCTCCATTGAGCCGATCACCGGCCACTGGTATGGATGATCCTGGTAAGCGCGCTTCATGGTTTCTGAAAGCAGATTGCCATAAGGTTGGTTATCCATGCGCTGGCGCTTTTCTTCTTTCACCACTTCGCGCTGCGTCTCGATTCCTTCATTTTCAACCTTCGCATGCAGCATGCGCTCTGACTCAAGCCACAGACCGAGTTCGAGCTGATTGCTGGGCAGCACTTCATAATAAAAGGTGCGATCATTGGTTGTGTTGGCGTTCAATACACCGCCCGCGTTCTCAACGTAGCGCGAAAATTCACCGCGACCGATGTTCTCAGAACCTTCGAAAAGGAGATGTTCGAAGAAGTGCGCCATACCGGTGCGTTCAGGGTTTTCATTTTTCGATCCAACATGGTACATCGCGGTCACCGCCACAATCGGGGTGCTGTGATCCTCGTGTAAAATCACATGAAGTCCGTTTTTAAGGCTGTACTCTTCGAATTCAATCTGCTTTTGCTGTGCGAGGGCAGAGGTTCCCGACAAAATACCGGCGAAGAGCAGCATAAGAAGCGCTCGTGTTCTCATATCATTTTGGTTTATGCCGCTAAAGTAAGGTATATGTGACTTTAGTCTGTAAGAAGCGTACAAACGGTCGCTCTTTGTGACGAACGGTGATACAACTTTTTGGTTGACATGGATTAACTTTCGCACCAGAATGGAGAAAATCACGCTTGATCACCAACCGCTTCGTCTTGAAGAACTTGATGCGGCGGTACGTCATAAGTATAAGGTTGAACTCGCCGCAGAAGCGGCGGATGCGATCACGCATTGCCGAACCTATCTGGAGCGCCGACTGGCACAATCAAGTGAGGCTATTTACGGCATAAATACCGGATTTGGCTCACTTTACGACCGACGTATTCAGCCGGAAGATCTCGCGAAATTACAACGCAACCTGGTATTGTCACACGCTTGCGGTACCGGAGATACCGTGCCACAACATGTGGTGCGCTGGATGATCTTGCTGAAAGTTCACGGATTGAGTCTAGGTCACTCAGGCGTTCGCCTCGAGACGGTGCAGAGACTGCTTGATCTTTATAATCATGGACTATTGCCGGTCATTTACCAACAGGGGTCTCTGGGGGCGAGTGGAGACCTTGCCCCATTGGCACACCTCAGCCTGCCACTCATCGGAGAAGGGCAACTCTGGCAGGAGAATGCGCCTAAACCTACCAAAGAAGTATACTGGGCGCTCAATTGGGAGCCTATTGAACTGGCATCAAAAGAAGGCTTGGCCCTGCTAAACGGTACACAATTCATGTCTGCCTATGCTTGCGAGCTCCTGATGGAGTCAAAGCACCTCATGGAATGGGCTGATCGGATCGCGGCGATGAGCCTTGAGGCATTTGACGGACGTATCGAGGCTTTTGGTAGAGGTGTGAATGCTGTGCGTAAGCAACACGGACAGATCACCACGGCAGCGCGTATACGTGAGATCCTGCGCGAAAGCGCAGGAATGAAACGCGCAAAAGAACACGTGCAGGATCCGTATTCATTTCGCTGTGTGCCCCAGGTGCACGGAGCTTCAAGAGATGCCCTCGCTTACGTGCAAACCATTGTGGAGCGTGAAATCGAAGCGGTGACTGATAATCCCGTGATCCTGCCCGAAGAAGATGCGATTGTCAGTGCAGGTAATTTTCACGGGCAACCGCTGGCGCTGGTGCTGGATCATCTCGCACTTGCTATGCATGAGGTGGGGAGTATTTCAGAGCGCCGCACCTTCAAGCTGGTCAGTGGTAAACGGGGGCTGCCGGAGTTTCTGGTGGCGAATCCGGGTTTGAATTCGGGCTTTATGATTCCGCAGTACACGGCGGCCTCGGTGGTTAGCCAGAACCGTCAGCTCGTGGTGCCGGCAAGTGCTGATAGTATTGATTCAAGCAACGGACAAGAGGATCATGTAAGTATGGGAGCCAACGCCGCAACCAAAGCTTACAGGGTGGTGCAAAATGTGAAGACCGTGCTGGCCATAGAGCTCATGAATGCGGCTCAGGCACTAGAATTTCGGGGAGTGGAAGAGGCTGCACCTGAGATTCGCCAACTGCACGTACGCTACAGAAAGCAGGTGCCATTCATCGAAGAAGACGAGTACATGCACCCTCACATTCAGAAGAGCATCGCCTTTCTTGAGCGCTGATCATTTTTGCTTTCTTCTTGCTTCTCTCATTTCGCGTGAGAGGGCCCTGCGGTATTGACTCGCATACTGGTTATGTTGTCGCAGGCTCTTGCTAAAATTGTGGTATCCGCTGAAATCAGGTTTGGCGCACATGTACAGGTAGTCGTGAGCCGCTGCATCGAGCACTGCGTCAATGTAGTGGGGCTCAGGAAAGTTAATCGGGCCCGGTGGTAAGCCCGCGTGTTGGTATGTGTTATAAGGTGACTGCACCTCTTTGTGGATATCCAGCACTCGTTTAATGGAGTAATCGCCCAAGGCAAAAATAAGAGTGGGATCAGCCTGCAGAGCCATGCCGATGCGCAATCTGTTTAAGTACAACCCAGCTACCTTAGGCGCCTCATCACGCATGGCCGTTTCGGCTTTGACAATTGACGCAAGGATACTCACCTCAGTTGGTGTCAATCCGAGTTGAGAGGCTTTTTGCTTGCGTTCAGCATTCCAGAAGTGCTCATGCTCCCGTTTCATGCGGTCAATGAACTCCGTGGCATCCGTTGTATACCAGCATTCATAGGTGTTCGGTATGAACATACAGCGAAAATTTTCACTGTTAAAACCAAACTGGACAGCGGTTTCGGGATCTTGCAAGAGGTGCATGATCGCGGCAGAGTCAGCCTGTATTTGAGCAGCCACTCGTCCGGCAAGTTCTTCAGGTGTTCTGTACCCCGGAAAACTCAGGTACACCGGAGCTTGAATACCTGCGCGCAGTAGATTGATGATCCGGTTCAGACTGGAGCCCGCATTGATTTGGTAACGACCGGGCCTGTTGGCCTTGAACGATTTCATAGCAGCCACCGACATGAAGTCGTCTGCCGAAGTAATAATGCTGTCAGCCAGCAGGCGACGGGCGAGCGAATCAGTTGACAGGCGTGCATCGATTATGACGATCCGTGAGGGCTCCGCAAAGCCGGTAGCGGGACTTTTGATGAGGTTATAGTAATGCCATACGAACATGGCACCAATGGCGAGCCCTGTAAAGGCAGCAACCAGCAGAAAACGTTTCATTCGGCGTTCATCAGTTGAAAGACGTGCTCATCTACCCAGCCTGCGGGTGTCTTCAGCCAGTCACGGCGTATTCCTGTGGGTTCAAAGCCACATTTTTTGAATAAGGCCAGGCTTGCTGTGTTGTTGGCCGGCACATTTGCGTAGATCTGATGTAAGTGCAACACATCAAAGCCATAATCGATTAGCAATCGCAGGGCATCTTCAGCAATTCCTTTGTTGCGTTCATCGGTTTCTCCGATCAGAATCCCAACCCCTGCGCGCTTATGCGTAGGGTCGAAATCAAACAAATCAATAGAGCCTACCGGACGTTCTTCGGTTGAGATGACCAAGCGCAACTGGCGATCGGCGTAGATATCTCGGATTCCTCTTACGTATCGGCGCAGATCTTCTTTGCTGAATGGTGCGTTGGTTCCGCTCACAAGCCAGTTAGCGGTGTCATTTTCCCACTTGAAAAAGTGCTCAATGTCATGCGGCTCTACAGCGCGAAGAAAGCAGGTACGGCCTTGCAGGTTCATGCGATATCGTATGAGTTGGTGGATAGTAGAACGAGGGTACAGGCGATTTCTGTTTCAATTCCGGCTGCCTGAAGTTTACGTTCGAGGGCAGGATTTTCGGTTCCGGGATTGAAGATGACCCTTTTCGGCTGTAATCCGAGCATATAGTCTACCCATGCGGCCTGGTGATTTGGGCCAACGTACAAGGTTATGGTATCTACATCTTCGATCATTGGCAGATTGGTATAAATAGCATCGCCGCCGATATGTCCTTCGCGAATCCCCACCGGAAAGACTTCCTCGCCATACGACTTAAGGCGCTGTGTTGCGATGTAACTGTATCGACCTGGGTTTGGACTTGCTCCTACAATGACTGTTTTTCCCATGCAGGCAAAGGTAGTGGAATGGAGATGTAAGCGCGCAATGCAATGCACGCATCGAAATCCAAATGGGAGTGTTAGCGCACACTGCAGTGTGCGCCGTGAAATGAAGAATTGTGTCAGCACGAAATCTGCATCCCGCGTTTTTACGCGGTGAACAAAGACCAACGGATTAGGCAGGTAGCACGACTGATACGCTTTCGTTACATTTGTCGGATACTTAACCCAAACACGCAGGGTCATCACATGAGGTACACTAGCTTAATCCTGGTCTTGGTTATCGGCCTTGGCAGTTGCACGATCAACAGGAACATCATGTTCAAAACGGATCATGATTACGTGTTTGACCAGCCACCGGCGGGGTCAAATGACAGTGTTGAATACCGCATTTCACCTAATGACGTGATCACTTTGCAGGTATTTGCCAATGAGGGATCGCGGCTTCTGGAGATGACTGCAGGTAGTGGAGATGGCCAGGTGTTCATGCAAAACGCGAATGTATTCTACATCATCGATAACCAGGGAAATGTTGATCTGCCGGAGATTGGTATGACCAATTTGAGGGGATATACCCTTTATGAAGCGCGCGAGTTTCTTCAAGATCAATATGAGGTCTATTACAAAGAGCCGTATGTTTTGCTGCAGATCACCAATAACCGTGTGATTGTTTTTCCAGGCAGTGGCGGTGAAGCTGCTGTGATTCCCTTACAGAACAACAATACCACACTGATTGAAGCGCTGGCGCTGGCCGGAGGTGTGGCTAACAGAGGAGATGCGAGGCGGGTAAAACTGATCCGTTACCTCGGTGAGCGGCGTGAGATTTATCAATTCGATTTGAGTACCATTGAGGGGGTTCAGCAGGGATCCATGATCGTTCAGGCGAATGACGTTATTTATGTTGATCCTGTGCCTGAAATTGCCCGTGAACTCTTGCAAGACCTCTCACCGGTGGTGACACTGGTATCTAGCGTAGCACTGATTTATGCGCTGGTGCAAGGTGCATTCTAACAACACATGCAGGAGAATCCTAACTACGACGATTATAAAGAAAGGCTGACAAACTTCTCGTATGAGTTTGATCTTGGTCTTTTCGTACTTATTCTTCGAAAGTCTTTGCCCTGGATTGTGGGGCTGCTCGGATTGAGTCTTTTTTCGGCCTTTGTTTTTCTTCGTTACACGCATGAGGTTTATGAGTCTTCAGCTACGCTGCAATTGAGCACTGATGACAGCGCAAACCGTATTCTGAATGTGAATTCGGTAGCGGTCGATGATGAGCTTGAAGGGCGGGTGGAGCTGATGCGCTCGAAGCTCTTGATTCTGGAGACTTTGAAGAATATTCCGGTAGAGATCAGCTACTTCGCCAAAGGGCAGATATTAACGAATGAACATTACATTCTGTCTCCTTACCGGGTGAAAATTGACAGCTTGCTGGCGCCTTCACTTCGCAACCTGCCCATCTTCATTGACTTTAACGAAGACCTTAGTTTCAATCTTAACATCAAAGGCAAGTTGTACGGTCCGTTTCGTCAAGACCAGAAAGTCAGAACAGACGAAATGATCTTCGAGCTCAAGGTGTTGAACAAAGAGGAGCTGCTGAACCTCGAAGAGCAATATGACCTGTATTTCCGCATCAATAACCTGCGCACGCTGGCGAATCGTTTTGCACGCGGACTCGATGTCAGGGTGCTGAACAGCACAGCCAAGACCGTTCAGCTCAGCTACAAAGACAACAACCCTTTTCTGGTCAGGGATTTTGTAAGTGCCCTCGCGGATGAGTTCATTCGATTCGATCTGCAGAAGCGCCAACGTAGCGATGAGAACATTCTTAGCTTCATAGATAGTCAGATCGATACGGTTTTTGATCGCTTGCGCACCAGTGAAGTGTTGCTCAATGAGTACAAGCAGCAAAATAAGATCACTGATCTGGAGAGCATTTCGGGGGTATACCTTGACCGGCTGAACAACTTAGAAACCCGTTTTATTCAACTGGAGTTAGAAGAAAAGCTGCTGAATGAAGTGAAGAAGCTCACGAACCTGAGTTCTGATGAAATTGCCATCTACAATCTCACGCCGCTCGTAGCCGGAAGCCAGTATGAACAGTCATTGAGCACCTTGCTTGCAAACCTCGAGGATTTGCTGCTGAGAAAGGAGGAGTCTTATTATACCTACACCGAGCAGAGTGACCGTATGCTGGCTCTCGAATACCAGATTGGAATACAGAAGGAAGTGATCGTAGAAACGATCGATGCACTTCGGAGAAAACTTAAAGAGCGAAAGGAAGAGGTTGCCCGTCAGCTAAGTCAGGTAGAAGAAATCTACTACAAACTGCCCACAAAAGAGCTGGAGTTTGCCCGGCTTGAAAGGTTGTTTACCATCAACGAGAAGTACTACACGATGCTGCTTGAAAAACGCATTGAGTATAGTATATCGAAAGAGGGCTACGTTACGCAAAACCAGGTGCTCGACGAAGCCCGAATACCCAACCGTCCTATTGAGCCCCGGCGGAATGTGATTTTCATCTCTTTTTTCATGAGCGGACTGATCATCTCGTTCATCTTTATCTCAGTGCGCTACCTGCTGCACCAGGAGATTACCAGCCTCAATGAGATTGTGCGTCTCTCCAATGCTTCGATCAGCACACTTGGCGTTATTCCTAAGTATAAAGAAGACATTCCTGTATCGATGCTTTTGGTGCATAAAAGTCCGAAATCAGTTGTGGCTGAGGCCTTTAGGACTGTACGTACCAATATGCAGTTCATCGATAACACATCGGGCACGAAAGTAGCTGCAATCACGTCAACTATTTCCGGTGAAGGAAAGACCTTCATTGCTTTGAACCTGGCCGGGATCATCGCGTACAGCGGAAAAAAAGTGATCGTTCTTGATCTTGACATGCGTAAGCCGAAGATCCACCGTGGCTTTGATGTAGAGAATACGAAAGGAATGAGCACCATTCTTATCGGGAAAACCACCATCGATGATTGTGTGCAGAAATCAGGTCAGGAGAACCTTGATTTCATTACTGCCGGGCCCATTCCTCCCAATCCGAGCGAGCTGATTATCAGTCCGAAAATGGAAGAAGTCTTTGCAGAATTAAAATCCAAGTACGACTTTATCATTGTAGATACGCCACCGGTAGGGCTGGTCACTGATGGGATATCCATGATCAGTCACGCTGATTTTCCGCTGTACATCTTCCGGGCTGACTACAGCAAGAAGAAGTTCGTACAAAATGTGGATCGCCTTATTAATGAAAACAAAATCGCGCGTCTTTCGGTCGTGCTCAACGCGGTTGATTTTGATCGTAAACGCTATTCAGGTTATGGCTATGGTTATGGTTATGGCTATGGTTACGGCTACGGTTATTACACTGAAGATCGAAAGAAGAAGCGGGGTTTGCTAAAACGACTATTCTCTCGATGACCATCCATTCAACTCCAATTGAAGGCCTGCTGATCATTGAACCTGCGGTATTTTCAGATGACCGCGGGTTTTTCATGGAATCGTTCAACGTGCGTCGATTTGAAGAACACACCGGTTTGCGTCCCTCATTTGTACAAGACAATGAGTCAGGCTCTGTGAAGCATACGCTTCGCGGACTTCATTTTCAGGTGCCACCTCATGATCAGGGAAAACTGGTCAGGGTGAGTCGTGGTGCTGCCCTTGATGTGGCGGTAGACCTGCGCATCGGCTCACCTACTTTCGGGCAGCACCACAGTGTGATGCTCAGCGCCTCAAATAAGTTGCAATATTGGATTCCGCCGGGCTTTGCACATGGTTTTCTGACCCTTGAAGACGACACGCTTTTTACGTATAAGTGCACGGCATATTACCATAAAGCTTCTGATTGGGCATTGCGGTGGAATGATCCTTCACTCGGTATTGACTGGGGAATAGCTGATCCACTGCTCTCTGATAAAGATCGGGAAGCTCCTCTTTTCGCTGATTTCGAAAGTCCATTCACCTACCGAGGAATTGAGTAAGCCATGATCTGGTTGTTTGCAGTGGTTCTTGGGTTGATTTCAGTAGCGGTGAATTACCTTTTGTTGCGCTTTCTGAAAACACTCGGAACCAAGAACCAGGATCAACGGGTAGAGTTGCGCTGGAGCCATCAGGCGAAGCCTACCATTGGCGGTATTTCTTTTTTCACCGGATTGCTTTTATCCGTGTTGGGAGGACTTGCATTAGCCGATGTCGTTTATCTGGGTGATCAATCGGCCATTTGGCTGTTGCTCGGTGCGATTGCAGCCTTTCTGATGGGGCTGGCCGATGACGCTTTTAATACGCGCCCGCTCCTGAAGTTTATGGTGCAGTTTGTTTGCGGTGTACTGGCCTATGCTGCAGGTGCCCAATTTGGATTTGATGTTCCGGAAGTTGTGAACTTTGCGCTGACGATCTTCTGGGTCGTGGCGCTGATGAACTCCTTGAATATGCTTGATAATATGGATGGAATCACCGGAAGTGTTTCGTTGGTTTTACTGGCCGTCATAGCGATCTTGCTGCCGCCGTGTGCACTTCAATGGATTGTGGCAGGCATGGCATTTACGCTCGCCGGATTTCTTCGCTTCAATGGGCCACCGGCATCGATTTTCATGGGCGACAGCGGCAGCCAGTTGATCGGGTTTATTCTTGCAGCCATCTCATTGCTGGTCTGGAATGCCGGCATTGACCTCCCGGAGGCAGACGGGATCGGCTTCACTTTGTCATTGGTTCTCCTCTTTTTCACTCCACTATGTGATACGGCGTTTGTAAGCTTCAACCGACTTCGGCATAGAAGGTCTCCCTTTGTGGGGGGCAGAGATCATACCACGCATAACTTGTCTTATCTGGGCTGGTCAGACCGTCGCATTGCGGTGTTTTACGTACTGTGGTCAATGGTCAATGGTGTAGGTGCGATTTCACTTCGCACATACGAAGGGCATCACTTGCAGCGTTGGTATCTTGTTGTGACCGGCTACTTGTTGCTCGTCTGGATATCTTTTCTGATTCTTTCTCGTAGAAACTTAAAACAAGCGAAATACGCTTACCATTCATGAAACGAAATACCCTCTTCCTCTTCTTTTTCTTGGCTGTCGGGGGCCTCATGCTAACAGCGGTGAATCTGACCGGGTCAGGCCATGAAGATGAACCCCGTAAGATTGACACTTTATACAAGGAGCATGTGAAAGACAACTATAAGGTCTTTTCGCTGGCTTCTCCTGAGCGGGTGACCTTTGCTGAGAAGGAGGTTCCGCTTGAGCGTTTTGGTGTACAGGAAAAGCTTGACCGCGAATTGCTGGTGAATACGTACTGGCACAGCAATACGTTCTTGCTATTCAAACGAGCAAATCGCTGGTTTCCGGTGATTGAGCCGATTCTTAAAGCCAATGGAGTGCCTGACGATTTCAAATACCTTGCAGTGATTGAGAGCGGATTGACCAATGCGGTTTCTCCGGCTGGAGCTACTGGTTTCTGGCAGTTTTTGAAAAGTACGGGCAAAGAATATGGTTTGGAAATCAACGATGAGGTAGATGAACGTTATCACGTTGAAAAATCAACGGATGCGGCGTGTAAGTACCTGCTTGACGCTTATGAGCGATACGGAGACTGGTCGTTGGTAGCAGCTTCGTATAACATGGGTATGGCAGGACTTGAGCGTCAGCTTGAGCGTCAGCAGGTGGATGAGTACTGGGATCTGTTGTTAAACTCTGAAACCAGCCGCTACGTTTACCGTATT
Organism: Flavobacteriales bacterium; assembly: GCA_018402085.1. Lineage (GTDB taxonomy): Bacteria > Bacteroidota > Bacteroidia > Flavobacteriales_D > Sanyastnellaceae > Sanyastnella. Next base: position 1,990,188 of record JAGYJM010000002.1, on the reverse strand, counting down.
CTCGCGGTGAAGGAAATACTCAACAACAGTGATGATTACGGTTTTGTCATTCGTCCAAAAGACCTCTATGAACCCTATCGAACACGCGAAGTGCCCCTGGATTCTTCGGTTGAGGATTTTGCCTTGTTTGCTAAAGAGCAGGGAGCGAATTACAATATTCTAAAGTCGCTGAATCCATGGCTTAGGGATCGTTCACTGCGCAATAGCAGCGGAAAGACCTACATGCTGAAGTTTCCGGAGTAAGATTTATCGGTGGATGGTAAATCCTTTGCTGCTGAATCGTTTTGTAAGCTGACCCTCCATTTCCGATTCTAGCGTCATTGCTTGTCCGGCAGCAGACTCACTCACCTCTTTGATGTTGCGTATCGCTCCTGCAGGTACCTGTTCACGGTGACACCATTTAAGAAGTTCGTCGGAATCCACTTCGGCGAGGTGGTGACTCAGTAGTTGGATCAATGCAGGTCGGTTTTTCACGCGGTTCGCATTGGTAGCGAACAATTCATCATCCGCCGCTTTTGCGGCGTTCAAAAAAAGACACAACTTGCGAAATTGAGCATCGCTGCCCACTGCGAGCACCACCTGCTGACCGTCTTTACATATAAACGTATCACCATAAGGGGCAATATTCGGGTGCTGCATACCCATGCGTTGTGCAATGTGCTTTGCCATCAGGTAATTGGAGCCCTGATTGGCCAGCGCGGCGATGCCTGCCTCCTCGAGCGACGCCTCGATGAAAGCACCCTTGCCGTCGCGCTCTCTTAAATACAAGGCAGCCAGCAGCGCCTCTTTCAACTGGTGCGCCGCGAGCACATCGATCATGGCCACCGGCATTTTCACCGGTCCGGATTCAGGAGTGCCGTTCATCGAGAGCCAACCGGTTTCGGCCTGAAGCACCACGTCAAACGCCACGCGCTGCGGATCATTAAGAAAGCCCTTGAGGTGACAGTGAATGAGACGGGGAAAGCATTCACGCAGGGCATCGGGAAGGAGTTCAAAACGCTCGAGGTCTTTGGTTTTGAAATTCTGGATGAGAATGTCTGCTTTCGCAATGACTTTCAAAACCGTGGCACGCTGCTCGGGGTCGCGCAAGTCTGCAGTATGCAATTCTTTACCATAATTGACACTGGCGTAGTACGCCGAGACGGGCTGCGTTGAATCTTCAGAAGGAAGTTTCCACCCACGAGTCACATCGCCACCCGGTTTTTCAAAACGGGTAACATGAGCTCCGAGTTCAGCTAAAAAGGTCGCGACAGACGGACCGGCCAGCACGCTCGACAGGTCTACTACTTTAAGATCATTCCATAGATTCACTCTACGAAGGTACTCAGGAGAGTGCTTCTTTGTATGTCTGAATGGCTCTTTCGCGCGCCATTTTGTGCTCAACGATGGGTTTCGGGTAGCTTTGGCTATCAACCTCAGGCACCCATTTGCGGATGTACTTGCGGTCAGGATCAAACTTCTTCTCTTGCGAAGTCGGGTTGAACACGCGGAAATAAGGCGCTGCATCGGCTCCGCCGCCTGACGCCCACTGCCACCCGCCGACATTACTCGCAAGCTCAAAGTCGAGTAGTTTTTTGGCAAAATAGCGCTCACCCCAGCGCCAGTCGATGAGCAGGTGCTTGGTCAGAAAACTGGCAACGATCATTCGCACACGGTTGTGCATGAAGCCCGTGCTGTTCAGTTCGCGCATACCGGCATCAACGATGGGGTAGCCTGTTCGTCCTTCACACCATGCCTGAAACTGTTCTTCATCGTTAATCCACGGAACACGATCGTACTTTGGCTTGAACGATTCGTTTGATATTTGCGGATTGTGGTAGATAAACATCTGGTAGAAATCGCGCCAGATAAGTTCGTTCAACCATTTCTCGCTGTGCTTGAATCCTTTTTGTGCCAATGCGCGAATCGATATGGTGCCAAACCGAAGGTGCATGCTCAGGCGTGAGGTGCCACGCACTGATGGAATGTCTCTGCGGTCGCCGTACCGCTCGAGTAAGTCAGCATCAACATCGCGGTCGGGGAATTCAAACTCAAAGTCTTCGAAGCCCATTTCATTGAGAGTCGGACAGGGGAGAGGAGCCGTTTTGAAGAAGTTGTCTTTCTTGGAAAGTGTATTTAGAGGAGCCAGATCATCAGTGGTAACTGTCGCTTTCCATTTCTTCATGTAAGGTGTAAAGACTGAGTATGGAGAGCCGTCATCCTTTACTACCTCTGACTTCTCGAGAATCACGTGATCTTTAGCCCCTTTAAGTGTGATGCCTCCATCACTCATCAAATCATACACCATTTTGTCACGATCACGGGCATAGGGCTCATAATCTCTGTTGATGTAGACTTCTTTGATTTCGTATTCGTTCAGAAGATTAGTCCACACTTCTTCGGGTTTCCCATATCGGACAAGCATTGCGCTGCCATACGACTTCAGTTCATCCTGCAGTCGCTGTATTTCTTTGTAGATGAAAAGGACACGGGCGTCACGGGCATCATCGAGTTCGGTGAGGATGTTCGAGTCAAAAATGAACAAGGGCAGCACGGGATAATCACCGCTTAGCGCCTTGTCAAGGCCGCAGTTGTCGTTCAATCGCAGGTCGCGACGGTGCCAGAAGATGCTGATTGCCTGTTTTTCCATGAGTTGAATGTAAAAAAAGGTAGCCCGACATCTGCCGAGCTACCCGTCCAAAATCAAATTACTTGATTAACACCTTACGATCGCTGTGCAATTGCACTAGCACCCTTACAACAGGAGGTATACCATCTTGTTCACAGGATGGCGACACGTATCTTAATGAGTGTTAAAATGCATTTTATTGCTATTTTTTTGACATTCATTCTTTCTCGTTGTCAGCATCTAAGATGTTCGTTAAGTGAAGGTTAAGGATTGATTGTACAGTTTGGAAATTCAACATTTGCGCTTTCATGATTCATTCCTTCCTAAACAATACACATACCCTCGTGTTACACTGCCAAACCATTTAAGCACAATTTTATGAAACGGTATTTCTACACACTTACGCTGATGCTGTTTTCTGTTGGCCTATTCGCCCAGGGAACAGTTGTTGACGTCATCGTGAACAGTCCAGATCACGAGACACTTGAAACCGCAGTTATCGCTGCTGAATTGGATGACGACCTGTCGAGCCCTGGACCATTCACAGTATTTGCTCCTACAGATGCAGCCTTCGACGCGCTTCCTGCCGGAGTACTGGACGCTCTTCTTGCTGACCCAACAGGTGACCTTGCAGACATCCTCCTGTACCACGTGGCTTCAGGCAACGTACTTTCAGGCGACCTTTCAGACGGTCAGATGATCACGACGCTCTTCGGAGAGGATGTAACGGTATCTATTGATGGAGACGGCAACGTAATGATCAACAATGCGATGGTTACTTTGGCTGACGTAACTGCAGACAACGGCGTGGTTCACGTCATTGACGCGGTACTCTTGCCTCCAACCACCACAGTTGTTGATATCATTGTAAACAGCCCTGATCACGAGACGCTTGAGGCAGCGGTTATCGCAGCTGAGCTCGATGACGATCTCTCAGGTGAAGGTCCGTTCACCGTATTCGCACCAACCGATGCTGCATTCGACGCGCTTCCTGCCGGAGTACTGGACGCTCTTCTTGCTGACCCAACAGGTGACCTTGCAGACATCCTCCTGTACCACGTGGCTTCAGGCAACGTACTTTCAGGCGACCTTTCAGACGGTCAGATGATCACGACGCTCTTCGGAGAGGATGTAACGGTATCTATTGATGGAGACGGCAACGTAATGATCAACAATGCCATGGTTACTGTGGCTGACGTAACTGCAGACAACGGCGTGGTTCACGTCATTGACGCGGTACTTTTGCCTCCAACCACAACAGTTGTTGATATCATTGTAAACAGCCCTGATCACGAAACGCTTGAGGCAGCGGTTATCGCAGCTGAGCTCGATGACGATCTCTCAGGTGAAGGTCCGTTCACCGTATTCGCACCAACCGATGCTGCATTCGACGCGCTTCCTGCCGGAGTACTGGACGCTCTTCTTGCTGACCCAACAGGTGACCTTGCAGACATCCTCCTGTACCACGTGGCTTCAGGCAACGTACTTTCAGGCGACCTTTCAGACGGTCAGATGATCACGACGCTCTTCGGAGAGGATGTAACGGTATCTATTGATGGAGACGGCAACGTAATGATCAATAATGCGATGGTTACTTTGGCTGACGTAACTGCAGACAACGGCGTGGTTCACGTCATTGACGCGGTACTCTTGCCTCCAACCACCACAGTTGTTGATATCATTGTAAACAGCCCTGATCACGAGACGCTTGAGGCAGCGGTTATCGCAGCTGAGCTCGATGACGATCTCTCAGGTGAAGGTCCGTTCACCGTATTCGCACCAACCGATGCTGCATTTGATGCGCTTCCTGCCGGAGTACTGGACGCTCTTCTTGCTGACCCAACAGGTGACCTTGCAGACATCCTGCTGTACCACGTAGCTTCAGGCAACGTACTTTCAGGCGACCTTTCAGATGGTCAGATGATCACGACGCTCTTCGGAGAGGATGTAACGGTATCTATTGATGGAGACGGTAACGTAATGATCAACAATGCGATGGTTACTGTGGCTGACGTAACTGCAGACAACGGCGTGGTTCACGTCATTGACGCGGTACTCTTGCCGCCAACCACAACGGTTGTTGATATCATCGTAAACAGCCCTGACCACGAGACGCTTGAGGCAGCGGTTATCGCAGCTGAGCTCGATGACGATCTCTCAGGTGAAGGTCCGTTCACCGTATTCGCACCAACCGATGCTGCATTTGATGCGCTTCCTGCCGGAGTACTGGACGCTCTTCTTGCTGACCCAACAGGTGACCTTGCAGACATCCTACTGTACCACGTAGCTTCAGGCAACGTACTTTCAGGCGACCTTTCAGATGGTCAGATGATCACGACGCTCTTCGGAGAGGATGTAACGGTATCTATTGATGGAGACGGTAACGTAATGATCAACAATGCGATGGTTACTGTGGCTGACGTAACTGCAGACAACGGCGTGGTTCACGTCATTGACGCGGTACTCTTGCCGCCAACCACAACGGTTGTTGATATCATCGTAAACAGCCCTGACCACGAGACGCTTGAGGCAGCGGTTATCGCAGCTGAGCTCGATGACGATCTCTCAGGTGAAGGTCCGTTCACCGTATTCGCACCAACCGACGCTGCATTTGATGCGCTTCCTGCCGGAGTACTGGACGCTCTTCTTGCTGACCCAACAGGTGACCTTGCAGACATCCTACTGTACCACGTAGCTTCAGGCAACGTACTTTCAGGCGACCTTTCAGATGGTCAGATGATCACGACGCTCTTCGGAGAGGACGTAACGGTATCTATCGACGGTGATGGCAACGTCATGATCAACGATGCGATGGTAACCGTTGCAGACATTACTGCAGATAACGGTGTAGTACACGTCATTGATGCCGTATTACTGCCGGAAGTTGAAACTACCACGGTTGTGGATATTATTGTCAACAGCCCTGATCACGAGACGCTTGAGGCAGCGGTTATCGCAGCTGAGCTCGATGACGATCTCTCAGGTGAAGGTCCGTTCACCGTATTCGCACCAACCGACGCTGCATTTGATGCACTGCCTGCAGGTGTTCTTGACGATTTGCTTGACGATCCAACCGGAGCACTTGCAGACATCCTTCTGTACCACGTAGCTTCAGGCAACGTACTTTCAGGCGACCTTTCAGATGGTCAGATGATCACGACCCTCTTCGGAGAGGACGTAACCGTATCTATTGACGGTGACGGCAACGTTATGATCAACGATGCCATGGTAATCGTTGCGGATCTTGAAGCAGACAACGGTGTGGTACACGTCATTGATGCCGTATTACTGCCGGAAGTTGAAACTACCACGGTTGTGGATATTATTGTCAACAGCCCTGATCACGAGACGCTTGAGGCAGCGGTTATCGCAGCTGAGCTCGATGACGATCTCTCAGGTGAAGGTCCGTTCACCGTATTCGCACCAACCGACGCTGCATTTGATGCACTGCCTGCAGGTATCCTTGACGAACTTCTTGATGATCCTACCGGTGACCTTGCAGACATCCTGCTTTACCACGTAGCTTCAGGAAACGTGCTCTCTACTGATCTCATGGACGACATGGACATCACTACCCTCCAAGGCGATGATGTTACTGTAACGATTGACGGTGCAGATGTGATGATCAATGATGCCATGGTCACCGTGGTTGACATACAAGCAGACAATGGCGTGGTACACGTAATTGATGCAGTACTTCTGCCACCAGTTAACGTTGAAGAATCAGCGTTTGACGGTATCAGTCTGTACCCTAACCCTGCTACTGACATTGTAACCCTTCGCGGTGAAGTGCCTGCAGGTGTTGAATACACTATTGTTGACGCTACCGGTCGCGTAGTGTTGACCAGCACTTTTAACGGTGTTGCAACCCTCGATGTGACTAATTTTAGTACAGGTCTTTATAGCATCATCTTCACCGGCACTCAGGGTGTTGGCGTGAAGCAGCTGATGGTGAAATAAGAGCTATCCCCTCCATGTGAAAAGAGTCATCCCGTTATGGGGTGGCTCTTTTTTTTGCCGCGGAACGTGTCCCTACTTGTCGGCAAGCGGCGGATGGCTGCGCGGTCAGGGAGCGGGCGTCTGGGGTCAGGAGGGGAGCGCGGTAGAGGGAGGTAGCGAGGTAGGAAGAAAGGTAGGTAGGGACGCGATTCATCGCGTCCTCAGTCGATTCATCGCGTCCGCTGTCGATTCATCGCGTCCGCTGTCGATTCATCGCGCCTGCTATGGTGTCGGGCAGGCCCGCTGTGAAACTCGCGCCGCCGATCCCCGATCCCCGATCCCCGATCCTTACTCCTCAATCTCACCCTCCGTTGAGGCGATGATCGTTGATACTGCCCCGTCGCCGGTGACATTCACCACCGTGCGGCACATATCGAGAATACGGTCAACAGGGAAAATCAAAGCAATCCAGGCAGGGTTGAGACCAACGGATTCGAGTACGATAATCATCAGGACAAGACCTGCACTCGGGACAGCCGCTGCTCCGATTGAAGCCAGCGTCGCGGTCAATATTATGATGGCTTGTTGCCCGAGACTCAGATCCACCATGTGGAATTGCGCCAGTGCAACCACAGCGACGGCCTGGTAAAGACTCGTACCATCCATATTGACGGTGGCGCCAATCGGCAATACGAAGCTGGTCGTACGTTCGCTCACTTTGAAGTTCTTGTGCACACAGTCCATGGTCACCGGCAGCGTCGCAACGCTTGAAGAGGTGGCAAAAGCCGTAATCTGTGCATCGCGCATGCCGCGCAAAAACTTGAGCGGTTTCATACCGCGGACAAGTGCACTCACCAAACCAGGGTAGAAAACGAAGATCATCAACAGGAGTCCGGCCACAACAACGAGCGAGTATTTGAGCAAGAACTCAAGCAACTGGAAGAACTTGTCAGGGTCAGTGCCGGCAGCCAGCACGACTTGTCCGGCCATCAGTGCGAAAACGAAGAAAGGCATCGCCTGCATCACCACAATCACCATGCGGACAAACACTTCGTTGAGTCCGTCAATCATGCGTACGAGCGGTTCGCTCTTGTCTTTCGGGATGGTCACCAGCACAATTCCGAAGAAGATGGCGAAGAAGATAATTTGCAGCATCGATTGCGCACCGAGTGCGTTGAAAATGTTGTCGGGTACTACGTCTACGAGCGGTTGCAGCGGACCTTTGCCCTTGGTTTTCTCAGCTTTCTGCAGCTTGTCTTCGAGGTCTTTATCAGACTGTTCACGCTGCATCTCTTCACTGATCTGAGCGACCAGTTCAGCGTTTGCAGGGTCGCTCATCAGGTCGATGTCATCGAGGCGTTCAATGTTGTTGTCATTGCGCCAGATTTCGTACCGAATGCGGTTCGAGGTGCGGAGGTCATCCGAAACGTTCTTGCCGGGGGAGAAGATGTTGACGAGCAGCAGGCCGAGAATAACTGCAGTAGCGGTTGTGACCACGTAGGTTCCCAATGTCTTGAGTCCGAGACGACCAAGCTTGTTGATATCACCCAGCGAAGTAACCCCGACGATAATTGAGAAGAGGACCAGCGGCACGGCGATGAGCTTCAGCAGGTTGACGAAAATATCGCCAAAGGGTTTGATGAAGTCGAGGGTAAACTGGTTCCACCCAAAGGTCACAGATAACCAGGCGTAAACACCCCCGGCGATCAGTCCGATAATAACTTGCCAATGCAACGCAATCTTTCTCACAATGTCTGGTTTTGGAGCTTGAAGATGCGAAAAAATGGTGAGTGGGAAGAAGTATGAAGATGGCCTGACCTGAGCATTTCATTTCATACCTTCATCGCATGTCGAACAAAGAACTCATTATCGCCGAGCGCAGCCGTGATATCGGTGATTTTCTGGTCGGACGTTTACTTCCGTTTCGAAAGAAACGGATGGTAGGTCCGTTCATCTTCATTGATCACATGGGCCCCTCAATGATGGGTCCGGGTAAATACCTCGATGTGGACCAGCATCCGCATATCGGACTGTCAACCTTGACCTATTTGCTCGAAGGTGAGATTGTGCACCGCGACAGCATTGGAACCGAACAGCGCATCCGACCGGGATCGGTGAACTGGATGACCGCCGGCAGTGGTGTCACCCACACCGAGCGCATGCCCGATGCCTTACGTGACGGACGCACTTTCAGGATGCACGGCTACCAGATCTGGGTGGCCTTGCCGAAGGAGAAAGAAATGATGGAGCCCTCGTTTCACCACATAGCTGCCGATGAATTGCCTAGCTGGCAGGAGGGAGGTACTCTTTTTCGCATCATCGCGGGCGAGGGGTTCGGACATCGTTCGCCGGTGCCGGTGCATTCTGAACTCTTTATGGTTGAAGTCATCGCTGATGAAGAGGTCACCCTCGATGTTGGGAAAGACCTCAAAGGTGAGATTGGTGTGTGCATCGTCAATGGCCGCGTAGAGGCCAATGGTGAATCGGTTGAGAAAGGCAATATGCTGGTGTCGAAATCAACCGATGTGTGCAAGCTCAAGGTGAACGCCGGAAGTCACTTGCTACTCTTCGGTGGTGAGCCGTTTCCTGAAGAGCGCTTCATTCACTGGAACTTCGGCGCATCTTCAAAAGAGCGCCTCGAAGAAGCCAAACAATTATGGAAAGACAAGGCGTTTCCGAAAGTTCCGGGTGACGATACCTACGTGCCGCTGCCTTAAGTACGAAGGTTAAGACAGGCAGGCACCATGCCAGTGAGGCTTGATATTTGCCATGCTCATGTCACTCGGATGCCTGTTTATAGGTGATCAAAATCTTAAGGATACATTAAATTGAAATTCAGGAATAATTAGTGATTGAGAGGTTTCATGGAAATCAAGTATTTTAGCTTTTAACTCTAATACTGACCTAATGAAGCCTGGAGAATATGCTTTCAGGATAACCTTTGTGCTTCTTCTTGTTCTTCATGGTTTAAGCACTCATGTCTGCGCTCAAGAATGTAATTTCTCCTTCGCCAGCGATACGGTGATTTTTTGTTCGGAGGCCCCAATTCTTAGCGCTCCTGAAGGATTCGGGAGCTACTTATGGTCTACCGGGGAAGAAACTCAGACCATCGAACCGCTTTCTTCCGGAACCTACGAACTGGTGATGACTTCAGGAAGTCCATTTCAAAATTCTCATTCACTTTCATTCGATGGAGAGCAAAGGGCGATTGCTTATGACTTGAATGGTAGTTTAACACCTTCTTCTCTCACGTTGTCCGCTCATTTTAAAGCCTCCTTAACTGACGGAAGAAGAATGATAGCAGTGAAGAAATCGGCATCATGCTCAAATTGGGATGCGTATAGCTTATTCTTGGAAAATGGTCGATTGAAAGCGAGAATTATGATCGGACCTTGTGCTGGCGGGTGCTGGTGCAATGTTCCCGATACAGAAGATTTTATCGAAATCGATGGAGGAGAAATATCCGTTGATACATGGTATCATGTTGCCATGTCATGGAACTCAGCTACAGGCTTGTTGAAGGTTTTCGTTAACGGTTTACTGGTTAATACCTTCCAGAAGAACGATGCTCTTGTATATATAGATCCTACTGAACCCTTTATCGTAGGCGCCAGTGACTTTAACGGAGCAAGAAATGATGAATTCGAAGGACTCATTGACAATGTCAGTATATGGTCAGAGCCACTTTCTCAAGATGTGATTACAGAATTGGTTGATTGTCCGCCCTTATCTGATGCCCCTTCACTGCTGGCACTATGGCGCTTTGATGAAGGTCAGGGGAGCCTTTCACAGAGCGAAGGAGAAGTGCTGCTTGAGCTTAATCTTGAAAGTGCAACCTTCAGCAATGAAATCCCCTTAGAGGCTTGTGCAGGCTGCACTGTAAGCGATGATATTTTTATTCTCTTAATTCAACCAAATGAGCTATTTCCGGAGACAGTCAGTGGTTGTAGAGAGGAAGAAGTGGTTTTATCCGCCCTTATTGATGGAGTAGATGTGCTATGGCCGGATGGCACAGTAGGTGACTCATGGCAAATCTTACTCGAAGAAGATGAAACCGTAAACGTGCAAGTTGCCGACGAGGGCTCAACCTGCTCTGCGGAGATTGTGCTTGAAATTGCAGAGGTGAATGCAGTCATTAATGTAAGTCCTGTAAGCTGCGCAGGCCAGGCTGACGGTCAGGCTGTCATTGAGGTGACAGGAGATTTTCCACCGTTTGAAATCAACAGCTTGAACGCAGATTTCGATATACTTGAGGGCGGTAGCCACGTGGTGCAAGTCATGGATAATGCAAATTGTTCACATCTTGTCCCATTTGAAATTCCTGAGCCGGATCCTCTGCAGATTGAAGTGAGTATAGTTCAACCTTTATGTTCAACTGAATCGGGTAGCATTGGAATGACAGTTCAGGGAGGTACACCTGATTGCGATTTATTTGCTCCGCAATGCTACGATTATGACTGGTCTCAATGTGCCGAGGTTCCTAATGGTGATGGTCCTGTTCAAACCCTTTTGCCTGAAGGTGTTTACTGCGTTGTGGTTACCGATGGTCAGGGATGCCAGAAAGAGTTGGTCTTTCAACTGGATACATCTTTTGCCTGTGGTTGTACATATGAAAATGCAATAAACTTCAACCAAATAGCTCTCTTTGATGACGGTAGTTGCGCCTTCGAGCATCCTGCAGATACCTGCCCAAGTGATTTGAACGATGATCAAGTAGTGAACGCCTCTGACCTTCTGATGTTCTTGGTCGGCTTTGGAGGAAGTTGCTCGCCTTAAACGATTTACCTGGATAAAATGTTACGTCTTTTTACAGTATTACTTCTACTGTTGCCCTCACTGGCAGTGAAAGCTCAGATAATACCTGATTATATACCTCAAAATGGTTTGGCTGGTTACTGGCCTTTTGCAGGTAATGCAAATGATGCTACCGGACTCGTTAACGCAACCGTTTTCGGTGCAGAGTTAATCGAAGATCGATTTGGAAACCCCGGTGGCGCCTATCGTTTTGATGGCGTTGACGATTACCTGGCATTCGATGATACCTTCTTCGAAGGAGCAATGATGGGTGAAGTAACTTATGCAACATGGATAAAGCCATCCCAACTCACGGGAACTCATGTAATCAGTGGTAAAGAAGGTTTCTGGCGCACGATATACCTGCGTATTACTGCAGACGGCTCTTTCCGATTCGGCGGTACGAGCCAGAATGTGTATTTCGGGCTAGACAGTCCTACGGGGATCATTCAGATCAATGAATGGGTGCACCTTGCTGTGGTGTTTGAGAATGCTGAAATTCGGCTTTATCTGAACGGCGTTCAGGTTGCCAACGGAGCATCCAGCGCTTCTGCGCTGGATTATCAGCTTTATGCCGCCGGAAATTCTACGGCGACAAACTACCTGGGCGCCATTCATCCCGTAAATCCGGGTATCACACAGCATTTTTCAGGTGATATCGATGAGTTCGGTATCTGGAGCCGAGCCCTCACCTCAGATGAAATCAATGACATCGCAACCTTTCAACAGCCACTGATTTGTCAAGATGAAGAGGCCTGTAATTACCAGGCGGTTGACGAAGAATGTGTGTATGCTGAACCCAACCTCGATTGTGACGGTAACTGCCTGAACGACGCTGATGGCGATGGAGTCTGCGATGAAAATGAAGTAGCAGGCTGTACTGATCCGGTTGCTTGTAACTACGTCGCAGAAGCGACGGATGATGACAATAGCTGTGTCAGCCCGGATGCTTGCGGAAACTGTGATCCTGCTTTGGAAGAAATGAATAATGGGGAGCCGTTCTCCTCAGGTTTCGAGTCTTGTAATTTAACCGCGTTCAATACAGAAGGTGGAACCATCGATGTTACAAACTCAGCTTTTGAAGGGAGCTGCGCAGTGACGATGACTCATTTTGCAGGCCAGCAGCCGAATAACTTCTACCCACTTGGTTTGAATTTTGGATACGGTACTTACAATGTGCAGGCACTCGCTACTTCAGGAATTACCGATAACCTTATCTACTTGTTTCAGGATGATCCGCTTGGCGGAGGTCTCGGGATATCATGCCGTCCGCAGAATACCGATAACCCGGGGATATCTGTGAATGGGCTGGGAATTGCCTTTAATGATGATAGTTTTCCTGTAAGCCAGGGTCAATGGTATGGCGTCACTATAGTAGTCGTACCTGAACTGATTTCTGTTGCAGTGAACGGGCAGGTATTGTTTAGCACTAATACCTTCGAGGAACCATCTCCCGGGCGTTTTAAATTAGGGGTGGTGTTTTCAGGTGCTTATGATAATATGTCTTTCGAACCTTTTACCGTTGAAATTCAAGAATCCGTTCCCGGGTGTACAGATGAGTTAGCTTGTAACTATAATCCCGAAGCAACATGTGACGATGAAAGTTGTAGCTACCCGGATAGTGAAGTGGTAGATTGTGAAGGAAATTGTTTACATGATTTCAATGAAAATGAAATTTGCGATGAATTCGAAATTCATGGCTGTACCTACCCGGAAGCGTGCAATTACGATGAATCAGCTACCAGCGACGATGGCTCTTGTTTTTACCCGGCTTGCGGTTTTGATTGCGAGGGTAATTGTTTGAATGATGCTGATCAGGATGGCATTTGTGATGGTGACGAAATGGCCGGCTGTATCTATGCCAGTGCTTCAAATTATGAACCAAGTGCTGAAATCGACAACGGTTCTTGCGTGTTTAGTTGCCCTGGAGACCTCAATAACGACGGAAGTATCAACAGTAGTGACCTACTCCAGTTTCTTGGTGCATTTGGCACTGAGTGCGGCCAATAAGGATAAGGCTCACTTTAAACGATCCGCCGCTGCAATCAAAATATGATCGGCCAACACCAACGCTGCCATAGCTTCAACGATGGGCACGGCGCGGGGCAAGACACAAGGGTCGTGTCTTCCTTTTCCTTTCACCGTGGTGGCTTCGCCTTTCTGGTCAACCGATTGCTGGTCGCGCATCAGGGTCGCTACCGGTTTGAAAGCCACCGAAAAACTGATCGCTTGTCCGTTGCTGATGCCGCCTTGCACCCCACCACTGTTGTTGGTTAGCGTGCTGATCATGCCTTCTTTTGAGGTAAAGAGGTCGTTCTCTTCTGCACCGGTGCGGTACGTGCCGCTGATGCCGCTACCGATTTCAAATGCTTTGACGGCGTTGATGCCGAGCATCGCCCCGCCGAGAGCGGCGTGCAGCTTTCCAAAGACTGGTTGACCGAGTCCGACCGGTACGCCTTCAATGACGCAGCGGATGGCTCCGCCTACGGTGTTGCCTTCTTTGCGCATTTGCTCAATGAGAGCCTCCATTTTGGTCGCAGCATCGGGGTCCGGACAACGAACAAGGTTGCTATCGACTTGCTCTACTGTGGGGAGCACTTCAAAGCTGCGTTCAATTTGTACATCTTTCACACGCTCAACCCACGCTCTGACTTCAATGCCTTTGGTAGCAAGCAGCTTGGCTGCAATGGCACCTCCTACAACACGGCATGCAGTCTCCCGGGCAGAAGAGCGTCCACCACCGCGGTAGTCGCGATGTCCGTACTTCTCCTGGTAAGTGTAATCGGCATGTGAAGGACGATAGCTGTCTTTGATGTGGCTGTAGTCTTTCGACTTTGCATCATCGTTGGGGATGAGAAAACCAATGGGCGTACCTGTGGTCTTACCTTCAAAAACGCCGCTGAGGATTTGAACCGTGTCACTCTCTCTGCGTTGCGTGGTCAGTCGGCTTTGTCCGGGTTTGCGACGATCGAGCCAATTTTGAATATCGGCTTCGCTCAACTCAAGTCCGGCCGGACATCCATCAATCACCCCACCCATGGCAGTGCCGTGCGATTCACCAAAGGTGGTCAGTCTGAAGAGATGTCCGAATGTATTCACGTGTGTGGACTTGTTTCACAAAGGTACGAACCGTCTGCTGTCTGCAGTCAGCGGTCAGCGGTTTTTGATGGGTTATACCAAATAGGGTGGACTGATCGACTTGTAGACCGATCGACGCATAGACCGATCGACGGTTAGCGAGGTAGAGAGATAGGGAAAAAGCTAGGTAGCGGGGTAGGGAGGTATGGAGAACAGCGCATATTTGCGCTGTTGATTTTTATTCAAGCTACCCCAGTGTGGCGGCGGCTATTGCCGCCGGTCTATTGTAGGCGCACATTGCAGTGTGCGCGCACTGGTAAGCGGCTATTGCCGCCGGTTTGTTGTAGGCGCACATTGCAGTGTGCGCGCACTGGTAAGCGGCTATTGCCGCCGGTTTGTTGAAGCGCAGCGCTGAATAAAGAAGCAACAAACGAACAAGGCTCTCCTCAGATGAGGAGAGCTGCCCCGCCGATGCGGGGCTGAGAGGTTGACCGGTGAATTTCCGGAAAGACTCGAAATCACCCCTCTGTCCGCCGCATGCGGCGGACATCTCCCCTGATTCCAGGGGAGACTTGTTTTGTCAAATCCATGCGAATAATAAATGCTAAGTAATAAGCAGTAAATAATAAATCATCAATCAGCGCTCGCGTGATCTGCAATCAGCATTTTTTTTACCGGCAACACGTCTCATGAGTCCTTTAAAATCATGGATCGGCCCATTCAGCCCGGATTCATTGACGATTTTGATCGAATCGGGTTCGAGATCATCCAGGTTAAACTTCAGGGGGTAGTCAAACTTTGGAGGACCAGCATAATTGATCGGACCGAATTTAACAGCGTATATCCTCACGGACTGATGTTTATCAACTTTGACCAGAGGCAAACCCTGTGTGTACGTTAGATAGGTATTGATAAGCGGATGATTAGCTACAGAATCAATTTTTTTACGGTGGTTCCTTTCAAAATAAAATTGAATCTCATCACGGTCATCAAAGAGTGAGTAACGTGCAAAGTAATAGCCGTTCTCAACTTCAACAATGGCTTGCCACAAAATAGAGTTAAGTGGAGTTGGAGAAACCCAGATGCGTTCGTAAGTGATTGATTGTTTGTCAAGTTCAGATAGAAACTGTCTGTTTGCAATCCCCTTTGAAATGAAGGTCCAACCCATGTAAACTGTCGATACACTTCCTGCTTGACAACCAACAACAGGACAACCTTCAACTTGTAAACCTATAACAGTACTTTAGTTCTAATACTGTCAACTTTTTTTAGGACGGGTCAGGGAAGGTCACCGATCCCCGATCCCCGATCCCCGATCTCCCGCACGTTTCTTATCTTCGACTTCCAGAACCTTAATCATGAAACAGCTCCTAGCCATTTTGTGCGCATTCAGTGCGCCTTTTCTCCTGACTGCTGACCCCGGTGATACCCTCGTGGTGCAGACCTATACCTTTGACGAGCAGAATAATCCTGAAACCGACTACGATAGCCCGGGCCGACGCTGGTTTGAGTTTCCCGAAGATGACGGTACTGAGTACCAGAAAATCCTCATGTCTTATACGTTGAAGTGTTTTGAAGACGGCACAGCGGGTGGACTCGGTTTTCCGTGCGGTGAGTGGGATTACCTCACCTATAATTACCTCTACGATCACACTGGAGAGCTTGACTCGAACCTTCTCGCACACCCGCTTTACCTCTTGAGCGGACAAGATTTTGACGAAGCTGAGGTGCTTTCAGAGCCGCAGTTTGATCAGGTGGTGTATGCTTTTCTCACCGCAGAAGCGGTGGATGCGAATAATACTGAAACGCACGCTTTGGGTGCCATGGAGACCTTTAGCGATGAGGCCCTCCGCACAAATGCGCGTCGCAGCCGCTATCAGTTCCTTTATACTGCGGATGAATTGAGTACCGCAGGAATCACGGCAGGATCGCTCGGGCAACTCACCGTGGAGCTCGGGGCCGGGGTTGCGCCGGGAGATCTTGTGCGCATCAAAGTCGGGACATCCAACAACCCAACTCTTGAAGCTTGGTTTGACGGCACCTTGACCGAAGTCTATGCAGGTCCGTTTTCTCCTGACCCAAACGGTGCATTCACTTTTCCGTTCTACCAGACTTTCGACTGGGACGGTACCACAGGGTTGGTGTTTGAATGGTCTGTGCACCAGAATACCGTACAGGGAACCACCGCAACATCCGGCGCTTTTGCGCCGCAAATGGCCTACGGAAGCGCTGCTGAAGACCGCTATGTCAGCTTTGACAATATAGACTTCATCAGCCTGCCGCAAGAAGCATTTGAAAGCATAGAAAATGAAGTTACCGTGAGCTTCTGGGTTTACGGAGACCCCGAAGTGCAGCCTTCGAACAGCACCGTATTTGAAGGGGTGAACGCAAACAATCAACGCGTGCTGAACAGCCATTTACCATGGGGTAACGGACGCGTATATTGGGATGCCGGACAAAATGGCGGCTATGATCGCATTGATGCACAGGCCTCGGCAGATGACTACGAAGGGAAATGGAATCACTGGGCCTTCACCAAGAATGCCGAAACCGGTGAAATGCGTGTATACCTCAACGGTGAACTGTGGCATTCAGGAAGCGATCGCTTCAGAACGATGGAAGGCATCGTGAAGTTCAGTATTGGCTCGGCTGCCGGTTGGTCAAATCACTACAATGGTCGGGTTGATGAATTCAGCCTCTGGAATACGGCCCTCGACGAAACTACCATCAGTGAGTGGATGCAGCGCACCATAACAGAAGATCATCCCGGTTACGACGCCCTGGTCGTTTATTACGATTTCAATGAAGAAGACGGAGAACCGGTCATCGATCACAGTGGCAACGGATTCAACGGCACAGCGCAGGGGGCACCTCAGCGCCGTCTCTATGAAGCTGATGAATTGTTCTTCAATGGCACGAGCATTGATTTTCGTCCGCACATCACACTCGAGCAAGGAGACTACACCATTTCAACAGGTGAAGGAACCATGACTGAAACCCTGATTCAAACGCCCGTGTCTCTGTCAACATGGTTTGTAGACGGCTACCAGGTCAGTATTAGTGAGCAAGAGTACGTGTGGCTCCCGGGGTACACCTATACCTATGACGAAACCGGAGTCAAGCTCGACTCCGCAGCAATTGGTATTCCGGGTGAGCTCGTGGTCAATGACGAACTCAGCTACTACGGTGTGCCGTTTGAAATCATCGACCGCTACGAGCTCGGTCGTTTCATTACACCTTACGGTATCGGTCTTGATATGGGGGAAGACGGCTGGACGTGGACTTTTGACGTTACAGACTATGAGCCTTTATTGCATGATATGGTAGAGCTCGAAGCCGGAAACTGGCAAGAGCTGCTTGATATGAAGTTCTTGTTCATTGAAGGCACACCTACACGTGAAGTTAAACGAGTAGAGGCCTTCTGGAAAGGCATGCAGAACCTCAATGTGTTTGACGAAAACATCACAGACTACACTTTCACGCCTGAAGACGATGAGACCAATTTCAGGCTGAAAACCCGTGCATCTGGACACGGATTTGGGTCAGGAAACAATTGTGCAGAGTTCTGCTTCAATACCCATACCGTTGAAGTAAACGGTAGCGCGCAGTGGAGTTGGGAAATTATGCAAGAATGCGCAGATAACCCGCTCTACCCGCAGGGCGGCACCTGGATATACGACCGCGCCGGATGGTGTCCGGGTGACAAAGTCACTACCCAAAACTTTGAACTTACACCGCATGTTGAAGGAATGGATTCGTTCACGGTCGATTACGACATCGACTTCGATCCAGACGGAAATTACCGATTCGAAGGGCAGATCATCGCGTATGGTGATCCTAACTTTGAGGTTGATGCTGAGCTGGTAGACATCCTCGCCCCAAGCAGCGTCAAGGTAAACAGTCGTATGAATCCAATCTGCGATGAGCCTGTGGTTCGTATTCGCAACAACGGTACACAGCCATTGACATCACTGAGTATTACATACGGCATAGATGAGGAGCTGCAGACATTAGAGTGGACGGGTAACCTCGGCTTTCTTGAAACCGAAGATGTACAGCTTCAATATGACAACCCCTCGCTCTGGCAGGGCGATTCAGAACAGCAGCTCATTTTCAGGGTTGAGCTGAGCAACGCCAATGGTGGTACAGATGAGAATGCGTTCAATAATACAGGCACTAGTGCATTTGTGCGACCACCTGTTTACACCTATGGTGAAGGAGAAGATGACGACAACCGTCTAATCATCTGGCTGAAAACGAATAACCAACCCTGGGAAAACCGCATCACGATTCAAGACGCAGACGGCAACGTGGTGTTCTTCCGGGATGATTACAATGAGGCAAACTTCAATTACCGCGATACGATTCAGTTGAATGCAGGCTGTTACCGTTTCCACCTTCAAGACATTGGTGATGACGGACTCAGTTTTTTTGCCAACAACGACGGAAACGGCTTCTGCCGCCTGAAGCGCGTGGCGGGAGGCAGCTTTATCAATTTTGAAGATGATTTTGGGAAAGAAATCGTGCACCACTTCAGTTTCGCTACTGACCTTGTAGGGGTGGAGGAGCAGCGCATTCCGGAGTACTCAGTGCAGGTGTATCCGAATCCGGGCAATGACCGCCTCTACGTTCGTCCGAGTAACTTCGATACTCGCATCCGTCTTGAGGTCTTCAGCCTTAGCGGGCAGCGAGTGCTGCTGCGAGAAGAGCAGGTGGCAACGAACGGCATCCTGAATGTGGATACATCCGAATGGCCTCAGGGCATCTACCAGGTAGTGGTCAGCGACGGCCAGCGCCGCATGGCGAAACGCTGGCTAAAGTAGGGACGCGATTTATCGCGTCCGCCGTCTGCCGTCTGCCGTCTGCCGTCTGCCGTCTGCGGTCTGCCGTCTGCCGTCTGCCGTCTGCGGTCTGCGGTCTGCGGTCTGCGGTCTGCCGTCCGCCGTCTGCCGTCTGCCGTCTGCCGTCTGCCGTCTGCCGTCTGCCGTCTGCGGTCTGCGGTCTGCGGTCTGCCGTCCGCCGTCTGCCGTCTGCCGTCTGCCGTCTGCCGTCTGCCGTCTGCGGTCTGCCGTCTGCGGTCTGCGGTCTGCCGTCTGCGGTCTGCCGTCTGCGGTCTGCCGTCTGCGGTCTGCCGTCTGCCGTCTGCCGTCTGCCGTCTGCCGTCTGCGGTCTGCCGTCTGCGGTCTGCGGTCTGCCGTCTGCCGTCTGCGGTCTGCCGTCTGCGGTCTGCGGTCTGCGGTCTGCCGTCTGCCGTCTGCCGTCTGCGGTAAGCTGTCTGGCGTAAGCGGTCTGCTTCAGCAGTCTTGGTTAAGCGGCAACGTCTATGTGCGGTCTCGCTTTGTGCGACGGCTGTTGTACTGCGCAGCATTGTAGGATGCGCTGACCTTCTTTTGATCATACTCCTGTATCGCCAACCGACGGCTGAAAGTCGTTTGCACATCTGGGTTTAGCGCGTTTGGCCGTCAGCTGACTGCTGAAGCAGGCTGTAGACCATTAAAATAGGCATGATTGCAGAGAAGGGTCTTGCGAATAGGGGGTGTTCATAATATTTTACAAAGATTTAGTCTTTTAGCCCCTGATTGAACATACCTTTGCAATGAAATAAACCTATTTCTCATGCCAACTTTTCGCAGCAAAGCTTTTGAAGACGTTTTACATCGTAAACCACTTCATCACAATCCGCCATCCCGGAAAATTTCCGATTTCTATGGCGTAGACACCTTTGGTCCGCACGTCATGCGCGAGTACCTCACAGAAGAGGCCTACCGCAAGGTGATGGATGCGATAGACAACGGAACGCGTGTGGAGCGCTCGATCGCTGATCAGGTAGCAAGTGCAATGAAAGAGTGGTCGATGTCGCGAGGTGCGACCCACTACACGCACTGGTTTCAGCCACTGACGGGGGCGACTGCTGAGAAACACGATAGTTTTATTCAGCCTACTGGCGACGGACGTGCCATTGAGCGCTTTGACGGTTCACTGCTGGTGCAGCAAGAACCTGACGCATCTTCATTTCCGAGTGGAGGTATCCGCAACACCTTTGAGGCACGTGGTTACACTTTGTGGGATCCGAGCTCACCGGCATTTGTGATCGGTAATACCCTCTGTATTCCTACAATCTTTATCTCATACACCGGTCACGCACTCGACTACAAAATGCCACTGCTAAAAGCCTTGTACGCAGTTGATCGCGCAGCCAGCAGTGTTTGCCAGTATTTTGACCGCAATGTGACAAAGGTGAACGCGACCCTCGGTTGGGAGCAAGAGTATTTTCTCGTGGATGCTGCGCTCTACAATGCGCGTCCGGACCTCGCGCTTACGGGACGCGCTTTATTTGGTCATGCACCCGCAAAAGGGCAGCAGCTCGATGATCATTATTTTGGCTCGATCAGTGACCGTGCGATGGCCTTCATGAAAGATTTTGAAACCGAATCGCATAAACTCGGTATCCCGGTAACCACCAGACACAATGAAGTGGCGCCGAACCAGTTTGAAGTGGCACCGGTATTCGAAGAAGCGAATCTCGCCAACGACCATAATCAATTGCTGATGGACCTCCTTGATAAGGTGGCGCGTAAGCATGATTTTCGAGTGCTTCTGCACGAGAAGCCTTTTGAAGGACTAAATGGCTCGGGAAAACACAACAACTGGTCACTGAGCACCAATACAGGTGTGAATCTCTTAAAGCCGGGCAAGAACCCGAAAAGCAACCTGCGCTTTCTTACTTTTTTCGTGAATACCATTATGGCCATTCACAAAAACGCAGACATTCTGCGTGCCAGCATTGCCAGTGCAGGAAATGATCACCGTCTGGGAGCCAATGAGGCCCCACCGGCAATCATCTCCGTTTTTATCGGTACGCAACTCTCACAGTTGCTTGATGACCTCGAGAAAAGCATCAAAGCAGGAAAGATGAACCCTGATGACAAGACCGCTCTGAAGTTGGAGATCGGGCGGATTCCTGAAGTTCTTTTAGACAATACCGACCGAAACCGAACCTCGCCTTTTGCTTTCACAGGCAACAAATGGGAATTCAGAGCAGTGGGTTCTGCCGCCAACTGCGCAAATGCAATGACTGCGCTCAACACCATCATGGCAGAGCAACTGAATGACTTCAAAAAGAAAGTTGACGCTCGCATCAACAAGGGTGATAAAAAAGATGAGGCCATCCTGAAAGAGATTCAGGCGATGATCAAAGCCTCAAAGGCGGTTCGATTCGAAGGCAATGGTTACAGTGATGAATGGGTCGTTGAAGCTGAAAAAAGAGGGCTCAGCAACCTGACCAACACCCCTGACGCCCTTGACGTATGGGCACGTAAAGATGTTCAAAAGCTCTTTGAAGACCTTAAAGTGCTCAACGCCGCAGAGGTGCACGCCCGTATGGAGGTGGAGTTCGAAAACTACATCATGAAACGCCAGATTGAGGCACAAGTTTGTACTGATCTCGCTCAGAATCACATCATCCCAACAGCCATCGCATACCAGACAAGACTAGTTGACAATGTACGCGGCTTGAAAGAGATCATGTCTGCCAGTGATTTTAAACAGGCGAGCAGCACGCAGATGAAACTGATCCGTGAAATATCAGGCCATCTTACCGCTGTGAAAGACCTTGTAGATGAGTTGATCGAACAACGTGCAAAAGCTGATGGGGTAGAGGCAGATGTGCGCGAACAGGCTCAGACCTATGCCAATAACCTGATGCCCATCATGAATGCCATACGTGAGCACAGTGATCGTCTCGAAATGCTGATTGATGATGAACTCTGGCCACTCCCAAAGCTCCGTGAATTGCTTTTTACACGCTAATTCCATCGAATTGGTAAACAACACTTCCACAAAACCGGCTGGCATACGCTTGGCCGGTTTTTTTCGTTCTTATACTGCCGCTGAAGTGCGCCAAACCGAAGCATCCGGGCTTTTCAGCCCGAAAAACTCAAAGAAGGCATTGTGCTCTTAAACCAATACCTTGTGTGCCGAATTCCGCATCCAATGCGGCTTGCCGCAATTTGTTAAACTGTGGATTATTTAGTTATTTTCGCTCTCTGTAATCGGAAAAAGATGTTAAGAACCAACACCAGACACGCTGTGCAACGCTACTTTCTGCTTATTCTGATAGCCTTCGGGGCAATGGCCGTGACGGCCCAGAACAGCACCACCGCCGAGGCGGACAATGCTTTCAACCGAGGCGCTTATGCCGAAGCTGCTCAGGAATATCTCCGGGTATACGGCAAGCTGAAAGGCGTAGATGAGAAAGGCGAAGTAAACTTCAAAATTGGAGAATGCTACCGCTTAATGCTCAATTACGAAGCAGCCGAAGATTACTACAAAAAATCCATCGTAGCCCGGCATGATGAGCAAAACCCTGAAGTACACTTCCGTTATGGAGAAGTGCTGCAGGCGCAAGATAAATTTGATGTCGCCATCGAAAAGTATAACGAGTACAAAGAAAAAGGCGGTGATAAATCAAAGGCGAACGCTGCGATAGGTGAATGTGAAGCCCTTGCGCTTGCCATGGATGAGCCGCCTTCGCGTTACATCGTTGAGCAGGTGCCCATGCTCAATACCGAACAATTCGACTACGCTCCTTCCTGGAGTGAAAAGCGCTTCGATGAAATCGTTTTCGCATCATCACGTCCGAGTTCTGCCGGTAGCAGCGATGACCCGATCACTGGAGAATCGTACATGGATCTCTTCAAAGCTGAACGCGACAAAAAAGGGAAGTGGAGCACGCCGGTGCCACTGAACAATACTATCAATACCCCAAGCAGCGAAGGTGGTGTGGCTTTTGACAGCCGATACAAGCGTATGTACTTCACACGTTGCATCGATGAGAAGAAAGCCACCTTTGCCTGCGATATCTATTATGCCGACAAAAGAGGACGTGACTTCGGGCCTGCTGAGCCGCTCAATATCATCGACCGCGAAGTCAATGATAGCTCACAAGTGGGGCATCCTGCGCTGACCCCTGGCGATATGTACCTCGTTTTCGTGTCTGACATGCCCGGAGGCTTCGGTGGCAAAGATCTGTGGTACATGGAGTATGACCGAAAAGAAGATAAGTGGTCAAAGCCAAAGAATCTCGGTGAAAAAGTGAATACCCCTGAAGACGAAATGTTCCCGTATTTCCGCGGAGACACCACTCTCTATTTCTCTTCACGCGGCCACGGCAGCATGGGCGGGCTTGATGTGTTCAAAGCACCTTATGCCGGCGAAGCCATGAAATTTGGAGATGTAGAACGTCTTCCTGCACCTATCAACTCTTCTGCTGACGACTTCGGGCTCATCTTCATGGACGATGAAGACCAGGGGATGCTGAGCTCAAACCGCCCCGGAGGTAAAGGAAAAGATGACATTTACGAGTTTAAAATGCCTCCGCTCGAGTTTAACTACATCGCCAATGTCTACGATTTTGATACCGGATCGCCGCTGGCCAATGCCAAGGTAACCGTTCAGGGAACGGATGGCAACAGCTATGAACTTACTGCTGACGGCAACGGCGGAGTGAAACTCGACAACGGCGAAATCGCCAAAGAAACCAACTACTCGGTTGACGTCTCGCTTGAAGGCTACATCGGAACGGGTGATCAGTTCTCTACCGTTGGGCTCAGCGAGTCAACAACCTTTGCTCGTGAATACTTCCTCAAAGAAATCATCCTCGATCAAGAGTACGACCTCCCACTCGTGCTTTATCCCTTTGATCAATCGGAGCTCTTAATCAATGAAGAAGTGAACTCGGCTGACTCCCTTAATTATCTCTTTGACCTCATGGAGCGCAACCCGAACTTTGTCATCCAGCTAGAGTCACATACCGATACTCGTGGGGCAGCTGATTATAACCAGCGACTGAGCCAGGCACGTGCAGAAACATGTGTGCAATACCTGATCTCAAAAGGCATCGATACAGAACGAATAGAGCCGGTAGGCAAAGGAGAAAGCGATCCGAAGATTTTAGACAAAGAAATCGAGGCGATGGCAACCGAAGAAGAGCGCGAAGCTGCCCACCAGACCAATCGTCGTACGGTGTTCCGGATATTGCGCTATGACTATGTTCCGAAAGAACAAAAGGGCCAATAGCATTTTTAGAAATCGAAGTAACTTGCGGGGCGATCAAACGATCGTCCCGTTTTCTTTATGAGTGATTCGCGTTACCAACAGCGCGGGGTGTCAGCTTCAAAAGAAGATGTTCACGCCGCCATCAGCAATATTGATAAAGGGCTATTCCCGAAAGCCTTCTGTAAAATCGTGCCTGACCTGCTTACCGGAAGTGACGAGCACTGTATCGTGATGCATGCTGACGGCGCAGGTACCAAGTCTTCACTTGCCTACATGTACTGGAAAGAAACCGGTGACCTATCCGTCTGGAAAGGCATCGCGCAAGACGCACTGGTCATGAACCTCGATGACCTGCTCTGTGTTGGGGCAACAGACCATATCCTCCTTTCTTCAACCATCGGACGCAATAAGAACAATATCTCCGGTGAAGTGATCAGCGCCGTCATCAATGGTACTGAAGAATTGCTCGCCGAGCTAAGGCAACAAGGGGTCAACATTCATTCTACCGGTGGCGAAACAGCTGACGTCGGCGATCTGGTGCGCACCATTATCGTTGATTCTACGGTGGTCTGTCGCATGCCACGAAATCAGGTGATTGATAACGCCAATATTGCGCCGGGTCAGGTGATTGTCGGACTGTCATCCTACGGACAAGCCAATTACGAGCACGGGTACAATGGCGGCATGGGCAGCAACGGACTTACCAGTGCGCGGCATGATGTGTTCAGCCGATTGCTCGCAGAAAAATATCCGGAATCTTTTGATCCGGAACTGCCCCGAGACCTTGTTTACAGCGGAACGAAGATGCTGACCGATAAGATTGATGATACGCCGCTCGATGCCGGTAAGCTGGTGCTCTCTCCTACACGCACCTACGCGCCGGTCGTGCGGACCATGCTCGAAATGCACCGTGAAGCCATCAAAGGCATGGTGCACTGCTCGGGTGGCGCTCAAACAAAGGTGCTCCACTTCATAGATGCAGGCCATGTGATTAAAGACAAGCTGTTCGAGTGTCCGCCCCTCTTCAAATTGATCCAGGAAGAATCGGGCACTGACTGGAAAGAAATGTACAAGGTGTTCAATATGGGGCATCGCCTTGAGATTTATTGCGCCGCAGAAGCGGCGGATGACTTGGTGAACATTGCAAAGTCTTTCGGTGTGGATGCGAAGGTGATCGGTAGGGTAGAAGCATCAGCGAAGCCGCGGCTCACCATTGCTTCCCAATTCGGTACCTTCGAATACGATAACGCATAGCTATGAAAGACTTACTCGATAAACTGGTGGCGATCGAAGATCGCTACCGTGAAGTCAGCTTGCTCATCGTTGACCCGGAGGTTATCAGCGATAACCAGCGCTATGCGAAGTTGATGAAAGAGTACAAAGACCTCGGTAAGATGGTTGAACTCTTTGAGCTTTACCGCAATGTGACCGAGAACATCACGAGCAGCAAAGATATGCTCGAGTCAGAGCAGGATCCTGAAATGCGCGACATGGCGAAAGAAGAGCTTGATAGCCTTCTCGATGAAGAGCTCAGATTGCGCGATGAGGTCAAGCTCGCCTTGATACCTAATGATCCGGATGACCAGAAGAATGTCATCGTTGAAATCCGCGCAGGAACCGGGGGTGACGAAGCATCCATATTTGCGGGAGACCTTTTCAGGATGTACACCAAATATATTGAGACAAAGAACTGGTCTATGGAAGTCGCCAACCTGAACGAAGGCAGTGTAGGTGGGTTCAAAGAAGTAGTATTCTCCGTGAGTGGAGAAGATGTGTACGGCACCTTAAAGTACGAGAGCGGAGTGCATCGCGTTCAACGTGTACCCGCCACCGAGTCGCAGGGAAGGGTGCACACTTCAGCCGCCACGGTAGCCGTTTTACCCGAAGCCGACGAAGTGGACGTCAATATCAATATGGCTGATGTCAAAAAAGACACCTACCGCTCTTCAGGTGCGGGTGGCCAGCATGTAAACAAAACAGAGTCAGCCGTGCGCCTGACACACATCCCTACCGGTGTTGTGGTAGAATGCCAGGATGGCCGTTCTCAGCACAAGAACTACGAAAAAGCCCTTCAAGTGCTGCGATCGCGCCTATATGAGCGTGAATTGGCAAAAAAACAGCAAGAACGCGCTGCAGAGCGCAAGAGCTTAGTATCTACAG
Organism: Flavobacteriales bacterium; assembly: GCA_018402085.1. Classification (GTDB taxonomy): domain Bacteria; phylum Bacteroidota; class Bacteroidia; order Flavobacteriales_D; family Sanyastnellaceae; genus Sanyastnella. The sequence continues at coordinate 1,963,553 of JAGYJM010000002.1, read as the reverse complement.
GAGACCGCAGCGCAAAGATTCGAACCTACAATTACCCGCAAGGAAGGGTCACCGATCATCGCATAAACCTCACCCTATACAACCTTCAGAGTATTATTGACGGAGATATCGATGAAATCATTGAATCACTCAAAGTGGCCGAAAATGCAGAGAAACTTAAAACCGGACAAGCGTAATGACCCGCAGCGAACTCATTGGTGCCATCCGTGCGAAGCGCAGCTACCTCTGTGTCGGACTCGATACCCACAGAGAAAAAATTCCCGCGCTTTTGCGCGGTACACCTGAAGACCTGCTCACATTCAATAAGGCAATCATTGAAGCGACGGCCCCGTATTGCGTAGCATACAAGCCCAACCTCGCATTTTACGAGCAGTATGGCACTGACGGGTGGAATGTGCTGCAGCAAACTATTGAGGCCATTCCCGATGATTGCCTGGTCATTGCCGATGCAAAACGGGGCGATATTGGCAGCACTGCTGAAGCTTATGCACGTGCGTTGTTTGAAAATCTCGGGGCAGACGCGGTGACGGTATCGCCATATATGGGGCGCGATGCCATCCAGCCTTTTCTGGAACATAAACATAAATGGACCATCGTACTCGGGCTGACCAGCAATCCCGGAGCAGATGATTTTCAGTACCACGGAGAGCCGGCACTCCATGAACGGGTTATCCGTAAATGTGCAGAATGGGGAAGCTCTGAACAACTCATGTTTGTAGTTGGCGCAACACGTCCGGAAGCGATGAAGACCATTCGAAGCTGGGTACCTGAGCATTTCTTTCTTGTTCCCGGTGTTGGCGCACAAGGCGGGAGTCTCAGTGCCGTGAGTGAAGCTGCATTAACGCCGGATATTGGTTTGCTGGTGAATTCATCACGTGGCATTATCTATGCAGGTTCAGGTGAAGATTTCGCCGCAAAAGCGGCGGATGCGGCCGCGCATTTGCAAGCTGAGATGGCACGCCTGCTCAACAAGCAGTAAACGTTTACTCACCCATTCGTAAAGCCGTTCGTTATGTAGGTAAAACGCTTGTCGAAGGCACCGTTTCATACCGCATCATTGCAGTATGAATGAAGACTATCTGCAATATGTCTGGCGCTTTCAGCACCTACCTGTAGCGCGTCTCCGCACCACCTCAGGCAAAGAAATCAACGTGCTTTTTCAAGGGCACTGGAATCGCAACGCCGGACCAGATTTTTTTGAAGCAAAGCTTCGCATCGGGAAGGAGTTGTGGATCGGGAGCGTTGAAGTGCATGTCAAGTCATCCGAATGGCATAAACACGGCCATTCCGGAGACCCTGCATACGCGAATGTCATCTTGCATGTCGTGCTCGAAGACGACAAACCTTTAATAAACATTGCCGGAGAAGAAGTGCCTACCCTGGTTTTGAAAGACTTTCTCGATGCATCACTCTTTGAGCGCTACAGAAGGTTCATCGGCTCTCCGGAGGTGTTTCCGTGTAGCGGATTCTTGCCGGAAGTACCATCGGCGGCGAGGGCAGCCTGGCTCCATCGCATGGCAATCGAGCGACTGGAAACCAGAAGCAAGCGGTTTGCAGAATTGCTGCTGCAATATCGAAATGACTGGAATGCCGTTTGGTGGCAAACGCTGTGCAGGGCATTTGGCTTCGGCGTGAATCAGGTAGCTTTTGAGATCATCGCATCCTCCCTCCCATGGCAGCGTCTGGCTCGCATAGCACACCGAATAGGTGATCTGGAGGCCGTGCTATGTGTGCATTCTTCCTGGAACAGGCTTGACAAAAGCTTACATAACTTCGCAGATATAGGCCGCCGATATGACCACTACAGCAGGATGTGGAACATCAAGCCAATACCACCTTCAGCCTGGCGCAAAGGTAAAATGAAGCCTGCGAACCATCCGCGGGTAAGACTCGGGCAACTGGCAGCACTCATCGCCGCCGATGTCATTCAGTGGCGAAGGGTCAGTGCTGCCGAAGATTTGTGTGAACTGCGAGCACTTTTCGACGTTCAGAAAGAGGTGAATTACCTCAGGCTTAAAGTAGAGCAAGGCCACACCGAACGCATCGGAAAACAAGCTGCCGATCGATTGCTGGCGAACGCCGTGTTACCATTGAGATTTTACCACGCTCGACTGAAGGGTGACCAGGCTGAAGTGCAACAGGTTCTCGATTGGTTTGATCTGCTCAAACCGGAAGACCACCAGAATAGCACGCCAGTGGAAGGCGTCAGGATGGCCTGTAGCCTCTATGCTCGAGTCACAAGCACAATTGCATTTATTTCGGGAGTACTGTTCCCTCAAAAAATGTTTATCTTGCTCCATAGGAGTTCAAGCACTTAAACAAAAACCGCCGTGATTAACAAAATATTGGCCATTTTCGAAAAACAGGCCTTCGGTGTTTGCGCCTGGTGGGGCAAAAAACTCGGTATAGCCGCACATCGAGTGCGACTCTCGTTTATTTACTTGTCCTTTATAACCCTTGGCTCACCCATCATCATTTACCTGGTGATGGCCTTCATTCTGGAGAACAAGCACTATTTCAAACCAACAAGGCGACGTCGTACCATCTGGGAGCTGTAAATGCAGTTTTGGCCTGAGCTGAAAATCTTTTCGCGCATCAGCATTGCACTGGTGCTTCTGGCGAGCATTGTCATCGGCGGAAGTGTAGGCTATGTCTTGATTGAGGGTTTTACCTACGTTGAGGCTTTCTACATGACCGTGATCACCGTCTCAACGGTCGGGTTTCAGGAGGTGAGGGAACTGTCTTCAACAGGGCGGATATTCACCGCTTTCCTCATCTTGACTAGCATCGGTACATTTACATACACCATTTCGATCATCACCACTTACTTCGTCAACGGTGAATACCGTGAGCGAATTAAAGCAGCAAAAGTGAACAAAGAAATACACAGCTTCTCGAACCATGTAATCATTTGTGGTTACGGGAGGGTCGGTAAAATGGCCGCCGATCAGCTAGCAGCCATGAACGAACAGGTTATCATCGTCGAAATGGACGAAGTTAAGATCTCACACATCAATGACACCAAATCTTATTGGAGTATTCAGGGCAACGCCACACGCGATGAAAACCTCAAACGCGCCGGAATCGACCGGGCAAGAGCCTTGATTACGACCCTGCCGAATGATGCTGATAACCTCTATGTGGTGTTGACCGCACACGAGTTGAATCGTCAGTTGACCATCATTTCAAGGGCTTCTCACTCCGAGTCGGTAAAGAAACTTCGCATTGCGGGAGCTGACAATGTCATCATGCCGGATAAGGTCGGTGGCGCTCATATGGCTTCTCTTGTGGTTACGCCAGATGTCGTTGACTTCCTTGACCATATTCGCATTCAGGGAAGTGCCAGTGTGAACCTCGAAGAAATATCATTTAAAGAATTGCCGCAAGACTACCACTATCGTACCATTGGAGATCTTGATATCCGAAACAAGTTCGGAGTCAATATAATTGGTTACAAGACAACTGAAGGTCAGTATATTATCAACCCTGGAGCCGAAACGGAGATTGTGCCAGATTCAAAGTTGTTTGTGCTCGGTAATAAAGACCAAATCGAACGTTTGCACCGAATCCTGAAACCACACGATTAAACCTACATGAACCCAGTTCATCCGAATGGCTATATTTGGCCGTCACCAAACCTTGCCTTATGACCTTTTCTCGGAACATTCTTACTGTTCTCGCCCTTTTATTCTTCATTTCTTTCTGCGCAAAAGCGCAGGATGAGCGTACCTCCCTTGATACAGATGAAGCACCGATCGAGACCAATCAGAAGGAAACCATTGATGACAGAATCAACGCCTTCATGGAGCCTGTTACCTCCGCTGTCGGAAGGGTAGTGTTCTTTTCAATTGCAATCGACGAAGAGATTGAAGTCGCCCGATACGATAAGCCGTCAGAGCGATTCAAGATGGTAGTGGATGAGGGAAAAGGTCCGGTCATTCATTTGGGTGAAGACAAAGAGACCCTGAAGGGGCTGCCTTTTTACATCGAGCAGGAGGCGGATGGTGACCTTTCGGTCACCTACAAAATCAGCACACAGGAAGAATCACGAGAGGTGAAGATAACAGATGTAAAGGCCGGACAGCCTTTCTCGCTCGAAGACTTTCCGGGTGCAACCGTTGAGGTAGACGCTTCAAGGGAGATGTTTGCCAACGGCGAACGCTACCGCGTTCGCTACCAGAATGTAGAAATTCCCTTTGTACTCATTTGGCTGATCTTCGGCGCTGTGTTCTTTACTGTTTTCTTCCGCTTTGTGAACATACGTGGTTTTAAGCATGCGGTAGATGTCGTAAGGGGCAAATTTGATGACCCGAATCACGCTGGTGAGGTATCACATTTTCAGGCGCTGACGGCTGCCCTTTCGGGTACGGTAGGTATTGGTAATATCGCCGGGGTGGCTGTGGCTGTTTCTGTAGGCGGTCCTGGCGCAACGTTTTGGATGATTGTCGCAGGATTGATCGGAATGAGTTCGAAATTTGTAGAGTGTACACTCGGTGTGAAGTACAGACGTAAGAATGAAGACGGATCTGTTTCGGGTGGCCCGATGTACTACCTCAGCAAGGGGCTTTCGAAACGGGGCTTTGGAGGTCTCGGTAAGGTGCTTGCTGTGTTGTTTGCGGTTGCATGCATCGGAGGGTCTCTTGGTGGCGGAAATATGGTGCAAATCAACCAGGCTACCGAACAGCTTATTCAGGTAACCGGCGGTGCAGAGTCGTTTCTGGCCGATCGCGGATGGATCTTCGGCGTGATCATGGCCATTGTGGTGGGGGTGATTATCATAGGGGGAATCAAAAGCATTGCGAAAGTGACAGACAAGATCGTACCCTTTATGGTTGGCATCTATGTTTTGGCGGCGCTCATTGTGATCTTAATGAACATCGGTGAAGTACCAACGGCTTTTGGTCGCATCCTTGACGGTGCGTTCAATGCCGAAGCTATGTATGGCGGTATGATTGGGGTGTTGATTCAGGGATTCCGAAGAGCGGCATTCTCGAACGAAGCCGGTATTGGTTCCGCCTCTATCGCTCACTCAGCGGCACGTACCGATGAGCCGATTTCAGAAGGACTGGTTTCTTTACTTGAACCTCTCATTGACACAGTGGTCATTTGTACCATGACCGCACTGGTCATTGTCATTTCTGATTACGGTGATTTCTCGAGTACAGAAGTATTCGTGAATCAACGCGCGGGAGACCTTGACGCCATTTCACTCACCAGCAGCTCCTTCGCGAATACTATTTCATGGTTCCCGACGATACTTTCAGTTGCGGTGATCCTATTTGCCCTCTCGACCATGATTTCATGGTCGTATTACGGCTTAAAAGCCTGGACCTATCTCTTCGGTGAGAACAAGCGTACCACGAATGTTTACAAGGCAATCTTCTGCATCTTCGTTGTCATCGGTTCGGCGATTAGCGCCCAGCAGGTTTTCGACTTTGGCGATGCCATGATTTTCGCTATGTGTTTCCCGAACGTACTCGGTCTGTACTTCCTTGCTCCGGAAGTATTGGCTGACCTCCGCGATTATTTCCGCAGGGTGCGTTCCGGTGAGATAAAACGGTATAGCTAGCTTGCCGGGAGGTCTTTTTTCTCCTAAAAGTGCTCTCTATCCCAACCGTGCCCAGCGCCGCGGCCTGATCTTACTAGCATGCATTCTTATTACGCATGTTTATTTCAGGTGGTATAAGCGCAATTGGAGTGCACCTGAAGAAACGTTGACCTCACTTCAGGTGAGTACGGAGCTGGAGGTGCTTGCTGATTCACTTTCAACGTTGAAACCTTCCCGGTTTACAGGGCGGCGAGAAACTCGTGATCGGTCTTTTTCAACTGCAGCCCGCCGGTCAGAACCAAAAGAAGACTACTTCGAATTTGACCCCAATACACTCACAGACAGCGGATGGGTAGCACTGGGATTGAGTAAAGGTCAAGTGCGGGTTATCCGGAATTTTCAGAACGCCGGAGGTTCATTTGACAAGCCCGAAGATGTAGGACGCCTGTACACGTTGCCGGAAGGATGGTTTGAGCGACATCGGAAAGATATTCGCATTGAGCAAAGAACCGGTGTAGATAACAATCAAGTCGCCTCTCATCATTGGTCAGAGCAGAATGCAGTCGCTGATACTGAGCCGGAATCAATGCATCATGCAAGAGAATATACTGAAGCGGTGCAACCCGTAGAGCTCAACTCGGCCACGGAAGAAAGCCTGGCAGCTATTCGGGGCGTTGGTTTGAAATCTGCTGTTCGCATCCTTCGCTTTCGCGAAGCCCTGGGAGGCTTCATAGACACCACGCAACTCGCTGAAGTATGGGGTCTGCATCCAGAAGTAAGATCGAAGCTGGTTTCTGTCATTACGATCGATACTTCGTTGATTCGGAAAATCGATCTGGATACCGCCTCTGTGCGCACTCTCGCTTCGCATCCCTATATCAGTTGGGAAGTTGCGCGCTCACTTGTACGATATCGCGAACAGCACGGAAGATTTCAAAAAGTTGATGATATTCGGGCAAGTTATCTGGTAGCTGACAGCCTTGCCGAGAGGATCAAACCTTATTTATATGCCACAGGAAATCATTGAGAAACGCATTTTTAAACACTTGAGGTACATCCCGGATTTTCCCGAACCCGGAATACGCTTCGTTGATCTGACCACCCTATTGCTTCAGCCAGAGCTGAGCAGGGAGATCGTCAATGAGCTCGTAAAACGCGCACCTGACAACGTTGAAGCCGTTGCTGGCATGGAGAGCAGGGGATTCTGGTTTGGTGTAGCGCTCGCCCTCAGACTAGACGTGCCATTTATTCCGCTCCGAAAACCCGGTAAATTACCTGGTAATACTATCCGCCTTGAATATGATCTCGAGTACGGCTCAGATTGCCTTGAGATGCATGAGGGCAGCCTCCGGGAGGGACAAAGGGTGTTGATTCATGATGATCTCCTGGCCACCGGCGGCACCGCATGTGCAGCATGGCAGTTGGTTAAGAAACGCCGGGGCGGAGCCCGTGGGCTGTTCATTTGTGATTGGGCTCAAGGCACTCAAAGGAGAGTCTAAACTGGGCGACTCCTGCCGAAATATTGCTATTTTAGCCCGGTGTTAAACAAGGCAGCGCCCTACTTGTCTTGTACTTAAATACTTCTGCATCGTATGAACGCATTTGCCAATTCTTTACAAGATGAAAACCTTCAAATGATCGGCCAGATGGCACGTGATTTTGCAGAGAAAGAAATCCGTCCGCACGTTATGGAGTGGGACGAGTCACAACATTTCCCCAAAGACCTGTTTCACCGGCTCGGTGAGCTTGGCATGATGGGAGTGCTTGTTCCGCAAGAATATGGTGGCGCTGGTCTTGGGTATTTCGAATACAAGACAGTAATTGAAGAAATCGCGAAGGTATGCGGCTCTATTGGATTGTCAGTGGCCGCGCACAATTCACTTTGCACCGGTCATATAATGATGTTCGGAAGTGAAGCACAAAAACAGAAGTACCTGCCTAAACTGGCATCCGGACAATGGATTGGTGCCTGGGGGCTGACTGAGGCGAATACCGGATCTGATGCCATGCGTATGCAGTGTGTGGCCAGAAAGGAGGGCAATGAATGGGTAATCAATGGCACCAAGAACTGGATCACCCACGGCATAAGCGGTGATGTTGCGGTGGTGCTTGCACGCACCGGTGACCTGTTAGACTCAAACGGCATTACAGCGTTTATTGTTGAGCGAAGCACCCCTGGTTTCAAAGGAGGCAAGAAAGAAAATAAACTTGGCATGCGCGCCAGTGAAACTGCGGAGCTCATATTTGAAGACTGCCGTATTCCGGAAGAAAACGTACTGGGTGAAGTTGGAGAAGGTTTCAAGCAGGCCATGAAAATCCTCGACGGAGGGCGTATCTCAATTGGCGCACTCGCACTGGGTATTGCGAAAGGAGCTATGGAGGCCTCGAAGCAATACGCAAAAGAACGTGAACAATTTGGTCAGCCGATTGCAAACTTCCAGGCCATTGCCTTTAAACTGGCTGACATGGCCACAGAAGTTGAAGCGGCAGAAATGCTTCTCAATCAGGCAGCGTACCTCAAGAATAAGGGCGAACGCGTCACACGCATATCTGCTATGGCAAAGTATTACGCGAGTGAGGTTTCAGTGCGGGTCTCTACAGATGCGGTGCAAATATTTGGTGGCTACGGGTACACAAAAGACTTTCCGGTAGAAAAGTTTTACCGTGATTGTAAACTCTGCACCATTGGGGAAGGCACCTCTGAGATTCAAAAACTGGTGATTTCAAGAGATATCTTGAAAGACTGATTTGCAGATGCCGAAAGAACGTGTATCTTTGCAGCCCACTAGAAGGAGGTAAAATTATGTTGATTATTCCCGTAAAAGAAGGTGAGAACATTGAGCGAGCGCTCAAGAAGTTCAAAAAGAAGTTTGATCGCACCGGAAAAATGCGTCAGCTTCGTGCACGTAAGCAATACGTCAAGCCATCTGTAGCGCGGCGTGAAGCCATGAAAAAGGCAGTCTACAAAAATAAATTGCAGGAACAAGAGTTCTGATCACACAATACTTTAGTAAATTAAGCGGAATCCTCAGGGTTCCGCTTTTTTTATGGACGAACTCAGCACATTCCTTCAGTACCTCTCATCAGAGCGACGTCTTTCGGTTCATACGGTTCGTAATTACCGCATTGACCTTGAGCAATTCAGTAACTATTTGAAGCGTCATTATAGCGCAGATCAAATTTCAAAGGCGGGCACCCTTCACATTCGTTCATGGCTCGCAGAAATGAAAGGGGAGGGCCTGAGCAGCCGCACTTTGCACAGAAAGCGATCAAGCCTTGCTACCTTTTATAAGTACGCCCAGCGTAGAGGCTGGACTGATCAAAATCCGGTGCGCAAGACAGCAGCACCAAAAGCTGAAAAGCGACTACCCCAATACTTGCAGGAAAGTGACATGTATCGCTTGCTGGATGAGATTATGACAGCGACCGGAGACTTTCATTCTGAACGTGATCGGCTGATAATGATCTTGTTCTACGAAACCGGAATTCGCTTGTCAGAGTTAATCGGAATTAGAATGGATGCCGTCGATTCGTCGAATAGGTTGATCAGAGTGCTCGGAAAACGAAACAAAGAGCGCATGATACCGTTAAGAAATGAAACGGCTGAAGCCATCAACCGATTTGTCCATTTACGTAAACTCATTAAAGGCAACGGTGACGGGTTGCTCTTCTGCACCGATAAAGGTGCAAAGTTGTATCCGTCATTTGTATACAGACGTGTAAATAACTACCTTAAACAAGTAAGTACGTTGGACAAACGAAGTCCGCATATACTGAGGCACACCTTCGCCACCCATATGCTGAACAATGGAGCCCAGTTAAATACCGTGAAAGAACTACTCGGACACGCAAATTTAGCGGCGACGCAGGTGTACACACACAACACAATTGAAAAGCTCAAGGGAATCCATGAGCGTAATCACCCAAAGGGTTAAACTCAATACCTATGCAAGTACAAGTTCATTCAATCCATTTCGACGCTGACCAGAAACTGATCAGTTTCATCGAAGAGAAACTTAATAAACTCACGACCTTCCACGATCAGATCATCGCAGGTGAGGTATTCCTCCGTCTTGAGAAGAACGAGCATAATGAGAACAAGATCGCCGAGATCAAGCTCATGGTGCCAGGTAAAGACTTGTTTGCCAAACGCCAATGCCGATCGTTTGAAGAAGCCACTGACGAAGCGGTTGAAGCATTGCGCAGACAGGTTCGCAAACAGCGAGACAAAGCAAGGGCTCACTGAGAAGACGATTGTTCAGCACATAAAAAATTTGCGTCCGGGTATTTTGCACGGTCGAAAACTTTCTTACATTTGCACTCCCTTTCACGAGGGAGTTTTTTTTGCGCTCATTGACAAGACGATAAAAGCCGGTGTAGCTCAGTTGGCCAGAGCAGCTGATTTGTAATCAGCTGGTCGGGGGTTCGAATCCCTCCACCGGCTCTCTTTTTTCTGCCAGAAATGGCAGGATGAGGGATTTTTGGGGATACGCCGGAGTTGGAGAGCCGGGGCAGACTGTAAATCTGTTGTCTCAGACTGAATAGGTTCGAATCCTATTATCCCCACGATAAAGGTACTTAAGCGGGAGTAGCTCAGTTGGTAGAGCGTCAGCCTTCCAAGCTGAATGTCGCGAGTTCGAATCTCGTCTCCCGCTCAAAAGTAGCCGATGTAGCTCAGGGGTAGAGCGCTTCCTTGGTAAGGAAGAGGTCACGGGTTCAATTCCCGTCATTGGCTCGAATTATGTAAACGAACAGGAACATTATTTTAATTAAACATTCTGGCTATGGCTAAAGAAACATTTGACCGTTCGAAGCCGCACGTGAATATTGGTACCCTCGGTCACGTTGACCACGGGAAAACCACTCTGACCGCTGCGATCACTAAGGTGCTTGCTGATGCGGGTTACTCTGAGGCGAGCAGTTTCGATCAAATCGACAACGCACCTGAGGAAAAGGAGCGTGGTATTACCATTAACTCTTCACACGTGGAGTATGCAACGGCTAATCGCCACTATGCGCACGTTGACTGTCCGGGTCACGCCGACTACGTGAAGAACATGGTAACTGGTGCGGCCCAGATGGACGGTGCAATTCTTGTTGTAGCCGCTACTGATGGTCCAATGCCACAAACTCGCGAGCACATCCTGCTCGGTCGTCAGGTAGGTGTACCTCGCATTGTTGCTTTCCTCAACAAAGCAGACATGGTAGACGACGAAGAACTTCTCGAACTTGTAGAGATGGAGGTTCGTGATCTCCTTTCGTTCTATGAGTACGATGGTGATGAGTCGCCGGTGATCCAAGGCTCTGCCCTCGGTGCCCTGAACGGAGAAGAGAAGTGGGTGAATACGGTACTCGAGCTCATGGAAGCAGTAGATACCTGGATTGAGATTCCACCACGTGACACGGAGAAGCCATTCCTCATGTCAGTGGAAGACGTATTCTCAATCACCGGTCGTGGTACCGTAGCTACCGGACGTATCGAAACCGGTATCATCAACTCTGGCGATGAGGTAGAGATCCTCGGTATGCAAGAAGAGTCAATGAAGTCTACCGTGACAGGTGTTGAGATGTTCCGTAAGATCCTTGACCGTGGTGAAGCAGGTGACAACGTAGGTCTCCTCCTCCGTGGTATCGATAAGAATGATATCCGTCGTGGTATGGTGATTGCCGCTCCGGGATCTATCACTCCTCACATGAAGTTTAAAGCTGAGGTGTACATCCTGAAAAAAGAAGAGGGTGGTCGTCACACGCCATTCCATAACAAATATCGCCCTCAGTTCTACTTCCGTACGACCGATGTTACCGGCGAAATCCTCCTCGGTGAAGGCCGTGAGATGGTAATGCCAGGTGATAACGTCTCGATTGAAGTGCAATTGATTCAGCCTGTAGCGATGGACAAAGGTCTTCGCTTCGCAATTCGCGAAGGTGGTCGTACCGTAGGTGCTGGCCAGGTGACTGAAATCATCGCGTAAGCGTTCTTTAGAAACCGGAAATTTGGCGAAGAAGGTGGTTTATCAATCACCTTCTTTCGCCATATTCAAACGGGTGTAGCTCAATTGGTAGAGTAGCGGTCTCCAAAACCGTTGGCTGCAGGTTCGAGTCCTGCCACCCGTGCAAATCACATACTGATGGCAAATAGCATCGTTACATACGTCGAAGAGTCTTACCAGGAGCTGGTCAATAAAGTGACCTGGCCGAGCTGGAAAGAACTTCAGGAGGCGTCCGTTCTCGTATTTATTGCTTCATTGATCATTGCCGGGCTCATTTTCCTCATGGATTATGTGTTTGGTGTGAATCCCGGTGAAGATGTTTTTTGGAAAGGCATCATCGGTTTTCTTTATGAATACCTGCTCTGATCGGAGTTGCTGCTATGGGTGAGATAGATAAGAAATGGTATGTAGTCCGCGCGATTAGCGGAAAAGAGAAGAAGGTCAAGGAGTCTATTGAGAGCGAAATTAGTGCTCAGGGGCTTCAGGATTACATCGGACAAGTACTTATCCCAACCGAAAAGGTGTTTACTATTCGGAATGGGAAAAAAGTGAGCAAAGAGCGCAACTACTTTCCGGGCTACGTGTTAATTGAGGCTGTGCTGGTTGGAGAGGTTCCTCACGTGATTCGGAACATTACAAATGTGATCGGATTTCTTGGAGCTGAAAAGCGAGGAGAACCGATGCCATTGCGCACATCCGAGGTGAACCGCATCCTTGGAAAAGTGGATGAGCTTGCTGAGAACGATGAAGAATTGAACATTCCATTTATTCTTGGCGAAACGATCAAAGTGGTCGATGGCCCGTTCAACGGATTTAACGGCTCCATTGAGGAGATTAATGAAGAGAAGAAAAAGCTGAAGGTTATGGTGAAAATCTTCGGTCGTAAAACACCTGTGGAGCTTGGCTACCTGCAGGTTGAAAAAGAAACCTGATTTTTAGGAATACGCAGCCGTATCGTTCAATGTCCTTTTTAATGCTTCCCATTGTACGACGCGACTGACCAATTATAAACAGAAAAAATGGCTAAAGAAGTAGCTGGACTGATCAAACTGCAAATTCGCGGTGGTGCAGCCAACCCGTCGCCCCCAGTCGGACCCGCTTTGGGTGCAAAAGGGGTGAACATCATGGAGTTCTGTAAGCAGTTTAATGCTAGAACCCAGGAGAAAGCCGGGAAGGTTTTGCCAGTAGTGATCACGGTGTACGGTGATAAGTCGTTTGACTTTATTATCAAAACACCACCTGCCGCTGTTCAACTTCTTGAAGCTGCGAAGATCAAAAAAGGATCTCCGGAGCCCAATAGAAAGAAGGTGAAATCAGTGACATGGGATCAGGTGCGCGAAATTGCAGAAGACAAGATGCCCGACCTCAACTGCTTTACCGCTGAGTCAGCCATGAGAATGGTTGCAGGTACAGCGAGAAGTATGGGTATTACAATCAGCGGTGACCGGCCATTTTAGTCAGATCAAAAACTGAAACGATGGGAAGATTAACCAAACAGAGGAAAGCAGCCCTCGAGAAGTTTAACCCGGAAAGTGCCTACGCACTGCCGGAAGCGACTTCTATCGTGAAAACGATCTCATCTACAAAGTTTGATGCTTCTGTAGATATCGCTGTACGCCTTGGTGTTGATCCCAGAAAGTCAAATCAGATGGTACGCGGTACCGTATCGCTTCCACACGGAACAGGTAAAAATGTTCGTGTGCTGGTGCTTTGCACTCCTGACAAGGAGCAAGAAGCACTCGATGCTGGTGCCGATTACGTAGGTCTGGATGAGTATCTGACTAAGATCAAAGGCGGGTGGACCGACATTGATGTTGTGATTACCGTTCCCAGCGTAATGGGGAAAGTGGGTGCGTTAGGTCGAATTCTCGGCCCGCGCGGACTCATGCCAAACCCGAAATCGGGAACCGTTACGATGGATATCGGCAAGGCTGTGCAAGATGTAAAGGCCGGAAAAATTGACTTTAAGGTTGACAAGTACGGTATCGTGCATGCTTCAATCGGTAAAGTCTCTTTTGACAACGACAAACTGGCTGATAACGCTAGAGAGCTCTTACAGACCCTCTTGCGTATGAAGCCGGCTGCGGCGAAAGGAACTTACATCAGAAGCATCAGCCTAAGTGCTACGATGAGCCCAGGAGTGAAGGTTGAACCCAAATCAGTTACGGCTTAGTAACTGGTGAAATTCTTCATGAAGATGACAAGAGAAGAAAAAAACCAGATGATAGATGAGTTGCAAGGAATTCTGACGGATAACCCTGTCTTGTATTTGACAGATGCCTCAGGACTTGATTCACTCACGACCAGCCAACTGAGAAGGGAATGTTTCAAAAAGGATATCACCCTGCGCGTAGTTAAAAATACCTTGCTTAAAATCGCTATGGAGCGAGTCGAAGAAAAAAACTTCGAACCACTCTATGATGCATTGAAAGGTCAAACTGCGCTCATGATTACGTCAGTAGGTAGTACACCTGCGAAACTGATCAAAGATTTCCGTAAGAACAACGACCGTCCCCTTCTTAAGGGCGCATTTATTGAAGCAGACTGTTACATTGGTGATGAAAATCTGGAAGCACTTGCAAGCATCAAGTCTAAGGAGGAGGTCATTGGAGATATCATAGGACTTCTCCAGTCTCCTGCGAAGAACGTGCTCTCTGCGCTGCAGTCAGGTGGAAACACCATTGCCGGACTCGTAAAAACGCTCTCAGAGCGTGAACAATAATCATTTATTCATTCAAGAACTTTTTAAATCAAAATAAAAATGGCGGATTTGAAAGCTATGGCTGAAGATCTCGTAAACCTCACCGTAAAAGAGGTTAACGAATTGGCTGAGATCCTCAAAGAAGAATACGGAATTGAACCTGCTGCTGCAGCAGCTGTTGTTGCCGGCCCTGCCGGTGGCGGCGATGCTGGAGGCGCTGAAGAGAAAACCGAATTCGACGTAATTCTGAGTGCTGCTGGAGGTGCAAAACTGAAAGTGGTGAAACTCGTGAAAGAATTAACGGGTCTTGGCCTGAAAGAAGCCAAAGAGATCGTAGATAAAGCTCCTGCTCCGATTAAAGAAGGTGTGCCGAAGGATGAAGCAGAATCCCTCAAGTCACAACTCGAAGAAGCCGGAGCGGAAGTTGAAATCAAGTAAGAAGCTGAACAACTTCTCCCTCAGGGTTTAGGCCGGACCGCAGGTTCAGGCCTAAACCCTTTTCTACCTTTATCGAACCTGCATTTCTTTCCTTTGTTGTACCCTTAGTCTGTAAACCCAATGGCATTGGTCACGTACAAAAATTCCGATCAACGGATCGACTTCACTAGCGCTCGTCGCGACTTTGATTACCCTGATTTTCTGGAAATCCAATTGCGGTCTTTCCAGGAGTTCTTTCAATTGGAGACGAACCCGGAAGATCGAACGAATGAAGGCCTGTTTAAGGTGTTCAGCGAAAATTTCCCCATCACGGATACCCGAAACCAATTCGTGCTGGAGTTCCTGGATTACTTCATCGATCCACCTAGATACACCATCGAAGAGTGCATCGAGCGCGGACTTACATACTCCGTTCCACTGAAGGCAAAGCTGAAGCTATATTGCACTGATCCGGAACACGAAGACTTTGAAACGATTGTTCAGGATGTATACCTGGGGCTGATTCCGTACATGACTCCGAGAGGTTCATTCGTGGTGAATGGTGCTGAACGGGTCATCGTTAATCAACTTCACCGTTCTCCGGGAGTGTTCTTCGGTCAGAGCCGCCACGCAAATGGTACCAAGTTGTACTCAGCTCGGATCATTCCTTTTAAAGGTTCCTGGATCGAATTCGCGACTGACATCAATAGTGTCATGTATGCTTATATCGACCGAAAGAAAAAGTTGCCTGTAACAACGCTGCTTCGTGCCATTGGTTACGAAAGCGATAAAGACATTCTTGAAATCTTTGACCTTGCCGAAGAAGTCAAAGTGAGTAAAACGGGACTTAAAAAAGTGCTGGGCAGAAGACTCGCCGCCCGTGTGCTCAAAAGTTGGGTGGAAGACTTCGTTGATGAAGATACCGGAGAGGTGGTTTCTATCGAACGTAATGAAGTGATCATCGACCGTGAAACGGTGCTCGAAAAGGAGCATATGGAGCAAATTCTGGACTCCGGTACGAAGACCATTATTCTCCACAAAGAAGATATTAATCAGGCCGATTACACGATCATATATAATACGCTTCAAAAGGATACCTCCAACTCCGAAAAAGAAGCCGTAGAGTACATCTATCGCCAACTCCGCAATGCAGAGCCACCCGATATGGAAACGGCGCGCGGTGTGATCGATAAACTCTTCTTCTCAGAGCAACGCTATGACCTCGGTGAAGTTGGGCGCTTCCGCATTAACCGAAAACTCGGTCTCGAAGAGTCGATGGAAAGCCGAACGCTCACCAAACAAGATATCCTGTCGATCATCACTTATCTCATTGACCTGGTAAATACCAAGGCAGACGTAGATGATATCGACCACCTATCAAACCGTCGCGTGCGCACGGTTGGTGAACAGCTGTACACCCAATTTGGTGTCGGTCTGGCTCGTATGGCTCGTACCATCCGCGAGCGAATGAATGTCCGCGACAATGAGGTGTTTACGCCTACTGACCTGATCAATGCGAAAACCCTTTCTTCTGTGATCAACTCGTTCTTCGGGACAAACCAGCTGTCACAGTTCATGGACCAAACGAATCCGCTTTCTGAGGTTACTCACAAACGCCGTATCTCCGCCCTCGGACCGGGCGGTCTGTCGCGTGAACGAGCAGGCTTCGAGGTGCGTGACGTTCACTACACGCACTACGGCAGGCTATGCACCATTGAGACACCTGAGGGGCCTAACATTGGTTTGATCAGCTCGCTCTGTGTCTATGCGAAAGTGGATCGTCTCGGCTTTATCGAAACGCCTTACCGCCAAGTGGTCAACGGAACCGCTAAGTATGGCGAAGATGCCATTACTTACCTCTCTGCCGAAGAAGAGGATGAACAAATCATAGCTCAGGCAAACGCTGAGGTAAACGAAAAAGGAGAGTTCCAGACTGACCTCGTCAAAGCTCGACTTGAAGGTGATTTCCCGGTTGTGCCCCCGTCAGATTTGAAATTGATGGACGTTGCGCCAAACCAAATTGCATCAATTGCGGCTTCGCTCATTCCGTTTCTCGAGCACGATGATGCGAACCGGGCACTGATGGGCTCCAACATGATGCGCCAGGCGGTTCCGCTGATGCGCCCGGAATCCCCAATTGTCGGTACTGGACTCGAAGGACGCGTTGCTCGTGATTCACGTGTGCTGGCGAGGGCTGAAGACGATGGAGTGGTTGATTATGT
Source organism: Flavobacteriales bacterium (assembly GCA_018402085.1). GTDB lineage: Bacteria > Bacteroidota > Bacteroidia > Flavobacteriales_D > Sanyastnellaceae > Sanyastnella. The sequence goes on along the minus strand of JAGYJM010000002.1, from coordinate 1,946,675 downwards.
TGATGCAAAAGAAATCCGCATTCGGTATAAAATGACCGAGGAAGACAGACTCGTGTCATTTGACGACGACGTGAAATCATACCCTGTTACGAAGTTTGCTAAAACCAACCAGGGCTCAAGCATCAGCCTTCGTCCGATCGTCAAAGTTGGAGACAAGGTGAAGAAGGGAGACGTACTTGTTGAAGGGTATGGTACACAGAAAGGTGAACTCGCGCTCGGACGTAACCTGAAAGTGGCCTTCATGCCTTGGAAAGGATACAACTTTGAGGATGCAATCGTTATTTCTGAAAAGGTAGTTCGGGAAGATATCTTTACCTCGGTTCACGTCACTGAGTATGTGCTGGAAGTGCGCGATACAAAGCGAGGTGCAGAAGAGCTGACAGCGGATATCCCGAATGTGAGTGAAGAAGCCACCAAGGACCTCGATGAAAACGGTCTTATCCGCATCGGAGCCGAAGTGAAAGAAGGTGATATTCTGATCGGTAAAATCACACCGAAAGGGGAGACAGACCCGTCACCTGAAGAGAAACTTCTGCGTGCCATCTTCGGTGATAAGGCTGGTGACGTGAAGGATGCATCTCTCAAAGTACCGCCGTCATCACGTGGCGTGGTCATTGATAAAAAACTCTTCTCGCGAGCCAACAAAGACCGCAAGGCCAAAGCGTCTGACAAAGCGATTATTGATACACTCGACAAAGAATTTGAAAGAGAAGCTGCAGAACTGAAGAAATTGCTAGTTGATAAGCTCATGAAGCTGGTAGGAGGAAAAACATCTCAAGGGGTGTCGAACTACTACAAAGAAGAGCAGATCAAAAAAGGTGTCAAGTTCACAGCCAAAGCACTGCAATCGCTTGACTATTCTATCGTGAATGCAGACGGTTGGACGCGTGATAAGGATCAGAATCTGTTGGTGCGACGCCTTGTGCACAACTACAACCTTAAGTACAATGACCTGCTCGGTCAGCAAAAGCGTAAAAAGCTTCAAATTACGATTGGTGACGAATTGCCTCCGGGTATTCAGAAGCTGGCTAAAGTCTACATCGCTCAGAAGCGCAAGCTGAAAGTGGGTGATAAAATGGCCGGCCGCCACGGTAACAAAGGCATCGTGGCGCGAATTGTTCGCCAGGAGGATATGCCATTCCTCGATGACGGAACACCAGTAGATATCGTGCTTAACCCACTCGGGGTACCTTCCCGGATGAACCTCGGTCAGATATATGAAACGGTTCTTGGTTGGGCAGGTGAGAAACTCGGGGTGAAGTTCGCAACACCAATCTTTGATGGAGCTTCAATCGCAAATATCAATGCATATACCGAAGAAGCTGGTGTGCCTGAGTATGGCGTGACTTACCTCTACGACGGTGGCACAGGAGTAAGATTTGATCAACCGGCAACCGTTGGAGTGATCTACATGCTCAAGCTCAGCCACATGGTTGACGATAAAATGCACGCCCGTTCAATCGGTCCGTACTCGCTCATTACTCAACAACCGCTCGGTGGTAAAGCACAGTTCGGTGGTCAACGATTTGGTGAAATGGAGGTGTGGGCTCTTGAAGCATTCGGTGCAGCGCACATTCTCCAGGAAATCCTTACCGTAAAGTCGGATGACGTTATCGGACGAGCAAAAGCTTATGAATCAATCGTGAAGGGAGAAACCCTCCCAACACCGGGAATCCCCGAATCATTCAACGTACTGTTGCATGAATTGCGCGGATTAGGATTGACCATTTCGCTTGACTAACGGTCATTGTGACCACCAGTTACCCACCTCTTAGCAATTATTGATATGACTCAGAAACGAAATAGTAAACTCAATAGTGATTTCACAACGATCACGATCTCCCTGGCATCTCCAGAGCAAATCCTGGCGCAGTCACACGGTGAGGTCCTGAAACCGGAGACAATCAACTACCGGACTTACAAGCCGGAAAGAGATGGCCTCTTTTGTGAGCGTATTTTTGGTCCGGTGAAAGACTATGAATGCCACTGCGGTAAATACAAGCGAATCCGATATAAAGGAATTGTATGTGACCGATGCGGCGTTGAAGTGACCGAGAAGAAGGTGCGCCGTGAGCGTCTGGGACACATCCAACTTGTAGTGCCAGTGGCTCATATCTGGTATTTCAAGTCGCTTCCGAATAAAATCGGTTACCTCCTCGGACTCCCGACCAAAAAGCTTGATCAGATCATTTACTACGAACGTTATGTCGTCGTACAACCTGGTCCTGCAAGTGATAAAGAAGGGAATCCGCTGCAGACCATGGATTACCTCACTGAAGAAGAGTACCTCGACATTCTCGATACCCTCCCGAAAGATAACCTGTACCTTGACGATAAAGATCCGAATAAGTTCATCGCCAAGATGGGGGCGGAAGCCTTGCATGATTTGTTGATGAACCTCGATCTGGATTCATTATCTTATGAACTGAGACACCAGGCCAATACTGAGACGTCACAGCAACGTAAGAATGAAGCGCTGAAGCGTCTCCAAGTGGTAGAAGCCCTGCGTGATGCGAACCAGCGAATAGAAAACCGCCCTGAATGGATGGTCATCAAAGTTGTACCGGTTATACCACCGGAACTTCGCCCCCTCGTTCCGCTCGATGGAGGCCGCTTCGCAACTTCTGACCTCAACGATCTCTATCGTCGTGTGATCATTCGCAACAATCGCTTGAAACGCTTGATTGAGATTAAAGCGCCCGAAGTCATTCTCCGCAATGAGAAACGAATGCTTCAGGAAGCGGTTGATTCGCTGTTTGATAACTCACGAAAATCGAGTGCTGTTAAAACAGAGTCAAATCGCCCACTCAAATCACTCTCCGATAGCCTGAAAGGTAAGCAAGGACGATTCCGTCAGAACCTCCTCGGTAAGCGAGTCGATTACTCGGCTCGTTCAGTAATCGTTGTAGGTCCAGATTTGAAGTTGCATGAATGCGGACTCCCCAAAAACATGGCCGCGGAGCTTTACAAGCCTTTTATCATCAGAAAGATGATCGAGCGTGGCATCGTGAAAACTGTCAAATCCGCAAAAAAGATTGTTGACCGCAAAGAACCGGTCGTATGGGATATTCTTGAGAATGTATTGAAAGGACACCCTGTACTACTCAACCGGGCCCCAACGCTACACCGTCTCGGTATTCAGGCTTTCCAGCCAAAACTGATTGAGGGTAAAGCGATTCAGCTACACCCACTTGTGTGTACGGCATTCAACGCTGACTTCGATGGTGACCAAATGGCGGTGCACTTGCCGCTAGGAAACGCTGCGATTCTTGAAGCACAGCTGCTTATGCTGGCCTCACATAACATTCTCAACCCTGCGAATGGCGCACCAATTACCGTTCCTTCGCAAGATATGGTGCTCGGTCTGTACTACATCACAAAGGGTAAGAAAGCAACCGAAGAAGAACCAATGAAGGGTGAAGGGATGACCTTCTACTCTCCTGAAGAGGTCAATATCGCTCACAACGAAGGAAAACTCGATCTTCATTCGCATATCAAGCTTCGCTGGACCAATCCAGAAGGCAAAAGCGAGATGATTGAAACCACTACCGGACGTGTGCTTTTCAATGAGCTCGTTCCCGATGAGGCCGGGTACATCAATCAACTTCTGACCAAGAAAGCACTTCGTGACATCATTGGGCGAATCCTCAAAACGGTTGGTGTGCCGCGCACTGTGCAGTTCCTTGATGATATCAAGTCGATGGGCTATTACATGGCATTCAAAGGCGGGCTCTCCTTCAACCTGAATGATGTTATCATCCCACCGGAGAAAGAAACACTGGTGCTGGATGCGCAGCAGAAGGTTAAGGAAGTGATGGACAATTACAACATGGGGCTCATCACCTTCAATGAGCGCTACAACCAGATTATTGATATCTGGACGCATACCAATTCGCGTCTTACCAATATTCTCATGGATCGTCTTGAATCAGACCGTCAGGGCTTCAACTCGATCTACATGATGATGCACTCCGGTGCAAGGGGGTCGAAAGAGCAGATTCGCCAGTTGAGCGGAATGCGTGGTTTGATGGCCAAGCCACAAAAGTCTTCTGCAACAGGCGGACAAGACATCATCGAGAATCCAATCCTCTCCAACTTCAAAGAAGGTCTGTCTATTCTTGAGTACTTCATTTCTACTCACGGTGCACGAAAAGGTCTCGCGGATACCGCTCTTAAAACTGCCGACGCAGGTTACTTGACCCGACGCCTCGTGGATGTAGCACAAGATGTGATCATCTCTGAAGAAGACTGCGGTACTCTCCGGGGTATCGTTGCTACTGCGTTGAAGAAAAATGAGGATATCGTTGAGACGCTGAATGAACGCATTGTCGGACGTTTCGCTGCAGATCATATATACCACCCTGAAACAGGAGAAATTATCCTCGAGGGTGGCAGTGAGATCAGTGAAGAGGTGGCGACGATGCTCGACGAGAACGGAATTGAAGAAGTTGAAATCCGCTCTGTACTAACGTGCGAGTCTAAAATGGGGGTCTGTTCGAAATGTTACGGTCGCAACCTCTCAACAGGCCGTATGGTTCAAGACGGAGAAGCAGTAGGTGTTATTGCTGCTCAGTCAATTGGGGAGCCGGGTACTCAGCTCACACTGCGTACGTTCCACGTAGGGGGTACGGCATCGAAGATCTCAGATGAAAACGAGATTCGTGCCAAACACTCCGGACGCATTGAAATGGAAGAGCTTCGAACTGTAGGCAGAATGTCACAAGAAGGTACCATCGATCAAATTGTGGTGTCACGTTCTACTGAACTCAAAGTCATCGATCCTAAAACGAATGTGACCCTTTCTTCAACGAACCTCCCGTACGGAGCCATTCTCGCGGTGAAAGACGGTGACAACGTGAAGAAAAGTGACCTCATTTGCACCTGGGACCCGTACAACAATGTTATCATCAGTGAAGCTGATGGTGTCGCGAAATTTGACGCGGTAGAAGAAGGCATTACCTACCGGGTTGAACAGGATGAGCAAACCGGCTTCCGTGAAATGGTGATCACTGAGACAAAAGACAAAAAGAAAAACCCTGCGATCCATATCGTGAAAGGCAAAGAAGTGGCTAAAGTTTACTCACTTCCGGTAGGTGCTCACATTTCCGTCGAGGAGGGGGCTGAGATCGCTGAAGGTAGAATCCTTGCGAAAATCCCTCGGGTTGCCGGTAAAAGCGGTGATATCACCGGAGGTCTGCCTCGGGTAACAGAGCTCTTCGAGGCTCGTAATCCGTCAAACCCTGCGGTTGTTTCTGAAGTGGATGGCATTGTATCGTATGGTAAGATCAAACGGGGTAACCGCGAGATCATCGTAGAACCTAAAACTGGTTCTCCCAAAAAATACCTCGTGCCGCTTTCAAAACACATCCTTGTTCAGGAAAATGACTACGTAAGAGCTGGCATGCAGCTCTCAGATGGTGCTATTACACCCGCTGATATCCTCGCAATTGAAGGGCCAACTGCCGTTCAGGAGTACATCGTGAACGAAATTCAGGAGGTCTACCGTCTGCAAGGGGTTAAGATCAACGATAAGCACTTCGAGGTGATCGTTCGCCAAATGATGAAAAAAGTGGTGATCGAAGATCAGGGTGATACCCGTTTTCTCGAAAAGCAGAACGTAGAAAAGATCGACTTCATGGAAGAAAACGATCGCATCTACGGTATGATGGTGGTGACCGATGCCGGAGAATCTGAAAATCTCAAGTTGGGGCAGATCGTAAGTGCCCGCCGACTCAGAGACGAAAACTCGATGCTTCGACGTCGTGATAAACAAGTTGTGGAAGCGCGTGAAGCGATACCGGCAACTTCTCGACCACTGCTCCAGGGAATCACCCGTGCTTCGCTGCAAACCAAGTCGTTCATCTCCGCTGCTTCCTTCCAGGAAACAACTAAGGTGCTTAACGAGGCTGCAGTAAGCGGTAAGGTGGATTTCCTGATGGGACTGAAAGAAAATGTGATTGTCGGACACCTCATTCCTGCTGGTACAGGGATGCGTCGTTTCCACAAGAATATTGTCGGTTCGAAAGAAGAGTACGATGCACTTATGGAAGCAAAAGAAGAAGCGACAGCAGAATAAACTGTCTTTCAGCTATAAGGAAAAAGGCCGCCATTGGGCGGCCTTTTTTATATCCTGTCACATTCCTCGTCTCTATGGCATTTGGCCTGTTGTTAGAGGCACACAGGCCTCCTGAAGCCCCTCATCCGAGTGCCCCTGCGCGGCATCTGTAGCTCCCCTGAATCAGCGGAGCATTTGCGTGAGTTGTGTGTACCGAGGCATCCCGCGCTTTCGCGCGGAAAAGGAAAGAGAAGATTAAGATTGGAATACAAACCGGTAATTAATTCCGTGTAGCCTTATGAGTCTCTTCTTCGGGTGTGTCTTCTTCACCTGCATAACCAAAGAGCTGCTTTTCTTTGATAATGGTATCTACATATGTGGGCACCATTTCTTCCCAACCTTCTTCACCGTCGCGGATCATTTTTAATACCTGACGCGAATAAATGTGCAGAATTTCACGATCGTAGTGCTCAATGTCAACGATGCGCTTATTGAAAGTCAGGTAGCCATACAGAGGTTTGAGGCGAGGGTAGATGGGCGCATTCTCAGATGTGAGCAGCTCATCGGTTTTCTCATCCCGCCAGGGGTAAAGGTACATCTTCAGGTCGCGAGAGAAGAGAATACCAAACGCTTCAAGAATACCCCCATTCAAGTCGCGGTAATACTTTTCATTGAACACATCAAGTAGATTGTTCACCCCCATGATAAGCCCCATTCGCTTCTTGGTATAGCGAGAAAAGTACTCTACGAGCTTGAAGTATTTCTGATAGTTCGAGATGAGCACAGTTTGACCAAGCGAGCAGAGAATATCGGCGCGGTCAAGAAAATCTTTTTCATCAATATCACCTTCAGCCTTCAGGTTATTCAGGGTGATCTCAAAGAGCACCTGTACATTGTCGGGATCCACTTTGCGCTCGGCCTCAAACATCGAGTAGCCTTTCATGATCATGTCGATGTTCACTTTGGTAACCGGACGAAAACTGCCTCGGATCGCAAGGATATTCTTCTTGTACAGAAGGTCTGCGGCTTGCAGATTACGTCCGTCAGGTGAGAAAATCACTGCATCAGTCATGCCGTTCTTCACGAGTTGAAGACTGAGGAGACGATTGTCAACATTTTCAAAATCCGGGCCGTTCATTTGGATCATATCAATCTCGATGCGATCACGGTCAAGGTTGTCATACAGGCTTTTAAGCAGCTCATTTGGCTTCTTGTAGAAATAGAAACAACCGTAAATCAGGTTGACCCCGAGAACTCCGCCTGAGGCTTGTTGCAGCAAGCTGTCGTTTTCGTGAAACCTCACGTGCAGAACAACCGTGTTGGGTCGCTTTTCAGGAGAGGTCTGAAATTGAACCCCAAACCAGCCGTGCCCCTGAATAGTCTTGTGAAAGTTGATCGTCGCCACCGTATTGGCAAACGCGAAGAACTTCTTCGTGGGGTGCTTATCGCGATCCAGACGTTCTTCCATCAATCCATACTCATAATTGAGCATCTTCATGAGCCTGGGTTTACAAACGTACCGGCCCTTGGCTTCGCGACCATAAATGGCATCGCTGAAGTCTTTATCGTAAGCAGAGATGGTTTTTGCAATGGTCCCGGAAGCGCCTCCGGCTCTGAAAAAGTGCCGTACCACTTCTTGTCCGGCACCGATTTCAGCGAAGGTACCATATAGGTCCTGGTTTAAGTTTACGCGCAGCGATTTCTGCTTCGCTGATAAGACTACCCTGTCAATTTCCACCTGCAATATTTAACGAGTCATCCAAATTTAGGCGGTAAAACTGACGGTGACAAACTTGGCTCAGGGTTTCAGTCGCTTTTACACCGAATGACTTTGAGAATGTGGTATGTAAGGGGCGATTCGTCAGGTGCGGGGTGGTCTGTCACTTCTTCTACCATTTTCACTTGACAGGTATCACCGCGTAGTTTTTCAATCCCTGTAACGGTGTCATATGTCATCCTGAAAACGCTGTCTTGCGGTGCCATCAATTGGTAACAGTAAGTTTGTCCCTCATAGCCTGAACAGGGCACCGGTGTTTTTATGATACTCCAGTGTTCATTTTGTGCGTTCGCCGCAAAAGCGGCGGATGCGAACACGATCGTCAGCAACGGCAGCGTGACATGATGCTGTCGATACCCTCTGGAGTTTAGGATCATTATCCTGATGTTTGGTAATCTTAGTCCTATGTACCGGCGCTAATGCAAACTGATAATCCGTTCGCTATACTCACGCCCATCTTTCAAGCGAAGAACCACCATATAGACTCCCGGTCGTTCGATATGAATATACTCGGTTTCAGGAGGGATTTGCTGCTGCAGCCGCCCTTGTGAATCAAAAATGGATAGGCGCTCGAGGTTCTTCAACATAGCAGGTGCAATTTGAAATTGCGTATAGCCGGGATTGGGATGAATCATCGCGACGTTACTGTCTTCGTGCTCTGAGATACTCACAGCGCAGGTTGATGATGAATGTCCATAGTGGTATTCCACAAACTGCACAATGTTCTCAGCCAGGGCTCCGGCGAAGATATCCCTTGCCTCCGGGTCAAATCGCAGAGCCTGATTGCATTCTATTTGAACCCCATCTATTGTGCCACCATTGTAAGAACTGTGCACTGCCGTATTGTAACCGCCGCTGAAGTAGGGTTCGCCAGGAAGCGGATAAGGGGCAGCTGAAGACGGCACTCCAGGATAGCCTTGTGCATGCAATAAGCTCCCTAGAGCAAAATCGCCCTTGAGAAGGTCTGTATGCTGGAGACCCATCACGTTAAACGCGACCAAATTTCTGAGCGACGAATAATTGACATAAGTCGTTGAATTTAAAACCGACTCGTCAAATGCGAGTTCATCTTCATAAATCAAATAGCCATACTCGATGCGCTCTATTGTATGTCCGTGGCCATGAAGGTCAATGTACAAGCCGGTTCCGAACTGCTCTTCTACACACGTTTTAGCATCCTCAATGAAGCCGTGAAAGTCATTCCATGCCTGCTCAGCAATAGGATGTCCGAGCGCAGCATCTGCAAGATTGCGATTAGCGTCGAGTTTGATCCGATCCAAGTGGTTGATGATCACATGCGGACGACATCCGGTGATCGCATGAATGGAGTCAGAAAGTGCAGTGCCCAGCTCTATGGTGAATGCGTCATTGACGGTAACGCAGTCAGGACATAGCCGGTCAGGTATTTCAGAAGGTGTCAATGAGCCGCCATGTGGTATTGATAACACAATGGGCATATTACCTGTGCGATACTCGATGTAATCATTCTGCCCCATTAAAACCGTACCCGGCGACAGTATTGTGCAGTCTTGTGCTATGGCCAATGCCCAGGCGAAGAACGTGAACAAGATGATGAATCCACATCTTTTCATAGATTGTGACGATATTTAAATAATTGGTTATCAATTGATAAGTTGTGATTTCGGGATTCGCATCACGCCTCTCCCACTTCGCAGGCAACCTGGCGCAAAACCTTGTTTTAGCGCACTACACGTTAACGCGGTGTGGCTGGCCAAGAAGTTCTGGCCTGTTTCAGCAGATGCCATGTGTAGTACTCAAAATTAGGCGTTCAATGCAAAAAACACCAATCTGCTCAGGGTTTCAGTCGCTTTTACACCGAATGACTTTGAGAATGTGGTATGTAAGGGGCGATTCGTCAGGTGCGGGGTGGTCTGTCACTTCTTCTACCATTTTCACTTGACAGGTATCACCGCGTAGTTTTTCAATCCCTGTAACGGTGTCATATGTCATCCTGAAAACGCTGTCTTGCGGTGCCATCAATTGGTAACAGTAAGTTTGTCCCTCATAGCCTGAACAGGGCACCGGTGCTTTTATGATACTCCAGTGTTCATTTTGTGCGTTCGCCGCAAAAGCGGCGGATGCGAACACGATTGCTAAAATTCGTCTCATCTTTTGTATTTCAGTACACGGCTGCAGAACAGAAGTTCATTGACTCTGCAGCCTGCAGCTTTGATCCACTTATTACCTTTGTTTCATGAAGGTAACCTTTCTTGGAACAGGTACATCTCAGGGAGTGCCGGTGATTGCCTGCGACTGCAATGTCTGCACTTCTGATGATCCGCGTGATAACCGTCTCAGGTCTTCGATAATGTTGAGCCGGAACGGACAAAACCTCGTGGTAGATACCGGTCCGGATTTCAGGCAGCAGATGCTTCGTGCAGGTGTAGAAAGTCTTGATGCAGTGGTGTTTACACATGAGCATAAAGACCATATTGCCGGGCTCGATGATATCCGGGCGTTTAATTTCAGACAACGAAAAAAAATGGACGTTTACGCCTCTGCGAGTGTGCAGACGGCTTTAAAGCGAGAATTTCATTACGTCTTTGCAGAAATCAGGTACCCGGGAGTACCTGAGATCAGCTTGCACGAAATTGACATCCGGCCTTTTCAGGCCGCAGACTTTAAATTGATTCCGATTCAGGTGATGCATCACAAAATGCCGGTACTCGCCTACCGGATTGGAGACTTCGCCTATGTTACGGATGCCAACTATATAGAACCCGATGAGTTTGATAAACTTCGTGGAGTCAGGCATCTTGTCATCAATGCGCTGCGAAGAGAAAGCCACCTATCGCATTTCAACCTTGAAGAAGCACTGGAGATTATTCGAATTCTTAAGCCCGAGCGCGCCTACCTCACGCACATCAGTCATCTTATGGGGCTTCATAGCGATGTCTCTGCCGAGTTGCCGGCAAATGTGCAGATTGCTGAAGACGGACTGGAAATAGAGGTTGGGGATTAAACCTTAATACATCTGTAACGTCTGAAGAGGGTATTGCGTTTTAAGAATAACCTTATATTGAGGTTGTTGAAACCGGATTACCCATGCGAATACTACTCATCATTGCATGCTCTGCGCTCATTGGCCAAGGTTATGCCCAGGAATGGCAAAACCATTTCGGTGCAGGGCAAGACAACGGCGTAACTGTGACATCCAGCAGCCAGTCAAACGGCACCTCTCACCAATCAACCATTAACGGAATGGGGCTCAACCAGCACCTGAAGGATGCTTCACGCTTTCTCGGTCAGGCAGCACTGGGAGCTGATTGGGAATCAATTGAAGAGGTAGCAGCCATCGGGCCTGAAAGCTGGATCGATAGCCAGTATGCCACACCAATGGCTTCTTATCTCGATACTACAGATACGATCTGGAATCATTTTGTAGACGCTTACATTGAAGATTGGGGCGAGGATCAAATCATTGGAAATGGAGCCATCTTTCCGCTTTACATTTATTTCAGGATGGCTTGGTGGCACAACAGTATGACGAGTGAAGACCAACTCAGGCAGCGCATGGCGCTCGCTCTCAGCGAGATTTTTGTGATTTCTGACAAGTCTCAACTGGAGCTGGCGGCACATGGCCTGGCAGACTATTATGACGTGCTATACAGCAATGCCTTCGGCAATTTCCGCGACATCCTTGAAGAAGTGACCTTGCATCCCTCTATGGGGTTTTACCTGACCCACTTGAACAATGAGAAGGCCGACCCCGGTAATAATATTCAACCTGATGAGAATTATGCCCGTGAAGTCATGCAGCTTTTCACGATTGGTCTTTATGAGTTGAATACGAATGGTACGCTGGTGCTAGATGAGAACGACAACCCCGTGCCTACTTATGACAATGAAGACATACAGGAATTCGCAAAAGTGTTCACCGGACTTGGTCCGGCAGAATATTGGTGGCATTGGGAAGATGTCTCAGGCATCCCCGTTCAGTGGAATGACCCTAACAATACCATTCCTACCATCAACACGATGATGCCAATGGTGATGTATGAAGAGTGGCATGAGCCTGGAGAAAAATACCTGTTAAACGATCAGGTGGTACCGTCTGGTCAAAGTGGTATGGAAGACATCCAGGACGCGATTGACAATTTGTTCAATCATCCAAATGTTGGTCCATTTATTGGTCAGCAGTTGATTCAGCGGCTCGTGAAGTCAAATCCGACGCCGGAGTATGTTGAACGGGTGGCAGAAATATTCAATGACAATGGCGATGGAGTGCGCGGCGATATGAAGTCAGTCATTAAGGCCATTCTGCTTGACCCCGAAGCGCGTGACTGCGAATGGATATCGATGGACGCCAGCGGAAAACTTCGTGAGCCCCTCGTGCGCTACACTCAGATTATGCGTGGCTTAAACGCATCCAACGAGTCAGGGCGCTTATGGAATGTTGGAGCAACTTTCGAGTTTGCTACGGCGCAAAGTCCATTGGCAGCGCCAAGCGTGTTCAATTTCTTTCTTCCGTCACACTCACCCCACGGCCCTATTTTTGATGCCGGACTGGTAGGTCCTGAGTTCGAGATACTGACCTCGGCAACCTCCATCAACTGGGTGAATCTGATGTATTTCGCCTTGCTTGCTGATGAGTACATGGAAGTCTCAACCTTATCGAATTCATTGGTGCCTGGTATCCCTGAAAGCAATCCATTTGCGCTATTACCTGAAGACAAGGTACTGTTGGATCTTGATGATGAACTTGCCCTCGCAACCAATGCTGCCGCACTCCTCGATCGCCTCGATATTCTCTTCACGGGAGGTATTATGTCACAAGAATCAAAAGACAGCATCGCTGAGTCGGTTTCGTTACTGGCCTTATTTGATCAAAACGCGGCTGTGAAAGCCGGAATTTTTCTCACTTTAATCAGTCCTGACTATGTCATCCAGAAATAAGCATCGAAAGGGAATCTCCCGCCGCAAGTTTCTTGGTCAGGCGAGCTGTGCGCTGGTCGGATCAACGACATTTCTGAATTCTTATCTCAACCTGGGGATGATGAGCGCGCTGGCAAAGCCCGCACCTTTAGCCGGCATGCCTTTGAATGGTGATTACAAAGCATTGGTTTGTATTTTACTGGCAGGTGGAAACGATAGCTATAACATGGTCGTTCCTTCGTCGGCAGATTCTTACCAAAGCTATGCTGCCTCAAGATCAAATCTGGCGCTGCCGCAGGGTTCACTTCTTCCGCTGAATTTCACAGACGGAAACGGTCTTCAGTATGGTTTGCACCCAAGCATGCCGGAGGTGCAGTCGCTGTTTAATGACAATAAGCTGGCTTTTGTATCGAATGTTGGTACAATGATTCAACCGACCACCAAGCAAGATGTGCTGAATCAAACGGTGCCACTACCGCTCGGACTACTTTCGCATTCAGATCAGATCAAACAATGGCAGACCAGTTTGCCGCAAGAACGCACTTCAAAAGGATGGGGCGGACGTATGGCAGACATTTTGCACACCTTGAACGACAACCAGGATGTGAGCATGAGTATTTCATTGAGTGGCGTCAATGCCTTTCAGACGGGAAATAACGTGATTGAGTTCGCGATTCAAAATACCGGGACTGGAAGTGTGGGTATCCAGATTTTCGAAGCAGACGACCCCTTCAATCAACTTCTCTCAAATTCAGCGCAAAGCCTGCTGGATCAACAATACACTGACATCTTCAAGCAAACCTACCGTGACAAGGTGTACAATGCACAATCACAGCACGAGTTATTCTCCTTATCAATTGCTGGGGTGCCTCCATTCGCAACAACGTTCAATCAGGAGAATCCCATGTCTCAGAGTCTTGAGATGATCGCCAAGAGCATTGCTGCGCATGAATCACTTGGTCATAGCCGACAAACCTACTTTCTCACCTTTGGTGGCTGGGATCACCACGATGAGTTATTGAATAATCAGCAAGCCATGCTTGCGGTAGTGAGCCAGGCGCTGGGTGAATTTCAGGCAGCGATGGATGAGCTGAACATGTCAGATTGTGTGACTACCTTCACCATCTCTGATTTCGCTCGCGCACTGATTTCAAACGGCAATGGCACAGACCATGCCTGGGGCGGAAATGCCCTCGTTATGGGGGGGGCTGTAAACGGCGGGCAGGTATTTGGTCAATATCCGAACCTGGCGCTCGGTAGTGATGATGAGGTGGGCAACGGAGTAATTGTTCCAACCACCTCCGCGGATGAGTATTTTGCGGAGCTTGCGCTTTGGATGGGGGTGTCTCCCGGAGATATGGAGTACATACTTCCGAATCTGAACAACTTTATTGACATCAACGACGGCCAGCCGATCGGCTTCCTCAATATTTAAGATATCATGAAGCAGCTTACAGTTTACATAGCATTAATGCTTTTTGCGGTCACCGGTCGAAGCCAATGCGATTTTGGTTCACATAGTATTGACTGGAATGATGCCTGGCTTTCTTGTGAAACAAGCGAGAACCCGAACAGTGCCCGCCCTGAAGGTCACTGGATCATGTATGATCTAGGAGAGCCGCATCAGATGTACGCAACACACATATGGAACCTGAATGTACCCGGTTCAACGGGACAAGGTGTGCGGAATTGCTTCTTCGAAGTCAGTCTGGATGGAGAGGAATGGGAAACGGTAACCTCCTTCGAAGTACCTGAAGCGCCCGGAAATGATGACTACATCGGAGTGACCGGTCCTGATTTGGAAGGAGCCACCGGTCGGTACTTATTAGTTAGTGTAGAGAATAACTGGAACGGAGATGCATGCTCAGGTTTTGCGGAGATCCGGGTGGATATTCAGGAGGCCACCGTGGAAGTAGCAGAGCAACAGGGTTTTGCGTTCAATGTTTATCCGAATCCCGCCGATGAAGTGATCAATCTGAGGCACTATCTGTCAGGCAACGTAGAGGCAGAAATCTACGATGGCGCCGGCAGAATGGTTTGGAACAACTCGCTGTTGACCAATACATTGATGTTAGATGTAAGCTCGTGGGACAGTGGTTTGTACCTGTTTCTGTTGCGGAGAGAAGATGGCATGTCATCAGCACAAAGATTTTTGGTGCGCTAGGAAGACGAATACCTACGGGCTTTTCTAGAATAGAATCGAGACTTCTGTTTTTTGCGGTGCTTCTTGTAGATCGCTTCAGCAATGAGTACCCTGGTTTTAAAGAATGACCAGGTTGTTAAAACGAGCACGGCTGCACTGATTAGAATATCCATACAGAGTGCACATTCTATGTCAGCAAGAAGGCTTACAGCGAGAAATACCACCATAGATAAGCCGATGATGGTCACCATCATCAGCACATAGCCCTCTACTTTTTCGAGGGTGTTACTTCGCTTTTCGCACTGTTTTCTATAATGCCTTACACGATGGCTCAGTGCATCTTTCCTGCGCCTCTTGCGAGAAGGATCGGTCTTTTTCCGGACAGATTCGTGATCGTCATTCGGATCTTCTGCATGCGCAGCATAAGGTTGAGAAGAGAGGGGCACGCATCAATTCTTTCCCTAAAAGTAGAAAGAAACCTTGATTACTGCGACGTATTGTTCGATGAGTCGATTCATTTTGGCGATAAAAGGAATCTTCAGCTTTCCAATTCAGGCATCTTGGCTCTAAATACGTTCGAGAATTTAGCAAGAATAAGCCCTCCAATGGCTGCGACGAGTGATCCTAAAAGGATACCGAGCTTGGCTGAATTCAAATTTGCCTCGCTGTCAAGAGCGAGTTCAGCAATAAAGAGAGACATCGTAAATCCTATTCCGCCAATCAATGCTATGGAAGAAATATGAATCCAGTTGCTTCCGGCAGGAGGGATACCGATGTTCGCTTTTTTTGCTACGTAGGTCGCAAAAACGATACCCAGCAGCTTACCTACGACCAGACCAAAAAATACACCAAGGAAGATGGTATTGCCAAAGCTATCTATGGTCACCCTGTCAAGTTGCACCCCGGCATTAGCCACAGCGAAAAGAGGAATTACTACAAGTTGAACAATCGGCGTGAGCAAGCGCTCAAGATTTTGAAGGGGGGTGCCGGCTTTGTTGCTGAGAGACTTGATCTTCGAGATGGTATCGAGTTGTTTTTCACTAAGAAGAGGGCCTTTATGAATATTAGATTCCTCAAACCTTTCGGTGAGCGTGTTAAGTCCTTCTGCGTATTGACGCCTGCCAATCTGTACATTGGCAGGTATTGTGAACGCGGCAAGCACCCCTGCAATAGTGGCATGAATACCACTTAGCATGATAGCGAGCCATACGCCCAATACACCCAGCGTAAAGTAAAAAGCCGTTGACCGAATTCCAATGCGGTTACCGGCGTACATAAGGCCGAGAAAAATGAATGCGATGCCTAAGTCATCCAGTTGAATATTGGGTGTGTAGAAGATGGCAATCACCAGTACAGATGCAATATCATCTACGGTAGCGAGCGCAGTCAGGAAGACAATGATGCCATTTGTAAAGTGTTTTCTAACGAGGGCAATTGACCCGAGGGCAAAAGCTATGTCAGTAGCCATAGGGATGCCCCAACCGCTTACTTCGGGTTTTCCCCAGTTAAAGAACACATAAATCGCAGCAGGGAACACCATACCGCCTAAGGCGGCCACCATTGGCACTGCGGCTTTTCTAATCGTACTCAATTCTCCTGAGATGAGCTCTTTTCGTATCTCCAGTCCAACCACAAAAAAGAACATAGACATCAGTCCATAGTTGATCCAGTGATGAAGATCCTTATTGAGTGTGAGGTCATCTGTGCC
This sequence comes from Flavobacteriales bacterium, assembly GCA_018402085.1. Taxonomy (GTDB): domain Bacteria; phylum Bacteroidota; class Bacteroidia; order Flavobacteriales_D; family Sanyastnellaceae; genus Sanyastnella. The sequence goes on along the minus strand of JAGYJM010000002.1, from coordinate 1,930,096 downwards.
CACTGAGAACCGATAGTGCCAGAGGTGGAAGTAAGAATCTGACCACGGGCTGTTCGCCCAGACCAGCGCAATAACCACTCCCAGAAACAATAGAGCGGTGGCAAAATGCTGGTTATGAATCCAATATAGTGCTGTTTTTCTGAAACGTTCATATAAAGTTTTCGGCATAGTAGCTGAGTACGCTTTAAGCGAAGATGCTGATAATGAATGACAGTCCGAAGGAATTCAACCCTTTACTGAAGCCAGTCAATACCTTTCTTAAGCAAGGCGAGAGTCTGAGCTTCCCGACTTTCTGCTTCCGGTTCGTGCATATACTCCCATGAAGCGACGTTGGGCAGACTCATCAGAATAGACTCGGTGCGACCATTAGACAAAAGGCCAAAACGTGTACCACGATCATGAACGAGGTTAAATTCTACATATCGTCCTCGGCGTAGCAACTGCCATTCTCTCTCTTCTTTTTTAAATGGAGAATGGCGCTTTCTGTTCACAAGATGGGAGTATATAGGCACGAAAGCATGTGCGACCTCCACGGTGAAATTAAAGTACTGGTTGGTTTCGCTTTCATCACGCCCCAGATCATCAAAGAAAATACCACCTACGCCCCTTGTTTCATTGCGGTGAGGAAGGTAAAAGTAATCATCGGCCCAACCTTTAAACCGAGGGTAGTAAGCCGTATGATGACGGTCGCAGACTTCTTTGAGCTGCTGGTGGAATATACGGGCCTCTTCTTTATCAACGTAGTGCGGGGTCAGATCAATACCACCTCCAAACCAGTGCGTGCCATCATCTAGTTCGAAGAAGCGGATATTCATGTGAATAATAGGAACCATAGGGTTATTCGGGTGGAGTACGATGCTTACTCCGGTGGCATAAAAATGATGCACATCTTTACGAAGCTGCTTGCGAAGCTCTGCGCTGCATTCTCCATAGACTTCTGAGAAATTTACTCCGCCTTTTTCAATGAGGTCTCCACCGTGTATAACGCGAGAGCGACCACCACCGCCACCCGGACGATTCCATTGGTCTTCTCTGAATCCCGCTTTGCCGTCGAGGTCTTCCAGACCTGCACAAATGGAGTTTTGAATATCGCGAAACTGATTAGCGATGTGCTCTTTCAAGAGGAGGTGCTTTCAAAGGTTGCAATGCGAAGTTACGATGCTCAAGCAAGTAAACGTAACGGTTCTCGAAGCCGCTGTCAATTCCTGTCTTGTTGAAATCAAAGCGAAGGCTGAGCAGATCTGATTGATCGATCCCTCCGAAGCGGTTCGGGAAGTTGATGCCATAAAGCAGAAGCCCTTTGCCGTAAAACAACATGACATCGTGACCAAGGTATGCATATTCGCTGGGTTCGGTATTGAACCTCTCCCGAAAGCCTGACACGAAAGACTTTACTTCGGAAGCATTGTAGTCAATGAAATCGTTTCCCGGAACAGTGAGATGGGTGCGGTATTTGAAGGAATAGTCAAGAAAATCATAGCTTATCCATTCGCTTAACGCGTAAAGCTTTACGTCAAAGGCATCATCGAGAAGTTGTATCCGGCTCTGTAAATTGGCAATCATGCTCTTGCTGTTGTCACCTGCTGGAACTACAAGCACGTTCATTTTACCTGCAATCAGTTGATCTTCGAGTTTCCCTACGAATCTGGAGCTGCACTCCAGTTCTTTGATTGCAGCGCCGAGAGTGTCTTGGGGTATTGCGACAGCATGATAGTACTTTTTGAACAGTTGCACGCTGCGCGCATCGCTCAGATTTTTTGTGTCGATAAGGATGACGTTATCTGAGCCATGTGTTTTTGCCACATGAGCCGCAATGGTGCGTATTTCCGAGTCTTCTGACGGATAGACCTTGCTGAGATTAGGACTGCTCAGGAGGACGCGGTTTGACTGTGGCACCGGGCATACCAGATGAATTCCCCTCTTTCCTGTGAATGCGGCGACCTCTTCCAGCGCTTTGCGCTGTAAAGGACCAATCACCAGATGAGCGTTTTTGACCTCAGGTAAAGTCAGTGCGTGCTGAACATCTTCATTTGAGCTTACATCCAACACACTCACGTGCAGGTTTGCACCATAAGCTTTTAGACTATCAAGCGCCATCAGGGTGCCGTGATAAAAACTCATAGCAATCTCCTGAAGTCTTTTCAGACGCGGGTCATCAATGCTTTCAGCAGTATCAAGCAATGCCAGCTGGAATGGAAGCATCAGTACGACATTGTAACGTTCTTTGACAAAAACACTGTCTTTAAGGATGACTTCAAGCTCTTCTTGCCGGATATCCGGTTCAGATTCTTCATTCCGCAATGGGATGAGAATGATACTGTCTGCACGAAGACCCTGCGGGAAGTTTTGATTCAGATCGCTCAAAGCTTTCTGAGATACACCATAGTGTTTCGCAATACTATACAGTGTTTCACCACCGGCAACACGGTGTCGCATCCAAACGTCAGAAGTGTCGCGCTGTGGAATCGGAGCTGCAGGTTCATCGAGGTCATTTGGTGGGATGTTCAGCTCATCACCAGGGTTCAACCCTTTATCAATACCCGGGTTGAGCTCAAGTAAACGGTTGATATCAGTCTTGTACTGCTTGCTGATCCCATAAAGTGTTTCGCGCCGCTTCACACGATGAATCATCATCCCGTTCTCAATGCGAATGGGGTTGGTCCATTCATCGGGGTTCTCTACACGGTCTTCACTCACCTCAATGTAGAGGGTCTGACCTACCTTGAGCCCTGTAAGCGTTTGAGGGTTTTGATCTTGAATATCCTCCACATTTGCACCATAGAGTTTAGAGATGCTGTATAGAGTATGCCCGGTTTCTACCTCGTGCACGTAGAAGAGCGTATCATTGCGCTCAACGGTGATTTTGTTTTGCGTAAGACCTTGTGCAGGCAACAGCGCAATGGATGCCAGCAAAAAGATCAAAAACAGAAGCGGTTGTCGGTCTAAAATTATTCCCATTCTATTGTGGCGGGTGGTTTTGAGCTGATATCATATACAACGCGATTAATGCCCTTTACCTTATTGATGATCTCATTCGATACTTTACCGAGGAAATCATAAGGTAAGTGACACCAGTCGGCAGTCATTCCGTCTGTTGAAGTTACGGCACGCAGCGCAACAGCCTGCTCATAAGTACGCTCATCTCCCATGACGCCAACACTCTGAACGGGCAAAAGTATGGCACCGGCCTGCCATACTTCATTGTAAAGCCCCCGTTTTTTCAGTCCGCTAATCCAAATATGGTCAACCTCTTGAAGCATTCTGACTTTCTCAGGAGTAATATGACCAAGAATACGAATACCCAAACCGGGCCCTGGAAAGGGGTGGCGTTCAAGGATTTCCGGTTTGATGCCTAAGGCTCGACCGACACGACGCACTTCGTCTTTAAAGAGCAGACGAAGTGGCTCAACAATTTGGAGCTTCATGTAGTCAGGAAGACCACCTACGTTGTGATGCGATTTGATGGTAGCACTTGGACCTCCTGTAGCACTTACAGACTCAATTACATCAGGGTAGATAGTGCCTTGCCCAAGCCAGGTCACATTTTGGATCCTGTGGGCTTCTTCATCGAATACTTCGATGAAGGTGCCTCCGATTGCTTTTCGCTTGGCCTCGGGGTCTGAGAGATCTTTAAGTGCCGTATAGAACCGATCGGACGCAGCAACTCCTGTAACGTTGAGCCCCATGTCTTCATAGCTGCTTAAAACCTCTTCAAACTCATTCTTGCGAAGTAGTCCGTTGTCTACGAATATGCAGTGGAGCCGCTCCCCAATAGCTTGGTGGAGCAACATGGCGGCCACAGATGAATCAACCCCACCGCTGAGCCCCAGCACCACTTGCTCATCGCCAATCTTTTCTTGAAGCGACGCTACCGTTTCTTCAATGAAAGCCTTCGGCGTCCAGTCTTGTGCGCACCCGCAAATATCAACAACGAAATTGCGCAAGAGCTCAGTTCCTTCGGTAGTGTGATACACTTCAGGGTGAAACTGGATTCCGAAAGCAGACTGTTCTTCAACTGCATATCCGGCCACCTCAACATCTTCGGTTGAGCAGATAACCTTGAATGAATCAGGTAATTCTTTAATTGTATCTGCATGTGACATCCACACCTGAGAACCGGGCGTCATTCCTTTTAGCAGGTGGTGATCTGCAATGTGTTCGAGGTTTGCACGTCCATATTCCCTGATAGTGGAAGGAGAAACGATGCCCCCATTTCGGTGAGCAAGTAATTGCGCCCCAAAGCAGATACCGAGAAGGGGCAGTTTACCCAGGTAAGCAGCAAGATCCGGATTGGGAGACTTTTCATCACGAACCGAGAACGGGCTTCCTGAAAGGATAACACCTTTGACATGGGAACCTGGCTCAGGTGCTTTATTCCAAGGGTGGATTTCAGAATAAATATTCAGTTCACGAATGCGTCGCGCGATGAGTTGCGTGTATTGCGAACCAAAATCGAGAATGAGGATCGTTTCATGCATGACGCAAAATTAGCTATTTGCACATCAGGACTTGTTTGGTTACCGCGGAGTTTTCAACTTTGAAATCACAAATTGAGCCTATGGATTTTATCATTCCTCATTTAAGAACAAAGACCCTTGTTCTGGCTAGTCAGTCTCCTAGAAGACAAGAGTTGGTTAAGGCGCTGGGTTTACCTGTAGTGGTGCGAACGCGTGAGGTAAATGAACACTATCCCTCAACTTTACCGGTAGCAGAGGTGGCGACTTTCCTCGCTGAGCTCAAGGCAGAACCTTTGCTTTCCGACCTTGGGGAGGATGAAATTCTGCTAACCGGAGATACAACGGTGGTACTTGATGATCAAGTGCTGAATAAACCCGCAGACCGCGCAGAGGCCGAATGGATGCTGCGTCAGCTTTCTGGTCGGTCCCATGAGGTGATTACCGGTGTTTGCATGGTTTACCGATCCGAAAGAACAGTGTTTTCAGATCGTGCAGAAGTGCGCATCAGCGCGCTGGATGAACGATTGATTGAGAGCTATCTTGACAGCGGAAGTCCGTTCGATAAAGCAGGTGCTTATGGCGCACAAGATGACTTTGGAAAGCTCGCGATAGAGAGCGTTTATGGTTCGTTTTATACCGTAATGGGCTTCCCCATTCATTTGATATATAAGGCGATGAAAGCGCTTTGAACCTTTCTGGCTCATGCAAGATTTATTTTTATCAATGGGATTAGAGGCACTCGGCGAGTATGAATTGTACTTAGATGGATGGGAGCAAGGTTATTGACCCATCACCTCGGTGACTTCAGAAAGGCGCAAATTAGATTTTACGATGTAAGAGAATTCTGACATTTATCGTATCCTGCGTAAGATGTTTTTAAATCACTGATCTTTGCAGCTCTTGGGAAGGACGATGTACATGCACAAAAAAGATTGGAACGAGAAGTTGATGGAGGTGCTTCTGAATGAGTCAGATGATGCCTTTCAATTCGCAGACTTATCGGGAAAACTCCTTTATGCCAACCGACGTGCGGCTGATAACATTGGTGTGGAACTGCTTGATGGTAGGGATCTCTATGTATGGCACTTTGAAGAAAACTTTAAGGGGCCTGATGATTGGAGTGAGCATGTAGAGCATCTGAGGAGTGAGAAGCTTTCAAGGGTCAGGGGCAAGCACCGCCACCAGGTGACAGGGGAGGTGAGAAATGTAGAAGTGTTGGCTCGCATTGTGGAGGTTGACGGTCAAGAGTTCGTTGTCGCATCTGTCAGAAACATAGATCTGCAGATTCAGGAAGAGCATGAGAAGCATGCTATAATGGATATGCTCGAAAAGACCAGTGAGCTTGCTGTTGTAGGCGGATGGAGGCTTGATTTGGTTACAGAAGAAGTGAGCTGGACAGATCAGGTTTATGGCATATACAACATAGAACGGGGCACGCTCATTAAGCTTCGCACAGTTTACGATTCACTCGAGAAAGAGTCAATTGAGCGCTTAAAAGTCGCTGTTGATCTATGCCTTGAAGATGGCACGACCTGGGATCTTGAATTGCAAATCCGAGAAGCAGAAACCGGTCGTTTAAAATGGATTCGTAGTCAGGGCAACAGGGAAGTACGTGACGGAAAGCCTTCTGCGCTTTACGGTATCGTGCAAGATGTGGATCGAATGAAACGCCTGGAATCTGAAAATTTACGGAAGCAATCCATTCTCTCCGCCCTTTCGCATAGTATAGAAAGACTGCTCCAGGAGAAAGATTTTCGAAAAACACTGTCTGCAAGCTTTTCTGCACTAGGAAAGGCAACCGGTGTAGACAGGGTATATCTTTTTAAAGCCAATAAGTCAGGAACTGACGTAGGCTCATACAGTCAGGTTGTGGAATGGAACTCCGGACACAGTGAACCTCAGATTGACAACCCCGAGCTTCAGGGGATCCCCACAGACAGTATGGGCGATGCTCACCAGGTGCTTATTCAAGGTGAATCATGGGAGCGCATTGTGCGCCAAATTGAAAGTACAGAGGCCAGGGAAATCCTTTCAAGTCAGAAAATCAAGAGCATTTTATTGCTTCCCGTTTTTGTAGATGTTGATAATTATTACGGTTTCGTCGGTTTTGATGACTGCGAAGAAGAGCGGAGCTGGTCTGATGATGAGCGTTCTGTCTTACACTCTTTTTGCAACAGCATGGGTAATGCCATTCGGAGGCAGCAAAATGAACGGGTACTGGAGCAGCAGAATAAAGACCTCGGCAGGCTTATGAATGTGACCGCGAGTCAGAATGAAAGGTTGCTCAATTTTGCGTATATCACTTCGCACAACATTCGGTCACATGCCGGAAATATTCAGGGGTTGCTAAAGCTGCACGCAAATGAGTCAACTCAGGAGGAACGCGATTTGTATTTCTCACTACTGAATGAAAGTGCAACTAAATTGGTCAGCACCATTAACGGATTGAATGAGATCGTGTCAAAGAATATTACGAAAGAGCTGAACCTAAGTAAAGTATCTTTGAAAGAAGCCTTTGAGGACGCACTTATTGCTGTGAATAACGAAATGAGGCGGCTGGAGGTTCGCCTAGAGAACGGTCTGCGCACTGAAGACCAGGTTGCCGTTTTTCCCGCATACCTCGATAGCATTATCCTGAACTTACTAACCAATGCGATCAAGTACAGGTCACCATCAAGAGACCTTCTGATTAAAGTCGAATGCCACCAGGCAAAAGGGGAGTACGTAGAACTTGTTTTCAGCGATAACGGTTCAGGTATCGATCTTGACCAATACGGACGTGAGTTGTTTGGGATGTATAAGACCTTTCACAACCATCCCGAGTCAAGCGGGCTTGGCCTTTATCTCACTAAGATGCAGATTGAAGCTATGGGAGGAAGTATTCGCGCAGAAAGTGAAATAAACAGAGGAACAACTTTTTATGTTACGTTGAAGAGATGGGAAACGAATTAGTCTACGTTGTGGATGATGATCAAATCGCATCCATGATCACGCAGCGCATGTTGAGCCGTATTCAGCCGAATCTTACCATAGAAGTATTCTCAAACCCGGAAGAGGTCATTCGTCTGATCTGCACTGAAAGAAGACAACCTGACTATATCTTTCTTGATCTCAATATGCCTGCGATGAATGGCTGGCAGTTTCTAGATGAAGTAGAAAAACACATCGACAAAAAGTCGTCCATTTTTATCCTGACTTCTTCTATCGACGATCGAGACAGTGCAAGAGCAAAGGCACATAAACAGATATCGGGTTATCTGATAAAACCCATTGAACACGCGGCGCTTAAGAATGCTTTGAATATCAACTGATTGATTTTTCATCCCTTCTTCGAATTCCACTGTTAATTTCGTTGTTAATAATTGTGAATATAGCGGCTGAAAATATTTTTTTGAGAGTAAATAAATTTACTTTCCTTTGTGGTAGGATCAAAAACAAATATTTATGAGAACGAAGAAAGAAGCATCACCAGAGAAGCTTAAAGAGGTTAAAAAGAACCTCAAAACAGTAGAAGGAGCGGATGTCATTCGCAGATCAGAGATTATTCATGAAGCACTGCAATACCTCACCATTCAAGAGGCTTCTGAAGCTTCGGGTAAGTCTGCACTCTTTATCGGACAGTACAGCAAATTGTACTGGTTCCCGCTTTCGATCAAAGAAATGATCAAGACCAAACAGATCGGTATGGTTGAGGCAATCAACATCGTGACCAGTTACGATGCTTATGACCCGAAGAAATATCAGAAGGCGCTGACCGATATCAAAAAGGTGATTGAAGACAAAGAGAAGCTGAAAGACGCTAAAGGAGGTCGTGGTCGTAAAAAAGAAAACCTGAAAGAGGCAGACTTGAAACGTACTTACAAGAGTCTCTCATGGATGTCTGAGCATCTTCAGTCAGTTGACAAAAAGAACGTCGTTCAGCAACGCGTTGAAGAAGTGATTGCACTCGCCATAGAAGGGGGCAAGAAACAAGACGTATTGAGTCAGTTTGATAACATTACTGAGCAAACCTCCGGAAGGAAGTAAGCTCCATCACAGCAAAGCCAAAAAGCCATCTATGCAGATGGCTTTTTTTATACACGTAAAAAACCTCACCATAGATGATGAGGTTTTATTTGGTGATCCCACAGGGACTCGAACCCCGAACCGTCTGCTTAGAAGGCAGATGCTCTATCCTGTTGAGCTATGGGACCCTCAACGAAGTGCAAAAAAACACATTTTCGCTGAAAGGTCACACATAAACTTCGACCCGGGATGCGACACCACAACCTTTATCTGATGACCCTCAGTTAATATGAACCACTTCTATCATGTATAGAGCGGCAGCACATACAAGGCTGACTGCTACCAGGGTTATCATTAAACGTCTTACGAATTTTCTGACCCGCTGTGGGGGGCGTCTGTTATTATTGTTTTGTTGTTTCATACTACTATAATATACTGAAAATTAATTAGTTTCGCAAACCGAATGATCACCCTTCCAGCAGAACAGACGCTTTGCAACGGGTATAAACACACACATTGTGCACCGGTGTGCACAAAAAAAGGCTGCCTGGTGGCAGCCTTTATCCAATTGCGTGTTTCTTTGGGTAGTTTATCAGATGCGATTGTCAATGAGGTTTACGCCAGGGTGTTTTTTCGGATTAAAGCGAAATACACCCTCCGGCATCGATGTGTTAGGCTTGAATGTGTCTAATGTGTAGATCACATCATTGCCGTCGCGTCCTTTCACCACAATGCGTACCACCTCCATTTTAGCTTTGTCAATATATAGCTGAATTGTATGGTAGGGCTTCTCTTCCGGATCTAGCGGATACAGGTTGATCCAATAAAGCGCTTTTCCATTTTCCTGAACGGTTTGCTTGTATTCGTTCTTGAAGTCTTGTTCCCAAACGGTAAACATTTTGGAAGGCGTAATGGCTTCATCACCGCTCACATCTTCAAGGTAGTCAACGTAGCAATCGTTAGTGGCTTTCTCGTAGGTCCATAGTGTTTCACCGTCTGTGATCATCACGTAGTCGCCGAGTTCAAGGTGGTACTTTTCGCCCTCTACGTATACCTCACCCGCTTGTTTCAGGTCAATGTCGTTTGCTTTATCGATCAGCCGCGAAGAATACGTAGCGAATACGTTTTGGTAATCTTTCGCTTTCTTGCTAAGTTCATCTAAAATGGCCTGGCTGTTCTGCGCCTGTGACGGGAGCATCACAGCGAGAAAGAGCATACTTGTCAAAAATCGAATCATGGTCTTGTTTCTTTATTTAGCCTTCACTACGCAATAACTGTTCCAAACTCATTTCGTCAGCTATCAGCACTTCGCGGGCTTTGCTTCCTTTAAATGGACCAATGACACCTGCGGCTTCAAGCTGATCAATCAGTCTTCCGGCGCGATTATAGCCTAATTTCAGTTTACGCTGTAAGAGTGAGGTTGATCCTTGCTGGTGCATAACGATTACACGTGCTGCTTCTTCGAAGAGTTCATCGCGGTCTTCGGCATCGAGACCGCCGGCCTCTGAGGCATTCTCGTCAACATACTCCGGGAGGAGCATTGCGTCAGGATAGCCCTGTTGGTTCCCTATAAACTCAGTGATTTGTTCAACTTCGGGGGTATCCACAAATCCACATTGAATGCGGATCAGATCGCTACCTGTGGAGAAAAGCATATCGCCCCGCCCGATCAACTGGTCTGCACCTCCGGCGTCAAGGATCGTGCGGCTATCAATTTTACTGGTCACTCTGAAGGCAATGCGCGCAGGAAAGTTTGCCTTGATCACTCCGGTGATGATGTTGACAGACGGACGTTGGGTTGCAATGATCAAATGAATACCTATCGCACGAGCGAGTTGAGCCAGACGCGCGATCGGTGTCTCCACTTCTTTACCTGCTGTCATGATGAGGTCTGCGAACTCATCCACCACGAGCACGATGTAAGGCAGGTAACGGTGTCCGTTCTCCGGATTCAGCTTTCGCTTGACAAATTTCCCATTGTATTCTTTAATGTTGCGGCACTGGGCGATTTTCAGCAGTTCATAGCGCTGATCCATCTCAACACATAATGAATTAAGAGTGGTGACCACCTTCTGGGTGTCTGTGATGATGGCTTCTTCTTCACCCGGCAGTTTCGCAAGGTAGTGGCGTTCAATTTTATTGAAAAGGGTGAGCTCAACCTTTTTGGGGTCAACAAGTACAAATTTGAGCTGTGACGGGTGCTTCTTGTAAAGCAAAGAGACCAGCATTGCGTTGAGTCCAACCGACTTACCTTGCCCGGTAGCACCTGCCATCAGCAAGTGAGGCATTTTGGCGAGGTCAAACATAAAGGTCTCGTTCGATATGGTCTTCCCAATTGCGATAGGGAGTTGCATGTCAGAACCCTGAAACTTGTCGCTGGCAATAAGTGAGCGCATCGAGACCACGCTTGGGTCAGAGTTCGGAACCTCAATACCGATGGTTCCTTTGCCCGGAATTGGAGCAATGATCCTGATTCCGAGAGCGGCAAGACTCAGAGCGATATCGTCTTCGAGGTTTTTGATTTTGGAAATTCGAACGCCGGGAGCCGGAATAATCTCATACAGCGTGATCGTTGGTCCAACGGTGGCCTTGATCTTTGAGATGTCGATCTTGTAGTTCTGCAGGGTCTCAACGATTCGGTTCTTGTTTTCTTCGAGCTCCTGCTTGTCAACTTTCACCTGTCCTGAACCATGCGCTTCCAGGAGGTCAATGTTGGGTAATTCGTAACGTGCAAGGTCGAGTTTAGGGTCGTACGCTCCGAATTCCTGCACCCGCTCGTCGATTTCATCTTCAGTGAGCTCTGTTTCTTCAGCGCTCACTTCAATTTCGAGATCGTCTTCCTCTTCGTTTTTACCCGGCGTGTTCGCATCCGCCGCTTCTGCGGCGTAATCATCTAAAGTGTCATCAACCACTTCGGGATCCAGCTCAAGTGCGGTCACCGGATCCTCTTCAAGTTCAGGTTGAGGGCCTTCTTCATTGTCAGCTGTGTCAGTGAGATCAGCCGTTGCAGAGCCAATCAGTTCGTCAAGTGCACTATTGGTGCGGTGTTCTTCGGTGTCCTCTTCAATCGATGGTGCAGTGAGCGTAGTTTCTTCATGCTTTTGACGATTGCGCGGAGACGCTTCTTCTTCAGGAGCCTCGGTCTGATCTGCTGCGGAGGCAACAGGGCGTGAAAGCAGATTGCGCAAGGCAGGAGGGAGGTTCAGATTATCAAGGGGCGGATTGAAATTAAAGATCACGGTAGAGCCGATCACAAGCAAGAGCAGCAAGAAAGTACCAACTCCGCCCAGGGTGAAGACCGACCAGCGCGTGAGGTACTGCCCCATAAGTCCTACGAGATTGTCATTGCAGGTAATCTCAATTTGCTGCTGCACCTCTTGCTTGTCATGAAACAGAAAGCCAATCAGCAAGGGAATGATCAGCATGGCCAGTAACGAAAGGCGAATCGACTTACCAAAAGGCAGCAGCTTTTTGCGGAATGCGATCCGTGTGCCGATGAGGAAAAGCAGAAACGGAATGAAGAGCCCGGCTATACCGAAGCCCCGATACATCATAAGGTATCCGGCATGTGCCCCCATGCGCCCAAGCAGATTGCGGTAGGTCTCAACCGTGCCGTCGGAGGCCAGTTCAGGGTCATTCAGAATGAGCACCAGGTCATTTTTAGCCGTCATTAGAAAAGAAACACCTGACAGAAGGAGAAAGACGGCCAAGATGATCAGGAAAACGCCGAAAATCTTGCGAAATCGCTCATCTGTCAACCACTCCGGCATGGAGGGCAAACGCAGGCCTCGCGTGGTTTTGCCAGACTTGCCCTTGGGTGAGCTGCGCTGCTTCTGCTTCGTTGCCTCGCCCGATGCCGCCTTGCTTTTAATTGAATTCTTCGCCATATGGTGATTACCGAACATCAAAAATAACGCGGTAAGCCTTGCCATATTGGACTTTCCTGTCATCTTTTCAACGTAGCTTCGTGAATGAATCAGCGAGTTTTTGCTGTTCTTATCGCCGCGAAAGCGGCGGATGCGGGAAGCTGTGCTAAAGCTGTGGTATTTTGAAAAAGATTGACTATCTTTGCCGTCCCGCAAAAGTCAAAGAAAAAATGGCGAAAAAAGGAAATCGCGTTCAGGTAATTCTCGAGTGCACGGAGCACAAAAACTCTGGTATGCCCGGTACATCGCGCTACGTCACTACGAAAAACCGCAAGAACACACCGGATCGTATGGAGTTGAAGAAATACAACCCGGTACTGCGTAAATATACTGTTCACAAAGAAATTAAGTAAGTCATGGCTAAGAAGACGGTAGCATCTCTCCAGACAGGTGGTGGTAAAGAACACACCAAGTGCATCAAAGTAATGCGCTCACCCAAAACCGGTGCCTACATGTTCAAAGAGGAGATCGTACACAATGATAAAGTGAACGATTGGTTTGGTCAGTCATGATCGAATACACTAACGATAATGAACCGGCTGCCTGCAGCCGGTTTTTTTGTGCTTACACGCGGGGCGTTGCTTCTTGCGCAAGCTTCGTATCTTCGTACACCGCAATTACACGCTAATGAGCCTCTTCAAACGCTTCTTCAATAAAGAGAAGAAAGAAACCCTTGATAAAGGACTTGAGAAAACAAAAACCAGTGTCTTCTCTAAGCTCACCAAAGCCATTGCCGGTAAGAGCAGGGTAGATGACGAGGTGCTTGATAACCTCGAAGAGGTATTGATCACCAGTGATGTGGGAGTAAACACGACGGTGAAGATCATCGAGCGAATTGAAGAGCGGGTGGCCCGTGATAAATACATGGGCACTGAAGAACTCAACCGTATTCTCAAAGAGGAAATTGCCGAACTCCTCTCTGAAAGCAATTCGGGAGAGGCAAGTGAGGTTGAAGTTCCTCAGGTTCAGCACAAGCCATATGTGATCATGGTAGTCGGGGTCAATGGCGTTGGAAAAACCACAACCATCGGCAAGCTCGCCTATCAGTTTAAAAGCATTGGAAAAAAGGTTGTGCTGGGTGCCGCCGATACCTTTCGTGCTGCCGCAGTGGATCAGCTGACCATATGGAGTGAACGCGCCGGTGTGCCGATTGTCTCTCAGGGAATGAACGCAGATCCTGCGTCAGTGGCCTTTGACACCCTGCAAAGTGCGGTGTCACAAGATGCAGATGTAGTGCTGATCGATACGGCCGGGCGTTTGCACAACAAGGTGAATCTGATGAATGAGCTGGCAAAGATCAGACGGGTGATGGAAAAAGTAGTGCCAGGTGCTCCCCACGAAGTGCTGCTGGTGCTTGACGGTTCTACCGGACAGAATGCCATCGAACAGGCTCGCCAGTTTACGAAGGCAACCGAAGTGACGGCGCTGGCACTGACCAAGATTGACGGTACCGCCAAAGGTGGCGTTGTGATCGGTATCAGCGACGAGTTCAAAATCCCGGTCAAGTACATCGGCGTGGGTGAAGGCATGGAAGACCTTCAGGTGTTTAATAAATTCGAGTTTGTAGACAGCTTATTTGCAGAAGACGCGTGAAAACAAAAACACTTCGCAAGAACAAAGTAAATGTGGTGACCCTTGGGTGCGCCAAGAACATCTTCGACAGTGAGGTGCTCATGGCTCAACTGCGCGCGAATAAGTACGATGTGCACCACGAATCTCCCGACGACGATTCATCGATTGTGATTATTAATACCTGCGGGTTTATCGATAACGCCAAAGAAGAGTCGATCAATACCATTTTGAGATTTGCTGAAGCGCGCAAAACAGGAGAGGTCGATAAGGTGTACGTCACCGGATGCCTCAGCGAGCGTTACCGAGATGAACTCGAAGAAGAGATCCCCGAAGTAGACGGCTACTTCGGCACCCGCGAATTGCCGAGGCTGCTCAAAACGCTCAAGGCAGACTACAAGAAAGAACTGGTAGGTGAGCGCTTGCTCACGACGCCTTCTCACTATGCGTACTTCAAAATTTCAGAAGGTTGCGACCGACCATGCTCGTTCTGCGCCATTCCGCTTATGCGCGGCAAACACCGCAGCACACCGATCGAAGAGCTTGTGGAGCAGGCACGAAGCCTCGCGGCAAAAGGTGTGAAAGAACTTTTACTCATTGCACAAGACAGCACGTACTACGGTCTCGATCTGTACAAGAAGCGTCGGCTTGCAGACTTGATGGAAGCTTTGTGCAGGGTTGAAGGTATCGAGTGGATTAAACTGCACTATGCTTTTCCTACCGGGTTTCCGGAAGATATTCTCGAAGTGATGGCGCGCGAAGAGAAAATCTGCAGTTACATTGATATGCCGCTGCAGCACGCCAGCACGCGCATGCTCAAGGCCATGCGTCGGGGAACCACGCGCGAAAAGACTACGGCACTGATTGAAAAAATTCGAGTGAAAGTGCCTGACGTAGCCATACGAACCACGCTGATCTGTGGTTATCCCGGCGAGACGGAAGAAGACTTCAATGAAATGTGTGAATGGGTGCAGGAGATGCGCTTTGAGCGTCTCGGAGTATTTGAGTATTCACATGAGGAGAATACCCACGCTTTCAACTTTGAAGACGATGTTCCGGCTGAAGTGAAAAAGGCGCGCACAGGAAAGATCATGGAAATTCAAAGCCAGGTTTCCTACGAACTCAATCAGGCTAAGATCGGTAAGACATTCAAGGTGTTGTTTGATCGGGTTGAAGGAGGCTATTTCATCGGTCGCACCTGTTATGATTCTCCGGAGGTTGACAACGAAGTATTGGTGAAACAGGAAGACCACACGCACCTTCGATTAGGTGACTTCGCGAAGGTGCACATCACAAATGCAGACTTCTACGATCTCTACGGTGAGGTTGCCGACTAACGACTAAATCCTTTACAGATTATTTAGTGACCTGAAGCGTGTTGCGGAATGACATGCCATCAGGGTAAATGATTTCCACCACGTAGGTGCCCGCTGCCAGCGAGTGAACATCCATTTCACGTATGGGTTCACCTTTGCCCCATTGCTCAAGTACCACCTGTCCGCGCATGCTGATAAAGCGGATGCGCTCTACACCTTCAAGGTCACCTTTGAACCAGACATGCTGGGTAGCAGGATTTGGATAGAGCGAAATATCGTATGACCTAAACACAGCTGAACGAACGTCGCTAAGCTCGAACTCTCCGTCAAAATCAACCTGACGCAAGCGATAGTAGTTGATTCCTCTGTACGGGTCTAGATCAGGAAGGAAATATTCCTGCACCGTTTCTGAATAACCTTTGGCAGGTACACGTCCGATTTCTTTCCACTCTTGAAGGTCTGTGCTGCGCTCAACGATGAATTCATCGGCGTGTTCTTCACTGGCTGTTTTCCAGAGAATATTCACACGGTCTTGAGAAGCCGCAACGTTGAACTCCATTAAATCTACCGGTAGAAAAAGCTGCTCGCACGTTTCAACGAATTGACCCGGCTGATTGGTAAAGGTGACGTTGTAATTTTTTTCAACCGTTACGGGAAGGAAGACGGAAAGATCCGCGTTGAGCCTTCTGAATTGAAAAGTACAAATACCGGTGAAGACGCCATCGGTTGTCAGTTGCGCAATTAGAATTCGTCCGTCAGCATCCATGATTCCTTGCGGGTTTGGAGGTGACCAGAAGCCTGCTACTGTTGAACCTACGAGCGTGGCATTTTCGACCAGAGCCCCCCCGTTCTCAAAGGCAATTGCCGGATTCAGATTCGGATCAGGCACCCATTGCAAACCACTGACCTGAAGGTATGGCTGGCCAATGTTAAACCAAGAATCGTATTCAAGGGTATTTGATATTGCAAAAAAAGCAGGGTTGATGTTATTGCCGACAAATTGGCTGAAGGAAGTCATGATGACATCATCGTAGTGCTGATAGAACTTGTCGGTTCCCGTGCAGGCAGGGCAATCAACGATAAAAGGATAAGAGATGCCCCCCTCGAAGGTACCGGTTACCGCTTGCAACTCCCAGAGCGGAGAGTCAACACATACATAAACCCGCCACGTTCTTGGAAGGCTGTTGAAGCCGGCCTGCGCCTGTATAGTAGCCGCGATGGCCGGAGGAATGGGCTCTTCTTCAATCACGATACCGGTGAACGGACTCTGCGCAAGCAGCATATGATTTGTGCCGACTAGGAGCCAGACAAACATCACTGACATGGCAATGATTCGTAGTAGTTTCACGCAGTTAGTCAAGACAATACGCTTTTGGTTGAGGCGAAAGATACAAAAATATGGGCAACCTGCTTAGTATCAGGGTGAAAAGTTGGTCTTTTTGGGCGAGTGTGCCATCGGGCAGAACGGTAGGCAGCGAGCCGCTGACAGTTGAAGGTTTTTCGCGATCTTTCCGCACGAAATAATTCTTCCTGAAATGATCAGTATCGGTGCAAAAGTAGAGCATCCTTCATTTGGCGAAGGGGTCGTGTTCGGAGAGCATGAAAAAACCTGGCGTATCTACTTCAAGAATGAAGGAGAACAAGAGATTGCCAAGGCCTTTGACGGACTTAAAATTTTGGAGGTGTCGGAAGCTGATATCCGATCGGTGACCCTCGAAGATGTAGTGGATGCCGTGAGCAATGTGTTTGAGCAATACTATGAAGACACCACTTACGTCGAGCTGGGGGGACGATGGGAAGGAGGTAAAATGGTGTTGATGCCGGGTAATGCCGAAACGCAGTCTAAAGAAGTGCCCGTCGAGACCTTCTTCCATAAAATTGTGATGGTGCGTGAGCGCTTGCGCGTGCTTGAACAGAACATCAATAATCACGAGAAGCTTGACGACGAAGACCGGCTCCACTTGCAGCAATACATCAGCCGCGCATATGGCAGCCTCACAACTTTCAACGTCTTGTTTGCTTCAAAGAACGACCACTTCAAAGGAGCAGGAAAGTAGTCAAATGCAAAATGCGCGATGCCGAATGCACAGTACACAATGCAGATTGCGAGGTTTGAGAGTGCATCTTGAGCCAACGGCGATGGTTCATTCAAATACGTTATGCACAATTGTTGAAAACCGTAGTTGATTCATTGTGAATAAGGTACTGAGTCAAAATTTGGTCTGCAAAGATATTCATGCCAACTTCAACACATCCAACGCACAGTTGGGTTGTTTAACAACAATTCAAAAGCGCCGGCAGAAGGTTGAACAAATAGGAAATCTGCCGTGTCTTCCGGAGGAGACGAGAGTCAATCCGGCGGAGGTTAAAAGCAAAGGCAGACGTTGCATAACAGATGCCCGAGCGCTTCGAAGAAAGGATACGGTCACTGCTTTTCCATCTATGTCCACGTTGTTCTTCCCTAAACCGGCGCTTTACTTTTCTCGCTTGTCTGCGATGAACCTCGACTCACCCTGCTGAACTGTGTATCTTTGCAGCGATGAGCACTTCCATTCAAATGCTTCCTGTTATGGAAAGTTTCTACACCATTCAAGGTGAAGGCTTTCACGCTGGTGTACCTGCATGGTTTATTCGCCTGGGTGGTTGTGATGTAGGATGTTTCTGGTGCGATGTTAAAGAAAGCTGGGATCCTGAAGTCCACCCCAAATTCAGCATTGAAAGCATTGTAAAGGCTGCAGCCGATAGTGGCGCGAGAGTTGTGGTGATCACAGGTGGAGAACCTTGCATGCACAACCTCGGAACATTGACTTCAGCGCTGCGGGCCGCCAGACTGCGCACACATCTTGAAACCTCCGGTGCACACCCCTTGACAGGGGAGTGGGATTGGATCACCTTATCGCCTAAAAAGTTCAAACCTGCCCGCGATGAATTCTACGAGAAAGCCCACGAGTTGAAAGTGATTGTGTTCAACAAGCATGACCTGATATGGGGACAAGAGCACGCAGACCGTCTGAAAACGGAAGCCGCATGTTTTTTTCAGCCCGAATGGGATCAACGCGATACGAGCGTTCCGCTGATTTTGAACTACATTCGTGAACATCCCGACTGGCGCATCAGTCTACAGACCCACAAGTTCATTGGGGTACCCTGAGCTGCAGCGTAATCAATCGTCGTATGAAAGTTTAATTTTCTTGCTGGTTGGGTGTGCCTGACATGTCAGTATGTACCCTTCTTTCAGCTCCTGATCTGTCAACGCAAAGTTGCTGTCCATCCTTACCGTGCCTTCTATGAGCTTGGCCTTGCAGGTTGTGCATACGCCACCCTGACAAGAAAATGGTGCATCTGCACCGGCTTCAAGCGCAGCGTCAAGCACGCAGGAGCCTTGCGTCGAAAGTTCAAACTCAAAGGTCTCATCGTCAAGAACAACAATTACTTCAACGTCTCCTTCAAAGTCTTCAGTGTTATCCTCAATAGGCACCTCCTCTTTGGAGATCGATGTGGCAAAGTCTTGTCCCGGATTCTCGAAAAACTCAAGGTTGATATGTTCTTTCGGAATACCATTGTCGAGCAGGGCATTTTGCACGCTTGACATCATGCCTGACGGACCGCAGATAAAGTAATCTTTCGGTAAGTCATCTTTGACGAAATTATAGAGCAATTCAAGTGTCTTTCCGAAATTGATCCGTCCTGTAAAAAGAGGCACGCCGGTGCTGCCGTCCGTCAATACATGGTAAACAGTCATTCGCTCATCTACGGCCAGGCGGTCAATTTCGTCGTAAAACATGATTGATGCCTTGTTACGATTCCCATAAAACAGGGTTACTTTACTCTTCGGTTCATCGTGCAAAACAGCTTTGGCAATAGAGAGAAGCGGCGTGATTCCGGAGCCTGCACCGAACAGCACGATGTGTCTCTCTAAATCAGCGTTGGTTTCAATTTTGAAATTGCCTTCTGGTGGATGCACGTTCATGATGGTGCCGGCTTCCAGCTTTCGGTTGGCGTGCGAAGAAACACGACCACCCTCTACTTCTTTCACTGCCACGCGAAACTCTTCTTCATGCGGTGCGCTGCATACGCTGTAAGAGCGGTTTAGTTCTGCGTCTTTTACCGGGTAGCAAAAGGTGATATACTGACCCGGAGCATAGCGAAAGGCTTCTCTATGACCAGACACATCAAGGGTAAGCATCACGGAATCAGCCGTAACGCGCTCGACACGTTTCAGGGGAATTTGATAAAACTTCATGTTGGAGCTTGAGGTTTTGTCCGTTAGCGCAAGGTTGCTACTTAGACAACCAGTTCTTCGCTTTGTTCATGAATTCTTCAGAATCCCACTTTTCGGTACCTGAAAAACTCGCGACCACACGTCCATTTGCATCCAGCAAGTACGAAGTTGGGATGCTGTACACGTCATAGTCTTTTAGAGAGTTCTCCAATTTGTGCAGTGGAAAATCAAGATTGAAGTGCTCTTGCACCTGGTCCAGCTTCTCTTGGGGGTCGTCTGTAACGCCCACTACGGTGAATAAACCCGATTGATGAGCGCTGTTCAGAGCCGGCATTTCACGCATGCATGGTCCGCACCAGGAAGCATAAAAATTTATCAGAACGGGTCCGCTAGTGACCGAAGAAAGTGGCTGAAGACTTCCGTCTGCATAAACTTGAATCTGACCGGCATCAAAAGAAGGCGGAATACGATATCGCCAGACATAGAAAGCCAGCGCGGCTAGTCCGATTAAAAGGTAAGGCCCCCACTTTTTCATTCTTCGCTGTTCACGTTGCTGAAGAGCAGTTGCAATTCACGAGTGGTGATTTTCCGGTATTCTTCGGGCAGCGCAAAAGCGCTGGATGCGACGTTCTTCTCTTCCAATGACGTGGCCCGGTAGTACACTGTACCGGTGGGCAGTTTCATGGCAAAAAGCACAGGAAGACCTCCGGGCGCAGGCAGAATACTGTGGTTGACTTGAAGTTTCGGGATGTAGAGGTAAGTGTTGTCACCGTTAAGCAGCTCAGCGCACTGGTACCCGAATTGCTTTTCTTTATGCTCCCGGGTGCTTCCGGTTAATTCAGGACTGGCGATCACTTTGTCACGCGGGGTGATGATGGCTAGTTTTTCACCTAGAAACTCAATCAGTACGTATTCTTCTCTCTTGCTTAAATCAGTTATGACGGTTCTGCTGCCCAAAGCAAGGTGCTCTGTCCAGCGCGTGCGCGAACCATCACTCTGCAATTGGATGCGTTCAGCGGCGCGCTGCACGGCAGAAGCATCACTAAGTTCGTGGTCGATCGCCCAGGTCACTTCACCAATGAAAGGAGTTTGAGCTGACAGCTTTTCGTTTTGCCATGTCAGTGCAGTAATAAACAAAAGTAAAGCCAGTCGCATCATGGGTGCGAAATTAACGAATAGATGCTTACTTCTCGCCTACCAGATCAGAAGATTGCGTAAGGCATTTCCGACTTTTTCTGCGTTCGGAAGCATCGCAGCTTCGAGCGTACTATTGAGAGGTATGGCTGGCGTCTCAACGGCACCAATGGTCGTCACCGGGGCATCGAGGTGTTCAAAACAAAGCTCTGAAATCCTGCCGGCGAGTGCTTGAGCGAAACTATTGTTCACCGGTTCTTCTGTGACTACCAGGCAACGATTGCAATGCTTCACAGCTTCTAATATAGCTGCTTCATCGAGCGGAGCGAGGCTTCGGAGGTCGATGAGTGTCACTTGCTTGTCAAATGCTTTAGCGGCCGTTTGCGACCAGTAAACGCCCATTCCGTAGGTGATGATGGCGACTCTTGTATCAGGATGTTCAGCTTTTAATACAGTGCGTGCTTTGCCAATAGGCACGATGTAGTCACGTGAGGGCATCGGCGATCTGGCGTCTTCCGTTCCCGGAATTTTTGACCAGTAGAGGCCTTTGTGTTCAAGCATCACGACCGGATTCGGATCGTGATAGGCTGCTTTTAGCAGTCCTTTCAGATCTGCACCTGTACTCGGGTAACAGACCTTGATGCCTCGAATGTTGGTCAGAACCGACTCAACGCTCGAGCTATGGTACGGCCCGCCGCTGCCATACGCACCAATGGGAACACGGATGACTGAGTGCACCGGCCATTGTCCGTTTGATAAATAATAGCTGCGGCTCGCTTCAGTGAAGAGTTGGTTCAGACCGGGCCAGATATAATCTGCAAACTGAACCTCCACGATGGGGCGTGCACCGGAAGCACTCATACCTACGGTGCTTCCGATGATGAAAGCTTCTTGAATGGGAGTGTTGAACACACGGTCATCACCAAATTTCTGCGCAAGGGTTGCGGCCTCTCGAAATACCCCACCAAGTCGTCCTCCCACATCCTGTCCATATAAAAGACTTTCAGGATGGTCTTCCATGATTTCTTGCACCGCGAAGAGGGCGCAGTCAACCATCAGGGTCAGCTCAGCACCCTTCGGAGCGCGTTCTCCCTGTTCTTTCGTAATTGGAGTAGGAGCCATGAGGTGCTTGTAGAGGTCATCTGGACGAGGGTCTTCAGCACCCTTGGCTTGTTCAAATGCCTCTGCCACATGGTTAATTGCACCTTTTTCAATGCGGTCTAATTCTTCGGCTTCAAAGCCGAGTTCAACCAGTTCTTTTCTAAACCGTGGGTATGGATCGCGTGTCTGGTGTTCTTCGAGATCATCTCGGTACCACTCGCGCCGAACCCCGCTGGTGTGGTGTCCGAGCAGAGGTACTTTCGCGTGCACCATGAATGGGCGACGTTCTGTTCGGGCGAGGTGTAAGACTTCATTTAGTGTTTTGTAGGCCGTTAAAAAGTCAGCACCATCAATGCTATGCGCTTCAATGTTGGGAAAAGCCTTGACAAAATCCATTGCGTCGCCAAAACGGATTTCATCTGCATTTGCGCTGATGTCCCATTCGTTATCCTGCACCAGATAAACAATAGGAAACTGCTTGAGCGAAGCCATGTGAAAGGCTTCGGCTACTTCGCCTTCTGTCATTGCGGCATCTCCGATAGAGCACAGCATCACAGGCCCTTCACCCCTTGCCGGTTGGCTTAGTTTTTGTTGCTCCAAAAACTGAATGCCCATGGCAACGCCTGTAGCGGGTATGGCCTGCATGCCGGTTGCAGAAGACTGGTGCGGAATTTTCGGAAAACCTTTTCTGTTCAGGCTGGGGTGTGCGTAATATGTTCGTCCTCCTGAAAAGGGGTCGTCGCGCTTAGCCATGAGCTGAAGCATGAGCTCGTACGGGGTCATACCCATGCCGAGCAAAATGCTATCGTCACGATAATATGCACTGAGGTAGTCGCGTTCCGTGAGCTGCATCCCGGCAGCGAGCTGTATCGCTTCATGTCCGCGTGAGGTAGCATGCACATACTTCGCGGTCATCTTGGCGTTGGCTTCGTAAATATCTGACAGCGCGCGGGCTGTAGCCATAAGGTTCCATGCATCCAGCAGGGTGTTTGCACTGAGGCCTTCTCTATCAGGGGTGTCGATTACTTGTTTGGGGTCCATGTTGCGAAGATAATGCCTGCTGCTGACATCCGGCGTTTTCACGCCGTATAAGCATAAAGGCTTGCTGCTGCCATCCGGCGTTTTTACGCCGTTAATAGTTAGAGACCGACTGCTGCCATCCGGCGTTTTCACGCCGTAAAAGCGCGGAGGTCAGACCCGAAAATGTTCTGCAAAGTCTCACTGACAAGTTGCTAATTAAATTTTTTTCTCTACCTTCACTTTGTTGTGAGTCAACATTTCACAAGTAGTTAGTAAGATTTACGTAACAATTTGGTTAAGCAGAGCAGTCTATCTATGGCTGCTCTCTTTTTTTAACTTCCGGTGAAACAGTACAGATAGATATCTTTACGCTGTGCATATTTCGTTTTCAAAATACCACGGTACGGGCAATGACTTCATCATTGCTGACAACCGCTCTGGCAGCTTCAAGCCTTCATCTGAAATCGTTCAGGCATTGTGTGACCGGAGATTTGGGATTGGTGCCGACGGACTGATCCTGATTGAGTCTCATTCAGACGCTGATTTTCTCATGAATTACTTCAACCGTGACGGAAGCCAATCGTTTTGTGGAAATGGCAGCAGATGTGCTGTTTCCTTTTTCCGTGAGCTTACCGGAGCCGTTGGAACATTGCAGTTTGAGGCCATTGATGGCAGGCACTATGCGATAAGTGAAGGCGACAACCACCGCATTGCTATGCGCAATTGTGGCTGGCCGCAAGAACTGGATGAGGGCCATTATTTGCATACCGGATCTCCACATGTGGTGGTGTATGTTGAAGATGCTGAAGCCGTGAATGTTGAAGCAGAGGGACGACGCATTCGAAACGGTAAACGATGGCGGGCGGAGGGCACGAACGTCAATTTTGTGACCCGTAAAGAAGACGTGCTATATGTACGCACGTACGAACGAGGCGTAGAGCATGAAACATTGAGTTGTGGCACCGGAGTCACTGCGGTTGCACTGATTGATGGCTGGCAACACGGTGGCAACGAAAGGCGCATTTTCACGCCGGGTGGCATGCTCACGGTTAGATGGAAAGTGGACAGTAAGGGTTACACAGATATCGAATTGGCAGGTCCTGCTCAGAAGGTATTCACCGGTGTTGTAGATTTAGGGCAATGATACTCATTGCAGATAGCGGATCCACCAAGACAGATTGGCGCCTCATTGACGATGATGGCAACATTCATCAGGCCCAAACCATTGGCTTGAACCCTTACTTCATCAGTGATGAACGCGTTGCGGAGACCCTGCGCACAGGGGCGCTGCGCTTGTTTAGTCCGGAGCTGGTAAAAGAGGTCTTTTTCTATGGAAGCGGCTTAGGAGCCGTCTCTAACCGAATTCGGATTGAAAGCATTATTGGTAAGCGTTACCATGCAGCGCGCATTCACATTGAGCACGATCTGCTCGGAGCGTGCCGCGCCTTGTGCGGAAGACAACCCGGCGTAGGTGTCATTCTCGGTACCGGTGCCAATAGCGCTGTGTACGATGGTGAGCACATTGTGCAACAAGTGAAAAGCCTTGGCTACCTGCTTGGTGACGAAGGCAGTGGCGCAGAGCTCGGCAAGCGATGGGTGTCTGCCTTTTTGAACGGACGCCTGCCGGAGCATCTTGACCATGCGTTTCGCCGCTTTTTTCCGCACACTCATGATGAGATACTCGA
The DNA here is from genome assembly GCA_018402085.1 of Flavobacteriales bacterium. GTDB lineage: Bacteria > Bacteroidota > Bacteroidia > Flavobacteriales_D > Sanyastnellaceae > Sanyastnella. The sequence continues at coordinate 1,905,661 of JAGYJM010000002.1, read as the reverse complement.
ACGAGTGTACCGGAAAGAACAACCAAATCGATTTCTTGCCAGTGTGGTGCCTTTTCTGAAAGATCACCGGGATGACCCCTTTGTGGCTGATATGTTGCGCCAAAGTTTCGAAGCACTCTTCAAGCATTACCTGCTACGCTACCCACAAGTGGCAGACTACCCCATTCATTTTTGCGGTAGCATAGCCTACTTTTTTCAGCCTTTCTTGCAGTCAATCGCCGATGAACATGGGCTGATTACCGGACAATTCTTGCAGTCGCCCATCGCTGCACTGACCCTATATCACCTTGAACAATGACACGACTTTTGCTCCTTCCTCTGCTTTTACTGTCTTTTCTCTCGTCAGGTGCCGCCATTCAGTTGAGTCCGAGAGCCACAGTCACCGTACTCACCTGCTCTCCCGGAACTGAATTGTATTCGGTTTTCGGACACAGCGCTTTACGGGTTACGGATCCCGGTCGTTTTGATGTGGTGTTCAATTACGGCACCTTCGAATTCAGTGATGATTTTTACGTGAAATTTGCTCGTGGCAAGCTCAACTATCGGCTCTCGCGTTCGTCTTACAGTGATTTTCAGTACGAGTACATCGTCACCGGCCGTTCAATTGATGAGCAGGTACTTGACCTGACACTTGAGCAACGGCAACGAATATTCGATTTTCTCGAAGAAAACCACCTGCCTGAGAACCGGTTTTATCTCTATGATTTTTTCTATGACAATTGCGCCACGCGAATCCGCGATGTGCTGAATGAAACGCTGGGTGACGAACTCGTTTACCACAGTTCTTTCGCTGAAGACTCTGCGACCTTCAGGATGATGATTGATGCGTACCTCGAGCCCATGGTCTGGAGTGATTTCGGTATTGATATGGTACTCGGGCTGCCGTGTGATGACAAGCTGCAAGCACAGGAGAACATGTTTCTTCCCGATTTCGTGCATAGTGAGCTCGCAACAGCCACCCTAAAGGGTAAACCGCTGGTGAAAGAAAGTCGTGAGCTGCTGCCGCGCGAGGTGGAGGCCGAAATGCCTGCAGCAGACTGGCCTGCCGTGCTTTGCGGACTACTTACCTTGCTTGCTATCGGGCACACGCTGAAGTACCGCATTTCAGGAAAGGCAGGTTATGTAGTGCCGCGACTGATTCTTGGTGTGACCGGGTTGCTCGGTGTAGTGGTTTTTCTGCTCTGGTTTTTCACCGACCACAGCACCACAAAACTGAATTTCAACATCCTCTGGGCATTCCCTCTTCACCTGATCTGGGTCTTCATCGTTCACAAAGAGAGCAAATGGAGGAGGGGTTACTTTCGTACCTTCGCCCTCATAAACCTGATCTTTCTGCTCACAGGAACCTTCTGGCCGCAGGAGTTTCATAATGCTGCGTACGAACTCTCAGTTGCAACACTTGCTATTTGCCTGAGGCTGGGCTTTGATGCATCGGGAAAAAACGAATAACCTTGTATCACATTATATACACTGTCTCATTGAAGCTATTTCTCCCGATCACAGCGGTACTTTTAGTGCTTACAAGCTTGCAGTCTTGCAGGCGCGAAGGGCCCACATCCTGGGATGTCCAGGCGAGGGTGCCCCTTGCTGAGGGACGTCTGCACTGGGGCGATCTTGTAGCTGATACCTTGCTGCAGGTCAATCAGCAAGGCATTTTGAACCTGGTTTACGAGGCCTCATTGATTGACTTTGATCTTGATACACTGACGGCCATTGAAGATACGGTCTTGCTCAACGCCTACACGCCCGGATTTAGCGGCGGCCCCATCGAGATACCTCCGGGCACCAGCGTGCTGAGCCTTTCTGAAGACATGGCTTTTGGTGTGTCAACGGCTGAAATTCGAGAAGTCCATATCGAAGCAGGTCGTCTGAATTACCGACTCGAGAGCTACGTTCAAGGGGCCCTCAATCTTAGTTATGAATTACCCGGCGTGACCATGCCTGATGGCTCATCGTTGGTGCTGAACGCAACTACACAACCCGCTTCAGGAGATGTGCCCTGGGTAGAACAAGGGTACCGTGATCTGAACGGTGTTCAGGTTGATCTTCAGGGCAGTGACGGTGGTGGCGTAAATCGCCTGGCGAGTATCCTCGATGTCAATATCGCCGCAGAAGCGGCGGATGCGGTGCCCGTGTTTGGCGACGATTCGGTGCGGATTGAGCTTTCGTTTCAAGGTGTTCGGATTGCATACGGAAGGGGGTACTTCGGACAAATTGACGACAGCTCGGTTGATACGCTTGACCTGTCACCTTTTACCCACTCAGAAGGATACCTCAACCTTGACGAGCTTGATTTCTTTCTCGAGATCACTAACCGCGCCGGTGCCGATGCGCGCATAGAATTGCAAGATATCAAGGCCGTGCGGGGCAATGAAAGTGTGCAACTGAACCACGAAGTGATCGGGCAAGCGATCAACCTGACACGGGCTACAGACAATGGCGACGGTACGGTCAATGCGAATGGCTACAGCTGGAGCATCAACCAGAACAATTCGAATGTCACCGAGCTGTTCAGCATTCTGCCGGAAGCGTTGATCGTGGATCGCGCTTTTGAACTGAATCCACTTGGCGATGTGAGCGGGGGCAATGACTTTCTCTATGCGGATCAACCCGCAGAAGCCGCGTACAGTCTGCTGATGCCGCTGGCGTTTAGCAGCGAGGGTGTGCTATTGCGCGACACCATTGAAATAGACCCCCTACAACAAGAAGTTGAAGGCTCCGGTAAGCTGTTGTTTCGCCTGAAAAATGGATTCCCGCTTGAAGTGAATGCCGTGCAGCTCAACTTCATGACCGCAGACGGTGCCAGTTACGCATTTCTAAACGATCTGAGCTTGCCTGCCGCTACTTTAGCTGAAAACCAGTGGCAATCTGTTGAGCAGGTACATGAACAAGTGCTATCTGCAGCGCATTTTGCTGCCTTGCGTGAGGGTGGGGTACTGGAGCTGGAAATACAGTTTGCAACCGCTGACGGTCAGCAGGTACAAATGAACGGCAACGAATACATTGATCTGGAAATCATTGGCGACGGTATCATCCGCGCAGAAATCGAATGAGTGGGATAAAGTTAAATGCTGGTTTTGTGTTGGTTTTCGCCTTGGTAACCTTGCTTACGACCGGGTCTGCAACGCTTCATGCGCAGCGCGCCTGGCTGATGGCACCAGATTCAGCTTTCAGGGATCATCAGGCACTGATCGACGTTTATGGCGAAGGATTTTACCGCTCGAATGCACTCGATAATGGCTTTCTGAATAAGATGCTTTTCGGCGGCTTCATTGACCCGACCCTTCGAAACAGGCAACAAGACCGAATGGGAGATCAGCTTCGCATGGGAGCCGGCTACCAGTCAGGTGTGCGTTTTATCTTGATGGGAGATAGTGTCTTTCACAACGGAGATTGGGGCTGGCAGGGGAATGTTTCTTTTCACGGACACGCTGAAATCGCCGCTCCGAGAGATTTGTTTAATCTTGTATTTGAAGGTAACTCTCCGGAATACCTGGGCAGCTCCGCAGACCTGAGTAACACCTGGATCGACTACATGAGCTACCAGAAAGTAGGCGTAGGGGTATTTCATAAACCTACTTTGTCAGGATTTACCATGAGTGTGGTGAACGGACAAGATTTTGAGCGTTTTGAAGTGATCGAAGGCGATCTCTTTACTTCTGAAAGCGGCGACAGCCTTGCATTGATGTACCACGGCCATTGGATGCGCTCCGATACTGCTGCCCGCGGCATGGGCAGCGGCAGCGGCATTGGTGCGGCACTTGATGGCCGTCTCAACATACCGCTCAAAGAAGATAAAGGCTTCGTGAGTTTATCTTTGCACAACATTGGTTTTGTGCGTTGGAATGAAGCCTCGATTGACCAACGTGCCGATTCGCTTTTCAGCTTTACCGGGGTTCAGGTGAATGAGCTGATTGATGAAGACGGTGATGGGCTCCCCTCATTTGAAGACAGCCTTTACTACGTATCAACACGGGGTGAAATGACCCGTTGGCTCCCGGGGTGGGCAACGGCGAGCCTGTTGCATACCCTCGGTGAACGTCAGTTTTTTGAGGTGGCGATGACCTTCCGCACCGTGCCGGCTTTCTTGCCCGAGCTACGTGTGGGCTATTTTCGTACCTGGCCGTCGCGAACGATTCTCGGCGCTATGGTACATTATGGCGGATACGGAGGGGTACGCGTTGGGGTCAGTGCTGAAAAATGGATCGGACGTCACTGGTTTGCTGCCTTGCAGATTGAAGATGTCTATGGCCCTCTCAGTGAACGCGGATTGGGTGCAGCAGCAGCCGTACGTATAACCTATATGCTTGACCGACATGTGGAATGACCTGAAATTTGATGCCTCTGCCGATGCAGAGCAGTTTGTGCTGATCGCCGGGCCTTGCGCCATTGAAGGTGAGCAAATGGCCTTTGATATTGCCGGCCAGGTCAGTGAACTTTGCCGAGAGCTGGCCCTTCCTTTCGTATTCAAGGGCTCTTTCAAGAAAGCCAATCGTTCTCGCCTTGATAGCTTCACCGGCATTGGAGATGACATCGCGCTTGATATCCTCAAGCGGGTGGGGGGGCATTTTGACCTTCCGGTAACTACCGATATTCATACCGCTGATGACGCCGCAAAAGCGGCGGATGTGGTAGACGTACTTCAAATTCCGGCCTTTCTCTGCCGGCAAACCGATTTGCTCGTTGCGGCAGCAAATACCGGAAAAGTGGTCAACATTAAAAAAGGTCAGTTCGTTGCCCCGGAGGCGATGCATTTCGCAGTGGAGAAGGTCAAACAATCTGGCAATAACCGGGTTTGGCTCACCGAAAGGGGCACAACCTTCGGGTATACTGATCTCGTAGTTGATTTCCGGGGAGTACCGCAAATGCAGCAATACGCCCCCGTGGTGGTTGATATCACCCATAGCTTGCAGCAACCAAATCAAAGCAGTGGTGTCACAGGAGGACGTCCGGCCCTCATTTCAACCATAGGACGTGCCGCTATCGCCGTGGGTGCGAATGCCATTTTTATTGAAACCCATCCAAAGCCATCGGAAGCAAAAAGCGATGGCGCCAATATGTTGCCGCTCGCTGATCTGCGCAGATTGCTTGAGCAACTCAAAGCGCTGAAAGAAACCGTGAACCGATTATGAGATCTGTCTTTTTGATCATTGCCTGTTGCTGCGCTGCCTGGGGGTATGCCCAAACCGCTGAGGTGCGCACCTATGGTGGTCTCTATTTTGATGAGGGCCGTGATATCTGCCAGTGGGACGGTGGATACGCCATGGTAGGCACTACGGCCAGCGTTGACGATGATAACAGTGATGTGCTGCTAATGAAGCTGCATGATGATTTAAGCATTGCATGGACAAGAACACTGGGCAACGTCAATTCAGAACAAGGGAGATCGGTTGTTGCCCTGCCGGGAGGAGATGTACTGGTTTACGGACAAACTGCCAATGGTGTACACGGGGGGTATGACCTGTTGCTCTTCAGGGTGAACAATGCAGGAGAAGTACTTTGGAGAAAAGAGTATGGAAGTGCTGATTGGGACCTTGCCAACCGCGTAGTGTTCGGAAACAATACGGTCTTCATTTCGGCCACGACTTATGGCAGTACTCCTGGAGACAGCAGAATGATGATACTCCGGCTGGATCAGGATGGCGAAGTACTCGATGAAAGCACATACGATATATTGCCCGAAGCGGAGGCGCATGACTTGTTCTTCTACGAGGGGTATAACTACCTCGCAGGAACGCGCACGTATGAAGGGCAGAGCTCTCAGGCGGTGATCCGTAAGCTGCTGCCTTCGGGAGCCGTTGTATGGGAACAGGTCAGAGATTCAGTCGCTTTTCTTGGCAATGCCGTGCATGTTTCAGCATTCGGGATTGCGGCAGGCTATACTTTTGCAGACCAGACCGAAGAAGGCAACTGGGATCTTTTACTGACAGGCTTCAATTTTAACGGTGACGAGGTCTGGAGTCGATGGGATAATCCTCCGGACGCTGGAGTAGAAATATGTCGCGATATTCTCTGGTACGATTCAAACACCATTCTGACGACGGCCTTATCCGGTATCTATGGTTCGGGAGGAGATGGGGCTAAGGTATTGCGCAACGATGCCGGTGGTTTCTTTGCCGGCGCAACAGTTTTTGGTGGAGAAGCGGATGAAGAGCCCTTCAGGATGTTGAAAGATAGTGAAGGGCGAGTGGTCATTGTAGGGCGTTCAGACAGTTTCAGCAACGGCAATGACGACGTTTACCTTGTTCGGATTCCGGATGCGCAAATCAGTAACGAGTACGTAATTGAGTTTGCAGACTTCAGCACTGGAGGAGTCTTTGTAGGCGTTGAAGAAAAAAGAGAGCTGCAACCCCTTGTTGGGCCTAACCCGGCAACCGAGATGGTATACTTACCCGCACTGGCTGAATGGCAACTTTGGTCTGCTGGTGGTCAGTTGCTGGCTGAAGGTTTCAGCAGGAATGTCAATGTCGCATCGCAACCCGCAGGAATCTATATTCTACGGTGGAAATACCGCGGAAACTGGTTGCACCAGCGAATTGTTAAGCAATGAGAAAGAACCCGATGCAATCGTGGGCGTTCATTTTGCCACCGGTGCTCATCCTCTTGCTCTCGGCAGTCGCCGGCAAGGTATTCGATTTACCCCTTGAGTTGCGCGACGATTGGTTTGATTCTGGCCAATACTTGCATCTTAAAGAAGCTGGTTACACTGAGCAATGGCGCACGGCATTTTTTCCGGCTTTTCCGTTTTTCTGGAGAGCCCTGGGCGTTGGTACTGCGGGTATGGCACTTGTGAATGGTTTGCTCTGGGCTGTTTCTTTCCTTTTTTTGCGGTGGAGTGGACTGGTGCAAGGGGTTTCGCTATGGCTGGCGGCGATGGTGCCATCGGTTATCTTTTTTTTTCTTCCCTATTCAGAAAGTCTTTTCCTTTTTGCATGTGTTCCTGTGGCGGTTGGTTTGCAGCGGAGGAAATACACACTCTCCATTCTCGGCACTCTTCTGGCCTCGATGGTACGGCCGACAGCGGCTGTGTTAGTACCGGCATTGTTTGCAGCGCGCTGTTACCGAGAGCGCAATGTTCAGCGCGCATTTATAGCCACCTTACCTGAGGCATTTTCAGCTCTTTTGGGTTTGGGTCTGGTTTTTCTCGTGCACTGGCGTGCTACCGGAGAGTGGTTCTCTTTTCTCAGCGCTCAGCGTGAATGGGGCAACGGCTTTGGTTTACCCGAGTTGCCATTAAGCACCTATGGAGGCGACATTATCATGCTGTTTGATGGCGCCGCACTTTTCACGGGTCTTGCGGCCGGCATCACGGCGCTGCGACAGGCCTACGGCAGGCGGGAATTACGCACGGAACATATTTTTGGTATGACCGCTTTAGCGGTCACCGCCTTGTTGATTCTGTTCAGTCGGGGAGGTGGCATCTTCTCCCTGAATCGCTTCATCTTTGCAACAGCGTTCTTTCCTTTGGCGCTTGACGGTTGGCGCCGCCTGAAGGTCTATCGGATAGACTTATATGGTTTCATTGGCGGATGGCTTTTGTTTTCCCTGTTTATAGGAAGTTTTCTCCACGTCAGGGCATTTGTGGCATGCCTCGTAACCGGGGCCTTCATCGCGCTTATCTTCTCGGCCCTTACCAACTCGAATACCCGAACGCTGGCAAGCGTTCTATTGATCCTCTTGAGTACTTTTTTTGTGTGCTTCTTCTACCTGCGCGGCTATTGGATCGCCTGATCAGTGGTGAAGTCTGGTCTTTGCCTCTCGGGTAAGTATAAGGTCTGCCACGCCATTCCACAAGGCAATGCGATGGTGCAATGCTTCGATTGCGACCATTTCCGCTTCTTTCCATTTTTGCTCGTCAGCGCCACAAAGCTGTTCGATCATTTTCAGTGCAAGGGGTCCATGGTCATCGCCGTCAACCTCGATATGGCGTTCGAGGTAATATTTCAATTTCGGGTAGGCGGTGACCCCCTCTTGACCAGATCGGTCGATGATCGCCAGAAACATATCCGGAATCAGGTCTTCTCGTCCGAAGGTGAAAGCAGATGCAATTTCGTGTGGACGCTTACGATCGATGAGTTTGAATGTGAATTCGACAAACTTCCGGGTTGTTTCGGGTAGATTGAGTTTCATAAGGGCATCTTGAACGGATGTACCGGTACGAAGATTGCTAATGAATGCGTTGATAAAGGCTTTGTCAGCACCCATCTCGCCCATGGCATCGAGGTACATTTCAAAGTGGCTGCGGTATTCGCCAATCTCATTCACATCACTCTCTTCGCCCAGCACGATTTCGTTGATGAAGTGCGCCACCTTTGCATCAGCTTTAGGCATCCATGGCACCGTGGTGCAGGTCAGTTCTTGCTGAAGGGCTTTCAGCAGCGACATGAAATCCCAAACGGCAAAAACGTGCTGCTCCATAAAGAGGCGCACGTCATGTATATCCTTGAGCTCACTGTAAACGCGGTGCTTGCGAAGCGCTTCGCGTGAGGGAGCGATATTTTTCTCGATTTTTTCGATTTGATCCATCTTTTCACAATTTCATTCGGTAAAAATAGTACCGCCGGAGCATCAAATTGTTCGCTATTCGATGAATGATTGGTAACAGGCTCTGATGGTCTTTCGATGAATTGTTTTACCTTTTAGTCATTATGAACGCTTTACTATGACACGCAACTTGATCTTCCTCCTTTTGGGTATTAGTATTCTTGGTATCTCATCATGCGGCAAGTATGAAGACGGGCCTATGTTCTCATTGCTGTCTAAGAAACACCGGCTTTGTACAGTCTGGGGCGGCATGGAAGAAAGCTTTTTGGGTCCGATTGAATTCCCGTACGAACTCGAATTCATGCGAGATGGATTCTTTGAAGAGCGAAACGCCAGTTTATTTTTAACAGAGGAAGGCCTTGAAGGTGGCAGACTCACCGGGGTTTGGGAGTTCGTGCAGGATAAAGAAGCCGTTCAACTCACTTTCGATTCAGGAGAAGTATTCGAGATTCAGATTAACCGGCTCACGCGAAATGACCTCTGGTTTGAATTTGCTCCTTCACCGGGCGCGCTGATGGATGTGAAAATGACCAGAGACCGGGATTAACACCTGCATACATTGCTGTTTATTTCCCCTCGCAGGTCACGGGCACTTGAATGAGTGAAACCGCTAAGGGTTGCAGCCACTCGGCGACATTTTGCTCCATGTTGCGTTATTCCGCGTTTTAGCGTAATATTGGTCATACGATGATCACCATTCCATTCATAGCTCCATGTAAGCCTGCACATCTGGTGGGCTTACAGCCGATCTTCGATTGTTGAGATGCATTCAGCATCCGGCGCTTTTGCGCCGAAAAGAACAATCAATCTCTTACTTATTCAACCTTTATGAAATTCAATACGCATTGGAAAATGCTGCTGTTGTTGCTATGCGTGTCGGCAGCGATACCGACATTCAGTCAGCAATCTGTGAGTGGTGTGGTAACAGACGCTGAAACCGGTGAGAACTTGCTTGGCGTTACAGTGGTGCTGAAAGGAAAAAACACCGGAGCGTTCAGCGGACTCGATGGAGATTATTCACTCGAAGTGGGTGATGATGCTTTTAAGACCGGAACGCTGATCTTCTCATTCATCGGTTATAAAAAGCAGGAGGTCGCTATCGACGGGAGAAGTGAGATCAATGTGAAACTGTTGCCTGATCAGGTGATGCTTGAAGAAGCCGTGGTCACAGCAATCGGCATCAAAAAGGATAAGCGGAAGATTGGATACGCGGTCACTGAAGTAGGAGAAGATGAACTCGAACGTTCGGGAGAGATGAACCTGATGAATGCACTGAACGCAAAGGTGGCGGGGGTGCAGGTCACATCGTCATCCGGCACGCCGGGGGCTAGCACGTCAGTGCGGATTCGAGGCAACAAGTCGATTTCGGGAAGTAATGCCCCGCTCTACGTTATTGACGGTGTGCCTGTAGACGACAGCTACCGCGGCTCAAACTTCACTGATCAGGCCAATCGAGCTATCGACATCAACCCTGATGACATTGAGCGTATCACCGTTTTAAAGGGCGGTCCGGCATCTGCTCTTTACGGGGTGCGAGCCGGAAATGGCGCGGTCATCATTACGACAAAATCGGGGAGTGGTGAAACGCGCATAAATTTCCGTTCATCGGTAAACTTTGATCAGGTGAACAAGCTGCCTCACACGCAACTGTTGTATGGGCAGGGAGAGAATGACGAATTCGTAGAAGGGTCGCGCTTTTCCTGGGGGCCGTCAATCTCGGGCGACTCGTATGATCATGCAGATCGCTTTTTTCAGACCGGAGTGACGACGAATAACTACCTCAGCTTTGAAGGCGGAAATAAGACCACAAACTTTCTGGTATCGCTCGGCAATACCTCTCAACAAGGAATTGTGCCGCTGACAAGCTTCCGCAGAACCAACCTTCGTCTGACCGGCCGAACAAGCTGGAAAGACCGCCTTCACATCCAAACGAATGTCAACTTTGTGAACTCAGGGGCCGACAGGGGTCAACGCGGTTCAAATTTGAGTGGGGTTATGCTGGGACTCATGCGGGCACCGGCCGATTTCGATCTGGCAAATGGTTTTGACAATCCGGTAGATGAACCAATGGCCTACGAAAATCCGGACGGATCTCAACGTACCTATCATGCGGTATATGATAACCCTTACTGGTCGGTGAATAGAAACCGTTCACGCGAAGACATCCATCGTGTGATTGCAAGCTTGGAGACTCGACTTGACCTGACGGAGCATCTCAGCGTTATAAACCGAATCAGCAGCGATTACTACAACCAGCAAAGTAAGAGCCACTGGGACGGACGCTCTGCGGAGTACCGTGATCTGGGGGGGCGGATTTTCAATGCGACAACGGTGCAGCAAAACCTGAATAATGACCTCTTCTTTCTTTATAATCAGTCATTTGGAGAAGACTGGGAGTTGAGTGCTACGCTCGGCCATAACTACTTTAACTACGAGACGACAGACACAGAACTCGATGGGGTAGGGTTCATTATTCCTGATTTCTACGACATATCGAACGTAGATATCATCAATGTCATTGCAGATGATTTTCTCACCCGTGAAAGAGGCGTTGGCGCTTATGTTGATGCCAATATCGGTTTTCGCGACTATCTGTTTCTAGGCGTGACTGCAAGGAACGACTGGCTGTCAAACCTACCGGAGAACAACAACAGTTTCTTTTATCCGTCTATGAATCTTGGCTTCATTTTCACAGAGGCTGCGCAGATGGATTCAAAAGTACTCTCATACGGAAAGCTGCGTGCGAGCTTCGCCAACGTGGGTAACGGTGCACCAAGTCCTTACCTCACCTCGAACTTCTTCAATGCGGCAGCACCGGTGCAAGGTCAGCTCAGCTTTGAACCGAACGGAGAAATCGGCAACCCAAACCTTCGTCCGGAAACAACCAGCACCATTGAGTTTGGAACAGATATGCGGTTTTTTGAGAATCGATTCGGACTCGACGTTACCTGGTACCGTTCAGAAACCACAGATCCAATTATCATTTCGTTTATTCCGTCAAGTTCAGGTTACACAACAGCGGTGTTGAATGGCACAGGTCCGATTCGCAATACCGGATTGGAGATCCTGCTGGATGCAACGATTCTCGAAGCGGAGTCGAATCGACAGCTCGGGTGGGAGAGCAGTTTGAATTTTAACCGCCTGCGTAACGAGGTGGTGAGCATTCTTGATGGCCTGGATGAGCTGCCTCTGCCAAGTTTTGGTCTGGCGAGTACCCAATCAACCGTTGTCAGCGGACAGCCATACGGCGTTCTCATGGGAACAGCCTGGGCGCGCGATGACGCAGGAAATATTCTCGTGAACGATGAGGGCTACCCGATCGTGGATAGCGAGCGCCAGATCGTGGGGGATCCGAACCCAGACTTTACCATGGGTTGGCGAAACACCCTGACCTGGCGTCAGTTTGCCTTGAGCTTTCTGATAGACGTCCGGATAGGTGGTGACCTCTTCAATGGCACGGCGAATGTGATGCGCTTTCACGGAACGCACATCGACACTGAGAACCGTGAAGAAACGATGGTGTGGGAAGGTGTCAACGTGAACACCGGCGAAGCGAACGATGTGGCCATTCCGCTTGATCAATCATTTTATACCCGATATGGGCTTGTCGGAGTCAGCGAAACGGGTATTGAAACGGTAAATTGGCTGCGCTTGCGAGACCTTAGCATCACCTGGACAATGCCGCGTGAAATGTCAGACCGACTTAAGATTAAGGGTGCAAGCATTGGTCTCATCACCCGAAATCTATTGCTGTTTACCAACTACTCAGGCATTGACCCTGAAACCTCACTCTCCGGAGCAGCGAATAGCTTCGGTCGTGATTATTTCAATTCACCCAATACCCGCAGTGTCGGACTTCAGCTGAACCTTCAATTCTGATGACCATGAAAAAATTGATATACCTGATTACAAGTATGTTCTTATTCGCAGGTTGCCAGTTGGCAGAGGTAAATGAGAACCCAAATGTACCAGATGACGTGCCATTGGAGACACTGTTGCCACCGGCACAGTTTGATCTTGCTGAGGCTATTGGCGGCCGTGCGTTTCGATACAGCAACATCTTCTCACAACATCTTCAGGGAACCAATAACCAGGAACTGAACACCGAAAACTACAGTCCTGACGAGCTTTTCGTGGGCTACCTCTGGGATGACTTTTACGCGGGCTCGATGATCAAGCTGCGCTTTCTAATTGATAAGGCAGAAGCTCAGGAAGCACCTCATTACGAAGGAGTAGGAAAAATCTTGATGGCTTCTGCGCTCGGAGTGGTGACAGACTTCTGGGGTGCTGTGCCCTATTCTGAGGCTCTCAGCGCATCGAATGTGCAGCCGGGTTATGACAGCCAGCCGGAGGTGTATGCGCAGATCATTCAGTTGCTCGATGATGCCGTTGAAGACCTTCAGGCACCGGAAAGCGTGTTCTCGCCGGGGAATGACGACCTCGTTTACCAGGGAGATCTCATGGCATGGATCAAAGCAGCAAATGCGCTTAAAGCCCGTTACCTGTTGCATCAGGTGAATGTAGACCCAAACGCAGCCTCGCAGGCGCTGACGGCGGCTCAGGGTGCCTTCAGCAATTCATTTGAAGACTTTCAATACAGTTATCTGGGTACGGATGTAGATGCGAATCCGATCTTTCAGTACTACGAGATTACGCCCAATGCGATCATTGATCAGCAGTTTGTGGGGATTATCGGCATTCAGGATCCGCGGTTTGACTTCTTCGTTGATATTATTCCGTTCACCGGAGGAGAGAGCAAAGTAGGAGAGGCGCTTGCTTCCCCTGACTCACCTATCAAGTTCATATCGTATGTCGAACAGAAGTTTATTGAGGCTGAGTGTTACCTGAGAACCGGACAATTGCCCCAGGCAGAAGAAGCACTTCAGGAGGCCATCCGAACGAGCGTGGAGGACAACACCTTCGGAACGCTAACCACCGAGGAAATTGACGAGTTCGTTGGAGAGTTTGCACTTAGCGGGGATTTTGAGAGTGACCTTGAAGTACTGATCGAACAGAAGTATGTAGCACTGTTCACTACGCAGGAACCCTGGGTGGATTACCGCCGTACCGGTTACCCGCAGCTTGAACCGAATGAAGGAGCCGTGAGTGCATCGAATCCAAATGGCGAGATTCCATTGCGATTAATGTACCCTCAGAATGAGCGACTCTTGAACCCAAACGTACCCACACCATTGCCAAACATGCAGACGGCGATGTGGTGGATGAATCCGTGATAAGATGAAAAGATTCGCAAAGCGGTGGGCAGGACCAATAGCCGCAGTTCTTTTATGGAGCTGCACGGAGCCGGTGGCGGAAATTTCGGGAAGAATACCTGATGAAGCAGAAGCTGAGCAGGTATTGCCGGAGCCTCCTGCCGGTGAAGGTGCGCTGTTTATCATCGGAGGAGGGAAACGTCCGCCCGCGCTCGTCAAATCACTGGTTGATCTCATGCCCTCGAACGGCGAACTCATTCTGGTCTTGCCTATGGCAAGCAGTGAGCCGGATACCTCAGCTTACTACGCTATGCGACAGTTCACAGAACTCGGTTGTCCGAATGTGCACTGGCTGACACCGGAGACCGAAGAGCCCACACAGGGACTGCTTGACAGCCTGCGAGCTGCCGGTTTGATCTATTTCACCGGTGGCGATCAGAACCGGCTCATGAAAGCGCTTAGTGATGAGGTAAGGCAGGAGCTATCAGAATGCTACCGCAGGGGCTGTGTGATTGCCGGAACCAGCGCAGGTGCGGCAGTGATGAGCAGTGTGATGATTACGGGCGACCAACAACGAGCGCAGGAATATGAATCAACCTACAGCCGATTGATGGCTGAGAATGGGGTTTACAGTGAAGGACTTGGTCTTTTCCCGAATGCGATCATCGATCAGCATTTCGTGGAGCGCAGCCGCTACAATCGTGCATTGACGGCATTGCACGATCACCAGGTACCCGTGTTCGGTATCGGTGAGTCTACGGCTTTGATTGTCAGTTCATCCGGGTACCGTGTGGCCGGTGAAGGACAAGTTGTTGTATTTTCCGGAGGACCAGCTCAAGCAGTTTCTTCGGGCTTAATAGGTATGGAAAACATTCGCCTCGATGTATGGTTACCGGGGCATTCAACTGATAAAAAGTGAATTATGAAAAAGACTTTACTCTTCTTGATATTTTTCGCATCCTGCGCTTTTGCGCAGTCGCAAGACAGCTACACTTCGTACTTCACCGGCGACTCAGCCGATGTTGATGTCGATCCCGAATTCGGCGTGGTGCTCATGGGCGGTGCCGGCGAAAACGATGCGGCCATGCAATGGTTCCTCGAGCGCGCCAATGGCGGGGATGTCGTTGTGCTGCGTGCCTCCGGTACAGATGGCTACAATGATTACATGTTCACTGACCTCGGTGTCACCGTCAATTCAGTTGAAACCATTGTTTTTAATGACGCCGCAGCAGCGGCGGATGCGTATGTCATCGAGCAAGTTCAAAATGCTGAGGCGATTTGGATGGCCGGAGGCGACCAGTGGAACTACGTTGACTACTGGAAAGACAACGCCATTGAGGATGCGATCAACAACCTGCTCAATGTGCGCACCGGTGTTGTGGGCGGCATCAGCGCCGGAATGGCCGTGCTTGGCGGTAGCTACTTTAACGCGCAGAACGGAACGGTCTACAGCGATGAAATGCTCAGCGATCCGTTCAATCAGTATGCAGAGCTCGGACATGGGGATTTCTTGAATGCACCCTTCATGGAGAATGTCGTTACCGATACCCATTACGATGATCCCGATCGCCGAGGACGCCATGTAGGGTTTTTGGCGCGCATATGGGCGGATACCGGAGCCTATCCAAAAGGGATTGCCTGCGATGAGTATGCGGCTGTATGCATCAGCGAGGGTGGATTTGCCTACTGTTTTGGCGAAGCGCCTGAATTTAATGACTACGTGTACTTTGTACGTCCCGATTGTGAAGGGGATGTGGGTCCGCAAGTAGTTGCCGAAGGTCAGCCGCTGACCTGGAACGAAGGTGGTCAGGCCCTGAAAGCGCTTCGCATCAACGCTACGATGGATGGCAGCCAGTACCTCGACCTAAATGATTGGGAAACCCACATGGGCGGCGAGTGGTTTGACTGGAGCGTGGAGGCGGGTATGCTGAACGATGCTGCAGGAAGTGGACCCGACTGCGCCGTGGATGTGCAGGAGACAGAAATGATTGAGCTTTCGCTGTACCCAAATCCTGCTGTTGACCTAGTCACGCTGAAGAGTGCACCAGGTGCACTGGTAGAAGTATTTGATGCGAAAGGAGCTATCGTGATACAAACGCAAGCGAATACCGAACGATGCCTGCTTCAAGTGAGCACGCTGCCGACAGGATTGTACACAGTGGTGACGGCAGGAGCTCGCGGTACCTTTGTTAAGCAGTAGGTTACTGGTGCTGAGGGGGGGGATCAATCACACCACGCACGAAATCCTTTAGCACCTCCACCTGATCGTGTCCGAGGCGTTCACCGATTTTGCCTGCGCGGTAGGCGGTGAGGTTGATCGCAAAAGCGATCGGAAGCGCCCAGATGTAGTGCGAGAACTCGCCCAGCATCCAGATCGAAAAGCCCCACAGTGCAATAAAGAGCCCGATCGTACCGATGGCGAAGTAAAAGAAGACGAAAAGGGTCCAAACGGCTGGCCGGGGACCAATAAGCCCTTTCACATGAGTAAGGTTCTCTTCGAACTCATCGGCCTCAATGCGCAAACTAAGCTGTGGTGACCAGTAGTGACGGTCATTGATGGGTATATCGAGGATTAGATGGTTGTCAATCAGTGTACAGGTGAAATCGCCGCCACAATGATCGAGGGCTTTCTGCACACGCCTTAGCACCTGTGGTTGCGGTTCGCGTAATTCAAAGCTGAACCGCGGACGGATATGGGTAATCGATGCATCCATAGTAGTGAGTGGGTAGTTGAAGATAGGAATATCTGTTGGTAGTTGGTGGTTGGTGTGGCGGCGGCTATTGCCGCCGGTTTATTGTAGTTGCACACTGCAGTGTGCGCGCACACCGTTGCAGCGCATCATTGCGCTGGATGGCAAGATGAACGCGATACGACGAAGGTCTGAAGAAGATCGGTGTTCAGTCTCTACCTATTTGTTTTCAAGCAGCTCACTGATATAGAAGCCCTTGTCAAGTTCGGGTGAAGACTTGCCCGTGCGGCGAATGTGCAGGTCTGCCGCAAGCTTATTACCGGGGTGTGCAGAAATAAGGCTGTCAAGTAAACGGTTGCCCTCATTCGTTTTACCAAGCATGACAAGCGTAATGGCCCGGTTGATCTCGTCTTGCACTCTGAACCGACTGTCTTCTGCCATCCGGTTGTCAAAAAGTGCTTGCGCTGAAATAAAATGTTCTTCTGCGCGCTCCGGAAGACTCAATTTGGTCTGAATCATGCCAAGTTGTAAATGAACCTCTGGTTGATCTGTTTCCCAGTGCAGTGACTTCATAAGTTCAGCTACAGCCCGCTGGTATTTTCCCTCTGTAATCAGCACGGTGGCTTTGGTATTGTAGGCGAGGTAAAATGAAGGATCCATTTGAATGGCCTTATCGAGCACAGCCAGTGCGCTATCAGGTTTGCGGTGGTACACTTTCAGGGCTTCAATCTGCAACGCTTCAGCGTCCGGGTGAAAACGTTTTTCATTCGTGTCGTTGCTGCCGCAGGCAATGAGCGCAGCCAGGCTCAGTATCCATAAAATTCGCATACCGCGAAGATAAGCCGCATTAGCGAAGAACGATGGCTTTCTCAACTTTGATCAGACCCCGGTCATTGCTCAGGGCAATCATGTAAGTGCCCGCATGGTCAAAGCTGAAGCGAAGAAGCTCTTCAGAAGCACCGGCTTCGATTTCCCGACGCTCTACCAGGGCACCATTCATTCGGAAGACCTCAACAGTGAAGGATTCATTCACGTTATAGCGAATAACAACCTCACCTGTTGACGGGTTGGGAACGATATATACCGGCGAGTCTTTTACCTCCACACCCGGTACGTCTGTAGTAGAAAAGCTGTACGAGTAGATCAGTTCTGCCGGGGCACCACCTTCAAATGACTCTGCCACACGTTTCGAATCTTCGTTGTAACTGCTCACACCTGCACCGTCAATGGCGAAAACCATGGCGTTGCAGCCTGTCCAATCTAACCGGTCAACGACTTGTTGAATAAGCACTTCGAGCGCCGGACTTTCCTGATCGCTGTTGTTATCGTCTTCGCTCCATGCCTGGGGAATCCAGAGAACCTCTCCACTCACGAAGTCACGTCCTGACACCTCATTTACGCCGCTTTCAAAGGGTTCCGCGTTACCGCTGTCTTGCAGCCTGATTCGTAGCTGTGCATTTTCATTATCACTTTCATCTGCGGTAAAACGCAGGATGGCAGAAGTCACGGTCGCACCCGGAGGAATGCAGACCTCCGCGAAACGCAGTCCAATGGTCTGAAAACCGTTTTCTTCATCATTGAATTCATCGTGACCATCAAATACCATTTCGAGGTCAGAACTGTCAATGTAAAGGAGTCCGGCTTCCGTTTCTTCAACGTCATCTTCGCCCTGTGCAATCACCGCTGTGCCGCTGCCGTCGAAGTTGCCGACGGTAATATTCAGTGTCGCCGTTTCAAACTGATTCGACGCATCCGAGGCTTCTGCCTCGATCACATACTGACCCGGATCAAGAGAAACGGTGAAATTATACGGAGCCTCAGTGTCGGTTTCGATCAATGCACCGTCAACCTTGAAATCAATCTGCGTAATGCCCTCACCGGCACTCTGAACCTCAATATCAAAGCTCAGGTTACTGCCATCTTCATACAGCACCGGTGTACCGGAGGTAAACTGAATATTCAGCGGATTCAGCGGGTCAGCCGGATAGATGTACACCACTTCGCCACACTCAGGTGCCCAGACATCCAGATTTTCGGGCAGGGCCCAGTAATCGTCATAACTGACTTCGCCTACTTCTTCTGCATTATCAACGAGTATGGTGC
The DNA here is from genome assembly GCA_018402085.1 of Flavobacteriales bacterium. Taxonomy (GTDB): domain Bacteria; phylum Bacteroidota; class Bacteroidia; order Flavobacteriales_D; family Sanyastnellaceae; genus Sanyastnella. Next base: position 1,887,111 of record JAGYJM010000002.1, on the reverse strand, counting down.
GCATCTCTATTGTCTCTTCGTCAACGTACAATAGCTTGAACTGGTTGAATGAACCTGAGGCACAGGTCCACGATTTATCGTCATCCGCTGCGCGCAAGGGCGCTCCCCAGCAACCCTCACCTACGTAGGTAGTGCCGTTCTCTTGATCCACCACAAAGCCTTCATCGCCGGCATCACCTCCGAGTACGTCAGTTGGACGAATCGGATAGGTGTGCTTTGACATGTGGGTATCGCCTTCAATGGCCAGCTTTACCTGGTACTGATAGAACAGCTCAGCCCACGAGAAGTACATGGTGATACCTTCGGGTTTACTCGAGGTATGCGGACGCATGGGTTTGTGATACTGTGGCACACGCCATATGATATCCTGACTGTTTTCGAGTTCATTGAGCAGCCAGTCTCTCTGGTCGCCGAATACCGAAATATTGGTATTCAGGGTCATGATGTGCATGAGGTTATCACCGAAGGTGATTGAATAGTACTCTTCGGGTGTAGTGTCAAAAAGGTTATAGACCACATCAGAGTCCTCATGATTGCCGCGCGCCGGAATGATCGGAAAGAGCTGTCCGTCTTCACTGATGGTGAGCTGCCAGTCTTCGAACCAGTCATCCCATTCTTCGTCAGTATCATCATCGGTCATGTCACCGCTGAAGATGATTGCATGGGGTTTCAGTTTTGCAACAAGCCGGTTCGCATTTCTGCGTGGGGTCTGGTTGTTTCGTGAATCACCGCCGCTGATAAACTTCAATCGGCTGTTGTCTGCCGGAGCTGTGCGAAACCAAAACCGCTCACTTACGCCTTCGCTGTCAGAAATCACGAAGTAGTAGGTGGTGTTAGGTTCGAGGTTCGCTAATCTCGCAAAACGGTTGTCCATGCCGCGAAATGCGGTCTGACGATCTACATCGTGGGTCATTGGGTAGGCCTCGGCATCCTCACCAAGGTCTTCGGTTCCGTAATGTACCATCGGATTGTTACCGCTTACCTGATTCCAGGCGATGGTTACGGTGGTAGAAGGGTCATTCACCCAGATGAGGCGGTATTTTTCGGTGCTTGCCGAAGAAGAGAACGACGTTATGACGAAGAGCAGAGCTAGAATGAGTCGCATGGCAGTTATTGAGAACCCGAAAATAAGGTCCCTTCGCCTCTGGTTGACTCAGCTTCGGGCATTTAACGAAGATTTAAACCAGCCTCCGTATGCGAGAATAAGTAACGGAATACCTGCATGAGCCAGACGATACAGGGTCAGGTAACCCGCACCATGCATTGCTGCTAAAAAATCATGACTTAGCGTGTAATGAAAGCTCACTCGCGCCAGGGCAGTCGCCAGTCCCCAGAGCACCGCATACAACAGCGTAAATTGCACGAGACGGCCCCCGGGAAATAAGACGAGAATGAGGGCAAGCACAAGGTCAAGAATTCCGGCGACCATCAGAAACTGTTCGGCAAGCCCCTGGCTGCAGCCGAGAAGAACAATGGTCATATCAATGAACTTGCCCGGAATAGGCCAGATATTCAGGGCATATAATCCGTGTGCGGCAAAGGTGAGAGCAACCATAACCTGCAGTGCCCGAATCGTGGGTTTGCTGAGGTTTCTGCGCATGCTGATCATCAGTGCAATGGGCGCACTTAGCTGAATTCCAAACTCAAAAAAATGAATCAGTCTGAAGAAGTGTTCCTTCGTCTCAAGCACTGCCAGAAGCAGCATGATCAGTGTGCCTGGTATAAGTGCGCCGTAAAAACGGCGGATATTTCGGTGAAGCGCCGCGAGCGAAAAGATTCCGGATAACGTCATCAAAACTCCCCCCGTCCGGATGACAGAATGAATCATCCGGTCATTTTTGACCGAACCTACAAAAACCTCCCAGGAGATGCCGAATACCTTTAAAATCGGACTCATCAGGCTTTCATCCCACAGGAGCGCTCGCAGCGGGGCGTCAAAAAACAAAAGCTGGTAGCCGCGGCCCAGAAAGATGAATGCCACGCAGATCGCGAGGATGCTGAAGGATAATGAACGCAATGAAGCCTGTTTAATTGCGAAAATAGGCGCTGAAACGACCTGAATTGCAAAGCGAATGTTATTTCCGCTCCGGAGTGATGTCGGCTCCCAATGCGATGAGGTCATCGAAGAAATCAGGGTACGATTTGTCAACGGCTTCACAATTATCAATGGTCACAGGTGCCCCGGCGAGACCCAGCAAGGCGCCAGCCATAGCGATACGGTGATCGTTGTGGCTGTGAATGGTGCATGCATTCAGTTTTTTCTGAGGATGCACCGTCATCACATCATCGTTAATCTCAATTTTCACCCCTGCTTTGGCAAATTCCTGCTGCAAGACAATTCCGCGGTTGCTCTCCTTGTGTTCAAGACGATGCACACCTGCAATGGTTGAAGGTTTTTTGCAAAATACGGCCAACGCTGCCAGCACCGGAAATAGATCGGGGCTGTCAGTGGCGTCAAAGGCAAACCCGCGAAGTTTCGGGGCAAATACGCCTACGTCACCCTGCTCATTCATCAAGCGCGCACCTGCAAAGAGCAAAGGTCCGGTAATGGCTTTGTCGGCCTGTGTAAAAGACCCATTGAGCCCCTTGATCTGAATACCGTTTCGGGATGCGATTGCGCCTGCAACAAGCAGCGCTGCTGCAGCACTCCAATCTCCATCAATCGTTGTGGTAACTGCCCGGTAAGTTTGCTGTCCGGGAATCGTAAACACATCATCATCGTGATTGATGTAGCGAATGCCGTAATGCGCCAGCACCTCCAGTGTCATATCGACGTAAGGTTTGCTTTTCAGGTCAGTCACTTTGATGACACTGTCTTTCTGCGCCAGTGGCAGTGCAAAGAGCAAACCGCTAAGGAACTGCGAACTGACGCTGCCGTCAAGGGTGATCTCACCACCGGTAAAGGGACCCTGAATAAGAGCCGGCAGATGTCCGTTCGTCGTTTTGATTTCAGCACCCAGTTGTGGGAAAACACTTTCAAACGCATTCAGTGGACGATTCAGCAGCGAACCGCTTCCTGTGAGTTCCACCGGGTATCCTGACATGGCACTGACTGCAGCGAAAAGCCGCATCGCCAGTCCGGACTCACCCACATTCAATGGTTCTTCAGGAGGGAGCTTCCCGCCGGTAATGTGCAGTGATCCGTTTTCGTCTTCTTCCACATCGGCTCCAAGCTGAAGGATGCATTCGAGGGCATGAAAGCTGTCTGCGTTGTCAGCCGGACGATGAATGATGCTGGTGTCACTACTGAGCAGAGATGCCACAAGGATACGCTGCATCAGGCTCTTGCTGCCCGGCGCTTCAACTTGTCCTGCGAGGTAGGAGGGAGAAACCGTGCGCTTCACGACCGTGATTTCTGTCCGATGTAAATGGTAGCGATGCCACCGGTAAGCGGTTTCCGTCTGACATCAACATAGCCGCAGTCGCGCATAATTTGTAAGAATTCTTCGCCCTGAGGAAATGCCGCAACCGATTCGGGCAGGTACTTGTAAGCGCGGTTGTCTTTTGACACCAGTTTACCTACCAGCGGAAGAATGGCCTTGAAATAGAACCAGTATAGCTGCTTGAAGGGGAACGATTTTGGTTTGGAGAATTCAAGTACGAATCCCGTACCTCCGGGTGTCAGCACACGCAGCATTTCGGTGAGCCCGCCGTTCAGATTCTCAAAGTTGCGCACACCAAATGCGGCAGTGTAGGCATCGAAATGGTTATCATCAAAGGGCAGGTTTTCGCTGTCGCCATAGACGAGTTGGATACGGTCATCAAGATCTTTACGTTTGAGTTTCTTACGGCCGATATCGAGCATGCCGTTGGAGATATCGACTCCGATGATTTCTTCGGCTTTCACGCCCATACGTGCTGCTTCGATAGCAAAATCACCCGTGCCGGTAGCTACATCGAGTACGCGCTTCGGCTCAAGTTTGCGAAGCATACGGATCGCCTTTTTGCGCCAGAGAATATCGATGCCGAATGACAAAACATGGTTCAGCTGATCATAGCTGTGAGCAATGTTGTCAAACATCTCGGCTACCTGCTCTTTCTTGGCGCGTTCTTCAGCGCTGGCGTATGGAGTGACTTTGGTTCCCAAATCTCAATGCATTTCGTTTGCAAAAGTGACAAATTTCGGGGGTCTTTGTTCGCCGCGAAAGCGGCGGATGGATGCCAGCGTTGCAGATGTCGGCAAAGGGAGTTGATTGAAACCCGTGGTCATTTCCCGAAGTTCCAGTTGAACCCACCGCGGATCCATCGGCCGGGCAGCTCAACCAGGTTGGTTTCCCGGTAGCGTTGATCCAGGAGGTTGGTTGCTTCGATGAAGAAGAGCCAACCTTTGTTTTCGTAATACAGTCGGGCATCAACCGTGAAAATTTCGGACAAATGATACCGATCGGCAAAGCGCAGACTGATGTGGTGTTTAACCGGTCCCCAGACCTTGTGTCGGAGTTGTACAAAAGCCTGGTGACGGAGGTATTCAAAAGCATACTTGCTCTGCAGCTCATCCCGGTTCAGGAAATCACTGTGGAGGAAGGTGTAACTGAAGCGCAGGTCTTCAAGAAAGAAATCCGGACCGGCGAGTACGGAGAACAACCAACGCTGTTCAACCTCGAAACCAACGGTTCTGATTTCGTGAAAATTCATAGGCTGCCATTGCGTACTGTCTTGAGCGCGCACCCACTCAATGGCGTTTCCGGTCTGACGGCCGAACACACTCGCCTGCAGTTGCCATGCACTGCGGCTGCGTCGCACACCTACCTCACTGCTCCAGGCAGATTCCGGACGCAGGTCAGCATTGCCAATATTCTCAGGACCTTCGTAGTAGAGATCGGTAAAGCTTGGCACTCGGTAAGAGCGACCTACATTCGCAAAGGCATTCCAGTGGTCATTCGCTTGAAACGAAACCGATAAACTGGGAAATGCCTGTAAGTCGTACCCATCTATTTTGCTGAGGTTTAATCCGGGGTTGACGCTGAGGCGTCCCACACGGTAACGGGCGTTGACATAGCCTGAAACAATATCGCGATGCAGGGTGTCAAGGTTTGTGCTGGCGATAGATTCGCGACGCAAATCCAGCCCTGAAAACCATTGCACACGATCACCACTGTGCTGCCACACTAATTCAGCAGCGTCTACACGGCTGCGGTGACGATTTTCGAAGAATTCAGGATTGTCTCTGAAAAACACCCATCGATCGGTGTGCCTGCGCTGGTAAACGGTGGTTCGGATTTGCTGACGTTCGCTCAGTTGGTAGGTGTAATTCAGTCCGGCGTAAATCCCGCTCGTCTCTTCGTACTGGTCCCTGAAATCAGAAGAGCCGTAGAATCCATTGGCGCCGAATTTTTTGTCGTTGTACGCACCCATCACTTCAAGCCGGTGCGACTGATGCTCGAAGACTCCCTGATAGAAGAGGTTGCCTATGTTAAAGTCGGTGTTGTGGGTCCACGAATCGGCAGTAGACCAGGATCCGCTAATGAGCTGGCGGTACTTACCGGTGGGCAGGGCGACACTCGCCTGCAGTTCACGGAGGTTATGAGAGCCGTAGAGTCCGCTCACGTTACCACCGGCTTCATCAGGTACTTTGGTAATAATGTTGATGACACCTGCGAAGGCATTCGGGCCATAGATATGCGCCATCGGGCCTTTAATCACTTCGATGCGCTCGATGGATTGAATCGGGATGGGCAGGTTCAGGTGATGATGTCCGGTCTGAGGATCATTCATCTTCATACCGTTGAGAAGGATCAGCACCTGCTCAAAGTTTGACCCCCTGATGCCCACATCGGCCTGCACGCCCTGCGGGCCGCGTTGCCTGAGGTCTACGCCTGAAACATAAGCAAGTACTTCATTGAGGTTGGCGACGTTTTCTTTGATGAGCATCTCCCCGCTGATGATCGAAATACTTTGAGCCGCATCGGCGATCGAATGAGGCAGACGCTCTTCAATGATAGACACTTCTTCAATGGCTATGGATGTGGTGTCTGATTGGGCAGCAATCACGAATGGTACGAGAAAAATGGAAAATACGGTTAAGAGTCGCAGGTGCATGGCGAGCAGGTTTCACATTTGGCGCGCAAACATAGTGATTGGATCGCTCAGGGTGAATCATCGGATGAAAGGAATCAACGCATCCCGCGTTTTCACGCGGAAAAGAAACGTCTGAAAACAGATGGATTACAGCATCGAATTCGAATTGGCAGACTGCTCTGGAACCTTTTGAATGACATCAGGATGCTCGTGAATTTTTAGTTTCATCGTCCACGTAGATAAGGTCAATTTTGCGTTTATTCAAGGCTTGGTTTTTGCATTTCTCGCAAGGTTCAATTCTTTCATAGCTAAAAGCATTACCAATAAGACCTCACCTACGAAGTAGAGGTAGTCAAACAGCATGAGTTCAGTGCTGAAGGCGAAAAGACACCCGATGGTGACAAGACAGTAGAGCAGGTTGGCGAAGGCGATGCGTTTTAGGTGTCTGGCGGGGGAGAGTTCGAGCAACCTGAGTGCTCCGGCCATAGAAGTCAGGGCGAAGACGGCTGCAATGAGCGCAAGAGGAATCAACGCTACGCGCGGCATGCCTATGAAATCATCGAGCGCAGGAAGAATCAATCCGAGCGAAACGGCCGACACGGTAGCGCCGAGAGCGTCAAGCAACAGCCACCGCCGTAAACTGTCATCGATGCTGTTCATGATGCCTGAGGTTTCGACTCATCGTCAGTGTTTTGAGCCTGCTTCTTCAGATAAATCAACGATGTTCCGGCGAGGGTGACACCAATGAAGAGCGCATAAAAATAGTCTTCGAAGGGTTTTCCTTTCAGACCGTAGTAAGCGCCAATTAGTATGTTCAATACTCCGATGGCAATCATGAAGTAGAAGGTGACCTTGTTCTGTGAAGCTTTTTGCTTGCTCATGTCTTCGCGATTAAGAGGAAGGTCAAAGTCAGTTTCAGCGCTTCACCTCCAACGCCATCCCTTTCTGCGTCTCATCAAAACGACCTTCATCAAAGGCAAGATGTCCGTTCACAAAGGTTTGCGTGATGTTGGTTGAGAAAGTGGTGCCTTCAAGTGGCGACCAGCCACACTTGTAGTGGAGGTTGTCTTTGGCGACGGTCCATTCATGGTCGAGGTCAACAAGCGTCAGATCGGCATAGTAGCCCTCACGAATAAAGCCGCGGCGATCCATGGCGTAAAGCGTCGCCGGATTGTGGCACATTTTCTCGACGATCTTTTCGACCGATATCTTACCCTGCTTGTGAAACTCGAGCATGCAGTTCAGCGAGTGCTGTACCATTGGCGCGCCTGACATCGATTGAAAGTAGGGTTTGTCTTTTTCTTCCCATGCATGCGGAGCGTGGTCGGTGGTGATGAGGTCAATGCGGTCATCAATCAGCGCCTGCAGCAGTCCGTCAGCATCCTCTTGTTTCTTGATGGCGGGATTCCATTTTATTTTCTTTCCGAGCCGCGCGTAATCGGCATCGGTAAACCAGAGGTGGTGCACTGAAACCTCGGTGGTGATTTTCTTCTCAGTGAGCGGAATGTCATTGCGGAACAACGGCGTTTCACGCGCAGTGGTCAAATGCAGAATATGCAGACGGGCGTCGTGCTTTTGGGCAAGCTCAATGGCCCTTTTGGTCGCGAGGTAGCAGCCTTCTGCGCTGCGGATGACCGGGTGGAATTCAACCGGAACATCGTCGCCGTATTTCGCTCTGAACTGCTCTTCTTTCTCCACAATCATCGACTCCAGCTCTGAGTGAATCGCGATAATGGCGTCACAGTTGGCGAAGAGTTTCTCGAGGGTATCCGGATTGTCGGCAAGCAGGTTGCCCGGACCGGCGAAGTAGAGTCCGTCGTCAGATACGGCCAGGTATTTTGAAGTGTCCCAGGTGATCACTTCGTCTACATTTTCACCATTGACACCGGGAAAGAAGCCAAAGTTGGCAATTGACTTGGTGGCGGCGAGCGCATACTTTTCATCGAGCAGCTCAGGCGTCAGTACATTCGGCTTCGTGTTCGGCATATCGATGAACGAAGTCGTTCCGCCGGCTACTGCAGCGCGGCTTTCAGAGCGCAAATCGGCTTTGTGTGTCAGTCCGGGATCCCGAAAGTGAACTTGTCCGTCAATCACCCCCGGCATGGCCAGTTTTCCGTTCGCGTCAATCACGGTGTCACCGGCGTGTGCTTCTACATCACCAATGGCAGCAAACTTGCCATTTTCGATTCGGATATTTCCTGTGAAACCGTTGTTTTCGTTGATGATGCGGGCATTGGTGATGAGGTAATTCATAGGGGCTTGGATCGGGGATCGGGGATCGGGGTATTCTTGATTTGATCGCAAATTTACAGAACCGCTGTCAACCGTCTGCTGTCAGCCGTCTGCCGTCTTTATTCGGTCAGAGCCACCGCTAGTAGGCGTCTTATCAAACGAGTGGTGCGACTCAAAAAAAACAGACCGCAGACCGCAGACCGCAGACCGCCGACGGATCACAGATCATTCCGTACCTTTCGGACGCTAGAAACCACGACCCTATGAGTACCCAGAAAAAGCAAGACCTCGCTTTCAATAAGAACGACGACGAAATGCGCATGAAGCTCGCAGATCTCAAGCGCAAACTCGCGAAAATTGAGAAGGGTGGAGGTGACAAGAAGATTGCCAAAGAACATTCGAAAGGGAAGATGACCGCCCGTGAGCGTGTGAGCTATTTGCTTGATGAAGGTGCTCCTCAAATCGAAATCGGAGCGCTGGCCGCTGACGGCATGTACCAGGAATATGGTGGTTGTCCGGCAGCCGGCGTGGTGGTAGTCATCGGTTATGTACGCAGACGTCAGGTCATTGTGGTAGCGAATGATGCTACGGTCAAAGCCGGCGCGTGGTTCCCGATGACTGGTAAGAAGAACCTCCGTGCCCAGGAAATTGCTATGGAGAATCGCCTGCCGATCATCTACCTCGTTGATAGTGCCGGGGTTTTCTTGCCGATGCAGGATGAGATTTTCCCTGATAAAGAGCATTTCGGAAGAATTTTTCGCAATAATGCGGTGATGTCGTCAGAGCGCATTCCGCAGATTGCGGCGGTGATGGGTTCTTGCGTCGCCGGTGGTGCTTACCTGCCAATCATGAGTGACGAGGCATTGATCGTGAATAAGACAGGCACCATCTTTCTTGCCGGATCTTATCTCGTGAAAGCAGCAATTGGTGAAGAAACCGATAATGAAACCCTCGGCGGGGCCACGACCCACTGTGAAGTCTCAGGGGTGACTGATTACAAAGCAGAAGACGATAAAGACGCTCTTGATACGATCAAAGACTTGCTTGACAAGATCGGAGAGACCAATCAGAAGGCCGGATTTAATCGCACGGAGCCGCTTGCGCCTAAGAATGAGCAGAAAGAGTTGTACGGACTTGTTCCTGCTGATCGCAGTAAGCCCTACGACATGAAGAAAGTTATTCGCGCGATGGTGGATGACGGCAAAATGACCGAGTACAAGTCTGATTATGGCAAATCCATCATCTGCGGCTATTCCCGCATTGACGGCTGGAGTGTCGGAATCGTTGCGAACCAGCGTGAACTCGTGAAGTCGCGCAAAGAAGGAATGCAGTTCGGTGGTGTGATTTACAGTGACAGCGCCGACAAAGCCGCACGCTTCATCATGAACTGTAACCAGAAGAACATTCCGTTGGTCTTCTTGCAAGATGTCACCGGATTCATGGTGGGCTCACGTTCTGAACATGGCGGTATCATCAAGGATGGCGCGAAAATGGTGAATGCAATGAGCAACAGCAAGGTGCCGAAGTTTACCATTGTGATAGGCAACAGCTACGGAGCAGGAAACTATGCGATGTGTGGTAAGGCCTATGATCCCCGACTGATTGCCGCTTGGCCTACGGCTGAAATCGCCGTGATGGGGGGGGCTCAGGCAGCGAAAGTACTCCTGCAAATTGAGGTCTCTCGTCTGAAAGCGAAAGGAGAGGAGATCACTAAAGAGAAAGAAGACGAACTGTTTAACAGGATCAAAAATCGCTACGACGAACAGGTTTCACCGTACTATGCGGCCAGCCGATTGTGGGTGGATGCGATCATCGACCCGGCTGAAACCCGCACCTGGATTAGCATGGGCATCGAAGCAGCAAACGAAGCACCGGCTGTTAAACCCTATAATGTGGGAGTATTGCAGACCTGATTACCTTTGCGCCCTATGAGTGAAAAGGAGCAAAAAGAACGTGCCCGTAAGCAATTAGCCCTGACGGCTGACCTGCAATCAGGCGATATGGCGAAGGTGCAGGCGGCACTCAAGCGTACAGAGAAATTGGGCGATGCCACGCATGTTCGTCCGCTGTTGATCGCATTCCGCGACACAGAAGAAGGTCAGGTGAGGGATGAACTTCGGACGACGCTCTCTTCGATCAAGCTCAGTCAGGCCCAGGAAATTTACTTGGAAGCTCTAGAAGAAGAGGCCTTCGAGTCAATTCGGGCAGATATCCTCTCATTTACCTGGAATGCAGGTTTTACCCCCGGTGATTCGGTTGATCTGATTACGCGTATCGGCTTGAATGGCGATTACATGACGGCTGTCGAGGCCATGACGTTGATCGAAAGCATACCAGGTCCGCTCGATGAAGAAAGCCTTTTACAAGCCCTTGTTATTGTGCGCGAGTTCATGCTCGAGCACAAAGAGAGTGGGCACCCTAATTTCGACCTTGCACTAAGCATTTTCGACGTGCTTTCAGCTCACGAACGTAACCAGTAAGCTGGTTGTTCGTGGTTGGTGGTTTGTTCTGGAGGGGTACCTTTTTTAATTGTGTTCTCGTGTTTTAGGCGAAATGTGCAGCGCAAAAGCGCTGGATGGTTTTCTCGTCAGTGAGCAGTTGTCTGGTGAGGTTAGGTGTTAGGGGGATAGCCCGGAACCTTCGTTCATATCAGCTGCTTGTCGCATCCCGCGTTTTTACGCGGAAAAGAAAAAAGGGAAGACTTGGATAAGCCTTCCCTTTCGCGTTTTACATTTTCAATAGTTACTCACATGAGCTACCGAAGCTACCGAGGAACTGAAGAAGGTCAGAAGAATTCACTAACCCGTCTTGGTTGAGGTCTTCAGGACATGGGTTTGCGAGGTCGAATTCGCATGAACCATCGTCGATACTGGCCGTCTCAATGTAATTTAGTGCATCAGCATAAGTACAGCCGGAGCACGAGTCGAACTCACATGAGTTATCGTCACATGTAGCAGCCGGGTCGTAATTGCATGCGTTTTGATCGGTACAACCGTCAGGAAGCGCGCATGAGCCGTCATCTGTAGTAGCTGAATCATCGTAATTGCACGCCGTTGGATCTGTACACCCTTCGATGATACAGCTTCCGTCGTCATAGGTCACTGTTGCCTCGTAGTTCGTTGCCGCTTCATTGGTACAACCTGCATACTGGCAGCTGTTGTCTTCGATGGTCGCATCGTCATCGTAGTTGACGGCGTTCTCGTCTGTACAACCCGCGCAGCTCACAAACTCACAGCTATTGTCATCAACCGTGGCTACTGCCAGGTAGTTACACGCTGTTTCATCGGTACAACCCGGGATGTCCTGGGCGATGTCGAAGATGCATGAGCCGTCGTCTACGCTTGCGTTGGCGTCGTAGTTGGTTGCGTCTTCGTAGGTGCAGCCTGAGAAGATACACGAGCCGTCATCGATGTTCGCGTTGGCATCGTAGTTGTCAGCGTTTTCGTCGGTGCAACCTGAGAATTCACAGGTGCCGTCGTCGAAGTTGGCTGCCGGATCGTAGTTGTCTGCTGTTTCATCGGTACAGCCCGGCTGACAGAGTGGGGTGTTGAGAATCGTGATGATCACGTAACCGTCACCACTGTTGGCCTGGGCCATCGCAGCAGGGGAGTCGGCGCTGTTGAAGCTGCCGCCGCCACCGCCGTTTCCGCCGATGCCGTAGCTACCGCCACCACCTGAGTATCCGCCGCCGCCGCCGGCTCCGTGGCAGCCGCCGCCGCCACCACCGCCGTAACCTCCGGCGATGTTTGCACCGCAGGCCGATACGCCCGCGCTACCTCCGTTCACGAAGGCTTCGCCTGATACAGGAGCACCGCCTTCACAGAGCGAGGCTTCACCATCGGTGAGGAGTCCGCCTCCGTTACCGCCGCAGGCTGCTCCGCTCATGGCGTTTGTTGCACCGCTTCCGGCCGTACCTCCAACGCCGTAGTTGAGGGCGTTGTTCGGACTGTATCCGTCGTTTCCGGTCTCGTTGACGCTGGCGTGCTCGTTGCCGTTGACCGGCATGCCGCTGATGCCACCTCCACCACCAGCGATGAGAAGTGGGTTGTCTGCGTTGTCGGTCACGAAGGTACCGCCACCGCCACCGGCGTAGCTGAACTGTCCGTCACCATCTTGTCCTTCACCACCAACCATCAGCTTGAGCTGCTGACCGGGGGTTACGTTGAGCACACCGCCCACCATGGCACCGAGTCCGCCCGTACCGCCATCGTAGCTGCCACCGGCAGCACCGTAGGCTTCCACGTAGACTTGTGACACGCCATCAGGCACGATGAAGGTTTGCAGGAATCCGGAATGGTTGAACTGGAAGCTGTCGCCTTCATCGGTTGGATCGTAGCAGTTGCCACAGTCATCGGTGATGCTTGGACCGCCGCAGACACCGTTACAGTCGATCACATAGATACACGAGCCATCGTCCTGGTTGGCATCCATGTCATAGTTGCAGGCTGTGTCATCGGTACAACCCGGGTAGATGCAAGATCCGTCGTCGAAGTTGGCATCGGGGTTGTAATTCGGAGAAGTTGCATCGGTACAGCCAGGGGTGCATTCGGGAACGCTTGAGAAGACAATGGTCACTTCGCCGTTTCCATTTCTTACGTTGGCTTCCGCTTGCTGGTTGATGCCTGCGTTGAAGCTGCCTCCACCTCCGGCATTGTAGCTTGCTACAGTGTTACCTGATCCACCGGACCATCCACCGCCACCTCCGGCGATGTTGCCGCCACCATTGGTTTGGCCACCGCCACCACCGTAGCCGCCGTTCTCACCAGGCGCTCCGCCATTGAGGAAAGACTGACCGCCTGTACCATACTGGCCATTAGATCCATTGGTGCAAAAGCCACCGCCACCGGCTCCACCGCTTCCTGTTCCTCCGCCATTGCAGTCTACTCCCGGAGCTACTCCACCACCGGTTTCGGTGGTGCGTCCGCCATCACCTGTTCCTCCGCCATAAACGCCGGAACCACCTCCCGCGACGAGAAGTGGGGTTACGTTTTGGCCATCGAACATGGTATAGGCACCGGCAAGGTCTTCTACGACGATGAATGTACCACCGCCACCTGCGCCAGAAGAAGATCCTGGTTGTTGTGAGCCTTCGCCTCCTACGAGAATGCGCAGTGTAGAGCCAGGAGTCACCGAGAATTCACCTTGAATGCGCGCGCCGCGACCAGGGGTGCCTTGTCCACCACCTTCAGCACCGAAGGCTTCAATGGTGATGTTTGAAACACCTGCAGGTACCGTCCATGACTGGAGGTTACCGGTGTAGGTAAAAGTTAAGGATTCGTCCTGGACATTCGGATCGTAGCAATTGCCGCAGGCATCGTCAACGAAATCTCCTCCGCATACACCTGCACAGTCAATAATGAATTGACAAGAACCATCATCGCAAAGTGCATTTGGATCGTAGTTACAAGCTGTATCGTCGGTACATCCATCAGGGAGGACACACGTGCCGTCATCACACGTTGCTGAGGGGTCATAGTTGCAGGCTGTATCATCAGTGCACCCATCTGGGAGCTGACATGAGCCGTCGTCAACATCAGCCGTGTCGTCGTAATTGCAAGCAAGAGGGTTTGTACAACCGGCGTTACATACCGGAGCACCCGGATAGCTGATAATAACTTCCCCGTTTCCATTTCTTACGTTGGCTTCCGCTTGCTGGTTGATGCCTGCGTTGAAGCTACCTCCACCACCGGCATTGTAGCTTGCTACAGTGTTACCTGATCCACCGGACCATCCACCGCCACCTCCGGCGATGTTACCGCCACTGTTGGTCTGGCCACCGCCACCACCGAAGCCACCATACTCACCAGGAGCACCACCATTGAGGAAAGACTGTCCGCCGACACCGTATTGACCTGGTGAGCCACCGGAACAGAAGCCGCCTCCGCCGCCTCCACCATTACCTGATCCGGCGCCGTCGCATCCAGACCCAGGAGAAACGCCACCACCGGATTCGGTTGTGCGACCGCCATCACCTGTACCACCACCATAGACACCAGAACCGCCACCTGCAACGAGAAGTGGAGTTACATTTTGACCATCGAACATGGTGTAAGCTCCTGCGGCATCTTCAACCACGATGAAGGTACCACCACCACCAGCTCCTGAAGAAGAACCGGGCACAGCAGAACCTTCTCCGCCGACAAGGATGCGCAGTATTGACCCCGGGGTCACCGAGAATTCTCCTTGAATGCGAGCTCCACGGCCTGGGGTACCTTGTCCACCACCTTCAGCGCCGAAGGCTTCAATGGTGATGTTTGAAACACCTGCAGGTACCGTCCATGACTGGAGGTTACCGGTATAGTTGAGGGTAATGACTTCATCTTCAAGACCCTGAAGGCTCTGATCATAACAGTTGCCACAAGCGTCTTCGATGAAGGAGCCACCACACACGCCTGCGCAGTCGATTTCGTATGCGCAAGCACCATTGTCACATTGTGCATTAGGATCGTAGTTACAAGCAGTATCGTCGGTACAGCCATCAGGGAGGATACACGTACCGTCATCACAGGTTGCGGCAGGATCGTAGTTACACGCTGTTTCATCAGTACAGCCATCAGGCAGTTGGCAAGAACCGTCGTCTGCTCCGGCATTTGGGTCATAGTTGCATGCATTTGAATCCGTGCATCCTTCGATGCAACCTGGAATACCAGCATAGAAAATGGTCACTTGCCCGGTTCCAGAGCGTACGTTCGCCTCAGCTTGCTGGTTGACACCGGCATTGTAGCTGCCTCCGCCGCCTGCGTTGTAGCTTGCCACAGTGTTACCTGATCCACCGGACCATCCACCGCCACCTCCGGCGATGTTACCGCCACTGTTGGTCTGGCCACCGCCACCACCGAAGCCACCATACTCACCAGGAGCACCACCATTGAGGAAAGACTGTCCGCCGACACCGTATTGACCTGGTGAGCCGCTGGAACAGAAGCCGCCTCCACCGCCTCCGCCATTACCTGATCCGGCGCCGTTGCATCCTGTTCCCGGCGAAACGCCGCCACCGGATTCAGTTGTGCGACCGCCATCACCTGTACCACCACCATAGACACCAGAACCGCCACCTGCAACAAGAAGAGGAGTTACATTTTGACCATCGAACATGGTGTAAGCGCCTGCGGCATCTTCAACCACAATGAAAGTACCTCCACCACCAGCTCCTGAAGAAGAACCGGGTACAGCAGAACCTTCTCCGCCGACAAGTATGCGCAGGGTAGCACCCGGGGTAACAGAGAATTCACCTTGAATGCGAGCGCCGCGACCAGGGGTGCCTTGTCCACCACCTTCAGCACCGAAGGCTTCAATGGTGATGTTTGAAACGCCTGCAGGTACCGTCCATGACTGGAGGTTACCGGTGTAGGTAAAAGTTAAGGATTCGTCCTGGACATTCGGATCGTAGCAATTGCCGCAGGCATCGTCAACGAAATCTCCTCCGCATACACCTGCACAGTCAATAATGAATTGACAAGAACCATCATCGCAAAGTGCATTTGGATCGTAGTTACAAGCTGTATCGTCGGTACATCCATCAGGGAGGACACACGTGCCGTCATCACACGTTGCTGAGGGGTCATAGTTGCAGGCTGTATCATCAGTGCACCCATCCGGGAGCTGACATGAGCCGTCGTCAACATCAGCCGTGTCGTCGTAATTGCAAGCAAGAGGGTTTGTACAACCGGCGTTACATACCGGAGCACCCGGATAACTGATAATGACCTGCCCGTTTCCTGAGCGGACATCAGCCGTGGCTTGCTGGTTGCTACCTGTGTTGTAGCTACCGCCACCGCCGGCATTGTTTGTCGGGTTGGTATTTCCTGATCCACCTGACCAGCCTCCACCACCACCGGCGATGTTAGAACCGTTGTTGGTGTGACCACCGCCACCACCGTATCCGCCATTTGAGCCGGGAGCACCTCCACTCAAGAAGGAGTGTCCTCCGTCACCGTTACCACCGTTGGCACCATCCGAGCAGAAGCCTCCGCCACCGCCACCGCCTCCGCCGGTGCCGCCGCCGTTGCATCCCGAACCGGGTGATACACCACCACCGCTTTCGGTAGTCTGACCGCCCTGTCCGACACCACCATTACACACTGCTGAACCTCCTCCTGCAACGAGGAGTGGAGTCACGTTTTGTCCGTCAAACATGGTGTAGGCACCTCCGGCGTCTTCAACGACGATGAAAGAACCACCGCCACCGGCTCCTGAGTTAGAGCCGGGGATACGTCCACCTTGGCCACCCACGAGGATGCGCAGGGTCGATCCCGGTGTTACCGAGAAGTCACCCTGAATTCGAGCTCCACGTCCGGGTGTGCCTACTCCACCACCTTCAGCGCCGAAGGCTTCAATGGTGATGTTTGAAACACCTGCAGGTACCGTCCATGACTGGAGGTTACCGGTATAGTTGAGGGTAATGACTTCATCTTCAAGACCCTGAAGGCTGATGTCATAGCAGTTGCCACAGGCATCTTCGATAAAGGAGCCACCACACACACCTGCGCAGTCGATTTCATAAGCGCAAGCACCGTTGTCACACTGGGCATTAGGATCGTAATTACATGCTGTATCGTCGGTACATCCATCAGGAAGGATACACGTACCGTCATCACACGTTGCAGCCGGGTCGTAGTTACAAGCTGTTTCATCGGTACACCCATCTGGCAGCAGGCAAGAACCGTCGTCTGCTCCGGCATTTGGGTCATAGTTGCATGCATTTGAATCCGTGCATCCTTCGATGCAACCTGGAATACCAGCATAGAAAATGGTCGCTTGCCCGGTTCCAGAGCGTACGTTCGCCTCAGCTTGCTGGTTGATACCTGCATTGTAGCTACCGCCACCACCGGCATTGTAGCTTGCTACAGTGTTACCTGATCCACCGGACCATCCACCGCCACCTCCGGCGATGTTGCCGCCACCATTGGTTTGGCCACCGCCACCACCGTAGCCGCCGTTCTCACCAGGCGCTCCGCCATTGAGGAATGACTGGCCTCCAGTACCATACTGGCCATTAGATCCATTGGTGCAAAAGCCACCGCCACCGGCTCCACCGCTTCCTGTTCCTCCGCCATTGCAGTCTACTCCCGGAGCTACTCCACCACCGGTTTCTGTGGTGCGTCCGCCATCACCTGTTCCTCCGCCATAAACGCCGGAACCACCTCCCGCGACGAGAAGTGGGGTTACGTTTTGGCCATCGAACATGGTATAGGCACCGGCAAGGTCTTCTACGACGATGAATGTACCACCGCCACCTGCGCCAGAAGAAGATCCTGGTTGTTGTGAGCCTTCGCCTCCTACGAGAATGCGCAGTGTAGAGCCAGGAGTCACCGAGAATTCACCTTGAATGCGCGCGCCGCGACCAGGGGTGCCTTGTCCACCACCTTCAGCACCGAATGCTTCAATGGTGATGTTTGAAACGCCGCCCGGAACTGTCCAACTCTGAATGGATCCTGTGTAATTGAATGTCAGGGATTCGTCTTGGATGTTCGGATCGTAGCAATTGCCGCAGGCATCGTCAACGAAATCTCCTCCGCATACACCTGCACAGTCAATAATGAATTGACAAGAACCATCATCGCAAAGTGCATTTGGGTCGTAATTACAAGCTGTATCGTCGGTACATCCATCAGGGAGGACACACGTGCCGTCATCACACGTTGCTGAGGGGTCATAGTTGCAGGCTGTATCATCAGTGCACCCATCCGGGAGCTGACATGAGCCGTCGTCAACATCAGCCGTGTCGTCGTAATTGCAAGCAAGAGGGTTTGTACAACCGGCGTTACATACCGGAGCACCCGGATAGCTGATGATAACTTCCCCGTTTCCATTTCTTACGTTGGCTTCCGCTTGCTGGTTGATGCCTGCGTTGAAGCTACCTCCACCTCCGGCATTGTAGCTTGCTACAGTGTTACCTGATCCACCGGACCATCCACCGCCACCTCCGGCGATGTTACCGCCACTGTTGGTCTGGCCACCGCCACCACCGAAGCCACCATACTCACCAGGAGCACCACCATTGAGGAAAGACTGTCCGCCGACACCGTATTGACCTGGTGAGCCACCGGAACAGAAGCCGCCTCCGCCGCCTCCACCATTACCTGATCCGGCGCCGTCGCATCCAGACCCAGGAGAAACGCCACCACCGGATTCAGTTGTGCGACCGCCATCACCTGCACCACCACCATAGACGCCAGAACCGCCACCTGCAACGAGAAGTGGAGTTACATTTTGACCATCGAACATGGTGTAAGCGCCTGCGGCATCTTCAACCACGATGAAGGTACCACCACCACCAGCTCCTGAAGAAGAACCGGGCACAGCAGAACCTTCTCCGCCGACAAGGATGCGCAGTATTGACCCCGGGGTCACCGAGAATTCGCCTTGAATGCGAGCTCCACGGCCTGGGGTACCTTGTCCACCACCTTCAGCGCCGAAGGCTTCGATGGTGATGTTTGAAACACCTGCAGGTACCGTCCATGACTGGAGGTTACCGGTATAGTTGAGGGTAATGACTTCATCTTCAAGACCCTGAAGGCTCTGATCATAACAGTTGCCACAAGCGTCTTCGATGAAGGTGCCTCCGCAGACGCCTGCACAATCAATTTCATAGGCACAAGAGCCGTTGTCGCATTGTGCATTAGGATCGTAGTTACAAGCAGTATCGTCGTTACAGCCATCAGGGAGGATACACGTACCGTCATCACAGGTTGCGGCAGGATCGTAGTTACACGCTGTTTCATCAGTACAGCCATCAGGCAGTTGGCAAGAACCGTCATCTGCTCCGGCATTTGGGTCATAGTTACATGCATTTGAATCCGTGCATCCTTCGATGCAACCTGGAGTACCTGCATAGAAAATGGTGACCTGCCCGTTTCCTGAGCGGACGTTCGCCTCAGCTTGCTGGTTGACACCGGCATTGTAGCTGCCTCCGCCGCCTGCGTTGTAGCTTGCCACAGTGTTACCTGATCCACCGGACCATCCACCGCCACCTCCGGCGATGTTACCGCCACTGTTGGTCTGGCCACCGCCACCACCGAAGCCACCATACTCACCAGGAGCACCACCATTGAGGAAAGACTGTCCGCCGACACCGTATTGACCTGGTGAGCCGCTGGAACAGAAGCCGCCTCCACCGCCTCCGCCATTACCTGATCCGGCGCCGTTGCATCCTGTTCCCGGCGAAACGCCGCCACCGGATTCAGTTGTGCGACCGCCATCACCTGTACCACCACCATAGACACCAGAACCGCCACCTGCAACAAGAAGAGGAGTTACATTTTGACCATCGAACATGGTGTAAGCGCCTGCGGCATCTTCAACCACAATGAAAGTACCTCCACCACCAGCTCCTGAAGAAGAACCGGGTACAGCAGAACCTTCTCCGCCGACAAGTATGCGCAGGGTAGCACCCGGGGTAACAGAGAATTCGCCTTGAATGTGAGCTCCGCGACCTGGGGTACCTTGTCCACCACCTTCAGCACCGAAGGCTTCGATGGTGATGTTTGAAACACCTGCAGGTACCGTCCATGACTGGAGGTTACCTGTGTAGGTAAAAGTTAAGGATTCGTCTTGCACATTCGGATCGTAGCAATTGCCGCAGGCATCGTCAACGAAATCTCCCCCGCATGTACCATTGCAGTCGACCACAAATTCACACGTACCATCATCGATGGTAGCTACCGGGTCATAATTACAAGCTGTGTCATCTACACAACCGAGGTCGAACGTACAGCTACCGTCATCATAGTTGGCTGTTTCATCGTAGTTATCTGCTTCAGGGTCGATGCAGCCCGGGAAGCAATCAGGGGCTACTCCGTTTGGATCGAAGCAGTTTTCACAGTCATCTGTAACAAATGTTCCGCCACAGGTGCCGTTGCAGTCGATGGTCCAAAGGCAGGAACCGTCGTTTTCGATGGCCGCCAGATCGTAGTTACAGGCCGATTCTATGGTACAGCCGGATTGGGCCTGAGCGCTGTTGACAAAGGTGAACAGACATCCCACGAGGATGCCCAGAAGGCGAAGCGTAAGCATATTGGTTGAGGTTAAGTTCAGTAAGGGCGCAAAGATAGTGAAGTCCGTTTGAAAGGTATTCACATTCAGGTTAACTTATCAACCTGATGATCAGAGGTGTGTACACTGGTTAAGCATAATTGCGAGGTTGTTTCCGCTGTAGCATTGCGAGGAAAGCAAGCAAATACACCACCATTTTGTACGTGGCTACTGAAAGATGATGATCATGGTAGAGGGTCAGCATCCTAAATGCGAAGAGATAGAAGCTGTTCTCTATTCATGGCAGTTTTCAACCTTTTGGGTTTTCTTGAATTTGTAACAGCGTCCCTTCGATTGAACTCATGGTAAGGAGGGCAGAGGCACCGGGTCAAAGAAATGAATATCAGCCAAGGCGCATGAGTGAAGAAGCGAAGACATGACTGGAATGCCATAACGAACGAGATGTATGGGCCGGAGCTTTTTGCAAGGGCAATGACAGACCTCAGAACAAGTAGCTATTTGAAATATTCATCCCAGTTTCGACGATCGCGTTTGGTAGGGCGACCCAATCCTTTCGGTCGTTGTTGATTACCCAGCCGTATCATTTCAAGCTTACTTAATTCTTCTTCCGGCGTGATATCTTTCGCGAACTGTTCAACAAGTTTGGCACCTACTCTGCTTTTGGGGAGATCAATGACTTTCCAGTGAAAGTAGACTGCTCCTTTGCGTATGATGATTTCTTCTCCCGCTTTTATTTCACGTGAAGGCTTGACAGACTCATCATCAATGATAATGCGTCCCTCTTTGCAAGCGGCAGTCGCAAGCGTTCGTGTTTTGAATACACGGATAGCCCAGAGGTATTTATCAACGCGCATTGGTCAAAGGTCGTAAATTCTCAGGAGGCACTATCTTCGTTCTATCGAAACACCGCTATGAAGGTCACAGAAATCGCTTCAGAAGATACACGCCGGCTTCGCCATAAAGTGCTTTGGCCGCATATCGATTGCGCTGAGAATTGTGTGATTGATATCGATAAACGCGAAGATGCCATTCACCTCGGCGCATGGCAAGATGGCCGACTGGTGGGTATTTGTTCTCTTTTCGAAATGACTACTCCAAAGCTGGATGACCGTCTGCAATATCGACTGCGGGCGATGGCCACCGATCCTGATGTTCGCGGTCGCGGAGCAGGTGTAGCCATTGTTGAATACGCACTTGCGCTGATCAATTCGAAAGGTTATGATGTTCTCTGGTGCGATGCCCGAAAGGTTGCCCTTGGCTTTTATGATCGTATGGGTTTCGAGCGCATCGATCACTGGTATGAAGTGCGCAATATCGGGCCTCACCAACTCATGTTTTACCGCTTTCATCCGCTTCAATCGGAATCATGAACAACGCCACGCTGCAGTGTTTGATTGAAGCCATAGATGAGAACGATCTCTGGGAAGACCACCTCGTGCTTGATCGTCACCAGCTACTCAAGCGAGCAGGGGAGAGCGATACCCGTGTATATTGGGTCAAAGAAGGTTGCCTTCGCTTTTTTATTCGTGCCGATAGAAAAGAACACAGCATCAGGTTTGGGTATGCCGGTGATCTCGTTGCGGCACTTGATAGCTTTATCACAGAGGAGGCGTCGCCGCTTGAAGTTCAAGCTTTGCGCCGTACTGAAGTCAAGCTGCTTTCTAAATCGACCTACAAGGCCTTTATGGAAGCCAGCGAAGATCGAAGGCAGTTGTGGAATTTGCTTCTTGAACAATTGGTGCACCAGCAAATGGAGCGCGAATACGATTTACTTATCAACTCACCGCTTGAACGCTACAAAAGAGTACTGAAGCGAAGTCCGCGTCTCTTTCAGGAAGTACCGCTCAAGTACATCGCTTCATACCTTCGTATGACACCTGAAACCCTTTCGCGTGTGCAGAATTCTTGATTGAACGCAAGATTCATTTTTCGATATGCAGCCATCTTGCTTTCAAATTGAAGCCTATGAAAATGACTGCCAAGAACTTGCTGGATGATCTCTATGCACGCTCTTTGTCTGTGACTAACAGCGCAAAAGCGCTGGATGCTAAATCGGATGCGGAACTCTTAAATCGTCATGATCCCAGAGCATGGAATGCCTTAGAGTGCTTTGAGCATCTTAACCGATATAGTGATTTTTACCTGCCTGAAATTCGTAAAAGGATGGAGGCCTCTAGTTGCGAGGCTTCTGAACTATTCAAAGAGGGATGGCTAGGCGGAAAGTTTGCAAGGTCATTGATGCCCCGCGAACCGGAGCAGTTGAACAAGATGAAAACTTTCAAAGCTATGAATCCCACTGTGAATGTTGCAGATCGTGACATCATCCGGCGATTTCTCGCCGATCAAAAAGAATTGCTTCAATTGCTTGAAATCGCGAGGCAAAAAGACCTGAATAAGATCAGGACCTCTATAAGCATCAGTAAGGTGATCCGTCTGCGTCTCGGTGATACACTGCGCGTTGTGATCTATCATAACCAGCGTCACCTTCAACAGGCGACGCGCGCATCAATAACTGATAGCTGAAAAGTATGCTTGAAGGGCAATAAGTCGTACTTTCGTTAGCCCAATTTGGAAGTGTTATGCCTGGAATTTCACAAAAAGGAGCGGCGATGCCAGCTTCTCCAATCCGGAAACTGGTGCCATATGCTGAATCGGCAAAGCGTCAGGGTAAAGTTGTTTATCACCTCAATATCGGTCAGCCTGACATTGAAACCCCTCAGGTGGTGTGGGATACCCTTCGCGGGTATGATGAAAAGGTGCTGGAGTATTCATTAAGCGAGGGCAATCTTAGTTACCGCAAAGGACTTGCAGCTTACTACCAGGAGCACGGTATTCCTGTAGATGAGAATGATATTCTCATTACCACCGGAGGTTCAGAGGCTTTGTTGTTTACCATCAATAGTTGTATGGACCCCGGAGACGAGGTGATTATTCCGGAGCCTTTTTACGCCAACTACAATGGTTTTGCGCAAAGCGCAGGGGTGAAGGTGCGCAGTGTGACTTCTTTTATTGAGAATGGTTTTGCTCTTCCAATGATTGAAGATTTTGAGCCACTTATCACAGAGCGCACTAAGGCCATTATGATTTGCAATCCTGCGAACCCAACCGGTTACCTGTATTCGCAAGAAGAACTTGAGCAACTTCGTGATCTTGTGCGGCGGCATGACCTCTTTCTCATTGCTGATGAAGTGTACCGCGAGTTTACTTATGATGGTGAAAAACCGTTCTCTGTGCTGAACCTGATGGGGATGGAGGATAACGTGATCATGATTGACAGTGTATCTAAACGCTACAGCATGTGTGGCGCGCGCATCGGAGCGATGATTACCAAGAATAAGGAAGTTCGTGATACAGCCATTAAGTTTGCTCAGGCGAGGCTGTCACCTCCTACACTTGCGCAAGTTGCGGGCGAAGCGGCACTCAAGACACCGCAGTCGTACTTTGACGCTGTGATCAGCGAGTATGTGCAGCGGCGTGACATTCTGGTGGAGGGCTTAAACTCGATTACAGGAGTGCGTTGCCCAAAGCCCAAAGGTGCCTTTTATTGCATGGCAGAGCTGCCGGTTGATGATGCCGAGCGCTTCTGTCAGTGGATGCTCGAAGAATTTGAATACGAAGGATGCACGGTAATGATGGCTCCGGCTGCTGGTTTTTACAAAAACGTTGAGTTCGGTCGGCGGCAGGTGCGAGTGGCTTATGTTTTGAATACGGATGCCCTTAAGCATGCGGTAGAATGTCTTCGTGAGGGTCTCAAGCAATACCCCGGTTTACTTGCTACAGGTGTGCAAGATCAAGCTTCAGTGATCGGTAACCAAGCTGAAGACTGAGGTACTTGTCGTTCCATTTTCTTAGGCGGCTTCCCGTTATTTAAAGTTTCTCTGTTCCTTCTTCAAGGCTGGAATTGTTGGCTTTGCTTTCAGAGCGCATTCATCATGCATCTTCTTCAGTGTTCTGTGCAGTTATCGGCTGCTTGCTGCTGCCGGTAGACGGCTCCCCGGGTTGCGATCAATAGCTCACTCAACCCATATTGCCAAGCCTTTAATAGGGCGAGTTCTAAATGCTCATCGGTCTTTTTCAATCATCTCTTGGTTACAGGTATGAATGGCTGCAGGTCAGGATCTTTTGTTGATTACCGAAGCCGGTGAAAAGCAGTAACGCTGTTTGATAATAAGATTTCACTGCGCGCATATCAATGAACCGCGACGGTTTTCGGGCAGTGAAGCAGCATCTTGAAAAACAAAAGCCCCGACCATAGGCCGGGGCTTTTGAAAGCAGGTTATCGTGAGCTTACTCGCAGCTTGTGCCAAAGGCTCCGAGGAAGTTCAGAAGGTCAGAAGAGTTGATTAGACCGTCTTCGTTTAAGTCTTGCGGACAAGTGTCTTCAATAGGCATACACATGCCGAGCAATTCATCGAAGTAAGTGTCAGGTCCACATTGAATAGCAGGTTCAAACACACATGACCCGTTATCGTAGGTAGCTTCAGCATCGTAGTTAACGGCATCGGCATACATACAACCGTGGCAGTTGTAGTCACATGATCCATTGTCAATAGTGGCTTCCGGGTCGTAGTTGCAAGCTGTTTCATCTGTGCATCCTTCATATTCACATGAACCATCATTTTGCGTGTATGCTTCATCGTAATTGATGGCTGCCGGATCTGTACAGCCCACACATGAGTCATACTCACAAGAACCGTCATCGCAGAGCGCGTTCTCGTTATAGTTGCATGCGTCATTGTCTGTACATCCGTCAGGGAGAATACAGCTACCGTCATCTTCTACGGCCAGTAAGTTGTAGTTACATGCTGTTTCGTCGGTACATCCTGCTGGTGCCGGGCACTGATCGAAGATACAGCTGCCATCATCAACGTTAGCAGTGTTGTCATAGTTAGAAGCACCTTCGTAGGTACATCCAGGGAATTGACAAGAGCCATCGTCATTGGTTGCTGCCGCATCGTAGTTCGCCGCTGTTTCATCGGTACAGCCTGAAATGATACATGTACCATCATCATCGGTTGCATCCGGGTTGAAGTTGTCTGCGAGCGGATCGGTACATCCAAGCACACATGGAGGTTCAGGAAGAATCGTAATGATGATTCGTCCGTCACCTTCATTAATCGCAGGCAGGTCAACGGCATCATTACCGACATTGTAGCTACCGCCACCACCGGCATTACCGCCGATACCGTAGCTACCACCACCACCGGAGTAGCCACCGCCACCACCGGTACCGAGGCAGCCACCGCCGCCACCGCCGCCGAATCCGCCGGCAGTCTGAACGCCACATGCAGCAACACCGCCTTGTCCACCATTGATAAAGGCAGTACCTGAGGTCATGGTACCCATGGTCGTACACTGGGTTTCTTCACCATCAGTAAGGAGACCTGCGCCGTTTCCACCACATGCTTCGCCAGTAGCCGCATTGGTCGCGCCATTTCCGGCGGTACCACCGATACCGAAGAAGTCAGGATTGCTCGGGCTGAATCCGTCATAACCGTTTTCGGTTACACTCGCATTGGAGTTGCCATTGATTGGTGTGCTGGAGAGACCTCCACCACCACCTGCAACCAGCCATGGGGTGTCATTGATGTCAGTGACAAACGAGCCACCGCCACCACCGGCGTTGCGGAATTCAGGATCACCATTTTGACCCGCACCACCAACGAGCAGTGTGAGCTGCTGACCGGCAGTTACGTCGAAGGTACCACTGATGTGTGCGCCCAGACCACCGCCTGAGCCATCCCAGCTACCACCTTGAGCACCAAATGCCTGAATCCGAAGTTTAGCAGCTCCTTGAGGAACCACGAAGGTTTGCAAGAATCCGGTGTGCTGGAAGATGAACGTTTCACCTTCAGTTGTTGGGTCAAAGCAGTTGCCACACTCATCGGTGATGAATGAACCACCGCAGTTACCGGCGCAGTCAATGTAGAAGATACAGCTACCGTCGTTGACGTTTGCCTCCATGTCGAAGTTACAGGCCGCTTCATCCGTACAGCCAAGGTACTCACAGGTGCCGTTATCGAAGTTGGCTTCCGGATCGTAGTTATCAGCTGTAGCATCAGTACAACCTGGAACACAATTTGGTATTGTCACATAACTGATGACAATCATTCCGTCACCTTCGCGAACACCGGCTTCGATTGTCTTGGTCAGTTCCGATGTTGTACGAACCACCGCCTCCACCATAGGTAGAGAAGCTGCTCCAGCTACCGGCAGCACCGCCGCCTGAGTAGCCACCGCCGCCGCCAGGCGATCCGAGTTCACCGGCACCACCGCCACCGAATCCACCGTAGTGGGTAGAGCCATAGCAAGAAGTGTTTCCTGCGCCACCTGCACCACCATTCAGATAAGAGCGTCCACCTTGAGGTGTGTTGCAGTGGGCTTGCCCATCGGCACCATCAGTGAGGAATCCACCTCCTGCACCTCCGCTGTATGAACCCGTTCGGCTGCCGCCGTTACCACCTGAACCACCTTGCTCCGGTACCGCTGCAGACAGCACTTGCGCCATCCTCAGTGATCCGACCATGTGCTGCTTCGAGGTCACGAGCGCAACTTGTTCCGTACTGGGTTGACGGACCACCGCCGCCACCGCCGGCAATGATGTATGGGGTGTCATCCGCAGCGAGCACCACGAATGAACCACCACCACCGCCGTTTTCGTTGCCTTGCGGATCGCTGGTATCAGCTCCTGTGCCGCCTTGTTGTCCGACAAGAATATCGAATACATCGCCGGGAGTTACACTGAATGTGCCGCTCATGCGTGCACCGAGACCACCGGCGAGGCTGTTGTTGCCGCCACCGCCGCCCTGGGCGCCGTGAACTTCAATCTGAACTTCGGTTACATCGTTTGGTACCGTCCATTGTTCGATGCTGCCAGTGTAGTTGAAGGTGATGGACTCTGTTGAATTCGGATCGAAACAGTTGCCGCAGTCATCTTCTATAAAAACACCACCGCATACACCTGCACAATCGATCACAAACTGGCAAGAGCCATCGTCACAGATTGCATTCGGGTCGTAGTTGCATGCTGCGCCGTCAGTACATCCATCAGGAAGGATACATGAACCGTCGTCACAAAGTGCTGTATCATCATAGTTACATGCAGTCGGGTCAGTGCATCCATCAGGAAGGATACAAGAACCATCGTCGAGTTCTGCTCCGTCGTCGTAGTTACAGGCAAGTGGGTTTGTACAACCGGGGTCACATTCAGGAATAGTAGAGTAGGAGATGACCACTAGGCCATTGCCTTCGCGCACTCCTGATTCGTTATCCTGATCTATTCCGATGTTGTATGAACCACCGCCACCACCGTAAGTAGAGAAGCTATCCCAGCTTCCTGCAGCTCCGCCGCCAGAGTAGCCACCGCCACCGCCCGGTGAACCGAGACCGCCAGCGCCGCCACCACCGTAACCACCATAGTTATTGCTTCCGTAGCAAGAACCGCCAACTACATTGTTAGCACCGTTTAGGTATGAACGTCCACCAGGGAACGTGCTGCAGTGCGAGTTACCATTTTGACCGTTACCGTTGAATCCGGCGCCTGCACCAC
This sequence comes from Flavobacteriales bacterium, assembly GCA_018402085.1. Classification (GTDB taxonomy): domain Bacteria; phylum Bacteroidota; class Bacteroidia; order Flavobacteriales_D; family Sanyastnellaceae; genus Sanyastnella. Next base: position 1,859,318 of record JAGYJM010000002.1, on the reverse strand, counting down.
CGATGTTCGATCCGCCGTTGGTTGAACCGCCGTTTCCGTTGGTACCACCTTGTCCGGTGCCAGTGCATACGGCGCTGGCACCTTCTTCAGTGGTCTGTCCATGGGCAGCAGCGATATCACGTGCACAGTTCATGCCGTATGCCGTTGAAGGTCCGCCTCCGCCTCCGCCCGCGACGATATATGGAGTGTTGTCAGCATCCCGCACGACGAATGAACCTCCGCCGCCACCGTTCTCATTTCCGTGAGGATCTGAGCTGTCTGCGCCTGTTCCGCCCATTTGTCCGACGAGGATATCGAAGACTTCACCTGGAGTTACACTGAATGTGCCGCTCATGCGTGCGCCGAGGCCACCTTCGAGGCTGTTGTTTCCTCCTCCGCCACCTTGGGCACCAAACACCTCGATTTGAATCTCAGTAATGTCTTCAGGTACGGTCCACTGCTGGAGGTTACCGGTATACTCGAAGGTGATGTTTTCAGCTGATTCCGGATCGTAGCAATTACCACAATCATCGAGGAAGAAGGTACCACCGCATACACCTGCGCAGTCTATCACAAACTGGCAAGAGCCATCGTCACAGATTGCATTCGGGTCGTAGTTGCATGCTGCACCGTCAGTACAACCATCAGGAAGAATACATGAACCATCGTCACAAAGTGCCGTGTCGTCATAGTTACAGGCAATCGGGTCAGTACAACCATCAGGAAGGATACAAGAACCGTCTTCCAGTTCAGCGCCGTCGTCGTAGTTACATGCAATAGGGTTTGTACAACCCGGGTCACATTGCGGAATGGTTGTATAAGTGATGATCACTTGTCCGTTGCCTTCGTTGGCGCCCGCTTCAGCATATGCATCAGTACCGGCATTGAAGCTTCCGCCGCCTCCGCCGCCGTGACCGCCGTTCGGGCTTGACCAGGTGCCGCCACCTCCACCGGAGTAGCCACCGCCACCGCCACCGCCGAGGGCACCTCCGCCTCCGCCACCAAAGCCGCCGCGCGTTCCATTACCGTTATCTTCATCAACACCGAAATTACCACCATTGACAAATGCATCACCTCCACGACCGTAACTTCCACCACCGTGACCGGCAGTGTATTCGCCACCATCAGTGAGGAGGCCGCCACCGCCGCCGCCAGGGCGGTGAGACTGACCACCGGTACCACCTTCACCGGCAGTACCGCCGAGACCATCAGCAATAAACCACTGACCTGATTGCGGCTGGCTGACGTTTCCATTTTCTGAAGTGGAAGCATCACCACCTGCCTGATTTGCCGGCTCAGGAGAATTGCTGTATCCTCCGGCACCGCCGCCGCCGCCTGCAATAACAAGCGGTGTATTGTCAGCGCGTGTGACGAAAGAGCCGCCTCCGCCGCCAGCTGCGTCAGAAGCACCCTGACCTTGTTCACCGACAAGAATCTGGAGTTCTTCGCCAGGCGTCACATCTACTGTACCGCGAATCAGAGCACCTAGTCCGCCGTCAGCATAAGAGGAGTTACCCCCTTGCGCACCAATGGCTTCAATGGTAATCGAAGTTACCCCGTCAGGCACAATCCATGAGTCAAGGCTTCCTGTGTAACTAAACACAACAGGATCACCTTGTTGGTTCGGGTCGTAGCAGTTTCCACAGTCATCTTCTACAAATGTTCCACCGCATGTACCCGCGCAGTCAATGGTATAAAGACAAGATGCGTCATCGCATACAGCATTGACGTCGTAGTTGCATGCTGTATCATCGGTACAGCCGTCAGGAAGAATACACGAACCGTCATCACAAAGTGCTGTGTCGTCATAGTTGCAAGCGATGGGATCGGTACAACCGTCAGGTAAAATACAAGAACCATCTTCCAGTTCAGCTCCTTCATCATAGTTGCACGCAATAGGATTGGTACAACCCGGGTCACATTCAGGAATGGTACTGTAGCTTATGATTACGAGACCATCTCCCTCGCGAACCCCACTTTCATTGTCTTGGTCAGTTCCGATGTTGTACGAACCACCGCCACCACCGTAGGTAGAGAAGCTGCTCCAGCTGCCGGAAGCACCACCTCCTGAGTATCCGCCGCCGCCGCCAGGCGATCCGAGTTCACCGGCACCACCGCCACCGAATCCGCCGTAGTGTGTAGAGCCATAGCAAGAAGTGTTTCCTGCACCACCGGCACCACCGTTCAGGTAAGATTGTCCACCTTGCGGTGTGTTGCATTGTGCTTGACCGTTAGCGCCATTCGTGAAGAATCCTCCACCGGCACCACCGCTGTACGAACCTGTTCGGTTGCCGCCATTACCACCCGCACCTCCAGCTCCGGTGCCACTGCAGACCGCACTTGCACCTTCCTCAGTGATCCGACCATGTGCAGCCTCGAGGTCACGAGCACAACTTGTTCCGTACTGGGTTGACGGACCACCTCCGCCACCGCCAGCAATGATGTACGGGGTGTCATCCGCGGCTAGTACCACGAATGAACCACCACCACCACCGTTTTCGTTACCATGAGGGTCATTGGTATCTCCTCCTGTGCCGCCTTGTTGTCCGACAAGAATATCGAATACATCGCCGGGAGTTACACTGAATGTGCCGCTCATGCGTGCACCGAGACCACCGGCGAGGCTGTTGTTGCCGCCACCGCCGCCCTGGGCGCCAAATACTTCAATATGGACTTCGCTAACCCCTTCCGGCACCATCCATTGGTCAATATTTCCTGTGAAGTTGAACGTTTCTTCACCCTCAATATTCGGATCGTAGCAATTGCCGCATGCGTCTTCAAAGAATACTCCTCCGCATGTTCCGGCGCAATCAATTTCATAGATACAAGTTCCGTCGTCAATTGTAGCAATTGGGTCGAAGTTACATGCGAGATCATCAATACAACCAAGATCATAGGCACATGATCCATCATCGAAGTTCGCTTCTGGATCATAGTTGTCAGCCTCCGGATCGTTACAGCCCGGGTTGCAGAACGGAATGGTTGAGTAGCTGATGATCACCTGTCCGTTACCCGAGTTCACCCCTTCTTCAGCAAGTACTTCAAGACCACCGTTGTAGCTTCCGCCACCGCCGCCTGAGTAGCCGTTTCCGTGCTGTGGAGCGCCACCACCGGAGTAGCCGCCACCTGCGCCGCCACCGGTGTTGCTGCTATGTGTACCGGTACCACCGCCAAAACCACCTCTGGCACCGCCTGAAACAGAAGGGCCGCCTGCTCCGCCGTTAACGAATGCACGCCCATATCCCTGGCCATAGCTGGAGTCATCCTGGCCATCAGTGAAGAAACCGCCTCCACCTCCGGCGCCATTGCCGCAGGCGTTTGCATCGTCTCCACCGTTGCCGTTTGATCCACCGGTACCATTGCAGCTGTCGCCATCAGCTCCGTTCTCGGAGGTTACCCCTGGATTTCCATCACTGCCACAAGTCGCACCTGAACCTCCACCCGCTATGAGAAGCGGGGTATTATCGATGGTAGCCACGAATGATCCGCCGCCGCCACCGGCAGCGTTGTTGATGTCCGGAGCTTTTTCGCCAACGAGCACTTTGAGCTCGTCACCGGGTGTGACGTCAAACGTACCGATCATTCGGGCGCCTAAGCCACCGGTTCGTGAACAGCTATTACCACCTTGAGCACCACGTGCCTCAATTGTAATCTCGGTGATTCCATCCGGAACCATCCAGGTTTCAATTGATCCTGTGAAGTCGAAGATCGTTTCTTCGTCTCCACCCATGGGGTCAAAGCAATTGTTGCAATCGTCAACAATGAATGAACCTCCGCAGGTTCCATTACAGTCAACAGTCCAGATACATGACCCGTCACTTTCAATAGCGAGAGGGTCAAAGTTACAGGCTGTTTCAATCATACAGCCTGTTTGCCCTTGCGCACCAAAGGCAGAAGCGATCATAACAATCGCAGAGACTAGAAATCTTCTAAGATGCATTTTGGTAGAGGTTAGATTACAAAGCAGGTAGGGTTGAGTTTAGTCTAGTAGCTATAGGGTTAAATTCAATTGTTATGATGTTGATATTTCATTTTGGTTCAGTCAGCAATGACCTCACAGGTGAGGCTGTAGAAAGAAAGGAAGATTAAGAGGTCTGCAGAGTTGATGATGTTGTCATCGTTCAGGTCTGCCGGACAATCATTAAAAGCCACGCACTCCTGGAGTTCTTCGTCCCAGTAAGTCTCTTCACCACAGAATACATCTCCGGGCGTTTCATAAATACATAAGCTGTTGTCTTCAGTATTTGCGTACGGTGAATAGTTTAGCGCATTCGTGTCAAAACAGCCGGGCTGAAGGGGAATGCATCCACCGTGATCCTGTGTGGCAAGCGGGTTGTAGTTGAACGCCTCAGCGTCTGTACATCCCCAAACAGGCTGTTCACAACTCCCATCATCGGTGTTGGCCTCTGCGTCGTAGTTGGGCGCATTAGAATCCGTGCACCCCGGAATCTCTGCTATGCAAGAACCATCGTCGGCTGTTGCCTGAGGCAGGTAATTCAGAGCCGCCGGATCTGTACAACCGAGGATATCACAGGTGCATGAACCATCATCAATGGTGGCTTCAGGATTATAATTCGATGCAAATTCAGCCGTACATCCCTCAACTTCACAGCTTCCGTCATCATCTGTAGCCAAGGGGTTGTAATTTAATGCTTCCGGATTGGTGCAACCGAATACGATGCAGCTACCATCATCCAGATTAGCTTGCGGATTGAAGTTTTCGGCTTCAGGATTGGTACACCCTTCAATAATGCAGGATCCATCATCAATATCTGCATCAGGGTCATAGTTCAAAGCGGCAGGATTGGTACAACCTTCATAGAGACAGGATCCGTCTTCTTCATTTGCCTGTGCGTCATAATTAGCGGCTTCAGGATCTGTGCATCCGAGATAAATACAACTACCGTCGTCATCGGTAGCCATAGGGTCGTAGTTGCTCGCAGCAGGATCAACACAGCCAAGAACGATACACGTGCCATCGTCTACATCTGCTTCCGGATCAAAGTTTTCAGCATCGGGGTTGGTGCACCCTCCAAAGAGGCAAGAACCATCGTCTTCAAGGGCAAATGGATCGAAATTGACTGCAGTCTCATCGGTACATCCAATGTATTCGCAGGTTCCGTCATCATTGGTTGCTGCCGGATCGTAATTGCTTGCGTTTTCATCTGTACAACCAAATTGACAAGGCGGAACTTCTCGCCAGTAGATTCTGACCTCGCCATTTCCTGTTTGAACACCCGGTTCGGTTTGTGCATTTGTGAGGAGCGCAATGTATGAACTACCGCCGCCTCCGCCGGCAGAAGTTGCAGCACCACCGCCGTACCAGCCTCCGCCTCCGCCTGAGACATTGCTGGCAAACACACCACCTCCGTTGCCAAAGCCACCCGGCTGGCCGGGTACTGTGCCTGCGGCACCACCTGAAACTTGTGTACCTCCGCTTCCGGGAGTATTTCCGTTGAATGCAATACCAGCTTCACCCATGAGACCGCCGCCTGCACCTCCGGAACCGGCATCCGGACATCCTGTATTGCCTGCACCGCCGCCGCCGGCTACAATGACGCGGGCAGCTAAATTTCCTAAACTCGTTCGTACATCTGATGCACCACCGCCCCCTCCACCGTTGAAGCCTCCTGAGCCGCCTCCATTCCAGCCGCCGGCGCCGCCCTGGGCTCCTTTGCCGCCTGCATAAACATAGAGTTGCTGACCAGGCAGAACAGAGAGGTCTCCCTCAGCAAAGCCGCCGAGTCCACCGTCTTCCTGGAATACTTCTCCCTGAACACATGAATTTGAATTGCCACCTTGCGCTCCCCAGGCTCTGAGGGTCACTGAAAAGGCATTTTCCGGCACTTCAAAAACCTGGAAGCCACCGGTAAACTCAAAAACGGCTGAATCAAGGGGGAAGTCTGCAGGGTCGTAACAATTGCCGCATGCGTCCTCGATATTGGGGCCATTGATTTCTCCGGCACAATCAAGGCATGAAGTATTATCACCATCGCAAACACCACATTCATCCAGTTCTGCGCCACCACCGCAAACACCGAAACAGTCGATGACCGGCACATTCGCAGGGTTGTCATAGAACACACCGTCACACCCTTCTTCGCAGAATGGAATTTCGCCCGCAGGATCATAGCAAGTGCCGCAATCATCAGTGATGAATAAGCCACCACAGACGCCATTGCAATCAAAATCGTAGGCACAAGAGCCATCTTCATCCGTCGCTTCTGCGACGTAATTACATGCAAGCGGATCTGTACAGCCCGGAATACAGGGATCAAGACCGGTGTCACCTTCTACGCATTCACCACATTCATCAATGTAAGCACCTCCATTCAATACACCATTGCAATCAGGTTCGCATTCAGGCTGTTCTACACGATAGGTAATGCGGATTAAGCCATTGCCTTCGTGAACAGCGGGCTGCGTTGCCGCATTGAACACACCACCGATGTACGAAGATCCACCTCCGCCGCCGGCTTGAAAAGCAGCTCCACCGCCGTACCAACCGCCACCGCCTCCGGCGACATGCTCTTGCGGATTGCTGCCTCCAATGCCAAACGCTCCGCTAGATCCGGGGGCTGTTCCGGACGCCCCGCCAGACACCTGTGAACCACCGCCTCCGCCAAAACCTCCTTCAAATGCTTGTCCGGCCTCACCATTGAGTCCACCACCGGCACCACCGGCCCCATAGTCTGCGCCGCAGCCATACTGACCACCTCCACCACCACCGGCAACAATGAGACGAGTGCCCAGAAAGCCCAGTTGTGTGCGAATATCAGATGAGCCACCACCGCCACCACCATATTGACCGCCTGTACCACCGCCATTCCATCCTGGAATACCGTTGATACTGCCCTGGCCGCCGACATATAAGTAAATCACCTGACCGGCAACCACCTCGAAACTACCTTCGGCGAAACCACCAAGCCCTCCGTCATTCTGTGTATCATTGATACCTCCACATCCTGTTGAAAGACCACCTTGAGCGCCAAACACTTCAACTTCAAGTGTGTCAACTCCTTGCGGAACTTCAAACAACTGCACTGCCGAAGTGAAGAAAAATTCTTGTGACTCAATACCATCTATAGTGGGGTCATAGCAATTACCACATTCATCGAGAATCGCTTCACCACCGCACTGTCCGAGGCAGTCGACCTCAAAAATGCATGAGCCGTCATCATCTGTAGCTTCCGGGTCGAAGTTGCAAGCGGCCGAATCGATGCAGCCAAGAATACAGGGTTCAAGCCCGGTGCCTTCACCAACACAATTTCCACAATCATCTAAAAAGGCAGTGCCTCCGAGAATGCCGAGACAGTCAGGCGGACAATCTTGATCTCCGGTGGCTCCATATTGTACCATATTGAGTACAAGCTGATAGAGATCAGGTTGCGGCCCCCAGATACTGTCATCCGTTTCAAACCAGGGAACGGTCAAGCCTCCGAATAGCACCTTTCCGGCACCCCAGTCGAGTTCGCAAAGCATCACCTCAGCGGGTGCTTCATTTGATTGCAGGAGGGGAATGGTCGCGGGCTCCTCAAAAACACCGTGTCCGAGGTAATTGCCATTGAAGTTATTGGTGGTGATATCGGTGAACATCGGGTGGGCCGGGTCAACCGGTTCGCCATCGGTGTTGAGTGTGGAGCTGTTGTCATAGAGCAGCGTGATACCACCGAAACCACAGTTGATGTTGCCTCCTTCGTTGGGAGCGGCATTGATGACCAATCGACCACCGTTGAACACCCAGTTCTCGATCGCCGGTAGGTTGTTGTTCAAAAAAGTAGCGAGCTCTTGTGCGTTGTCGTCACCACCTTCGAGGTAAATGAAGTCGTGATCGTTCAGCAGGGCATTGATTTCGAGGGTCTCATAACGAAGGTCAGACCAGTTGCCTTCTCCGTAGACAGAGTCCATAGCATTTACGTTGGCAAATGCTTCTATTCCGAAAGTGTCCCAAGGATGACCAATAACTGACCTGACAAACGCACCGTTACCTGGTTGGTAGCAGTCTATCTGGGCGTGTGCGGTAGCACATACCATGATCAGCGAGGCAATAATGAGTGATCTCAAGGTTAGGTCAAGTTTGGTAAGGTGCCTGAAAGGTAGATAAAAAATCTATGCGCTTGAAAGCCTGTGAGTGAGAGACTTATAAATAACAAATTCTTTACGTTCGAATCAATCCGCAAGACCTGTCTGCCGGGTGACACAGAAAAGTAGGGGCAAAAAAAAATCCCGACCTGAGTCGGGATTTTCAATGAAAGCTTTGCGCTTATCTGAAAGTCTTTTTCTCTTTAATTCGAGCCGCTTTACCGGTGAGCCCTCGTAAGTAGAAGATGCGTGCACGACGCACTTTGCCACGTTTGTTCACTTGAATGCTCTCGATAAAAGGCGAGGTGATGGGAAAAATACGCTCGACTCCAACGCCGCTGGCGATTTTACGGATTGTAAACGTTTCCGTGGTGCCTGAGCCGCGACGTTGAATCACAACCCCCTGGAACTGCTGAATACGCTCTTTGTTCCCCTCTTTAATCTTGTAGCTGACCGTGATGGTGTCGCCCGCTTTAAAGTCGGGCCATTCGGGCGTTGCAACTAATTTACTAGCGATTTCTTTGATCTTATCCATAGCGCTGTTCCTTAAGCGTTCAGAAACGAAGTGCAATATTACGAATTAGAAATGAATTAGAAGGGGGTGCAATGCTAAAAATTGAAAGATTTAGGAACGCGTTTTCCTCAAGCTTTTTTTCACCGCGCAAAAGCGCGGGATGCAAGTGGGGTACTGTTATATGGATCAGTTGATTAGCGTGGTTGATCCGTGATCTTGAGCTTCCTTAATTGCAAGTGAGCGTCAAAGTTGGCGGTACTTTTTTTATGACTCAGTCTTCATCGCTGAGAAGATCAGGCCGTCGTTCACGGGTGCGTCGAATAGATTCCTCCAGCCTCCACTCGTCAATCATTCTGAGATTTCCGCTGGTGAGAATATCCGGAACCTTCCAGCCGTGGTAGTCTGCAGGTCTTGTGTAGACCGGAGGAGCAAGAAGATTGTCTTGAAAGGAGTCACTCAGTGCACTTGTCTCATCATTGAGTACCCCCGGTAATAGACGAATTACACTATCGGCGATTACCGCAGCAGCCAGTTCGCCACCACTTAAGACAAAGTCTCCGATCGATACTTCTCTTGTAATGAGGTGATCCCTCACCCGCTGATCAACACCTTTATAATGTCCACATAAAATGATGAGGTTTTTTTTCATCGAGAGTTCATTGGCCATCCGTTGGTTCAGCGTTTCTCCATCCGGGGTGACGTAAATGACTTCGTCATAGGTGCGTTCTGACTTCAGTGACTTAATGCAATCATGTATGGGCTGAATTTGCATGACCATTCCGGCACCACCACCAAAGGCATAATCGTCAGCCTTTTTATGTTTATCTGTTGACCAATTTCGGATATCGTGAATGCCCACTTCAACGAGCCCCTTGTCAATGGCTCGTTTAAGGATGCTATCGGCAAAGGGGCTCTCAAGCAGTTGGGGCAGCAGGGTGAGGATATCTATACGCATGGTCAGAAAGCAGGGGGATTTGGTCTGTTGCCGAGAATGGTTTCGATTTGTGCCATTACATCGTGTGTAAGCTGTGCTTTGGCCTCAGAGGCCGTAAGGTTTTCTTCCAGTTGATGGGTTTGGGTAGCGCCGAGTATTGCCGTGCTGACCTGTTCATTTTTAAGGGTCCATGCGATTGCCAGTACAGGTAGGGTGATTCCAATATCTGCTGCTACCTGCCCCAGTTTCTGCACTTTTTCGAGATTTTCTTGTGTGAGCATTCGTTCTGCCAGCCAGGAGAGTTCTTCCCGTTTAAGGCGCACCTCCTCATCCGGTTTGTCATTGTACTTGCCGGTAAGAATGCCTGAGGCCAGCGGGCTCCAGATCGTGGTGCCCAATCCGACCGTTTTGTAAATCTGACTAAACTCCACTTCAACTTTTCGCCTGACGAGCATATTGTACTGCGGCTGCTCCATTGAGGGGCCGATCAGGTGATGCCGCTCAGCGAAAAGATGAGCTTCCATGATTTCCTGTGCACTCCATTCGGATGTACCCCAATACAGGATTTTACCTTGTTGGATGAGGTTGTGCATGGTCCAGACGGTTTCCTCAATTGGTGTTTCTTTATCCGGACGGTGACAAAAGTAAAGGTCAAGGTAGTCTACCCGAAGCCTGCGAAGGGCAGCCTCACAAGCTTCCACGACATGCTTCCGATGAAGTCCGCGTTGAGTAGGGAGTTTCCCGCCGGCGCCAAAAAAGACTTTGCTGGAGACGCAATACGTGTCACGCGGCCAGTCTTTCTTTTTCAGGATTTCGCCCATGACCTCCTCGCTTTTCCCCGAGGCATAGATTTCGGCATTGTCAAAGAAGTTGACGCCTGCATCGTACGCAATGTCCATTAGCCGTTCCGAAGTGCCTGTGTCGATTTGGTTTCCAAAAGTCACCCAACTTCCGAACGACAGTTCGCTGACTTGTAGTCCGCTTTTACCAAGTCTTCTGTATTCCATGAGGCAAAGGTCGAGATTGTGAGGCGCTTTCCAAGCGTTGCTTCAGGATAGCGATATTCCGTACAGCTCTTGCAGCTCGAGTTTCTGAATCCGACTTCTGATGGCACCTGGCGTTCGTTCAAAGTGCCGGGCAAGTTGATCAACCGGCCATCCTTCACAGAATTTAAGGGTGAGGTCGAGGTCTTGTTCATCGGTCCATTTTCGATAGGCACCCGGGTGTTTCCTGCGTTTTTCGGTGAGCCAGTCTGATGGATCTGACGTCTTTTCATCCCGCGCTTTTGCGCGGTGCTCAGGTATACCTTTCATGTTAATATCTATGCCTTCACGTGGCTTTCCGTAGGGAACGATCACATCTCCGCCTTTAAAGCCCTCGGGAAGAAACTCAGCCGGAACCCGCAGTTTCTTGCGCGCCCGCGTCACTGCAACGTAAACAAGGTTGATTTCTTCATTGAGTCGCTCTCGGTCAATATTGGTCTCGCCGTATTCTTCAATGGTGTCCAACAAGCGTTCTTCTGTCATGAAGTCGTTCACAAGGTAAACGTCGTCGTATTCCATTCCTTTGCAGCGATGAACCGTCGAAAAGATTCGATCTGCCGTGTCTCTGTCGTCAGGCGTCACCTGCTGATCCTTTAGTTGCCTGATCAGGCCCGGAATGCGGTTACCGTATTCAGTGACGATTTCGAGCATCATGCTGAGCTGCACGTCGCCGGTTTTGTCAATGTACTCTTCAAGATCTTCGAGACTTTTCATGTTTTTGATCAGCGGGTCGCGAATTCTTCTGAATTCTTCATTGTAAAGGTTAAGAATATCGTAAAGCGAGGCACCTTCATCGGCATAAGTGTAGCTGTGAACATTGCCTTCAAACCAGAGCTTCTTTCTGGGGTGTTTCTCAATGAAGTCTATGGCTCGCAGCAACAATCCGAGATTGGTGCGTGCGATAGTTGCACGTGAAGAAACAGCTTGATTATCATGGTTGGCAACGCCTTCAACGAGCACCTCCGTCTCTTTTTGAATGTGTTTTTTCCATCCCAGTACGTGCTTAGCTAACGAGGCAACTTCAGTGCCAAAGCGAAAACTGCGCGAAAGGTGGAGGGTAGGGAAGCTTGTCTTTTGAAGCGAATTGACTGCGAATCGCCAAGCGTAAATCTGCTGATGCGTATCTCCCACAATGACTTTGGTGCAAGATTGCTGCATGAAAATATCGAGCATTACAGCTGAAGCGTCTTGACCTTCATCAAACAAGATGACATCAAAAGGTAGTTGCGGACGACTGAGTTGGAATTTCTTCAGGTAAAAATCATGGGTGATTTCGATGTCACCGGCGTTCATTTTTGCCAGAAAGATGCGCGCTAACTGGTAGATGGTTCCGCGATGCTGTGAAGCAAAAGTGCGGCTTTGTTCGTCTGCGATGGTCGACAAGTAATCGAGCTCATTGACCTCATTGGCGGTGCTGTTGCAGAACATAGCCACGAGACGCATGATGTGATTGGCCAGGATGTATTCAAGCAAAGGTTCGCTTCCGGCACGAATACCCAGGAGTGGAACCAGTTCGTGAGATTTGTAACCGGTTGTACGCACTTTGTAGCCATGGTAGTGAACCACCCTTCGGTAAGCGAGCGAATGTGCCGTTTCTACGCGTACATTTTTAAGCCGCTCAGACTTGAATCGTTCGGCCGCTTCCATCTTTACTGAGCGATTGAAGGCGAGGTACAAGATTCGGGTAGAGGCCGGCAGTGAAGCTGCGTAAGCAATCATCGTGCTGGTTTTTCCTGAACCCGCAACGGCATTGACTTTCAGGTCTCCGCTAGTAGAGATGATCTGTTGCTGTTCGTCAGTAAGTGTGATCATGTGATGCGTTTTAGAACGCTAAAATGAGGATAGCAAAGATGCTGTCGACATCCGTTTTACCGATGATAGCTTTTGATTTACGGATGTGCAGCGAATTAATTGTTAAAGGAGTCTGTTGACAACACCCCGATCACCCGGTCATATCCGGAAGGGTCGTAGCAATAGGCCAGCAAGGTGTATGCATTTTCAGTAGCCTGGTGGCTTCCTTCGATCAGACGCTGATCGCCTCGGGGATTCTCCGGATCGATCACTGAATACATATAGTTGTAATAGCCCTGTTTGAGGTAAAGCGTGCACTCGTAACGTTTCTGCTCCTGGTTCCAGTTCATAAGCCCTTCCTCGCTGTGGTTCCAATTGGTAAGACCGCCGAAAACATAGACTTTACCTCGAATCAATTGACTCTCCATAGGAAGGTAGAAGTGCACATACAGATACTCTGCCTCCAGATGGTCACCGAAGTCGTCGTTTCGAATGATAAATTTCCCGTTGATATCTTGATCCGTGCGGTACACCCCATAGGTGCGGCGCTGATCCGGGGTCAAAAAAAAGTGCCATTCGCCATTGATCTCACGAATGCTGTCGGTATTGAGCGCAGCAAAACGCAAGCTTTTTGCATCGAACCACCTGAATTCATTGAGTCCGTCAAAGTTGTTCGCCTCATCAAAGTCGTAAACCATTTCATTTCCTTTCATGAAGACCGGCTCAAGATCAGTGATGGCGTTATCCCATCGATGATTCTGCAAAATTGCAACATGGAGGTCACGATAGGGTTCGTAAATCTTAAATTCAGCCTGGATCAGGTCGAAATCCACCTCCTGGCGATAGCGTCGTTCGGATATGACACTTGCGGCCTTTACATTCGGCCGAAACCGCGCAAGTTGTTCGGTGACTACAATGCGACGTGTGAATACCGGTGCGTCTTCTTGTCCTTCCGCGTAAACCTTCAGTAAATAGTTGCCGGAGAGCACGGGTTGTGACATGTCGTTAGGCCAGGAGGCCTCATAGTGGGCATAATTCTGTACCGTATTAAAGCTCTGACTGATTTCAGTGATGCTCATTTCCTGAAATCCGCGTAAGTACTCGGAGGCAAGGAGACTCGATGTTTCCCACTCGAAAGAACAGTGAGTTACTGAATAATAATAGTTTTCAAAGCCGCCACTTAAGTCGTCAAAGCGCAGTATCAGCGGAGTTGACGTGTGAAGGTCGATGATCGGAGGAAGGAGTGGACTTCCGGCCGGAAAGAGGGTGACCGATTTGATGAAATCGACATAATTGCGATCTTTGTACAAGTAAAGCTTGTTGTCTTCGCTAGTAGATGTGTTACGATCGTTTGTATTGCTTTGAGACAAGCTGTCTGCGCTGTAAACCGTGCATTTCATGAAGAACAGTACACCGAAAAGGCCGAAAGCTGAAAAGCGTAAAAGTGTTGATAATGAATACTTTGACATTTGTTTAGAACTGTTCTAAATTGTGGATAATTGAAACGCAACGGCTCATACAGCGTTGACAAATTGGTAATTTTGCGCTCGAATTTAACGGATAGTCCCTAAAATGTCTAAAGCGATTAGGATTCGAAAGGGAAGCGATATTCGCCTGGTAGGCGTCGCTGACAAAAAGCTGGACATTGCGAAACCTTCGCCGGTTTTCGCAATCAAGCCGCCCGATTTTCATAGTTTAACCCCAAAGCTTGTTGCCAGAGATGGAGACAGGGTAAAGGCGGGAGACACTTTGTTCTTTGATAAGTACAACGAACCGGTCAAGTTCAACTCGCCCGTGAGTGGTGTCGTTGAAGAGGTGGTTCGCGGCGCAAAGCGCCGGATACTTGAAGTCCGCATCAAGGCAGACGATCACACCGAGTACAAAGACTTCGGAGTGAAAGATCCCGCCGGAATGAGCGCAGATGATCTCAAATCCCACCTCATGGCTGGTGGTATGTGGCCGTTCTTCATTCAACGTCCATTCAATGTCATTGCCAATCCCCAGGGCAAGCCGAAAGCCATCTTCGTGAGTGGCTTTGACTCTAGTCCGCTCGCACCGGATGAAGCTTTTGTGATGGAACACATCAAGGACGACTTCAAGGTAGGTATTCATGCCTTAAAGGTGCTCAGTGAAGGGAAACCGGTTCACCTCGGCGTGCGACAAGGTTCCTCATGTTACAACGATGTTGAAGGTGTCACCAGACATGAGGTCAGCGGTCCGCACCCCGCAGGTAATGTCGGAGTACAGATCCACCACATTGACCCAATCAACAGGGGAGAAGTGGTTTGGACAATCAAACCACAGGATATAGCCAACATCGGACGTTTTCTGCGTACAGGTAAATTCGATCTGCAGCGCATCGTGGCCCTTGTAGGTTCAGAAGTGAACCAACCTCAATACTATCGTGTTACCGTCGGTACACACCTCGCACCTATGACCGCAGGTAAGTTGAAAGACGACGATAAACGTTTCATTAGCGGAAATCCGCTTACGGGAGCAAGCATTGAAGAAGATGGTTTCCTCGGGTATTATGATCACCAACTTTCGGTGCTACCCGAAGGAAATAAGCCAAAGTTCTTCCTGACGGAAGGATGGTTGAGCCCCGGCCTGAACAATAAGACTTTCTCGCTGTCTAAAGCTTACCCGACCTGGTTGCTTGGCAAGCGTCGTTATGATTTGGATACCAATGCAAACGGAGAAGAACGTGCATTTGTGGTAACCGGGCAGTACGAAAAGGTATTCCCGTTTGACATTTACCCGGTGCAACTTGTGAAGTCAATCATCGTGAATGACATCGACTCCATGGAGAAGCTGGGTATTTATGAAGTGGCCCCGGAAGACTTCGCCTTGTGCGAATATTCCTGCACATCGAAAATCAATGTACAGCAAATTGTACGCGACGGACTTGACACGATAATGGAGGAGTTCAAGTAAGATCTTTGGAAAGCGAAAAAAACAGATACTGTGAAAGCACTGCACAATTTTCTTGAGAACAAGGTTAAACCCAACTTTACAGAAGGTGGCAAGTTGGAGCGTTTCTGGGTAGTTTATGATGCGCTTGAAACGTTTGCCTTTACGCCCGGACACGCGACCTCAAAGGGAACCCACATCCGTGATAGCATTGATCTGAAGCGCACAATGTTTCTGGTCATCCTGGCAATGGTTCCTGCTCTGCTCTTTGGTATGTGGAATGTTGGGCATCATTATTACCTGAGTCTAGGTGAAGTGTCATCGGCGGATCCCCTCACTGCCATGATGCTCGATAAATTTCTGATCGGACTTGAAAAGACCTTGCCTCTGATTGTTGTTTCATATGGCGTCGGACTCGGAATTGAGTTCATTTTTGCGGGCATCCGCAAGCACTCGATCAATGAAGGGTTCCTCGTGTCAGGGATGCTTATTCCGCTGATCATGCCAGTAGATGTGCCCCTCTGGATGGTTGCCGTAGCAACCGCTTTTGCGGTCATTATCGGTAAAGAAGTCTTCGGAGGTACCGGCATGAACATCCTGAATGTGGCTCTTACAGCGCGCGCCTTTCTTTTCTTTGCCTACCCCAAGCAAATGGCGGGCGATATTTGGATTCACGGTTCAACAACTGCAGCACAAGGTTCTCTGGCTGACGGTTACACCGGTGCCACCGCATTGGGCAACCTGGCGAACACGGTAGGCAAGCCACTTGATGCCGAAGGAGTAGGAGTCGTTATGTCTCAATTTGACGCAGGTGGCCTCTACTCTCTGCAAAATGCATTCTTCGGGTTGATCCCAGGATGCATTGGAGAAACCAGTGCCCTCGCTGTGTTGCTGGGCGCAGGTATCTTGATCTGGACTGGTATCGGCAGCTGGAGAATTATGTTGAGCTTTCTGATTGGCGGACTCGCTATGGGTGCTATTTTCAATGCCTTTGGAGCGAACGCTTACATGACACTCCCACCTGTTCACCAGGTGGTGCTTGGCGGATTTATGTTTGGTATGGTGTTCATGGCGACAGACCCGGTGACAGCCGCGCAAACCAATATGGGTAAAATTATTTACGGATTCTTTGGCGGATTTTTCTCCATCATGATTCGAGTGTTTAACCCGGCATACCCCGAAGGCGTGATGCTGGCAATCCTCTTCATGAACGTAATGGCTCCTATGATTGACCACTACGTTATTCAGGCAAATGTGAAACGCCGAATGAAACGCGCTTCAAATCTTCAACCTGCAACCGCTTAATTATGGCCATTAACAAGAATAGCAACGGTTACACTTTCTTCTTCGCGATCGCTATGGTCGTAGTCGTGGGTACTACACTCGCGGTGACTGCATTCGGACTCAAGCCCTTGCAGCAAAAAAATCAGGCGACCAAAAAGATGATGGATATCCTCGGAGCCGTGAAGGTAGATGCCGATAGAAGCAACGCGGCAGCTCTGTTCACAGAGTATGTAACCCGTCGAGTGGCAGTGAATTACAACGGCGAAGTCATCTCGGAGAAACCAGGTGACGCTGAAGTAGATCCTACTGATAAGAATGATCCTTTCAATATCGACGTAAAGAAAGACTACAAGGCAAATGTGAAGAAATTTGTCCAGCAATTCGGTGACAATGAAGAAAAGCTCGCATCAGCACTCGAAGAAGCTGGCGTCGTTTTCCCGGTATTCGAAGTGGTAAAAGACGGTGAGAAGTTCTTCGTTTGTCCGATGGTAGGCACGGGCCTCTGGGGCCCAATCTGGGGCTATGTATCGCTCGAAGAAGACTACAAAACAATATATGGTGCACGATTTGATCACAAAGCTGAGACACCAGGTCTTGGCGCAGAGATCAAGGAAGACTTCTTCCAGGTGAAATTCGAAGGAAAGCAACTGCAACTCGCTGACGGATCAGACCTTTTCAATGTCCTGAAAGGCGGTGCACAAACCAACGAGCACAGCGTTGACGGTATTACCGGTGGTACCATTACCTCTAAGGGTGTGGATGAAATGCTTAACCGCACACTCCCGGTTTACCTCAACTATTTTGAAAACGCAAACAACCAACGCGCACAGCGATGAGTACAGAAGCACAAGTAGTCGAAAAGGAGGTCGAGAAGAAACCATCTGAGCCTCTCTTTTCAAAAAAGAACCGCAAACTCCTCACCGATCCGCTCGATGATTCGAACCCGATTACGGTGCAGGTCCTCGGAATTTGTTCTGCACTGGCAATTACCGTGCAGCTTCAGCAAGCCGTGATTATGTCACTCTCCGTATTATTCGTAATGATTGGTGGTAATGTGATCGTTTCAATTCTAAGAAACAGCATTCCCGATCGTATCCGAATTATCGTTCAACTCGTGGTGATCGCAGCCCTCGTGATTATCGTGAATGAAGTTCTAAAGGCGTTCTTGCCGGATATCTCTGAAAAACTCTCGGTATTTGTTGGTTTGATCATCACGAACTGCATTATCATGGGACGTCTCGAGGCTTTTGCACTTGGTAACAAAGTAGGGCCTTCATTCCTCGATGCGATTGGCAATGCGATGGGCTATGCCTGGATTCTGCTCGCAGTCGCTATCGTTCGTGAGGTATTCGGCTCAGGTGCTATATCCCTGCCCGGAATGGGACAAGTGAAGTTCTTTGACACAGAGTGGGCGGGATTCTTCGCGAATGGCGGTTTCTACGAGCATAACAACCTGATGATTCTCCCTCCAATGGCATTGATCGTTGTAGGCATCATCATCTGGATCCAGCGTTCGCGCAACACTAAACTGATTGAAGAAAACTAAAAAGCCACGACAATGGAGTACATGAGCATATTCGTCAAAGGCATTTTTGTTGAGAACATGATCTTTGCCTACTTCCTGGGCATGTGTTCTTACCTCGCCGTATCTAAAACTGTTAAGACCGCCGTTGGTCTTGGCTTTGCAGTCATCTTCGTTCTCGGTATTACCGTGCCGATTAACTACCTGCTCGAAAATTACGTGCTCGCAGAAGGGGCACTCACGTGGCTGGATGAGTCATACGCGACCATTGACCTCAGCTTTTTGAGCTTTATCATGTTCATCGCGGTTATTGCCTCAATGGTACAGCTCGTTGAGATGATCGTTGAGAAATTCGCACCTGCACTTTACGGAGCTCTCGGAATCTTCCTGCCGCTGATCGCTGTGAACTGCGCGATCCTCGGAGGTGCGCTCTTTATGCAAGAGCGTCAGTACCCGACAATTGGTGAAGCTACAGTGTTCGGACTCGGCTCTGGTGTAGGTTGGTGGCTCGCTATTGTAGCCATTGCTGCAATTCGCGAGAAAATACGCTATTCTCACGTGCCGGCACCGCTACGTGGTTTAGGTATTACATTCATCATCACCGGTTTGATGGGAATGGCCTTTATGAGCTTTATGGGAATTGAAATTTAATAGAAGCTGAATCTTAGGAACTATGACCAGTACAGTCATTTTGACCATTGTCTTTTTTCTCGCAGTAGTGTTGCTGCTCGTTTCGTTGTTACTCTTCGCAAAAGCGAAACTGTCTCCGAGTGGAAAGATCAAGATCGAAATTAATGGAGAGAAAACCATTGAAGTGGATGGAGGTAGCACTCTTCTCACAACTTTGGGTAACGCCGGGGTATTCCTTCCGTCAGCCTGCGGTGGCGGTGGTACCTGTATTCAGTGCACCTGCCAGGTGATGGAAGGCGGTGGCGCTATTCTCCCCACCGAAGAGCCGCACTTCTCTCGTAAAGAGATCGCTAATAACTGGCGCCTGGGCTGTCAGGTAAAGGTGAAAGAGGATATGAAAATCCAAATTCCTGAAGAGGTCTTTGGGATCAAGAAGTGGGAGTGCGAAGTGATCTCTAACTACAACGTAGCCTCGTTCATTAAAGAGTTCGTAGTGCGCCTTCCGGAAGGTGAAAAACTCGATTTTGAGGCGGGTGGTTACATCCAGATCGATGTACCTTCAATCACCGTCAATTTTAAAGATATCGACATTACGGCGCACCCTGAGCACCACAAGAACCCGCAAGAATTCCAGGAGGAGTGGGATAAGTTCGGACTGTGGGATCTCAAGATGGTCAACAACGAAGAAGTGGTTCGTGCCTACTCCATGGCAAACCATCCCGCTGAAGGTAACATCGTGATGCTTAACATCCGTGTAGCTACTCCACCTTGGGATCGTGCACGTAACGCTTGGATGCAGGTGAACCCAGGCGTTTGCTCGTCTTATGTGTTCGGTTGTAAGCCCGGTGATAAAGCAACCATTTCGGGCCCTTATGGTGAATTCTTTATCAAAGAAACAGAGGCTGAAATGCTCTACATCGGCGGTGGTGCAGGTATGGCACCAATGCGCTCACACCTTTTTCACTTGTTCCACACGCTTAAAACTGGCCGCAAGGTGACTTTCTATTATGGTGGACGCTCACGCCGTGAGCTCTTCTACCTCGATGATTTCCGTAAAATTGAAGAGGAGTTCCCGAACTTCAAGTTCCATGTAGCGTTGAGTGACCCGCTACCGGAAGACAATTGGAAAGAAAAGAAAAGCGTCGATGATGAAGGAGATGGTTTTGTTGGTTTCGTTCACAATGCGGTCATTGAACACCATTTGAAAGACCACGAAGCACCTGAAGACATCGAATTCTACTTCTGCGGCCCGCCACTGATGAACCAGGCCGTATTAAAGATGTGTGATGACTGGGGCGTTCCGCCCGAGAATGTCGCGTTTGATGACTTCGGAGGTTGACATTATCGTTTTAACAAGGGCGCCGAAAGGCGCCTTTTTTATTCCACTATACTTGTGCCATGAAAAGGCTTTTTATACCCCTGCTGGCGATTGTTTTATTCGCGTGCAGCAACCCTGACGGTCAGCATTCAGGTACCACCGCTAACCGAAAGTTTCCTGAAACAGTGATTCAGGGTGAAGCGCAAGGCACGACATGGACAGTACGCTACCTTGAGGATACGACCGATCTGAAGCAAGCAATGGATTCTCTTCTGCTTAGGATTGACCGCGATTTGTCAACCTGGCGTCCTGGCTCGCTTATCAATCGCATCAATGCACATGATCGCACAGACACGGTGTACGCCTTCTATGACAGCACCAAGTACTTCTCTGTACTCTTCGACGTTTCAAAACTGATTTACGATGAAACGGGAGGGGCATTTGATCCTACCGTCGGTCCGCTCGTGGAATTATGGGGTTTTGGTCTTTCAAAGCGTGATTCTGTCACCGCAGAAGCGGTGGATGAGGTGCTGCCCAGAATCGGCTTTGAGCCTTCAAACGTAGATATGATCGAGTTAGAAGAGAATTACCTGTATAAGGAAACGCACATCCGTAAAGGACAGGCAGGCGTACACCTCGATTTCAATGCCATCGCTCAGGGATTCTCAGTTGACCTCATGGCTGAACTACTCGAACAGGTCGATATTCACAATTACATGATCGAGTTGGGTGGTGAAGTACGATGCAAAGGTGTAAATGCCGACGGCAAACCCTGGCGAATCGCCATTGACAAACCAAAGTCTGAAGGTAGCAGAGAGTTTCAGGCCATAGTAGAAGTAACCAACAAATCAGTGGCTACCAGCGGCAGCTACCGGAAGTTCTATGAAGTAGAAGGCGTACGCTACTCCCACACGATCAACCCGGATACGGGCTATCCGGTGCAGCACTCACTTTTATCGGCGACGGTAATGACCACCGACTGCGCCTCTGCTGACGCCTATGCTACGGCATTCATGGTCATGGGCGTGGAGGAAAGCAGAACATTTATTACGGCAAACCCAGACCTTGGTCTTGATGTGTATCTTATCTATGATGATAATGGCACCTTCAAGACCTGGTCGACTCAGGGAATGAAGCACGCGACAGAGGAGATAGGTCAGAATTCTGAGTAGAAGGCCGTGGTGATTAAGGTTGGAACAGACCGCAGCGCAAAATGACAACAGGCATTTAAAGCGTCGAATACGTGAGATTCTTCTTCTACCGATCTATCGCTTCCGGCGAATGATGTATTAAAGCGCTTACAGGGAGGCAAATTCTCTCTTAATTGGTGAGCTGATCTAATTCTCGCAGGGAAAACCTGCTAAAATGCTAAGCTTGAAATACCATTCGAGCATCCGAATATTACAAGTGGAATCAGAAACAGTTGTGGCGCGCGGTTCGATCCTTTTAGAAATGATTGAGCTGATGATCATTGAACATTTGTTTGAATCTGTAGTTTCAACTTCAAAAGCCTATAACTGATGCAAAACTGCCAAAAAAAATTTCTGATTTTCATCGCTCTCTTGGGGGCAACTCAGTCGTTTGCTCAAAACCCGTGCGGAAATGGATCCACTATCGTTTCGGCAACAAACTTGGAATACACACCTGCAGTCTTAAACATTGCCATCGGTGAAACGGTTGCATGGGTCAATTACGAAGGAGTTCACAATGTCAATGGACAAGTCAATACACTTACAAATGAGCCCTTCGATAATCCTCAGCCTTTTTCTTTTTCCACTGTAACGGGCAGTCCTTCAGGTGTATGTATCGGAGAATTCACCTTTACGGAACCGGGAGTCTACAACTATGATTGCAGTGTAGGATCACATGCATTGGCTGGTATGGTTGGTGAGATAGTTGTAGGCACACCAGGCTGCGTCGATCCTGATGCTGAGAATTATGATCCCTCAGCCGACTTTGATGATGGATCTTGCATCCTTCCTACATGTGGCGTCACTGACCATGTAGTAAATGCGAGTAGCTTTCAGTATGATCCAAATGTTTTGAATGTCGCCGTGGGTGAGACCGTTGGATGGGTGAACCTCGGAGGCAGCCATGATGTGAATGCAGTGATAAACTCGATAACTAACGAGCCTTACGATAACCCGGAAACTTTTGATTTCCCTGTTGTTACAGGCAATCCGGATGGCGTCTGTATCGGCACCTTTTCTTTCAGCGTGCCCGGAATATACGATTACGACTGCAGCGTAGGGTCTCATGCTGAAGCCGGTATGGTCGGGCAAATTGTTGTTGGTGTACCTGGATGTTTAGAGCCTTTCGCGGACAATTATAACCCTGATGCAGATTTTGATGATGGTAGTTGCGAATTTATAGGATGTACAGACCTTCAGGCCTGTAACTTTGATATTACAGCTATTGATGATGATGGCTCGTGTACCTATCCTGGCTGTAGATATCCGAATGCCCTCAATTATGAACCCAATGCTGGTTGTGATGATCTGAGTTGCATTTTTGGAGAGGTTAATGATTGTCCATCTGACATCAATAACGATGGTATAGTGAACACCGCTGATCTCCTCAACTTCCTGTCAGATTTTGGAACGGACTGTTAATCTTGACAGCCGGTGTGGTTGTCGGAAAAATTCAGTAACTGATTTCAGAACTGTTTTAAATAACCTAAGGCATAGGTAACGAGGAAGGACAATATGGCGGCAACTCCAGCTAAACTTGACGAACTGGAGCGCATGCTTCCTTCATAGATGGCTGATTTCGCAGTGCAATGTCAAGGGAATTTGTCTAATACCACACACTTTTCATTTGATCATTAGCTCCGGAGTTGGATTCATGCGTGGCAGGTCTTCCTTATGATTCACTGATTTCCTTTAATTTGTATTATGAAACTCATCCTCCTATCCATAGGACTCCTGGCCCTCGCTTTTGCGGGTATTGCCATCAAAATCATTTTTAAGAAGAACGGTGAGTTCGCAGGTACCTGTGCGAGCAATAATCCTCTTCTTCAGGAAGAAGGCGCGTCTTGCAGCGTTTGTGGAGCTCGTCCGCAAGAGCAGTGCAAGCGCGAAGAAGTCGAAGGTTAACCCCTTACCACATCCTGTAGATGATCCCAACCTCGGGGTGGTCAGCCCTCGCAAAGTGGGTTTTTAAACCGAGCCACGCTTCGATGCGCTCCGTAGCTTTATATCGAAAACCGAAGCGGTGATAGATCTTACCGTTGCCCCGAAATCGGTCGAAGGTGTAATACCCCATCATGACATCGAAGCGAAGCCGCCCATAGTATTTCGCATAACCCAGCCCCACGCCGTGTTGTAAGACATCTGAATTTCGGCCGGTATAGGTGCCCTCGCGTTGCATGAGCGGACGTACTGCGTTGTTCAGAAAGAGATCAGTACGAATGAAAAAACCGGTTTTCCAGTTGCGGCGATGTTCATAGCTAAGGCTTACGGAATGCACAAAGAAAGTTGGCCCCCCTGGAGGCAGGTTCTCTTTAACACCTGTCGAGACGCTTGTGAAAAGTCTGCCCTGACGTGGCAGTTCAGCAAGAAAGACTACGTCTTTGGATTCGGGTTTGGGCCGGCGGTTGAAGCGTACACCGACAGTCGCTGACAGGTTATTCGTACCGAGGTTGGGCAATCGCACAGCACCGTTTGACAGGTGGGTGATGCGGAGTCCGCCGTACACCTCAAGTTGATCACTCACCGACTGATCGATGAAGTAGCCCAAAGACAAAGCCGCATTGATCCGCGAGCCGATGGTGACTCCTTTCAGATTATCATTCATATCCCAGATGATCGAATTGTAGCCAAGTCCACCACCTGCAAGAATGTGGTGGCGCATGCGCTCACTTTTACCCAGCGGAAGCCTGATGGTCGAAAGCAGGGTTACCTGCTCACCAAGTACATCTGGATTGCCCAGGTCGGCGTAGCTGAATTCAACTCCCCATGCCGGACTACGGTAAAGATGATGCCAGCGCTTGAGCCCGGATGTATGCCACTCAACAGCGACGGCCATCCCAAACGAATTGCCCTTCACGATATTCCGCAAGACGGGTCGGTGCGGGATCATAAAACCGTAATGCCCCTCCAGCGACAGACGGAAAGGCCCTTTCTGGGCGTTGGTGTCGATGGTGTTAGTCAGCAGCAGAACAATGGCGAGCGTACTGAACCACCAACGCATCCGCCGCTTCCCGACAAGTCGGGACAGGTTACGCGGCGAAAAAAAAAGAAGCATCAAGGCTCGATCAGAAATACTGAACCTGTATGGAGTGAAGCTCGCTTTGATCATTCGTTCAAAGTCCTGTTTCTCGGGTATCTTTGGCATATGAACACGATGCAAGATAAGCTAAAGGCCTTTGAGCGCCTCCTGACGATTATGGATGAACTGCGTGAGCAATGTCCGTGGGATCGCAAGCAAACCATGGATAGCCTCCGGCACCTGACCATTGAGGAGACCTATGAGCTGACCGATGCCATCATCGATAAAGATATGGCTGAGATTAAAAAGGAGATCGGTGACCTGATGTTGCACATGGTGTTTTATGCGAAAATTGCCAGTGAAACCGATGATTTTGACATTGCAGACAGCCTGAATGCCATCTGTGATAAGCTCATTTCGCGCCACCCGCACATTTATGGTGACGTGGAGGCAAATGATGAAGAAACGGTCAAGGCAAACTGGGAGAAACTCAAACTGAAAGAAGGGAAGAAGTCAGTGCTGGAAGGTGTTCCGAAGTCATTGCCATCAATGGTCAAGGCCATCCGGATTCAAGATAAGGCGCGCGGTGTGGGCTTTGACTGGGATCACGAAGGGCAGGTCTGGGAGAAAGTGAATGAAGAGCTCGCAGAATTCAAGCACGAAGCCGATAAGGGCAGCGATAAAATGGAGGAAGAATTCGGTGATGTTCTCTTTTCATTGATCAATTATGCGCGTTTCAAAAACATCAACCCTGATGATGCGCTTGAGAAAACCAACCGTAAGTTCATCAAGCGTTTCCAATACCTTGAAACCGAAAGCGCTAAAGATGGCAAACGGCTCGGCGAGATGACCCTCGAAGAAATGGACACCTACTGGGAGCGTGCCAAGAGTCTCTGATGATGAAGGTGCATGGCACATTCGGCGGTTTAGTTCTCTTTCTGCTCATCGCAGGATGTGATCGCCCTTCTGCGCCCGACTGCTTCAAGACCGCCGGAGCACCGGATGTAGCTGTACGCATTTTCAATCACCCACTCAGGCACCTCGAGATCAATGATTTGCTCGAAGTAACAATCCACCCTACGGAAGGACAGGAGCGCATCGAGGTGAGCGGGCCCGGCAACCTGCTCGATAAGATAACGACCGCATCGGATGGGGGAGTGGTGCGCATGGGAAATGAGAACACCTGTAATTTTGTGCGCGACCTCGGCATCCGGATGAAGGCAGATTGCTACGTGAATTCGCTCAATTCAATAACTTATAACGGCCAGGGGAATGTCACTTTCGCTGATACCTTGCATACTGTTCATTTCAAATTTGAAACAAATGAGGCCGCGGGCGATGTATCGCTGCTTCTTAAGGCTGATTCTCTCAATATTATCTGCCACACCGGTTTGTCGCACTTTGACATCGTGGGCACTACGCGCATCGCGCAGCTGTTCAACCAGGGCTTCGGCCGCATGAATGCAGCTGATCTGCAGGCGGAGGTGATGCTGGCAAGAAACGGCAGTATCAACGATATGTGGGTTCGGTCATCCGCCTATCTGTTCGCCTTGATTACCGGCTCGGGAGATCTTTTTTACGCCGGAGAACCGGCGGATGTGGATGTCGAGATTACCGGATCGGGGGCACTTATCGAAGTTGGTGGTTGACGGATGATGGTCCGTGCACGGGTCTGTAGGCGCACACTGCAGTGCGCGCGCACAACGTTGCAGCGCAAGTATGCGCTGCCCGCACAACCCCCAACCCCCAACCTATCTCCCTCATCCTCAACCTCCCCGGAAATCATTTGAAAAAGTCTCCTGAAAAAGAGTAACCCTGCATCAAAACAGGGCGTAGAATATAGAAATTGAACCACACAAATTTGTTTCCCACCCTATACGGAAACAATCTATCTGATGCTCTACTGGAGGCCCTGCGCTAACCTAACGAGCATATGAAGAACCTTACTTTATTCTTCATCCTTTTATGTGTGTCAACAAGTGCGTCTTATGCACAACGTGTAAGCGACGGACTTGTTGACCTTTTTTCTTTCAGTGAACAGCAGGGAAGCTACATCCACGATGTATCGGGGAGCGGTTTTCCTACGCTTTTGACCATACACGACACCACTGCCGTGAACTGGCTGCCTGAAGGCGGACTCCAGGTCAATGAGCCGGTGCTGATTCATTCGTCGTTGCCTGCACAAGACTTTATCTCGAATGCACTCGCAAGTGAGGCGCTCAGCCTCGAGGCCTGGGTGACACCCGCAAATACTACACAAGACGGTCCGGCGCGAATCCTGAGCATCAGTGAGGGTACGTCTTCGCGTAACGCGATGCTGGCACAAGATGAAGACCGCTACGTGGCCCGGCTCCGCACCACGGAGACCGACAACAACGGGATGCCCAACATCCAGGCACCGGCAGGATCTGTCAATACTGAACTCCAGCACCTTGTATTTACACGCGACGCTTCCGGCAACACCGCCTTCTACGTGAACGGTGAACTCGTGAGCGAAGGTCAGCGCTCCGGCGGCTTCGATAACTGGAACAACGGCTATAGCCTCATGCTCGCCAACGAATCAGGTGCGAACCGCCCGTGGCTCGGTACCTACCACCTCGTCGCGACCTACGCCAAAGCGCTCTCTGCACAAGAGGTTCAAGATAATTACAACGCAGGTCATCAGGTCTCCGCACCTGACATCAGCGATGCTCTCTGTGAAGAGGAGGTCTGCTGGGTTGACGGTTTTGGCATTGACCGCCGGGCTCTGTGGTTGCCGAACCTGCCTGACGGCGTAGACCACCGTTTCATGTTTGATGACGAGGGAGGCAACTTCCAGGTCTTCGACGACGGCAGGGTGCATATTTCAGGTCACTGCATCAATATGTTCACACCGGGCTATGGCTTTTACGTCGACTTCTGGTTCCATGACAAGAAGAGCTGGGAAGAATGGTCAGCCCTTGGCAGAAGCTGGAAGGGAGACCCCAATATCGTGGGGGACCTCTACGAAACATGGGACTATTACATCATGGATGACAACCATGAAAACGTGCTCATCGGTACCGGGAATTTCGAAGGTAGCGTACTCCATGTGTCACACCGTCCGGCCAGCTATTTCTATGGCCTTCAGATCGGGATGGCCGCGAACGACCAGAACGCCGAGCCCGGAATGTCATGCTGGTTTGACTATACCGGCCAAATCAACGGTGAACCGGTCGCCCACCACGGAGACATCAACCTCGAGGGCTCCTGCGATGACATCCACGTGGTGCAATGCCCGATTGACCTCGAAGTGGATTGCGAAGAGGGAATCTACACGCCAGAGATCACCGGCGAGCCGATCATTTTCTGCAATGAAAGCTACACGCTGACCTTTGAAGATCAAATTCTGTCAACGGAGTGTCCGCTCACCGTACTCCGTATCTGGACAGCCGAAAGTGAAAATGGCAACATCGCCCAGTGCGAGCAGATGATTACCGTGGTTGACGACGCTCCGCCCGTTATTGCAGAACTGCCAACCGTTCTGAATGATTGCGATGTAGAAACCGTGATCGAAGATCTCGTCTCTGACAATTGCTCGGAGGTCGTGGAGGTAACCTACGAGATCAGTGATCCTGAACCGGTTTCCGGTGATGACTGTGATCCGGGGCAATTGCGCACCCAGACCATTGGCGGATGGGGCACAACGCCCAATGGCAACAACCCGGGAAGCTACCTTGCAGCACATTTTGCCGAGGCCTTTCCCGACGGGCTCACTATCGGCTGTGAGAACACGCTAACACTCACCTCTGCCGAAGCTGTTCAGGCGTTTTTGCCGAGCGGTTCCACCCCGTCTGCCTTGCCGGAGGGTAACCTCACGGATCCGGGTGATGCTTACAACAATGTATTCGCAGCGCAGCTCGTGGGCCTCACCCTGAGCGTCGGATTTGATGCATACGACCCCGATTTCGGAGCCTCTGAATTTGCACTCAACGATGGGGTACTCACCTCCGGACCTTTCGCAGGTTGGACCGTGCAGGAATTGCTCAACGAAGCCAACGCGGCTATCGGTGGCTGTCAGACTTCTTTCGGTTTCTCGCAACTGTCAGACGCGCTTGCCGGAGTCAACCAGAACTACGTAGACGGTACGCAAGACAATGGCTTCATTGATTGCGGCCTCCCGTTTGACTGTGCCCTGGCGGTATCAGTATCGGTCTCCGCTACAGATGCCTGCGGCAATACTACCGTCAGTGATCAGACAGTGTATATCATCGATGAGACCGCCCCTGTCATCACCGTACTGCCGGAGAATATGACGGTTGAATGTGGTGAGTTGCCCGAGCCGGATATTGCCTTCGATGATGGCTGCTCCACACCATTTGTTGAAGTAACTGTCGAAGAAGCAACCTTCTCAGGTGCCTGTGCGCCAACGCTTGAGCGTACTTATACGCTCACTGACCCCTGTGGCAACACCACCACGCATGTACAGCTCATCAACTTCACCGATACCTCCGCTCCGGAGTTTCTGGATGAGCCCAACGACCTGGTGTTGGAGTGCGGCGATCCCATCCCGGCATTTGTGCCGGAAGTAACCGACAACTGCGGTGAGGTGCTGATCACGGAGAATGAGCTTTCAACGCCCACAAACTGTGGTTTCCTGGTCACACGAACCTGGACTGCCACCGATGCCTGTGGCAATACTGCGACGCTCAATCAGCAGATTCTGCTGCAAGACACCGAAGGTCCGCAACCCGTCGATTTCCCCGCTGACCTCACCGTGAACTGTGATGAGATCCCGCCGCTCAGCGAGGTGAACTTTGAAGATGCCTGTTCAGCCGTTCTCGGCGTCAATACCTCTGAAGAGCAGATAGGTGACGGTTGTGAGTACGTGCTCGTGCGCACCTGGGAGGCCACTGACGCTTGCGGTAACATGACCATCGTGAGCCAGGCGATTACCGTTCTTGATATGACTTCCCCTCAGTTTCTTTTAGTGCCTGAGGATCTCGTGATTGAGTGCGGCGCAGAAGCGCCGGATGCGAACCCGGTCGTGATCGACAACTGTTCGGATGTGGAAATTTCAATGGAAGAGGCCGTTCAGAGCGATGGACCCGACTGTACGACCATCACACGTACGTGGACCGCAACGGATGCCTGTGGCAATGCGTCTTCAGCGACGCAACTCATAGCGTTTGTAGATACCACACCTCCCGTTTTCGTCAACCTTCCGGAGGGCGGAGAGGCCGATTGTGCAGCGTTCTCAGAAGCACCTGAAGTACTCGCCGTGGATAATTGTAACGGCAATGTAGATGTCATCCTCACCGAAAGCACACAGCTGGCTGACTGCACCGTCACGCTCACCCGCATCTGGACAGCCACTGACGGTTGTGGCAACACCAATCAGGCCGAGCAGGTATTGACCTACACCGATGAAGGAGCTCCGGTGATCACGGGGCAATCGGAGGTGAGCATTGAATGTACGCAGCTCAGTGCTGATGAACTGATTCAGGTAGACGATGATTGCCTCTTTGGCGTTGAACTGAGCTACAATGATGAGGTGATTTCAGGCGCAACTCCCTGCGATCGCACCATCGTGCGCACCTGGGTGGCACAGGATGCGTGTGGCAATACCGCCGAGTTTGTGCAGACCATCCACCTGACGGATAATTCACCACCGGTGTTCGCAGATGTGCCGCTTGACTTTGTGCTCTCGTGCGAAGACGAGCCACAGATTGAGGTGCCGGTCGTGACTGACGCCTGCGGAGAAGTAAGCTTGACCGCCAATGAGTCGTGGGTGACCACAGACTGTGGAGAGGAGCTGATCAAAACCTGGACAGCCACAGACGATTGCGGGAATGTGGCCGTGCTGGAGCAGACCTACACCTTCATTGACGAAACGGCACCAACCTTTGAGGGCATCCCGGAGAATCTGTCCGTTGATTGCAGCGAACCGCTGCCGGGCGCTCCGGTGGTAGTTGCCTTTGACAACTGCAGCACGCCTGAGGTGACCATGGAAGAATTGATCATCCCGGGCTTTTGCCCGGAAAACTATACAGTAGAGCGCACCTGGACAGCGATCGACGCTTGCGATAATACCGCGAGTGCCGTGCAGCTCATAGAAGTGAGCGACCAGACACCGCCGGTCTTCGATTTTACTCCCGAAGACATTACAGCAGAATGCGGAACCGTGCCTGAACCACCGGTGCTCACAGCTTCCGATAATTGCAGCGAGGTGACCGTGTCCTATGAAGAAAACATCGCAGCAGGAGGGTGCCCGAATATCTTCAGAACCTGGACGGCCACGGATGCCTGCGGCAACAGCAGCAGCTTCACGCAGAACGTGTTTATTGAAGACACCGAGCCGCCGCTGCTGACCGGTATACCTGACAATACGAATGCAACCTGCAACAGCATTCCGGATATGCCGGAACCAGAGGTGAGCGACAACTGCGATGACAATGTGGCAGTGACCTTCAATGAAAGTATTGTGGGGAGTGGCTGCAACTACACCATCATCCGCACATGGATTGCAAGTGACGATTGCGGGAACAACACCATCGTGTCTCAGTCGATCAATGTGGAAGACACGGAGGCTCCGATCTTCCTCGATTACCCCACTGAATTCACGGTGGAGTGCAGTAACCTCGATGCCGTGCCGCTGCCGCAGACAGCAGACGATTGCGGGAATACCGTGACGGTAACTTTTGAAGACCAACCGATGGGAGAGGGCTGTGAGTTTGACATCCTGCGCACCTACACGGCGACTGACCTCTGCGGGCATCAGGCAACACTCGAGGTGACCATTCACGTATTTGATGCCACACCTCCGGTGATCAGCGGTGTGGGGCCGAACAGCTTCGTGGATTGCAGCAATGTTCCGTCACCGGATAATGCCAGCGCAACAGATGCCTGTTCTGATGAGGTAGCGCTGACCGTGGAAGAAAGCATCATTCCGCAAAGCGACTGTGCGTACATCATCAACCGCACCTACATCGCAACGGATGCTTGTGGCAACGGTACGGCCCTCACGCAGCTGATTTATGTGAATGATACCCAGGCACCGGTATTCATCGGTGTACCGGATGATGTGACCGTTGACTGCGACGAGGCCTTCCCGGCTGCTCCGGGTGTGGGCGCGGTAGACAACTGCACAGTGTCAGTAGCAGTCAACTTCATGGAGTTTACCGAAACAAACGGTTGTGAAGAGGTCCTGACACGCATCTGGTCGGCAACCGATGAATGCAGCAACACCGCAACAGCCACCCAGGTGCTGACCCGAACAGACCTGACGGCACCCGTATTCGGTGAGATTCCGGCAGACACGACCGTGAGTTGTGAGGCTATTCCGGCTGTTGAACTGCCGGGTGCCGACGACAACTGCAGTGCGGGTGTTTCTGTCACCTCCCAGGATGTGGTCATGGCAGGAGAGTGTCCGTATGAAATTCACAGAACCTTCTACGCTACGGATGACTGTGGCAATACCGCTATGGCGGTTCAGGTGATTACTGTGATTGACGAAATCGCTCCGGTACTGACCAACCTGCCGGAGGATGTCGTGGTCAGTTGCGACGAGCTTCCTGAGCCGGCAAGCGTTCAGGCCTTCGACAACTGCAGTGATACGGCGATCCTTTTTGAAGAAATCTGGGGCGATCCGGGTTGTGTGCAGGTCATAACACGCACATGGACGGCCATTGACCAGTGCGGCAATAGTGACAGCCACTCCCAGACGATTACCATTACTGACGATGCCGCACCGCAGTTCATAAGCGTACCGCAGAATGCAACGGTATCATGCCTTGACGTTCCGCCGTTTGCAATGCTGGAGGTCACCGATGCGTGTGGGGTGGTAGATACCTCCATGGAAGAGTACACCATTGAAACCTATTGTGTCACGGAGTACACTCTGATCCGAATCTGGACAGCCACCGACGCTTGCGGACTCACCACCACCGTTTCGCAAGAGATCGAGGTGATTGATGATGTGGCACCGGTGCTGATCAACGTACCCGAAGACCTTACTGTTGACTGCAACAACATTCCGGAAGTTCCTCAAGTGATTGCTCTCGAAAGTTGCGGTGAGGTCGTGGAAGTGACCTTTGAAGAAGTGATCGAAAGCGCTCAAGACAGCACCGCGGCCTGCACGGCTTCAAATGCGGAAGGCTTTATCGGCGATATCGCTTTCTGGTTACCGGGCGTTGACGGGGTGAATGACACCTACGTCTTTGGCCCCGAAGGAGGCAGCTTTGAAGAGAATCCGGAAGACGGAACAGCAGTGCTGAGTGGTCAGGTGCACAAT
The DNA here is from genome assembly GCA_018402085.1 of Flavobacteriales bacterium. Taxonomy (GTDB): domain Bacteria; phylum Bacteroidota; class Bacteroidia; order Flavobacteriales_D; family Sanyastnellaceae; genus Sanyastnella. The sequence goes on along the minus strand of JAGYJM010000002.1, from coordinate 1,826,851 downwards.
ACAGACAACGCAGCGATGAGCTGGTACTTTGAGCTGCGCCTCAAAAATGCCCGCACCTGGGAGGAATGGTCAGCACTCGGACGCTCTTACAAAGATGACCTGGGCATCGGAGAGGCCTTTTACGAGACATGGGCCTACTACGAGATGGATGAAGAACTGACTACGGTCATTGGTATGGGCCAATTCGAGGGCAGCAGCCTGCAACTGACCCACGCTCCTGCAGACTATACCTACGGGTACCAGGTGGGAATGAATGCCAACAACCGAAGTGAGGGCTACGGACTGGGTGGCTGGTTCTTCTATGAAGGAGATATCAACGGTGTTCCGGTGGAAGGACACGGAGACTTCTTCGCAGAGCTGTACTGTTGTCCGGATCAAACCATCTATCGCACATGGACTGCTACCGATTGCGCGGGCAATACCGTTTCGGCCACGCAGGTGATCGAAGTAACGGATCAAAGCCTCGACAATGCGATGCCGCTGAACTATGCAGAAACTCCCGACTTGCTTTTCGACGTGAGTGGCAGTGAAGGCAACGCCTTTAACCTCACTTTTGAAGCCGATTATAACGGCAAGGCGCGCATTGAGGTATTCAACAGCTCAGGTAGCTGTGTGGGCATCGTGCGTGAGTGGGAGGTGATTGAAGGCGCGCTCTACCGCTTTACCTATCCGAAAGATAATTTACCTCCGGGCACATACATTTTCACCATCACCGGAGACCAACGCGTTCACTGTGATACTGAGATGGTATTGCGGTAACATTCCGTTTCACCAGTACGTTTAGTTCGTTATCAGGCAGCGCAGGAACAAAGGTTCCTGCGCTTGCTGTTTTCAGGCAAGTCATCTGCACTAACTTGCCACCGCTGCCGGGCAGAGAATAAGGAAGGCTATTTTTGAGAGTTAATTAAATGACGAACTCTCAGTCCCTGTTTCGAGGCATAGTCACCCCTGAGTGCAGGGTAGCACGGCGGATTGCTCTTCAGCTGCTGTGCATTATGCATTATGCATTTTAAATTGTGCATTTTGAACTGTGCATTCACCGAAGGCTCGCCATGAGCCGCTCAGTTGAACACTACGCCGTGCATAAGATCCGTTAACTTCAAAAGCAAGCGGGTGTCAGAAGTTGAGGTAAAAACTGAACTTTGCGCCAAACGAATGCACACTGTTATGAAACGAATAGCCATAGTTCTACTACTTGTTTCAGGATTCGCTGTCTCTGAGGCATCGGCGCAGGGTAAACCCTTTGACTACATCAATGTTGGTGTGGGTGTTTCAAACTGGGGTATTCCGGTCTTCGCCGGCATTGACTTTCAGGTGGATGACCAGATTACGGTGGGTGGCCAGCTTAATTATCGGCGCTATCGCGAAGGTCTTCTGCTTTCTGGATTCGGTACGCGATGGGTGCACAATATTTTTGAGATTTCTGCCAATGGCAACTACCACTTCTTTGATCCGGGTGAAGAGTATGATGTTTACGCAGGGCTCTCTGTGGGGTACTATATCTGGTCAACACGTCGAGTTGATGACTTAACAGGAGTCAGCGCTGAGTATGTAGGCGATGGTATCGGCGGACTCGGCCTCCGTCTTCAGGTGGGAGGTCGTTATGCGATCAGCGACGATATCATCCTCTACGGTGAAATCGGTGGCGGTAACCGCATCTCAGGCGCTCGCGTAGGTGTATCGTTTCCTTTCTGAACCTGTCTACTCAGATACTGCAATAAGAGATTGCACGCTGAACTACCTACTTCCAACAACCAATTATTGTCCAAGCTGCATCGCGACTGAATCAGCGAAGTGTGCAACCCACGCAGCGTACTGCTCCGCCGAAGGATGCAGTCCGTCTGCCGCAACCCAGTCAGGCTCATCCGGCCACATTCTGCTGATAGCGGTGATGTTGTAGTGCGCCACGCCCCGACTTTCGGTAATCACACGGCAGGTATCATTAAACTGGTCGAGTGAAGCACTGATGGATTCCTGGTTGGGTTCTCCAAAAGGGGTGAAGCCATAATCGGGTATGGAAACCACAAACACACGATCAGTACCCCCGGCAATAGTGATTGCTCGATCGAGCAGATCGCCATATTCAACTGCATAGTCTTCGACGGGGAGACCGCGGTACTGGTTATTGACACCAATCAGAAGAGACACCAGGTCATAGCGTGCCGTATCAATGTTCTTCAGGTCCATCGCAGAGTCGAGTTCAAAGGTAGTCCAGCCGGTGGTTGCAAGAATATCGGGTTGAGCGAGGGTGAACGCCTCGAAGCGGGCATTCAAAGTATCAGCGAGCTGGAGGGGCCAGCTTCCACTCTCGCTTACGCTCTCCCCAATGGTGTATGAGTCGCCAAGGGCAAGAAAGCGCAAAATCCCCGTTGCAGACTCAACGATCGTGTCATCACCAGGTTCGGTCTCAACAGGAGAGGCATCATCCGGCCGACAGGCCGAAAAAAGTAATATCATAATGCAGGAGACCTGCATGAGCAGTTTACACATTTGGCGGGGGATATCTCGAGAAGCATGCATCGTTCAGAAGGTCAAAATGAATTCAAAATTGTTGAAGGTCAAAAACTTCGCTTGTTCTTGTAAGACTTTTCCCTTACCTTGAGGATTGAAACATTTCGACAAGAACCCGAGTAAAATTACCTAAAACCATAGACTATGAAGAGGCTTTTTTCTTTAATCGCATGCTGTGTATTCCTTTCATCGGCCTTCGCAGCGGATGTGCAGCTCATTGTAGAACAGATCGATAATCAAGATTTGGTTGACGGAAATACTTATCGCGTTTATGCGATCTTACCTTCGGCCGATCATACCTTACATGCTGTCTTTGCTGATGATGATAACGACATGGCAATTGAAACCACCGGTTCTTTTTACCAACACCCACTTGGAAATTCTACCACCCTTGATATCAATCCCAATGTCATCACCATTCAACCTTCGCTTGCATATGATAGCTGGCTGACCATCGGTGCAGTTGACAACGTGGCGAACAACCTCTGGACTGCCGGTATCGAAGATGAGCAATTCAACGCCGGGCAGGCTCTGCATGTAGATGATGGCGCCTGGTTCCTCATCCCAACAGATGAACGCTGCAAGCCGGATGATCAGGGTAAGATTCTCCTGATGCAGCTTACCACCACCGGAACGGCTTCAGGTAGCCTCAACTTCCAGGGATGGGATGGCAATGGCGAAGTGTGGCAGTCGCGCGGAGTAACGTTCGAAACGACAAGTGCTCAGGTGTTTGGTTGCACCGATATGGATGCCGTCAACTATAACATGGCTGCATCATACGATGACGGCACATGCCAGTTCGATAACAACGAAGGCTCAACAACCGGGAGCGTAACCGGAAATAGCATTTCAGGCATCAAAAACGAAGGCGTAACGGTGTTCCCGAACCCTGTGCTTGAAGGCCAGTTCAACATCCAGTTTGCACAGCAACTCGACTTGCGCGAAGACAACCTGATCGTTGAGATTTTTGACCAGTCAGGCAAGCGTGTGATGGCTGAAGAAATTACCAACCAGGCTGTGATTGGAGGCAATCGTGTGATTATTGACCATGACCTCGCTGCCGGACAATACACCGTCAACATCGTAGCAGGCGATTTCTCAGATGTCGCTCAGGTGATTGTAGGACGATAAACGACTTTTCTATAGCAGAAAGCCGCCCTCGAGGCGGCTTTTTTGTTTGTGCTGGTTGAGTCTGGAGTCGGATGTCTGGGGCCAGGAGTGCAGCGCATCATTGCGCTGCTTTGGATATGAATGGCGTCAATAGTGTTGCGGCGGCTAGTGCCGCCGGTCTATTGTAGGCAAGCACTGCAGTGTGCGCCCACAGCACCAAGGATTCGCTTGGCGAATCCCACTCTTTTTAAATTTTCGTCGAACGACCCCCGATCCCCGGTCCCCGATCCATGACCCCCGATCCCCGATCCATGACCCCCGATCCCCGATCCATGACCCCCGATCCCCGATCCCCGATCCATCTGACATCGCCTTGATAAACTGTGACATCGGTCCCGGATCCACGTAACATCGTAATATGTCAATATAACACGACCATTTGCCCGCGCGACATTGCTCTAAGTTGACGTGACATCATCTGGAGGCCATCTAACAACGTCTTGAGACAATCTGATACCGATCTGAGATCCATGATCCGCGATCCCCGATCCCCGATCCACGACCCCCGATCCCCGATCCATGACCCCCGATCCCCGACCCCCGATCTGTTTTACACCGCCTCTTGCTCCTGTATCACCGCCTCGGTGCATCGATATCGTGGCTCCACAGCTCTTTGCCAGACTTGTCGTAAACCCGGATGGTCAGCACGCGCTCTTTTCTCGGACCATCAAATGTCAATAGGGCATAGTTGTGCTCTCCCACAATGGTGCCCTTGACGCGGTGGCTGTTCGGTTCATCGCGATGATCATAAGCACGAGAGGTGAGGGGAGAGACCGTCAGGTCATAAATGAGATTGCCTCCTTCGAGTTCAAGCATCGACAGCTCGGTATGGTGGCGGTCACCTGAGAGAAAAATCACTCCCGTGATGCCTTCGGCCGCTATGCGATCAAGCACGCGCCGGCGTTCTTCTGCGTACTGTGCGTGATTCTCGTACAAGGCTGCATCACTGAGAAACTGTCCGCCGGTAGCTACAATTTTGAAAGGAGCACGAGAATACTTCAGCGCTTCGATGAGCCAATTGACCTGCTTTTCGCCCCAAATCTCCTTCTCAGCCGTTTCTAGTTCATAGTTGCTGCGGTGGTAGCGGTTATCCATCAAGAAGAAATCCACGTCGGCAAAGGTGAACTGGCCGGTGATCCCGTCAAGATCAGGTAAACCATAAGATGGGTTGCCCCAGAACAGTTCGAACGCTTCGAGTGTCCAGTCTTTGTGGATGAAGCTCCGGTCGGCATCATTAGGCCCAAAGTCATGATCGTCCCAGATGGCGTAGTGCGGACAAGCGGTGAGCAGTTTTTGCATTTCGGGCAGACTGCGCATGTGGCTGTAGCGATGAAGGATGCCGCTGCGGCTGCCCCAGTCAGGCTCTCGCAGGTAGATGTTATCTCCCAGCCAGAGCATGAGGTCAGGATCGGCTTCAGCAATGCGCTTAAAAATGCCATAGTCGCTACCGTAAGGAGTGCCCGGCCGGTCATACTTTTCTTCATTGATAAAGGCACAACTGCCTGTAGCCAGCGTGAATGCGGGAGGATCTTCCCGGTACTGCCAAAGAGGCTGGGTTGTAAACACCCATGCGTCATCACGCATGGCTTGTCCGTCAACAATCAGCCTGAAGGCGTAAGTCTCACCTGGTTCAAGTGCAGTAGCTCTGAAATGCGCTACATTGGCCTGATTAGCGATCGTTTTGCCCTCATGACGCTGGGTTTGTGTGGTATTGTCTTTGGGAAAACACTCAAAAACAACCTTGCCTGGTTTTTCGGTTTGCACCCAGATAAAGGCTTCGCGCATTTCGGTGTAACCGATCATCGGACTGCAAGCCAGCTGGGCAATTGCAGGCAATGCAAAAAAGACTGCAAATGCGAATAGAATGATAGACTTCATGACCGAAAGATAAGACCTGTACGTCACCTCATGGGAGGTGAGTAGTACGGATTTAACCCAAGCGTAACGTACAAAAAAAGCCCCGTACAAGACGGGGCTATGGAAACTGCTGTTATGGAGGAAACCATTTCAAGTGTGAAGCTTATTCGAAATCAAACAAGCTGTCAAAGTTCTGTTCTCGTTTTTCAAGTTTGATCAGATAATTTATGGACCCGTTGCTAAAGCGCAATGCCCGGTAGATCTCTCTCCGTTTGGGGTTCACAAATTCAAATGTTTCGTGGTCAAACCCGTGCGGATATCTTCTTGTCAATGCTTCCCTGACCGCCGCAGGAAGCTTCTCATAACTTACGATCAGATTTTTCATAGCAGATTAGTTTGTCATCGCTATGGTGTACTGATTCAGACGATTAAGGTTACTTTTTTCGGGAAGTTTTTTGTCCTGGCGGAGACTTTTTATTGGTTGGCAAACATACCTATATGATGAATGCCCCAGCCGCATTATTTAGGCCAATTACAATCCATTGACCTCTGCAGGGACGCACCTCGTGCGTCCTTTTGTGATGCTTTGGATCACGCACCACCGCACATCGCACATCAGTGTAATGTCCGAGCGTGGTGAATGACGGCGATTTGAGGACGCATGAAATGCGTCCCTGCGAAGGTCGTGCCTATTGCACGGTGCCGCCAGAATGCGGCAGGGGTTATCATTGATGGAAATGTACCTGGTGCGTCAGGAAAACGGCTATCAAATGCCGTCAATTCCGATGACCTGCCGGCGAATCGTGGTGTTGCCGCACGGGTCTTCAGCCGTCCAGATGCGCACTACGCGGTCGTTTTCGGTGCGCTCCTCCATATTGATCTTTACGGTTTGGCCACTGTTGTCTTTGGCCGTCAGTTTTGGCGCGGCAGGGAGGTTATCAGCACTCGCGGTGATATTCTCAGGGAAGGCATCGAAGACGGGACCGGCATTGTCGATCAATGAGATGAACTGTTGAGCCGTAGCTTCGTTACCACAATCATCTGTAAAGGTGTAGGTGCGCACAAGCGTACCGGCGCAACCACCGCTAAATACTTTGTCGTCAATACTTGAGGTAACGGCTCCGCATGTGCTTGTCGCTTCAACAGGGGCAATAGCATCAAGGTTATCGAGGTCTGCTGAGAGTTTCATTTCGTAATCAGCTACTGTAATCTGTGCCTGCAGGCTCACTGCGGCAAATAGGATAGAAAGAAGGGCAATTGTCTGCTTCATGGTTTTCAGTTTAAGAGGCGGTGTCAAATGAACCGTCTGTGTATATGCACAACAAATTTAGTGCCACGATATTGCATATTCATCACAAAATTGTGACGTTTCGTCGTTCACCACCGTTGTACGCGAAGTGTGAGGTAGAAGTTGCGGGGAGCAGCCGGTAAAATACCCGGCCCCGGGTAGCCGCTCGCTCGCCTTGTGAAGTAGCGTTCATCGAGGAAGTTGTCAACGCCTGCCTGAAGGCTGAAGCCCTTGTGCCGGTAGCTGACGCTGATGTCCTGGATGGTGTAGGCAGGTATTGCTCCCACAACAGCGTTGGGGTCAGCACCGGCAGGGGCATTGGTAGCATCGCTGAACTGTTCGGCCATGTGTGTGACCTGCCATGATAGCCCGAATCCGCGCCAACCTGCCTGAATACCTGCTTTGACATTCCATTCGGGGACGTACTCTATGCGGTTGCCGTCAATCGCAGGGTCATTTTCTGAGCGGTATACACCCTCCAGCCAGGATACATTGCCGAAAACATTGAAGCGCCAGTCACTGCTGTCACTGAACAGCCTGACAAGGTTCATTTCGGCTGAAAACTCAATACCCTGGGTCACCGCGTCAGATAAATTCGTGCGACGTTGCACCAATTGCGTGCCCAATACCGGGTTCAGGGTAGCCGTATCGAGGCGCGTGCCGATCTTATCGTTGTAATTCAGCCTGAAGACAGAAGCATCGAGAAAGAGCCAGTTTCCAAAACTCCCTCGAACACCGGCATCGAAGGTTGAGCCGCTTTCATCACGCATAGCGGCATCAACCACCTGATTCGGATTTGAGATGCGGATGTCTGAGAAGTTGATCGCACGGTAATTGGTTGAATAGTTCGCATAGAATTCTGCACGCGGGGCGAACTTGTAGGCTACACCAACTCCACCGAGCAGGATATTACGGCTGCGTGCATCGGCTTCAGTAAAGCTGCGCGGATAGGTTGGCAGCACGTTGCCTGCCGCATCCGTAACGATCTGCGTATAACTCCCCGCTGAAGCCGTTCGGATATGCTCGTATCGAAGTCCGGGAGTGACTGTAAACTTTGGAGTCACACGAAGCACCTGTTCAACGAACAGAGAGACGTTACTGTTGTCAAAGCGATAATCAGAACCAGTGTTGAGTCCGGCATCGGCAAAGCTGAAGTCGGCAGCAGCGCCATCGACAGCAGCATTTTGCCGGTTGCGGGTATTTCCGTCGAAGTAGCGCACACCGCCTACCAGACTTGCAGGAAGTGACCTGAACTGCCAGTTGTGCACCATTCGTGCCTCTACACCCCAATTGCTGAACTCCCCGCGGATCAGCTCACGTGCACCTCCGGGATCGACCCGACTGATTCTGCCAAGGTGCCCCAGTGCATCGCGCCGGGCAACAAGTGCAAAGGGTTGCACCATCAGGCGGGTGCGACCTGAAAACCGGTGTTCCCATTTGAGCGAGAGAAGGTCCCAGTTTACGCCAAACCAATTGCGCTCGCGCAATACCGTCTCAGGGTCAAGCTGAAACTGCCGGTCGGTCAATCCGCCCGGTGTTTCGGCAAGGTGGCGGTAGCGGCTGTATTCAAAGGTGACAGATGAAAACTCGTTCAGCTCCTGACGGATGCGCACATGTGCATTGTTGCTCTCAAACGCACTCCGATCACGCCAGCCATCGCCTCTGCGGTGCTGCCAATAAGCAAAGTAGGATGTACGTCCACTTGTACCGCCTACCGCATTAAAGGAGGTCAGCATACCGAATGACCCGGCTGATTGCTCGGTGATGAACCCGAATGAGCGCTGCGGTGAGGCCAGCAACTCGAAATTCAGCATTCCGCCAAATTGCGGACCGAATTGCAGGCTGGCTGCACCGCGGATCAGCTCGATACGGCTGATGGCCTGCAGGGGAGGGGTGTAGTACGTCTCGGGGTAACCCAGTGGATCAGCAGAGATGTCATAACCGTTCTGACGTGTGTTGAAATTAGACGTCCGACTGGGGTTCAAGCCCCGCGTACCGATGTTCAACTGACTCCCGCCGTCACCGTTTTCCCAGATCGTTAGTCCGGCCACCCGCGAGAACAGTTGCCGGGCATTGTTGGTGGAGGCGTTGATGTTCAGGCGTTCCGGACGAATGATGTCTGCTTTTTTCGCTGAGAATACCGTGAAGTTGCGCAAGGAGGTGGTAGGTGCCAGGCTGAAAGGCGCTTTATCACCCCGTACTGTGGCCTCATTGAGTAAAATAGGTTGCAGATCGACCGTTAAAAGGGGGGTATTTGCGGATATTACGAGGAGTGTATCCAGCAGTTGATAACCGACAAAGCTCACTTCAAGCTGCACTTCACACGCCTGCAATTCTATTCTGATGCGGCCCTCCGAATTGGTCAATTGTCCTTTGCCATTTGCTATTACTGTGGCCATTTCGAGCGGGGTATTGCTGAGCGCATCCCGCACCTCGAGTTCGATCACTTCATCACAGTCGGTGGCAGGCGTGGTCGCATCCGCCGTTTTTACGGCGAAAAGAAACAGGAAACTCAATAGCAAAACACGAATGTTCATCTACTTGCGGTACTTAATCGTTTCTCAAGCCAGTGTTCGCGAGGGGTAGCTGTGCTGATCGTGAGTAGGTCAATATCCTGACGGATAAACCGTTGGCTGCCACTGCCATTGAGGGTCGCATAAGACTCGGCAAAAACCTGCGGATGCACGATGCCACGCTCGCGGTATTGCCCGGCAAGGTGGCTTGCGAATTGCAGGATCATGTCGGGCTGCGTGGACATCTGCGTCTCCTGAAGTTGCGTGAGCCACTCGCTGTTGTTGACAATAGAGCTGCGGCCGCTTTCTGCATCGGTCACGCGAAAGGTGATCGCACCGGCCTTTTCTATGAGCATCACGCGCCACGAAAAGCGGTAGCCGGTCTCGGTCCAGAACAGATCCTCCGTCAGCAGATGCGAGCGGAGCGGGAGTGCGATCTGAACTACAAAATGGAGGCAGAAGAGACTTAAAGCAAGGTAGCTGATAGTATTCGTGCGGTTTTTTTCCGCGTTAAAACGCGGGATGCGAACACGTTCGGTACTACTGAAGCGGCTCCAGAAGGCCTCATGGGTGCTTGCTGGAAAAAACACAAGCGTCAGGAAAATCATAACCCACGGAAAAACACCGATCTGAAAAAGCGCCCATGTCATCACGTGAAAGGCGATCACTGCGAGGTAGGCATACCGGCGGGTGAGGCCCCACAAAAGGAAAAAAGGGATGGTCAGGTCGTAAATCGCGCCGAACCAACTGAAGAAGTAGGCTGTGAAGTCGTAGTGAAAAAGCCTGCCAATCAACGGGAAATCAGCTCTTGCCGGAAGCCATATCCGCATCGGCTGCGCGTCGAAGAGCCAGTCAGGGTTCAGCTTGGCTACGCCTGCGAAGAAATAGACCATACCGATTTGCAGCAAAAACGCACCGATCATGAAGCGGGGTACGGTGTGACAGCGAATGCGTCCGGACAGCGCGTCGAGCGAAAAGCGACCGTTGGCCGGCACAAAGCACAACAAGAAGGCCATCACGCTGACGAAGTAATAGTGGTTGAGGTAGGTCGCCTTATCGATCAGTTCGACGTAGGTGAACAAAACGAAAAACGTGACCGCAGCGAGGCGGTAGCGCCATCCGAAGGTTATGGCAATTGCCGCAGCGATCATGGTTCCGAACACCACGTACATGCCGATACCGGGCAGGGGCCGGATAAAATCGAGTCCGAACCATGAAAAATGGAACTCCGGAGCGATATATAAATCGTGAATCCAGCCGTTGGCCCAGAAGCGTATTCCGGCAAAAGCCATAAGAAGCCCAAAGGCCACTCGCAAGGTAACGAGTGGCCAGATAGAGACGGGTTGGAAGATCCTGTCGCGGTATGTCAACCGGGCATCAGTCACCGTCGTTATCGGTAAAGGTGATGCTGATGCCTAGTGCCGAAGGCATGTCAGCTTTCAACAAGACCACGGCTGCCTGCAGCTCATCGTAAGCTGCTTCTACCAGGTCTGGATTGTTTTCAATTTCCGCTGTGAGCGGGTCTGACAGCAGATTCAAAGCGGCCTCTCCCGCGTCGAACAGGTTAAGGATCGCGTTAGACAAGGTCTGGTTGCTGGGTGAATGATAGGCGTCGAGTTCATCCAGCAGGTCATCCAGTCCGGAGCCATCACCACCGGTGAATGCTTTTCTTGTTGCTTCGAGGTGCGCCTTTGCAAGCGAGAGCGAATAGCCGGCGTGGTAGGCCTCGGTCTTCTCGGGCAACGGAATACCCAGCGTCAGCAGTCCGAGTGGCAGGGCAAGCTTCTCTCGTTTGAGCGTTTCATAGTCTTTTACAAGTCCGTTCACATAGAGACTCATAGCGGATCCTGCGGAGGCACCCGCAGCATTCCGGAAAGAGCTGCGGTAGCCATTGTCCCAGGCTGCCTTGTGCTCATTGAACAAATTGGCCAGGTTTTCAGCGGTGGCATTTAAAAAGCTTTTGCGCTCAGCGATGTAAGTGTCAGTGGTGTAGGCATTGAGCACGTCAGCCTCGTTTCCATAGCCGTATAAGAGCCAGCCGATGGCTGCGAAACCGACTTCATCGTTCTGTATGCCTATGGTTGCTCCGCTTTGAATCAGGTTCTCGATGGCAGTTGTATCAGCCGGAAAGGTGTTTGCACGTGCTTGCAGGTCAAGGGTTTCAGCAGGACCAAAGCGCATCATTGACAAGGATTGATAAGCGATACGTGCATCGAAGAGCGACTGGCGCGCTGCGGCAAGCGTGGCAGGCTGTACATCGTTGGTAAAATCGCTGATCGACTGAACCATCGTGGTGATTTTCGTACTCATCTCGACAAGGCCGGGCGTGATCACACCTGACTCGAGTGCAGCAATCTGTTCGCTGTAGAGGGTGTTTTCCTGCATTTCTTCTTCTTCGGAGTCACAGCCGGAGAACACGAGTACGCAAAGTGCGCTGATCCACAAAAACTGCTTCATGGCTTAGAGATTTGGGAGGTCTGTAAGTTCAATCAGCGTATTGTCTACGAGGAAGGCCGTACAATCGTCGATCTGCTCTTCCGTAGTCTCGTAATAGTTGTTGCCCAGGAGGTCAAGTGCTTCTTGCACCTGCGCAGGCGTGAGCGCCAGATCGCTGCGGTTGTGTAGCAAGTTGCTAATGAAGGCATAGGCCTCGCTCAGTGCGTGGCACTTGATGGCAGGGTCATCCATGTTGTTTTTGGCTGAGATGAGGTAGTGCACTGCAGTGCCCGCTACAGTCAAATGCCACTTGGTGCGGACGTCATCGGTGTGCTCAAGCACTTCTGTGCCGTTGGTGATCGCTGCGCGTGCAGCGATGAAATCATCCATAATGGCATTGGTGCCGAGCGCGTTGTTACGTCCGTTACAGTACTTCCCGTGGAAACGCACGCCTTCAGAATTTGCAGGGAAATCAACCGGAATACCGAAGTAACCAAAAGCTTCATCGAATTTGTGCTCGGCTTCGGTGTAGTTCTTTCCGTCTACGATATCGGTGTTGTTGTAAATACCGGCTTCGGTACCATCGATGTAGGTGGACATGGCCTGGTAGTAAAACACATCGCCCATCAGTCCTTTCTCGATAAGCTGGGTAGGTTCAAATCCATTCTCATCGAAGAGGTAGGCCTTCGAAGGGTCGTTTATACTGACAACGACACCGGCCTGGCCATTAGATCCGGGCGTTTCATCGCCCGAAATAGTTGCAATGATATTGATCCAAGTCTCGTAGAAAGCATGTTTTGGCAAGAAACACTTGTCTTTCAGTTGCTTGCCCGGCACATTTGCCGAGGCGCTAAAATGACTGCTGCCGGCCCCGTCATTGTTTGAGAACATCTCAAGAAGCTTTGCTGCCTCAAGCTGAACCCCCGGGGTATTGCCCGTTTTCATGTAGTTGGTCATCTCTTCAAGCTGATTCAGCCGAGCTGTTTGTCCGCTGTAATCTACCGTACTCTCACCATCTCTTTGAAAACAGTACGTTCCTTCTGTGCAGTCAGTCAGAGCCGGTGACTCTTCAGATACCGTCGTCTCTTCTTCATCTTTTGAGCAGGCGGAGAGCACAAGCCCTATCGCTATTGGGAGGATAAATTTCTTCATTTTATTTAGACCAATTTTAAATTGTGGTGCAAATGTCAGTGCGCAAGTTGGATATGACCATACCACGATCGAGGTATTTTGAAAAATTGCCTTGAACGATTCTCCTTTATTTGCGCAGCTCGAGACTGCGTGCCGCTGTCAGCTGACCGCAGACAGCTGACTGTTTCAACCAGAAATGCGGGAATATCCGCCTATTCCATAGCTTTGTCTTATAAATTGAACGTGTGAGGAAAGAATCATCCTTATTGACGCGCCTGTCAGAGTCAGCTACACTGGCCATGGCAAGGATCAGCCGCGAGCTAAAAGAAGCAGGGCACGATGTGATTTCGTTGAGCCTTGGCGAACCTGACTTTGACACCCCCGACTTTATCAAAGCAGCAGCGAACAGAGCCATTGCAGAGAACTATACCCATTACCCGCCGGTCAATGGGTATGCCGAAGTGCGCGAAGCGATATCACGAAAGTTCAAGCGCGATAACAACCTTGATTATTCACCTGAGCAGATTGTGCTTTCTACGGGTGCGAAGCAGTCACTCGCTAACCTTGCACTGGCGCTGGTAAACCCCGGTGAAGAAGTACTTCTGCCAGCGCCTTACTGGGTGAGCTACAGCGAAATCGTGAAGGTAGCCGGAGGGGTGCCAAAAGTTATACCGACCACCATTGAGCACGATTTCAAACTAACTCCTGACCAGTTGGAGGCGGCCATCACCGATCGTACGCGCATGATGATTTACAGTTCGCCCTGTAATCCGAGTGGTTCGGTCTACTCACAAGCTGAACTGGAGGCAATTGCGGTGGTGCTTAAGAAGCATCCTGGTATTATTGTTGTGAGCGATGAAATTTATGAGCTGATCAATTTTGAGGGACAAAACGCGAGTATGGCCTCGGTTGATGGCATGTACGACCGCACCATTACGGTGAACGGTGTCTCGAAAGGCTTTGCCATGACCGGCTGGCGACTTGGTTACATAGGGGCTCCCGAGTGGATTGCAATAGCTTGTTCAAAGATTCAGGGGCAATTTACCAGCGCGCCTTGCGGCATTTCACAGATGGCGGCAAAAGCGGCGGTTGAAGCTGACAGCGACTCAGTGGCCTACATGAAAGAGGCCTTTCTGAAGCGTCGTGACCTGGTGGTAGACGGATTGAGTAAAATTCAGGACCTCAAGGTGAACGTCCCGAAAGGCGCCTTCTACATCTTCCCGGATTGCTCGAAGTACTTTGGCCGCAAAGCCGGTGATCGGGTGATCAAAGACGCGACAGATTTATGCAGCTACATTCTGGAAACCGAATACGTGGCGCTCGTTACGGGCGATGCCTTCGGCGACCCTAACTGCTTCCGTATCTCTTATGCTGCGTCGGAGGCTGAGCTCAATGAGGCGATTAAACGCATTGCACGCGCATTAGAGAAGATTCAATGATTCGTGTAGAGACACCTGTGCTTCATCCTGCCGCCATACGCGAGCTCTTTGACGGATTCAGCCGTTTGCGTGCCATGGTGATTGGTGATGTGATGATCGATGCCTACTACTGGGGCAGTGTAAACCGCATATCGCCTGAGGCACCGGTGCCGATCGTACAGATCGAACATCGCGAGAACAGGCTGGGTGGGGCTGCGAACGTAGCGTTGAACGTGATGGCACTTGAGGCAACCCCCGTTATTTGCTCAGTGATCGGGAACGATGAGAAAGGAATGCTTTTCCGCAAGCTCTTGAATGACCGTGGCTTCACAGATGAAGGTATCGTTCTGAGTGAAGAGCGGCCAACGACGGTTAAAACACGCATTATCAGTGCCGGGCAGCATCTTTTACGTGTAGATGAAGAAAGCACGCAAGCCCTGTCTCCCAGCGAAGAAAGGCAGTTTATCGAGCGTTGTACCGGGCTTCTCGAGCGCGGTGGTGTAGATGTGCTCATTTTTGAAGATTACAACAAAGGCGTGCTTACAGAGCGGGTGATTGAGGTGCTCAGCGCAAAAGCGCTGGATGCGGGGGTGCCTGTGGCCGTAGATCCGAAAAAAGAAAATTTCTTCGCTTACAAGAAGGCGACTTTGTTCAAACCGAACTTCAAAGAACTCGTAGAAGGAGTCAAGAAAGACGTTCACAAGAACAACGATGAAGCCATTCTCGAAGCGATTGAAGCCATGGAAGCCCGCTTGAACAATGCCATTTCGCTTGTTACCCTCTCTGAAAGGGGCGTACTCATAAAAAATGGTGAGACGTCGGTGAGAATACCCGCCCACCAGCGCGAAATCCTCGACGTTTCCGGCGCAGGTGATACTGTGATCAGCGTGGCGGCGCTGGCCTTGGCAATGAACGCACAGCCCGATGTGCTGGCGTGCCTTGCAAACCTTGCGGGAGGACTCGTATGCGAGAAAATCGGAGTGGTACCGGTAGATAAGCAACGCTTGCTGACAGAAGCCCTTAAACTTACCGGTGAATGAGCTTTCATCAAATACGTGAGCGTGTTAACCTGCTTCTGTACTCGCATAAAGCCCGGGTACTTCGCATCGGTAGAGTCTTGAACATACTGGTGTCTTTTACGGCAGTTGGCACCCTTGTGTATTACTATGGTCTGGAACACGAGAGCGAGACGGAAGAGTTTCTCCTTGGTATCATTAAGGGGAGTTTTATCTTTTACGTTTCACATTATCTGACACGCTTTATTTACGACTTCAAGCCGATTGAATTTTTGCGAAGAACCTGGTTTGAAGGGCTGATTATGTTTCTGCTTACGTTAGAAGGTGTTTCTTATACTTTCTTTGACGCACTCGTTCTTGAGCGAATTGCAGTGGCCTTGGGTATAGAAACATTCTCTGGTATTAGTGCGCTGTTTATTCAGCTTTACGTCTTGATTGTTGTTGTTATTGGTGTGGGAAAAGGCGGTGCAGCAATTCCTCGCTTTAAAGCGAATCCAGCCTTGGTGTTCATTGCTTCATTTGCCTTGATTATTATCGCGGGAACCGGGTTGCTGATGTTGCCTGAGATGACATATCCTGAAGGAAGTATGAACTTCCTTGATGCCTTGTTTACCTCTACCAGTGCATCTTGTGTGACAGGCCTAATGCTAGTAGATACTCCGGCTTTCTTTACTTTCAAGGGACAAGTCGTTCTGTTGATCTTAATCAAGCTGGGCGGGTTAAATATCATTGCATTCGGTTCTTTTTTAGCACTTGCCGCTCGTTTTGGTTTACGTGTCAGACAACATGATGTCATTGAAGATTTTGTGAATAAAGACTCCTTCCTCAGCGCGAAAGGAATGATTGGTAAAGTAGTCATTTGGAGTTCATCTATCGAACTTATCGGTGCAGCACTGATGTATTTTTTCTGGGGTGATGGCGTGCCGTTTAAAAGTAATGGTGATCGTGCTTTTCACAGCCTTTTTCATTCCGTATCAGCGTTCAATAATGCTGGTATTTCAATCTTTTCAAACGGCATGCACAATGAGGTTGTTCGAGATAATTATCTCATCCACTGGATTGTTATGGTGTTGATTTTTGTGGGTGCTCTGGGAATGGTAGCTCTTTTTGATTTATTCGACCTTAAAAACCTGAGAGATCGAATGAATGCGCCCTGGAAGCGAATCAGCTTTATGACGAAAATTGCGCTGTACTTTTCGGTCGGACTGGTGATCGCGGGTGCGTGTTTATTCTACCTGCTTGAGTACAACAATACGCTCGGCGATTATAATACGTTCGGTAAATTTACGCGTGCCATTTTTCAAAGTGTTACCACCCGCACAGCCGGGTTTAACACTGTTGATATAGGATCGATTGGAGTGCCGGGTTTATTCTTACTGATTATTTTCATGTTCATCGGCTCATCGAGCAGCTCCACCGGTGGAGGTATTAAAACAAGCACTTTTGCCATTGTTTCGGCCGATGTATTATCAACGATTCGGGGTGCAGCGAACACCGAACTATTCAAAAGAACCATTCCTAATGTGCTTAAATCCAGAGCATATGCTGTTTTGCTTTTCTTCATAGTGGGTGATGTCGTAGGAATATTTCTGCTGTCAATTACTGAGTCCCATATCCTCGAAATGCCAGACAGGGGGTTACTAGATCTCGTATTCGAAGAAGTATCTGCTTTGGGCACGGTCGGACTCAGCACTGGTATTACGAGCCTGCTCAGTGTGCCCGGGAAGCTCATTATCATAGCGAGCATGTTCATCGGTCGGGTTGGAACACTCACGGTTGCATTTGCAGTAGGGGTGAGGTTGATCAGTAAAGATTACCGCTATCCTGAAGGTCACACCATGGTTGGCTAGAACTCAATGGCAGTGGTTTAGTTCTAATCATAACTTCGCCTTATGAAAACCCTTTTTCGCATTCTTGAAACGCTTGCTCCGTCTTATGTAGCGAATAAAGCATATCAGAATCTTACCAATCCGCAGTCGCATAAGTTGCGGGATTTCGAAGAAAGCGTGTTGAATCAGGCCGAGAAAGGCACTCGCAAATTCAAGCACTTTGAAATAGCCACTTACAAATGGGGCTTTGGACCAAAAGAAGCGCTCCTTGTGCATGGGTGGGAGGGACGTACCGGCAACTTCGCAGCGATCATTCCGCACCTCGTGGATATGGGCTACACCGTGCACGCCTTTGATGCTCCTTCGCACGGCGCCAGCACAAAGGCAGCTACGAGCCTCTTCGATTATGGTGATCTTGTACTCGAATACCTGGCCAACAGGCGGTTTGACCTCTTCGTCTCGCATTCTTTCGGAGCCGTTCCGCTTTCTTATGGCCTCGCAAAAGCGAGGGATTATCCGGTGAACCGCATAATGCTGATTACGAGTCCGAACAAATTCACAGATCGCGTCAGGCAAATCGCAGCGCAGTTGGGGGTGACCGATAAAACGGTGAACCGTGTCAATAAACGCTTCGAAAAAGAGACCGGCCACAACCCGGATGAATTGAGCGTGGTTAGATACTTAGAGCAGATCACCCCGTATAAAGGTCTCGTGGTGCATGGCAGCGATGATGCTGCCCTACCGATTGAATGGAGTCGTTCTGTAGCAGAAGCCTTGCCGAACACTGAATTTCGCGAACTGGAAGGGCTCGGTCACTACCGCATTCTCTGGAGTAAAGCATTGCAAAGAATGATGCAAGACTTACTGAGTGATTAAAAAAAAGCGCTGTGATGCATCATCACAGCGCTTCCAGTCTAACCCCACAAAGGGTCTTATATTTTAATTTTTGGCTTTCTTAAGCGTGTATTGAACACCCATGATCTCAAGCGCCAATCGCTCTGCGCTTTGCTCTTTTATCGTGAACATCCCTGCATTTGAGGGGCCTCCCATACCTCCTGCGCGGACACTCGAGATAAAGAGTTGCCCGTCTTTAGGGGTCCATTTTGACTCGAAGCTATGGAATTTACACTCTTCGGGAGCAGTTGCCTCCAGTTTCATCACCTTGGTACCGTCAGCAAGTGGTTCTACAGCTTCTTTGGTGAAGTTCCAGACGGTTTGTTTGTCGCAGTCTGTCAAGTCAATGGCATTTCCTTCACGGTCGGTGTATCCTTCAAGCTGCCATTCACCAGTGAATGCATCAGCATTGCCGCCACCGCCGCAGCCGATGATTAAGTACAATGCGATAAGGCTAAATAAAATCAAGCTATTTTTCATGATGTTAAGATTGAGTTTGCGCTGCAAGATAGGTTTAGCAACGTGCAATAATTCTTTGGTTACAGGAAAAGATCAACACAGCGATCGTAATTGCGTAGCTTGAACCGCTAAAAGAGCATGAAAACATCAGCCGACGCGCCAGCTACAAAAATCGGTGTCGCCCTCGGTGGAGGAGGCGCAAGAGGGTTCGCACACCTTGGAGTAGTGCAGGCTTTGATTGAAAGAGGAATTCGTCCACATGCATACGCAGGTGTCAGTGCAGGTGCTATGGTAGGAGCCTTTCTCGCGTCGGGCTTTGAGCCGCATGACATACTCGAAAAAATGAAGGCAAACGGCATCGGCGACTATGCTAAGGTAATAGTGCCGATCAACGGACTCCTCGACCTCGGTAACCTGGAGAAACAACTGCGTAAGCACCTCGATACAGAACGTATCGAAGATTTGTCCATCCCTTTCCATATTGGCGTTACGAACTTGCACAGTGGAGAATCAGAATACCATAGTCGCGGTCCTCTCTTACAATTCGTTCAGGCATCTGCCTCTATACCCGTACTTTTTGAACCGGTCGAAATCGATGGTGTACAGTATGTTGACGGTGGATTGATGGATAACATACCCATTGAGCCGCTTCGGGAATACTGTGACAAGGTCATCGCGATTAACATTAGTCCGGTGCAGCGCATTGACCGTGTTAAGAACCTCCTTGAAACCGCAGCACGTACTTTTCAGCTAACCGTAAACAACCGCACAGCATCAGCACGGGAGGAGTCTGACCTCTTTATCGAGCCCGAAGGATTGGCAGATTTTAGTCTTCTTGATACGTCAAATGCCGATGAGCTTTTTGAACTGGGCTATAATCATACCCGTGCCATAAAGAAGCTTTCGTTAGATAAGACGAAAACGATTGAGTGAATCGACGAGGGTAATCAGCGACTTTGCGAAACGCAAACGAATACGCAGAGAATACGTCAACCGTTTGTAATTCTCATACGCGTAGCCTGCTGGAACTGACTCGGTGAAACTTTCCGGTATTTCTTGAAGACGCGATTGAAGTATGAACGGTTTTGGAAACCGCACTCCATGTAAACGTTTTTAATGGGGCGGTCAGGTTCCTGAAGCAGTGCCACAGCTCGTCTGATACGCTCTTCATTGATGTACTCAACCGGTGCTATTCCGAATTCATTCCGAAAGACACGGTGAAAGTGCGAGGGGCTCATACATGCCTTTTCAGCGAGTTCCTCAACCGTCATGTGTCGCTGGATATTCGCCCTGATGTATTCAACGATGAAACCCATTCGATCGTGACTCTGCATATCCGCCGATTTCTCGGCGTAAAGCTTTCTCGAATTCGCCTGTAAAATCCGAATGATCAACTCCTGAATCAAATTGTTAACGAACATATCTTTCGCCGGATGATCTTCTGTAAAAAGGTAAATCAACCGCTCAATCAGCTGGTGAATGCCTGAATCGTTCGTAAAATGGAAGTTGTAGTCCATCAGGCTCCACTCTCTCTCAGAAACGCGAGGCATCTGTTCGTTCATTAACTGAGCAATCTGAGCGATCATGCGCTCATCGATGGCCATAGCAAGGCACCGGGTAGGATTGTTCATGCGCGCTTCAGGAAAGTCAATGCACATGAGTTCTTCTGAAGGCAAGACAATTGACTCTCCGGGAAGGAATTCAAACCCGTTTTCATCGCGCAGGTGCATCACCTTTTTGCCGCGTAGCATACTTGCAAGCACAGGTTGGTCAAACTTTAGCAGAACTTCCTCGGCATGCTGATGGGTTTCAAATACATGTAAAGCCGCATTTTCAAGGGTGTACGATGTCTGATTCTCTACGAGGGTTTGGAGTTTTCTCGATTTCAGGAATTGATCAGGTAATTGCATATCTCTCTATCTCTGAACTGCACATTTGCAGATTCAACACTTCAATGTACGATAATAATAACGTCGCTCTGCAGATCCCCGTCTTCTGTTCAACTTGATTGAATCGTGCACACCGATGGTAGAATTGTTCAAAGTGTATTCATTTTCAGTGAAATACCTTGTGGTCGAAAGGTGATTTTGCAGGCGGACGCGCCAAGGTGCAAGCACCGAAAACAAACAAAAATCAATTTTAATCACATTACTATGAGTGATATTCAAACCACCGCGAGCGAAGCTGTTGAAAAGCCTCGTTTCAAGGATCAGTATGATAATTTCATCGGCGGAAAGTGGACGGCGCCTGTCAAAGGCGAGTATTTCGAGAATGTATCTCCTGTAGATGGCAACAGCTTTACCAAGGTTGCGCGTTCTACGGCAGAAGACGTAGAGCTCGCACTTGACGCAGCATGGGCCGCAGCCCCTTCATGGAACAATTCTTCTGCTACAGAGCGCAGCAATATGCTCCTCAAGATTGCAGACGTCATGGAAGAAAATCTCGAACTACTCGCTCGTGCCGAGACCTGGGATAACGGCAAGGCACTGCGCGAGACTCGCGCCGCAGATATGCCTCTGGCCATCGATCATTTCCGCTACTTCGCTGGAGTGATTCGCTCTGAAGAGGGATCGGTGAGCGAACTTGACAGCAATACGGTTTCAATGAATATTCCTGAACCGCTTGGTGTCGTCGGCCAGATTATTCCCTGGAATTTCCCAATCCTCATGGCAGCATGGAAGGTCGCTCCGGCTCTTGCTGCAGGAAATTGCGTGATCTTAAAGCCCGCTGAGCAAACACCGGTGGGTATGATGATCCTCGCTGAACTCATTGAAGGCATTCTGCCTCCGGGTGTACTCAATATCATCAATGGTTTTGGTGTAGAGTGCGGCAAACCGCTCGCATCTTCGCCGCGCATCAATAAAGTAGCCTTCACCGGAGAAACCACCACCGGTCAGCTCATCATGCAGTATGCATCGAAGAACATTACACCGGTAACCCTCGAACTCGGCGGTAAGTCGCCGAACATCTTCTTCGAGAATGTGATGGATGCAGACGACGAGTTCCTCGATAAGTGTATTGAAGGTGCCGTGATGTTCGCACTGAACCAGGGAGAAGTATGTACATGCCCGTCACGCATGCTCGTGCAGGAAAGCATCTTTGACAAGTTTATGGAGCGAGTAGTTGCACGAACGAAAGCCATCAAACTCGGTCATCCACTTGACCCGAACACCATGATGGGAGCGCAGGCATCGAATGATCAATACGAAAAGATCCTCAACTATATCGAAATCGGTAAAGAAGAAGGATGCGAAGTACTCGCCGGAGGCGCCGCTGCGTATAATGACGGACTCGAAGGCGGCTACTACATCCAGCCAACCATTCTGAAAGGAAACAATAAAATGCGTGTATTCCAGGAAGAAATCTTCGGTCCTGTTGTTTGTGTAACCACGTTCAAAGACGAAGCCGAGGCTCTTGAGATTGCGAATGACACACTATACGGACTCGGTGCCGGAGTATGGACCCGCGATACCCACCAGGCTTACCAGATTTCACGACAGGTGCAGGCCGGTCGTGTTTGGGTGAACTGCTACCATGCCTACCCTGCACACGCACCGTTCGGAGGCTACAAGAAGTCGGGTATCGGGCGCGAAACGCACAAGATGATGCTCAACCACTACCGTCAGACCAAGAATATGCTCATTTCGTACGATAAGAATCCACTCGGATTTTTCTAAGTCGAATAAGAGAATGATACAACGCGTGAATGTAACGGATGCCGCTACCGCGGTCATCGATGAACTGAGAGAACGCAATGGTCCGCTCATCTTTCACCAGAGCGGCGGCTGTTGCGACGGATCTTCGCCCATGTGTTACCCTGAAGACGATTTCATGATCAATGAAAACGATGTCTGGCTGGGCAACATACACGGCTGCGACTTCTGGATGTCAAAAGACCAGTTTGAATACTGGAAGCATACCATGCTGACCGTTGACATCACCAAAGGACGCGGATCCAGTTTCTCCCTGGAGATTCCGATGGGCATCAGGTTTGTAATCAAATCCAGACTCTTTACAGAAGAGGAACAACACGATCTGCAACCTATTCGCTACGGCCACGAATAAAGGCAACCTCACCCTGCTTCGCATTCTGGCGATTGAATGGGAATATGGTTCACTTCCAATGCAGAAACCACTCCGAGACGTCGGGGTGGTTTTTTTAGTTGCACATTATCAAGGTCTTAGAGTCTATCACAAGGGGCGCGCCGCCTACAAATTTGGAATTCCTATTTTCGTGCGAGCCAAAAACGTCGCGCTATGCTGAAGATCGATATGCACACCCATATTTTACCAAAAGAACTACCTCGCTGGGCAAATGAATTTGGGTATGGCGATTTCATTCACCTTGAACACCATCGCGAAGGTTATGCCCGAATGATGCAAGGCGATAGGTTCTTCAGGGAAATCAAGTCGAATTGCTGGGATCCCGAACTGCGCATTGAAGACTACGAACGATTTGACACCCAGGTGCAAGTGGTCTGCACCATTCCGGTGATGTTCTCCTATTGGGCAAAGCCGGAAGACGGACTCAAAGTCGCACGCTTCCTGAACGACGACCTCGCAAATCTGGTAGCTAAATACCCAAAGAATTATGTGGGGCTGGGTACTTTACCGATGCAAGACGCAGGCAAGTCTATTCAAGAGCTGGAGCGCTGCAAGGAGATCGGACTCAAAGGCATACAGATCGGTAGTAACATCGAGGGCAGAAATCTTTCCGAGCCGGAGTTCTACCCAATCTTCGAAGCTTGTCAAGATCTTGACCTATGTATCATGGTGCACCCATGGAACATGATGGGCAAGCCGGAAATGGAAAAATACTGGCTCCCGTGGCTCGTTGGTATGCCTGCAGAAACATCACGCGCGATTTGCTCACTCATTTTCAGTGGCGTACTTGAGAAACTTCCCAACCTGCGTTGGAATTTCTCGCATGCAAGCGGCTCCTTCCTGGCGACCATTGGTCGTATTGAACACGGCTTTAACTGCCGCCCCGATCTCGTCGCGATCGATAACCCGGTCAATCCGAGAGAGTACCTCGGCAAGTTCTGGGTAGACAGCATCACGCATGATGAAAAGATGCTGCAGTACGTGCTCGATATGGTGGGAAGTGAAAAGGTCAGCCTCGGAACCGATTACCCATTCCCACTTGGAGACCTCGAAATCGGACAGTTCATCACTGAAATGGGGCTCCCTGAGTCAACGGTCGAAGACATTTTTTGCAACGCTGCCCTGAGCTGGCTGAAGATGGAGAAGCAAGATTTCATCGGTTAATTCAAACCCAAGGTTTTTTGCGGCCTCCCTTACAGGTGAGTTCGCGCCCTTATTGAAGTTTTTTTCTCGGCGCAAAAGCGCCGGATGCGTCGGTGAAACCCAACCTCCGACCTGCAACCTGTGCAGCAGTATAGCCTCCCTCAGAGCAGTTTGAGTTTGAGTTTGGGTTTGGGTTTGAATTCTAACTCCTGCCATCCATGATCCCCGACCCCCGACCCCCAACCCCCGCCCCCGATCCCCGATCCCCGATCCTCGATCCCCGATCCCCGATCCCCGATCCCCGATCCCCGATCCTCGATCCCCGATCCTCGATCCCCGATCCCCGATCCCCGATCCTCGATCCCCGATCCCTGATCCCCGATCCCCGATCCCCGATCCCCGATCCTCGATCCCCGATCCCCGCCCCTGATCCCCGATCCCCGATCCTCGATCCCCGATCCTCGATCCCCGATCCCCGATCCCCGATCCTCGATCCCCGATCCCCGATCCCCGATCCCCGATCCTCGATCTGTCCCGTCCTGAAATAGGTTGACACAAAAATCAACCACAATGTCAAATTCCTATCAACCATCACCACGGTATGCCGACGCCTTGAAACAACAGGTGTGTGATCTAGTAGCCAGCGGGCAGATGAACATCGAAGAAGCACGAAAGCACTTTAACATCGGCGGCCATGTTACGATCCAGCGATGGATGCGTAAATTTGGGTATAGCGAACCCTTACGCCCCATGTCACAATCAAGTAAAGACGAAGATCCGGAAGTTCTGAAAGCCCGTATTAAAGCGCTCGAAGAGCAGCTGAAACTGGAGCAAATCCGGAACTACGGGCTGAACCAGATCATTGATATCGCTGAGGATCAGATGAAAATCAAGATCCGAAAAAAGTCCTCCACCAAGCCATCAGACAAGTAAAGATCAGGTATGCAAGCACTTCTCTGGGGGTGACTTGCAGGTTGCTTGGTGTAACCAGACAAGCTCACTACAAAGCCTGCAAACAGCAGGAGAAAAAGATGCTGCAAGAAGATGTAGTACTCGCTCTAGTTCACGAAATCAGAGGTAAACTACCGCGTCTTGGTGGCAGAAAGTTGTATCACATGACCAAATCAGATATGGAAGCCAACGGCTTAAAAATCGGACGAGACCGCTTCTTCAGTATCCTTAGAGACAACGGACTACTGATCAAACAGCGACGAAATAAGATGCGTACCACCCATAGTTACAAGTGGTTTAATCGGTACGATAATCTTACGAAGGGCTTTGAGCCAACAGGTCCTGAACAGCTCTGGGTGAGTGACATTACCTACGTACGCACTGAGGCCGGCTTCAAGTACTTGTCGTTAATCACCGATGCTTTTTCCAGACGTATCGTTGGCTATCATCTAGCCGATGACCTGGGGCGTGCAGGCTGTATCAGCGCTTTACGAATGGCACTGAAGGGAGCCCGTGACACACATGGACTCATCCATCACTCCGATCGCGGCTCACAGTACTGTTCAGATGAGTATACCACTATGCTAACCGAGAATGGAGCACGCATCTCAATGGCTCAGCAGTACCAACCTCTTGACAACCCTATCGCTGAAAGAATCAATGGTATCGTCAAAGGTGAGTTCCTCGAAACGCAAGTCCTGAAAGACCTTGAGGATACTCGAAAAGCTGTTAAAGTAGCGGTATCTAAGTACAATGCACTGCGACCTCACCTCAGCTTGAACATGGAAACTCCAAATCAGATACACTTCCTGCTTGACAACCAACAACAGGACAACCTTCAACTTGTAAACCTATAACAGTACTTTAGTTCTAATACTGTCAACTTTTTTTAGGACGGGTCAATCCCCGATCCCCGATCCCCGATCCTCGATCCCCGATCCCCGATCCCCGATCCCCGATCCCCGATCCCCGATCCCTGATCCTCGATCCCCGATCCCCGCCCCCTGATCCCCGATCCCTGATCCTCGATCCCTGATCCTCGATCCCCGATCCCCGATCCCTGATCCTCGATCCCTGATCCCCGATCCCCGATCCCTGATCCCTGATCCCTGATCCTCGATCCCCGATCCCCGATCCTCGATCCCTGATCCCCGATCCCTGATCCCCGATCCCCGATCCCCGATCCCCGATCCCCGATCCTCGATCCCCGATCCCCGATCCCCGATCCTCGATCCCCGATCCCCGATCCCCGATCCTCGATCCCCGATCCTCGATCCCCGATCCCCGATCTATCTATGTGCAACCCTTTCCTTACTATCTTGGTCTTAAGAGAGAATTGAGACGAATGAGCGATCTGCGCGAGGTCATAGATGGGTGTAAAAAGAACAAGCGTAAGTACCAAGACGCCTTGTACAAGAAGTATGCAGCAATGCTTTACGGCATTTGCCTGAGGTACACACGCAACCAGTTTGATGCTGAAGATGTCTTGCAAGAGGGCTTTGTGAAGATTTACAAGAACATCCACACATACTCTCAAGACCGTTCGTTCGAAGGTTGGATCCGTAGAATTATGATCAATACAGCGATCACGCATTATCGGAAAAACCTGAAGCACGCATACCACGACGATGTGGATGAAGCACACGACCTGAGCGGACAACTCGGTCCTGATCAGACTGCAGAGTTTACGCAAGGTGAACTGATGGAAGCCATAAGCCGCTTGCCGGCAGGCTACAAAATGGTCTTCAACATGTATGTGGTTGAAGGTTATAAACACAAAGAAATTGCCGAGGCACTGGATATCGACATCAACACTTCGAAAAGCCAGTTGTCACGAGCGAAAAAATATCTGCAGCGCGAGTTGCAGGAAATGAGCAAGATAAATTTGTGAGGAATGATGAAGCGGCACGACGATCCTTTCTTTGAACATGTCCGACAGGAGCTGCAAGATTTTGAAGCTGCACCACCTGCCGGGACATATGCAGCCATCCGGAGTAAAATGGGCGGAAACAGCTTTCTGCGCTTTAGCTGGTACCGTATGAATGTGTATTACGCTGCACTGCTGGTATCCGGAACCATCGCGCTCGCCCTGGTGTCAGGCTCAGACCAGATGCCGGCCAATGCCATCGCGGCAGCGGGTGAAGACGCCTTTGACATCTCGGTAGAACGCAAGACAGCGGCGATGAATACCCTGACTGAAGAGCTGCAGGAAACAGCCGTAGCGAGCGTTGCTTCGAACGCTGTCAAGACAGCGAAAACACCTGAAACTTCAATCGCGAATTCCGCGAAAACCAATCCGAAAGGCAGTACACCACAGACATTGTCGACTTCGGAGAAAGAAGTTGTGACATTGGCAAGCGGTGAAGAAGCACCCCATTCAATTTGTCCGGACGCCCCTTCAACGTCTACCGACAAAAAAGCAGAAGAGGAAACATTGGAAACCTCTGTTGTTGAAACAGATAAGGTCGAGCGATTGGAAGCACGTCAGCTTCCGAACGACTGGTTGCAGCGTGCAGCACAGCCTGACCTGAGTAAGCTGGTGCAAGACCTTCAGTCAGATCAGGAAACCATCTTCCTCACGCTTCCTGTGAAGGTCAGCGTTGAAAAAGAAGATTAGCCTATCTTCGTCCGTTGCGGACGACTCCCGATGAATGCTGACATTTATAAACATATGATAACAAAGAGCAGTCACCTCTGTGCACTGCTCTTTTTATTGACAATGATAGCTTCGCCTGGTGCGAGTGCCGGCGTGACTTTATGCGCTGACACCATCATTATTGGCGGCAAGAAACTTATCGTTGAAAGAGAGGTGGTATATGACACCCTCGGTATTCCGGGAGAACGGCTTGAGCCCACTGAGCGGCTGAAGAAAAGGATGCGCCTCGGTGAGTTCCGTGCGGGATTCAGAGCCACCGGCTATCTCCCTTTTGATGAGATATCCACTTCAACCGAGGGTGCTTTCAGCAGCTTGAACGCTTACCTCGGCGCTGACAGTAGGCTCGGCAGTGGTGTAGGTTTCGAGATTTACGGTGAGCGTAAGATTGGGAAAAAAGGGTGGTTTGTCACTTCCGGAGCGGGTATAGATTATCTCAATGGCAAGAACCTCGCATTTGACCCCAACACTATCGATGACAGCCTCTTCACTTTTGCCAGCTTTGAAGATGACGCCCTGGATCAGATCCTGTTGTTCAGATTTGATATCGGATCAGAAACAGATACCCTTTCTACGACTATCTTCGACGACCCTTATCGGAGTTCATGGCTTCGCATTCCTGTGGGCGTAGGAATTGAGCGCGAAGTATCACGAAAAACCATCCTGCGCTTTTGCGCAGGAGTTGATCTGCGCATTCATCTGCAAGGAGAGATTCCTGACTTCATTTTTCTGCCTGATCTTGGCAACGATTACCTCGTTGAATCAAGCCAGTCTCTAAGCTATCGTTCGCTGCTGTTCACGCCCTGGGTCAGTGCGGGCGCCCGCTGGCAAATGGATCGCAGATGGTGGATCAATGCAGACTTGCGCGGCGCAGCACCGATGTCGCCGCTCGTTCAGAACGATCAAGTCAGAATTTCAAGTGTGATTATAGCCGGACAAATCGGCGTGATGTACCTTTTTGGAAGATAGAATCAGATCGAAATGCTGATAATAAAAAAGGGCACCTTGCGGCACCCTTTTTCTAAGTGATTTCTGTTTTTATTTCGTCAGTTCGTAGCAGACAACCTTACCGTTGGCATCGACGAAGATGCGTCCGGTTACCTCGTCAATTGCATATTTCGGATCTTTCTCTTTGCCGAGATTAACGGTTGCCTGAATTTCACCGTTTGCTTTGCTAACCTTGGCGAGCTTGTTTTCTTTGTCTTGCTCAGTAAGCATTACAGCGAAGTCGCGCGCTTGTGCCGTGGCCTTAAATCGTGCCTGAGCCTGCTGGAATGACTTCTTGGCGAAATCACCTGCCTGGTCTCCTAGTTCTTCGTAGGCCACTCCCAATCCGCCGACAACTGCGCCACTGACAGCATCTTCTTCTGAAACCTCTGCCGACGCGGCCTGCATCACGCCGGAAGCCATGTATGAGGCCGTACTGATATAAGCTGCACGTGCAGCCTGTGCATAAAGCAACGCGCGTTTGAGTCCTGATTCACGCGGTGCCGGGTGATACGCCTGATACAGTAAACTGCCGTCTTTGTTGAGCATCACAAGGTTCTGGTCTGATGAAAGCAGGATGCCATTCTCGGTGAGCTCTAGTCCGGTAACCTCTTCTTTTCCTTCGAGTTTAATCTTGTCAGCGTAGATCTCCGATGCGGTAGCCCCGTCGATATCAACTTTCACGACTGTGCGGCCTTTGGTATTATACGCAAAAAGCGTTTTACTATCGAGTTTAGTCAGCGCCGGAGAGGTTTCGATTGCTTTGTCAAGCAGGGTCTCACCGGTGGTGATGTCGAGGATGTTAAACTCAGCGGTTGTGAGGTAAGCGATACCTTTTGCGCTTTCAATGGTTTGAACAACTTGTCCTTTAATTTTTACAGGCTTCTCAAAGGCCATCTCGCCCATCTCTGGCTTTAGGAAATCGAGGTAGCTGTCATCACCTGAGCGGCTGATGAGCAGGATGCCATTCGGGTAGGTGAGGTGGTTGTAGACGCCACCCTTGATCTTGGTTCCACGACCTTTCTTACCCCATTGTCCTTCAGGACTAGCGAATGTGTAGTAGTTGATGGCGGTGCGCTTGCCGTCATCGGGAAGTGCGATGAAGCCTTCTTTGTAAAATGCGAGGTCTCCGATTTTCCCGTCGAGTTCAACGGTAGTATTCCAAAGACGCTCACCGGTTTCAAGATTGAATGGGGTGTAAGTGTTTTTGTAAGTGTAAGTGACTTTGCCATCCTGGCTTTCCATTGGGATTTCCTTTTCAGCCACGATGATGAAGACACCTTTTTCTGTATCCTGGAAATAGCGGATCACGAAGTTCATATCAGCAGTCATCTCTTCAGCCATGCCCTGAAGGACGGCTCCGAGAGGGTTGTCTTGCATTGCTGCTGCATCAGCAGACGTAGCCTGTTTCCAGATGAGTTCACCCGTTTTGGTGTTGAGCCGATAAACTGTGAAGAGGGTGGTAAAGATCATCGAGTTGGCGTCAAGTTCATTGACAGAGATGATGCGGCCGAAGTCTTCGGCAATCTCCCAGCGGGTGTTGCCCGAAGCGATATCGACCATGATCATGCGTGGTTGCTCGCCATCTGCAGCTGTGCCTGAAACGAAGAGTCCGTTAGACTTTGGCAGAAACGTATTGGTTTCGAGGGTTCCAATGCCTGCTGCTTCGGTATCGAAGAGCACTTCGCCGCTGAACGGGTTGAGGATGCGAATACGATTTTCTTTCTGGGCGACGAAAAGGGGAGAACCCGCCATTTCGCGAATCTCAGATTCGGCGTAACCTGTAAGGTTACTGTTTGACCAGATCTCCTGTCCGCTTTCCTGGTCAAGGGCTACCAGGGCCTGATCGGTAGCAAGGAGGTAATTACCAGATGAGCTTACCTTTTGCCATTGGAGGTTTCCGTTAATCGCGTACTCCCAGCTTGAAGAGAGTTGCGCCTGCACGAGGGCCGGCAAGAAGGCTACCAGTGCGGCAGCGAGCATGAAGGGTAGTCGTTTTTTCATAGAGTTGTGATTTAGATGAGTGTTATTGGTCAATCTTTACTATACAACAATGATGCCAAAAATAGCGGTTCACCGAATGCACTGCTCCTTTTTTCATTGAAGCTTAACACGGGGGAGGGAGTGGGATTCACTGCGTGACGAGCCAAAAAAATGAACGACGGGTACTGAAGATCAATGGTGAAAGTGGTCAGGTCAATTTAGGGAAGGTCAGAGATCAGCAATCGACCACCCACTATCAACAATCAAAAAGCCCCGCAAACGCGGGGCTTTTTGATAGTGGAGCTGGCGGGAGTCGAACCCGCGTCCAAACGAGGAATCTCTAAGGTTTCTACACGCTTATCCGTAAATTAATTTTCGACCTGAGTACGGAATACGGCATTCCAAGCTCAAGCTTAGTCTGGATTATTTTCGCTAAGCGCGTCAGACCCGCACTTCGCTAGTTCCATTTGTTCGATGCCCGATTGCATACAGGATAGGAACATAACCTGCATACCGGACAACTCGTTCCGCCCTATTGAGGGCTGGAATTAGGCGTATCGGTCTGAGACCTGATTACGCTGCGAGTGCGTAAGAAGTGTTGTCATTTCTGACTTGTGCCCTGTGTTTAACGAGGTAAAACACGAAACCCTCGACGTGCTTGCTCAGCCATTCATCTCGCTGTCAAAGCCAGTTCAGCCCCATAAATCAAAGATCGGTTTCCCCTATTGTACGCAAAGATCATTCCAATCATCTACGTATCAGGGAAGCCGGCAAATATAGAGATAAATCTGACAGAAAGACAGTAAAACGGCCGGGCGCGTAGCTTACGGGAGGTCTGGAAGAGGTTTGCTTCCATCGAAGTTTTCAAGCCATACCTGGTCTTGCGGACTCCAGTAATACGCTTTGTAGTTGCCGTTGTGGATATTGTATACCCATACTTGCCAGTACCAGGTGCCGTTGTTTGAAGTTCCGGTCTGAAAGGCCATACGATAGTTTCCGCTGCCGCCCCCTTCCATTCCTGGCACCGGCGCAGGTATTGAAACATTTGAAGTGTCAGCAGTCGGGTCAGGGGTATTGGCATTGTCTGCAAAGCCATTACAGGATACCAAAATCAGAAAAGCAACACTCGCAATCAGTGCAGATGCACCAATCATTAGTTTGTAAACAGATTGTGTCATGGTTGAAAGTTTCCCGAAAGGTAGGTAATCTGTTGATTGCTGATCGTTAATGGTTGATGGTTGCAGCGAATACCTGTGTTGCTTTTTTGAATGAACAATGCCAGGCGCACAAAGCATTGTGCACCTTCAGGGGATGATCCACGAATTTGGGTTGTTCGCTGGTGCCAGCGGGCAGTAAAAGGTTGATGGGTCGAGGGTGGCCGTTGAAGGATTTATTTCCCGCTTCCTTTGAGTACAATCAGCACGGTGTAGAACAGAATTTTAATGTCAACCGCTAAGCTCATATTCTCGATGTATAGCAGATCGTACTTCAAACGCGCAATCATCTGATCTACGTTCTCGGCATAGCCATACTTCACTTGTCCCCAGGAGGTGATGCCCGGACGCACTTTATGCAGGTGCCGGTAATGCGGTGCTTTCTCAACAATGCGATCAATGTAATACTGCCGCTCAGGTCTTGGTCCAACCAGTGCCATTTCACCCCTGAGTACGTTGAAAAACTGAGGCAATTCATCAAGTCGGGTTTTGCGCAAGAATCGTCCGATACGTGTGATGCGCTGATCATTAGTGCTGCTGAGCTGCGGACCATTCTTTTCAGCGTCCTTTACCATCGTACGAAACTTTATGATGTTAAAAGGCTTTCCATGATGACCAATACGTTCCTGAACAAAGAATACAGCACCCGGTGAGCTGAGCTTCACTAAAATGCCCAGTGTCAGGTAAACGGGAGAGAGGACAACAATGGCCACAAGTGAAAGCAGAATGTCCATCACGCGCTTTAGAGAAAACTGCCAGGCAGGCATGATCTCCTGATTAACCTCAATTAATGGCGTACCGAATATGCTTGTCATTTTTACTGACCCTCGCAAAATATCATGGATGTCTGGAATGATCTTTACCTTGACATTCTCCCCTTCCAGAAGATTCAGAATACTACCGATTTCTCTATAGTCAGAAGACTCAACGGCAAGGATCACCTCTTGAATCTGCTTGTAGCGGATGATCTCTGGCAGTCGTTGGTATTGACCGAGACACGGCATGTGCTCACTCAGCATGTCGTCTTTGCCATTCACACGCACAAAGCCGAGGAACTTGAAACCGGGAGATTTCCGCATTGAGCTGATTTCATCATACAAACCGAGTGCACGCTCATTTCCTCCTACCACGAGCGTGTTAAAGCCTATATCGCCACGGTGAATCCGTTTGACAGTTCGCGTAGTAAGGATCAGTCTAAAAGTGACGGTCAGCAGGAAATGAGCGCCAAAAAGCACCAGTAAAGACTGGTAGTAGTCACGATATGAAGTGATCTCATCGTTTAGAAGCAACACAAAAAATAAAGGGATCACCCCAAACGCACTGGTCCATAGCGTCTGACTCAGTTCCTTCAGTCGATGCCGCCGATAAATCTGCCGGTAGTGCCCCATCATCGTATAAAGGGTCACCCAGAATACCGGTATCAATAAGAGGCCGTAGTAGTATTTCTCGTCGAAGGTTATCGGTACGTCAAATCCGAATTTGTTCGACTCAATCACTTTCTTTCGGAAAATATAGAGCACAGTCCAGGCTGCCGAAGCACTGAGCCAGTCTGCAAGCAGGTATTTAATGACCTGGAGCCCCTTGTTCATCAGAAATAAACCAGTTTTATATTATCGAGCCAGATTTCAGATGCTTCGTTGCCGCTGTCAACAAACGATTGAAAGTACATTTCAAAGTAATCTGCGCCGAGCGTAGACGCCGCCAGCTGGCTGGTCTCAATGTAAATTTTATTCCACTCCGGTACACCTGACTCATCGGTAGGGAAAAGCACAATAATGATCTCCTCTTTGATCAGTTGCCCGTTGTCGTAAGCCATAAGTCCTACCGCAAATGAATTATTGCAACGGTAATCCATTTCAATCCATGACAAGCGGGTTACCGGTATCGGATACTGTTGCTCGTTTGTCCGAAACTGGAGGATTCCCTCTCCGGCCTGCACCGTGGCGTAACCACTTCCTTCACCTTCAAATACGAGTTCCGGTTCGGTGATTCGGGTAATGGATCCCGCCGAGTTATCGATCGTGAACACATTTCCCTCTTCAAAATCTTCTACCGATTGAATGGTCGCATTGTCTTTGTAAACGAAGCTGGGCAGAATGGTATCTTTTTCAAGAGGCTCAAGACTAACCGTGGTAGAATAAGGAGCGTAGAATGGATAGATAATCCGAGAACCTGCGATTCCGTTGTTTTTGATTCCCGGAAAAATATCAACCTGTGCGCTGCCCTCAGCCAATACCGGAACTTCTGCAGGTAGCTCATAAGCACCAAGCATTTGACTGTTCACAAATACCCATACCTCTGTGATCCGCTCTGAATCACTACCCTCTGTTTCAAGATTCGTCTCAAATTCAAAGTCAGGAATGACCAGGTAAGCGGGAAGAGGCTCTGATGGATTGATCAGGTCGCAACCTGCCAGCAAAAGAGCCGGAATTCCTGCAAAAAGGAGTCGTTTAATCGATTTCATTCGTTGTCCTGCGGAAGATCGGCGCGAAATTAGCAATTTACCTCCGCGGGGTTAGGGTTCTCTGCTACCTTTAACGCACAAGACATTGGCTTATTTTAACAATTGAGAAAAACTTTTTTACCGGAAGCAATTCCTTTTCCGGTCGAAGTTCAACCCTCAGGCCCCGTCAGAATACATTCATGGCTGCACAATCGTGCAAATCTACAATGACCTGCCCCGCTCCTTTGGCTCTCAAACCATCATCGAGTTTCCGGATAGACGAGGTAGGGTGCTCGCTTTGACTTGAAATCCTGAAGTCCTTCAACCCATGATGCACGGATTTCGCGCTCATCCGTTCCGGCTTCCAGTTGTTTTCGAAGCGATGGTCCACCCGCCAGCTTGTCAAAAAACGAAGCGGACGTAAAGAAGTCATCCTTTTTCTCGTGTTCGTTGTAAGTCGCAATCAGCCATTGGAGGTACAATCGCTTGTTCGCATGGAAATAAAAACTCCCGAATTCTGTCAAACGCTGCCCCGAACAAACGATGCCTTCGTGCTTTGGGCGCAGTGATTTGCCGGGGCGAGACTCCGGCGTAAAGGTGAATGCCCCGTACTTCATTCCAGGATACCCATATAGCTCAAACGGGTAATCTGTGCCTCTGCCCACACTTACTGCCGTTGGCTCAAAGAAGCACAGCGATGGATACAGGTACACGGATGTCATCGTTGGAAGATTCGGGCTTGGTGCTACAGGAAGTTCGTACAGGTCTGATTTGTGATAGTTCTTGCAGTGAATCACTATCAGTTCAGGTTGAACCTTATTCTTTAGCCATTCTTCTCCTACTATCATTTTAGCGAGCTCGCCCAACGTCATACCATGAACTACCGGTATCGGATGCATTCCTACAAAAGAGCTGTATTCGGCATCAAGTATGGGGCCGTCAACATAAAAACCGTTCGGATTAGGACGGTCAAGCACAATAACCGGTAAGCCCTCTTCAGCCGCAGCTTCAAGTACATAATGCATCGTAGAGAGGTAGGTGTAAAAACGTGTGCCTACATCCTGCATATCAAAGAGCAATATGTCAATATCGGCGAGCATTGCTGGCGTCGGCTTTTTCGTCTTGCCATACAATGAGCGAACTGGCAGTCCGGTCTGCGCATCTCGTCCGTCTGTAATACGCTCACCATTACCTGCATCCCCTCTGAATCCATGTTCAGGTGCAAAAACCGCCTGAATTCCGACTCCACGTGCCAAAAGCGTATCTACGAGATGTGTATATCCGGTCCGATGAGGTACCAATGAAGTATGATTCGCCACCAGCCCCACACGTTTGCCTTGAATCATCGGAAGGTACTGCTCAAGCTGCTCAGCGCCTACTTCAATGTCAGGGTTCACTTTAAGTGCGTTGATGTTCACTTCATTAACCTGAAGTTGGGCTACTGCCAGAAATGGCAGGATGCTAACTATTACTGTGATCCATCGCATATGAAGCAAAGGTCAAAAATTGAGCCAAATTGAACGTCTTTTGGAAACCGGGACAAACAATCCTTTCTACAAGGTTGAGTTTTAAGAAATACTTCCGCCCGATGAGGTTCGTTTCGCACCTAGTACCATAAGCAGACCTTGTGCAGCATACCCTTGTGAGCAAGGAAAAAACTCAGGTAAGCAGCGAAAAGTTACAGGCAAGACTTCGGAAAAGACGGGTTACATATAATGTAGCCGATAGTCGGCTGACGGCAGACTGTACACCGCAGAACAGTGCTATCTTGCGCCCGATGATCATTCGTTTCATTGCCTCCCGAATGGCCGGATCCGGATCCGGTAAACTGTCAAAACCTGTGGTGTTTATCGCCACTGCTGGTGTGGCGATTGGTGTAGCCTTGATGATTGTATCAGTTGCCATTGTCACTGGCTTTCAGCGCGAAGTGCGCGAAAAAGTGATCGGATTCGGGGCGCATTTTCAAATTGTCAATACTGAACAAACCTACAACCGGGAGAGCTCGCGCCTCGAGATCGATCAGGATTTTTATCCAGAGCTATCTGACATGGAGGGGGTAAGACATATCCAGATTTTTGCCACCAAGCCCGGAATCATGGAGACGCGTGACGACCTGCAGGGCTGCATTATTAAAGGTATAGGTGAAGATTTCGACTGGTCGTTTTTCGAAGATAAAATATTGGAAGGTGAAGCGCTCAACCTCCATACAGAGGGTGCCTCGTCTGACTTGATGATCTCGCAATGGACCAGTAAACGAATGCAGATCGGCATCGGTGATAAAGTCACACTCTACTTTGTGCTCGAAGAGGGCGATATCCGGCCGAGAAACTTTACCGTCACTACCATCTATTCAACCGGACTCAAAGAGTTTGACGAGCAGTTTGTCTTTATAGATATTGCACACATTCAGCGGATCAACCAGTGGGGCATAGAAGCTCAACTTTTAGTATCTGACTCATGCAAGAGTGGAACAGTCGGAATTGAAGCTTTTGGTTTCGGTGGACGGGGAGATCTTCGGTACAACTGGCCGGGTACCGATCTGAAAGGGAAAGGACCACACCAAGTGAGCTTGAAAGGAGACACGACTTTCACAGTGATCGTTCATGACCGCGACCGTTCTCTTCCCGATACGGCCATTGTGCACTTCCGCTACGCTTCGCCAGACAGCATGCCGTGTTCTTATCGCACAGAAAGCATGACAACAGGAGGCAGCAGTCGATTTTATGCAGGAGGCTTTGAGGTGTTGATTGACCGGTATGAAGATCTAATACCTATGAGCGATGAGCTCTTTTATAAAGTGCCTTATTACTTACAGGTTCAGAATGTGGCTGACCGCAATCCGGAGATCTTTTCGTGGCTTGAAATGCTTGACCTTAATGTGGATTTGATCATTTACATGATGATTCTCATCGCGGTCGTGAATATGACCTCTGCTTTGCTGATCATTATTCTTGAACGAACCAATATGATCGGAATGCTGAAAGCCTTTGGTATGCGAGACCGTGATGTGGTGCTGGTTTTCGTAAGGCATGCAGCCCGCATCATCGGCCTTGGAATGCTCATCGGAAACCTGACAGGTTTCGGATTGGCCTTCCTTCAGCAGCAGACCGGTCTCGTTGGTCTGAATCCGGAGAGCTACTACGTAAATAAGGTGCCAATTGAGTTCAACTGGCTTTACATTTTCCAGGTAGAGTTGGTGACGTTTGTGATTTGCACGCTCTTTATGCTGTTGCCTGCGCTTTATGTAGCGAAGATCGAACCGGTGAAAGCCATCCGCTTCGATTAGGAATACATACCTTTGGGGCGCAATGAGTAAGCGTACATTTAACAACATCACAGAAGCCATCGGCGATACACCGATGATTCGCCTTAACAGGATTGCAAAAGACATTCCCGGAGAGGTTTTCGCGAAAGTCGAGTACTTCAATCCTGGTCATTCGGTAAAAGACCGTATGGCTCTCAAAATGATTGAAGATGCTGAAGCCGAAGGACGTCTGAAGCCGGGAGGCACTGTTATTGAATGCACCTCCGGAAATACCGGTATGGGACTCGCTCTCGCATGCATTGTCAAAGGCTACAAACTGATTTGTACCTCCAGTGACAAACAATCGAAAGAGAAGTTTGATGTCTTGCGCGCAATGGGCGCACAAGTGATCGTTTGCCCAACCAACGTTGCCCCCAATCATCCTGATAGCTATTATTCTGTTGCCGAGCGCCTGCATAAAGAAACACCAAACTCCATTTGGTGTAATCAGTACGACAACCTCGCCAACCGGCAAGCGCATTACGAAAGTACAGGACCCGAGATATGGGAACAAACCGAAGGACGTATCACTCACTTCGTCGTAGGAGTAGGTACAGGCGGAACCATCTCTGGGGTCGCCAAATACCTGAAAGAGCAAAACCCTGAAATCAAAATCTGGGGCGTTGATTCATATGGCTCTGTCTTCAAGAAGTACCACGAGACGGGTGAATTTGATGAAAAGGAGATCTATCCGTACATCACTGAAGGTATTGGTGAAGATATTCTCCCGAAGAACGTTGACTTTTCATTGATCGACCACTTTGAAAAAGTGACCGATAAAGACGGCGCACTGGCTGCGCGTGAGCTTGCGCGTCAAGAAGGTTTGCTGATTGGTTACTCATGCGGTTCTGCATTTCAGGGCTTGCGCCAATTGAAAGATGAACTGGATGAACATTCAGTAACAGTCGTTTTGTTCCACGATCATGGCTCCCGCTATGTAGGTAAGGTCTATAACGATGACTGGATGCGCGAGCGCGGCTTTTTGGCAGATAATGTCAAAGCAGCAAAAGACCTGATTTCAGGCCATCGTGACGTGCCGCTGATGATGTGCTACAGCGGCGAACTCATTGATAGCGTGGTGCAAAAAATGCGCCAGTATAATATCAGCCAATTGCCTGTTATTGAAGAAGGAAAGATTATTGGATCTGTTGATGACCGTCATGTCTTCGAAAAACTCATCGATCATCCTGACCTGATGACCAGACCCGTTTCGGAAGTCATGCAGGCACCTTTTCCGGTCGTTTCTGAAGATGCTACGCTTGAGACAATCTCATCAATGATCAGCAAAGAGATACCGGCAGTTTTGGTAGAACTGAAAGAAGGGGGGCACCATATCATTACGCGTCATGACCTGATTGCAGCGATGGGTTAATTTTGGCACGATTTTTTCTTCTTTTTAAAATGTGAACTTTCGCCTTACCATAACAGTCTTGATCGCAGTGTGCCTATGCACCGGCACCCTGGCACAAAGTGATTGGCGTTTGTCGATTCCTTTTGGCTTTACGGGGGGGCCTAACCTTGCCCGCATGGACATCGCCCAGGGGGTTACATGGCGACAAGGACTTGGTGGTGTAATGACCGGACAAGCCGGTATAGGTTTTCGCTACAAAGAGCGAATCGGAGGGACCCTCGAATTTGGTGCTTTGCTCGATTACTATCAATTCGGAAACGGCCCTGTAGAGTACGCCTTCATGCACGCTATAGTGCAGTACAGAACAAATTTCTTCTACCAGATTCCACGCAAGAAGTATCCTGGGAGCTTTCTGAAGTTCGATATGGATTTCGGGTACATTCCCTTTTCGGAGGGTGAGTCAATGCGTGAAGATTTAGGTTCGCAGGTAGTTGAAACCATCACTCTCGGACCGGTGCGCTGGTTTATAGCTCCGGGCATTGGGGTTGCTGAAAATCTGGATAATGGCAATATCAGTCTCTCGCTCACTTACCACTATAACTTTGGCGGGGGGGGCACTACCCTGACCACCTTTCGGAAAGAAGGTCCGGAGGTTACGACCGCTGAAGGCATGCCAAATTTCTTCGGCGTAAAGATGCGCATGATGCTGGATGTTCGTGGGCACAAGCCATACCGCACCCCTACGGTAGTTCCACCTAAAGAGTTTTATGCTTTTATGCAGCGTGAGACACGAGTGAAAAGGCAGTTCAAGTCAAAGCGTGAGAAAGTTGTGCTCAAGTTGTACGACAACGCTGAAATAGATGGTGACACCATTTCGGTTATGGTGAACGGTCAATATGTGCTGGCTTACTATGCGCTCACCAAAAAGAAGAAGAAGATCAAAATTCAGCTTGAAGAAGGGCAAAATGAAGTCGTCATTTACGCCCACAATGAGGGACGTATTTCTCCAAACACTGCGGCCTGTGAGTTTCGCTCAGGGTTGAGGCGCGAACGCTTTATGATCAGCACTGCACTTGACCGAAACGAATCTATTCTGATCGATTACTAATTTTTATTTTCTGAAGCTGAGAATGGTTTCGCGAATGATTGAAACGCATTCCATTAGTTGTTCTTCGGTCATTACCAACGGCGGGGCGAAACGAATGATGTTGCCGTGTGTGGGTTTTGCAAGCAGTCCGTTATCCTTGAGTGCTATGCAAATATCCCAGGCCGTTGAGCTGTCAGGAGTATCGTTTATCACAATCGCATTCAGGAGTCCTTTTCCGCGCACAAGCTGAATGAGGTCTGTCTCTTGAATCAGCTTTTGCATTTCTGCTCGGAAGATATTGCCCAAATGACGAGCGTTTTGGGCGAGTTTTTCGTCTTTGACTACATCGAGCGCGGCAATGGCCACCTCACCTGCAATCGGATTTCCACCGAAAGTTGACCCGTGTTCACCGGGTTTAATGACCATCATGATATCGTCATCAGCCAGTACGGCCGACACCGGGTAACATCCTCCCGACAGGGCTTTTCCAAGAATCAGAATATCGGGGCGGGTATAGGTTTCCTGACGCTCGCAATGTCTTTCGCAGTTGCAGTTTCCGCAAACGGCGAGCAACGATCCGGTGCGGGCAATACCTGTCTGAATTTCGTCAGCGATAAACAGTGCTCCGTGCTTTCGGCAAAGCGCTGCGGCTTGAGGGATGTAGTTCGCATCCGGCGTTTTCACGCCGGCTTCACCCTGAATAGGTTCAACGAGAAAACCGGCCACATTATACGTTTTCAAAGCGGTCTCGAGAGCGTTGAGGTCATCATAAGGAACGACCACGAAACCTGGCGTATACGGTCCGAAATTATCACGTGAATCAGGGTCTGTAGAGAAAGAAATGATGGTAGTTGTACGTCCGTGAAAGTTTTGATCAGCCACCAGAATGACGGTATCTTCGGCTTTCATACCCTGTTTCTCATACGCCCATTTGCGACATATCTTGAGGGCTGTTTCTACGGCCTCTGCGCCCGAGTTCATGGGGAGTACCTTATCGAAACCGAAGTATTCAGTGACATACTTCTCGTAGGGACCAAGTGCGCTGTTGTAGAATGCACGGGAAGTGAGACAAAGCTTTCCGGCCTGTGCACTCATGGCGTTGACAATACGGGGATGGCAGTGGCCCTGATTCACGGCAGAGTAAGCTGATAGAAAGTCGTAGTACTTCTTTCCTTCGAGGTCCCACATAAATACGCCTTCACCGCGGTCGAGCACTACGGGAAGAGGGTGATAATTGTGCGCTCCGTGCTTGTTTTCGAGCGCCATCGCTTGCTCGGAGTTCATTTTTGTGCCTACAGCTTCTGACATATCTTCTGAGATTCTACATACAGGTTGTTACAAAACTACGATTTCGCGGGGAGTTTGTTTACTATTCACCGCAGTGGGATCGATCTACGATAAGCCTACCTTTGCGGGGCATGGCTCAGAAAATGGATATCAGAGAGTTTGAAGAACGTTTACGGATGAATTTTCCGCACACGCCTACGGCGGGCCAGGAACGGCTGCTTTATGTCTTTTCAAAGTTTTTATTCTCCGAAAAGTCACGTTGTGCGCTCATCATCAAAGGCTATGCAGGTACGGGCAAGACGACCGTTACCGGTGCGATTGTAAAAACACTTAAAGGACTGCGCAGGAAGGTGGTGCTGATGGCGCCGACCGGACGAGCAGCAAAGGTGTTGTCATCGTTTTCTGATCATCCGGCATACACGATCCATCGAACCATCTACCGACAGACCGGTGGGGAGGGCAGCATGAGTTTCTCGTTATCGGCGAACCGGCATAAGAACGCACTTTTCATAGTAGATGAGGCCTCTATGATTGCAGCCGGAGCAGCGGTAACGGGAAATTCAGGATACAGTGAACCTTATGATTTGCTGGATGACCTTATGGAGTATATCTACAGCGGCGAAGGCTGTCGCCTGTTGCTGATCGGAGACAGTGCGCAGCTCCCTCCGGTGGGCAGCGATGAGAGTCCGGCACTCTCAGCCGAATACCTCGAGCGACATTATCACCTTACCATTGCAGCCCTCGAGCTGAATGAAGTGGTGCGCCAGGAGCTCGACAGTGGTATACTATATAATGCCAATACACTACGCTTGCAGGTCACATCGGGCGGGAGTGGTTTTCCCAGGCTGAATGCAGGCTTTAATGACCTCATTCGTCTGGAGGGGAGCGAACTGCAGGAAACCCTTGAAAGCCTTTTCAGTAGATATGGAGAGTACGATACCGTTATTATCACGCGATCTAACAAGCGAGCCAATTTATTCAATAAAGAAGTTCGTCAGCGTATCTTATGGAAGGAGGAAGAAATATCAGCCGGTGACTTGCTGATGGTGGTGCGTAATAACTACCACTGGTTGAGTGAATATAAAGATGCGCCCACTTCTTTTCTGGCCAATGGTGACACCCTCGAAGTACAGCGGGTGAATAAGCGGCAGGAATTTCATGGCTTTCGTTTCGCTGATTTGACTGTTCGACTTATAGATTACCCTGAATTTAAGCCGGTTGAGGTGAAAGTCATGCTCGATGTACTCGATATGGAACAGGCGAATCTAGGCTTTAACGGACAGAAAGAACTGTATCAGCGCATTGCCGAAGATTACCGCGACCTTGGCAACCGAAAAAAGATCCATAAGGCGATCATGGCTGATCCTTTCTACAATGCGCTCCAAATCAAATTTGCCTATGCCGTAACCTGCCACAAGTCACAAGGTGGGCAGTGGCCGGCCGTTATAGTGGATCAGGGCTACCTAACCGAAGAGATGCTCGATACATCACTATTGCGCTGGTTTTATACCGCATTTACGCGGTCGCAGAAAGAACTATACTTGCTCAACTTCAGCGATGAATTCTTCGGCTAATTGCCGGCATTCAGATTTTCATTGAAGAGATGTTCTTCACCTTTTCAGACAGTCGCTGATCGAGCACATCCAGAAAAGCCTCCGTTGTTAGGTAGTGCTCTTCAGTCATCTTGTCTTCGTAAATCAGCAGAGCAAGGTCTTTGGTCATCTGTCCTGCTTCCACGGCCTCTACGCATACTGCTTCGAGGGCACCTGCAAAGGCGCGCAGGTCTTGATTGTCATCAAGCTTCCCGCGAAAATCAAGTCCGCGAGACCATGCAAAAATAGATGCAATCGGGTTGGTGCTGGTTTTTTGACCTCGCTGATGCCTTCGAAAGTGACGGGTAACGGTTCCGTGTGCGGCTTCAGCCTCCATGACATCTCCTTCAGGTGTTACGAGAGTGGAGGTCATCAGGCCGAGGGAACCAAACCCCTGAGCCACGATATCCGACTGCACATCT
Organism: Flavobacteriales bacterium; assembly: GCA_018402085.1. GTDB lineage: Bacteria > Bacteroidota > Bacteroidia > Flavobacteriales_D > Sanyastnellaceae > Sanyastnella. The sequence continues at coordinate 1,783,808 of JAGYJM010000002.1, read as the reverse complement.
CCATCGTAGTTCTTGCAGGCCCACACAAAGCCACCGTCCCACTTCAGCGCAGCGGCCACCATATCGTCAATAAGTCGGTGCTCATAGGTGATGCCGATGTTATCGAACTTCGTTTTAAACTCGTTCTGGTACACCTCTTCGAAGATATCTTTGAAACGTCCGTCGTAAGCTTTGAGAATGGTATTTTTAGTTGACAGGTAGAGCGGCCATTTTTTCTCGATTGCCTGATTGAAGCAAGAGCGTGCGAAACCGTAGATCGACTCATCGGTGTTGTACATACTCATGGCAACTCCGTCACCTTCGAAGTTATATACTTCCCAGCTTTGGGTTTCACCATTTTCATTTTCAAAGGTCATAGTCAGTTTGCCGCGTCCTTTAATCACGGTATCTGTGGCCTTGTATTGATCGGCGTGGGCATGGCGACCGATGCAAATGGGTTTTTTCCAGCCGGGCACGAGACGGGGCACATTTCCGATCATAATGGGTTCACGGAATACGGTGCCCCCCACGATGTTGCGAATGGTTCCGTTAGGGCTACGCCACATTTTTTTGAGGCCGAACTCTTTGACACGGACTTCATCGGGTGTGATTGTAGCGCATTTGATTCCTACTTTGTAGCGGTTGATCGCTTCAGCAGCATCCACGGTGATTTGGTCATCTGTGGCATCACGTTTCTGAATGCTGAGATCGTAATACTTAATGTCAATATCGAGGTAGGGGAGGATAAGTCGGTCTTTGATGAACTTCCAGATCACTCGCGTCATTTCGTCTCCATCGAGCTCTACGACGGGGTTTTCAACTTTTATTCTTTCCATAGGGGTACAACGGCAAAAAGATTCAGGTCAAAGTTGGAAATTATACTGCGCGTTATTTATGACAATAGTCACATAGATGTGCACAATCCTCGCATTTTCGATGAATTGAAAAGCCCCGCGAACTGCGGGGCTCTCTTCTGATTCTATGTTCAACTTGACTTACACCGTCTCTCGGGTGCTGAAGAAGAATGCGCCTTCAATGGCAGCGTTCTCATCGCTGTCAGAACCGTGCACTGCATTGGCAGCAATCGATTCTGCAAATTCTTTGCGAATAGTGCCTTCAGCGGCTTCAGCCGGGTTGGTGGCTCCAATCAGGGTGCGGAAGTCTTCAACCGCGTTATCTTTTTCGAGGATTGCAGCTACAATCGGACCAGAGGTCATGTACTCCACCAGTTCTCCGAAGAACGGACGTTCGCGGTGAACGGCATAAAACGATTCTGCGTCTTCTCGGGTAAGTTGGGTCAGTTTCATTGCTTTGAGGGAGAATCCTGCGCCAATGATTCGGTCAATGATTTTGCCTGTGTGACCTGCGCCTGTGGCGTCAGGTTTGATCATGGTGAATGTCTTGGTACCAGCCATAGCTTCTTCTGCTTTGTTAAAAATCGCCGCAAAAGTACAATTAAAATAAACGAATAACAGGAACAGCACTCAATTCTGTTAGCAATGGTTTCCAACCGGAGCGGCAGGGCGTCTGCTGGTCTCTCCAGGCAGCAGATCTTTTACATAGCCACATTCCCTGCCGCAGTTGATCCGGTTGAAATACACTGGCATTCAGTCAGCCACTGTGCTGAGTGACCACCCTTTTGACGGCGCTTGCAACCGGAGGTCACACCCGTGGGTCATTTTTCTGCATACCGCTGATTGAAATAATTGCAGAAACCTTGTACAGCCTTAGAAGCTATCTTGTCTGATCCTGGCGTTCAGGAAATACAAAATGTTGTAAGTTTGTCGGGCTTTGTACCTGCAAAACGCACTTAATACTGCCGTATGGAAAAGTTCACCAAGTCAATAGGACAGTACGTTATCACAATTCTTCTGGTCGCTCTCGGCTTTTTCTTCCTTGCCAAGTACCTCGGGAGCGATGAACTCGAGAGTCAACCCACTGAAATGTTGATCGCCTCCATCACCCTGGTTGTGGTGGGAATCCTGATCGCGCCTCCTGTTATGGGTAAATTCGGCAGCTCATTGAGCCAGGTTCTGATGGTGCTGGGTGTCTTATTTTCTGCAGCACTCGCTTACGTATTAGTGGAGTCAATAACGAGTGAAATCGACTTTCAGGAGCAAAAATCCCGCATTGAGGCACGTACAATTCAGCGCTTAAAAGATATTCGCGATGCGCAGGAAGCCTTCGCAGACTTCAATGGCAAGTACACTGAAAACTTCGACACCCTGCTTTCTTGGATCAAGAAAGATGTAGTGCCTATTCCTTTTAAAATGGGAACGTTTCACGACAGCCTCAGTGAAGTGGACTATTACGACAAGGGGTATGTGCTGCGCCGGAATGAGGTAGATTCTGTAGCTGCGATGCTCGGCTATGATGCCAAGGTTTTTCTTGAAGATATTGACCAGAACCGAACCGCATACAAAATCATTGACACGCTGTACACTTCTTTTTATGCGGAGAACTTCACTTCGGTAGCCCGCAAAGAGAAAAAGCTGCCGCCGGTTTACCTCGATTCACTGCCTTTCGCACCGTTCAAAGGAGGACGTTTTATTGTGAAAACAGACTTCGTTGAACAAGGCGGGGTCAAACAACCCACGATTCTTGTGCAAGATCCGCATCCCTTCGGTCGTGATAAGGTGAAAAAAGACACCCTCCGCTTCGGTTCACTCACTGAACCGCATACAGATGGTAACTGGAAATGATACCGTATTCTGCCTGAAGGATCACACGCTCACTCTTGACGAACAGCGTCGCGCGCACCTGAGTCTTCAGCTTGATCCCGATACCTTTCAGTGGGCTGTGATTGACAGCGATAAGGATCTCATTCTCGAAGTGGGATCCCTCAGGTTTGGTCATGTTCATGATCTTAAGAAATTTGTTAGTGAATGGCCCTATTGTCAAGGCTCCTTTAACGGCGTGACACTCACACATCGGGGGGTTCCCTATACTTTGGTGCCATCGGGGCTTTTTCAGCCGGATAACGCTCAGCGGCTATTATCTCTGTCGCATTGCATCGATGAGGATGCTCAGGTGCGCCACACCTCCGTGGATGTGATCAAAGCTGTGCTTTTGTACACCCCGCTCACCGATGAGGAAGAGCTTGTGTTAAGGTACTTTCCTTCGGCACGTGTGTATGCGAATACACACTTGCTTATTGACGCTGTGATGCGTCGAAACCGCTTTGATCGTTCGCCGCAAGTCTATGCTGACCTATCAGAAAGTTTTGTAGAGGTGTGTGTGGCCGGCCATAAAGAGCTGCTACTGGTGAATCGCTACGATATTGAAGGCGACGCAGACGCCTTGTATGCATTGAGCAATGTGTTCAGCACACTCGGACTGCCACAGGAGGAAACCACCTTGTACCTTTCAGGAGGTATTGAGATTGCCGGAGAGCGCTTTAAGCTCTTCCGAAAATACTATCCGAAACTTCAAATTCACTTTGGGTTTGAGATGCCTAAGGTGACGATGGCACTAGGGGCTTTACGCAAACAGGCATTTATGTCGTTGCTCAACCAGTACCGATGCGTATCATAAGTGGTAAATTCAAGGGGCGACGCTTTAAACCACCCGCGTCATTCAAAGGTCGGCCTACGACCGATTTCGCTCGTGAGAGCCTGTTTAACATCCTGCGCTTTCGCGCAGAAATGGAAGGGAGTACCTGCCTTGATCTGTTTGCAGGCACAGGAGCTATGACCTATGAACTTCTCAGTCACGGCGCCAAAAGGGTCACGGCCATTGAGAAAACAGGAGCGGCAGTGCATTTCATTCGCACGAGTGCAGAGGTGCTCGCGCCAGGCTGCGTGCAGGTGGTTCAGGGTGACGTGTTTAAAATACTGCCAAAAATGCCGGGATCATTCGATATCATTATTGCAGACCCTCCTTTTGATCACCCCGGGCTGCCCGAACTGCCGCACCTCATCGCCCAAACCGGAATCCTTGCCCCAAAGGGTGTTCTCGTTCTGGAACACGGTCCGGATCTGCAGTTTGAAGATCAGCACGGGTTTGATGACTACCGCAGGTACGGACACGTCCACTTCAGTTTTTTTAACTTTGATAAGCCATGAGAAAAGCTGTTTTTCCCGGGTCGTTTGATCCTATTACGAAAGGTCATGAGAACATTGTGCGCCGTGCAAGCTTACTCTTCGATCATGTCACCATTGCCATTGGCAGTAATTCTACGAAGAAAAGCATGTTTTCGCTCGACCAACGGCGCGCGTGGCTCGTTGATGTGTTCAGTGATTTGCCGAATGTAGACGTAGATGACTATGAGGGTCTGACCATTGATTACTGTAAGAAAGTAGGGGCGTCATTTCTGCTGAGGGGGGTGAGAAACGGTGGTGATTTTGAGTATGAACGCACCATCGCGCAGATGACCAAGTACATGGCACCACACCTCGAGACGGTTATTTTGTTCACAGACCCGGAATATGCAGCAATAAATTCGACGATTGTTCGTGAAATACTGAGAAACCAAGGAGATGTCTCGCAGTTTATTCCTGATCGTATTCCTGTGTCTGAGCTTACCCGCTGAGTTCTTCGCGGCTCAAAGCATCATTCGCGGCACTGTCAAAGGCCTGGAGGGGCGTGAGCTCTACATCTTGCGCTATTATGATCATCTAAGTGAACGCTGGTTCATTGAAGATCAGGTGACCATTGGTGAAGATGGTTCTTTCAGTATTCAAGCAGATGTGCTGCACACCGAGTTGATCACCATTGTTTCGGGCGCCTGGCAAACGGATCTTTTCATTCGCCCGGAACAAACGGTCGAGCTCGAACTGCATGTACCAGGAGATGCGGTCGCAAAGCGACTGAATGAGAATGCATTTGAGCTCTATATTAAGAATACTCCTGAAGATGACCCCAATTTGATCCTGGCTGATTTCAATCAGCGCTATCTTGAAGTGATCGGCGAGAGCACCTACGACCTGGCGCGGTATTTTGGTGCGGGATCTAGCGGTTTTCGTTCGATGCACAAAGAAGAGCTCTTGAGTACCAATATGGTCACTGAATCGGGTGATTCGCTTACCAAGGCAGATAAAAGAGCCCTTATCGATAGCGTGAATTCACGCTTTACTCACCTCAAAACATCTCTGAACACCCCTTTAATACATCACCCCGACACATGCACGTCACATTTGCTGAATGCTGCGCTCGGGCTGCTCGATCTCAGCCTTGGCCGCTCACCGCATGAGGTCTGGGCAGCTTACCTTCCGAGAGACGGTTGCCAGTGGTGGAACCCCGAATCGGTGCGGCTTTTTGAGTCGGTTCATAAGCTGATGACGTCGCATCCTGACGTGAAGGTAAGTGCTTTGTTCAATGCGGTTAAGACCGGTGACCTCGCAAAAGCGAGGGATGCCCTGGTGGATTATCCTCTTTATGGCCGCCCTGAAGGCCGGGATGCTTTGATTTTGCTTGCCGCCCGAAACTTGTGGCACGAAGATGTGGTCTACCGCAACGGGGTCATCAGCATGCTGAATAAGCTCGAAGCAGAGCCAGAGCAAGAGCTGTTGGTTCGCCGATTGAAAGAACAACTCATAGAGGGTACCGTTTACTCAGATGATTTCTTGCCGGATATTACCTTGCTCGATCACCGCTCTGAAAGGGTCAATTTAAGCACCTTAGAGGGATCGCACATTTACTTGTCAGTGGTGATCCTGGAAAGCGCTGCATCGCAGCGTGAGTTGCTGCTCTTAGAGGATTTACATCGTCGGCATGGACGACAGATTCGGTTTGTGACCCTCGTGATGGATGAAGATCCTGATGCCATGCGAAATTACCTGGCGACACACCCCGGTCAAGACTGGATGTTTGCACAGGCGGGTACAGATCCGCGTCTGCGAAGAAGCTTTGACCTTCGAACGGTACCTGCTTTTTTTATGATACGACCAGACAATCGACTATACGCTTCTCAAACGCTTTCTCCTTCAGAAGGAGCAGAACGAATGCTGGTGAAGGCAGCCGGAGGCGATACGCGTGAGTTCAATCCTTGGCGGGATCGTCAATGATGCCCGCAGCGTGAAATAATTCACGAATATTCGGATAAGCATTTGCAGCGTACCCGGCAACTTCTTCATCAGAAGCCCATATCGCCCGTTCAATATCTTCTTCGATTTGAGGCATGAGGGGAGACGGGTCTGAAGAGCGCATTTTGAACCAATAGGTAGGTTTCAGTACAGAAGTGCCATTGTCGAGTTCATAGGTATGATAAGTGGTAGGTAGCTCTACCTCTATTTCGGGGGGCGCAATGCCACATTCTTCAGCTACTTCTCGAACAGCCGCTTCTTCTTTGGTTTCACCGGAGTCAATTTTTCCTTTCGGAAGATCCCAGTGACCTCTTCGGTGGATGAGCAACCACCGCCCCTCATTGTTATATACCAGACCGCCGGCCGCCTCGATGACTTCGTAGAGTTCGGTCAGGCACCTGAAAAGCACTTCAGGTTGTTGGTTGTAAATGTGCACTTGCGAGATCTGCTCGTCGCTATCGAGGTATCCGATAATGCGCTTCAAGTCATCTTTATCAGCACAATGGAAGTGAAGGGTGCCGCTTTTAAACGTGATGGCGCCTGCGCTTCGCTGGCTGATAATTATGAGACGGTTGGAGATGAAAACTTTATACATTTGCGGCTATGAATGTCCAGGAGGAGTCAGGTTTAAAGGTAGCAGAATTCCTGCTTCAAATTAAAGCCATTGAGTTGAGGCCCGATCAACCTTTCACGTGGGCTTCCGGTTGGAAGTCGCCGATATATTGCGATAACCGGAAGACGCTTTCTTACCCGAAGATTCGAACTTACATCCGTCAGGAGTTTGTGAATATAATCAATGAGGAGTACGGAAAGCCCGATCTTATTGCCGGTGTAGCCACAGGAGGGATCGCTATAGGCGCGCTGGTCGCACAAGACCTGGGCTTACCTTTCGTTTATGTGCGATCGGCGGAGAAAGGTCATGGTTTGGGTAATCGCATTGAAGGGGCTGTAGAGCCGGGGCAGTCTGTGGTGGTCATTGAAGACTTGATTTCAACAGGGAAGAGCAGCCTCAGTGCGGTAGACGTGCTCCGAAAGTCGGGATTAACGGTAAAGGGAATGGTGGCTATTTTTTCTTACGGCTTCGATGTTGCAAGACAGAATTTTGAAGAAGCCGGTGTCGCATTGCATACACTGACGAATTATGAAACCCTGCTGAAACATGCAGTATCAGCTGAGTATATAAGCATGAATACTGTAGAAAGACTACAGAGCTGGCGTGCAAACCCTGCAGAATGGGGCAATTGAATGCAGTATGGCAACGATTGAAAGTAAAAAAGTAACCGTAAAGGCGTCGCGTGAAGACGTATTTAATTTCGTCAAAGACCTTCGAAACCTGCACGAGTTGCTGCCCAAAGACAATATTTCTGATTGGCAGGGCGAAGAATCGCACTGCTCTTTCAAAGTTACCGGCGGTTATAAAGTAGGCCTCAAGCACCAGCAATTGGATTCTCCATCGCATATTCAGCTGACCTCTGATGAAGATTCTCCGATCGATTTTGACCTTGATATTCGGTTTGACGACGTAGAAGGTGGGACTCAGGCCGGACTGATCAGCAACCTCAAGGTAAATGCCTTCATGCGCATGATGGTTGAAAAGCCTTTGAAGAATCTTTTCGATTTCATCGCTGACCGACTCGAGAAGAAGTACAGCTGATCACCAGCGCCAAATGACGTCATCAAGTTCACAGGAATAAACGCTGCCTCGAATATCAAACCGAGCCATCCCGTCATTTCTGACGGAAAGTAAGCGCGCAGCAACTTCTTCTCCACGTATCAGAAACGTACGCTCACTCCTGAGGGCGTAAAGAAATTCATTGTACCGTGACATAAGGTGTTGCGGACTTGACTTGAGCCGGAGCATGTTTTGTTCAAGTGCACTACACAAAAGTGTGAGCAGTACATCTTTATCACATGCCTGCCCGGTGGCTAAAGCGATGGAGCCGGCACGTGGAAATTCAAACGCGGTCTGGTTGACATTCAGTCCGATGCCCACAATGGCACTTTCAACGAAAGCACCCCTGATCTGGCTTTCAATGAGAAGTCCGGCCACTTTTTGATCATCGATAAACACGTCGTTCGGCCACTTGATGCGGACATTCAGAGCTGGTGCGAATTTTAATAAGGCGTCACATACTGCCAGAGAGGCTGCTGCATTCAAAACAAATGCATGTTTGGCAGGCAGACTGAAAACCTTGAACATAAAGCTACAGGTCAGGTTTTTCCCCGGTTCACTGAGCCAGTCTTTGCGATTCCGACCACGACCGGCTAATTGCTCTTCTGCCACAATGACGGTACCATCTGCCCATTTGTTCGCTTGAATCAATTTGGCAGCATAATTGTTAGTACTATCAACGCGCTGAAGGCGGATGAGGTTATGTCCGGTATACAAGGTATCCATCGATGGCTTGTCCGCAATGGGTGCGGTCTTGAAGGGATTAAATGTATTACTTTTGCAATCAACCCAAATGGGGCTGAATGAGAGAAACAAACAACGTCACAGGAGAACAATTAGTAGAAACGGTAGTTAATGCAATACATGACGGGAAGGGTGAAGACGTGCGTAGTCTTGACCTTCGCGAACTGCCCCAGGCAATGGCCGACCATTTCGTGGTATGCCATGCGAACTCGCATACGCAAGTAAAAGCGATTGCGAGAAAAGTAGAAGAAAAAACATTAAAAGAACTCAACGAAGGACCCTGGCATATTGAAGGTGTACAAAACGCAGAGTGGATACTCCTCGATTACACCAATGTCATTGTGCACATCTTTTACAAAGAAGCTCGTCCGTTCTACGCCCTTGAAGATTTGTGGGCTGACGCAGCGGTAGAGGAATATGAGCAAGGGGTATAACGACGATAAACGTATTTATGTCAAGCGATCAACAGAATAACGAACCGAAAGACGGTAAGCAGCCGAAGCGGCCGATGAATTTTTACTGGATCTATGCCATCATCGGTGCAGTGCTGATTGCCATGTTGATGTTCAACAGTGGTTCAAGCGGTAAACGCATTACGTACGAGAAATTCAGAGAAGAAGCCCGCAGTGGTAACGTAGACCGCATTCTGCAATCTGGCGAACGGGTCACGGTATGGCTGAAACCTGAAGCACGTGACAGCGCATCCCGTTCAAACGGCGATGACCAGGCACTGCAACGTGTGTTCTCAAGCGCAGACTATACTTTTTGGTTGCCTCCCGGCGATGAATATCGAAAAGAAATTAAGGAGCTTCAGGAAGAACACAATTTCACGTTGGCTTACGAGCCGGTGAATGAATGGGGCCAACAGATTGTAACGTGGATTATTTTCCTCGGTATCTTAATTGTTGTATGGGTCGTGCTAATGCGCCGCCTCGGCGGTGGCGGAGGAGCCGGCGGTCAGATTTTCAATATTGGTAAGTCGAAAGCACAACTCTTCGAGAAAGGCAAAGGAACAAATGTCACCTTTAATGATGTTGCCGGTCTTGACGGTGCAAAAGAAGAACTAAAGGAGATTGTTGACTTCCTTAAAAAGCCTACGAAATATACCGAGTTGGGAGCTAAAATACCTAAAGGAGCGCTGCTTGTGGGGCCTCCCGGAACAGGCAAAACTCTGCTCGCGAAAGCCGTGGCAGGTGAAGCGCAAGTGCCGTTTTTCTCCCTCAGCGGTTCTGACTTTGTAGAAATGTTTGTCGGAGTTGGAGCCTCACGGGTACGCGATTTGTTCAAGCAGGCAAAGGAAAAGGCACCTGCCATCATCTTCATTGATGAAATTGATGCCATCGGCCGGGCCCGCGGTAAAAACATGAACATTGGTTCGAATGATGAACGAGAAAATACACTGAACCAACTCCTGACAGAGATGGACGGTTTCGGAACCAACAGCGGAGTAATCATTCTCGCTGCCACGAACCGCGCAGACGTATTAGACAAGGCACTTATGCGTGCAGGCCGTTTTGACCGTCAGATCTACGTTGATATGCCTGATCTCAATGAGCGCAAGGCGATCTTTGAAGTTCACCTCCGCCCGATCAAAGCAGACGCCTCTATCGATGTAGATTTTCTGGCTCGTCAAACCCCCGGTTTCTCCGGCGCAGATATAGCCAATATTTGTAATGAAGCTGCACTCATTGCAGCACGTAAGAACCGCCAGATCGTTACCCGCGAAGACTTTCTCGATGCCGTTGACCGAATTATTGGTGGGCTTGAAAAGAAGAATAAAATCATATCTCCCAAAGAAAAAGAGACCATCGCTTTTCATGAAGCCGGCCACGCAATGGTGAGTTGGTTACTTGAACATGCATCACCGCTTGTGAAGGTAACCATTGTGCCGCGCGGTCAAAGCCTGGGCGCTGCATGGTACCTTCCTGAAGAGCGACAAATTACTACCACCGAACAGATCTTCGATGAAATGTGCGCTGCCATGGGAGGACGCGCTGCTGAAGAAATCACCTTTGGCAAGATCAGCACAGGTGCGCTGAGTGACCTTGAAAAAGTTACCAAGCAAGCCTACGCGATGGTGTCTGTTTACGGTTTGAATAAGCGTATTGGTAACCGCAGCTATTACGACAGCAGGGGAGAACAGAGTTTCACAAAACCATACAGCGAAGAGACCGCCCGTATCATTGATGAAGAGGCCAGCAAGATCATCGAAACCGCATACGAGAAAGCGAAAGAATTGTTGAGGGAGAATAAAGACAAGCTCAATGCGCTCGCGCGAAAGCTTCTCGAAAAGGAGGTAATCTTTAAAGAAGACCTCGAAGAAATCATCGGCCAGCGTCCTTTCGGCAAGATCGAAACATACCCGGTGACCAAGGGCAAAAACGAGGATACACCTTCTGTGGCAAATGCTGATAATGCAGGCGCGAATGGCAGCGGCAGTGATCATGACAACGACGCCGAAGACGATGACGATCGCCCTGTTTCACCACCCATAGCTTCTGCTTCGAATCCATCAGAAGAAAAAGGAAGCGAAGAAGGAGAAAACCCGACAGAAGCCGACAAGAATAATGAATGAAGGGCTGGGTGAAGGTGCATACCGGAAGCAAATTGCCTTACGTTTCGATGGTTAAACACCTCCTCGAAAGCAACGAAATCCCTGTCATTCAATTGAATAAGCAGGATAGTAGCTACCTCTTTGGAGAAATTGAGTTGTATGTGCGAAACGAGGATGTGGTGAAGACCAACTTTTTGCTCTCAAAGCTGAGTGATGAGTGAATTGTTGCAGCGCAGCCTCACAGGCATCGTCTTTGTAGCCGCTCTTTCAGCCGCATTTCTGCTGAGTCAGTGGTCACTTGCCGGGCTGGCGCTCATCGCTGCAGTAATCGGCATTAGTGAATACCATAAGATGCTTACGTTAGCCAAGGTAGAAACCTCACCACTCAGTCTGCAGATCTTTCTTTCCATAGTGCTTCACGTGTCAATTACGCTGGCTTCAATGGGGCTCACAGAAGGGGCTTATATCTTTCTGGCACTTCCCGTATGGGGGCTTTTTGCGCTACGTCTGGTATTACGAGGTAAGCCCAAAGGAATTGCCACGCTGGCTTATGACTTATTTGCGCAAATCTGGATCACTTTTCCCTTTGCCTTGCTCTCTGTACTTGCCTTTAATGAGGGGTATTTCAATGGTGCAATCGTACTGGGCTTCTTTGTCATTTTATGGATCAACGACACGGGTGCATACTTAACCGGTCGTCTGATCGGAAAGCACAAACTTGCCCCGGCAATTTCACCGGGTAAAACCATTGAAGGCTTTTTCGGAGGGGTCATCTTAGCTTTCATCACCGCATGGTGGATGCAAGAATTTACAGGTGCGCTGCGCAGGTCAGACTGGATGGTGATTGCCGCTATTATCGCGGTTTTTTCAAATGCAGGCGATTTACTTGAAAGTGTGCTGAAAAGATCATGCGGTGTGAAAGATTCAGGGCGCATTCTGCCCGGGCATGGCGGCGTTCTCGATCGTTTTGACGGAATTTTGCTGTCAGTTCCGATGGTAAGCGCATATTTGTACCTTATTAAATTAAGCTGATGTACCTCCATCGAGAAGGAAATAAGATTCTGGTCGTTTGGGGCCTTTTTCTGGCCGCAATTATTGTGCTCACGCTCTTGCTGGCATCCACCTGGCTTATCTATACGGTCATAGGTATCTGTCTTATGCTATTCTTGCTGGTGGCGCAGTTTTTCCGCATTCCCAAAAGGTTTTTCGAGGCAAAAGCCTCGGATGTGCTCTGTCCTGCTGATGGCAAGGTGGTGGCCATCGAAAAAGTCACTGATAAGGAATACCTCAAAGATGAGCGCATTCAGATATCCGTTTTTATGTCACCCCTGAATGTGCATGCTCAATGGTCGCCCGTATCTGGTGAAGTGAAGTATGTTAAGTACCACGAAGGAAAATACCTCGTAGCCTGGCATCCGAAGAGTTCTGAAGAGAATGAGCGATCAACTATCGTGGTAGGCACGGGCAGGCATGAAGTGCTTTTCAGGCAGATCGCAGGTGCGGTCGCCCGACGTATCTGTTACTATGTGGAGGTTGGTCAGAAAGTAGCGATAGGCGAAGAGGTGGGGTTTATCAAGTTTGGAAGTAGGGTAGACATACTGCTTCCTGTTGAATCTCAAGTTCACTGTAAAATCGATGATAAGGTTCAAGGGAAGAAAACAATCCTTGCCACACTTCCTTCGTAACTTTAGAGAGCATGAATAGAAAAGCCGGCTTCAAGCCGGCTTTTCTCTTGTTAAAGGGGTGTCTTTATTGAATGGTTACACGCTGCTGGTGCGTATATGTGCCGCGCGAAAGCTGAAGGATGTAGACTCCGGCGTCAAGCGCACTCACATCAAATGTAGAGAAGCTGCGGTTAACGGTTTCATTCAACACTTCTTTACCGCTGATGTCAAAGAGCTGCACGAGTGTTTCCTGCTTGCTGTCTAGCACCATGTTGAGCTGATCGTTGGCCGGGTTTGGAAATACATTCAGGGCGTCGCTGTTGAAGGGCTCATCCACCGAAGTGTATACGATTTCTTCACCTTCATCACAATTGGGAAGGTCTGCAACAGGAATGCGCAGGTATATTATGTCATTTAGATCAACCGGATCTTCATCGCCACGAACAGATAGACCGGGCTCAAAATCTCGCTGGTAAACAAGGTGAAGGTTGTCGTCAACATCATCAGCCAGGCAACCAAAAACGGATTCGAAAAAGTCAAATCCGGCGTCAGGTGTCACATTGCAAGCGGTTTCTGAGTTCCAGGTAGCGCCGCCGTCTTCAGAACGCACGATGTAAATATGGCGGTAATTCTGAGTGCCGGTAGAGTGTGATTCCATGATGGCGCTATAGCTTACGTAGATATTCCCATCTGCATCTTGTGCGGCACTTGGCATTCCGGCCGCACTCACGAAATAGAGAGCGATTTCATCAATATCCCATGTTCCGCTTCCATCTATATCATAGGCAAAAGCAATGGTCTCGCGCATGTTATCGTCCATTGTATCGTTCCAATAGGCCAGACCGTTTACTCCAGGAAAATAGGAGAAGCCTTCATCGTCGAGTACATCATCCATGTAGTACATTTCACCGTAGAACACATGCACTGTGCCGTCGTTTCCAATGAGTACATCTCCTGCACCGTCGCAGTTGAAGTATTCCTGAAAGATGCCGTCTTCATTAAAATCTTCTCCCTGGTCGTTCGGTAAACCATCGTTCACTTCATAAAGGTCAACCGGAAAGTCAACCAGCGAGCGGTATTCGAAGGTTTCACCATTGTCATCCGAGATCATCACAAAGCTGTCTCTCAGGTCATTAAATACGGCGAAAGCCATCTGATCGCCAGTGGCATCAATTTGATAGGTATCCCCGGTGAATCCGATAAACTGTGTTGAATCGAGCACGTCGAATGTTTGATTTTCGATGTCCCAGGTGTCACCGCCGTCAAGCGATCGAAAGTAAAGAAGCGCACCATTTTGGTTTTCATAAAGCGCTCCGTCATTCCCTTCCGGTGTGGAGATACAGATGACGTGGATGGTATTTCCATCGGGTCCTCCAACCGCCACGCGAGGCCATAAGTGACCGGGAGTATCGCCGATGTTGAGCTCGGTTTCTTGCCATGTACTCGATCCTGCATCGCGGTAGGCAATATGAAGGGGTGCGTCTATCGAACTATGTGAGATTGCCAGTACACGCCCGTCTGCCGTTTCAACAAGTGAAGGCCACCCGGTTCGGATGCTCTCAATGCGCTCGTAAGGCTCCACATCCCAACCGCCAATAAATTCATTAAATCCGGTTCCTCGATCACCGAAGCCCGCATCGAGACTCATCGTCCAGGCGGCGCGTACTTCGCCGTCTTTGAGAATCAACCGATTGTCAATCGAGGCGTTGCTCTGGAGGTCGTATTCCGTAAATCCAATCAGGTTTTGCTCGATGGTGACATCGCGTGTTGTGTAGGTAGAGGATAGAGGCGGACGAAAGCTGGGGCCTTCAGCCGAAACCGCTTGTTCGAAACCGGTTAATTTAACCTGTGGCATTGGCTGGGCAATACGCCTTTCAACAGGTAGCTGCGGTGCATTTGACTGCGCGAGTGCAGATATAGAAATACCCACCGCCAGCATGGTAGCATAGATACTTTTCATAAGTCTCAGAAGGTTTTGGTTCTTACAACATCCTAAATATACTCAAAGATTGCGCAGTTTCGCCTTGCCGTTTATGAACCAAAGACCTTCTTGAGCAAATCTGTGACCCGGGCAGAAGGGTTCTCACGAATCTTTTTCTCCTCTGAAGCAACATGAATGAACAGACCGTCAATGGCTCGACCGGTCACGTAGGCTTCAAGATCGGGGTCAATATCGTCGCCGCCTGTTAAGAAATTTACTGCGTTGTATTTGGCGATCAGCGGCTGCCAGTAACGTGTCAGTTCTACTTTCTCGATGGCCTCGCGCACGACCGGACGAAAGGCTGCGGTGAGTTCATTTCCCGTTTGCTGACGCAGATAAACGGTAGCCGCATTATCGTCACCGTTCAGGATGCCAAAAGCATCTTGGATACTCATGCCGCGAATGGCGTCGATAAAAATTGGTGCGGCCTTGGCAGCAGCTTGCTCTGCGGCACGATTCAAATTTTCTTCGAAACGATCTACCTGCCCCCCAAGGCCATACTGTTGAGCGGTTTCTTTCACTTTGATCGCTTCTTCAGGAAAGGGGATGAACAGGCTCGGATTTCGATAAAACCCATCGTTCACCCCGGCAGTTGAAACCGCTTGTTGTGTTCCCCGCTCAAGTGCCTCTTTGAGTCCGCGGGCAACTTCATCTCTGGAAAGTTCAGGGTTTCCTGTTGACCCTGTAACAGGCTTGAGTACTTCGTTCAAATCTTCAAGGTTAGCGCAAGAGCAAAGGGTGAAGAGCGCGAGAATGAATGCAATTCGGTTCATGTGTTTTTTTTAATGTGCACCAAATATTGTGCCGTAAGATGTTGCAAGATAGTTAGCAGTGGCCGTAAGCAGAGCCTAAAGCTTAATGAAAGCCTTACCTTCGTGCTCTCAAGCGCAACCCCACCTATGAATGCAGAGATAATTACGATTGGAGACGAAATACTCATCGGGCAAACAGTCGATACCAATTCTGCATGGATCGCAAGGCATCTCAATGCCATCGGTATTCACATTCGCCAGATCACGAGTGTCGCAGATACGCGTGAACATATTCTGTGGGCATTGGCGGAGTCTGAGCCCAGAGCAGAGTTGGTAATAATGACAGGTGGGCTCGGCCCAACGAAAGATGACATTACTAAACAAACGCTTTGCGAGTATTTTGATACGCACCTGGTAATGCATGATGTTATTCGTGAGCGTATTGAGAAGTGGTTTGAGATGAGGGGTATTCCAGTACTTGACGTCAACCGCAAACAGGCTGAATTACCCGCGGCATGCGAGCCTGTTCCAAACACACGAGGCACAGCACAGGGAATGTGGTTCGAACGCAACGGAACGGTGTTTGTTTCGATGCCAGGGGTGCCCTATGAGATGCAGGGCATTATGACGGATCACCTGATCGAGCGATTCAAAAGACACTTCAAGGCTCCGCACATAGAGCATCATACCATCATGACCCATGGCATCGGTGAGAGCCTGCTGGCTGATAAGGTAGCCGATTGGGAGAATAGCCTTGAAGCTGAAGATATTCATCTCGCATATCTGCCTTCGCCGGGTATTGTCAAGGTCAGGCTATCTGCCGTCGGGAAAGATAAAAAAGCGATTCAGGAAAAGGTCTTTCGCAAAGCACAAGAATTTCTTGACCTCGCCGGTGAGTATGTTTTTGCCATCGGCGACCATCCCATTGAAGAAGCAGTAGGGAAGATGCTGCGAGAAAAGAAGTTGACCCTTGCAACGGCAGAAAGCTGCACCGGTGGAGGTGTCGCAGCTTCTTTGACCAAGATTCCGGGCAGCTCTGACTATTTCATGGGATCCGTGGTCGCTTACCATAATCGGATTAAGAAAGAACAGCTCGGTGTGGCACAGCAAACACTCGATGCACATGGCGCAGTGAGTGAACAAACCGTCTGTGAAATGGCCGAGGGAGTAAGGCAGCGAATGGGGGCGGATTTCGGATTGGCAACAAGTGGCGTCGCCGGACCCGCCGGAGGAACAGATCAAAAACCAGTCGGTCTCGTATGGATTGCAGTTGCTGGGCCGCATCGCACCGTCTCCGAGGAATGCCGGTTCGGACACGATCGCGAACGAAATATCCAACGTTCGATTCGCAGGGTATTGGGCCTTCTTCGCACCGAAATTTTAGCGATCGAGTCTTTGCAGAATGACTAATTTTGCGTTTCTTTGCACTCCCTTTTGGGAAGCACCTTTAAAAAGAGAAGAATCATGGCACGCGTATGTCAACTTACCGGGAAGAAAGTGATGGTCGGAAACAACGTTTCCCACTCGAACCGTAAAACCAAGCGTCGTTTTTACCCAAACCTCATTGACAAGCGCTTCTACCTTCCGTCTGAAGATCGCTGGGTGAAGATGCGTGTGAGCGCCTCTGCACTCCGCACGATCAACAAAATAGGTGTAGAAGAAGCCATCAAACGCGCAAAGCAGAAAGGCGTATTCTCTGAATGATCCCGAACTCATTTGTTACTACATAAAAAAAGCCGCTCACGAGCGGCTTTTTGCATCCTGAGCTTTTGCTCAGTACTTCAACAAATAATAGAAGTACTTAACGTATTCATTGTTTACCATGATCAAACCTTCTTCGCTCTTCCACCAGGCATCCGTGGTGTAGCTTTTCGGTGCCGCAGGATAAAAGCGTACGTTTACCCCGCTTTCAGCAAAGGCCTCCTCAAATACCATACGCACACGCCTGAGATGCATCGCACTGCTGATTACAGTAAGTGTATCTATTGATCGCTTACGGCACCAGGCACTGACTTCTTCAGACTCTTCTTTGGTGCTCGTACTGCCCGTTAAAGCCGTTATATGCTCAGCCGGCACGCCACGCTTGATGAGCATCGATTCAGTGACATGCGCCTCATAGATCATGGTATCGATGGCAAGAAAATTTACCGGCACGTTGCCGCCTGTGCATATCACATGATTCGTCATACCCGCTTCCCAGAGCTTGACTGCTGCAGCGCCGCGTTCATAGCTGTTGCCACCAAGCACGACCAGCGCATCTGAATGTTTCACGGGGTCGTCAGCCACAAGAAAATCTCCTGCTCCGCGCAGAAGGGGGGTACGCAGTAAAAAGAGAACGATGGCCACTCCCATAATACCAGCGAATACACGCAAGAAGCGCCTCAGTAGTTTTGAGCGTATCATAGGTGTTTCGGCGCAAAAGCGCCGGATGCTTTAGTTATCAATATTTCCATATCGGTGACCACGTGTCATCTGTGCTGTCATTCGTCAAGATCAGGAGACCTTGCGTCATTAAATCCTCTCGGTTACTCTATGCATTCAAGCTGAGCATGAACGATTCGAGCAGATGGAGTAAGTGCTGCCAAAACTACACCGAAGCACGCACCTTTCAAATGAACTTAAAACGAATCAGATTAAAAAGTGAACGTGCCCAACGATCAGTAAGAACCACTGCGTTTTCGGATCAGCCACTCAGCAGATAAGAGTGTCAGTAAAAGGAACAGAAGCCATTGCCAGTTGATGAGGTCAATCAGGCTGCTTCGCTCATAGGTAAGTGCTACTGCTTCGCCTGAAGCCTCAATCATAGCAGGTAGCTCATTGAGTTGCCCTGCGTAGGTCATCTGACCTCCATTTTCGTCTGCCAACGCAAAAAGGAGACCATGATCTGCAACGGTGTTCGCACTCTCAAGTTGCACCGGTGCCACGGTAAGTTGTCCTTGTAATTTCTGACTGCGACCGGATATCCGTGTGCTTGCGGTCCATTCATAATCGCCAACCGGCAACATTCCGGCATCCAGTCGGTAAAAATTACCGGCACGGCCAAAGGTGAAGGTGTACTCTGCTCCTTCTTCTGAGGTGAGTGATAGCTCAACCTCCGGATCAGTGATCGATTCGTAACTGTCGTTGTACACCTCAGCGGAGAAAATAATTCGTTCGTTTTCAAGCACGTCGCGGGGCGCGTCAATGCGAAATTGCCTGCGGTCTTCGCGGCTTGCGAGGTATTGCACCATGCTTGACATCAACTCATCGAAAGGGCGATGGCTCTCTTGCTGAAGGTAACTGACCATTCTCCAGCGCCAGATACCTTCGCCGGCAATCAGTCCGATTTTTTCCCCTTGCACCTGATTGAACGACCAGAGCGGCATATCTGTCTCGATCATTCCTACGCGCTGGCTCAACAGATGCACTGCGCCGGCAGCAGTTTCGAAGTCACCGGCTGGTACACTGAGGGGGGGCAGTTCGCGAAAGAGACGTTGTTGCTGCTCGTTCAGCTTGAAATAAGGAAATCCCTCTGCATAGCTGGCGTAAATATCGTTGGCCGTGCCTCTATATCCGCGTAAGGCATAGCCGAGATTCAAATCATTGAAGCGATTATAGTTGGTCTGGCTGCCCAACACGAAAAGACTAGATTTTCCTTGTTCGAGTGCGGCATCAACCCACCGGTTTTCATTCGGCTGCCCGCCTGGCAGTTGGTGAAATATGATCAGGCTGTAAGGCTCCAGGTTCTTATCGAATTCACGCGCTAATGCAACTTCTACTTCGTAGTTTAAGTTGCTCGCAATTGCTTCGCGCATCGCGTTAATATCGGGGTGGGGAGCTGCCGTCAGCATGAGCACTTTCTGGCGGGTCTCGAGCACTTCAATGAATACATCGCGGACATTGTTTGCTACACGCTCTTCATTCTCAAGCGGAGACATCCGAATGGTGTAGCGCTGAAGTCCGGCCTCATCTGCCTCAATGAGCGCCCTACGCGTCTCGAGGGCATATGAACCATTGAAGGTAAGTTCTTCTGTGAAGACAATCTTGCCGTTGTGAACGATATCGAGGCGACTTCGTTGATTCGCAGCTTTGGTCGCTTCTACCGCTATTTCAATAGGAAAGGTGTTGCCGAGATAGGCCAGTTTGTTGTTAGCAACATCAGCAACGCGTATATCTCGTTTTTGGGTAGTGTCGCCCAGTGCCACGGTAAAGATGGGGGCATTGAGCTTTTTTCCTGTGTAACGGGGGTCTTTACCTACGTTATAGATACCGTCACTTGCGATGATGATTCCGCCAAGATTCCGGTTACTAAACCGGTTGTAGAGTCCGTCGAAGAGCGCACTGAGATCGGTGGTTTTCTCTTGAAAAAGGAGGCTGTCCATCCCCTCGTTCAGGCGATCGCCAAAGGTGAAGGTTCTGACCTGGTAATTTGCTTCAAGTTCTTGTTTCAGCCTTTCCAGTTCAGTCTTCCACTGGGTTCGCATATAAGAGGAGTCAGCAGCCAGCATGACGGATTCGCTGTTATCCTGTGCGATGACAATGACCGGTTCTTCCGTTTCTTGTTCAGTGCTCTTGACCAGTGGATGCAGCAAGAATATTGCAACAAGGAAGTAAACCACAAATCGCATGAATCCCAGAAACACCCGAAGGCCTGCCCCAATGTGCCGATTGAGTCGATCACGCCGGTAGAGAAATACGGCAAGTAAGGCCGCGCTGAGGGCACAGACAAGAATAAGCCAGGAGGGGTGTTCAAAGATTATTTCCAAGGTCAGTTAGGGCTTACATGAGCATTCCACCATCTACATTGATGACTTGCCCGGTGATGTAGGCACTCATATCAGAGCCGAGAAAGAGGGCGAGGTTGGCGACGTCTTCAGTTGACCCGCCGCGCTTGAGAGGAATCGCTTCACGCCATTCCTGTACCACCTTATCATCGAGTGCATCGGTCATTTCTGTTTCGATAAAGCCGGGTGCGATAGCGTTGCAGCGAATATTTCGCGACCCCAGTTCTGCGGCAACAGATTTGCTGAAACCAATGATGCCTGCTTTTGATGCGGCGTAATTCGATTGTCCGGCATTTCCTTTCACACCCACCACAGAGCTCATGTTGATAATAGATCCACTGCGGGCCTTGAGCATGGTGCGCATGACGGCCTTCGTCAGGTTGAAGCACGATTTAAGGTTCACTTCCATGATCTCATCCCACTGCTCTTCAGACATCCGCATAAGAAGGTTGTCGCGCGTGATGCCCGCATTATTAACCAGGATATCAATGGTGCCAAATTCATTCACTACAGCATCAACAAGTTGTTGAGCCTCGTCGAATTTTGCGGCGTCAGAACGAAAGCCTTTGACGGTTCCGCCCTGCGCAGCAAGTTCTTCTTCCAAAGCTTTCGCTTTGTCATCTGATGAACGGTAAGAGAAGGCAACGGTAGCCCCATGCCGAACAAATGTAGCTGCAATTCCTTTCCCGATCCCGCGGGACGCTCCCGTGATGAGAGCCACTTTTCCATCAAGTAGTTTCATGCATCAAGCTTTCTGATTCGGCCAAAGATAGCCAAATAGCCGCGCCTCCGCAGCACATTCTGCGGTCTTTCACGAGGGGCGATGGGGCAGAGGAGTGATCAGATCAGGTCAGCGGCTTCTGCAATCAGTTCCGCGACGTCTTTTACCTCAATTTCACTTTCTTTTTCGAAGTTCTTCACGCCATCTGTCATCATGGTGTTGCAGAACGGACATCCGGTGGCAATGACGTTCGGAGACACTTCAAGGGCATCTTCCGTTCGCTCTACATTGACTTCTTTGTTACCCGGCTCAGCTTCTTTAAACATCTGCGCCCCGCCCGCTCCACAGCAGAGCCCTTTCGATTTACAGCGCTTCATTTCTACCAGCTCCGAATCGAGCTGCTCAAGAGCTTTGCGAGGCGCCTCATAGACATCATTTGCCCGTCCGAGGTAACAAGGGTCATGAAAGGTGATTCGTTTTCCTTTGAAACTACCACCGTCTTTTACCTGAAGACGGCCTTCTTTCATAAGGTCGTTGATCAGTTGTGTGTGGTGCACCACCTCATAGGTGCCGCCGAGTTCAGGATACTCGTTTTTCATGATATTAAAGCAGTGCGGACATCCGGTCACGATTTTCTTGATTTCATAACCGTTGAGTACCTGAATGTTCTGCATAGCCTGCATCTGATACAGAAACTCATTACCGGCGCGCTTCGCAGGGTCGCCTGTGCAGCTCTCCTCAGCCCCAAGCACAGCATATTTGACGCCACAATGGTGAAGTATTCGCACGATCGCTTTGGTGATTTTTTTTGCGCGGTCATCAAAGCTGCCGGCACAACCCACCCAGAAGAGAATTTCAGGTACTTCTCCGGAGGCGGCCATTTGAGCCATTGTGGGAACTTGAATTTTTTCTGCCATGGTCATCAGGTTTAGGCTTCCATTTCTTCGGCCCATTTTCCGCGATCTGCAGCGGGAAAGGCCCACGGAGCTCCATTGTTTTCAACGTTATTGAACATCGCTGTGATGCTCTCAGGCGATTTACTTTCTTCCATGATCAGGTGGCGGCGGAGATCGATGATGATGCTGACCGGGTCAATATTGACCGGACAAGCATCTACGCAAGCATTGCAGGTGGTGCAGGCCCAAAGTTCTTCTTCGCTGATGTAATCTCGTAAGAGCGTCTTTCCATCGGTCTTCACATTGCCGCTCTCATCGAGGTCTTCACCGGCTTCCTCTAAACGGTCACGTGTGTCCATCATGATTTTACGCGGCGATAATAGCTTACCTGTCTGGTTTGCCGGACAAACAGAAGTGCATCTTCCGCATTCAGTGCAAGTGTAAGCGTCAAAAAGCTGTTTCCAGCTCAGGTCTTGCACATCTTTGGCTCCGAATTTGATCGGGTCTGCATTTGGGTCTGGCGCCGGCGCTGCAAATGGATCCGCGTTAGGGTCAAGCATCAACTTTACCTCATTGGTGACGCTCTTCAGGTTAGATGCTTTTCCGATGGCATCTAGCTTGCTGTACCATGTATTCGGGAAGGCCATGAATATGTGAAAGTGCTTAGAATAAGGCACATACACTAGAAATGCAAGAATGCCCACGATGTGAAACCACCACATAAAGCGCTCCACATTCATAAGGGTAGCATTGCTTTCTATGCCCTCAAACATTGGGCGGAAGAAGGCATCACTCACCGGAAAGGATCCCGCGTCAATGTAGTGGCTGAGCGCTTCGCTGACGGGTTCATTGTTTTCTTGCATTTCCGCTACACGATCCTGAAGTATAGAGTCGGTTGCATTCATGCTTAGAAATGCGAACATCAATAAGATTTCAACCACGAGAATAATGTTCGCGTCTGATTTCGGCCAGGAAGTCATTTCAGCGGCGTGAAAACGCCGGATGTTCATGAGGTTCCTTCGAATCAGAAAAACCACACAAGCCAACAATACACCTGCAGCCAATACTTCAAAGGAGGCAATCAGCACATCATATAGCGAACCCATGCCCATTGAGGCGAAAATCCGGTGGTGACCGGTAACACCATCAATCAGGATCTCTAGAACTTCGATGTTGATGATAATGAATCCTACGTAAATCAGAATGTGCATGAGTCCGGCAACCGGACGTGTGACCATCTTAGACTGGCCCAGCGCAACAAGCGTCATTACTTTCAGGCGTTTTCCAGCCTGGTCGCTCCTTTCTTCAGATCGGCCGAGACCAATGTTTCTGCGTATTTCCCGGATGCGGCGTGCAAACAGGAAAATGCCTGCTGCAAGCACCAGAATAAAAAGTATCTGTGCAATCATAACGTCTATTCTTCAGAAACCGAGCCGTTTTGAAGTTGTTCATCAACCAGGTCACGGAGCTGCTTGAGTTCGCGTTTAGAGAACTTTGATTTCTGCTTCTTTCCAAAGATAGAAACGTTCACATACCTCCAGGGGTTCATGTAAAGATCATTGATCAGGTATTGCACCTCCTCATTGGTTTGCAATAGAGCTGTATGCAGAGTGTCGTTATTGAGCAGCATGCTGATCGTGCCGTCGCCATCATTGATTTTAGTGGCCACTTCGGCGAAGGTACTCAGCGCACTGTCAGCCTTTTGAAGGGTAGCAGAAAGCTCCAGTCGGGCGAGTGAGTCACTGACAGCGTCAAAGTTGGTGATGATGTTGCTGAGCTTCTCGTTATTCTTCTCGAGATTATCGGTGATGCTGTAAACATTGTCAAAAATACCGTCGATCGTAGAGCTGTTGCGTGCAACGGTGGTATCAAGCCGCAGGGTGGTTTTCTCGAGGGTCTCCATGGTGCGTTGCAGACTTTCAAACACTTTGGGCAAGCCTTTGGTCGCATCGTCATCAAAGACTTGCTTCAGGTTTTCGAGAATGTCATCTACCCCTTCAATAAGTTGATCGGTTTTATTCTTTAGAGGAATCAGCTCAATCCTCACGGCCTCCGCCAGTCCGACTTGAATCTCAGAATCCAGGGTGTCACCGTTCTCAGCGTAGATGGCAGAATCACCCATGATGAGCTCAATTGCTTTTGAACCGAAAAAGTCAGAACTGAATATCTTGGCTTTTGAATCTGAGGGTATTTTCAGCTCTTTCTGATCGATGTTGAACTTCACCACCAGACTTCCGTCTCCGGAAGGGTGAAAGTCAACATTGCTGACTTGACCTACCTTAAAACCATTCAGCACCACGGGGTTAGATGGCCCCAGTCCGTCTACATTCTCGTAGACCGAGTAGAAAGACCGCTGTTGAATAAAAAGGTTGATTCCTTTCAGGTAGTTAATCCCGATCACGAGCAGTACCAGTGACACGATCACAATGATACCAATCTTAAACTCTTTCGAAACGCCTTTCAAATTGTCTCTTCGTTATCGCAGTTCATCGAGAGCTTCCTGCAGGGTAACTCGCTGATCGCCGTTAAAGGCAATTACGAAAGCTCCGTCAAAACCGTTGGTTCGCAAAATTTCCTGCATCTCGCGGGCTTTATTGTAGTCTTTGGTACACCCGGCGACATATTTGTACAAGCCGTTGCTAAGGTACTCATCTACCTCAGACAGCCCGTTAAAGTGTTCAGATTTCAACGGAATGGGCTCCGAAGACGTGGCGATCTGCACCTGAAACCGTACACCTCGACATTTCTCAGAAACAATGAGGCTGGCCCACAATTGGTCATCCCGCGCTTCTGCGCGGTCAACCGCTGGTACCTCAATCGCTTCTTCATGCTCAACAGGCTTGAGCACTTCTTCTGCATCAACGATAATGGCTCCTGCCTCGTCCATCTTGTTCTTGTAATCGCGAATAGCGCGAAATATCGCTGAAGCCATGTAAACTTTGCCGTCATCGCTGTTCAGAAAGTCTTCTTCTTCGTTGTTGGTCAGAAAACCCAGTTCAACGAGCACACTTGGCATGGTTGTGAAGCAGATGACGTAATACCCGGCCTGCCGCACGCCGCGATCAACCCTGCCTACCCGCTCCCGAAATTGCTCCTGGATATAAGACGAGAGCAGCAGGCTTTGATCAAGATAAGTGTTCTGCCGCAGAGTCATTGCGATATAGGTGTCGGGATCGTTTGGGTCAAAACTGTATTGCTCCTCGTAGTTTTCTTCTTTGAAAATGGAAGCGTTCTCTTTCATGGCCACACGCAACGCTTCTTCCGAACGGTGCATTCCCATGACAAAGGTGCTGGAACCTTTGGCAGACGGACGAGTGAAGGCGTCGCAATGAATGGAAATGAACAGGTCTGCTGCATTGCGATTGGCCAGTTCTACCCGGTCATTCAAGGTAGGGTAAGCATCGTCATCACGCGTCAGCACAATGCGGATATTCGGGTACTCCTCTTCGAGGTAGGCTTTGAGTTTGAGAGAAACATCAAGCGTAATATCCTTTTCTGTCGTTTTGTATCTGCCCGTGCCGAGGTTTCCGGGGTCTTTCCCTCCGTGCCCGGCGTCTAGAATGATGGTGCGCACCACGCCCGTCGGCTCCTCCGGAGTGAAGCTCACAAAAAGAATGTAGGCCAGTACAAGAAAGCTGGCTGCGATTCGTTTACCGTTTGAAATTTTGATCTTCTTCATCGGTGTACACCTATGCTGCGATTTTTTTGTTTATCGTAGCTTTGGTCGCCGTTTCGGCACTATGGTCAAAGGTAAAATGAACGTTCACCCGGATACGGCAGGTCTTCGCCGAATTATCCTCGCGCTGCTGTTGATAATAGGGGTGGTTCACTCATTCGCTCAATCTGACACCACGGCGGTTCCCGCCCAGACCGATTCATTGATCGTCAGTCAGGAGGGGCTTCTTCTTTCAAACGATAGCACAGGCGTTGATAGTGTGACGGTGCAAAGTGAAGCGGCAATAAATGCAAGCATTTTCTACGACGCGCAAGACTCTATCGTTTTTGACGCCATCAACAACAAGGTCAGGCTCTACGGTAGCGCAGTTGTGAAGTATGAAAAAATGACGCTGGAAGCCGCATTCATCGAGTATGATTTTGGCGCAAGTGAAGCCTGTGCGACCGGCGTTCCCGATTCAACCGGTGTGCTTACAGGTAAGCCGCTATTTGATGATGAGGGCCAGTCTTTTACGCAAGAGTACCTCTGCTATAACTTTAAGTCTCAGAAAGGCTTCAGTAAGGTTGCTGTAACCCAGGAGGGAGAAGCCGTATTTCACGCCGGCAGCTCAAAGCGGCATACCAATGAGTGGATCCATATCAAAGACGGAAAATTCACGACTTGCGACGCTGAGAACCCGCACTTTCACTTTCAATTGAGCAAGGCGATTATCGTTCCTGATGAGAAGGTGGTGAGCGGGCCCTTGTACATGAAAATCCGGAAAGTACCTACACCGCTCGCGTTGCCCTTTGCATGGTTTCCTACGAAGAACGAAAGCACACACGGGGTGGTTTTTCCAGGATATGGCAACGCGAATAACCTCGGTTTCTTTCTCAAAGACGGAGGATATTATTTTCCAATCGGAAGAACGGTTGACACGAGGATCTTAGGTGACATTTATTCAAGAGGAAGCTGGAGCCTCAGAAACATCACCAACTATCGGAAGCGCTACAAATTTAATGGCTCATTCAATATCTCCCGAACGGTCATCCGCCAGGGAATCCCCGAATTGCCGGATTTCTCTAAGGCAACAGAGTTCTTTGTCCGCTGGAATCACAGGCAGGACCCCAAAGCACGACCAAACTCGAATTTTTCAACCAACATCAACTTCGGTACCGCCAATAACTTCCGGAACAACCTTAACAGTTCACAAACCGAGTTCCTCTCCAATACTTTCACATCGAGCGCCCAATGGAGCAAATCTTTTCCCGGAACACCATACAGCGTTGCAGTCAATGCCAGGCACTCGCAAAACTCTTCCACCGGTAATGTGGAAATGCTGCTTCCCGGTATTACACTCAACCGAAATCGCACCAATCTGCCGGTTTCAAAGCTCTTTGGAAGAAAAACACCCAGCCGCAAGTGGTACGATAAAATCGGATTGACCTACTCGGCAAATTTTGAAAACCTCTTGCGGGAAGATGTGAAGAACATTCGCTGGGATCAGGCAAGTGAACTCTCACGAAGCTCGCAAAATGGCATTCGCCAAAGCGCCACGCTCTCAACCCAGGGGAAAATTGGCTTTGTAAGCTTCACACCTAATTTCAGCTACAATGAATACTGGACCTTCAAATACGTAGATGAAGTGCAGGATCAAGCTACTGGAGCTTTCGAAACCGATACCCTCAGCGGCTTCCGCTCTGCCCGCGACTGGAGAGCCAGCGGTAGCTTCAACACTCGCTTTTACGGTACCTTCAACTTCAGAAAGTCAAAACGACTGAAAGCCATCCGACATGTAGTTACGCCTCAAGCAGGGGTGTCATATGTGCCGCGATTCAACCGTAACCGCTTCTATTTCGATGGGGAAGAGGGCAACTTGCAATCGTATACCACCTTTGATGCGGCACGATTTCGACCCGGAAATACAAATGAACAGTTCAACCTCAATTTCTCGCTCTCCAATAACCTCGAAATGAAAACCCTTGACCGGGAGAAGGGAAGAGGGGCGACGAAAAAAGTCAAGCTGATCGAGAATTTCATCGTTTCGAGCAGCTACAATATGATAGCTGATTCTTTGAATCTAGCACCGATCTCAGTGCGCGGGTTCACCACACTCTTCAATAACCTCACGATGAACGTCGGCTCCATCTACTCTGCATATCAGCGCGATAGTCTCGGACGTGAAATTGATGCATTTATGGCTGAATCTGGGAGACAGCTATTGCGGCTTCGCTCAGCATCAGTGGCACTGAATATGAATATCAGAAGTAAGCAGCGTCGTGGTGAGCGCGATGAGAGCAACGCTACAGAAGAACAGCTTGAGGCCATTGAGCAGAACAGCGACCAGTTTGTAGATTTCAATATACCGTGGTCGCTCCGTCTCAGCTATACGCTTGACCTCAACAGGCAATGGGATGTCGCCGCGCAGAGCGACCAAGACCGCATCACTCAGAGCATTATGTTTCGCGGTGATTTTACGGTTCTCGAACGCTGGAAGATCGGTTTTGACAGCGGTTACGATCTCGTAGCCGGACAATTCACTTCTACTCAGCTAAATCTTTACTGGGATTTGCACTGCTGGGAACTCACCTTTAATTGGATACCTTTTGGCATTCGTCAGAGCTTCAGTCTGCAACTCAATGTGAAGTCTTCGTTGCTGCAAGACCTCAAACTTCAGGCACGTCGAGGTCAGAACGGGATCCTGAACTAAACCCCTACAGGTTCAACTGAATCATTCTTCCGGTCATGGCCTCTAGTCCGATAGGTCTCTGCAAAGGAAACCCAATTATTGATGATCCGCTGTCCTTCCGGTGTCATCACTGATTCAGGGTGAAATTGCACGCCATGCAAAGGCAGATATTTGTGCCGAATAGCCATCACCCAGCCGGGTGTGTTCTTAGCGATGATCGAAATATCGGCTCCGGGCTGATCTGCATCAACCATCCATGAGTGGTAATGCCCGACCTCAAAAGCGGCTGATAGTCCTTCAAAGAGAGGATCATCTGCTACGACCTTGCATTCAGTGCTGCTTCCGTGACATACTGAGGTCATGTTGACAATCTTGCCCCCGAAGTGTTCAGCAAGGGCTTGATGGCCAAGGCACACTCCCAATAGGGGTATTTTCGGCGCAAAGCGCCGGATAAATGACATCATTTCTCCGGCTTCTTCGGGAATGCCCGGACCAGGAGAGAGCACCGCGGCGTCATACACTCCCATGATCTCAGCGGGGATCGCATCATTTCGATGCACCTCAACAGACGCACCGGATTGCATCAGGTAGTGCGCCAGATTGAAAGTGAAGGAGTCGTAATTATCGATAAGAAGAATCCGCAATCGCTTACTTTTGAAGAGCAAAATTACAGCAATGAAAGAAATCATTCAGACGAAAGCTGCGCCAACGCCTATTGGTCCGTACAATCAGGCGGTCAAGTACAACGGACTGGTCTTTGCGAGCGGGCAAATCGCCATTGACGCCGACAGTGGAGAGCTCAAGCAGGGCAGCATTCAGCAAGAAACACACAGGGTCATGCAGAACTTGGGAGAGGTGTTGAAAGCGGCAGGAAGTGGATTCCCGCAAGTGCTGAAAGTGAGTATCTTCGTCTCTGATATGAACCTCTTCAAAGAGGTGAATGAGGTTTACAGCACATACTTCGAAGGCAACTATCCGGCGCGTGAGACAGTAGAGGTCGCCGGCCTACCCAAAGGGGTGCGCGTTGAGATATCTGCCATAGCCTTTGAGCAAAAGTGAGAACAAAGCGGAATACCAACGGTTATGACCAAAACGGATCCTGTGTTTTTTAAGAAAGTTCTCTACTATATCAACCCGCTCAATCTCTTTAAGAAAGAGAATGAGAACAACCTGAACCTGCGTGTAATGCACGGCATCAACAAGATATCTTTTCTTATGTTTCTGTTGTGCCTGGTATATCTGCTTTTCCGCTGGTTTGCCTGATTAGTGAATCATCAGCGGACGCTGTAAGATGAGGTGGTCATTGCGCATGCGGAGAATGTACAGCCCGGGTAAGACTCCTTCAACTGACAAGATTTGTTGGCCTTCCATGGCACCGAATGTCCGGCACAATTGTCCCCTACTGCTCAGCAACTCCACCTCGTGAAAGCGTTGGTCGGTTTGCACATTCACATAACTGTTGGCAGGGTTGGGATAGACCAGTACTGAAGATAGTTGAATCGTTTCTACTCCGGTGATGACGTAAAATTCTTCTTCGCTGATAGAGCTACATCCTTCCTCCGTCACAATTTCAACGCTGTAATCACCGCTGTCTATGATGGTGATTTGTGCCTCACCTATGATGAATTCTTCGCCATTCTGGTACCAGATGATTTGTGCAGCGGTTTCGCAGCCATTGCATGTCAAGGTGTTGGCTTCGCTATCGAAGACCACGAGTGGTTCTGCAGGAACTTCGAATACTTCGATGACATCAAGGGTAAATGACGACTCAAAGTCATCTACGGCATAGATGTAAGTCACTTCATAACTACCGGGATTCTCGAAAGTCAGCTCGAAGGCTTCTTCGCATGTGCTGAGGATCAGCTCTCCATTCAGGGTGAAACTGCATGTACCGTTGTCAACCACGTCGGTCTGATTCGTGAAATTGACTGTGAGTGGTGCACAGCCACTTAATGTGCTCGCTGAAAGAAATGCTTCATTGTACTCGCATGAGCCGTCATCTACATTGGCTGTTTCTTCATAGTTATTGGCGTTCTCATCAGTGCAGCCAGGGTAAGCACATGAACCGTCATCAACGGTAGCAATGGGATCATAATTAGAGGCTTCGGGATCGGTACAGCCCGAAAAAACGCAGGAGGCATCCTCAAAATTACTCAGCGGATCATAGTTGTCAGCACTTTCATCAGTGCATCCCGGATAGCGGCATGATCCGTCATCAGTATCTGCTGCTGGTTCAAAATTAGCAGCGGCAACGTCAGTGCAGCCGGGCACAACGTTTTCAGGAAAGAGGTGCATACGCACCAGTGGAGCCCTGAGAAGGTAGGCAAGGTTATTATTTTCGGGGGCATTGATCACAGACTCCTGACTCACGGTGGCACCACTTCGTGCAATGACGAGGGGGGCGTCTGATGCCGAACCGACCAGTACGGTGTAGAGCGTGTCAGCAACTGTAAGCAGGTCTTCAGGTAATTCGAGGTGAACGATTCTCTCGTCACCAATACCGTTAATATCCCACGCATTCACGGTGTAGGGTTCAGTTTGAGTGATGATCATGTCGAGCCCGGCGTCATAGACAATTCCATAAACTTGCGAACCCACCGGTGTGCCTTCGCCAAGGCCCACACCAATGCTGTGGAAACGGAGGTTTGGAACCGTTGACTCGTATATGTTGCCCACCTCAACGGGGATGTCGGCAAAGAAGCCTCCCGGGATGTAAAGGTTGTCAGCCGGGCCTTTATCTCTGGCATAGGTGAATTCGGTGACGCTGTATGTTTTGAAGAGCTGGTTATTTGCAGGTGCCTCCTCATCTTGATCCTGGGAAATTTGGAAGCGAATGGTGTAATCATCAATAATCGATGGCGGAGAATAGGATGCTTGCAGCGCAAATTGCTGGGCTTGGCCGGGAACCAGATCCACTGGTTCTGTATCTTGACTGAAGATAAATTCATCCGAGGAGTTGGTGATCCGCACATTCATCACCACCCCGGTCTGTTGAAGTCCGCCGATATTAGCACCCGTGGCAGAGAAGTTGAAGTCGGGAAGCATCATGGAAGGCCAGGAATCGTACTCCATGTCTCCGAAACCCGCGGGTGGATTGGTACCATCGTAATTTGTGAATTGTACCCCTTCGATGAGAAGGTCATTGTCATTAGGGATGTACAATGCAATGTCATCGAGCATCCACCAGTAGTAAAATCCATCAAATTCGAATTTGATACGAACGTTGCTCTCCCCCGAAACAATGTCAGACAGGTTCGCTGTGCCCCAGACTCCGGGATCGCTAAATGCAAAATTTCCGGGGTTGCTAAGTACGGGTTCCCATGTTTCACCATCGTCAAGTGAAACAAGCACGCGGCTTTCTGCTTGTTCATGTCTGTACTGTTGCCTGAAGGTGAGTACCACCGCACTGTAGTCTGAAAAGTCAAGAGTTTCGGTGGTGAGCCAAGCGGTGTGCGGGCCGGGGTCTTCGCCGGATCCGATATTTCCACACGGACCTATGGGATCGTCCCAGTAGTTAGAATCGAAGATTACGAAACCATTGTCAGACGTTTCGCTGTCAACGATGACACTGTTTCCACCGCATGATCCTTGAGAAGCTACCGTATTGTCAGGATTGGTATCAACACCGCGATATTCCCACTGGGCAATACCACTTTCACTGCCGTTTTCCCAACCGTCCGGAATCCCATCTGAAAAATCCCATCCATAGATCACCTCACCATAGATTTGCGCCCGGGTATTGATAGAGAAGAGGAAGCCGGCCAGGAGTATGAAGAACTTTGTCATGTCAGAATCATTATAGGCAAGTTCAAATATAGTAAAGCGCAAATCTTCAGAAATAAAAAACCCGGGTCAAGTCGACCCGGGTTTGAAAGCGGTTTATTTTGGATCTGGCGTTATTGCTCGTTACCGATGCGCTCCATTTCCTTTTCGAAAGTCTCTTTAAACTTTTCGTAGTTGTACTCTGCCTTGATGCGCTCGTCGTTTGACAGGCGCTCGCTGTATGCGCGGGCCAATTCGTCTCCTGAGAGTTCGATGGCGATGTAGCTCACGTAGTTCTGATCTGGCTTTTGCGTGAGTTCTTCGCAGATGACGACTGCTCCTCGGAGTTCTTCGTCGATGGTAGCACGAGCCAATTCATTGAATGTGTTCGTGGCTTCCTCTTTGTTATTGAATTTGGTAGAATTGACGTAGTTGTCAGTTACCACTTGAATGGTCACGCCGATTGAACGTGCAAGTCTCGATTCCGCATTTGAGCGAGCAATCTTCTTTGCTGTTTCGCGGCTCATGCTCTCTCCTGTAGCACTTGCGCGGAAGGCTTCAGAGTCAGACATGTACTTCGCACCTGAACAGTACTCGTTGATCAGCACCTCGCCTGCCGGCTTCGGCTCTTCAACTTCTTTTTTTCCTTTGCATCCTGTTGTGGTTACGATGGCGAAGGCCATGAACATCATAAGGAGCATACTCGGGGTTGCAGTCAGTTTTTTCATATCCCTTGGTTTTGCATTAACAGTTTGTTGCTTTGTGTACATCTAAAATCGTGCCAAAATTTAAAAAATGGCGTCTAGAATATCATCAACGATCTCTTTTTCAATTCGTTTACTTGCTTTTTTGTAGGCTTCCAGTCCGGCAGATTTGGAGTTCAGTTGCAGTCCTTTGATATTGTTTTCGCTATTCTGAAGCAACATATTGCCTTTTCTATCGCTAACGGCGTAATCGACATCAAGGTAAGCTACATGAAATCCTTGAGATGTTCCTCCTTCTCGGGTGGCGCCTTCAATGGTCACAATATAGTCGGCTTTCTCTTCAGATGTAGTAAATCTGAAGCCTTTATTGCTCATGGCTTCGCGCAATGGAGCTGCAAGGCGTTCTGTGCCGAGGTCTTCGCCGAGGTTAAACTCTTTCACTTTGAAGAAGACGCTGGGTAATTCGGTACGAATTGGAACCACCGTTGTACTTGAACGTGTGCCTTCCACAAGCGGATCCATCAGCTTTCGGTCAAGATCTTGCGGCTCAAGAGAGGTAGCAGTAAGAAAAACCTCGAGCTGGTTGTTTGGTTTAGCGAGATCAGCATCCCCGATCTGAATGGTCAATGCTCCTGTGCCATCGGTTTTTCGTTCAAATTCATTGCGGTATTTGCCGTTGTCATAGGTGTAGGTCACAGGCAAACTGCTGACCGGCTTACCGTCGAGCTTTGCATATACACGAACTTCCTGTGAAAAACTATTATCAGCGTTCAGCATGATTTCAGCCGGTTCTACCGCAAGTTTGACCTTGCTGACAAGTGACTTGAATTCTTGAAAAATCTGGTTATCGAGGTAGATATCGTTGCCATTTTCGGAGAAACGATTGACGTCATTCCAGTATTCTTTCATTTCGAATAAACCGCGCAGATACGCATCAGCTGCACCAGTGACGTTTGCGTCTTCACGCGCTTGCCTGGCCCGCTGCAGGTGGTCATATGCAGCGCGCATGACCGCCGTTTTTTTCTCTTGTCGGATCTGTTCGTGCCGGGCTTTCGATAAGCGATAAAATACCCAATAGTCGGTCTCTGTCTCGTAGTTGTCTACGATTTCAAAGCCTTCAATTTCTTCGTCAGAGAATGTGGCGATGGTTGAATTGAATTCTTCCTGAACCTGTTTATTGACCTGCATCGTATTGAGAAAACTCTCGCTTTTTACCGTCACCCGTATTTCACTGGTCAGATCATTCAGCGCATTCTTCTTGGCTACAGAAGCGTATTCAACAGGTTCAATCCTTTTCGATACCGAGCCTACACCAATGTAATAGGCAGGGTTGATTGGCCTTGACCGCACCCAATCTGGCATTGGTCGTTCAGGGGTCATCGCTACCTCTTTGTTGGGTGTGCAGGATGCCACCAGCAAGAGGAGCATTATGTATACGGTATGTTTGAGTATCTTATTCACTTCACCAAATCTCTGATCAGCGTACCTACTTCATTTTTCATTTGTCTTGTCACACTCTGAAACACATCATTTGTGAGTTGATCAGTAGTCATCGGGGTACGCTGAGCGCCCATCAGTGCGTGCAGCTGCTGCTGTGCGCGCATGTTCGTATTGACGCCATTACCTCTTATCGGAAAGAGGTTTTGCAGTTCCCCGTCGTATTCTGCCCATGTGGCCGTGCTCGTTTCAGACTGCTCAATGATGCGTGACTTGATAATCTCACCGGTCTTGAGGGAGATCACCTTGTATTGAAATGACACCGAAACGGTATTTTGACGGGTAAATTCCTGGTAGTTCGTTTTGCGGTATTTCGTTTCAAAGTAGTACTTATTGGTTTCACGGTTCAACCGTTTAACGCTATAACGTTCAAAGCCTTCGCGCATGCTGCGCTGCACATCTCCTTCTACCGGGCTATAGCTGAGCACTGTTCCGGTGAGAATCGCCTGTGCTCCGATCAGTTCACCTACGTTCACAGCAGATTCTTCATCAATTACGCCGCTCAGCCCGAGTTTTTGCTCTTCAAGGATCAGCTCCATATTGGCACGGTCTACCACCTTCAGAAAAGGATCCTTCACTCCGGTCATGGCTTCAAGCGCATAGGCCTCCACTTTTGCATCAAGACCGTTTCGAGTGGTCGCGTTTTCAAAGGGCAGCAGGGCTACAGTGAACAAGCCGAGGTCAAGAGATTCTTGACGATATGCCGCTGCATCTTTGTACATAGGAACCCTCCCGATCACGCTGTCAAAGTTCTCGTATGCCTCACGGTAGTTCCCGAGTTCAAAAGCTTCTTTACCGGCTTTGTAAAACGGCTCGCAGTAAGCCACGTCAGCCATATCGGTAGCTTCGTTATGCTCAGGGTCAAGCCGCGCAATTTCTTTGAAACGAGCTTCAGCCTTCTCGTATTCACCACTGTCCATCAAAGCCAGGCCCTCGTCATATAATTCTTCAATGTACGCCAGCTCCATGTCTTCGTAGTCTTTCATGTAGAACTCCGCCACGGTGAGTTCTACCCCCAGACTTGACACACGATTGCTGTAGTTAAGTGCATCTTCCCATGCGGCTACCGCCTCTTTCTTTTTGTCAAAAGACTTGAGCTGCACAAACTCCTGTAGCTTGTTGTTGAGAACCACCTGCCCTGTATTCTTCATTCCGATCTTTGCATCTACATTCGTGCGGTTTTTCTGCAGCGAGGTATAGTACATGCGTGCAGCCTCCTCTAACAATCCGGCCTCTTCGAGTTTTAAACCCTTTTTCGAGAACGACCGAGAAGTGGCGCAGCCCGAAGCGATAGCCGCAACGAACAGAATCAAGATACAGTGCAGGAGAATTCTCATAGTTTTAAAATTGTAAGCTACCGTTCGTTCTACTTGCTTTCGATGTACTCATTGAGTTCGTCAATGGTAAACTCGAAATCAAAGACATCATTCACCATGTAGTAATTACCCTGATCGTATGTGTAATCATATGCAAACTTGGCATACTCCAGTTTATCTTCTTCAAAAGTGAAGATGGCCATCACTTCTTTGACCTGCGAAGCAGTAAGACACTTATTTCGTGTAGCTTGCTTGGCAACAGTCATTTTTGCGTCATCAAAGGTCTTACCTGAGATAGACTTCTTCATTTGGGTAAAACCGGCATCATCGGTGGGCCAGTCGCAGCCAAACGGACCGTTGTAACCGGGTACCGCGCTTTCTTGTGAACGGGTCATTCTGCCTTGCGGTTCTTCTACGTACGATTCAGTTACTACCGTTTCGGTGCGTGTCTCGGTGATTTCCATCTCGGTGTCCATGTCAGGAGCATCAATGTTGATGGAGATGCTACCCCCGGGCGTGTCCATTTTAACACCAACGTCTCCGTCTCCACCTTTAGTGGTAGTAGTAGTGGTGGTAGTGGTTTTGGTGCCACTCGGGGCCGGCGTTACCGGCTGGGCAGGTTGCGGGGCAACGGCCGGTTCTGCAGGAGCTTCAGGCTGAGGGGCATCAGCGATTGGCATAAAGCCACGAGCTCGAAGTACATACTCACCTTTGCGGTTCTTCTTCACCAGGTAAGTGGTCTCTTGTCCGCGCTCGAAACCGGCGTTCGCCTGGAAATCGGGGTACTCGTCGCTTTCGAAGTCAATGCGCACCTGAACAAAGTCTTGCGCAATGTCTTCTACGCGCACGTTCGCGCTGTACTCGTCATTCTGCTGAACATTGTTGATGTAGACGATGAACTTCTCGCCAAATTCGGAGAAGAACACGCCGTTAGCAGACTGTGCGAATGCGTTGCCTGAGAGCAACGCTGTGATCATGATAAGAGTAAGTTGTCTCATAGTGCCAAAAATTTGTGACTAAATTACGGTTTATTACTTCCTTTCAATTCTCGTGCCAAAAATTGTCTTCCACAGTTTTTTGGTAACTATTTCGGTACAGAAACGCCAACCAAGGGTGAAAGGCTATATTTGACCGCAATCTAAAGAGAAGTTCAATTGAAGCGAATTGTAGTGATAGGCGCAGGAAGATCAAGTTCTTCGCTGTTGCGTTACCTGCTGAATGAAAGCGAAGCAGAAGGCTGGGAAGTGTTGGTTGCTGACCGGGATGAGGCATTGGCAAGGTCTAAAATTAATGGTCATCAACGTGGTGATGCTACCGGTTTTGATGCCGGGAACAGTGAAAAAAGGCGCGAACTGATCGCAGGTGCTGATCTGGTGATCAGCATGTTGCCGGCTTCAATGCACATCGATGTGGCCGGTGATGCCATTCATTTCGGAGTACCGCTCATTACCCCAAGTTACATTTCCAAAGAAATGAGATCGCTTGACGAAGCAGCAAAGGCCAAAGGAGTGCTGCTCCTGAATGAAATGGGGGTTGATCCGGGTATTGACCACATGAGTGCTATGAAGATCATTCACGACATTCAGAAGAAAGGGGGGGAGCTGATCCGTTTTGAGTCATTTACCGGAGGTCTTATCGCTCCCGAGAGCGATAACAATCCGTGGCATTATAAATTCACCTGGAATCCGCGCAATGTAATCATGGCCGGCATGGGGGGGACTGCCCAGTACATTCAACAAAACCGGCTGAAATACATCCCGATTCATAAAATCTTTGAGCGTTATAAAGACATTGATGTTGAAGGCTATGGCACCTTTGAGGGCTATGCTAACCGAGACAGTTTGTCTTATCGTAAGACCTACGGACTGGAAAACGTGCCCACCATTTACCGAGGAACCCTTCGGGGCAAAGGCTTCTGTGAGGCCTGGAATGTGTTCGTACAGCTAGGTATCACCACTGAAGATTTTGAGGTTGATTGCCGCAAAATGTCCTGGCGCGACTTTATCAACGCCTTTCTGATGTACGATCCGGAACTACCTGTGGAGGAGAAACTACAGAACTTTCTTAACCTCAGTGAAGAGGTGATGGAAATGCTGAGGTGGACCGGTATTTTTGAGAATACGCCAGTCGGACTTGAGCATGCAACTCCTGCAAAAGTGCTCCAGCATCTGCTTGAAGACAAGTGGAAATTGGAACCAGACGATAAAGACATGATTGTCATGTGGCACCGCTTTGACTATCTGAAAGATGGTCAGGAGCACGAGGTGCACAGCTCAATGGTTGCAATCGGTGAAACGCAAACATATACGGCGATGAGTGAAACCGTGGGGCTGCCTGTAGGCATCGCTGCCAAGATGATCCTTAACGGTCAGCTCTCGTTGAGCGGTGTACATTTACCTATCTTACCTGAAATCTACCATCCGATTCTTGAAGAGCTCGAATCCTATAGCATCCGCTTTACTGAAACGACGATCCGCTGAGTTTGGGCTGTTACTTCTGTGCTGCTTGCCACTATGGGCTTGTGGCCAGTGTGAGGCTCCGAAGCTGCCGGATGATCAATCGTTTGAGGTGGTTGCAGATTACCGTGAAAGCGACGCAAAAGCGTCGGATGCGTTGGTGTGGCTCAGCACGCATTCGTTGGATGAATGCCTGGAGGCAAGGCAGCGATTGAATGCCTTTGTGCTGGTGTGGCTGAGCGGACATCCTGACATCATCATAGAACTGCAACCGGAGGCGTTACCTTTTTTGGAAAGGTATCCTGAGTTGCTTTTTCCTATGTTGCACGGTATGGCTGCCTATCAACTGGGGAAACCTGCACAGGCGGTAGATCCTGTGGCAGCGCACGTTGCCGGACTGCAGGTAATTGCGGATGTGGCCAGCCGCGTAGAGGGCTACAAGAAAGACGATGACATTCGTGCGCTGCGCAAATTGAGGCGGCGAGGAAAACTCGAGTCTTACTGCCGCGGCTTGCTTCGTTAGGAGCGTGTTCGCATCCGCCGTTTTTACGGCGAAAGCAAAAAAGAAGAACGCTGAAAACGCGAACACATGCGCCACATCAATAGACCAGAAGAGTGAAGCCATTACGTGTCGAACATTGCTACCTTTGAATGGTTAAAATGAGGTATGAGAAGCTTCGAAATCCCCACAACTTACCGTTCACCGATCATTAGTCGCGTGAAGCAATTGCGTAAAACCACTGACCCTCGCAAGCAGGATTTTACGCCAAGCGTGCTTGACTTTGGCAGGCTGCAGGTGCTGTTGGCTCGCCATTTCGGCTTCTGCTATGGAGTAGAGAATGCCATTGAGATTTCATATCGGGCAATCAATGAGAACCCCGGGAAGCGAATTTTTTTGCTGAGTGAGATGATTCACAACCAGGCGGTGAATGATGATCTTCAGAGCAGGGGGGTGCAGTTTCTTCAAGATACTTACGGAAACCAACTGATACCGTTTGACAGCTTGACGCCTGAAGATATCGTGATCGTGCCTGCATTTGGTACTACGGTTGAAATTGAAGCTTACCTGAAAGCACACAACATCGGTGTGCAGAGCTACAACACCACTTGTCCGTTCGTTGAAAAGGTATGGAAGCGATCACTGAAGCTGGGGTCAGACGACTATACCATCGTGATACATGGGAAGCCTAAACATGAAGAGACCCGTGCCACCTTCTCGCATGCCAGGCAGCACGGTGCGGCCGTGGTGGTCAAAAACCTGGACGAGGTAAAAATTCTTGAAGGGTTTATTCGCGGTGAAAAGCCATTAAGTGACTTTGAGGTGTATTTCAACGGACGCACCAGCGAAGGTTTCGACCCTGCGAGGCACCTCGATCGGTTAGGCGTCGTCAATCAAACGACTATGCTCGCCGAAGAAACCCAGGAAATAGCTGACTATCTGAAACAAGTGATGCTCGATTTGCACGGTGAAGGCGAGCTGAAGCAGCATTTTGCCGATACACGTGACACACTCTGTTACGCGACTAATGACAATCAGCGTGCGACGAAAGGGCTGCTGGAAGAAGGCGCAGATCTGGCGATCGTGGTGGGTGGGTATAATAGCTCCAACACTTCACACCTCGTTGAGCTTTGCGAGGAGGCAATGCCGACGTTTTTTATCCAGATGGCTGAGCACCTGATCTCAGACAGTGAAATCAATCACTACGATATACACCGAAAAGAGGAGGTATTGAGCACAGGTTATCTTCCTGACTGTGATAAGCCACGAATTATAGTCACCAGCGGTGCATCCTGCCCCGATTCCATCGTTGATGAAGTTATTCAGCGCGTTTTGTCATTCTACCCCGGTGCAGCTGCTCCTGAAAAAGCGCTCGAGACGCTGGCCAAAGCATATTGAGGGGTACGAAAGCTCGCTTGAACTTCGTTACCTTTGAGGCTTCTTTATGAAAGTACCTCGCTTTTTCTTCCGCAATGTACGTTCTGAACCCCGACGCTTTCAATTTCGGTCGCCCTACTACCGCCCGGAAGAGGAACAAATCGAGGAGCGGAAGAAACGGTTGGATGCCGAAATTGCGCGAGAGAGAGGAGAAGACGTGCAGGCCGTGCCTGAGCGCATTCGTTTCAGCAGCCGGCGCAAGAAGCGTTCAGACGCTAACCTGTGGGCGACTTTTCGCACCATTGTCATCCTGGTTATCCTAATTTATTTGCTCTATAAAGGGCTTCAATGGGCTGAAACCACTAATTTCAAAAAAGTGCTCGATACCTTTAAGAATGGCTGATATCATTCAACTATTACCTGACCATGTCGCTAACCAGATCGCGGCCGGAGAAGTGATTCAACGTCCGGCCTCAGTGGTGAAAGAACTTCTTGAGAACGCCATTGACGCAGGTTCACAATCTGTGCGCATCATTGTGAAAGACAGTGGGCGCACCCTTGTTCAAGTGATTGATGATGGCTGCGGCATGAGCACCAATGACGCCCGAATGGCCTTTGAGAGCCACGCTACTTCGAAGATTTCACAGTCTGAAGACTTGTTCAACCTTCGCACCAAAGGTTTTCGAGGTGAGGCACTCGCGTCTATCGCCTCTGTGGCGCATGTTGAGCTAAAAACCCGTTTGCGCGAAGAGGAGGTAGGTACCCGGGTGCGAGTTGAAGATTCAGACATCAAAGAATGCGAGCCGGTGCAATGCGCAGTGGGATCGTCTTTCGCCATTCGCAACCTGTTTTACAATACTCCTGCGCGCCGTCAGTTCCTGAAGTCTGATACGGTTGAAATGCGCCACATTATGGATGAGTTTCAGCGCGTGGCACTGGCGCATCCGGGCGTTAGCATGTCACTGCATCACAACGGCAATGAGGTGTATCACCTGAATGCCGGATCGCTGCGTCAGCGGGTGGTAGGTATTTTCGGACAAAAGCATGACGAGCGCCTTTTGCCGGTTGAAGAAGAGACAGATGTTGTGAGGATCACCGGCTTTGCAGGCAAGCCTGAATTTGCCAGAAAAACCAGAGGCGAGCAGTTCTTTTTTGTGAATGACCGATTCATCAAGCACAGCTACTTTCATCACGCAGTGAGTAAGGCCATGGAGGGGCTGCTCCCGCAGGGTCAACACCCCATGTATGTGCTCTTTCTGGATGTTAACCCATCTCAAATTGATGTGAACGTACACCCCAATAAAACGGAGGTTAAGTTCAGGGAAGAACGTGCGATTTATACCATTCTCCGTGCGGCAGTGAAGCGCGCACTCGGTCGCTTTCAGGTTTCTCCAACACTTGACTTTGACCAGGAGTCTTCGTTGAACATCGGTATGCCAGATAAAGACCGTCCGATACGTGAACCACAGATTCAGGTAAATCCGAATTACAATCCTTTTGATTCAGACCGCAAGCCCTCTACCGGGCTCGGCGGGCGAGAAGGCGGTGGTCTTCAAACCGGCGGTGCAGGAAGTTGGCGTGAGGTGTATAAGATACTCGACGATGAGCGCAGCCGGCAAGAACAACGGGAGATGATGCCTCTGGAGCAGGAGGCAGATCACGTCGCACATGAAGCTCCGGTATTTCAGATCGGTCGTGCTTATGTGGTAGCGCCGATCAAAAGTGGCATGATCGTGCTGGATCAACAATGTGCACATGAAAGGATCCTCTATGAAAAGTATGACCGCAACCGTGAGAACGTTGAGAGTCAGCAGCTGTTGTATCCGCAGCATTTGAGCTTATCTGTCAGCGATCATGATCTTTTGAAAAGCGCCCTGACTGAGCTTCAGGAAATGGGTTTTGACATAGACGAGTTTGGCCGAAATGACTTGATCGTTCGAGGACTTCCGGCGGATGTTGCTCAGCAAGAGCCCAAAGAGCTGCTTGATGCCGTGCTTGTCGAGTTACAGACGGGCAGGCAAGCTGCCGACAAAGGGCTGAACCGTGTGGCATTAGGTCTGGCTCGTGGAGGAGCCATTCGGAGAGGACAAGTACTGAGACCCCGGGAAATGCGCCACCTCATTGATAGCTTATTTGCTTGCGAAGTGCCGAATTATAGTCCGACAGGACGTCCGGCAATTGTTACATTTACGCCCGACGACCTTGCGTCGAAATTTGAATAAGTATGCTGCAGCCCACAACGCCGGTTATTAAGAACCTGATTATAATTAACGTCATCTTTTTTCTGGCGACGAAAGTGATCGGCGGTGATGGTCCGCTTCCTTTTCTAACGCAGCAGTTTGGAGCGTTTTATCCGGGATCTCCCATGTTTCAGCCCTGG
Organism: Flavobacteriales bacterium; assembly: GCA_018402085.1. Lineage (GTDB taxonomy): Bacteria > Bacteroidota > Bacteroidia > Flavobacteriales_D > Sanyastnellaceae > Sanyastnella. Next base: position 1,741,724 of record JAGYJM010000002.1, on the reverse strand, counting down.
CAGATCGTCACCCACATGTTCATGCACAGCCACGTGAGCTTTGCCCACATTTTTTTCAATATGTTCGCCCTGTACATGTTTGGGGTGGCCCTTGAGCGCACCTGGGGTTCACGACGCTTTCTGATTTACTACTTTGTCTGTGGATTAGGCGCGTTTTTTCTGCATGAAGCCGTAAATGCCTGGCAGATATTTGAAATCACGGGTCGCATTTTTCCTGACAGAGTGGATTTCCCGGATGACAGGCTCTACGGCATGTTTTACGGGATTCCTGTGGTAGGGGCATCTGGTGCGGTGTTCGGTATTTTGCTGGGCTTCGGGATGTTGTTTCCCAACACCCGGTTGATGCTTCTTTTCCCACCGATTCCTATTAAAGCGAAGGTATTTGTGTTCATCTACGGTGCGATCGAGCTCTTTATGGGCTTCAGCAATCCGGGGTCGAACGTGGCACATTTTGCTCACCTTGGGGGCATGCTTTTCGGGTATATTATGCTGAAAAAGTGGCAGCGCGAACGAAACACTTTTTACTGAGAGCGGTTGAATACGTGGAAATCGCTGACGACGTGAACATTTTTGTTCTGCGGCACGATCGTTGCAGTAAGTCAGGCAGCGCAAAAGCGCTGGATGGATATGGCGAACAGTTTTAAAGAAGAGATCTTAATGCGCTGGCGGATGGGCGGGATGCTCATTCGTCTTATCATGGTGAACCTTGCGGTTTTCCTCGTGTTGCGCACCTTTGCAATCATAGCTTCTCTCGGAGGCATCGCCTGGTTGCATCCTGTGAACAGCAGTTATTTTTACCTCGCAACAACTTCTGATGCCGGAGAATTGCTGCTTCGCCCATGGAGCATCTTGACTCATATGTTTACCCATTATGGGTTGTTTCACATCCTGTTCAACATGCTTTTTCTATGGTTTTTAGGGCGCATTTTTCACGAATACTTTGGTGCCCGGAAGTTGCTGGCTACTTACTTGCTCGGCGGACTGGCAGGCTTTGTCACTTTTTTTCTCGCTTACAATCTGCTACCGGTTTTTTCAGAAGTGAAAAGCACCGCTCTCGGTGCCTCAGCTGCCGTCATGGCTATTTTCGTCGGCACCGCCACTTACCTTCCGGATATGGAAATCCGTTTGATTCTTGTGGGGCCTGTGAAGTTGAAGTACGTGGCAATTTTCTATGTATTGCTTGACTACCTGGCACTTGGCAGCTCTTCAAATGTCGGAGGTTCGATCGGTCACCTCGGTGGCGCCGCATACGGATTTGCACTGATGTATCAGATGCGAAGAGGCCGCGACATTGGGGCATGGTTTGAGCGGTTGTTGGATCGGGTCGTGAATGTCGGAAAAGGCCGTCCGGCCATGAAGGTCAAGTACAAACGTAAGCCGAAACAGAAGTCTTACCGCACTGATGAAGACTACAATGCAGAGAAGAAGACGCGGCAGGAGAAGATCGATGCCATTCTTGACAAGATCAGCAAGTCAGGCTATGATAGCCTGACTAAAGATGAGAAAGACTATCTTTTCCGTAACAGCCAGGAACTCTGATCATGAAACGACTTGTTCGTAAGCTCCCGGGCGGAATCTTACGTGTATTTGCATTCATTGGTTTGCTCGGTATGGTGTTGGGGGCGGTTGCGGTATCGGTATCTCCGAACAGTGCCCAGTACTTAGCTTTTTTCGGATTGGGTTATCCCGTCTGGTTTTTTCTTGCGGTGCTCGGATTGGTTTACAGCTTGCTGCGCAGGCGTTGGTTCTTGTTAGTGGCGATCATCGCGGTTTTTATCATCCAGGCTGATTTCATTGAGCGCACTGTTCGCATCCGCGCGTTTTCGCGCGAACAAGAAAAAGCGAAAAATACCCACCGTGTGAGTGTGATGACCTATAACGTGCGCATTTTTGACCTGTACAACTGGTCAGAAGGAAGTGCAACACGTGACAAGATCTTTGATTTTCTGGATGAACACCGCGTGGATGTGCTGTGCTTTCAGGAATTCTATCACACTGACCGCAAAGGGATTTTTGACACGAAAGATACCCTCGTGCAATTTCTAGATAATGTACACGTGCACGAGCGTTACACCCACGAGATGACCGGCAAGCAGTATTTTGGTGTTGCGACCTTTTCGAAACACCCCATTGTTGAAAGTGGTGATCTTGCTTTTGAATCGGATGCCAATAACTTCTGCATTTACACGGATATTTTAGTTGATGGAGATACCCTCAGGGTGTACAATGCCCATCTGGCCAGTATCCGTTTTCAGCAGGAAGATTATGAAGCGATGGAACAGGGGCCGGATCCGGAAGATGCAAAGCGCCTGGCTGATCGACTGACAAGGGCCTTCAGGAAGAGGGCTTCGCAGGCTGAGAAAATCGCTGCTCACATTGCGTCTTCACCACACCCGGTGGTGGTGTGTGGCGATTTCAATGACACGCCTGTTTCATATGCGTATGAGTTATTTGCGTCGCACCTCGAAGATGCCTTCGTTTCAGGTGGCAACGGGCTGGGCAGTACTTACATCGGAAGCCTTCCTTTCTTCAGAATAGACTATGTGATGCATAGTCGGGGAATGAGAGTGGAGCACTTTGAGACGCATGAAGTTCGGCACAGCGATCATCGTCCGGTAGAAGCTCACCTGAGCTGGTAGCGTTTGATGAGAACTTCATAAATAGCCACATTCATTCCGATCAGCAGGAAACCATAGAGTGTGTCATCAATGGGTACGCTAAGTATCCGGAATCGGAGGTTGTGGTCGTTGTTGTACCAGACGATCTGATCTGTAACCCCATCAGGAGCAGCATTGAGAACAGGATAGTTCCAGAATTCGATGCCTGTAAGGATGCCATTGGAGATTAGAAAAGGAATCAGGATAATCAGATAAGAGAAGGCGAACCAGCCCATCCATTGCGGTTTTGAGCGCCACAGTGCGGCTATGCCCAGGGCGGTGAACAGGGCGGTGTAGAATGTGTAGTAGCGATCGGGATAGCGAATCACCAGAAAGATGGAAAGCAGAAAGACTGCTACGAGTGTAGGTTGACCCCATTTTTTAAAGGGGTAGCCTGGAATCCACGTTCTGAAGGTTTCGTAAAGGAACACACATGCGTATGGAACGCAAATGAAGAAGAGCCATTCTTCAACGGGCAGACCGAAGATGCGCGGTCCGAGGAGGTAAGTATCATTGAAACCCCAGATACCTGCGTGTTCGAAAAAGGCATCCCATGTGACGAAGAAGGCGAGGGTAATGAGGTTGGCCGGCCAGAAGGCTTTCCATTTTTTGTAGAAGGCTACTTTTTGGTCAAAACTGAGAGCCACCGGCACGGCGATACTGCCAAGGTTTACCAGTAGGTAGAGATAGCTGTTATCCATCAGCCTCCTGCATTAGCACGTTTCCGCCTATCCGAGGCTTTTGCCTCGCGAAAGTATCGCACAGGAACAACGAGCATACCGAAGCATTCACCTTCTTCTTTGCCGAGGTGCTTATGGTGCACCTTGTGGGCTTTTCGGATCGCTCGGAAGTACACATTGGTGGTTTTATCGAACCACTTGAAGCGACGGTGAATAAGCACATCGTGCACGAGGAAATAACAGATGCCATAGAGCGCAATACCTGTGCCTATCCAGAAGCGGAAGTCAAAGCCGTTCATAGATCCGAAAATGAAACAGAGGGAGCTGGGAATGGCAAAAATCAGGAAGAACACATCGTTTTTCTCGAAGAATCCTGGTTCAGGAACGTGATGGTCACGGTGGAAATACCACATAAAACCGTGCATGACGTATTTATGGGTGAACCACGCCATGAATTCCATGAAGAAAAAGGTGCCTGTGATGATAAGTGCTGCGCTCATTGCAACAAAATGTTTAATGCGAGGAAGAAAGCAGTTTGTATCCAGAAGAACAAGCCTGCAACGCGGTTGTTTCCAAATTTAGGATTCGTTTGCAGCAAGGCGGCAAGGATGAGTGCAGTTCCGAACCAGCCGGCATAGTTTGTCAGGGGAATATCGACGCCGTACCAGGTCCAGAAGTTTAATTCAACGGCCACCGGTTCGATCAGGAAATCAAGTGCGACCATCATACCAGCTACGATAACGACTTGCCCGCCTTTGCTTTTTGTGATTCGCCTGGCCCAATGTGCGGCACCATTCAGCAGCAGGAGCCAGAGCAGGCCAATCAGGATCGGAACTTCAAAGAGGTGCGGGCCCAGGGGCGAACCGTACCAGTAGTCACCAAAAGGCCATCCTGTATGAATGCCGAGTGCCTCCACACTGTAGGCTAAGACGGCGACAAGGGCGAACAAGCCCCATTTTGGACTTCTTTCATGGCGGAGCACAAAGAAGGCTGAAATGACCAGGTTGAGCGGTGTGAGGGGCACAAACCACTGCCTGTATTCATCAGGCAAAGACAAGCCCATGATGCCTACTGCATGAAGAATAGCCATCACACCAATTGAAACTTGTTCTTTGGTCAGCTTATTCATGTGCCTTGGCGCTTAGATCATCCACTATTCTTGCAGACAGTAAACATAGTGGAATACCGCCACCGGGGTGCACGCTACCGCCGCAGAAATACAGCCCTTTGATTTTGCTTGAGAAATTAGGGTGACGTAAAAAGGCGGCCATCTTGTCATTCGAGCTGGTGCCATAGAGTGCACCCTGGTAGCTACCTGTTTTCGACTCAATCGATAGCGGATCGAGACGGTGCTCAGTCACGATGAGTGGCTCGATATCCGTATTCAGGTTCTTGTTGATCTTCTCTATGATGGCTTTGCGCAAGACAGGTATCCACTTTGACCAGTCTTGACCTGTATTCGCCGGAACGTTGATCATCACAAACCAGTTTTCCATGCCCGAGGGTGCGTCTTTAGGCTGGCATTTCGAGGTGATATTGATGTAGACTGTAGGGTCTTCAAAAGGGTGATCTCCTTTGAAAAGGTGCTCGAACTCTTGCTGGTAGTTGTCACTGAAGAGTATGTTGTGCAGATGTAATTGGGGAAATTCGCGTTGGATGCCCCAGTAGAAGATGAGTGCAGAGCTCGACCTCTCTCGGCTGAGAATCTTTTCGGGCTGTTCCTGGTCTTTCATCAGATAGCGGTAGGTAGGCACCACATCCGCATTCGACACAACAATATCAGCTGGATAGCGATGTTTTGCGCTTTCAACAAAAGATACCTTTTTCTGATTGACCTCAATGCGCGTGGCTCCTTCATTGAAATGAAACTTGACTCCTTTGGCTTTGGCAGTCTGGTAGATGGATTGTGTAATCTGGTACATTCCTCCGCGCGGAAAGAAAGTACCGATGTTATGCTCGAGGTGGGGTATGATGTTGAGCACACCCGGTGCGCGGTAGGGATCAGAACCATTGTAGGTGGCGTAGCGGTTGAAAAGCTGAACCAGCTTGGGGTGATTGAGTCGCTTACGGTTCACCTCATCCATTGATTCGTTCAGCTGGAGACGATGCACCCGTACAAAAGCGTCCCAGACGTCTTTTGAGAGGTAAGAGCCAATCTTGTGCAAGGAGCGTTCCATGAAGAGTTTGGCCGTGTACCGGTAGAGGAACTCACTTTTCTTAAGGTGTTGAAGGGTAGGGGCCGGGTCAACCTGAAAAACCTTCTGTATCTCATCAGACAGCTTTTTCTTGTCGGCCCAGGCGGTGAATCGAGTGCCGTCGTCCCAGAAATAATGGCAAGAACGATCAAGCTTGTGAAAAGTGAAGCGCCCGGCATCTTCGGCCAGCAGTTCTTGCACAAGAGAAGGCAGGGTGAATAATGAGGGGCCTGCATCGAAGCGGAAGCCTGTTTGTCTGAATTCGTTGAGTTTGCCCCCGGGCGTATCAGCTTGCTCGAGCACGGTTACGTCGCAACCGCGCCTTTTCAGGCGCAATGCGGTGGCAAGACCACCGATACCAGCACCGATAATGACTACTTTTTTCACTTAACGAGCAGTGAATTTCGGACTTTAGGGTAGCAGATTCGGAACCAGGTGGTAAACTGCTCCGGATTGTTTTCGATTTCACGGTCGAGCAGTTTCAATGTCACATATCGCCAATCCATGACTTCTGAAGGGTTGGGCACGGGTGCTGCGTCAGTAGTTCCTGTGAATACGTGGTCAAATTCGTGTTCTGTGAGGTTGTTTACGAAGGCGCTTTTGTACACAAATGAGAAGCTGTGTTTGAGCGGAGCCTGCATGCCCATTTCTTCGCTCAATCTGCGGTTGGCGGCAGCTTCGGTGTCTTCATGTGGTCGTGGGTGACTGCAGCAGGTGTTGGTCCACAAACCGCCGCTGTGGTATTTACCGAGGGCTCTTTGGTGAATGAGCATTTCACCCTTAGAATTGAAGATGAATACCGAGAAAGCGCGGTGAAGCACTCCTTTTTGATGTGCTTCGAGCTTCTCCATAGTGCCTATGGGATTGTCATTTTCGTCAACAAGGACGACCTGATCGATGTTGCTCATTTCAAGAGTTCAAGTTCATTTCGCTGCACGCTGCTGAGTTTAGCATAAGTCAGCATAAAACCGATGATTCGCTTTCTGAAGTCTGTATTTTCCATCATCCAGCCTTTTTTGAGTGCTGCACAGATGAGGTCGACATCTTCATCAATGGCTTCGTCGTATCCCAGAAATGAGGGTGTGAATAGCTGAATTCCCAACCGGAGGAAGCGGATTTCAGCATTGCTTGGCTGACGTTTGACCGCTTCTTCAATCTTGTCTTTACCGTCATTGAAATAAGACCATTTCTTGTAAGGGTTCACCGCATAGTCGGCTTTCATTGCCAATGCGGCGCCTTGATAAGCCAAAGCTGCGGGTTCTTTTTCGCAGATTCGCCCACTGATGCTAAGCAGATGCTGTACATCTTTTTCAGATGTTGTATTGAAGTAGGCTTCTCTGCAGGCGTTCAGTTCGGCGTTTTCGCCACCAAACATATACAGCATTGAGAGAAGGAATAAGAGTGGGGGCATCATCAGATCAGGTTCAAACTATGGCGGAAGTATGAACTGATAAAGAGGGCCACCTTCCGCTTATTATTGATTCGAACGCGTTCTTCAAGCACGCGATTGCTGGGCAGCGCCTGAATTTTGCGGAACAATCGAAAGTAATACACGTAGGCCACATATACCCCTAAGCGGGCGTTTTTGGGCAGTTGCACAATGCCTTTGTACGCCTCGAGGAAATCGTTTTCAATTTCTTGTTCGATGCGTTTCTTGGTTGGCTCATCAAACTCCTCCACATCTAGTCCGGGGAAGTAGGCGCGTCCGAGTTCTTTAAAGTCAGCGTGCAGGTCGCGCAGGAAATTGATTTTTTGGAAAGCAGCTCCCAACCTCCGTGCATATGGATACAGATGGTGGTAGAGTTTATCATCGCCTTCAGTAAAGACGCGCAAACACATTAAGCCAACCACCTCTGCAGAGCCCAGAATGTACTCTTCGTAACCATCGCGGTCGTATTCGGTTTCGTGGAGATCCATTTCCATGCTTTTCAGGAAGGTCTCTACATGTTCACGATCGATATTGTATTTGTGGTAGGCCCATTGAAAGGCATTCAGAATCGGATTCATGCTGATTCGCTCATCGATAGCGCTCCATGTATCTTCTACGAAACGCTCAAACAACTTCGTTTTGTCGTAATCGTGAAAGGTATCTACGATTTCATCTGCGAAGCGAACGAAACCATAAACTGCATAGATCGGGTCTCTGAATTCTTTTTGCAGGAAACGAATACCCAATGAAAACGACGTGCTGTAAGAGCGGGTAGTTTTCACACTGCAGGATAGCGAAACTTTGTCAAATAGTTCTTTCATCAGGTGGTTGTTTCTTCGACTACTACTTCAACCTTTTTGGAAAGGGTCTTGTTCAATTCATGTGCAGCAACCTGACCACTGATAAGGCTGGGAGGTACACCGGGGCCGGGGGTAGTGAGCTGTCCGGCAAAGTAGAAATTATCAAGCTTCTTGCTCTTCAGTTTGGGTTTCAGGAAGGCCGTTTGGTCAAGTGTGTTGGCCAGTCCGTATGCGTTGCCTTTAAAGGCGTTATAGTCATTGATGAACTCTTTGTGAGCGTAGCTCCGCTTGTAGGTTACATGCGGGCGGACTTCGGTGCCGAGGTGGGTGGCAAGGCGATCCATGACCATGTTATAGTAGTGGTTTCTGGTATCATTTGTTTCTTGCATTCCCGGAGCGACAGGGATCAGTATGAAGATGTTTTCTTTGCCTTCCGGAGCCACCGAAGGATCTGTTTTTGAAGGTACGCAAACATAAAAGAGGGGCTGTTCAGGCCATTCTTTTGTATCGTAGATCTCTGTGGCATGTTGACCGAAGTCAGTATCAAAGAAAAGGTTGTGGTGTTTGAGGCCATCAATTTTCTGATCTACAGCAAGGTAGAAGAGTAATGATGAAGGTGACATGGTGCGTTTGTCCCAGTACTTTTCGTCGTAATTCTTACTGCCTGACGGCAGGATGTGTTGGTCAACATGATGATAGTCAGCTGCTGCCACTACGGCATCGCAAGCGTGACGTTCTCCATTGTTGACCAAGACGGCTTTCACTTGTCTTCCATTCTTTTCAATACCGGTGACGGCACTGTTGTAGCGAAATTTCACTCCTTTTTCTTCAGCCAGTAATACCATCGCCTTCACGATCTCGTGCATACCCCCCATGGGGTACCAGGTGCCGAGCTTGCTATCGGCATAGTTCATGAGAGAGTAGAGTGCGGGTGTTTTTTCGGGTTTAGCCCCCAGAAAGAGCACAGGGAATTCAAGGAGTTGCAAGAGTTTCGGGTTGCGAAAGTACTTGCGTATGTAGCTACTGAATGACTTGAATAAGTGCAGTTTCAGTGCGTCTTTCGCGATGTTGAGTTCAGCAAATTCGAATACATTGTGGCTTGGCTTGAAAACAAATTTACTCATGCCAATATCGTACTTCACCTCTGCTTCTTTCATGAAGGTCTCGAGGTGTTTGCTGCTTCCCGGCTCAATTGAATCAAACCATACTTTGAGCGCCTCAAAATCTGCGGGAATGTCTACAGGGCCATCTTCAAAGTAGACACGGTAACTCGGGTCTAATCGCTTTAGTTCATAGTAGTCAGTCACTTTTTTCCCAAAACGTCGGAAATAATCTTCAAAGACATCAGGCATCCAGTACCAACTTGGCCCCATGTCAAATTTGAAGCCGTCTTGCTCAAACACACGGGCACGACCACCGGCCTGGTCGTTTTTCTCATAAACGATCACTGAATGACCCATGTCAGCCAGCGTGGTGGCTGCCGCGAGACCTGCGAAACCTGAACCTATAACAGCAATGGAAGAGGGCATAGTTGTCCTTTTAGAGGGTATTGATTTCAATGGCAGAGTAACAACCTGTAAACTGCCATTGTTCTCTTAAGGTACGAATACCTCTGAGGAACACCAAGAAAAACCGGATCACCTCACCCGAATACTTCGTCCGGCATAAATCGTGCTGTTCTGACGCATGTTGTTGAGCTTGCAGAGTGAGCGCACGCTGGTTCCGTACTTTCTGGCGATGCGTGATAGGGTATCTCCCGATCGGATTCTGTGGTATTTGATGGCCCGTGCCTCTTTCAGGTAGGCGAAATGTTGTGGATTAAGGTCGAGCACGTCAATATTGAGCGCGCCGCTTTCCCAGTCAATGATGGTATTGGGGTCAATAGGTTCGCCTCTGTAACGGCATTCAAAATGAAGGTGGCTTCCTGTGCTGCGGCCGGTATTGCCTCCCAGTCCAATCACTTCGCCTGCCTGCACATAATCACCGGGTTTACACTTTCGCGCAGATAAATGAGCGTAGAGCGTTTCAAGCCCGTTTGGATGACGCACGACCACTACATTGCCGTAGCTTGAGGAATATTGCGAAATCCGCACCATTCCTTCAAAGGCGACCAACACGGGATCACCCCGGTAAAGTTTGATGTCAATGCCATAATGGTAGCGAGATCCTCGCTCACCGAAATCAGAGGTAATGCGGCCAAAGAAGGGTGTGGCATAATCGCATGAATCGTAACGAAGCGAAATCTGAAGGGTGTCGCGTAACTCCCGGTAGTCAAAGTCGTAGGCGTGTATGTTGCGGGTATCCCAAAGGCAGTACATATCGTACGCGGGAATGTGATAGAGACTGTCGTTAATGTCCCAAAATTCTTCTTCTTCAGTAGCAGCCGCGTGCGCCTCGCGCTCAAGGATACTCTCTTCGTAACCGCCCCCGATATCCTGCGCTTTTGCGCAGTAAAAAAATGCTATCGCAGGGAGGAGCAGGGTAATTTTCATGCTTCTCAACATAACTTGCAGGTTCTCAAAGGTAGGTTTCCGTTTTCACTTTACGCAGAAAGTACCAATTAGTTCTACACAAGAACCACCTCAATAACTTGAATGCAGTGGGTGCGGAGAACATTGTGCCGGCGAAAGCATTTGTTTTACTTTTGACGTGATGAAAAGACCACACTTTCTTCAATGGCTGGCGCTGCCGGTCTTCGCATGTTCACTGCTCGGGATGTCAGGCGTTGATTTGCTGGATGAACCATCTCTAAGCTCCACCGTTAGCACGACCCCTATGAATACACTACATGATTTTTCAATTGAAACCCTTGACGGTGAGACATTTGATCTGTCTTCGCTTAAGGGAAAGAAGGTAATGATTGTTAACACCGCATCTGAGTGCGGACTTACTCCACAATACGCTCAGTTGCAAGAGCTGTACGAATCGTATGGAGGCGATACCTTTGAGATTTTAGGTTTTCCTTCTAATGATTTTGCCGGACAAGAGCCGGGAACGAATGATGAGATTGCGACGTTTTGTGAAAAGAATTATGGGGTTACATTTCCTATGATGACTAAGATTAAAGTCAAAGGCGATGGGCAACATCCCATCTACCGCTGGCTCACAAACAAAGAGCAGAATGGCGTGGGTGACTTCGAAGTGCAATGGAACTTTCACAAGTTTCTGGTGAACGAAGATGGTGAGCTCGTGAAAGATGTTTCGCCACAGAGCGCTCCGATTGACCCTGAAGTTATTGACTGGATTAACAGTTGAGGTTTGAAGCTTGATGTCATGGCATTCGGGGCACACCCCGATGATGTAGAGATTTCTGCCGGAGGAACGGTAGCTTCATTGATCGCTTCCGGTAGAAAAGTGGGCATCGTTGACCTTACTCGCGGCGAGTTGGGGAGCAGAGGCAGTGCTGACCTTCGCGATTTGGAAGCTGCTAAGGCGGCTCAGGTACTCGGCGTTTCTGTAAGGGAGCAGTTGCACATGCGCGACGGGTTCTTTGCGCATGACGAACATAATGTACTTCGCGTCATTCAAATGATCCGCCAGTATCGTCCGGATGTAGTGCTTGCCAACTCTGAAACTGACCGACACCCCGATCATGGGAGGGGGGCAAAACTGGTGGCTGAAGCTGCTTTTCTTTCGGGTTTGCGCCGAGTAGAAACACACTATGAAGGCGAACCGCAAGATGCCTGGCGTCCGAAGGCACTCTATCATTATTTACAAGACTACTTCGCAAAGCCGCACATTGTAACTGATATCAGTGATTTCTTTGAGGTGAAAATGGAGGCTGTACGTGCGTTCTCAAGCCAGTTTTACGACCCCAATTCAGAAGAGCCGCAGACACCGATATCAGGCGAAGAGTTTTTCGACTTTTTGAAGTCACGTGCGATGCAATTGGGAAGACCGATAGGAGCCCTTTATGGTGAAGGGTTCACCAGCTCAAGGTATATCGGCACGAACGACCTTACGTCACTTCTTTGAACGTTTCAGCAGGTCGTTTAAGGCGGCAGTGATCCATTCACGCGGTGGTATGATGGCGTACCAGGCGATTTTTTCACTTCTCACAAACATGAACCACATCGCCAATAACTGCGCACTGTAACCGATGCTAGCGCTAATGGCGGCACCCGCAACGCCAAACTTTGGTATCAGTCCGAATGCGGATATCAGCAGCGCAATGAGTCCGACCGCAGATCCGATCGTATTCCGCGAGTGCTTGCCCGAACCTGAAAAGTGATGCGCAAAGATCATAGAGCACGCATTGGCAAAAATCCCCGGAGACATCCATTCGAGCACCCGATGCAGACCTGACATTTCAGCGCCGAAAATGGCGAGGTAAAAACGTTCGGGCAGCAACAGCATCAGAGTAATCAGAACCAGTGAAGAGGAAGCGCTTAAAAAGAGAAAACTCAGGGTGAGCTTGCGATTGTAACCAGGGTCATTTGAGTTGCTGATGCGGGCATGCTGCACGAGTGAGAGACTTTTACCTACATTCCAAATCGCCTCGCCGGCATAAAGGCCGATGCTGAAGAGCCCCACCGCTCCACGTCCGTTCACCATCAGACGTTCAAGCAGGTACAGGTTTGAACGGTAGTTCAGCAGTTGCAGGATATTTCCGCTCTGAGCGAATTTGCCGTATTTCCAGAGTTCGATGAGAGCTTTCTTCGGACTGAGTTGTTTTGCGCCGCGAAAGCGGCGGATGCTTAAAGCTACGGTCAACAAGTAGGTTACTCCGAAGGAGGCAAAGAGTGCATTTACATACACGTGGATGTTCGGTGTTTCGGTAAGGTAAAAGCCCGAAGCCACGGTGATACACAGCACCGCAGCCTGGACGGTTACGGCAATGTTGAATTTCCTGATTTGCTCAAAGCCCATCAATACCTGCATGTGGAAAGTGAACAGGGCCTGGATGAAGCCGAGCAATACCACTTCAGCTTCATAGCCCTCCGGAACAACCGGGAAGATGCTAAAGAGTGCGTAGAACCCAAGCGCTACCATCACTGACCACAGATAGGCCGGCAATAGCAAGTCTCTCGGAGCAAATCGTGGCGCAAGAAAGACAACCGCTCCGCCGGCTATAAAATTGGTGACCGATACGATGAGCAGCACTCCGAGTTGGATGAGCGCCGCAGTACCTTGGCCTTCATCACCTAGCGTACGGGTGATCATGACCACCACGGCAAGCGTGAGGAACATGACTGCAATGCGCGCCACAAAAGATGCCGCCACCGAGCGGATCATGAGGACGCTGGGTTTATTGCAGACTGGTAAACGCGGTCATAGGCTTCGGCGATAGCCATTACGCTGAATTGTTTGACGGCATATGCGCGCAGTGCCGCGGGATCAAAACGCCCGGGCTGTCGGATGAGGTAGCTCATAGCAAGGGTGAGCTCGGCTTCGTCACCTTTGGGAATGAGGTAGCCTCGCTGTTCATCGAGATGCTCTGCGATGCCGCCGACGTCGGTGCTGATGACCGGTGTGCCACAGGCCCACGCTTCACCGATCACACAAGGCAGGTTTTCATAATTACTGAAGAGTACGAGGGCACTGCATTCTTGCATTTTAGTGGCAATCGTTTCAAGCGACTGTTCACCTGCGAAGGAGATGTTTTTTTCGGGGATACCAAGTTGATCAGAGTAAGCACGGTGTGGCTCTGGGTCACCATCACCGAGTACTTCGAGAAAGGCATCCGGATGGTTGGCGAGCAGGCGACCAAAGCCACGCAGGAGTCCGGATACATTTTTATGTTCATCAAACAATGACGAGACGTGCAGAAAATGCGGTCGTTTGTTTTTAAGTGGAACCTGACGCAGATCGAAGAGGTCTGTGTTCACTACATTAGGGATAACGGTCATGGGAGCTTCGATGCCGTGGCGCTTCATAGCTTCACCGAGGTGTGCGCTGACCGGACAAATCATGGCTGCTTTGCGGCTGATTTTTTGCATCATCTTTCGTTGCCACGGACGAATTTTGTTATGGGTTGATTCATGGTAGCCGGTCCAGTGTTCGGTCACTACGACGGGTACGTTGTACCGTTTCTGAAGAGAGAGGGCGTGCTGCCCCGCCGGATAGATCACGTTGAGGTGAATGACATCCGGTGTCAGGTCATGATCAGCCTGGAGGGTTTTCATTGCTCTCTTGAAGTGCACAGAACGAAAGAGCCACTCTGGTTTAGAGGTTTTATGGTACAGCACAAATTCTCGGTAATTTCCATTTTCGGAGATAACCCATTGGTCTTGTTGTACCTCCGGATCCGGCACAATATGCACCACAGAAACCCTGTTTTTTTGACTGACAGCGAGGGCGTGCCGTTTCACAAAATTACCAAGCGTGAGTTGCTTCCTGTTGGGGAACCAACTGGCAATGAAGAGGATGTGGAGGGAATCGGTGGAAGCCATCGGCAATTGCGCTAAAGCGCGAAGTTATGCATTGCAAGTAAACAAGAATATTTGTTACTTTGCGCACCCAAATTTATGGTGGCTGTAGCTCAGTTGGTTAGAGCACCGGATTGTGGTTCCGGGGGTCGTGGGTTCAATTCCCATCAGTCACCCACAGCGAAAAAAGCCCTCGTGCACGGGGGCTTTTTCGTAACGGTTTATTTCATTTAGCGAAGGTCGAAATTGGTACTTTCGCAGATATGGCCCCGTAGTACAATGGATAGTACGTAGGTCTCCGGAACCTAAGATCCCGGTTCGATTCTGGGCGGGGCTACGAAAAAAGGCAGCGAATGCGCTGCCTTTTTTAATTTACGATATAGAATGCATTACTGCTTGATCCAGCGCTCTGCCATGTATTCTCCATTGTCTGGCTGCTCAGAAAATGGAACCAGGAAAGTACTTTACCCCAAAATGTAGATCCATTTATCGAATATTCAACGTCGCTATAGCTTTACAAAAGATACGGTGCTCATACCCATGGCAGTTTCGATAGACAGAACGTACATTCCAGCGGCTAGCGCTGAAACGTCTATCGAGCGGCCGTTGTACGCCATTTGCTGCATTATCTCGCGACCGCTTAATTCATATATACGGATTGACCGGATCGCTTCCGATTGTACAGGCAGTATGTGGATTGTGTTTGTCGTAGGATTTGGAAATACCCTGAAAGCATCAGCAGCAGGCCGCTCATTCAATGACACAGGAAGCGTGCTGCCATTGAATGGGCCATAGTAGCTGCTTTCAGCCGATTCACCGCACAGGTCAACGATATAGAAGTCAAATTCTGAATTGGCCGGTAGTGGTCCGATTGTCGCGGGTGGGGCATCCACCGGTGTGGATACTCCTGTACCCGGGGAGAAGCCGCTCACACCCCATTCTACGATGAAACTATCACCTATTCCGGGGTTCCAGTCGATGACGATTTCTGTGCTTGTAGCGTCAATGACTTCAAAACCGGTTGATGGTTGACAGATCAATGTGTTGAAGGGAATGGGACCCACAAAAGGGCTGAAGTCATCACCGCAATCAGATTGTATATAGAATTCATAACCTGTTTGATCTTCCAGGTCAGTTAGATTAACACTGCCGCCTTCGATGCCGTTAATTTCCGTGCCAAATCCTTGCAAGTAACCGATTTCACCGAACTCAAGGTTAAATGACTGGCCGGCTTCTCCTTCCCAGATCAGGTCTACTCCGTTGAAGTCAATATTGTCACTCCCAATGTTAAAAGGCGGTGGGCAGATAAAATCGACATTTTGAAGGTACAGCTCGCGTGGGGTTGACAAGGGTAGTGTGACGAGGTCATTTTCAGAATCTGTGACACTCGTTGATAGATTCCACAGCTCAAGGGCATTACTCACACGATTCGCAAGATTCAGGTCTTCTTCGACCTCAAGGGCTTCGGGGAAATCACCATAGTCATATACGAACTCTGAATTTGTGCCAAAAGTAGTCAGGAAAGCGCCGAAGTAGTGCTGGTTCTCATCTATGGATGAGAGTCCATTGGTGAAGTTTGGTGGACCTTCCACCAGGTAGAGGTGTACACCACCCCCCGCACCATTGATATTGCTTATGGTACCTTCACCGAAAGCGCTTTCAATGGTCAGAGACTCAGCCGACCATTCCTGTGCATACACATGAACGCTTGTATCTCCGATGTACGCTCCGGAGGTGACCCAATTGACCTGAGGATTGAAATCATCTGCCGGAATACCATCATGTCCGTTGGCACTCATATCAAAAATTTCCTCTGTGCCATAGCCATCATTAAGCTGCCAATATGCAAGCAAGCCGCTTTCTTCTCCGCTAAGCTTTTCGCACATTTTATCGCGAATCTCTTCTTCGCTTCGTGCCTCCTCCCATATTCGGATTTCATCGATTGATCCGAGATAGCGAACATCTTCGTTATCGTCCAGGAAGGTGCCTATTGCCAATGCGAGCGGTTCGAATTCCCAGTCGATGTCGCCTCCAGCGAATTGCTCTTCGATAAGGTGCCCGTTTAGATAGAAGCGGATGCTCTCACCGTCATAGGTGCCGGCAATGTGTGACCACTTACCCGTTTCTACCTCTGCACCCGGTGCGTTATTCCATGCGTTGGCACCATATTCTTCAGTCATCATGAACATGCGCACCTTTCCGTTATTGTAAACGAGACCGTAGCCGGATTCATTGCTCCCGTTGTCTTGCAGATAAGTGACAAGGCCAGTGAAGTCTTGTAGGAAGAAGTTCGGACGTATCCATGCTTCGATTGTCATACTGGTTTCAGGCTGAAGCGTGAGGTTGCCTTCGACTTCCATATACTGCGTACCTGTGAAGAGCATCGCAGTGCCGGCACCTGATGTCTGAAATGCCGGTTGACTTGTGGTGGTGAAAGTAAGAGGGCCGATCCATGCACTCGCTCCTGCACCTACGCAGGTATCCTGTACGTAGATTTCGTAGGTTGTTTCAGCCATGAGTCCTTCGATCGTTACTGGATTCATGATATTAAGTTCTATCAGGTTTCCTTCACCTTGATCAAACCCTGCAAGGCCCCATTCGACATTGGTGGTACTTGACGATCCAGGCGTCCAGCCTATCGAGGCCGATGTATTGCTCACGTTGATCATTTCAAGGTCTGTGGGCGAAGTGCACTCGGTGTAAGTAATCCCCGGGGCAAATTCGCCTGACAAGGAAATCGTTAGGCTGAGAAGGTCATTATCTGTATCTACAGGAGCTGAAAGATCTGTCCAGATTGGTGTACCGGGATCACTGCGGTAATAGAGACTCAAAAGATCTTCTTCGGACTGTAACTCAGGATAGGCTGAATAGCCCATTTCAAAAGAGGAGATCATCGTGCCGGAGCCCAGATGATAAATACCGAAGTAATTCGGAGCTTCGGGAAGCTGAAAACCTCCGTTGCTGTTCGGGGCTTCAGAGATTGCGTAGAGGTGAAGTCCCTCATTTCCGTCAAGGATTTCAAGAGATACCGCACTGCCGTTTGCGGAGATCAAGTCGATGATCTCGCCGCTGAGATCTGCGCCATAGACGAAGCTACTGATATCACCGACCGGTGCTGTGCTGGTAAGAGAGTGTATGTTTTCTAGAAAAGTCGGACTTACAACACCATCGTTATTGGCAGGGCTTAGATCTTCGAATGTGCCACCATCAAGAAGATCAAAGTCCCAATAAGCTAGTAGCCCAGGCGCATTTCCTTCTACCTTACTGCACATTCCTCCGCGAATTTCTCCTTCAGTGCGTGCTACGTTCCATATCCGCACTTCATCTAACTCTCCATTGTACCGAACATCTTCATTGTCGTCATAAAATGATCCGATTCTGAACTCCAAAGGTTCGAATTCCCAATCGATGGAGCCGGTGAGCGGGTAAGTCTCCATAAGAATACCATTGAGGTACATACGAATTTCCTCTCCATCGTAGGTGCCGGCTACATGAGACCACTGACCGGTTGGAACGGTAACGCCCGGAGCATCATTCCAGTAGTTGGCTGGTGCATCTTCGGTCATCACGTAAAGACATACTTTATCATCATCAAGCCATACCATGCCATAGCCTGATTCATTCACGGTATTGTCTTGAAGGTAGGTGAAGAGACCCGTCCAGTTTTCTGTGAAGGCCTCTGGCTTGACCCAAGCTTCAACGGTAAGTGCATCCGTGGGACGCAGGGCTTCGCTGTTGCCGCAGGAGATGTAATTGTCACCGTCAAAATAGGCACTTAGACCACTCCCTTGAGCAATAGTTGACGACGCTGCGGCCCAGCCCAACAAAATTAAGAAAAAACAACGCATGTTCAGTTGGTTTTATTTTATAATCACTTTACGAGTAAGTAAATGATCTGAAGTTTGTAAAGACAAAATATAGTGGCCGGACTTCAACGAACTGAAATCAAATTGCACTTGAGTGCGTAGACCATTTCCGATTACCTGATTTGACGATAAAACGCGGCCGGATAAATCGGTGAGTGTGCATATCGTGGTTTCACCAGTACTTACAGGGAAAATGGCTGTGAATAGACCATTGTTCGGATTCGGATAGACTTCAAAGGCACCAGGAGCTGAATTGCTCCCCAGGATGTAGGTGTTGAAATCCAACCAGGATTTACCGTCTAAATCCCATGCGGTTACGGTTTCAGGGTCTACGTCAAGGTCTTTGAGGATGTGATCCAATGCAGTTACTGCAATATCAGTCAATACTGGCACTTCGTCTATAACTGCTTCATCTGCATTGCCTAGCATGTAGCTTCCCGGGTCGCTTCCAGTAATCTGCACACCATTCGGGAGTGACGGGCCACTCGCGATCCACCAAATATGACGTTCGGTATCGGTATTACCTCCATGACCGAAACCAATACCACCATGGTCGGTAGTGAGCAGAATCAACCAATCTTCATCTTCATAATTGACTCGAGAATAAAGAGAATTGAGAAGTTGGCCAATTTGGTTATCGATATACTCGATTTGGTTCATGTAAATTGAGATGTCCGGGGCAAAGCCATTGCCATGACCAACAACATCAACATCATCGAAGTGAACAAAGAGAATGTCAAGATCTGGGTCAAGCAGTTGGGTTTGGGCGGTTGAAAGGATCACATCATCGGTAGGCACGAGAATTGCCTGATCCCAGCCACTGTTATATACAGATCCACCGTTTGAAATGTCTGACATGGGGCCCCAGCTTGTCACTTCAACCGCTTTAAGGTCGGGTTTGTATTCCTTTGCGCGGGTTGGAAAGTATGGATATTCATCGTAGTTACTCCCTGTGTAGCTGTTGTTGTAAATATTGTGTTTTGCTTCCCAAACACCGGTGAGCATTGAAGACCAGCTTGGAGCTGATACCGTTACACCTAAATGCCAGCTGTCATAAGTGTACAGTCCGTTGGACATCAGGTCGTCGAGGTTAGGCGTGTTGGCTTGAATCAATGCGTCGCTTCGGACACCGTCAATGCCGATGAAGAGTACTTTGGGCTCTTGCTGCGCAAAAGCGCAGGATGCGAGGGTGACAAAGACGAAAAAGGATGTTAAGGTCTTCATTGTTAGATGTTTATGGTAAATTTAAAACTTTAATCGTAAACCAGCTTGTCCGCGGATATGATAATATTCAACCTGCATGACGCGCCATTCTTCCCCTCGGTAAATCTTCAAAGGGGCATTTAGCAGATTATTCAATTCAACAAACAACCCAAGCTTTGAGCCGATGTCATAGTTGGCTGCGAAGTCAAGGCTCGTGAAGGCGTCCATGAAAATGTCGTAGTCTGTGTCTTGATGGAGTAGCTCCTGAGCTCCGGTGACTGGATCTTCTACTGCCGCAAGATTTAGTTCGATAAGGTAAGGACCTTTATAATTCAACGCGAGACGTGCATTTAAGCGGTCCGTTTCATAGAAGATAGCAGCGTTGAAGAGCAGATCAGCCTGGCGGGGCAAAGGTTGTGCACCCGGACGTCCGGGTACCTTCATCTCAGACCGAATGATTGTTATGTTGCTGTTGATCCCGAAACCAGAGAGAAACCCCGGAAGGAAGTTGAGCCTGCGATTAATCTGGAACTCTGCGCCGGCAACCCAGCTGCGTTCGGCATTCCGGTACGATTTGTAAATGATACCCTTAGCAGGATCAGCATCTCCTGCGTTAGTTGCGAAAATATGATCCTTGACATCCTTGTAGAAAATACCTGCACTGGCAAGACCGACATTTCCGAAGAAATACTCGTACATCAGATCATAGTTCCAAGAGTATGTGGGGCGCAGGTTTCGGTTGCCGAATAGAAACTGCAGGTTGGTAAAATCTTTAATGGCTTCACCAGGCTTCATTTCATTGAAATTGGGACGTCGAAACGAGCGTGTGAATGCGAAACGAAGATTGCTAAGTCTTGTTGGACGATACTTGAGGTGCAGCGATGGAAGAACAGACCAGTAGTCGTTGGTTGCCATCACTTCAGATGAAGGGATCAGACCGATTTGGTCATTATATTGGTTCCAGAACACCGTGTCTGACCAAAGCCGTGTTTCTGTGTATTCGGCACGTACCCCTGCGATGATGTCAATCTTCTCGGTCACTCCGTATTCAAACATTCCGTAAGTGGCGGCTACATTTTCTTCATACCTGAAAGAAGATCCGTAAATTAGTTCAATGGCAGGGTGTCCGCCATCAACGGCCTCGTCGAATATCGAATCATTCATGGTGTCGAGAAACCCATCCAGCGCTTCTGCGCTGAGAAAAGGCATCAGCAAATCATCATAAGGTTGACCATGTTCGTGCAAAAAACCACCTTGGTCAATCGTTTCAAGCTCGAAATTGGTCATTGAGATGGATTGGTTGGTTACATCAAAGCGCTGGTTCCATTGATGCAGGCCAAGCATATGAGCGCCTTCTTTCATGCGCAGTTTACCCCCGAATTTTATATCGAAAATCGGTGACACCCTGTGTTCCAGGTCCGCTTGCAAGACGATTGGGTCACGTTCGTTCCTTTCACGAAGTTCAGTGTAAGCGCCCACGAATTCGAAATCAGATGGCTGGAGATTATCTCTTGCCGGATTCGTTTGCGGCATCGTTAGAAAGGGCTGAGGAATGATAGCGTCCCACGGATCACCGCCAAGCGGGTGATCTTCACCAATCAGCTTTTCGAGTGTAAAGGCGTTCGAAGGTGGTGGTAGCTCGAATCCATTCTCCGTTATCTGCGGATTTCCCAGGTAGTTGCCGGCTTGATCGAGGTAAACCATGTCTTGATAGACCAGGTTTCTCGTTTCAAATTCAACGACGAAATACCCATTGCGCGGGTCATCATTGCGATAAGGCACGTTTCCATACCTGAATTGGTTGTCATAGTGGGCCGCCCTAATTTTGAGGTTAGTACGGTCAGTCAAGGTCAAATCTGCACCGATCTCACCGCCGAAGATCCGAGAATTCATAATGCTATTGATGTTCTGCAATGAAACCGTTTTCCCTGCTCCTGTAGCATAGCGGAAGAGGGTTTTACGATTCTGCTCGTCATCTCGCATTCGTCCGTAGATCCCTTTGGCGTAGATCCGTGTTTTATCGTTGACTTGATACTCAGCAGACCCCGTTAGACCCATCGTTGTGCGCAAACCAAGGTAGTCTCGAAGTTCCAGGCGGTTGATGCCGTGGCTGTAGTTTGAACCGTACACTAGTTCATAGCTGTCAGTGCCATAGTGACGATTCCATAATGCACCCGTAACGAGGTAACCAAAGCGCTTGTCTTTGGATCGGTTTCCATAGATGAGGCTGAAGCTCTGTACGGGTTTCTGCGCCTGAAAATTGTAACCGCCGCCAAGGGTGATCATCGCAACGCGATCATCCGGAGCGGCCTTGGTAAGGAAGTTGATGGAACCTCCAATGGCATCACCCTCGATGTCAGGCGTCAAGGCTTTTGCAAGAATCACGTATTCAATGAGCTCCACGGGAAATACATCATAAGCCATGGTACGAGAGGTACCTTCTTCGTCTGCAACAGGGAGTCGGTCATTATTGATCAGGCTTGAACTCCAGTCACGTGGTGTTCCGCGCACTGAAACAAACCGGCCTTCTCCATGATCTCGCTCGAGTGCTACAGCAGGCACTCGCTGTACTGCCTCCGCTACATTACGGTCAGGTAACTTACCAATCCCATCTGCCGCGATTATATTGACGATCTTCCTGTCCATTCGCGTCATATTGATGGCGCGCGCTTCAGAACTTTTAAGTTTGCCGGTCACCACAGCTTCTTCAAGATGAATGCCTTCGCTGAGCTTAACAGTGCCAACATCAGTAAGCTTGCCATTCTTGACTGTTACGGGCATTTCTAATGTCTGGTAACCAATGTAGGAGGCTACGAGTGTATACGAACCTGGTGAAATAGTCTGGAGTTCAAATCGACCTTGTACATCGGTTGCTTCACCTGTTCCAGGAAGTTCCTTGATCATCACTGCCGCACCTGGCAAGGTTCCTGAGGCATCTGCAACTACTCCCCGGACAGCCCCTGTCTGGGCCTGCACGGCCAGCACGCAAAACAGGCTAAGTGTAACCAATAGAGCCTTCATTTCCTGGCTTTCTTAATTGAGCATCGCATACATGCACACTTCTCCGGATGAGGAGGAAGGGATTGTCGGTCCTGCCAATCCGTCAAAAACTCCATCCAGTAAATCGCCTCACTGACCGCTGTCATTCTGGCACAAGTGTATCGACAAGCTTCGATTTCCTGAAAGGTGGCGGGCAAGAAGAGTTTCCCGTTACTACGGCGGGTCATGTCCAGCATTTCTTCTCGATGAGGCTGATGTA
Source organism: Flavobacteriales bacterium (assembly GCA_018402085.1). GTDB lineage: Bacteria > Bacteroidota > Bacteroidia > Flavobacteriales_D > Sanyastnellaceae > Sanyastnella. The sequence goes on along the minus strand of JAGYJM010000002.1, from coordinate 1,719,267 downwards.
AATCTCGCATGGCCAAGAGGTGACCTGAGGCAGATACTTGGTCACCGGCATCAAAGGCAGCCTCAGCTGCTAGACGTTCGGCCTCGATTTGCTCCCATACCGTCACCCAGGAAGCTAAATAGACAGTGTCAACCTGTCGCGCTGGCAAAGGTTCACCCTGGGCTAATAGCACCGTAGGAAGGATGTTTACCAATATTGCCCAAATGCACTTCACTTCTGAATGATTGTTTACCTTAGTTAAACTAGCTGAAATCAAAAAGGCAAAGATGTCATAAGTTGATTTGATGAGCGTTAAGTATTTGTTAACTACGAATACTCAATGCTTTATTTATGGCGATTGAAGTATACCTGAGGTAAACCTCTTCTTGAGCTTTTGGGCCAGGTTGTTTTATTTCGGTGCCTTGTAAACTTAATCCGGAAGAGGAAGAAGATTGTTTCGAGCCCATAATTTGTATTCAGGCCGTCATCTTCTTATGAATCAAAACTTAATAGGGAGAGAGCAGAGAATAGATAAGGTCAAGTTTAAAATTGCTATTATCTGCTTATCTTCCAATGGCTAAAGTTGACCTTATGCGACGCCTATTTCTGACATTTTTTTTAGCTCTTTGCTTGGTATCACTGATCGCACAACGACAAAGCGATGTTTCTTCAACGTTCATCCAACAGGTGCAGCCATCGCTTTACACAACCGGAGGAACAGACTATATCTGTTCAACGCCGCTCAGTGGCGGGGTGAACTACAGGGTTAGTCTGCAGCCTGAGTCTCCTTTTTCATGTTTCGGTATCGGTTTTCGCACGCCTTACCCTGTGGAAACGGTGGGTGATTTTCGGGTGCGCTGGCGCACAGAGAAAGATGGAGCGGTAAGCGACTGGCAGCACGCCACAACGAAATATGCTCCGGATGAAGTGGCAGGGGAGATGTACCGTACAAATGCGCTGTTCACCTGGGATGCCACCTCTCACGAGGTTATTGAACTTGATCTTTTCTTTCCGGTGGGGGTGCAGTATATCGAAGTGAACCTGTTCAACAACGAGGGTGACCGATCTCCCGCATCATCCCCGACGCCACGAAGCGATTCATGCCTTGACTTTCCGGTTATGATTCCCCGAGAAGACTGGTGCGGAGGTTCGGCAAGCTGCACAAGTGTGCTGACAACTTATTCCGTCTCGAATATCAGTCCGACCCATACTCTCATTCACCACGGAGCCAGTCCGCAGACATACACTGACGGCGCCGCCATTGTGCAATCGTATTGGAACTACCACGTGAACACCCTCGGCTGGGCAGACATTGGCTACAATTACCTGCTGGATAAATACGGCAATCTGTACCAGGGGCGCTACAACCCGCAGCTCCCGGAGGTGGATGTGCGTGCGGCGCATGCAGGGGCGTCGAATGACGAGTCGATTGGCATTTGTTTCCTCGGTAACCTCGATGTGGAACTTGCCACAGCGCCACAGCTCGATAAGCTCTACGAACTGCTCGGTTGGTGGTACGACTTCAAGAGCTTTGACCCGCTAAGCAGTGATGACATCCAGACACAGGCCTTTGGGGTGCAGGTGTTGCCCCGTATTTCCGGACACCGCGACGTAAACACGACGGCTTGTCCGAGCGATAACCTCTACGCGCAACTTCCTGCGATACGGCAGTCTGTGGTCGATTTTATTGCAGCGGCTGCGGCAGGATGCACGGATCCGACAGCCTGCAACTACGATGCCGCGGCGCAATGCGACGATGGCAGCTGCATATTTGCGCCTTCCGGATTTGATTGTAATTGTGACAATGCCATATCTCTGACAGCATCCCTCAGCGGTGGTGCAGCTTCATCGCTTATTCAGAACGGAACCGGATCATTGGTTTCAGCAGATATCACCTTAAACTGGACCAATGAGGGGGGCGACGGCAGCTGGCCGGCTGATGCTGTTTTTGCGATTACGGATCCAAACGGCAACTGTACTGAATGGGGTGGATTCAACCTCAGCCTGGGCTGCAATTCGATCGGTAATTATGCCGTTCTCCCGGCAGCGTGGCAAAGCAACGATAACGGAACTTACACGGCAACGGTCAACCTTGCTGCTGAAGGTCTTACGGGTAACGGTGACTGGACGCTCGACCTTTTGAATGGCTGGGATGCTTCAGCAGGAGCAGGGTATGATCTCAGCATAGCGCTGAACGGCGTGTGCCTGTTTACCGAGATTCCTGGTTGTACCGATAATATGGCATGCAATTACGACCCTGAAGCTACCACAGACGATGGCAGTTGCACCTTTCCTGCAGAGCCTTACCTCGATTGTGAAGGCAATTGCCTGTACGATTCAGACGGAGACGGCATTTGTGATGAAAACGAAAATTGTGAAGATGTCTGTGGCCCTAATACTGTCTGGGACGAAGCGCTCGGACAATGCATAGGTGTTGAGCCCGCCATCTATTGCGGTGAAGGCACTACATTCGATACTGACCTGCAGCAATGTGTGACCTTGCCAACCACCTGTATTGCGGATGTAAACGCCGATGGTACGGTGAATGCGGCAGATATTCTCGTGGTGCTATCCCAGTTTGGTGAGGCTTGTGAGTGAGGATGGCGGTTGGTTCTTGCCGAGCATCCTTACGCTGTTTTTTGGGTCTATGGGACAGCCACAGGCTCACAATGCTTTTTTGCACATGTGGAGGGTAGCGAAACAGTTATTCTTTTGTCTACAGCTCATGTATAAAACTGATTGCAGCGTTGGTGAAACAGGACTTTCGCCGTGTTGGTTTGCTTCCGAACTTAGCCACGTGGTGGCGGCGGGGGCGGGCCCGCCATCGTTCGCGGGGCGGCACTGAACAACCGAAGTTCACGGCAACGCACCCTTCTTCGTCAGGTGCATATTAGCATCCAATGCTTTCGCATTGCATCTTATCCTAGCTAAGGGCCAGTACTATTGAACGATGGCTTCAACCAGAAAACGCTCAAGTTTCTTTGCTGCTCGCCAATGCTTAAGTGTCAGCTCGAGCAGGTCATCACTGAAAATGAGATCCGGCTCGTGTTCATTCATGTAATAGAACTGCTTGTTATAGAGCTCTGGAAGGGACTCAGCTGCTGACTTGAATTCTTTCGGAAGCACTTTGTTTTTCTCTCCTTTCAGCTCGCCATATAGCTCGCGAAACGCAGAATCGTTGATGGCTTCCTGAAAAACGTCGGGCTTCTTGCTCATGAGGTCGCGCATATCGTACAGCTGATCTTTATCGAGAAAGTAAGCGCCTCCTCCAATCCAGCATTTCTCCGGACCCAGATCAATGTAGATGCCCCCTGGGTACGACTTATCTTTGCGGCCGTACCTCGAACAAATGGCCGATCGCTGCAGCTTATAGGGGTTTTTATCTTTCGAGAAGCGAATGTCGCGGTTGATTCTGAAAATGGCATCTTTTGCCTTGATCTCGATCGTTTCGCCCTCTTCCGAGAGGGCGTTCAGGACATCTTGTATGAAGTGTTCGAAAGGCTGCTTAACATCGTTTTCGTAACGTTTCTTATTTACGTGAAACCAGTCTTTGTGGTTATTCGCTGCTAGTTCAATGAAGAACTGGTGAAAGTCGGGAGTAAAATATGGCATGTGGCTGAAAAACTATCGGGAAGATAGCAATTCCTTATTTCAAGTGACTGAGACAAAACGGCATCATTCACAAAAATCAAGAGGGTCTACCTTGTAAATGTAGGCGGTTTCGAGGCTGTTGATTGGGTTCAGGTAATGCAAAATCTGATCAAGCAGACCGGGGTCTTCGGTGTGCTCAAAACGCATACTAGGGTAGTGTTCTTTGAAACGCCGTACCTCCTCATCATCTTGCTCACCGCCATAGAATACGATGTAATTGGGCATCGGACGGCGGTCTTGCACACGGCAGATGGTCTTGCTGTGTTTTTCCAGATCTGTTTTACCCGGCTCGAACCAATAGTAGCTGATCCAGCTGCCACTGTAGTACTGTGGCGGCATTGCGCCACTCTCATTGAAAACGATCATGAAGTTCTGCAGGTCGCCCTGTTCGTAGAGGTAGGTCATTGACTCAACACGTGCGCGCTTTCCATAAGTGAATGTAAGGAGAACGAGAGCCAGCGAATTAATAATCCAGAACATGAGCCACATGCTCTTCTGCAGACTTATGCGTTCTTTCCACCATTTTGAATGTTGTACCAGGTGATGCCAGCCTATGACGCCGAGCATCACCACATAAGGGATGACCGGAAAAATGAAGCGCTCTTGTTTATTCGGAAAAGCTGAGTGGAAGATGAAAAAAGCCAGTGAGGGTAAAAATACCAGCAGGTGTTTTCGCCCGATATAGAAGTACCCGAAGAGCATCATCATGCTGAGCGGAGGAACCAGAAAGCCGATTAGGGTCAAGATATACATGTACCAGGGGCCATTCGGATAATTACCTGAGTTCGCATCGTTGTAGTCAATGTAGGCCCTTAATTGAGTGAAAGGCTCACCCCAGATGAAGACATCCTGTATCTGCGCTAATGCGAAGAATAAAAGCGAAGAAGCTCCGAGCATGAGGGCTCCTTTCCAGCGCTGCATGAACAATAAGGCCAATCCGAAGCCCACACCAAATACGCCACACTGAAAACGGAAGCCGGTTGCGAGTCCGATACCAATACCTGCAATCAGGTAATCCTGCCACCGTGGTGCTTCCATACGCCTGACGAGCACCCATGTTGCCCAGAGAAGTGGAGGAATGCAGGTCATTTCAACAAGCTGACGGACAGAAAAGTTGGGCATAATAGCCAATACTGCAAGCAGGAGTCCGGCCAGAGCCGCGTTGCGCTCAGTACTGATCTTTCTGACAATCAAGAAGCCGAACCACACAATAAAGAGGCTGTACAGAGCATGCACCAATCGTATGACGATCATCTGCGATTGAGGGTGGTCAATGCCAACTGCATTCAGAGCCTCAAAAAGTGCATACTGCGTGCCTACATAGGCAAAATTTGCCGGATGTGGCTGCTTTTCACCGGTCATATTCCATGGCAGCCAGTTATTGTAGTCGGCTCCGTCAGCCCAGCTTGCAGCAGCTTCCACCACCAGGAAATGATCATCGTGCATCAGGTAGCCCGGCGCAGTGAATACGGCGAGGAGCCGAAGAGTTAGCGCAGCCGTCATCACTGTGCGCAGCGGGTGCGCTTGCCATTGCCTGAGAATCCACGTCATTACTTGCAAAGAAAATGCTTTCTGTGATGTCTTTCGTCAGGTATTTCGCTTGAGCCATTCATCCAGCACAAAAAGGTGCCACACAACCTGAGTCAGCCGGCGCTCACCTCTGCGCCATGCAGTGCAAATTGTTTTTATCGCTTCTTTGTTAAGCGGTGAATTATGAAGCCTTTCACTCGAAGCGAGTTGTTCTATTTCATCGCTGAAAGAATTTTGCAAGATAGCCATCAGAGGTACCTCGAATCCCTTTTTCGGTCGGTCAAAGAAACCCTTGGGTACCAGGTCTGCGCAGGCTTCCCGTAGAATTTTCTTCCCTTGTGAGCGGTCAAATTTCGCCTTTGCCGGCAGTCGGTTCGCAAAGGCGATTATGCGATGATCGAGAAAAGGAGTGCGCACTTCGAGGCTGTGCCGCATGCTCATCAGGTCAACTTTGGTTAACATGTCGTTTGGCAGCACCACCAACTGATCAGCAAACAGAATGGCATTTAACGGATCTCCGTTATGCATTTCAAACGGCAGTGAGGCAGGCGATCGACCGGGCATCAACGCCTTGAGTTCGGCAGGTTCAACGAAGGCAGCCCAGGCATTGTATCGGTCAGTTGCATTGAGTAAGGCACCAGAAGTCAGGCGATCCAGTTGTCGCATTTTATTGCCGAAGTGGCTTTCACGGTTGAAGGCTTTCCTGAAGCTAACGGTTAATAATTTAGGCGCCGCAAAAGCGGCGGATGGCATCTGCGCAGCCATGGCATGTGCCCTGTGTTTACGGTATCCGCCAAAAAGCTCATCGGCACCATCGCCGCTGAGGGCAACGGTGACGTACTTTCGGGTTTCAGCAGCCAGAAATCCTACTGCAATGCCGCTCGAGTCGGCGAAAGGTTCATCCAGGCTTTCAATGAAGGTGTGCACTGACGCATCCAGCGCTTTTGCGCTGAGCTGAAAATGATGGTGGTCTGAACCAATATGCTTTGCAGCCATAAGCGCATACGCCGACTCATCAAGCAGGGGCTGATCGGCGAAACCGATGCTGAAAGACTTCAGTTTTGGATGGTGTTTGGCCGCGAGCGCTGTAACGATGGTAGAGTCAATACCCCCACTGAGGAAGGTACCTACAGGCACATCAGCGATCAGCCTGTCGCTCACTGCAATTTCAAGAAGTTCACGAAGATGCTTCGCACGGTCATCGCCTTCGGTAAGCTCTGTGGGGTCATACCATTGTTGGGGCTCTTCAACTACTCCTTCACGCACCTCGATGAGGTGACCGGGTAAAAGTTTAAACGTACCCCGATGAATGGTGAATGGAGCAGGAATGTAGCCGAAACGGAGGTACCATGCGAGGGCTCGCTCAGAGAGCTGACCCGGAGCAGGGTAGTGCAGCGCTTTTCTTTCGGAAGCAAAATTAAACAAGCCCTGATCAATTCTGTACCAGAGCGGGTTGATGCCCATGCGGTCACGTGCGAGCAGCATCGAGTTGTTTTGCGCGTCATAGAGCGCGAGCGCAAAGCAGCCATTCAGTTGCGGGAGGGCACGTTTGCCCTCGCGTATGAGCAGTTGCAATAAGACTTCTGTATCGGAGCTTGTGGTAAATGTGCATCCTTGAGTTTCGAGTTTTTTTCGCAGCTCAAGGTGGTTGTAAATTTCACCATTAAAAACAAGTACATATCGGCGGTCTGCAGAAAGAAAAGGCTGCGAAGACCGAGGATCAGGGTCGATGACGGCTAACCTTCGGTGAGATACGGCGCAGCGCTGGTCAGACCAGAAGCCCTGGTCGTCGGGTCCGCGATGAAAGAGCTTTACACCGAGGGCAGCTACCCGAACCTTAGTGTTTTCGTTGAGAACTGCCTGATCGTATGCAAATGTACCGGTAAAGCCGCACACGGTCAGAGCTTAAATCCAGGGCCCCAACTGGAGCGCATTTGCTTTTGTATGGCAATCATTTTGAGGCAGGCGACTGCCGCCTCTGTGCCCTTATTGCCGTGTTTGCCCCCGGATCGGTCAATGCTTTGCTGCTTGTTATCATCGGTTAATACGCCGAATATGACCGGACGAAGGTATTTGAGTGCGACGTCTTTGATGCCTTGAGCGACCCCCTGACAAACGAAGTCAAAGTGTGCCGTTTCGCCACGGATCACAGACCCGAGTGCAATGACGCCTTGTACCTCGTAATGGTCAAGGAGAAAGGCAGCTCCGGTGGGCAATTCGAAACTTCCCGGAACGTGAATTACCTGAAGTTCTTCTTCGTTGACACCGGCAGTTTTGAGCACTTCATGAGCACCTTGCAACAGGCGATTCGTGATTTCATGATTCCATTCAGAAACAACAATCCCGATGCGCATAGAAGAGGCATCGGGAAGTTGCTCGGGATCATAATCGGATAAATTCTGTTCTACCGTCGCCATATGCGTTACTTCCGTCCGAGGTAAGCAGCATAGCGTTGTGCATCGCCGTGCATCTGTGCTTCAGGATAATCTTCAACGATGGTTTCAAAATGCTTGATGGCATCGTCTACATCGTCAAGCTCCATAAAAGCAATACCGGCCTTGAAATGCATCAGCGGGGCGGTCATTGGCTCAGCGTTGGTGCCTTTTGCCGCACTTGCTGCTTTTGCAAACGACTTAGCCGCGCTTTCATATTCACCGAGCTCAACCTGGCAATCGCCAATGTTACCGAGGGCCAGTACATGGATCACCTCATCGTTCATATCAGCTTTTTCGAAGTGACTGATTGCTTCGTCAAAATTTCCACGGTCACGTGCCACAATGCCCAACTGATAGTGTGAACGCGCTGCTGCTTTCGTTCCTGAGTGCTCGCTGGTGACATCTTCAAGACCCGGATAGAGTCCGTCACCAAACAAGGCTAGGTCAGTTGAGTCAATCTCGAAGTATTGCTCCGCTTTCCAGGAATCTTGTGCCGCGTTTTGCTCTTGTGGCTTGAGCACAAGGTAGTAATAGGCTGCACCCAGCGCTACAACGCCTACGATCACGGCAAGCACCGTGGTAAGCAGTTTGCGATTGCGGTCAACGAAGAGTTCGGTTTTGGTGTAAACCTCTTTAACGTCAACGATTACTTCTTCCTGATCTTTCTTTTTCGCCATAGCTAGTCTCTTTGCGAGGGGCAAAAATAGGCTTTTTTTACAATCGCTCGGCGGCTTCGTGAACTCCGACTGATCGGCTACCTTTGTTTGAAATTTTTGTCGTTTTGATCTATCAATCACTTTCTCTGGTCAACTTTCGCAATTATGAAGAGGCTTCGTTTGGTTTTTCGCCGGAGGTCAACTGCTTTGTAGGCGATAATGGCTCAGGAAAAACCAGTGTGCTCGATGCCATTTACTACCTGTGTTTCTGCAAGAGTTATCTGAATCCGATTGATTCGCAGAACGTGCGGTATGATCAACCTTTCATGATGCTTCAGGCTACCGTGCAAAAGCACGGGGATGGTGACAAGCTGCACCTGGGCTTGAAAGTAGGTCAGAAAAAACAGTTTAAGCGCAATGACAAAGAGTACGGTCGTCTTGCCGATCACATAGGGCGTTACCCGGCGGTGTTTCTAACACCAAACGACATTGACCTTATCAAAGAGGGGAGTGAAGTGAGGCGAAAGTTTCTTGACGGGATCATTTCGCAGTATGATCGAAAATACCTTGATAGTCTGCTCGATTATAACCGGGCGCTGCAGCAGCGCAACAACCTGCTTCGTTTTTTTGCCGAAAATCGAACTTACGATGAGGAGAGTTTATATGCATGGGACAGCCGGCTTACTGCACCTGGTGATTACATCCACCAGCAGCGCGCTGCGTTTGTAGAATCGTTTACACCCGTATTTAACGAAATTCACCAACAGGTAAGTGGTGGTGCTGAAGAAGTAAGTCTGTTTTATGAAAGCGAGCTGCATGCGCACGCTACAGAAGAAATTCTCGAGAGTTCACGATCGGCTGATCGTCAGGCCCGTCGCACAACGCAGGGCATTCATAAAGATGAGCTCTGTTTCAACATCAATGGCCACCCGGTAAAACGCTATGGATCCCAGGGGCAGCAGAAAACCTATCTTATTGCACTTAAACTCGCTCAAAGCACGTTCATCGAACAGGCCACAGGAGTGAAGCCGGTGCTATTGCTCGATGATATTTTTGATAAAATCGACGACAAACGGGTAGCGGCACTGATGGAGTTGGTCAGCAGACAGGATTTCGGACAGATTTTCATTACCGATACCCATTCAGAGCGCATTCCTTCGTTGTTTCGTGCAATAGGTGCAGACCTCAGAATATTCAAGATCCACCAGGGAACGCTTCTCAATGAAGCACTAACCGAAAGCAATGGCACGTAAGAGCAATGAACAATCACTGGGTGAAGTGTTGAAAGACCTTCTCAAAGTATACCGGATGGAAGATCGCATGCGAGAGCTGGATATTTCAGAAGCCTGGCAGCGTGCCATGGGTGAGGTGGTAGCTAAAAAAACGCGCTCCCTTAAGGTCTATCAGAAGACTTTAAAGGTTGAGATGGATAGCGCAGTCATGAAGGAGGAATTCTCGTACGCAAAAGAGCAAATCATCAGAAACCTTAACGAGGAGATGGGGTTTGAGGCGATTGAACGCATTGAGATCTATTGAGCTATGACCTTGAAGAGTTCACGCCACTCGTCAAAGTGATGTTCCAAAAGCCGGCTTGTGTTACGGGCATCTTCAATGGCCCTGTGGCTTTGCCCTTCGAAATTCATACCTGAAAATTCAAGTGCCGTTTTGACGCCCACCGGTTCGCGGAGTTTGAGGAGGCGGGCATGACTGAGTTTCAGGCAGAGGTAGTCTTTGAGCCAAGGCAACTCCAGGTTGTGGATTTCAGCATCCATGAGCAGTTGTTTTTTGTCATAATCTCCCCAACTGCACATCAGGGCTTTCTGGCCGTTCAGCCAATCTTCAAATGCACCGATCACCTCTGCAAAATCATCTGCACGGTCAATGTGATGCTGCTCTATGGAGGTGAGCTCTTTGCAGAAAGAGGAGAGCTGAGGGTTTTGCACCGGACGTACAAAGGCGGCGAATTCGCTGATGCGCTTTCCTTCAGGATTGAGCATGGTGGCGCCAATTTCAATCACCTCCTGACGGGGTGGCTTTCGCAATCGCCAGCAGGTGGCTTCAAGGTCAAAAACAACAAAATTCAACGTGCTCCGGGAATCAGAAAAGCCAGTCTTCGTCTAGCGAGTCAATGTAGTCTTCGAGGGCCTCGAGGTCTTCATTGATGATTTCAATTCTGAACAGTTCGGGGTCGTAAAGACTTCCGTACCATTCGATTTGCTCGTCGTACTCGGGCAATTTCGGGTTGCCGAGTACCTTCACAAATTGAAGGTAACCGGGAATGCCACCCACATCTTCAGGCGGGGCGTTTCGCTTTCCATCGAGACAGCGAGGAAGCACTCCGTCATCTTCGACGATTTTTTCCAGCAGAATCTTGTGACGCCAATCGTCTCCAAAATCATAGGTGTAGACCAGGTGGTCTCCGGGTTGATGCAGGAATTCACCGAGGGTGTGTTCGTGATCCTCTAAAAAGTCATCAGTTTCCAGAAATTCGATCTGGGTGATTTTCTCATCTTCGGTGGAGAAGCAGTAAAGATGGCAGTCTTCCCATCCCATCGCGATTTGGATGGTGTGGTGAAACTCACGCATCGTCATTTGAGAATCCACACGAATACGGCGCCAGATCACCGGTTCAATGGCTTCCAGCTCTATCAGAAGTTCGTAGACCATAACGGGGATGCCCCGGATGGGGCAGCGGAATAAGATTTATTTCGTTCCAACAATTTAATAGGCAAAGGATATGTCCCTCTTGAAATTCGAAAATATAAATTTCAATGCATTCAATGTGCCTTGACTTTAAAAATGCAACAATCTTTTTTACGGATGCACCTTATTAAACGTTGCAATCTTGCTCAGGAAAGTGAAGCGCCGCCGTGTCGAAACCTAATCCGGCGGCTTTTTCCAGCAGTTGATTTTTCAGGTCATCACTGATGATTTTCTTACGCGACAGAATCCAGAGGTAGTCGCGGTCAGGTGAACCCACGAGTGCCCATCCGTAGTCTTCATCAAGGTCAATGATGTAGTAATCTCCACTGAACGGCCAGAAGAAGGTGACTTTTAACCGACCCGGGTAAGCTTCCGGCTCGGGAACTTTGGCTTTGCCATTGGCTACTTCACGTTCACCGCTTTCTGTATTGATACCCGCATTCGTTACTTTAATACTGCCGTCATCGTTGATGCTGTAGGTAGCCGTAACGCACTTGAGGTTTTTCTCAAAGCTGTTGGGGAGCCTGGCGATCTCATACCATTGACCGGTATACCGATCGAGTTTCACTTCATTGACGGTCGGAAGCTCGCGAGCCGGCTCTCCACAAGAGAAAAAACAGAGCACCCCGACAGGAGCAAGGAGCCTGGTTTTCATGAATTTCAGCATAAGTGTTCGCATAACAGCAAATTACGACAATTGCCCTATCGATCGCTTTCAAATCTTATTGATCTTTGTTAAGTACGTCAGAGAGTTCTGTCATCCCCCGTTTTCCACCTTCGTATTGCTTACCTTCGACACGATAACAGCTAAACGTATGAAATACATCGTCATATATACGCTGCTTTTGACGCAGTATGCCCTGCAGGCGCAGATCGAGCTCCCTCCGCACATAGAGAAAGACCTTTTGCATACCCCCTTTCATTTCGGTGTAGCCAGTGGAGATCCCGGAGCAGACGGTTTTGTGATCTGGACGTGTGTTGACACAACTCTGCAGGAAGCAGTTACGCTTAATTGGCAGGTGTCATTGCAGTCTGATTTTGCTACGCTTGAGGCTTCAGGAACGGTTAACACATCGCCTGAGAGCAAGCATACAGCAAAAGTTCGTATCACGGGCTTAACTCAGAATGAGCGTTATTATTACCGTTTCAGTCTGAATGATCAGTTTTCAGCAACAGGGCGCGGCAGAAAACTGCCGGATGTTACAGATTCGTTGACGTTCGCAGTAGCGTCTTGTTCAAGCGTGTACAGTGGTTATTTCAATGCGTACGGACGCATTGCGGAGCGCGAAGAACTTCATTTTGTGCTGCATCTCGGAGATTACATCTATGATTTTGTTGATGAAGATGAGCAGGTGCTGGTACCTGAGCCCTATCCGGAGGTGCCGGTCACTGAAGATGAGTGGAGAGAACGTCACCGTTACTATCTCATGGATCCCGAGTTACGCGCAATGCGCCAACAACATACGATGATCTTTATGTGGGACAACCATGATCTCGACCCGGATTTTCCAGGGGCTGGTGCCACTGCTTTTTTTGATTATGTTCCGGTAGAACCTGATCAAGATGATACGCTGAAGTTATACCGAGTATATGCTTTTGGAGAACTCGCTACCCTGATTACTGCAGATATCACATTGCATCGAGACGATGACTTGATCGGTGGTGCTCCGTCTTTACTCGGAACGGTGCAGCGTCAATGGCTGCAGCAGGCCTACGATGAAAGCGAAGCCACATGGAGAATCATCGGAAATCAAAAGATGATGGGAGGGTGGTATACCACGGGCATTGATCCGGCCCTGTTGAGCCTTGTTCCTAATGATGGAGAGGTGTTTGATAGCAATAGCTGGGACGGCTACACGGTATCACGAGACAGTTTGCTTCATTTCTTCAGGCAACAGCAGGTAGTCAATAACGTGGTGTTGAGCGGCGATGCGCATATCACAATGGCAATCGACCTCATCGAAGACCCATATGACAACCTCAGCTATGACACTGAAAGCGGTGAAGGTGCGGTAGGGGTTGAGTTTCTGCCCGCAAGTATAAGCCGCGGAAACCTCAATGAACAGGAGCCCCTCACAGAAGCACTGCATGATACCTTGGTATCTATTAGTTATGAAGCGAATCCACATCATCTCTTCAGCGATTTTATAGGGCATGGCTATGGTTTATTGCAGGTGTATCCGGATTCGATTGTTGCTGAAGCATGGCACAGCCCTATCCTGGAGCAGACGAATGAAGAACTGCGTGTGGTGCGGCTGAAGTGCCTTTCCGGAAGCGGTCATTGGAGTCGTGACATAACAACCACCATTCGTGAAACACCCCCCGAAACCATGCAACTCTATCCGAATCCCGCCGTGAATGAAGTGGTCATCGAATTAAACGAACCACTGGAATCACTCACCTTGATTGATAACGGCGGTAAGCAAATACAGGCAGTCACTGAACAATTAGATAAGCAGCAGCAAATGCGCTACCGTGTAGACCTTGCTGGATACTCTCCGGGGGCTTATGTTGTCATCGCTGCTCTTCTCAACGGACAAATGATCGCCAAGAGGCTACTGCTTCGATAGGTGCAACGACATAATTTGGAAATAATCAGAGTTTCGTACCTTTTCACGATTTCGAACCGGACCTGAATGAAACGTTTCTATACACTGGCGGGCCTCTCTTTGACGGCCTTCACTTCTTTCGCGCAACCCGATTGCGTATTCGAAAATATTCTGAACCTTGAAGATACGCTCAATGTGCCTTGCAATGAGTGTGTTACACTCAGTGGAACCTATCCGTCGATCAATGCCACCAACACGTACAGCATAGAAGAGATTGAAGATGCAACCCCGCCTTATCCTTTAAATGCAGGCAATGTGGTGATCAGTACCATAGATGATACCTGGTCTGCTCTCATACCGATGGATTTCTCCTTCTGTTTTTTCGGCCAAACGTATACCAGTGCCGTGCTGGGGTCGAATGGATTGATCACCTTCAACGCCGGAGAAGCCAATGGATTTTGCCCGTGGAGCTTTAACCAGGCTAACCCAAATCCCGGTCTGCCTACCAATGCGATTTTTGCGCCATACCATGATATTGATCCGGGCTCTTGCGGCAATATTCGATGGCAGGTCTACGGAGAAGAGCCTTGCCGTCGTTTTGTGACGAGCTTTGACAACGTATGTATGTTCAGCTGCTCTAGTGTGCAGAGCTCTTCACAAATCGTACTCTACGAAGGAACCAACGTCATCGATGTTTATGTCGTAAACAAACCGCCCTGTGCAGGTTGGAACTCAGGAAATTCTCTCATCGGAATTCAAAACGGTAGCGGAACCGTTGGCTTTACACCACCCGGAAGAAATACCGGTAATTGGAGTACTTCCAATGAGGCGTGGCGCTTTGTACCCGCAGGAGATCCCGATGGAACACTCACTTGGTTTGACGGACAAGGTGCTGAGCTCGGAACTGACCTTGTTGAGGTTTGTCCTGACAGCGCCGCAACCTACTATGCAGTGCTCAACTACGACTTATGCGGACAGGCTCCTGGGGGCGATGGCTGTGAAAATTACCAGGTTAATGTTTCAGAAGGCTCTTGGCCTTCAGAGGTCAGTTGGAACCTTATTAATAGCGGTGGTGTGACGGTGGCAACTGGTGGAGCAGGTTTCAGCGGCAATGTATGCCTCGCTAATGATTGTTTTACCTTACAAATGCTCGACTCATTCGGTGATGGCTGGAACGGTGCTAACTTTACCATCTCTTACGAAGGTACGACCATAGCTACGGCAACCCTAAACTCTGGCAGCATTGGAACTGCTACATTTTGCGTTGACGAATTTGTGGAAGATCCGGGTGGCGATGACCCTTCTCCGTTTGAAGGTGCCTTCCTCATTGACTCCGTTTACATTGACATCGCACAAGAGTTGGTCGACTTTGAACTCTCTGCACCAGACTTACTGTGTACCTACGATACCACAGCCGTGGTATCGTCAACAGAACCGGGTGGAGTTTGGACGGCCTCATGTGGTGATTGTATGAACCCGGAAGGGGTTTTCAATGTAGACGTCGTAAGCGAAGGCAGTTACTTCGTATACTATGAAATTGAGGGCGTGTGCGGACCGGTTATCGACTCTGTGCAACTGGTAATACAGGCACCTCCGCAGCTTAGTTTTGAAACTCCTGCAGCACTTTGCGCAGAGAATGAACCGGTGCAGTTGATCGCAAATGAAGAAGGAGGTGTGTGGGAAGCAGACTGCATTGGGTGTATTTCACCTGAGGGTTTATTTGACCCGGCCGGACTTTCACCTGGTGTGTATACCATTTCTTACACCGCAGGTGAGAGCTGTCCGATCACCGAAACCCTTACCATCGAAATCGACGAAACGCTCTCTGCGGCGATCGAGTCTGTGCCTCCTTTCTGCGAAGATGAAATGGTGCAGTTGGTGGCGAGCGAAAGTGGGGGCTTTTGGACAGCGTCCTGCGGTGGCTGTATCGATTCCGATTCAGGTCTGCTAGATGCGACTTCCGCAGGCCCCGGAACCGTTAACGTAACTTATGATTTTGATAGTTTCTGCTCAGTACCTACCTCCATCGAGCTTGAGATTTCTGCCCAGGTCGATGCCGATATTTCAGAAGTGCCGCCTTTGTGTGAGACAGGCAACCCGGTTCAGCTGGTGAGTGAAGATCCGATGGGGGTCTGGGAAGCAAGTTGCGGCAGCTGTCTCAATGATCAGGGAATATTCGATCCCGCTGCTTCTGAAGCAGGAAGCTTTGTGGTCACCTATACTATAGAAGGGGTATGCAACGATATCGATGAGGTCACGGTTGAAGTACTCGATCAGGCGGATGCAAGTTTCACAGTTCCCGAGCAGATTTGCCTGGATGCTGGAACCTTTGATCTAACAGCTGCACAGCCCGGGGGTGAATGGTCTTCACCAGATTGCAACGGATGTATAAATGGGGATTCAGGTATGATAGATCTTGTAGCTGCCGAGCAAGGGGTGTTTGAGATTTTCTACGAATTTGAAGGCCTCTGTGGTGATGAAGCAAGCGCAGTGACAGAACTCATTCCTTGCCAGGTGAACGCACCGAATGTGTTTTCACCGAATCAAGATGGAGTGAATGATACATTTAGCTTTGAAAGTCTCGAATTCTTTCCTGACTCGCGACTCGAGGTGCGCAATCGGTGGGGAGCCCTGGTTTATGAAGACGATGATTATGGCAGCAGAAACAATTGGGCTGCTCAGGATGTGAGCGATGGAACGTATTTCTTTATCCTTTGGGTTGGTGGTACTGACCAGGTACTTAAAGGAACAGTAACCATTCATAGATGAACACCTACCCGATGCAACCTTACACCGGCTAATTGTGTCATTATGATAACCTTAAATAGCTAACGCACCTATTGCTCATGACACAGTCCGTTGTTCGAAAACGATTGTTCTCTTGTATTGCACTTCTGATGCCTTTTTGGCTTCATGCACAGCTCGTTGCTGACCCCGGAACGACTCCTGCTGATGCAGTGAACCTTATCCTCGATGTAGGAGCACAGGTCAGTAACATAACCTACACAGGAGGTGATGAACAGATAGGTTCGTTCGAATGCACGAATTGCGGTGTCAATTTCGATGGTGGAATGATTATCTCTAGCGGAAGTGTAGCCGTGGCAAATAGCCCAAATAATGGTGGAGGCACCACTCTGGGCGGCGGGAATTTTGGCGTTTCTGACCCTGATCTCGCACAGGCAAACCCATTCTTCACCCTCAATGATGCAGCGGTGATTGAGTTCGATTTCGTTGCACAAGGTGACAGTGTGGTGTTCAATTATGTCTGGGCAAGCGAAGAATATCCCGAGTTTGTGTTTTCCAGCTTTAACGACGCTTTCGGCTTCTTTTTAAGCGGCCCAGGTATCAACGGCCCGTTCTCAAATAATGCTGAAAATATTGCCATTATTCCGGGCACCACATTGCCGGTGACCATTGATAACGTCAATGCCGGAAACAACGATATGGGGTGCACGAACTGTGAGTTCTATGTGATTAATACAAACAATGGTGATCCAAATAGCGTGGAGTTCGACGGTTTTACAGTCCCGCTGCAGGCTGCTTATGGCGGGCTCACCTGCGGAGAGACGTATCATATTAAAATTGCGGTTGCTGATGCAGGTGACACCGGACTTGACAGCGCCGTGTTCTTTGAAGAGAATAGTTTCTACACTCCTACGCTCGATGTTAGCTTGAATATTGGTGAAATCGGACTCAACGATAGTACGATCTACGAGGGGTGTGGTACCAGTGAGTTGATTTTTATCCGGAACGGACAAAACCTGCCGGAAGAGATCTTACAAATTGACGTGGGTGGCACTGCTGAAAATGGCGTAGACTTCTCCGAAATTCCTGGCGAGATTGTGTTTCCGCCGGGAATCAATGAGGTTGTTATCCCGATCACAGCTTTCCTTGATGGTGAAACAGAAGGCGTTGAAAGCATCATTTTCACCTACACAGGAGGGGGAGAATGCCTCATTGTACAAGAACAAATCGAAACCGTATATATCGCAGAGCCTGAACCCCTCTTGTTGAACGCTGATGACCTCTTTATAGATTGCAATGAAACCGCAACCCTCCAGGCTGAAGCCTCCGGCGGCTATGGATTGTATACCTATGTGTGGGAAGATGGCACAAGCGGACCTGAGCTGACGGTGAGCCCCGGCAGTACTTCAAGCTACAGCGTTACGGTATCAGATACATGTGGCGTTGAACCCGTAGAAACTGAAGTCACGGTCGAAGTACAGACCTATTATCCCCTTATCCCGGATGCCGGAGGACCTATCGAAATCGACTGTCTGACCTTCGTTGAAGGAACAGCTGATGCAAGCGGAGGTAATGGAGAGTACACCTATGTTTGGTATGATCCACAAGGTAATGAAATCAGCCAGCAGGCACAGGTTGAGTATGACCCTGACCAGGAAGGAAGCCTCACTCTCCAGGTGACCGATGGATGCGGCGCTACCGGTACCGATGAACTTCAATATACCTTTGCCAGTGTCGAAGTAATTGTCAACTTGCCTGATGGTCTCGAGGCGCCATGCCAGGAGTCAATCGAGCTCCAACCCCTCGAAGTATCAGGCGGAATAGGTGCATTTACGTATCAATGGACGGTCAACGGTACAGACCAGGGAAGCGCCGAAAGCATTGAAGTTGTTGTAAATGACGCCCAAACGGTCATGCTGACGGTTGAAGATGAATGTGGCAACATACAGTCAGATCAGGTCACTGTTGAGCTTACTCCTACACCCATTGATCTGGTACTCCCTGCTGATTTTGAAACGCCATGCCTGACAGCCACAGCCATTGAACCTGAATCTCTTAGTGGTGGAGTAGGTGATTATACGTTTAGCTGGAGTGCTGATGATGGCACAGTGAGCGATGAAGAATTCTTCAGTGTGACCCCTGATAGCGAAGTCGGAGTTGCTCTCATTGTCACTGACGAATGTGGTAACGTGGCATCTGCCGAGTTGAATATTGGAATTGCGCCTGACATTATCAGCGTTGATCTCGGTCAAGACCTAATCGTCACATGTCTCGATGTTTCCAATATTGAACCCGCCATTGAGGGAGGCACCGGGCCTTATGCTTACACATGGATCGAAAGCGGTGAGGAAGTATCGTTTGACGACAATTTGCTGCTCCAAACCGATGAAAATACCAGTATTGAACTACTGGTTACTGATGCCTGCGGCTTTACAGGTGGTGACGAGCTTCTGGTAAATGTGCCGCCGGTACCGCTATCGGTTGACCTGGGAAGTGATCTGCTCGTGCCGTGCCAGGAAGAAGTTGCCCTTTATGCAGCTCCCGAGGGCGGGGTAGGTGAGTACATTTATGACTGGTTCGTAAATGAAAATGAAGCTGAAAGCAACAGCCCCACCTTAGAGTTTACGGCCAATGGAAACCTCATGGCTGAAGTAATGATCGAAGACGCATGCGGTAATACGACCACAGATCAGATCCAGATCACCATTCCCGAAAATCCACCCCAGCTTCTGATTACCGTTGACACCCTTATATGCAGGGGTGAGTCCGTCAATCTTAATGTGGAAGTCGTTAACCCGATTGGCTCTTATCAGTACATCTGGATGCCCGGTGGTCAATCGCAGCCTTCTATAACCGTGAGTCCGCAAGAATCTCAATCTTATACCGTAACGGTCATCGATGCTTGCCTTCAAATAGCTGAAGAATCCGTTGCAGTGTCTGTAGATCAGGTCAACGCTTCTTTTGACTTCTCATACACCGATGGCTGGGGTATCGAAACGTTTAACACCAGTTTTCCGCAAGACGCTTCCTTCACATGGGATTTCGATGATGGTACAATAATCGAAGAATTCGAACCTACGCACGAATTCCTGACCAACGGAACTCAGGTAATTACCCTCACAGCAGAGACAGCGTTTGGGTGTCGTGATTCTATTTTTGGGGTGTTCAATCCTGAAATGGACATCTTCGTGCCGAATGCATTTACCCCAGATGGCGATGGTGTCAATGATGTCTTCAAGGCTGAAGGGCACAGCATCCGGAGCTTTAAATTGTGGATATACAATCGCTGGGGTGAACTCGTGTTTTACAGCGAATCTATTGATGAACCGTGGCTCGGTGAAGTGAATGGAGGGGCATATTATGGACAGAATGAAGTGTATAATTGGGTCATTGAGGCGGTGGGAATCAGAAACAATTCATTTGAGCGTAAGGGTACAGTAATACTCATACGCTGATGGCACTGGTCATCGATCGCTCGGTCTTCCTCAAAGCTTCGCGATGTCACAAGGCGGCTTGGTTAAGTATGCATAGCCCCGGAGAACGCAATGCTTCGCCCCGAACAGCTTATCACTATAACCAGGCTGATCTGAGAAATGCCTTGATTGAGGTGTGCGGTAAAGGAACCCACTGCTTCAAAGAAGGTGAAGAGTTTAAACAACGCATTGCGCGAACCGAAGCAGCGCTTGGCCGCGGAGATACACTGCTGTTTGATCCCATGATCGAGGTGGAGGGGATGAGGATTTCTGCCGATGTGCTCGTAATTGAAAATGGATGCTGCAAGGTCATGTTGGTAAGGGCAGCTCGTGGTATTAAGAAACGAACACGCCTCGCTGCAGCGTTCATGCTTGAAACCCTCAATAAGCGATTTCCTCAGGTGACAATTGAGTTGGCTCACGTCGGAAATTCTATCCGAATATCTGCCCGGCAGGCTCACTCTGAATTTATCCAGTTTACCGATCTGACGAAACATGCCGAAGCACTTCGAACCGAAGCGCAAGAAATTTTGTCGAGACTTAAAGATTTGCAACAGGTAGCCGATACGCCCATTGTACCAATAGGTCCGCAATGTAAGAATCCTTACCCTTGCCCGTTTGTTCAACACTGCTGGGGACGATTGCAAAACCCTCGGTCGGTTCTGCATTTGACCGGCAATGAAGGTCTCGAATGGGAGTTGCTCAAAGAGGGATACGAAGAAATGACTGAAGTTCCCGCCCGTAGATTGCAAACACCCTCACAGCTTAAACAGGTTGAGGCCTGGCGCTCTCAAAGAGCTATGATCCAACTCGGAGAATTGCGAAATTGGTACAAAAAGGTACAGTGGCCGGTTGCTTTTCTTGATTTCGAATCATTTGGTCCTGTTTTTCCAATCCAACAGGGAATGGCGCCGCTGCAGCAATTGCCTTTTCAGTTCTCAGTGCGCCGTCAAGAAGCGCAGGGTGAACCCTTCGAGGTCTTTCATTTCCTCGCAAAAGCGAGGGATGTTAACTTGCACCTTTTAGCTGAATCGCTCCTGAAAGCACTCGAGGAGGTCGCTTCTGTCGTTGTCTACGATGCTGCCAATGAAAGGATGATTTTGAAACAGCTCAAACGCCTGGTACCCGGCATCAAAGAATCTATTGACGACGCAATCAGCAAACTCGTTGATATTCAAGAACCTTTCAGGAATCAGTGGCTCTACAAAGACCACATGAACGGCACCTCATCGCTCAAGAAAGTCATTCACGCGTTTTCTCCCGAAAACGATTACGCTCAACTTGAAGTCAGCAACGGGTATGAAGCCGCAACTACCTTCGAAGAAATGCTGCGCACCTCTGATCCGATAGTGAAAAAGAGGCTGGGCGAGAATCTCGAACAATATTGTCATCAGGATACCACAGCAATGGTGAAGCTTCTCCGGATCATGGAGGCAGAGCTAAGCGCGCAGGGAAGTTTGTAGGACGCCGGCTACAAAAAAAGGAGGGGTGCGATTACGCGCTTATTCCTGATTTTTGATGTACTTGCTCGATTGTTTACGTGAATAATTTCATCGCTCAAATACAGGCCTTTCTCACCGGCCACCATACCGGTGCAAATACTGAACAGCAGACCTTGAACCTCGTCCTCGGTTGCTCGGTGCTGTTTGTTATTTCGGGAGTTGGACTGAATTTGTTTCTCGGACTGGTCGAACCAAATTATGTCTTGATTCCGGCGCTCGTGATACTCTCCATTACGTTTTACCGAAGCCGCTTCAAAAAATTATACAATTGGAGTTGGCTGCCACTAGCCGCTTTAGGGTACTCCGGGTTGATTGCAACTTACTTCCTGAATGACGGCAGTAAAGGCCCTGTCCTATTGGTCTCTATTCCCATTCTCATCTCGATTATTGCAATTGTTAAGCCAAAGGTATACCCGGTTATCATCTTACTCCATCTCATGCTCTTTACCGGATTGGGCGCGCTGGAGCGCACTAATCCGGAAGCAATCGTTGAAACCTATCTCAGTGACGATGAACGTATCATTGATAACACATTCTCCTATGTGATATCCATCCTCTTCTTCTCTGTTCTTCTTGGCTTCATTCGGTTTAAGGTGAAAAAACAAGAGAACGAACTAGACAAACAGAGAGAACAGCTCGAGATGCAGAACAAACAGCTCAAGAGCATCTTCTCCGTGCTTTCCCATGACCTGAGAGCCCCGCTCGGAAATGTGAAGGGCTACCTCGGTGTTATGCATAAACTCGACCTAAAAGATGCCGAACGCCTGAACCTCGAGAAAGACTTATTGGATTCTACCACCGCAGCCATGTCAATTCTCGAAGATGTCTTAATATGGTCCAGAGCCGAACTTCAAGGTAGCGAATCTGGCAGAGCTGATGTTGATGTGGAAAGCATGCTGCGGCGAGCAGCTAAAGATGTCGAGTTCTTCGCCGAAAAGAAAAATGTGAAGATTTCAATCGAAGCAAAAGACCTCAAACTGAATTGTAATAAGGAGCAAATGTCAATTGTCTTGCGTAATCTGCTCCATAATGCCATCAAGTATTCACCCCGGGGTGCCACCATTAAAATGCTAGCCGAACAGTACAACCAGAACCAAACGACCATTCAAGTCATTGATTATGGAGTTGGCATGTCATCCGCTGACCTCGAAAAACTCTTTGACCGGGTCGCTTCCGGACGGTCAGGCACGGAAGGAGAGAAGGGAGCCGGCATCGGATTACTGCTGACTGAACAATTAGTGAAGCAAAATGGAGGGCAAATTAAAGTGAGCAGTCAGCAGGGTAAGGGAAGCACTTTCGCAGTGACGTTCAGTTAACTCCCTTATCTCGATGCCTGCAACTTCATAGCTTTCAGCAGCCTGAAATCTGGCAGTGTTCAAGAGATCACTTTCTTACAGTAGTTCAAACAGGCAGCTCAAACCCATTAATTACTGAGATCCGAGAAATGCAAAACCACTTGTTGAGAAGGTTAATGTATTGATTTTCATTTGTTTAAAATAAAAATAATATCCTTGAACTTCAATAGAAACTCAAAGAAAGGCACCATTTCTCGCTGAATGGTTGACGATTCAACCTGACATTCATGCTTCTTATCTAACAAAGAAAGGAATTCAGCTCATTTTTCTTTATCTTCATCTTTCCTTAACCAAATCATTACAGGATGAAGAATTTTCTGCTCCTGCTCAGCCTTTGCTGCGCACTTTTCTCCCGTGGTCAGGTGACCGGAGTATCACTCGAAGTTTTTCAAGAACATACTGGTGGCGTTATTCCCGCAATCGATGGAATGACCACTTACCGATTGTTTGTCAATTGCCAGAATGAAACAGATTTCGTTTCTTCTATTTACGGCTTCGCCGGCGAAGAACTTGAAGTGAGAACGACCACTTCCTTTTACCAGAATCCTTTCGGAGGTCAGATCGGAACCGCAATCAACCCCGCACTTTTCCCCGTTTTTCCTGAGGTCGAATTCGATAGCTTCGTGACCATCGGACGAGCATCTCAAAATGATCCCGGTAATGAAGTCTCCGCCGTTGAGTCACAAACGGATCCCTGGCTCACAGATTTCTCTGCTGGAAATAGCATCATTATTGACGGCCAATTCGGTGGGTCATGGTTTACCATCTTCGGAGAGAATAGCGAAAATGGAATCGCCGGTGCTGACCTTAAAGTCCTTATCGGTCAGTTTACTACGGATGGTGTCGTTGATGGATTCATCAATGTACAACTCTTCCCTGAAGGCGATAACAGTAACGGGCAGTTCTTCCTGCAACTCCCCTTTAGCTCTGACCCCGGCGCCGTATTTGGTTGCACAGACCCTAATGCATCTAATTTTGATCCTAATGCCACAACTGACGACGGAAGCTGCACCTTTGATTGTACACTCGTTATTGATGACATCATCATCACCATACCTACCTGCGAAGGTGATGATAACGGCGGCTTTACGGTAGTTGCTAATGGCGGACAAGGTGCTGTGAGCTATACACTCAATGACGGTAACCCTCTCTTGAATCAAACCTTCAGTAACCTCTCTTCCGGTACCTATGATTTGTTAGTTCAAGACGGTCAGGGATGTTCTGTTCAAACCCAGGTGATAATACCTGAAGCCGACCCTTTCGATCTCGTCATTGATCAAGTGATCAATGTTTCCTGTAACGGTGCCGGCGATGGACAAGTTATACTACAGATTGTGGGGGGTACAGAACCCATCTCGATTGGCTTGGCTCCCGATGACCTCAATCAATCTGGCAATGAGCTTGACGGATTAGCGCCCGGAACTTATGTGGTTTATGCACAAGACGCAAACGGTTGCACTGCGGTAAGCAACACATTTGCGATTACACAGCCAACTCCTATCCAGGTAGCAATTACGGGATCGTCCGACGCCACCTGCCCGGAGGTCGACAATGGCTTCGTTGTGGCACAAGGATTCGGGGGCAGCGGCGGAATTACTTTCTCAATTGATGGTGAAAACTTTCAGCCCACAGGAGTTTTTAGTGTTGCTCCAGGAACTTACTCTGTGACGGCTCAAGATAACTCCGGGTGCACCAAAACAACGAATCCCGTTACTGTTGGATTCAGTGGAGTGGCTGGATGCACCAACCCAGGCGCATGTAATTTTGACCCCAACGCTACATGTGATGATGCTTGCGTATTCCCGGGCTGCACCGATCCTTCTGCCTGCAACTTCGACGCGGCCGCGGGCTGTGACGATGGCTCATGTGAGTTCGACTCCTGCGCAGGTTGTACCGATCCAACGGCCTGCAACTTTGATCCTGCCGCCACGATCGACGATGGCTCCTGCCTCCAACTCGATGCCTGCGGCAACTGCGGTGGCACCGACACAGCGGGCTGCACCGATCCTTCTGCCTGCAACTTCGACGCGGCCGCGGGCTGTGACGATGGCTCATGTGAGTTCGACTCCTGCGCAGGTTGTACCGATCCAACGGCCTGCAACTTTGATCCTGCCGCCACGATCGACGATGGCTCCTGCCTCCAACTCGATGCCTGCGGCAACTGCGGTGGCACCGACACAGCGGGCTGCACGGACCCTTCTGCCTGCAACTTCGACGCTGCCGCGGGCTGTGACGATGGCTCATGTGAGTTCGACTCCTGCGCCGGTTGTACCGATCCAACGGCATGCAACTTTGATCCTGCCGCCACGATCGACGATGGCTCCTGCCTCCAACTCGATGCCTGCGGCAACTGCGGCGGCACCGACACGGCGGGCTGCACCGATCCTTCTGCCTGCAACTTCGATGCGGCCGCGGGCTGTGACGATGGCTCATGTGAGTTCGACTCCTGCGCAGGTTGTACCGATCCAACGGCATGCAACTTTGATCCTGCCGCCACGATCGACGATGGCTCCTGCCTCCAACTCGATGCCTGCGGCAACTGCGGCGGCACCGACACGGCGGGCTGCACCGATCCTTCTGCCTGCAACTTCGATGCGGCCGCAGGCTGTGACGATGGCTCATGTGAGTTCGACTCCTGCGCAGGTTGTACCGATCCAACGGCCTGCAACTTTGATCCTGCCGCCACGATCGACGATGGCTCCTGCCTCCAACTCGATGCCTGCGGCAACTGCGGTGGCACCGACACAGCGGGCTGCACCGATCCTTCTGCCTGCAACTTCGACGCGGCCTCGGGCTGTGACGATGGCTCATGTGAGTTCGACTCCTGCGCCGGTTGTACCGATCCAACGGCCTGCAACTTTGATCCTGCCGCCACGATCGACGATGGCTCCTGCCTCCAACTCGATGCCTGCGGCAACTGCGGCGGCACCGACACAGCGGGCTGCACGGACCCTTCTGCCTGCAACTTCGACGCGGCCGCGGGCTGTGACGATGGCTCATGTGAGTTCGACTCCTGCGCAGGTTGTACCGATCCAACGGCCTGCAACTTTGATCCTGCCGCCACGATCGACGATGGCTCCTGCCTCCAACTCGATGCCTGCGGCAACTGCGGCGGCACCGACACAGCGGGCTGCACCGATCCTTCTGCCTGCAACTTCGACGCTGCTGCGGGCTGTGACGATGGCTCATGTGAGTTCGACTCCTGCGCCGGTTGTACCGATCCAACGGCCTGCAACTTTGATCCTGCCGCCACGATCGACGATGGCTCCTGCCTCCAACTCGATGCCTGCGGCAACTGCGGCGGCACCGACACAGCGGGCTGCACGGATCCTTCTGCCTGCAACTTCGACGCTGCTGCGGGCTGTGACGATGGCTCATGTGAGTTCGACTCCTGCGCCGGTTGTACCGATCCAACGGCCTGCAACTTTGATCCTACCGCCACGATCGACGATGGCTCCTGCCTCCAACTCGATGCCTGCGGCAACTGCGGCGGCACCGACACGGCGGGCTGCACGGATCCTTCTGCCTGCAACTTCGATGCGGCCGCGGGCTGTGACGATGGCTCATGTGAGTTCGACTCCTGCGCAGGTTGTACCGATCCAACGGCCTGCAACTTTGATCCTGCCGCCACGATCGACGATGGCTCCTGCCTCCAACTCGATGCCTGCGGCAACTGCGGCGGCACCGACACAGCGGGCTGCACCGATCCTTCTGCCTGCAACTTCGACGCTGCCGCGGGCTGTGACGATGGCTCATGTGAGTTCGATTCCTGCGCAGGTTGTACCGATGGAACGGCCTGCAACTTTGATCCTGCCGCCACTATCGACGATGGCTCCTGCCTCCAACTCGATGCCTGCGGCAACTGCGGTGGCACCGACACAGCGGGCTGCACGGATCCTACCGCCTGCAACTTCGACGCGGCCGCGGGCTGTGACGATGGCTCATGTGAGTTCGATTCCTGCGCCGGTTGTACGAACCCGGACGCAGATAATTTTGATCCATCGGCCACGATTGATGACGGGTCATGCGTCATCTCAGGCTGCACTGACCTTGAAGCAATCAACTTCAATCCGGATGCCAACAACGATGACGGCTCCTGTATCTTTGAGTTAGCGGACATTGTGATTACTGAAATTCACTACAACCCTTGCACAGACCAGGGACCTGATTCCGATTTCGAGTTTTTTGAGCTCTTCAATAATGGCGCAAATGCCATTGATCTTGAGGGATATACCATTAGCCAGGCGATTGACTTTGCCTTCCCTGCGGAGACATCCATTGCTGCAGGTGAATACATTGTATTGACTATCAATGCTGCGTCTTATTCGGGAAATGGCTACCAGGTCTTTGAATGGGCCACAGGAGGTATTAACAATACCGGTGAGACCATTGTCCTGACCGATCCATTCGGCAACATTATTGATGAAGTGCCATACGATGACGGTGGTACCTGGCCGTCTGCAGCGGACGGTGGTTGTCCGAGTCTCGAGCTTACAGACATAAACAGCGACAATGCGCTTGGAGAGAATTGGCAGGCATCATTTGTGAGTGGAGGCACTCCGGGAGCTCCTAATTCGACGCCGCCGGCAGGTTGCACAGATCCTGCTGCCTGTAACTTTGATGCTGAAGCGATTGATGATGACGGATCATGTGTGTTTGCAGACCCTGGGTTTGACTGCGAGGGTAACTGCGTTCAGGACTGTGACAATGACGGAGTGTGTGATGTAGACGAAATTCCGGGATGCACTTATGCTTTTGCTTGCAATTTCGATCCTGACGCTACTGATGATGACGGTTCATGTGAGATCATGAGTTGTTCAGGCTGTGCTTATCCTTTGGCAGAAAATTATGACCCGAATGCGGTGTACGATGATGGTTCATGTTTCTTCCCGAACGACATTACTTGTCCTGGAGACTTCGACCACAACGGCGAAGTTGACTCTAACGACTTGCTATTTTTCCTCACATTCTTTGGTCTGACTTGTTCAGACTGATCATTCTAAACAGATAATCCTGTGCAGAGGCGCGGCCGTTAAAGGTCGCGCCTTTTTATTCAGAGAATTTTACGGGTCATCTGAGCGCGTTCGCATCCTGCGCTTTTGCGCAGAGAGAAAAGAGAAATCGGGCACAAAAAAATGGCAAAAATAGAAGATCGAACTTTTGATGAAAACCTACAAGCGCCTTTCAATCCTTGCGTTTCAAGGCCGCAGGTCTTTAACTATTTAGCTGATTAGCCTGTCGCTCGCGCAAGTACAGAAACAGGGGGAGTCCGAAGCACACACCAACTGCAAAGATGCCTGCTATGCACCATCCCCAGCCTTTGACAGATTGTTTTCGTCCTTCATGAATAATGAACGCAGCGGCCGCGGTTCCTGCGATAAACAGGTCATAAGCGAAGAAAGCGGTGGCGTGTTCTTCAAAAGGGCGCGAAAAAAGGTAGACCATATCGCTGTCGTGCTCGATGATAAACGGAATGAGCTCTGTGTACGGAAGAACTAGGCCGACCGCCGTCAATATCAGATAGAAAACTTTCATATCGACTTTTTCAGAATATTGACTTCTACAAACTTGCTCGAAGGTGTATTGCTCCACTTAGCGGTGCTTTTGAGTGGTACGAGTGGATTTGCTTCCGGGAAGTAGGTAGCCACGCAGAAGCGTGGGATGTTATATGGAACTGCATGAAAGGATGGAGCGTGCCGTCTTTCACCCTTAAAAATGCTTTCGAGATCCACCAGTTCGCGTTCTTTGATTCCGAGTTGCTGCATGTCTTCTTTGTTCATGAGCACCACTCTTCGCTCATTGATCACACCTCGGTAGCGGTCATTCAATCCGTAGATGGTGGTATTGTATTGGTCATGCGACCGTATGGTCATCATAACGAAGCGAGCTTCTTGCGGATCGACCGGAGGCAATTCGTTCACAGAGAAATTGGCCTTAGCGTTTGGTGTGTTGAACTGTCGTTCACGGGCGCCATTGGGTAAGAGAAAGCCCTGTGG
This sequence comes from Flavobacteriales bacterium, assembly GCA_018402085.1. Classification (GTDB taxonomy): domain Bacteria; phylum Bacteroidota; class Bacteroidia; order Flavobacteriales_D; family Sanyastnellaceae; genus Sanyastnella. The sequence continues at coordinate 1,690,693 of JAGYJM010000002.1, read as the reverse complement.
GTTTCTTACCCGGCGATTGAAGTCATCAAAACCAGGGATTACAGCCTCAATTTGTTCACGAATTTTATCGTAATCGTGTTCCCACATTGACCATTGCAAGGCAGCGGTTTCGCCGATGAGCAGGCGCGCAATACCACACACAATGCTTACTTCACTCTTCAGGTGCGCTGAGGCAGGGGCGATGCTGCCTTTCGTTCGGTGAACCACCCCCATCGAGTTCTCTACCGTTTGAAATTGCATTTTGCCATTTTGCACATCCTGTTCAGTGCGTCCGAGGCAGGGAAGGATAAGTGCTTTTTTACCCGTTACAAGGTGTGATCTGTTCAATTTGGTGCTGACCTGCACTGTAAGGTCACACTTCTGCATGGCTTCACCTGTAAGCTGAGTATCAGGCGTTGCTGAAATGAAGTTTCCTCCCATTCCCATGAAGAATGATACCTCACCCTGGTTCATAGCTTCGATGGCTTCAACAGTGTCAAAACCGTATTCTTTAGGACTATCGATCTGATGGTGGCGGTCAAGCGCATCGAGGAAAGACGCAGCCGGCTTTTCATAAATACCCATCGTACGGTCACCCTGCACATTGCTGTGTCCGCGTACCGGACACGTACCGGCACCTGGCTTACCTATGCTGCCTTTCATAAGCAGAAGGTTGACAATTTCTCGCACATTCTGCACACCGTTTCGCTGCTGGGTGATCCCCATAGCCCAGCAAATGATAATCTTTCGCTTTTCAGCGAGTGCTTCAATCACCGGTTTGAGCTCAGCTTCTGTGAGTCCGCAGTCTTTGAGTGCCTGCGCTTTATCTGTTTGAAGCAATGCTTGTCTGAAGCGATCAAAACCCTCGGTGTGCTGCTCAATAAATTCGCGATCAAGAACATGTCCGGGATTCCGTTCTTCGGCTTCGAGTAGCCCAAGCATGAGCAGTTTAAAAAGAGCGATATCACCGTTGATGCGCACAGGTAACCAGTGATCAGCAATTTTGGCTCCACCCTTGAGAATGTCGAGTGGACTCTGCGGATCAACAAAGCGCTCTGTGCCTACTTCAGGCAAAGGATTGACATGAATGATCTTTCCCCCATTGACTTTGCACTTTTGCAGGGCACTGAGCATGCGAGGGTGATTGGTGCCGGGGTTCTGTCCGACCACCATAATGACTTCGGCTTCATAAATATCTTGCAATGTCACTGAGCCCTTGCCGATGCCCACTGTCTCACTAAGGCCGACACCACTTGATTCATGGCACATATTAGAACAGTCAGGCATATTATTGGTGCCATAGGCCCGAACCATCAATTGATAGAGGTACGCTGTTTCATTGCTGGTTCTTCCTGATGTATAAAAGACGGCTTTCTCCGGTGTGATGCCTTTCAGGTGTGAGGCAATCATGCCAAGTGCTTCATCCCAACTGACAGGAGTGTAATGTGAGCTATCAGGAGCGAGGTACATGGGTTCCGTGATCCTTCCCGATTTTCCAATTTCATAGTCGCTCCAGGTGCTGAGCTCCTGGACGCTGTGTTGGGCAAAGAATACAGCATCCACCCGTTTTCGGGTGGCCTCTTCAGCAATGGCCTTCGCACCATTCTCACAATACTCAAAGAGCCTTGAGCGTTGCTCCGGGTCAGGCCACGCGCATCCCGGACAATCAACGCCACCGGGTTGGTTGACCTTGGCCATGAGCCGAAGACCGTCCCATAATCCCAGCTCCTGACTCAGGTGCTTCATGGCTACGGTGACGCCTTTCATTCCGGCCGCCTTATGTGAAGGCGCAGTTTGCTTCAGCCCTGTGAGATTTTCACTGGGCAGTATCCGTACTTTTCGCATAGTTCACTTCTCGTGCTTCGAAGTTAAGCATACCGCGTCACTCGGCGACCTCTGCAAAAGGCATACAGTGCGATGCCGAGCTCTTTTGCAAAGTCAACGGCAAGGGTCGAGGGGGCGGATACAGAGGCTAGTACCGGCAATCCGGCCATAAAGCACTTTGAAACAATCTCGTAGCTCACCCGCCCACTTACTAATAAGATCTTTGCATGTTGCAACTTTCGCGTACGTAAAAGTGCGCCGATGGCCTTATCAACCGCATTGTGCCGCCCGATATCTTCACGGGTTGTCAGGTGGGTACCTTCGAAATCAAAGCATGAGGCACCGTGGCTGCCTCCCGTGGCTTCAAACAGCGACTGGTGAGCGTTCATCTGAGCGTACAACTGATGGATAACGGCGGGTGAAAGGTCAATACCTGATAGTGACTCACCCTCTCGTCTATGGAAGTCTGTTCTGCCGCAAATTCCGCAAGAGGCCACTGATAGAAGTTGCCTTGAATTGGCGTATCCCTTGCCGATGTGACTGACTGGAATACCCACCCTCACTTCATCTACGATACCTTTTCGATCTTCAATAAAGCGCAGTTCGATTTGGTCATGCGGCCCCCGATAAATGTCTTCATTGTACAGGAGCCCTCGTACAAGCTCTGTTTCGTGTCCTGGCGTCTGCATGGTAACACTCAACGGCTCACTGTTTACGAGAATCCTTAGCGGACGTTCTGCAACGAGGGGGTCACTGACAGGCTCATCGTCCTGCTCAATTTCCTTTTTTACACCATCGTATGGAAGGTAAGGCTTCACGAAAGTCCGGTAATCACCCCATGCTCATCGATATCCATTCCTTCAGAAGCGGGCACGGCTGGCAGTCCGGGCATGCGCATCATTTTTCCGAGGATAGGAATAATGAATCCGGCACCGGAAGCAAATTCGAACTCACGTACAGTGACGCGAAACCCTTTGGGGCGGCCCACGAGTTTATCGTTATCAGAAAGCGATTTTTGTGTCTTTGCCATACACACCGGGAGCTGATTCAGGCCAAGCTTCTCGATGGTTTTTAGTCCTGCCTCGGCTTTTTTGTCATAGTCGACCCCGTCAGCACCGTAAATTTCTTTTGCGATGATCTCGATTTTATCTTGTACGCTAAGATTCCAGTCGTACAAGGCTTTAAAGTTTGATTTACCAGATTCTGCAGCTTTAACCACGGCGTGCGCAAGGTCTTCGGTTCCGGCGCCACCATTTGCCCAGCCGCGGCTAACGACTGCATCCACGCCCAGTTGTTTGCAGGCGTCAATAACGAAATCTACTTCTTCTTGCGTATCTGTCGTGAAGTGGTTCAATGCTACAACCGGCTGTAATCCGAATTTCTGAACGTTCTCGAGGTGCTTACGGAGGTTTTCAAAGCCGGATTTCACAAAGCCGAAGTCAGGCTTGTTGAATTCATCTTTTGCTGCCCCTCCGTGGTGACGCAGGGCGCGCAGGGTAGCAACCACTACCACAGCGTCAGGCTTGAGATCGCCATAGCCGCATTTGATATTCAAGAATTTCTCAGCTCCCAGATCGGCTCCAAATCCGGCTTCAGTGACAGTATAGTCGGCAAGTGACATTCCCATTTTGGTGGCAATGATCGTGTTGGTGCCCTGAGCGATGTTGGCAAAAGGACCACCGTGTATGATGGCCGGATTTCCCTCGAGGGTCTGTACCAGATTTGGTTTAATCGCATCTTTCAACAGAAGGGCCATGGCGCCTTCGGCTTTCAAATCGCGCGCATAAATGGGCTCGCGATCGTAGGTGTAGCCCACAAAAATATTCCCGAGCCGTTCTTTGAGGTCTTTCCGGTCTTTTGACATGCACAGAATCGCCATTACCTCTGATGCCGGCGTGATGTTAAAGCCGTCTTCTCGAGGAATCCCGTTGCCTGAACCGCCAAGTCCGATCGTGATCTGACGCAACGCACGGTCATTCATGTCCATCACCCGTTTCCAGTAAATTCTGCGCGGATCGAGGTTGAGTGAGCGTGTACTGCTTTGCAGGTTATTGTCAATTAATGCAGACAGCAGATTGTTGGCTTTTTCGATAGCGGAGAAGTCTCCTGTGAAGTGCAAATTGATGTCTTCCATAGGCACTACCTGTGAATAGCCTCCCCCAGCAGCACCACCTTTTATCCCGAATACAGGACCAAGTGAGGGTTCGCGCAAGACGACCACTGACTTTTTACCGATTCTGTTTAACCCCTCATTCAGTCCGATTGAAGTTGTGGTTTTTCCTTCGCCTGCGGGCGTGGGGGTAATGGCGGTGACCAGGATCAGCTTCGAACTTCCGGCCTTTTCAGGCCGGTAAACAGACAGCGGAAGCTTCGCCTTGTATTTACCATATAATTCGAGGTCATCTTCCTGGATGTTCAGGTTGGCAGCGATTTCACGGATGTCTTTCAACTGTGCATGCTGTGCAATTTCGAGATCTGTTTTCAAAGTGTAAGGGTTTTGCAGATTGGCAGCCGCAAATTAGCACGAATTCTACGGATTCACACGACTCATGCCTTAGACAGTTGAAACCAAAATCGCGTGCCTTGTCCCTCTTGAGAATCCATTCCGAATGCAGCCCCATGTAGATCGAGTATTCCCTTTACAATCGCCAGTCCGAGACCCGTTCCACCTTCGGTCGCATTCGCGCTTCGGTGAAAGCGCTCGAAAACTTTAGGCAATTCCTCAGACGGGATGCCAGACCCGGTATCGGTGATTTCTACAAGCACATGGTCGCCCTGATGAACAGCGCTGATGGTAACAGAGCCGCCGGGCGGGGTGTAAAGTACCGCATTGCCAAGGGTGTTTTGCAAAACCCGGTCTATCATGGCGATGTCAGCCTTCACTGCAGGCAGGTCTTCAGGTATATCAGAATGTAGCTCAACGCCCGCTTTTGACGCCTTAATCGTGAAACTGGAAAGGGTGTCAAAGAGAAGCTCTGCAATAGCGAAAGTGGTGATTTCAGGGGTGCGTTTCCGGCTTTCGATTTTTGACAACTCAAAGAGCTCATCAATCATTCGACTCAACTTTTCCGTGTTGCGTAAACCGATATGCAAAAACCTTCTGACTTCACCATCACTGCCTGAATCAAGCCGTAAAAGAGCCGTTTCGATATAACCTTGCACATTTGAAAGCGGCGTGCGAAGGTCATGGCTGATGTTGCTAAGCAACTCGGTGCGCAGGGCGACCAATGCCGCTTTTTCATCATGAATGCGCTGCTGCTGTTGGGTCAATTGTTGGATGACAAAAAACATGATCACGAGCATGAAAAGAGCAATAAAGAGCGACGTCACACTATTGCGAAGTGCCGAAGATTGGGCGTCTTCGATGAAGCGGTCAAACTTTTCATCCACCTGCAACACGGAGATCGTTTGACCGCTTTTATTCTTAACTGGTCCGAATGCGGATAACCAGGTGCCATTGCGGTCTTGATACATCTCAATGCGGCCACCTTCGTTATAGGCTGTGGCCAGTTGTGACGGAAAGTCATCATAAACGTGAAGCCAGTATGGCGAATCTGCACTGGTGACGGTAAAGCAGAATTTATCCAGATCGGGGGCGTAGCGCAGTAGATAAACAGGCGTCGACAGTTCATTAATAGCCTGCGTTGCTCGCAGCTTCCGATGGATGTTCAGATAAACAGAATCTTGATCTGAGCGGGTGAGAGCATCTTTTTCAGGATACCGATGAAGAAGGTACTCTATATCTTCAGATTCAATACGCAGCGCAAGGGTAGAGGCAATGCCTTCGAGACGCGCCAGCTCTTGTTTCTCGTAAAGTTCAACCTGTTGCCGGTAACTGACAAAGAGCATGACTGCCGAAAACAACACGACAGCCGCCGCAAATACGGCAAGCAACTTCCGACTGGACGTTCGAAACTCAGGCATCCTTCTCTCTGAATCGATAGCCAACACCCCATGTAGTTAATACATAGGCTGGACTGGCCGGGTCTTTTTCAATCTTAGACCGTAAACGGTTAATATGGCTGTTTACGGTGTGTTCGTACCCGTCAAAATCATAGCTCCACACGCGGTCAAGCAATTCGTTCCGATCAAATGTAACGCCAGGATGACTGGCTAGCAAAAGCAAGAGCTCATATTCTTTAGGAGTAAGCTCAATACGCGCGCCTTCAAGGCTGACTTTTCGTTTTTCACGGTCAATTTCAAGCTTGCCGTAAACCAAAGGGGCACCACCTGAAGAGAACGGCTCTCCCCCTGGCTTTGATCTCCGGAGAAGGGCCTTCGTGCGTGCGATCAGTTCATTGATGCGAAAAGGCTTCGATAAGTAGTCATCAGCTCCTGTCTCAAGACCGCGAACCAAATCTGACTCCTCACCGCGGGCTGTAAGCATAAGAATGGGGTGCCCAATGTTTTTGCTCCGAAGATCCTTGCAGATTTCAAGGCCGTTCTTCCCAGGAAGATTGAGGTCGAGAAGCATAAAATCGAAATTGCCCTCCAACGCCCTTTCATAGGCCTCCAGCCCGTTTGCAAATGCTTCCGTTTCAAAGCCCAGAGACTGCATATGTAAAGTCAGCAACTCACGGATATCGCGCTCATCTTCAACTATTATTGCTGTTCCCATTCTTTTTTCCTTTCCACAAAGTAAAGACCTCCTTATCACAATTTGATAACAAAGAATATTTGTATAGTCAATAAAGGTTTAAGTGTATGTAAATCAATACTTTGGAGTCCTTTAACGAACTTTTGCTTTTAGAAATATGTGGTAAATCTCAAAATGTGTCGTACCTTTGAATATGTAGACCGCTTAGCGGTTTATTCTACACAACGCTCGAAAGAGTAGTTTAGTAGTTAGGTTAAGTTTAGTTGTTAGTTATGGAAGTCCTCGCAAATGTGCGGGGACTTTCTATATCACCCCATTTGAAATGCGTTTTCTTCAGCTTCTTATCACTTTGTGTCTCCTGTCAGCCTCAAGTGCGAATGCACAGTTCTCCCCGTCGTCAAATCGTGACTGGTTCAATGCAGATCAGAAAGAAGACCAACAGGCAGGAGCCAGCGTTAATAAAGCCTATAATCGTTTGATCGCCGCAAAAGCGGCGGATACCATTGTGGTCGCAGTAATCGATAGTGGTGTCGATATTGAACACGAAGACTTACGTAATCAAATCTGGGTCAATAAAGACGAGATCCCTGACAACGGGATCGATGACGATAACAACGGCTACATCGATGATATCCACGGATGGAGCTTCATCAGCGGTCCGGGAGGTGAAGTACATTATGACAACCTGGAGTTTACTCGCATTTACGCCGATCTGAAAAAGCAGTTTGAGAGTAGCGAGAAGAAGGATGTGCCCCGCGAGCAGCGTGACAACTTTGAACGCTACCTCTCGATGAAAGAGCAATACACGAAACGCATCCAGAATGCCCGTGAAGATCTTCAAGAGTTCGAGCAGCTTGCCGACTTCTACTTTTTTGCCAAACAACAACTTGATCAGGTATTCGATGGCGAACCATACACCATTGAAGATGTCAAAGCCCTCGATAGTCAAGATGATAATGCGCTGATGATCCGTGACTTTATGGCAATGGCTATGGAGAACGATCTGGAGCCACAAATCGACGAGGGATTGCGCCACTTCAGAAATGCAGTCAACTACAGCTACAATCTCAGCCTCAATACACGCGAGAAGGTGGGAGATAACCCTGAAAATCCTTACGAACGTTTCTACGGAACTAATCAGGTAAAAGGCCCTCGTCCTGACCACGGTACACATGTCGCCGGGATCATAGGTGCCGAGCGCAATAATGGTATGGGCATCAATGGCATTGCTTCAGCCGTGAAAATTATGGTGCTCCGTGCCGTACCCGATGGCGATGAACGCGACAAAGATGTCGCCAACGCCATTCGGTACGCCGCTGATAATGGAGCCAGGATCATCAATATGAGCTTCGGAAAGAGCTATTCACCCCATAAGCTCGTGGTCGATTCAGCGATGGCATATGCGGCTTCCAAAGGTGTTCTCATGGTGCACGCCGCCGGAAACTCATCTCGTAACAACGATAAGAGCAATAACTTCCCCAATCCGGTCTATGAAGAGACCCGCGAACGATGCGCTCTCTGGATCGAAGTAGGTGCAAGCACACCATCTGCCGATAGCCTCGTGGCAGGTTTTACGAATTACGGACGTAGATCAGTTGACATCTTTGCTCCCGGCTATGATATCTACAGCACCACACCAGACAATACCTACCGCAGCAACAGCGGCACGAGCATGGCAGCTCCCGTGGTGAGTGGTGTAGCTGCGCTGGTATGGTCGTATTATCCCGAACTTGAAGCCAGTGATATCCGTGAAATTATTACCAACAGTTTTACGTGGTACGGTAAAATGAAAGTTCAGCGTCCCGGGAAGAAGCCCAAAAAAGTACGCTTCAGAAAGCTGAGCAGAACAGGGGGGGTAGTCAATGCCTATAATGCCCTTAAGATGGCCGAGGAGTATCGTTCGCGTCAGCAGAACGGTGGTAAGGGCGGATGATCAGGCGGGCATCTCTGGCGTACCTCACATAGTTCCACGTCCAGTTAATCATCACAAGCAACTTGTTCCTGAAGCCGATAAGCTGAACTACGTGCACAAGCATCCAGACGAGCCAGGCGAAGGCCCCTTTGAACTTGAAGCGGTGCAAATCCACCACGGCTTTGTTCCGTCCAATGGTCGCCATTGCTCCTGGATTATCATAAACAAAAGGCTCCATTTCTCTATCTTTTCCTTTGGCAATTAAGTTCTTCGCGAGATGCCGGGCTTGTTGAATAGCAACGGATGCCACCATCGGATGCCCATGAGGGTATGCCTCCGTTGACATCATTGCAATATCACCCACCGCGTATACATCGTGTAATCCGCGTACCTCAGAATAACGGTTCACTTCGATCCGTCCGCCACGTACTAAACTCTCTGCAGGAATGCCGTCCGGAGAAACTCCTTTGACGCCTGCGGCCCATATCAATGTGCGCGTATGAAAGGCTCTTCCGTCTTTAGTCATCACCAGACGCCCGTCATAATCTTGTACCATCGTGTTTAGCCAGACTTCAACATCCAGGCGTTTTAACGCCTGTAAAGCATTCTCTGAAGCCTCTTCACTCATGGCAGGTAATACACGAGGCCCCGCTTCAATCAGATGCACAGACATTCTGCGGACGTCAAGATCAGGATAGTCATGCGGCAGAATGTGCTTCCGGAGCTCCGATATCGCTCCGGAGAGCTCAACGCCGGTCGGACCCGCTCCAACAATGACCACATTCATGAGGGCTTCACGCTCTTTGAGGTTTGAGGTAAGCAGGGCTTCCTCGAAATTTTGCAAGAGTAGGCTGCGGATATTCAGAGCTTCAGGAATTGATTTCATCGGCATGGCATAGTCTTCCAGGCCTTTGTTTCCGAAGAAGTTTGTGTCTGAACCGGTTGCAACTACCAGGTAATCATAGCGCAGAATTCCGATGGAAGTGTCAATGACCTTAATTTCAGGGTCAATAGATGCAACCTCAGCCAGACGGAACAGAAAATTGCGGTGCCCTTCAAAAATCTTTCTGATCGGATAGCCGATAGAATCAGGCTCTAAGCCACTCGTCGCCACCTGATAAAGCAAGGGTTGAAAAGTGTGATAGTTGTGCTTATCGATCAGAACGACTTGATATGGATGCTTGCGAAGCCGCCGCACAATCTGGAGACCGGCAAAGCCTCCACCGATAACAACAACACGCGGCAGATTTACTTCAGGAATATTCAAAAGCAGTCTTTCTTACGAAGGTAGTACATAGCTTTCGCACAAGACAATGTACTTTTGCCTTTATGAAGCACGCATTCAAAGCGAAAGAGAAAGCACGACTTCTCGATCTGGTCATGGATCAGATGAAGTACCGCTCGAACAACAAGGGCCGACAGATGATCAAGTCTGGTCATGTGACCGTGAATGATAAACCGCTCACGTTCCCTAATGAATTCGTCAAGGAAGGCTCGGACGTATGTGTACACACCGAGAGCAAAATAGAAGAAGTGGCTGTGAGTAAACTGCCCTTTCCCGTGCTGTTCGAAAACGACGAGTTGCTGGCAGTAGAGAAACCTGCCGGTTGGATCAGTGCCTCTCCTGACAAACGCAAACGAAGCGCGTTCTCTGTGGTGCGAAGTTATTTGCGTCAGAAAGAAGGAACCGCTGACGATGTCTTTTTCGTTAATAAACTCCCAAAAGACGCCAGCGGAATATTACTCGTCGCCAAGTCTGCGGTCACAAGGGTCAGACTTCAGGAACAGTGGAATAAACTTCCCAAGAAGTATTACGTTGTGGCCAAAGGACAATTTCCGGATAGCGGACATCTCGCCGATCCAAAGTATCGGAAGTCCGGAAATGAAGATGAAGCAGACTTGAGCTTTCCTTTTCGACTGATGGTGCAGGGAAAAGATTTTGCCCTGCTCAAAATGGATATGATGAAGGAGGCCTTTAGCGAGCTGTTCTCGACCCTTGAGGCCCTGCAAACCCCCGTACCCGGCTATGCCCGAAGAGGAAAAGCCGACGATCCGATGGGAAGGCTCGGATTGCATTTCTTTTCAGTGGATGTTGAACTGCCTGGAAAAGAGGCCGTGAGCATCAAAACGCGCGTGCCCAGAACTTTCCTGAGATTGGTCAAACATCAGCGTGCCTGATAAAATCGGATTGTACCTTTCGGAGCATGAGTCGTGAAACCATTGAACGTAAATGTCCGGAGTGCGACACCTGGAACGTAGGACCCGTCCACAGATGTGAAAACTGTGGTGCAACACTCGACCCTCAGAGCAGACTTAAAGAAGAAGAAGCTGATCGCGAAAAGAAACGCCTTGCACTGCCAAAGACCAGGTTCGATGTGTTTCTTGATTCAATTCAGCAATCAGATAACCTCTTTGTTAAAGTCGTTTACGTCGTGCTGAAAGGCATTTGGTTTGTTTATTGGGTGGTGCTTTCTTTTATTCTCTGGCTGATCGCAGCAACACCGGGCTAAGGATGCATACCCCACTCTTCAATATCACCTTCGGACTCTATGTCGTACTGAAGTCATGGCATTTCTCTGCCGGATCGGTAAACGCCATTGTTGATGGCTACCTGGCAGACCTGCTCGCGATGCCTGTGATCCTAACCTTCGCGCAAGAGGCGATGCAATGGATCAAAGGAGAAGCCGGACGTATCACCGGTTGGATGGTCTTTGCAGCGATTGGCTATGCAGCTCTGGTTTTTGAAGGCGTAATGCCCGCTATAAATGCCTCCAAAACGGCTGACCCCATAGATGTATTGATGTATGCCCTGGGAGGAGGACTCTGGTGGTTTTGCGGACGAAAGCCGGCAAGGATGATCACCTTCGAGTAGACGAAAAAAAGAAGGTCGCGTCTTCCAACAATGTGCTCCGCACCGTCGGATTCTGCGACCTTCAGCGCTCTCCGGTGGTAAAGATGGGCGATCTGAGTGATCGTCTGACAAGCGTTTTACGGATGCCGCGTTTTGTTTTACCAATCAAAAAAAAGGCGTCCCCTATTCGGAAACGCCTCCTCTCTCTCTCGTAGCTTGGTTAAATGTAACTACTGTCCTTTAACCAATCCCTCAATTCCATTCGCTCGTCACCTGCGAGTGATCGGAACGCTTTGCGTAGTTCTTTGCGAAAAAGGATGGGATCGAAACAGACCTTCCCCAATTCCGCCTTATAATGCTCTAACATTGCAGAATATATCTTTTAGTAGTACGGTTAAATTTGGCTCTGTTCTCAACAGAGGGGGAGATAGATAATTGTCAGCTACCTTTACGGGGGCAGACTTCTTCAGGTTTCAGGAACCTGCAAAAAATCTTCACTCTGCTCTATACTGTGCATCACTTGCCGCAGGATGTCTTCCACAGGTGCCTGGTAATCAATTTCAAGCGGCTTCTTTACGCGCATGGTCAAAATAACCCCTTTCTTCTTGTTGACGAGCCCTCGTTTGTCGAAAGCACGCCTAAAACCGTCAATGACCACAGGAACCACAACAGCTTCGGTTTGCTTGATCAGGTGTGCAGTGCCTTTGCGCCCGGGAACCCAGGGCGAGGTCGTTCCTTGCGGAAAGGATATGACCCAGCCTTCTTCAAGCGCCTTTTTTACTTTTCCGGGATCGCTCGGGTCAACTTCTCGCCGAGCCGGCTGACCATCTTTGCGCCAGGTGCGCTTTACGGTTACAGCCCCACCGGCCCGCATGATTTTGGGCAATAGCCCCCTTTTCATCGTTTCTTCAGCGGCAACAAAGTAGATGTTATGCTTAGGATAGAAGAGAAAACCAGGGTATTTTATGTTGTTCGGCCGCCCTGCAAGTGACGAAAGGATTACGTGAAACATGAAAATAACGTCGGCAAAATATGTTTGATGATTGCTTACAATCAAAACGTTACGGTCTTGTAATTCACGAAAAACCTCAGCACCCTCAATCCGGTTCTTGTAGAAGAAGTTGAAGCGCGGCCAGCTGAAGAACCCAAACAGCAGTATGAGCATCCGCTTGATGAAAACAGGTTGTCCGAACACATTTCTGCGCATGCTGCAAGATACAAGGTGTCTACGTGTATTCCGACAGGGAAGCGTTACGTTTCTATGGCGCTTACTTTCACCCTTCAATCTTTTTTCTGCGCAAAAGCGCAGGATGCCAGATTGCTCGTCAACCACAAAAGGTGCCCATAGAAAAGGCCCGGACGTTTCCGGGCCTTTTTCAAACCTTAACCAAAATAACTATGTTACCTAGATCAACTGCAGATAGCAGTTGTACTATGAAGGGTGCAATCACTATGCCAAAAAAGGCGCTGTAGCCTCAATGCACTGCTAAAAGCTGTTAAATGGCGATGAACCACCTTCACACCGCCCACACAGAAGCACCCGCTTTGATTTACCAATCGGAAATACCGGGATGAAGAATAGTGTAAGCCAGTTGCGAACTTCAAACGAACGGAAATGAGAGAAGTAACCGCAATTCTGGCAGTATGTCGCTTCCCTGGATGGTTCGCCTGTAGGGCGTTTACGGTATTTGGTTCCTGCGATTACGATCATCATGACAAATTTACAGTCCTTGTGTGATAGTAAAACTATCCGATTGAATAGCAAATCTCGCATTTTGGCACGACATTTGTTAATGAATTGTTAAACAAGTGTATTAACCCCATAAACCGTAAGTATATGAGATGGATCATAGCTGCCCTGTTCATCACCTATCTCACTGGATGCGTCGTTGTCAGACAAGATGAGATAGCTGTAAAGCGCCGTGTAGGAAAACTCGTAGGAGAGCCTGTTTCTGAAGGAGCGCGCCTGTACAATCCTTTTTTATCAACTTACCTGGTGGTTCCTACCCGAAACATCAACAAAGAGATCAACCTCGAGATTCCTTCGAAAGAAGGACTGACGATTCGTTGCGAGGTTTCGATTCTGTATCGGGTAGATCCAAATAAGGTGCCTCTTCTTCTGCGTCAGGTGGGTGTGAATTATGAAGAAGACCTGATTTCTCCGGTATTCCGCTCCGCATTAGCCGATGTAAGTGCCCGCTTTATGGCAAAAGATATGCATACCGGTGAGCGGGCGGTGATCGAAGATGAAGTGCAGACCTTAATGGAAAAAACCCTTGAAGAAAAAGGCATTATCGTTGAACGGGTGCTGATGAAGCGCATCGTATTGCCCGAATCGCTGACGCAAGCGATAGAAGAGAAGCTCTCCGCTGAGCAAGACGCGCAGCGCATGGAGTTTGTGCTTCAGCTCGAACGTAAAGAAGCAGAACGAAAGATGATTCAGGCGGAAGGTGTAGCAGAGTCACAGCGCATTCTATCGAGCGGCATGACCAATCAGGTACTGCAGTTTGAAATGATCGAAGCCTTCAGAGCACTTGCTACTTCCCCTAATGCGAAGGTGATTATAACCGACGGAAAAACGCCAATTCTTATGAATGAAGAGTAATCCGTCAGATTACTCGCAAGGAATCTGGTAAAAGGTTAGGAAGAGTAGGAGATCATTCGCCTGAACGATCCCATTGCCATCCGCATCGAAGCGCTCACAATCTGACCCGCAGACACTCTCAAAGATGCACGAACCATCATCTGAAGTGCTCTGCGGGTCATAGTTTAGAGCCTCTGGATAAATGCATCCGTACACTTCGTTCTCGTCGCAAACACCGTTGTTATTTGTGTCGTTTGCACATGTGCCGTCGCAGTTTAAAAGGGGTTCGGGGTAGACACAGGAGTTGTCTTCAAGATTATTCAAAGGATCGTAATTGCACGCCGCAGGATCGGTACACCCCTCAATGGCTTCTTCTACGATCACACGGATAGATACCTCTGCAAGAGTGAATCCACCTTGGTTATCAAGGCGAAGCCCGAGGTCATAGACTCCAGGGTTCATCGGGTCGAACAAGTTGGCGTCAGGGCCCGCAAGGCCTGGCCAGTAGGCGAAGCCGAGGTTTTCTGATCCCTGGCGTGATGCTAGGTCGTCTTGGTTCAGGTCATCAAGCACCTCAGAAATATTCAGCTCGAAAGGAGCTGCCTGCCCCGGGCTGTCTAGTGGATCAAAATCTATGATCAGGTATGCTTCAAGGTCTTCAAAGGTGTAGTTTCCAAGGTTGAAGCTGTAAATAAAATCCCACCGCGCCAGACCCGGAACGGGCGTAGGGTCATTAAAGCTGGTCGGACTGTAGCCAGTCCAGGCAAAGTAGTCATTTCCGTTTTCAGGAATAATATCTGAGATGAACCTGCGGTTAATCTTGAGCCCCATCTGTACCGGTCCGTGATTAGCAATGGCCATATGCTCATTGCTGATCCCTGTACCGATCACAATCGCTTCATCGAGTGTGGCGTTAAGTTCTATCAGTGTGGGGTGGTTTTCACATGAGCCGTTATCTTCAAGCGCATTCGGATTGAAATTGACGGCGAATGGATTGGTGCAACCGGAGATATCCAATTGAGCAAACAAGGTTGCCGATACCACGAACAAGGCGAGCGTGAGAAAGAAGTGTCTCATAGTGAAGGTCTAAGGTAATGTCCGAAGATACAAAGCCCTATCGGTATATCACAGTACCGCGACTTTATAGTGTACCGTCACCATCTTCTGAGAGCGCATCGTAGCGGCCTGAAGTAAACGATTCTTTACCGCTGAGAATATCAAAGTAAAGCTTAAAGTCACTCATCAATGACCAGAGAGGGTACCTGAAGGTGGCGGGCTTGTTCTTCTCGATGAAATAATGCCCAGCCCATGCCATGCCATAAGCGCTCGCAACACCCACAAGTATCGCCCAGTACCAGCTTGATATTACGGCATACAAAAACAAGCCGATGAAAAATGAAGTGCCTAGAAAGTGCGTGCGACGAGTTCCGGGCTCTTTGTGCTCACTGAGGTAATAGGGATAGAACGCCTCAAAGCTTTTAATGCGCTGTTCCATATATTCAAGTTAGTGAAACGATTCAAAGATTCAATTCAAGACTGATCGGACAGTGATCTGAGCCGGTGATGTCCGTGTGGATTTCCGCTTTTTCGATTTGATCGGCCAGCGCAGCGCTCACCAGAAAATAGTCAATGCGCCAGCCTATATTCTTATCCCGCGCTTTTGCGCGGTAAGACCACCACGAATACTTAACCTCCTCTGGGTGTAAGAAGCGAAAACTATCGATAAAACCCTCATTGAGAATGCTACTTAGGCCATCGATTTCATCTTGCGTGTAGCCTGCACTTTTATTGTAATTCGATTTCGGGCGAGCAATGTCGATATCCTGATGTGCGACATTCAGGTCGCCGCAGCAAACCACAGGCGCATCTTTCTCGAGGTTCTTGAGGTGATTCAGAAAAGCTTTGTCCCACTCTTTACGATAGGGCAGGCGCTTCAGTTCATTCTGCGAATTGGGAGTGTAAACGGTGACAAGCCAGAAGTGATCAAATCGCAGTGATAGCACACGCCCTTCATGATCATGCGCCTCAAGTCCCATTCCTTTCCGCACTTCTCTGGGCTCGATGTTTGTAAGCACCGCTACACCGCTGTATCCTTTTTTTTCTGCGGCATTTGAGTAGAGCTTATAATTCAATGAATTGAGCACCTCAGCCACCTGATCATCTTGCGCTTTGGTCTCTTGCAGACAGAGCACATCAGGCATGCCCATACTGACATCGAATTGTTGTTCAAATCCTTTCTTCACAACGGCGCGGATGCCGTTCACGTTCCATGAATACAGTCGCATGAACTATAGATTAAACATCGAAGTTAAGCAATGTAGACGGCCTCTGAGACACATGGTTTAGAGGGGGCAGATTTGCGTCATGAGCATTTCAGGGGTGGTGCTACTTGCCACATGTTCTGTTACCATCAGCAACTGCATGGCATAGCGCGATCCTTGGCGAAAATCACCGCTGGCCTCCATGTTGACGAGGTGTTCATAGTGCGGCGCCGGAACCACCTTTTCTGCTGCAAAAAGCCCTTTGTCAAGGTCATAAGAGAGTATCAGCATCTCATCAGAAGCAGCCCCTTCAATTGCCAGCACAAGCGGATACTTGAGGAAGTCGGCATTCCAGTACTGCACATAGCCCATTGAAAATAAGGGGTATAGTACCTCTTCGAAAGCGAGACCTTTTGCAATCAGCAGTGCTTTGAGCTGAGCGATTCGTTCTTTAAATCGATAGGCCTTGCTCTCGGTTGCCTTGAATTGCTCGTAAGAAGCCCAGCGCTTGTTGGGGTTGTAATATTGAAAATTCCCTAAACGAAGCTTGTAGTTGAATTGTGAGGGTTGATCAAGCACATAGCCGGGGTAGTACCAGCGAAAGCCCTCCCGAATAGCTGTTTGGATCTCCAGCAACATCGTAAGAATTCCCGGACTAAAGCTTTTGTAGTTGTCATCGTACAGACCCAACAAACTGGCAATTGCCTGCTCACCGCGATCGTAAAAACTTACAGCTACGAGATGGTCGCCGTCGTAAACACAAATCTCGCGGGTGTCGAATACCGTATCGCGGTATCCGCTGTTGAGGTAATCTTCAAGGGTAGGGTGAATGAAGCCCCTGAATTTCTTTTTGTGGTGATGGTATAGGAGTTCTTTGGAGGGATTAGGACGAGCTCTGCCTTCAGTGATTCGGAATTTCTTCATCGCGCGTCGCAAAATTTTCCGCTGGCTCTTCCGAAGTTCAAAGTCAAGCAGGTTCAAACGGATATTCACCACTGAAAACACGTCGTTATCGATGCAAAGAAGATCCATCTTATAGAGCATCACCGACCCCCTGAACCAGCCGGAGGCCAGAAAGGTATCATAGCGCGATGGCGCCAGCCTGTCGGGAAAATAGGTTTGAACCAGCATCCTCAGATAAACAGATCGAAGTTACAATTTTTCAGCAGCGGTGATTACAGCCACCTGATCAACAAGCGCATCACGCGCTTACTGAAGCCTGAGTAAGGCGGCATGATCAATTTGGAGGCTCCTAAGGGTAAGGTTTTTTTTAGGAAACTACGCTCATTCGAGAATTCTTTGAAGCCATATACTCCATGCGCCTTACCTATGCCACTAAAGTTGACGCCGCCGAAGGGCAGGTCAGGATGGCCAAACTGCAAAAACACCTCGTTCACTGCTGTGCTGCCCGCCCTGCTGGAGGCGCTTAGTTTTTGAATGTTCGACTTGTTTTTCGAAAAGATGTAGAAGGCAAGGGGACGCTCGAGCCGGTGTACCATAGATAGGGCGTCTTCGTTGGTTGACCAAGTCATCACCGGTAAAATAGGGCCGAAAATTTCTTCTTGCATGACCCGCATGTCAGGGGTGACATTCGTCAAGATTGTAGGACTAAAGAACAGCTTTTGTTTGTTGTGAATTCCACCTGCTTCAACAATTGCGCCTTTCGATTCAGCGTCTTCGAGAAGAGTGACGAGGTGGTCAAAGTGTTTTTCATGCACGATCGAGGAGAGGTCATTACTTTCTTCCGGACGGCCGTAAAAACGGCCGATGGCTGTGCGCATTTCGTTGACGAGTTTCTCAGCGATAGATTTCTCAGCCAGAACGTAGTCTACTGCAACGCAGACCTGGCCGCTGTTGATGCATCTGCCGAAGACAATCTTCTCTGCGGTGCTCGTAAGTGGAGAAGTAGCATCGATAATAGCCGGACTTTTTCCGCCGAGTTCCAGTGTAACGCTGGTCAGGTTGTTAGCAGCTGCCGCCATTACTTTTTTACCTATGTCTGGCCCGCCGGTGAAGAAGATATGGTGAAATGGGAGGGATGCCAGGTGCGCGCTGACCGCAGCTTCACCGTCAACTAGTGCGACATGATCCGGCTCAAAGCATGCCTCGATCATCTCTTTCATAAGCGCCGTGCTATTTGGCGTTGATTCACTGGGCTTAAGAATGACACAGTTTCCGGCAGCAAGTGCGCTAGATAACGGACCGAATGTAAGGTTAAACGGAAAGTTCCAGGGAGAGATGATGAGCGTCACACCCTTTGGCTCCGGCTGCACCCAGCTTTTCGTTCCGAACAGTGATAAGGGCGTATGTACACTTCTGCGGGCAGCCCAGTGTTCAAGGTTTCGGAGGTTGTGCCTTAGTTCAGAAACTACGGGGAAAACCTCACTAAAATCACTTTCCAATGCAGGTTTCTTCAGATCTTTTGCAACAGCTTCCGCAATATCGTCTTTACGCTCCAGCACCATCTTGAGCAGCCGGCGCAAGTCGTTTTTACGCTCCTTTAAAGGTCGTTGGGCGATTTCATAGTGACGCGCCATTTGCATTTTGAATATGCGTTCAGCGCGATCAATTTGCTGCTCATCAGAGAGTGGTGTCATAAATTACGTTGAGGTTTTGTGCCGTTCCGCAAAGTTAATTTGAATGCTGCAGCCTATCGAGATACCATTTTTCTCGCTAACAAGAGGTTTAGTTTAAAGCAACAACTCTTCCTGAAGAGGCTTCTGCATTCCGATTGAACCATGAGAATAACCAAACGGCTATTTAATTGGTTATGAGTTCTTTTGTACATCCATTAATTCCCTCAACCCGCCGAGAGAACCCATCAGGCTGCTGGCTTCATAGGGCATAAAGACAATTTTATTTTGTCCGTGCTTACCGTCCATCATTTTCTCCAGAGTCTCAATATAACGTACGGCGATGAGGTACTGCGTTGGATCTACCTGTGTTTCTTTGACGGCGTCTGCAACCCGACGAATCGCCTCTGCTTCCGCTTCCGCCACGGCAATGCGCGCTTTGGCTTCACCCTCGGCTTTTAGAATCTGCGATTGTTTGATCCCTTCTGCCTGGTTGATATCTGCGTCCCGCCGGCCTTCAGCTTCCAGGATGGCTGCTTTCTTGGTGCCTTCTGCATCAATGATTTGTGCTCGTCGATTACGCTCGGCACGCATCTGCTTTTCCATCGCTTCTTTGATATCGTGCGGAGGATTGATGTCTTGAAGTTCGACACGGTTTACTTTAACTCCCCATTTATTCGTAGCCTCATCAAGTATGGCGCGCAGTTTCATGTTAATAGTGTCTCGCGAGCTAAGGCAGTCATCCAGATCCATTTCACCAATGACGTTGCGCAGTGTTGTTTGCGTAAGCTTTTCAATCGCATTCGGGAGGTTACTGATCTCATACACTGACTTAATCGGGTCTACAATCTGGAAATAAATAAGGGCGTTGATTTCTGTAACCACGTTGTCACGCGTAATGACGTTCTGTTTCGGAAAATCGAAAACCGTTTCGCGCAAGTCGATACGATCCATCATCTTCATAGATGAGAATTTCCTTCCATCTGAAGCTTCTCGCACATAGCGCCAGGTGGTGCTACGGGGCTGATCAATAAAAGGAACGATGATGTTGATTCCTGCTGCCAGGGTTTTGTGGTACTTACCCAGGCGCTCTATCACCATCGCTTCTGATTGTTTGATGATGCGAAGACCCTTTGCAATTAAGACGATCACAAAAACACTGATCGCAATGGAAATAATGGTTAATCCGGTCATGAGTCAGATTCTATAGGTTTGACAATGAGAGAATTGCTTTTCACTTGAATAATTTCAACAATATGTCCTTCGGCGAGCTCCTGTGAATGAATCGTGTAGGCCATCCAGTCATCACCGTCAATGGCGACACGTCCTTTTCGCAAATGGGGGTCGAAACGCTGCGATACTCGTCCGCGGCGACCTATCAGAGAATCCACATTGGTCTTAAGGTCATGTTCATTGAAAAGTCGTTTGAGGGCAAATGGACGAATAAAAATAAATGAAACCGTGGCGGTGACCGAAGCAGCAATTAGCTGAATCTCCCACGCCGGTGAAAACCACGAGGCAAACATTCCGCCCAGAGCTCCGATAGCGAGACAACCAAGTATGAAGCCTGGTACAAAGACTTCAAGTACAAAGAGGAATAAACAGGCGACAAGCCAAAAGTGCCAAATTTCTAACGATAACTCCATCGGTGAGTGAATTCTATCCAACTCACAATATAGGAGTTTCAGATGTTGAACAGGTGATAGAGAAACATAAAAGGACCTGTCTGATCAGGCCATTAAAAAAACAATTGCAAACACCGTCAGATAGATCAAGCCAATCCATGAAAGAATCAGCATCCAGTCTGGAGGGCGACAGACCCGCTCAAAGTAATCTCGCGTGACCAGGTAAAGATTCGCTGCAGCAATGATGGGTGCGATAATAAATGAGACAGTGGTAGCGAAGTCTATTAACGCGGTGAGGTTATTGCCGCTGAACATAATTACGAGGAATGATACGCCTGCAGTCACAATAACCATCAAGGGATAAGCCCTTCGGGCGTTATGGCCCCAGCTGCGATCCTTGCCAACCACTTCGGCGCAACGCTGTGCAGAGCGGGCATACCCGTCAAAAACGGCGATGCAGGTTCCAAACATAATACTGAATCCGGCGACTGCAATCAAAGGGTAACTCCATGATCCAATGACCTTTGTGTAAAGACCAATGATCCAATGTGCAAATCCACCTGCACCTGATGGCATTTCTTGGCCGGTACCGTAAACGAGGAAAGCACCGAGGGTCAAGAAGCAAATTGAAAGAACGGCTGAGGCAATGTAGCCGATGTTGAAGTCTCGCAAGGTTTCGTCAAGAGTCGGTTTGTAACCAGAATCTTTGATGCGCTCGAGGGTCCATAAACTGTTCCAGGCACTCAAGTCAACTGCTGTCGGCATCCAGCCCATGAGTGCGATGAGAAAAGCAAGGGCAGAGGCATCGCCGTCAAGTTGCGGAGTGACCCATGAAATTTCGTCAGCCGAAGGACCCCGGTAAAGCAATGCGAAGAAGGCGACGAGCGTCGTGATCACAAGGGTGATGCCAATGACCTTGATCATTCTATCGAGCAACTTATATCGGCCGCGTAAAAGAATACCGGCGCAGACGGCGAATAAGACCCCTGTTGTGACCAGTTGAGTATCTGCACCAAAGGCATCCCGGATTCCAAAAAGGTTTTGCATGAACCCTCCGGTAGCAGCACCCACGGCGGCCGTGACGAAGAACATGGAGATCAGGGTGATACAGACATACAACCAGAACATCCACTTTCCGATAGTCATATAGCCATCGATCAGGCTTTTACCTGTTACATTCGCGTAGCGTGAACCATACTCAAAGAAAGGGTACTTCAATAGGTTCGCGAAAAAAATTGCCCAGAGAAAGCCGAAGCCATAGATGGCTCCTGCACGTGTACTTTGTACCAGGTGAGATACCCCTATAGCGGTGCTGGCAAAGAGAATACCCGGACCTGCAACTTTCATGAAGCGATTCACAACACTGTGCGTTTTGAAGACAGCATGGCGAAGATAAGATTTCAATGACGCGGAGATCAGGAGCAATCGGCAAATGCCCGATTTTACCTGACGTTTGTCATCGGACGTTCGTTGGCAAAGCGCTCAATTTTTTGCGCAATTTCTTCTCCGATAAAGGTGATGAACCTTTGCTCGAGTTCAGCCGGACTAAGATTTTGGCGGCGCGCGCGCAGCAGACGATCCACCTCTTCTTTCTCCTCCTTGTTATTGAACACCTTATCGATGTTCGAGCCTAGCAGTCGAAATTTCCAATCACCTGGATACAGCATATCGGGGTCTCCGTTGTAGTTGATCCAACGAACTTCGTCTTCGTATGAGTAAGGAATATTTTCAGCAGCGAGAACTTCACCAGTTTCTGCGTTCATCAGGTGATAGCGAAAGCTGACAATATGAGTCAGATTTCTGGCGTTCACGTCGTATTCCACTTTACGCGATTGGGTAGTGGGGCCGGCAAAACCTTTGTGACGTGTGCGATTGAGGTTAGACTGACGCATGCTTACATCGAGAATTTCACCAACGATTACGTATTCTGCACCAAGCAGTTTACCGGCTTCAACGGCAGCCTCTTCATCGAATGCACCTCCCATTGAATTGCGCTGCTCTTCGATGAGCACATCAATGTCATCCCGCGCAACAAGCCGTATGAACGGATTCTCAAGATCGAGAATCTCCTGCTTTACGCTCGTGATGATCGCCTTGTCACGTCCGCTATTATTGCCGTCAGGAGTGTAATGTACGTAGGTCGCGGTGAAAGCTGCCTTGTCAAGGCATTCCTGCATGTGCTGCAATACATTGCTGAAGTCTGCATCGAGCTTTGATACCCTTTCAAAATAATAGTATGCCTCCTGAAACAAACCGAGCTCTTTGGCTTTCATTCCTTTTTTGAATTCAGGAACAATTTCCACCATCAGGCTGAGGTATTCCAGCTCTTGCCGGTCACGGTCGTATTTGCGCGATTTGCGTATGTATTCGCGGGCCTCATCCCAACGCTCGCTTTGAACTGCTTCTTCAGCAAGCCGATAGTAGCGGTCTGCGATGCCCTGATGAATCTCTCCGAGAAGTCCGCCCGAATTAAAAGGCTGCTTAAGGTTGAGCCATTGGTATTGGATGCTAAATGCTTCTGCTTCGTCAAGCGTACGCAAAGCTTCCTCAAACTGACCTTGACCTTTCAACATGCGCACATTGGCGTAGAGACGATTCAATTCAGCCTCAGCTGTGCTTTTCATGCGAATGTGTGCTTCCGGTCGATTTGGCTTGCTTTGGTACAATGCTCTGTACCGGTTGATCGCTTCATCGAACATACCGGCTTTCTTATACTGTTCAGCCTCAGCAAGCGATTTCTTGTAGCTCTGACAAGCCGTCAGGCCGAGAAGAAGAAATGCTATGGCAAGGCGGTAGAGCATAATCCCGAGTTTATCATGATAATTACAAAAACCGTACCACAAAGATCGGGCGAATTGCTCATTCAGTGATAACTTTTCAGATTTCTGATCGTCATACCTGAAATACGCAGATGAGGCAAACAATGAAAGCGCTGTATCGACGGCGATATGGTGGTCCGGACCTATTGGAAATCAGGGAACTTGAGCGACCTGTACCGGGTAAAGGTGAAATCCGTGTGAAGACAATGGTGACCACAGTCAACCGAACTGATGCCGGCGTGCTGACAGGTGAACCGTTTATCTTTCGTTTTTTCACAGGTTTTCCCAGACCGCGAACTACAGCCCCGGGAACAGATTTCGCAGGAATTGTTGATGCTGTGGGCGATGGGGTTCCGGATTATCAAAAAGGTGATCGCGTGTTTGGGTTCTGCGATAACGGCATTGGTTCGCAGGCTGAATATTTCATCCTCAAATCAACAGCACCGTTCAGGAAGATTCCCGAAGGTGTATCCTTTGAAAATGCCGCCGCAGCCCTCGAAGGCAGCCATTATGCCCTCAACTTTTTACGACTACTGCCGCTTGAGTTCGGCCAGCGTGTATTCGTTAACGGCGCAACTGGTGCAATCGGCTCAGCCATGGTGCAGCTGCTTCATGCAAAAGGCGTTTACGTTACAGCGAGCGCCCCGGGGGGGTATGAAGATGAAATCAAAAAGCGAGGAGCGGATCGTGTAATAGATTATCAAAAAATCAATTTCTGGGAAGAGGAACAGCGCTACGACCATGTGCTCGATGCCGTTGGCAAAAGTGCTTTCAGCCTGGCAAAAAGGGTCTTAATAAAAGGAGGTTGCTATGTGAGTTCCGAGCTAGGCTCCGGAAACGAGAACCTTTATTTGCCGATCGTAACGCGCTTCTCTTCTGAAAGGGTACTTTTTCCTTTTCCAAAAGACATTCCCAGTTCGATTCTGACAATGCAGGAGATGCTCTCAAAAAGGCATTTCAGTCCTTTGATCGACCGGGAGTACTCTATGGAAGAGGCCGCTGAGGCTTACCGCTATGCGATGAGCGGAGAGAAAATTGGCAATGTACTTTTGCGCTTTAACGGAGTGTAAATCACGGAACCCCTAATACCGTATACCCACCTGCCTCATCACAAAGCTGAGCAGCCAGGCCGGACCAATCATGAGGAATTTCAGGTCATCAATAAAAGATGGCTTCTTTCCTTCAATCTTATGTCCTACAAACTGCCCGACCCACGCAAGGAAGAAAGCAGCCACATAGATGATCCATGCCTGCTGAGTCCAGTTCAGATTGACCAACTTAACGATGTAAAGGGCCGCTGCACTGACAAGAAGCATTCCCAGCATCATGACAAGACTGAGTCTGAGGTAAAAGAATAGTCCGAACACAACGAGCACAGTACCAAAGTGAATGTAAGGATCCCAACCTGTGCCGGCCAGCGCATCGATCGGAAACGGGATATGGGAGAGGAGTCCGAGCAGTGTCACAAAGATCACGGGTACGCAGATCCAGTGAAATAGTTTATTCGTAGGGTTTTGATGACTCTCGCCATAAGCATCAAGCCATTCTTGCATCGTTGCCGGCATGTTGTTCAGGTTTTGGTTGACCTAAAATAGTAAAAGTCTGCGGTTGGTCCGGAATCAGGGGTCGGGTGTTTAGGGGCAGGAGGGCAGCGCATCCTTGCGCTGCCAGTGTATACCCAGGCACCACGTAGGGACGCGATTTATCGCGTCAGCAGGGTGCCGATGAACCAGAACCATGGTTTACTGTGAGGATGCGTATGACGCATCCCACTCTTTTGGTAAGGTCAGGAGATAGGGTTGGCGCCAATCGATTGAAGAATACCTTCCAATTGAGGTAGAACGAGTTGACGATCATCATTGATGATTTCGTAGTCAGCCTTTGCCCTGCGTTGTTCGTCTGTCCATTGCTTATCCATGCGAGCTTTGATGGTTTCGACTGCACTGCCATCCCGCGTTTTTACGCGGTCAATACGAACTTCTTCAGGAGCAGCAACTGTGATTACCGCAAAACAATCTTTGTAACTGCCACTTTCAAATAAGATCGCAGCTTCACGAATTACAAAGAAAGACGACTGTGCTTGAAGCCACTGGTGAAAATGCTCTGCCACGAGAGGGTGCACCAGTCGATTCAGTTCGTGCAATAAAGCCCCATCACTAAAAACTTTCTCAGCCAGGTAAGAGCGCTGCAACTGCCCCCCGGCATAGGCCTCTTCGCCGAAGAGTTCGATCACGCTATCTTTTAGCGATTGGTTGGTGATGTAGAGTGATTTAGCTGCTGAATCTGCATCGTAAGCCGGCAGGCCCATCAACGCGCACATACGTGCGATCAGTGATTTACCGCTACCAATACCACCTGTAAGTCCGATAATTCTCTTATCCTGCATCATGCTCATGCTCGCAATGACCGAATTTAGCTTCTTTTGCACGTAAATTAAGTATTCATGTCACACCTTATAGCACCTTCACTCCTGGCCGCTGATTTTGGCAACCTTCAACGCGATATCGAAATGGTGAATTCGAGCGAAGCAGATTGGTTTCACCTCGACATCATGGATGGTGTCTTTGTACCTAATATATCATATGGCATGCCGGTGGTGAAAACCATCGCCGAACATGCAAAGAAGCCGCTCGATGTACACTTGATGATTGTAGATCCTGATCGCTACATATCGACCTTTGCTGATTTGGGAGCCGATGTGCTTACGGTTCATTTTGAAGCTTGTACACACCTGCATCGCACCTTACAGGCCATTCGCAATGCAGGCATGAAGGCCGGGGTGGCGATCAATCCGCACACACCGGTGGAGTCACTGCGAGATGTATTGGGTGACCTTGATCTTGTGCTGGTTATGAGTGTGAATCCGGGGTTTGGCGGTCAGCTTTTCATAGAACAAACCTACCTGCGCCTGGAGCGCCTGCAAGGAATGAAGACAGCAGGTCAGTTTGACTTCATTATAGAAGTTGACGGAGGGGTGGGAGTTCACAATGCCGGAAAGCTAATCTCGACCGGAGCGAATGCCCTCGTGGCTGGTAGTTCCGTCTTTAGTAATCCGCATCCTGTCGACGAAATAGCTCGTCTGAAAAGCAGTTAATTAGTCGCTTAAGAGTTTGAATTCGTCGATAGATTGTATAAAATTGAAGACGAATGGGTGTTTGTTCTCGTTTATTTAGTATTTTTGCGATCGTGTGAGACAGTGGTCCACATGCCTAACCAATCCGAAATACCTAGAACTATGGAGAACGCTACGCTTCGCAACTTCCTACTGCGTATCACTCTTTCCATTAGCGCGGCAGCGCTACTTTCAATTTCAACCACTGCCCAGCGAGTCACCTCTGAGCTCGTCTCGCTGTATACCTTTGAAGAAGGTTCTGGCAGTGTAGTGAATGATGTATCCGGCGTGTCGCCGGCAGAAGACCTCCACATTTCACATCCCAACGCTATTGACTGGATTCCCGGTGGGGGGCTCCGGATTCAATCTTCAACCATCGTAGCAAGTGATGGTCCCGGAACAAAGCATTACAATCTGTTGCACAACTCACCAGAAATCTCCCTTGAGATGTGGGTTGGTCAGACGGATACCCATCAGAATGGTCCGGCGCGCATGATGACATTGTCGCAGGATACGGGAGAAAGAAACTTTACACTCGGGCACGAAAACTCGGATTACGTGGTGCGCATGCGAACCACCAATACCAATGATCAGGGAACACCCGAATCGGATATGGATGTCAACATCCAATCGGGCCTGCAGCATGTTGTTTATACGTACAACGTGAACACCGGTGTTGAGAAATGGTACCTCAATGGTCAGTTACAAGATACCGATTCGCGTGGCGGGTCGCTGAATAACTGGGATCCCTCACACGTTTTTGCGCTTGCCAACGAAATCACCATGGATCGTCCGTGGCTCGGAGATATTCACCTTGCAGCAGTTTACTGCCAGGTGCTCGATGCCGATGAGGTGATGCAGAACTTTGAGGCAGGAGTAAACGGACAGGAGTTGTGCGCAACCATTCTCAATGGTTCTTCACCTTACCCTGCAAATGACCCATTCTTTCAGCAGGTCATCGAAGAAGATTCTTATTGCTGTGAGTCATGGTGGGATCACATCTGCGATGACCTCTACGTTGACCATGCTACAACAGGCGATTTAACTGAGACATGCTCATTAGATGGATTTGGTTATCCCGGTGGTCGAATTTTCTGGTTGCCGAACGAATTCGGTACAGACTTCAAGGCCTCCGATTCAGGGCTGTTTTTTGACAAATTTGATGACGGTACAGCTCGTATTTACGGACAGGTGGAGCGCATTTCTGATGCTCACGAAAAATTCCAGGTTTCTATCTGGTTCAATAACTTCTCTGATTATGATACCTGGATTGCTCAAGGCGGTGAAGCAAAAGGAACCCATCTTGGTGACGAAACCACCTGGGTGTTCTATAGCCAGGATCTTTCGAAAACAAGCTACCTGAAAGGACTGCAAGACCTTGATGGTGAATTGCTCTATATTCTGCCGCAAGATGATAATGATTACGGCCTTCAGTTGGGCGACGGCGCCAATGATCTGAATAGCAATGATAACGGAATGTCAATGTGGTTCGACTATGTTGGCACCACAAACGGTCACGGCGACCTTAATGCAACTTATCAATGTGACGATGCACCCGAGCCTCCGGTGGAGACCTTCACCCTGGATTGCGAAGACGCACTCAAGGTGTCGATCGAAGGCATCGGTATGGAAGGTGACGGCTGTGCTGACCTCGATATCAACTACGAAGAGGGCAACCTCGAATACATTATCCTTGAGACCGTTTGGAAAGCGAACAACCCGCCTGCTTCTGTGGTGTTCACCGCAGATGGGACAGAATACACGGCTACTGCCCAAATCGTTGTGGAGGGTAATGGCACCGATCAAGGCAACAAACGCGCTTACCGTGTGCAGGTGCCTGCTGCTTCAAACGTTGGCGTATGTGTCCCGAACGGTTTCAACCACAAACTTCTTTCACTCGTAGCTTATACCTTCCGTAGTGAGATGGATCTCATTTCAACCGGTAGCGGAGAGTTCGTAGGTCGTCACCTGTTTAATGACAGCTACACCATGAGCCTCTCGGTTCCTGCAGCTGACGCTCCTCGTGATATCGTCGTGACAATGCCGATTTCGGACATGTCGAACGACGGCCGCTTTGCAGACTTCATAGTGACAGCAGGAGACATCACCCGCTCTTTTGCGGTTACGGGTAACACCAACGGTCTTTCGCTCAACCTCGTGCCATTTGTACTGGAGAATGTACCTGGCGATGTGACAGAAGTATCGATCGATCTTATCTCTGATCCGAACCGTGAACCGAATCCTTCTTCTTTCCTCGCTGCAGGTCTTGCAGTGGCAGACGCACAATGCAATGTGCCGGAAGAAGAAAAGATATGTGAAATCGTCGGCTTCAATGGACCCGGAACACGCCACTTCGTTTTCTTCAATGCTTTTGGTACCAACTACACCAGCAGCGAAGAAGGTCTGAGCTGGATCGAATACGCTGATGGTACCGCGAAGATTACCGGACAGATTTTTGCGATCTCAGATCCTGACAAGATCTTCGATGTGACCCTGTACTTTGAAGGCAAATCGAATTACGATGAATTCATCGCTCAAGGTGGTGAAGCTAAGCTAGAGGATGGAGCGACCCTCGCTGATGCTCAAGACTGGACGTTCTACACTTTTGACGATGATCGTCCGAATGTGCTCACCGGCCGCGGTGAGAACGAGGGTGTTTACATTTTCCTCCGTCAGATGGACGGCATGCCATACGGACTCCAGGTAGGGGCAAATGGCGCGAATGGTAAGAATGACGAATTCGGAATCTCAACCTGGTTCTCATACTCAGGCACACACGAAGGTAACGGCGATCTCAACGCTAACCTGCTTTGCCCGGAGCCCATATGCGAAGTAGAGTGTCCGGCTGACCTCGAGCTCGACTGTGAGTCGGCAACACATCCTGACTTCACCGGCTACCCAACCCTCATCTGTGCAGATAACGCTGGGTGTGTTCGTGAGCCGGGTGAGTTCGACTTTGAATTCCAGGGCTGGGGTGGTTCAACTGACGGCTGGTCATTTGGTCCGGGCTGGGATGTAGGCACCGGATGCGATCCGGCTTGTGGTGACATCCCGAACGTATTTATCGACTTCACCAACTTCCACACCGATTACAACACGAAGCTCAAGTCTCCGATGTATGACGCCTGCTGTACCGATGAGGTATCGCTGAGCTTCTGTATGCAGCAAGATCTTTACGGCGGCGAAGATGTGCCGGGATTCCTGAAGGTACAGTACCGCGTTCATGGAGGTAACTGGCAAACGCTTGAGACCTTCGAGTCTGAATATGGCGCAACCATAAACTACGACCGTGAGTACGTGCTAGATGGCGCCGCAGGAAATACTTTTGAAGTGCGCTTCAAGGCATACGGCGAAGGAAGCAACTACTTCACTATGGGGGGCTGGGGCATCGATAATGTCCGCGTCTTCGGACAAACCGAAGGCTGCTCGGCAGGCGAAGAAGAAGTTTCTGTAGACTGGAGTTTCTCTGATGTGTCAAACGGCACTTGTCCGGAAGTCATCACCCGCACCTTCACCGCTACTTACCAGGGCGAAAACGTAGAGTGTATCCAGACACTGACCCTCATCGATGACTCCGCGCCGATCTTCAACAGCGTGCCGGATGACGTCACCTACGCTTGTGCAGACGAAGTAGTCGCATCCAGCGCTTCTGCGCTGGATAACTGCAGCGAAGACGTCGAAGTGACCAGTGAAGACATCGTTAACGGAAGCGGATGTGTGTTCACTATTGACCGCGTATTCACGGCCACAGACGCATGTGGCAACACGGCAACGTACACGCAGGTGATCACCATTAACGACGACCAGGCACCCGTATTCACTTACGTGCCTGAAGATGTTAGCGGAAACTGTGGAGACGTATTCGGTGAAGAACTGGCGACTGCCGTTGATAACTGTACCGGCGTGGTTGTCACTTATAATGACGTGTACACCGAGTTTACAGAGACGGTTTGCGGTCAGTTCCGTACGCAAACTCCGGGAGGTTGGGGCGCACCTGCCAATGGTAACAACCCCGGCGTGTACCGCGACGCAAACTTTGATGGTGCATTCCCGAACGGACTCACTATCGGTTGTAACAATACTCTCACACTGACATCGGCGCAAGCCGTTGAAGATTTTCTCCCCTCAGGAGGCACACCTTCAGCGCTTCCTGCAGGCAGCCTCGTAGATCCTTCAGGTTATGGCAATACGTTTGCCGGTCACCTTGTCGCAGCTAAGCTCGCGCTCGGATTTGATGCATTCGATGTTGATTTCAGTGACGCAACAGCAAGCTTCGGTGACCTCATCGTAAACAATGGCCCGTTCAGCGGAATGACCGTTTCAGAAGTAATCGATGCCGCTGATCAGGTAATCGGAGGTTGTTCAAATGCCTACAGCCCGAGTGCACTCACTTCAGTGCTGACCATGATCAACGAAAACTACGTTGATGGCAACACTGATAATGGTAACCTCGATTGCAACAATGACGAACTTTGCGGATTCTTTATTACGCGCACCTTCACTGCTGAAGACGATTGTGGAAACACCTCGATCACAACGCAGTGCTTCATGGTGACAGACGAAGAAGCACCTGTTCTGATCGGCGTTCCTGAAGATGCCACCGTTGAATGTGATGATGTTCCTCCAGCCGCTGAAGTGACTGCAGAAGACGATTGCGCCACTGATCTTGAGGTTGTCTTTACCGAAGATGTACATGAGATCGACGAATGTGTGACCGAAATCGTTCGCACATGGGTAGTGGTTGACGACTGTGGTAAAGAGGCCTTGGCTTCACAAACCCTCACCGTTACTGATACTGCGGCGCCTGTTATTGTAGAAGCTCCTGAAGATGTCACCATCAATTGTGATGAGGCCGAGCCTTCAGATGCACCGGTGTTCACGGATAACTGCGATGAGAACCTCGATGTGACGATGACTTCATCGATCACGGAACAAGACTGCGGATTCATTATCGAGAAGAGCTGGACAGCCACTGACGACTGTGGCAACAGTGTCACTGCAACACAGACCATCACGGTTGTGGATACGGAGGGCCCGGTAATTACCTTCCAGACACCTGATCAAACGATTGAGTGTGATGAAGAAATCCCGGCCATCAATGTGACCTTCGTTGATAACTGTGATGAAGACCTCACTGTGGTGGTTGACAACTACACGAATCCACTCGACTGTGGTTTCGAATACGTGAAGTGGTGCTCTGCGACTGACGATTGTGGCAATACCACTGAAGCACTTGTGACCATCACCGTACTCGATACTGAAGCCCCTGTGGCACTCAGTACTCCTCAAGATGTAACGATCGAGTGCGATCAGCCTGAGCCAAGCGATATGCCGGTCTTCAGCGATAACTGCGATCCGAACTTTGAAGTAGTTGCAGCTTCTTCGATCAGCCAGCTTGATTGTGGCTTCGTGATTGAGAAGAGCTGGACCGCCACTGATGAATGCGGTAATTCAACTACTGTGAATCAAAACATCACCGTAACCGATACTACGGCTCCTGAGCTCACCGGCGTACCGGCTGATGAAACCGTTGAGTGCACGGATATCCCTGCCGCTGCGATGGTGACTGCCACCGATAATTGCGATGACAACGTTGAGGTGTTTTTCACTGAAACCGTTGAAATGCTTGACTGTGGTTACCTGCTAATCCGCACTTGGTCTGCTACAGATAATTGTGGAAACAGCGTTTCTGATGAGCAGGTGATTACGGTTACCGATACGGTTGCGCCTGAGTTCGCCGCAGAAGCG
Organism: Flavobacteriales bacterium; assembly: GCA_018402085.1. GTDB lineage: Bacteria > Bacteroidota > Bacteroidia > Flavobacteriales_D > Sanyastnellaceae > Sanyastnella. Next base: position 1,658,808 of record JAGYJM010000002.1, on the reverse strand, counting down.
GCGGATGCGACGGTGGAGTGTGATAACATCCCTGCTGCACCCGAACTCACTGCAACGGATGCTTGCGACGATAATGTTGACGTTGCCTTTGCAGAAGAGATGAACCCGGTAGACGAGTGCATCTACGAGATCATCCGTACGTGGACAGCCACCGATGACTGCGGCAACGTTGCTGTTGAAACGCAAGTACTGACCGTGCAGGACACCACGCCTCCAACAGCTGACGGTGAAGGGGTGGTTATGGATATTGACTGTGACGAAGACGTGCCGGAGAGCACACTGACGTTCAGTGATAACTGTGACAATAACCTCGAAGTTACTGTTCATACACAACTCCAGCCTCTCGATTGCACCTTCCAGTACATTCAGGTGGTAAGCGCAACCGATGACTGCGGTAACACAACCTCAGTAACCAACATCTACACGGTTGTGGATGATGAAGCTCCAGTTCTGATCGGTGTGCCAGAGGATGCAACCATTGATTGTGATGATGAAGTTCCAAACGCGATCGTTGCAGCACAAGATAACTGTGATGAAGATGTAGAGGTTTCACTCACTGCCGAGACTGTTTACAACGACTGTGGCTACGAGATCGTACGTACATGGACAGCTGTTGATGCTTGTGGCAATGAAGCCAGCGCTACTCAGGTGCTCACTGTAACCGATACCGAAGCGCCTGTATTTGAAGAGTGTCCTGCACCATACGTAGTGAACTGCGACAACGGATCATCTGATCCTGAGTTCGCCGGTGAGCCTGTAGTGAGCGACAACTGCTCTGAATTTGAAGTAACCTTCGAAGACGGTGTAGCAACAGATGAATGTCCTGCAACCTTCACCCGTACCTGGATCGCAACCGATGCTTGTGGTAACGCAAGCACCTGCGAGCAGGAGATCACGATCAACGACTTTGAAGCACCGGTCATCGACTGCCCGGCTGACGTCACTATCGAGTGCACGGAGAGCACCGATCCGGCCAACACCGGAGTGGCAACTGCTACTGACGACTGTTCAGAGCCAAACATCAGCTTCGAAGACAGCGCGATGATGGGCGACTGCCCGTACACCATCGAGCGTACATGGACTGCCTTAGACCCTTGTGGTAACACCAGCACGTGTGTTCAGGTCATCACCATCGTTGATACGGAAGCACCTATGCTATCAGGCGAGGATGCTGAAGTCACTATCGAGTGCGATATGTCAGCTGACCTCCCAGAGGTAACAGCAACCGACAACTGTGATGACGATGTAGAAATCGACCTCACTACTGAAGTAATCGATGGCGATTGTCCACAGGAGTTCACTGAAGTGTACACCTGGATCGCCACTGACGATTGCGACAACCAGTCGGTTCGCACGTTCACCGTGAATTACGTAGATACCACAGCGCCGATTCTGATTGGTGTGCCAGCAGACGATACGATCGACTGCGACGACGAGGTGCCAAATGCCATCGTAGCCGCACAAGATAACTGTGATCCGAACGTAGAAGTATCGCTCACAGCAGAAACGGTTTACAATGAGTGTGGTTACGAGATCGTTCGTACGTGGAGTGCAACGGATGCTTGTGGAAATACTGTTAGCCAGACACAGACCCTGACCGTGGAAGACACGACACCTCCGGTATTCGAAGAGTGTCCTGCACCATACGTAGTGAACTGCGACAACGGATCATCTGATCCTGAGTTCGCCGGTGAGCCTGTAGTGAGCGACAACTGCTCTGAATTTGAAGTGACCTTCGAAGACGGCGTGGCAACGGATGAATGTCCTGCAACCTTCACCCGTACCTGGATCGCAACTGATGCTTGTGGTAACGCAAGCACCTGCGAGCAGGAGATCACGATCAACGACTTTGAAGCACCGGTCATCGACTGCCCGGCTGACGTCACCATCGAGTGCACGGAGAGCACCGATCCGGCCAACACCGGAGTGGCAACTGCTACTGACGACTGTTCAGAGCCAAACATCAGCTTCGAAGACAGCGCGATGATGGGCGACTGTCCATACACCATCGAGCGTACATGGACTGCCTTAGACCCTTGTGGTAACACCAGCACGTGTGTTCAGGTCATCACCATCGTTGATACGGAAGCACCTATGCTATCAGGCGAGGATGCTGAAGTCACTATCGAGTGCGATATGTCAGCTGACCTCCCAGAGGTAACAGCAACCGATAACTGTGATGAGGATGTAGAGATTGATCTGGTCACTGAAGTAATCGATGGCGATTGTCCACAAGAGTTCACTGAAGTGTACACCTGGACCGCTACCGATGACTGCGGTAACCAGTCGGTTCGCACGTTCACCGTGAATTACGTAGATACCACTGCGCCGATCCTGATTGGTGTGCCGGAAGACGATACGATCGACTGCGATGATGACGTTCCGAACGCGATCGTAGCAGCGCAAGACAACTGTGATCCGAACGTAGAAGTATCGCTCACAGCAGAAACGGTTTACAATGAGTGTGGTTACGAGATCGTTCGTACGTGGAGTGCAACGGATGCTTGTGGAAATACTGTTAGCCAGACACAGACCCTGACCGTGGAAGACACGACACCTCCGGTATTCGAAGAGTGTCCTGCACCATACGTAGTGAACTGCGACAACGGATCGTCTGATCCTGCGTTTGCCGGTGAGCCTGTGGTGAGCGACAACTGCTCTGAATTTGAAGTAACCTTCGAAGACGGTGTAGCAACAGATGAATGTCCTGCGACCTTCACCCGTACCTGGATCGCAACCGATGCTTGTGGTAACGCAAGCACCTGCGAGCAGGAGATCACGATCAACGACTTTGAAGCGCCGGTCATCGACTGCCCGGCTGACGTCACCATCGAGTGCACGGAGAGCACCGATCCGGCCAACACCGGAGTGGCAACTGCTACTGACGACTGTTCAGAGCCAAACATCAGCTTCGAAGACAGCGCGATGATGGGCGACTGTCCATACACCATCGAGCGTACATGGACTGCCTTAGACCCTTGTGGTAACACCAGCACGTGTGTTCAGGTCATTACCATCGTGGACACCGAAGCACCTGTGCTTTCAGGTGAGGATGGTGAAGAAACCATTGAGTGCGACATGGCGATCGACCTTCCAGAGGTTACCGCCACCGACAACTGCGATGAGGATGTAGAGATTGATCTGGTCACTGAAGTAATCGATGGCGATTGTCCACAGGAGTTCACTGAAGTGTACACCTGGATCGCCACTGACGATTGCGACAACCAGTCGGTTCGCACGTTCACTGTGAATTACGTAGATACCACAGCACCAATCCTGATTGGGGTACCTGCAGACGATACGATCGACTGCGATGATGACGTTCCGAACGCGATCGTAGCCGCGCAAGACAACTGTGATCCGAACGTAGAAGTATCGCTCACAGCAGAAACGGTTTACAATGAGTGTGGTTACGAGATCGTTCGTACGTGGAGTGCAACGGATGCTTGTGGAAATACTGTTAGCCAGACACAGACCCTGACCGTGGAAGACACGACACCTCCGGTATTCGAAGAGTGTCCTGCACCATACGTAGTGGACTGCGACAACGGATATTCTGATCCTGCGTTTGCCGGTGAGCCTGTGGTGAGCGACAACTGTTCCGAATTTGAAGTAACCTTTGAAGACGGTGTAGCAACAGATGAATGTCCTGCAACCTTCACCCGTACCTGGATCGCAACCGATGCTTGTGGTAACGCAAGCACCTGCGAGCAGGAGATCACCATCAACGACTTCAGCGAGCCAATCATTGATTGCCCTGCTGACATCACGGTAGAATGTCCTGAGAGTACGGGTCCTGAAAACACAGGTATGGCTACCGCAACTGACGACTGTTCTGTACCGGTCATCACTTATGTTGATGGACCGCTGATGGGCGATTGTCCGTTCACCTTCGAGCGTATCTTCACTGCTACTGATGCATGTGGTAACAGCAGCTCTTCAGTACAGGTGATCACCATCGTTGACACTGTAGCACCTGAGCTTTCAGGCGAGGATACAGAGGTGACCATCGAATGTGATGCCACTCCTGAACTCCCTGAAGTTACCGCTACTGACGCATGTGATGACGACGTTGAAATCGACCTGACCACTGAAGTAATCGATGGAGATTGTCCACAGGAGTTCACTGAGGTGTACACCTGGATCGCCACTGACGATTGCGACAACCAGTCGGTTCGCACGTTCACCGTGAATTACGTAGACACCACTGCACCGATTCTGATTGGAGTGCCCGAAGACGTGACTGCTGAATGTGATAATGTACCTGCGCCTGCACAGGTGTCGGCTGAAGATAACTGCGGTGGAGTTGAACTGAACTTCGCTGAGGCTATTAACGAGCTGGATTGCGGATATGAGCTGATTCGCACGTGGACGGCCATCGACGAGTGCGGTAACCAGAATGTGGCTACGCAGACGGTGACCGTTGTCGATACCACTGAACCTGATGTGATCAGTGCACCGCAAGACATCACCCTGGAGTGTGACCAGCCAGAGCCTGTGGTTGCTCCGGTATTCGCAGACAACTGCGATGACGATCTCGAGATCGTGGCTATTTCAGGTATTACCAACGTGAACGATTGTGGATTCACCATCGAGCGTGCATGGACGGCTATTGACGATTGCGGCAACAGCACTACAGTTACACAGGTGATTACCTTCATCGATACCACCGCTCCGGTGATTTCGGATGTGCCTGCAGATGTAACTGTTGTTTGTACAGACCTTCCTGCTCCTGCAGAAGTGACAGCTGTCGATAACTGCGATGACAACCCGACCGTTGAACTCACAGAGACCATCGGCGGCGGATGTCCTTACACGATCACCCGCACATGGGTGGCTACCGATGCTTGTGGCAACCAGTCTTCTGCAACTCAGGTGATCACAGTGATCGATGAGGAAGCACCAATCCTCGTAGGTGTGCCTGATGATTTTGTTGGCGAGTGCGGAAACGCTCCGGGAGCAGATCAGGTAACTGCAATTGACAACTGCGATGAAGATATCCCTGTAATCCTCACTGAGGAAGTTCTCGGAGAAGTTTGTCCGCTCACGATTGTACGCACCTGGACGGCTACTGACAACTGTGGCAACACCGTTTCAGCTTCTCAGACCATCACGATTAACGACACCACTGCTCCGGTATTCGTTAGTGGTCCTGAAGACGCCACTGTCGAGTGCGATATGGTTCCGGGTCCTGATAACGATGCCATTGAAGTAGAAGACAACTGTGACCTCAACCTTGAGATCACCTTTGAGGAGACTTCAACCCCTGGTGAGCCTGCCGTTGAAGGTGGCGAGCCTTGCGGCGAGGTAATCACACGTGTATGGACCGCTACTGACGATTGCGGTAACAGCAGCAGCTTTACACAGGTTATCACCGTAGTAGATACGACTGCTCCGGTTCTGGTGAACGTTCCTGAAGACACGACCGTTGAATGTACTGCAATTCCGCAGCCGGCTGTCGTAACAGCAGTCGACAACTGCTTCGATGGTGTGATGAACGTGAGCCTCGAAGAGAGCATCGTACCTGCAGAGTGTGGCTTCCAGATTGTTCGTACCTGGACAGCTGCCGACAACTGCCTGAATGTGGGTAGCGCTACGCAGGTCATCACCGTGGTCGACACTGAGGCACCGATTGTGCTTACGACTCCTGAAGATGTGACGGTTGAGTGTGACGAAGATCTCCCGAACCTCATGCCATCATTCGATGATGCATGTGACGAAGACCTGAGCATTACAATGACTGAAACAGAGCAGCCTCAGAACTGTGGCTTCCTTGTGATCCGCACCTGGACGGCTACAGACGACTGTGGTAACAGCGTTTCAACGAGCCAGAGCATCTTTGTGACGGATACGACTCCTCCGGTATTCGACGCAGAAGCGTCGGATGCAGAGGTCGAGTGTTCAGCCATTCCTGCTCCTGCTCAACTGACTGCATCAGACAACTGCGACCTGGATGTTGACATCACCTTCACCGAGGAAGTACTTCCGGGTGAGTGCCCCTACAGCATCGTTCGCACCTGGACAGCTACAGACGATTGCGGTAACAGCGTGAGCACCATGCAAACACTCACTGTAGTTGATACAGAGGCCCCGATCCTGATCGGTGTTCCTGAAGATGCAACTGTTGAGTGTGACGCGATCCCCGGTGTAGATCAGGTGGTAGCTACTGACAACTGCGACGATAACCTCGAAGTCACCTTCGATGACGAAATCGTGGCTGGTGGCGAGTGTGGCTATAGCATCATTCGCACGTGGACGGTGACCGATAACTGCGGCAACACCGCCTCTGCAAGCCAGACGCTCACCGTTACAGATACGACTGATCCTGAGGTGATCTCTTCGCCTGAAGACCTGTCGATTGAGTGTGACGAAGAGGCACCGCTTGTTGCTCCGGAGTTTGATGACAACTGTGACCTCGACCTCGAAGTCGGTTTCGCTCAGACCATTTTCCCGGGCGAATGTGAGCACAGCTTCACCATCGTTCGTACCTGGACTGCTTCAGACGACTGTGGTAACACAACATCTGTAAGCCAGAACATCTCTGTAACGGATACTACAGCGCCCGTACTGGTGGGTGTGCCTGAAGATGTAACTGCTGAGTGCACTGACATCCCGCAGGCTGCAACTGTGACCGCTACGGATAACTGTGACAGCAATGTGATGGTTGTGCTTGAAGAAAGCCTTGAGCCACTCGAGTGTGGATTCATTGTGACCCGTACCTGGACAGCTACCGATGACTGTGGTAATACCACAAGTGCTTCACAAGTAATCACTGCAATTGATGAAACTGATCCGATCGCGATTTCTGTACCGCAAGACATCACCATCGAGTGTGACGAAGTAGTACCGGATGCGATGCCGATGTTCACTGACAACTGTGACAACGACCTCGAGATCACAGCAGCCTCGTCGATTTCAATCCTCGAATGTGGTGAGCTGATCGAGCGCAGCTGGACAGCCACCGATGATTGTGGTAACAGCGTGACTGTTTCACAGACCATTACGGTGGTAGACACTACCGCTCCTGTCTTTACCGATGTGCCTCAAGATGCAACGGTAGAGTGTGACGCTGTTCCGGCTCCTGCACAGGTAGCGGCAGAAGACAACTGCGATGATAATCTGATCATTCTCTTCGAGGAGAATATCGTTGAAGAAGGATGTCCTTACGTAATTGAGCGTACCTGGACGGTATTCGACAACTGCAATAACAACAGCAGCTACACGCAGACCATCACTGTGGTAGATACTACGGATCCGATTCTGATCGGTGTGCCGGAAGATGCTACGGTAGAATGCGACGCAGTTCCTGCTGCAGCGACTGTAACTGCTGATGACAACTGCGCTGACAACCTCGAGGTCTTCTTCGTTGAAGGAGTAGAGATGCTTGACTGTGGTTTCATCCTGACCCGCACGTGGAGTGCAACAGATGAATGTGGCAACACGGCATCTGCTACACAGGTGCTCACTGTTGTGGATACTACAGCTCCTGTGTTGATCGGTGTTCCTGAAAACGTTACTGCTGAGTGTGATGCCGTTCCGGCTCCTGCAGTAGTGAGTGCAGAAGATAACTGCGATCAGCAACTCGGGGTGACACTCACCGAAGAGGAGGAGATGCAAGATTGTGGTTACCTCCTGATCCGCACATGGTCAGTGAGTGATGACTGCGGCAACACTGCCGCGGCAACGCAGGTGATCACCGTAGTCGATACCACGGCACCAATCATCCTGAATGCACCTGAAGACGTAACCGTTCAGTGCGACGAGGTTCCTGGCACCGGAAACATCGAAGTGACTGACAACTGCGATCCACTCGTAGAGGTGAACGTGACGGAGATGACTGAAGACATCGAATGTGGATTCATTCTAACACGCACCTTCACAGCGACCGATGATTGTGGTAATGCTGCAACACACATCCAGACCATCACGGTTCAGGATACAGAGGCTCCAGTGATTCTCGGTGTTCCTGCTGATGTAACCATCGAATGTGGTGAGCCTGTTCCGGCTCCGGGTCAGGTTGACGTTGAAGACAACTGTGATCCAATGCCGATGGTGACGACCTCTGAAGAAACCGTCGATCTCGATTGTGGCTTCCAGATCGTACGCACCTACCTCGCTACTGACGAGTGCGGTAACGTAGGAACGGCTCAGCAGGTGATCACTGTTACGGACACCACACCGCCGGTATTTGAAGGTCAGCCTGAAGACGCTACCGTGAACTGCGAAGAGCTCGGCATGGCTCCGACCTTAACCGCAACTGACAACTGTGATGACAACGTTGAAGTAACCTTCGAAGAAATCATCGGAGACGGTTGTCCGTATACCGTAGAGCGCATCTGGACGGCAACTGACGATTGCGGCAATACGGCTACAGTCACACAGACCCTCACTGTGATCGACGAAGAGGCTCCGGTATTCGATGACTACGAGTTCTCGATCAGCATGTCTTGTGAAGAGGTAGATGACTTCCTGCTCACTGCAACAGACAACTGCGACCTTGATGTAGAGGTGACGGTTGTTGAAGAGCTGACCTTCTCAGGTGGTTGCCTCGGCGTACTTGCCCGTACTTACCAGGCGGTTGACAACTGCGGTAACGTTACCGAAGTAGAGCAGCTCATTCAAGTATTCGATGACGTAGCTCCGGTCGTGTTCAACGCTCCTGAAGACCTCGAGCTGATGTGTGGTGACGAGATCCCTGCACCGGCGAACGACGTCTTTGCAACAGACAACTGCGACGCTGAAGTGGAAATCGAGTTCACTGAAGAACAAACCAGCGAATTCTGTCCGTACGAAATCATCCGCACCTGGACTGCCGTTGACGAGTGCTTCAACACGACTACCGTTACTCAGGTGATTACCGTTGACGTGATTGTTGATGAGTTCAACGTGAGTGTGGTGACGTATCCGAACCCGATGGACGAACGCTTTACGGTTGAGTTCACCGTGCCATTCGATTCTGACGTGGTTGGTGGAGTGTATGATATGACCGGACGCGAAGTACTGCCGGTCTTCCAGGGTCGCGCTGATGCTCGACGTCTGTACCAGCTCCAGTACGGTAACCTCAACTGGGAAGCAGGAACGTATATCCTTATGCTCACCGTTGACGATGAAGTGTATTACCACAAGATCGTCGTGACACAACGCTGATTTGTTTGTTATACTGTTTGTACTTGCAAAAGCCCCGCACTTCGCGGGGCTTTTCATTAGAAGCATCCCCGCTTATTCGGCTATCAATCCGTCAGACCGTCAGACCGTCAGGCCGTTAGACCGTTAGACTGATAATGTTACCTTGCAACTATGCTCCAACATCCTCTGATTGATAAATTCATGGGAACAGACTCAACTGCACAAGCTGCACAAACGGCTCCCAATGATGCCGCAGTGATGGAAGAGAAAGAGACCACAGATCACATTGACTCTGCCTCCGAATTGGTCAGTGAACTGAGCGAGAAGGTGCTCTCCTGGTGGGATCACCTTGTACTGATGCTGCCCAATGTGTTTCTGGCAATGGTGCTGCTCTTCGCCTTTACCATGCTGGGTAAGGTCATGAAGAATGTTTCTGTTCGTCTGCTCGGACGAGTTTCGGATAACATCGCAGTGAACCGGCTCACAGGTACGCTGGTGCATTTAACCATTTTGACCCTCGGGGTATTCTCTGCCCTGGATGTGCTCAACCTTGATAAAACCGTCACTTCGCTGCTGGCAGGTGTAGGTGTGGTTGGTCTGGCGCTCGGTTTTGCCTTTCAGAATACGGCAACCAACCTGGTGTCAGGTCTCTTCATGGCAACCAGGTATCCGATGAATGTGGGAGACCTTGTAGAGACCAATGGTTATTTCGCCACCGTTGAGCAGGTGACGCTGCGCTACACCACTCTTCGAAATTTTGATGGCGAACTCATTGTGATTCCCAATAAATCCATTCTCGAAGGCCCTCTGGTCAATTACACCGAACGCAAAGAACGAAGGGTGAACCTCTCCGTTGGGGTTACCTATGATGCAGATCTCGAAAAGGTGCAGCGAGTGGTGAAAGAAGCCATCCGGACGTGTGTTGATTTCGACCGGCCTGTGGCGGTACAGTACGAAGCATTCGGCGACAGCAGCATCAATTTTGTGGTGCGCTTCTGGTTGCCCGATTCAGACCACAAACGCTGGCTGGAAGCTCGAAGCGACGCGGTGATTGCGATTAAAAAGGCTTTCGATCGTGAAGGAATCACTATTCCATTCCCGATTCGCACGCTCGAGTTCAATACGCCGCTTGAGATGAATAAGAATAGCAGTTCAGCTCAGAAAGAGTCGTAGATCTTCAGGCTTCTTTTTACTGCCAGAAATGGCAGGATGCGTCCAAAGGCATCCACCGCACGCTGCAGTCGGTAAGCTTTCTCATTTCTGGCCCTCCGCCAGTTGAATCCGCTAGCGTGGAAGCTCTGAGCGGGCTGCCGATCAGGAGCAGTTGACCGAAGGTGCGCTGATTCTTCCAGACAGAGTAGTCCACCCGGACGGACATATTTAACTGCTGCCGAGACGGGAAATGTGCGCAGGAATCGTTCATTTTCGGGATGGATAATCACGACGTCTGCCGGTGGTTCATCTGTGGTGACGCTCCGCGACAGGACCTCCAGCGAGCCATCACCCATGTTCGCATCCGGGCGTTTTATCGCCCGCTCAGACAACGGAAACCAGCGCACTTCAAAACCATAGACAGCACCCAGAAGTGCGTAACCACCCGATGCATCGCCAAAGACTAGCATTTGCGGATCTCGCCTTGAGGTTGAGGCGCGGTGCAGGAAAGGGTGGAGACGCTCAATGAAGGATTCACGGCAGAGGGGCTCGCTGCCAAAGGCTTCGGCGATGGCGGATGACAGGTCGTCAGCGGCTGTATTATATAGGTAGAGCATCGAAGGCGTTGCGGATCAGTTGAATGGCGGTGCGTACTTCTGCTTCGCTGATCGTGAGCGGCGGCGCGATGCGGAAACTGTCAGGGCAACTCAGGAACCAGAAACTGATAAAACCGTTTTCGATGCCGTACTCGACCACGTGCTGCACGGCTTCGGTACTTTCCATGTCAATCGCGAAGTAGTAGCCGATGCGACGAATCGCCTTGACACGCGGGTGATCGCTGAGCTCGCGCTCGATCAGTGCGCCAAGACGCTCTACTTGATCGAGGTCAACTTCGGTGGTCAGGACTTCGAGTCCGGCCGCTGCTGCCGCGCACACAAGGGGATGTCCGCCAAAAGTGGTGATGTGACCGAGCATCGGTCCGTGGGTGAAGAGCTCCATCTTCTCACGGCTGCTGATCATCGCACCAATCGGGAGTCCGCCGCCGAGCGCTTTTCCGAGGGTGAGAATATCGGGCACCACATCGAAATGTTCGAAGGCAAAATACTTGCCGGTGCGGCCCATACCGGCTTGAATCTCGTCGAGGATTAGCAGGGCACCTGTATCGTTGCAGCGCTGTCTAACCGCTTGCAGCCATTCTCTGTCAGGAATGCGGATACCGGCGTCGCCTTGTACGGTTTCGAGGATCACACATGCGGTTCGGTCATCAATCAGGTCGAGGTCTTCGGCTGCGTTAAAACGCAGGAAATGGATATCGGGGAGCAGTGGACGAAAGGCGCGTTTCTTCATCTCATTGCCGCTCACGCTGAGCGCACCGTGCGTGCTGCCGTGGTAGGCACCGCGTGCGGAGACTATTTTCGTGCGGCCGGTTACGCGTTTGGCGAGCTTCAGCGCGGCTTCGATAGCCTCTGCGCCCGAGTTCACGAAGTAGCAGCAGTTGAGTTCAGGTGGCAGCAGTGCGGTCAGCCGTTCAGCGAGGAGGTTCTGCGCATCCTGTACATACTCACCATACACCATCACGTGGAGGTGCTTTTCGGCCTGGGTCTTGATGGACTCCACAACTTTGGGATGACCGTGACCGATGTTCGATACCCCAACGCCGGAGATGAGGTCCATCCAGCGCTCGCCCTTTTTACCGTAGAGGTAGATGCCTTCAGCACGCTCGATTTCGAGCGCAAAAGGGAAGGGTGTGGTCTGCGCCAGATGCCGGTCAAAAAAGACGTTTCGCTTCTCCATCAGTCGACCTTGATTTCAATCTCATCGAGGAAGATCCACGAAGGGTTGCCGGCACCGAGGTGCCATTCAGGGATCGTGCCCCGGTTGATCGCTTCGATCCTGACATACCGTGCGCGCCCCTTGTTGTTGCTGCTGAAGCGGTGCACGGCAGGCGTATAGTCATCAACAGCCAGCGGAGATTCGAGTTCATCGAGCTTTTTCCAAACCTCACCGTTGTCTGAAAGCGAGATGACGATACGCTCCGGAGCCCATATCCAGGGTTTGATGTCTTGCAGTGCACCGACGGTCACTTCTCGAACCGTTCGTTCTTCTTTCAGGTCAACGATGGCAACGGCATTTTTCCCGTAGTAGCCTTGCCATTCGCCCGTTTTGAAGTTGTTGCCTCCGTTGATACCGTCGATCAGGGCGCTGTCACCTCCTGCATGGTACTGGTTGTCGTACTTGGTTGCAAGAGTGATACTGTAGTTGTGATCGAGCAGGCGGACATCCGTGCTGATGATGGCGCTCTGCTTTTCGCGATCCATCGAGCGCGCACGCGCGCGGATCGTTGTTGAGGTACTCAACTTCACCGGACCGGCGTACACCTGCCAATCGCCATCGTCAAGAAGGTACTCGAGCTGCACATCCGTGCGCAGGTGGTCGAGCGTCATCACGGCGCTGTCTTTGAAGACACGTGGTGCGTTGATAGCCGGGACTGCAATGAAGTTTGCATCGTTCACGCGTTGCGTCGGACGCATCTCTTTGGCTGCTCCGAACGATTTGTCAGGAGTAGATTGCAAGTCAAAAATGAGCTCGCCGCCGGCCATGATCTCTTCATGACGGATGTAGGTGCGGTCGAGCGGTTTGCCGTTGAGGGTTACAGCGCTGACGTAAATGGCACCTTCGGTTTCGCGATTGGCTTTAATGGTGAATTGCTTTCCGTTTTCGAGGTTCATGGTCGCCTTATCGAAACGAGGGGTGCCTAGAATGTAGACGTCGCTTCCCGGGGTCACCGGATAGAACCCGAGGGCAGAGAGCACATACCAGCTCGACATTTGTCCGCAGTCTTCGTTGCCTGAGAGTCCGTCAGGTGCATTATGGTAGAGGTTGCTCATGATGCTGTCAATGAGCGCATGCGTCTTCCACGGTTGGCCTACGAAAGGGTAGAGGTAGGCGAGGTGGTGGCTGGGCTCGTTGCCATGAGCATACTGTCCGATCAATCCGGTGATATCGGCCTGTGCGCGTCCGGTGATCACGCTCGGACTCTCGAAGAGCGAGTCGAGCATCGCTGCGAATCCTTCATCGCCACCGAGCAGGTCGATATGTCCGTTCACATCCTGTGGGGTGAAGAAGGTGTACTGCCAGGCGTTCGCCTCTGTGAAGTTGAAATTGACCTCCCTCGGGTCAAAGTACTCCACGAAGCATCCGCCCCTTTTGGGGCGCATAAAACCAGACTCAGGATCGAACAAATTGCGGTAAGAGAGAGCGCGTTCATCGTATTCGGCAGCGACGTCATCGTTACCGATGGATTCGGCGAAGCGTGCGATGCACCAATCGTTGTAGGCGTATTCAAGGGTTTTGGAGACACTTTCGTGTTCGAAATCGCTCGGGATGTAGCCGTATTCGGCATAAACCGTCTTGCCCAGCTCTGCGATATTCGCCTCTTGGATCATCGCATCGAGAAAGGCCTGCGGGTCTTCATCGGGCAGTAAGCCCTTGGCAGCTGCATCCACAATCACCGGCACGCTGTGGTAGCCGATCATACAACCGGTGTAATTGGCTGCGAGCTCCCACATCGGAAGTTGTCCGCCCTTGCGGTGCATATCAAGGAAATCGCTCACGAAGTGCTTGGTACGCTCTTGTTGCACCAGCGTGTAGAGTGGATGTGTCGCACGGAAGGTATCCCAAAGCGAATACACCGTATAGTGCGGACGTCCGTCACCTGCGTGCGGCTGCAGATCAGTGCCGCGGTAAGCGCCGTCGACATCCGAAATGAGATTTGGCACTGTGAAACTGTGGTAGAGTGCCGTGTAGAAGATAGTGCGATCGTCTTCACTGCCTCCTTCGATGGTGATGCGTGAGAGCTCCTTGTCCCATGCTTCTTCGGCTGCCGTGCGGTAGTTGTCGAAAGACCAGTGGGGTGCTTCGGTTTCGAGGTTTTTCAGTGCGCCTTCAATAGAGGTAGAGGAGAGAGCGACCTTCGCCTGCAGGGTATCGGTGATACCGAATCGCAGTGGGAAGACGGGTACCATCTCCATGATCTGCTCAGTGCTGCCGTCGTCGTTCGCCACCTCGTAGAGCTCATAGGTCTGGTCGAGAAACTCGAAGGGCGCATCGAAGGTCATGGCGAAGTACACCAGCTGGTCTTCGGCCCATGCTTTTGACTGTCGGAAGCCCACGATCATGGTGTCGCCGCGCGGCTCGAACTGGTAGCTCAGCAGTTCATCGCGGTGTGCCATATCCGCAAACAGCACGCATGAATCGGGCGAATCAAAAATGTAGCGATGAATGCCCACGCGCTCCGTTGCGGTCAATTCAGCCGTGAGGTTGTGGTCATCGAGGTGAACGGAGTAGTAGCCGGCTGCGGCTTTCTCGGTTTCTTTCCTGAAGGTCGAACGGTAGCGCTCACCCCAGTTGTTGCCTTCATTGACCTCGTTATTGGTCGGCATCATCAGGATATCGCCATAATCGGAAACCCCGGTGCCTTGCAGGTGGGTGTGTGAGAAGCCGTAGATCAATGAATCACTGTAGTGGTATCCGCTGCAGCCATCCCAACCCGTAAGGCGGGTGTCGGGACTGAGTTGCACCATCCCGAAAGGCATTGTCGCCCCGGGATAAGTGTGGCCATGTCCGCCCGTGCCGATGAAGGGGTTGATGTTAAAGGATTGCCCTTCTTCTGCACCACCTGGTTTCTGGTTGCATCCAGCAAAAATAACCAGCAGCACAGCAAGGATGAGATTCAATTTGTAGATATTCATGTGCAATCAATTATTTCCTGTTGTAGGTGTGGACTGCAGTCCACACCTACAACAACAGTCCACACCCACAACAACAGTCCAAACCTACAACAGTTATCCCATTGTAGGTGTGGACTGCAGTCCACACCCACAACAACAGTCCAAACCCACAGCTACCCATTTTTCCATTTCTGTGGGTTGGTGACAATATAATTGCAGATTCTCTTCATTTCTTGGGCATCCCTGATAATGTGATCATGGTACAGTGATTGCCATTCGAATGATGGGGTTATTTCTCGAGCCCTTCGGGTCACAGCACCTTTGAATCCACGAATGATAGAAGAAAGGTTATTCGATTGACCTCCTTGAGAATTGGAAGGCTTTAATTCAGTGTTGTAGTTGCTATCACCGATACCTATGATGGCATGAAAATGATCAGGCATTACGACAAAAGGCCCCATGAACAGGTGCATACGCGGACGAAGTAAGAATGATTTGACCCACTCATCTCTTGCGATTTTACCTATTTCGGAAAGCTCCATGCAGCCCTCGACTACTTTTCCGAAATGGGGTTTTCTGAATGCAAGATTGATGGTTATGAAGTAAAACCCCGGAGCTGCATAATCCCAGAATTCAGCACGAAGGGGAATCTTTTTGTCGCGCAAGACTCTCTGTTGTCCCATTCTTTTAACACCAAACCTATCTAATAGCGCCAATTATTTCAGCCTCACCCACAAACCCAATCGGCCCATTCGTAAAGTGGGCGCGCAATGAATTGGCAGGCGCACAATGCAGTGTGCGCGCACAGGTAATAATTTTCGCTGGCGTTCATGTGAATTTGGCCCGCGTTCACAGGAATTTGGTTTGCGTTCACGGGGTTTTTGTTCGCGTTCACGGGGATTTTGCTCGCGTTCACGGGGTTTTTGCTCACGTTCACGGGGATTTTGCTCGCGTTCACGGGAATTTTGTTCGCGTTCACGGGAATTTTGTTCGCATTCACGGGAATTTGGTTCGCGTTCACGGGAATTCGGTTTGCGTTCACGGGAATTTGGTTTGCGTTCACGGGAATTTTGTTCGCGTTCACGGGAATTTGGTTCGTCTTCATGGGGTTTTTCTGATGATGTTTTCTAAAAACAGGCTGATTTCGTCTTCAAAAAAGGATGACTCCCGAGAAAAACGCATCGAGTTCAATCGCTTGCCTGGTGCGGGTTACTAGCGATTTGAGCCCAAGCATGCAATGCCCGAAATTCATTTTTGGCACAGTGATTGAATGGGGAGATATCAGAGGTAATTGCCGGTGTCCTGACTGCTCCTTCACCGGTAACCCTCAGCAAATAAATGTTTCATTAAAACCAATAAGCGTATGAAAAAGAGAGCAGTATCTCAGTGGCGCATGATCGCCACGACCCTGAACTTTCTCGGAGAGAAGGTGGAAGGGAAGACTAATGTGGAACGCCTCGAGGCAGCGATCGGAGAACTCCGTGAGCAAATCGGGCATATCAACGAAACCGTTGACCAGCGCAGAACGCTTGAGCGCGGACGCACCCAAACCCGCGACACCTTGCGCAAGCAACTTGCCGAGCAGGCGCATATTCTCGCCTCGGTGCTGACCTCGCTGGCCACCGACCGGCAGGATGAAGAGCTGCTGGTCAGGATGTCCTTCAGGGAGAGCCGCTGGCAGTACGGTCCCTTAAACACCGTACTTGCTGATTTGAGGCAAGTCAACAAGACAGCACAGGCGAATGCCGAGGCGTTGAAGTCCTACGGCGTAACTGAAGAGCAACTGGCCATCTTCGGCAACCAGATTGAACAGTTTGCTCAGCTCATCACCGCCCCACGCGATATGATCGCCGCGCGCAAAGCCCTCACTGCTCGACTCTACGAGCAGATCGATGAAGCCCTGCTGCTTCTTGAGCGCATCATTGACCCGCTCATCGTCGGACTACAAGATGAATCGATCAAAAATGAGTACAACGCCCGTCGGATGATCGTTGACCCGGCCTCCCGTCCAAAGAGTGAAGAAGAACAACAACAACAAGATGAGTTCTAGAAAAAAGCCCCGCACTGCGGGGCTTTTTGGTTGGCAGAAATCCAAATTGGAATTGTAATGGGAATGGGAATATCCTATGGCGTCGCATCCTTGCGACGCTCTGTGATCTTATGTCGCCTCGAGAGGGATGCCTGACAGGCATCCATGATTTTTCGGATTACAAGACCCCGTTGAAAACAGGGCATGTAAGCGCACACTGCAGTGTGCGCATGGAAATGGAAATCGAAATGGGAATGGAAATGGGAATATCCTATGGCGTCGCATCCTTGCGACGGATTCATGTTGTAAGAAATCAATGAGAGGGACGGCCTTCCAGCCGTCCGAGAATGGTTGAATGAGGGGGGGGGCTTGTGAGGTTCGAAACGATTAAATGACCCCAGACCCTAGACTATTTATCACACACATTACAATCCGCCCGGTTGTGGATGCCGAAATGCAACACCTTGGGTTTTTGAGGAGCGACCTTTTCGTCGTAGAGGGTGACTTGCTCAGGACGTAGCACCGATTTGATATCGAGCTCGCGGACTTCTTTCAGGTCTTTTTTCTCCTGGTTCAAGACGTTGATGCGGACGAGCAGCTGGTCTTCGGTGAGCTTGGGGTCAGCCTCGAGGCTGTCTATGCGGGTGTCAATAGCGTTCAGCTCGAGGGCATAACCGGTGAAGAGGCTATCGATCATGACTTCTTGCTGCGGTGTCAGATCGATTTCTTTGAAGATGGTACCTTTTTTGCGTTCATCAGCGGGTGACAGCTCCTGCGAGTTTCCGATCTTCGAAACCGTCAGGAGCATAAAACAAGTACCAATGGCGAGTATCCACTTCCGCATATCTTCAAATTTACGTCTTTCCATCCTCCTTACTGCAATAACCGTGCTAAGCGGTTCTGCCGTCGGACAATCGCACCGCGAAGCCATCCAGCGATTTCTCGCTGAAGAACACCTGCAGGGTGCATCTATCGGCTTTTGTGCAGTTGATCTGAAGAGCGGAGAAGAACACCTGGCGCTGAATGCTGACCTCAGTCTCGTGCCTGCCTCGGCTGTGAAAACGGTTGTTACGCACGCGGCTTTAGATGCTTTTGGTCCGGACCACCGCTTCAAAACCGAACTCTTTTACAGCGGTGAGTTGACCGCTCAAGGTGTGCTTCATGGTGATTTGATCATCAAAGGGCACGGCGACCCTACACTTGGATCGAGTTATTTTAACGATCAGGATTTCTTGAATGCATGGATAATGGCCATCCGAAATGCGGGCATTGACCAGGTTCAGGGCAACATCATCGTCGATGACAGTTATTTTGAAGGTCCGCCGCTGCATGGCAGCACACCCATCGAGGATGCCGGGAATTACTATGCGGCCGGTTCCTACGGTATCAATGTGTTTGACAATAGCTATGACCTGTCTTTGCAGACACACTTCCCTGAGCGCGGCATGGTCTCGGTCATGGATACCGAGCCGGAGCTCGGACTCATCTTCGATTGCCGGGTGACTACGGCACCTGATCAGCGTGATAATGCATACATCTATGGCATCCCCGGAACCAATGAGCGCGTTATTTACGGCACGATACCCGAAAGCAGTGAGAGATTCACGATCAAAGGCGCCGTCAGTAATCCTGCTTTTCTGCTGGGGCAGCTCCTTAAAGCAAAACTTGAGCAAAAAGGAATGGTTGTCAGCGGGCAGCCTGTAGTTAGTCGAAAGGCGGTAGTCAGGGGTGATGAGAAACCCATTTTCTCTAAGCTATCTCCTCCGCTCAGCGAAATCGTGCGGCTCACCAATCTTAAAAGTGTCAACTTATATGCCACCTGCCTGCTCAAGCACCTCGGGATGAAAGAAAGCGGAGAGGGAAGCTTTGACGCCGGGAAGCGCGCCCTACGTTCAATGCTGGAGCTGCATACTCCCGATTTAACCGGTTTGAATGTACTTGACGGCTCAGGCCTCAGCCGCGCCAATACCATTACTGCCAGACAGCTCGCGAATGCCTGCCGTTACTGGACATCCGCTACCGAGGAGGCATTCGTTGCCGGACTTAAACCACATCATAGCATCCCGAACCTACGAATGAAATCGGGCTACATCAGTGGCGTCCGCGCGTACGCCGGACGTATGACGCTCAGCGATGGAAAAGAAGTGGCTTTTGCGGTGATGGTCAACAATTATTCCTGTTCGCCGGCACAGGCGAGGCAGGCGATTGAGCGGTTGCTTGAAAGTCTTATGGTCTGACGGTCTAATGGTCTAATGGGCGATGTGTGTTTGGGATGCGAATGATTGCTTTAAGCCATCACTAAACGTTCTAGACACGCGATGCAACACGGTTTGAACCGTCGCTCACCGCCTTGGACGCGCGAGGCGCGTCCCTACGAAGCCTTTGGATAAAAGAAAAGCGCCGCAAGAATGCGGCACCTTGCAATCCCGTTATCGGGATTGTGTTTAATGTTTTTAAAATGCATTGTAGGGACGCATTTCATGCGTCCATTGATCGCGATGCAACGCGGTTTGAACCGTCGCTCACCGCTTTGGACGCGCGAGGCGCGTTCCTACGAAGCCTTTGGACAAAAGAAAAGCGCCGCAAGAATGCGACGCCTTGCAATCCCGTTATCGGGATTGCGTTTGATGTTTTTATAATGCATTGTAGGGACGCATTTCATGCGTCCATTGATCGCGATGCAACACGGTTTGAACCGTCGCTCACCGCCTTGGACGCGCGAGGCGCGTCCCTACGAAGCCTTTGGATAAAAGAAAAGCGCCGCAAGAATGCGGCACCTTGCAATCCCGTTATCGGGATTGTGTTTGATGTTTTTAAAATGCATTGTAGGGACGCATTTCATGCGTCCATTGATCGCGATGCAACACGGTTTGAACCGTCGCTCACCGCCTTGGACGCGCGAGGCGCGTCCCTACGAAGCCTTTGGATAAAAGAAAAGCGCCGCAAGAATGCGGCACCTTGCAATCCCGTTATCGGGATTGTGTTTGATGTTTTTAAAATGCATTGTAGGGACGCATTTCATGCGTCCATTGATCGCGATGCAACGCGGTTTGAACCGTCGCTCACCGCCTTGGACGCGCGAGGCGCGTCCCTACGAAGCCTTTGGATAAAAGAAAAGCGCCGCAAGAATGCGACGCCTTGCAATCCCGTTATCGGGATTGTGTTTGATGTTTTTAAAATGCATTGTAGGGACGCATTTCATGCGTCCATTGATCGCGATGCAACGCGGTTTGAACCGTCGCTCACCGCCTTGGACGCGCGAGGCGCGTCCCTACGAAGCCTTTGGATAAAAGAAAAGCGCCGCAAGAATGCGGCACCTTGCAATCCCGTTATCGGGATTGTGTTTATTCTTACGGGGCTGGACTCAAGGCAGCGCATACTTGCGCTGCTTTTCACGTACTGTACAATCAGAAGGGGGGACGGCTTATAGCCGTCCATCAGGATGCGCGTTCCTACGAGTCCTTTCGATAAAAGAAAAGCGCCGCATCCTTGCGGCGCTCTGGTGTATCGAATAATAAGCAATCATCAATAAATAGTAAGTTGTCATTCCCTGATATACGTTGACCGCTTTTTAAGACGAAAAGCGATGATCAAAACAGGAAAACGCGTGAACAAGCGTCGCCGTTACAGCGAAGAGTTCAAACGTAAATTGGTCTCAGATTACGAGACAGGAAAGATGACTGTCCTACAGATGGAGCGTCAATACAGGATTTCCAATACATTAATTTACCGATGGATTTACCAGTTTTCTGCCTACAATGAGAAAAATGTGACGGTCGTAGAGATGAAAGACAGCCAAATCAACAGGGTCAAAGAACTCGAAAAAGGTCAACGAGCTTGAACGTGCAGTAGGTCAGAAGCAAATGACCATAGACTTTCTCGAGAAGATGATCGAGTTGGCTAAGGAGCACTACGATATCGACATTAAAAAAAACTCCTTTACCCCACACTCTGGTGGTTCCAAGAAAACAAGCAAAAAGTGAGCTACTCTCTAAATGAACTATATCGGTCAATGGGAGTCAGCAAACAGTCCGTTCATCAGGCCAAACAGCGTCAACTTGCTTTTGATCGCGAGCTGGATTTGCTGGTTATACTGGCCGACGAGCTGAAAGAGGAACACCCGGGGTGTGGGGTTGAGAAGATGTATTACACTCTCCAGCCTCAGTTTATCGGGCGAGACAAGTTCTGCGAAATCTTCTTATCACTTGGCTATGGTGTCAAGCGCATGAGAAACTACACCAAAACTACAGTTCAAGGCACAATCCACTACTCGAACCTGATAGAAGGAGTTATTGTGACACGCCCTTTTCAGGTAATCCAAAGTGATATCACCTACTTCCGATTAAATGATGTGCATTACTACATGGTCTTCATTATCGATGTATACACTCGACTAATCGTAGGGTACAACGTTGGGAATCACCTTCGGGCAGAAGCAAATGCGAGAGCGTTGAAGATGGCACTTGACCGTATGGACTACTCACCTTGGGAACTCATTCATCACTCTGACAAGGGATCTCAATACAGTAGTAGACTTTATGAGGATATGCTGGAGAACGCTGGCATACACCCGAGTATGGGCAATACTGCCTGGGAAAACCCCTATGCTGAGAGGATCAACGGTATCATCAAAAACGAATTCCTAAAACATTGGGAAATCAAAGACTTGAAGCAGCTCTGCAAGAAGACAGACCAAGCCGTTCATTATTACAACTCTAAGCGCAAACACCGAGCATTCAAAATGAGATACACACCTGAAGAGTTCTACCACAAACAGCTAACTTTGGATCAAGAGAGTAGACCTAAGGTCCGGATCTATGCAAATGACAAACCTATGTCGGCTCTGAACCCCGACACGAAAGTGCTCAATCCACACAAAGGTGCAGGTGGTATATACTGCCCTTGGAAAATAGATGAATGTTGAACCAAACGGTCAACGCTATTTAGGGAAGGTCAGTTGAACGCCATCACCTATCATAAATCCCCAATCGGCAACGCGCCCATAAGACCATCAGACCATTAGCCCGTAAGACTTTCACTCCGCCGTGTACGCCGTCTGAAATCGTTGCATCAGCTGCGCATCCGTGCGGAGGGCCATGCTGATTTGCTGGAAGCGGTCTTCGGTGAAGCCGAGGTCGTCAGCTTTGGCTTCTACTTCTGCGTCGATGCGGTTCTGGATCTCCTGGATTTGCTCCATAGAGGTGTTGAATGTTGCCAATTCCTGTCCTTCAGCCGTTTGGTCAAGCTGGTTCTGACCTTCTGCCTGCTGAAGCTGATTGAAACGTTCAACGGTCATGCCGGTTTTATCGAGAACGGCGAGCATTTCTTCTTCGGCCTTCGTACCAATCGTTTCTACTTGCTTGGCGAGCTTCACGAAATTATCCATCTCTTCATCAGAGACTTCCACTTTCGGAGCTTGCTGCTGCATGCCCGGTTGACTTGGGAAGGGCTGTGTGCCTTGTGGCTGCTGAGCAGACTGACCGGGCTGATCCTGTGGCTGAGAAGGGTTTGTCTGGTTAGCGCTCAAGTCTTGTTCGGATGAAGGCTCCGTGGCGCTATTGTTTTCTGTGGATGATTCTTCGTTGCACGCGAGGAGGGAGAGGGAGAAGATGGCTGCGACAGCCAGGGTCTTGGAGAAATTGAACATAAAATTGAATATCGATCATGTGCGCTGCTCGTTGCAACGCTGATACAAAGCTAAGAAAGTCAGGAAAGAATCCCGCTGACATCCATCATTCAGGGTGCAGAAGTGCGAAACAACCGCTTCACTTGATCATATGCCGGCTTCTTGCGCCCTTCGTAGTCGATCACGCTCCATGACGGACCCGGCCAGCAGTCGTTGAGTTGCCAGAAAAGGGTGCCCATGCAGTGCGGTTGAGCTTCGAGGTGCGCGCTTATGGCCGTTTGCAGCGCGACAGATTGTGCTTCGTGGGTCGCGCGGATGTAGCTTTCAAGGTCGTCGTAATAGAGCCCGAGGTCGTTCAGGTGGCGCTCAATTTCACTGTTACCGATGTAGCTTTTCTGTCGTGCCATTAAGGTCGAATCTCCTAAAACGAGAAAGCTGCTATCAAGATAGTCGCGAAGGGTCTCAAGGTGCGGATAGCTCTGCATCCCGTACTCCACCATGAAGCGTCCGACGTTGTCTTCGAAGCTGCTGATGGGTTCTCTTCCGTGCCAGACGCCCCAGTAGTGCATTGAGCCATGGTTGAAGTTCTCGGGCGTGCCCCAGTTGCTGGTCGGGGAGGTGGAGATGTACCTGCCGTTGTGCGTAGCCACCCGTTGCGGCAGCCGATGCTCAAAGAGCTCAAGGTAGCCCTGCCTCATCTTCGCACTGTCTTCATGGCTGTAACTGTATTTCTGCTGCCATCCCCAGTTGTGCCAGGCGACATCGATTTCGTTGTTGCCGCACCAGAGGGCGATGCACGGACGCCAGTTCAGGCGCGCCAGTTGCTCGTCGGCTTCGGCTTCAACGTTCGTTAAGAAGGCTTCGTCCCACGGGTACACGGTGCCGGCGAACATAAAGTCTTGCCAGACCAGGATGCCCAGTGAATCGCACAGTTCATAGAAGCGATCATCCTCATACACGCCGCCGCCCCAGACGCGCAGCATGTTCATTCCGGCATCGTGCACGCGTTGCAGCAGGGTGTCGTATTGCTCAGGTTTGACGCGCGGCAGAAAGACATCCTGCGGGATGTAATTCGCACCCTTCATAAAAAGCGGTTCGCCGTTCACCTTGAAGTAGTACGACGTCCCGATGCTGTCAGGCGCATGCACAAGTTCAATCGTACGCAGTCCGATTGGATAGGTTTTGAAATCAAGCGTTTGGCCTTCTTCCCATACCGCCACGCCAATTTCATAGCGGTGTTGCTCTCCCGAGCCGTTCGGCCACCAGCGTTGGGGTTCAAAAATCTCAATTGGCACGGTCAACTGGGTTCCTGTCGTGGTCACTTCGACCGGCATATAGTTCGTGCCGCGCTTGTGCACCTGCACCCGTAGCTCTCGTCCTTCAGGGTTCTCAATTTCAACGTGTACATC
The DNA here is from genome assembly GCA_018402085.1 of Flavobacteriales bacterium. GTDB lineage: Bacteria > Bacteroidota > Bacteroidia > Flavobacteriales_D > Sanyastnellaceae > Sanyastnella. Next base: position 1,634,736 of record JAGYJM010000002.1, on the reverse strand, counting down.
CACTTTCGCGATGCTGTCGCTGAGTTCTTTGATATCGCCGCGAAAGCGGCGGATGCGAACACGATCCCCAAACTCGAGGCGGACATCCCGATACATGCCGCAGGTGACAAACCTTGGACCCCAGTCCCATCCGAAGTGGTAGGCCGCTTTGCGGACAAACGGTGCGGTCTTCGTCGGATCGTTGTCTGCAGGAAACGTGAGGTCACCGTAACCGTTCGCATCCCGGTGCTTTGTCACCGGAGAAAAGAACTTGACCTTTAAGGTGTTCTCGCCAACCTTCAGCAGTGGCTTTACCGAAACCTCCCATGAGCGAAACATATTGTCAGCACTGAGGATCAGCGAATCGTTGAGATAGACGTCTGCGTAGGTGTCGAGTCCGTCAAAGATGAGGCGCGCTTCTTCTTCGTGATCCAGTTGCAGTTGACTCACCTCGAAGCTGCGCGAGTAAATGAAATTGAGCTCTTCGATCCACTGCAGTTCTTGCTCATTGTCGTCAGCGAAGGGCTCGCCGATCTTGCCTGCGTTCTGCAGATCGGTGTGAATGGTGCCCGGTACTTCCGCCTGAAAAGGCGGGATGGTGTCGCTTTCAACCGTCCATGCGCCATTCAGCGAAATCACTGGTTCATAAGCATCTCCTTTGGTTGGTGGTGTGCACGATATCCATGCGGCTGCGAGCAGCAGGAAGAAACTAGTTCGCCAGTGCATCAAAAAGCTCTTGAAGTTTGTAGGTGTCAGGGGCGTAGCATTGTCCCATATCGAGTCGCGTATCCGGTGGAATGACTCTGCGCGCGGTCATGTGTACGGCATCCACGCCGGTGGTGATGATTTTGCGCACATTGCTGCCGTTGACACCTGAACCGGCCATGATCTTGATCTTTCCGTTAGCTTGTTGAACCATCTTTTCAATGCCGCTCAATCCATCCGCCGCTTTTGCGGCGCCACCGGAAGTCAAAACATTCTCAATGTCCATCTCGCAAAGCGCATCCAGAGCCGTTAGCGGAGCATTGCATTCGTCAATCGCGCGGTGAAAGGTCACTTGCAGATCGAACTGTTTGGCGCGCTTCACGAGGTCAGCAGTGGCCTTCTCATCGAGCTGTTTGTCGGCGGTCAAAGCTCCAAAAACGACGCCCGCTGCGCCGGCTTGCGCGAGGTGCTCAATCTCGCGGTGCATAATCGCCAGTTCAGCTTTGGTGTAGCAGAAGTGCCCACCCCGCGGACGCACCATCGCATACACCGTAATGCTGCACTGCTCAGCGATGGCTTGCGTCATACCAAAAGAGGGGGTGAGTCCGCCGTTTGACAAGTCGCTACACAGTTCCAATCGGCGCGCACCGGCGGCCTCGGCGGCCAACGCCTGGTTCAGGTCTTCAACACAGATTTCGACGGTCATGGTTATTTTTTATTTGATTCTTTTGTGGCCCGATTCCCGATCATTTCACGCTTTGGCGTCTGTCTCAAATAACCCTAAATACTCGAGGTTCGAGAGTATTCGAACCTGCCTGCAACAGGCAGGCGCCTAGCGGACGTACCTCTCTGGTATGACCAGAACATTTTCAGCGCTGCATCAATGCAGTGCCATGATTTACACCTCCTTTTATTCTCCCTTTCATTTTCATTCTCATTCTTATGCGCTTTTAGTTCACAACAAACTCCCCTAAAAAGACCCACGCATCGGCACCGGCGGCTTCGTGCCAGACGGGAACCTTGCCGATGTTTCGCACGATGGCCTTGACGTAGCGACGCTGCATGCCGTCGGTTTCGTGGCTGAAAAACGATTGGAATTTGCCACGGTGTTTTGGTCCGGCCTCAGGGTAAATTACGGTTAAGGGCACCCAGTTTTCGCCGTCGTCAGAGGCCTGGAACTCAACTTCACGCGGGGAGAAGATCCACGCGTTGTTGTACTGGTAGGTTTGCAGGTAGAGCGATTCAATAGGGCGCTGCTCGCCGAGGTCGATGACAATTTCGGCGTCTTCGCCGGAGAAGCCCATCCAATGTCCGTCGCGGAAATCAGTCGAGCCCAGAATGCCATCGGTCAAGGCGTCAGCACCGCCGGCTGTGTAGTATTCGCTCGGCTGCGAACTCAACTGAGGCGTCACACCATTTGCCTGATGCGCCCAGAGTTGCAGTACGTCCGGATTCCCAACAGTCTTGCCATCCTGCACGGGCTGAATGATGACGTTCTTCGCACCGTTGCGTTTGATTACGAGCGGTGCATCATAGGTCGTCTCAGTATCGTCTAATTCGACTTTGAGCTTTAGTCCTTCTTGCTGCGGCTCAAGCACCAGCAGCAGCGAGTCATCTAGCCATTCGGTGCGGTGCGTATACGGAATCGTTTCTGCGCCATAGGCAATGCCGCGGTCACGCAGAATCGGATACTGCCTGCGCATGCGCTCTCTGAAGCGGTCGTAGTCGCGGTCATCAGGAGCGGTCCACAGCACTTCGCTCATGGCGAGCATCCGCGGGAAAGTTTGTTGATCAAGTGTGGCTTTATCCGGGATATGCTCGCTCCACAGGTTGCATTCGCCGCCGGAAACGGCGGGATGCAAGGTGCTGTCGAGCTCCTCGGGGATGGGGTTGAAGCTGTAGACTTTCTCGACATCAATGGCCTTGAGGTCGTAGTCGAAGTAGCAGTGGCTCGTCGGCGACATGACGACACGCGTGCCTTGTTGGGCGGCTTGGATGCCGCCGTCGAATCCGCGCCAGCTCTGCACCATCGCACCTTCAGGCAATCCACCTTCGAGGATTTCATCCCAACCGATGAGGGTGCGGTCATTCGCTTCGAGAAACGCACCGATTTCTTCAATAAACCAGCTCTGAAGTTCGTGTTCGTCGTGCAATCCTTCTTCGGCGATGCGGCGCTGGCATTTGTCGCAGTTTTCCCAGCGGTACTTAGGCGCCTCATCGCCACCGATGTGGATGTAAGGTGAAGGGAAGAGCTCCATGACTTCGGTGAGGACATCCTTTAGGAAGATGAAAGTGCTGTCATTGCCGGCGCAGTAGATTTCTTTGAAGACACCCCAGTCGTTCGCTACTTCAATCGGACCACCGGTGCAGCTCAGGTGCGGATAGGCTGCCAGCGCCGCCTGTGAATGTCCGGGCAGTTCGATCTCCGGAATGATGCGCACATGACGCGCTTCGGCATAAGCTACAATTTCGCGGACATCCTCTTTGGTGTAGAAGCCGCCGTAGCGGGAACCATCGAGTTCGGTGCGCCATGCCGCTACCTCGGTGAGCTTCGGGTATTTGTCGATCGCCAACCGCCAGCCCTGGTCTTCGGTGAGGTGCCAGTGGAGGGTGTTCATCTTGTAGTATGCGAGGTGATCGATGTAATCTTTGACCACTTCTTTCGGCAAGAAATGGCGGCAGACATCCATGAGCATTCCGCGGTGTACGAATGCCGGTTGGTCTCTGATTGTGCGCGTAGTGAGCGATCGGCTTTCGCTCCACTCCTGATCGAGGATCTGTTCGAGCGTGGAGAGTCCGCGGTGAAGTCCGGTTTCAAAAGGGGCACTCAGTTCAATCGCTGTGACTGCAATGGCCAGGGTGTAGGCCTCATGGTTCGGTTTGCCGAGGTGGAAACCGGGGTTATCGCAGGATAGGATGATGGTGGCTTCCTCCCGGTTGGTCGTCATGCGGGCATCAATCGACTTCTGGTTGAGCGTGACAAGCAAGGCATCCGCCGCTTTTGCGGCGCAATCATCTGCATACACCACCAATTGCTTATCTGCCAGAAAACGAGGTTTCGAGTAGGTGACTGACTGAGGTGCAGGAATGATCGCAGCGGGCTCGGCATCCGTCGTTGGGGGAATTCTCTGATCAGCTCCGCAGCCCAGCAGCAGGAGGAGCGATGCGAGAAAGGCGAGTGGTTTCATAGGGTAGGTGTGTGCGGCAAATTACGGAAAGGCTCGCAGATAGTGTAGGTCGGGTGTCGGGTGTCTGGAGTCAGGGGAGCATATTGCTGTTCGCTCACACTGCGGTGTGAGCCCACAAACCAAGCTTTTTTTTCATAGAGATGTCATGCGGAGGAAATCAGCCAGGGTTTGGGGATCGTCACCGGTGGCTTCTATGATTACATTTCTGAGGTAGGTGTCAATTCGAAATACTCTTTCGCTTCCTGCATCAGACGTTCGGCATCAGACTCACGGATGCTGTATTCTTGCTCGTCGGTATTATTGACTTCTCGAATGGCTTTTCCGTTGTAGTAGTAGTAAACTTTACCTTGTATACTCTCTTCTTTACCCTGTTGCGTACCATTGTCTTCAACCACGGCACACACCAACTCACCCCCTCGGTAGTAGAATTCTTCGGTGCGATTTGACTGACCTTCGTGAGGGTATGTTTTTACACGAACGACGTGACCATTATCAAAATAATAGTGGATAACTGACCACTTTTGCTTGATTTGATCACGCGCAGAGGCTGTGTCCATTTCGCGCCGATCGAGCGACTCAAGTTTATCTTCGATCATCTGGCGGTAGCCATTGATATCGGCTGATATGGCATCCACGTCGATTTCCGGAGTTGTTGAGCTTTCTGTTTCGAGTGTTTCTTTTGAGGTGTCTTGGGTTTGTGTTGTAGCCGTGGAGGTCTTTTCACCAGAATCTTGCGAATTGCAGGCTGCAAGAGTAATTCCGGCAAGGAAGAAGAAGATAAAAGCTTTTTTCATGTGTAAATTCATTTTGAGCGAAAGTAAGTAGCATGTGATAATACAAACTGATCGGGGTCAGTTTTTGTGTTGAGTGTTATTAAAAGTCGCTTTCAGGACGCCTACGGGACTCCTTTGGGACGAGCAAATACTCCAAGGCTCCCCTAAAATCAGGGGAACTCCCTCGTGAGAAGGGTTATTAGACCGCAGACCGCAGACGGCTGACCGCAGACGGCAGACCGCAGTCGGCTATTTCATTCCTCTTTTCTTTTTAATCTGATCGTAGGCCTCTTGCACTTTGATGAATTTATCCTGCGCCATTTGCTGGTATTCTTCGCCGACGTTGCGGTTTTTATCAGGGTGGTACTTGGTGGCCATACGTCGGTAGGCGTGTTTTACGTCAGCGTCGGCAGCTGATTCTTCGACCTCGAGGATTTTGTAGGCTTCTGCAATTGGGCGAGTACGAGTTGTTCTTGCGCCGCCACCTGCGAACATGGCGTGAATGCTCTCGAAATCCTTAGCTGAAATTCCAAGGTAATGCGAGATGGTGCGGATCACCTGAACCTCTCGCGGATCGATAGCTCCGTCGGCCTGGGCAATGCCGAACAGGTACTGCAGCAGTAAGATGCGATTGGGGTGTTCCATGAAGTAGCGGATTTGTCCGCATACCTCACGCACCGGAATCTCTTTCTTCAGGATATCTCGCAGCAGGATGAGGTGGTGTTCTGCCGTTTCTTCTCCGAAGTTTTTGACGAAGAAATCGCGTACATAATTCAATTCGCTTTTGAGTACGCGTTCATCAGCTTTCATTACTGCGCCTGATAAAACGATCAGACTGGCAGCAAAGTCACCTGAGCGGGTACGATGTCGGTACCTTTCAGCGTTGCCGCCTTCTACCCTTGTGCGATCCTCTGCCATGGAGTTGTCATCGAACATCATACCCATGAAGAAACCCAGGGCCGCGCCTATAGGTCCACCGAAGGCCCATCCGAGCGCTCCGCCAACCCATTTTCCGTATTTTCTTTTCTTTCCTGTCACTTTTTTTACCAACTACCTCCGGCTCCGCCGCCGCCGAAGCCACCTCCGCCGAAACCACCGAAGCCGCCTCCGCCGCCAAATCCGCTACTGCCACCTGAGAAGCTGTTCCAGGCACCTCCGTGGCTTCTGCCACTTTGTGCCATCAAGGCCCAGGCGGCCCAGAAGGCCATATCGTTCACTCGTGCATAACGATGCACGCGGTAGAACGAAGAACCGATAGCGGTGAGCACACCGAAGAAAATAATAAAGAGAAAGCCCCAGGGAGCTTTCCTGGAATTACCGGTCGGACCGGCGTATTCTTTGATTTCACCGGCCGCGAGTTGCTTGAGCACCTGCACACCGGCGTAAATTCCACCAGGATAATCCTCTTGTTTGAAGCGCGGAATCATCTCGCCATCTACGATGCGGTTGGCGGTGATGTCAGGGATCGCTCCTTCAAGCCCGTAGCCCGTTGCAATAAAGGCCTCCCCGCGGCTTGAAGCCGTCTTGGGCTTGATGACCATGACCAGGCCGTTGTCTTTATCACCTTTTCCTACACCCCATGCTTGTCCGAGATCCGTGGCAAAGCGCCAGGGGGCCTCGCCAAACAGGTCAGGGTGGGTGACAACTATGATTACATTGCTCGTGGTATCCTTGAAAGCGACGAGCTCACGATTGAGCTGCTGCTCTTGTCCGTCATTCAGAATGTCAGCGTAGTCATAAACGAAAACGTTGTTAGAGGGCTTTAATCCTTGATAGGCCTCCTGCGCATCCGCCGCTTTCGCGGCGAAAAGGAGCAACGCACCAAGGAAAAAAGTCAGCAAGCGCTTAGCCCATGGATATATCATCAGAAAGCTCGTTTTCGTCATCAGATTGATAGGGGAAAAAGCGCTTCAGTTCTTCTCCGGCGCGTAAAACACCGTGAGCGAGACCGCCCGGAAGGTCGCCGGACTTGAATCTCTTCGCCATCTCATCACGGGTACGATCCCAGAAACCACTGTGCACTTTGCTGTTAATACCTGCATCGCCCAGGATGGCAAATTTGTGGTCATCGAAAGCGAGGTAGAACAGTACCCCATTGCGCTGTGCTGTTCTATGCATTTCGAGCTTTTCGAAAATGAATGCGGCGTGATCCATAAGGTCTTCTTTCAGCTTGCGTTCTACGTGCACACGGATTTCTCCGCTGGTGTTGCGTTCTGCCTCTTGAATCGCCTTTTTGATCTTTGCCTTTGCGGCAGCGTTGAATATTTCGTCAACGTTACTCATTAGTCGCCGAAGTTTACGGACGGTGCCTGTTCTGCGCCTGCGCTGCTCTCGAAGTAATCGCGTTTATCAAAGCCGAATGCGGCCGCCGCAATATTCCCCGGGAAGCGCTGGATTTTCGTGTTGTAGGCGCGCACGACCTCATTGTACCGATCACGGGCCACGGCAATACGATTTTCGGTGCCCTCGAGTTGAGCCTGAAGATCTCGGAAGTTCTGATTGGCTTTCAGATCAGGGTAGCGTTCGGTGTATCCGAAGAAGCGACCCATGGCCACACCGAGGTTCTGGTTAGCGCGTTCAAAATTGCCCACTTCGCCGTCTTCGCCGGCTGCCCGCATGGCGCCCATGGCAGCGGCGCGAGCTTCAGTAACTTCCGTAAGGGTCGACTTCTCGAAGTCTGCATAGCCTTTCACGGTCTCCACGAGGTTTGGGATCAGGTCAAAGCGCCGTTGGTAAGCGGTTTCGACCTTGGCCCATTCGCCGTCAACGTTTTCCTGAGCCGTAACAATCGGGTTATATTGGAATGCAACCCAAATCGATACTATGATCGCAGGTATGATCAGTAGTACACCAACGACGGCCAAGACTATAAGGAGCGTTCTTTTCATTCTTTCTTTGTAAGTGTCTTCAAAGATAAGAGAGACCTTGCTCAGAAGGCCTCTCCTTGTGATGAACGGTTGATTATTTTGACGAGAGCATCTCAACCGAGCGCTCTACAAATTTTGAGAGCTCCTCTCCCTTGAGCAGCCCGTTGTTCAGCCTAGCGAGGTCAGCGAGCTGTTTGACCATCGCTTTCTGATCGTCTTCAGACTTGTCAGCCACCCTTTCAACGAGGGGGTGGTTGCTGTTGACTACTAGGTTGTATTTCTCGGGCATCTCACCGAACATGGTGAAGCCACCGCCACCGACGGCTTGTTGCTCTTTCATGCGCCGCATGAACTCCGACTGTGTGATGACCATAGGCTGTTCATCCTGGCTCATCGGTGCGAAGCTCACGTCGTACTTCTCTTTGCCTACGATTTCTTCGATCACCGGCTGCAGTTTTTCTTCCTGCTCTTTGCTCAGGAGCGACGGCAGTTCTTCGTCTTTTTCGATCAGTTTTTCAAGGGTATCTGCATCTACTCGTTTGAATTGCAGCTCACTATCGTGCTGCTCCAGGCGTGAGGTGAGGTGTGAAACGAGCGGGCCTTCAAGCTGCAGCACTTTGTAGCCGCGCTCACGCGCTTTACGGATGCGGTCGTGCTGCCCTTCAGCGTCGGAGGTGTAGAGTACAACAATCTTGTCGTTCTTGTCTTTTTGGGTTTCACCGATCGATGCTTTGAGTTCTTCGAGTGTCTCATATCGGCCTTCGGTATCTTTAAAGAGGAGGAACTTGAGCGATCGATCGAAGAATTTTTCATCGGTCAGCATACCGTACTCGATGAACACTTTGAGGCTGTCCCATTTCGACTCAAAATCTTCACGTTCATTATTGAACATGCTTTTGAGTTTGTCTGCCACCTTCTTGCTGATGTGTGAAGATATCTTCTTCACGTTGCTGTCTTCCTGGAGGTAAGAGCGTGAGACATTCAGTGGGATATCCGGTGAATCGATGACACCATGCAGCAGTGTCAGAAAGTCAGGAACGATGTTCTCTACGTTATCTGTGATGAAGACCTGGTTGCTGTACAGGTGGATTTTATTTCGCTGAAGCTCCATATTCTGCTTGAGCTTCGGGAAGAAGAGGATACCCGTCAGGTTGAACGGGTAATCCACATTGAGGTGGATATGGAATAGCGGGTCTTCGAAGTTCATCGGATAGAGCTCGCGGTAGAACTCCTCATAGTCTTCGTCTTTAAGGTCTACCGGGGCTTTAGTCCATGCCGGCTCGGGATTGTTCACCTGCGCAGGCACTTCGCGCGAAAGCTGGTTCACGTTGCCGTCTTCATCTTTTTCGCCGCTCGGGTCGTCGTACTGCTCGGTGCGGGTACCGAAAATGACCGGCACAGGCATGAACTTGCAGTATTTATTCAGGATGCCGCTGATGCGTTCTTCTTCGAGAAACTCTTTCGAGTCTTCGGCGATGTGCAATACGATGTCGGTACCCTTTGCTTTTTTGGAGGTTTCCTCCATCGTGTAATTCGGCGATCCGTCGCACTCCCAGCGCACTGCCGTGCTGTTGGGCTTCTGCGATCGGGTGATGATTTCCACTTTCGCAGCGACCATGAAGGCGCTGTAAAAACCGAGTCCGAAATGCCCGATTATGGCATTTTTCGCATCGCTGTCTTTGTACTTATTGACAAACTCTTCAGCACCCGAGAAGGCGATCTGGTTGATGTATTTATCCACCTCTTCAGCGGTCATCCCGATACCGTTGTCGCGCACGGTCAGTGTGCCCGCGTCTTTATCGAGTAGCACCTCTACCTTCAGCTTTGAAGGGTCGGTTTTGAGCTCACCAACGTGCTTGAGGGTTTTGACCTTCTGCGAGGCGTCAACTGCGTTCGAGACGAGTTCGCGCAGAAAAATCTCGTGGTCAGAATAGAGAAACTTCTTAATGATCGGAAAGATATTTTCCGTCTGTACATTAATGCTTCCGCTTTGCATATTCGCTGTATATTATGGGTGTTGTATTTGCTTTTGTTTTCACACGCCGCAGAGCTTGTCCCGACTTGTCGGGAAGCGGCATATGCGAACACGCTCAGAAGTACAAAGGTTGTTCCATTGCTCAGACTCGTGTCATTCTGACAGCAAAAGGATCGTTTGGCGCTTTGTTATCTGTCGGATATGGCACGTGTAACGAAGTGAACTGACAGTTTCGTCAGGGCCGTCAGGGCCGTCAGCCGTCAGCCGTCTGCGGTCAGCCGTCTGCGGTCTGCGGTCTGCGGTCTGCGCTGCACTCCAGACCCCAGACTCCCGACGCCCGACCTAATCATGTAACACCACGACATGCCCCGTCTTGGTGATGGGGATACCGTCGAAGACCTCGCGGTAAAACAAGACGTAGTTGTAGATGCCGTCTTTGACAGGTTCACCACCAATTTTACCATTCCAGGTTTCGATGGGTGAGTTGATGGTGCGGATGACTCGTCCCCATCGATCAAAAATCTGAAGGGTGTAGTCGTACGGTTCGCACTCGAATACAGGGGCCCATTCATCATTCAGACCGTCGCCGTTGGGTGTAAAGGCGTTGGGCATGAACATCGGGCATTCACAAGGGATGGATTGCACGAAGGTAGTATCGCTGACAATCCAGCAGTCGTCGTCATCGGTGATCGTGACCCAGTGAAAGCCTCCGGTACTGACGAGATAGGAGGGAGCAGAACTGCCGTCTCGCCAGACGTACGACCCTTCGATATCACCCACATCGAGGGTGAAAGTTACCCCGAAACAGGGTTCATATGCATTTGACGGAAAGATGTCTGCCGGTGGTAAGCTGTATTCCACAAAGCGGGTGTCGCTGCCGGTGCCGCACTGGTTGACGGCCTCAACGGTGTAACTGGCTGATTCGTTGCCGGTGACGGTGAAGGTCGGACCCGTGCTCCCGTCAGACCAGAAGTAGCCAATATTCGGATCATTGAGCCCGGCATCCAGAAGCAATGTTTCATCCTGGCACAAGGCCGTGTCAGGCCCCAGGTCAACCGGCGGAATGCTATCCAGGCTGATTTCAATCATATAGCTTTCTGTGCCGCAGTCATCGGTGACGGTCACCCCGTACATGCCGGCTTGGGTTACTAGCAGGAGGCTGTCTGTGCTGCCGTCGCTCCAGAGGTTTTCGGTATTGACACCTACTGTTCGGAGTTCAAGTGTGGTACCCAGGCAAATGGTGGTGTCGTTTTCGGGGCGCAGCTCAGGAGCTCCGTAGAAGGTTACCTGGCTGTTGTCGGTAAGTGATGTACAGCCATTTGAGGCCGTGACTCCGTAGTTCCCTGTCGTGGTAACGTTGATAGTCGAACCCGTAGCTCCGGTTGTCCATGTCAATTGCAGGTCTTCAAGTGCATCGCCCCCCAGTTCGATCGTTTCACCCTCGCAAGCGGCGATGGATTCAGGGAGTGCAAGGTTGAGCGGGGGAGGATCCTGTTGGCACAGGTTCAAAATCATCCCGCTGTTTTCAGCGGAAAAGAAAAAAAGGTAAGAATGTCCGTTGCTACCTGCATTCGGTGTGAAGCCCACTTCCTGGATGCTCCAGGTTTGTCCGAAATCGAGGCTTGTAACCGGACCCACACCCTGAAAGACACCGCCGACATACAGGTTGGGTGTAGGCGAAGTGTAGACGTCAACTTCAAAATCGCCCGCGCTGCCTGCTCCATGTGCAATTCCTGTCAGTTCAAAATTCACCGGAGTCCCATTGTTCAGTGGGGCTTCGAGTCGAAGTCCAAAGCCTTCACCACCAATGTTCTCAGCGCGCATGAACACCGCATTGACCGCATCGCAATTCACCGGTGGTGGCGCTGAGAGGTTGCTTCCTTCAGAGGCGGATTGCCAGTTGTCGCCATTGTAGCTGACCAGATCACTGCCACTGGTAAACTCTTGCACATTGATGAGGTCTGCACTTGAGGCGAATGACGGTGATGGGAAAGTGGAGGTGAGACAAGGATCCGCCACCTGTTGCGCAGCCAGAAAAGATGACAGTCGCAATAGAAAAAGAAAAATAGGCAGGCTTCGCTTCACGTGGTTTCTGGTATACGCGGACAATACAGCCTGTCAGCCGATATCCCTACAACCAAGTCACGGAATTAACATTGAGTTTTCAATACAATCAACGCAAAAGCTTTAGACGTTGGCTGAGGATATGAATAAGGTTGCTTTTACCCAATAGCTCGCTGATGAGCATGAACGCAGCCATATAGGCGAAAATAAAATACTGAAAATGAATGAAGTTAACGATGTATAGAAATAAAAACAGCATGCCCCAGATGAGCAGTATGTAGTGAAGTTTTCTGAGGTTAAATACAGACAACAGGCTGAGGATGACTCCAAGCGGCATAACAATGAACCAGAGCGCTACGCAAATCAGTCGATAGCCTTTAGAGAGCAGTGAAGCATCAGTGAATGAACCTGAGTTCCAGTCTTGGGTGACATTGGCACTAAATAAGTTAAGCAGTGTATGAAAGCGGGCAGTGATGTGGTAATGAAATGGGGCTGCACTTTTGAGTTGCGTATTCAGCTCTCGCGCCTTTGCTGTGATGGCTGCTTCGTTAACAGGATCGTAGGTCTTGTATGAATCTTGAATCAACTGCTTGTATGAGTGAAGCTCTTCGGCGCTGATACCGGCATTGAACACGATCTCAGGAAAAACTTCGTCAGCGGTACGTTTGTCTTCACCACTCAGAAACCAGCTCATTTCACTCTTCGGGAAATACCAGACGTTGTCACCTCCGAAGCCGCTGATGAACGGGCGTAAAGCCAGAATAGACGCTTTGGTTTCTTCATCCTTGTAGTGGTCTTCGAATTCGCCCCCTGCGAACGTCGTTTGTAAAGGAACGAAGCGATCGAAAGCCATATAGTTCCGGGTGATCCATGCGGTTTCAATGATGACCAACGGCAAGAAAACCAGCACGAGCGATCTGAACGTTTGTGCAGGAGATCGCGCACCCAACAGAAGCATCCAAACTATGAGAATCGGGCCGAGAAATGGACGAAGAAAAAACAACCAGGTTGCGAACAAACCGAAGATAAAAAGAAGACCGGTCGTGCGCTGCTGTGAGAATGTGATACGATGGTGAAGGTAGAACAACATCAGCAGTGCCGACATGGCAAAACTGACCGGTAAAAGCTTGAAATGAATGTGATTCAAGTAATTGAAGAAGACAAAGACCAACACTGCCGCCAGAGCGAACCGAGGTTGCAGTGACTTTTGCAGCCATCGGAACGTAAGCAGGATTGACCACGTGTAAAAGAGTAGCTGCAAGATAACCAAGACCACACGTGCGACTTCTACCGGAAAAAACAGGCGCAGGGGCAAGTAGGGGAATGCATAGCCCGGCATGCGCACTGCATAAGGCTCATCTCCCCGAAGAGCGTAGACCCCCCGATCAATGAAATTGTCAGAGGGATTTAGGTGCTCATGGGTGTCAGCGGTCTTTACCGTTAAGCTATTCAGCATCTGACCATCTTCAAAACTGAACCAGGTGAAGGCAAGGGTAACGATCGTTGCTAAGACAATGTAGACAGATGATCTCGCTGCAACAGACTTCATACTTTCTCTGATGTTGCATTGAAGGATTCTACGAGCGCTGCGGTATTTGCTGAGCGATAATTGCGGTGGAGTGCACTGAAAATGCGGTTGGAGGTTCGCTCTTTATCGGTGTAGCTTTTTTTCGTATTCGGATGCTTAAAAACCGCAACAGGGAGTTTGTCGCCGGGATCGGTAAACTCCACGAGGTGGAAGAGGTATACAAAGCTGTCGAGCTTCATTGAACGGGTATGTGCCATGGCAACCGCCGGTGGCAACCACAGGTTGAAGTTGTGGTAGTAAGGCAACCCCGTAAGTGGCAGTCGTGGCAATGGCAACTCCACAATGTTGAAGGCGTCTGAAGCATCGGTAACCGGACGGGTCCAGTCGGTTTTACCAGGGGAGTAAGGAGCTATCGGGAGGTGTCTGGAAACATCTCCGAATCCGTCAGCAAGGGGTGTTTTATTGAACAAAACCTTACGTCCGAGCTTCAATACCGCCTGCATCGAAGACCAGAAGCCGGATGAATCGTAGGCGAAGCCATAGTCATTTAGTTTTTTGAGAAGTGCGGTATCCATGCTGTACCCCGGTGAGCGAAAACCTGTAGGAGCTTTACCGGTAACTTTTTCAATCCATTCGCTGCACTTCAGTACCTCGCGCTCAATGGTATCCGCATCTTTTGATGCGAGACCAAAAGGATGACTCCAGGTATGGTTCTCGATTGTATGTCCGCGCTGCACTGCTTCTTTCGCCAGCTCACGAAAGGCGCCACTTTTCTCGAGGTCTTCGCCTACAGCAAACAATGCGGCTTCGAGTCTGTGTTTGTCAAAAAAGTCGAGCATTCGCCGAAAGGTCTGCTCGTAGAAGCGATCCATGGCTTTTTCAGGGTACGACGAATCAGGGTCGCTGTAGAAGCGAAGGATCGGACCCGGAGAGTCAAGATCGACATGGACGAGCAGTTTGCCTTTTTGCGGATCGGTGTGTGGCGTGCTCATGGCTTACACCTTGACGTTTTCGATAGGAAGATCCATGATTACAGCAGCAACACGCACCGTTGAGGGATGGTAGGTCGCATTGTACTTGCCATAAAACTTGAGCGCCGCCTGGTTTGACTCGACGATTTGACCGGTGACGCGCTCGAATCCGGCTGCTTTGTGTTCCTCCACCACGCGCTTCAGCATATGATGAGCAACTTTCATATCGTTCACCACCAGCTTGCGGTGCTCAGCCACCACGCCAATGGTCAGTATTTCGAAAGACTTGCCTTCATCTTCGTACTGCTTGAGCAGCGGATCCGGCTTATAGCGAGCCGTTTCGATGAGGGTAGAGAGACGGGTCGGTTTGGTGAGAATAGACAAGAAAACCGCCCAGGAGAAGGTGAAAAAGTATTTTTTCAGTGATGACCGGATCAGCGAAAAAGGCATGCGGTTGGTGACCAGCATACCCACAATTTCGCCTTTGTAGATGGCGAGGTAAGACTTGAGGAAACCAATTCTGGTCAGGGCACTGTAATAAAAGCGACGCATGAAGATCGGCCCCATACCTACCACGAAGCTCTCCGGAAGCACTGCCGTGTGAATCTCAATGATCCGCTTCATGTGCTCCTTGTCTGAAGGGTCAAATACCACGATGTTGAAGTCTTCAGCAGATTCAGCCATGCTCAGTCTCTTTTGATCATCTTACGCTTGAAGGTAAGAAGGAAGTGAATATAGCGGCGGGCCGTCTTGAATACTTTCATTTTGGATTTACCCTCGCGGGCATCAGAACGCAAGACCATAGGGATCTCCACGACCCTGGCTTTAAGCGAAATACTCTTCAGCAGGATTTCCAGCATGCTAATGAAGCCTTTCTCCTGAATGATCTCATCGTAGTTTTTATGGAGGCGTTCGAGCAAACCGAAGCTGTACACTCTGTAGAACGAACTCAGGGTCTGCACCTTGATTTCGTAAACTGTGCGCAGCAGCATATTCGCCGTAAACGAAATGACCTTACGCCACAGACTGGTCTTGCTGAAGCCTCCGCCCTGAGCATACACCGAAGCCAGGATAAGTTCATAGCCGTAATCGAGCAGCATCAGCATCTCCGGTAGAATACCTAAATCTGAAGTATTGTCTGCCTCGAGGGTAACCACAGACGGACGCTTATCGGGGTATGTCTCGAGAATGTGTTTCATTCCGCGGTTGAAGGAGTCGCCGGGACCCTCATTCTCCTTTTTTTCGATCACTGTTACTTCATGTGCACTGAAGTGTGATCGAATAACAGCGATGGTCTGGTCTGAAGAGCAATCATCTACGAAAAGATAGTGTGCATCTTTACCTTCGCTTGCCTTTTTCAGGTTACGATGGAGCAGCGGAATGTTCTCCTCTTCATTGTAGGTGGGTACCAGAAACACGATCACCGCTTAGTCGATTAGAGGTTTCTGCCACTCAATGGCGCGCTTCAGTCCTTCTTCAAGTGACACTTTTGGCTCGTAGCCGAGGGTCTGCTGAATTTTCGAGATATCCGGAAGTCTCCGGCGCACATCTTCGTACTTGCCGAATGTCTCGTATGGAATGGTCTTCAACCTGGGCGTTGCATCTTTACCATTGACGAGTCTCCAGATCAGTAAGGCAAGATCGTGGATCGAAATCTCACTGCTCGCAAACGAGCCGATATTGAAGATGTCATTGTCAGCTTTTGGATCCACGATGCAGCGGTAAAGAGCGTCTACCGTGTCTTCAATGAAGGTAAAGGTGCGTGTTTGCTTGCCGTCGCCGTGCAGTTCGATGGTCTCGTCTTTAAACGCTTTGGTGATGAATACGCTTTGCGGACCACCCCACCAGCTCAGGTTCTGGTGCGGGCCATAGGAACCGAAGAAACGTACAATGGTGTATTTCAAGCCATGCTCATCGTTATTCGCAATGATATGCTGCTCTGAGAATATCTTAGAAGAAGCATATGCCCAGCGCTTGACCGTGGTTGGTCCGAGTACGAGGTTCGACTCTTCGCTAAATGGGAGGTCAGGGTTTTTGCCGTACACATCGCTCGTTGAACTGAAAATGAGCTTGGCATCTTTTTTCAGACAAGCATCGATGACGTTCTTCGTCATCTCATGGTTGTCTTCAAGTGTTTGCAGCGCATTTGTGTAGCGCGGAATTTTAAATGATGCCAGGTGCACGATCGCATCAAATTCGAGGTCATCGAAGATGTGTGCGTCTCTCACGTCGCCTTCTATAAACTGAAAATGATCTTCAGGGAGGTCTGCAATGTTTCGCTTGAAGCCGTAAGAAAAGTTATCTAAGCCGATGACTTCGTGCCCCTCTTGCAGGATTCGCTTCGCGAGGTTTGATCCGATAAAGCCTGCACAACCAGTGATGAGTATCTTCAAAACAGTAGTCTTGTTTTAATTTGGATTAAGGTTCTGTTGAGCCCTTTAATCTGTGTAGGCTCATCTTAAACCTGCCGAATTTACAAAAACATAATACAAGACCGGTTTAATAGACAGGAGACGCCTTCGGGACGCCTCTGGGACGCCTTCGGGTTAGGAGATAGGGGATAGGCGTGAGGCGAGCAGCGCATACTTGCGCTGCAATACTCGAATAGTTGATTCTTGTGTGGCGGCGGCTATTGCCGCCGGTTTGGTGAAGTTCGAGACTCCTTCAGGACCTATAGTATTCTTGAAATGCCATCGGACGCGCTTAGCGCGTCCCTACGTTGGTGTTCTGAAAGAAAAGAGCAGCGCAAGGATGCGCTGATTTATTGTTCATTATTCATTGATTACTATTCAGCATTTGTAAATCGGGTGAGGGGTCTTTCGGGACTTCTTGAACATAGACCGCAGACCGCAGACGGCAGACCGCAGACGGCTGACCGCAGACCGCCGACGGCTCAGTGGGGTTTTCGCGACGACCTCACAAATACCTCGCTGCCATCTCCTGCATCTCGCGGTGAACCTTCGTGTTGCTTGCAATTAATTCTTCACCGAAGATCGGATCTACGCCCTCTCCGAATCCCGTCACTTTTCCGCCGGCTTCTTCGACGATCAGGATACCCGCCGCGACATCCCACGGATTTAGTCCGTATTCGTAGAAGACTTCGAAAGTGCCTCGCGCAACATAGGCCAGGTCAAGGGCGGCTGAACCGAGCCGGCGAAGTCCGCGGCTGTTGCGCATCAATTCTGCGAACAGCTTCATGTAGCCCTCTTGCCGGCTGAAGTCGTCATACGGGAAGCCGGTTGCCAGCAGGCTGTGTGACAAACGTTCGGCTTTGCTGACTTCGATGGCTTCACCGTTGCAGAAGGCGCCACCACCTTTGATGGCGCTGAAGCATTCATCGCGGTTGGGGTCATAGATCACGCCGAGCAACAAGCCATCCGGTCCGTGCAATGCCACACTCGTGCACCAGCAGGGCAGGTGGTGCAGGTAGTTTGTGGTGCCGTCAAGCGGATCGATGATCCAGTTCAATCCCCCATCCACCGGTTTTCCGGTGCCTTCTTCAGCGATAAAACCGGAATCAGGCAACAAGGCCGAAAGACCTTCAACGAAACGGCGCTCGCTCTCTTTGTCGACGTACGAAACGAGATTGTTCAGCGATTTGGTTTCAACTTCTTCAACCGCAACCTGCTGTTCAAGCATCCACTTGCCGATGGTACGACTCAGCTCAATGACTTCATCACGTAGTTGAGGGAGCTGCATCCTGATGGCGTTTGCGAAGTACGAAGATCAGCACGATGCCCCCGATAAAGGTCAGCGTGGAGATGATTTCAGCCTGCGTGATGGCCGTACCAAAGAGGTCATAGGTATTGTTCACGCGGATTTTCTCGATCCAGAAGCGTTCAAAGCCGTTGAAGATGAGGTACACTCCGAAAAGGATACCCGGAATTTTAATCCGCTTACGCAATGACCAGAGGATAAGGAAGATGATCACGGCCATGATGATTTCGTAAAGCGGGGTGGGGTAGACGCCCGGGTCGAGGTAGGTGCCGTAGCCTTTGAAAATCGGTACGGTTTCGCCGTTGATGACGCCTTCGCAGACCTGCACATCGCTCATCGGTTGAGTGAGCGCTTCAAAGCATTCAGGATCTTTCGGGGGGATGGTTTTGCCGGTGTATCCTGCTTCACGCGGACCCATCACGGCGTTCACGTTGTTCGGATAGCGGTAGCTCCAGGCCCAGTCAGGCGCCCAGGAGAGCCATCCCGGCTTGGGATTGGGGTTCGGAATGCCCCAGTCGCCGTCTCCGGATACCTGGCAGCCCATGCGGCCAATCCCGTAGGCGAGCATGAGTCCTGGTGCCGTAGCATCTGCCAGATGAATGAACGGCAATCCGTTTCTTCGGCCATACCACCATACAGCAAGCGCGCCTACGATCAGTCCGCCGTAAATCGTCAGTCCGCCCAGAAAACTCTCGAGGCTCGGATTCTTGAAAAAGGCCATGAAGTCGTCGGGACTTTCGAAGAGATGGAAGAGCTTCGCGCCGATGATCCCGCCGATCGCGGCTATCATGGTGATGTTGCCGGTGTGCTGCCAGGCGTGCATGACCACTTCGCGTTCTTCGGGCTGTGGCAGTGCGTTTTTCTTGCCTTCGTAATAGCGCCATCCGCCGAATGCCGCCGCGAGCACGATGCCCCAGAAAAAGCTCCCTTCAGCCGAGAAGATATGTTCTTGCGGCAGGCTGTCACCATTGAATAGTTCGCCGGCGTTGATGGCGAGGTAGACGAATTTGAAACCGAAAATGAATCCGATGATCGCGTTTGAGGCGATTTCTCCGATCGTCGCCTTTTTGCCTACGACCACTGTTTTCTTTTGCGGCGTAAAAACGCCGGATGCTTCTTTGCGTCGTAGTTCGCGGGTAACTGTGATACTGGCGACTACAAAGGCCAGCGCCACAAAGAAGCCGAAAGAATTGATCAGCTTGAGGAAAGGCAGGTCGAGTCCAAACAACTCGTAGAAGGCAAAATAGAGATTCGGATACATCGGAAATCTTCGTCTTTGCAGGCCGCACGTTTATTGTACAACCTCATGTGCAGCGACCAATCACGATTGCGCACACATGTTGCTGCAAAGATAGTTTTCTCAAGGTTTCGCCGATCTTAAATAGCTCTGCTGTGCGAATGCACGCTACGCGCTGCAACAACTCCCTCGTCGGTATGGCTGACCAACTCAACAGGAACGACACAGTTCACAAGCGCCTCATCATAAGGCAGTGCCACGCGGATGTAGTTATCCGTGTAACCCTCAATCTTACCATCGTTCTCGCGCGCTTCAAACAAGACTTCGCGAACTGACCCCAGGTGTTGGTCGTAATGTGCCCTCCGCTTCTTCTGGCTCAGGATGCGCAGCATTTTGGTGCGCTCTTGTCGGATATTCACCGGCACGATATCTTCGATACGCAGGGCAGTGGTATTGGCTCGCTCAGAATAGGTGAAGGCGTGGAGGTAGGCGACAGGCAGCTCGGTGAGGAATCGGTAGGTGGTTTCAAAGTGTTCGTCGCTCTCGCCGGGGAAGCCGGTAATCACATCAACGCCAATCGCGGCATCGGGCATTTTATGAAGTATGCGCTCTACGCGGTCGCGGTAGAGGTCGCTCAGGTAGCGGCGGCGCATCGCCTTGAGGATCTCATCGCTGCCGCTTTGCAGGGGGATGTGAAAATGCGGGACAAACTTCTCGCTGGTAGCTACGAAATCAATGATCTCATTGGAGAGCAGATTCGGTTCAATCGATGAGATGCGGAAGCGCTCCACGCCATTAAGCTTATCCAGTTCGCTGATGAGTCCGAGAAAATCTTCGCCGTTGGTCGTGCCGAAATCGCCGATGTTGACCCCGGTAAGTACGATCTCTTTTGCCCCTTCAGCAATGGCGGCTTTCGCCTGCGACAGGGTGGCGTTGATCGAAGCGCTGCGGCTTCGTCCGCGTGCCAGCGGAATCGTACAAAACGCGCAGAAGTAGTTGCAGCCATCCTGCACTTTGAGGAAAGTACGCGTGCGGTCTCCGGAGCTGAAGGAAGGCACAAACTCGGTAGTTTCTTTGATATGTGTGGCCACGACCTCGCCGTCACCGTCAACTTTGTCGAGAGACTTAAGGTGATCGAGCAGCTTGAACTTCTCGTTGGCGCCCAGCACGAGGTCAACCCCATCGATGGCAGCAATCTCTTTTGGTTTCAATTGGGCATAGCACCCAATGACGGCCACAAAGGCATTCGGATTGGTACCCAGTGCGCGGCGCACGATGTTACGGCACTTCTTATCGGCATTATCGGTTACCGAGCAGGTGTTGACCACGACGACATCCGGCGCTTCGTCGAGTTCTACCCGCGCATAGCCTGCTTCGTTGAAGCTTTGCGCTATCGAAGAGGTCTCTGCAAAGTTGAGTTTGCAGCCGAGGGTATGAAAAGCCACTTTACCGTTGGATATCATGGTGCAAAGATACGAGGAATGGATCGGGGATGGGGGATGGGGGATCGGGGTCTGGGGTCTGGAGTCCGGGGTTTGGTGCAGTGGCGGCTGCCTGCTGTGGGCGCACAATGCATTGTGCGCGTACGGGGGGCTTGGTATTGGGGCACCTGCCTGGTTTCCCCAACGGACGCGATAAATCGCGTCCCTACGGTGATGCATGAAAAAATGCAGGGCAGCGCAAGTATGCGCTGGAGTCTATTCCTTGAACTTCCCAGTATCCCAGTATCCCAGTATCCCAGTTTCCCAGTTTCCCAGTTTCCCGGGTTCCCGGGTTCCCGATAGCCCGAAAAGGTCGATAGGTCGATAGGTCGATAAGTCTATTAGTCTTCCGGTTACCCGTAAGACCATCAGACCATCAGCCCATCAGACTTCCATCACCACTCATGCGAATCGTCATCGAGCCACTTGCCCTGCACCTTCATCGTCTGCTCAAGGATGTCTCTCACACAGCCGCGGCCGCCGGCGAACGGACTTACATAGGCGCAGATGTCTTTGATTTCAGAGGCAGCGTCGTTCGGACAAACGGCTAAGCCGGCTTCCTGCATCACCCGGAGGTCAGGGATGTCATCGCCCATGTAGCACACCTCCGATTTGTTGATGCCGTTTTGGTGTAAGAAATCATTGAAGACCTGCACCTTGTTGCTGCTGCCGAGAAAGACGTCTTTCACGCCGAGCCCTTCGAAGCGGGTTTTCACCGATTCACTTCGTCCGCCCGTGATGATCGCGATACGATAGCCCTTCTTCACCGCGAGCTGCACGGCATAACCGTCGCGCACATTCGCCGTCCGCATCTGCTCGCCGCTCGGGTGCAGCACTACAATGCCATCGGTAAAAACACCGTCAACGTCGAAGCAAAAGGTGGTAATGTTCTTGAGCGTGGTCTTGTAATTCTCGGTCATGGGTAACGTTGTATGATTCGTTCAGTCAGCGCGCGGTAAAGGTCGCGCAATTCCGGGTTATCGCTGAGCTGGTCGAGGTGTTTGTTGATCGTTTCGATGTCGCCGCGTCGTGCCGGTCCGGTCTGCAAGCTCTCCGGATCCTGCTGCTGCGCCTTGCGCGCGGTTTCAGCGATGAGCGGACGAAGCAAGTCGAAGGGGAGCTCGTGCTTTTTGAGTAAGGCCGCAGATTCGGTGTACAGGAGGTTGGTGAAATTGTTGGCGATCACCGCGGCCACGTGTATCCACTTTCGCTGCTCTGAATTGAGGGTGTACACGGCTTCGCTTAATACGACTGCGAGTTCGCATAAGTTTTTAGTCAGCGCAGAAGCGCTGGATTCGATGCAGAACGGGATGCTTTTCCAGTCCGGAGTGACATCGCGGGTAAAGGTCTGCAGCGGGTAAAACACGCCGCGCTCTTTCTGGATGAGCGCGTCCATGGATACCGTTCCGGAGGTATGCACCACCGTTCGGCTTGTCGGCAGGAGGGAGGAGACCTCCGCAATGGCATCATCGCTGACAGCAATGATGATGAGCGGACCCTCCGGAGGAGCGTCAGCAATAAGACCGTGTTGGGCGTTGGCAAGCGAGGCCGCATCCGCCGCTTTTGCGGCGTCTTTGTGAAACACCTGATTCACACGGATACCTGCCTCGTGAAACGCCCTGATCAGATGACCGGCGACATTTCCCGAGCCAACCATATCAACCTCCTTAAAGGTCATTGTTTTCTGGCCTTGCGTGCGAGTTTAATGCGGTGACGAACGGCCAGGGTGGTACCGATGATCATGACGATGCAGCCGATCCACAGCACGTTGATTTGAGGAAAAACAACCGCTTGCATAACAATGAAATCTTTGCGGATGGATTCGTGCTCCCAGATGGTGAGGTTGATTTTCTTCTCAGCCGGATCGAAACGGTTGACGAGGAAGCGTAGGCCCCAGTCTTCTTTCGTGACCATATCCGGCACGATGATCGAGTCGCGCACGATGTAGAGTGGTTGAATCGATTCTTCGCGGCCGCGATCACGCAAGGTCATGTGTACCTTGATGCCGAGGTCTTTCGGTAAGAGCCTGAATTCAGCTTTTTCTTGCATGGTGACCGCGCTGAGCGAATCAACCGATACCAGAATGTTGCTCACCAGCACGCTGTCACGAACCCATACATCGTGTGAACGTCCGTCGAGATAGCCTTCTTCATCTACCTCCGGAGGCGTGATACGTCCCCATTTGATGTGGGTATAGAGGTCTTTATGGAGGAAGTGCTTGGTATCCGGTTCTGGCGCGTTGCCCATCTGTTCGTTGAGCTGGATACGCGGTTCGAGGGTAAAACGGAAGTCTCCTGCCGTGCCGCTGATCCAGCGCTTCGCTTCATTAGCGTGGCGTTCGTTTGGAATTGGAATGAAGCGCCATTTTTCTTCCATGTCTTCCACGAAGGTGCGGCTCGCGATGTGATCTTCTTTCGCTTCGAAGAACATGTTATTGAAGAAGATCACGTCGCCTTCGCTGTAGGCTTTGGGCACCTTATCGAAGTAATCGATCTGGAACTTCACGTGAATATCTTCTTCATACCTGTCGCGGTAAGAGATAAAGTAGTCGCCCATCTGCAGGGTATCGCCCTGCAGCAGCAGAATATCTTCATTGTTGCTCAGTTGGTCATTGAGCTGGCCCAGGTCACCGATCTGGTTTTTCGAAATGACGTCTTTTTGACCTGTTGAAATCACCGCACCAAACAACAGCAGTCCGAAACCGATGTGTGCGATGCTTGCTCCGGCGTTGTCCCATTTCCCTTTCAATGCAGCGAGCCAGTAATCGAGGTTCGATGTGATGGCGAATATGGTAGCGAAGATCAAGGCAATGAGCGGGAAATCATCACCGCGAAAATCAAAGGCCAGCAGCACGATGAGGAGAATGGCCGCTGCCGCAACAAATGAACGTGCGATTTTACTGAGGAATTTTCTAAAATCGGTCTTCTTGTACTTGAGCCACTGTGTGCCGGCAATCAGCATCATCAGCAAGAAGGCCAGGGGTACCTGCCAGAGGTGATAAGCGGTATCAATATCTGTTGTTGGCGCGAAGCTGGCGTCTGCCAGTTTGCGGAACAACTGAATATCGGTCGCCTGAAAGATCGAGGTGAAGGTTCCTGAGAACGGCTCAAGGATTTTGTTAAACGCCGGAATGGATGTTTGAAGGGTAATCTGAATAGACGAAACGAGCAAGATGAGGCTTCCGATGAACATCCAGAATTCGCGTGACCAGAGTTCTTCTTCCACTTTCGGTTTGGGGATGTACCTCCGGTAGCTTCGAATCATTACGATACCCATGAGCAGTACGAAAAGTACCACCATCAAAACGGGGTTCCAGAAAATGCCGGTGACGAGCATCACTACGCTCACCAGAGCGTAAGTCCAGCGCTCACGCAAGCTACCCACCATCATGATGGTAGCCAGCATCGTAAAGGCCAGCAGGTACACGAGCAACTGCGGCAGTATACCACTATCTACAAACGAGTGCACCGAGGTATCACCGAGAATACCACTCTTTGTCAGGAAGGTCGAATACACCACGAAGATGAAGCTCGACATGATCAGAAAGAGCGTTGAGAACACCGAGGTGACCTTATTTCGGTTGACCATCAGCAAGTGGGCACCACCAACGAGCAGCAACCATGGTACCAGCGAAGAGTTCTCTACCGGGTCCCACGCCCAGAAACCGCCGAAGCTGAGCGCCTCGTAAGCCCATGCACCCCCCATGAGGATACCGGTACCCAGGATCATCACGCCGAAGAAGGCCCAGGGGGTGGCCGGACGCATCCACTCGATGTATTGTTTCTTCCAGAGGCCGGCGATGGCGAAGGCAAACGGTAGCGCCGTGCTCGCAAAACCGAGGAAGAGGGTAGGAGGGTGAATCACCATCCAGTAGTTCTGCAGCAGTGGGTTGAGACCTTGTCCGTTCGTGAACTGATCAAGCCCCAGGTAATCCGGGTTGCGCGTCCATGGCAGACCAATATTCGAAGGAACTTCACGGAGCAAGATGAAAGGATCGAGTCCGAATTGATAGTCACCGAAGTAGACACCGAGGAGCATGCATGCGAGAAATGCCTGGATACCCGACATGACAGCCATCACCGGGGCTTCCCAGGTGCTTTTGAATCGGATGAACAGGAACGATAAAATGATGTGCCAGAACATCCAAAGGAGGAATCCGCCTTCTTGTCCGCCCCAAAAACAGGAAATCTTGAGGGGCGTACCCATCTGGTTATTGAGGTGTTTCCAGACGTATTGGAATTCGTAGCGGTAGTTGAAAATGAGGAAATAGATCAGCCCAATGACGAGCAGGAACGAAATTCCGTGAATAATGAATCCTGCACGTCCGAAGCGCTTCCAGTTTTCGTCACCCTTTCCGAGGCTTCCTTTAATGTATCCAAAGAGCCCGATCAGGGCGGCTGCAAATCCTGCAGTTACGAGAAAGCGTCCGAGCTGTGCAGCCCAAATCCATTCCCCATTGTAAGTGATTTCCTCCATCAGCGGTCAATAGCTTCAGCTGTTTCGAGGCTGTGATTGTTCTCGTTGTATTTCGACGGACATTTCATCAGCATTTCAGTGGCAATAAATTCACCGTTCTCAACGCGACCGTAGAGGTCAATAGACTCTGACTGTTCGAGTCCGGTGGGTTTTGCCTTCCGCAGCTTTACTTCACGAATCGTATTGTTTTTATCAACGAGGTGAAAAGTGGTCAGTTCAACATTGGTTTGCGGATCGTAAATGACAGGCTGTGAGCGATCCAGTTGGCCAGACACTTTGTATTCCGTTCCGGGGTTGGCGAATGCTTCGGTGAAGCCTACTGACTCGCTCGAGCTGGTGTAGGTTCCGATGAGGGCACCAACCGCCACTGCGATCAGGATGATCAGTACGATGTGTGTCTTTTTCATTTCGCCGTATTTCGTTGGTTCACTTCGTTTTCCAGTTTCTTCAGCTTTCGTTCAAGTGCGATCAGGTATGCAAAGATACCGCCCAAAATAAGGACCGCCACTGCCACGACCACATAAATCTTGGCGCTTTCAAAGAAGGCGCCTTCAAGCGGGCTTACGGTGGTGGCACCGGCCCGAGCCCCGGCAACGGTGAGGGCCAAAATGAGCGCTATTTTTTTACTTGACATTCTCTCCATAATACAATTGCAGTTCGAGCCTGTTCATGCGCAGGCGCAAGCGGTACATCCAGTAACCCAGCAGGATCCAGCCGATGACGGCCGGATAAAACACGGCTCTCAGGCTGCTGTCGAGGTCGTAGCTGTTAAAGCCCGGGTTACCGCCCTTTCCGGGGTGCAAGCCTTCCGTGAAGCGGGGCAGGATCATCAGCAGGATAAAAAGAATCACGTAAGCGAAGATATTCGCCACGGCCGCTACCCGTGCCCGTTTCTGATCGTCTTCAATGCTCGCTCGCAATACCATATACCCCACATAAATCAGGAAGGTCACGAGTGCTCCGTTCAGTTGCGGATCGTTCACCCACCAGTCGCCCCAGGTGAAGCGCGCCCAGACGGCTCCTGTCACCAATCCTAATACAGCGAAAACGAGTCCGACCCGAACCGCGTTCAGCGCCCGAAGGTCCATTTCTCTGCTCGGCTTTGCCAGGTAGCGCAGTGAGCTGATAAAGCTGATCAGCATAATGAAGAACATCGAGAACCACATCGGTACATGAAACATGAGGTTACGGATGGTCTCGAAGATCACCGGCTGAAAAGGAAAGCCAAATGGTGCATAGGCTGCAGTCTTGACCTGAGGTACGCAAGCGGGTAAATCAGCTCCGGGTGAGCGTGGCACCTCAGGCGCGTTGAAGGCGTTGGCGAGCGACATCGTTCCGTCGATGTCATTATTGACATACAAATTAAAGAACGAGAGTCTGAGGCTGTCAGGAAGCGTGATCCGAACGATCACCTGTCCGTCTGACAGTACTTCGGCAACCTCAGCGCAGAGGTACACAGAATCTTGTTCAAGGAAGATCTGGTTGCTATCCTTCGCTTTTGCGAAGTGCGTATTGGCACCGGCTACGATGCGCTCATTCACGCCTGCTTCAAGGCGAGTTTGGTCAACCCCAATCAGGCCCGGATCGAGTTTCACCATGAAACTCATCACAAGAACATAAAAGAGGAGGACAGCGGTGAGAACCTTCCACCAGTGCTTTAGCATTATCCGCAGCAATTAATCGCGCCAAAGGTACGGAAATAACAGGTAGGAGAGGGCGAAGACACCTGCATTCAGTACCGCCAGCAGCAGTAAGTTTTGATCATTTTCACTAAACGGAACGCCCTTGAGAACGTTCGTGTTGTATTCATTCAAAAGCAGAATCAGGGGGATGGCGATCGGTAAACCGAGCACAGCCGTCAGCCCGGGTCCGCTATCGCTCTGGGCCGCAATAGCTGCGATGAGGGTCAACAGAATCGCAAATCCGCAACCTCCGAAAATGAGTCCGATAAAATACGCACCACCCATGCCCGCTTTCAGCGGTGTAGTTCCGATAAAAAGCGCATAAGCGCCAAAGGCAATGACCGAGAGCAAGGTCATGAGAAGCATGTTATAGACCACCTTCGCAATAATGTACTCCTGAGGTCTGACCGTCCAGTATAAATAAAGCCGGAGTCCGCGTGCCTGCTGCTGAAAGCTCTTTCCTACTGCGCTGAATGCGGTAAAGAGGATGATGACCCACAAGAGGGCATTCCACACTTCAGGGGCTTCGAGGGTGCGAAAGGCCTGGTAACAGAGGTAAACGGTTGACAGAGCGAAGAGCGCAATGCCCACCAGTGTGTGCTGCTGCCGCAGTTCAAGCCTCGCTTCATGGCGAATCAGGAAGAGAATCCGTGCAATCACGCCTCAAAGGTACGGCATTGAAAGTTGAGCATTACGATCAAGTGTGCCGGTGATAGTGCTATCTTCAACGCCAAATCCTAAATGATGTATATCCTTGCTTTAGATCAGGGCACTACGAGTTGCCGTAGTTTATTGCTCGATAAAAACGGCCGGGTAGTGGCCAGCGCTCAGGAAGAATTCACGCAGCACTTTCCGAAACAAGGTTGGGTAGAACACGATGCCGAAGAAATCTGGCAGGTTCAGCTCCAGACCTTACACCAAGTGCTCGAAGAAAAGAAGGTACAACCCGGGGAGATCACAGCGCTGGGAATCACCAATCAGAGAGAGACTACTGTGGCCTGGGATCGCAGCACCGGTAAACCGCTTTGCCATGCGATTGTGTGGCAAGATAAACGAACGGCTTCCATTTGTGAGCAGCTTCGTGGCAAAGGCCTTGGTGAAAAGGTGCGTGAAAAGACCGGACTTGTTCTGGATGCATACTTCTCGGCTACGAAAATGATGTGGATGCTTCAGCATGTTCAGGGCGCCAGAGAACTGGCGGATGCGAACAAGCTCTGTCTCGGCACCATTGACAGCTGGATTCTCTGGAAGCTGACCGGTGGCAAAGAGTTCAAAACCGATATGACCAACGCATCGCGTACGATGGTCTTTGATATTCACAAACTCAACTATGACAGCGAGTTGCTGGAGGCTATGGATATTCCCCGCAGCGCGCTGCCCGAAGTGTTGCCTTCTGTAGGGGAGTTTGGTACTGCCGAAATCGGTGAACACCGAATTCCGGTGACCGGTATCGCAGGTGACCAACAGGCGGCGTTGATCGGACAAGCCTGCTTTGATCCGGGTATGGTCAAGAATACTTACGGCACGGGTTGCTTCATGCTCATGAACATTGGCAAGCGCGGCAAAGGCAGCCGGCACGGCATGATCACCACCATCGCCTGGTCTGATGGTGATGAAACTTACTATGCCCTCGAGGGGTCGGTATTCATTGCAGGGGCCGCCGTTCAATGGCTGCGTGACGGACTTAAGCTCATTGACAGCGCCCCCGATTCTGAGTATTTCGCAAGGCAGGCAGTGAATAAGGAGCCGGTGTATGTGGTTCCGGCTTTTGTCGGACTTGGTGCTCCGTATTGGGATATGTATGCTCGCGGGGCGATCTTCGGGCTCACCCGCGATACCGGAAAGAATGAGCTGGTGCGCGCCACCCTTGAGTCGATGGCCTACCAGACGAAAGACGTACTCGATGCCATGGTGATCGATGCCGGAATGGAGATTCGATCCTTGCGTGTTGATGGTGGTGCCTGTGCAAATGATCTGCTCATGCAGTTTCAGGCCGATATGCTCGGAACGGAGGTGGATCGTCCTACGCAAATTGAGACTACTGCGCTCGGTGCCGCTTACCTGGCAGGCATGGGCTCGGGCATGTGGACCCGCAAACAGGTGCGCGACTTCCGTCGATCTGAAAGGGTCTTTAAACCCAAGATGGAAGGAAAACGCGTAGAGAAATTGTATCGCGGCTGGCAAAAAGCCGTAGAAAGAAGCAGGCAATGGCTTGACGATGAATCGTAACGAATACCTGAAATACGTCAAAGCGCATTCGTTTGATCTGTTGGTGATCGGCGGAGGCATTACCGGCGTGGGCATCGCACTTGACGCCGTTACGCGGGGCTTGTCTGTGGCGCTCATCGATATGCAGGATTTTGCAGGCGGAACGAGCTCGCGTAGCACAAAGCTGATTCACGGTGGTCTTCGATACCTGAAGCAATTTGAGTTCGGACTGGTCAATGAGGTGGGGCGTGAACGTGCTATTGTGCACCGCATTGCGCCACATCTGGTGCACCCTGACAAGATGCTCTTGCCTCTGATCAAGGGGGGCAAGTACGGTTATTGGTTGACCAACATCGGCTTGAGTGTGTACGATTTGCTGGCCGGTGTGAACGGTAAAGACCGGAGGCGTATGCTCAGCAAAGACGAAACGGCAAGCGTTGAACCGCTGCTCCGTACTGATATTCTTGAGGGGGGCGGATTGTATGCAGAGTACCGCACCGATGATGCACGATTGGTCATCGGTATTGCGCGCACCGCCGCCTCCAAAGGTGCGGTGGTACTGAACTATGTAAAAGCAGAAGAACTGCTTTGCGAGACCGTAGAGGAGCACATCAGTGGCGTTCGTGCCAAAGACCTCGAAAGCGGTGAAGAATTTATAATTCGCGCCTCCTGCGTAGTAAATGCTGCTGGTCCGTGGGTGGATGATGTGCGCTCACTCGACGCACCGGTGCGCGGTAGGCGGTTGTTTCTGACCAAGGGCGTTCACCTGGTGGTTGACCATGAT
This sequence comes from Flavobacteriales bacterium, assembly GCA_018402085.1. Classification (GTDB taxonomy): domain Bacteria; phylum Bacteroidota; class Bacteroidia; order Flavobacteriales_D; family Sanyastnellaceae; genus Sanyastnella. The sequence continues at coordinate 1,605,101 of JAGYJM010000002.1, read as the reverse complement.
CGGCTTCCGGTGAAGCAGACCGTCTATTTCGACAATGATGATGGTCGAATGATCTTCGCGATACCCCGCGGCACGTGCACGTACATTGGCACTACCGATACTCCATATGAAGGTGACAAGGTGGAACCTGAAATCACTCGCGAAGATGTGGATTACATCCTTCGGGCAACGAATAACATGTTTCCTTCGGTAAACCTGAAGGTGGCCGATATTCGTTCATCCTGGGCGGGGTTACGTCCGCTCATCAACGAAGAAGGAAAAGATGCTTCGGAGATTTCACGTCGCGATGAGACCTTTGTTTCTGAGCGTGGCCTCATCAGTATCGCAGGCGGTAAACTTACCGGATACCGCAAAATGGCCGAGCGCACTGTTGACCGTGTGCTGCGGCAGTTAAGGCGTACGGCTGTGCCTTGCACAACAGATAAAGAGCAGTTGATCGGTGGCGAATTCGCCAATTACAGCGAAGTGGGGCAGTTCATTGATGAGCTGATGGCTGAGTACCAGGGACTATTCAGCACGCGATCGGATGCTGAGTACCTTGTGCACACCTACGGACGCAAGGCGAAAAAGGTGGCGATTCGCGCGGTAGGCTGCGAGAATTCTGAGTGCAGCCTGCTCATGGCTGAGGCGGCCTACACCGTGGAGCACGAAATGGTAGTCAGTGCACTCGATTTTTTCGAGCGGCGCACCGGGCGCATTTATTTTGATGTGCTTTCGGTGCAAAAGCACCGGATGATCGTGTTGGATCTTCTCAAAGAGAAACTGAATTGGAGCGATGAGCGTCTTGCTCAGGAAACCCTTCTCGTGGAGGATGCACTGGACCGGGGATCTTGGATCGGGGATCGGGGATCACGATTCTCCCGGTAAAAGGACCTGTAGGCGCACACTGAGTGTGCGCATGGATATGGGATCGGGGATCGGGGATCACGATTCTCCCGGTAAAAGGACCTGTAGGCGCACACTGAGTGTGCGCATGGATATGGGATTGGGGATCGGGGATCGGGGATCACGATTCTCCCGGTAAAAGGACCTGTAGGCGCACACTGAGTGTGCGCATGGATATGGGATCGGGGATCGGGGATCGGGGATTGGGGATCGGGGATCACGATTCTCCCGGTAAAAGGCCCCGTAGGCGCACACTGAGTGTGCGCATGGATATGGGATTGGGGATCGGGGATCGGGGATCACGATTCTCCCGGTAAAAGGACCTGTAGGCGCACACTGCATTGCGCGCATCGAAAGGGACGGCGCCGCATGCTTGCGGCGCTATTTTATTTCCGCAACAAAGAAATATTCTGAAAACGTGTTGCCGCAACAAAATGTTGCCGCAACAGGCTCTGTTCGATTGCGTGTTGCGTGTTTTGGTATCGGATATTACGACACAACAATCTGATTGTTATTCGAAGTCGTTTACCATTTACGATTTGGACATTGTGTGCAAAAATCTTCAGTGAGACGGAAACAGAATCCATGCCAAAGTGAAAAATCATGGGGAAATGAGTGTTGCGTAATGGCCGCTCAAAGAAGAAAAATGCAAAAATTTTGATTTTTCTGAATCGCCGAATTAAACGGCGATTGATGCATTTGTTGGTGCCTTTTTCTGCTGGTAAGAAAAGGTGTTGCCTATCATTTTGGCACACCACTTGCAGAGTATTCTGCAGAACGCAAAACTTTTAGAGATGAAAACAAATGCACTTGCGATAATATTCAGAAAAGCCCGGAACAAAAAGCGCTTGTCGCTGAGGGCGTTTGCAAAGAAGCTCAAGGTGTCGCCTTCACACTTATCGCGAATCGAGAAAGGTGAACGGCAACCATCAGAGAACATACAAGGTCGATTGGTCTTGTTGATGAATCGAACCCTGACAGACCTCTACCGCGAATTGCGATAGGAGGGCTACGAAATCCAGCATTATCATATTCCGCACCGGAAAGTCCGGACCCTACTGGGTGCTGCTCGACAAATCCTAGGCACGAGAGCGGTTGTGAGAAGTTTAATCCTAATTTTTTCAATCATGAGAGTACTAACTGATTTGACTCAGGACCAACTGACGTACCTGAGAAAACAATGGATTGCGGATATCGCAGAACTTGAAAGGATTTTACGAAGAGGGCGAAACTAAAAGAGGAGTTTGGTACGAGCGCTATGAAGGTGGTGTTTACATATCCTACAGCCATCCCGCAGCGCGATTATCCGATAACCTGCTTTACTACGGTGTTGTTGATGCTTACAAAGAGTTAAAATCGGCAGAATCAACCTGAATAAACTCTTGTCGTTCTTTAGTGAGTTTTGACTCTGTATTGTCCAGACGAGGCGCTGGACTTGTCGAAGAGACACAAGAGCAGCAGTACGGCGAGGACGATGGAGATGAGGCGGGAAATATTAGCGTGTTTTACTAAATTCAAACCAACACTATAGATTTGTTGAACATGAAGAATATATTCTCTCTCTCAGCCATTGTTATTTTGTTGTTGCCCACTCTATCAAGTTGCGAGACGGAGGCGGAAAGAGCGCGACGAATTGAAAGAGAAGCCCGAATTGAACAAGAACGACTCGAACGGCTCCGTAAAATAGCGTATGAAGACTCTGTTGAGGCAGTTCGTGTGGAGCAGGAACGTCTCAGAAGAATTGAAGAAGAGCGCATCAGACAGGAGCAACTTGCCGCAGAAAGAGAACGAGAAAGGATAAAGAGAGAGAAAGAAGCAGCCGAAAGAGCGCGTTATATTAATAACTACCTCACTACGGGCACTAAACCTTGGAAAGCTTGTTTTGGCAGCTCAAACAGTTGTTCAGGCTATAGCTGTAGTAAAATTCAAGTGAAAGCGAGTTACAGCTCTGATGTCATCGTCACAATCAAACGGAATAGTAAGGTATTCAGACATGGCTACATCCGAAAAGGTGATATGTACACCTTTAACTTACCAGATGGGACATATCAACCTTTCTTCTATTATGGCCGTGGGTGGAATCCAAATAAGGAAATGCCATCATCGACCTGTTCGAGCCTAAAAGGAGGATTCATTGAAGGAGAGAACTTCGATAAAGACTATCCGCAAGAATTACGTGGCCAAATATTGAGCTACGAGCTGATTCTACAAGAGAATGGAAACTTCTCCACCAAGCCGAGCAGTGCTCGTGAAGCACTATAGCTCAATACTCAAACCACCGGGGTCCTTCGCTCTGAATACATCGAGTTGATGAGGCGCTTGGCACGTTTGGTATCAATCTTCAGCTTTTCGGCCTTGTTCATGAGAAACTCCATTTCAATGTCGTCTATTACACCGTCAATCAAGACCGCATTGATAAGATCCATGAACTGAAAGACTTCTTTGTCGATAACCTCGGCTTCGATTTGCTCTGCGGTCTCTTCTGAAATACCGAGTTCAAGTCGTTTGCGGCGAAGTAATTCTCGTTCTTCAGCGTTTACGACGTCGTCGGTCCATACCGCCTCGCAGTAAGCTTTGTAAAGTCGGTTCGTCTCTTCAATGAATAGATCTGCTGTTCGGGACGCCTCACAATGCGGACAAGTTTTCCATGTGACTTCCATTGCGCGACCGCAGTTGAAGCATTTAACACGTTGTTCCATCCCGCAGCTCGGGCAATAATTCCAGTCTGATCGAAGGCTCATTTTACAGCCGTGACACTCTGTTTTGTTCTCGAATAAAACTGACGGGTTTGTAGCTGCCAGTTCTGTCTCATGAAGAAAGAGCTTGATGTGGTGCAAGAACTCTACTGCTTGTTCGCGGGTGAAAGATTTGAAACTGTGGGTAGCTATATTTCTCACATAACGCAAGTCATGCCAGGGTATTCGACGAGTGAAATGAAGATTACTCTCTACCCGAATTTGAATACGTTCCCAAAGGTGAGTAAAGCTGAAAAACTTGAGTAGTGGAAATAGACTGCTGTTTTCTGGGTCGAATTCTGCAAACTCAGGATAGTTTGTCCGGAAAACTTCAAGGACGTTGAACGGTCGCCCTTCGCTCTCTTCCCAATCTCTCTGTCGTACGTACAGTTCTTTTAGCCCAAGCTCTGCAATGGTTCCACAGTCGCGGATACATCCGACATAGTCTGAGGTTTGCAACTTGCTTTCTGCGTGGCGAAACGCTTTGAGATAGTCCATGCTAGGTTTTATTTAGTTCTGCACCTCTGAGGAACATCGCCTCAAGTTCTTTTCGTAATTCAACGGGCTCGACAACTTCCACCTGGTCAGCATAGAACATTATTTGCTGTTTCAGTTCAAAATTCACCCTGATGTCTTCAAGGTAAACATCCATGGGGTCATTGTCAAGATCGTCAGGGCTCAAGGCTCGCTGGCAAATCGACATGGGTTTCGAAAAAACATATCCACGGCTTTTGCCGTGAAACCGAAGATGAACGTTAACGAGCGGTGATTCCTCATTGTAAGTGACGCCGACGATTTCCTGGAAGCGGTCGTTCCAATCTTGAGGTGTCATATTAGATGGTACGAAACCTCTACACTCTGTCAAATCTCCTGACACTCGGTCGAGGGCGATATTGGATAATACTTGCGGTTCTGCGACAGAGCGGCCAATGCAGTACCACCTGTGGTTGTATTGCTTAAGTAAATATGGAGATAGAACTACCTCCCGCGGCTCTTCGAAGGATTTGGCATACTGAAACTTGACAGCGACCTTCTTCTTAACAGCTTCAAAAAAATCTTTGATGTAGCGCTTACCTGCATACCCTTCACGACTGTCAAAGTGCACAAGCATTTCACTTCCTACACCATCGTCATCGTATTCATCTAAACGCTGTGCAATCAGAACTCTAAACTCATCAATGAAGGGATTACCACTTACTTTTTCCAATTCATCGTAGACATCTTTCAAAACATTGAGCTGATGTTCATTCAAGGACTCATCGAGCACTGAGGTATTGATAGAGGTGTAGTGGCGAACTGTGTGGTATTTCTTCCCGGAGCCGGTAGGTGCTTCTATTCGGGTCTTGCCGATTTCAGCACCGAGTTCTGTGAGTTCTTTAAAGTCATTCGCTAGCGTGCGCTCTGAAATCTGACCGTAGCCCTCATGGTTCAACTGTTCGTTAACCAATCTCAAGATTTCATTCTTGGGGTACGCCACTTCAGGAGATCGTCGTAGCAGTTGTTCTACACAACGGAGGCGAAAGTAATGTTCGTTAGTCATTGATCAAGATAGCAAGTGTTTGAAAGAGCTTCGCCCTAAAGATAAGAAAGGATACTCAAGTATGCAGTCTAATTGCAGAGTTCAGAGTGAGGTTTGTGCAAACGAAAACACTTAAACCGTCATGAATAACCCTATGATCTCACTCACACACCACGCCCGTGAGCGCAGCGCCCACCGCGCTATTAATAAGCAAATGATTCAAGACACCATCGAATTCGGTGAAATGATTAGAAGGCAGGGTCTTCGCTATTACGTTATGGCCGAAAAATGCATCCCAGAAGATATGCCGGCGCAATACCAAGAACGTGTGAAAAACACGGTAGTGATTTTGACTTCTGACAATGCTGTCATGACCGTCTACAAGAATGAAGATGCACTTAAGCACATCAAGCGGAAACCAAAGCGTATAGCCCGATACAAGAAAGGGAACCGCCGAAACGCTGCCTAGTCTGCAACCCATTTGCACACTTGATACCAACCTTTGTCTCAAGCAAACGAAAAAGAAAACGCATGTATAACCTGACCGATTACCATCAACTCCTTCAGCGCCCGGAATGGAAGGCGAAGCGACTCGAAATTCTTGATCGTGATAATCACGTTTGCAAGAACTGCGGTTCAACCGAGAACCTCCAGGTTCACCACAAGCAATACCACTTCTTCAAGAATGGTCGCATCCGAAATCCATGGGAGTATGAAGGAGTCTATCTAATCACACTTTGCCATCGCTGTCACGAGGCCGGACATAAGAAATACATCATTCCACACCGAACGCTTTAATCACAGAATCATAAACCAAATCTGTTAAATCATCAATTCATTTCAGCCATGAAAAAATTCATCAACCGCCTGTTTGGCAAGAACACTGAAAACACATCTGAAACCACAGCAGATGTAGACGCCCAAGACGTGAACGTAGATAACCACGAAGTAGATGTTCCTGAAGAAATCTTTACGACACTCGAAGTCCCGCTCAATGCTCAAAGCGAACCGGTTCAGCCCAGAAAGCCCAAGAACGATTTTGACGCATTGTTGGTGCGCGATCACCACTCAAAGGGTTACACTGACGGGTATGACTACCAGGATCCTGACCTTATGGCCAATTACAAAGCAACATTGATCAATGAAGCTGAGGCCTATCTGAAAGATGCGCTGCGTGAGATTGATATGCGCATGACTGAGTTCAAGCGTTGGGAAGGTTCGGACAATCTTACTCGCAGTGTGCAATTCGAGATCCATCGTGAACGTGCCGAGCTTGAACTGAAGCGCAACGATTTGCTCGATCGCCTTGAGGCGACCACAGAAGGACGTGGTCCGATTGTGCGCGCGCTCAAGGCCTATGAAGACGGTTTCACTCGCGGCTTCCTCGACCGCCGCCAGACGCAGTCACTCAGCAAAGTGTTTAACTACTAATCTGAATTGCCATGTTGAAGTTAGCAGCAACCATTTTAGGAGAGGACTACAACATTCTCAAACAGTCGAGTGTGAAGGCGCGACAAAAAGTGCTTACCATCTTTAGCTTGCTATTGCTTCCGATGGGGCTTTGGGCGCTTACAGCCTTCACGGCATCTACGGTGATCTTTGAAGCGAGTACACTGTCCGGCATCATTGCTGCCAGCATCGCAGCAAGCGTGATCTTTTTGATTGACCGGGCGTTTCTGAACGCACACAGTGCAAGTTTCTGGTTGAAGGTCTTTCGGCTTGGTATCGTCATCTTGTCATGCGGAATCGGCTCTCTATCTATTGATGCTGTGCTCTTCAAAGAAGATGTACACCAGCAGATCGAGAAGATCCAACTTGCAGAGGTGAAGGAGAATACCGCTGAACGTTACGGAGAAGAGCAGTCTGTTATTGATGATCTCAAAGTGCAACGCGGTGATAAACAAGCCGAAGTTGCTGAACTCTACGCCAGCTTCACCAAAGAAGTGAATGGAGAGCAGGGCACAGGCAATGCGGGCTATGGCAAAGTAGCGAAGATGCGCGAGGCGAAATGGGAGAAGGCCAAAGCAGAACTTGCTGAGCTCGACCAACAAGTCTTAACTGCTGAGAAGGCGTTAACTGACAAGATTGCGACCGATCTTGAGAATGGCACGATGGGAGATGGTGGCTTTCTGTTGCACGTTCGAGGGATGTTTGCCGCAATAGGCTCTGACAGGTACATAGCGGGTATTTGGTTTGCCATCTTTATCTTCGTTATGCTATTGGAGTATGCGCCACTTTATGTGAAAACGAAATACGACGAGACAGACTACGATCGTTGGAAAGAGCAGGAGGAGCGCATGCGTATGACACAGGTTGAACTCCATCGCATGCAAACCGATCGCCTGCTGCGCCGCAACCAAAGCTACACCGACGAAGACCACGAGGCGATGCAGATGCTGAAGCGGGTGTGATTGTGCATCATTGAAGTGAATCGAAGAAAAAGTTACCTTAGGGTTATGGATCAGAAATCCTCTATTTACTCCATTGGTCACGGCAATAAGTCGATCGAAGACTTCATTGCAGAACTGAAAGCATTCGGAATTGAGTATCTGATGGATGTTCGCTCAAAGCCATACTCCAAATGGAATCCCCACTTCAATAAGGAGGCCTTAGTTGATGCACTGAAAAAGTCTGGGATCACTTATGTTTTCGGTGGCGATAACCTTGGTGGGTTGCCTGAAGACAGGAGTTGCTACGATCGTGACGGTAAGGTTGTTTACGATTGGGTAAAGGAGAAGGCCTTCTTCAAAGAAGGACTTGATCGTTTGCTCAAAGCCAATGAGAATAAGGTGTCACTCGCTGTGATGTGCAGTGAGTCGAAGCCCGAGGAATGTCATCGGAGTAAACTGATCGGACGCGAATTGCTCAAGAACGATGTCTCGATTAATCACATTGTAGGGAAAGATCGCACGAAGTCGCAAGAGACCGTCTTGCTCGAGCTAAACAAAGGACGAAACCCTCAGGATCTTTTTGGAAATGAAGTAGATTTTACCTCTCGAAAATCTTACTAAATGAAATTCTACACCATTGGAGTATACAACTCAACTGAAGAAGATTTCTTCGGTAAGTTGAACGAGAATCAAATAGACACTTTTGTTGATATTCGACAAAGGAGAGGTGTCAGAGGTGCGAAGTATGCCTTTGTGAACAGTCAACGACTGCAGGCAAAATTAGCCGAACTCGACATTAACTACGCGCATGTGCAGCAATTGGCTCCCACCACCGAAATCAGGGATCTCCAAAAAGCTGCCGATCTTGCTTCCGGTGATCAGAAACGCACACGGACTCAGTTAGGCAAGGTATTCACCATTGCTTATAAAGATCGGGTGCTCAGTGACTTTGATTTTGATGAGTTTGTAGAAGCGCTCGACCGAGCAGGTGCAGACCGTATCGTGTTGTTTTGTGTGGAAGAAAAACCGGAGGCCTGCCATAGATCTATTGTTTCAGATAAACTTGAAAAACTCGGTTACCCTATCTCTCATTTGTAATGGATGTAATTATTGTCTCTAAGACGCACATGTCATCAGGCGTGTGCATCGGTGCTGTGTCCGGAAGCGGACAGTTTCTTCGATTGCTCAATGAATCCGGATACCCACATAATTCGGAGGTGCCGATCAACGTGGGAGATGTATTGACTGTGAGCGTCGCGAATAAATCTCATCTTCGTGCTCCACATGTTGAAGATGTAAAATTGCTTTGGTCAAAGCGGAAATTCACTGTGGATAATCAACAAAAGATAAGCCATTATCTTAAAGAAAAAATCAGGGTGAAAATATGGCAGGGGGGTACAGATGTTTTGTTTGATAGAAAGCTTCAATGGACACCCAGTGGTAGTGGTTACATCTGCGAAGAAAAGGGTTTGCCGGAGCATAGTGTGGGATTTTGGCAGACCGATCGTGATTTGAAACGAAACGACTTCAAGAGCAAGGTACGGTATGCATATCCAGGTTTCGGCAGAAGAAATATAACTTTCGTTGGTTTTCAAGACCCGGTGCGGATCATACCTGCCGGAACCTTGCTTCGGGTTTCTCTTGCAAGATGGTGGTCGCCTGATGATGAAACAGAAGAACGTTGTTATTTACAATTATCAGGTTGGTATGCAGACTTATCAGACAATAAGGTTGATGAAGATGATGACCTTCCTTTTTAATTGAGCTTACTGTTGTACCTTCGGCGCAAAAGCGCCGGATGGCGACCCGTAACTTAAACGTTTACTACTGTTATGGCTAATTATCAGGAAATCTCTTCGTTCATCTGGAGGGTGTGTGACGATGAATTGCGTGGGCTCTTCAAGGCCCATGAATATGGCGAAATCATTCTGCCGTTTGTGGTGCTCAGACGTCTTGACTGCTTGCTCGAACCGCAGAAGGATGAAGTGGTTGAACTCTACCACGAACTCAAGACGCAGATTGAAGACCCTTCGCCGATCATTAAGAAGAAGACCGGTCTTAATTTCTACAACCACTCGGAGTATGATCTGAGCCGATTGAAGTCAGATTCAACCAACCTCAAGATCAATTTCCCCAATTACATCAGGGGGTATTCAGACAATGTGCTGCAGATTCTCGATAACTTTCAGCTTCGACAAGCCGGTAGAGAAGCTGTTGAAGAACAATAAGCTCTATTCGCTGATCGACAAGTTTACCGAGATTGACTTGCACCCGAATGTGGTTGACAACCATACCATGGGGTCAATCTTTGAAGAGTTGCTGCGCCGCTTCTCTGAAATGAGTAATGAAACCAGCGGAGAGCACTATACACCGCGCGATGTGGTCAATCTGCTGGTAGGTCTCGTTTTCACGGGCGATGAAGAGAACCTCAAGGGTGAGGGCATCATTCGCTCCATCTTTGACCCGTGTTGCGGTACGGGTGGTATGCTCACCATAGGCAAAGAGTGGGTGAGCGAGCACATCTCTGAAGACGTGATGTTTCAGTTGTATGGTCAGGAGCTCAACCCGTTTACGTTCTCCATCTGCAAATCTGACTTTTTGATCACCGGAGAAGACCCAGAGCGGATTCAGCTGGGATCATCGTTGTCTGAAGACCGCTTTGAAGACCGAAAGTTTGACTATATGATCACCAACCCACCGTTTGGGGTGTCATGGAAGTCTGAAAAGGCCTTCATCCACGAAGAAGAAAAGAACCCGATGGGCCGCTTCAGTGCGGGGACACCCCGAACATCAGATGGTTCGCTGCTCTTTTTGCAGCACATGATGTCAAAGATGAAGAACGAGGGTTCACGCATAGGTGTGGTGTTCAATGGTTCACCCCTTTTCACGGGGGATGCCGGCAGTGGTGAATCTGAGATCAGACGCTGGATCATTGAGAACGACCGACTGGAGTGCATTGTGGCGCTGCCGGATCAGTTGTTCTTCAATACAGGTATCACCACTTACATCTGGATTGTGACGAACAAGAAGTCGAAAGAGCGAGAAGGAAAAGTGCAGTTGATTGATGCCACGCAGCTTTACCGCAGCATGAAAAAGAGCTTGGGCAGCAAGCGTAAATGGATTGACGATGAACAGCGCCAGCTCATTTTTGATACCTACACCCTGTTCAAGGAATCTGAGATTTCAAAGATCTACCCCAATGCGTTCTTTGGCTACACCAAGGTGCAGATTGAGCAGCCGCTGAAAGAGAATGGTGAAGTCGTACGCAACCGTAGCGGCGAGCCGAAAGCCGACAGCTCAAAGCGCGATTACGAGCGCGTGCCGCTGAGTGAAGATATTGAGACCTACTACCACCGTGAAGTGGAACCTCACTTGCCAGACTCGTGGATTGAATGGGAGAAAAACAAGGTGGGCTATGAGATCAACTTCACGAAGTACTTCTACAAGTACAAACCGCTGCGCCCGCTTGAAGACATTACTCAAGACCTCTTGCAGCTCGAACAAGAATCGCAAGACCTCTTAAACCAGATTGTGAAGTAATGGAGCGGTACGAGGATTATAAAGATTCAGGGGTTGAGTGGATTGGGGAGATTCCGAGGCATTGGTCTGTCAAGCGATTACAATACATCTCTGAAATAGAGAATAGCGGAGTTTGGGGTGAAGATGAACCCTTCGAAGGAGCTTTTGGTATACCGATACCAACTACGGCACAATTATCACCCGAAGGTAGATGGAACTATGATGGGATGACAATTCGTTACTTGTCAGAAGAAGAGAAAGATAGATATCTATGCAAAGTCGGAGATGTCGTGGTGGTTAAATCATCTGGTTCGGCAACAAATATCATTACTGGCAAATGCGGCTACATAAATGAGACTGATGATGGCAAATTTGGTTTTAGTAATTTCCTTTTAAGGGTGAGAACTACTAACGATTTCCTCTCACGTCTGACATATTACTTGCTGAAATCCAATCTCACTAGGCAAAGGATAGAGCGAATGGTATCTGCGACGACCTATCCAAATCTGAAGGTTGATGAATATGTAAAGTCAGAGTTCCCTATCCCACCCCTCCACGAACAGGAGCAGATTGTGGCGTATCTGGATGAGAAGACCACCCTCATTGACGACCTGATCGCCAAGACCGAGCGCAAGATTGCGCTGCTCAAAGAAAAGCGCACCGCCCTGATCAACCAAGCCGTCACCAAAGGCCTTGACCCCAACGTTGAAATGAAAGACAGCGGCATTGAGTGGATTGGGGAGATTCCGAGGCATTGGGTGATGAAACAGCTCAAGCACATAATAAAAAACTTGGATTCTGGTACTTCTGTTAATTCAGAAGATATCCCTGTAAATGAACCTCATGAATTAGGGGTTTTGAAAACAAGTTGTGTTTTAGGAGATCTTTTCAGACCTGAATTGAATAAGAGGATACTTCCCAATGAGTATAACAGAGTAAAATGCCCTGTTGTCGGAAATGCAATAATTTTTAGTAGAATGAATACACATGAATTGGTTGGTTCAAATGGCTTTGTGGAGGAAGATTTAGATAATCTCTACTTGCCTGATAGACTATGGATTACACAATTTTTTGAGAACATTGATCTATGTGTGAAATGGTTGAGCTATGTGACCATTTCGAGAAGGTTTAGAAGTGAACTTTCCTCTCGTTCTACGGGTACGAGTCCGAGTATGAAAAATATTTCAAAGGATGATTTGTTGACAATGATTGTGGCATTTCCAGAGTGCGCAGAACAGGAGCAGATTGTAGAATATCTCGACGAGCAAACCTCCATCATCGATACCACCATTGCCACAGAAGAGAAGCGCATTGAACTGTTGAAAGAGTACCGTCAGGCGTTAATTTCTGAAGTGGTAACCGGTAAAGTAAAAGTGGCCAGCGATGACTAAACGATTCACTGAACTGCGTTTTGAAGAATGGATTGAGCAGTCACTGCTCGCACGCGGGTATAGCGACGCCCTTGTGCATGCCCGCGAGCACGAGTCGCGCTACGACAAAGATTTATGTTTACTGCGCGACAGTTTTGTAGGGTTTATCAAAGCCACTCAACCTGAAGAATACGAACGCTTAGAGACGCAGTTTGGTGCCGGCACCGATGACCAATTGGTCAAAACCCTTGATAAACACATTCAGCAGCGCGGTATCATCGATACATTGCGTGGCGGTATTGAGACGCGGGGTTGCTCGTTTGACGTCTTGTATTTCAAGCCCAAGTCGAGCATGAATCAAGACCACCAGGCACTGTACGCCCAGAACCGGTTTACGGTGGTCCGCCAGTTGCACTATTCGCGTCGCAACCAGAACTCGATTGACATGGTGCTGTTTCTGAACGGCATCCCATTGGTCACGATGGAGTTGAAAAACCAGCTCACCGGCCAGAACTACAAGCACTCAGAGAACCAGTACAAGCGCGATCGTGACCCGAAAGAGCCGTTGCTCAGTTTCAAGCGTTGTCTGGTGCATTTTTGTGTTGACAATGACCGGGTAAGCATGGCGACCCGGCTCAGCGGTCAGAAAACCAGGTTCTTACCCTATAACAAAGGCATAGACAATCCGGTGGTTGAAGGCGATTACCGCACCGAGTACCTCTGGAACGAAGTGCTTGCGCCGGATTCACTCTTAGACATCATTGAGAACTTCGTACTGATCTCTGAAGAAGAAGACCGGCAGTGGAATCCACAAAAGAAAAAGGTAGAGACGAAGCCCTATGAGGTACAGATCTTTCCGCGTTACCATCAACTTGATGTTATCCGCAAGCTTAAATCGGCCGTCCGCGATGAAGGCGTCGGCCACAACTACCTCATTCAGCACACCACCGGTGCGGGTAAATCGTATTCAATCGGCTGGTTGTCGCACCTCCTGACCTCTTTGTACCAGCGTGAAGAAGACAAAAAGCGCATGTTCGACACTATACTGGTCATCACCGACCGTAAAGTGCTTGACAAACAGCTTCAGAAAACCGTCACCAAGCTGGAGCAGACCAAAGGGGTGGTGAATCCGGTTGACCTCAACTCAGCGCAACTGCGCGAGTATCTGGAGAAAGGAAAAGACATCATTATCACGACCATCCAGAAGTTCCCTTTTGTCTCTGAGGTGATTTCAGAACTGAAAGGGCAGACCTTTGGGGTGATCATTGATGAAGTACACTCGTCGCAATCAGGCGAAACCTCAAAACACCTGAAGAAGTCACTCTCGGTGAACGAGAACGACGACGACGAAGACGACCTCGAAGAAATGATCCGTAAGGAGATTGAGGCACGTGGGCGACAAGAGCACATTTCGTTTTTTGGCTTTACAGGTACACCCAAGAATAAGACCCTTGAGCTCTTCGGGCGCAAGAATGAAGACGGGCACTTCAAACCCTTTCATTCATACAGTATGAAGCAATCCATTGCAGAGGGCTTCACCTTGGATGTCCTTCAAAACTACACCACCTACAAGCGGTATTTCAAAGTGCTTCAAACGTCAGAAGAAGATGAAGAAGTGCCGGAGAGCAAAGTGAAGCGCGAGCTGGTCAGCTTTGTTGATTCGCATGAAGAAACCATCCGTCAGAAGGTGGGCATCATGCTTGATCATTTTGTGAAAAATGCCTCCAGGAAAATTGACGGTAAAGCCAGGGCTATGGTTGTAGTTCGCTCGCGCAAGCACTGTGTGCTGTTTCATGAAGAAATGGTGCGTCAGATGCGCGAGCGTGGGTTATCATACAGCTGTCTGGTGGCCTTCAGTGGCTCTATTGACCACAACGGTCGGGAGAATACCGAAACATCATTGAACCGCGAGAATGGTTTGGACGGTATGAGCATTCCGAACGGTTTGAAAGATCCGCGGTTCCGCATCCTGATTGTATCGAGCAAATTCCAGACCGGCTTTGATGAGCCCCTCTTACAGTCGATGTATATCGACAAAAAGTTGAGTGGGGTGCAATGCGTCCAGACGCTTTCGCGTCTGAACCGAACAAAATCAGGTAAAACAGACACCTTCATTCTTGACTTCGTCAATGAGCCGGAAGACATCATCAAGTCATTTGAGCCCTATTACACCTCAACGATTCTTCGTGAGGAGACGGATCCGGATAAGTTGTATGATTTGCTCTACGAGATTGAGCAGTACAACCTTTACACCCAAATGCAGCTTGATGAATTCTGCAAAGAGTTCTACCGCAGCACAGATGCAGACAGCCGCTTTCACGCCATGATTGATGTGGTTGTAGATGCCTACAAGGAGAAACTAAATGAAGAGCAGCAGGATGAATTCAAAGGGAAGATTCAGTCGTTTATCCGTCTGTATTCGTACATCTCACAGATATCATCATTCGCAGAAGTAAAGTGGGAGAAGGCCTATATTTTATTGCGTTTTCTGAATAAAAAGCTGCCGAAGCGCGACAATGAGAAAGTATCGATCCTTGATGCGATTGACCTTGATTCATTGCGCATTCAGATGATGGGCGAATCAAAGCTCACCCTTGAAGATGAACAAGGTGAAGTGTACGGTATGTCGGCAGAGGCGGGCAAGAGCGCGGGCGAAGAAGAAAAAGTGCTGCTTTCAGATATTATTGAGAAGGTAAATGAGCTGTTCGGCATCAACCTCGGTGAAGAAGACCGTGTGACGCTTGATATGATTCAAGAACGCATCACAACGAATGATGACGTGATCAAGGTCATGAAAGGCAAAAACACCGAAGACGTGAAGCAAGAGCACTTCAGGCAAGTGTTCAAAGACACCGTCATTGATTTTCACGGCGACCGCATTGACTTTTACAAAGCTGTAATGGACCCAAAAGTCTTTCCGATGCTAGTTGATCATATGTATCGGCAGATGGTGCGTGAGATGAGGGGGTGACAAAATGCAAAATGAAAAATGAAGGTTAAAGTTCCAAATCAAGACTTAATTGATGTTCTGCTGGATGAATCCAAGGCCCAACAGTTGTCGCATCTTCTTGAGTTCAATAACGGTCGAGCTGACTACTCAGCCGTGCCTGCCAAAGGTGGCGTTTATGTATTTTACATTGATTTATCACAAGTAGATAAGTCTGAATTACAAACCGATTTCACGCTTATAGGGCCCGGGGGAAGGGACATAGATCAGACTTGGGAGCCATTCCTCAAGAAATCTATGAATCTTGCCTATGTTGGCAAGACTACGAATTTGAATAATCGATTGAGGTTGCACTTATGTCTTGGTCGAGAACCTTTCGGAGGTCAGGGCAAAATAGTGAAGCCAACTACCTCCTGTCAGTATCGTGCCGGCTTTGATCATTTGTTCTACAGGAAAGACGTTGACTTTCGTTCAGAAGGCCTGCAAATGACCTATTTCAACTACGTTGAGCTTGATGGTGACGAACATCTTTTCGATCGTTTTTATCTGGAGACGCTGGCCATCGGATTAGGTCGTCCGGTTTTCAACGTTGATGGCGAACGCTAGAAGTCATTTTGCTACCGAAAGGTTACGTGTATGCATCGGCTTTCAGGGCATAGAAGGAGTTTTCTCTCTGCGCGCATGTTTTTAAGCACATCAAATAAGGCCTTTCGAGCAGCCCTACAATTCGATGTGCTTTTAACCTGAACAATGTCAATGGCAGCACCAAAGCTGTGGGCAGAGGTGCCCTTGGTAGCCGATTGACTGTAACGTTTTCTGATTTGTTTTTGCTGTGCTTCTGTTCTTGTCACCGACGAGACGACGAACTCGGCATTCTTGATTCCCCTTGCGGCGCATGTTTTGTTGAAGCGATCAACGAGTTCTTTAAAACCGGGCATAGCGGCCCTGTGAAGGTCTGCTGAACTGTGTGTCAAGTGTCGGATATGTAGCCCCATGAAAGACGGAATGCTTTTGAGTTCGCCACTGGTTTTCAGCTTTTTCTTGTGACTCTCGCTTGCCAGAAATGCATTGTTGGTGAGCTCCTGTGCAGCGCTTCGATGCAGTGAGTAGCGATCTCGTGGAAGTTTGGCAGCGTGAAAGTTGCATGAACATTGCGATCCTGATTCGAGAGAAGGTTTATGTTGAATTGAACTTCTGAAATACCTCCTGGCTGCCTTCAATGCATGACGAGGAAGGTGAGGAGCAAAGAGAACCACTGCTGCAGCCGCCAGGCATCCGAACAATCCCAGCGTGAAAATTATACGGCGGAAACTTCTTGATGAAACAGTCGCTATAATGAGGACAGTTAATCCGGTTACAGCGAACAGACTGAGGAATATTGCTTTGAGCATCGTTGTAAAGTTTGATGCTGCAATAATTCAGTGCTGTTCTGCAAATGGTCTGCGGAGCTAGAAAATATTTACGAAGGGATCAGTGAAGATCAGAAAGAGCAGTTGTAGAGCGAAGAAGAAGGTGAACATTAGCTGAAAGGCCACGATCCGGGATGTGAGGTTTTGTCTTCTGAATCGCTTGAAGATCAACCATGCAGCTATAAACGAAAGGAGCACGATAGTAAGACTATAACTGAATGAAAAAAGAGTGCCGGAAACACGGACTCCTCTAACCGTCATGCCGGCTTTAAAAAGGCCTTCATATACTTTACTGATGGGGGTACCTTTGAAAACCGGGAAAATCTCCGCAAATCGACATATCAACAATGTAAAAAGCCAATTAGCTGCCATCACGAACAGGAAAACAACGTCTTTAAGACTGTCTTTTAAGAACCGAGTCAATGGATGTGGCTGGTCGCTGGGTTCAGGCAGTTGCGGCTTGTTTTTGAAGCGGGGGAGGTACCAGTTGACGATTTCGAAAAGGTGGTCAACACTGCTCAGAGCATCACTTGAATTGACATCCTTTGAATGAACCGCCAGGTTTCCCGTGATTCGTAAACTGTTCATTCTGCTGTGTACGCGCCGCTCAACAACCTGTTTGAATGAAGCATTGTTCATCATCTCAGCAAGCGAACCAGTAGTAGCGTTTTTATTGTGGTGCTCCCAGACTTCTGAGACAAGTGCCTCTAAAACAAGTCGCAGTTTCATCATAACAGCGTTGGGGTCGTTGCGCAGGTAATTTTTTGCCTGTTCAAGTTCCGTGTGGTGTTCAGGTAGGACTGTGGCGAGCAGTTGCAACTTCTGCTCAGCTATTTCGAAAGAGAGGTCACTCATTCTTGTGACGGTTTAGACTTGTGGCTTGTAGCGATTAGCCATTCGGGAGGTCATCTGTTTCATCTCTTCTCTGAGCTCGTTCGGAGAAACTACCTCAACCTCATCACCGAATGCCAGGATTTTTTGCTTGAGTTCGAAATTCGGAATAATCTCTTCGAGAGTTACTTCCATCGGCTCATTGTTGAGTTGTTCGGCTTTGATCTGACGCTGGGCAACCGAAAGCGGCTTCGTATAAACGTAAGAACGGGCTTTACCATAGAAGTGAAGAACGATGTCTTTCGGTTCAGCGTTCGCAGGGTAGGTCACTCCGATGATGTCTTGGAAGTACTGGTTCCAGTCTGCACGAGTGAATGAAGAGTGCTTAAATTCTTCTTCTTTTACAGGTGAACTCATCACCCTGTCAAGGGCGAAATGGGTTAGTTTGTACGGACTCTCATTGACATGTCCTATACAAAACCATCGTCTGTTATACTGTTTGAGCAAATATGGCGACAGAGTAACCGTAGATGCTTCCTTACCGAAGGGCTGATAATCGAAACTGATAGCATATTCGTTCTGAATAGCATCATAGAATGCTGCAATGTGCTTGCGCCCGTGATACGTGTCTTCGTCGTCAAAATGTACGATTAGTTTATCGCTTCCTTGAGTGGTGCGTTGTTCTATTTGTTGGCCAAGAACAACTCTCAGTTCGTCAAGCATGGGGTTCCCGGACATTCTGTCTAATTGCTGAATGATTTCACGGATGGTGACTTCTTGCTCTTCGGTAATGACCTCGTCTGTAATACTCTTACGCGTCTCTATGTAACGTATGTATCGTGGTCGATCGTTTCCGGAAGAATAGATCCGCTCACTTCTGACTTCACAACCTAATATCTCTTCAACTTGCCGGAACAGCGTGTCGAGTGTACGATCCTTAATAGTCGGCAGGCTCTCTCTGTGCAGTTGCTCATTGAGCTCATTCAGCAATTCTGATTTAGTCAAGGCATCTTGCACTGGGCGTTTCAGTAACGATTCGACTTTCAGCAGTCGGAACAGTTCTTTCTTAGTCATGCGTCTAATTGGATTACAATAATCGGTGAATCCGGTGAGTCATCATAGCAAAGGTGAGAAGTAGTCGGTTGAAATTCAGCTCTGCAATTTACTTGCACAGTTGGTCGTCAATTTTGTGCTGAATCTAAAAATCGAAGCAGCGATGTACAACTCACGACAGACCAGGAAAAAAGAAGTACAAGAAAGAAAAAAGGTATGCCCCCGATGTGGGGGGAGAGGCCGTTTGCCTCAATACAGGCATTTAGAAGGTGGGATTTGTTTCAGATGCCGGGGAGCACGCTATATATAGGTTGAGCCTGTCGTGTAACTACGGCAAAGATCTCTCAATGGTTCTACACTTAACAATGAATGGTAATAAAATCGCGAATGAATAGCACAGGTATTCTACAGAAATTGATTGATGTTCAAGAAGAGAGAGCAATAAATCACAGGGTGATTCAGCATCTTCTTTTTGGCCTTATGCATGGTGATTCTGACATGATTAACGAATGTCTTCATGAAGGTGGTAAATTCTTAGGTATGGGCAAGACACAGTTTTTAGCTCAATACATGAGTTGGTTGAATGCCCTTCGAAAAGATGAGCCCCTCATTAACTTGAACACTGGTCTTGCCTTGAGTGATTTGCCTGGTGAAGTTGTGTATGAAATTCGTTTTGTAATCGGTCGCACGCTTGAGGATCAGATTGCTGCGCCACAGCCCAGGCTTGGAATCAAGAGTAGTGACAATGAACACCTTTTTCGTATTGCTATCCGCATTGAAGAGCGTAAAATCGTTGAGCTCGTAGATCCGCAGACCTTTTGTGAGCATGAGCATTTGTTTCCCGCAGACTTGCAGTTTGGAATGAACTAACAAGGTCAAGTCTGCAATGCATTTGCAGACTTGGCATTCATCTTTGACTCAAGAAAAGCCGCAAAGACACGAAAGCAACACCTAACTCCTTAAACTGATTGAAAATGAAAACGATTCAAGATTATTTCGAGCACACTCCGAGTGAAGACCAAATCAGAGCTATGCAGGCCCTTGATCAATTCATCAACGACGAAAACCAGAAAGGTGTATTCATTTTGGATGGTTCAGCGGGTTCAGGTAAAACTTCGTTAATGAAGGCCTTGGTTAATTGCGTCTTTCAAAGTGGAGGTAAAGTGCAGTTGGCAGCACCGACAGGTCGCGCTGCAAAGGTACTTCGCCAACATACTGGAACTGGTGCTAAAACAATCCACAATCTGATTTATATTCCGCACGAGAGACCTGATGGTACCGTGGAGTTCATTCGGCGTGACGATGTGGGAGACAGACCGACCTTGTTCATAATTGATGAGGCTTCAATGATCAGTGATGAACATGATCGAACCGGTGATTTTATTGCTCCGGGGGCTTTGCTCTCTGACTTGATACGATTTGTGAAAATGACAAATGCAAAGAGCAAGGTGCTTTTTATTGGTGACCGTTGCCAACTGCCACCAGTGATGAAATACAGCAACCCGTTCTCTGGCGCACTGGATGAGAACTACTTGTGTAAGAAGTTTGACCTTAGTGTTAAGGCCTTGAGTATTCGCCAGGTCGTGCGTCAAAAAGAATCATCACAAATATTGGCTGTGGCAAGCGAGCTGCGAGAGCGCATTGAAAACAATGACGTTTCACCCTTCTCGATCGAACCGAGTGCGCGTTGGTGGGAACTCAGAGATTACTATGCGTCCAACTATTCAAGTGACCACCTTGATAAAACATGTGTTATTGCCTATACCAATAAAGACGTGAATTTCTGGAATGAAGAGTTACGCAATCAGATCTTCGGTAGTCCGGATGCGCTGCTCGTCGCAGGTGAACAAGTAATATTTCAAAATAACTGGATTGCGACAGGAGCGCATATCATGAAAGGAGATTCAGCTGTGATTGAAAGCGTATCTGATCATACGGAAGAATTTGCAGGTCTGCATTTCAAAGATGTTAAGCTCAAGTATGAGGACCACACCGGTCAATTGACGTCGTTTCAATCGAAGTGCTTGATGGAAACTCTTAGTTCACCTAACGGATTGTTGAGAAAAGAGCAGGAAAAGGCGCTAAAAGCTGAGGTCATGAAAAGGAACCATAGATACCGTGATAGCCTTAATCGAGTTGACGATCCATATCTCAGTGCTTTTCGGTTGAGGCATGGTTACGCGATGACTTGTCATAAGGCGCAAGGTGGTGAGTGGGACAGGGTGATACTACATCCTTACAGACCACAAACCGATACGAACCGCTGGACTTATACTGCGGTGACGAGAGCAAGAACTGAATTACTAACTTGGGCGGCATAAAATAGTGAGAGATAGCCAGAGAGGTTTAATCCGTGCTGTGTAACACAGTGCATGTAACAAGGTTTCTGATTTGCTTTGCACTGATGACATCTTGGCTTGTTTACCAGAAACTGAAGTTTCTGTTACATGATACATTCAGACATCTGGCATTTATTTCATTCTCATTTTTTGAGATTGATTACTTGAGGTTTTGAAAGCCGTGGCTGTCTCTCACCTTTTTTGATTATGTATACGATTACAGAACATAAGGCAATCTCACTAGCGGCTAAACGATGCCGCTCGGCTCTAGATTTGGTTAAACTGCTCAATGCCATCGGGCGGTTGAATGCAGCAAATTCAGAGTCTGAGTATGTTGAACTTTCTTTGAAGCAGCTCGTTTATTGCTTGCACAATGCAGACATGGAGTACCGGTATTTCGAGATTCCTAAAAAATCGGGTTCAACGCGAAGCATCCATGCTCCTAAGAGAGGTCTAAAAAGAATTCAGCATCTGATCAGTGAACTCCTACAGGCCCTGTTTGAGCCGGATGAGAGTGTGCACGGCTTTGTTCGAGAGCGTAGCATTGTGTCAAATGCAAAAGAACATGTAGGTGCGCTGTATGTACTTAACGTTGACCTGAAGGACTTTTTCCCTACTATTACACAAGGTCGTGTGAAAGCTGTCCTTCAACTCGCGCCATTTGACTTCCCGGAAGAAGGTGCGAAGCTCATTGCCGGATTGTGCTCGTTTGCTGGTGTTCTTCCTCAAGGTTCACCGGCATCACCTGTGTTGACCAATATCGTTTGTCAACGATTGGATCGCAGGATGAATCTTTTTGCCTTAGCCAGGGGGTGCGTCTATACTCGCTATGCAGATGATATGACTTTGTCGTCAGATGAAAGGGTATTTGACGGTAAGTTCTTCTTAAAGCTCGAAAGGATTGTCAGCGAAGAGGGCTTTCGATTCAATATTAAGAAGACGCGTTTGCTTGATAAATCGACTAGACAAGAGGTAACGGGTTTGGTCGTGAATGAAAAAGTCAACGTACCGAGAGAGTTTGTCAACCAAATACGGGCCATGCTGCACAATTGGGAAACGAAAGGCCTCGATTTTTGTCAGGACAAACTTGAGGTACTCAAAGGGCATCCTGCCGAAACTGCAGATTTTGCTCGAGTCCTTGAAGGTAAACTGATGTTTCTCAGAATGGTGCGAGGGGATGAAGATACGCTTGTTATACGTTTAACGGAACAGTTTAATCATTTAAAGAATGGATGACATTAAGCAACTTAGTTCGGAAATCAGTAAAATGGCTAAGGTATTTGCTCAGTATGTTGAGCAGGATGTTGAGAAGAAGAAAACAATCACAAGTATTGAGTCTGAGTTCATAACTGTGTCTCATCGCACTGGGAGTTGGGATGATAGTATCAGGAAAAGATTTGATACTGCCGTAGGTCAGATAGAAGATGAAAGATGGAGGGAGGAACTATTTGGCTATTTCTCTAGTGTTTTTCTTTCTGAGTTGTCTTCATCTTATATTGAGTATGCAGTGAGTCTAGCAAAGTGCCTCGAAGGTTTAGCAAACCATCGTTTTGAAAAGGTTTCTGCAGATGCCTTACGGGAACGCATCGAATCAATAAATAAATGGTTTAATTTTACTGGAATAGCTGATGTTTACAAAGATCCTGACAGTCAAAGTATTTTCTTGAAGAGCAGAAATGATGATGAGGCAGATAGCGAGAAGCTTGATCAACAGTTGCATACATGGTTTGAGAAACTTATAAGTTCATATTACCACTTATTCGTTTTTCCGCCTACGATTGGAGTCTATTTTGTAAAAGGAATGGAGAAGGTTGAAGTAGAAAGAGATATATTCAATGTCAATTATCAACTCGAATCGCTCGGGGCTTGCTTTCAGCCTAGTCAGCCATTGAAGTATGTAGCGGACACTGGTGACTGGATAGAGGTTAGAAGATTTTATATTAAAAACAGGGAGATGTGTGTTTATGGTGGAAAAGCGAGAAAAGATGAGAAATACTTGGTTACATATCAGAGTATAAACAGGCTGTTGAAAATTGGTGAGCAGATTTATACTTTTTGGGAGGTTCTTCGCCTTTTGCGAAACGTACATAGTCATGGTTTTGTAAAATTAGAACCAGACAAGCGAGAGATGTATGAAGCGATTCTTGAGGGAGATTGGGATTCGGCATCATTCGTAGCATATGGCAATCAAATATTGTCGGAATGTTTCCGTTACGAAAGGATGTCGAATTCTTGATGCAGGCACTATCTGTATTGACTCATTTATATACTGGCTAGAGAGTGTCTGTGAGTAGCTTTACCCCATTTCACTTATCACCATATTTTAACTCCGTTCAACACCTCAAAAATCTCCACCATCCCCAACGTATCCAACCCACAATACGCAATCAACTCATCGCGCTTTTCTTGAAAGGTTGTGAGGTCACCGCTGAAGAAGGTGTGGGTGAATAGCGCGCTGGCCTTATCGCTGAGTAATAGTCTTCAGCTCATCATTCGCCTCGATGCGTTCCAGGCCTATAACTTGATTCTGAGCATCGATTATGAGCGGCTTTCCGTAGGCAGATTGTTTCATGTTGACTAGGGTCGAATAATTAACCCAATGTGCTTTTCAGACAATGGGTTAAAAGGTAAGTTCGGAACATCTGGAATTGTTAGCATCCAGCGCTTTTGCGCTGAAAGAGAACCAAGAAATGCGCCATATCTACTTGATCAAGACCACATGCCCTGTTAGGTTCACCTCTTCTTCACCGCATTTTTCACGCCCGAAGTATTTCCAGACGTAGAGATCATTTTTGGCTAGTTTTCCGTCAATATAGCCATCCCAGGAAGGGTAGAGTCCAATGTCTTCGTGAATGAGTACTCCCCATCTGTTGAAAATGGCCAGTCGTGAATCTTCTGTAGCTACATCACTGGTGACTATGCTGAATACATCGTTGATACCATCATTGTCAGGGGTGAAGGCATTCGGAGCCCATATGCGCATCTCAAGAGGAATCTCGATTGGTTTGGCCATTGTATCGGTACAATTAAAGAAGTTGTAGGCGATGAGTTGCGGATTGTAAATGCAACTGCCGGTCTTTTCATACGAATGATAAGGGTGTGTGAAGTAAGAATCGTTGCCATCACCGAACGTCCACTCGTAGGCCACGGCATCTTGTGAGAGGTTCTCGAAGTCGACATCCAGATTGAAGTCATTATCGAAAGTCTCAAACTCAAAATCAGCAATGGGCTGCGGATAAACGGTGATTTCAATACTTGTAGTGTCAGCACAAGAGTTACTGTTTATAGCGATGACTTCTACTTCATAGTCACCTGTTTCCATGAAGGTGTGGGTAAGTGTGTCGCCTACGAAGAAATTACCATCTCCAAGGTCCCAAAAGAAGTTGACAGCGTTTTCGGAATCGTTTGTTAGCACTGCCGTGAACGGAGGGCAACCCTCGGCCTCTTCGGTTGAAATCTGGGCGACGGGAGTTGTGATAACTTGAATAGTATCTGTGACGCTATTCGGGCAACCGTTTAAAGACGAAAAGGCGTCAAGTGTGACTTCGTAGAAGCCTTCTTCATCGTAGATATGACCCGGTGAAACCTGCGTACTCGAATTACCATCACCAAACGACCAGTTATGCCCGGTGATCGGGTCGCCGGATGGAATAAACTGTGTGGCTTCGCCTACGCACAAGAATTGTTCTGTACTAATGAAATCGATCTGAGGCGCCGGCAGTACGTTGATGGTTTGATATGCAGTGTCTTCAGCTCCGCAGAAGTTTCCGGCAATGAACTCTACCAGGTATGAGCCGTCGTTCAGGAACGTATGTTCGGGGTCTTCTGTTGCAGAGGTGTAGCCATCTCCAAAGTCCCACCCGAAGTATGTTACGCCAAACATCTCCTGGTCAAAATTCACGTCGAGGGGCTCGCAGCCTGTGATCGGGTCTGCATTGAAGAATGCTTCAATTTCAATAGGTGCGATAATGATTTCATCTGTGTATTCGGAGACGCCACAAGGGTTCGTAGCCGTGAGTGTTACAGGGTAGCTGGTAAAGTCAAGTCCGGTGGTGTAAACATTGGCAATTTCAAGATCTTGAGAGTTTGAGACGTTACCGTCACCAAGATCCCACTGATAAATGGTTTGCCAGGCGCACTCCGTTGAGTTGTAAATTTCTACCAGCTGCTCCGAGCAGACTGTGTCTGCGCTGAAAACGAAGTCTGGTTGTGCAAGGGCGTAGACGAGTAGTGAATCGTTGAAACTTGTACTTCCACAAATATTGGTAGCGGTGAGATCGATCTGATAGAAAATGGAGTCACAAGGAGCGGCAGGGAAGGTCAACGTGCCCGGTTCTGGTTCCGCACTTACGCCAAGAGGTTCGATGCTCCAATCAAAAGTCACACCTGAGCCAATGGTCGTGTTATCAAGAGTGATGTCGACTGGCCCACAAAGGCCATTATCGCTTAGTTCGAAGGACGTTTCCGGCAGAGCCAGGATGTGCATTGTTTCTGTTATAGAGTCCTGGCAACCGAAAGTAGAAATCACTCCCAATTGGATGTCTACAAAACCTGTATCACTAAATGTATGCGAAGGAGCAAAGAGGTCGCTGGAAGCTTCGCCATTGAAATCCCAGTCTAATTGCAATGGTCCACAGGTGGTGCAAGTAGATGTGCTAGAGAATACGACAGGTTCATTTTCGCAAGCTTGTTCAGGATAGGCAAATGAAGCCACGGGTACTTCATGAATCGTGACGGTTAGTTGATCCACATTTGTACAAGAGTTGAAGTCTGTGAAGGTGTATTCGAAAGTATTCGGGCCAATAGGCAAATTGCCGGGCTCTACCAACCCAGATGGACTCCACGTTCCTGAGAGTCCTTCAAATTCTAAAGGTGAGTAATCTGTGAGGAAGAAAGGAGCTTCATAAGCGCAAAGGGCAGTATCAGGACCTGCTTCTACAACCGGCAGAGGGTGAACCAGCACCTCGACCAGTTCTTCATCTGTACAACCCAGTGCATCTGTTACGAAGAGCGATAGGATGAATGTACTGTCTTGTGCAAAATCCGGTTCGTTGTACACGAATGTCACCTCTGCTTCATCGGCTTCGTCAGGGGTCAGATGATCCGAAGGTGACCATTGATAGCTGAAGGGTGCGGCACCAAGTGTTGCGGATCCGATCAGTGTTACTTCTTCATTGAAGCAAAGCTCTGCATCTTCGGCAGCGGCCATCTGGTCGAGTTCGTTGAGTTCGACTACCGTTTCTGATTCGCTTGAGCAGCCGTTGTCATCGGTTACGGTCAATGTGTACTGACCTGCTGCATTTACCGGAGTTGGATTTGAGTTTGGGGAAACGATTCCATCAACAGGTGACCACGCATAGCTGTAGTCAGCACCAATGGTGCCGCCAGAAATGGCAGCTTCAATTTCATCACCGCAATCGATTTCAAATGCAGGATTAAGATCAATAAGAGGCAATTCATTAAGCTCGAGTGGCGCGTTGGTGGTAAATGCCGTGCAGGGACCATCATCATCAGGGTCAAATGTAATCCATTCAAGGGTGACGGTTGAAGATGTATAAAGGTCGACCGCAGGGGTAAAAACTGTTGATGGATCTGAAACATCGGCGAATTCACCGGCAGACGCCGGAGCAACAGACCATTCACCGGCACCATTGGCGGTAACCTGAACTTCAACGGGCGTGTCGTTACAAGTGAAATTTGGCTCAAAGATCTCTGCTGTTGCTTCCGCCAGGATGTTGACCGAAATGGTGGCGTTTACGGTTGTGCATGGTCCATCTCCATCAGGATCTACGGTAGTCCAATTCAAAAGAATCCCGGTACCTGTTTCAGATGGGTGAGGGTCATAGGTTGTGGAAGCGCTGGAAGCGTCTCCAAAAATGCCTGAACCGCCAGACCAGAATCCGTCACCGGGGGTGGTGGTTACTTCAATATTAGCAACGTCGCTGCTACAGATGGTATAAGGGCCGCCAGGTTCTGCCGTTGCGGGAGTGCTGATCGTGAGTTCGGTATCCGAGGTAGCGCTGTCACAAGGGCCATCACCATCGGGATCAAATGTGTCCCACGTAAGTGTAATGGATGTGCCTACTTCGGAGGGGTCGGGTGTGTAGGTGGCATTGGGATTGGTGGGATCATCGAATAATCCGGTGCCGCCGCTCC
Source organism: Flavobacteriales bacterium (assembly GCA_018402085.1). Taxonomy (GTDB): domain Bacteria; phylum Bacteroidota; class Bacteroidia; order Flavobacteriales_D; family Sanyastnellaceae; genus Sanyastnella. Next base: position 1,577,948 of record JAGYJM010000002.1, on the reverse strand, counting down.
ATTGACCGTTGCCATTGGTGGTGGCAGATAACTCGATGGGCTCTGCACCGCACACAGCGTAGGGCCCGCCAGCTTCAGCAATAGCTTCTTCGAGGACATTGATTTCGATTTGGGTGGTGACAGGTTGACAAGGGCCGTCATCATCGGGATCGACTGTTGTCCATGTGAGTATAACTGTGTTACCGGTTTCTGATGGATCAGGATCGTAGGTGGTGGAAGCACTGGAAGCGTCACCAAAAACACCTGCACCGCCCGACCAGGATCCGTCACCTGGTGTGGTAGTCACTTCAATATTGGCAATGTCACTGCTACAGATGGTATAAGGACCGCCCGGTTCTGCCGTTGCGGGAGTGCTGATGGTGAGTTCGGTATCTGAGGTAGCACTGTTACAAGGACCATCACCATCGGGGTCGAAAGTGTCCCAGACCAAAGTAATGGTAGTTCCTTCTTCAGCAGGAGCGGGTGTATAGGTGGCATTTGGACTGCTAGGATCATTGAAAGTGCCGATGCCTCCGCTCCATTGACCGTTGCCATTGGTTGTGGCGGATAACTCGATGGGCTCTGCACCGCACACAGCGTAGGGCCCGCCAGCTTCAGCAATAGCTTCTTCGAGGACATTGATTTCGATTTGGGTGGTGACAGGTTGACAAGGGCCGTCATCATCGGGATCGACTGTTGTCCATGTGAGTATAACTGTGTTACCGGTTTCTGATGGATCAGGATCGTAGGTGGTGGAAGCACTGGAAGCGTCACCAAAAACACCTGCACCGCCCGACCAGGATCCGTCACCTGGTGTGGTAGTCACTTCAATATTGGCAATGTCACTGCTACAGATGGTATAAGGACCGCCCGGTTCTGCCGTTGCGGGAGTGCTGATGGTGAGTTCGGTATCTGAGGTAGCACTGTTACAAGGTCCATCACCATCGGGGTCGAAAGTGTCCCAGGTCAAAGTAATGGTAGTTCCTTCTTCAGCAGGAGCGGGTGTATAGGTGGCATTTGGATTGGTGGGATCATCGAATAATCCGGTGCCGCCGCTCCATTGACCGTTGCCATTGGTTGTGGCGGATAACTCGATGGGCTCTGCACCGCACACAGCGTAGGGCCCGCCAGCTTCAGCAATAGCTTCTTCGAGGACATTGATTTCGATTTGGGTGGTGACAGGTTGACAAGGGCCGTCATCATCGGGATCGACTGTTGTCCATGTGAGTATAACTGTGTTACCGGTTTCTGATGGATCAGGATCGTAGGTGGTAGTAGCGCTTGCAGCGTCTCCAAAAACGCCTGTACCGCCCGACCAGGATCCGTCACCTGGTGTGGTAGTCACTTCAATATTGGCAATGTCGCTGCTGCAGATGGTATAAGGGCCGCCCGGTTCTGCCGTTGCGGGAGTGCTGATGGTGAGTTCGGTATCTGAGGTAGCACTGTTACAAGGTCCATCACCATCGGGGTCGAAAGTGTCCCAGGTCAAAGTAATCGTAGTTCCTACTTCAGCAGGATCGGGTGTATAGGTGGCATTGGGATTGGTGGGATCATCGAATAATCCCGTGCCGCCGCTCCATTGACCGTTGCCATTGGTGGTGGCCTCAAGCTGAACAACTTCAATATCGCATGTTTGGTAAGGGCCGCCTGCCTCTGCTATAGCTGATTGGTTCACATTGATAATAAGGGTATCCTCATCGGAGCACCCTACTGCGTCAGTGAAGAAGTAGATGAGTTCATATGCTTCCGGGTTCACAGGAGAAAATACTCCATCCTCAGTCACTTGTTCTCCGCTCCATGTTCCTCCATCAGGTTGGCCATTTAGGACTTCATCTCCATTCCCGAGACAGAGTACAAAATCATTACCGGCATCGACTACAGGAGGCAAGTTGATTTCAATTTCTTCTGAGTCTGAAACAGCTTCACAGGGTCCATCACCATCAGGATCATCGGTTGTCCAGGTCAGTATTATTGGTGAGTTCAAAGCGTCATCAGCAACCGGGATGTAAGCCGTTTCAGCCTCCGTAGAAGCGTCGAAAATTCCGGCCCCGCTTGATGACCAACTACCAGAGGAATTGGTTATAGCTTCCACCTCAATTGGTTCGTTTGAACACAGTGTGGAAGCGACAGTCACTTCTGCCGTTGCGGGTGGGAAGATATCAATGGTAGACTCGTCACTAACAGCAGGGCAGGGGCCATCACCGTCAGGATCGTTTGTAGACCAAGCGATGGTAATAGGTGTCTGGGCATTATCTCCGGGAACAAAGATGGTGGTGTTGTTTGATAGATCATCGAAAGATCCCTCACCGGAAACAATAGACCATTCTCCTTCGCCACTTGTTGTGGCTACGACTTCAATGGCGTCGCTACCACACGTCGTGAATGGCCCTTCTACTTCTGCAGAGGCCGCTTCATTAAAGGTGATTTCAGATTCAGCCACAGCAGGAATACATGGCCCGTTGCCATCAGGGTCATCCGTAGTCCAGGTTATTGTCACGACGGACCCAAAATCGTTTGGCGCCGGAGTGTAGGCCGTTGTTTCTGCGTTGATATCAGCTATGACTCCTTCTCCTGATGTAGACCAGGTTCCAGTGGCATTGGATGTAACTGAAATCTCAATCGGTAAATTGCTACACGCAGTAAATGGACCGTCTATGGTGGCAGCAGCAGGGTCGTTAATGGTTACAGTCTCGATGACGGCTACAGGCTCGCAAGGGCCATCACCATCGGGGTCGTCAGTTGTCCACTGTAGTTCAATAACACCAGAAGAGCCCGGCGTAAAGAGCGTTTGCTGCTCACTTGAATTATCAAATGTGCCGCTACCGTTGATGACAGACCAGCTTCCTGAAATGGAAGAATCAACATCAATGCTCACGGGTTCCTCCCCACACGCCACAAATGGCCCGAGAGGTGAAGCGCTTGCTGCGGTGTTAATCTCTATGGTGGTTACATCGCTAATAGGTTCGCATGGCCCATCCGGATCAATAGACGTCCATGTCAAGTCAATGGTTCCATTGTCTGTGGCACCCGGTGTATAAAATGTTGTAGAATTTTGGGCATCATCAAAGGTGCCGCTTCCTGAAGTGCTCCAGCTACCGTCATAATTCGTATCGACCGATACCTCAACGGAGCCATTGCTGCACACCACAAAAGGGCCATTTATGTTGGCAAATGGAGGCGCATCAACCACTATATCCGTTTGACTTGTTACCGACTGACATGGTCCATTGCCGTCCGGGTCGTCAGTTGTCCATTCCAGGGTGACGGTTCCCGGAATTGGAGAGACTACCTGAAAGTCGGTAACTTGATTTGTTGCATCACTAAAGAAACCATTACCACCGACGATAGTCCATGAGCCATCGCCATTAGCATCGGCTTCTATATTTACGACTTGATCGCCACACGCGGCATAGGGCCCTCCCGCGTCGGCGGTAGCAGCCTGATTGATTGTAATTGTAGTTACATCTGAAGTAGCTACGCAAGGTCCTAATGCACCATCAGGGTCAATGGTGTTCCAGGTAATTTCAATGGTATTGCCGATATCTGCCGCAGAAGGTGAATACGTTGTAGAGGCTGCCCCATCATTGCTAAAGGTTCCACTTCCGGAAGTTGTCCAGGTACCGTCAACACTTGAATCCACTTCAATTTCTACGGGTGTATCGCTGCACATGATGTCAGGACCCATAATTTCTGCGGTGGCTGGAGGGAGAACAGTGACCACTGCGTCGCTGCTTGCAGGTCCACAAGGCCCGGCTCCATCTGGATCGTCGGTTGTCCAGGTAACTGTAATACTTTGCCCGGCCTGACCGGCTGCCGGTGTGAAGGTAGTATTGGTTGAAGAAGGGTCACTGAAAGATCCTGTTCCAGGAGGTGCGGACCAAGAACCATTTCCGGAAGCATTAGCGTTTAATTCCACAGATAATCCTTCACAGGCACTGTAGGGGCCATTCGCATCTGCCGTTGCTGGAGGAAAAACGGTTACATCCACATCATCACTGCCCACGCAACCGCTCGCGTCTGTGACTGTAAGGGTGTAGGTCGTGTTGTTGTTTGCATTTACATCTGGCTGTGGGATGTTCGTATCACTCAAGCCGGTTCCCGGTGACCATTGATAATTGAAGCCCCCGGCACCTCCTGAGGCACTGCCATCCAGAGTGCTTACATCACCTTCACAAAGATCAAGATCATCTCCCGCGTCAACCTCGGGTATTGGAAACACATTTATTTCCACGACTGACTCGGCAGTACCACAATTGTTCGTCGCGGAAGCTGTAAGGCTATATGTACTGGGATTATCATAGCATACCTGACCGGGATTTTGTTGGTCAGAAGAAGAGGGAGTTCCCCCGGGGAACGACCATGCATATTCCACAGCGAGGCCACAATCATCAGTAGTTGCGGATGGAGAAACGCATCCGCCGCTAGCGCAAATATCTTCCAAAGGTGCCTGGTCAATGATTGGTGGACCGTTCACGGTGATTGGTGAGATAGTTTGATCGAAACTACCGCAGGAGTTAGTCGCTGTAAAGGTGACTTCGTAGGTGCCTTGTCCGATAAATTCGAATTCTGGTTCCAGGAGTTGACCATTGTAAATGATACTTCCGGGCTGGGGTGGACACCCTTCTGTTAATTGCTGAGCGGTCCATTCGAAAGTCACATCACATCCATCCAGCAGACTGTTATTCGAGGTATTAACGACAAGGGGTGTACAGCCAGTTGTTGGATCCAGAACAATATCAGGTACCGGTGGCGCTTCGATACATATAGTGTCCGTGCTTGTCTCGAAACCACATGAAATACCAACAAGCTGATCAATGGTGTAAGCTCCTGGTTCACTGAAAACTACAGTCAAGTTTTGAGATCCGGGAGTCCACGAAGTTGGGTCCCAGTTGACACCGAAATCATCAAATCCATTTGTTGCGCCAAGGCTACCGCTAGTAACACTCCATCCAGTGGCGGGAGTAATCTCCCAAACCGTAGGTGGCTCATTGAGGCAAACAGCACCTTGAATCTCCTCAGCTGTTGCTGTGCTTGTGACCTGAACGGGTGTATTCGTGCAAGAGATTGGATAAGGATCAATTGTAAAACCAGCACTTGGAGAGGTGTTGATAATGATTGGCACAATCGTTCCACTGGAAGTACCACATGGGTTCTCTGCGACAATATTGGCTTGATATGAATTTTCATAATCGTTTTGTCCGTCACTACTTGTAGTTCCACAAGACCCTGTTTGAAAAGTATGGGTAATTGAATTTGGTGGCGGGTGATTAAAAATCTCGGCAGGTGAACCGTCATTAAATGTGACAGTATATATGGTTCCTGAAGCGTTGTCCTCTGTACCTGTGATCGGAAATGTCAGCTCTGAAGGACTGCAAACATTCGTATTACCTGGGTTTCCAAGTCCAACAGCAGGGTTTGATCCGTAGAAAACTTGATAATTGACAGTTGAAACACAGCCGTCTGGTTCTTCTATAGTATAGGTAAGGTCGTAAATACCGATTTCATATACGTGACCGATAGGGTTGGGTTGGGTGTTTGATGAATAATCGGGCGTGCCATCCCCCCAAGAAATCGTATAGGTACTTCCAGGGTCGCCGCCTGTAGGATCCAAGAAGTTAAAATTTGTAGTTGCATTCGTACCACACTTGTAAAAAGTTGCAACTCCGTTGAAGTCCGTTTCAGTTACACCTTGCCCCGCTTCCAGGTTGGCGACAGCTGAAGGTGTTATACTGACGTTCATTTGGTCAGTATCTGAACAACCATTGGCGTCTGTGACGGTCAAGGTATAGACTGTTGACTCGGTAACAGAACACTCCGGATTAAGAATATTAGGATTTGAAAGTCCGTCAACGGGGCTCCAGGAATATGTATAGGGTCCGGTTCCGTTTTGATTAGGGTTACTGGAAACACCGTCGTTCGGAATGTTGAATGTGACTGTTTCACCTTCACATTTACTGATATCACTTCCGGCATTTGCCATGTTCAGAAGTTGATCGATTTCAACTTCGACTACCGCGTTCGCTTCTCCGTCGCAGTTCTCACCAGAAACTGTCAGTGTGTATTCCCCTGACTCACTAACTGTTGCTTGGGCTTCTGCACTGGTGAAACCGTTAGGACCTGTCCATTCATAGGTGAAAGGCCCACCATTGTTCGGTGATACCGTTATCTCGATTTGTTCACCGCAATTCAAGTCTATGTTGTTTCCTTCGTCAATCGAAACAGCACAGTCCTGGGCTACGGAGCTCAGCTGCCCAACAAGTAACAGCAGAAACGTGCAGAATACGTTCTTTCTAGAAGAAAGGAATAAAATAGGAGAGAGCATAGCTATATTGAGGTTTTCAGTTGTCTACGAATATGGCTTCGTCAACTGACCACTATCCGTAATATTAGAAAAGCCTGTCATAGCTTCGCCCTGCCGGGTCTCAGCACTATATAGCCTCTCTCGTACTACAATCGTTGCAGTTGAAAAGACAATGCTTTTAGGGTCAGACTTCATCAAGTTGATAATTCTGATACAAATATAGGGCATTCATAGGAGTCACAAGCTTGTTGTTCATCTGTATGCGATGGCTGCGAATGAAATTGATTATTGTTGTTTATTTATGCATAGTGTATGGATGATTACCTTTGGTTATGGATTGTCGTTAGGAGTGGCAGTGTTGCGTTTTTTTACCAAAGTAAGATTTAACGATTAGGAAGACTCAATCTGTCTTTGAGAAGCATATTTTATCTTACCGTTAAGTTTTGCGTTTAGTTGCTATCCCCTCAACCGTACAGATTTTTGAACTCACTCTTGTCTATATGCCTCCTCCATTAGCTTACCGCCTTTGTGTTGATGAAAGGCACTACCGATGAGTGGGAAGATGCCGGAGATACTGAACACCCCTCCAATAAGTAGCATTTGCTCGTTGTCAGCGACAGTGGTAGTTGCTGAAAGCATCGCACCAAAGGCTATGAGTGAGTAGGCGGCGATTCGGTTGCCGCCTGCTTTTTTAAAGTGTATACCGGCATCTAACAGCAGTTGCCGCTGGCTTGAGATTGCGCTAAGCGAGTCGCTTTGAACTGGAATCGGCTCAAGAAGGGCTCGGCCTTGTCCATTGTATTGTCCAAAACATAATGTGCAAGACACGAAGAGAAGGAAGGTAATGAAGAGCTTCATAGAAAGTGTTTTAAGTTGTATGCGAAGCACGGAATCAGCTCCGTAACCTATTTACGGAGTGAAAGACTAACCGTCTGATGGTCTAACGGTCTTATGGACTGACGGGCTTATTCCCATGTCCAGGGTTCTCAAAACTTCGCAAAATGTTCTGATCTCATGCCTAAACTTCTCCTAAACTGAACACCTACCTTTACAGATAGTGAAAGTCACCAAATACGATAAAAATGGAATTGCCAGTAGAATTGGAATCATTTAGTTACACCATAGTCGAAGACCTGCAAAGTATGCAGCCCGGGGCCACCGTGATGTTTGAATTCACCGATTCGGCGTTGCATGAATCAGGAACAATAAAGAAAATGCTGTCTGAACTTTATGGGGTTCCTGAGTCGCAGATCATCCAGACACAGAGCTTCTTCGAGTGGAAGTTGCAATACCTGAAAGAACAAAAAAGACTCTTCGAAAAAGGCGTCCAGCAGGCGAAGGTTGACGGGAAGTATTTAGATTTCCGTGACGGACAAGAATACACCACTGATGAGCTGGAGGATATGCTCGCAGAAACAAGAGAAGATATCGAACACGCTGAAATGGACCTCGAAATGTGTTCTTATCCCGCTATCGAACCCCTCGACGGTCGTTGGCCGGGGTTGTCAAAAGGATGAAATCTCAGTGACGCGTAACGCCTTTCGCGCATCGAAATGGGAATGGAAATGGAAACGGGAATATTCCACCGCGCACACTGCAGTGTGCGCATCGAAATTTCCGCAACAAAAAATATTCTGAAAAAGTGTTGCCGCAACAAAATGTTGCCGCAACACGTGCTGTTCGATTGCGTGTTGCGTGAATCATTCTGCAAAAGCTCCCATTGAACCAACGCGCTTTGAAATGACTATTTTCGCCCTATGCGCAAAAAACAGGTGACGGTGATCGGACGCTATGACGCGACCGATGAACAGTATGCGATGGGGGAGGCCATTGGTAAGATCATCGCAGAACTCGGGGCGGTGGCGATTACGGGCGGACGTACAGGACTTATGGAGGCAGTGGCCAAAGGCTGCCATGACGCCGGAGGTATTAGTGTGGGGATCCTGCCCGGTGAGCAGTTTGCCGACTCGAATCCTTATAACACGCTGGTCATTCCGTCAGGTATTGGTTATGCGCGAAACTCTATGAATGTATTGGCAGCAGACGTTGTTATTGCCGTCGGAGGAGCGGCAGGCACTCTCTCTGAGATGGCCTTCGCCTGGAGTTACCGCAGACCCATCATCGCGCTGACCACCAGCGGCGGTTGGGCAGAACAGCTCGCCGGTAAGCATATCGATCACCGCTGGGAGCAACCGGTACTGGAGGCGGGTTCGCTTGATGACCTGAAGAAGTTGCTGATTGAGCAGTTGGGGTTGGTTCACTGATTTGCCTGTAGTAGGTGGACGGCTGGGAGGCGTCCCTATCCGTGGTAACAACAACGCTCGTCAACCGAAAATTCTCGGACGCCTGGGAGGCGTCCCTATCCGTGGTAACAACAACGCTCGTCAACCGAAAATTCTCGGACGCTTGGGAGGCGTCCCTCTCGGTGGATACGACAATTCTAGAAATCCGAAAATTCACGGACGGCTGGAAGGCCGTCCCTCTCGGATACGGGGCCGACTATTTCGATGCGCGCACTGCAGTGCGCGCTTACGACAGGTGCGCTGCGCCCGAAAGTCCGGCGGCAATAGCCGCCGCCACACTGCTACCTTCTCATGGAGTTTGTATCGCCGCAAGTATGCGGCGCCGACCATTCCCATTCCCATTCTCACTCTCACTCTCACTCTCACTCTCATTCCCATTCTCACTCTCATTCCCATTCCCATTCTCACTCTCACTCTCACTCTCACTCTCATTTTCATTCTCACTCTCACTCTAAAAAAGCCTCCCTCACACCCCAGGACCAAATAGACAACCTGGTTGAGAGAGATCAGTCAGGCTATCGGGGTGATCGGGAGGCTTTGCCGCTGCCGTTGCAGACGGTGGTATCGCAGAGCTAACGTTGTTGGTTGTCCGCTGTTCGCAGTTTATGGCTGGTTGATGGTTGTTCGTGCTGTGTCTATATAACAAAGGTCAGGTGGTGGTACGTAATGTATTTACGGAGTGATGGTTGGCAGGGAATAATAACCGGGTTTACGACAGCTCATCGCATCCCGCGTTTTTACGCGGAAGAGAAAAACTGGTGCAACAAAAATCCCACAGACGGGCTGTGGGATTTATCGAATTTCAGTGTAACGGGCTCATTCAAATGAAAGACCGAAGTTTGAGAGCAATAGCAGTAGGTCGTTTGTTCCGACACTTCCGTCGCAGTCGAGATCTCCCTGGGCGTGGTTATTGATACACGGGTCGAAACAACTTGGTGGAATCGGCGAGGCATTGTAAAGTGCCATAACCTCAAAGTTTGTTAGCGCTCTGTTCCACAAGCCGATATCATCAAGTTTGCCATTCAATGCAATTGAATTAAAATTGGTGAAATAATTATTCCAGCCTATGATTAGGTCTTCTTCATTATAGCCAAAGACGTCGTCATGTGTTGTGTTAAATACTAGCTCACCATTTAAGTAGCACTTTGCGGTATCCGGTTGGAGAACATGCACTACGTGCACGAATTCATTGTTGGGACTAATTGGTCCGCAGCTGGAAACTATCCAATCTGTACCGGTTCCGTTTTTAGCTCGAAGGCTTACGTTTCCATTGTTGAAATTGACTACTTGAAATCCCATAGTCGATGAACCACCTCCTTGTACTTTCATAAATAGCTGAAATTCTTGATTCGAAGTTGGTTGAGCTTCTGTGGCATACCAATAGGATAGCGTCAATGTTTGGTCAGCACTGAAATCGAGCATAGGGACATGAGGCACCAAGATGTAATCGTCTTCACCATCAAAACTATAGGCCTGGTTAATCACTCCGTTGCGATCCTCGGTTAGTGCAGGTCCGTTGAGTTGTCCATGATTTCCATTCCCACTCTCGTCATCAGCATTACCATTGAAGGGGTACCATGCAACGAGGCCTTCAGTTGGTACGTAGTCGGGTACCTGACTGAAGGTGTGAAGCGCTAAGGCAACAAAAATTAGCATGAAAGTGGAAGATAGGACAAGGTTTTTCATAGCAATTCGTCTGGTTATTAATAAGTATTCTGCCTGTTAATCGAACCTGCTGAGAAAAGGTAAGTCCCCATCCCGCGTTTTCACGCGGAAGAGAAAACTGGTGCAACAAAAATCCCACAGGATTCGTGGGATTTTAGCTTGTCGGCAGGACCAATTACCGGCATTTACCCGATGCGCAGAAAGGGATCGAGCAGAGAGATGTTATGCTGAACGATCAACGGGGCAGAAGAGAGGAAAGCAGCTTCCAAACCAAATGCAGCAAAAGGAGACGTCGATTTTTCAGCGGTTGGTATGCCTTGATCGACCGGAAATGAAGAAGGTAAGTCGGGGGTTACTTTTTTATTTCCTTGAGAAGGGCACTCACAGGAAGCGAAGACGATGCGCGGATTTCGGGGATTTGCTCGAGGATCATTGCCGCACGCTCGCGCTCGTTTCTCTTGAGAAAGAGCAGGGCTTTCCGGTATTGCGATTTGGAGTACCAAACGGAGTTTTCAGGAACGGAGTCAAACCATTGTATGGCTTGAAGGATCTCTCCTTGCTCGTAAGCGACGACACCCAGAAAATAAGATGCCGTATCCGACGTCAACTCCATTAAGTGCGTTTCTGCCTCATCCCAATTCCTCTGCTTAAAAGCGTTCATAGCCGGATTCCAGCTTCGCTCTTCGCTCATCGTCACGGGTAATCCTGGTTCGGGTTGCCAATACGTGTCGAAGATCCGGTTTTCAGAACGCAGCTGGTAGACACCGATAATCAGTCCGATAAACACTGCGGCGATACCAACAGCCCAATAAAGCCTCTTTGGTCGGATATTTTTAACCGGGGTGCGAGCCACCGGCGGCATGGCGGCATCTGTTTGCTGCAATTGCTCTCGAAGCTTTCTTTCAAAGGCATCCGGTAGCGCTTTATTAAGCTGCTTATAAGAAGAAAATGAAGCCTTTAAATCCGGCTCAGCATCAAGGCGGTGCTCAAATATCAGGCGTTCTTCTGTAGTAAGATCACCCTCCAGATAAGCCTCAAATGATTCGATATGTTCCGGATCGATGTGGTTCACAGAAGGATAGTAGACATTTGATTCAGAATTTCAGTGAGCTTTTTCATGCAGGTCACTTTCTTTGATTTAGCCGTGTTGGCATTCTTCAGCCCGAGCTCGCGCGCAATGCTTTCCATGTCATAACGATGAAAGAAGAACAACCGCAGCAGCTTGCTGCAGTCTTTAGGCATCTGATCAAGAGCTCGGTTCAGCTTCTCCTTATCGATATCGGGTTCATTGGTCATTTCAGAAAGCTTCTTATCTGCTTTCTTTATCGCCTGAGCATCCGAAAGGTAAATGTGTTCCTTTCGTTTTTTAACGTCCAGGATCTTCTTGTCTCCGATATCGAAGAGATAAGTTTTGATGCTTGCGCCATCATACACCGGGGTACCGCGGCTGAAATTATTGTAGACCGCGATGATGGCTTCCTGGAAGGCGTCTTTAGCGACATCCTCGTCGCAACCAAAGGTTTTGAAACTGCGGAAGATAAACTCATCGCGATAAAAACGGTATAAATAGCTGAGTGATTCATCCGGATTCTCCCGGATCAACTCCGCCCATTCACTTAACCGCTTGTTTGTTGTCACTTCTTTTGCTTTCAGATAACCTTGACTGGTAAAGATAAAGCAATAGAATACCCACGGAGAAGATCACGATGATGCTTAATAAAGATTTATTCTGGGCAGATACAATTATAGGCTGTCCGAGGTGTGTCGATGCAGCCCAGTAGAAGGGATGTGCCGCCTCACTGGAGCTTGCCTTTTGCAGATAGTGCCTCCGTGCATTTACCAGAGCCATGTCAGAGGGGGCCCCATCGGCCAGTTCGCGATAAAATGCAGCAAGTACCGCATGGCTGCTCTGGTCATCGACTTCCCATGCGTTGGAAATGACGGCCCTTGCGCCTGACTCCATCAGCCGGCGGGCGGGCGCTTCTAAACCATTCATACCCATGATTCGTCCTTCGCCTGAATTACATGCATTGACGACGACAAGATGAGCGCTGACCGGAATGCCGGCAATGTCATCAAGGGTGAATAAATCCCCCGAAACATCCAATGCGGTTTCTTTCGGGCGCAGTGCTGTTTTTCGTCCGTGCAAAGACAAGTGGAGAATCTCGGCATCTCCTGCAAGACAAGAATCCAAATCGGTCTGGTTTTCAGTTTGCCATCCGGAGAATTCGCCTTGCATGTCTTCCTGGAATTTCTTCGCAAAGGGGAGTTCAGCATCTGATTGGTAGTCCGGACGAAAGGCAGATACTTTAAAATTGCTTTTGATGGGTGATGTTGAAAACGCCGCTGATAAGGTATACCGAATGCGGCATTGGTTGTTGAGGTAGTCGAGTGTGCGGTAATCAACGGGTGATGGTGGTGGCGAGGTTACCAACGCTTCGAACGGAAAAAGGGGCATGTTGTGAGGGAGCGAGATGGTCAGTAACTCAGCGGTATCGATTTCGGGTAGCAACTGAAGAAGCGTCTGATACAATTTGTAACCGGAGGCCGCGAAGGCTTGATCTCTTGTTAAGAGCAGCTCGCGATTTTCACGGAAAGCATCCGTCAGGGTATCGGGCAAGCTCACAAAGCGGTAATTTTCTCTGGTGATGGCAAAGACACCTGCTATATCACCGTGCGAATAAATGAAATCAAGTACTAGCTCTCCCTGCTGTAATTCAGCTTGATAATCACTCAATTTCTTCACTTTAGGCAGTGGAGTGCCGGTTTGCTCTGCAAGCACGTCATAATACTTCAGGTATTGGGAATATTCGAAACACAAAGGAATGTTTATGGGCAGTCCTTGCTTCAGTTTCCATTCTTCAGCGTAAAACCTCAAGGTTGCCGGTTGCAAAAAATACATAGCCATGGTTTCAGGTGTGGTCTTCGCACCTGATTCACGTATCATAGCATACCACGAAGACCAGGCGCGTTTGTCTAGTTCTTCATGCAGGCTGAAGACATAAGCTGAGTCGAGTGTGTCGTAGTTATCGAACAGAAATTCATTGTAATGGAGTAAAAACATGATTTCAGACTCGCGGCTCCTGCTCACTATTGTTTTTTCATCCGGATAGTATGCTGCATAACCTCGCCGCCACAAGCTGTCAAGAATTTCAGTAGGTTGCTCTGCATATTGGTTGGCGAAAATCGTGGTCAGCCACGCCATCGGGATATTCACGTGCTGTTCACCGTAGGCTTCAGCCAGAATTTGCCGCTCTTGCTGATAGGCTTCCGTAGCTGCCGTGAGCAATGCTGATTTCAGCGGAGTGTGACGGTGTGGTCCGATGCGGTCCGTAAACGAATTGCCGCGAACATGCCATGCTTTTGCGAGGTAGCAGGCGAATTCAGGACGATCACTCAGGTAGCTTATTGCGACCGAACTTAGGCTGTCTACCAGGGTATAGTCGCGTTTCAATCCATTGCGCTCGATTTCCGTGATGTATTGCTTGTAGGCCTGCACAGCGATAGACCACAACTTAAAGAGCCGGTGTTCTGTAATCTGTTTCTCTTTGCATAGATCGAGGTAGTACAAGGCAGAGTCAGCGTGATGGTGAGCTTCGAACGGACGGATCTCCCAATAAGCAATCCTTGCAAGCATGCCGTGTTTCCATGCCTGCCAAGGGTATTCAATCTTCTCGGGTGCGGTCTCGTGAATACATTTGTAAAAGCTCTCTTTTGCGAGGTCCCATTGGCCCTTGAGCATATACGTTTCGCCTTGCAGCCGTAACTTTTTTGCCTTCTCACTGCGCGATAGGTTGTCTTCAACTACATTCTGAAGAATAGCCAGCGTTGAATCCGGATACCCTGCGCAATAGGCCTCCTCGGCTGTTTGAATCGACTGAGCAGCGCCATCTTTGTTTATCGCTACGATCAGGAACAGATTCAGGTATGCAAGAAGAAGGAGGCGTGAGCAAGAACGCATAGAGGCAACTGCATTTTGGCGGTATTCGATTTCAAGATAGCATACGTTTAATACACTACCGCCGTTCGTGTAAAAATGGTGAGAACTTTTAGCTCCTGGGAGGGGATGGGGGATCGGGGATGGGGGATCGGGGATGGGGGATGACTTTTAGGCTTAGTGCACGCTTCAACTTTCAGTCGTTTTACTGAGTAAATATCTTCTCAGCCCGAAGAGTCTACGAATGATGATTTCAAGGCGATTCATTTTATCCTCAATGATCGATTGGTCAACATATTCTTGAGCCAAGTCTAATTGTGCCATCAATTCATGTGCTGATCCGAGTGCAATATCAATGTGTTTGCGATAGACTTTAGTTGACTGAACCGCGTTGCCTTCAGCAATATTTGAGGGTATCGAAATCGCTGAGCGCTCCAGCTGATTTGCGAGTGCAAATGCTCTGAGCTCCTTCAAGACTTCCGCAACCTTGAAACAATCCTTCGCAAATGTAATCGACTCGGCATAAACGTCGAGTTTGGTGAGTTTGTATCTCATGCAGCAATAATGAGGAAACTATTGCTGCATCAAACATGCGTTTTACAGATGCTCGGATTTACTTCACGGATGCACCAACCATCAGTGCTCTTCCCCATCCCCGATCCTGCCCCCGATCCCCGATCCTGGCCCCCGATCCCCAATCCTGCCCCCTGATCCCCGATCCTAGATCCCCGATCCCCGATCCCCGATCCCCGATCCTGCCCCCGATCCCCGATCCTAGATCCCCGATCCGTTACACTTCCGTGATACCTCTCAAGCCCATCTGCAATACATTAGCCACAACAACGGGAGAACCATGCACATTGCGATCATTGGGAACGGGATATCCGGAATAACGGCTGCGCGACACATTCGGAAACGGAGTGATGCGGAAGTAACCGTCATTTCGAGTGAAACGGAGCATTTCTTCTCGCGTACCGCCCTCATGTACATCTACATGGGGCACATGAAATACGCGCACACCAAGCCGTATGAAGACTTTTTCTGGGTGAAAAACCGCATCAACCTCGTATTCGATCACGTTGATGACATCGCCTTCAGCGAGCACATACTGCACTGCCGCAGCGGCAAGCACATCCGGTATGACAAGCTCATCCTTGCCGTGGGTTCGGTACCCAACCGGTTCGGATGGAAATGGCCAGGACCTCGAGGGGGTGCAGGGACTATACAGTTATCAGGATCTGCAACTCCTTGAGAAGAATACGCATGAGGCTTTTACGCCGCAAAAGCGGCGGATGGTTACACGTGCCGTGATCGTTGGGGGAGGTCTGATCGGCGTGGAGCTTGCCGAAATGCTGATGACACGCGACATTGACGTCACGTTTTTAGTGCGTGAAGACCGCTTCTGGGGCAACGTACTGCCCAAAGAAGAAGGAGAACTTGTCGCACGTCACATGAGGGATCATGGAGTAGACCTCCGCTTCAATACGGAGCTTGACGAAATCATTCCGGATAAGAACGGCAGAGCCGGAGCTGTCCGAACAAAAGACGGTGAAGAGATCGAATGCCAACTGGTCGGACTCACCGCGGGCGTTCGTCCGAACATCGACTGGTTGCGCGATATGCCCATTGAAACCGATAAAGGCATCCTCATCAATGAGTACCTCGAAACCTCTCAGGAAGGTGTCTATGCCATCGGTGACTGCGCGCAGTTTCGCACCCCACCGCCGGGCAGACGTCCGGTTGAACAGGTGTGGTACACCGGACGCATGATGGGCGAGACCGTCGCACAGACCCTAACCGGTGAGCGCACGGCGTATGCGCCCGGGCACTGGTTCAACAGCGCCAAGTTTTTCGATATCGAGTACCAGACCTATGGGAAGGTAGATGCGGAGCTTTCCAACCATGAAGCAGATTTTTACTGGGAGTATGATAACGGACAAATCGGGTTGAAGATCGTTTTCGCCAAAGACACGCACACACTCATTGGGGTGAACAGCTTCGGGATGCGGCTTCGGCATGAGGTCTTTGATAAATGGCTCACGGATGAACGAAGCGTCGAATATGTGCTCGAGCACCTTGCTGACGCCAACTTCGATGCAGAATTCTACCAGCGGCATGAAAAAGCGATCGTGAACCAATTCAACGCTGCATTCGGAGCGAACATCCGTCCGAAACGAAAAAGCTGGAAACGCATTCTGGCGGCAAAACCATTTGCAAAATGAATACGATCCGGAAAATTGGCCTTCTTCTTTTGATCGCTGGCATCGTCCTGTTCACAGCGAGTTTGTTCCTCAGCGACTTTCGTGCAGATCGCTCTGCCATCGAAAGTGTCCTGAATGAAAAAGAGCAGCAGCATTTACTTGATCCACTCACTGATGTACTGACGAGCACCGAAGCATCCAGCGCTTTTGCGCTGAGTAAAACCATCAGAAGCACCTACACTGCGGTCAACGATTCTTTGCGAAAATCTGAAAAATGGGATGAGGTCATGTACGCCGAGCCCCGCGAACTGGCCTCGCGCATAGCGCGGGCATCCGTGACAGGCACGGTGGCCGAAAACCGTGGCTTATGGCTGTTTCTGACCTTTGGACTCGCCATTGC
The DNA here is from genome assembly GCA_018402085.1 of Flavobacteriales bacterium. Lineage (GTDB taxonomy): Bacteria > Bacteroidota > Bacteroidia > Flavobacteriales_D > Sanyastnellaceae > Sanyastnella. The sequence goes on along the minus strand of JAGYJM010000002.1, from coordinate 1,561,162 downwards.
AGGCGGGTTAATGTTTATCCTGCCGAATGTGGTTTTAAAACCCCACCCCGGCATCAAGAATGACCATGTTTTTCAATCGAAAGCCACGGCAAGAGGCTGGATAGGCTGGATTGTCTTCGGCTGGCTGGTAGGCTTTTACATATTGCTGTATTTCTACCCTGACCTCACCATCAGCTGGGCACTGATTGCTGACCCTGTGAGCCAATGGATCAAAGGGCAACCCGGTGACCGTTGGTTCTTATATGGCCTGATGTACTGCACCGTCATGGTGGTGATGGGTATCCGGATGTTCGTGAAATACCGCGGCAACAAGTACCAGACACTTCGCACAGCGAGTGTGGTGTTCTTTCAGGTATGTTTCGCCTTTTTGATTCCGGAGTTGATGATGCGTTTCAATATGCCGGCGATGGATTTTAAAAACATCTGGCCCTTGGATTATGACTTTTTCTTCAGCTGGAACATCGATCAGAAACTACAGGCAGGCACGCTAGGTCTGTTCATGATGATTTGGGGTACGCTTCTCATCATTGTGGCGGTTCCTGTGTTTGTGTACTTTTTCGGCAAACGCTGGTACTGCAGTTGGGTGTGCGGCTGCGGCGGGCTCGCTGAAACGCTCGGTGACCCATACCGTCAGTTGAGCGACAAATCACTCAAAGCCTGGAAAATCGAGCGCTGGCTCATTCACGGTGTACTCGTCTTTGCCGTGGTGATGACCGGACTGACACTCTACACCTATTTCTCTGGCGTAAGCCAGGTATGGTTCGCCGATACCTATGACATCCAGAAGACCTATGGCTTCTTGATTGGTTCGGTATTCGCAGGGGTGATCGGCACCGGCTTCTATCCCGTGATGGGCAGCCGCGTATGGTGCCGCTTTGGATGTCCGCTCGCCGCCTATCTCGGGTTGGTACAGCGTTTCAAGTCGCGTTTTCGCATCACCACGAATGGAGGCCAGTGCATCTCGTGCGGCAATTGCTCGACTTATTGTGAAATGGGCATCGATGTGCGATGGTATGCCCAGCGCGGGCAGAACATTGTTCGTTCATCGTGTGTGGGCTGCGGCATCTGCTCTGCAGTTTGTCCGCGAGGCGTGCTGAAACTCGAAAATGGTCCTGAAGAAGGCCGCATCAGCGATGATCCGATTTTGATCGGCAGGGAAGGGGTGAGGTTGAATGGATCGGTGATGGGGGATCGCCGGGGTTAGAAAAACAGAGAGGATGCGCTACGCGCATCCGTTATTCGGAAGTACGCGCTTCTATCGGTTTGTTGCCGTAGGCGCACACTGCGGTGTGCGCATGTCGGTTGCGCAGCGCGAAGATCATCCGCTGCCGGTCATCGATCAAAAGACGAAGACTCCGATGAAAAATCGTATTTTAGGGCAACCTAAGTGAGTAGAGACCTTATCCAGACCAAAATGAGAAAGCTCGATTTTTTCGCGTGCGCAGCATTCATGCTGGCGTCAAGTGTACTTTTCGGACAAACATTTACAGAACAAAGCAACGTCTTGCCAGACAACTACAACAGCGGTGGCTGTGTAGGGGTTACAGATATGGACGGGGATGGCTTTGACGATATCATTCTGCTTGATGATGCGGATCATCTGAAGATCTTGTATAACCAGGGTGGAGCCGGCTTGAATGAAGTTGATTACGGGCAAGTAAGCTCATCGAACCAGTGGGGCTTTACCGTTGGCGATCTCGAAGGAGACGGCCATCTTGATGTCATCAGTGGTGGTAGCTTTGACGGGATTCATCTCACCCGTATTTCTTCTCCCGGTGTGGCGACGGATGAAAATCTGGAGAACGGGCAGCTCTTTATGCAAGGTTGCAACTTCGCCGATGTCGATAACGACGGTCACCTCGATTATTTCGCTTGCCATGACGTAGGCTTGAGCCGCATCTGGCAGAATGACGGTAACGGCGGACTGAATTTCACGACGGGTCTGATAGACCTGACTGATTACGATCCGGGTTCCTTTCCGAATACGGATCATTCGGGCAATTATGGTTCTGTATGGAGCGACTTCGATTCAGATGGGGACATTGACCTGTACATCGCAAAATGCCGTCAGGGGGTTTCAGACCCTGATGATCCGCGCCGCATCAACCAACTCTGGATCAACAACGGAGATGGCACCTGGACTGAGGATGCCTTGAACCGGGGCCTGGTGGTCTTTGAGCAGAGCTGGACGGCAGACTTTGCTGATTACGATAACGATGGTGATTTTGATTGCCTCATTACCAACCACTCTGACAATATCATGTTGCTCGAAAATGATGGTAACGGATTTTTCACTGATGTTTCTGCGGCTGCCGGAATTGATGGCTACCAGGGATTTTTCCTGCAGGCTAAAATGGTCGATTTTGACAACGACGGATTCAATGATATTGTATGGGCCGGAGGAACCCACAATTATCTTCGCAACAATGGTGACGGGACATTCTCAGAGTTCTCGAATACCTTTCCGTACGGCAATACTATGAATAGCTTTGCTATTGGAGACCTTAACAAAGACGGTTTTCTTGACCTCTATGCAAGCTATGGCAACGTGTATGTCTCGCCTGACTACAGCAATCCGGATAAGCTCTGGATCAACGACGGCAACAACAACAATTGGATTGCCTTTGAGCTGGAAGGTATCGAGTCAAACCTGAATGGCGTTGGGGCTAAGGCTCTGATCTATGGTGACTGGGGCGTTCAAGTGCGTGAAGTGCGCGCCGGTGAGAGTTATGGCATTGTCAACACCTTTAACCTACACTTCGGTATTGGACAGAGTGCTGCAGTAGACAGTGTTGTGGTGCAGTGGCCAAGTGGTTTTGAAACGGTCATCGAAGATCCTGTGATCAACACCTATCATACGGTGATTGAAGCACCCTGTCAATTAAGTGGAGTAGAAATCACCTCACAAGGCGGCAACCAGCTTTGTCCGGGTGAAGCCCTGACCCTGGAAGCACCGGCAGGATTCAGTTACGAATGGAGCACAGGAGAGGCAACGCAAAGCATTGAGGTTACGGCAGGAGGCACCTACAGCCTGGTTGCTGAAGACGGAGCGGGTTGTCTTGGAGTTGCCACCTTCGCAGTAGAAGAGGTAACACCTGTTGCGCCCACCATCGAGGCCGGTGGAGAACTTGAATTCTGCGAAGGCGGCACTGTGGAGCTGACAGCTTCGTCAGGGCAAAGTTATGCCTGGTCTAATGGCGGAGATACACAGAGCATCACGGTATCCGAATCGGGTAATTATTCGGTTGCGGTGACAGGCGTATGTGCCAACGCATTGAGCAGTGATGAGGTTGTTGTGAACGTACTCGATGCACCTTCTATTCCGGATGTGGAAGATGTAACCTTAGCGGGCCCCGGTGCCGCTATCCTGAGCGGTTCTAGCGATAACCTACAATGGTATGCCAATGAAAACGACCCAGCGCCCCTGGCCACCGGCAGTTCTTATGAGACCCCGTTTCTGAATACCAGTGCTTCTTACTGGGTAGAAGATGTTACCACATACGGAGGTGCTACAGGCAGCGGCGGAGCCTTGCAGAACGATCCGGATAACGGTCAGCATCATATTAATTCGAATTACTGGCTTGAATTTGAGGCCAATGAAGACATTACGCTTGACAGTGTGAAAGTGTACTCCGGCGAAAACGGCACACGGACGGTGGCGCTCATAGATGCCGGTGGAAGTGTGTTGCAGCAGGCAGACATCTTCATTCCTGCAGGGGAGCAATACGTGACCTTGAATTTCTTCGTGCCGGCAGGCACCGGTTACGGGTTGCGTTGTCTCGATGACGACCCACAGCTATGGCGTGATGACCTGAATGCCACGTTGAATTATCCTTATGATATCGGTGGACTTGCTACCATCGTCTCAAGCTCTATCGACGGTGCGAATGCCTTGAATTACTACTACTTTTTCTATGATTGGCACGTATCAACCGAATCTATAAGCTGCGTGGGTGAGCGCGTTGAAGTCAACGTGTTTGTGCCGGACGGATGCACCGATCCTACGGCGTGCAACTATGATCCGCTTGCGCTGCTCGATGACGGAAGCTGCATCCTGCCGGACGGATGCACCAACCCGGAAGCCTGCAATTACGACCCGGGCGCGCAATGCGACGACGCATCCTGCGCTTTTGCGCAGCCATTCTTTGCTGACAACGACGGAGACGGGTTCGGAGCCGGACCGGTTGTACAACTCTGCAGTCCTCAAGCAGGATTTGTAAGCAACGGAGGCGATTGCGACGACAGCAATAATGCTGTATTCCCAGGAGCGGCAGGCACTGCGGAGGGAATCGACAACAATTGCAGCGGCACGATAGACCCCGATGAAGAAGAAGCAGCCGACTGTATAGGTGATTTCAACAACGACGGCATATACGGCGTGGGAGACCTTTTGAACTTACTAAGTGAATTTGGCTGCACTGAAGACTGTACGACAGATATAAGTGGTGATGGATCGGTGGCAACCAATGATATCCTTCTCTTTTTGCCACTGGTCGGAAGCAGTTGTCCTGAATAAATGAGGAGAACACGTACAACTTAGCATTCACAGAATCATGTTCAAGCCGTAGATGCCATTCTGCAATCTGCGGCTTGAACTTTGTATCTTGTGCCGTTACGGTAACAAAAACCCTGGCGTTCGCGTCATAACCCTGCAAACTCATCAGTACATGAAACACATTTACGCATTCGCGGCCGGCATGATCATTTCGGCTGCATCCGTTGCCCAGACATTCACGCCTCAAAGCGGGCTTTTGCCCGGAAGCTATAACAGCGGTGGCTGTGTGGGCGTTACAGACATGAATAATGATGGAGCAGACGACATTATTCTGCTCGATGGATCAAACCACCTGAAAGTGCTTTATCAGCTTCCGGGAGCCTTTACAGAAGAAGACTATGGCGTGCTGAGTTCGGCAGAGCAATGGGGATTCACGGTGGGTGACCTTAACAATGACGGGCACAATGACGTGGTGAGCGGCGGTTCATACGATGGGGTGCACATGATCAGCATTGATGGAATGGGGGATTCTCAAGATATCGGGCTATCTAATGGCAGCATGTTCATGCAGGATTGCAATATGCATGACATTGACAACGATGGTTACCTTGATTTCTTCGCGTGCCATGACCACGCCACCTCACGCATCTGGCAAAACGACGGTAACGGTATGCTCGAACCATCAGGTGCAATTGACCTTGAGGATTATGATTTCAGCGACTATCCGGATACTGATCACTCAGGAAATTATGGCGCCGTCTGGTGTGATTTCGATGATGACGGCGATACCGACCTGTATATTGCTAAATGCCGTCAAGGTGTTTCAGACCCCAATGACCCGCGTCGCATTAACCAGCTCTGGATCAACAACGGCGATGGCACCTGGACCGAAGATGCACTCAGCCGTGGGCTCGTAATTTACGAGCAAAGCTGGACCGCTGATTTTGCAGATTATGACAATGACGGTGATTTCGATTGCCTCATCACCAACCACAGCACCAATATTGTGCTCCTTGAGAACGATGGCACAGGTCACTTCACCGATGTATCTGATGCAGCGGGTCTCAGTGGTTATGAAGGGTTCTTTTTACAGGCGAAAATGGCCGACTTTGATAATGATGGTTTCAACGATATCATTTGGGCCGGAGGTACACATCGTTACCTCCACAATAATGGCGACGGTACGTTCAGCGAAGTAGCGAACACCTTTGAATACGGCGATACGATGCACAGCTTTGGTATCGGCGATCTGAATTCTGATGGTTTCCTTGATGTGTACGCAAGCTACGGCAACATCTATGTTGGCGCTGATTTCGCGAACCCCGACATTCTCTACCTCAACGATACCAACGACAACAACTGGGTGATGTTTGACCTGGAAGGAACGGTGTCAAATATCAATGCCGTTGGTGCGAAGATCAAACTCTACGGTGATTGGGGCGTGCAGGTGCGTGAAGTGCGCGCAGGGGAGAGCTATGGTATCGTTAATACCTTTAATGTGCACTTCGGCCTCGGGCAGAGTGCGGATATCGATCTGGTTGAAATCGAATGGCCGAGTGGCATTGTGACTGAGATTGAAAACCCTGACATCAACACTGTGCATGGCATTCTCGAAACAGAATGCGTCTTCGCCGGAGCTGAAATTGAGGCTGAAGGACCGGTTGAGATTTGTCCGGGTGAGTCTGTCACACTTAGCGGTATGAACGACTTACTGGCTTACGAGTGGAGCACCGGTGAAACGGGTGTGTCGATTACCGTTGAAGAAAGCGGTTATTACAGCGCAACAGCAACTGACGGTGAGTGCAGCGGCATCACCAATACGATTGCGGTAGAGGTAGTACAAGCTGTATTGCCCACTATCGCTGTCAATGGTGAACTCGAGTTTTGTGAAGGGGGCTCAGTGGAACTGATTTCTTCGCAAGCAGGAAGTTATAGCTGGAGTGACGATTCTGAGACACAAGCCATCACGGTGACAGAAAGCGGCACCTATCAGGTATCAGTAGAAGCGCAATGCGCCGGGATGTTGAGTTCAGAAGAAGTGGAGGTGGTCGTATACGAAGCACCGGATACTCCGCTTGTTGAAGACGTGAGCATTGAGACACCCGGCACAGCGACTATTGAAGGCTCGGGGAACCTGCTGCAGTGGTATGAAAACGAGATGGACATGGAGCCGGTTTTCAGCGGGAATACCTTCGAGACCCCGTTTGCAGAGACGACTACCAGCTTTTGGGTTTCAGATGTATTCGAGTACGGCGGTGAACCGTCAACGGGAGCTCGTCTGGACCGCGACACCAATAACGGCCAGTACCATCCGAACTCTGACTTCTGGGTTGTGTTTGATGCGCACGCTGACTTTGTGCTGGATAGTGTGAAAGTTTACGCGGGTGAATCAGGCACGCGTTCGATCGGTGTCATTGGCCCGAACAATAATGTGATTGTCGAAGGCGAATTTATGATTGAGGAGGGCGAACATTACGTTCCTCTCAACTTTTTCATCCCCGAAGGAGAGGGCTATGGTCTTCGCTCTTTTGATAATGATCCATCACTCTGGCGAGACGGGCAAGGTTCAAATCCGCAGTACCCCTATGCCGTAGGTAACCTTGCAACAGTTACCGGAACATCCATCAGCGGTGATACCCAGCTTGATTTCTACTATTTCTTCTACGACTGGCATGTATCTACTCCGCTTACTCAATGTGAGAGTGATCGTGTTGAAGTGATTGTAACAGTAGTGGATATCGCCGAGCTTGAAGGCTTAAGCGGCTGGTCGGTGTATCCGAATCCTGCTGTTGACGTGATCACGCTTGACCTCGAGTCAACGGAAGCTGCAGTGTTCACATTTGAGATGCATGATCTTACCGGGCGTAAGTTGCAAGAAAGAAACATCACCACCTCGTTGGGTCAACACAAAGAGGTGATTGACGTTAACGATCTTGCTCCGGGTGTTTACCATCTAAGTCTGACACGCAATGGCAAGCGCGCTACAACTAATTTGATTGTGCGCTGATAATGAGTATAGCTGAAAGAAAGCCGCTCTTTCCAGAGCGGCTTTTTTTGTCTCTTTCGGGACGCCTTCGGGACGAGTAAATACTCAAATGCTCTCCTAGTGCAGGGGAGCTCCCGAGGCCACGAAGTGGGCTCGGGTGAGGGGTTATGGAGAAGACAGTTTGAGTTGGAGTTTGAGTCCGAGATTCCCTTTCCGCAAGCTGCTCACCTGGAAGGGGAGCTGTCGATTTTTACGAAGTGAAAGATCGGGTGAGGGGTTATGGAGAATACAGTTTGAGTTTGAGTCCGAGATTCCCTTTCCGCAAGCTGCTCCCCTGCAAGGGGAGCTGTCGATTTTCACAAAGTGAAAGATCGACTGAGGGGTGGTGGAGAATACAGTTTGAGTTTGAGTCCGAGATTCCCTTTCCGCAAGCTGCTCCCCTGCAAGGGGAGCTGTCGATTTTCACAAAGTGAAAGATCGACTGAGGGGTGGTGGAGACGACAGTTTGAGCTGGAGTTTGAGTCCGAGATTCCCTTTCCGCAAGCTGCTCACCTGCAAGGGGAGCTGTCGATTTTCACAAAGTGAAAGATCGACAAGCATACCACGTATGTTGAATGTGGGCTCCGGTCAGGGCTTTTGTCAACCTCCGTTATCTCGGCGGAGGCGCAGTAGGCACCTCTGAAGATGAAACCGGACCGGGCGATGGCTACGTCAAAAACTGGCTGCACTTCGGAACGGTGACGCTTGGTTTTATCTATGAATGGGCGCCTGATCAGAATTGATCTCAAGCTGGTATTCGTGCCTTTTTGAACAAAAAGAAAAAGCGCCGCAAAGGGCGCTTTTTCAGAAGCTTTGTTCGGCCCTATGCGCTCGCGATCTCGCGCTTGTAGAGGTGCCAGAAAAAGGTGGGTACAAACACAAATGTGATAAGCGACATCCCTAAAATGTACAGCACGCCTGCTGGTGGCAGGTGCAGCATCTTCAAAAGAATTCCTGCTCCAAAAAAGAGTCCGCCAAAGCCACCCGTGAGCGCCCGCAATCGCGCGCCAGAAGACCAGTTTGCAGCATTCGCGATAACATTTGCTAACAAGGTGAGCATAGCCAGCACCAGGGCAGATGCACCGATGATTACCGTGATGTTAGCATAGGGCCAGTGCATGACCTTCATGGTTTGTCCGGCCATCAGGAAGAAAGCCGCCAGAAAGCCAAAGATATAAAGCATGTGTTTCATGATTTTTTGATTTTTAGGAAGTAAAACATAGTTGAGTTCCGCCTCTACTGACGGCAAACCGTCCGCTGACAGCACACCCACCGATCGCATGAGTGCGTTATCAAAGTCATCTTCTTCACCTAGCGAGTGCTCCAGCAAACAACAGCAGTGGTCGATCAGTTCCACTTGCAATTGCTCATTTGAAACCTCTTGCTCAATGAAGCGACAGACCCGAGTGATTTCCTCTTCGGTCAGTTCACGCATTCGATAGAGGGCGTTCGTTTAATATCAAAGCCTGAACAGTGTCAAAAAAGCTCACCAGGTCGTTCACCTGTGCTTCGGTTGTCTCCATTCCGGGCTTTGTGAGTTTATAGTAAATGCGTTTTCGTTTCCCTAAGGCCACCTCCTCTTTGGAAATCATTCCTTCGTCGAGCAGCTTATGAAGCGCCGGATACAGCGACCCCTCCTTGATAAGGATCTTACCGGCTGTGCGCTCCTTCACTTCCCGTGAGATCTCGTAGCCGTACATCCGACCGTTCTCTCGCAACAGGGTCAGGATAATGGTAGACAAGGTGCCTTTAATGAGTTCTTTCGTATGCATAGGACAAATATACATCATTTATCTATGCATAGAAACGTGAGGTAATAAATTTTGTTGCCTTCGATGCCTCGGCTTATTCAAATCAAGCCTCCCTATTCACCGATTTCCTAACTTCGTCCATACGGCCCGAGGCCGCAGCGTCATCGACCAAACCTCCTTTCACTTTCATTCTACCAAACGCATCGTAATTCACAAATTCTCGGACGGCTGGAAGACCGTCCCTCTCTGTGGTTTACCTAAGGTGTGACACGCCGCAAAGATGCGGCGTCATCGACCAAACATCCTCTCACTTTCACTCTCATTCTACCAAACGCATCGTAATTCACAAATTCTCGGACGGCTGGAAGACCGTCCCTCTCTGTGGTTTACCTAAGGTGTGACACGCCTCAAAGATGCGGCGTCATCGACCAACCCTCCTCTCACTTTCACTCTCATTCTACCAAACGCATCGTAATTCACAAATTCTCGGACGGCTGGAAGACCGTCCCTCTCTGTGGTTTACCTAAGGTGTGACACGCCGCAAAGATGCGGCGTCATCGACCAACCCTCCTCTCACTTTCATTTTCATTTTCATTCTCACTCTCATTCCACAATACGCATCGTAATTCACAAATTCTCGGACGGCTGGAAGACCGTCCCTCTCTGTGGTTTACCTAAGGTGTGACACGCCGCAAAGATGCGGCGTCATCGACCAAACCTCCTTTCACTCTCATTTTCATTTTCATTCTCACTCTCATTCCACAATACGCATCGTGATTCAAAAACTCTCGGACGGCTGGAAGACCGTCCCTCTCTGTGGTTTACCTAAGGTGTGACACGCCGCAAAGATGCGGCGTCATCGACCAAACATCCTCTCACTTTCACTCTCATTCTCACTCTAAAACAGCGTCGTCTGTCCATGCTTCGACGGACGTTTGAAACTACGGGTGTTGATGGGTTCGGCCTGAAAAGGCCGGATGTGACGTTTGCGTGCCACATCAAACATCTGCTTGATCTGCTCGGCAATGTGACCACTGCCTTTCATGCGTCGGCCCCATGCGCTGTCATTCAACGTACCGTCATGCAACTCACGGATCTGGTTCAGCACCTTCGGCGCCCGGTCAGGCCAGGCCTCGGCAATCCAGTCTTCGAAGATGTCGCTGATTTGTCCGTTCAAACGCACCATGATGTACGACACGCCAATCGCACCTCTTTCTCCCACGGCTTTGACGAGGTCAAAGATCTCATGACTGTTGAGTCCGGGCACGATCGGTGCCATGTTCACGTGGACCGGTATGCCCGCCTCGGTCAGTACTTCGAGTGCTTTCAGGCGTTGCTTCACACTTGAGGTGCGGGGCTCCATCGTGCGGCGCAGGTCTCCGTTCAAGGTAGTGATAGACAGGGTCACGCGTAGGAGGTTCTGGGCGTTCAGCTCTTTCAGCACATCCAGGTCGCGACAAATGAGGGCGTTCTTGGTGATGATCCCTACCGGGTTCTTGCACTCTGCAAAGGTTTCCAGGAGCTGCCGGGTAATCCCGAGCTTTCGCTCGGCCGGCTGATAGCAATCGGTATTACCACTGAGCATGACCAGCTCGGGCTGCCAGCTTTTCTTCGCAAAGTGTTCGCGCAAGAGCTGTGGCGCGCTCGGCTTGTACAAAATCGTGCGCTCGAAGTCTTTGCCTGCGCTGTACCCCCAGTATTCATGGCTGTTGCGCGCATAGCAGTACACGCAGCCGTGCTCGCAGCCCTGGTAGGGATTGATCGACCAGCTGAAGTTGACATCCGGACTGTTCACTTTCGTGACAATCGTCTTCGGATGCACAGCGATATAGCGGGTTCGATCGCTCTCAACGGGTTCATCTTCGATGCGGCACAGCTCGCGGTATTCGTCGAGCACCTCGTATTCGTGCGCAATAAAGCGGTTGTGCGGATTCGTCTGCGAACCGCGCGAACTGCGCAGGGATGAGCGTTGAATATGGCGTTTCGAATCAGACATTTTGTGCGCTGTTGGTGCCACGCGACCGGCTGCGGTCAGCACTGTTCTGCATCAAGGTTTTCTCAAAGGCCTTTTTCTCAGCATACCGGGGATCTTCTACAATCGGCAGCTTCTCCATCTGCGCGGCTTCTACCGAGAGGCAATCAAACTCCTCCACGACCTTCCCGGTGATCTTGTAAATGCCGCGTCCGCGAAACGGATACTTCGCCGCAATCTGCGGGAAGTGCACCGAGTCAAGCCAGGCGCCTTTGCGATCGATGAAGGTGCCGAAGAACATTTTGTCGCGCTTCACGGTGCTGGTCATCTTCGCGGTCACGAGGTAACCCACTACGGTAACCGTCTCGCCGATGTGCTGTTCAAGCTCTGCCGCATCGAGGGCCTCTGATGGATAATCGCGCAGCAACTCAAACGGATTGCACAAAGGGAAGCCAAACAGCTCGATCTGGTCAAAGGCATCTTCAAGCTGCGCAGTATACAGCTCAGGCAACTGATGCGTACGAACGGTTGAGCGAAACAAGGTGTGCACCGGCGTGCGCTTGCGTGCATGTCCGAGCAAGAAGTGGGCATTCCACAACAGCTCTTTCTTCGATTTCCCGGTGAAGCGGAAGGCATTGCAGCGAATCAACAACGTCAGTTGCTCGAGTCCGATCGGCACGCGATCGACGAAGTCTTCGAGCGATGCGAATGCTCCGGCTTCTTTTCGGGCCGCGAGCATCAAGCGACCGGTGCGCTCGTCTATACCCTTCACATGGATCAAGCCCAGCAAGATGGTTTTCCCTTCGATCACGGCCGACATCCCGCCGCGGTTCACGCAGGGCTCTTCGATGGTTGCGCCAAGCATTCGTGCTTCGTGTACGTACAGTTCGGTGCGGTAGAAACCACCGAAGTTGTTGATGGTCGCTACCATGTACTCAAGCGGATAGTAGGCCTTGAGGAACAAACTCTGGTAGCTCTCCACCGCATACGAGGCGCTGTGTCCCTTCGCGAAGGCATAACCCGCAAAGCTCTCGGTCTGCCGCCAGACTTCAGCCGTCAGTTCATCGCTGTGCCCCTTCTTGCGGCAGTTGTCAAAGAATTTCTGCTTCGCCTTGTTGAACTCATCGCGCGAGCGGAACTTTCCCGACATCCCGCGGCGCAGGACATCGGCTTCACCCAGGGTGAGTCCGGCGAAGTAGTGCGCCACCTTGATCACGTCTTCCTGGTACACCATCACGCCATAGGTCTCCGGCATGATCTCGCGCATGATGGGGTGCGCATCTTCGCGTCGTTCCGGAAAGCGGTAGCGCAGAATGTACTCGCGCATCATACCGCTCTTTGCCACACCCGGACGAATCACCGAACTCGCCGCGACGAGCCCGAGGTAGTCATCCACGCGCAGTTTGCGCATCAGCATTCGCATCGCGGGCGATTCTACGTAGAAGCAGCCAATCGCTTCTGCGTTGCGCAGCAGATGCTTGATGCGTTCATCCTGCTTAAACCGCTTCATATCGTGGATGTCAATTTCCTCGGCCTCCGGGTGGTTGTAAGCGATGATGTCCAGCGACTCGCGAATCTTCGCCAGTCCGCGCTGACTCAGGATGTCAAACTTGTAAATGCCCGCATCTTCGGCAATGACCATGTCGAACTGTGCCGTCGGAAAACCCTTCGGCGGCATGAACGTCGCCGTGTAGTTCTGAATCGGGTGTTCAGTGATCAGGATACCCGCCGCATGTATGCTGATATTGTTCGGAAAACCGTGGATGCGTTCGCTGTAGCGCACCACCAGCCGCGAGAGTTCATCAAGTTCCTGCAGCTTGAAACCGCCCTCGGCGATGCGGTCGATCTCATGCTTCGGCAGTCCGAACACCTTACCCAGCTCACGCACCACGGCGCGGTATTGAAAGGTGTTGTAGGCCCCGAGCAAGCATACATTTTCAAAGCGCTCGAAGATGTAGCGGGTGATGTCTTCGCGGTCGGTCCAGGAAAAATCGATGTCAAAATCGGGCGGATTCTGCCGGTAGAGGTTGATGAAGCGCTCAAAATAGAGGTCGAGCTCAATCGGATCCACATCGGTAATCCGCAAGATGTAAGCTACCACACTGTTCGCCCCACTGCCGCGCCCTACGTAGAAATAGCCCTTGCTCCGCGCGTAGCGGGTGATGTCCCAGTTGATCAGAAAGTACGACGTGAACTTCTTCTCGCTGATAATTTGCAGCTCTTTCTCGATTCGCGCTTCAATTTCAGGGGTCACTTTCGGATAGCGGTAGCTCATTCCTTCGGCGCAAAGGCGCCGGATGAGTTGGTCGTCTTCTTCGTGACTGCCGGTATAGGTCTGTTGGTTCTTATGCGGATGTTCGGTCCCGAAGTTGAAGTGAAAACTGCATTGATGGAGCAGTTGGTCAGCCCGCTCGAGGCATTCAGGGATTGCCGCGTAGCACTGCTCTACTTCTTCGCGGGTGCGGTAGCGGTCATTGGGCGATGCCTGTGCCGACCCGGGCAGCTTGCTCAGCAGCATGTTGTTGTCGATCGCGCGCAGCAGTCGGTGTGTGTTGAAGTCGCGCTGGTGGCGGAAACTCATCGTCGGCAGCGCGACCATCCGCTCGCGCCGCCTCGCATCGATTTGTCCGAGTGCGCACAACACCTCGTATCGCTGTACCTCCAGTGGCTCCAGGAGTTCATACTCATTCGCCATCGGCTGCTTTGGCAGCCCCCCGAAGGGATAAAAAATAAGGCACTCGCTCATCAACGGCGCCCGCTCGCCGAACGGCCGCTTTGTCTCGAGGTGATCTGACAGGTGCACATTGATCTGTCTGAATCCTTCATTGTTCTTCGCAACCACTAGGTACTTGCGCGTTGCCCCATTGCGAAAATCAACGCCCACCAGCGCGCGCACCTGCTCTTTCTGCGCCATCCGCACAAAATTCAGCGACTCGGAGGTGTTGTTGACATCCGCCATGAGCGCATAGTCAAATCCGCCAGCCACGTAGTGCTGCAACACTTCGTGAGGTGAAAGAATGCCGTATCGGAGGGAGAAGTGGGAATGCATGTTAGAGTGAGAATGAAAGGGAGAGGGAGAGGGAGAGGGAGAGTGAGAGTGAGAGTGAGAGTGAGAGTGAGAGTGAGAATGAGAATGAAAATGAAAGGGAGAGGAACAGAGGTAGATAAACGGCAATGCTATACATCCATAAAGTTTTTCGGTACGTTGATGAAGTAATTGTCTGATCTGGCATTATTCTCTGTTTTTTTATTGCAAAAGCACTCATGAATAGAGGACTGCTACTTGAAAATCGAATGGTGAATTTCGCAGCCGGGGGGTGTGTTCAGTTAAGTGTGTCATTTGAGTCTAAGCCTATCCCTGTGGGTTATCATAAGTGATGCAATAACCCTTGACCAGGATTGTGGTCGACTCCATTTCTTCTGCACCTTCTGGGTAACAAGGTACAGCAGTTTGAACAGAGCTCGTTCAGAGGTGAGTGCCCCTTTGGCCTTGGTGCCTTTCCGAACTTGACGATTGAAGCCCTCAATGGAGTTGGTGGTATACATTACTCGTTTCACATGTTCATCGTATCCGAAGAAGGTGGTGAGATGCTCCCAGTTACGCTTCCATGATTGGATCATTGCAGGATATTTCTTGCCCCACTTCTCTTCGAAGTTCTCTAGTTCAGTCTCTGCTTGGTCGATGCTATTCGCCCTGTAAATCAGCCTCATGTCTCGGACCACAGCTCTTTTGTCTTGCCAGTTCACATAGCGTGTTGAGTTGCGGATCTGATGAACTATGCAAAGCTGCACGTCTGTCCTAGGAAAGACTGTTGTTATGACCTCCTTGAAGCCTTTCAAGTTGTCGATACTGGCGATAATTATGTCTTCTACACCTCTTGCCTCAAGGTCATTCAGTACTCCCAACCAGAAGCCTGAACTTTCTGTTTCTGATAGATAGATGCCCAAAAGATCCTTCTCTCCTTCAACGTTCATTCCAAGTGCCATGTAAGCAGCCATTTGTTTAACCCGTCCGTCTTGCTTGACCTTGAAGAACATAGCATCCATCCACAAGAACACATACACCGAGTCGAGCGGCCGGCTTCGCCACTCTTCGATTTCTGGCCATACTCTATCTGTGATGGCACTTAGTTGTGCCTTACTCAAGTTCATGTCATACATCTCATCGATATGATCGGAGATGTCTTGATAGCTCATACCTGAACTGTAAAGCCCTATGATTTTCTTTTCAAGACTATCGCCTAACGCCCGTTGTCGTTTCGGTATAAGACTCGGTTCGTAAGTGCCGTCGCGGTCGCGCGGAGTCTCGATTTCTATCTCTCCAGAACTCGTCTTCACACGCTTCTTACCCTTGCCATTACGACGGTTCGGACGAGCTGATTCAACGTGTGCATCCATCTCGCCCTCAAGACTCGCTTCTAGAACGTGCTTGATCATAGGCGTCAGTGCGCCATCCTTACCCGTTAAAGGCTTGCCTGACTGAAGTGCCGATAAGACCGCTTCCAGTAACTTGTCTGCTTCTGATTTCTCTTTCATTGTATCAAGGTATTTGTTATTTCATTTGCCTTGACACACTTTTCTGAACAGTCTCCAGCCGGGGTGTGTAAAGAACTAGATCGCCCGGAGAATAGTCTCGTAGAGGTCAGTATCGCGAAACAGCTTGTTCGCTCCTCAGTTTCAGTGGCATTGAACTACGGAGAGGCACGTGGAGCAGAATCTGTCAAAGACTATATTCATAAAATCCGCATTGCTCTCAAGGAACTGAATGAGACCAAACTCGGATTGAGAATACTATTGAGTGTAAAGCCTACCCGCAAAGAACAACTCACTCCACTCATTACTGAAGCTGGTGAACTAACCGGTATCCTCATCGGATGCATCCGAACCGCCACGAAGAAACTGTGACCATCACAACCCTCCTCTCACTTTCATTTTCATTTTCATTTTCATTCTCACTCTCATTCCACAATACGCATCGTGATTCAAAAACTCTCGGACGGCTGGAAGACCGTCCCTATCTGTGATTTACCCAAGCCGCAACGCGCCGCAAGAATGCGGCGTCATCGACCAACCCTCCTCTCACTCTCATTTTCATTTTCATTCTCACTCTCATTCCACAATACGCATCGTGATTCAAAAACTCTCGGACGGCTGGAAGACCGTCCCTATCTATGATTTACCCAAGCCGCAGCGCGCTGCAAGAATGCGGCGTCATCGACTAACCCTCCTCTCACTCTCACTTTCATTTTCATTTTCATTCTCACTCTCATTCCACAATACGCATCGTGATTCAAAAACTCTCGGACGGCTGGAAGACCGTCCCTATCTGTGATTTACCCAAGCCGCAGCGCGCCGCAAGAATGCGGCGTCATCGACCAACCCTCCTCTCACTCTCATTTTCATTTTCATTCCACAATACGCATCGTGATTCAAAAACTCTCGGACGGCTGGAAGACCGTCCCTATCTGTGATTTACCCAAGCCGCAGCGCGCCGCAAGAATGCGGCGTCATCGACCAACCCTCCTCTCACTCTCACTCTCATTTTCATTTTCATTCTCACTCTCATTCCACAATACGCATCGTGATTCAAAAACTCTCGGACGGCTGGAAGACCGTCCCTATCTGTGATTTACCCAAGCCGCAGCGCGCCGCAAGAATGCGGCGTCATCGACCAACCCTCCTCTCACTTTCACTTTCACTTTCACTTTCATTTTCATTCTCACTCTCATTCCACAATACGCATCGTGATTCAAAAACTCTCGGACGGCTGGAAGACCGTCCCTATCTGTGATTTACCCAAGCCGCAGCGCGCCGCAAGAATGCGGCGTCATCGACCAACCCTCCTCTCACTCTCATTTTCATTTTCATTTTCACTCTCATTCCACAATACGCATCGTGATTCAAAAACTCTCGGACGGCTGGAAGACCGTCCCTATCTGTGATTTACCCAAGCCGCAACGCGCCGCAAGAATGCGGCGTCATCGACCAACCCTCCTCTCACTCTCACTCTCATTTTCATTTTCATTCTCACTCTCATTCCACAATACGCATCGTGATTCAAAAACTCTCGGACGGCTGGAAGACCGTCCCTATCTGTGATTTACCCAAGCCGCAACGCGCCGCAAGAATGCGGCGTCATCGACCAACCCTCCTCTCACTCTCATTTTCATTTTCATTTTCATTCTCACTCTCATTCCACAATACGCATCGTGATTCAAAAACTCTCGGACGGCTGGAAGACCGTCCCTATCTGTGATTTACCCAAGCCGCAGCGCGCCGCAAGAATGCGGCGTCATCGACCAACCCTCCTCTCACTCTCATTTTCATTTTCATTCCACAATACGCATCGTGATTCAAAAACTCTCGGACGGCTGGAAGACCGTCCCTATCTGTGATTTACCCAAGCCGCAGCGCGCCGCAAGAATGCGGCGTCATCGACCAACCCTCCTCTCACTTTCATTTTCACTTTCACTTTCATTTTCATTTTCATTTTCACTCTCACTCTTCAGCTTTTCATCCCCTCAAGCTTGACTTCTTCATAAATCTCATACTCATACTCCGAATACACCCGTTCTCCGATGGGTTTGAGAAGATCGACGCCGTTGGCGCGCGGATTCTTGATCTGCGGATCAATCGGGTAGGCGTTCATCAGCGCGGGGTCGCAGGGATCAAGCATGGCGGTGACCTCGCTCAGTGCGAGATCGGGGTTGATCCAGTCGCGCTCTTGCTCCGGACGTAAAATGACCGGCGAGCGGTGGTGCCCGACCCGCTGCAGGAGGTCGTTCGAGACCGTGGTGATGATTGCGAACGAATGCACCACCTCGCCCGATTGCTTGTTCACCCATTCATCCCAGATGCCTGCGAGCGCGAACGGACGAACCTTGTCTTTAAGGTACACCACGTAGGGCTTGCTCAGCTTCTCCTTCTTTGGTCCTTCGATGAAGGCGTCAGCAACCACCAGGCAGCGCTTCGAGCGAATTGATTTGCGGAACATCGGTTTGTTGATGATGCCGCGCGTGCCGGTGAATGCCGGGTCGTCTTCTTTGTTGTAATCACCTTCGGCCCGGGCGTTGATCATGTAGAATTGCTTCTGTGCCCAGAACGGGGTAAACCCGAACTGGAAGAACTGCAGCTCTCCCGGTTTATCGCTCGCCACTACCGGCGCCCGCTCTCCGTGCGACACGTTCGTATTCGGCGTGTATAGCTCGGGTTGAGGCGCGGTCACGTTGAAGCGCTTTTCAATGGTCTTTATTTTCGAAACGGTGATGTAGCGTCCGCACATGGTATTTATGATTGCAGAGCGCCGATTGCAGATTGCTGATTGCAATCAGGTGCTCAGAAGTGTGGGTGTTGGTGAAAGGTAAGCATTGATAATTGCAGATTGGCGATTGCGGACTGACAGACTGATGGTCTAACCGTCGCGTGGTCGGCAGCGCATACTTGCGCTGCTTGAATACCGTCCAAAGCCCCTGAGGGGACGGCATATTGCCGTCCTTAACAGGTCGCTCCCGAAGTTCTCATATCAACCTCTCAGTCGCCCCCCGAAGTCTCGGGGGGCGACAGCTCTCCTCATCTGAGGAGAGCCTTGTTTTATAAAGCATACTACTCAACCAAGTCTCCCCTGAAATCAGGGGAGATGTCCCGCATGTGCGGGACAGAGGGGTATTCTCGAGAACCCATGAAACCAACCGGTCATCAAGCCGTCTGTAAGTCATGGTGGAATGCCTTTGTGCCTCTGAAAATAGCCACTTTGAAGGTGCATTCTGTTCTGAATTCCGGCCCGATTTACGGATGCTGCTGTTTTCTTTATCATCGTTCAATAGTTTGATTGTTCGAATGCTCAATGGTTTGATTGTTCGTTATTGCCGCCTATTGGCAAGCAATAGCGGCGCATCCCCATTAAACGGATTGCTCCTTCCGATTGTGCGGGCGTGCAATCCGGCGGCGGTGACTACTGCGCGGTCACCGTAGCGAATGCGGATCTTATCCATCGCCTGGTAGAGGCGGACGCGCTCTTCGGTGTCGTCAAACAGGTTGATCTGGTAGCCGCCGCCCACAAGGTGACTGTAGCGCACGCCGATCAAACGTACCAGTAAACGGCGGTTGTAGAGGCGATCGAAGAGCTCGAGCACCCGCGGGACCAGCAAGTGGTCGGCGGCGGTGTACGGAATGCGCTGCTGCAAGGTGTAGGTCTGAAAATCAGAATAGCGTACGCGGACGGTCACACAGGAGGTGAGTTTTTGTCCGCGGCGCAACTGAAACGCCAGGTTCTCGGCCATCGCCAGCAGGATGCCGCGCAGCTTCGACACGTCAGTGGTGTCGCGGTCAAAGGTGCGCTCGGTCGAGATCGACTTGCGCTCGCTGTAGGGCATCACCGGGGCGTTGTCTTCACCACGGGCTTTCTTCCAGATCGCGATGCCGTTCTTCCCGAGGACGTTCTCCATCATGTCAGGCGGCATCTCTTGTATGGTCTGGATCACCCGCACTCCGAGGTTGCGGAGCGTCTGGTAGGTTTTCTCTCCCACCATCGGGATCTTCCGCACCGACAAAGGCGCCAGAAAGGGCTGCTCGGTGCCGCGGGCGATGTGCAGCTCGCTGTTGGGCTTCGCCTCGCCCGTCGCTACTTTCGCCACGGTCTTGCTGGTCGACAATCCAAACGACAAAGGCAGCCCCGTCTCGCGGATCACCCGCTGCCGCAACTCGTGCGCAAACTTCACGCAGCCGAAGAAACGGTCCATGCCCGTCAGGTCGGTGTAGAACTCATCTACTGACGACTTCTCGAAGATGGGCACCTCTTCACGAATGATCTCAGTGACCATATCGGAGTACTTTAAATAGGTTGCCGAGTTGCCGCGAATGACGATGGCTTCCGGACAAAGCTCCCGCGCCATTTTCATGGGCATGCCCGAGTGCACCCCAAAGCGGCGCGCCTCATAGCTGCACGATGCCACCACACCGCGGTCACTTGTGCCGCCAATCAGAATGGGACGCGTCGCCAGCCGTCGGTCAGCCAGCCGTTCTACCGACACAAAAAAGGTGTCGAGATCAAGATGCATAATAGATCGCTCCGCCATCTCGCAGGGTTTTTACGTGGTTACTACTGTTCAGGTAAGCGCCAATAAGATTGCTCACCTTATTGGCATTGCTAATTTAGTTAGTTTTTTGAATTGAACGCAAGCTTTGCTAAAAATATTGGCAAGGGTGTCGGGAGAGACAAGAAGACTTGTACCACAAAGCCCCCCCCCGACGAATTGCCTTTAACGTTCCACATTTCCCAGTACCCCAGTTCCCCGAAATAGTCCATAGGTCCATGAGTCCATAAGTCCATAGGTCCATAGGTCCATAGGTCCATGAGTCCATAAGTCCACAGGCCCATAAGTCCACAAGTTTCTCGAAATATCTTCAAATCAGAGGTTGCGTAAGGCGTGATTTCGCGAAAAATATCGCATATTGCAATACGCGATAATACAAAAAGATGAGACCAATACACTCTGGAATGAAGCCACAAGACATTGTTGTGCTCTTAAAAATCATAGCACTTGGCAATGATAACTGGCAGCAAATACCGTTGGCACAATCACTGAGAATGAGCCAAAGTGAGGTCAGTCAGTCGGTCGCCCGCTCGAAATATGCTGGCTTGCTAGACCATAGCGGTAAAAGAGTGATGCGGCTAGCCTTAATGGATTTTTTACAATACGGAATTGCGGTCGTCTTTCCCGTCAAACCCGGATCAGTAGTGAGAGGGCTGCCAACGGCCCACTCGGCTGCACCATTAAATGAAGTGATTAGCAGTGGTGAACACTACGTTTGGCCCTTTGCCACTGGTCAGGTAAGGGGGCAAGCCATTGTTCCTCTCTACAAATCTGCGCCTCAAGCAGCATTGGAAGACCAAAACCTTTATGCACTCCTGGCCTTAACGGATGCATTGCGCGCTGGAAAAGCAAGAGAGAAAAATCTGGCCATTGAAGAACTGAAAAGTCGAATATGCTAAAGAACACAGCTATCAATCTTGCAGTAATCCGCAAAATCGCTACGGCTCTCGGGGAAATGAATGAGCAGGTGGTGTACGTAGGAGGCGCTACGGTGAGCCTATACATTAATGATTCGGCAGCTGATGACGTGCGGCCAACAAAGGACGTAGACATCAGCATGGCAATTGCTTCTATAGGAGAATTGGAGGCCATTCGGGAGGAATTGACTCAAAAAGGATTTAAGCAAACAGCGGAAGACAACGTAACCTGCCGCTGCCTTACTTCTTAGCTTCCAAATTCACCGCTTTTAACGATAGAGGCGCGAGTGACCCAAGGACAAGTCATGACTTTGAAGACATAGTATACGTATTCGATAATCGTACAGATATCGTGGAGCAACTGATCCACTCGCCGAAGGATGTAAGACCTTACTTGAAAGAACAATTGGAAAACATACTCGACAAACGGATAATGCAGGAAGCCATTCTCGGGCATCTTTTTTACGAAGGTAGAGAGGAAAGAAGCAAGCGGATAATGAATAGCATCAAGCAAATCGTGAGTGAGCTTTAACCGCTTGCTCGTATGAATTCAGAAGCTGGTTAACATCAGGCTTGCAGAAGATGTGTGTTGGCATCCAATATGCTGGCGCCAATAGCCGCTGCTGAGTTGTGATGCGCTTCGCTTCACTAGACCGGCGGCAATAGCCGCCGCCACACTGGGTAGGTTTGCAGGTTCATGGGCAGCGCATCCCGATAGCTATCGGGATGCGCTGCTTTTTGAACTTCCCAGTCCCCCAGTCCCCCAGTCCCCCAGTTCCCCAGTTCCCCAGTTCCCCAGTTTCCCGAAATTGTCCATAAGTCCATAAGTCCATGAGTCCATTTGTCCACACGTCTGTATGCCTTAACTTCGTCCCAAACCCCAACCACCATGCGAAGTCTGGCCTTCATCGCAATCCTGTTTTCTCTGCTTGTCGCTGCCTGCGGCGATGCTTCAGCGCCTGAGCAAAGCACTGATGCCTCTGCTGAATCGGATGCTGCCGACCAACCGTTGTTTCAATTGCTCGACACTGCAGCAACGGGCATTCATTTTCGGAATGACCTCGTCGAGAACGACAGCATCAACGTCATTCGCTACGATTACCTCTACAACGGTGGTGGTGTGGCGGTGGGTGATTTTAACAATGACGGACTGCAAGACCTCTATTTCACCGGGAATCAGGTCAACGATAAGCTCTACCTGAATCAAGGCGACCTGACCTTTGAAGATGTGAGCGCCTCCTGGGGCATTGATCAGTACCCGGGATGGAGCAGTGGTGCATCCGTGGTGGACATCAACAACGACGGCTGGCTTGATCTCTACGTCTGTCGCACCGGTCCGCACGTTGACGCGACGCAACGTACCAATCGGCTATTCATCAATCAGGAGGGGAAGGGGTTCAAAGAAGAAGCGAAGCGCTACGGACTCAATTACACAGGGCATTCCACCCAGGCGGCCTTCTTTGATGCCGATCGCGACGGTGACCTCGACTGCTACCTGGTGACGCATCCTGACAAGTTTCGCAACCGGCTCAATATGCAAGAGCTGCAGCAGATGCTGCAAGCCGGATTGCTCGAATCAGATCGCTACTACCGCAATGAGTACGGCCGTTTCGTGGATGCCACTGAAGCCGTGGGCATCGTTGATTTTGCCTTCGGTCTCGGCGTTGCGATTGACGACGTCAACCTCGACGGCTGGCCTGACATTTATGTCTCGAACGATTTCGACGAAGGCGACCACCTTTGGGTGAACCAGGGCGACGGTACTTTTAAGAACGAAGTCACTGCGCGCATGAAGCACACCTCGAACTACGGCATGGGCTGCGACTTCGCTGACTTCAACAACGACCGCTGGCCTGATTTACTACAGCTTGATATGGCCTTTGAAACGCACGAACGCGCCAAGCGCAACATGGCCTCGATGGACCTCGAGCGTTTTCAGGCGCGGGTGCAGCTCGGCTGGCACTACCAGTACATGGTGAATACCCTCCAGTTGAACAATGGCGACAACACCTTCAGCGACATCGCGCAGGTGAGTGGTGTCCACCAGACCGATTGGTCGTGGGCCGGACTCTTCGCTGATTTCGACCTCGATGGTTTGCAGGATATCTACATCACGAACGGCTACAAGCGCGATACCAAAGACAACGACCTCCGCAAGAACGTTGAAGAACTGCAGCAGCAGCAAGAAGAGCTTGCGCTGGGCGACATCCTTGAGTTGATTCCGTCAACGAAGTTGCGCAATTACGCCTTTCGGAACACGAACGGCCTACGCTTTGAGCGCAGCAATGAGCAGTGGGGACTTCAGCAGAAGATCAACTCGAACGGCGCCGCCTATGCAGACCTCGATAACGATGGCGACCTCGAGCTGATCGTGAACAACATCGATGAAGTGGCCTCGGTGTACGAGAATACCGCCGCCGGAAAAGACCACAACTGGATTGCCTTCACCTTGCCGCAGCAGCATCGCATCGGTGCGCGCATTGCGGTCACTGCGGGCGAGCTCGACCAGGTGCGTTACGCCCAGCCCGTCCGCGGTTACCTCGGTTCAGTCGATGATCGTCTGTACTTCGGTCTTGGCACGCAGTCATCGATTGATAGTATCACCGTGTGGTGGCCGGATGGCACCGCGGATGTTTACAAAGACCTGAGCGCCAATACCATTCACGACCTCGTGAAGCAAGGTGCGCGTTCGCATCCCGCGTTTTTACGCGGAAAAAATAAACGCTTTGAAACGCTCACTGATCGCCTCGGCATCGATTTCGTGCATCGTGAGAACAAGTTCAACGACTTCAAAGAGGAGGTGCTCTTGCCGCATCGCATGTCGCAGCATGGTCCGGCGCTCGCAGTGGCTGATTTCACGGGCGATGGGCGCGATGATGTGTTCATCGGAGGCACGGCGGGTCAACCTGCCGCGGTGTATGCGCAGACGGCTGACGGGCGTTTTGAGTTGACGCAACAGCCTGATTTGCAGCAGCATCTGGGTACTGAAGATGTCAGCGCAGAAGCGCTGGATGCTGATCGTGACGGCGACATCGATTTGTACGTGTGCAGCGGTGATGCGGGGCAGGGCAGTGGTTCGCCCTTTTTGCAAGACCGCTTGTACGTGAACGAGAATGGCGTGCTGCGCGATGCGACCGGTTTGCTACCCAAGTTGTTGATGGCTTCAGGCGCCGCAAAAGCGGCGGATGCGGACAAGGACGGCGATCCCGACATTTTCGTGGCCGGACGCCATATTCCGGGACGCTACCCGTATGCACCGGGATGCAAACTTTTGCGCAACACCGGACGTGGGTACGAGGATGCGACAGAAGAGCTGTTTCCGGCTGCGGCAGACCTCGGGATGGTCACGGATGCCACCTGGGTAGATCTTGACCGGGATGGCTGGCTCGACCTTGTCGTCGTAGGCGAATGGATGGCACCACAGTTCTTTCTGGGTGGCCCGGATGGGCTCAGCGACGCACAATCGTTTGGTGATAAGCTCAACGGCTGGTGGTTCAGTGTGCAAGCAGCCGACCTCGATGGCGACGGTGATAAGGATCTGATCTGCGGCAACCTCGGTGAGAACAACAAGTTTCATCCCAAGCCCGAGAAGCCGCTGCTTTGCTACGTCAATGATTTCGACGACAGCGGCACCCTCGATATTGTGCTGGCGAAGTATGGCGATGAAACCTTGCTGCCTGTCCGCGGACGTGAATGCAGCTCTGAGCAAATGCCCTTCATCGCTCAGAAGTTTGACGATTACGAAAGCTTCGCCACCAGCGACCTTGAGTCGATTTACACACAAGAGAAACTCGATGCATCCTACCAACTGGAGGCGCACACCTTCTCAAGCATGATTTTGTGGAATGAAGAAGGCAGTTGGCGCCAAGAGAAGCTTCCGGTCGCTGCACAGCTCGCACCTACGCGCAGTATTATCGTCCGCGACCTCAACAACGATAACCGAATGGATCTCATCCTTGCCGGCAACTTCTTCGGCGCCGAAGTGGAGACGGTCCGTTACGACGCCGGCAATGGAGTCGTGCTTTACAACACATCGGACGGCTGGCAATCCGAGCTTACTCCACAAAGTGGCCTGTCACTTCCGTACGACATGCGCGATGTGCAGGAGCTTACCATCAATGGTGAAAGTTACCTGATTGGGGTGGCGAACCAGGGGAGGGTGACCTTTGTGAGAATGCATAATTTATAATTCGGTTCTGTGCATTTCATCGTCCATTGTGCATCGTGCATCATGCATTGTGCATTGTGAATTGTACATCATGAATCGTGCATTGTGAATTGTACATCATGAATCGTACATCAACAACATCCGGATTTAGGGTTGCACCCACTCTGGACGTCTGCGAGCTTCACTTTTCGCTTTGTAGGTTTGTCCCCCGGCTTTTCGGCGTAAACCGTGATGCTGAAAATACCGGTCTCGCCTGATGTGAACGCTTCGATTTCTGCTGAAGACAGGTACTTTTCGAGAATGTCATCCGGAATGGATATCGTTTTCTCTTTTTGTACGGTGACTGAGGTGAATCCGGCATCCTGGATGTGTTGTAGGTAGTCTGCTTTTTGAATCGCACCCGCTACGCAGCCCGCATACATTTCGGCATCGGCGCGTAAGGCACCCGGAAGGTCACCCACAAGCACAATGTCTGAAATGCTGAAATGTCCGCCCGGTTTGAGTACTCGGTAGATTTCGTTGATGACTTTCTCTTTGTTCGGCACGAGGTTCAGCACACAGTTACTCACGATGACGTCTGCAACGTTGTCGTTCACCGGCATTGCATCAATGTCCCCTTCTCGGAACTCCACGTTGTTGAGTCCGAGCTTCTCAGCATTCTCCCGGGCTTTATTGATCATAGCCGGGGTGAAGTCAATGCCAATCACTTTGCCTTCCGGACCGGTTTCATGGCGGGCGACGAAGCAATCATTCCCGGCGCCGGAGCCGAGGTCAATCACCGTATCACCCTTGCTGATTTGCGCAAACGCAGTTGGAAGTCCACAACCCAGGCCGAGATCGGCATCCTCTACGTAGCCGTCAGTACCGGTGTAATCGTCCATCATGATGTTGTACACCTTATTTGAAGGTGTGGTCGCTCCGCAGCAGGAAGAGGCATTTTCAGCTTTGCCTTGCTCTGCTATCTGCGCGTAGCGCGTCTTGACGATGTCTTTGAGTGCTTTTTCGTTTTCCATAGTGGTCAATTGTATATCGCAATATTACGATAAAGATTGTAGACTTGAATACAAGAGATGTGAAAAGGGGAGGAGCGTGCGATTGCATGAAGTGGCCATCCCTCTCTAAATCAGGGGTTAATTAATCATTAACTCCTTATCGATCACTTTGACCTCGAAAAAGATCAAAGTACTTTCACGGCCTACTAACTGACCAAAAAATGCGCTCAACTTTAACTTTACTAGCCTTAGTGGCTGTTCTCGCTATTACGGCCAATACCCTCAAAGCCCAGGATTGCAGCTTCACCTTTCAAGACAGTATCGTACTCTGTCAGGTGGACACCACCACCCTTATGGGTCCGACTGATTTTGACACCTACTCATGGAGCACAGGAGAAACATCAACCAACATCGTAGCAGATGCCTCAGGATATTACACATTGACGGCTACATCTGCGCTGTGTACGATTACTGACAGTGTCTACGTTGACCTTTTGAACGGAGCAATTAATCAGCCGGATACCACCATCTGTGCAGGTGAAAGCCTTACACTGAGTGCCACCGTCGCATACAGCGGTATCGCCCCTGATCCGGAAGGGTTCTCCTTTTACGGCGAGCTCGACGGGCATTTCTACTATCAGTCGCCCGATACAGACACGTGGCCCAATGCCCGCGATCGTGCGAATGCAGAAGGTGGGTACCTGGTTTCCATCAACAGTGCAGCAGAGAATGCGTTCGTCCATGCGGCCAACCCTGCTGTCCGCCAATGGATCGGCTTCACCGATGAAGCCACAGAAGGCGACTGGGTGTGGCTCAGCGGAGAACCTGTAACTTACACCAACTGGGAAGGCGGTCCGTCTCCCGAACCCAATAACCTGCAAGGTGCTGAGCATTACGGCGAAATGCAGGAAGACGCTGAATGGAACGACCTTGACGGTACAGCCAGTTTCCCGTTTCTGATCGAATTTGACGGAGGTCAGAACGTAGAAGTGACCTGGAGTACCAATGAAACGGGTAACAGCATCACGGTCTCTCCATCCGTAACAACAACCTACTACGTAACCTTCGATAATGGCATTCAAACCTGTACCGACAGCATCACTGTCTCAGTAGAAAATCCCCAGTTCTCCTTTGCACAAGATACCCTCTATGCGTGTGGACCAACAACTACGCTCGATGCAGGGGTCGCTGAAGGTTATCTCTGGAGTACCGGCGAAACAACCCAATCCATTGACGCCGGAGAAGGCACTTTCTCTTTAGCCGTGAACGAAGGCGCTTGTATAGCTGAAGACACCCTTGAGGTTATTATTCTCGACCCGAGCATTGCTGAGGGCAACCAACAAATCTGCCTCGGTGAGAGTGTAACCCTATCAGCAGTGACTACTCCATCCGGAGGCGGCGATTTTGCCGGTTTCTCTTTCGAGGGTGAGTTCAACGGAAGTGAATACTACTACTCGAATGGTACCTCGCCGGTAGCCAATGCCAGAACGGCCTGCGAAGACAACGGTGGCTATTTGGTTTCGATTAACAGTGCTGCTGAGAACAACTTCATTAACAGTTTCACCGGAAACAGCCAGGTGTACATCGGCTTTACCGATGAGAATAATGAAGGCACCTTTACGTGGATGAACGGTGACCCGGTTACGTACACCAACTGGAACAGCGGTGAACCGAATGACTCTGACCCTGGTGCAGGAGGCGAAGACTTTACCGTAATGACTGCATTTGGCGACTGGAATGATGTGAGCGGACTCTCTGCTCAGCGTTTCGTTTGTGAAGTCTCTGAATTCAACGACGTTGCGCTTGAATGGAGCACCGGATCTACGGATAACAGCATTAATGTACAGCCTACTCAGGACACCTGGTACACGCTCACTCTCACCGATGAGAATCAAACATGCACTGATTCAGTCCTCATTGAGGTGTTCACCCCACAGTACGAACTCCCGGAAGATACCCTGTATGTCTGCGGACCTGAAGCGATCCTCGATGCCGGTGCAGGCATGGCGTCATACCTGTGGAATACCGGTGAAACTACACAGACGATTACCGTTACAGAATCTGGTCAATACTATGTTGACGTTGACGAAGGGGCCTGCACTTCTGCAGATACACTTGAGCTGTTCTTGCTTAAAGCGAACATCATTGAAGACGATCAGGATATTTGCCTCGGCGATTCAGTGACTTTTAGTATCAATCAAAATGCTACTCAGCCCGGCGATATAGTTGGACTCAACTATGGAGGGGAATTTGGTGACAGCCAATACTACATCAGCGGGCAGTCACAGAGTTGGACCAACGCACAGAGCACCTGCAGCGGACTCGGTGGCCACCTCGTGACCATCAATTCAGCAGCAGAAAACAACTTTATCCTCTCGATTCATTCACCTACAAGACAATGGATCGGCTTTACCGATCAAGATGTTGAGGGCGACTGGCAATGGGTCACGGGCGAGCCGGTAACCTACACCAACTGGAATACGCCAAATGAGCCAAATAACTCCGGTGGTATAGAACATTACGGAGAAATGAGCGGCTCAACCGGTGAGTGGAACGACATGCCCAATGATGCCATATTGAACACCTTTGTCTGCGAATTCACCAACCTGACTACGGTTGACATTCAATGGTCTACGGGTGATACCACTGAAGCCATAACCGTTTCGCCGGTCGCTGATTCGATCTACTTCGTGACGGTGACCGACGAGTTCCAAACCTGCACAGATACGGTTGCTGTGAACGTATTTGAACCTCAGTTTGATTTCGGACTCGATTCACTTTTTATCTGTGACAGCGAGACTATTCTCGATGCCGGAACAGGATGGGAGTCGGTTGCATGGAGTACAGGAGCTAGCGGCCAAACCCTGACCATTTCTGAGACAGGAATTTACAGCGCCACGGTAGATGAAGGGGCTTGCATTACAGAAGATACACTGAACGTCTTCATGCTCGATCCAACCATTCAGGAGGGTGATCAGAACATCTGCGCAGGTGAGACCGTGACGATGACGATTGCAGCCGGCGGCGCAGAAGCGCCGGATGATCTGGATGGACTTTCTTTCGCAGGTGAGTTCAATGGCAACTATTATTATACTTCAACAGGTACCGCAAACTGGACCAACGCTGCCAATGCATGTGCTTCTCAGGGAGGCTACCTTTCTGTGATTGGCTCAGCTGCAGAAAATAACTTTATCAGAAACTTATTTCCGTCCACCGAGCAATGGATTGGTTTCACCGATGAAGCCGTTGAAGACGAATGGGTTTGGGTAAATGGAGAACCGGTGACCTATACCAACTGGGGGGGCATCGAACCCAACAACTCCGGAAACGTTGAGCATTATGCACACTTCAATACAGCAGGAACCTGGAATGATAATTCAGTGAGCGGTTCTCGTCGCTATACCTGCGAGTTTGATGCAATCCCGGGTCTTGACATCCTTTGGTCTACAGGCGATACCACTGCATCGATCACCGCAACGCCGGATACAACAACCACTTACTACGTGACCATTGACAACGGCGTACAAATCTGCAGCGATACCGTTCAGGTGACGGTGAATACACCTCAATTCGCTTTTGAAAGTGACACGGTTCAGGTATGTGGCGCAGAAACTACACTCACTGCTGAAGCAGGCTTCAGCAGCTACCTCTGGAGCACCGGATCTGACAGCACCTCAACAACCGTCAACAGCAGCGGACTATACACCATTGAAGTAGACGAAGGTGCCTGCATCACCAATGATACCCTCTTCCTGAGCCTCGTGGATGCAACGATCGCGCAGAACGATACTTCGATTTGTTTCGGACAGGAACTCATCCTGAACACCGTCAATACCAACGTCAATGAAAACACCCAGCTGCCCGGATACAGCTACGGAGGTGAATTGAACGGCAATTACTATTTCATCTCAAATGGTACGGCGAATTACGCAACCTCTGAAGCGAACTGCACAAATGTGGGCGGACATCTCGCGACGATTACCTCACTCGCTGAGCAGAACCTGGTGGCCGGACTGTCTTCTTCAAACATTTATATCGGTCTGAATGATGTGAACCAGGAAGGCACCTTTGAATGGGTCACGGGCGAGCCGGTGACCTATACCAACTGGGGAAGCAACGAACCGAGCGATTCAGGCGCAGGTGAAGACTACGTCCACATCCGTTCGACCAATGACTGGAATGACGTAGATGGAGATCAAGCTTATCTCAGCGTATGCGAGTTTAGCGGCGGTACAGAGCTCGAAATCATCTGGTCAACCGGTGATACCATCCCTGAGCTTACCCTGGTGGCTGATTCAACATTCTTGTATGGCGTTTCCGTATCTGATGGCATCACAACCTGTACAGACAGCATCTTTGTGGAGGTCAACCTGCTTCCGCAGCCCTTCCTCGGTGGAGACACCCTGATTGTGTGTGAAGCTGACAGCCTATTACTTGACCCACAAGTAGACGCCAGCACTTTCTCCTGGAACACCGGTGAAACCAGCAACGTAATCACTGTAGGACAAGACGGTGACTACAGCGTTACAGTCACCGATAGCCTCGGGTGTGTAAATGCGGATACCACCTACGCACACTTCTTCGTGTCGCCGGCAATCAACATTCGTGATACCACATTGTGCATCGGTAGCGAAGTGAATTTTGAGTTGACACTCAACAATGAAACAGTCACCTGGCCGGGTGATATTACGGGAGCTACTTTTGACATCACTCCTGAAGCCGATACCCTCATCGTTTACCAGGTATTTGACGGCATAGCGACCTGTTTCGATACAGCTGCAGTCAGTGTAAGTGATATCGCGCTTGAAGTATTGCTCACTGAACCGAGCTGCTACGATTCGCTGAACGGATCGTTCATCGTCAATCCTTCTGCCGGAATTGAACCTTACAGCTTTGACTGGAACGGCTTCAATCCTGCCCAGGTTGGCAAAGGAAGCTACGCACTCACTGTGACCGACTCGATAGGCTGCACGGTGGATACCGTCCTTCAAATGACCGAGCCTGCACCTTTCTTCCTTTACAGCACCGCACTTCCTCCGGTTTGTGCCGGGGCAGATGGGGTGATCATTCCGCAAGCGACCGGAGGCACAACGCCTTACACCTTTGATGTTGGCGGTATCGATCCTGATGCTGCAGCACCGGGAGAGTACACCCTTTCAGCACTCGACGCGAACGGTTGTGAAGCAGAGCAGACCGTAATGGTACCGGCCTCTTCTGAAACCTGCGGCTGCACCTATGAAGAAGCTTGTAACTATGATCCTGCGGCCACTTCAGATGATGGTAGCTGTACCTATCCTGCAGAAGGATTCGACTGTGCTGGCAATGAGGTCTGCGCACCAACAGGAGTAGAAGGTTGCACCTACGAAGACGCCTGCAACTACGACCCCGCAGCAGAGACCGATAACGGCACCTGTACCTATCCGCTGGAGGGGTATGACTGCGCAGGCAACTGTATCGCTGATTACAACAACAACGGCGTTTGTGACCTTGAAGAGATCACCGGTTGTACCTACGAGAACGGCTTCAACTACGACCCCGCGGCTACCGTCGATGATGGTAACTGCAATTTCAGTTGCACCGGAGATTTCAATGGCGATGACCTGGTAAATTCATCCGACCTGCTCCAGTTCCTGGGCATCTTCGGAACCGCTTGTCCTTAATAAAAGCCTCTTTAAACGCACAGCAATTCGTAGGTTATGAAAAATGCTTTTAGAGGATTGTTCCTCATTCTTCTGCTTCCTTTCTGCGCAAAAGCGCAGGATGGCTGTCCGGTCGACCTTGGTCCTGATACCCTATTCGTATGCCCGGGGGAAGAGGTCGTGCTTTCAGCTCATAATGTGCCTGAAGCAGCAACGGGCACAATTTGCCAAACCGTTTTAGAGAATGGCACTCTGACCATGACTGCGCCGGCGGGTGCCGTCTTTACGGATGTGATATTTGCAAGCTACGGAACCCCGAATGGCAGTTGTGGAAGCTACACAACATCTTCTTGCCATGCCTCAAGCTCTGTGGCCATCGTCGAAGCAGCCGCCCTGGGCAACGGTAGTTTTACGATCGAGGCAGCGAACGACATTTTTGATGACCCTTGTCCTGGCTTACCCAAGCGATTGACGGTTGAAATGGAGTATTCATCTTTGATCACACCGCCATCAGTGGTTTGGTCTGATGGCAGCACGGCTTCTGACTTTGTTTTCGTAGCAGACTCTTCAGCCTGGATAGCTGTTGAACTCGATGATCAGGGAGTCTTGTGCGAAGACAGCATTTTCATTAGTCCGCAAGCAGTGAACCTCAACCTTGGAGTTGACACCTTGTCAGTTTGTGCTCCTGCAGAAGTGCTGTTGAGTGCGCCGGGATCATTTAATGAATACAACTGGAGCACTGGTGAGTCAACGCCATCCATTACGGTTTCGGTTTCAGGTGTTTTCAGTCTCAGCGTGACCGACTCTATTGGATGCGTCGCTTCTGACAGCGCAGTGATATCCATTTTGGATGCCCGACTGGATTTCGCATCCCAGCGCTTTTGCGCTGGAACAGAAGTGCAGTTTACCCTCGAAACAGACACAGAACCGCTGTTGCAAACGGTACTTTGGAACGATGGCAGCACAAGTGAACAAAGCAATTACACCGTTTTCAGCGATACGCTTGTTCAGGTAGAAGTCAGCAATGGTCTTTTTTCTTGCACAGATTCAGCGCAGATACTGGTGTCAACACCCGAAGTCAACTTCGAGACCGATACCATAACAAGGTGCGGCTTTGAAGCAGAAACCCTCACCGGACCTCCTGGTTATGCGTTGTATAATTGGAGTACAGGCGAGGACACACAATCGATTTCGTACAATACTTCCGGCCTTTATTCGCTGACCGTTACCGATTCGTTGGGTTGTACTTCAAGTGACAGCTTGCGCGCGTATGTGCTTGGTCAGGGCATTGTGCAAGGCGACACAACTATCTGTGCGGCAACACTGTTTGAGGCCAACGTGAATGAGCTGATCATGGAGGGCGAAAGTGGCACTATCTGCGATACAGCTATTGAGATCAACGATGAGTCCATTACACTCACCGCGCCTCCCGGGGCGGTCATTACTTCAATTGACTTTGCAAGTTATGGAACGCCGACCGGGTCATGTGGTAACTTCGAGATAGGAAACTGCCATTCAGGCAATACCCTCCAGATTGTAGAGGCTGCCTGCCTCGGGCAGAATAGCTGCACCGTGGAGGCTTCAAACGATGTTTTCGCAGACCCTTGTCAAGGCATCAATAAAATTCTTGCTGTTGAAGCAACGTGGAGTGGAGCAGTGACATCGGCTGATATTGAATGGTCAACGGGGGCAGAGACGCCCGGTGTGGCCCTGTATCCTGATGAAGATCTTTGGCTGGTTTCAACAGTGAGCTTCAATGGTCTTGCCTGCTCAGACAGCATACAGATTGAAGTGAATAATCCTTCACTCAGCTTCGCTGAAGATACGCTGACCTTTTGTGGGGTAGATACCCTGCAGGTGAATGCTCCGGCCGGTTACAGCACCTACCTCTGGTCAGACGGCAGCACGGCAGATGGCATTGAGGTGACAGAAAGCGGCGTATATGAGCTTATTGTAACCGACTCATTGTTTTGCGCAGATACGGCTGCTGTATGGGTTTCGCTCATGAGTGCTGAGATTGGACCTGACAGCCTCTTCCTCTGCCAAGGAGACGAAATAACGTTTGCAGTTGACTCAGATGCCGGTACTTTTCCACAAAACATCAATTGGTTTGACGGCTCTGAAGATGAATCATACACCTACACCGCTTTGTCTGACACTACCGTGAGTGTGGAGGTGAGTAACGGGCTTATCACTTGTTATGATACGGTGAATGTAGCTCTTTCATTGCCCTTTGTGGATCTGGGCCCGGATACCCTGAGCGTATGTGGCGGTGAAGGATTCAGTCTGGAAGCAGGTCTCGGCTACGCAGCCTATGACTGGTCGACCGGGGCTTCAACCGCTTCGATTGAGCCTTTCCAGTTTGGTGAATACAGCGTACAGGTCACTGACTCGCTGGGCTGCCAGGCATCAGATACCATCTATCTATGGGTGCTGGGTTCAGGCATCATGCCTTCTGACACTACAATTTGTATTGGCGATTCACTGGATCTATTTGTTGAGAACATTCCACAAATCAATAACTCAGGTACAGTTTGCGGGACGGCCACAGAACAATCAGGGTCATTGACCCTTACCGCACCTGCCGGTACCGTTTTTAATTCAATTGACTTTGCAAGCTACGGCACAGCCTCAGGCTCATGCGGTAGTTTTGCTATTGGAGCCTGTCATGCCGCATCATCTTCTCAAATCGTAGAGAGCCTTTGCCTTGGTCAAAGTACCTGTACCATCCCGGTTGACAATGATACATTTGTCGATCCTTGTGACGGAACCGGTAAATGGCTGACGGTACAAGCCTCTTACGGTCAGAGTGAGGTGTATGCAGATATTCTATGGTCTACGGGCGAAACGGATGAGCTGATTAACGTTGCTCCCCAGTCACAATCGGTGTATACCCTCGAGGTAAGCAATGAAGACCTCACCTGTACCGATGAGATCACCGTGGATGTCAGCAATCCGGTATTGCAATTGATGAATGACACTATTTCTCTGTGTGCTGTTGACAGTGTGCTACTGGAGGCCCCCGCAGGATTTGAAGCATACTTTTGGTCAAACGGAAGCACAGATCAGCAGAATTACGTCTCATTCAGTGATACTTACACGGTTACCGGACAAGATGCATTTGGTTGTGAGGTATCAGACAGTGTGCTTGTTTCCATCGTCAATGGCGAGATCATGACACCGGACACCATCATTTGCATAGGAGACAGCGCTCAGTTAGTGGTGAACGACCCGAACCTCAGTGGTAGTCAGTTTTACTTTAATGATTTTGAAGCACCCGTCGGCAACGAATGGAGCCGGACAGATCGTGTAAACATTGATGATTCACAAGTTTTCGGGAACTTCGCAAATGAAACGGTCACCCTGAATCTGCAGGGTTTGCCTCCTCATCAGGAAGTCACGGTGTCATTCACTTTCTATGCGATTGACTCGTGGGATGGAAATGGCTCGAATGGTGATGAATTATGGACCTGGACCGCCGATGGTGAGAACGTGCTAAGCACCAATTTCACTTCGTTCAGCAATAAGTCGCAATGCTATCCTTATGATTGCCCTGCATCAAACCCTTACGGAACAACGAGCGAGGGCGTCATTGATGGTTTTTGTTTTGCGATGGACGGTTTCAAGTATATGATTTCAAAAACGATTCCACATTCAGGGTCGTCACTTGAAATGCAATTCTCAGCCGCCGGTCTGCAAAGTTTGTGTGATGAAAGCTGGGCGTTCGATGATTTCAGTGTTCAAGTCGTTTCTGAAGTCTCTTATAGCGATATCCTCTGGTCAACAGGAGAGACAGCAGATTCTATCATCGTGGCACCAGACTCGCTTGAATGGTACCATGTGGTCATTTCTGACGGTGTAATGACGTGCACAGACAGCGTGCAGGTGAACGTCAGCAATCCGCAGGCTTCATTTGATCAGGACTCGATTTTACTCTGTTCGCTCTCAGAGTATCCAATCGCCCTGGAGCAGGAATGGGAAAGCTACCTTTGGAGTACCGCTGAAA
Organism: Flavobacteriales bacterium; assembly: GCA_018402085.1. Lineage (GTDB taxonomy): Bacteria > Bacteroidota > Bacteroidia > Flavobacteriales_D > Sanyastnellaceae > Sanyastnella. Next base: position 1,525,105 of record JAGYJM010000002.1, on the reverse strand, counting down.
CCACAGATACGATTGCAATTTCAGCAACCGGAACTTATACGGTTGAGGTGACTGATAGCATAGGATGTGCCACGCAGGATTCACTTTACGCTTATTTCGCGGAGATGCAGATTCAACAAGAAGATACATCTGTTTGTGTGGGAACCTCATTGCTGCTTGAAGTATTGGATGACTCCCAGGCCTATTTCTGGTCAAATGGTGTGAACAATGATCCGTTCACGTTCACCCCGGCCGGTGATACCTTGCTGATAGCTTCCTATGAAAATGGCATAGGCCAGTGTGCGGATAGCGTATTTATTCGTGTGAGCGACCTCGAACTGGATCTTGATTTGGTGAACGTCTCTTGCTTTGGAGCTGCCGATGGCACTGCTCTGGCGACCGCTGATGGTGGAATATTGCCCTATCAGTTTGATTGGGGCGGCTCTGACCCGCTTGCACTGACCCCTGAGGCACATTTCCTTGCCCTTACTGACAGCATCGGTTGTTCGCTTGACACTACATTTGTGATAACGCAGCCGCTTCCGTTGGTAGCTTCAGCAAGCGGACTTTTCAACGCCTGCAATGACAGCATCGTGCTGAATTGGTCGGCTGCCGGCGGAACTGAACCGTTTACACTGAACTGGTCGCAAGGCAGCACCCCAACAACACCCGGATCCTATAACTTCACCGTTGTTGATCAAAATGGCTGCTCATTTGAGAACAGCTTATCACTTGAGGCCTCTTCTGAAACCTGCGGCTGCACCTATGAAGAAGCTTGCAACTATGATCCTGCGGCCACTTCAGATGACGGTAGCTGTACCTATCCTGCAGAAGGCTTCGACTGTGCTGGCAATGAGGTCTGCGCACCAACAGGAGTAGAAGGTTGCACCTACGAAGACGCTTGCAACTACGACCCCGCAGCAGAGACCGATAACGGCACCTGTACCTATCCGCTGGAGGGGTATGACTGCGCAGGCAACTGTATCGCTGATTACAACAACAACGGCGTTTGTGACCTTGAAGAGATCACCGGCTGTACCTATGAGAACGGCTTCAACTACGACCCCGCGGCTACCGTCGATGATGGTAACTGCAATTTCAGTTGCACCGGAGATTTCAATGGCGATGACCTGGTAAATTCATCCGACCTGCTCCAATTCCTGGGCATCTTCGGAACCGCTTGTCCGTAAACCTGCAACGAAAGCGACGAAAACCCCGGTATCTGCCGGGGTTTTTTGTTTGACGTAATCCTGAATAGTCAGCGGTTGATCAGGGTCTGGTGAAAGCAACATCGTTCAGCGCCTGAGTGAGAAGCCATCCTGCGCTTTTGCGCAGTTAAAATCATGTGGATTAGCGACGATCACTTATCGATCGTTATGATAACGTAAATATTTAGTAGTCAGTTAAAAATCTTTTTAGTTAGTAGTATTTTTACGCACTGAAACTTTAACCTGATTCAATGCGTTTTATTTGTTTTCTATCGTTTGTGTTTAGCTTTATTGTACAAAGCAATGCGCAAGAAAGCCTGAGTATTACCCCCGATACACACAGCCACCTGGCAGACCTTGAGCAGGTATGTCGTGACGCCTATGGGGAGCAATCGTACGTGGCCGACTGGAGCGATGTGCAAGCCATTCCGAACATCGTGCAATGGTCTGATTCGATCGGGTTTATGCTGAATCAGGAAGTCTACCTGAGGCAAAATGGCGTGTACTTCTACAGTGCCAACCGGCACTATTTTATGGCACGTCACAATGGGAATACTCCGGGTGGGTGGCTTGTGCATGACGATATCGCAAACAACTTTATTGACCTGGGTTCCTGGCAGGGAAACCGGTATGTGCTTTGCAAGAATACCCAGATAGTATCAGTGCCCGGCTGCATGGATCCGTCAAGCTGCGATTACAACCCTGCGGCGACAGAAGATGACAACCTTTGCTTCACCTATCCCGGAGACCTTTGCGACGATGGTAATCTGCAAACGCTGAATGACTCGGTAAATGAGAATTGTGATTGCGTTGGTCAGCTTTTGGGGTGCACAGACCCCTTGAGTTGCGAATACAATCCGGATGCAGAAGTCAATGATGGCTCGTGCCTGACCTATCCCGGAGACCCCTGTGATGATGGAAATCCGGCTAGCATAAACGATCTGATTGACGCAAACTGCAACTGCATAGGGGATATTTCCGGATGTACAGACCCTCTGAGCTGTCAGTACGACCCTGAAGCAACCATTGATGACGGTTCTTGCCTGACCTTTGAACTCGATCAGCCGCAATTCACATTAACGAGTACTTCGTTCAATGAACAGGCGGATCCCAACCAACAGTGCATTGACGAATTTGGACCTGAATACGCACTGGCAGACTGGACCGATCTTGAGCAGATCACCAACATTGAACAGTGGGCAGATTCGATAGGCATAGGGTTCATGGACCAGGTGTGGGTGCAGAATAATGGAGAGTTCTTCTGGTCAGGAAATCGCCACTACCTCATGCAGCGTCATGATAACAGTTTGCCCGGTAGTTTTTTGGCCCATGACAATATCAACAACTATTTTTTGTCGCTCGGTTCGTTCTATGACTACGTTCAGCCCGCCCTGTGCGCAACCACTTGTCCGGAAGCCATTCCCGGCTGCACAGATCCAACAGCATGTAATTACAATCAGGCTGCAAACGTAAACGATGAGAGCTGTGTCTACCCTGATGAGCCTTATCTTGATTGCAACGGCAACTGTTTGAATGATGCTGACGGCGATTTGATCTGCGATGAAAATGAAGTGCCCGGATGTACAGATATCCTTGCCTGTAATTACGTCGCAGAAGCGACGGATGATGACAATTCATGTACCTACCCGGAGTTACCATACCTCGACTGCGAGGGGAATTGTTTGAATGACGGTGACCTGGATGGCATCTGTGACGAAGAAGAAATTTCGGGATGCACCGATATTGAGGCTGTGAATTACGTCGCTGAAGCGACGGATGATGACGGCTCCTGTGAGTACACAGGATGCACCTATGACGCTGCAGAGAACTACAATCCGGTCGCTACCATCGATGATGGAAGCTGCGTGTTTTCTGAAATTCCGGTAGTGCAGGGCTGCACCGATCCGATGGCCTGCAACTATGATGAGAACAGTGATGTAGACGACCAGTCATGCCACTTTGATTGTTACGGTTGCACCTATGAAGGTGCAGAGAACTACGATGCCGCCGCTACAAGAGACGACGGAAGTTGTGTGTACAGCCAGATAGCTTGTGGCGAGGGTACCTACTTTGATATAGCCACTGGTGAATGCCTCCCCACACCAAACGAATGTCCGGAAGATCTGAACAGTGACGGACTCGTCAACAGCTCTGACCTGCTGCAGTTCCTGGGTACCTTCGGAACAGCTTGCGAGTAGCATAGAGCGTATCACGAGAAAGCAAGGTAAAGTATTCAGTCTTTCAGCCGGTCGATGATATTGAGTGACTGATCGTCTCTTAATGCGGTTTCGTAGTATTTATCTTAACGATAACACCACCCTGGTTTTAGGGTGTGCGCTACAGCCTACTTTTGCATAATCCTTAAACAATAATGATTCAGTTATGAGAAAGATTGTAATAAGCTTGTTGACGTTTGTCATGCTTACAAATTGGACATTCGCACAATTTGACGGCGGATCGGGCTTACCTAATGACCCGTATTTGGTTAACACCGCCGAACAGTTAAATGAAGTTAGAAACCACTTGAATGCCCATTTTTTACAAACCTCACCAATAAATTTGGACGTTGCGCCATTCAATGAAGGAGAAGGGTGGCTTCCGATTGCGGTTTTCAACGGTAGATATGACGGTGGCGGTCACACGATTAGTGGCTTATTTATAAATCGGTTAGGAAGTAACATTGGATTATTTGGTGAAACAGGAAGCAACGCCGAAATCAGAAATGTACACTTGTCAAACATGGATGTCAGTGGCAGGTTTTCTGTTGGTGGTCTTGTGGGACGAAACCAAGGCACAGTAGTAGCTTGTTCAGCAGGAGGTAGTATAACTGGTCTTCGCGAAGAATATGAGTTTTTTCCGGGAGAGGTATATTTCGATTGTGCACAGAGCTTTGCAGGTCTGGCTGGTGAGAACTCAGGAGGTGCGATTGATAGTTGCTCAACAACCGTTAACGTGGAAGGCTTGGATGGAGGTTGCTGCAGCAGTCCGCAGTGGATGGCCGGTTTTGTAGGTCGAAATACGAATGGGGGAACGATCTCTAATTCGCAGAGCAATGGAGCGTTAACGGGTTCTTCTTTCTATTGCGGCGGATTTATTGGAAATATGGATGGAGGTGAAGTCCGAAACTGTATCTCTACAACTGATATACAAGACCTAATTCGTTCTACTGAAGTGGGGGGCTTTGTAGGTTCTGTGCGTTTTGATGCCCTTCTTGAGGAGTGTGAAAGTCGCGGTCTCGTAGAAGCTGATGAAAATTACATAGGTGGTTTCTGTGGCCACACAGATATGTCAGGTGTAAACATTCTTCGGTGCAAAGCTACTGGCGACGTCGTAGGTGCAGGTGCTGTGGGTGGATTTGTAGGCTGGCACAATAGTACACTCATTTCCGATTGCTACGCAAGAGGCAATGTGATTGAAACTGCAGGCTATAACGCTGGATCTGGTGGTTTCGCAGGTCATAACCGATCTACAATCACGCGATGTTACTCCACAGGAACCGTTACCTCTGAAGATAATGCAGCTTATGGTTTTGCCGACGTGAATGGAGGTACTATTTCCGATTCATACTGGGATACAGAAGCTTCGGGATTACTCATTTCAGACGGCACAGCAGAAGGGCGAACTACCTCTGAAATGACTTTTCCCCATGACGTAAATACTTTTGTGAATTGGGACTTTTTGTGCACCGAAGATGATGGCTCAGAAAACATTTGGGCTGAAGGCATGGCCAACGGCGGGTATCCTACGCTTGCATGGGAAGGTTTGAATTCTTGTGGAATTGATGGTTGTACAGACCAGGACGCTTGCAATTATGATTTAGAAGCGACCCAAGACGATGGCTCATGCATATATCCGGATTCAGAGTTGCTCGACTGCGACGGCAACTGCGTGAACGATGCCGATGGTGACGGAGTGTGTGATGAGAATGAAATTTTAGGCTGTACAGACAGCAACGCCTGCAACTACGACGCTACTGCCACAGATCCCGGTGGTACGACAACCCTTACCTTTAATTCGGCTGCGGTAACCAACCTCGCGGGTAATCATCCGGCCGGAATCGCTGATGACGATGCGGTGGAATTCACCGTTACCTTCGATGACTCTGCTATTTCCTATGACTCCGGATACGGAGGGGGAAGTTGCGATGACCCCTGGGTAAGTGAGTGCGACCTCTTGAGCTGGGAAATCTCTCCGGCCGGTTCTTACACCATCACATACGAAAGTGGCTATTCTGAATCAGGAAGCATCACCCGAATCGTGATGGAAGATGGCGGAATAGAGGATTTTGGAGACGGGTTTCCGTGGGACAGGTCTGACCGAATCGAATTCTTCGACGGAGGCAATGACATTTACGAGGCGAATACCAATAATGGTGGAACCTACCCAACACTTTACACCGATTTCTTCAATAACCTCGACAACCTGCAGAATGCGGAGTTTGACAAGTCTTTTTACTGGGCGAACTGGGGTAATTGGGGAACATACCACTACGACTATACTACACCTCAGGATATTGTACTGATCAGTTATGAGTCTTATGCATGCATTTACCCCAGTGGGTTTCTGGATTGCGATGGAAACTGTATCAACGATAGCGATGGTGACGGCGTGTGCGATGAAGACGAGGTACTCGGCTGCACAGATCAAACAGCTTGTAACTATAACAATGAAGCTACGCAAGACGATAGCACTTGTGAGTTTGAGTCTTGCGCGGGATGTACCGACCAGTTTGCATGCAATTACGACAATGCAGCCACCCTTGATAACGGCTCGTGTCAATACCCGGATCAAGGCTACGATTGCAATGATGTCTGCCTTTCTGATACAGACGGTGATGGTGTGTGCGACCTCAATGAAGTACCCGGCTGCACCGATCAAACTGCCTGCAACTATGATGCGTCAGTGACGGATAGCGGTGGTAATATCACTGTTACAATGATTTCAGAAGTCACTTTTACAACTGGTGGCCAGTTACCGGCAGGAGTGAATGTTGGCGATCAGGTCACATTAAGCTTTACCGTTGATGTCAACGACCTCACCCTGAACCCCGGATTCTCTGCAAACTATGATTGTGATGAATTCAACCCCAACATTGAAGGTTGCGATATGAAAGCATGGCAAACAGCCCAGCCTACGGAGTATACCATCACTTACACCGGGGGGTATAGTGAAACCGGAACCTTCGATCACCTGGTATTTGTAGATGGTGGATTTGAGAATTTCTTAGGTTCAATCAACAACCGTGAAGATTACTTCTATCTCTACCTGGGCAATGACGACATGTACAAAGCAACGAGGTTCAACGGCGAGTTCATGCAGGGTGGTGTTCCGACGAATATTTACGCCAATATTTTGTCGCTTCTGCAGTCTGATTTTGACATGACTCAATACTTCGCTAACTGGGGATGTTGTTGGCTGACTTATCATTATGACTACACCACACCAGGTGATGTAACCCAAGTGTCAATAACCAATGAAGCAGTTTGTACTTACCCTGAAGATCCGCTCTTCGACTGCGACGGCAACTGCGTGAACGATGCCGATGGCGATGGAGTGTGTGATGAGAATGAGATTTTAGGATGTACAGATGAAACTGCCTGCAATTATGACCCGGCGGCGACAGAGCCCGGTGGGCTGACAAGCATCACGTTCAATTCAGCGGAGGTCACCAACCTCGCGGGTAATCATCCGGCCGGAATCGCTGACGGAGACTCCGTCATTTTCACGGTTACATTCTCAGATGAGAATATCGTGTCTGACCAAAACCATTTGAATAACCTCAATTTCTGTAATTCACCTGATCTCATTGACTGCAATGCCATCAGTTGGGCTATGGGTGAGCCCTCTGATTACACCATTACTTATGAAAGTGGCTATTCTGAATCAGGTACGTTCACGCATATCGTGATTGTGGATGGTGGTTTCGAGGATTATGGTTTTGGAGACCCATCACCACGACAAGACCAGATATTTTTCTACGACAACCTTAACGACATCTTTGAAGCGGCGCGCTTCGATGGCAATTACAAAACAAACCTTTCAATGGAATTGCTCACAGAATTAGCCGATATCGAATCTGCAGATTTCGACCTCTCATTTTACTGGGCGAACTGGGGTAATTGGGGAACATACCACTACGACTACACTACACCTCAGGATGTGGTACAGGTGTCTCTTGAAAGCCTTGCTTGTATCTATCCTGCAATCTATTACAACTGTGATGATGAGTGCCTCAGCGATACTGACGGCGATGGAGTCTGTGATGAGCTTGAAATTGATGGTTGCACGGATCAAACAGCATGTAATTACGTCGCAGAAGCGACGGATGATGACGGGAGCTGTGATTTTGTATCATGCCTTGGTTGCACAGATGAAGCTGCCTGTAATTATGATGTAAACGCTACGCAGGATGATGGCTCGTGCACTTACCCTGAGGTAGGATACGATTGCAGTGGTACTTGCCTCGGTGACCTCGATATGGACGGCATCTGCGATCAAAATGAAGTCCCGGGTTGCAATGATCCAAACGCATGTAACTATGACATAACAGCTACCGATGATGGCGGGCTCATTACCGTTTCTTTCACTTCAACCGTAACTTCGGTGAACGGAGGCAACGCACCTGCCGGAATAAATGAAGATGACCAGGTCACATTGACCTTTACCATTGATGCATCTGACCTAACGCTAGATGCTGCCTTTGATCAGATCAATGCATGCGACGACGATTTTCTCTTTGATGCCATTCTGGTCGGATGTGACATTAAGGCCTGGATGCCCTCAGCTCCGGTTGATTATACGATCACGTATACGGGAGGCTATTCTGAAACTCAGTCGTTTGATCGCCTCGTTTTTGTAGACGGTGGAACCGAAATCCATAATGAGTTCGGAGAGAGCCCGAAAAGCGACTCTTTCCGCCTCTATTCAGGAAATACCCATTTGTTTGAAGTGACGAATTTCTACGGTAGCGCAATTGTCGGCATCGTAGATAATCCATACTATCACTTGCAAGCTCTGGCTAACGCTGATTTCGAACTTACCTATTATTGGGCAAATCAAAATAGTGGTTGGACAACCTATCACTATGACTATACCACCCCTGAAGATTTCACTCAGATCAGTGTGGTAAACGATGGATTATGTCAATTCTCAAATGATCCGTTGCTTGATTGTGAAGGCAATTGCCTGAACGACGCAAACAATAATGGCGTTTGTGATGAAAATGAAGTGCCCGGCTGCACGGATCAAGCGGCCTGCAACTACGATGAGAATGCCAACCTTGATGATGACAGCTGTGTTTACGCTACTGACTTCATCGATTGTGATGGCAATTGTTTAAGTGATGCGGACGGCGATGGAGTCTGCGATGAGAATGAAATAGCCGGGTGCACCTACCAGCTTGCAGCTAACTTCGATCCACAGGCAACAGATGATGATGGCTCATGCCAGCTTTCAGAATCTATCTGCGGACAGGGTACATACTTTGATGCAGACGCGGGGCAATGCCTGCCGGAAGCAAACGAATGTCCGGAAGACCTTAACAGTGACGGACTCGTCAACAGCTCTGACCTACTCCAGTTCCTGGGCACCTTTGGCCAGGCTTGTGAGTAATGAATGATCTCGACTAACAACCCTAAACCCCGGCACCGGCCGGGGTTTTTTTGTTGATCTGAATTCTATGGTCATGCCCTAGCTAAAAGTGAAGGGAAAAGGGGAATACTTCATTTCTCGAAGCCTGTTGCGGCAACAATTTGTTGCCGCAACACAAATTGTGTTTAAACTTTTGTTGCCGCAACACTTTCCCGACGCAACAAAGAAATCTTCTGGAATTTAGTTGCCGCAATAATTTGTTGCCGCAACACACAAATGATCGATGCGTGTTGCTTCATACCAGAACTCCACGGAAATGAGGCTTTGGCTGTCGGCGAATACAAACTGGCAGGGCAGTGCACTCAGACAATGGTTTGCAGTGAAGGATATCCTGAGATGCTGTGTTGTCGATCATAAAGATTTCTTCATTTTCCCGAAAGCTACTGCACTGCCGTTTTCAGTATTTTTAAATTGACTAAAAATGACTAAACATGCGGCTAAATTTAATATGCGCTCTGGTTTTCACAGGCGTGGTTTGCTTCTTCTCAATAGAAGCGCAGGCTCAAGGAGGTTGTACAGATCAAGGAGCGTGCAATTTTGATCCAAACGCACAAGTTGACGACGGAAGTTGCGCATTCGATATCGATTGCGCGGGTATCTGTGGTGGTTCCTTTATTCTGGATTTATGCGGCAATTGTTATGACCCCTCTCTGAACATAGACACCGGTTGCCCACAAGGCTGCACAGATCCTGAAGCGTGCAACTATGACCCCGATGCTGAGTTTGACGATGGCAGTTGCCAGGTGCCGCCTCAGTTAGACCTGGGTTCAGATATCACCCTTTGCGAGGGTGACTCCGTGCTAATTGATGCAGGTGCAGGATGGGATAGCTACTTGTGGAGTACAGGCGACCAGGGTCAGTCAATATCTGTAAATACGACCAATTCCATTGAGTTCACAGGAACCTATGGCGCAACAGAATCATCCAACAACTATTCAATTTTTTGCAATAACGGGCAGTACGTTGATATCCAAGACTGGACACCGACCTCTTCATACACATTAGGCGGATTGGTCAAGTTTCCTCTGTTGCCGATATCTGAGTGGCGTACAATGGTTCAATATGGCAGCGGTTATCATCACATCCTTTTTTCTCCTCAGGGTGAATTAGGACTTTACAACGGTAGTTTTTCCGGTGTCGGTGTGAATCAGTCCTCTTTGTCAGCAGGCTACCACCATATCGCCATCGTGGCTTCCGGAAACAGCACCAACTTTTACATTGACGGCAGCTTTGTAGGTGCAGTGAATACAAAGGTGACTCAACCGGTTGGCATCTTAGGTAATCATGTCATAGGCCACCAACCGATAGGGCATATGGATAACCTCTCACTATGGAACTATGCCCTTTCACCTGAAGAAATTGCCGCATCGGCTTGCGAACCACCCGCAACTGCAGAAGGACTTGTTGCCTTCTGGAATTTTGAAGAAGGGCAGGGTGGAACCGTTCTTGACATTTCAGGCAATGGTTATCATGGTACGATCATAGGTGCTTCCTATTCGCAAGACCTTCCTGACTTGACGTGCAGCTCCTCTTGTGCCTACAGCGACACCGTTGAAGTGATTGTTGCATCAGCAGGTTGTACGAATCCTGCAGCTTGTAATTACGATGCTGAAGCCGGTTGCGATGACGGAAGTTGCATTCTCATTGCCGAGTTGGCGGCATTAGACCTGGGCGATGATATTACCCTCTGTCAAGGTGATTCCGCCCTGCTTAGCGTGCCTTTTCAGTATGACAATTACGAATGGTCAACCGGACAAATGGATTCTGCCATTGTTGTAACAGAAAGTGGCACTATCGAATTGACGGTTGGGGTTGAAACGAGCCAGCCGATAAGCAACGATGGTGCGGCTTCGGTACAGAGTGGTCAGGTAATCACAATTCCCGACTGGCAGCCCGGGGCTGAGTACACTTTGGCAGGACAAGTTAGTTTTCCACTACCACCGGCCACTTACAATACGCTTTTTGTGCGTGATAATGGCGTTTATCACCATGTTATCATCTTCAATAGCGTGCTGGGTCTCTGGAATGATGGCTTCGTAAGCTCAGGGTTCAATGTAAATACATTGGCTCCGGGGTATCATCACATTGCTGCAGTTGCTTTTAACAACCAGACAGACTTTTATATAGACGGAAACCTGGTTGCCACAAGTCCGGCCAGATTGACTCAGACCATAGGCGCTCTTGGCAATCACACATCTCCTACTCAACCTATGGGTCTGGTTGACGAACTTCAGATCTGGAATTACGCCCTAACCGCTGACGAGATTAACGAAGTGCGTAACTGCCGTCCGGCATTTGATAGTGAGGGACTCGTTGCCTTTTGGTCGATGGATGAAATTGTCAATGGGGTTATTCCTGATTTAACAGGTAACGGCTACGACGGCACGGTTTCAGGTGGTTTAAGCATCTCAAGTAACCGGCCTGAATTGAATTGTGATCCATACTGTTATGCCACCGATTCTATTCAGGTTGAGTTTCTGCTTACAGGTTGCACCAATCCTGAAGCATGCAATTATGATGCAGGTGCCGGATGCGATGACGGAAGTTGCGCCTTCGCACCGGAAGTGAACTTAGGAGAAGACTTCGTTGGTTGCCAAGGTGATAGCCTTGTTCTGACGGCACCGGCCGGTTTTGATTATTATCGGTGGAATGGCATTCAGGGAGACGAGTCATTAAACGTCACCGAATCCGGACAATATGTGCTTGAAGGAGTGGTAGGAAACGAATTAGGGAATAATGAAAGAAGCCTACAGTTTCAATCTTTTGGTGAATACATGACCGTTCCGTCATGGTCTCCAACGCCTCAGTCTTCACTCTGTGCGTGGGTGAAATTTCCGCTTCAATCTTCGAATAATGGTTGGCGCACACTATTCAAAAAGTCGGGCGACAATGACCACCATGTAATAGTAGATGTGAACGGTGAATTGGGTTTATTCACCAACGGATTCTCAGCCTCATCATTCAATGTGAACACATTAACTGCTGGCTGGCACCACCTTGCTGCAATTACTTCTTCCGGTCAAACGATGTTCTATATTGACGGTGAACAGGTTGGTTCTGTTAACACTGTCGTGACAGCTCCGGTGGAGGTCATAGGTAATCATAACCTGTATAGTCAGGAAATTGGAGGGGTTGACGAGGTGAGTATATGGCAAAAGGCACTTTCAAGTGAAGAGCTTTCAGAGATAATCCAGTGTACTCCTGCGGTTGATGATCCGGACTTGATTGCATTCTACCGATTTGAAGAAATCATAGAAAACGAAATTCACGACAGTAGTCCGAATCAACGCCACGGTCAACTTATAAATGGGTTATCAAATACGGATGCTCCTCAAATAGCATGCGCTACGATCTGCTCAATTACAGATACAATAAATATCCTCTTGCAAGAGTCCGGCTGTACGGATCCCCTCGCGTGCAATTACAGTGAGAACGCAGTATGCGATGATGGTTCCTGTGTTATTTTACCGAGCTTCAGTCTTGGGCCCGATGCTTCAATTTGTCATGACGACTCTCTTACACTTGATGCAGGCAGTGAATATGACTATTATATTTGGTCAACGGGTGATTCAACGCAATCGGTGACAATTCGTGCTTCTGAGCTTATTGAAGTGACAGCAGGCTTTGGTTCTTTTGAGACGCCGTCAAATGCATTTGCCCTGGTGGGGTCAGGAACCCAGGTAGTGACCATTCCGTCATGGTCAACGCCAGATCAATTTACCCTTGGTGCATGGGTGAAATTTCCCTTACCATCAGGCAATACCTACCATACCCTTTTCGAGCGAATAGCAGGTGATTATCACCATATTCTCTTCAATCCTCAAGGAGAATTAGGGGTATATGAGACTCCAAATTTTTACAGTTGTGGTTTAAATGAGTCTCAAATCCCTGATGGCTGGCATCAGATTATGGCTGTGGCTCAGAATAATCAAACTGACTTTTATCTAGACGGATATCCTGTTGGTACTGCCGCTGTTCAAGTTTCAGGTAATGTTGAAATTATTGGAGGTCATACGACGGATCCTCAACCCATTGGATTCTTTGATGAGGTTCAGATGTGGTCTGTAGCATTGAGCCCTCAGGGGGTGGCGCAATATGCCCAATGTACCCCGACCGGTGAAGAAGAGGGCCTTCTGGCTGTTTTTAATGCGAGCGAAGGAAATGGAACAACCCTCTTCAATTCGGTTCCTCAGGGTTTTAACGGTCAGTTACAAGGAATCAACTATACCGAGGATGCACCTGAGTTGGCTTGTTTACCGCTGTGCGCAGTAACTGACACAATTCAGGTGTGGAAACTGGGTTCAGGCATCGGAATACAAGATTCAACCATTTGTATAGGTTCAAGTATTGACCTTTCTATCGAAGCTCTGCCTGACTCTGCACTACATTTCTATGAAATCCTATGGTCAACCGGTGAGCAATCAGATTCGATTCAAGTACAGCCTCAGACGGATCAATCAATCACGGTAACGCTTAGCGATGAGTCTGCGTCTTGCCTTGACTCCATAATGGTATATGTCAATGATCCACAATTAGACATTCAGGCTGACACGCTCTCGTTTTGTTCTGTAGACAGCGTGCTTATTGAGGCTCCCGATGGATTTGAATTGTATCAATGGTCGCATGGCTCAACAGCGCAGAATCCCTGGGTGCAGTCTTCAGGTACATACTCCCTCACGGTCAGCGACACAGTGGGGTGCCAATCAATTGATTCTGTTCTGGTTTCGTTGGTGAATGCTACCATCTTGCCCGGCGATACAACAATCTGTTTTTCAGATTCAATTATGCTCGAATTGGTCGACCTGTCGGCCTTCGAAGAATTGATTTACTTCAATGACTTCAGCAATGGCGCCGGCGCTTTGTGGAGCACAGCCCAAACCACCTCGATTCATGGAGAACAAGCATTGGGCAGATTTTCTAACGGAACGGTCAGTTTCAATATGAACAATCTCCCATCCCATGATAGCCTGTTGGTAGAGTTCACTTTTTATCCCCTTGATTCATGGGATGGTATTCTGCATGGCGAATTGTTCGAAGTCTACGTGGATGAAGTCTCGGTGCTGTCTACAGGCTTTTCGTCGTTTAACCATCCTCAATGTTATCCTGATAATTGCCCTGCTTCAAACCCGGCCGGCACGGGCAGTGATCAAACTGTGGCACCTATTTGTCACCCTACACAAAGCTTCCGCTATCAGATAGCGAGAACGGTGCCTCATTCATCAAATTCTGTTGTCATAGACTTTGAGGCACTTGGATTGCAGGATCTTTGCGATGAAAGCTGGGCCCTCGATAATTTCAGATTATCCTCCATTTCCAATAGGTCATACTCGAGTGTGGTCTGGTCTGATGAAACGCAATCCGATCAGCTCATAGTTTCACCTGACAGTACCACAACCTACACGGTTGAATACACAGATGGTATCACTGCTTGTATTGACAGCGTTGCAATTACCGTCAGTGACCCGCAGCCTTACTTTACAAGCGATTCATTGATCATTTGTGGTGAAGAGCCATATGAAATCGGTCTTGAGCAACAATGGTCAGCATATGACTGGAGCACCGGTGAGAGCTCTGAAACGATCCAAACAAATAGTTCAGGATGGTATTCAGTTGAAATCGCCGACTCTGTGAATTGCAGCGCTACCGATTCAATTCATTTATACTTCACGCAAATGCAGATTGAACAAGATGACATGGCCATCTGCAAAGGTGATACGGTATTTCTGTCTATTTCTGATGTGCTTCCTTCTGTGAATTGGTCTACAGAAGATGTCGGAAATCAGCTATGGGTGACCCCGGTTGCTGATTCGCTTATTACAGCTACTTATGTGGAGGGGCTTCGAAATTGCACAGATTCTGTACTCATTCAGGTGAGTGACATGGCAGTGAGCCTTGAGACAACGTCAGTAAGTTGTTACGGTCTCGATGACGGAACGGCTGAACTCGATGTTGTTGGCGGAATACAACCTTACATTGTTGACTGGAGCGGAGCGGATCCTCAGGCTTTAGAGCCTGGAGTCGTTGAACTGTTCATTACAGACAGTGTGCAGTGTGTATTTGATAGCACTTTTGTTATTTCACAACCTGAACCACTTGTTGCTGCAGGTTTTGCCTATCGAATCCAATGTGATGATTCATTATCAGGGCAACTCGCATATACTGCAGCGGGCGGCACCGAGCCATACACCTCGCAATGGCCCCTGGGAAGTGATCACGGATACGCTGAAGGGGAGTATACCTGGACGGTCATAGATGGGAATGGTTGTGAAGACACCATTCATGCAGAGGTACTACCTTCCCTTGATTTGTGCGGCTGCACCTACGAAGAAGCTTGCAACTATGACCCGGCAGCGACTTCAGATGACGGTAGTTGTACCTATCCTGAAGAAGGCTTCGACTGTGAGGGAAATGAAGTCTGTGCACCAACAGGAGCAGAAGGCTGCACCTACGAAGATGCTTGCAACTACGACCCCGCCGCAGAGACCGACAACGGCACCTGTACCTATCCGCTGGAGGGGTATGACTGCGCAGGCACGTGCATCGCAGACTACAACAACAACGGCGTTTGTGACCTTGAAGAGATCACCGGTTGTACCTACGAGAACGGCTTCAACTACGACCCCGCAGCCAGCGTCGATGATGGCAACTGCAATTTCAGTTGCACAGGAGATTTCAACGGTGATCAGTTGGTCAACAGCTCTGATCTTTTGAATTTCCTTGGGTTGTTTGGTTCTGCCTGTCCGTGAGAAGACATTGATTAAATCCCTAAACCCCGGCCGACGCCGGGGTTTTTTGTTTCCCAATTGCCGATCATTGTTGAAGGTAACGTGGTGCATAGGCCGTTTTCAGAGAGGGATGCGATATTCTGCCACCTTTGATTCGTTCTCTCTATCTTGCTACCAAATAGATTTCAAAGAATAGTATATGAGCAACCGCCTTCAACTCGCTTTGTCTCTGATCGTCGTCATTTTGCTGGTGTTCGGAACGAACCGCATAGACAGGTACCACTTTGAGAAGGTGCAAGACATCACCCGATCGGTATATGAAGACCGACTGGTTGCTGTGGGCTACATCTATGAAATGGATCAGATTTTTGATGAGAAGAAGATCGGACTCGAGATTTTTAGGGCGGATTTTGCAGATACTACTGACAGCATCCCCGGAACCGACCTGGTGAAACAAACAGCTTTGAACAGCAAGATTCAGTCGGTCATCGATAATTTTTCAAAGACCCGGCTAACCCCAGATGAAGGTGCCTATTTTGAAAAGTTACAACGCACATTTCTCCGCCTGAAAGATGCTGAAACAGCCGTCTTTGAAGGTAATTCCGAACGGTATGAGGCCGCATCAAAGGCTTATCGTGATATTTCAACCTACCTCGATGTCCTTGCTGATATTCAGCAGGGAGAAGGTAAACGCATGACCGAAATCGCCCAGGAATCACTCAACCAGAATGCCTTCATGTCTCAAATTGAAATTGCCATCGTGATCTTAGTAGGCATCGTGCTGCAGGTCGTGCTGTTTTACAAAAGGTAGTAGGCGCCCACTGCAGTGCACGCATGGATACGGATGCCGCCGCATCCTTGCGGCGCCTGCCTTTTTATGATGGCATTGGATAGGGACGCCATCTTGGCGTCCGAGAATGTTCGGGTAATGTGAATTGCCGTTTACACCGAGAGGTACGACCTCACAGCCGCCCGGGAATTTTCGAATCACGACATTCCATTGCACAAAGGCCATGTAGGCGCACACAACCGTGTGCGCATGGAAATGTAAGTGCGCACTGCGGTGCGCACATGAAAATGTAAGTGCGCACTGCAGTGCGCACATGGAAATGGATGTCGCCGCATCCTTGCGGCGCTGACGTTGAATGGAGGCAAATTGAAAGCGGTTGCCTTCCAGTTGCCCAACCCCTAACTCCCGAGGCCAGACACCCTACCTCTAACCCTAGTATGACATCGCCTCGCGGCAGTTTGAGTTGGAGTTTGAGAGGGAGAGTTAGAATGAGAGAGGCTCTCCAAATCGCCTAACACGCGATCCCCGATCTTCCATCTACAACCCCTAACCCCGAGATGCGATGCGAATTACGGGGTACTCATCGGGCAGTTGGCTTAACGTTAAACCGTTTGTGCCGGACCTATTTCAATTCGTATATCGTATTTTACGTGATAGATTATGGCAGACTGCAACTAAACCTTTTTCACATGGTCTTCTTTTTATGCATCCGCGGTAAGTATAGTTTAGGTACGAATAGAAAATTCGGAAGACTTCAATTTGTCTTGCGTTCTTCCGCGGCTTATTCACTCTCGCTTATAGTGCTACTTACAGTATTCAGGACGTTTGACGTTTCATCACAAATCCAACTCGGTGCTAACTTGTTGGGAAGTTTCGAAGGCGATCGCTTCGGGTGGTCGGTAAGCATGCCGGATGAGACCACGGTTGCGATTGGTGCGCGTCTTAATGATGAGAACGGCACAAACGCCGGGCAAGTCAAGGTTTTTGCATGGGACGGTAGCATTTGGTCCCAAAAAGGCGCTGCACTTTTTGGTGATGCTGAAGGCGATGAGTTCGGGCGAGCGGTCTGGATGGCTGACTCCAATAGCCTTGCGATAGGGGCTAATGGCAATGACAATAACGGTAATGCTTCTGGTCACGTAAAGGTGTACACATGGGATGGAACCGCCTGGATTCAAAGAGGAGCAGACATTTCCGGTGAAAGTAGTGGCGATCAATCCGGATATGCAATAGCAATGCCTGATCCCAATACTGTCGCTATCGGCTCACCACAGTATAACTCCGGTGATCTACCTGAAGGTCACGTGCGGGTATTCAGCTGGAGTGGTAGTGAATGGCTACAAAAAGGAAATACCATTCAAGGAGAATGGTCAGGAGATCGGTCAGGGTGGTCATTAAGTATGCCCGATGCAAACACCCTAGCTATTGGTGCACCCTTTAATGCAGAAAATGGCAGCGTAACAGGGCACGCACGTGTTTTCTTCTGGAATGGAATGTCGTGGGAACAAAAAGGTGAGGATATAGACGGACTCGGAATGGGCGATGAATTTGGTTTTTCCCTGTGCATGCCTGAACCCGGCATTTTGGCCGTCGGAGGCAGGTACAATGACGGCAACGGTATAAACAGTGGACACGTAAGGGTTTTCCAGTGGGACGGAGTTACTTGGGTGCAGAAAGGTGCCGACATATACGGAGCCGGTGAAGGTGAACTCGCAGGCTGGTCGGTGAGTATGCCTGATAGTAACACATTGGCGGTAGGAGCAGTGCATCTCGGGACACCCGGAAAAGTGAGACTGTATGAGTGGGGTGGTGTGTCCTGGATGCAACAGGGAGCGACGATTGAAGGTGCCGGTGTAGGCGATAATTTTGGACATTCTACATGTATGTCGACATCAAACACCTTAGCTGTAGGCGCACCTGCGAATGGAGAGAATGGAGCCAATGCCGGACTCGTAGGAGTTTATACCCTTCAATTGCTAGAGGGCTGCTCAGATGTAACGGCGTGTAATTATGACCCTGAAGCCAATAGCGATAATGGTTCATGCATATATCCTCCTGAATGCTACAACTGCGACGGCGACTTGATCTGCATACCCGTTGATGCGGTTCAAGGCTGCACCTACCCGGAAGCTGCTAACTATAATCCTGCCGCTACAATCGATAACGGAAGCTGCGCGTTTTCCTGCGCTTTTGATACCAATGGTGATGGCGTTGTAAGCAGTGCTGACCTGCTAAATTTCCTGACCCTCTTTGGATCAGCTTGTCCATAAGCTCAATTTCTTAGGGATACCGACAGACTCACCCCACGACGAAATGGGGGCTATGAATCAGAACTAGCTTCCAAGTGCCGCAGCTGCCTGCCGTCAGAATAGCTGCGATAACTTTACCTGCCGTATTAACACCCTACCCCTAACCCTAGTATGACATCGCCTCGCGGCAGTTTGAGTTGGAGTTTGAGAGTGAGAGTGAGAGTGAGAGTGAGAGTGAGAGTGAGAATGAGAATGAGAATGAGAGTGAGAGTGAGAGTGGCTCCCCAAATCCCCCATCCCCGATCCCCCATCCCCGATCCCCGATCCTCCACCCCCGATCCATTCCTGGCACGCCTTTTGTTTTAAAAACCATAAATCCACGTTATTGGGTGAGGGAACCCATGCCTGACACCCCGATCTGAACCGTATCTTTGCAGCCGTGAAACACCTGACCGCACTCATAGCGTTGATCCTGATCTCGTTGAGCCTCGCCGCACAGTTGGATCGCTCGGTGTGGATCATTGGCGGGAAGAAGTACCTCGGTGACGGATTTAAAAGGTGGAAAATGGATTTCGTTTTTGACGGACGAAATTCTTTCGTAGATGGTTCTCCCGCCCCTGTGGGTGGTTTAAGAATGGGTTTAGAACACCTTCGAGTACACCGGTTCGGACTTGGCTTTTATAACCTCAGCGAACCGGTAGATCGTCCGATTTTTACCGATGAAGGCTCAACAATCGGTCCTGTTCACTTCACTCTGCAATACAGCTCGATCTACTATGAGCGTGTGCTCTTTTTCAACAAAAAGTGGGAGATTTCAGGTACCGGTCATCTCGGACGAGGGGTGGTAACAGTCAATGAATTCGACATCAAACAAGACGAATGGTCGCTCTACGATGAGGTGGATGTGAGCCCCGTTGAATTATCAACCTCCACCTATTACCACCTGACCTGGTGGTTCTCCGTAGGCGGCGGTATCGGCTACCGCTGGATGTTGAATACTCCTGCTGAGATTCGGCCGACTTATGAATCAACGGTGTACCTTGTGAAGGTTAAAGTCCGGCTTGGAAAAATGGTTCGGACCGTCTTCAACAGAAACGCCAAGGATGAATACTGACGAAGCCCGCAAGCGCATTCAGCAGCTCACCAAAGAACTACACCAACACAACTACCGCTACTATGTGCTGCACGATCCGAGTATCTCGGATTACGAGTTTGACTTGCTCTTGAAAGAGCTCGAAAAACTTGAAGAGGAGCACCCCCATCTTGCCGATCCCAATTCCCCTACGAAGCGCGTCGGTGGCGATATCACTGATAAATTCGAGAAGGTGAAGCACCGTTTTCCGATGCTCTCCCTGTCGAACTCCTACAGCAAAGAGGATATCATCGAGTGGGAAAACCGCGTGAAGAAACAGGTTGAAGGTCAGATTGAGTATGTCCTCGAGCTCAAGTATGACGGTGTGGCGATCAGCATCACTTACCAGAACGGTGAATTGGTGCGCGCAGTGACCCGGGGCGACGGTGAAACCGGCGAAGAGATCACCGCGAACGTTCGCACCATTCGAAGCATCCCCCTGCTTTTGCAGGGGAATGAATATCCCGAAGATTTTGACATCCGAGGTGAGATTTTCTTCCCGCTTGAGAACTTTGCTGCCCTGAATCGCCGCCGTGAAGAGGCGGGCGAAGAGCTTTACGCCAATCCGCGCAACACGGCTTCAGGCACGCTGAAGAATCAAGACAGCCGCCTGGTGGCTGAGCGCGGACTCGATTGTCTGCTTTACTCGGTTTACGCTGAGAACCTGCCTTTTGACAAGCATTTTGAAAGCTTTTCCCACGCAAAAGCGTGGGGATTTAAGGCTCCTGATGCCGATAAGAAGTACATCGCAAAAGCGATGGATATTGAGGGAATCATGGATTTCATCAATTACTGGGATGAGCATCGACACACCCTGCCATTTGAGATCGATGGGATTGTGATCAAGGTGAACGATTACAACCAGCAGGATGAACTCGGGATGACGGCGAAATCGCCCCGATGGGCGATCGCGTATAAGTTCAAAGCCGAAGCGGCACTTACGCGACTGAATGAGATTACCTACCAGGTCGGACGAACCGGAGCAATTACCCCGGTAGCCAATCTCGAGCCGGTGCTGCTCGCGGGCACTACGGTCAAGCGTGCTTCGTTGCACAATGCCGATCAGATCGAACGGCTTGACATCCGTGAAGGTGATTATGTGTACGTCGAGAAAGGCGGTGAGATCATTCCCAAAGTGACCGGTGTGGAATTGGGTAAACGTCCCGCCGACAGCAAGCCGCATGCCTACATCACCGAATGTCCGGAATGCGGAAGTGAGCTGGTACGCAACGAAGGGGAAGCACAGCACTACTGTCCGAATACCGCCGGCTGTCCGCCCCAGATCATGGGTCGCATCGAGCATTTCATCTCACGTAAGGCGATGAATATCGACGGACTTGGTCCGGAGACGGTGGAGCAATTATGGGAAGCCGGACTTGTTGAAAACAGCGCATCACTTTACAAGCTTACCAAAGAAGATGTCTTGCCGCTGGAGCGCATGGCAGAACGCTCGGCAGAGAAGCTGGTTGAGGGCATTGAGCAGTCAAAGGCACAGTCGTTTGAACGGGTGTTGTTTGCGCTGGGAATCCGCTATGTGGGAGAGACGGTGGCAAAAAAACTCGCCCGCCACTTTAAGAATATCGATGCCCTGCGGGAAGCCTCGCACGAGGAGCTCGTTGCTGTAGACGAAATCGGTGACCGCATCGCTGAGAGCGTCATCGGTTACTTCGAAGATGAGCGCAATCGGCAAATCGTTGAGAATCTGAGGGCTTCCGGACTCCAGTTTGAGATTGAAGAAGGGGAGGGGCCGCAGAGCAATGCGCTCGAAGGCAAGAAGTTTGTGGTCTCCGGGGTATTCATCAAGTTCTCGCGAAATGAAATCAAAGCGGCCATTGAGCAGCACGGGGGACAGAACGTCGGTTCGATTTCATCCAAGACGGATTATGTGCTCGCAGGTGAAAACATGGGTCCGAAGAAGTTGCAGAAAGCGCAAGACCTGAACATCCCGGTAATCTCGGAGGATGACTTCATTGAGATGATCGGGGATCGGGGATCGGGGATCGGTGATCGGGGATCGGTGATCGGGGATCGGTGATCGGGGATCGGATCGGGGATCGGATCGGGGATCGGGGATCGGGGATCGTAGGACTGCACCCACCAACATCCAACTTCACGATGTATACTTTTTAAACAACCAACCCGTTAATGCCTCAGTTAACCATTTCAGATTCGTAGATTCGCGCGCCATGCGCTGGTACTTCACGCTCATTATAGGGATCCTTTTCGCATCCTGCGCTTTTGCGCAGAAAGCCACTGTCACCGGAGTTGTCAAAGACGACAAAGGGGAAACGCTTCCCGGCGCTTATGTGCGCAATGCGAATAACCGCCTGGAGGGCACTGTCACTGAACTTGATGGTAGTTACACCCTTGAAGTCACCGCCGGTGAAGTCACCATCAGCTATAGTTTTGTAGGTGCCCGCCAAAAGAGTGTGAGCCTTAACCTGGCCGAGGGAGAGGCCTATGAGCAAGACATCACACTCGTTCGTAACCTCGAAATTGGTCCGGCTGAAGTCATTGGTGACGGTGAGCGCACCAAGCCTATTCGCAGAATCGACCCTAAAATTGCATCCAGCATACCTTCAGCGCGCGGCACCATTGAAGACCTCCTGTTGCAGGCACCGGTGAATTTCACCAGCGAGTTGAGCTCTTCTTACAACGTGCGAGGAGGAAATTTCGATGAAAACCTTGTGTACGTCAATGATATTCAGGTGTATCGGCCGTTTCTTGTTCGGGCCGGACAACAAGAAGGGCTATCGTTTCCGAACCCCGATATGGTGAACAATATTTACTTCTCGGCAGGCGGATTTGAGGCGAAATACGGCGACCGGATGAGTTCGGTGCTCGACATCAGCTATCGGCAACCCACGCGATTCAGAGGTAGCGTGACCGCTTCGATGCTGGGCGTTGCGCTGCATGTAGAAGACGTGAACGAGAAAGGTACTTTTAGTCATAACAGCGGTTTTCGCTACCGCAACAACAGTTACGTGCTCGGATCGCTTGACGAACAGGGCGATTACAATCCGAACTACCTCGATTTTCAGACTTACCTGACCTGGCGTAAGAGCCGTTACAGCACCTGGACGTATAATTTCTTAGGGAACATCAGCCGTAACCGCTACAACTTTATTCCGCAAACGCGTGAGACCGACGTGGGAACCATTAATGAGGCCTTGCGATTGACGATTTTCTTTGACGGACAAGAGCGCACCGGTTTTGAGACCTATTTTGGCGCCTTCAGTGCAGAACGTCAAACAGACGTAAGCCGCATGCGCTTTATCGCGTCAGCTTTCCAGACTTATGAATTCGAGACATTCGACATCCTTGGGCAGTATTTTCTGGATGAACTGGAGCGTGACCTGGGCAGTGATGAGTTCGGTGAAGTGCTGACTAACAGGGGCGTGGGTGGTTTTCTCGATCACGCCCGCAATGAGTTGGATGCTACGGTACTGAATTTCACGCATACCGGTTTCAGGTTATTCGACAATGGCGAGCACCGCCTCGAGTGGGGGGTGCGACTGCAGCATGAACAGATCAACGACCGCTTGAGTGAGTGGAGTTTTATTGACTCATCAGGCTACTCGAGTCCACATCCGCAAGACTCGATAGGCTACACCGTTCCTGACCTTCAGCCCGATCAGATCATCGAGCTCAATGATGTAGTCAAAAGCGTCAACAGCGTCACTTCACAGCGGTACACAGCTTATGTGCAAAACACCTGGCAGAAAGAAACGGAGGGAGGCCATGTCTGGGACTTCAACGCAGGTCTCCGCGGTAATTATTGGACCTTCAACAAGCAGCTTGTCGGGGGGCCACGTGCCAACATGGCCTTCACACCGAACTGGATTCGCAGTGCTACTGCTGATGGTGACACCCTCTATAAACGTGACATCGTGTTCACCCTCGCCGGGGGGTGGTATTTCCAGCCCACTTTTTACCGCGAAATGCGCGCTATTGACGGCACACTCAATGAAAACATCCGTGCGCAGCGTTCCATACACATTGTGGCCGGAGTCGATTACATCTTTTACGCATGGGATCGTCCGTTCAAACTGGTCGGGGAGGTGTACTATAAAGATTACGGACAGCTCATTCCTTACGAGGTGGAGAACGTGCGCCTGCGCTATTATGCGCGCAACAATGCCCGAGGGTATGCCACAGGAGCTGATCTGATGGTCAACGGTGAGTTCATCAAGGGCATCCAAAGCTGGCTCAGACTATCGGTTTTGCGTACCGAAGAAGACCTGAACGATGACTTTTTCTTTGAGTATTACAACGATGAAGGTCAGCTGATTGTACCGGGCTTCACGCTGAACGACACACCGGTAGACAGCGTGCGCGTCGAGCCCGGTTTTATACCTCGTCCGACCGACCAGCGCGTCAACTTCTCGATGCTCTTCCAGGACGAGATGCCGAAATGGCCGGAGTACAAAGTGTTGGTGAGCGTCTTCTACGGTACAGGATTGCCTTTTGGTCCGCCCAGCTTCGAGCGCTACCTCGACATCTTGCGCACCAGCGCCTACCGACGTGTGGATATAGGCTTTTCACGAGATCTCATCACACCCAGGAACGTTGATCGCAAACGCTTCAAGTGGATGAAAGAAGGCTTTGTAGCGCTGGAAATCTTCAATATTTTGGGCATCAACAACACCATCAACCACACCTGGATTGAAGATGTGAACGGACGTCTGTATGCCATTCCGAACTTCCTGACGGGAAGGAGGGTGAACCTGAAGGTGGCGTTTAAGTTTTAGTGGCTGCGCCGTCAGCGGTCAGCCGTCAGCTGTCAGCCGTCTGCCGACTGCGGGCTTGGGGCTACATCTCTCGCAAGGCTGTGAGCCTTGTACTTGTTCGGAATGATGGTTCACTATTTCTCGGACGGCTATAAGCCGTCCCCGCAGGTGGATATATGTGTAAATATGCAGCGCAAGTATGCGCTGTCATTGACCCCCGATTCGCCATCCACGGGCGCGCTGGGAGAAACCACCAGGTCGGACGGCAATAAGCCGTCCCCGCAGGTGGATATATGTGTAAATATGCAGCGCAAGTATGCGCTGTCATTGACCCCCGATCCCCGATCCGCCATCCACGGGCGCGCTGGGAGAAACTACCAGGTCGGACGGCTATAAGCAGTCCCCTCAATTGCGGATATTATAAAAAGATAGCGCAAGTATGCGCTGTCATTGACCCCCGATCCCCGATCCGCCATCCACGGGCGCGCTGGGAGAAACTACCAGGTCGGACGGCTATAAGCCGTCCCCGCAGGTGGATATATGTGTAAATATGCAGCGCAAGTATGCGATGTCATTGACCCCCGATCCGCCATCCACGGGCGCGCTGGGAGAAACCACCAGGTCAGACGGCTATAAGCCGTCCCCGCAGGTGGATATATGTGTAAATATGCAGCGCAAGTATGCGATGTCTACATGCCATTTACTATTCATTACTCATTGCTTACTATTTATTATTCCACAGACGGCTATAAGCCGTCTCCTCATTTCGAGTTGTAGCCAAAAGCAGCGCAAGAATGCGCTGCCTTCTTGATCGAAATAAATCATTATTTACTATTTGTTCTTGCAACGGATGTATTCGTGCAGTATCTTGAGCCAGTTCTCTGAATATCAAACCTGATCATTACTTAACTAATTAATTTCTGTACTCATGAAAAACGTATTGTCGCTTGCTGCAATTCTTGCGCTTTCAGTGCCATTGTATGCACAAAAGGGTAGCGCACACATCAACATCTTCGGTGGAGGTTCGACCCCGATTGGCTTGTATGGTACCACTGATTTTATTCGTGCAGATTATGCGGATGCCTTGTATCCTTTTGAAGGAGGTGGTGCTTTTGGTGGGTTCAACTTCGGACTGAGTGGATCTTATTTCTTTCATAAAAATATCGGCGTGAGTCTGGACTGGAATTATTCGATGCATGATCTGTGGTTCACACCTCGTGCAGATGGAATTGAGGATTTCTGGGGCCCGGAATTGGTCAGTTACACCAACGTTTATGAGGAGTGGGTTCACAACACCATCACGGCTGGTGCCGTTGTCGCCATTCCGCTGATGGATGACCGCCTGGTAATCGATGCACGCGCTCAGGTAGGCTTGAATACTTACTCAGTTCCGATTATCGAAGACATTATTGACCTGACGGGTGGTGCCAGTGATTATTACATCTCCGGTGGTGAAGTGTACACGGCATTCGCGACGAACTTCGGACTTGGTGCCCGGTATTACTTCGGCAACTTTGGCGTCGGATTCAATTTGAGCGCGATCACGGCCTTCACGGCAGGTAATGACACTTTTGTGGAGAATATCTACGATGATGGGCTCGTCGAGGAGGTCACTACGTCTTTCTATGCCAACAACTACGACGTGTCGATGATTAATTACGTTGCCATGCTGTCGTATCGATTGGGAGGGAAGTAAGGAGTCATTCAGAATTTATGCTCAGTAGGAAACTGGGGTTTTCAGAAGGCATCAGGTCGTCCTACCGAATAGAGGCAAAGTGCACCATTTCCCGGACGGCTATAAGCCGTCCCCGCAGGTGGATATATGTGTAAATATGCAGCGCAAGTATGCGCTGTCATTGACCCCCGATCCGCCATCCACGGGCGCGCTGGGAGAAACTACCAGGTCGGACGGCTATAAGCCGTCCCCGCAGGTGGATATATGTGTAAATATGCAGCGCAAGTATGCGCTGTCATTGACCCCCGATCCCCGATCCGCCATCCACGGGAGCGCTGGGAGAAACTACCAGGTCGGACGGCTATAAGCCGTCCCCGCAGGTGGATAAATGTGTAAATATGCAGCGCAAGTATGCGCTGTCATTGACCCCCGATCCGCCATCCACGGGCGCGCTGGGAGAAACCACCAGGTCGGACGGCTATAAGCCGTCCCCGCAGGTGGATATATGTGTAAATATGCAGCGCAAGGATGCGCTGTCATTGACCCCCGATCCCCGATCCGCCATCCACGGGCGCGCTGGGAGAAACCACCAGGTCGGACGGCTATAAGCCGTCCCCGCAGGTGGATATATGTGTAAATATGCAGCGCAAGGATGCGCTGCCAAAGGCACCAATCCCCGATCCGCCATCCACGGGAGCGCTGGGAGAAACTACCAGGTCAGACGGCTATAAGCCGTCCCCGCAGGTGGATATATGTGTAAATATGCAGCGCAAGTATGCGCTGTCATTGACCCCCGATCCCCGATCCCCGATCCAAGGTTGCGTCGACAGGTCGATGGGTCGATAGGTCGATAGGTCTGCAGCCTACTCCACAACCAATCGCGAAGTGTGCACCGCTCCATCGCTGAACCGCGAAATCACGAAGTACATCCCTGCCCGACTGAAGCGAAAATCTTTCAACTGAGCAGGGGAGAGGTTCGCCTCGAGGGCGCCCGAAAGATTGCGAATCTCAACAGACTGAAGTCCTGATGTACCCATAATGCGGAAGGACTGGTTACGGCGCAGCGGATTGGGAACTACTTTCGGTGTGAGCTCTTCTTGTTCATTGACGCCTACAATCGTGCATCCTTGCCATATTTCAAGGGTACTGATGTAGCTGTCGGAGCCTTCTTCCATTAGTTCATTGAACCAGGTATAACCTTCAGTCTGGTAACTGATAAAGATATCCTCAGAAAAAGCGCCATCTGACGGAGTAGCTATGATGCTATAGCAACCGCGTCCGATGCAGAGCGGATCACTCCAACTTTGATTATTGATGTCAAATGTGTAATCGAGGCTGAAGACTTCCGTGCCGTTGTCGTGCTCAATTGAGATGTCAACGGTCTCGGCTTCCGTGCCACTGAGGGTGAGCCACAGGTTTCCGTCAAAGCATTCAGCAGTATCATACGGAACTCCCTGCCATTCAAAGGTACACGCTTGGCTGCCGAAAAAGGTCGTCCATAATTCAATGCTCAGGTCGTAGCTTTCACCTTCGTTGATAGCCGCTGAAAGATTGATGGCGTGAAACTGCACGCCGGCGAGCATGAAAAACACGGTTTCTCCGGTGCCTATTTCCTGACCGTCTGCATATACACGAAAACCGGGGTAGTTGAAGATCGGATCTCCTTCCACAGACGTGTGGATCATGAGGATATCGGGTTGCGTCGGGTGCATGAAGATGCCTTCAATCGATACGAGTGCGCAATCATCCTGCGCTTTTGCGCAGAAAGAAAAAAGAACGAATGAAAAGAGTAGAAAGTACTTCATAAGGATCGGGTCTCATAAAGATATACTGCGAAACGGCAATCAATGTTGCACCCTCAGCGAAGAATGACGATGCTGCCGGTTTCTACGATCGGCATCGATTGATCGGTAAGGGCTGTGACGCGGTAAACGTACATGCCGTCAGGTGCAAAGTAACTACCGCCGTTGACATCGCCCATCCAACAGGGCTCAAGTGATTCGCTGTAAAAAATGCGTTCACCCCAGCGATTGAAGACTTCCGTTTTCATTTCAACCATGTTGAGGCCGATCGGACACCAGACTTCGTTGACACCATCGCCATCAGGGGTGAAGGCATTGGGGATGTAGAGCCCAAAGTCACAGTCTTGAAAAACGAGTTCGACCTGATCTTCGGCAGTACCGCACTGGTTCCAGATCAAGACGCCGTATAAGCCTGTTTCGGTGATCTCGCGTATGAATTCTTCGCTGCCATCAGCCCAGAGCGCACTGTCATTAAAGGCACCCTCAACGTCGAGTACTACCACATCTCGGATGCAGCGTTCTTGATCGGGACCAAGGTCAACCGATGGCAATTCGAGAAACTCAATAATACTCTCATCACTCACCGCGCATTGGTTGTTATTCAGGGTTACCCCATAGGTGCCGGGAGTATTGACCACCAGGCTGTCACTCACCTCACCGGTGGTCCATTGACCCTCCTGGCTGACATAGTAGGTGTGGCTTTCACCCGGACAAAGTTCAACGAGGCTGTCGAGGTTCAGCTCAGGGTAGACGATGGTCGTCAAAAAGAGCGAATCGCGGCGGGTGCAGCCTTGGTTTTCCCCCTCTAGCCAATACCAGTTCTGTTCATTTACTTCGATGCTCTGAGCTACTTCACCGGTTGACCATAATCCTTCTGCGCCGCCGTTCAGTGTTGCTGTTTCATCTTCACAGATAGATAGGTCAGCGCCAAGGTCGATCACCGGCAGGTCAGGCGCCAACAGCTCAATTTCATCAGACGCCTGGCAATTGAGCAGGGTGACGGTCGCTTCGTAAATACCCGGCGCATCAGCCTCAAAGGTTTGCCCTGTGCTGCCATCCTGCCACTCCACAGCTTCCCAGCCCCCACCGGCATCAATGAGGATCACCTGGTCATCACAAATGATCAGGTCTTCGCCGAGGTCAGGTTCGGGAAGGGGGTTCACCGTTACCTCAACTTCATCGGTTTGCACGCAACCAAGTCCGGCCGTATCAACGGTGAGCACGTAAGTATAAGTCAGCGGTTCATCACCGTTGTTGATAAGCGAAAACGTAGGTTGCGCTTGCCCTGATTGCTGGACATTGATGCCCGTACCATCCCAGTCGTAATCAAAATCATCAAGCTCAGGCGTGCCAAGCGTCACGGTTTCGCCGCTGCAGATTGCCTGGTCTTCACCCGCATCCGCTTGCCCTTCAACATCGTACTCAAAGCAGGTGATGAAGGAGATATCATCCACGCCGAAGTCGTTTCCGCCGCCTTCATTTTGCTGGTTGATCAGGCAGATATCGATGGTGGTATTGTTGCCGCTGAACCACTCAACAGAGATCTCCTCCCAGGCGCCGTCAGCAGTATGCACAGGACCCAATGGCACGCCGTTAATAAAGAATTGCAACTCAGCGAAGGTGCTGTTGTCAGGGTTGGTGTCAATATTGCGCACCCAGGCAGAGAAATCATACCATTGATCTTGCAGCACATCAATGGTTTGGCACCAGACATTCGTATTCGGAGTTCCTGAACCGTTGACCATCATGAAGTTTCCGAAGGGAGGGTTGGTATGGTCAAAGCCTTGAAAAAACGTATGCGCATCGCTGGCATCGTTATCAACCACATATTGTCCTTCGGCACTCAACAGTCCGAATGGGCCCGGCACAGTGGCGAGTGAGTAGTCAGTAGAGAATCCTGTATTGCCATCTTCAAAATCACCGTTTTCTACAAGGTTTTCACTGAGAAATTCGCAGGCACCGCACTGCGCAGCTACTCCACTGATAATCAGTGAGAAAAAACTTGTGAGAACGAAATAACGAAGCAGGTTGTTCATTTCAATTGCAGGTCTTTCAGTAGCTTACACCACAAAAGTCGCACCAAAGTTACTACAGTACCAATGAAGAACATAGTTGATTCGATCAAATCGGGGAATCTCATCGCGGCGCGTATCGGAAAGCACGACGGCTGGTGCGGTAGAATCGATCATTTGTCATCGCCCGAAATGGCTTCTGATCGCTTCACTGAAGTCATTGTTGAGCGCCCTGAACGTATTGAACACGGAGGCGTTGTGCTGCCTGACCTCGCCTGGGATCTCTTTGATATGTCACCCGATCATCTTTCAATCGGGTTGAAGGCAGCATCATTCTACAAGGTCAATCTTTCGCCGGATGCAGCGGCAACGCTTGCAGTCTTCTTCAGGGTCGTTACCGATCAGAAATGCGCGCGATTAATTCGCCAACTGAAGTCAGGTTTGTTGTTTATGCACGGCGTGAAAACGCCGGATGGCTGTGCGATCGATCCAAACGAGTCACTTCACTTTAACGAAGGCGACAGCAGAAAGCTCGAAAGGATGATGCTGTCTGAAGGCAACAGGGTGGAGGTGCTGAGTTCCCTTTGAAAGTCTTTTTCAGGGTCTCGACCGGGCATATACAGATCGTTGTTTCTACAAGTTGGAGGCAGCCGGAGGCCGGGTAGAATTATTTTCTGGTTTTGTATTGCAGATGCCTAAAGAATCTTCCTCAAAATAGACTCCACCCCGTGTTCGATGGCGGCGAAGTCGTCATCTGCAGTGAACATATCGTGCACGTCCTTCTTGATACGCTCATGGTCTTCAGGCGTTTTCAGAAAACGCTCGCGGTGTTGAATAACCAGCTCAATACGCTCAGCATCATTCATAGAGCGAAAGGCATTAACGACGCTGTTCCAGGAATTGCCGGCTTTATCGCGAATGGGCTGCTTTTCTTCAGGTTGTACCTCCAGGTCAACGGAGGCCGCAATTAATAGAATAAAGGCTTCAAATTCGTGTTGTTCCCATGTAGAAGGATGGTGGATGTCCATAGTTTCAGATCTTAAAGGCAAGATACGTTTTAACGGTTTACTGCCAACCATGCGCGCACATTCTGCTCAACGCGACTTTCGGGGTCTTTATCGCCGGCAGGAGAGAAGTTTTCTCCGGTGACTTTCTCGTAGAGTTCAATGTAGCGATCTTTGACATGCTCTACAAAAGCATCATCCATCGCGGGCTGTTGCTGTCCGTCTTTCCCCATGAATTCATGCTCCATGAGCCATTCGCGCACGAACTCTTTTGACAGCTGTTTCTGGGGTTCTCCTTTTCTCTGTCGATCTTCGTAGCCATCGGCATAGAAGTAGCGTGAACTATCAGGCGTATGGATTTCATCAATCAGGGTCAGTTCTCCATTGAAGAGACCGAACTCGTATTTGGTATCGACCAGGATCAATCCGTTTTCCGCCGCAATGTCAGTCCCGCGTTGAAACAGCTTGCGCGTTAGTGATTCCATCTGCTGATAAATAGCTTCAGGCACAATACCTTGCGCAATAATGTCTTCTCGGCTGATGTCTTCGTCATGACCTTCTTCGGCCTTGGTTGCCGGTGTGATGACAGGCACGGGAAAACGGTCGTGTTCATTCATTCCCTTCGGCATCTCTACGCCGCAGAGCATGCGTTGCCCACTTTTATAGGTGCGCCATGCGTGGCCGGTGAGGTATCCACGAATGACCATTTCCACGCGAAGCGGTTCACAACGCTTACCAATGGTGACATTCGGGTCTGGTGAGGCAATTTTCCAGTTGGGGGCGATATCTGCAGTAGCGTCAAGAAAGCGCGAGGCAAGTTGGTTCAGCACCTGACCTTTACCGGGAATTCCGCGGTTGAGAATGACGTCAAATGCGCTGATGCGGTCGCTAGCGACCATGACCAGCAGATCGTTGCCAATGAAATATACATCGCGCACCTTTCCGTGGTAGAGGTCGGTTTGGCCGTCGAATTTATAGTTCGTTCTATACAGTGCATTCATGATTCTTTTTCTTTCGGCGTGAAAACGCCGGATGGGCAGGTGTTCGCATCCCGCCATTTGTGGCGGTGAACTTAGGCAGAAGCATGTTTTTCACCTGCCTTGTCTTTTTTCTCCTGAGCGATTCTATCACGTTTCGCCTGTTGTTCAGCATCATCAACTTCAAACGCGTTGATGACGAGGGTGACCAGTTTATGCCGGATGACATCTTCTCCGGTCAGGCGAATGATGCTGATGCCTTCTTTGCCATCGAGCAATTGCACAGCCTTCACCAATCCACTTTGTTGCTTGCGAGGCAGGTCGACCTGTGAAACGTCTCCGGTGATGATAAACTTCGCCTGCTGCCCCATCCGGGTGAGAAACATCCTCATCTGAGCCACGGTAGCATTTTGGGCTTCATCGAGAATCACAAAGGCCTTATCGAGTGTTCGACCTCGCATAAACGCGAGTGGCGCCACTTCAATGACACCTTTATCGATATAATCGGCCACCTTATCGTAGGGGAGCATATCGAGCAGGGCGTCGTACAATGGTTGCAGGTAGGGGTCAAGCTTTTCTTTGAGGTCACCGGGCAGAAAGCCGAGGTTTTCACCTGCTTCAACGGCCGGGCGTGTCAGGATGATGCGTCGCACTTGTTTTTCTTTGAGGGCGCGCACTGCGAGCGCCACAGCGGTGTAGGTTTTTCCTGTACCGGCCGGACCAATGGCAAAGGACATATCGTCTTTTTCTACAGCTTTCACGAGCCGTGCCTGATTGGGAGTGCGGGCTTTGACTTTAAGTCCGCCCGGCCCATAAACCAGTACATCCTCTTTATCGGCTGTTTTTCGGATTTCTTCGGCATCGGCAGACATCATTTGCTCAATATTTCGTTCAGTCAGCCTGTTGTACTTATCGATGTGCCAGAAGATCAGGTCGAGTTTTTTTTCGAACCGTTCGAGCTCCCGGGGGTCTCCTATGGCTTTGATCGTGCTGCCACGCGCTACAATCTTGAGCTTTGGGAAGTAAGACGTGATCAGTTTAAACTTGGTGTTATTCGTTCCGAACAACTCCAAAGGGTCAACGAAAGGAATGGGGATTTGCTTTTCCTGCTCCAAATGTGATTTATTAAGCCTGCATTGTTACTTCTACGTGTAATGCAAAGTAATGAAAAGGACCTTGAATTCGCACCTTTGCAGGGTAATGAAAAGCTATGGGAATCTTAACCTTCACATCTGACTATGGGTTGTCTGATCACTATGTGGCAGCCGTAAAGGGAGCCGTATATTCTCAGCTTCCGGAGGCGCGCATTGTAGACGTCACGCACCTGGTGTCGCCTTTTGATACCAAAGAAGCCGCATATCATATAAGGCAGGTGTTTCGGTATTTCCCGAAAGGCAGCGTGCATCTCATCGGAGTGAATGCAGACCATTCTGATAAGGCACCCCACCGGCTGGTGGCTTTTGAAGGGCATTATTTTGTGGGGGCAGACAACGGGGTGTTCAGTTTGATCCTCGATCGTGAGCCTGATGCGGTGTACGACATTAACCTGCCGTATGACAATGATATTCTGACCTTTCCTGTTTTACATCTGCTGGTCAAGGTTGCTTGTCATCTTTTACGCGGAGGAACCCCTGAGGTCATTGGCCGTAAGGTTGAAGGCATCAAAAGGAGCGAGCCCGTTCGTCCGATTACCGATGCAGACAGCATTCGCGGTCATATCATTCACGTTGATGCCTTTGGCAACCTCATCACCGATATTACACAAAGCTTGTTCCGTGAGATTGGTCGTGGCAGGGCTTACACGATTCGGCTTCGCCTTGAGAAGCATCACATCAAGGAACTTTCAACGCACTACCACGACGCGGAGGAGGGCCGCACTGTGGCTCTATTCAATACAGGCGGATTGCTTGAGGTGGCAATCAATGGAGGAGCACCCGGATCGGGTGGGGGGGTGGCGAGCCTTCTCGGATTAACAAAAGGAGACCTCGTATTAGTTGTATTCCATGATTAAGCGCATCGTTAAAATGCACTTCCGCAGCGAGGAGGTGGAGACTTTTAAAGTACTGTTTGAGCAGTACCGCAGCGAAATCCGCAACCAACCCGGTTGCACACACCTCGAGCTCTGGCAAAGCACCGATGAGCGTGAAGTGTTTTTCACTTACAGCTTCTGGCAGAGCGCAGACGATCTCGAACGGTATCGCCACAGCGACACATTCAAGACCGTCTGGCCACAAACCAGGGTGCTGTTCGCAGAGCGACCACAAGCGTGGTCAGTCAATGCGATTGTTGAGATGGAGTAAAAAATCAGTTGAAGAACGAGAGTAGCTGGTCTAGCTCCATCATAAGGTTGCGACGTTGAATCTGCATTGCTTCATTCTCGCTTTCGCTCGCGTAAATCTCATCCTGTGCCCGACCCTTTTTGCGTTCAATGCGCTTCTTCTTGCTTTCGAGTGAGGCTCGTTCATTATCCAGTTCGCGAATGCGCTCGTTCTTACTCACGAGTCCATACGCTACAATTTCATTCTGTGCTGCAGCTTTCTCACTCTCTTTCTCTTCAATACGGTGACCGTTATCAACGATTGTATTGTCCATTATGCCAATTTCATTGAGGAGTCGCTCGATTTTAGCTTTTTTCCTCACAATGGCTCGTTCGGCTTTGTGGTTGACACGCTCCAGTTTGCGTTGGTCGCGATCGAGGCGATCAACCTCATCTTTGAGCGCGTCGAGATCATGTCCGCGGATTTCTGCACGCAGACTGTTCGCGCTGCTTTCTGCGCGTTGCTGCTGTTCTTGAGCGAAGCTCAATTCACGCTCATAGCTGCGCACATCCGCTTCGCGATTCCGAACGACCTTAAGGTTGCGATCTATAGAGCGTTCAATCTTGTCAAGTTCGCGTTCGATTTCTTTGGTGCGTTGCAGTTTAGCTTCGCGATCCGCCGTTTCGACGGCGTTCTCAAGGACGGGATATTGCTGCTGAGCCAGCACGCTGGTAAATATGAAGAATACAAAGAGGGTAGACACCAGTGTTTTCATGAGTTTTAAATTGCGGTTCACTCTTTTGACGCATATCTGACGAAAAAGTCACATGCATAAAAAAAGCCGCCCGAAGGCGGCTTTTAAAAGGAGTTGCATGGCCGTTATTGAATGACGACCTGATTAAGGAATACGTTTTTGTCTGTCATCACTTGCAAGAAGTAATTGCCCGGTGCGAGATCATTTACCTGAATGGTGTGGATGCCCTGTAACGAGAGGTTTTGCTGCTCGTGAACAATCCTGCCATCTGCGCTGACAAGTCGAACAAGCTTAGCTTCTGTTGCCGGCAGCTCAACATTGATCGCGTCATTCGCCGGATTTGGCCAAACGCTGAGCTCTTGTGAAATTTCACGCACATTGGTGGCAGGATCCTGAATGACGGTGAAATCATCGATGTAGTAGAGTCCGTTCGTTTCAGATGGCCCATAAGCGAAGAAGTTCACCACTTGCCAGGTATTGCTGCCCGATTGTCCGTCAGCATTATCAAGTGACCACTGGAAAGTAACCGCTTCTTCTCCATTGAGTAGCAGAATGGCATTGTCATTGTCGATATCAATAAACACCGAGATATCAAACCATTCGTCATGGTTGAACGAAAGAGCACCGCCTGGCTGTCCGCCAACAACCCAGGTCATATTTCCATCACCGAAGAAGGCATCCACTGCCCACTCATAGTTGGTGGTCGTTTCGTAGTCCCACAGGTGCATGCAATTGAAGTAACCTTCTTGTCCGGTCGGGATGTACATCTTAAAGCTCACACTGTAAACTCCTGAACTGATGGCGGTTTCATCAGCGAGATAGACGATGTCATCGGTTACCGATTGATCGAGTACCACCGATTGCGTACCGCTGAAAGCGATGCTGTCTACGATATTGGCATCGAAATCGTCGTTGCTGACATTCCATAAAAACCACGGGTCTGTATCGCTTTGACCAGAGATACCTTCGTTGGGCGTATACCCTTCAAAATCATCAAAGAAAAGGGTGGTTTGTGCATTTGAAAAGTTCATTGCTGATACCGCAATGAGGCAGAGTAAAATTTTTCGCATAGCGCGTGTTTTAGAGGTTATCGAGACGGAAGGTAGTATATTTCAATGATATCATAGATGGTTGGTAATTGTGCCGCTGCATGCCACCCCTCTCCGCACACTTGAGGGGGGGGCGGCTTATAGCCGTCCATGGATGGTGGATCGGGGATCGGGGATGGGGGTCTTTTGCAGCGCATCCTTGCGCTGCTAATTCATCCCCTCCACCATTCTGAGGGGACGGCTTATAGCCGTCCATGGATGGTGGATCGGGGATCGGGGATGGGGGTCTTTTGCAGCGCATCCTTGCGCTGCTAATTCATCCCCTCCACCATTCTGAGGGGACGGCTTATAGCCGTCCATGGATGGTGGATCGGTGATCGGGGATGGGGGTCTTTTGCAGCGCATCCTTGCGCTGCTAATTCATCCCCTCCACCATTCTGAGGGGACGGCTTATAGCCGTCCATGGATGGTGGATCGGGTGATCGGGGATGGGGTCTTTGCAGCGCATCCTTGCGCTGCTAATTCATCCCCTCCACCATTCTGAGGGGACGGCTTATAGCCGTCCATGGATGGTGGATCGGTGATCGGGGATGGGGATCTTTGCAGCGCATCCTTGCGCTGCTAATTCATCCCCTCCACCATTCTGAGGGACGGCTTATAGCCGTCCATGGATGGTGGATCGGGGATCGGGGATGGGGTCTTTGCAGCGCATCCTTGCGCTGCTAATTCATCCCCTCCACCATTCTGAGGGGACGGCTTATAGCCGTCCATGGATGGTGGATCGGTGATCGGGGATGGGGATCTTTTGCAGCGCATCCTTGCGCTGCTAATTCATCCCCTCCACCATTCTGAGGGGACGGCTTATAGCCGTCCATGGATGGTGGATCGGTGATCGGGGATGGGGATCTTTTGCAGCGCATCCTTGCGCTGCTAATTCATCCCCTCCACCATTCTGAGGGACGGCTTATAGCCGTCCATGGATGGTGGATCGGTGATCGGGGATGGGGATGCTTTGCAGCGCATCCTTGCGCTGCTAATTCATCCCCTCCACCATTCTGAGAGGACGGCTTATAGCCGTCCATGGATGGTGGATCGGTGATCGGGGATGGGGGTCTTTTGCAGCGCATCCTTGCGCTGCTAATTCATCCCCTCCACCATTCTGAGGGGACGGCTTATAGCCGTCCATGGATGGTGGATTGGGGATCGGGGATGGGGTCTTTGCAGCGCATCCTTGCGCTGCTAATTCATCCCCTCCACCATTCTGAGGGGACGGCTTATAGCCGTCCATGGATGGTGGATTGGGGATCGGGGATGGGGCCTTTTGCAGCGCATCCTTGCGCTGCTAATTCATCCCCTCCACCATTCTGAGGGGACGGCTTATAGCCGTCCATGGATGGTGGATCGGGGATCGGTGATGGGGGCCTTTTGCAGCGCATCCTTGCGCTGCTAATTCATCCCCTCCACCATTCTGAGAGGACGGCTTATAGCCGTCCATGGATGGTGGATCGGTGATCGGGGATGGGGGTCTTTTGCAGCGCATCCTTGCGCTGATTTGGTCTCAACGGCAAACCTGTAGGGACGCGATTTATCGCGTCCGATCAGGTTAAAGCCCCAGACCCCAGATACCCGACTCCAGACGAAAAAAGCCCCGGTTCGGGGCTTTTTTCAAAGTTTCAGCGGTCTGGAAAGCTTGTGCCGATTCATCGGCAAGACTCGAACTCGCGACCCTCCCGACTGCGTCGGGATATTCTAACCAACTGAAGAATTGGGAAAAAGAGAAGCCCTCGACATTGCGAGGGCTTCTCAAAACATTCAGCGGTCTGGACGAGACTCGAACTCGCGACCCCCTGCGTGACAGGCAGGTATTCTAACCAACTGAACTACCAGACCATTTCGATCTTTCGAACCGATGGCTAGCTGTCTTGCGACCCTCCCGACGAAGTCGGGATATTCTAACCAACTGAACTACCAGACCATTCAGAGTCATACATCGCTGTACTCCTCATCATATGCGCCACGGCGGTGTAAGCCGAGAGTGTTAAATTCAAATCCGTGACGCTACTGCTTTGCTTCCAAAGCGGTTGCAAAGATAGGTGAATTTCTGAAAAGGGCGCAAGAAATTTTTTCCTACTGGAATGATTTGGAGCATAGGTGCTTGATTTGTAGATAAATAAAAGCCATATGATAGGGCTTAGGGCACATCAAGACACCTGATTGCGGCGAGGTACACACCGACCCACTCCACTAGCAATTCCATATCGCCACACGAATAGGCCACTCACTTACAACCTCGCTTTAGTGTTTTCCGTACTTTTAGCACAAATCAAAACCATGCGTAGACTGTACCCTGTCGCCCTCGCCTGCGGGGCGCTGCTTTTGAGCAATCTCCTTGCTGCCCAATCCAATACAGAATCGTGCACTGAAGCTACCGATGTGCAACACCTCTTTGAAACCGTTAGCGCTCAACGCCTGGGTGAGTGGGTATCCGATTTCGACGGAGTGCAGGGGCTGCAACTCGAGCCTGAGGTATTCGCTGATCTGCGTGCATTCAAATACAACTCTATGAAGTTGGCACTTCCACTGCCGGGCAATCAAACTGTTGTCCTCGACGCTGAACTCTTTGTCCCCTGGTCGACTGATTTTACCTTCGGCACAACCCTGCCCGGCGGCCAATTCAAAGAAGAAAACTACACCCCGCAATTGCTCTGTTACCGCCTACGTGGAGCCGAAATTAAAGGTACGATGATCCTCATGGAGAACTACGTAATGGGAACTTTCATCTACCAAAAGCGCCAATATGAAATTAGTACAACACGAGAAGGGGAAATGGGCTTGCACGTCATCGTGCCTGTTGACGCAGGTGTGCACCCCTCCGGATTCGTCTGCGGGGTAGAAGATGCCGCAAGTGAGTTGCAGCCGGGGAGATCCTCAGAAGCTGCAAGTGGTGGTGGCTGTGTAGAAATGGCGATTGATATCGACTTTTTCACTTTCGAAGCCTTTGGTAGTGATTGCCCTGCTGCAATCGAATGGACGCTCGCCTTGCTCGCAGGTGTAAACGACATTTACGTTGCCGACCTCGATGACCTAATCAATATTCAGGCAACCTACATTCACGTGTGGCAGGATGAAGACCCCTACGCCGAGTACGTCGAAGAGGCAAATGATATGCTGAACGGGCTTCGACAGGAGTGGCTGAACAATGATAACTTCTCAGTAATTGATCGTGATTTGGTGCACCTCCTCACCAGGCGTACAAATACAGGAACCGGTGGTATAGCCTATCTCGATGTGAATTGCTCCAACAATTGGGGAACGGCTTTCAGTTCTTACCTCTCGCCACAAACCAGCTACAACCTCTCGAATTACGCATGGAACCTTGACGTGGTAGCGCATGAACTCGGACATAATTTCGGCTCACCTCACACACATTGGTGTGGTTGGTCGAACGGTACCATTGACAATTGCGCCGAAGCAGAGGGTGACTGCACCAATGATGTGCAGGCACAACTGGGCA
Source organism: Flavobacteriales bacterium (assembly GCA_018402085.1). Lineage (GTDB taxonomy): Bacteria > Bacteroidota > Bacteroidia > Flavobacteriales_D > Sanyastnellaceae > Sanyastnella. The sequence goes on along the minus strand of JAGYJM010000002.1, from coordinate 1,485,597 downwards.
CCATCATGAGCTACTGCCATGCGATCGCCGGAGGTAGCAAAGTGCTTGAGCTTCACCCCGTTGTAATTGATGAAGCATTGATTCCGGCCATTTCAACCTGGGGCGATTGCTACACCAATTGTGAAGAGCTTACTACCAGCTGCCTCTACTACGGATGCACCGACCCAACTGCATGCAACTTTGAACCGGAGGCCGCTGCTGACGACAATTCCTGCACATACGGAACCGACTGTTCAGACCCCACAGCCTGTAATTTTGACCCCGATAGCGTCTGCGAAGGCCCTTGCAATTATACCAATGGTTGCACCGATCCTGAAGCTTGTAATTTCAATCAGGCCGCAGGCTGTGATGACGGTTCGTGCATTATGCCGAACGGATGTACCGATCCGTTGGCGTGTAACTTTGTTGCCAATGCAAGCTGTGATGACGGCAGCTGTGCATACATCAGTCATTTCAACGTGCTCGGGCCAACAATCGCCATGAACTCCGAAGCGTATACCTATATATATGCCAACAACGAGGGCAGTACCTATCAGTGGTCGGTTACCGGCGGCGACCTTGTTTCCGGACAGGGCTCCAATACCGTTGAAGTCATCTGGGATCCGGGGGCCGGAACAACTTCGATCTGCGTCATCGAAGAAAACAGCGATGGCTGCGAAGGAGATGAGATATGTCTGTCTGTGGATGTGCTCACCGTGGACGTTGACGATGCCGTCCAGAACTTGTTCGTGGTATTCCCTAACCCCGGTAATGGCATCTATAACCTCGAATTGAATGAAAAGCAGGTCGGCCAACAGCTTCAGGTTTTTGATGCTCAGGGTCAACTCATTGAAGAGCATACCCTCACCAACCTTCGCTATGTGCTTGACTTGCGCGGCCAGGCGAACGGGAAGTATTTCCTGATGATTCAGGGCAATCAGCCTGCAGTGCAGCAGGTGATTAAGCAGTGAGATAGTTCTTGAATCTAGTCGAGTTCAAAGACGCTTTTCTCCGCCGTGAAAACGGCGGATGCGAACCCGGTATGTACACGCAAACCTTCTCGTCAGACAGTCTTTGATTTTCCAACGCTCAGCAGCCCACGGCCGATCAACACTGCAAAAAGGTAACCGCTTACAAGGTGCCATACACCCCACCAGGCAAGGATAATCGCCATGGCGCCGTTACCGTCAAAAAAGTTGAAGGTAATCACGAGTCCGAGTGCTGTATTCTGTATCGATGTCTCCAAACCAATGGTCAACTTGTCAGGTTTCGGACGCCTCCACAGGCGAGCCCAGCCGTAAGCGCCAATGAACGCCAGCATATTGTGAAGCGCAACAATCCAGAAAAAGAGGGTGAAATGCGCCAAAAATGCGCTGAAGTTTGCGCGAAGTGCAAAGGCAATGAAACCAATCAAAACAAGCATAGACATTGCCTGAAGCGGGCTTTTTAACTTATTGGTCAATTTGGGAAAACGATGCGCAAACAACATACCGCTCAGTGCAGGCACAACCAGGATCAGCGAAATGGTGACAAGCGTATCCAAAAAGGGAAGCTCAAAAGCAATGTCATTTCCACCTCGTAAAACAAAACGCGACAACACTAAGAAAAGGAGGGGAGTGGTGAAAGCTGAGGTTAAACTGGTGATCGTGGTCAAGGTAATGCTCAATGCAATGTTGCCCCGACCCAGTAAGGTGAAAAAGTTTGATACGTTGCCGCCCGGACAAGCAGCTACTAACACCATTCCCAATGCCACGGCAGGATGAGGATCCAGCACATAAATCAGTAACAACGTCAGCGCCGGAAGAAAAATCAGTTGAGAAGTCAGTCCGACCGCTACCGATTTAGGGTTGGTCAATACATAGCGGACGGCCTCCCAGCGAAGATGCAAAGCCACACTGAACATGATAAAAGCCAGGCAGATATTGAGAATGGTGAGGCTTTCCGGACTAAATTGCAGGCTTACCTCATTCATTCGGGTTCAGTACATTCTGGAGCTCAGTCAGACTCACATCACGGTGCAGTGAGCCGTCGATAGCGTATGCAATGGCCCCTGTTTCTTCCGATACCGCCACTGCAATGGCGTCAGTCTGTTCACTGATGCCCAATGCTGCACGGTGGCGCATGCCCAGGTTTTGCAGCATGTTCTCATTCTCGGTCACCGGCAATACACCACTTGCACTCACAATTCTGCGGCTTCTGATCAGCACAGCGCCGTCGTGAAGCGGACTATTTTTAAAGAAAATAGATTCGAGCAAAACCGATGAAAGGCGCGCATCAATCTTGCGTGCAGACCTTATAAATGCAGCAGGATCAGAATCGCGCGCGATGATGATGAGTGCGCCTGTTTTTGTTTGAGCGAAGTGCTCACAGGCAGTAACAACTGCGTCATAACGATCGCTATTGACGGAAGTCTTACTGCCAAAAAGCCCCTGAAGCAAGGGCCCTCGACGGTTCAGAAATTCACGGTTTCCTATGAAAAGGAGAAAACGCCGCAACTCCTTCTGAAAAACGATCATCAGCGCAATGACCCCAACTCCGATGAATTGCCCGAGAATTTCACCAAGCATTTCCATCTGCATGGCGCTCACGAGCTTCCAAAGCAAATAAATAGCCAGTATCCCGAAGAAAATCCGAATGGCTGCCGTGCCGCGCGTCAGTTTGTAAAGCTGAAAAATGATAAACCCGACCAACAAGATGTCTAACAAGTCGATCAACGTGAAATCAATAAAGGCCAACGGATAGTTCATCATAGGCTTTGAGCGAAACTAACGATTTTCATCACTTCACGCGCCTCTTTCACATCGTGTACTCGGAGGATGGAAGCCCCGTTCAACAAGGCTATGGTGTTCACAACGCTGGTGCCATTCAAGGCAGCATCCGGCGAAGTGCCCAGTAGCTTCCAGATCATGCCTTTTCGTGACACGCCCGCAAGCATTGCACAATCCAGAACGCTGAACTCATTCAGGCGCTTCAGTAGCTGATAATTGTGCTCAAGCGTCTTGCCAAAACCGAACCCCGGATCGATCCATACATCCGCCACTCCCAGCTTGCGCAACTGTTGGAGCTTGCCTGAAAGCATCCTAAGGGTATCATTGACCACATCATCGTATTGCGGATTTTGTTGCATAGTCTCCGGAGTTCCCTGCATGTGCATAAGCACGTACGGAACCCGGAGCCGGGCAACTGTGCTGAACATATCCTTGTCGATGCCTCCCGCTGATACGTCATTCACAATGCCGGCTCCGGCTGAAACTCCATCCGCCGCTATTGCGGCGTAAAAAGTATCTACACTGATCATCGCATCTGGAAAACGAGTTGCAACCGCGTCGATCACTGGAATCACACGCATCCGCTCTTCTTCTGCTGAAATCCACTCCGCACCCGGACGCGTGCTTTGTCCGCCAATGTCAAGAATATCCGCACCAGAATTGAGCATATGCTCTGCAGCCTTCAGTGCTTCATCTAGCTGACTTGCGCGACTGCCTGAAAAAAATGAATCAGGCGTCGCGTTGAGGACGCCCATGATGAGCGGGCGATCAAAACGCTTCAGCGTTTGGCGGTATCGGAAAACAAGGGGCTTCAAAATGCTCTCAGCATTGTATCTTTCGCGCCGAAAGATACCACGACAATGGCGGATACCAACCAGCAATACGATGCAGTCGCGAGAGAATGTGAAGAACTTTTCTTTAAGAAAACTAAAGACTATGGCACTGCATGGCGTATTCTGCGCACATCTTCACTGACCGATCAGATCTTCATCAAAGCCAAACGAATCCGCACCTTGCAGGAGACTCGCGAGAACAAGGTTGGAGAGGGGATCGAAGGTGAATTTATAGGTATTATCAACTATGCCATCATGGCGTTGATCCAACTTGAGCTGGGGGAAGACGCACCACTCGAAATGGATGCAGAAACCACGCTGGCGAATTATCGTAAACACCGGCAAGCGACGAGGGAACTGATGCAGAAGAAGAACCATGATTACGGCGAAGCGTGGCGCGAAATGCGGATCAGCTCGCTGACTGATCTCATTCTGATGAAGCTGCTCCGAATTAAGCAAATCGAAGACAATCAAGGTAATACGCTCGTGAGCGAAGGCGTAGACGCCAACTACCAGGATATCATCAATTACGCTGCTTTCGCGCTTATCCTGATGGGGGAGGGCGTGAAACCCTGATGTTAAAGCCCTGTTAAAAAGAAAACGACCGACCGAGAACTCACCGAAATTAGAGCTCACAGTTCAAATCATAACACTTAAGGAATGCGCATCATCATTAACATTTGCCGCCTGCTTGTAGGCTCGCTGTTCATCATTTCCGGACTGATCAAATCAAATGATGTGATCGGCTTCATGTATAAACTTGAAGAGTATTTCGAGCCCGGAGCCCTGAATCTGGAGTGGCTGGCGCCCTACGCACTTCCGCTCGCGGTGTTCATTGTAATTGGTGAGATTCTGCTCGGGGTTGCGCTGCTGGTCGGCGCTCTGCCGAAGTTGACAAGTACGTTGACGCTCATGTTGATGCTGTTCTTCACATGGCTGACCTATTACACCGATAACTGCGACCCGATGGGCACCAAAACCATCATCAATGAGCAGGGCGTGACAGAAGAAATCCCAAACCAGTGTGTGCTGGAGTGCGGCTGCTTCGGCAACGCTATACCGCTGACCCCGCATGAAAGCTTCCTGAAAGATGTGGTGCTGCTCATTTTCGTGCTGCCGATCTTCTTCGGTGCCTTCCGCGGACTCGTTTCGCTGAATACCACGAAAGAGTCAATATATATGTATACCCTGAGCATCCTGATTACAGCCATCTTTGCCATGACGATGCTCAATTGGATGTTCCCGCCGCTGTTTACGGCTCTTCTGCTGCTGGTGGCGTCATTTATTCAACGCCGTGTGAAGGGCGAGGCCAAGCAATATATGATGGCTGTTGGCGCACTGCTGGTTTGCGGTGTCTTCCAGTACAGCACGCTGGCTTATCTTCCCATGAAAGATTACCGCCCTTACGCCATGGGTGAAAATATTAGCAAGAATATGATGAGCGCTGACGAACTCGGACTTGAGCCGCCTCGTTATGCTACCGAATACACCTTCAGAAGCAAGGCTACCGGGCAAGACACGGTGATTCTCTCTACTGATTACAGCGAGATCTACAATAAAGAGTGGTTCAAGAATGGCTATGAAGAGGTCTCTTGGGATGGACCTTCAGTGAAGGTCAGTGACGGTTACGAAGCGCCGATTAAAGACTTTGAAGTGCTTGATTACGAAGGGGTAGATCACACCTATGACATTGTTGAAGATCCGGGGTATGTCTTCTTGCATATCTCGCACACGCTTGAGAAAACAGAAGAGTCTGTTCAGGGGGCCTTGAATGAGCTCGCCGCAAAAGCGGCGGATGCGAACGCGTCGTTTTACGCCATTACGAATGCCGGATACGATGTGGCTGAAGACTATCGCCACAAACATCAGGCAGCTTATCCTTTTTATGTATGTGATCAGACAGAGCTGAAAATCATCATCCGTAGCAACCCCGGTCTGGTGCTGTTGAAGGGTGGCGTGGTGATCGAGAAATGGGCATGGCGCGAAATCCCGACCTGGGAGGAGGCCAAAGAACTCATGCCTTAAGTGCTCACCTTCTTCTTACGTCGGTTTCTGTACGGACTCACCGTACTGTTTGGCGTGGTGACGCTGGTGTTCTTTCTCTTCGGTTTGGTACCGGATCCTTCGCGCGAACTGGCTGGTCAAACCGAGTCGGAGGAAGTCGTTGAGGCTATCCGCAAAAAGTTCAGGCTTGATTTGTCACTGGGAGAGCGCTATGTACTCTTTCTGAATGACTTGTCGCCCGTTGGTATCTATGATCGCAATCCGGAATCGCGAAAATCCATAGATGACCTGACCATCGGTTACACGTTGATAGCGGAAAGGCATGAACATGTGTGGGTGCTGAAGCCACCATATTTAGGGCGATCCTTCCTGAGCGAGCGGTCGGTAAGCGCTATTCTCGCTGACGCGCTCCCGGGTACGTTCATTCTCGCATTAGCTTCCATCGCTTTCGCGATGATTACAGGAATACTTCTGGGCATCGTATCTGCGCTCAACGCGGGAGGGGCACCTGACCGGTTGATCCTTCTCTTTTCGTCTGTCGGAATGAGCGGTCCTTCATTCTTTATGGCCATACTCATCGCCTGGGCCGGAGGTTACCTCTGGCATGAGCAGGTGAATTTTAGTGTCTGGCTGCTTGCATTCTTAGCTTTAATGGTCGTGTGTAGCCGCCTTGTAAAGTTCACTTCCCCAAAGGCGAAGAAAACTGGCTGGCTGGTGCTTGCCTCCGTGTGTGCTGCGCTTTGGGTAGTCTTTCCTTCAAGTATCCGTCTGCCGGGCACAGGCTTACCCATGAATGGCAGCTTGTATGAGGTTGACGTGTGGGAGGGCAAGAAGCTCGCACTTTCGCATTTAATTTTGCCCGCACTCACCTTGGGGATTCGTCCGCTTGCTGTCGTAAGTCAGCTGCTTCGCAATAGTATGCTCGAAGTGATGGGGCAGGAGTATGTCAGAACAGCGCGGGCAAAAGGACTTTCAGAGCGGGCGGTAGTTATGCGACACGTATTGCGCAATGCACTCAACCCGGTAGTGACCGCCGCCAGCGGATGGTTAGCTTCAATGCTTGCCGGTGCCGTTTTTGTAGAGTTTGTATTCGGGTATAAAGGTCTGGGACTGGAGGTTTTTCGTTCACTCGAGAAAAACGATTTACCGGTAGTCATGGGCGCTGTGATCGTTATCGCAGCGATTTTTGTGGTGATCAATACCCTGACAGATGTGTTATACGCCTGGATCGACCCACGGGTCAGGCTCTATAGCTGAAAACGCTTACCCCGCTGAATCGACAGCGGTTTTGAATTCACTCGTGAAATGAAATTCAAGTTCCGGAAAGTTCTGCCGTTCCATATCCAGCAAGAACTTAGATGGTGCCAGAAATACGTCGTTACCGTCTTTATCGGTCACAATATCCGTGGCCTTGATGCGCTTGAACTCGTCTAATTTTTGTGCGTGGTCACTCGTAATCCAGCATGCCTTATAGTAGTTTTTTGGCTGGAATTCACATTTCGCACCGTACTCATGTTCGAGACGGTACTGGATTACCTCAAACTGCAGCTCGCCAACCGTGCCCACAATTTTACGGCTACCGGCTTCTCTAATAAAGAGCTGCGCAACCCCCTCATCAGTGAGCTGCTGGATTCCTTTCTCCAACTGTTTGCTCTTCATAGGGTCTTTGTTGATCAGTTCCTTGAAGATTTCAGGTGAAAAGCTCGGAATACCCTGAAATTGTAAATCTTCCCCTTCGGTCAGAGTGTCACCTATTTTGAAATTACCGGTGTCATACAAACCGACAACATCTCCTGGATATGCCGTATCAATCACGTTTTTGCTGCGGGCCATGAAGGTGGCAGGGTTGGCAAATTTGAGTTTCTTGTCAAGGCGGGTATGATAGAAAAACTTGTTTCGCTCAAAGGTGCCTGAGCAAATGCGCAGGAAGGCGATCCGGTCACGGTGTTTCGGGTCAATATTGGCGTGAATTTTGAAAACAAAGCCCGTAAAACGTTCCTCATTCGGGGCGATACTGCGAAGGTTGGTCAGTCTGGGCAAAGGGGTAGGGGCCAGACGCACAAAGGTGTCTAGCATCTCCTGAACTCCAAAGTTGTTCACCGCGCTGCCAAAGAAGACCGGGGCAATCTTACCGGCGAGATACGCTTCTTTATCGAGAACGTCGTAAACCCCTTCGATAAGGTCAACATCTTCACGAAGCTGGTCGGCGTACTCTGTTCCGATCATCTCGTCAAGCTCAACAGCGTCAAGTGCCTCCACCTTTACAACGTCGCGCTCAATCTTGGTTTTGTTCGCAGAAAAAAGGTTCAAACCCTTTTCAAAAAGATTGTAAACGCCTTTGAAGGTATGGCCGCCACTGATCGGCCAGCTGAGCGGTCGCACCTTGATGTCTAATTTTTCTTCAAGCTCATCAAGCAACTCAAATGGGTCACGACCTTCAAGGTCCATTTTATTGACAAAGATGATGACCGGTGTATCGCGCATTCGGCACACTTCCATCAGTCGTTCGGTTTGTTCCTCAACGCCTTTCACGCTGTCAACAACGAGAATCACACTGTCAACGGCAGTCAGCGTGCGGTAGGTATCTTCAGCAAAATCTTTGTGGCCGGGAGTGTCGAGCAGGTTGATGAGCAAATCCTGGTATTCAAAGCCCATAACTGAGGTGGCAACTGAGATGCCCCGCTGGCGCTCGATCTCCATAAAGTCAGACGCCGCTGTTTTACGAATTTTATTGTTCTTCACAGCTCCTGCGGTCTGGATCGCCCCCCCAAAAAGCAAGAGCTTCTCGGTCAGGGTTGTTTTGCCGGCATCCGGGTGGGAGATGATCGCAAAGGTTTTTCTTTTCTGGATTTCCTGCTTCAGAGACATAATAGACAGCGTTAATTAGCAAAAGTACGAAATGATGCCTGTTGGAGGTTTCCGGTCACGTGAACTTGTCAGCATGCACGCTTTGCTATCTTTGCCCCAACTAAACATGAAGCATGGGTTGGTTCAGACGTATAAAAGACGGCATTACGACCAAGTCAACGGAGAAGAAGGAAATCCCCGAAGGCGTTTGGTACAAGTGCAAAGAATGCAAGAGTATGATCACTTCACAAGATCATGCCGAGCACTTCTGGGTATGCCATGAATGCGGCTATCATGAGCGTATCGGCTCAGCTGAATATTTCTCGATCCTCTTTGACGAGGGAAAACACCGCGAGCTGTTCGCAAACCTCTATTCAGATGATCCACTTGAATTTGAAGACACTAAGAAATACACTGACAGGCTAGAGTCTTCCGTGAACAAAACCGGATTGAAAGACGCTATGCGTTGTGCTTCGGGTAAAATCGAAGATCGGCAGGTGGTGATTGCGGCAATGGATTTTAAATTCATCGGGGGGTCAATGGGCTCAGTGGTAGGAGAGAAGTTCGCCCGGTCAGTTGATTATGCCCTCAAGAATAAATGTCCGTTTATTTGTATTTCCAAATCAGGCGGTGCCCGCATGATGGAAGCCGGCTTCTCGTTGATGCAGATGGCCAAGACATCTGCTAAACTTTCTCAACTTGCTGAAGCAGGCCTCCCTTACATCTCGGTGCTCACAGACCCTACCACAGGAGGGGTCACCGCAAGCTTTGCGATGCTCGGAGACCTGAACATCGCTGAGCCAAATGCACTCATCGGTTTCGCTGGCCCGCGGGTGGTCAAAGAAACCATTGGTAAAGACCTTCCTGAGGGCTTTCAGCGTTCCGAATTCTTACTGGAACACGGCTTCCTTGACTTTATCGTAGAACGCAAAGACCTGAAAAACAAAATTGCTCTTACACTCAAAATGATGTGCTGAGCATTCGGTATTTCAGAAAATTAGAAATACCTTTGCGGTTCCGAAAGTCGGAGTACATAAAAATGATCTAATACGATATTGGAATGTATCTGAGCCCAGAAAAAAAACGTGAAATCTTTAAAGAACACGGGAAGTCACAAGACGATACCGGTTCTGCGGAAGGACAAATCGCAATGTTCACTTACCGCATCTCGCACCTTACGGAACACCTCAAAATGAACCGCAAGGATTACAACACCCAACGAGCGCTGATTAGCCTTGTTGGTAAACGCCGTAAGCTTCTCGATTACCTGAAAAACAAAGATATTGAGCGCTACCGTGCGATCGTTAAGAAACTCGGCCTGCGTAGATAATTGACTGCGATTGAGACGATATAATTTTTAAACGACCTGAGGGGGCAATAGGTGTGCATACCATTGCTCCCTTTTGGCGTTAGATGACCCTATAATACCGTATGAACTACACACTAAAATCTAAAACGATCGACCTCGGTGACGGAAAGCCCGTTACCATCGAGACCGGTAAGCTTGCCAAGCAAGCTCACGGCTCTGTCGTTGTTCGAATGGGTGACACCATGTTGCTCGCAACAGCTGTCTCTAGCCACGAAGCCGGAGAAGGTGTCGATTTCCTTCCACTCACGGTAGATTACCGTGAAAAGTACGCGTCTACCGGTCGTTTTCCCGGTGGTTTCTTTAAGCGTGAAGCACGGCCCTCTGATGACGAAGTGCTCGTAATGCGACTTGTTGATCGCGCGCTGAGACCCACATTCCCAAGTGATTACCACGCAGGAACGCAAGTGATGATTCAAGTGATGAGCGCTGATAAAGAGCATATGCCTGACGCGCTTGCCGGACTAGCTGCTTCAGCCGCTCTCTGTGTTTCTGATATCCCGTTCAACGGCCCGATCAGTGAAGTACGCGTTGCGCGCATCAACGGTAAGTTTGTGATTAACCCCCTGCACTCGGAGCTCAAAGAGGCCGATATGGACATGATCATCGCTGGTTCTGATGATAGCATCGTAATGGTGGAAGGTGAAATGAGCGAGGTAAGCGAAGATGAAATGGTTGACGCCATTGAAGCAGCTCATGCCGCTATACGTGTGCAGTGCCAGGCACAGCGTGAACTCGCCGAAATGGTTGAGTCAAGCCAGCCCAAACGTGAGTATTCTCACGAAACTCACGATCACGACCTGCGTAATCAGGTGATCGAGGCACTCTACCAAAAATATTATGATGTTGCAAAGCAAGCGCTGAGCAAAGAAGAGCGCAGCGCTCAGTTTAGTGCCATCAAAGATGAATACAAAGCGAGCTTCTCCGACGAAGAACTCGAAGAGAAAGGAGCCTTGATCAGTATCTATGCGAAAGAAGCCCAAAAAGAGGCAGTGCGCAAGCTGGTGCTGAATGAAGGAATTCGCCTTGACGGACGTAAAACCACAGACATTCGTCCGATTTGGTGCGAGGTCGATTACCTCCCCAGAACCCATGGCTCTGCAATTTTCACTCGCGGCGAAACCCAATCCCTGACTACGCTGACACTCGGAACCAAGCTCGATGAGCAAACCATCGATGGAGCACTTGAAAAACGCAGCGAAAAGTTCCTCCTGCACTACAATTTTCCACCATTCTCGACAGGTGAAGAGCGCCCGCTTCGAGGAACTAGCCGTCGTGAAGTTGGTCACGGAAATCTCGCTCTGCGTGCACTAAAGCCAGTTTTACCCGCAACAGAAGATTGTCCGTATACCCTTCGCCTCGTCTCTGAAATCCTTGAGTCTAACGGCTCCTCTTCAATGGCCACCGTATGCGCAGGTACATTGGCAATGCTCGATGGTGGGGTGCCTATCAAAGCGCCCGTTTCCGGAATTGCAATGGGACTCATTACGGATGCTGAGAGTGGAAAATATGCTATCCTCAGCGATATCCTTGGTGATGAGGATCACCTGGGTGATATGGACTTTAAAGTGACCGGTACCAGTAAAGGAATCACTGCCTGCCAGATGGATATCAAAATCGCCGGCCTTTCATTCCAGACACTGAAAGAGGCACTTTATCAAGCTCGTGAAGGACGTCATCACATCCTGAATGAAATGCTCAAAACAATCGATAAACCGCGTGAAGATTACAAACCGCACGCACCACGTATCGAGAGCTTTGAAATTCCAACAGATATGATCGGAGCAGTTATCGGACCTGGCGGACGTATCATTCAGGAAATTCAGGCAGATACCGGAGCAGTCGTAAGCATTGACGAAATTGATAATAAAGGTATCGTTGAAGTCTCAGCCTCTGACCTTGATACCATCACCGCAGCCGTAAAGCGCATTCGAAACATTGCCTTCCCTCCAACGGTTGAAATCGGTGAAACATATGAAGGAGTGGTGAAAACGATTATGCCGTATGGTGCTTTCGTTGAAATCGTTCCTGGTCAAGACGGATTACTGCACGTATCTGAATTGGATTGGAAACGCGTTCAAAACGTTGAAGATGTCCTCACTGAAGGAGAACTGGTGAAATTTAAAGTCACCGGACGCGACCCGAAAACAAACAAAATTAAACTCTCTCGAAAAGTGTTGCTGCCAAAACCAGAAGGGTATCAGGAGCGCGAGAGTGGCGGCGATCGCCGTGGAGGTGGTGACCGCGACCGTAATCGCGACCGCGATCGACGCGACCGTGGTCGTCGAAACGAAGACTGAAAACGCAAGCAGAGCAGCCGTGACATCATGTCAGGCTGCTCGGTTTGCACGATTTTTGATGTTTTAACGTCTTAAATCACGGGTTTCTCCGTTATACTAAGGGAAGAAATCCTCAATGAACGGATCACTACTTAAAGTTCGCAAGGAAAGCCAATGAGACAGTTAAAGATAACCAAACAGGTCACTAACAGAGAGACAGCCTCTCTTGACAAGTATTTGCAAGAAATTGGAAGGGTAGACCTCATCACTGCTGAAGAAGAGGTAGAGCTCGCTCGCCGAATTAAGCAGGGAGACCAGGTAGCCCTCGAAAAACTTACTAAAGCAAACTTGAGGTTCGTTGTGTCTGTTTCCAAACAGTACCAAAATCAGGGGCTTTCACTCCCCGACTTGATCAATGAGGGAAACCTCGGCCTCATCAAAGCCGCTCAGCGCTTCGATGAAACCCGTGGCTTCAAGTTCATCTCGTACGCCGTTTGGTGGATCCGACAATCTATTCTGCAAGCACTCGCAGAACAATCCCGTATTGTGCGCCTGCCGCTGAATAAAATCGGATCGATCAACAAAATCAATAAGGCATTTGCCAAACTCGAACAAGAATATGAACGTCCGCCTACGGCTGCTGAACTAGCTGAAGTACTCGAAATGACACTCGATGAAGTAAAGCAGTCGCTGAAGAACGCCGGACGTCACGTATCTATGGATGCGCCACTTAAAGATGGCGACGACAGCTCGAGTACGATGTACGATGTGCTTCAGACTGGAGACACCCCTTCTCCAGATACCGACTTGATGAACGAGTCTCTGCGACGCGAAATCGAACGTTCATTGAGAACACTCACAACGCGCGAAGCAGACGTGATTCGTCTCTATTTCGGTCTGAACGGTGAACACCCGATGACCCTCGAAGAAATTGGTGAACGTTTCGATCTGACCCGTGAACGTGTGCGCCAAATTAAAGAGAAGGCCATCCGCCGTCTCAAGCACACTTCTCGCAGTAAAATTTTGAAATCTTATCTCGGGTGATTTCCCCCGATCACAAGATGAAAAGCCGCCCTCGAGGCGGCTTTTTTGTTCCCGGTGCTCCGCTTTGGAGTCAGGAGTCCAGTGTGGCGATACCTGCCTACTGCAGGCAGTGCTAATGCTGCTATTCTATTGAAGCAAAGTACCTCGACCGATGGACTCATGGACCTGTGGCCCCATCAACTTACCGGGAAACTGGGAGACTGGGAAACCGGGAGCGTTCTTTGTTAATGTAGGGAAGCGATTTATCGCGTCCGGGAATGGTGGTTCCAAGGCGAGAATGCACTTCGCTCGTAGGTCGGGGAGTCACAAATAGTTGTTGCAAGGGGCTGTTCTGTCCTATTTCTATAAGCACAACTGCAGCATGCACACGTCACAGGTCACCGTAGTACCTCCAAATGTAGCGGCAGGCAACAGTGCGATGTGGTCGCCAGAGCTCGGCAATATTGACGAGTTCTTTCCGCTGTTCTCGGGGCGTACCTTCCACACGGTAGAGATGAATCATGCCCTGGCGAATTCCAAGGTCATCGATAGGGAAAACATCCGGACGCAAGAGTTGAAAGATCAGAAACATTTGTACCGTCCAAACCCCAATCCCTTTGACAGTGGTCAGTTCGCTAATGATTTCTGCATCGCTCATCTTTTCCCACTTACGATCAACAGGGTGCTTAGTGAAATGCTCCGCCAGTGCGCGCAGGTAACCCTGCTTCTGCCGTGAAATGCCAACTGAAGTAAATTCATAATCTGCCAACGCAAGAATGCTTTCCGGCTCAAGCCGGCAGTTGACCAGTGCTTTGAACCTTTCGAAGATGGTAGCGGCAGCTTTAGAAGACAACTGCTGGCTCACAATGGCACCAGTCAGAGCTTCAAACGGATGTTGCACCTGAGGTGCAGTCAGATCTCCGTATCGCTCGATCAACGATGCTACACGTTGATCTCGCTCTCTGAAATAGGGAAGAAGTGCAGTTTCTCTCATTGAATGATCGCTTTTCCGCGCGGGTGTATGCTAAGATGCTGCTTTCTCCGTTTTAGACAGTGAACTTTCGCATCTTTGCCCCTGTGAAAACCGATATCCGTATTCTATTCTTACTGCTCATCGCAGCCCTCGCTATTGGTCTCAATGCCTGTCGCAAGAATAACGTGAGTACTGACCCGGGGGCAAGGCTTGCATTTTCGCAAGACACCGTCTTTTTTGATACCGTATTCGCTACCATCGGATCCACTACCAAAGCACTGCGCATTTACAACAATAACAACCGCCCGGTTGTGGTCAGCAATGTCGAGCTTGAAGGTGGCGTCAATTCACCCTATCGCATCAATCTTGACGGAATTCCCGGTGACAACTTCACCGATGTCGAGATTGCCGCTGGTGATAGCCTCTGGATGTTCATCGAAGTAACGGTAGACCCCGGCAATATCAATACCCCCTTTATTGTAGAAGATCGTATCCGTTTTACTACTAATGGCAATGAACAAAGCGTTGAACTGGTGGGCTGGGGCCAGGACGCTCACTTTCACGGAGGCCCCGGTGCCCTCACTGTGCTTGATTGCAACGAAGTCTGGAATGCGGATAAGCCCCACGTGGTCTATGGCATCGTAGCCGTAGATGAAGGGTGCAACCTCACGATCAATGAGGGCACACAGGTATATTGCCATGCTCGTTCCGGTATTTATGTGTTCAAAGGAACCCTTGACGTTAATGGAGCGCACATGAATGAGGTCGTTTTTCAGGGAGATCGCCTTGAACCTGATTTCAATGACCTCCCGGGACAATGGGGCATTGAGTTGGCATTCGAGTTTGAGACAGAATTTGGTGTTGAACAAGCTACCGTGGCGCGCGGAGGTATCTGGCTCATGGAGTCTTCCGGCTCTGAGATCGACTGGGCGATCATTAAAAATGGCAATATCGGCGTGCAGGTAGATACCACCGGCACATCGGGTGATGCCTTGCAGCTCCGCAATACGATCATTCAGAATATGGGCGTGATTGGTTTACTCGGTCAGGGTGCACACATTTCAGGTGAAAATACCCTCATCGCCAATTGCGGGCAGTCATGTGCTGCCTTTACCATAGGGGGACGATACCAGTTTGCATACTCTACCTTCGCCAATTACTTCACCGGAGGAGGCAACCGGCAGTCGCCCACATTCGTGCTGAATAACTATTACTTTGACGTCAACGATGTGCTTCAGGTGCGCACGCTCAATAACACCTGGTTCCACAATTGTATTATTTACGGAAACAACGCAGCATTAAGCGATTTCAATGAGTTTTTCGTCGACATAGAGCAAGAACAATTTCAAGATTATCGCTTTGAGTTTTGTGCCGTAGATACCGATCAGGATTTAAGTGACCCCTTGAGGTTCAATCAGATGGTGAATGGTGTGAATCCTCCTTTTGTCGCCGCAGAAGCGGCGGATTTTCACTTGTCTGCTTCAACAAGCACCTGGAATGCAGGGTTTGTATCGCCTTCATTTACCCCTCTGCAAGACCTTGATGCACTCACCCGAAACCTTCCCGGAAGAAAAGGATGCTACGAAACAGACGGTGACTGAACCTTTGCCAAGCACCTCTAAATAGCTTTGCCACAGGAAGATGTTAACATCCCCCGCTTTTGCGGGGAAAAGAACCTCAAAAAAATCGGTAATTTGAGAAACATTCCGAGGCAGTGAACGTAAACTGTTACGGGAAAACCATCTACCCTATGAAACGCTCTGGAACATTCCATTTGGTTTGGCCAGTCTTCTCATTGCTGCTGTTTTCATGCGCAGATGAAAAGACGTCTGATGAAAAAAACGACGAACCTCAAGAAGTTTCCGTACAGGAGGCCAATGAAAATGCCGTCACCCCGAATGTGCTGAAAATTGAAAGCGAAATTTTCTCGCTGCCGTCACCGGTACAAACCGCGCTGCTGCTCGAGAAGAATGAGGTCGACTTCGATGAGGCGCTGCTGAACCCGATCAGCAACGAAGAACTCTATATTAATCAGTTCAAGAAGTCGCTCAATATGGGCGTTTATGGAGCCGATCTGGCCTACCTCTCGAACTACAACAACGCTCAGTTGAAGCTTGATTATTTTAAAGTAGTGGATCAGCTGGCCGGAGACCTCAATATCCGTGGGAATATCGACCAATCGATCATTGACCGTTTTGCGGCCAATATCGATAACCAGGATTCACTCTACGCTTTGAACGCAAGGCTTTTTCAAGCTGCTGATCGCTACCTGAAAGAGACAGAAGATACACAGATCGCTTCTTTGATTCTGGCCGGTGGCTGGGTCGAGGCGCTCTACCTTGCAGTGAAAGCGGCAGATGAAAACCCGGATTTGCGTAAGCGCATCGGAGAGCAAGGAATTGCAGCGCGAAGCCTCGTGAATCTGCTTAGTAAGATCGAAGACCCCGAAACGCTCAAACTGGCCTCGAAACTGGCCCAGTTGGCTTCCGACTTCAAAGATGTGGAGTACCAGTATGAATATGTCAAGCCCATCACGGATGCTTCTGAACGTGTGACTTACCTCAATAGTAAATCAGACGTTGAACTCAGCGATAAGCAACTTGCGATCATCAATGACCGCATTGCGGAGATCCGTCAGTTCATTATTCAATGACCCCTCAAGCTATCCTCCCGATGAAAACGCTCATTTCGACCCTTATTCTTTCAGTCTCTTTCATAGCGGCATCAGCGCAATGCGATAATATCGCCGAAGTATGCGCAGACCATTTTGAAGATCATTTTATCTCAGACGGACAATTCTACCGGGCTTTGCTGTACAACGACCAGGTTGCAGAGTTTGAGACCTCACTCTTCGGCGGAAACACTTACCGCATTGCAGCATGCAGCGGAGAGCAGGAAGGTAACCTCGTTTTCCGAATTTACGATCAAGATAAAAATCTGCTGTTCACCAATAGTGAATACAGCAATGCTCCATACTGGGATTTCGTGGTGGAAAATACCATGAATTGCACCATCGAGGCTCAGCTCGATCTCAATCGGCAGGAAAGCGGATGCGCTGTACTGCTTATTGGCTTCAAACAATAAGGAAAGAGAGACACAACGTGTTTCTGACGTATTCTCAACAATAGATGAGCGCAGGCATTTTACGTGCACTAATGCAGCTTTTCGCGATTATTGCACGCGGAAGTGAAAGCTACTCTCACCAGAAAAATGGGGGAGATATCGTGGCTGTATTCCTGCGTCAACAGCTCAACAAAGAGTTGGTAGGTAAATACCTCGAACTCTACGAAGGATACCTCACAGAACTCACCGCAAGAAAAAACAAGAAAGACGACAGCAGTAAGAAACGACTCGCAGTAAGCTCGACAAAGATTCTGCGCATATGCACGCGCATTAATGAAGAACTTGCTCAGAAAGAAAAGTACTTCGTGCTCGTTAGGCTGCTGGAATTCGTTACGTCTTTTGAAGAGTCTACCGCCCAAGACTGGGAGTTCGTGCAAACCGTTGCCGACACCTTCAATATCGAATCTGACATTTACCTCGGCATTAAAATGCTCATTACCGCCGATGCCGAGAACCTGCCGAATGGTGACCAGTTCCTGTTCGTACAGTCTTCTGATGGTTTATTATCTGAGCATACCCGATTCATCAAGTCAGAACAGCTCAACGGTCTATTGCTGTTATACCGCATTGAGAAAGAAAACCAGTTCTTTCTGCGCTACTTTGGCACCGATGACCTGATGCTGAACGGACAAGTGCTTGGGGCTGACCGTACCCACGTTTTTACGCAGGGTGCCTCCATCAGAGGAGCTAAGATTCAGCCGATTTATTACAGTGATGTCATTCACAGTTTTCTAACCGCTACAGAGGGCACGCAAATCCGATTCAGGGCTGAGAACGTTTCGTACTATTTCAAGCGCGGACGCAAGCAGGCGCTGCATCAACTCAACATTATTGAAGAAAGTGGTAACCTGATCGGTATTATGGGGGGGAGCGGCTCAGGAAAGTCGACCTTGCTGAATGTTCTCAATGGCAACTATGACCCCACTTATGGTAAGGTAACCATCAACGGTATTGACGTGCACCACGAAGGTGATCAGCTTGAAGGGGTAATCGGTTACGTTGCACAGGATGATCTCTTGATCGAAGAACTGACGGTCTTCCAAAACCTCTATTACAACGCAAAGCTCTGCTTTGCACAGAAAGATGATGAAGAGATACGAAAAGTAGTACTGCAAACGCTACAGCAACTCGGACTTTACGAAACGCGTGATCTTAAGGTGGGGTCGCCGCTGGAAAAGACTATATCGGGCGGACAGCGTAAGCGACTCAATATCGCCCTGGAGCTGATCCGGGAGCCCAGTGTGTTGTTCGTGGATGAACCGACTTCCGGACTTTCTTCTCGTGACAGCGAGAACATCATGGACCTTCTCAAAGAGCTCACGCTTCGGGGAAAACTCGTCTTTGTGGTCATTCACCAACCTTCTTCAGACATCTTCAAGATGTTTGATAAACTCTTTCTGCTCGACCAGGGCGGCTATCCTATCTATTATGGTAACCCGGTTGAGAGCATTATCTACTTTAAGCGACTTGTAAACCACGTCAACCTCGAAGAAAGTGAATGTCCGAGGTGTGGCAATGTAAATCCCGAGCAGGTCTTCAATATCATTGAGTCTAAGGTCGTTGACGAATATGGAAACCTCACGAGGTACCGGAAGATTAGTCCACGTGAATGGAACAACTTCTTCAACGTCATTATAGGCAATCACCTTGACTCGCCGGATGAGCGCATTGAAGCGCCGAGATCTTCGTTCAATATTCCGGGAGTGCTTCGCCAGCTTAATGTTTTTCTGAAGCGCGATGTCTTGAGCAAGCTGTCAAACCGGCAGTATATGCTCATCAATATGCTCGAGGCTCCGATGCTTGCAATGGTGCTGAGCTTTTTCCTGAAGTATTTTCAAAGCGACAGGGGAGAAGACATGAGTTATGTATTTCGTGAGAGTGAAAACATTCCCCAGTTCCTCTTCATCGCTGTGATCGTTGCGCTTTTTCTGGGTTTAACGGTCAGTGCCGAGGAGATCATCCGTGACAGGAAGATGCTTAAACGCGAGCGCTTCCTGAACCTCTCGAAAGGATCCTATCTCTTTGCGAAAATTGGGGTCATGTTTGCGATTTCAGCTATTCAGACCTTCTTGTTTACCCTGATCGGAAATTCTATTCTTGAGATTCAACATATGTTCCTGCCCTTCTGGGCAGTGCTTTTTAGCACCTCTTGCTTTGCCAATCTCCTCGGCCTCAACATCTCTGCGAGCTTTAATTCAGCGAAGGTCATTTACATTATCATTCCGATTTTGATCATCCCCCAGCTACTTTTCAGTGGTGTTATCGTGAAGTTTGACAAGTTGCACCCAACCTTCGCAAGCCAATCAGGTGTGCCTTGGATCGGAAATATTATGGCTTCTCGCTGGGCCTATGAGGCTATGATGGTGTATCAGTATAAGAATAACGAATACGATAATCGGTTCTTTACCTACGATACCAAAGCCAGCAGGTACGGATGGAAACGTGATTTCTGGATCAAAGAAATGCGCTCCGTGGTGCAAGATGTGCGGAAGTCCATTGATGGAGATGACCCGGATAAACTGGCGCTGAACCTCGAAATCCTGCGCAATGAGTTCCGGAAAGAGATAGAAGAAGTAAAGGGCTTCTCGTTTCAGCCGATTGCCGAGTTGGCCCCCGGCAGCATCACCGAAAACCTTGTAGACAGCGCTGAAAAGTCTATTGAGCGTCTCAATGAATATTACAAAGCCAACTACCGGCAAGTGACGAAAGCGAAAGATGCACTCAACAGTCGTCTGACCAATTCTTCAGAAAAGCGCGATGAAATGATCGCGCTGAAAAATACGCACCACAATGACAGGGTAGAGGAGTTTGTGACCAATGACAATGACTTGAAAAGACTCGTGACCTCAGAAGGAGAGATCGTGCAGAAACTCGACCCTATTTATCAGATTCCCAGGCATAAATCGTTCTTTGAGGCTCACTTCTACGCGCCGTCAAAAAACCTTTTCGGAAAACAAATAACCACCCTCTCTGCAAATCTCATGGTCATCTGGCTGATGACGATGCTTATGGCGGGTATTTTGTTTTTAGACGGACTGCGTCATGTGATCGAATTTATCTCGGAAGGCTCCGTCTTGATCGGAAGAATGCTCAAAAAACGTGCGTTAGGTCTCTGGATGTGGTAAAAAAAAAGCCACCCCGACGGATGGCCTCTCTATGAACCTGTTGGGTTTTAAATCTCTTCAATCTCAATCATCTTGAACGGGATATTGATGATGGCATCATAGTCTTCGCCCGCTTCAAGCATGTCTTCATCGTCTTCTTCGTAGTACCAGTTGATGACAATCTGGTCATTGATGACTTCAAGCTTTTTGAACAAATCGAGAATACACTTCGATGAGCTGGTGTTAAAGTACTCAAGCTGAATATTCACTACGGTCTCTTTTTGTGGAGAAGCAGAATACTGCTCGATCCAATCCATCAGAGGCTTGTAAAACTCAATAGAGTTCTCCGGTATAGAACGCCCTTTGATTTCAAGTGAGCCCTCGCTTGCGATGAATTTGACAGACGGCGTCTTTGGGGTTCCTTCAATCTGAATATCTTCCATTGCTTGCTACTTTAACGATCAAACTAAAAAAGTATCGGTTTTGGCCAAGAGGATAGAACCGATAATTGATGTCATTGCCTGATTTTCGTGCAATATCGACAAATCCGAGACCTGCCCCGCCTTCTTCAGACAACTTTCCTTCCACAAGCTGCTTTTTATATGTGCTGCGAAGCGTATCCTGAGCGCATCCTTCAAGCCTTTGAAGCTTCTTGCGAATAGCTGATGACTGGGCTTCTGATACTTCATTTCCGGTGCGTATAAGAATACCGTCTGAAAGAGCCGTGATCATAACTTGTCCTTGCGAATACTTTTGCTCTGAAAGCTTCTCTCCGTGAAGCATCACATTCTGCAGGCATTCAACCAATATATGAAATGCTCGTTTCCGCAGGCGCGTACTGCAAGGAAGGTTGCAGAGGCCGTGCTCAGCCACTTCAAGAATGGCATTCTGTAAATTTCCGTTGATAGAGCCGTTCATTGCGAACAGTAAGTGCCCTGAATCCGGATTGGTCATAAAGGGATGGATCATAATTGTGGTCTTTTTTGGGAGCCACAACAGCATATCAAGTAGTAGTAAGCGGCTTCGTTTACGGGGGTATTCCTATTTTCGTTGCCCAAATCGTGTAAGATTTTACTTATATATGGCGTCAGAAAATAGTTCTGCAGACTGGTTTGCAGCGTGGTTTGATTCTCCGTTCTATCACAAGCTGTACGCTCACCGTGACGAAGATGAGGCCGATCGCTTTATTCAGATACTGATAAAGAAGCTGAAGCTGGTGCCCGGCAGCCGGGTGCTTGATCTTGCCTGCGGTGCAGGCAGGCATGCGCGTGTGATGCACTCACTGAAAATGGATGTCACTGCCATCGACCTTTCGGTCAACAGTATTCGCCGGGCAAGAGCGCTATCACCTGAAGCCATCCGATTTGAGGTCGCAGATATGCGCACATTTTCGCTGCACAATGATTACGACGCCATCTTCAATTTGTTCACAAGCTTCGGCTACTTCGAGAGAGTTGAAGAAAATGAAAAGGTGCTTGATTCAGTCGTGCGTCACTTGAGCGAACGTGGGCTTTTCGTGATGGATTATCTAAATGCTCACAAGGTCATGCGTGACCTGGTGCCTGAAGAACAAGTGGAGCGCGAGGGGGTGAACTTCCATATTCGGCGTGAATGCCGAGACGGATTCGTACTAAAGCATATTACCTTTACCGGCGACAAAGGCGTGCAGCAGTTTACCGAGCGCGTGCAGCTCTTTTCGGTGCAAGAACTCGAAAGAATGCTGAAAACGGCCGGATTAAAGGTGTTGCATACTTATGGTGATTACGAGTTGAACTCTTTCATCAAGCACGAGTCGCCTCGTTTGATCCTCATCACACAATTACAATGAATGAATTTCTGATTTACGCCCTTTGCCTAAGTGGCACAGCAGTGGCCGGAGGAGTCGTCGTACAGCTTTTCGGAGAGCGGTTGATTCGTCATCTGAATCTTATTCTTGCTTTCGGCGGCGCTTATCTGATCGGGCTTGCGTTTCTTCATTTGGTGCCCGAAGTTTTCATCAGTGCTGCAGGCGACTCCGGAATAAGCATTCGGGAAGCAGGCTTTCTTGTGCTGGGAGGATTTCTCTTGCAATTGATTCTCGAATACCTCAGTGGAGGTGTGGAGCACGGGCATTACCACCCGGCTAGCCCGGGAAGTGGCTTTCCGGTGACGGTGCTGCTCAGCTTGAGCGTTCATGCTTTTATTGAAGCCATGCCCCTCGCAGGGGGGATGCACCATGATCATCATGCGCACGCCCACGTACACATGCACCTTGAAGGTAGTTCTCTGTTGTTGGGTATCATGATTCACAAGTTTCCTGTTGCCCTCGTACTTGGGGGGCTCTTGCTTACTTCAGGGCTTTCAGCGCAAAAGCGCTGGATGGGTATACTGATTTTTGCTGCCATGCCGGTTCTTGGAATGTGGGCAGGAGATGCCCTGATACATTCAGAATCAATGGATCCTACCGCAATCATTCAGGTGCTTACTGCCTTAATGATTGGTATTCTCTTTCATATCTCCACCACCATTATCTTCGAAACTTCTGACGGTCACCGTTTTAATAGCCGTAAGCTCGCGGTGGTGATTATTGGCATGATCGTGGCAGCTCTCACCCTCTGACATAGAGGGGTGGGTATATTCGTCGATAATAAATCAACTTTGATCGATGTTTATTCGTCGAATATCGGCAATTATAGGGTGTTTTCTCGATTCAATGTATTACCTTTAAGAAACAATGATCGTGAAAGTGTTACGAAAAGAGGGTGCGAGTTGCGTAGATGGGTTCATTGCGAAACCAGGTACGCTGACGTTGACAAGAGAAGAGATACGCTTTGACTTCAGGGCCACAGGTCCGGAACTAGACCCGATCTGCATTGACCTTCAGGATGTAGACGATGTCGATTACTTTAAGACCTTGTCGATTATTCCCAACGGGCTTACCCTTTTTATCAGAAACGGAGACATGATCCACTTTGTAGTCGATGATCGCCGGAGTTGGCAAGAATCGATCGTGAAGGCTCGCAACAAACACAAAGCCGGCTCCTGAACCTAAAGAGCCTGGAGGCGTTTGGAATGATATTTGATCTTAACTGAATGAATATAAATTACTTGCTATGAAAGCACACAGTACAAAACTCGTCAACGAAAAGGTTGAATTTATCTTTATCAAGAAGCGCTCTTCGCGCCAGATTATGGTATTCGCTCATTACCTGAATTGATTTCAGTGTAACCCGTTTCATGCTTTGCCGTAACAGAAGGAGGAATCTCATCCTAACTGATAACGACGACAAAGTGAAACGCTGTAGAATACGCATCAATGTTCGAAAGTTCGAATCTATCCGTTTATACCGAAACCGATTCTCTTTCGAAGAATTCAACCATTGCCTGAACTGATCAGGCAAAGATGTTGGCCGATTGAGCTAACGAAGCATCCAACGCTTTTGCGTTGATACCCAGATCAATCTCTTGATCGTTAAACCAGCCGATCATAAGCTCAGTTGGCATATTTCCGGTAAGGTCATCTTTAGCCATCGGACATCCTCCATAGCCTTTTAATGCCCCGTCAAACCTGCGGCATCCTGCGTGGTAGGCTGCTTCAATCTTTTCTTTCCACGAATCTGGTGTAGTGTGCAGATGTGCCCCAAACTCAACTTCAGGCAGTTCAGCTATTACGCTGCGAAACATCGGAGTGATATTTGCAGGCTCTGAAACGCCTATCGTATCACTCAATGCGATAATGCCGATGCCTAGCTCTTTGTGAAGGCGTTCGCTCCAGTGACTGGCAATATCCGGGTGCCAGTGCTCACCGTAAGGATTACCGAATGCCATTGAAATGTAGATGACCGCTTCTTTGCCGTGCTTCTGGCAAAGCGTTGAAATTTCCTCTACACGACTCAGTGACTCATCGATTGAAGCGTTGGTATTGCGTTGCTGAAAGGTCTCAGAAATCGAAAAAGGGTATCCCAGAAAGCTGATTTCACTAAATTGGCAAGCATCGTCGGCTCCGCGCTTATTGGCTACGATCGCCAACAGCTTACTCTCTGCGCCGTCAAGGTCAAGCCCGCTCAGTACCTCGGCCGTATCTTTCATCTGAGGAATGGCACGCGGTGAAACGAAACTCCCGAAATCAATGGTGTCAAAGCCCACTTTCAATAGCTGACTGATGTATTCAATTTTTTTCTCTGTAGGAATCAATTCTTTGATACCCTGCATGGCATCTCTCGGACATTCAATGAGTTTCATAGGCGTATTCGTAGGAATTATCTTACATGGTGTAAGTGGAAGCATCCTACACCTTTGTCAGTAGAGCAAAGATAGATTTACACCTTGAATTACCGCTTATGAAGACTATCCTACTCATCGATTCAGATCCGGTCACGGCCAAGCTCACTTCAAAGTTTCTGAAGAACTACGGCTATGAGGTATCGATTGCTCAAGAAGGCAAAGAGGCCCTCGACCGACTCAACCATCCGGAATACGACCTGGTGCTCTCTGACACGCGCTTGCGCGGTTTGGGTGGTTTCGATATTCTCAAGCTGATGCGGCGCTGTTACATCGATGTGCCATTCGGGTTTCTGACCTCTGAAGATGACACCGTAACACGGATGGAGGCACAGAGCCTGGGCGTCTCTCTTTTCATTAGCAAAAGGATGGACTACATCAATCTTCCGCATCTGATCAGCCGGTTTTTTACACGCCCCGAAGAAATGGTTGCCTGAGCAGAAACCCTGGGTATAGTATCTCCGTATAAGGTAGTGTGAAGTTGGTTCGTGCAGTTGGATAATTACCAACCTGTAGTGCTATGACCTTAGAAGAGTTTACTGCGCTTCCTCTCGATGAGAAGACAAATTATTTATGGGATTACGGCGTCTGCATCGGTCAGCGTTTGCATCCAGAGAAGTTCATCGTGTGTATCTTTCACCTAGAAGATTTCTATGTGGAGGCTCTTTATTCCCGAAACAACAATCGGGTTAATCAAATCCGTCCGCTTCGGGAGCTTCCGGAATGGGAGGCCTATGTAGAGTGTACATTGCGCCAACTTGTCCAGTTGAGTTGAGCCTCACTGTCAGGGCTGATTGGTTTCGCTTGCCAACAGACTCGCCATTGAGCAGCCACTCTTCAGCCGTCCATGAAAGCTTGTTCGCCGGCCATTGAAGCAGAAGGGTGTCAGTAGGTACAACCAGCAGTTCGTTTATTGCAATCAGCTCTCCACTTCTCATCAAAAGCACGTCTCCTGATCGGTAAGTTGTGTCTTTATCGAGAACACAAATCTGCGCATCATTTTTTCTTTTCCATCCACCGGCGAGCCATTCGCTCTGTCTTTCGTAGTGCTTTATCAATATCGCTTCTGAATCATTTCGGTAGCCGATCAGGGGCGGATCCATGCCACTAAACAAGACAATCTCCGGACGACGATCGATGCGGAGGTCAACCAATGCGGTGAGCACTACCGCGCAAAGGCAGATGCCTGCGAAGGCTATGCGGTTGTCCAATGGTTTTCGCCGAAAAATCAAAAAAGCGAGGCAAGCCCATAGCAAAGCCTCAATCCAGCTTATTTCAATGCCCTGAATGGCGCTCCATTTCCATTTCCCAACGAGAATTGCGGCTTCAATCAACAGATTCGCCGCTCCCGAAATCATGGCATCCACATAAGGCGGGTGCAGTCCGAACGCAGCCAGCAACAACCTGATGAGCATCGCGTAGAGCAGGAGGGTTGCGAAAGGCACGGCAATGAGGTTGACAGGCAAAAAAAGGAGGGGGAACTGCTGAAAGTAATAGAGGCTGAAAGGGGTCGTTCCGGCCTGGGCCGTCAACGAGACGGCTGCCGGGCCACAAACCAGTCGGTTTACCCATCTGCGGCGGCTTTCAATCCATGAGGCAACAGTCGGACCCCAATATAGAATAGCTGCAACGGCTGCGAACGAGAGCTGAAAACCTATGTCATGTATGAGCTCCGGATCATCAGTCAGCATCAATACGCCTGCACCAAACATCAGGTTCAGACCGGAAGTACGTTTTTTCATAGTGAGCCCGACGCAGAGTAAACTCAACATTGCTGAAGCCCTGCGCACACTGGCAGGAAAGCCTGTAAACCAGGCGAAGGCCCATACGATGCTGAGAGCCACCACCAGGGCACAGATTCTCCAGCCTGTATTCCTTGATCTGCGAAGCCAGAGTAGGGGTAAGGCAGCCAACAATCCGGTGTGTAAACCACTCACGGCCAAGAGGTGCATCATGCCGCATCGGGCGAAGGCTTCACGCGTTTCACCGTCAACATGTTGTTTATCACCTGACAATAAAGCTGTGAACAGCGCTCTCGATCGTTCGTGTGGGAGTCGTTGAAGCTGGGCCGTTAATAAGGCTTTTCCGCGGTCACGTAGACTTGCTTTCGGAGGTATAGAAGACAGCAGGGTGAGTGAATCTGCAACGAGTTCTCCTGATATTCCGCGGCTGCGGTAATATGCTCGAGCATCGAAATTGCCCGGGTTTCTCAATCGATTGAAGGGCTTAAGTTCGCCGATGTACCTATACCTGTGCCCTGCCTTAAGTCCGTTGAACCCAGCGTCTGGAAAATATACAAGCAGCACCTCATGGTTGAGTATGTTTTGAAGGCTGTCGGTGAGTCTGATCCGCGCGAAAGCGCGGGATACCTTTGGTTTATTGCGGACATTGCCTGTGATTTCGATTTCACCGGTCAGGGTTCGCGCTGTGATTTCGGGAGGAACTTTGCTCAGTGAACACGCCATGATTCCGGTGAAACAAAATACGAGGATCAACACGCCGGTGCGCAAAGGGTAGAGGATGGGTGATGAGCTCCTGAAGCGATGCAGTAACCACGCAGCTGTTATCAAGATGGCTACAACAAAGAGGATGGCCGGCATGCTCTCATTTAAACCAATGAGACATCCCGCGAGCATCGCAAAGAAAGGAATGGCCAGAGGGAGGTGCATATCAATGCCTGTTTTGCGACGAAAGTATCGATGAAACAGGGAGCCTCGACAAGCGATTTACAGATGAGCGGATCTGATTTACGAATGGTGAAAGTCAGACGGATCGAGTTTATTAAAGCGGTCTTTTTTTAAGAAATAGTAGTCGTAGATGATGCTTCGTTTGTACCATCCGCAGCGATTGGGTGTTCGGTTGATGCTGAGCGTTTCACGCTTTCGGCACATTGTTCGGTACTGGCGGTAAAATGAGCCATGGGCGCGCAAGACAGCCCGTGTATAGCTGAGTTTCCCTTCGCTTAAGAAGCGGATGCCGGCAATTCCGTCGAGGAGCATGCGGCGAAGCAGCAGCCACCAGAGTGAACCATCGTGGTAGTTTTTAACCAGGATAAAAAGATTGTTGCGGAAGTTCAGGTAGGTCTTGAACGGATTGAGTTTGTCAAGGGTTCCCCCCCCCACGTGATAAACGGTACTTTGGCCGCAGGCACCAATGCGGTAGCCTTTATTCTTAAGTCGCCAGCAGAGATCGATTTCTTCCATGTGGGCGAAAAAGTCTTCATCGAGTCCGCCTACCTCGTCCCAGGCGTCAGAACGTATAAAGAGCGCGGCACCACTGGCCCAGAACACTTCTTTATTGTCTTCGTACTGCCCGGCGTCTTTCTCGAAAGCGTCGAAGATACGTCCGGCACAAAAAACGTATCCGAAGCGGTCAATAAATCCGCCGGTGGCACCGGCGTGCTCAAACCACTCACGGCGATTGTAGTCGCGGATTTTCGGTTGGCAGGCGGCCATTTGATCCCTTTCCATAAACTGGATTACCGGTGGTATCCAGTTTTGGGTGACTTCAACATCGCTGTTGAGCAACACGAAATACTTTGCGTCAATGCGTCGGAGTCCTTCATTATAGCCTCTGGCAAAACCGTAATTATCGCCATTCAGAAGAATGTTCACTTGAGGGAAATGCTGTTCAACCCATTGAACCGAATTGTCTTCGGAGCCATTATCGATGATCCAGATGTTGGCATCGTTTTCGCTGTTGGCGACTACATTGGGGAGGAATTCCTGAAGGTAATGGATTCCGTTCCAGTTAAGTATGGCAACAGCTATGTCGTTCACGCCCGGTTTATCGTGGATTGTAGAAGAGGTCTTCCAGCTCATCACGCGAATAAGTGTCGCGCGGGTTCATTCGGTTGAGCTGTGTATCCGTCGGGCGAAGATCGTTATTTTTTGTTCTCATGATGTGTGGCCAGTTTTCGTTCTGCACTTCACCGGGCATATCGGAGTGTAAAAGTTCGAAATCATAGTTGACCACGGTACGTGAATAGAAGAGGAAGCGCTTATCGTTAAACCGACTGATTTTGTAATAGTGCCAGATTTCGTAAGGAAAGACTTCCGTCTCGTTGTAGCGGGTAATGCGTGTATTGGGCTCTCCATACTGTAGCCAAATCCGTCCGCGATCTGTATCGTAGCCCTTTCTCACAGGTGTGGCGAACATATCTTCTACTTTCCAGACTTCTTTGCGGTATTCGAGCCACGATTCAACCGGGTTATCAGGTGCGCGATTCATCCAGAAAGATTCAAAATAGGTCAACAGGGTTTCTTGTGCCCCGTTTTTTTCAAGGTTTCGAATGGTTCCTTGTTCTACATTCATAGCAATGGGGTAGATGCAGCTTACATAATCGAGTATGCTGTCAGGATTGTGAAAAGCGAGACCTGGCTTCGTAACGTAGTCTTGCGTTAAAGCTGTAAAAGGTGCTTCTGATTCACCTGAACGAAAGAATCCGATGGCTTCTGATTTTATCTCCTCGTTTTCTTTGTTTTTTATCTCAATGACGAGCTGATAACGCCCTTCCTGTAGGGTGGTGAGGTCGAGTGTCTCGAGTAGCGGAATGACCGGAGCCGCATCTTTGCGGAAGTACTTACGTGTGGTTTCAATGGCGCCCTTGTCGTTCCATACGGCGTATGAGAGTAAAAATTTGCCTTCTTCACCGAAAACCTGATCAGTGTTATATAGTTCGGTGTAGAAGACCACTTTCTTCGCGTCGCGGGGGAAGAAATCAGATACGAGAGGTAAAAGGTCGTATCCTGATTTAGTCAGTTCATTGGGTTGCTTCGATTTTGCATATGCCTGAACAAAGGTTACAGATGAGATTCCCGGCTCATTTTGTTTCAAAGAGATTTCAATGGTTCGGCTCAGGGTGACCTTTTCAGTAGTTTCATCGTTCAGGTCTACGAGTTCGATATCGAGCTGGTAGGAACCCGGTGGCAGCAGGAAGCGTTGCACATCAATAAAGTCAACGTACTTTCCATTGGGCTGCACGGGTGAACTGATGCGGCTCTTTTTAAAATCAACCACTTCACCATTTCGTAAAACAACGATCGTGGCTTCAACCGTGGATTGAACGTTTTGCTCGTCTACGATTGCCCAAGACAGCGTTTTCCCGTCAAAAGACAGCAACGTTTCAAGAAAAGCTCCTTCACCCGGAATGAGAAACTGTTTGTGATCGAAAGTCGCCCGAATGCCAGCATGCGCGAACGTGCTGAGTAACAGACAGACTACTATGGCGTAAAGACTTCTTTGCAGCATTTTTTTGTTTTCGTAACCCTAAAGGTACCAAAAAGGTAGGGGGGATTTTGGTTGAGAACGTGGCAAATCCTGTTCCATTCTTTGCGGTGAACTGAAAAAATTACCTAATTTTGCCGCGGAGAGATGGCAGAGTGGTCGATTGCGGTGGTCTTGAAAACCATTGAGGGTAACACCTCCGGGGGTTCGAATCCCTCTCTCTCCGCAAAGCATCAGAACAAAGCCCCGCATTTGCGGGGCTTTTTTCATGGCATGAAACCCACCGAAGGACGCGTGTTCTGATGCTTTGACGCCCCCCCCCTCTATGGGATCACGTCAGGATTCCCGTCCCACAACCTGAGCTTGATCAGAAGGTTATCGGAGAGGTTTAATGGCAGCAGAGCACCTAACCTTCATTGAAGATTGCCTGAAAGTGGTAAATGCGATAGAATCGATAGAAGTAAGCTAAATAAGCGCTTTTGGAAAAGCCTAAGTATTACAAAGGTGAATTGGAGTACAGCGTACTTATAATTCGTTGAAAAGCTTGTAAACGAATGAGTTGTGGACGTAAATAACACTATCTTCCAGATTATGTGCGGCGAAGTATTCTTGGAAATACTCCAACATATCTTTACTATGTCGCCTCATATTTAGAGACCATAACACAAGAATAGGTCGGTCTTTTTTGAGGTCTAACGTGCCATTCAAGTCGGGATAAACTGGTACGATGTTTTCGTAATACTCGTCAATAGAGTAGAGACTAGATTGCTCGAAGCAAGGTTGCGGTGGATATTGATTGAAAGAACCTACGTGATTGTAATCGAGCTTACGGATGCCACGTGCAGAACAGTTATTGTAATGAATATGGTCTGCATTGTCGTCAGGAAAAATGATTTGAATAGGCTGATGGTGATTCTTGATGTCAAGGTACAAAGAAGGGTCTTTTGATGACTCCAATCTAGATACAAGCAGATTGAATAAGGTGTCATTTGCAATGTATGCTTGCGACTTTGGAATTCCTGATCTTGCATAGAACTTCTCAACATCCTCTATCTCAAACTGCTTCTTCGTATTCATGCCCGTAAGAAGGCGGGTGCTGAATTGGCAGCTCGAAAGAAGTAAAATGAGAAGAACAAAAAGAGGTTTGCTTCCGATCGTCATAATAGTATTGGTAAAAGTAGCGCTCGTGAAAGAGATGTTACCCTTGTGAACGGCCATGTGCCCACGAACAATGCATTCAAGTCTGTTACCTCTTCTTATTTTCTGAGTAAGGCAAAAGTGAATATCTGCGCCAAATCGATCGAGGAAGGCTGCTCTACTGAGCTCATTAATTACGGCCATTGCGTCAGTTTTGAATGAAAAACAACTGACACAAAACGTAATCTACTTCCGCGCCTCTCTCCAATTAAGACCTCACTCGATAACTGTATCAGAGCGTTCTAAGTATCACTATTCCCGAAGAAATATACGAACGTCTTGGGAAGAAAAATAAAAAAAGGGGCAGATTGCCCCTTTTTGTGCATCTTTTGGATGTTGATCACCACTCAGCAATAGCCTCGAAGGTGTAGAAATTGTATACAGCTTCCGGATTATCTGCCCCACGGTTCGTGAAATCAAGTCCTTCACGGATCATGGCATCAATCGCCTCGAGGTCAACGTCATAGAGAAACATGATCGCTTCTTCATTTGAGACCCGTTTCAACTCTGTTTGAGAATCATCACAAATCTGATTGCGGATATCTGCGTCAGCCGGAAAAGTCTGGGTCATCCACTTATCAATATCGGTAGCTTCAACCTTGACCATCATATTTAATGGCTCCTTCAGACTCGCATCCTGCGCTTTTGCGCAGAAAGCAACAGACAGCATCATGATGGTTACAAATAATGTCAGCGCTTTCATAACCTTGGTTTAGATGTTAGAAATATGAGTAAACTGGGCATCGCTTACGAACGGACGAAGGCCTTGGATGGTAGCGTTGAAAGCCTCAGCCGGCGCGTTAGCCTTGAAGCCACCGAGCATAGCGTTCTGTTCATGCGGCTGCAGCGCAGGAATGATGTACTTGAACCACTTGAAGAATTGCTCAGGAGTCAGTTCTGAGAGAATCTTCCCTTGCCAACCGAGGATCTCCTGATCTTCGAAGTTGTTCCAGATGACTTCATTCATCTGCGTCTCTTCTTCGTCCATGTGCCGGAAGTACTCGCGAATGAAGAGGTTCACATGGTTGTAAAAGGCTGTTGAGTTCTCAATCGTCGGATTGGCGTGGAGTGCATCTACCTTTCAACCATATAGGCAATGAGCTTGCTATAATCCAAGATGCACGCGGTTATATTTGGCGCTACGTTCCGTGTTTGCAAAAGTTACCGGAGTATGTCTGATTTTGTTCATCTGTTTATCCCTGCAATTCTGCAGTTGGTCGATTTTCATTCAACGACTGGTGGACTGTCTCGAAGTGAAGCAAGACGAAAATTTTGAGACCTTTGCTGCCATTTCAAGCTACCTTGTGACCACTTGAGACGCTAACCGCAGCACTGACCTCATGCCACTGACCCGACGCCACATTCTGATCATCTTCTCGCTTGTTTTTATCTTAAAACTGCTGATGTGGGGGGTATTCGTTGAATACGCTGAACAGTTGGGTACCATCACATACACGCCATATGGAGTGGCTTTAGCCGGCGATGATGGTGAGTTGCTTGGTCCGGTTGATAACTGGATTGACTACGGGGCTTATGAACGCACCAGGGGTGCAGGCTTCGCTTATGCGGCGAGACTGCCAGGATACGGTTTTCCTTATGTGTTTTTGCGGCTTTTTTCCGGACCGGAAACAGCCAGGTTTTTACTTGTAGTGTTTCAAATCGCCTTATCGTCACTTGCATTGACCTTGTTTGCGAGACTACTGGCGAGGTCGCGTGGCGGGTTGATAAGCGGACTGATCATCGGCTGTTTCTTTGTGTTTTCTCTGCCGTGGGAGCATCGCACTTATCCGGATTCTCTGGCTTTATCGGCATTTATGCTCGGGTTGGTTGCATTTAGCAAAGCAAGATCGTCAGTAGGTCACGGTCAATCGACCGGCATGTACCTACTCTCTGGTGCTCTTTTTACCTGGCTGTTTTTTTTGAGAGGTTTCTACGGACCTTTTTTTCTGTTTCTTTTTGGAATTATAGCCTTGGCTGAATGGCGAAAACAATCTATTAGGAGGTTATTGATCACTGCAACCGTTTTCTTCTTACCGCTTGTCATTGCGGAAAGTGCGTGGGTATTGCGCAATTACCACTATCACGAGAAATTCATACCCCTGCAGGATACCGGCATTTCGACCGGAGAGAATGCAGATAATAACGTGTTCAGTAAGTATTACGGTTTTGGCAGCTCGTACAAGCCTACGATCATTCAATTACGCAATGTGGTCAACCTTTGGGGGGGAGATAATTTTCATCCATACACCAACTCAGAATTGCGGTGGTTTATGATCCCGATTGAAGGTGAGGCCGCTTCTGATGCTTATTTCAGGGAGCACTTCCCAAAATGGATTACAGCCGACCCGGACCTTACGCATGATTTCAAGCAATTGAAGCACGCTGTTCGCAACAGTTATGCAGAGGGAAGGGCTTTCGAAGACCAGCTGCTGATCGAGAAGGAGCTACTCGCAGACATCAATCAAACCATCGCGAAGACCAAAGCAGCGCAGCCGCTGACGTCACAATTAGCTGCGCCACTGAGGCGGGTGAAAAACTTGTTCTTTCGCAATGTTACTTCAGATTGGCCCATGCCTGCATTTGGGATGAGCGATCCATTAAGCTCGGTTTGGCGATTGGGCGTCTTGTTGATGTACGCCTTAGGACTGCTTTATTTGTTGCTGATAACCTTCACGGGGCACGCACATTTTGCAGAACGATTTCTGTTTGCAGCGCTATTAACGATTATAGGAGTCTTCGCATTCTTGATTCCGATTCAGGAGTTTAAGTACGGAATGATTCCGGCCGTAACAGGGGGCATTGCGCTGGCTGTGCGCGCAGGAGACCTGATAGCGACCTATTGGAGAAAGCGCCAGTCACTGAGCAATCACACCTGAGAATCTCTGCTCACTAGCGCCGGCGGGCGTCGGAAACCTGAACAAAATATCGCGACCTTTGTACTGACTTTGTTCAAGCCATAAACATCGATTTTTTCATGCGATTTGTTCTTCAAGCGCTTTTTACGCTCTGTTTTTTCTTTTGTGCACAAGCCGTTTTCAGTCAAGCTCCTGTACTAAAGGGGCTTGTAGTCGATGAAGCTACCCGGGAGCCCATTCCCTACGCTACGGTTGTTTTGTTGAATCCGGAGACAAGCCAAATGATCAATGGAGCTTCTACCGACGCTAACGGAAGGTTTGAAATAACAGCGCCAGACCAAGCCTTCGTGGTAGACATAAGTTTCATTGGCTATTCGAAACAGGTGATCCGTGATGTTGAACAGGGCGGTCAGGTGATTGATCTCGGAACGATTGAATTGAGGCAAAGTTCACTCGAACTTGACGAAGCAGAGGTAAGAGCAGAGCGGTCTGTGGTGGAGTTCAAGCTTGATAAACGCGTGTTCAATGTGGGAAAAGACATCAGCAGCACAGGAGCCGGTGCGATCGAGGTGCTTAATAATGTGCCATCAGTCACCGTTGATATCGAGGGGAACATCCGATTGAGAGGAAATGCCGGAGTACAAATTCTCATCAATGGAAAGCCTTCCGTACTTTCAGATGATGGCGCACTGGCGCTGGGTACGATTACTGCTGACATGATTGATCGGGTAGAGGTCATCACCAATCCCTCAGCCAAATATGAGGCAGGGGGAACGTCGGGCATCATCAACATCATCCTGAAAGAAGCAGAGAAGAAAGGCTTCAACGGGTCGATTTCCGGAAATACAGGCTTGCCGGATAACCACAGTATCGGGGCGAGCCTGAATTACCGCACCGAACACATGAACGTCTTCACTCAGTTTGGTGCAGGCTACCGAAGCATCCCTCGCTTTCGCGAGGCCCTGAATATCAATAAAGAAACAGGATCCGCAGTGGCCAGCGAAGGCGAAGAGTTTCGCAATGAGCAGTTTTACAATATTCGCATGGGCGCTGACTTCTTTCTCAATGAATTCAACACGCTGACGCTTTCCGGGAGTTATGCACTCGAGCTGGAGAGGCAGCCCTCGGATACAGAGTTCATGATTTACGACCTCGAGTCGGAGGCCATGCCTACTAGCCGCCGCACCGAAGAGACTTCAGCGATCAACCCGAAATGGCAATACGATGTGCAATACGAAAAGGAGTTTCAGGATGATGAAGACCACAAGCTGGTGATGAGTGCCCTGGGGCGGTTTTTCGGAAAAGACCTTGAGTCGCTGTTTACCAATGAGCCCCTTGACGGCTCTGGTCCGGCCACTTTTGACAGCACGGCCACGAGTTTTTATCGCGCAGATTATACCTTCAAAATCGACTATACGAAGCCATTCAATGAGTTGATTACCATTGAAGCTGGTGCGCAATACGACATTAACAATGTCGGAAATGAGTTCGCTGTTTTCAATCAGGAAAACGGTGCTTTTGTGATTGACAGCAATTTCACCAATACCTTTGAGTGGAATCAAAAAGTGCTAGGGACTTATACGACAGCATCCTTTGAAGGAGATCGCTGGGGCGTGAAACTGGGGCTGAGGGTCGAGAATACTGACTTGAAAACACGCCTGATCAACACTGATGAACGCAATGACCAGAATTATACCAATCTCTTCCCAACGTTGCACACTTCATTGAAAATGAGCGATGTTATGTCGGTTCAGGCCGGTTACTCACGCAGAATCTTTCGTCCGCGCCTCTGGGATCTCAACCCCTTCTTCAACATCCGGAACCAGTTCAATATCCGTATGGGCAACCCCGATTTACAACCTGAATTTGCCGATTCATACGAGCTGACGTGGATCTATCTTCTCGAAAAGGCCTCACTCAACGCGAGTATCTATCATCTCTACACCACCAATGTCATTGAGCGTGTGGCTTTCTTTGAAGAAAATGTCAACATTACCATGCCGGTTAACATAGGTACAAACAACAAAACCGGTTTTGAATTCAATGGAAAGTACGATCCGGCTGAATGGATTACCATGACGGGCGACTTCAATTACGGCCTGTTCGTGAGGAGGGGAACCTTCCAGGATCAGGATTTTAATTTCACCGGTGATCAGTGGACGCTTCGCTTGAACACGAAGTTCAAGATTTCGAAAAAGCTCGATGTTGAACTGATCGGTAATTATGAATCCCCTTTTGTGACGGTGCAAGGTCGCCAGTCCGGTTTCGCCTTCATGGATGCCGGTATCCGCTGGAAGCTCTGGAAGGGCAGAGGCGTGGTAAGTGCAGGGGTACGCGATTTATTTGCTTCTCGTATCCAGGAGGTCGTGATCGACAATCAGCAATTCTACTTGTATGACTGGTCGCAACGCGGCCGATTCCTCACCCTCGGGTTTAGCTACAGCTTCGGCAAAGGGGAGGCCATGAACTATACCGGACGGGTGCGATGATGCATGATTCACAATGCATGATTCATGATGTTAGAGCGTCTTTTTCTAGTTTTTTGGTTCTCCTTTTTCCGTGTTTGTTTTAGTATATCATTTTGCGGCGCAAAAGCGCCGGATGCGAGTGTGGTATGTGTATCAATGTTGCAGAATTAGGGTATTCACTTGATTCTGTGTATTTTGTACAACCAGAACCGAAGTATTATGTATAAGTCTTTCGCAACCCTACTCCTAGCTATTGTAGCATCAGCGCTTTCCGCTCAAATTCAGGTAGATACTACCAATACCCCCGAAGAGCTTGTCTTCGATTTCCTGCTGGGGAATGGAGTATTGATTGAAAACCCGCAGGTTTCCGGTTCGTCTGTGCAGTATGGATCATTCAGCAACGACGAATATTACGGCCTTGATAGCGGGTTGGTGCTTTCTACATCGAATGTACTGAACTTGATGGGTACAGGTGGGGATGTACCTTTCGGTGAGAGCGTTTCCCAAGATCCTGACTTGCTTGAGGTTGCCAACTCGGTTCCGCAGCTTCTTGGTTTAGGTTTTGGGGTGTTTGGTACTTATGATGTAGTCTCTTTTGAGTTTGATTTTGTTCCTTACGGCGATAGCCTTGCGTTCAATTTCGTGTTTGGATCGGATGAATACTTTGCATGGGAGAATACTTCTTTCAACGATGTATTCGCCTTCTTCGTCTCTGGTCCAGGTATTGAGGGGCCATATAGTGCTCCACCCGGGTTTCCTGGCGGAAGCGTAAACATCGCCTATGTTCCGAACTCCATTCCTCCGCTACCAATCACAGTTTCCTCGGTGAATGCAGGAATGAATGCTGAATATTTCAATGGCAATGGTGATGATCCGAACATCAACGTGAATGGGTTTACGGATGTCTTCACCGCTTCATTAGGTGGGCTCCAGGAGGGGGAAACTTACCATATTCGCCTGGCAATGGCCGATGGTTCCGATACCGCCCTTCAATCGGTTGTCATGCTGGAAGCAGGCAGCTTTTCTGCTTTTGTCACTACTGACCCCGGTGCACCCGGTGACTTCAACGCAGATGGTCTCATTGACGTGGATGACTTGCTCACCCTATTGGGCGAGCTAGGCTGTCAGGGCGATGACTGCACCACAGACCTGAACGAAGATGGTGTGGTTACCATCATGGATCTTCTGCTCTTTCTCGAGTTGTTCGGGTAGCGATTTTCAGAGCTCTTCTTTCAGGAATCTTCCTGTGTGGCTCGTTTTTACCTTTACCACTTCCTCAGGAGTACCCTGGGCAACGATTTGTCCGCCACCAGATCCTCCCTCCGGACCGATATCCACGATGTGATCGGCTATTTTGATCACATCCATGTTGTGCTCAATCACAAGTACAGTGTTACCCTGGTCTACGAGGCGATTCAACACTTCAATGAGCATACGAACATCCTGAAAATGGAGGCCGGTTGTAGGTTCATCAAGAATGTAGAAGGTGCTGCCTGTGCTGCGCTTGGCCAGTTCTGAAGCCAGTTTGACACGCTGAGCCTCACCTCCTGACAAGGTCGTGCTTTGCTGTCCGAGGGTGATGTAGCCGAGTCCAACATCTTTCAATGTCTGAGCCATTCGTTTGATCTTCGGAATATTTTCGAAGAACTCAACGGCCTCTTCAATGGTCATATCGAGTACATCGGAGATGCTTTTCCCCCGATAACGCACCTCAAGGGTTTCGCGGTTGTACCGTTTGCCCATGCAGGTTTCACAATCCACGTAGACATCGGGCAGGAAGTTCATCTCGATTACCCTTACGCCTGCACCTTTGCACGTTTCACAACGTCCGCCGGCTACATTGAACGAAAAGCGTCCGGGCTTATAGCCGCGCACCTGTGCCTCCGGTAAACGAGTGAAGAGGTTCCTGATTTCGTTGAAAATACCTGTGTAGGTGGCGGGGTTCGATCTCGGTGTTCGACCGATCGGACTTTGGTCAATTTCAATGACCTTGTCGAGATGCTGCAATCCGCGGATGCTTTTGTACTCCAGGGGGCGCTTCGTTTCGGCGTAGAAGTGATTGTGCAGAATAGGGTAGAGTGTCTGATTGACCAACGAAGACTTACCGCTGCCGCTCACACCGGTGACACAAATGAAGGTGCTCAGAGGGAGACTGAGCTTCACATCCTTCAGGTTGTGGCCCGTAGCGCCTGCCAGGCTTAATTTTTTCCGGCTGCCTTTTCGACGTTTCGCAGGAATTTCAATTTTTTGCCGTCCGGTAAGAAACTGAGCGGTGAGAGATTCAGCAGACAAGTGTGTATCTGGCGCACCTTCTGCGATTACTCGGCCACCGTGAACCCCAGCACCTGGACCGATATCAATCAGGTGATCACTCTCGAGCATCATATCTTTATCATGCTCCACCACGATGACTGTATTTCCGGCATCCCTCAGTGCCTTCAGGCTTTGAATCAAGCGGTGGTTGTCACGCTGGTGCAGACCTATGCTGGGTTCATCGAGAATATATAGCACACCCACGAGCTTGCTTCCAATCTGGGTGGCGAGTCGGATGCGTTGCGCTTCGCCGCCACTCAGTGTCCGGGCACTGCGGTTCAGCGTAAGGTAATCGAGGCCTACATCAAGCAAGAAGCCCAGTCGTGCCCGAATTTCTTTCAATGGTTCTTTGAGAATGGTGCGTTGCCGATCAGAAAGGTTCTTGTCAATCTCACTGAACCATTCCGCGAGCTGCACAATGTCCATACCTGCCAGTTCAGCTATATTGCATTCACCCAGCTTAAAATAGAGGGCTTCTTTTTTAAGCCGGGTACCCCGACAGCTCTCGCAGGTTTTTTTGTTCATGAAGCTGGTGGCCCAGCGCTTTAGTCCGGCGCTGCTGCTGTCGTTAGCGGCGCGTTCTACCATGGAGATAATACCGTCGTACCGCGCGTTGTACGACTTACGTCCGTTCGCCGGTTTCACCTGAACAAAGTCATCTGTGCCGTACAGCAGGATATTGACAAAGCCGTCATCCATGTCTTCAATGGGGGTGCGCACAGAGTAGCCGTGTTGCTCAAGGAGGGCCTCCACACGGGTGAAAGCCCAACTCTTCTTCAGTTCACCGAGCGGCACAATACCTCCTTGCCGAATATTCTTCGAGGGGTCCGGTATGACTTTAAGCGGGTTCACTTCGGCAACCTCACCGAGCCCGTTGCAATTTTTACATGCTCCATATGGAGAGTTGAATGAGAACAGATTAGGCTCAGGTTCTGCGTAGCTGATTCCGCTGCTCGGGCACATCAGAAACCGGCTGAAGTAGCGGGCTTCGCCGCCGTCATGAGGCATGACCATCATACGACCTTTGCCAACGCTCAAGGCAGCCTGAACACTTTTGAGAATGCGCTGCTTGTCTTTCTGATTCACTTTCACGCGGTCAACCACCACCTCGATGTCATGAATCTTGTAGCGGTCTAGACGGTATCCGGGTTCAAGTTCAACGAGTTGGCCATCAACGCGAGCACGCACATAGCCCTGCTTCATCACCTGTTCGAAGAGCTCACGGTAGTGCCCCTTTCGTCCTTTCACGAGTGGAGCCAGCAACAAGAGCTTATCGCCGGCCATATCCTGAATAATGAGGTCGGTAATCTGCTCATCGGTGTAGCGCACCATGCGCTCGCCGGTATTGTAAGAATAAGCGTCGCTTGCACGCGCGTAGATCAGTCGCATGAAGTCATACACCTCCGTGATGGTACCTACTGTTGATCGCGGATTGCGTGAAATGGTTTTTTGCTCGATGGAGATGACCGGACTTAATCCGGTGACCTTGTCAACATCCGGACGCTCAAGTCCGCCCAGAAACTGGCGGGCGTAGGCCGAGAAGGTTTCGATGTAGCGTCGCTGACCTTCTGCGTAGAGCGTATCAAAGGCGAGTGATGACTTACCCGAGCCTGAAATTCCGGTTATGACCACGAGGCGTTCACGTGGAATTTTCAGGTGAATGTTCTGTAAATTATTCTCTCGGGCACCTTCAACCTCAATAAAATCAGCGGTTTCGAGGTGATATGCGGTGCCAGTTTGATCTTCTGTAATGGAATCCATGTGCGGTGCTTACCGGGTATTGAACAACTGTTCGGGCGATGCGTTCACACCACAAGGTTTAAGCGTGCATTTTAGCATCCGCCGCTTCTGCGGCGTCACCTTCAACAGTATCTTCAAGTTTACGAATCTTCCAGCCCATCAGCGCAAACAAGATGGTCATAAACGGACTCACTATATTGAAGATGCAATAGGGTGCATACGTCATGGTAGAAATGCCCAAGATACCGGCCTGCGCGACTCCGCAGGTATTCCATGGGATCAACACTGACGTGACAGTACCACTGTCTTCAAGTGTTCGACTGAGATTTTCAGGAGCCAATCCTTGCTTTTTATAGGCATCAGAAAACATCTTGCCGGGAACCACAATGGCGAGGTACTGATCGCTTGCAAGCACATTGAAGAGCACACAGGTTCCGGCCGTTGAAGCGATCAGTCCTACCGCACTGCGCACACCTGACAGTATCGCCCTGGTGATGCGCTCAAGAAAGCCACCCGCCTGCATGATACCTCCGAAGGTGAGCGCACAGATAATGAGCCAGACGGTATTGAGCATGCCTTGCATGCCGCTTGAGCCGAGGAGGGCGTCAACGGTGACATTGCCGGTAGTAACAGAGGTTTCAAGCGCCATCGCCTCTACCACAACACTGTACGCTGCCCGGGCATAGCTCACCTCGCTGCCTGCGAGTTCACGGATAATCTCCGGCTGAAAAATGATGGCGAAGATGCCACCGAAAAGTGAACCAAGAAATAAGGCCGGCGCGGCAGGCACTTTACGTGCG
Source organism: Flavobacteriales bacterium (assembly GCA_018402085.1). Taxonomy (GTDB): domain Bacteria; phylum Bacteroidota; class Bacteroidia; order Flavobacteriales_D; family Sanyastnellaceae; genus Sanyastnella. The sequence continues at coordinate 1,444,439 of JAGYJM010000002.1, read as the reverse complement.
ATCATCACAATAACCACAACCGGCACCAGAAACAGGTGCCAGCCAATGTTGAAGCGCCCGTCCATCACATGCTGCATTTCTGCAACATTGGTGTCTGTCTGCCCCACATCCAGGGTGAGTCCGACCACTAAAAAAACCAGCAGGGAGATCGCAATAGAGGGGCCGGTCGTGTATATCATGTAGCGAATGTGCGTAAACAGGTCTGTTCCGGCGATGGCAGGAGCGAGGTTTGTCGTATCAGAAAGCGGAGACATTTTATCACCGAAGTAGGCACCTGAAATGATAGCTCCGGCGACCCATCCTTCTGAAACACCGAGTGTGCCGCCAATGGCGATCAGTGCAACCCCGATGGTCGCAATGGTGCCCCATGAACTACCAGTGGCGAGCGAGACGATGGCACAAACCACGCACGTAGCGAGGAGAAAGATGGTTGGGTTGAGGATTTCAAGGCCATAGTAAATCATTGCCGGAATGACACCGCTGATTAACCATGTTCCTGCCAGCGCGCCGATCATCAGAAGAATGAGGATAGCACCCAGCGCCGATGAGATGCTTTCTTCAATGCCCTTGTAAATATTCTGCCACTTTATACCGCCAAGCATGGCGAGCAAAGCGGCAACGCCTCCGGCGGTGAGCAAGGCAATTTGGTTGGCTCCGTAAGACGAATCTTCACCAAAGTAAGCGACATCCAGCGCAAGCATTGCAATCAGCACCACAATAGGCAAAAACGAAACCAGCAAAGAAGGGGAGCGCTCAGTCATTGGCAAAGGTTTGAAATGCGAATATACGGAGTCTTCAAAGCGCAAGGATACAAAGCATGCTTAAGTCAGAGGAGGTCGTTGTAATTTACCTGTTGAAGCCTTGCAGCCGCCAAGGCATTTTGTGGCAGCAAGTCATTCTGCTTTTCGGTATATCAAAAATTCAACCCTTCCCGGTGTCAGTGAGAGGTCTCTTACACCGTTGGGTATGCTATCAATTTTGAGACTCACTTTATGCCGACTTTCAAGCGCAAACTCGTGTAAAGTGTTCGCCACGGGAATAACGCGAAAGTCATCGGCACTGAGTTGCTCTTGTCTGGAGGTTCCGGCAATAAAAGAAACCTCAACCGAGTCGGGTAAGAAGGTGAGCATGCCACTTTCAATGGTCTGAGGAAGCAGCACAGGCACTTTAATGGTGGTGGTGCTCCAGCGATCAATTGACCACACGGCTTCAAAAACGCGATTGTCAATCACTTCAAGTGGTTCTGGCGCCATAGGATTCACAGTCGCACGTTCAGCGCCGTTGATTTCAAACGGCTTGGTGAAAATGCCTGATAAAGTATCGAGTATAAGCCTGGGGCCCTTTACGCGGATATTAGCCGGCGTGATGGTGGGTGTGTCGCGCAGGTAAGCGAACTCGCCAAGGTCTTCGGAGAAGCGAGCGAACAGGGGAATCTCTTTTTCGATGGTACGGCTAACGAAGAAATGCAAGGTGTCAGGGCGGATCTTGACAATGTCGCGGTCGGCTCCCACCAGATTACGCAGCTGATCCCTCAGATTGGAAGTTGGAATAGACACCCGCTCTTCAGCTGTGGCCGCATCGGTTACACGCACCTCTGCTTCACGGTCTCTCCTGAAATACCGCTGACCGATGATCCCAAAACCTGACGCCTTCACTTCAATCTCAATGAAGCGGTTGCGAATACCCACAGGCTGAAGTCCTTCAGCCTCTATGACATAGGCAAGCGGCACCTGCAAGACGTCCGTACTGTCTTCTGTGAGGGTGCGCAATGACCAGATCGTAGCAGAAATGAGAATACACACCAACAGCGCCCTCAGGTCGCGTCGGTTCAGATGTTTAATCCGGTGCCTCAGTCGCTGGAAGAGGCCCATCCGGTTTAGCGGCTCTTTTTCTGAAGCTCCTGCTCGTCAGTGCCCTGGGTAGGAGAGAGGGCAGACTTATCAATGCGCAGCTTTCCCTGTTCGCATGATATAACGACCGCCGTTTCACCGATTTCAATCACTTTGCCGTGAATACCGCCGATGGTGACCACTGCGTCGCCCTTCTGCAGTGCCTCGCGAAATTTCTTTGCATCTTTCTGGCGTTTCATTTGCGGACGAATCATGAAGAAGTACATGATCAGGAACATTCCCCCGAGGAGGATGAAGAATTGCATTCCGCCGCCCTGATCAGCGCCAGTTGCGCCGTCGGCTTCAAGTAAAATAAAAAGAAGGTTTGTCATCATTGGGGTTCATTAGCTGCGGGTGCGACCACTTCTCCGGTCAGCAACACGCGGTTTTTTGACGGCACGGTATTCGCCATCGCTGTCACAAATTTACGTTGGATTCCGGAACGCAGGTGGCTGTCAAATTCAACCGTGAATTCTCCTTTGTCACCGGGGGCAATAGGCTCTTTAGGCCAGTCTTTAAGTGCCGTGCAACCGCAGGTAGTTTCTACCTTCGCGATCACCAGCGGAGCATCGCCAGTGTTCTTAAATCGGTAGGTATGACGCACTTTTTCTCCCTGAGCCAGTACTCCAAAGTGAATCGAATCTGCTTCGAAGGTCATTTCGGGCCTCGGACGATCATCTTCGGCGCTGCCCGCTGATGAAGGAAAGTAAATCATGTCAGTAGTAACCTTCTCCTCTTCAGTGTCGCATGCCATGAGCAGCGCAATGACAGGCAAAATTATGTAAGTGAATGGTCTACTCATTGCAGTAATCCTCGTCCGATCTTCTTAATGTCACCTGAGGCTTTCATCTTAGAAAAAAGCTGGTCGAGTACACCGTTGATAAAGCCATTGCTTTTTGGAGTGCTGTAGTATTTCGAAAGCTCGATATACTCGTTCAGTGTGACCTTCAACGGCACGGTCTCGAAGGTTTTGGCCTCTGCCAGCGCCATCTTCATTAATATGGTATCAATGGTGGCAATTCGCTCAATCTCCCAGTTTTTGGTGCTTTCCTGAATGAGCTTTTCATGGGCTTCAGAGTGAACCAGTGTTTTGCGAAACAAATCCTGGGCGAAGATCTTCTCTTCGTCGTTTTTGCCATCTTTCCAGAGGTCAAGCAGTTCGATGTCTGCATCATTCTCTTCAATCGTCTTGAGGGTTTTGATGGCCATAGAAGCTACAAGGTCAAGATCATCATTCCAGAAGATACTTTTCTCTTCAAAGAAATCATGGAGGAGTTCCATATTGATCAGATGGCGTTTGAAAAACCGCAGCAGAAACTCCCGATGGTGCTGAAAACTGCGATCATCACTGACCATATACTCTTTGTAGTCATCTGTCTCGATGAGCTGGCGGAAGAGTTTCTTTACCAGATCCTTTTGATCAGCCCAGCTCACGCCGCTTTGCTCCAATGCTTTTTTCAGATGCTTGCTGTTTACCAAAATCCGTACAACCGGGTTTGTAACAAACTTGGTATTCGGCTTCAAATCTTCTTCTGTTGGAAGCTTTTTCTGTAGCCCGGCCTCAATTTTTTCAATCGCGGCACCTTGCATTTCTACCAGGAGGAGAAAGAGGTAGAGGTACATTTCATGCATTTTGTCGAATGAGAACATCAGTGCTTTTTCACTTTTCACTGCATCGCCCTCATTCACGGTGTAGTGCGCATACAACGCGTGCATCACCTTGATGCGAATGTGCCTTCTGTTTAACATATAATTTCCAATTTAAGCTGTAACGAATATAGGGTGTTCAAGATGAAATAGCTTACATCGGTAGCTTAACTCTTCCGATTCGCTCCAGCCGTTCTTCTGCCAGTTCATTTGCCGCCAGAAATGTCGGGATGTTACGTTCGCTTGCCACTTTGAAAATCTCTGCAGCAGTCGTGTAGATGTCTTCCGCTTGACGAAGCGCTGCATCCCGGTGGTAACCGATGACTTCCCAGTAACAATTAATGATGCCGCCGGCATTGACGAGGTAGTCAGGTGCATACAGGATGCCTTTCTCCATGACCGCCCGGCCATGCTTCTCTTCGCTGGCAAGTTGGTTATTTGCAGCTCCACAGATAATAGCGCATGTTAACTTTGGCAGGGTCTCGTCATTCACGGTAGCCCCTAATGCACAAGGCGCGTAGATGTCCATCTCAACATCATAAATGGCCTCCGGAGCAACTGCCGATACGCCAAATTCGTTTACAAGCGCCTTAACTCCAGGCTCCCAGATGTCGGCAATGGTCACTTTAGCGTTCTCTTTGACAAGGTATTCCACCAGGGTGGCGCCAACACTTCCTACCCCTTGTACAGCCACTTTTCGACCTTCGAGGCTCTCTGAACCCCACTGGTGCCTGGCTGCAGCTTTCATTCCCATATATACGCCGTAGGCGGTTACAGGAGAAGGATCACCTGACCCCCCGAGGTATTCGGGTAGCCCGGCTACATGCTCTGTCTCAAGGTTCACCCATTCCATGTCGCGGGTACCAATACCCATATCTTCAGCGGTAATGTACTTACCTCCGAGGCTGTTCACGAACTTTCCGAAGCGACGCATGAGCGCCTCGTTCTTCTGTGTGCGGCTGTCGCCGATGATCACGGCTTTGCCTCCTCCCAGGTTGAGCCCTGCCAGTGCAGACTTGTAGGTCATGCCCCTTGAAAGACGCAGCACGTCGGTAAGGGCTTCTTCTTCGGTGGCATAGTTCCACATTCGGGTACCACCGAGACTCGGTCCGAGAACAGTGTTGTGCACGGCGATGATCGCCTTCAGGCCGGTTGCTTTGTCTTGGCAGAACAAAACTTGCTCATGTTCCATGGCTGTCATCTGTTCGATGACACTGCGTGTGGTGCTGTCCGTTGCAGCACCGTTTTGGTTCACTCCGATCATTTTCTGTCGTTTGTGGCGGGACACCTCCCCGCGGGGGGGCAAAAGTACGCAATTTTCAGGGGCGGAGAATGATTTATGCAGGCAGGCGGCAGGTGCTCAGAACCTGCTACTTCTGGCTCAATTTGGCAGATTCTACTTGGTGCCTGTACACGAAAAACTCGGCATTGCTGCCCTTTTCCTGACCAAAACTCGACGCAGGAAAAGGGTTTTTCTCATGCTCAATAAGCTCCCATTCCGCGAAATGCTCACTGATGTAATCGGTAAATTTTCTGGGTAACACGTGCACGGGCAGTTTCAAGTCTGCAGCGTCTTTATTCCAGGCGTAAATGATGACGTAGCGCTTGCCGATGGCAAAGAGGTCAGTGAGGTGTTGCTCATAAACGTCTTCTTCAATGAGGTGGTAGAGTACGTCAAGCGACAGGGAGGCGTCGGCCATGAATTTGAGAGGATCTGTTTTGCCGGGTTTGTATAAGGCGAATCGTCGTCCTTGAACACCGCGATACAACATTTTACATCGCTCTACGGCCGCTCTGGCAACGTCAAGTCCGGTGTACTTTCCCACTGTGAACATGCCGAGCTGGTTTCCGTCGCCACAGCCGAGTTCGGTGATGGAGCGCAGATTATAGCGTTCTGTGCGTTCATTGATGAATGCCGCCTTGTAAGACGCGAGCTGATCATAGGATCCGGCGCCACTGTTGCCGCCACTGGTATATCGACCTTGCCAGTAGTCTCCCGAGACAAATCCTCTATTGCCAAAAAATCTACGTAACCAATTCATTGCAGGCAATTTAACACCCTTTTTGTCTTGACCAATGGTTTCGGTATCATGAGGTTTTCTCACGCAAAAAAAAGGCAAAAAAAATGTGGCAAGCTACTCACATCGCACCGCTACAACCGTCTACCCTTGCTACCTTCCGGTCCTGGGGGAGTTCAACAGGAGCTGGTCGTGTAAGACTTGCCACGCTGCAAAGTTAACGGATTTTTCACATCTGCACAGCATCCGGCTACGTTAATCCGCTCGGCACGTACTTAACGCGCTTATCACATTCAGCAGTAGCATAAGACAAAAGAACTTACTTTCGTGTCAACCCAAAATCAAAATGACATGAAGACAGCCATAACCTATGGAGTGATCGGTGGTTTGGTCGTCACCGCGCTGAGTGTACTCGTGTACACGATTAACCCGGAAATCTATGAAGCCGGCTGGTATGGCGTGGTAAGCTGGATTATTCCACTCGATAGCCGTGCTTGTGCTGGCGGGTCATGGCAAATGCGCCGTGAACATGACAGAGTTCAGCTATGGAAAGGCGCTCGAGGATTGATCGTTACTGCTCTGGTTGCTGGCGGCACGATGAGTCTGGTGGCTACTGTGTGGCAGATTCATGCTCTTCCATGTCATTGACGTTGAATATAAGGAAGACTATACTGGCTGATGAGGCACTCGGACAGGCGTATTCCATGCATGGAAAGATCTGCAGGGCAGATCTGACGTAACAAGCGCTGAAAGATGCCAGAGACGGTGTTAAACAGGGGTTCACGATAGGTGGTCAGCTTATGAGCGTGATTTGGAGTGCGTTTTGGTGGGCGCTACTCTCGATAATTATCGCTCTGATCATTAAGAGAAATCCTCCTGTAAGGCAAGATCCTCTCCTCGATAACGCTTAGCTCGCCATGTCTACCAGTTCAAAATGGGGACTCACCACCGGCGCTCTTCTCATCGGTCTGCAGCTCATCAATGCCTATGTGCTTTCAGATGAAACGCAGATTGAATCTGCAGGCTACGCCATCATCGGAGCCTGCCTTTTTATGGGCGTCAGTGATATCCGCCGTAAAAACGGCGGATTCATTCGCTTTGGTTCTGCATTCCGGAAGGGATTCGCCATTGTGTTCATCGCCGGATTGATCTCCATGGTCTTCACCGCGATCCGGCTCAAGTGGCTGCAGCCGGAGTTACTGGAGAAGATGTACGCTGACGGACAAGCAGCACTGGAAAGTGGAAAAGACGCAGGAACTGATGAGACTTCACAAGCAATGGTGGAGGCACTCGGTAACCCATGGACATATGCCGCGATGGACTTTTTCTTGACGATCGCTCTCGGTTTGGTATTTTCGCTGTTGGTTGCACTGTTCGTTCAACGTAGTGAGAAAAAGAACGAGGTGCTCGACGCCGATACATAAATGGACGTAAGCCTTGTCATTCCCCTGTTGAACGAAGAGGAATCTCTTCGCGAGTTGTACGACTGGATTCAGCGCGTGCTCAAAGCCAACAACCTGTCTTTTGAGGTCATCTTCGTAGACGATGGCTCTACCGATGCCTCCTGGGAGGTCATCAATGCACTCAAAAAAGAGCACCCTGAAAACCTGCGTGGCATCCGATTCTTGCGCAATTACGGTAAAAGCGCTGCGCTCAATACCGGATTCGCCCAGGCGAAAGGTGAGGTGGTGATCACTATGGATGCCGATTTGCAAGACTCCCCTGACGAAGTACCTGAACTGGTAACGATGATCCGCGAGGGAGGCTTTGACCTTGTCAGCGGGTGGAAGAAAAAGCGCTATGACCCAATTACAAAGACGCTGCCCACCAAACTGTACAACTGGACCACCCGCAAAATGTCAGGGATTCACTTGCATGATTTCAATTGCGGACTCAAGGCTTATCGCAATGAAGTGGTCAAACACATCGAAGTGTATGGCGAGATGCACCGATACATCCCCGTTATCGCCAAACGCGCAGGCTTCGGTCGTATCGGTGAAAAGGTGGTAGAACACAGGGCCCGTCCTTACGGGACTTCAAAGTTTGGATTGGAACGCTTCATCAATGGCTTTCTCGACCTGCTGACAATTACCTTCATCACCCGTTTCGGGAAGAAACCCATGCACTTCTTCGGCTCTTTAGGTGTGCTGATGTTCATATTCGGTTTCTTTCTGTTCGCATGGATCGGCGGACAAAAACTCTGGGCGCTCTACCAGTCAGTAGCTGCCCGCAACATTACAGAGGTATCGAGTTTTTACATCGCTCTCACGGCCATGATCATCGGTACGCAGTTTTTCATGGCAGGATTTGTTGCAGAACTGGTGTCGCGCAATTCTCCCAACCGCAATACGTACACCATCGCAGAAGAAATCTGATTACCGGGGCTGTCCTTGATCATTGAACTCACGTCGAGTACCACACCGTCAGGCATATTGATCACCTTGAGGCGCTGGTAAGAGTCTGTATTTTCAGGTAGACTGAGCACTGTACCATCCGCCGTTTTTACGGCGCAAATCGTGCCGAGAATGCCTTCAACATCATCAACCATCCATTTGAGGTATATTTCATCAAATGTATCGTTTGCCTAAGAGGTCACCAGGTCGTGATCGCTAAGGATGAAGCCGGTCTCGATGCCTGATTTCCGCTTGCAGAAGTTGGGTATCATACCTTGCTCAGGCGAGAGGTTTAAGGGCGTCTGCGATCGCGTATACGCTCCAGCATTCTTCGCTTGAACTCTTCTTCTGATCGCATAAGCCTGACTGTTCGTTTCGGACCGAGGATATCCATGAATTTAGGAAGATAGTCATCTAACAAATCTGCTTGCTTCCGCATATTTGCGGTTTGTAGCTTCGCAACTTCAAGCACATCTTCCTCTGACGGAGATGATTTCGAGTCAAGGTCACGCTCGGCGCGCCGGGCAGATTTTTCGAGGTCTTTGCGCTGATCGTTGTACTCATTGAACAGCGGCCAGAAAGCCTGTCCTTCCTGCGTCGTCAGGTCAAGCTCTTCAGACAGAAAGGCAATGCGCAGCTGCTCTATGCGCTCTCCGGGTTGGGCTTTCGCACAGAACCCGGTAAAAACGAGCGCAAGGGTGAGGCAAAAGGTGTTAAAGTGTTTCATTTTCAAGCAAGTCATTCAATTCAAGTTCAGCATCAAGGAGGTATTCCATCGCTTCGTCTTCCGAAATCATCTGCTCGAAGCCTTCGTGGTCAGGTAAAAGCTCATTCACAACCTCCTCGTCGTACAGCATGAGCAGCTCTTCATTGGTAAGTTCGGTTTCTTTCAGCAAACAACTGAAGGTTTTGCAGTGTGCCTTCTCAGGTTGAAACAACGGCGTTGCAGCCAGCCAGATGAAGACGGCAGCTGCCGCAGCGATGGCGAAACGAGTGACCAGCTTCAGCACCCGACCTTTGCCGGCAGGCACTTCAACGGTATCACCTGCTTGTGTTGTTTGCAATAAAATTGCCTCTTCAAGCCGGTCAGGGAAGCCGGCATCAGGAATGTTGAAACCGTCGCTTTCAGATGAGGCACCAGCGGCTGTCGTCTTGGAGAAGATAGCATTTTCGAGCTTTTCGAGGCTGTGTTCCGGAGCCTCAAATCCATCACTCAAAGGCAGCGCCTGCCGCCGGAGTTGCCCGGCAAGATTTTCGAAATAACCTTCAGGTACGGTAAACCCTTCGGTTTTGTCAAGGCTGAAAAGGGAAGGGGCGTCTTTTTTCAGCACTTCTTGTTCTTGATGATATGTTGGCTTGTCTGTTTTCACGTTGCTCAACGGGTTAAAAAGGCTTCAATCTTTTGTACGGCATGATGGTAAGAAGCTTTCAGAGCGCCTACACTCGTGCCGGTAATTTCGCTGATTTCCTGATAGGGTTTTTCGTCGTAGTACCGCATCAGAAAAACAGCTTTCTGCTTAGGAGGCAATGTACACAGTGCGCTTTGCAACTTTCTTTGGATGGCATCACCGCTGAAATATTCATCTGCCTCAAGGTGAGATTCGAGCCGGTGCACCACTTCATCCATTGGTATGCCTGCTACACGTTTTCGTTTCTCAATCAGGGTAAGGCTTTCGTTTGTAGTGATGCGATAGAGCCAGGTGCTGATCTTGCTCTCACCCCTGAAATCAGCCAGGGCTTTCCACGCTTTAATAAAAGTGTTCTGGGCAACATCGTCAGCATCGGCGTGATCTACCACCATGCGCCTTGCGTGAAAGTACACCTGCTCTTTATACAGGCGTACCATCCACTCAAAGGCACGTGTTCGCTGCTGCGGATCACGTATCATTTGGATCAATGCGCTATCGTTGGGTTGTTGCTCCAAACCTGTGGTATTCGTTTTTTGACCGACAAAAGATAAAAAGGTTTAATCCCTGGTAAAGATCGAATAGTAAATGGGGTTGTAGGCGCACATTGTAGGCGCACACTGTAGGCGCACACTGTAGGCGCACATTGTAGGCGCACACTGCAGTGTGCGCACAGAATCGCAATGGTCGCCGCAATTCCGGACCCTCTCATAGATACAGACTATATACAAATAATTCTTATCTATTTGATCGATGAGTATATCCGCAGCACCTTTGTACTGTCAAATTCAAGTAAACAAAACAAAAAACGCTATGGAAACATCAGAAAACGTAATCAGTATGCCGCGCATCGGCGATGACGCTCCCGATTTTGAGGCCGTAACTACAAAAGGTAGAATCAAGTTCAGCGATTTCGCCAAAGACAAGTGGGTCGTATTCTTCTCACACCCTGCCGATTTTACCCCAGTGTGCACCACTGAGATGAGCGGCTTCGCTCAACGTAAAGCAGAATTCGATGCCTTGAACACAGAGCTCATAGGATTGAGTATTGACAGCATCCATGCTCACCTCGGCTGGGTGAACAACGTTCGCAACAACACCGGAGTATACTTCGATTTCCCGATCATCGCTGACCTCGATATGTCAGTCTCGAAGAAGTACGGAATGCTGCAGCCGAATGAAGCTGAAACGGCTGCGGTGCGTGCCGTCTTTTTCATCGATCCCAAAAAGAAGATTCGTCTGATCATGTACTACCCGCTGAATGTTGGGCGAAACATGGATGAAATCCTCCGCGCGCTGGAGGCTCTGCAGGTGGCCGATGAACATAAGGTGGCCTTGCCGCTCGACTGGAAGAAAGGCGATAAGGTGATCGTTCCGCCACCTAAAACCCTTGAAGAAATGGACGCTCGTCTTGCTGACGACAGTATTGAAAAGGTTGATTTCTACCTCGCCAAGAAGTCGCTCTGAGCAGGTAAGTTTGGTTAAGGAAAGGAGAGAAGGCTCTGTGGTTCGCCACAGGCCTTTCCTTTTGATAGTCATTTCGGCTGAATTCTCTTACATTCGTACAGACAATCGAAGCTTATGAAACGCCTGATTCTTTTCACGTTTTCTCTTTCTTTCTTTTTCTGCGCAAAAGCGCAGGATGATGCGTTCTGGTCTTCCGTGCGTGATGGGGATGCCGCTGCAGTAATTGCAGCACTCAATGATCACCCGGATTGGGTCAATACGGCAGACACCCGTGGATTTACACCTTTGACATTGGCCTGCTACAACAATCACCTCGAAGCCGCTCGTGCCCTGATCGAAAAAGGCGCTGATGTGAACGCGCAAGACGCATCGGGAAATACCGCTTTGATGGGCGTTTCATTTAAAGGCAGTGAGGAGATGGCAGAACTCTTGCTCGAAAGCGGCGCTGATCCCGACCTCAGAAATAGAAAAGAAGAGACTGCGCTCATGTATGCGAGTTCTTTCGGAAATGGCGGAGTTGCGGCTGTGCTTATTGAAGAAGGCGCCGATGTTTCCCTTCGTGACAGCAGGGGACTAACAGCGAAAGAGCGCGCTGAAGCGGGCGGACACCAGGCAATTGTAGATCTTCTGAGCAAACGCTGATTCTTTCCTCTCAGACGGTCTTACATCGCTACCTTTGTGCTATGCGCACACTTCTTCCGAAGCTCGTCCGGTTTTCTTCGATACTACTCACAGTATTGAACCTTATCCTGATTGTATTCTTCGTGCTTGCAGCCGGGAGAGGGCTTGATGCAACTGATGAAGGCTTGTATCTTCTCCTGAGTTCTCCGGTTGATTACAGCTATTTTTCGCTCATTCACTACAACCTTCTATTCGGTCACCTTCATGACCTTTTCGGGTTAGCTGTAGATATTTTTAGTTTACGCTATCTCAGAATTATTGGTACGATCGCCGGTTCGCTCATACTTTGGAACGGTCTTCGGCAATGGATGCCTTTGCGGCGCAGGGGTATTGACACACTCGTATTTCTGCTGATGGCAGGATGGCTGAATTATACCGCCGTTGGCAGCATACAGACTCCGGGGTACAATGCGCTGGCTTTCTTTGGCGCCCAGTATTTCGTTGGGATCTATCTGCTCTGGTGGAGGTCTCCAAAAGCCTGGCAGGCAATGCTGCTCGGTGTTGTCGTATTCGTTCTCTGGATCACCAAATTTACGGTGGCAGTAGTATTGCCGCTCGTTTCGATGGTCATGTTTGCTTTGCATGTATATTTTCACAGAAGTGCCTCACGAAAGGTCCTTTTCAGAAAAATGTTTGTGCACAGCGCATTGATGATCGTCGTGGCCGCAATACTCATAGCTGTACACCTTGCATTAGGCTACAAAGTCAGTCCGGCCGACTACATAGAATACCTCAGACTGAACCCTGATGCCGGTCATTCGGTCAAAGAGTTGATCATTGCTACAGCGAAGCATAAATTTCAGTTGTTGGGAGCAATGAGTGCCGGTGCGGTTGCTGCGGTGCTGACACAGTCGTACGTTCAAACTCAGCGCCGCATGAAAGCAGCACTTCTCAACAGTGCGGCTGCAGTGCTATTGCTGTTTCTGGTCATGTGGACTGGTGTAGCGTTGAGTTGGGGGCTTTTCCTTGTTTTTGGCTCTGCATTTTTGGCGGCTTCATTGTTAGTGAGGCGAAAGCGGTATTGGAATGAATGGCCCGTAATTGTATGGCTGGTTTTCGTACCCTTAATAGTGGCCTTTGGCACCAATAACCCGATCACGCTCAGTACGATGGTGATGCTTCAGTTTCCTTTGGCTGCAGTCTTTATGTTAGATCGGCTCACCACTGTTTTGACCGGCGCATTTTTAGCAGTATTTGTACCGCTCGCGGTTTGGAGCGCCGTATTCACAGATCCATATCGGCAAGCGCCCTTGAGAAATTGCACCGAAGCCATAGAAGTACCGTACACAGAACGCACTTTGCTCGTAACACCCGAAGCTGCGGCATACTACGGTGAGGTGCGCACCATACTTTCGCGTGTTGAAACGCCATACGTGATAGGGTCTGCTCGGTTTATGTCAGAAGTATACTTGTCAGACAAGCAATATCCCGGACGTATTCTCTGGTATGAAGCCAACCTTACTGAAGATTACTTTACTCAGCTGGCCTTAGAAACTGACAGCTTTGTGTTTGTTCAGGTCAATGAAGCACATGCTGCGCTGTTTGAGCCATTTCTTGAGCCTTATGAAGTAAAGGAAATAGGACGTCTGAACCGTAGGGCGTTTATTTTGCAAAGTCGACCGTCAAGCCTACAAAAGCAAGAGCAGGAGCATGGTGAAGGAAGCTTCGATATGCTCACGTTTTATCTCTGCACAAAGCCTTAAGCGCCGCACCCCCCGCACCCCCCGCAACCTCCGCAACCACTGCAGCCTGCATCACCGCTTCCGTCGCTTCCGTCAGAGCCGGCATCAGCAGCATCATCGAAATCCTGAATAAACCGCTGGCTATCCTGAAATGATCCCCCACTGTCAAACCAGGAGTTACTGCGCCATAAATCTGTCAAAAGGGTTTCCAGGATCGGATCCAAGGGGTCAGCTATTTGTCCGGTTAAAAAGACAAAGGCCCCATACGTAGCCAGTAAATCAAGTCTTTCTTGCTTGGAGGCATTTTTCAAGCGTTCAGACAATTGATTGATTTCCTTTTGAATGCTCAGGCGCATTTGCACACCTTTTTCGCTAGGTCTGAATCCGGATTGAAAAATGGAAAACCACCCCAGTCTGAAGGAAGAGCGAAGGTCTGACTTTCTGGCGAGCGTATTGATAACCAGAGCGCCTGCGCCACTGCGATTCCAGACAGACTTCACGTATTGCGAAAACAGCACACGGATTTGAGGATCTTTGCGATGCAGCAGTAAAAAATAGAGCTCGTGCACTTCGGCGTCATAAGTCATGAGATGCTTACCGGCAACCACGTAAGTAACCGGTGAATCGTTCAGAACCTCGTTTTCAATCCGGAGTACATCCTTATCGAGCAGACTCAGCAAGGTGTATCGTGAAATATCTTTGGCCTTGGGTCTTTGTGGGTTGAGTAAAAGCAGCGCTTTCTCCGGGCTCAGCTTTTCATCCATGGCATCCTGAGTTTTGGGAGAATCCAGTTGCGGTGGAGGTTTACTCTCCTGAAGCGCAGCTCACGGAAGCGTTTTTCAGCAGGAGGCCATAAATCATCCGGCGCTTTTGCGCCGAAAACCTCTTGATAGCGCTGCAACGTATAGCGGTACTGATCGCCGTAGCGCACACGCTCGTTCTGGCCTCCTTTCGTAGGGCCATGATGCAGTTCAAATCCAAGAATTTCGCGGCAGAGGTCATGCCAATATGACTGCGTATATAGCAGGTGCAAGTGCCAAACCTGATCAACCTCATCAGACGGCGTCAGTGGGGCGTTCGTAAGCGCAACCAGGCAGATGAAACGCTTGTATTCAAGAACGGCACGCAGCGCTTTGTCGAGCGACCATCCGTTTTCACGAGCGAGGCGATCTGTAAAAGAAAAGACTGCGTCAGGATCGTCTAACTCAAGCTTTAGAATTCTATGAATCATTTTGTTACGGTCACTAATGTGACCCGTAGATTCAGAGTTGATTGAGGTGCGAAATGACGTTGTAGGTGAACCAGCCATCGACGTTTTTAAAGATCTGTGGTCTTGAAGATACACCTTCTTTCTGCATTCCGATACCATCTTCGTAAGGGTCGAGGGTCACAATTCGATCAATGCGTGTCCGGAAGTTTTTACTTGACGATGAAAAGTAGAAGTGTCGGGTGGTAATTGCAGCCACTCCGGTGTCAATGTATCGCATTTCTTCTACTTTAATCGGGCGTCCGCGGAAACTTCCGGTGCGGTAATATACGCCTTTGGTGACTCGAAAACTGACGCCTTGGTGTCCGCCCGTAAACTCCGTCCGGGTGCGTTGTTCATAGAACTCCACATCTGCGAAAACCCAGATAAGCTCTTCACTTTTCTGGAAATTAAACGGCAGGTGCATGTTAACGGTGAGGCGGTCGGTAGGTATCTTTCCTTCAGAAAGATCACGCAAGGCAGCCGCCTGTACCAGTCGGTTTACTTTACCGTCGGTATTGAGTTCAGACTTTGACAATCCGCTTTCAGACAAAAATTTACCGAACAATTTTTCCTCTTCAGCAGAAAGGAGATGATCATCTAAAGCATGATCTACGGCTTCATTGAACCCGAGTACCTTGAGTCGTTGGATCTGATCAGGACGGAGAAAATGAGCACCGGCGATTTCATCCAGTGCGCTGTTCATGCTGTTATAATCCTGATCCTCGAGAATCGCGTCTCTGACTTTATCGCGTGCCAGCGTTTGTCCCATTTGGTGCTTCTCTCTGCACGCCTTGTGTTCTTTACGGAACCAACCGGCACGTTCGCCGCAAAATTTACATTTTCCCATACCGTATTTGTCTTGAGAGTGTTGCAAAGCTAAGTGCTAAGGTGGTAAAGAGAAAACCTCAGACATTGTTTAAAGCAAAAAAGGGAGCCATTGGCTCCCTTTCTCTATGTTAATCCGTATCCGGATTAATCTTTCTTTTCTTCGTCTTTCGGCTCTTCTACCGGAGCTTCTTCTGCCTTGGGCTCTTCTGCCTTAGGCTCTTCTGCCGGAGCTTCTTCTGCCTTGGGCTCTTCCGCCGGAGCTTCTTCTGCCTTAGGCTCTTCTACCGGAGCTTCTTCTGCCTTAGGCTCTTCTACCGGAGCTTCTTGTGCCTTGGGCTCTTCTACCGGAGCTTCTTCTGCCTTGGGCTCTTCTACCGGAGCTTCATCTGCCTTAGGCTCTTCTACCGGAGCTTCTTCTGCCTTGGGCTCTTCTACCGGAGCTTCTTCTGCCTTGGGCTCTTCTACGGTTTGAGGGGGCTCAACTGCCTGTGTTTCCTCTTCAACTTCGGTCTGAACCTCTTCTGTAACTGATTCCACTTCTCCGGCGAGTTCGGCATTGGCAGCCGAAATTTCTTTCGCACGAGCCTCATTTATTTCACGCTCACGGGTGAGGCGGTCAGTGAGGTCTTTTTCAGTCGCATGCTTAAGAGCGTCGCGCTTGGCCTGAATCTTGGATTCTTTGTCAGCCAGCCACTCTTCATACTTCTTCTCGGCGTCTTGTTCGGTAAGCGCACCTTTTTTCACACCTTTAAGGAGGTGATTGCGATATAGAACGCCTTTGTACGAAAGAATCGCACGCGCTGTATCACTTGATTCTGCACCATTTTGAAGCCAGTACAACGCACGGTCCTGGTCGAGGAGAATGGTTGCCGGATTGGTGTTTGGGTTGTAAGAGCCGAGGCGCTCGATGTAACGTCCGTCACGCTTTGCACGTGCATCTGCTGCTACAATGTGGTAGAAGGGTTTACCTTTCTTACCTTGACGTTGGAGTCGGATTCTAACCGCCATATTAATTGTTTTAGAAGGGTCCGAAACCCTGTTAATTAATGAGTGAATTCTCCCATTAGAGGGGTGCAAAGATCGCATTTTTCTGCGAACGACAAATATATGGCTCCAAATAATTTTAATGGATGTAGGTTTCAGCTTATTTTGTGCAACATGGAAATCATCAAGTCTCTTGAACAGTATGTCTGTTCGCTTTTTAAAGAGGAGGGAAGCGGGCACGATTGGTGGCACATCCACCGCGTGAGAAACAATGCGGTTAAACTGGCTGAAAATGAAGGCGCAGACAAGGAAATTACGGAGTTAGCAGCACTGCTGCATGATATTGCCGATCACAAGTTTCACGACAACGACCTCAGTATCGGACCCCGACGAGCGCACGAGCTGGTGATGCAGTTTGCTGATGATGAAACGTTGGCAAGCAGGGTATCCACCATTGTAGCTGAGGTTAGCTTCAAAGGCGCAGGAGTGGATACCCCGGTTTCTTCTTTAGAAGCCGCATGCGTTCAAGACGCTGACCGCCTTGACGCGTTAGGTGCTATCGGTATTGCCCGCGCCTTCGCCTACGGCGGTTCAAGAGGACGTCTGCTGTACCATCCTGACCGATCTCCCCGGCTTCACGACAATTTTGAAGACTACGCTACTGATGACGGCCATACGATCAATCACTTTTACGAGAAGCTTCTCTTATTGAAAGATCGCATGCAAACAATAAGTGGAAGAAAAATGGCTGAAGAGCGACATGCTTTTATGATGAGTTACCTCACTCAGTTCTTTACGGAGTGGGAAGGGGAGTAAATTGTGGTTGGTGGTCGGTGGTTGATTTTGAAGCGTATATCTGTGCTCCTTATGGCTGTCTTGGGCGGCCTTCGCATTGCAGCCGCTATTTCCGGCGGTCGGTGATGACCTGAAAGCTGTTCGGTATTCCATTTCGATAGCCATTCACCAAACAGAACCTGCCTGACAATGAACGGACGCGATGAATCGCGTCCCTACGGTTTTACCTTTTAAAACAACGGCGCCGCAAGGATGCGGCGCAGGCCATATCGATTTCCATTTCCATGCGCACACTGCAGTGTGCGCCTGCATATTGCTAATTCACGAAAATCGGGGTGATTCGAAAATCGGCGGACGGCTGGAAGGCCGTCCCTCCCGGTATTCCATTTCCATGCGCACACTGCAGTGTGCGCCTACAGTGTGCGCCTACATATTGATTTTCATTCTCACTCTCATTTATTACTCACTGTTAATTATTTACTATTCATTACTTTTGCTGTGCTGATCGGTTCTTCCCGGAGTGGCACTTCGGGAGGATGAAAAGGGAATCCGGTGAGAATCCGGAACTGTGCCCGCAGCTGTAAGTTCAACACGTGTTGTTGCATTCCTGAAGCCACTGTCTCGCTTGAGATGGGAAGGCGCAATAACAGAACGAGTCAGAAGACCTGCCCTCAGCTTTAACTGCCAAAACGCACTCGGTGCAAGTGTAAGGGAGGTATGCGAATTCTACTCGTCATCATATCGAGCCTGCTCGGCAGTTTCGCTGTGGCGCAATACGATACACTGCGCACACACATCGAACTTCCTGATGCAGAAGTGGCTATTGAAGCCGTCTGTCCGGATCCTTTTCTCAAGGAAGTTCCTGACAGCCTCCTTATGCAATTACTTCCGCCCGCCTCTGTGGGCGACATCCTTGCCCTGGGTAGCACCATGAATGTTCGTACGTACGGCCCGGCAGGAACTGCTGTTACCGCCAATGGACGTGGCCTCTCAGGCGACCATGTGAATGTACTCTGGAACGGTATACCGATACAGTCGCCCTCGCTCGGACTTGCTGATCTGGGTGCATTGCCTGCATCGCTCTTTGATCAGATCACTATTCTCAGAGGAGCACGCAGCGGTTTTGTAAATTCAGGTGGCGCTGCAGGTACACTATGGCTCGACAGTCGCGAGCCGACAGAGCAGCAATCATTGCGTATCGGCTATGATGACCTCCTGAATCTTTCTGTGAACGGCAAAGCGGGTATTGCACTGGGTGAAAAGTGGCATTGCAGCACTACCGCGCAGGTTGACCGGTTCAGAAATGAATTCGCATTCAACGATCCGTTGCTTGCAGGGACACCCGAATTGAACCAGCGCCATAATAACTACAACCGCTCTTCGCTCATGCAGCAGTTCACCGGAAGTCCGGCTGCCGGACTCACTGCCGATGCTGCCATTTGGGTGCAACAGTCTTATTTGCACATCCCGGAGATTCTGGGGAGTTACGGACAAAGCTTCGCGACGCAGCGCGACTCGGCATTGCGGGTGAATGCCGGATTAAAATACGAGAGCGTTATCGGTACGTTCTCCGTCCGAGCAGCCTTCTTCGAAGAAGGTCAGCACTACCGTGATCGTCCTTCTCAAGACGCCCCGCTGAGCATCGATTCCCGCATAAGAACGAGCCGGCATTATTATCGTCTCGGCTATGCACGCTCGAAAGGCCAGGTTCATCTCCGGCTGGGGTATGACATCCACCGTGAATCAGCGCACATCAGCGCGTACTCCGGAGGTCAACAGACTAGGTTGCTGCATGGTCCGCAGGCATCACTGACCTGGAGTAGTTTCCGATACCTTATCGATGCGAGCGGCCGTTATGACATCGGGGCTGGTGAGGCTTTGCCTGTGGTGAATTTGCGGATGGAACGCCGTGGACGCATCCTGCGATTTTTCGCAGCTATTAAAAACACCTTTCGCTACGCCGACCTCAATGAATTGTACTGGCAACCCGGCGGAAACCCAGACCTGATGCCTGAACGTGGCTACAGCGCTGAAACTGGTCTCGCGCTCTATGACCGGAAGGGACTCAGCGGGCATATCATGATTTACGGACAACGCATGAGGCGGCTGATTTCATGGGAGCCCGGCGAGCAGGGATGGAGGGCACAGAACCGGAGCGATGTAGAAGCTGCCGGAGTCGAAGGTTTGCTCAGGCACCGCATGGAACTGCGCAACCATAGTATAGATCAGAATCTGCGCGCCAATATTCAGGTCAATTCGCTTGATGCAGACTTACTTACGAAGGCATTCTATCCGGCGGTTCAACTCAGGTATGGGCTTCAGTACCGCGTTGGCGCGCTTACCCTTGGAGGCGTTGTACGATTCGTCAGCAATGCCTTCACCTACACCAGGCTCAATGCCGATTTCGGTCACCAGGATGCCCTGCTGCTGGCGGATGCCTTCGCCGGTTATCGCATGGAGTGGCTTGATCATAGCTTGCTTTTGTCATTGGCCGTGCGTAACGCCGGTGATGTGATGGATTTTCGTGTGGCCCGAACGGCTGCACCCGGACGTGTAATTTCTCTAAACCTACAATGGACATGGAATACCTCAAACAACCGCTGAACAGGCTGATGGCCTTGTCGCTCGCTGCATCGCTGCTCTTCGCAGGATGTAAGAAAGACGAAGAAGAAGTAATGATAGATCCACCGGCCGTGACGACCGGTATGGTGGTTGCCTGTGAGGGCACTTTTGGAGCCTCCAACGCGAGTCTGCATAAAATTTATGACGATGGGAGCGTGGCAAATGCCCTTTACAGCGCTGCAAATGGCGTAGCGCCGGGCGATGTGCTTCAGCAATACCGCGAATTCAACGGCCGCGGATATGCCTTGCTCAATAACAGTCAGAAAGTTGATGTCATCAATCCCGATGATTTCTCATTGATCGGCACGATAACAGGTTGCGACTATCCGCGTGATGTCTTTGTAATTTCTGCTTCAAAAGGCTACATAAGCAACGGCAGCGGAGCAGGAGAGCTCCTGATCTTTGACCCGTTGAGCCTTCAGGTGACCGGCAGCATTAGCGTAGGCGACGGCCCTGAACAAATTGCCTATAACGGTATCTACCTCTTCGTTGCCAACAGCGGCGGCTTCGGTATTGATAATACTGTCAGCGTCATAGACCCGGTCAGTGACGCCGTAATTGCCACCGTTGAGACGGGAGATGTTCCTGTGAGCCTCGAAGTTGACTACCAGAACAACGTGTGGGTGCTCTGTAAAGGCGCCATCGAATACGACGCTGACTGGAACATCGTGAGCGAGACCGAGGCCTCCCTTCAGCGCATCGATGGTGCGTCGCAGGTCATCACAGGTCAGCTCCAGATTGGTGAACTTGGCGATCACCCGCAGTTTATGAGCATCGACGGTGACAGAAACCGCTTGTACCTCGTGAACGAAGGAAGCATCCGTCCGTTCAATATCGTCAACGGCGAATTCAGCACCACTTTCAGCGGCGGACCCTTTCATTCAGTGGGCGTCAACCCGGTCACTGATGAAGTCTATGCGAGCAGTGTTCCCAACTATGTGGATAATGATGAAGTGAGCGTGCTCACATCTGAAGGGGTCTTTGTAGCTTCGTATAACGTCGGTATTGCGCCGCGCGCTTACGTTTATCAGTCAGAATGAAAAACATAACAACCTTCTCAATACGTATGTCGAACGCTGTGATCGCCTTTGCGGTCACGGCGTTTGTTTTTGCCTCTTGCGCGAATAAAAAAGATGCAGCCACGTCCGACGTGTCCACATCTTCGCTCTTGTACGCCATAGAAGGCAAAGATCTCAGTCAGCCTTCGTACCTCTTTGGCTCCATGCATGTCAGTGACAGCATAGCGACAAAACACATTTCGTCTATCGTGCCGTACATTCAGAAATCATCCACCTATTGCAACGAAGTGGATGTCATTGACTTAGAGCCATCCATGGAGCTCATGGGCATGATGTTCCTCAGCGACACTACCCTTGACATGCTCTACTCGGAAGACGAGATGAGGCGTATCCGCGGGTTCATTTCTGAAAAAATGGGTCCGGCAGGAATGATGATGCTCGCCATGAAACCCTTCTGGATCGCTGCAGCTTTGACCGAGCTCGAGTTTCAAAGCACGGAAGACGAGGTGCTCGATGTGCAGCTTCAGCGCGCCGCAGAAGCGGCGGGATGCGACATTCAGCCTCTGGAGACGGTAGAGTCCCAAATGAAAGCTGTTGAAGACATCCCGCTAAAAGACCAGGCTGAAATGTTGCTCGAGAGCATCGATGAATATGATGAGCAGAAAGCGATGACGGAGGAGCTGAAAATGTGTTACGCTAATGCCGACCTCGACTGCCTGGATGCGGTGTATCGAAGAGAAACCTTTGTGCAGTCGATGGATGACGGACTTGTAAATCGCAGAAACAGCGAAATGTTTGAGAAGCTTGAGCCTATCGTCGCCCAGGGGCGCCCGGTATTCTGTGCTGTGGGTGCCTTGCATCTGAGCGGCGAAACCGGGCTGATTAACGCCTTTCGTAAAGCCGGTTACCGCGTGACAGCCATCCCGATGCCCTGAACATGCAAGAAATGCAGCAGTATCCCGTTCTGAATCTGATGCGTATCAAGCTGATTGTTCTCGTTTTTCTTTTCGCCGCGAAAGCGGCGGATTCGCAAAGCCTCCAGGATTCGGTCATTCCCGGTGAAAAACTCATTGAAGACCTCCACCACCTGCGCTCCAAAATTGATGAAATCCACCCGAGTCCATACATCTACTGCACCCGAGTGCAGCTCGACACTGCCTTTGCCATGGCCGAACGGGAAGTTGCCGACGGACAAACCTATTATGCCTTTGCCGGAACGGTAGGAAAGACCTTGCGCACCCTCAGAGACAGTCATACAACGCTCAATTTTCCGGCGTTGATCGGGCTGTATTTGCGTGAAGGCGGACTCTTGCTTGATTTCGGTATCCGAAGCATCGATGATAAACTGTACATCTCAGATGACGGACAATTTCTGCTTCCGAGGGGTGCGGAGCTCATTTCCATTAACGATTACTCTGCGAAAGAGGTGCACCGGCGAATCGGTGATTTCAGTATTTACGAAGGGCATTCCATCACGGCCTTCCGAAGAATCAACGATGTGCTCTTCCGGCGCTTTTGCGCCGTATTCAGCGATGTGAAGAGGGAGAACATCATCAAACTGATCAGGCCGGGAGAGCGGGATACCCTCAGCATCGTTTACCCGGGCAACACCTGGAAAACACTTCGGAAGCAGCACAAAAAGCATGACAAAGAGCAGGTCTACGACCTTGAGATCAACAAAGGGGGGCGGTATGCCATTTTGCGCATCGGGTCATTCAGTTACAAAGGGCAGGGGCGGTTTGATCGTTTTCTCAAGCGCTCTTTTCGCAAAATCCGGCGCCATGATGTTGATTGGCTTGCCATTGATCTCCGTGATAATACCGGTGGGAAATCGAACCGTATGGAGCGGCTGTTTGCGTACATCGACCGGGTGCATGAACGACCGGTACCTGCAAACGTAATAGGCAGGCAAAGCCACGACTCCGAAGAGCGGTACCGCCAGACCTTCAAGCGGTGGAATCGCTGGGTGCTACGTAATTTCAGAGGCAAAGACGAAGATGTGATTAATTACCTCCGGCTGACTGAGCTGCCTGTAGGAGCGCAGGATACCGTTTATTTTAAAGAGCCGGAACCGGTAAATGAGAAGCTCACTTACGACAGACAATGTGCGCTCTTTGTAAACGGGCTCACAGGATCGGCAAGTGTGAATTTCGCGGGCATGTTTAAACTTACTGAACGTGGTCCGATCATCGGCGAAGCCTGCCTTGGACCGATCTCCGGCACCTGGGGAAATGCAGTGATGCTGAAGCTCAAAGAAAGTGGCCTGCCGGTGCTGGTTGCGAGCATCCGATTCAACAACCTGAACAACTTCGAATACCCTCAAACTCCGGTTTTGCCCGATGTGCCTGTATCTCCAACGCCACAAGACTTGAAAGACTATACGGATGTTTGTCGGAAGGCCTTCCTGGAAATGGTTGGTCATTGACATGGTGTCTGGGGTCTGGGGTGCCGCGCATACGTGCGCGGCTTCGTTTTTCGGGTGAATTAAGTGGCGACGCCTTCCAGGCATCAGACTGGCTGGATGACGGTAGGTCATTGTCACACAGACCGCAGACGGCTGTCTGCCGACAGTCTTCTGAATACCTTATCTTCGCCACGGGTCAACGGAACCCACACACACTATGGAACAATCAAATGAAACCCCGGATATTAAGTTCTGGGACTTCCCTTTAAATGATGACGTACTGGATGGCATAGATGCCATGGGATTTGACACTCCAACGCCTATTCAGGCCGGAGCGATTCCCGTCATACTCAGCAAGCGCGATGTCATCGGCATCGCACAGACCGGAACCGGCAAAACGGCGGCATTCCTGATCCCTACTATGCACCGACTGATGGAGAACCCTGACCGTAAAGGAGTGGGGGCACTGATCATTGTACCCACGCGAGAGCTGGCTGTTCAAATTGACCAGGCCGTGCAAGGTCTTTCTTACTTCACTGGTCTTTCGAGCATCGCCATCTATGGTGGGGGAGATGCGAGAGAATTTACGCAAGAAAAGAAGGCGTTGACCGAAGGCGTTGATATTGTGATAGCGACACCCGGACGTATGCTCTCGCATATCAATCTGGGATACGTGCCGTTGGCGCAGCTTCCGGTTCTTATCCTGGATGAGGCCGACCGTATGCTCGACATGGGCTTTTACAACGATATCATGCGGATCATCAATCAAACAAATGAAGAGCGCCAGACGCTGATGTTTTCCGCTACGATGCCCGATAATATCCTGTTTTTGACGAAGCAGATACTAAAGAACCCTGAAACAGTGAATATTGCTCTGAGTAAGCCGGCAGAAGGCGTTCAGCAGGGCGCTTTCAGTGTGTTTAACAATCAGAAAGAGCCTGTGCTTGTAGACTTATTGAAGTCAGAAGACTGGAAAAGCGTCATCGTGTTCGCATCTACCAAGCGCGAAGTGAGCAGCATCAATCGCCGACTTCAAAAGAGCGGTATCAACTGCGCTGAAATTTCATCTGATCTCGAACAGAAAGAGCGCGAACAGGTACTGCTTGATTTCCGAAACCGGAAGCTGCCGGTGCTGGTCGCTACCAATGTGGTGTCGCGCGGTATCGATATCGACGACATTGAGATGGTGGTCAATTTTGACGTGCCACAGGATGCCGAAGACTATGTACACCGGATCGGACGAACAGCACGGGCCTCGAGAAAAGGGCGCGCCGTTACCCTTGTTTCGCCAGATGAACAAGTGAAATTCTTTCGAATTGAACAACTCATCGGTAGTGAAGTAGAAAAGCTCAAGACACCCGAATCTATAGGAGATACGCCGGCTTATGACCCCAAACCCTCAAGGGGAGGCCGTGGTGGAGGTAATCGCCGCAAAAGCGGCGGAGGAAATCCCCGTCATAAAGGCGGTAACCGAGGTAAAGAGAACCGCCACCGTTCAGGCGGTAACCACCAGGGCGGAGGAGGAAACCGATCGAAGAAGAACGGGTGACCTCTGGCAGTTGGTCGTTGGTTGTTGGTTGTTGGTGTGGCGGCGGCTATTGCCGCCGGTCCGGTGAAGCGAAGTGCATCACGATTGGTGAAAGGCTATTGCCGCCGGTCCGGTGAAGTGAAGCGCATTGACCTATGGACTCATAGACCTATCGACCATCGACTTTTCGGGAAACTGGGAAACCGGGAAACTTTAAAAAAGCAGCGCATACTTGCGCTGTTTTATTATCTCCGGCATTCTTGCGGGGCCGGCTTATAGCCGTCCGAGAATTGCGGTTCAACGTCAAAGATGCGCATGGCGCATCCCTCTCTTTTTATCTATTAAGATGAAAAAGGAGGCGTGTGACGCCTCCCTATCTGTTGGTATTGTTATCCGTGTGGCGGCGCCTACCTGCCGGCAAACAGGGCTGTTGCCGCCGGTTTATTGATGCGAGGCGCATCAGAATTGATCATCGGATACGATTTTTTCGGAATTCTGCCAGCCTCTCTATTCTTCCCTGAAAAACTGAATGTGCTTCTTATCGATCAGGTGCACATCTTTATAATAAAAGTGCAGGATCTCGTTGCTTGTATAGCCGAGTTGAGCCATGCGCATGGCACCTTCCTGACAAAGGCCTACACCATGCCCAAAGCCGCGCCCGGTGAGTCTGACACTGTCAGCTGCTTCTTCAACTACGAAAAAAGCTGATCGCAGTCCCCAATCGCGACGAATCGTAGTCATTCGCAAATTATTGAGGCTATCTGCGAAAAAACGTTTCCGTCTGGCCGGGTAGTAACTCAATGAAACGAGCGAATCTTCCACTCCCTCGGCTTCGAGGTTTGCCTCGAGATAATCCTGCCAGTTTTTTCTTGCAAAGCAAGCTTCCCAGTGGCTGTGAGGCATAACGAGGCAAAAGGTATCCGGACGCCCGACCAGATAAGGGAGCGGACGGCTCCATACGTGTTCAGCGTTGAGGGTATGACCTCCGCAGTTCGAGTGGAATGCGGCCGTAACCAGATTGATTTCGTGATCCACCAGCACGTGATCACGGGTGGCCCATGTAGCCTGTGGTATTCTTTCTTCGAATCGGGAAGCGCCGTGATAGGCCTGGCAATGCACTTCGTCACAGAGGTGAAAACCTTCTGATGCGTGCCGCCTTACATTCGCAAGTGCGTAAGTGCGTGCAATGATCGTTTGTACCTTGTAATATTCTAGCTCATGGCCTTTGCCTGATTCAGCTTCGGCAACACCGGCGACGTAATTCTCGAGAGCACACTCGTTGACCAGCACCAGCTTGCCGTTTTGCGCGCGAACAATCAAATGATCGGGGTACACAGCAGGTAAGAAGCGATTCGAGGTGCCTTTTGCACTTAGCTTGAAATGACTGTGCCATTTCACTGAACGTAATAGCACCCGGTTCGCGTTGCCTATGGTACCGTTCTGAGAGCTTACCGCCACTCGGTTACCGGCGGGGCGAAGGGAGCAGCGTTCAAAAGCAGCCAGTTGCGCCCTGGTGGTTCCGTCAAGCACTACTTCATAGCGTCCTTGTGTCACCACAAACTCAGCGGAGGTATGTCCATCACCCCCACTGATGCCGATGCGCAGAATATCCTCATGCTGAGCGAAGCCTTGCAACGCTAGCATGCATAGAATGATGCCTGAGATCACCTTTTTCATACGCTTCAAAAATAGGAGGGGGGAAGACTGACTTGTTAAAAAGCTGCTGATCTTGTTAACGCAAGACTATGAATTTTGGCGTGTAAATTGGTCAATCGCTTCGAGCATGCCTTCTGCAGCACGATGTGAAGCTCCTGTGCCCCCGAGTTTTTCGCGAAGAATCTTGTAATCTTCGATCAACCTATGGCGATACTGTTCGTCTTCAAGCAGTCTTTTCAATTCTGCTGTCAGCGATTTGACATTCATCGCTTCCTGGATCATTTCGCGAACCACTTCGCGCTCCATGACTAGGTTGACGAGGCTGATATAATTGACCTTAACCAGTTTGCGTGCAATGTGGTAGCTGATGAAATTTCCTTTGTAGCAAACCGCCTGCGGCATGCCATGCAATGCCGCTTCGAGGGTGGCAGTTCCGCTGGTAACCAGTCCGGCTTCAGCGACTGTAAACAGCGCATAGGTCTTGCCAAATACGATGTCATTTTCGTTGACACCGTGGATATTCGCGTAGAAGTCCAGCTCTTGTCCGGGCGCGCCCGCAATGATAAAGCGGTAGTCATTGAATTGCTTTGCAACTTCTAGCATTACAGGAAGCATGGTGCTGATCTCCTGCTTACGTGAACCGGGTAAGAGCGCGATCACCTTCTCGCCTTTCCGGATTCCCAGTTCTTCGCGGATGTGTGTTTCAGATGAACTATGTTTTTCAGCAACATCCAGCAGGGGATGACCTACGAAGTGCGCTTCAATCCCATGTTTTTGGTAGAAGGCTGCCTCAAAAGGCAGGATGACAAAAAGCTCATCTACATCGCGTTTGATCTTTTTAACCCTGTTTTCTTTCCAGGCCCATACCTGAGGCGAGATGTAGTAGATCACGGGAATTCCCTGTTCTCTGCACCAGGTGGCAATGCGCATGTTGAAACCGGGATAATCGATCAGAATGACCGCATCCGGCCGATAGGCCGAAATATCCTCTTTACAGCTTCTGATATTACGAAGGATCGTTCGAAGATTGGCCGCTACTTCAAAGAAGCCCATGAAGGCCAATTCTCGGTAGTGTTTTACAATTTCTACACCGGCTTGTTGCATGAGGTTACCACCCCAACCTCGCAAATCGAGATCTGAGCGCATAATTCGCATCGCTTTCACCAGGTTAGACGTATGCAGGTCACCCGATGCTTCTCCGGCAATGAAATAAAGCTTCACCAGTTGAAATATATGATAACAGGAACGAGCAGCATGATACAGAGCAATATCCCTTTGTTAAAGTTGTACCAGCCGAGGCGCAGAAAGACGGCGAAGATGAACACATCGAAGAGCACACTGCCTGTGAGAAACTTATCAATAAGCAAGAATGGGTTGTCACTTACCATTTCAAAGATGCTCCATACTGAGCGGTCATCATATACGGCGAGCGCAGCGGCAAAGATGAACATGCCAAGCAAGGTCGAAATGAGTCCTGCCAGAAAACCTACCCATGACTTATCGAGTTTACTTTGCATCGTTAAAATCCCATTGATTCAGCAGGCCGATGGTATGGTGGTCTGTTAGATCAAATTGGGTTGGTACCACCGAGACATGACCGTTCTCCAGCGCCCATTGATCGGTATCTTCTCCCTTGTCAGGCGTTACGAATTTCCCGGTCATCCAATAATATTCACTGCCGCCCGGTGATTTGCGCTTCTCGAAAGCATCGGCCCAGTAGCCCTGCGCCTGACGACATATTTTGATGCCTTTCAGCTCTTCTGCCGACAAATTAGGGATGTTTACATTGAGACAAGTGCCTTGGGGTAGCGCGTTCTTGAGTACAGATTCAGCGATGCTTCTGACATAAGGCCGTGAGGGAGCGAAGTTAGCGTCAGCGCTATGGTCGAGCAATGAGTAGCCGATTGACGGAATTCCCTCAACGGCACCTTCAACGGCTGCAGACATGGTACCCGAGTATATAACATTGATCGAACTATTCGCGCCGTGGTTGATGCCTGAAACGAGCAAGTCAGGTTTACGGTGCAGCACCTCGTAAATAGCGAGCTTGACACAATCAACGGGTGTGCCGCTACTTTGAAAGGCGCGTACACCCGACACATCAAAGGGAACCTCCTCCAGCCGGAGGATCTCCCTAATCGTAACGGCATGTCCCATCCCTGATTGCGGACTATCAGGTGCGACCACCCAGACTTCACCAAGGTGCGTCATTTCTTCTACCAGCGTTTTAATGCCACCGGCAAAGATGCCATCGTCATTGGTGACGAGAATAAGAGGGCGTTCACTTGCCATACGCGATTATCTGCTCAGTTTACAATCAACGCGCAAACTTAAGGGAACTTGTGGAGGTAAGGTAGATTTAGGGCTGAAAGTATAGATATAGAATCGAATAGAAGCGCTCACAGCAGTGTGCGCCGTGAAATCGAATGTAAGCGCACAATGCATTGTGCGCATTGAAATGAAGATCGCCGCATTCCTGCGGCGCTTTATGATGTGTGGTAGCGGCCGAGAGGCATGCCTTGCAGGCATCCGTAGGTGAATTGAAAAGGAGCTTTGCCGCCAATTGGCAGTTGACGCAATTAGGGCTTATCTTCGTTCAGATTGTACAAATCGTAGAATGGACTTAAAATTTTGCAGTATCACTCGTTTTTGCATAACGGCGTTGTTGTGGTTGGCAGTTTGGCCATTATTCGGTCAGCATCCGATATTGGAGGGCTTCACGGCACGTCAGACCGGCGAGACCATGCGCATTGATTTTGCGATTAAGGGAGGAGCCTCTTGCAATGGGGTAATTCTCGAACGCAGTGAAGATGGGAAAAGCGAATTCACACCTGTGGATCAGATTCCGGGGGTATGCGGCGGAAGCGAATTTACAGAGTTCTATGTGATGCATGACGCATCTCCTTTATGGAGTCAGCTCAATTACTATCGTTTGATACTCGGCACGCAAGGATTTTCAGACACACTTTCGGTTTTATTTGTGCCCCCGAACGGTAGTATGCAGGCATATCCGATTCCGTTCAATACAACCTTGCAGCTCCAGTGGGAGGGGGCAGAGAATGAAGAGTGGCTGATACAGTGGTTTGGCGCAGATGGCACTGAGGTCTTTTCAGAGCAGCCTGTTCGGGCGCCGCGTGTACAGCTTGCTTTGCCTGACCTCGCCCCGGGGATTTACGTAGTTGTATTACGTCATCCGGTAGATGGTCGCCGCTTGCAGCTTCGGGTGCTGAAGGCGAACTTAGCTCCATAAACAGCACCATGGCTTCGCACCACATTATTGAGCTTCCCGCGTTTTCACGCGGATATCATCTTGTCACAAAAGAAGTAACCCGTGGCATCCCTCTGGCAGGAGATGGGGTGCTGCATTTGTTTATCCAGCATACTTCAGCCGCATTGACCATCAATGAGAATGCAGATCCCGATGTCCGCGAAGATTTCGAAACGCTCATAAACCGCATTGTACCTGAGGGTCAGCCGGGTTTACTGCATACGCTTGAAGGCGAAGATGATATGCCGGCGCATATCAAAGCGAGCCTGATCGGCAGTTCGGTGAGTGTACCTTTCATTGACGGGCGCCTGCTGCTTGGTCGCTGGCAGGGTATTTATTTATGTGAATTCAGAGATCAGGCGGTATTGCGTCGCGTTATTGCCACGGTATTGCCGTGATCAGCCCTCGAAGCAGAGGGAGAAAACAAAAGTGCGCGTGCGAAGGCTTTCTATGGGCGCCGTGAATCGATTGCCTTCCTGGATTAACATATTCGGCAATCCGATAGCCGTCTTCATTTCAATAGAGAACTTGAAGTAGGGAAGAAAGAAGTCAATACCACCACCAAAATCGAGTGAATAGTCGGTGCGATTGAGGCGAATGACCAATTCATCTGCGATTTGATTGTCTGTGTCTTCTTGAGACTGCATGTCACGGCTGTATTTACCACCGATCAGCGCGTAGGCCGCAAGGTTATTGACGCGGTTTGTGCGAAGCTTCAACAGGAGTGGGAAATCTAGAAACACCGATTCAGTGCGCTTCAGGATGGTTTCTGTAGTGCCATCTTGAAGCCTGAACCGGTAATTTAATCCGCGGTCTTGAAAACTCAATCCCGGAATAAACCGGAGTCGGATATTCGGGGTGAGATCCCACGAGGCCAGAAGAGCAAGGTTGAAACCTTGCTGACGTTGGTTGGAGATGCCGAGGAGAGAGTCTGCAAAGTTTTCTCGCGGGCTATAATCAAGGTAAAAGTCAGACGTGTTTGTGCTCAGCAAGAACCCGAAGTGGTACTTCTTATAATCGAAGTTCGGGAGGTTTTTCATGCGAATGTTTCCCTGGCTGAGAGCAGAGAATGAAATCGCAAGGGCACCTATGAGCAGAATGTGTTTTTTCAAGTCAACCGGATTGGCTTACAAAAGTAGAAAACGGAAGATGAAGTATCGTATTGCTCCCTTCACATCATAAAGGCTCGCCACAAAATGGTGAGCACGAGTGAATAGAATACTGCGGCAATCATCAACGCGAAGAAAGACAAGGTAAGCGCGAAGTACCATCGGGTCACCAGAAACTCATTGCGTTGGTCAAATGATTCAAGGCTTCGGCTCCTGATTTCTTCGTCGGTCATTTTCTTTGCTTCCGGGTTATTGGCGCGGATTTCTGCCAGGTTGTTGCCATCCTGCAGAACCTTTTGTAGCTCCTTCCGGTCAGCTTCATATTTCAACTGAATGGTATCTGCAGCGATGGCATAATTAAATACGGCCAGTGCAAAGACTGCGGCTAAAACGTACATTGAGGTTGCTTTGGCCACTTCTTTAACGCTGTCAATGAAGTCGCTTCTGCGATGTCTGGTCACCCGACGAATAGCAAACACACCGATCAGCAAGATGAAGAACAGGTTCAACATCACTCCTGCCTGCACGTTTGTTTCAAAAGGCACAAACTGCAGAAGCACAACTTTTGTGATCAGCCAGAGTGCAGCGCAAATGAGGACGAGAATTCGAGTAGGACTCACCATCAAGAGGGGTTCAGTTCACTACAACCGGGATTGTGATTAAAGGTTCGCGAAGTCAATGGTGTCATTCGGCAGGTCGTAAGGCACCTGTAGGTCCGGATTCAGCGTCACTACATTCGAGCTGCCATCGAATATGTTGATTAAATCGCGGTATCCCGTTCGAATGGAAGTTGCTGTGGTTGAATCGATCAGGCGCAGTCTCAAGATCGCTTTACGGTCTGCTGTGCGCTCAGTGTAGAAATTTTTCTGTCCTTCCGCGCTCATCGTCTGAATAACAGAGCCATCCATTCGCAGCACTTCGGCTTCCCAGCTCACGCTGTCAGGGGTCACCACAACAAACTCGAATTGATCGCGAAGGGGATCCGGACCAGGTTCGTCTTTCCGGCAAGCTGCAATTCCGATGATCAGGCTTAACAAGAGCAAAGTGAGTCGTGAGTTGGGCATGACGGGCGTACTATGAGTTCATAGAAATGAGGAACTCCTCATTGCTTTGGGTGTCTTTAATGCGCGATTTGATAAATTCCATGGTTTCGATTGGATTCATATCCGCAAGGTGACGTCGGAGGATGTGCACCCGCATGAGGGCATCTTTATCAAGGAGAAGGTCTTCGCGTCGGGTACCTGACGCCAGGATATCGATCGCGGGGTAGATTCTCCGGTTGGAGATGCGGCGATCGAGCTGAAGCTCCATGTTGCCGGTACCTTTGAACTCTTCAAAGATCACTTCGTCCATTTTCGAGCCGGTTTCCGTCAGTGCTGTAGCAATGATGCTGAGTGAACCTCCGTTTTCGATGTTCCGTGCCGCTCCGAAAAAGCGCTTCGGCTTTTGCAGTGCGTTGGCGTCTACACCACCGGTGAGTACTTTTCCGGATGCCGGTGAAACCGTGTTGTAGGCTCGGGCAAGGCGTGTAATGGAGTCAAGCAGGATACAAACATCATGTCCGCACTCTACCATACGCTTTGCTTTCTCGAGTACCAGGTTGGCCACTTTCACGTGACGATCTGCCGGTTCATCGAAGGTTGATGCGATCACTTCACCACGCACACTGCGCTTCATATCGGTGACTTCTTCCGGTCGCTCATCGATGAGGAGAATAATGAGGTAGGTCTCAGGATGATTTTTGGCAATGGCGTTTGCAACTTCCTTAAGCAGTGTTGTTTTACCCGTTTTTGGCTGTGCTACAATCATGCCACGCTGGCCCTTTCCGATGGGGGAGAAGAGATCCATGATGCGCATGGAAATGTTCGGATTTTTATCGGCCAGTCGGAAACGTTCTTCTGGGAAGAGGGGCGTAAGGAATTTAAAAGGCACGCGGTCACGAACAAACTCAGGATCACGTCCGTTTACACGCTCTACGCTGATCAGCGGGAAGTATTTTTCACCATGTTTGGGCGGACGAACAGTTCCGAGGATGGTGTCTCCGGTTTGTAATCCGTACAACTTCACCTGATTTTGCGACACGTATACGTCATCCGGTGAATTGAGGTAATTGAAGTCTGCTGAACGCAAGAAGCCGTAGCCGTCTTGCATGAGTTCAAGTACACCTTCTGCTTTTACAATTCCGTCGAAATTGTAACCATGTTCATCAGGACGCGCGATATTGCCTTGTCTTCCTCGTGGCGCACGATCATTGCCACCTTTGGGGTTACGACGGTCATTGCGGTTGTCATTGCGGTTATCGCCGCCTTTATCGTTTCGGTTCTCTGGTTTTTGATCGTTTCGGTTGTCGCTGCGACCATCGGTCTTTTGGTCGTTACGGTTGTCTTTCCTGCGATCATCAGGTTTTTGTGCGCGGTCTTGCGGGCGCTTGTTGCGGTTTTCATCGCCAGGGTTTCGACGATTTTGTTGTTGACCTCGCGGCGGACGTTGACTATCCTGATCTTTTGTGGTTTCAGGATTCTTTCGGTCATCAGCCTGGTTGTTATTTCTTGGCTGGCGTGGGTTACGCTGTGGCTTCTCGCCATCTTGAGGTGGTTTGTTGCCGTCACTCTGGTCAACAGACTGCCTGTCGCGTTCACGCGTCGGAGACTGATTTTCAGAGGTGGGTTTCGGTGCGCCGCCACCTTTGACGCTTCTGGCGAGGTCAGGATTGATGGCCTGTTGATCAAGGATGCTGTAAATAAGCTCCTGTTTTTTCAGTCGGTCAACCTTCTTGATATCGAGACTCTTTGCGATTTCTCTTAATTCAGCAACTTTTTTGCTGTTCAATTCAAGTATGTCAAACATAGTATATTGTTCCTGTGGGAATACGCGCAGAAATGCGCGGATGAATCAGATGGGTAATAGATTAGGAGTATGTCTGAATAGACGGTGCAAGTATAGTGTTTTTCGGGCTTACAAGCAGGTGCATCAGCTAAATTTATCCCGATACCGGTCAATTTAGCATAAAAAACTGTTTGTGGAGTGTAGATTTGATGAAATAAGGTCAGCCCGATGAATGCGTTTATCTTTGTGGCAAACATACAGGGATGATCCAGCGCATTCAAACCATTTATCTTCTTCTGGCCGTATTGTGCCTGAGTGCAGTATTCTTTACCGACATCGCTCATTACACAGACGCAGCTGGCATTAAAAGTGAGCTTTCTCTTTATGCCTTGAATAATGCCAACGGAGAAGTAGAGCCTGTAGATTTCGGTCTGCTTCCGGTCAGCCTTTACGCGGTCGCTGCCGCCATGCTCTTTGCCTCAATTCTTCTATACCGAAACCGGTCAACACAGCGCAGGGTGATCCGCTTTGCGTACCTGTTTATCATTGGCGGCTTAATTGCTGTATGGTATTTCGTTTCCCGAAATTACTGGGATCTTGATCTCACCGAACCTGATTTGGGGTATCGTGTCGGTTTCTTTCTTCCTTTCGCATCCATCGCTTTTGCGATGTTGGCAAGCAGAGCTATCCGACGCGACGAAGAACTGATCAAATCACTCGACCGAATCCGCTGAACGATCTGCCCGCGGCCCCAGCTCTACGGCCTGCATATCGGTTACTTTCCCCTTGTCAATCGTGAAACGAAGAAGGGTGCGCACTTTGTGGAAACCATGCTTTCCGGCAGCACCGGGGTTCATGTAAAGACAGTCAAAGACAGGGTCTTTCGCTACTTTGAGAATATGCGAATGACCACAGATCAGAATATCCGGTTTACGCAAGCGAATTAGCGCCGGAATGCTGCTTTTGTAGCGGCCCGGACGCCCTGCAATGTGGGTCATCCAGACCGTCAGTCCTTCGATTTCAACATGTTGTTCAACCGGATACGTCTTACGAATCTCCGTGCCGTCGATATTGCCGTAAACCGCGCGCACGGGTTTCAGAGCTTCAAGTGGCTCCATCACGCTCAGATCACCAATATCACCTGCGTGCCAGATTTCATCACAATCTGACAGATGATGAATGATGCGATCATCGATATATCCGTGAGTGTCTGAAAGTAATCCTATTCGGGTCATGCTGCGAATCTAAGACGATTGCCATATGTGGCCTGATTTTTGTCCTTCATTGAAGAGAATACGTATTTTTCACGCATGATCAACAACCTGCCCTCCATCCGTCAACTGAGCTTATTGGCATTTTGTCTGTTACTCAGCACGATCGCTACTGCCCAGCCTGGGCAGCGCTACTCAATCAGTGATAAAAAAGCGATAAAGCTATACGAAGAAGCCATACGGGCCTATGAGTTGCGACTTTCCGAAGAGGCTGCTCAACTCATAGAAAAAGCCATTGAGCGTGCACCCCGTTTTGGTGAAGCATATCTTCTTCGCGCCCAGGTGAAAATGGATGAGAAAGACCGTAAAGGGGCCATAGATGACCTTCGGCAGGTGACCATGATCGCTTCACGAAGTTTTCCGCAGACGTATTTGTTTCTGGGTGATCTGCTCATGCAAGAGGAAGACTACGCGGATGCGAAGGTTCAGTTCGAGACCTTGCTAAAAATGCAGTTGGAGGCGCCTCCGCTGAACGCCGAGGCCATGATGAAACTTGAAAGCTGTCGATTCGCTGAGAATGCGAAGGCTAACCCGGTGCCATTTGACCCTGTAAATCTGGGGCCCTCAGTGAATTCAGAGATGGCAGAGTATTTTCCGTGCATCACGGCTGATTCAGAGACCTTTCTCTTTACCCGACTTGTGAATGATAAACGCGTGAGAGGTGGAAAGCAGGAAGATTTCTTTATTACGATGCGCGATGGTGATGGATGGCTGCCCGCAGAACCTCTGTCGGAGGTTAACACCCCCTTCAATGAAGGCGCACCAACGCTGAGTGCCGATGGCTCACTGCTCTTTTTTGTGGCTTGTGAATCGTTTGGGGGAGACTGGGGTAGTTATGACGGATTGGGAAGTTGCGACCTTTTCGTTTCCAAACGTGTAGGCAATACGTGGGGAAAGGCGCAGAATATTCGCCAGGTCAACAGCTACGACTGGGATTCACAGCCGAGCTTCTCGGCTGATGGACGCACGTTGTACTTTGTTCGCGGCAAACACAGCGGACAAGGAATCAAGTCTCAAGACATTTACTATTCACAACTGAAGCCTGACGGCACATGGACACGTCCTGTCTTGCTTCCCGGTAAGGTCAATACACCTCTTGCTGAGGAATCGGTTCTGATTCATCCTGATGGTGAAACCTTGTATTTTAGTTCGAACGGTCACCCCGGTATGGGCGGACTAGATATTTTTTACAGCAAGAAGCAGCCTGACGGATCTTGGGGCGAGCCGGTAAACCTTGGCTATCCGATCAATACCGGAGGGGATGAAAATTCACTGCTTGTGGATGCAAAAGGCGAGGTAGCGTATTTCGCAAGTGACCGTGCAGGAGGATACGGGGACCT
The DNA here is from genome assembly GCA_018402085.1 of Flavobacteriales bacterium. Classification (GTDB taxonomy): domain Bacteria; phylum Bacteroidota; class Bacteroidia; order Flavobacteriales_D; family Sanyastnellaceae; genus Sanyastnella. The sequence goes on along the minus strand of JAGYJM010000002.1, from coordinate 1,408,357 downwards.
CGACCTCTACAGTTTTGTGCTGCCGGAGAATGTTCGACCAAATCCCGTCAGCTATGTGCGCGGGGTGGTTTATGATGCTGAAAACCGAAACAAGCTTGAAGCCATTGTGGAGTTGATCGATCTCGAAACGGGGCAGGTGGCCATTGAAAGCTACAGTGATGCGCGTACCGGAGAGTTTTTAGTCGTTTTACCGCCGGGCAGAGATTACGCCTTGAATGTTTCACGCCCTGGGTATCTGTTTTACTCTGAGAACTTTAGTCTCAAAGGAGTTGAGGCAGGCGAACCGGTTAATCTGGAAGCGCCACTTGACAAGCTTAAAGAAGGTAAGCGCATGGTGCTGAATAACGTTTTCTTTGACACTGACAGTTATGTGCTCAAACCCTCTTCAAAAGTTGAGCTGAATAAGTTGATCGCGCTCCTGGAGGCTAATCCGGCAATGAATATAGAGATTGGTGGACATACAGACGCCGTGGGTACGGATGAAGACAACCAGGTGTTGAGCCAGAATCGCGCCAATTCGGTTGTAGAGTATTTGGTCGGTCAGGGTATTTCAGCTGAACGTCTTACAGCAAAAGGATATGGTGAAAGCCAACCGGTGGCCACCAATGAAACAGCTGAAGGGCGCGCGCTCAATCGCCGTACAGAGATGAAGGTGATGAAGTAGATCTACACTACTGTGTGCGTATTATCTCAACTGATACCTAAGCTCGATTCCGCCGTAGTAATTTCGTCTGGGCATTGGGTTGAAATAGCGACCGCCAAAAGCATCAAAATTCACGAAGCTGGTGTAATGTTCGTTGAGGATATTTTGTGCTCCGAAGAACACGTTCGCATCCCATCCTTCGGGAAGAATGCGGTTGAAGTCCCACCCGATCTTACTGTTCAGCACGTCGAAAGCGGAGATGAAATCCGTGTTGCGGCTATTTGCGGGAGCAGTATCAGACCATTGCCAGTGCACGTTCACGAAAAAGCCTGCTTTGAGTCGCAGGTCGGCACCAGTGGCAGCCGTTGCACGGGGCGTTCCGGGAAGCTGGTAGGGTGAGTCAATGAACAAGTCTTCGTCATCAATAAGCCATTCGTGACGTTGCAGCGCACCGTTGAGGTAGGCAGAGAGTTGTACATTTTCTGACAGGTCACGGTTGTAAAGCAATCGTCCTTCGACTCCATGTAAGGTCATATCACCCTGATTGGCGAAGAATTCGGCACCGTTGATATCTATGTTTTGACGAATCGCATCAGAAACGTTGGTCAGGTATGCATTAAGGTGGTAGTTGAGGTGGCTTCCGATACGTCCCTTTGCGCCCGCTTCATAATTGACGGCGACTTCAGCCAGAAGATCAGGAGACAAAAGTCCGGTCAGTGGTTCAACCAGTTCAAAGAGTGACGGCGGACTATACGCACGGCTGGCCCCGGCGACGATAAAATGATTTTCAGTGAGGGCGTAGCTTAGACCGATACGGGGCAACCAGGCGTCAAAGTTTCGGTTTACATCAACTAGCAGCTCTTCTCCGAGTATGACAGAGCGGTTATTGCCCGCCATACTGCGGTCAGTGTAGGTGATTCCGGCATTCACGAGCAGGTTTTCGCTTATTTCAAATCTCGTCAGGAATCCGGCAGTCAGTTCTTCAGACAGCGTCTGGTTTTCGTACCTGAAGGCTCCCCCGACACCCGACACATTGTCAAACTCGCTAAGGTTGTTGTCTTCATTGAGGTACTGCACATAAGCCCGCACATCGATGTCAAGTTTCTGTCTCGACACCAGGTTGATGTTCGTTTGGTTACGCACGCCAAAGCCTTCAGCGGCCTCGTCTTTGTAACCATTGAAGAATGGGCTGGTGCCAAAGGGGTTGATCTTTGTTGTCGTATTGATGTGTACCGTTGTCAGATTCTGGAAATAGCGGTGTGTCCAGCGCTGCGTAATGCCTGTACGAAATCTACGGCGGTGCACATGCGTGAAATTATCCACGGCATAAGGAGAAGCGGAGGTAGGGTCTTCTGCAGCCTGATCAGCGGCGAGTCCGCCCGGTAGTCCCCATTTACCTTCATACACTGTTGACCATAGCGTATAATCAAGCGTATTGCTCGCGTAGTATTGCAACCGCATCGATAGTTGTCTTCTTTTATTGAACTCTTGCAGGCGGTATCCATCGGTTTCCTGGTGGATATGGCTAATACGCAGATTGAACTGTGAACCCGACACCGAGAGGGCGGAAGTGCTGCGTACAAAGCCGAAGCTACCTGCCGTTATACTGCTGCCGAGCACCGCTGAGCCACCACCAGGAGCGCGTTTGGATTCAGCCAACAATGCACCGCCAATGCCCGCACCCCAGCTATTTGCCGCAGGCCCTTTAACAACGGTCAGTTGCGCGAGGTCGAACGGATCAATTAGCTCGAGGGCTACTTGTCCATCCGGACTGGTGAGGGAAAACTGATCGAGGTATAGCTGAAAATTGCGCACTGCGAACGGACTTCGCACCATCGAACTGCGGATGTTTATTCTTCGGCTTCCACCTAAACCTCGTTGCTCAAACTGAACTCCGGGCACACTATTTAATGCGAGCGACAGAGAACTTTGATCGTCGGCTGTAAGAATGGGTGACTTAAGTGTAACAACCGACGCGGGTGTGCTGCGCGTATCGGCATCCGCCGCTTTTGCGGCGACAACAGCATCACTCAATATTGTAAGCGCATCAGGTTGCAGAAGCACAACGAGCCCATCTTTCGGGTAGCGGAGTTCAGCCGTACGATAGGAGGGGTGGTTAATCTTAAGCGAGTCGCATTGGTCAGTGCTATTGATCGTGAATCCTCCGAGGGCGTCGCTCACCCACGTGCGGTCGTTGCAGGCAGATAATACGATCGCATTACCTACGGGTTCACCCGTTTCTGCGTCGTACACCGTACCGTGAATGAAGCTGCTTTGGCCAAAAAAAGAAGTGCTGCCGGCAAGCAGCAGCACAAAAGTGAGAATACATTTACACGTCACGGCTTCAATCAGCGCTTCAAGAAGGTTTTAGTGATAGTGCCCAGAGGCGTCGTCGCTGTGAGATAATACTTACCTGAAGCCCAATCGGCTACACTCAGGCTCACGTTATTTTCAGCCACCACATAGCGGCCCATTTCTTTGCCTTCAAAACTATAAATGCGGAAGCTCGTGCCGAGAAAATCATCGCTGAATTCGAACTTCAGGCGATCTTCAACCGGGTTGGGAAAAAGATTTACGAAAGGAGAGTGTGCATCTGGGTTTTCGGTTACCGAGACAAAATCCATGTTGCGGAATTCTTTGATGATATTCGGGCCTGATCCGGGGTAGCTCGGGCCATTAAAAGCGACATAAATCGCTCCTGTATAGGGGTTTACAGCGACATCTCGAATGCGTTGGTTGAAGGCGGAGAAATACTGCTCTTGTCCGATAATCTCTGTACCGTCACCATTCATTTCAAGCACCGTGAGGCGCTCTGCGTTTCCTGCTAGTCCGCCGAGCACTGCCATCAATACTTTCCCTTGCCATTCAGGGATGGCCTCGTGCGTGTAATATTCGATTCCGTTCACAGCGATGCAAGGTGTCCATGCCACGAGCGGCTCAACCACGTCCCACTCTTCGCACCAGCTCGTTTCATTTCCTCCGCTCTGCGGAAGATTATCGCAGAATCCCTGCACTTCTGGCCAGCCGTAATTGCGTCCGGCCTCGATGATATTGAATTCATCATCGGTTTGTGCTCCGTGCTCCGAGCTGTAAACGAGACCGTTTGGCCCCAGGCATAAGCCTTGCGCGTTGCGGTGACCGATGCTGTAGATGTAACTATTTGGTCCGAAGGGGTTATCTGCCGGGATGCTGCCATCGAGGTTAATGCGCAGTATTTTACCGCTGAGGCTTTGCATGTTTTGTGCGCTATTGCCATTGCCCACGTCACCCGTTGTCATGAGCATTGTATTATCGGGCAACACGAGAAGTCGTGAACCGTTGTGGATTCCACCGCCGGGCATACTGGTGAGCAAGAACTCTTCGTCTTCCAGTTCGGAGCCGTTCCATGTGAAGGCAGAAAGACGCTGCTTGATATCCCATGACTGCCCGTAATTGTAGACAATGAATACTTGTGGGGTGTTTTCCCAGTCAGGGTGCATGGCCATACCCAGCATTCCGGGTTCTCCGTTACCGCCGTTCGAAATTTCGTCTGACAAGTCGAGCACTGTGCTTGTATTGCCGGTTTCGGGATTTATGCGCAGCACTTTTCCGCGACGTTCAGTGACCCAGATATGGTCATCGGGACCCCAGAGAATCTCCCAGGGAACCACGACTCCTGTTACGAGGTCTAATTCTGTGAGGGTAGTGTTTCCTACCTCATGTGTAGGTTGTGCGTACGCCGCAAAAGCGGCGGATGCGAACGCGAGTGTAAAGAAGAAATTTCTCATGGCATACCGTTTCAGGGCGAAGATACGAAGGGATGGCCTTTGTTTTGCGGATAAGCGTTTCAAAAGGCAGCCAGATTGGTAATCCTGAGTTTACTGTTCTCCCGGATGGTAACTGCGCACCGCTTCAGCTTTGATGATTTCAGGGTTAACCGTCATCCGTTTTGGGTTCTGCTGTGTGTAGCGCTCCATTTGATCCATATAGTGCGGAGAATCTTTCCGGTTGCTTGCACCAAAGGGGTGAAGGGTTTCCATAACGGGGTAATCTTCACCGGGAATCCAGTGCACAAAGTGGGTGTATGAATCGCCCACAAAAGTTTTAAAGCGCCCATCTTTCCAGGGTGAGGTATAATTCGCAGCAAGCGCATCAGGGTACCCGGCCACGGGCATATTCACTTTTCCGCGAACGATGCGTTGAATTTCACCAAGGCCGACCAATTCTCCGTCAAAGTGTTTCTCGAAGTGATCGTAGGCGTGCTGCAACGCATCGATATAGAGCTGTTCAGAAACTTCGAGCGGCCGTTTGAAGTCGGAATCATCGTATCCTTTTTCTTTGAAAATATGTTGAAAGACGAGCAGAAATACAGCGGCTCCTACACTTGACTTTTCAGCACAGCCGTCCCACAGCAGGATTCTTTCTTGAAGGGGTAACAGTTCCGGATGGTCGCCTAAGTCTGCGTACAGCAGATGTTCGATGCTCTCGAACATATCAGTGCAGTTCATCTGTTCTGTATCGTACTTGATCTCTTTCATGCGATCCCAGGTCATGGGTACAGGCACTTCAATCATTTCCATAAACCTGAAGGCTCGGTTATTGTCACCGAGGTCATGATCAAATCCGAAATAGTCAGGCCACTCGGTGATGCTTCGCTGTTCTTCAGCACATGTGGCGTTAGTGGGGAGGTTATTCGTGTTGAACACATAGCCACATTCAGGATTCACATACTGCACCAGGTCTTCTGTGGGGTGAAACTCGCTCCAGACCGTCTCTTCATTCGCAGGCAGCACGGTGCGGTAGTTGAATTTCGGATTGCGCTTAGGCATGACAGCATTGTTGATATAGAAGATCGTGTCGTTTCGATCTGCATAGACAATATTGAACATGGTGGTTTGCCCGAGTGAAATGGCATTGTAGAACTGGGTGAAATTCTGCGCCTTGTTCATTCGGTACCACTGTTCTCCTGCGCCAATCTTTTCAGTTGCGGGCATTTTGAGGGCGTAGAAGTCACCATTTTCTTCAGACTTGACCACCGCACCGATCTCACTCCAGTAAGTAGTCTTTTTCACGGCAATTTTTGGCAACCACCACTTCAGTTTAACTTTGAGTTTGACCCGGCGCTCTTCCAGTTTGATCCACTGCTTGTTCCATTTGTAGTGGAGATCTTTGTCGGGATGCATTTCCAGTTTGAATACATCTACGAGGTCAAGGTGATTGAAGGTATGTGCCCAGCCAAGGTTTGGTCCGTTACCCAGAAAAACGGAAGAACCACCGGGGAACAAAGCTCCGTGAATATTCATGCCATCGCCGCTCACGAGGTGAGCCTCGTACCATGAAAAAGGTCCTTCAATGGGTTGGTGTGGATTGATGGTGAGCATGGTACCACCGTCAGCTGTGCGATTACTGTTGAAACTGAAAGCGTTTGATCCAAATGTATGCTCTTGTTGGTCAATGGTGCCTTCCATGATAGCCTGAACGGCCTGAGGTACTTTGGTGAGTGCTGCCATCGCAAAAGCATACCCGCACATGATATCTTCAGGTTGAACAGGAAAACTGCCTTTGACCCGAACTTCGTCAGGGTGTGCTGCAGCAAAAGCATTGATACCCTCGCAATACCCTTGCAGATAGGCAATGTAGTCTGCCGGTAATTGAGCCATGCGCTCTTGCACGGCGCGACGTACGCCTATCGCATGGGTGAAAAAATCACGCTCTGCACCTTCTTTGCCAAGCATGATGCCTGCGCTCCCCTGCACCGAAACCAGCAATTCTTGCATGGTGAAAAAATCATCCTCAGCATTTGCCCAGGCAAGACCATAGGCCACCTCGGGGTCGGTATCCGCAAAAATGTGCGGAATGCCCCATGCATCTCGATAAATGGTTATGTTTTCCGGGTTGACAGTGGTTGATTCAGCCGATTGTTGAGCGGATAGTTGCGAGATTAAACCGCTGAAAATGATGGCGGTGAGGGCATTCAATATGGTGCGCAGCATGTAATAATGTTAATGAAGTATGCGCGCATAAAGTTAATGGAGAAGATGAACCTACAAGAGCGGAGATACAGAAATTATGAGCCCATTTGATCTTAGTTGCGATCATTGCGCAGCCAGAACCTATCAAAGGGGTTTCATTCTTGACTGACCATTTTTCAATAAGTCATTTCCAGGCGGGGATTGAAACATGGAAGGTGCTACCGGTTTCTTCGTTGCTATGGATGTGTATTTTGCCTTTAAGCTGATCAACCTGTGCTTTGACGATACTTAAACCGAGTCCTTTTCCTTCTACATGGTGGTGTTGGCGTTTGAAAGGCTGAAAAACGTCATTGTTTGAGGCATCAAAACCGATGCCGTTATCATTCACTGTGAGAGTTAGTGTATTGTTTTGGAATCCAGCGATAACTTCAATAACGGCCTTTCGGCTACCGTCTCTGTATTTGAGGGAATTTGAGATCAGATTATGCAGAATACTGTGTACGAAGCTTTGAATGGAGTAGAAATCGGTTTCTTCGGGCACTTGCACGTTAATAGTGGCCTGGGCATTCTGAATTTCAGGCTCAAGGATTGAAATGACCTCACTAATGCAATTTGCAACGCTAAAGAGCTCAGCAGTCTGGTTGATAGACTGTACTTCAAGCAGGTGGTTCAGATCAATGATCACCTGATCAAGTTTAGCACTGCTCGATGCGATATGGCTGAATATTTCGTCAAGGCCATCGGGCAGTTGTCCAAATTTCACCTTGGCGAGTGATGTTAACCCATTCAGGTTTGAAATAGGTGCGCGCAAATTGTGTGAAACAATGAAGTTGAACTGTTTAAGATTTTCATTGCGTTGATTCAGTTCAGAGATCGAACGATCGAGTTCTTTGATCATCATTTGTTCATCTGTGACGTCTGAAAAGTAGAAATTGATGTAGGGGTTATCAGATTTGATTTTGGCACAGCGAACAACAAACCAGTGATCTCCGATCTCCATGGTTTGTTCTGATTTCTCACCTGAATTTGTAAGGGCTTCTTCGAACATCCCTCTTAAAACCAACTCATAATCGAGACCTTCAAATGCATCTTCTGCTGCGATGTTCATAAAGAGCACTTCTCCGGTAATGCCGTCTAACCTTACGATGGGGTCTGGGGATTCTTTCGCAAGGCTCGACAGCCAGTTGATGGTTTTATAGGCCTTACGTTCTTCGGTTACGTCAATGAGCGCTCCTTGTATTGTACCTCCTCCTGGTTCATCTCTCCTCGTCAATCGGATATTCGCCAATACAATCACCTCGTCACCATTTTTATTTCTGAGGTACATGGTGTAATTCGTGAGGATGCCCGTTACCTCAAGGTCAGCAAGGTATTTTTCCCGAGTGGTTTTGCTTGGGTAAAGAACCTCTGCGGGCATTTGCATGAGTTCATTGACTTCGTATCCGAAGATGGCAGCAAAGGCATTGTTCATTTCAATGAACTCACCTGAAAGATCACTTTTGAACAAGCCGGAGATATTCTCATAAAACAACCGCTCGTACCTTTCTTTACTGCCTCTCAATTCGCGGTTGAGCAGTTCATAGTCGGTGACATCTCTCCCAATCCCTACGACGTACTTCACCTTATCATCAATAAAGATAGGGTGGAGTATTCTCTCAACAAACTGTTCACGCCCCTCTCTGAGATAGTGATCTTTCCATTTAATGGTTTTTGCCTGCTTTACGGCCTCCTCGAATCTTTTTCTTCGGGCAAAAGCCTGACTTGCCGGCACATTTCGGTAAGAGCAGTAGTCAAAGTCATCTTTGCCAATGATCCAAGAACGCAGTTGGTCATCTGCAATACCCATTCGATTTACATACCGGTATCGATGATGTTGGTCGAAAATGGCGATATCTGAATCAACGTTATTGAAGATCAGGTCAAAGAAATTGCGTTCATCTGAAAGCAGTCGTTCCAGGCGAGTTATAGAGTCTGTATCAACTGTTTGCCATAGAATACGCGGGCGTCCGTCGTCTTCATAGGACATGGGTTTGTAATGGAGCCCCCCGATGTTCAGTATCTTTTTGAAAAGTTGGTTCGCTCGTCCATTTACAGGGCAGTCTTCGCAAAGCTCCCGGATATTTGACGGCACATGATTGTTCAGTAATTGAACAGCGGTGGGTGAAGTCGAGATCACCCTGCCGTTGTGGTCAGTGATGATCCAGTTCATTTCAGCCCGATTTTATGCATCACTTCCTGGCAGTGTTCCGGCTTAAAAGGTTTGGAAATAAAATGAATGACCTCCTCGTATTGCTCTGCTTTCTTTTTGTCTGACAGTGCAATTGAACTGGTCAGTACAACGATCGGGGGGATGTGCTTGCAGGTTCCGTCCTTTACGCGCTCCCGCAATTCGTCAATCACTTCCCATCCTGTGCGATCCTTCAGGTTGATATCGAGAAAGATGACGGTGAGATTTTCTTCGCATGCACAAATGAAGTCTACTGCGGGAGAGGCATCTTCATACTGGTGAGTACAGACATCACTTGCTGCACTCGCAATGATGGTCTCTGTGATAAAGAGGGATATCGGATCGTCATCCACCAGTAATATCTCTCCGCAGTTCATAGGCTTTCTGTTGTCATTGTTACACTTCCAATGGAAAAAGTAGTTCAAAACCATTTACAACATTCACGGCAAGCGGCCTCTTCGACGAAAGGATCGACGAATGGTAAGTTATATTTTCGCTATTCTTTAATGGCACTTCACCGAAGAACCCTCGGCGTAGTTGAACGAAGGAGAAAAGAAAGGTATGTCAAGATCAAGTCCCCGCAGGATGAGGAGAACTCCCACGGCAGCGGTAATCCAGGGAAGCACAACGGCCATTTTGTTGCCTGTGGCGGGGAGTTGGTCTCTTACTATATGGAGAAACATCAGCATTACCGCAGTACCCGCGCCAAAAAGCATCATAAAAAGCGCTCCGCCGGCCCATGTTCCCGTCGTAAATGCGCCGGCGAGCGCAATATATAGTGGTCCGCAGGGGAGAAGACCGTTAAGTGCACCGAGACCTGTCCACGCCCACCAGTGACTGTTGCGCAGCCTTCCGTAGAGGCTCTGTCGGGCTTGATGGATTTCTTTAGCAAGTGTACCTCCGGCTTTGAACTTGCGTGTTAAACCGGGTAATAGAACCAGGAGCACCATGAGTATGCCGCCAACAATCGCGACACTTCGTTGCCAGGTAAACAGTTCGATTCCTGCGCCTATTACGCCAACAAGTCCGCCAAGCACAGCATAAGTGACGCTTCTACCGAGGTGATAATTGAACCGATTGCCCCAACGTTTAACAAGGGGAAGGTTTTTACCGGGTAAAGCAAGAACAAGGGGTCCGCACATGCCGAGGCAATGCAAACCGCTGATAATTCCGAGTATAAACCCGGCCCAGATCATTGGCGTTTTACGTGGAGGTCGCTGGCGTGGTAGAAAGCTTTGTTGTTATTTTCCCACTGCAAGCGCACTTCGTAAAACATTGCACCCAATTCTGCTTTATTGATCCGCAGTATCCCTCCCTGATCTACGTCAAAGTCGAATTTTCGGTCATTGTCTTTGTTTGCCGGGTTGTAAAAGACCAATGTTCCTTTGCTTCCGGCCAGGTGGTCTGCAGGGAGCCTCACCACGATCGCTTCGTCGTCCTGCAACACCTGAGGAGCTTCACCAAGGGCGTTAAGGTTATTGATTTGCGTCATGCGTTCTTCGTATGCGATTTCCTGGGCGTAATAGTCTTCAGCTACCAGGTCGAAATCAACCGTAAAGGTTTTGTAGACCAGAAAAGCCATGAACAGGATAAATCCGGTAATAAAGGCAGTGATGCCATGTCCCCACGTCCATTTCATAATCTTACTTTTTAAAAGGCCCAATGAAGTTGGTATTGACGCGCTCAATGAGTTTGTCTCCTTCGTAAATGCCCAATGTTACTTCTGTTTTAGTGCCTTGGAGGTCTTTCTCGTTAATGCGCACGAAAAGCACCCCTTCGGTCATTTCCTGGCGGTTCACCAACATCTCTTTTCCGATCACTTCAACGGTAGCGAAGTTGGTTTCGCTCTTGATCGTAATGGGTAAATCACGGTTGGTTTTGTTTACAATGGTGTAGTTGTACAGATTTGAGTAAACGCCTTGGGTTTCTTGCTGGTAGAGCATCCCCGGAGTACGCATTATGCTGGTTTCCACCTCAGAGCGCACAACAAGTAAGCCCACAAATACAAGAAGGAGTATACTTAATACAACGGTGTATGCTTTAGCGCGGGTGGTCCATTTGAATCCTTTTGACCCCTCGCTGATTTGTGTTTCACTCGCATATCGGATCAACCCGCGATCAAGTCCTACCTTATCCATGATAGAGTCACAAGCATCAATACAAGCGGTGCAGTTGACGCATTCGAGCTGTGTGCCGTTTCGAATGTCTATGCCGGTTGGGCAAACGGCTACGCAAGCGTTGCAATCAATGCAGTCGCCTTTGCTTTCAGCGGCGCGGTCTTCACCCTTGCGGAACTTCGAGCGATTTTCGCCGCGAACATGATCGTAGGCGATGACAACAGAATCACGATCGAGCAATACGCCCTGTAGACGGCCGTAAGGACAAATAGTCGTGCAGACTTGCTCTCGTAGTTGGGCGAATACGCCGTAGAAAATGACAGAGAAAATGGCGATTCCTACAAAACCACCCATATTATCTACGGGAGAGGAGGTCATGTACTCAATCACTTGATCGCTGCCAAGAATGTATGCGAGAAACGTATTGGCAATGAGGAATGAGATGAACAGGAAGATTCCATGTTTTGCCGACTTCTTGAGGATTTTCTCGCGTTTCCACGGGCTTTTGTTCAGCTTTTTCTGGTGTGCAGCGTCCCCTTCGATCCAATATTCGATTTTTCTGAAGACGAGCTCCATGAAAATGGTTTGCGGGCAAATCCATCCACAAAAGATCCTTCCGTATACGACCGTAAAGAGTGTAATAAAGACCACCAGTATGATCATGGCCAACAGAAAGAGGTGGGTGTCTTGCGGCCAGAATATTTGGCCGAAGATCACGAACTTCCTTTCGAGGATATTGATCAGTAGCAGCGGCTCACCGCTTATTCGAATGAACGGTCCGGCGAAGAGAAAAGCCAGAAAGGCGTAACTGAGCCAACTTCTCCAGTTGTAAAAACGACCAGAAGGCCTTTTAGGGTAAATCCAAACCCGTTTTCCGGATTTGTCAACCGTAGAGATGGCGTCTCTGAAGGAATTCTCTTCTGGGATATTCGTCATTGAAGTATTATTTCACTGTACTGACGAGGTCATTCTGATCCTCTTCAGCAGCAGCAGTCTCTTCTGTTGTTTCGGTCTCCGGCTTCTCGGGCTTAAGGTCTTCTTCTCCTTCTGCACCTCCAGGTTGAGCAGGTTCTACGAACTCACCTTCGGCCTCTTTGGCATTCTGAGGTGTGGTACCCTGAAGCGTCATGATGAACGTCGACACATTCTGAATCTGAATGGGTGACAAGTCCGTTTTCCAGCTTCTCATCCCTTTAGCAGGTACACCGTATTTGATAGTCTTAAAAACATCGGCAATTTCTCCACCGTGGACCCAGTAGGGGTCTGTGAGGTTCGGTCCCACACCACCTTCACCTGCGGCTCCGTGACAAACTTTGCAATGAGTTTGAAAGATACTTTCGCCAGCGGTGATGCGACTGTCTTCCATCAGATAAACGATAGAGTTTTCATCCACGTTCATGGCAGCTTTTGCCAGGTACTCTTGTACATCTCGTTCACCTTGTTCAATGGCCATTGCGAGTTCTTCTTTGGGCAAAGCGCCTGTTTTGGTGATATGGAAGTGTGTCAGGTAGACCACCCCAAAACCAATGGAGAAATAGAATCCCCATTTCCACCAAGGGGGGAGGTTGTTATCGAGCTCACGGATACCATCATAATTGTGGTTGAGCATGATTTCTCCTTCTTCACGCACTTCACGGTGGTCGTTGATCTTTTTCCACATCACCTCCCAAAGGGGTGTGCGTTCTTTTTCAGGAATGAATGCGGGTTCTACATCTTCGATACCCGCAATTTTCTTGGTAACTGCGCGCAGCAGGCGTAATTGAAGGAGCGTGTAGAGCATCAGAAATACATTCACTGACAGCATTCCCCAGAAAGCGGTATCCGAAAGCACATAAAGGGGGGTGTCTGCAGCCGTTTCAGACTGAGCAGCAGCAGAGCCAGCCAAAAGTAAGAGCGCTACTGCCGTTGCGCCTTCTTTCGCTTTTGGCGTCCAGAGGCGTTTGGTTTCTGCCAGGTTACGGATGGTTGAATTGACCATCAGGATGATGACGGTAAAGATCATCGCTGTACTCATAAAGATTCCAAGCCATACTTCGTCGTTCAGGCCGAAGTGGGTGCCCGGTGCAGCTTGAGTGACAGTTTCAGCCGCCGCATCCTGCGCTTTTGCGCAGAGCGGAAGAACCGCAGCAGCCAGAAGGAAAAGACGTTGTACAAGTTTCATTATCAAGTATTTTGACGTTCATGAACGGGCGATTCTTCGAGCGGGATGCTCGCCATTTCTTCAACGTGGCTGCGTTTCATGCGAAGTACATACCAGAAGAGGCCAAGGAAGAAGGTGAAGAAGATCAGAAAGGCAACCAACGGGAAGATGTCGATACCATCGATCGTAGTCATGTGGTGTTTGATGAATTTGAGCATCTTACTTGTTTGATTCGCCGGTGCTTCCTGCACTCGGCACGTTTGTAATCTCAGGTTGATTGATGTCTGTACCCAGACGTTGGAGATAAGAGATCAATGCGATGATTTCCATGTTCTCACTGATTTCAAGACCATCATCAGCAAGGCTTGCCTGCACGGCGCGTGCCTGCGCCTGAAGGTCATTCATAGCCTGGCCTTCATATCCTTCTTCATAAGGAACCCCTAACTTCCGCATCACGGTGATCTTGTCAGCCGTGTAATCGGTGTCGAGTTCATCTTCAAACAACCACGGGTATGGCGGCATCAGAGATCCCGGTGACATTGTGCGAGGGTCAAGCATGTGGTGGAAGTGCCAGCTATCCGGGTACTTGTTACCTACGCGGTGGAGGTCAGGACCGGTGCGCTTTGAGCCCCAGAGAAAAGGGTGATCATAGACGAACTCACCGGCTTTTGAGTATTCACCGTACCTGGAGACTTCGTCACGGAACGGGCGCACCATCTGACTGTGGCAGTTATTGCAACCCTCGCGTATATATATGTCACGTCCTTCAAGCTCAAGTGGCGTATAAGGCTTCACCGAGCTGATGGTTGGTACATTTTCACTGATGAGCATGGTCGGAATGATTTCGACAACACCTCCGATAAGGATAACCACCAGGCTACCAACGAGCATTTGTACAGGACGGCGCTCGATCCAGCGGTGCCAGTTTTCACCTTTGTGGTGCCCCGGACTTGCAGCCAATGGAGGCGCTTCAGCCTCTTCGTTGGCAATGAAGCTACCTTTCTTCACGGTCACCCACACGTTGTATACCATCATGAATGCACCTGTCAGATAGAGAGCGCCACCGAGGGCGCGCAGTGCGTACATCGGCTTGAGCTGGAGAACGGTCTCGAGAAAATTCGGGTAGAGGAGCATTCCTTCAGGGCGGAATTGTTTCCACATCATCGCTTGTGTGAATCCGGCCCAGTACATCGGCAGCACATAGAACAGGATACCGAGGGTACCGATCCAGAAATGCACATTTGCCAGTTTCTTACTGTGTAGCTTAGTATTGAAGAGTTTCGGGATCAGGAAGTACACCATACCAAAGGTTAGAAACCCGTTCCACCCAAGACCTCCAACGTGAACGTGAGCGATGGTCCAGTCGGTATAGTGTGAAATGGCATTCACGCTTTTCAATGAGAGCAGCGGCCCTTCGAGGGTTGACATACCGTAAGCGGTCACTGCGACCACGAAGAACTTAAGGATCGGCTCATCGCGCACTTTATCCCATGCACCACGCAGGGTGAGGAGTCCGTTCAGCATTCCACCCCATGAAGGTGCAATCAGCATCAGTGAGAACACCGTTCCCAGGCTCTGCGCCCAGTCAGGGAGAGCCGTGTAAAGTAGGTGGTGAGGACCAGCCCAGATGTAGATGAAGATCAAGGCCCAGAAGTGAATGATCGAGAGGCGGTATGAGTAGACCGGACGACCTGACGCTTTCGGAATGAAGTAGTACATCAGTCCGAGGTAAGGCGTAGTCAGAAAGAACGCCACCGCGTTGTGTCCGTACCACCACTGCACCAGCGCATCCTGCACCCCTGCATACGCAGAATAGCTTTTCAGAAAATTCACCGGCAACTCAAAAGAGTTGAAGATGTGGAGCACAGCAACCGTAACGAAGGTCGCAATGTAGAACCAGATGGCTACATAGAGGTGACGTTCACGGCGTTTGAGAATGGTAGCGAACATGTTCCAGCCAAAGACCACCCAGATCGCAGCAATCGCTATGTCAATCGGCCACTCAAGCTCTGCATACTCTTTACTGGTGGTGATCCCCAGGGGAAGCGTTATTGCCGCGGCAACAATAATGAGCTGCCAACCCCAGAAGTTGATCTTTCCGAGCATGTCAGAGTACATCCGGGTTTTGAGCAGGCGTTGAAGGGAGTAATAGATACCGGCAAAAATGCCGTTGCCCACAAAAGCGAAAATCACCGCATTGGTGTGGAGTGGGCGAATTCTGCCGAAGGTGATCCAGGGCAAACCGCCGTTCATTTCGGGAATAAAAATCTGAAGGGCTGCTGTGAGCCCTACGAGCATTCCCACAATACCCCACGCGATGGTGGCGAAGAGGAACATCTTTACGATCTGGTTATCGTATGAAAACTTCTCAAGCTTCATTTTTATCTGTTTTCTCAGGTTGTTTTGGCGATGTTTCGTTCAGCATACGCATTGAAGGTGTCACGTCATCCTCGTATTGCCCGGAGCGCATGGCCCACAAAAAAGCAGCAAGGAAGCCGACTGCTACAACGAGGCTGATACCGATGAGGATAAAGAGTACTTCCACACTATAAATGCTTTGTTGGGTCAAAGGTCAGATGAGATGAATCGATTCATTTTGACCGGTGTCACGGTCAAAATTGAGATATGTCATAAAAGTGTCATTCTCCTGTCAGCCGTAGCTTTCGGAAGTAGTAATGTGTGCGTACAACCGTAAAGACGACTACTGTCACACTGCTGACCGGCATTAAAATCGCAGCCACAAGAGGTGTCAATAATCCTTGAACTGCGAAAGCGAGCCCTATGGCATTGTAGAAGAATGAAATGGCAAAGCTCATTTTAACTGTTCTCATTGATTGCTGCGCAAAGCGCAGGAAGCCGTCAAGGCGCTTCAGAGCACCGGCATGCAGAATAGCGTCGCACGCTGGAGAGAATGCATAAAGGTCATCAACAACCGCGATGCCGAAATCGGCACTTTTCAGGGCGCCGGCATCATTTAACCCGTCGCCAACCATCGCAACACCCCCGTTTTTTTTGAGGTCGTTGATATAGCGCATCTTATCTTCAGGAGTCTGATCAAAGCGCATCTGAGTGGCTTCAAAAAAATGTGCAAATCGTTCGCGCTCAGCGTCATTATCACCGCTCAACAAATGCAGGTCATGGTGATGTGAAAGCTCAGACAGCTCAGCTTGCAAGCCATCTCGCAGGGGCTTCTCAAAACTGAAATAGCCGGCTGGCACTCCATTAAACGAGACGTGTACCTCTGTGCCTCCATGACCGCTCTGACCGCCTGTCCAACGTGCACTCCCCAACTTGACTGACAAATCGTTCACATGCGCTGCCACACCTTTTCCTGCTTCCTCCTGATAATCCCGCGCTTCTGCGCGGTGATCTTTATAAACCCGGCTGATCGCCCTGCTCAA
Source organism: Flavobacteriales bacterium (assembly GCA_018402085.1). Lineage (GTDB taxonomy): Bacteria > Bacteroidota > Bacteroidia > Flavobacteriales_D > Sanyastnellaceae > Sanyastnella. The sequence goes on along the minus strand of JAGYJM010000002.1, from coordinate 1,391,878 downwards.
TGGGTGCGCGCTGTGATCGGTAAGCGAAACAATGGCAACTCTCTCTTCAGAAGTCAACGCGCGTCCTACCCATTCAAGCCGGTAATCATTCGCTCTTGTCAGTGTGCCGGTTTTGTCAAAAACAAGGGTTTTAAGCTTCGACATCACCTCTACTACATGCGCATTCTTGAGGTACATACCAGCTTTGCCAAGTAGCCGCAGTGAACTGCCAAAGGTGAAAGGAATGGTGAGTGCAAGAGCACACGGACAAGCTACGATCAGGGTAGCGGTGAAAGCGTTCCAGGCGGTAGCTTCATCAATGGGTAACCAATAGATGAAAGAGCCTGTGGCAATGGCGAGTATTATCCAGGTGAAGTGCTTACTGATTCGGTTTACGGGGTCTTTGATGGAGCTATCAGCCGATTTAGAAAAAGCTTCACTGTTCCAGAGTCGTGTAAGCTTACTTTGTTCAACAGGAGATTTTACAATCAATCTGACAGAAGCCCCCATCTGACGCCCCCCAGCCTGTATATGTTCACCTTCCGTTACTTTTTTAGGGTCAGACTCACCGGTAACGAAGCTGTAATCAATGCGGGCGTCACCTTTGAGAAGGGTGCTGTCAGCCGGAATGATTTCGCGATGGTGGATGATGATTTCATCACCGGGTGATAGCTCTGATATGGGCACAAATTCCGGTTCACCCTGTTTTATTGTAGTTACCGCAATGGGAAAATAGCTTTTGTAATCACGGTCATAAGACAGTGCGCCATAGGTGCGTGCCTGATACCACTTCCCGATAAGCAGAAAAAAGACCAGTCCGGCCAGAGAATCAAAGTATCCGGCTCCGGTTTGTGTGAACACCTCGTAACTGGAGCGAATAAAAATGGCGAGCATACCGATGCTCACCGGCACGTCAATATTTACGGTTTTATTGCGCAATGCTGACCAAGCAGATGTCAGGTAATCACGCCCACTGTAGAACATTACCGGCAATGCGAGTACAAAATTGAGCAGGGCGAATCCATAGCGAAACTTCTCTTCAAGCTCTTCGGCGCCGAGGTATTCCGGAAAGCTCATCAACATGATGTTACCGAAACAAAATCCGGCCACACCTATCTGAGTCACCAGTTTATAAGAACGCTTTTGTTTTCTCTGTTCTTCAGCGCTGCGTATTTCAGGCGGGTATCCCAACTGAGCAAGCAAACTTGCCAATTCACCAAGTTGAGCGGCCTTGGCGTTATATCGTATGCGCACCTCCTTGCGTGGAAAATTCACTTCACTTTGAACGACTGCGTCATGCTTCACATGAAGTTGTTCAAGAAATTGAACACAAGAGGCGCAATTGATATCCGGGAGAAAGAAGACGACATTGGCCATTTCTTCTGCGTCAAAACGCAGGAAGCGATCGCGGTAACTTTCAAGGTTGAGGAAGTCATATTTGCCTTTTGGGCCCTCAACAGGTTCACGAATGTCGCATTGTTCGGATGGGCGTGCGGTATGTTCGAGCAGCTCAAATACCCGGAGGCATCCGTTGCAACAGAAGACATTATCATCTTTATAAACCGGTTTTGCTGCCGTTTTTCCGCAATGCACGCAGCTCTTTGTAGGAGGTATAGACGTCATGAATCATCAGAGGTTCACACTGTAGCGCTGTGCTTCAGGGTCGGTGTTCTGTTTTGGGTCAAGTGCTGCACAGACGCTGCGAAGGAAGGCGTTGGCGCCGGGTTGCACTTCAATTCTGTCGCGTTCGAGACGGATGAGTCCGTCATGCGACATCATGTTCAGCAATTCACTATTGGTGAAATGCCTCCGATGAGGAAGCGGCGTTTGCATGCTGCACATGATCTCAAGGATGTGTTTACGCACGCGCTTATCTTCTTCGGAGAAAGTATGCCCGTTGACGAAGAGGCTATCACCGGCATCGAGCTTTTCACGGTATCGTTCAATGACCTTTTCATTTTGAACGAATCCGAGCGGACTTTCAGAGATAGACGATACGCCGAGACCAATAAGCAGCTCGGTTTGCTGTTCAGTATAGCCCATGAAATTGCGGTGCAACTTTCCTTTGCGCGCTGCAACGGTCAGGTCATCAGTTGGAAGAGCGAAGTGGTCCATACCGATTGAAACATAACCCTCAGCTTCAAAAAGCTCTCGTCCGAGCTCGGCACTTTCAAAGCGCTCACGCGCATCAGGAAGGTCTTTTTCGGTATAACGACGCTGTCCTGGGTGTTTCCACGGCACATGCGCGTAGCCGTAAAATGCCACGCGATCAGGCCGAAGCTTCAGTACTTGTTTTACATCATTTAGCACGAGGTCAAGCTCCTGGTGGGGGAGACCATACAAAAGGTCGTAATTGACAGATGTGAACCCGATCTCACGAGCCATACGTGTCAGTGTTTCCACCTCTTCGAACGGTTGAATGCGGTTGATGAGAAACTGCACCTTCCGGTCGAATGACTGAACACCGATTGATATTCGGCGAAAGCCGTGCTTGTAAAGCACATTCAGTTGGTCAGCAGAAGTGTAACTGGGGTGCACCTCAACGCTCCAGGCTGCACGCGGTGCCGGGCGGGTATCCTTGAGGAGTTGGGTCAGCAAGGCATCCAGCGCTTCTGCGCTGAAAAAAGTAGGTGTACCGCCACCGAGATGAAGTTCAGCTATCACGGGTTCATCGGGCAAGACTTCACGGTAGCGCTGCCATTCGCGCAAGACATCGTTCACATAGGGCATTTCCACTTTGTGATTGACGGTAATGCGCTTGTTACATCCACAGTAGGTGCAGAGACGTTCGCAATAGGGAAGGTGCACATACAGTGAAATGCCTTCGCCGGTCATCACCGTTTCAGCGACCGAGGTGAGCCAGGCTTCTTCATCTGGCGTGCCGTTCCAATCAGGTACAGGCGGATAGCTCGTGTAACGAGGCAATCGGCGGCTGTATTTTTGAACTAGTTGAAAGCGTTCTGACATATCAATCGGTCGTTCGGCGATATGCAAAGTTCAGCCAGAGGTTTTCGTTTGGAACTGACGATGCTCATATATAGGTTTGAGGTTAGACAGTTGGAGGGACTCCTGCGGGACACTTTCAGGACTCCTCCGGGACTCCTTCGGGAGGTATAAATATTCTAAGGCTACCCTAATGCAGGGTGGCTCCGAAGCTCATGCTGCAGATGAAGCTTCGGTGAGGGTCGTTCGGGTTGGGTGATAGGAGATCGGATGGCAGCGCATAGTTGCGCTGCTTTATCACCTCACGGTAGATTTGAGCAGACGGCTTATAGCCGTCTGAGAAATGCCATTGAACCTAAAGGATGCGTCTGGCGCATCCCTCTCTATTGGCATTAAAAGAATGCGCTGGAAAACCTTTAAGATATTCTGACGGAAAAAATTACCTTTAAAGTCTGGCAAGAAATCTGAATGAACCTGCTGAGAACCTCGGTGATCCTTATAATGGCCGCCATTGCTGCGATCTTTGTGTCATTTACGACCGAAGATGCTGGCGAGCTTCGCGCATACCATAGTGCTGACGAATACTCGCGTTATGCCTCACTGGCGAATAATCTGCCTAATGTATTCAATGGGCTTTTCGCGACATCAGGGGCATGTGTCAATTGTCACGGACAAGATCCTGACGGCATTGCTTCAACGCTTCCTGATGGTACGGATGTGAATGTGGTGGATGACTGGCGCTCATCAATTATGGCCAACTCAGCAAGAGACCCGTTCTGGAAAGCTAAAATGCGGCAGGAGATTCTTACCAACCCAGAACACGAGGAAGAAATAGGTAATTTTTGTACCAAATGCCATGCACCACTCGGGCGTCACGCTATGGAGGCCACAGGCACAGAGTCTTATACTTTTGCCCATCTTCAGACAGATACCGCCGGCCTCGATGGTGTGTCATGTGTTGCCTGCCATCAGCAGACCGACGAAAACCTCGGCAATGAGCACAGCGGAAATCTGCACTATGCACAAGAACAGGTAGCCTACGGCCCCTTTGAAAGTCCGCTCGTGAGTCCGATGGCCCTGCAGAGCGGATATGAGCCGGTATTCAGCATGCACATTTCTGACGCAGGCAGTTGTGCCGGGTGTCACACGCTGATTACCAATACCGTTGACCTTGAAGGCAACAATACTGGCGAAACCTTTATTGAACAGGCAACCTACCATGAATGGCTCAACAGCGAATACGGAGAGGATGCGCTGAATGTAACCTGTCAGAGTTGCCACATGCCTGAATTGCCTGAACAGGTGCCGATCGGACTGGCGGCGGGTTATGATACACCGGGGCGCGCGCCGTTTTCTTTACACACCCTGGTTGGTGGCAACAAGCTGATGCTGGAAATCATGCGCGATAACAAAGATACCCTCGGTATAAGCGCTGATACAGAAGATTTTGACGCAACTATTCAGGCGACATTAGACATGCTTCAATTTCAATCACTGGTGCTCGATATAGAGGAAATGGAACGCGATGACGAAACACTCAAAATTGGTGTGAGCGTGGAAAATCTGGCCGGACATAAATTCCCGAGTGGTTATCCGGCTCGTCGACTTTTCTTACAGGTTACGGCTACCGATGAGGCTACAAATGAAGTGATCTTCAGCAGCGGCGAGTGGGACGATGCTTTTTATCTCACGGATGAAGATGAGGGATTTGAACCCCATCACAACGTGATCACGAGCGAAGACCAGGTACAGATTTATGAGATGGTCATGGCCGATACCGAAGGTAACCCGACAACGGTGCTTGAACGTGCTGATGATTACCTTAAGGATAATCGCTTGCCACCTCTTGGCTTCTCGACAACACACGAAGTCTATGACACCACGCTGATTGTGGGCAATGCACTGACTGATGATAATTTCAATCGCTTTGCCGATGACAGCGAAGGTTCAGGTGCTGATTACATCGAGTATCATATTCCGGTTGAGGGAAGCGAAAGCCCAAATGTCAACGTGGTGGTGAAGGCATACTATCAAAGCATACCACCAAAGTTCACTGAAGAACTCTTCGCCTGGGACGATCCGGTGATCAACCATTTTGCAGAGATGTACGACGCTGCCGATCGCACGCCGGTGCTCGTTAGAGAGGAGGACCTTTTTAGCGGCTATGTGGGCCTAAATGAAACACCTGTGTTACCCCAAATAACACTGTTTAATCCCGGAAATGGTTACCTTGGATGGGAAATAGATCGTCCGGGAACGATTGCACTCTTCACCTTGAGCGGTCAGTTGATCTTCAAAACTGCTGTTACCTCCGGACAAGATCAGATTCAGCAAGCCCTCGCGGGGGGAGTGTATATCTTTGTTTTTGAAGGTGAAGACGCAACGGTTTATACCCGCACCTTGTACTTAGATTAGGAACCAACGCAGCCCGGCCGATCCGGGCGCCATTAAATCTTATATCCTTATGTCAAATAATTACCTCAAACACCTGATGCTGTTCGCAATGGTACTGGGAGCCTTCACCCTAAGTGCTCAGGTAACCTTTACGAACATGAACAACCTACTGCAGTCTGCAGGCGGCGGCTCATCTGATTGTGCCGTTGATATGAACGGCGACGATCTCGATGATGTCGTTCGAGTGAACAGTGGCGGCATCTATATCGATTACCAACAGCCCGACGGCACCTTCGAAGGAGTTCATATTGATATGAACATCCAAAACCTTCCGAACTGGAGTATTGCGGCAGCCGATATCGATGGAAATGGCTTCACCGACTTGCTCTTTGGAAATGGATCGCGCGTGTCTTTCGTGATGGCGAACGCAGATGGCACTGACTTCACTGAAGATGCCCGTCCGGAGTACATCTTCTCGCAACGCTCCACGTTTGCTGATATTGACAATGACGGACATCTTGATTCCTTTGTCTGCCACGATGTTGACCTCAGCCACCCTTACCGGAATGACGGCAGCGGCAATCTTGAGCTTGACCAGGGCCTGATTCAGACCCTTGACGCAGGTGGTAACTACTCTGCGATATGGGTCGATTACGACAATGACTGGGACATCGACCTTTACATTACCAAGTGTCGGGGTGGAGCACCTCCGGGTGATGTGCAAAGGATTAACCTGCTTTACCGCAACAACGGTGACGGCACATTCACCGAAGTAGGTGAAGAGGCCAACATGAACGATGACGATCAATCCTGGACCACCATATTCGCTGATTTCGATAATGACGGCGACTTTGATGCGTTCATCGTAAACCACAGCTGGGCAAACCGCCTGATGCAGAATAACGGTGACGGAACTTTCACTGATATCATTGAAGGAAGCGGCATTGACGCGAATGATTTGGGTGCATGGAACGGTGACGCCGGTGATTTCGATAACAACGGCTACATTGACATCTTCTCAGAGTTGGGCGATGAACTTTACCTGAATAATGGTGACGGCACGTTCACTCCAACCAATCTGAACTTTGATGATGGCGGTATAGGCGACTTTAATAATGACGGATTTCTCGATGTTATAAATGGATCTAACCTTTGGGTGAATGATGGTAATGACAACAATTGGGTGAAATTTCACCTTGAAGGAATTGTTTCTAATAAGGATGCCATCGGTGCTCGTGTTGAAATCTATGGGGACTTCGGAATGCAAGTCCGTGAAGTCCGGTCAGGCGAGTCTTTCAGTCCGATGAGATCGTTAACCGTCCATTTCGGCCTGGGTCAGTCTACTGAAATTGAGCAGGTCATTATCAAGTGGCCCAGCGGTATCACAACCTCCGTTGACAACCCTGACATCAACACGTATCACCACTACATTGAGGCAGAATGTCTGACTGAGCCAGGTGAGATTGCTTATGACGGATCACTCAATATTTGCCCGGGCACCAGCATTGAGCTTAGTGCTGAAAATGGAGCTTCCTATACCTGGTCAAACGGTGAAGACGGCCAGAGTATTGATGTGTCAGAATCAGGCAGCTACAGTGTAGTCGTATACGATGCGGATGGTTGTGCTTCAGTATCCAATACAGTTGAAGTAACCGTTGTTGAAGAAGAAGTGCCTAGTGTTACCCTTCAAGGCGAGAACGTATTTTGTGAAGGAGGGGAGACCTTTCTGACAGCCAGTGAAGGCAGTGGATACGAGTGGTCAAATGGCCTTACAGATCAAACCATCGTGGTGACGGAAAGCGGAACATACTCTGTGCAGATTGACGCTCTCTGTGACAATGTTACACTTGAGTCTGACCCGATAGAAATCACAGTACTTGACGCCGCCGAAGAGCCCGTTGTAGAAGGGGTTGAAATCAACGAAGGCGACATGGCAGAGCTCTCTGCGAGTGGAGAAAATATTCTATGGTATGAAACAGAAGACGCATTCTTGCCGCTGGCTGAAGGTGAAACCTACACCACTGGTATGCTCACCGAAACAACCAGTTTTTGGGTAGAGGCCAATGCTATTTACGGCGGTGGAACCGAGCAAGGTGGTAAACAAGACTATAACGACGGTGGCGGCGGGTTGCCATCGATCGGCGGTGAAAGCTACTTTAATGCGTGGGAGCCCTTCACCATTGAGAACGTCACCGTTTTCGTACCCGAAAGCGCCGGAGCAGGTAACCGCACCATCCGACTCGTTGATCAGAACGGAGTGGTTCTCGACGAGCTCATTGTGAACCTCGCAGTTGGTGAGCAGGTCATTGACCTCGGCTTTGACGTGCCAGAAGGAATTGACTTCTCACTGCGTTGTCCGGAGGCCAATCTCTTCCGCAATAATAGTGGGGTCAACTACCCATACCCGATTGGAACTGTAGGAGAATTAACCACCTCGAATTACGGAAGCGGCTATTACTACTATTTCTATGACTGGACTATTGAGAAAGCCTCAGTAATGTGTCCGAGCGATCGCGTAGAAGTTGCAGTGACCGTAACGAACGTGGAGAACAGCGAACTATTTACTCGGTTTGATCTCTTCCCGAACCCATCCGAGGGTGTGATTAACCTGCGTATTGCGCTGAATGATGCAGCAGACATGCGCCTCGAGATCACTGATGTAATGGGCAAGCAGGTATTTACCGAAGACTGGAACAACAGCCAGCGCGAAGTGAATCGTGTGCTTGATCTCGGGCACCTTGCTCCGGGAGTTTATCACCTGTCAGTTGTTGCAGGAGAAGAACAGCACACCGCGCGTTTTGTGATCAAATAAACTTCTCATTTTTGAGAGAAAAGGCCCCGGTTCCCCGGGGCCTTTTTTGTATCGTTTGGGATTCTTTCAGGACGCCCTCGGGACGTGCAAATAATCAAAGGCTCCCCTGAAATCAGGGGAGCTACCGAGACCGCGAAGCGGGATTGAGTGAGGAGTCCTAGACCGCTGACCGCTGACGGCAGACGGCCTACAGCTGTACTTTCTGTAATTTTGCTTTGCACAGTGCGTTTATTATCTCCCAAGCGATGAAGTCAACGTTAATAGCCGCTACACCCTCACCTCCTTATTATGCAGTCATATTTACTTCTGTTCGCACCGACGTAGCCGAAGGCTACCAGTCTATGGCTGACTTAATGGTAGCTCTCGCCGGGGAGCAAGAAGGTTTTCTTGGTATTGAAAGCGCCAGAGAAGAGGTCGGTATCACCGTATCTTACTGGCGGGATGAACACGCTATCCGAAAATGGAAGCAGCATGTGGATCATGCCGTGGCCCAGAAAAAAGGTCGTGCAGACTGGTATAGGGCTTATAAGACAAGGGTGGCCAGGGTTGAACGCGATTATGGGTTTGAGCAAAATAACGACGCATCGGGATGAGGACGCCTTTGGGACGCTTTCAGGACGCTTCCAGGTCACACAACTCACTGAAAGGCTCTGCTGAATTCAGGGGAACTCCCGAGACTGCGAAGCGGGATTGAGTGAGGGGTCCTAGACCGCAGACAGCAGACAGCAGACAGCAGACGGCAGACCGCTGACCGCAGACCGCAGACCGCTGACCGCAGACGGCATACAGATCACTGCTTGCCGAAATCTCCTCTTCGCCATGCCTGTATAAATTGAGCCCAGGCAATTGGGTTGAGAAGACTGACAGTAGGGATGGCTCCGGCGTATTGAATCTTCTGGGTTTCACGCTGCATGGCGTAACGGTAATTCTCGTCTGAAGTCATTCCCATTTCGTTCATCCGTTCGTACAGCATAGCCGCTTCAAGGTTGCGCTGGGCAACTTCTTCTTTGGTATCCGGAAGATCGAGCGACAGAAACTCTTCACGGAAGCGCTCTTTGGTTGGCCAGGGATAGATGAAGGTGGTCTCGAGCTGCACCGTGTCGCGTCGCATGACCTGCACCATATTGTAGCGGTTTGTGGTGAGCGAATCCGGAATGACATATTTCGCAGCGAGGTAGCCGACGCTGGAGAATTTGATGGTATCTCCGGCGTAGGCCGGAATGCTGAAAAAACCGAGATTGTCTGTAATAGTGCCGCGTTCGTCACGGGTGCGGAAAACCGTGGTAAAAGGCACCGGGGTGAGCGAGTCACCTGTGACCACCAATCCGCTGAACTGAACCACACGGGGAGTGTCATCATCCTGCGCTTTTGCGCAGAAAGCAATGGTAAAGAGGACAAATACGAGGGTCCATTTCATTGTTTCAAAAATAGCCAAAATCGTCGGGTGATCGCTACCGATGGTCTGTCTTATGCTTTTTTAACCGGCATTAACGGATGCATTCAACAGTGCAAGAATGCGTTGCGCAGTCTGATTAAAGTAGCGTTTTGTGCGGTAACTGCTCACCCACTGAATGCCGCTGATGGCATTGGTGAAAAAAAGTTCGTCAGCAGCAAGCAGGTTCTGAGGGGTCAGTGTGCACTCGTAAATCTTGATATTGTGTTCAAGTGCAAGGTTGATTACCTGCATGCGCATAATTCCGGCAATGGGCCCGTCTTCAAGTGACGAAGTATATAAAACGCCGTTGCTGGCGATAAAGATATTTGCCGAGGTCGCCTCTATGATGCCTCCCTTGTAATTCTGTATCAAAACATCGTCAAGGCCCTTCTCCCGGGCAAAAATGCTGGCGAGCACGTAGAGCTTGCTGTCTAAATTTTTGTAAATGCTTAGCGGGTTGACATCCTTCTTAATTTCAGGGTAAAGATCTACCTTCTTGCCTTGCTGATTGATGACCCATTGATTATGCTCGAGCGCGTAAGCCTCCATAACGTAATCGACTTCATTGTCAGCAGGCTTGTAAAAACCCTCACTCTTTCGAGAAAAGGTAATGCGCACACGTCCTCCCTGATGGATGCCGTTTTTCTCTAACAATGAAAGCAATTCCTTTTCAAGTTTTTGCCTGGTGAACTGTATGGATCGCTCAAAGCGGTAGGCCTTCATTGAATCAAGAATCCTACTGAAGTGTGCATCGAGAAAGACGGGCTGACCATGCACTACCCGAATGGTCTCGAAGAAACCGTCGGCAAAGTGAAAAGCCCTGTTCGCAACCGACAGCACCGGACCGTCAGAGGGGTAGAAGTTACCGTCGTGAAAAACGTAATTCATTCAATGCGAAGCTAAGGAATCCACATAATCAAGCAGCGAAGCATTACGCGGAATTTGCACTCCGCGGACCCCACATTTTTCGGCTGCTTCAATATCGCTGATCTTATCGCCTACCATTACAGACCGCGAGGCATCAATATGATAACGTGCGATGGCCCGTTCAATCATGAGACTTCCGGGCTTGCGGCTCAGCGACCTGCCGATCGTATCATGGTGCGGCGAATAAAAAATATCCGTCAGTGGAGCCCCAAATTGTCTGCAGGTCGCAGCAAGGTGCTGGTGAAGATTTTCCACATCTGCATGCGTATACAAGCCTTTGGCGATGCCACCCTGATTCGTAATCACGATCAGCAAATAGCCTTGCGCGTGCAGTAGACACAACGCTTCCTCAAGTCTTTCTGTCAAATGAAAATCAGCCAACCGGTATGTATAATCCCCCGGATCGTAATTGATGACGCCATCGCGATCGAGAAAAATGGCTTTCTGGAGTTCCGGTTTATGCACTTCGTGACGGTCTTTTTACGTTATCCAAATATAGAGGCTTGCTTGTTTTCGGCGCAAAAGCGCCGGATGTCAATGTCAGCATGGCGCTGTTAAAAAGTTCTTGATTATCATCTTGTCATAATTCTCATTATCAAAGAATTATACCGAGATTTATCCGGCTAATCCGAGGTGTTAGACGCTACTCATTATGTCTCAATCTGAATCCTTACATACGTTTGCTGAAGATTTAAGTGCACTTCGCTGGTTGCCATATACGGCCATGTTCTGGAATCGCGACTTGCGTTGTATCGCTGTGAACAAAGCGTCTGCCCACAATTTTACCGCACTAGACAGTTCTTTTGTGCAAGGGCAGCTCCTTGAAGACCTTCCTATGAACCGCGAAACGATATCAACGTGGAGCAAACGGATTGAGCAGGCCTTTGATACGTCAGAAGACCTGACGTATCATTCAGAGATCACGGTAAACGGAGGTCACGAATCCATTGAAACTACCTTTAAACGCATACCGCTGCATGAAAGCGGCGATTCACTTGTTTTGAGCATGTGCCGTGAGTGCAAAACGCTGAGCAACGAAGTGTTTGACCGTTCCTGGAGAGCCTTCTTTACCCGGCACCGCAACGACGTATTTTTACTCAATCGCGAAGGAGTCATTGAGAACGTTAACAAAGCAGTGCAAGGCAAGTCTCGTGAATTCTGGATCGGTCAACGTTTCATTGATATTCTGAATCACAAAGACCTGGAAGCCTTTAATAGCCTGCTGAAAAAAGCAATTGAAGAAAATGAACCCGTTAGCCTGGAGCTGCCGGTTGATGACAAATGGTATGCCGTTTCTCTGACACCGTTTACCGATGACAAGTTCCGTACCGGTGCCGTTATGGCTGAGCTTGAAGATGTAACCCATAAACACACCAATCGAGTTGAAGAGGAAGCAGTATTGCCCTTGTTGAATGATGCACTCTCAGATGCCGAAGAAGCCATCGCTTTGCTGCATCGTGACGGACGTATCATTTATCGCAACCAAGCGGCGCGCCGGATCCTTTCTGAGAAGGTGTTGCAACTTCAAGACTTGCAGCGTAAGTTCCAAAACAAACTGCAGTCTCCGGAAACCCAGGCCCCCCTGAGCATACAAGAGCTGAACGTGTTTCAACCCGTTGAATACTACTCAAAGCAGCGAATCGGACTGGAACTGAACGGAGTCGTGCACACCTATGAAAGTTCTGTGCAACCTTTGCACAAAGACGACGGCGATACCGGTTATGTATTGTGGACACTTCGCGACGTCTCCCGTGACGAGCGTATGATCCAAAACCTCCTTGAAGAAAAAGAGGAGATGAACCACATCTTGCGTGCAACATCACATGACCTGCGTTCATCGGTCAGCAATATCGCCAACCTTTCGCGGTTACTCAGACAAGACGCCTCGGAAGTGCAGGTGAAACAGGTTTCTGAAAAACTGATTAGCACCGCTGATACCCTCCAGCACCTGCTGGGTAGTATGATCGAACTGGCCAGAATGGATGCCGATCAAATGGAAGAGCAGGCAACGATTGACCTGGAAGGTATGATGGAGCAAGTACGTGAGATGCTCCCATCTGAACTTATGACTCGCCGGGTGTCACTTACTCATTCTTTCAGCGAGAACAACTTTGTATTCAATCAACACTACCTCCGAAGTATCCTCTTCAATCTCGTTGTCAACGCCATCAAATACGGAGACCCTAAAAAAGAAAAGATCGAGGTTGTGGTGAGATCTAAGCCGGCCACCAACGGCCTCTGGCTTGAAGTCAGTGATAACGGCATCGGCATGAACTTACACGAAATCAAAGAAGACCTCTTCAAACCATTTACCCGCTTCACAGGAGAGTCAAAAGGCTCCGGAATCGGGCTCAGCCTCGTGAAGCATTTTACCGAAAAGAACGGAGGCGAAGTGCACGTTGAAAGCGAACCCGGACGAGGTACCATATTCAAACTACTCTTGCGCAGTTATCAGCAGTCTTCCGGTCAATACGAGCTCTTCTGAGATTAACTGATTCGCAATCCATCATTGACCCTTCGATCCGGTTTCAATAACACTACACTGCCATCCGGCGCTTTTGCGCCGAGCACCAGGCACTGACTCATGAGATTGGCAATCTGCTTCGGCGGGAAATTCACCACCGCTATAACCTGCTGTCCTGTAAGTTCTTCAGGTGTATAAAGTGAAGTGATTTGCGCGCTTGATTTCAATACACCAATCGCTTCGCCAAAGTCGATGCGGAGAATGTAGGCCGGACGCGTAGCTTGCTCAAACGGACTCGCTTCAATGACCGTACCGACCCGGATGTCGGCCGCGAAAAATGCTTCGGGTAGAATCGTTTCTTGCATGCGGCAATGTAGCTACTCCTTATAAAATGCAGGCGCATTCGTTACCTTGCTGCCAAATTTCCGACGATGACATTTAAAGACCTCGGACATTCGAGTTTTGCCTCAGTAAGCAAAGAAGAATGGCTTGCCAAAGCCCGTAAAGAACTGAAAGAGAAGCCTTATGAAGACTTATTCTGGCAGCATCCCGAGCTGGGCGAAATTGAACCTTACCTTACGCAAGAAGAGGTTGAAGCAGGGTTCACCTTGCCTCCAAAAGCGTATGGTGGTGAAATGAATGACTGGCAGATCCGGCAGACCTTTCGTATTCAGCCCGATAGCAAAACCACTGAGGTCAACGCTCATTTACTCAAAGCCTTGGAGCACGGAGCGGGTGGCGTCGTTCTCGAAATCGCTGAGGGTGTAGATGCAGATAAAGTATCGGAAGTGCTCAAAGGCGTATACCTTGAAATGATCGACCTAACCCTCGTATTTTCTAAAGGTGATTTATTGGTTGAAGAAAAGCTGATTAACGCACTAAAAATCAAACAAGAAAACCATCTAAAAAAGGGCTGTATTGCATTTGATCCGATTACAGAAGCGTTTCATCAGGGTGCAGGGGCATGCGCGGTTCAGGAAGATCATTTAAGTGCGCATCTTACTTCACTGAAGCATGATCGATTTCGTGCGTTTCGCGTGGAGGCGGCTAACTATTTTGAGGCGGGGATGTCAGAGGTGCATGAAATTGCCATAGCGCTGCACCTCGGACAGTTGTACTGGAAAGCCATGCAAAAGCATGGGATGTCAGGAGATTCAGTGTCGCCCTTGATTGAGTTCCATCTTTCTGCAGGCTCATCGTACTTTACGAGCATCGCTAAGTTCAGGTGTTTCCGCCAGATGTGGGCTCACCTGGCAGAGGCCTCCGGAATTCAGGAAGACTGCAGCGTAGTTACCTGGGTACACGCTACGGGTTCACAGCGACATTTTGCTCAGAACGACAAGCATAACAACCTCTTGCGTCTGACAACTTCTGCCATGGCAGCGGTTTTGGGTGGCTGTGACAGCCTCGACTTACCCTCGTTTGAACCATGGCGAACACAAGAAGCTCATCATTATCGATGGTCACGCAATATCCAGCACCTGCTCAAAGATGAGTCGATGTTGAACGTGGTTGCAGACCCTGCAGGTGGCAGCTATTACATCGAAGAACTCACCAATCGGATGATCGATGCCGCTGCCGGAGCCTTTGAAGCGCTAGAGCAACAGCCTATAACGACCGCAGGTGGAACCACCCTTGTAACAGGCTGGCTCCAGAATGACCGGAAAGCACTTGAAGATGCATTCATAAGCGGAAATCAAGCCTTGATCGGTGTCAATAAATACCAGCCGGATCAACCGGTTAGCGAAGAATCATGGGAAAGGCTGGGCGGACGTCTCAGGCCATTGCGTCTCGCCCATCTCAATAACCGAAAATAAGCGCAGTTATGAACCTGAATTGGAAAAAGACAGCGGGTGCCGTTGATCGACTGCAAGCCCAAAAAACTGCCGGCTCGGTGATGACGCCAGCCGGACTAGAGCTCAAAGCTTTTTATCCGAAGAGCGCGCATGACCACATGCATTTTGCATCTGGCTTTGCGCCCTATTTGCGGGGGCCTTACACCACGATGTATGGCAGTAGACCATGGACGATCCGTCAGTATGCCGGGTTTTCAACCGCAGAAGCCTCGAATGCCTTCTATCGCAGAAATCTTGCCGCCGGTCAAAAAGGCCTTAGTGTCGCGTTTGATCTTGCCACACACCGCGGTTATGACAGCGATCACCCGCGAGTGAAAGGAGATGTTGGCAAAGCCGGCGTGGCGATTGACTCGGTTGAAGACATGAAGCTGCTGTTTGACCAAATACCGCTTGATAAGATGTCGGTCTCTATGACCATGAATGGCGCCGTCATTCCGGTGATGGCGTTTTATATCGTTGCGGCTGAAGAACAAGGTGTGCGGAGCGATTGGCTTTCGGGCACCATTCAGAATGATATTCTGAAAGAATTCATGGTGCGCAACACCTACATCTACCCACCAAAACCATCGATGCGCATCATTTCAGACATCTTTGCCTACACGTCAAAGCACATGCCGCGCTTCAATTCTATCAGCATCTCAGGCTACCACATGCAGGAAGCCGGCGCTACGCCGGATATCGAACTGGCCTACACACTTGCAGACGGATTGGAGTATGTACGTGCCGGATTGAAGGCCGGTTTACCCATTGACGCCTTTGCACCACGCTTATCATTCTTTTGGGGCATCGGGATGCAACACTTTACTGAGATTGCCAAGATGCGCGCTGCACGATGGCTGTGGGCACACCTGATCCAGTCGTTTAATCCGGAAAACCCCAAATCAATGGCCCTGCGCACCCACTGCCAGACTTCAGGATGGAGCCTCACAGAACAGGACCCCTTTAATAACGTGGCTCGCACTTGCATTGAGGCCATGTCTGCGGTCTTAGGAGGCACTCAGAGCCTGCATACGAATGCCCTTGATGAGGCGATCGCGCTTCCAACAGATTTTAGCGCCCGAATAGCGCGCAATACACAGTTGTATATCGCGAATGAAACAGATGTCACCCGTGCCATCGATCCGTGGGCAGGCTCTGATTACGTGGAGACCCTGACAAAAGATATCGCTGAACGGGCATGGAAGCACATTCAGGAGGTTGAAGAACTCGGCGGTATGGCTGCGGCGATCGAGACCGGTGTACCTAAACTTCGTATCGAAGAGGCGGCAGCCAGAAAACAGGCACGCATCGACAGTGGTCGCGATGTGATCGTAGGTGTAAACCGCTACCAGACTGATCAAGAAAGCGATATCGAAACGCTTGAGGTAGATAATTCAGCAGTACGCAGCGGCCAGGTTCAAAGGCTTGCTGATTTGCGGAAGGCTCGTGACGCTGAAAAGGTAGCCGCAGCCTTGAAGCATATCACGAAAGTAACCGGCTCGCAAAAAGGCAACCTTCTCGAAGCTGCCGTAGAAGCCGCACGCGTCCGAGCTACGCTCGGAGAGATCTCTGACGCCATGGAAGAGGTCTTTGGCCGATTCAAGGCGCAAACTCAAAGCGTTTCAGGTGTTTACTCTTCAGAAGTGAAAGACGAAAAAGAATTCAAATCAGTGCTCGCCAAAGCAGACCACTTTGCACTGCTCGCAGGGAGACGTCCGAGAATCATGATCGCTAAGATGGGACAAGATGGTCACGACCGAGGCGCCAAGGTAATCGCCACCTCTTTCGCTGACATCGGTTTCGATGTCGATATTGGCCCGCTCTTTCAAACCCCGGAGGAGGCTGCACAGCAGGCCGTTGAGAACGATGTGCATATTCTCGGGGTGAGTTCGCTGGCGGCCGGACATAAAACCCTGGTGCCTGAGGTGATAACAGCGTTGTCATCTTTCGGTCGTGAAGATATTCTTGTAGTAGTGGGCGGCGTGATCCCGAAACCTGACTACGAATTCTTGTACGAGCAGGGGGTCGCGGGCATCTATGGTCCGGGAACCAACATCGCCAAAGCTGCCGGCAGCATCCTGGATTTGCTTATCGAGGCCTATGAGGGTGAGCCATCATAACCTTGAGGCGGATGCGCTGAAAAGCTGCCGTCTTCATAAAGCAAAATAACCTGAACCACCGTGCGATTCGCATGTTGCTTCCGAGAGCTACTGTTTACATTTGTGTCTACACCTGTAAACATTCCTTCTGAGGTTTTTTCACCGCTGACTTGCTTTTCACTGCTCCCTTTTGGAAGAGAAGTAAACTGCGTATCATTCGTCATTGCTGGCTGGGTTTGCAGGGGATTGACAGGTGCTTCATTTGTGCCGTCTTCCTTACCTGATACAGATGTAACCATATTGCCTTTTCCATGGAGCAGCCATCGGGTGTTCAACTCAGGATAAGCCTCACTTAGTGCCATGAGAAAGGTCACACTCGGACGGTTCCTCCCGTTTAAAATGTGAGATATCGCCGATCTCTGTACACCACATTTATCCGCTAAACGGCTCGCTGAGAGATTGTAGTGCTGCATGACCGACTGTATTCGTTTGCTGAACGCTTCCATGAAACAAATGTAACTATTTCCTGTGTCGTATCGGTTACAAATGTATTCACAAGTGTAAACAAGAGCCGAGCTGTTCGCTTCTGAAGTGGCTCAATTATCTTTGATGATACATTCAGAAAGAAGACAATATTATGCTGAATTTCAGTAATCTATCCTTATAGCAGTACAAAAGTAAACAGCCTAAATAAAGCGAAGTCCATTCACATCATGCCCGCGCAAGAACGCGTCAGCCTGCATTTTGGGTTTACCCGCAGGCTGAAGTTGAGTCACTTTGAAGAAAGCATCACCTGCAGAAACGAATAGTTCATGACGTGTCGCCCGAATCTCACCCGGGGGTAGCGTTGTTTTTTGATCGGTAGGCCGTCCGTTTAGAATCTTAAACGATCGTTCTTCGTCACCTTCGAGCAAGGTCCACGCTGAAGGAAAAGGCGACAAGCCCCGTACAAAATCATGCACTTCGCTGACCGCACGGCTCCAGTTGATTCGGCAATCTTCTTTAAACAGTTTCGGAGCAGGTCGCAGTTGTTCGTTTGTCGCCGTGTGCTGCTCAATGGGCGTAAGTTCTTTAGACTCGAGTAAATCAAGGGTGCGCAAAAGAAGCTGTGCGCCTGTTACCATCATCCGGTCATGTACGTCGCCGGTGGTTTCGTTCAGACCGATTTCTATGCGTTCCCGGAGCAGTATCGCTCCGGTATCGATTTCTTCGTTGATCAGAAAGGTGGTGCAGCCCGTTTCTGTAGCACCGTCCATCACTGCCCGATGAATCGGAGCTGCCCCACGGTACTGGGGAAGCAATGAGCCATGCAGGTTCATCGTGCCAAGGGGTGGAATCTCCCATACCGTTTTGGGCAACATCCGAAAGGCGACCACAACGAACACATCAGCCTGCAGGTTTCTCAATTCACTGATGAAGGCTTCATCACGCAGCTTCAGAGGCTGCAATACGGGTAAATTGTGTGCTGAAGCAAAAGCTTTTACGGCTGACGGACGAAGTCTACGTCCTCTACCTGACGGCTTGTCTGCAACCGTAACCACAGCAACCACCTCGTGTATGCTTTCGTGAATGGCCTGCAGGCTCGCTACTGCAAACTCCGGTGTACCCATGAACACGACCTTGAGACTCATACTTGATGGTATTTCCAGTTACTGAAGCGAAGGTACAGCAGACTAAGCACGCCCAAAACTCCGAAGTAGATGTAGTCTGTCATCCACACGATATGAATCGGGCTGGGGGAGACTACTGTGACATAGTATACGGCAAGGAGGTAAAACGAAACGCTTCCAATTTCAATAAGTAAGCCATCACGTGTGCGGCCGCTTCCTTCAACTGTATTGAGAAAAATTCCGGAAACCGAAAAGAGCAAGACTACGAAGAAGGCTACCTGAAAGCTTTTAACCAAGGCCTCATATCCTGCGCTTTGCGCAGAAAAGAAAAAGCTAGCTATGAAGTCAGGATAAAGAATGAGCCCATGGCAAAGTATCAGTGAACCCGTCACATTCATCAGGATCAATCGTTTAAGAGCCGTACCGATCGCTGGCTGACGTTTTTCAGCGATCAGTGTAGATACGACGGTGCGTGTGGTAAAACCGATGCCATAGATGGCAACGAAGGCGAGCATATACATGTTTCTGACGAGGTGTGAAACTTTCAGTTCCATTACGCCAATCTTCTCGACCAGAAAGAAAAAGAATGTCCAGGTGCCCAGCACCAACACCTGCTGCAGCATCAGTGGTGCACTGAGGGTGATCAGTTTGCGAAACATTCCGACTTGTCGGGTAAATAGCCCGTTGAAAAGGTTGAGCTGCAGAATGCCTTTTTGCGGACGAAAGAGGTAGGCGGTGCTGGCGATCATAAAGACTAATCCGGAGCATTCAGCAATAAAAGTAGCGAGTGCAGCACCCCGGTGCTGCATCTCCGGGAAACCGGCATGTCCGTAAATCAGAAAATAATCAAACACGATATTGACTCCGGCAGTCAGCACCATGGTCCAGGTAAGTATCCGTGTGCGGGCTATGCCGATGAAAAGGCTGTTGAGAATCAGGGTAGGGAAATAAACAAACAAGCCGAAAAGCCGAATATCAAGGAACTCGCGCATCATTTCACGTAGTTGCACATCGCGTATCCAGTGCTGATAGGCGTAGGCATCAAACAACCTGAACAGCAGAAAAATAAGCACTGCAAGCCCCATCACCGTGCGCATACCTGCGCCGAACCAACGTGCAATATCTTCAATGCGGCCTTCGCCTTTTCGACGCGCGATGAGGATCTGCACACCTGAAGCGAGACCTGTAGCCAGCATCACAGCAGTGATGTAAAGGAGTCCGCCATTACCGGCGCTATTGATTGCATAGGCACCTACATCCGACAGAAATAAGTTGTCAGTCAGAACTACGATAAACTGCACAAAGGCGCCGAGGGAGAGGGGCAGCGCGATGCGTATGAGTGAACGGTACGAGATATCGAGGTTCATTGTATTCCGTTCCGCTCAAGTATGGCGTCACTTTCGCGTACGCTTTTGCGTGCCCACTCGAAAAGCAAGGCCGTCTGCTCTTCGGGGCTAAGCTGCCATTGTGGTACTTCACGTCGAATTCTGCCTCCTAATTCATAAAGGCACAATGCCGCAGCAACACTGATGTTGAAGCTTTCCGTAAAGCCGTGCATCGGGATGCGCACAAAGTGATCAGCCATATCAAAAACGGTATCACTGACCCCGCGCACTTCGGCTCCAAAAACGAGGGCAATAGGCCGGTTCAGCGGAAGGTTGGCAATAGAATAATCATCGCGGTGTGGGGTGGTAGCCGCAATTTGATAGCCCTGATTTTTAAGTTCCTGAAGGGTAGGGGCTGTATTGTGTGCTTGTGAATTGTACTGATTCACTGTGAGCCATTTACCGGCGCCCATAGCCACACCTTCATTGATGTTCCACTCGTTTTCGTTTTCGATGATGTGCACATCCTGAATGCCGAAGCAGTCGCAACTTCTCAGCACGGCGCTGGCATTGTGCGGCTGGTAAATATCTTCGATCACGACGCTGAGGTAACGGGTGCGTTCTGCGGCGATTCGCCTGAAAAGTGCATCGCGCTCTTCAGTCATAAATTCTTGCAAACAAGCGTAGCCTTTGATAGGATCCATGAGGTACAAATAAAAAAGCCTCCCCGAATCGAGGAGACTTTTTCTTCGAAAGGAGAAATGTCTTACTTCACTTTGTCAGAAAGCTCAGCACCTGGCTTGAACTTAACGACTTTTTTCGCCTTGATGGTGATTTCTTTACCGGTTTGTGGGTTACGACCCTTGCGCGCTGAGCGCTCGCTTACCGAAAAAGAACCAAATCCAACTAAAGCTACACGATCATCTTTCTTGAGGGCTTCAGTTGTCGTGTCAATGAAAGCGTCAAGTGCGCGCTTTGCATCTGCTTTAGAGATACCGGCTCTTTCTGCCATGTTCTCTACCAATTCTGCTTTATTCATTCTAGAAATGTTTTAATTAGACAATCGATGAATCGCGACAAATATATATGCGAAAACTCGCGACAGACAAGCAATACAGGAAAAAAGCGATGTTTTTGTTGATAAGTACGTCCACTTGTGGAAAAGACCGGCAATTTTCGATCCATTTCCGCTGTTCATCCGAGAAAGCGGTAATTTTGGGGCATCAGGCAACCTTTCAGAGTCAGGTGCTGTTAATATTCAAATGTATTTCAGACAAAAAATTACATCACATGCGAATTCTTTACACCTTTTTTCTTCTCTTCATTATTCCAACACTCAATGCTCAAACGACTCATACCGTTGAGGTAGGTGGCGGAAGCGGCGTCACTCCTTACTATGAGCCGCAATTCATCACTATTGAAGTGGGGGATGATGTATTATGGGACTGTATTTCGGGCTTTCACAACGTGTCGAGCACTTCAGGACCTGAGGCATTCAGCCACCCTTCAGAGTCTGCGCCCTGGCAGTTTACGCACACCTTCACCATTGCAGGTGAATATGACTATGAATGTACAGTCGGTAACCATGCGGCTACCCAGTTTGGCACAATTACAGTAGTAGAGCCGGTTTCGGTGAGTGTTCAGACCGATATCGAAGGTGTTACCTTCTATCCGAATCCGGTTTCAGATCAACTTTATGTCAGCAATGTTCCGGAGGGTGTGGCTGTGCGTCTCTTTGATCTCACAGGAAAGATCGTCATGGAGTCGATAGCAGACGGCAGCGAATTGGTATTTGATGTTTCCGCGCAAAAGCGCGGGATGTATTTTCTCGAGATCAAAGGCGATGAGCACCTTACACGTGAGCGTGTGATCCTCAAGTAAAGCATCGCTGGTCAGAATCTTATTGTGTGAATAAAGGGAGCTTCAGGCTCCCTTTTTTGTGAGGTAGCGCAGCATGAACAAAGCGCCTGGCAGTTTTCTGCGATCGTCTGGCACCACGATGGCCTCAATATGTCCGGTTTCGTTGATCAAAAAAGCAGACGGACGAGCTACATGGCGGTGTGAACTGTCTGATTTGACTCCGTAAGGTAAACTGGCAGGCAGAAGAAGCTTGTTCGCATCCAGCGCTTCTGCGCTGTGAATCATTACCTGATTGACACCTGAAAGATCCGTATCACCATGCGAGTGCATTGCCATGTGAACGATTTCACACGTGTGCTCTTTAAAATCAGCTGCGGCCTCCTGAAGGAGATTAGCCTGGTGACGCGCAAAGGCACTCCAGTATCCCTCATGTAAGACCAGCCATTGCTTTTGTTCAGGTATCGGAAGGGGTGAGCCATCGTTGATTTTCAACTGCGGAAAGCTATCTCCTACCTTCAAAGGGCCTCGGTAGGTGCGAATTTTAAGGCAACTGAGCTGGTAAACGAACCAAAGCACGAAAGCGAGCGCCGCCGCCGCAAGTCCGAGTCCGGCCGCGTCATCTACAATCACGTAGTAGCCGGCTGAAATCAAGAGGGCAGCGCCTGAAGATGCGGTAATGACCACTGTAATAAGATTGACATTCGCGAGCTTTGAAGAACGGAGGTACAAGAACCAGATGAGAGCAATCAGATGGCACAGGGTAGAGGCCAGCCAGCCCGCATGCTCGGGTGTTTGCATAAAATAAAAGAGATTCACTGAAATACCTGCTATCAGGTAAGTGAGGTAAAAAGGTAGAAAAATGGCTCTCCACATAGGTGCTTGAATGAGGTGCAAAGATAAAAGGGGTAACGGAGGCAAGCGCTGATTTCTGAAATATGTTCATTTTCGCAGTTCCAAACGACCCGAAACATGACACATGAACAACGCATAGAGGTGCGATTTGCAGACATTGATGTGATGGGCCACGTGAATAATGCGGTCTATCTGAGTTATTTTGAACAAGCAAGGATGGGATTTTTCAGAGAGCTTGTAGGGGCAGAATGGAACTGGGAACGCGACGGAATTTTACTGGCCCGCAATGAAATCGACTACCTTCGTCCGGTTTTACTGAACGACCGCTTACGAATTGTGACACGGACAGAACATATTGGGAATACAAGCCTGACCCTTTCATACGAAGGATACCGAAAGGGATACAAGACTGAAAATGAAGAGCCCTGCGTCAGAGGGAAGTCGGTACTCGTGTGTTTTGATTACCATGCGAAATCAAAAAAGAATGTTCCCGATGCGTGGAAAACGAAACTTTTAAGCTGATCTGCAGTAGACATCATGACAAACCGATACATACTTTCTCGCATCAGCTCATGAACCGAAAGTCTCTTTTTCGCCGCTCAGGCACCCTAAATACCTTTAGCATTGTTGAAAAAACGCGCATTACTGAATTGTAAGGCGTGTGGAAGCCACTATATTTACCAACGAAATTTCATACCAACCCTATTTCTTATGAAAAAATCACTACTCTTTTTGTTCGCGGCATTCTTTGCTGTCAGTGCATCTGCCCAATTGGCAGACATCGAAGTGGAGGTCTTTGCCGAACACACCGGAATGGTCGGAGACGTTGACCTTACCGATTACACGACCTATCGGGTATACGCGGTACTTGAGAACGAAGATGACTTCGTATCTGCGGTTTATGCAGTTCCGGGAGAGCCTCTCGTGATTGAAACCACCGAAGCGTTTTACCAAAACAACCTGGGAGCAAACGTAGGTTCGAATATCCTCGAAGCATTATATGTTTCTTTCCCCGCTGTAGAATTTGACAGCTACGTGACCATTGGTCGCACGTCAAGCAGTGACCCCGGGTCAGACATCACGGCTGTGCAGTCTGCTCAAGATCCATGGGTAGACGTTTTCGCCGGTGGCGGAGACGTGGTTATTAACGACGGCGCCTGGTTTACCCTCTTCAGTGGTGATGCCGTAAACGCAGTACCCGGCGATGATCTTCGCGTATTGATCGGTCAGTTTACCACGCAAGGTGAAGTTTGCGGCTTTGTAAATATTCAGGTATTCGTGAACAGCGTACAGGCCAACTCTGATTTCGGAGTGGCGTTCCCATTCTGTTCTGATGAAAGCGCTGTTTTCGGATGTACCGATGAAGCAGCAGATAACTATGATCCTGCAGCCACTTCAGACGATGGTTCTTGTGTCTTCCCTTGCCTCCTCGCAATTGACAACATTAACCTCACCGCAACATCATGCCCTGATACAAACAACGGAGCCGCACAGATCGTAGTGAGCGGCGGACAAGGTGCCGTAACTTATTCTATTGATGGTGGCAACGAACTTGCCAACAGCAACTTCACGAACCTTTCTCCCGGAGAGCATACCATTGTAGTTGAAGACAGCCAGGGCTGTAGCGTTGAACAGACCTTTGACGTTCCTTCACCGGATCCGATCGAAGTAACACTTTCCCTTGCCAGCGGAATTACTTGTAATGGAGCAGCAAACGCAGTGATCTCTGTAGAAGGTATGGGCGGTACCGGAGAAATTCTTTTCGATACCGATGCCGGTCTCGGAGATCCACAACCACTTACTGAACTCACTGATCTCGGTCCCGGACAATATACCGTGTATGCTATTGACGAGAACAACTGCACCGGCCAGTCACAAAGCATCGCTGTTACACAGCCTTCTGCTGTTATTGTAAACATTACCGGTCAGGCAAATGCAACTTGCGCGAACACTGCTGACGGCACGGTCGTTGTACAAGCAGGGGGAGGTACGGCTCCGCTTGAGTTCTCTATCGATGGAGGCGAGACCTTCCAGGCGAGCAACGTTTTCAACGTGACTCCTGGCAGTTACACCGTTATCGCCCAAGACGCCAACGGATGTACTGACGAAACTAACAACATTGCTGACATCGAAGGTGCTGATCCAATTGAGCTGCCACTCGACGTGATCGCCCCACTTTGTAATGGCGACGAAAACGGCAGCATTTCAGGCACTGCAGCAGGCGGCAATGGTGACTTTGTCTACGTGGTCAATGACGGAATGGAAATGGATATGCTCGATCTTGCCGATCTTGGAGCCGATACCTATACCATCGTTGTGACTGACGCTGAGGGTTGCACAGACACCTTCGAAGCTGTACTCACCGAACCGGCTGCTGTTATCCTTGATGGTGAAGCTACGGATCCGCTTTGTGCCGGTGATGATAACGGTGTGATCGTTGTAAACGGCGCCGGTGGCTCCGGAGACCTCGCATACAGCATTAACGGAGTTGATTTCCAGTCAGGAGCTACCTTCGATGACCTCGAAGCCGATGACTATACCGTAACCGTTGAAGACGCGAACGGTTGTGCAGCTACCGCGGATTTCTCACTTACTGAGCCGGATGCACTCGAAGTTGACGGTACAGTCGTTGAAGAAAGTGCAGATGGAGCCGGTGACGGTTCTATTGATCTCGAAGTGAGCGGTGGTGTTGGAGCCTACGATTTTGACTGGAGCGGTCCGGGCGGATTCTCTGCCGGTACTGAAGATATTGACGGACTTGAAGCCGGAAGCTACAGCGTAACCGTTACAGATGAGAATGGTTGTTCTGAAACCTTTGAAACTGATGTTGTTGTGGGTATCGGTGAGCTTGAAGGCGGAGTGACTTTCTTCGTGGCACCAAACCCAAGCAACGGCATGTTCTTCCTGAACATCAATGGTTTAAATGGGCAGAAAGTAGCTTACAACGTACTTGACGGAAGCGGACGTATCATTCGCGCTCAGGAAGTAAACGGTGTAAATGCAGAATTGCGTCACGAAATTGACCTTACAGGTGTTGCAAACGGTATGTACTTCCTCAACCTCCAGGTAGGGAATTCACAGACCACAGCGCGCATCATGAAGCAGCAATAATCAACTGACAAACGATAGTGAAAAGCCCGGCAACCGCCGGGCTTTTTTCTTCTCCCACTTTTTTCGGAACTTTCAAGCTGATCTACGGGTTCTTTTATTTAGCATAAACCGGCAAAACGATCTGCATCCATGCTCGAAGAAGCCAGTCTCAAGACGCTACATCATCAAGAATTGCTCAGCCGCTTCAAGGAAGTGAGATCACGCACTGCAGCGATTTGTCACCCGCTCTCCACCGAAGACCATCTTCCTCAAGTCGTGTTCTACGCCAGTCCACCCAAATGGCACCTCGCACATACCACCTGGTTCTTCGAAGAGATGATCCTGAAGCCATATGCTCACGATTACCGTGAATTTGATTCCCGGTTCAGCTATTACTTCAATAGCTATTACAACAGCATTGGCAAACGAACGAAGCGCGAAGAAAGAGGAAGTATTACACGACCTGGTGTCAATGAAGTGTATGACTATCGGATTCATGTAGACAACGGTATTGAGAAGCTTTGTGAACACCCTCTCAGCGACGATGTACTTGATTTGCTAAGCCTGGGAATCCGACATGAAGAACAACACCAGGAATTGCTGATTACAGACCTCAAAGTGGCGCTGTCATGCAATCCGTCGCACCCTGTGTACGCAACTGATGTTGATTACGCCGGCGGGTACGACAGTCAGGATGACGGCTGGAAAACGATCAATGAAGGGGTCTATACCATTGGTGCAGCAGCAGAGATGAAAGAGGCATTTGACAATGAGCAACCGGCACACAGGGTCTATTTGTACCCGGCGGCACTACGCAAATCGCTGGTGCGAAATGCAGAGTACCTCGCATTCATGGAAGATGGAGGCTACGAAAGGCCTGAGTTGTGGCTTGACGATGGGTGGTCCTGGAAGAACGATCATCAAGTCAGCCATCCAATGTATTGGATGAAGCAAGAAGATGACTGGTTCCGATATAGTTTATCAGGACTTCAACCGGTTGACGGCAATGAATTGCTCTGTCATGTGAGCTACTATGAAGCGGATGCTTTTGCACACTGGGCCGGATACCGCCTGCCGATTGAAGCAGAGTGGGAAGCGATGGCCGCTGAACTTGAATGGGGAAAGCGATGGGAATGGACAGGAAGTGCTTATCGACCATACCCTGGATTTCGTCTGCCATCCGGACCGACCAGTGAATACAACGGCAAATTCATGGTCAACCAAATGGTGCTCAGAGGCGCTTCACCAGCCACAGCTCAAAGACACTCCCGCATCACATACAGAAACTTTTTTCACCCGGAAATGAGGTGGCAGTTTAGCGGCATTCGCCTCGCCAAAGACCAATGAAACAGATGTTTGCAAAAGAAGTAGATGCCGGACTCTCGGCTGAACCTAAGAAGCTGCCGAGCAAGTACTTCTATGATGCCAAAGGCGATGAGCTCTTTGTCGAAATCATGAACGCTCCGGAGTACTATTTGACAGACTGTGAGATGCAGATTTTTAAACAGCGCACCGATGACCTGATTCGCTTACTCGCCTTTGATCAGCCCTTTGAATTAATCGAGCTCGGTGCCGGCGACGGAACAAAAACCATCCATCTGCTGAAGGCACTGCATGCCAGCCATTCTTTCCGGTATTGCCCCATTGATATTTCTCAGCATGCACTTGATGAGTTGAAGGCTTTTGTAGAGGGAGAAATTGAAAATATTGAGGTGTTCCCCATTCAAGGCGATTACTTTGCGGCGCTTGATAAACTTGAGAAGAACAACACTCCCCGAGTTATGCTGTTTCTGGGGAGCAACCTTGGCAACATGTCAGATGCGGATGCCCGAAATTTTCTCAAACGCCTGTCTGCTGCAATGCAGCAGGATGACAGACTCTTACTCGGGGTCGATCTTAAAAAGAACCCTGACATTATCTTACCTGCATACGATGACAGTGCAGGTGTTACCAGTGAGTTCAACCTCAATCTCTTAAGACGCATCAACCGCGAGCTGGGCGCCAATTTTGATCTCGAAGCTTTTGAGCATGCGCCGCTCTACGATCCTGTGAAAGGGGAGGCCAGAAGTTACCTCGTTAGCTTGAAAGCTCAAGAAGTCTACATTGAAGCTATCGATCGCATTGTACATTTCGATGAAGGAGAAAAGATCCACACAGAGACCTCAAAGAAGTATGACATCGAATCCGTAAAACGCATCACCGCTGAATACGGTCTGGAGTACATTGAACAAATTCAAGACGAGCGTTGCTATTTCAGTGACGTAATACTCCGCAAAACACAAACACCATGAGAGCTATTTGGAAGGGTAAAGTGATCGCCGATAGCGACGATACCATTGTTGTTGAAAACAACCACTACTTTCCGCCAGATTCAGTAAACGATGAATTACTGATCAAAAGCGATACTACCTCTTACTGCCCGTGGAAGGGAACCGCTGCTTATCTCAATATTGAAGTAGATGGTGATGCCAATAAAGATGCTGCATGGTATTATCCCGAACCGAAAGACGCAGCAAAAGAGATTGAAAATTATGTAGCTTTCTGGAATGGAGTTGAAATCAAAGAATAAAGCAGCAGCCTTGTTGCTTGCCTGTCTTTTGTTAGTGACATCGACAGCAGTCGGACTCGACCTCACACTTTACCTCAACAAAGGTGAGGTCACTCTGCAAGATGAAGTGATCAGCGTGGCAGCCTTTAACACTTCAGAAATGATCAATTCAAAGAATGTGATCATTTCGCTTGAGATAGACGAAGAACTGAACCTAGTCGTGATCAATACGGATACGCTCGAGCATACCTTCACTGTAGACGGATACCTGGAGAGTGACAATGTATTACCTGCATTAGGAGAGGTTTCTTTCACCCTCAGCTTTGATGAAGCAGGTACGTATCGCTACTATTCCGATCGTGCTTACGGCGAGCTGATCGGCGCTTCAGGAGTGATACACGTCGGACTGGGTGCCTTGCCTGTTTTTAGCTGGAACCTTTTTGACCTCAACAAGGATCACACCTTCGACCTTGCAAGTGCCAGCGCTACTGCCATGCCAGATGAATACCAGCCGGAGCTCTTTCTAATCAACGGACGTTTTTTCCCGGAAACGTTAGATGATGCAGATGCACTCGTCACTCTTGACCTCAATGAAGAAGCCTACATAACGGTCGTAAATTCAGGTTTCATGGATCATGTGATGCACTTTCACGGATTCCATGTCGAGATCATTTCGTCTCAGCACCAGCCTGAGCGCATAGGATGGAGCAAAGACACCATTCCTGTCAAAAGCGGAGATGCAATGACCTTCCGACTGTTCGCCAATATTGAAGGGGTCTACCCCGTGCATGACCACAACCTCATAGCCGTCACCAATACCGGGTTTTACCCCGGAGGCATGATCACCCAAATTCACGTCGGACAATGAAAAAGGAAGTTGCATTTTTCCTCTTTGCACTCATTTTTCAGACGGTGCTAAAGGCCCAGGATGTAGTCGAAGTAAGCCTGTTTTCAGGCATGAACGGCACCTTCCAGATTGAATCCGGCGGAAACCTTCCTTTCTGGGGTTATGGATATTATCCCGGAGACGAAATGTCTTTGCCCGCGCCACTTTTACGCTTTGATCAAGGCCAGGATGTCAGTATCAGTATGTTCAATCCGTCTCCTGAGGCGCATACCATTCATTTGCACGGTTTAGACGTTGATCAGGTCAATGATGGTGTGCCTCAAACAAGCTTTTACGTTTTTCCAAATGAGACCGGTACCTACGAATTCAATGCGCTGCACCCCGGTACCTACCTGTACCACTGCCATGTAACGACCACTCTGCACCTTACCATGGGCATGTATGGCCTCTTACTTGTCGATTATGCTGAAGATCAACTTTTTGAAGGAAGCCCGGTCTACCAACGTGAATATCCATTTCTCTTTTCTGACCTTGAAATCATGACCAATCTTGCGCCTACCGAGGCGTTTCCTTTTCATGAGATAAGGCCGGATTATTTCATGATCAACGGTAAATCAGGTACGCAACTCGAAGAAGATACCGACCAGCACGTGATCTATGAAGCCGGTGAAAACATAGCCTTACGACTGGGCAATATGGCTTACTCCGTAACAAGGGTGATTTTTCCCGAAGGACTCAATCCTGAGGTGCTGATGTCTGATGGCAGAGAATTGCCCGAGCCATTCTATCCGGATACACTCGAAATTTATCCGGGAGAAAGATTCTCAGTCATTCTCTCTCCTGATGCCGGCGCATATGACGATATCCAGGTAGAATACTACGAAATGCTGAATAAAACCTGGGAGCACACAAATACGATTTATGTAGACAGTCCGACTTCAGCCAATGATCCTTCCACGGCGCTCGTTCCTAAGCTTTACCCGAATCCCGTAACTGACCGTTTATACGGTACACACATTGCCGGAGAAGAAGTGATCATTTACGACTTGGCAGGTAATACTGTTTTCGCCGCAAAAGCGGCGGATGCTTTAGGCGGATTGGATGTGACAGACCTAGCCAAAGGCACCTATGTGCTGCATTCAGGTGAGCATCGACGCCTTTTTGTCAAAGAATGACTGCCTGCTGTTTCCGATAGTATTCTTCCAGTGCTCCAATCGTTTCTTCAGGAGTAGAATAGTGCACTGATAAACGGATGCCCTCTGATCGATATGAACATTGAAAGCCGGCTGCAAGCAAAGCGTCATGTGCAGCCTTAGAAGCGGAGTAGCAAATGATCATCCCGCGCTTCTGCGCGGAGATTAAACCCTTGATTTTAAAACCATTATATTGAATTATCTCCAGAAGTTGTTCTGCTTTCTTGCTTGCTTTCATTTCGAGCTCGGGCATACCAGCCGCAAGTTTCTGTTCGATGCTGCACAGAAGGGCGGCCATGGTAGGAGAGGAGAGGTGACCTGGTTCGTAGAATGCCGTTGAACTGGCCTCAGGAAGTGAGCCATCGTGCCGCATAGAGCCGAACCCGCCAATTCGCGCATGAAAATCCGTTCTGAAGTCGTGTGAGAGGCTCGCAACTGCCAGACCAAATCCTGCTTGCAGCCATTTGTAAGTGCTTGCCACAACAATATCTGCACCGAGCGCTCTCAGATTCATTTCAATAATGCCCATGCTTTGTGTCGCATCGATGAGGGTGCGAATGCCTTCACTTTTACAAACGGCGCAAAAGCGCCGGATGTCAGCACGCACGCCCGTGTCCCATTGTACATGGCTCAAAATGGCAAGTCTCACTTTTTCGTCAATGAGGAAATCGAGGTAAGCATCAAGATCAAGGCTGCCGTCAGGAGGTGTTTCAAAGCGTTTGAGGCGAAAACCCTGGCGCTCGAAAGGCAGCAGGAGAGAGGGGTATTCTCCGGCCAATGCGCCAACGGTACTCAAGTGCGGTTGAAGCGTCGCAGCAAGGCTGATGATTAAAGTGGAGGTATTGGGCGCAAGAACGATCGTGTCGCCATCCGTATGAAGTAAACGCGCACAAGCCTTGCGCACATTCTTCGTCAGCATATCACGATGTTCGGCTGCCGCAATGCTGCCGGTTTGAGCGAGTGCTGCGTGTGAACGCACAACGGCCTGATGCACCTCTGGCGTCATCAGGCCGTTGGCAGCCCAGTCAAAATAGTGGATTCGATTGTCCATAGGGTCTACGGACAAAAGTTAAAAATTCTACTTGATGTACTGAATGCAACGGCAAGAACCTTTTCCGCTTTTGTTGTATGACTGCAGGTATGTGCGTTTTCCTTTGAAGTCAACACGAAGTGCGAAAGCCTTTGATGGATTGTCTTGATCTTCAGTAGATGTCCAGTAGTAAGCAAATTCGCCTTCGCCAACAGCTTCTGGTTCATCTGAATTACTGTCAGCTCGCTTTACATAAAATCCTCTGGGCAGAAGATTCATTTGGTAAACATTCTGAAGTCCTTCGAAAGCTTCATGTGTATTGTCAGAACCTTCATCTGCACCATCGGCGAAATCAGACATGATAGAGCGAAAGTCTTCGTCGCTTGGTATGATCCAACCATCGGGGCAGGCTTTTTTTGCTTCATCCCAAGTGTACAGTTGGGTCATGCCGAGGTCATCGTTCACAACGATATCAGCGTCTTTATCACTAACGAGATCTTGTAAGAACCAATACGCGTCTACATGTTGGGTATGCAGGTCGTATGTGCGATCTGTGCGCTGATCGGTGAACTCATTGATGAATTCAATTTCTTTAGGTTGTTCGTTTTGTGTCTTTGTGGAATCCGTATCGTTTTGAGACGAAGTCGAATCCGCTGACTCATTTTGACAGGCCATGAGGATAATGGCGATAAACAGAATTACTGTACGTTGCATAGTTGTTTGGTTTGCGGGCGAATTTACGGCAAAAGCGTTAAGGAATCGTTACGGAGTCTGTGTTCTGCTCTTTTGAATGATAATTAATATTATGTAAAGTATGTAGTTTGAAAAGAAACCCGGGTTTTCCGGGCTTCTTGTGTGTTCTCAATATTTCACTTCCCTTCCATACACTTCTCCAGTAAGCGCTGATGATGCTTTAAGTCAGTCGCATTACCAGTCTCTAAATACACATCTTTAGCCTTGTCGGCCTTCTCACAATAGCAGTCTGTTTTGGCAGCTTCTACTAGCGATTCACACTCTTGGATTAGGAATTCACCTTTAAGTATCCGAGACATCAAAAGCACCTTTTCATCCTGCCCTGTTCTGGCATAAATGTTTTTAAGTGATTGCGCAATAGCTTGATCATCCGGACTCAGCTCGAGCGCTGATTCAAAATACGGTTGCGCTTTAGCGAAATAGTCTTTCGCTTTTGCCATAGCCGCTTCATATTCTTTTGTCTTATTAGGAGGAATCTCATTGGCTTCATTCACTTTTTCTGCGCCGGTATTGAAATACAAGGCACCGAGGTTGTAGAGTGCATCCACATAATCCGGTTTCAATTCGATAGCCCTCAGGTAGCTTTTTTCTGCTCCTTCATCGTCGCCCAGTTCATCGAGCACTGCACCTCGGCTAAAATGCAGCACTTCATTGTTAGGATCGGCCTCGACGGCAAGCTCAAGGTTATCTTTTGCACGGTCATACTCTTTATTGACCAGATAAATATTGAGTTCTTCTAGAATCAAGCCGCGATCTCTCGGGAATTTCTCACGAGCATCGCGCAGAGCGGTTAGTGCATCTTCTTCCCTCCCTGCATTTTTGAGCAGATTCGCAATCAGGATGTACACACCGGGTACCTGGTAATTGACCTCGGCACACTTTTCATAAAAATTGATGGCCTGATCGATGTTACCGGCTTTCTCGTAAGCGAGCGCAGCATTATAGATCGCAAGTGTGAATGTAGAGTCAAAGGCTTCCTGAGCCACTTCGTTACTCAAGGCAAACCGACTGGCCGCTTTCTCATAATTGCCGGCATTGTACTCTACCACACCGGTATTCAGGGAGTGATCGCGCACATTATTCAGTCCGAGTGTGATTTCGCGTTCATAGCTTCCTTTGCCATCCAGCTCTCGGGCTTTCAGGTAAGATTCTTTTGCAAGTGCCAAAGCATTGGGCTTTTGAGCAAACAGAGCGCTATCAAGCGCAATGCTCAGGTAAATTTGCCCGCGGTAGCGCCAGGTCTTTTCTTTCTCGGTTGCTTTGGGGTTGTCAAGAGCTTTCTCAATAAACTCTGAGGCATTGAGAAACTCACCGTCTTTCATCAGATTGTAGGCGGAGACCACATTTTTCTGAGCGAAGCTGGTTCCGGCGAGCATGACAAGCATAAGGGCCGTAATCGTCTTTTTCATGGTATCGTTTGCGTTTTCGGTTGCTAAAATATCAATTCTGTGAGGGAGAGTACAAAATCAGTGCCAAAACTTCAGGCGTTTATTTACAACTAAAAAAACCGCCGGAATTCCGGCGGTTTTTAATGACAGATTTGTTCTTGTCTACTCTTCAGTAGCTGGCCCCTCTCCTTCCGAATCGGTATCCTGCGCTTGATCTTTAGCATCTGCCTGTTCTTCGGCGATGTTATCAGGAACCTCTTCATCATCTTCAGGCAGCACTTTTGCAACACTGGCGATTTCATCATTGTTGCGCAAGCTGATCAGGCGCACACCTTGCGTGTTTCGCCCCATGACACGAAGGTCACTGACGCTCATTCGTATAACGATGCCGCTCTTATTGATTATCATGAGGTCATAATCATCGGTGACGTTCAGGATCGCAATCAAATCACCTGTTTTTTCGGTGGCCTTCAGGGTAGTCACACCCTTACCGCCTCTATTGGTGATGCGGTAATCTTCAAGTGCAGAGCGCTTTCCGTATCCTTTTTCGGAGACCACCAACATTTCAGAATTTTCATCGGTTATGCATACCATACCGATCACTTCGTCTTTTTTACTACCGAGGGTAACCCCTTTGACGCCCATAGCGGTGCGTCCGACTGCACGCACGTTTTTTTCATGGAACCGAATGGCTTTTCCGCTGCGCAGCCCGAGAATAATTTCATTGTTACCATTGGTAAGTCGGGCTTCGAGTAGCTGATCTCCTTCGCGAATGGTTACAGCGTTGATTCCATTTGATCTGGGACGGGAGTATGCTTCCAGGGTGGTCTTTTTGATCAGTCCTTTCTTAGTAGCAAGAATTACGTTGTATTGATTCACGTAATCTTCATCTTTTAGGTCGATCACCGGGATGTATGCCATTATCCGGTCATCTTGCTCGATATTGATCAGATTCTGAATCGCTCTTCCTTTAGAAGCTTTCGAACCTTCCGGTATCTCAAAGATGCGCATCCAGAAGCATTTTCCCTTCTCCGTAAAGATGAGCAGCCAGTTGTGGTTGGTGGCAGAGAACACATGCACCAGGAAGTCTTCATCTCGGGTGGTTGTGCCTCGAGAGCCTACGCCGCCTCTGCTTTGAGTCTTGTACTCAGCCAGCTTAGTTCGCTTGATATAACCGAGGTGACTGATGGTCACCACGACCCGTTCATCGGGAATCATGTCTTCAATACTAAGATCAGCGCTGCTGTATTCGATCTGCGAACGACGGTCATCGCCGTATTTCTCCTTCATGGAGATCAGTTCATCTTTGATGATCTGCATTCGCAATTCTTTGTTCGCCAGGATTTCTTTCAGGCGTTCGATCAGCGCTTTGAGTTCTTCGTACTCTTCGCGGAGTTTATCTCTTTCGAGGCCGGTGAGTTTCTGAAGGCGCATATCAAGGATAGCACGTGCCTGAATCTCTGACAGTTCAAAGCGCTCCATCAAGCCGTTGCGAGCCTCTTCAGGTGTTTTGCTCGCCCGAATCAACTGAATCACCTCGTCTAGGTTATCAATCGCAATGATCAACCCCTCCAGCACGTGCGCGCGTTCTTCTGCCTTACGCAGCTCATATTGCGTTCGACGAACTACCACTTCATGGCGGTGCTCGACGTAATGGAAGATCAGGTCTCGAAGGTTTAGTCCTTGCGGGCGACCAGCCACCAAGGCAATGTTATTCACTGAGAATGAAGTCTGTAGCGCAGTGTACTTGTACAGTTTGTTCAGTACAACATTCGGAATGGCATCCCGCTTCAACTCATAAACCACCCGGAGTCCTTTACGGTCAGATTCATCGCGTATTTCGGAGATACCTTCAATCTTGCCGTCATTCACGAGGTCAGCCGTTTTCTTGATCATATCGGCCTTATTGACCTGGTATGGGATCTCGTTAACGATAATGACTTCTTTGCCTGCTTTATTTTCTTCAATGGTAGCTTTGCCGCGAATCACGACGCGGCCTCGCCCTGTCTCGAAAGCTTCGCGCACACCTTCCATACCAAATATGATACCACCTGTCGGAAAGTCAGGTGCTTTGATATGCTCCATCAATTCATCGATGGTGATGTCAGGATTATCTATGAAGGCTACCGTTCCGTCAACAACTTCTGACAAGTTGTGCGGCGGCATATTGGTCGCCATACCTACGGCAATACCGCTTGCACCATTAACAAGCAAACTGGGTATTCTAGCAGGAAGAACAACCGGTTCTTTTAGCGACTCATCAAAGTTGGGTGCAAAGTCAACGGTTTCTTTGTCGATTTCATCGAGCATTTCTTCGGCCACCTTGCGCAATCGAGCCTCTGTGTAACGCATTGCTGCGGGGTTGTCGCCATCAATCGAGCCGAAGTTCCCTTGTCCGTCAACCATCGGATACCGCAATGACCATTCCTGTGCCATTCTTACCATGGTGTCATACACTGAACTGTCACCGTGCGGGTGGTACTTACCAAGCACCTCCCCGACAATACGCGCTGACTTTTTGTACGAGCGGTTTGAAAGTACGCCCAGATCAAGCATACCGTAGAGTACGCGGCGGTGCACCGGCTTTAGTCCGTCTCTCACGTCAGGCAAAGCCCGAGCTACAATTACCGACATCGAGTAGTCGATGTAGGCCGATTTCATTTCATCTTCAATGTTGATCGCTATGATCTTTTCGCCTTCTGCCATATCGTCTTCAAAAAAAGTTTAGCACAGATTTTGATGCTTCTAGCGAAAGTACGCATAATAAAAGGGCTGCAAGCCGCACAGGATGTCGGTTTTTTCACAAAATCAAACAGGTTTATGTGGATAAAAACGGAGAAGGTGCAGGTCTGCACGCCCGGATGAAGATAAATTTGAACAAGGAAGCAATTCAACGTATTTTTAAAGAACTGAATGGAAAACAGCAGAGATCCTCATTCTATGGATGCAAAATTTTCGCCCCGGGTAAGGGATGTAATCACGTATAGCCGCGAAGAGGCCATCCGGTTAGGGCACAACTACATCGGGGTGGAACACCTTCTTCTCGGTATCATACGTGAAGGTGAAGGGACCGCGATCCGGATTCTAGAAGGACTGAATGTCGACCTCGGGCGACTCAGGAAATTGGTTGAAGGCTCAATCTCGTCTCAAAATACCAAGGCCGCCAGCCAGGGGAACATTCCGCTGGTCAAGCAGGCAGAGAAGATCCTTAAAATCACCTACCTCGAAGCCAAAGTGTTTAAAAGTCCGGTCATTGGTACGGAGCACCTGCTCTTATCCATCCTCAAAGACGAAGACAACGTGGCTACGAAATCACTTTTATCAATGGATGTAAACTACGACGCTGCACGCGACGAATTTGAGTCTATCCTTATGGAAGACGCCGGCACGGACCTGCCAAAAGCAGAGTTCCCCGGATCATCAGAAGAAGACGATGACCGCGGATATTCCGGCGGATCCGGTGGTGCTCGGAAAACCGGTGACAGCAAAAGCAAAACGCCGGTACTTGATAATTTCGGACGAGACCTCACCAAATTGGCAGAGGAAGATAAGCTTGACCCGATTGTCGGACGCGAAAAAGAAATTGAGCGTGTCTCACAGATTCTCTCGCGTCGCAAGAAAAACAATCCCATATTGATCGGGGAACCGGGTGTAGGTAAATCGGCCATTGCTGAAGGGCTTGCTCTTCGTATCATACAGAAGAAAGTAAGCCGTGTGCTCTTTGGTAAGCGCATTGTGACCCTCGACATTGCTTCACTGGTGGCAGGTACCAAGTACCGCGGCCAATTCGAAGAGCGTATGAAAGCGGTCATGAATGAGTTGGAGAAATCACCCGATGTGATTCTCTTCATTGATGAGTTGCATACCATCGTAGGGGCAGGCGGTGCCAGCGGATCTCTCGATGCTTCTAACATGTTTAAGCCCGCACTGGCGCGCGGTGAGATTCAATGCATCGGTGCCACTACCCTCGATGAATACCGTCAACATATTGAAAAAGATGGTGCTCTGGAACGTCGCTTCCAGAAGGTAATGGTAGAGCCTACTACGATGGATGAAACGGTTCAGATCCTTCATAACATCAAAGATAAATATGAAGCGCACCACAGTGTAGATTACACCGATGCTGCCATCGAAGCGTGTGTCAAACTTACCAGCCGTTACATCACTGACCGGCACTTACCGGATAAAGCCATTGATGCACTTGATGAAGTCGGCTCAAGGGTACATCTCAAGAATATCAATGTTCCGAAAGAAATCATCGAAATTGAAAAGCAGATCGAAGATGTAAAGGAGGAGAAGACGCGCGTAGTTCGAAGCCAGAAATATGAAGAGGCCGCAAAACTTCGCGATAAAGAACGCCAGCTGCTCGAAAAACTCGATGCCGCAAAGCAGAAATGGGAAGAAGAATCAAAACATCACCGAGAGACCGTCACTGAAGACAATGTAGAAGAAGTGGTCGCAATGATGACCGGAATCCCCGTGCAGCGCATCGCCGAAAAAGAAAGCGGTAAGCTCGCGCGAATGGAAGAAAGCCTTGACGGAAAGGTGATCGGGCAAAACGGTGCTATCAAAATGATCACTAAGGCCATCAAGCGGAATCGTGCCGGACTGAAAGATCCGAATAAGCCGATTGGATCGTTCATCTTTCTTGGGCCTACAGGTGTGGGTAAAACTCAGCTCGCCAAAGAGCTGGCGAAGTTCCTTTTTGACTCAGACGATGCACTGATCCGTATCGACATGAGTGAATACATGGAGAAATTCGCCGTATCGAGACTGATTGGTGCACCTCCGGGGTATGTGGGGTACGAAGAGGGCGGACAGCTCACTGAAAAGGTGCGACGTCGCCCCTACTCTATTGTGCTTCTCGATGAGATAGAAAAGGCGCACCCTGATGTATTCAACCTTCTGCTGCAGGCACTAGATGATGGTCAAATGACTGATAGCCTCGGTCGTAAAATTGATTTTCGGAATACGGTGATTATTATGACATCAAATATCGGTGCACGCCAGTTGCAAGATTTCGGTACCGGTGTCGGTTTCGGAACGACCGCCCGTGAGAAACGCCAGGACGATGATCGGAAAAGCGTGGTTGAAGGGGCTCTTAAACGTGCCTTTGCGCCTGAATTCCTCAACCGGATTGATGACGTGATCATGTTCAAATCGTTAACGCGCGAGCACATCCACCAGATTATCGATCTTGAGCTTGATAAACTTTTTGACCGTGTGAAGTCTCTCGGTTATGGCATTTCGCTCACTGATGATGCCAAAGACTTTATGGCGAACCGCGGCTATGATGATAAATTCGGAGCACGCCCACTGAAGCGTGCCATTCAGAAATACCTGGAAGATCCCCTTGCGGAAGAAATCATCAATGCCACGTTGAAAGAGGGAGACCTCATAGAAGCGGATTACGATAA
Source organism: Flavobacteriales bacterium (assembly GCA_018402085.1). Lineage (GTDB taxonomy): Bacteria > Bacteroidota > Bacteroidia > Flavobacteriales_D > Sanyastnellaceae > Sanyastnella. The sequence goes on along the minus strand of JAGYJM010000002.1, from coordinate 1,353,077 downwards.
AAAGAAAGAAGAGATTGTCGTAAATGTCATTAAAGGCGGTGCAGCAAAAGCGGCCAAAGCAACCAATGATGACGACGACGACAGTGAAGAACCGAAAGAAGAGAAAACCAAATCTTCTGACGAAGACTGATCCGTTCTTTTATCCTATTGAAAAGGCTGCCCGGGGGCAGCCTTTTTTGTTCATTACGTTTTTCACAAAAACTTGCACAAGGCAAGTGAATCTTGATCAGGAGCCCTCGCATCCGCTGCTTTTGCAGCGAAAAAAAACCGACGTTCTACTTAACGAATCACCGAAAAACGACAAGTCTCTCCTTGCTGGTTACGAAGGAAGTACATCCCCGGAGCCAACGCAGAGACATCAATTTGGATAAGTTGAGAAGAGGTGATTTGTAACTCTGTGATACGACTGCCCGAGGCGTTGAGAAGCTCTATCATGTCTCCGGTCATTCCCGGTTGAAGAAGGTAAAGCTGATCTGCAGCGGGGAAGGGATAAACCTTCATGGCATTCTTTGCTTGCTCGTATACAGAAACGATGAGAATACCGAAGCTACCCGTGTCGCTTGTGTACGAATTGCCACAGACGCCCTGCGCGATGACCCGCCAAAAGTACTCACCTTCAGGTAGCGAAACCGGCAATTGCAGGGAAGTTTCGGTTGTCTCCTCTTCAAACAGAATACTTGTAAAAGCATTATCACTTGCAACTTGCAACGTGTAATTCGCATTTGCAAGTGATGCATTCCACTCGAAAATCGGGTCAACCGTGTTAATAGTGCCTGTGGGTGAAACTGCGGCAATGCTCTCCCCTTCTTCATCGCTCACGGTCAACGTGACTTCATGCGCATCAGAAATACCGTCGTGCGTCAATTCAAGCGTAAATACATAGTCTCCGGTTGAAAGCCCGCCCAACCCATTGAGAATTATCTCCTGTGCTCCGGGAAAATCAGCGGCTCCAGGCGTTGCGGTCACCCCTGCGGGCAGGTTACTGAATGTCACATTATGCGCTGCAGGAGTGTATGAGAGGTAAGTGTTCAATGACACCTGATCTTGTGCTGAAAAAGCGGTGACTTTGAAATCAGCGGTGCTGACGCGCGGACGAACCACAAAGATTCCGGTGTACATATCGGTCAACACCACCGTACCGCTTGGGAAGTAGCAATAGTTACTCCATGACCCGCTGAATTGGGTGATGTCATCGGCCGGTTGTGTGTCAACGAATCCGATTTCTGTAATGTTCTGATTTTCGGTAGCCGAGATATCGAGTATGCGAAGTCCGCTTCGGTAGTTGCTTTGGAAAAGCATTTCCCACCGGCTGTAATAGTTATGATCTATGCTTGTTGCCACACCGTCATAGACGAAAATCAATTCAGGATTCTCAAGGTCCTGGATATCCCAAACGTAAGTAGTTGTTTGCGTGGTGAGTTGCTGAAGTTCGTCGAGTTCGTCATTGAGAAAGAAATATCGGTGGTCTTCAGACAGCCATCCCTGGTGCGCATAAGCATTGGTTGGGTAGCCCTCGGATGAGATCATCTGGCAGTCGTCTTTATCTTCTACATCAATGATGGTGAAGGTATCTTCATTTGAAGCAAACACGATTTCTCGTCCGCAATAACTAACATCAGGACCGCGATAGATCACTGCCTGGGCGTCATGGGTATATCCGTCTTCAGCGAACCCTCCAGCGATGACTGGATTTATAGGGTCTGTGATATCAACAATGTGCAAACCGCCCTCAAAGGTTTGCGTGCCTACAGCGTATGCGAACCCCGTTTCTTCATTGATAACAATGTTATGGGCATTACCGAAACCTCCGTAATGTGCTTGCGCCTCGAAGTTCGATGGCACTGCGCTGTCAAGGAGCTGGTTAAGGTCAAAGACCTGCATGCCATGATCAGAAGCTTCGGAAACGATGAAGGCGTAATCGTTGTAGACTTTAATATCGCGCCAGAGCGAGCCGGTGGTGTGCGTTGCCAGGTTTCCGATCACCACGGGATCACCAGGATCTGTCACCTCAACAAAAGCCGTACCGCCTCGCAGTCCTACGATAGCAAATTCACGACCGCTTTCGGCATGCGTCCAGCCCCAGATGTCGTTCGTGTTCACCTCTTCGTTCAGGTCACCAAGAGACAGTGTGCTCCAGATATCGACACGGTTGCAAGGGAATTCACCTGCGAAGCCGTTTTCGCAGAGGGTTTGGGCCACCGAGAGGTTCCCAAGGGCTGCGAGGAGCAGCAGGGTGAGTAGATGTTTCATAAAAGGTGCAGGTTCTCTCTTACCAATTCTCAGATCGTTTTTCGAGCTCTTCGAGGCTGATGTATTCTCCTGTGGTAACTTCTTTCAAGGATTGTGTGATACCATCCAGAAAGTCACTTTTAATGACTGCGACACCGTTTGGTCTGAAGCCAATGATCTTGGTTTTGCTGTCTTCATCGTATGCAATGCGATAAGCAGCTTTCTCGAGCTTCCGAATCGATTCTTCTTCGTGTTCAGCGAGAATGAACTCGATAAGTCGCAGTTTCCGCAAATTCAGGTCTTCCATAGGTCTTCTCAGGTCGGTTCGAAGATACAGTTTCTCAGCACCTTCTTATACAAGTGCAGGCAATGTTACCCCACTTGAAAAAAAAGCCGCCCTTACGGACGGCTTTCTTGTTGAGGTTACCCACCTCTTAGAGGAAACTGTAATTTTCTGAGTAATAAAGCATTTGCTCAATGAAGTCGCTCGGATAGGTGACTTCTACATCGATAATGCTTCCATTTTCATCTTTCACGGGTTGCAGCACCGGGTTAATGAAGCCGCCGTAAGGAGCTATACCAAGTTTTTCAGTACGGTCAAGTACTTCTTGATGCACCTCGGGGTTCACTTTCACGCCATAACCCAATACAAGTTGATCGGCGGCATCATAATCGCCCTGCGATTTGATACGCTGAACTTCGCGCAGCAACTCCCCGAAGAGCATGCGCAACTTGTCATAGTCACGAATGTCATAAAAAGTCTTGCCTTCGCGATCGACTTTCACGATGACGCTATCGGCCTCTCCTTTTTCATAGACCCAGTTAGACACCCATGCTCGGTTACGCATATGAGCTTCTTCAATATCTGCACCCGGTTCGAGACGGCGAAGTTGCGTCAGCATCCCGTTACGGATATAACCGTCATACTCAGCCTTGCCCACTTCAAGAGATTCCATGAGTCCGAGATCCACCATTTTCGGGTCAAGAAGGTAGTACAACGCCACAAGGTCAGCGCGCCCTTCTTCAATGGTTGATGCGTGTTCTTTGAGGGTTTGCTTTGGTGTTTTCACGCCCTCTTCGAGTTGACCGGAGGCATGTCCGATCACCTCGTGCATGGCCGTATGCAATTTACCGGCCAATTCTGAATGTGCCATTGCCCGGTCAACTTCTTCCTGGTCATGTGAAAATTCTTCAAGAATTCCTGAACCGCCGGCTTTATCGTATGCATTGACGATGTTGCCGAGGCTTACGGATTTGGATCCGTGTTTGACGCGAATCCAGTTGGCGTTCGGGAGGTTTACTCCAATCGGGGTTGATGGTGAAGCGTCACCGGCTTCGCCCACGACATTCACGACATTATAAGTGATCCCAACGACCTCTTCTTTTTTATGGGCATCCATGATCGGACTCTCCTGTTCGAAGTATTGTGCATTCTCCATAAGCGTCTTCATCCGCTCAGAGGCATTGAAATCTTTGATCTGCACGATCGTCTCATACGACCCGGTATGTCCGAGTGGGTCATTGTAAACCTCCACAAAGCCATTGATGTAATCGATGTCACCTTCTGTGGCCTGCACCCAGTTGATGTTGTAGATGTCCCATTTGCGCAGATCACCTGTTTCATAGTACTCAATCAGGTTTCGGAGTGCAGCGGCCTGTTTATCGTTCTCTGCAACTTCAACCGCCTGACGCAGCCAGAACACTACTTGTTCGAGGGCGGGGCCATATTTACCACCAACACGGTAAACTTCTTCGGTGATCTCACCAGCTTCATTTCTGATCAGGCGGCTGTTGAGGCCGTATGATACGGGGGCACGGTCACCTTCTACTTCGATAGAATCGAAATATGCGATGGCTTCTTCTGTGGTGATCCCGGGTGCGTAAAAGTTCACGGCAGAATTTTCAACAAGCCCCTTGGTCTTGTCTTGTTCCACCTTCTTTCCGTCAACGGAGGGGTCAAAGATCACCGTAAGGAGCTCTTCATCGATACTAACACCCGTTGTGATCATGAGAGTATCCATGTATTGACGACTGAATTCCGGTTTGAGCTTGGTACTTGCATAGTGGTGGTGAATACCGTTTGAAAACCAGATTCTTTTTAAGTAGGTCTCAAATGCCTGCCAGCCGCGGGTGTCTTTATCTCCATCAAAAGAGGTATAGATAGCTTCAAGCGATTTTCGGATCGCCAGGTTATGGCGGTAATTCTGGTCATACATCATGTCACGACCAGCAAGTCCGGCTTGTGTCAGAAAATACACAAGTTTGCGCTGATCAACGGTTAGTTTGTCCCAGCCGGGAATATCATAACGCAAGATTTTAATATCCGCAAACTGCTCCGTCTGCCAGATGAATCCGTTTTCATCTACCACAGTTTTAGCTTCATGCGTTTCGGCTTTTCCGAAGTCATTGCTAGTTTCATTTGCGGTTGTGCCGGCATTGTTCGCATCCGGCGTTTTATCGCCGCAAGCCGCCAGGAATAGCACGCCTGTCAAGAGCAAATACACTTTTTTCATCTGTTCTGAGTTCATTTAGGGAGTCGAAAATAGAAATTTTGCACGGTCTGCCCTCAGAACACTGTGAATATCGCTGTTGAAGTTGTTGATTAGCGGCAGACAGAGACCTGTATATTTGCGCAAATCTGCCCCTTGAATAAGCTTGCACTTCTTCTGATCCGCACGTTTATTGGTCCGCTTGTCGTGACCTTCGTCATTGCCTTGTTCATTCTGGACATGCAGTTTCTGTGGGTATATGCAGATGACTTGATGGGCAAAGGTCTCGAGACCTCTGTGATCCTGGAGCTCATGATTTACGCTTCAGCGCGATTTGTGAATATGGCCCTTCCGCTGGCGATTCTGATGTCATCGATCATGACGATGGGTGCGCTTGCTGAGCATTATGAGTTGACGGCCATGAAGTCAGCCGGACTCTCCCTCATCCGGATACTACGTCCGTTAATGATTCTCATTGTACTTATCGGAGTCGGTGCGTTTTACTTTTCTAATAACGGCTGGCCTATCGCCAATCTAAAGTTCAGAACGTTGTTATTTTCGGTCACCCAGCAGAAGCCGGCACTCAATCTTTCTGATGGTACTTTTTACAACGGTATCGAAGGTTTTTCGATCCGTGTTGGTCAGAAAGACAACGATACCGGAGCGTTAACGGATGTGCTGATTTACGACCATCGCGATCCGTCGGAGGGTAGCCGTATGGTGATCCGCGCAAAGCGCGGGAAAATGCAACAGACCGAGGACAAACGTTTTTTACTCTTGAACCTTTATGAAGGCCACAGTTATGAAGAGCAAAAAGAAGATACACGTCGTCCGGAAGATCGTTCTAATCCGCACGTAGCCAGTACGTTTGAGCACCAGGTTATGCGCATCGACCTTTCATCGCTCAGCTTTAATAAAGCAGATGAAGACCTCTTCAAAAGCGCCTATGAAATGATGACCATTCGTCAACTCGAAGAAGCCACAGACTCTATTCGCTTGCGCATAGAACGAAAGCGAGATGACCTTGTGATCTATGGTGAACGGGTATTGATGATGCGACGTGACACCATCGCGCCCTCGATGCCCGAACTTCCGGTGAAGGGTGATGTCAACCGCATGATCCTCCGCGATTTGTCTTACGCTCAGCAGCTCAGGGCGCTGCAGCAGGCGCAGGAGAGCGTTCGCAATTATCAGCGAAGCATTGAAAATCTTAAAGAAGACATTGAAGGCAAAGAGCGCATGGCAGATAAATATGCCATTGAATGGCACCGAAAATACTTTCTGGCATTCTCGTGCATCGTTTTGTTTTTCATTGGTGCACCCCTTGGGGCAATTATCCGAAAAGGCGGACTTGGTCTTCCTACGGTTGTGGCCATTATCTTGTTCTTACTTTACTATATCGTCACCATCATCGGAGAACGCATGGTAAAAAGCGGTTCACTTGAGCCGATGGTAGGCATGTGGATCAGTTCTGTAGTGCTGTTTCCGATGAGTGTTTTTCTCACTTACAAAGCCGCCACTGACTCTTCTATTATGAATGTCGAAGCCTACACCGGCTGGTTCAAAAAACTTGTCAAACGTAAGAATGCGGATCCTTCAACTGTGTCATAAGCCCCCGGTGCCTGCCAAAGACGGAGGATGTATCGCGATGAACAACGTGACACAAGGCTTGCTGAATGCAGGTCATGAAGTGAAATTACTGACCATTTTCACACACAAGCATCCCCTGGAGCTCGACCGGCTGCCAGAAAATTACATTCACGATACTGACATCGAAGGCATTTACGTTGATACCCGCGTCAACCTTGTAGATGCGTTCTCAAGTATGATTACGCGTGATTCGTATAACATCAACCGGTTCTTCTCAGTTGATTTTGACATTCGCTTAAAGCGAGTGCTTCAAAAAGAGCGGTTTGACATCGTTCACCTTGAAAGTCTCTTCATGACACCGTATATCGGCACCATACGCCGATATGCACGCCGTGCTAAAATCATTTTGCGCTCGCATAACCTTGAATACATCATCTGGGATCGCATTGCCACCGGTACCCGCAATCCGGCTAAGCGTGCTTATCTGAAATACCTCAGCAAGAAGCTTAAAAGCTACGAACTGGGAATGCTTAATGAGGTTGACGGTATTGCGGCGATCTCTGCGGGAGATGCAGAAAAGTACGCAAGCCTCGGCTGCCCGCGCCCGGTCATCACCCTCCCGTTTGGTATTGATCTCGATAATTATGAAGTGAGTTTAACCCAAACAGACCACACTCCGCTCAGGCTGTTTCATGTTGGAGCCATGGATTGGCGACCGAATCTCGAAGGAATGCTTTGGTTTATTGAACGCATCTGGCCGAATATTCGCAGTGCCACCGAAGATGCAGAACTGCACCTTGCCGGTCGTGGACTTGATCCTGAAATGTTTCCTGAGGGCATTGCCGGCTTGCACATTCATGGCGAGGTAGAATGTGCGAAATCATTTATGGATGACCACCATATCATGATCGTACCCTTGTTGTCTGCTGGCGGAATACGCGTGAAGATTATTGAAGGCATGGCTAAGGGAAAAGCCATTATCACCACACAAGTGGGAGCCGAAGGTATCGACTATGAAGACGGCAGACACTTACGCATCGCCCGGTCTGAGAACGAATGGTCAACCATAGTCGAGGAGTGGAACCGCAATCGTTCGAGGCTCGAAGCAACCGGTATGGCCGCCCGTGCCTTGGCTGAGAAACATTTTGACAACCGCCTGATCATCGATAAACTTCTGGCGTTTTATCGCGACACCCTGAAGCTATGAAGGTCTTTGTATTGGTCAGTCGTATCCCCTTCCCGCTTGAAAAAGGCGATAAGTTGCGCTCCTACCATCAGGTAAAAGAACTTCACAAGCGTCATGAAGTTTTTTTGTGTTGTCTCAGCGCTGAGCCTATACCTGATGGCGCGCATGAAGCACTGCAAGAAATATGTTCGCAAGTAGCCTTTGTGCCGCTGATTCGTTGGCGCATTCTCACAAGGTTGATGCTCGCAAGCATGTCAAGCCGCCCGTTTCAAGTGCACTACTTTCTTCAACGCGCTGCACGCAAGAGCGTGCATACCTTGATTGAGCGTTTTGCACCTGACCATATTTACTGCCAGCTGGTGCGTTGCAGTGAGTATGTGAAGCACCTGTACACCATTCCGAAGACGCTTGACTATATGGATGCCATGAACAAGGGTATGGAACGACTAGCCGGACGGTCTCCCTGGTATATCTCGCCGCTATGGCGCATTGAGTCGCGCAGATTGGTGCGCTATGAGAACCTCATTTATGATTACTTTGACCGGCATACGATCATCAGCAAACAAGATCAACAGCTCATTCACCATCCAAGACGGCAGGCTATACAAGTCGTTCCGAATGGCGTTGATACTTCTTTTTTCGAGCCAAAAGGCTCGGATGCTGCGGTCTATGATGTGGTCTTCACAGGAAATATGAGTTACCCGCCAAACGTCGATACCGCTGAGTTTCTGGCGCGTGAAGTCATGCCGCTGGTTAGGGCTGAACATCCGAAGGCCACCCTTCTGCTGGCTGGAGCATCACCCCATAGCCGGGTTAAGAACCTTGCAAATGAACTGACTATCATAACAGGATGGCTTGACGACATCAGGGATGCCTACCGGCAGGCTACAGTCTTCGCCGCACCTATGCGCATTGGTACCGGTTTGCAAAATAAGCTGCTTGAGGCAATGAGCATGCAAGTGCCCTGTGTCACGAGCCGGCTCGCCAATAACGCTCTCGGCGCAACGCACAATGAACACCTCATGGTTGCTAATGGAGCACATGAAACAGCTGAAGCGATCGTTCACCTTCTCAATGATCAGCACCGCAGGCTGAAAATCGCTGAAGCCGGTAGACAATTTGTAGTAGAACGGTTCAGTTGGGAAGCCTCTTCACGCCTTCTCGAAGATGTCTTTAAAGAAACTGACCAATGACAGCTAGTGTAAGATAGCGCTGATAGGTATTTCATTCGTACTTTAGCACTAAGATCAACAACTATGAAAGATTATGTAATGGGGATCCCTAGCGTGGATCTTGCAGATTTCACTAGCGGTGATGAAAACCGCAAAGCACAGTTTGTTCAGCAACTTGGCAAAGCCTACGAGCAAATCGGATTTGTGGCGGTGAAGAACCACCTGGTTCAAGACTCCACGGTTCAGGAGCTTTACCAACAAGTGAAAGCTTTTTTTGAGCTTCCTACGGAAACTAAATTGAAGTATGAAGTCCCCGGACTTGCCGGGCAAAGAGGTTATACCTCATTTGGTAAAGAACACGCAAAAGACAGCAATGCCGGTGATTTGAAAGAGTTCTGGCACTTCGGCCAGGAAGTCGAAGGAGATGACCCGATCAAAGACGAGTATCCTGATAATGTCTTCACGAATGAATTGCCGGATTTTAACAGCATCGGACTAAAGGCTTACGATGAGCTTGAAAATACCGGGCGCTACATGCTGAGGGCTATCGCACTCTTCCTGAATCTGGATGAGACGTACTTCGACGATAAGATTCATAACGGAAACAGCATACTCCGCCCAATACACTACCCGCCGATCACTTCTGAACCTAAATCAGCGGTAAGAGCCGGGCAGCATGAAGACATTAATCTGATCACCCTGCTCATAGGTGCTTCAGCAGAAGGCCTTCAGGTATTGAACCGTCAAGGTGAATGGAAAGATGTGACGGCACTGCCCGATCATATTGTGGTCAATGTAGGAGATATGCTGCAGCGATTGACAAATAATCGCCTTCGAAGCACAACCCATCGCGTTATCAATCCGCCACGCGAAAAATGGAACCAGTCTCGTTTCTCCATACCTTTCTTCCTCCACCCCCGTTCTGAAATGCGCCTCGATTGTCTCGAGTCTTGCGTAGAATCAGGCGAAAAACCTGCGTACGCTCCAATCAGTGCAGGTGAATACCTGGATGAGCGCCTGGCGGAGATCGGACTGAAAAAGTGATGAATCAGATTTTTCAGAATGAAAATCAGAATTAAAGATAACAGCATACGCTATCGCCTGACCAAGAGTGAGGTAGATCAGCTCGCAGGAAAAGGTGAGGTCACCGGGCGGACAGAGTTCGCACCGGGCTCTCCTGTTTTTTATTACCGCATTTTGAGTGCTGACGTCTCAGAGATTGTTGCCAAATTTGATCAGAAAGGCATCACCTTGAACGTGCCCAAAGATCAGACACGTGCATGGGCAGCGTCTGATAACGTCGGAATGGAACAGTACCAGGACATTGATGATGAAGCCTCCCTTCGCATCTTGATCGAAAAAGATTTTACCTGCCTGCAGGTACGAAAAGAGGAAGACGAAAGTGATCATTTCCCCAATCCCCTGGCTGAGCAGTCGCCTGTATGATTCAAGACCCTCAAGGCCGCATCATTGACTATTTAAGGCTTGCAGTGACTGATCGCTGTAACCTCCGCTGCCAGTATTGTTTACCTGAGGGGTACAAAGGCTTTCTTCCCAAAAGCGAAATCCTTTCGTATGAAGAACTGAACCGTGTGCTTGAGTTGTTCTCTGCGCAAGGAGTATCAAAACTGCGCATCACAGGGGGCGAGCCTTTCGTGCGCCGGGATCTGATTTTCTGGCTTCAGGAAATCGCCCGCCAGAAGTGGTTTAAGCGCATGCATATCACCACGAATGGCGTGCTCACCCTGCCGCATGTTGAAACCCTTGAGCGTATTGGCTTTGAAGGGGTCAACCTGAGCGTTGATAGCTTTGATCGCGAGAATTTCAAACGAATTACAGGCAGAGATGAACTCCCCAGGGTGATGGAAACCTTAGACGCGCTCACCCAAACCCGTATGAAGGTGCGTATAAATGCAGTGGTGCTGACTGACCATAATTTGAATGACCTTCATGAGCTGGTTGATTTTGGCACCGCAAAAGCGGTGGATGTTCGGTTTATCGAAGAAATGCCGTTTAATGGCACAGGCGAAGTGAAAGCAGGCGTTTGGGATTACCGCAAAATCCTTTTGCACCTCAGTGAAGCATTTGACTTGATCCCTGAGCGCCCTGAACCCAACGGAACAGCAATGTGGTATCGCATTCCGGGAAGACCCGGACGTGTTGGAGTGATTCCGGCCTACAGCCGTACCTTTTGCGGTACCTGTAATCGACTTCGTATTGACCCAAAGGGTAAAGTGAAAACTTGTTTGTACGGCAAAGACGAAATAGACCTGGGTCGCATCATTCGGCAAGGAGCCTCAGACAATGTCTTGCTCGCTTCTGTTCAAGAGGCTATTTCACGCAGGCACCCTAATGGAAAGTCGGCAGAACGCGAGATGCTTTCTGATAACAAGCAACACACAAGCATGGCAAGCATCGGAGGTTAAGATGATCAGCGTAGAAGAGCTCAGAAACCACCTTATTCGAAATGCCTGGAAACCGTCTGCAGAAGTCGTCTCTTTGGCTGACAGCTTTGGCCGGGCGTTGGCGCATGATTACGCCACAGATCGAAACCTCCCTCCTTTTGACCGCGTCACCATGGACGGTATTGCGATTTCTGCGGTCTCCTATCAGCAAGGCATCCGCAGCTTTCGCTGCGAAAACAAACAGTTTGCAGGCAGCCAGCAAATCAGGCACAGCGGTCGTCTTGATACCTGCATAGAAGTTGCCACAGGAGCTGCACTGCCCCTGGGGTGCGATGCGATTCTTCCATACGAATGGCTTGATAAAGAAGACGATGCCTTTCGTGTTGTTCAAACAGCAGAGGTACACCCCGGAATGAATATCCATGCGGAAGGGAGTGACCTCCTTGCCGGTAGTGGAATCTTGAAAAAAGGTGAAATGATCGATCAGCATGCCATGGCAATCATGGCGAGCATCGGTGTGGCTTTGCCGGAGGTCTTCTCGTTGCCTCGCACAGCGATCATAAGTACCGGAGATGAACTCGTTGACGTAGAGCAGTTACCCCTCCCTCATCAAATCAGAAGATCGAATGACCTGGTGATTGCAGGCTTATTGGCACCACTGGGCTTGCAGCCCGAACGGGTGCACCTGCATGACTCCAAAGAGCAGCTTTGCGAGTGGCTTCGTGGGCACCTCAATAGATTCGATTTGCTGATTTTCTCAGGCGGTGTATCGATGGGTAAGAAAGACTACACACCGGAGGCACTCGCTTCAGTAGGTATTGACGCCATATTTCATAAGGTCAGTCAACGTCCGGGAAAGCCACTGTGGTTTGGGAAAAATGAACGTACCACTGTCTTCGGCCTACCCGGCAATCCGGTGAGTGCAGCTGTTTCAACAGCCGTTCACATTCGGTATTGGCTTACCTGCAACTACGTCAATAAGGCAGAAGCATCAGTGGTGCTCGACGAAGAAGTTACATTTAAGCCGAAGCTTACGCGCTGGATGCCGGTACATGTGCGACATGACAAAGGTGTACTGCGTGCCACTCCCGTTCGGGGTAACAATTCAGGAGACTTTATCTCTTTACACGGCACTACCGGGCTTATCGAAATGCCGGCGGAGCAAGAATTGTTTGAGCGGGGCAGCGTTTATGAATACATTGAATGGTAATGAAACATCAATTTTCGCATTTACATCAGAGTGAGCCGCGTATGGTCAATGTGGACGGCAAACAGGAAAGCACCAGAATCGCTGTGGCGCGCAGCATTGTTTCATTTCCAACCGAGGTCTGGAAGGCATTGGAGGCTGAAGGATTTGAGACCTCGAAAGGTGCCTTGTTGCACACCGCCAATATTGCCGGCGTTATGGCGGCTAAACGAACCGGTGAATTGATCCCGTTATGCCATCCAATTCCGATTGATGGCTGCACAGTGCGCTTTGAAGAACATGCCCCTGACTTACATATTTTTTGTGAGGCTCGTATACAAGGGAAAACCGGCGTCGAAATGGAAGCACTGACCGGAGCTTCACTCGCCGCACTCACTGTGTATGATATGTGTAAAGCACTGTCTCATGACATCAAGATCATAGAAACTTGCCTGATGTCAAAGACTGGAGGCAGAAGAGATTTTCACCGTGAAGCACCTTAAACACCCCAAACTGTCAAAACGCACCTTTGCAACCTTTGCCGCTGCAGATCTGGGGGTATTTGGTGCTCCATGTGCAGATATTACTGCACTTTGCGCAACAATAGCAACAGAGCTGCTGAGTCTGCGTGTTCTGTACGTTGATGCCGAGCATGCGGCCTTCGATAACCCCGTTCACAGCAACTTACGTGCATCGGGGTTTGATGCCGAATTGATCGATCATCAGGTAGGATTCAATGTTCAGCATCGAAAGGCACCTCTGTTAAATGAGGATCCGAGAAGCATCCAGTGGTTTGACAACGGTGATCAGTTTGACCTCGCCCTGGTGAACGCGAATCATTTTATCACTCAGCATACCATTCTCTTCTGGCATCCTGCAAAATTGAAATCTGTGCTCAAGCGTCGTACGCACTGTGCGAATTGTCTGCTCGTTCTCGCTGAAAACAAGGCACAAATCCCTGACGAAGTCGTTCAACTTCTTCCGGAGAATGTGGCTTATAGTTCTCCTTCAGAAATTGATAGTATTACACATTTAATCAATACCTTATGCCCTATTCCCGTGGTGAAATCGGTGGTGCTGGCCGGTGGACAGAGTACACGCATGGGGACAGACAAAACACATTTGAAGCTTCATGATCAACCGCAATACCTGCACATGCACAGCCTTGTTGCAGGGATTGTTTCAGAAGCTTTTGTCAGTAAGCGCAGCAGCCAGCGGTTTGACAGTTCTATTGAAACGATAAATGATCGCTTTGTCGGACTCGGGCCTTTTGGCGCCATACTTTCAGCCTTCATGACCGACCCGAATGCTGCATGGTTGGTGGTGGCTTCCGACTTGCCCATGGTCGACGCCCGTCTGCTTGAAGAACTCCTTGAAGCCCGTGACCCGTCAAAAGTGGCAACGGCATTTCTGAACCCGGCCACAGGTTTTGCAGATCCTCTTTGCACCCTTTACGAACCTCGCGCATACCCGCGTTTACTGCACTTTCTGAGCCGCGGTGTGAGTTGTCCGAGAAAAATGCTCATCAACAGTGATGTGAAGCTTGTAGAACCGTCAGACGCAGAGAAACTCTTCAACCTCAATACACCTGACGATTTAGAACGCTTTTTGACAAGACAGTCATCAGGGTCTGCTTGAAACCCATTCGTCACCTTGCGGTGAGATCTCCTTCTTCCAAATGGGCGCGTCTTTCTTGAGCTCGTCGATGATGAACATGCAGGCTTCAAAAGCCTCCTTGCGATGTGCCGCAGCAACGGCCACTACCACCGCTGAGGTTCCGAGTTCAAGGCTGCCAAGACGATGATGAACCGCGCACCTGATAATTGGATATCGCTCTCCTGCCCGATCTATGATTTGTTCAAGTACCTTCATGGCCATCGGTACATATGCTTCGTATTCGAGGCGCTCTACTTTACGATCTCCTGTATGATTGCGCACAGTACCCGTGAACGTAACCTGACCGCCGCACGAAACATCTGACACGAAGGTTCGGCACCACTCCGGATCAAGTGGTATTTCTTTGATTTGTATGTCTTTAGCTTTCATCATCCTCCGCTAACCGGGGGTATTATCGCAAGTTCATCTCCTTCATTGATGGTCAGGTCGTCTTCCGCATACGCCTGATTCACCGCGACACGTACAACATCGAGCGAGCGAAAGTCAGGCCAGGTATTTAGCAGGTAGCTTCGCAACGCACCGGCTGTGGTCACGCCCGGTACATCCAGTTCAAGTTGGCGTTGACCGGTGATTTCACGTGCCGGGCCAAAACAAGTGATGAATAATTTCATAGGCACAAAGTTACAGATAGAGTTGCTTGATAAGCATTCGCATGCCTACAAGCAAAATAAGTATTGCCGTCAGCATGCGAATCCATCTGCGTCCTATTGGACTCATGCTGAAACTGCTTCCGAGAAAACTACCAGTGAATACGGTGCCTGTAAGCACCAGCAAATCAGGGTAGCCGACCGTAAGTCCGTTCGTCATCACATAAGCCACAGCACCGATTGACGCATTTGCGAGAATAAATACCGCGCTCACGCCGGCTATCCGAATGGGTGCACGCCAGCGGGTGAGGTGAAGAATCGGCGATAGAAAAACACCTCCACCAATCCCCACAAGCCCTGATAATAGTCCGATCGAAGCAGAAATGAGCAGTCGTACATGCCATCTGTCGATGGTTCGGGGCGCGTAGGCATCCGCCGCTTTTGCGGCGAAAGAAGCAGAACGCTGCAACAACATCAGCAAAGACGCGACTATAAGAGCCACCCCGAGCATTGTCAGGTAACTCGCATTTGACAGGCGAATACTTCCTCCGAAATAAGCAAAGGGCAAAGCTCCGGCGACCCACGACCAGGCATCTTTGAAAAGTAGCAACCCCCTTTTTGCAAAGCGCGCGGAAGACAGGGATGTAACCGTGATGTTACAGAAATAAGCGAGGGTGCGCACCACATCCTGCTGCGGAGTGACCATTGAAAGAAACGCGAGGTAAGAAGATCCGCCGCCAAATCCGCTCGCGCTGTAGAGCGTAGCAACGACGAAAAAGGCAGGAACAAGCCATGGTTCGTTCGATAAGAGTGTTGATTCGGAGAACATATCGGTAAGAAACGCTTCGCAAAGAAAGTCAAACGTGATAAAGGTCACGGTGTAGATGCAAGTGCGCTGCTAATTTTGCATCGTCAACGTAAGAAAAAGATGGAAATACTAGAGATTATCGGATATGTAGGTGCCCTGGCCGTGGGCGTATCGCTCGGACTGATTGGCGGCGGCGGCTCAATTCTTACTGTTCCGATCCTCGTGTACTTGTTCGGTACGGAGGCATCGGAATATGCGCCTGCTTATTCCTTATTTATTGTGGGAGCTACGAGTCTTGTAGGCAGTGCACAGAAATACCGCGAAGGTCTCGTGGATGTTCGCACCTTTTTGGTCTTTGGTATTCCGGCCATCATCACCGTTTACCTGACCCGTCACAGCCTGGTTCCGGCCATCCCGGATGATATTCCAATTGGAGACTTTATGCTGTCAAAACGCCTGCTTGTCATGGGACTTTTCGCGGTATTGATGGTACTTGCCAGTGTTTCGATGATTCGCGGACGCAAAGAAGCTGAAGAAGAAGAAGGACCACAGAAATTCAACTATCCCCTGATACTTGTAGAAGGAGTTGTAGTGGGCATCTTAACCGGACTGGTGGGTGCCGGTGGGGGTTTTTTAATCATTCCTGCGCTTGTAAAGTTCAGTAAGCTTCCTATGAAAAAGGCAGTAGGCACATCGCTCCTTATTATTGCTGCGAAATCCTTATTCGGATTTATGGGTGATGCCACCCGACTTGATATTGACTGGAACCTTCTTGCCATAGTGACAGCCCTTGCGATTGGCGGGATTTTTGCAGGAAATTACATGTCACGAAGCATCCCCGGCTACAAACTGAAAAAAGGTTTCGGTTGGTTTGTACTGGTTATGGGGGTGGTCATTCTGATCCGTGAAATCAACGGTTAATCGAAGAAAATTACGTACACAGTTATACCTATTTTGATATGAAAATCGAACAAATTTATACCGGATGCCTTGCACAAGGCGCTTATTACATCGAGTCGAACGGTGAAGCGGCGATCATTGACCCGTTGCGTGAGACGGAACCATATATTGAAAAGGCTGAAGCCAACAAGGCGAAGATCAAGTACATCTTCGAGACCCATTTTCACGCTGACTTTGTTTCAGGTCATGTAGATCTTGCACAAAAGACCGGAGCAACCATCGTTTACGGACCGGGTGCCAAAACCGGATACGATAAGCACGAAGCGACAGATGGTGAAACCTTCAAAATTGGTGATCTCACCATCAAAGTGCTCCACACACCTGGTCACACGCAAGAGTCAACCACCTACCTTCTCCTCGATGAGAACGAAAAAGAGCATGCCATTTTCAGTGGTGACACCTTGTTCATTGGGGATGTAGGTCGTCCGGATCTTGCCCAGGGAGCCACAGGCATCACTAAAGAAGACATGGCTTCGATGCTCTTCGACAGTCTTCGTGAGAAGATTATGACCCTTCCCGATCATGTGCTTGTTTATCCGGCACACGGAGCAGGTTCAGCCTGTGGCAAAAATATGAGTTCACAAACGTGGGATACCCTCGGGAACCAGAAAGCCACTAACTACGCCCTGCGCGCCGACATGACAAAAGATGAATTTATCGCTGAAGTCACTGATGGCATCCTCCCTCCCCCTCAGTATTTTGCCGCGAACGTGAAACTAAACAAACAGGGGTACGATTCAATTGACACCGTGCTTGAGCGTGGTAACGTGGCGCTTGATGCAGATACATTTGAGGCCATTGCCAACCATGAAGGCGCTTTGGTGCTTGATACCCGCTCTGAAGATCAATTCGTAAAAGCACATATTCCGAACTCCATCTTTATTGGGGTCGATGGCAACTTCGCGCCCTGGGTAGGTGCAATGATTCCAGACCTCGAGCAGCCTATTGTCTTCATCGCAGAAGAAGGCCGCGAAGAAGAAGTCGTCACACGCCTGTCTCGCGTGGGCTATGATAATACACTCGGATTCCTCAAAGGAGGACTGAAAGCATGGATTGACGCCGACAAAGAAACAGATAGCCTTAAGCAGGTCAGTGTGGAAGAAGCCGAAGCGCTCCTGAACAAGGGAAATATCAAAGTGCTCGACGTTCGAAAGCAAGGGGAGTTTGAAGCAGAACACATTGAAGGTGCACAAAATATGCCATTAGACTACATCAATGAAAACTTCCGGGAAATCAACCCTGATCATGAGTACTATGTACATTGTGCAGGAGGCTACCGCTCAGTCATCTTCCAATCGATCCTCAAAGCTCGCGGCTACCACCGCTTGATCGATATGGCCGGCGGGTTCAAGGCGCTCGTCGAAAAAAATATTAAGACCACTGAATACGTCTGTCCGAATTCCGGAAAGTAACAACTCAAAATCTATAGAACTGAACACAATATGTGGGAATACATCACACAGCCATGGCCCTGGTACGTGGCAGGGCCTCTCATCGCCCTGATCATGGCACTTCTCCTGCTAAGTGGCCGACGCTTCGGTGTTTCAAGTAATTTCACTACCATCTGCACCATTGCGGGCGCAGGTAAAGCAAGTGACTACTTTAACATCGACTGGAAAGCCAATAAGTGGAACCTGGTCTTCATCCTGGGCACCATCATCGGTGGCTTCATTGCTCATTACGCTATGATGCCTGACCCTAGTGTGAAGCTTGCGGCGGGCACTGTAGAAGCACTGAAAGAAATGAACTTTGAATCTCCGGGCGCTGACTTTGAACCTGCTCGCATTTTTACAATGAAGGCCTTCTCAGATTGGCGTGCAATGCTCATACTCATTGTTGGAGGCTTCTTAGTAGGCTTCGGCGCTCGCTATGCTGACGGTTGTACATCAGGCCATGCCATCTCTGGGCTCTGCAATCTTCAATTCCCATCCCTCATCACCGTTGTTGGCTTCTTCATCGGCGGATTGACGATGGTTTGGATCATTTTACCAGCACTCTTCAATAACTGAACAATATGAAACTCCTTCGATATTTACTTCTCGGAATATTCTTCGGAATCATCCTTACGAAAGGTCAAATCGTCTCGTGGTATCGAATTTACGAGATGTTTCGCTTTGACTCCTTTCACATGTATGGCGTCATAGGATCTGCTGTGGTGCTCGGAATGATCTTTATTCAACTTTCAAAAATGAAAGGATGGAAAGCGCTGAACGGACAACCATTTCAATTGATTTCCTATCCCAAAGGCTGGAAACGGTATCTGATTGGAGGCACAATCTTCGGACTTGGCTGGGCCATGACCGGTGCCTGCCCCGGCCCGCTTTTTATCCTCGTAGGTAACGGCTACGGAATGGTGCTTATAGCCATCGGTGCAGCATTGATCGGTACGTTTGTCTACGGTTTGGTAGGACGAAAGCTACCACATTGATTTATGAGATTATTTGCTGCACGGTGCAGTGTTGACCGAGGAGCGCAAGCGCAACTTCACATGGTATCGTACGTCCGTCGGTCGTGATATTGCAGTCACCGTATCCCAAGGTGAAATGCGGTTGGTATTGACTCCCTGAATGTTCTTTAAACCGGTCAATCCAACCGCATTTTTCGTTGCTTATTTCTGTATTTACGTGATGACGCTTGCGCACGGTCATCGCTTTCTGATGTAACGTCAGAATGTTCGAAGTAACAACTGGTACCGCCCACTGAATATGCCGATTCAATGAAGGCGTGTATGTGTACGTTTCAGGCTTGAGCATTACCTCTTCCCTCTTTCCGATCATGCTTTCATGAAGTAATTCATGTGTCGCATTTGCGTGTAGCATGGTGAGCGTCAGATGTGGGAGGCGATGATCCTTATTGAGCAGCAAAGCATCATTTAGCGCTTGATGATTTACCCTTTCACTCAGTGAAATGAGGTAATCAATATCCGATTCACGCACCGGCAAGAGGACCAATGACATTTCTTTCATGGTCAAAAGGTACAGAATGCGTTCTGTCAGTCTGACAAAATTGCAGAACCCAAGCGTCGAATTGTGTGTTATTGATATGGGTTCAACATTGCTTTGCAGCTGCAGGGCGCACTTAACACTTTTTTGGAGCACTACTCCCCTTTCCGGGCACGCCGTGGCCTTAAATTTGAGTTAGGTAGTAGGTAACTGAAAGCATTAAGCACATGATGAAAAAAATTGCAAGCTCGTTTTTGATTGCTGTGTTGGGCGGACTAGCTGTCTTTGCCGGAATACGCCTGACGGAAAAGCCTCAAGAGGCCGTTACTATTGTTGAACGTGTAGAAGCACCCGTGCCGGTGAGGTACAGCGCGCCACCCATTGATGGTGAAAGTTTTGACTTCACTTACGCCGCTGAAAAAACGGTGAATGCAGTGGTGCACGTGAAAACAGAGTCTTCTGTCTCCGCAGGCTACAATCCCTGGTTTGATTTCTTCGGCTACGAAGAGGGAGACCAGGTTCAGCGCGGAAGCGGTTCAGGAGTCATTATATCAGAAGATGGTTACATTGTTACCAATAACCATGTGATCGAAGGCGCAGACAAAATCAGGGTGTCTTTGAACAACCACAAAGACTATGATGCCACCATCATCGGGGCAGATCCTGCAACCGACATTGCCTTGCTGAAGATCGAAGAAAGTGATCTGCCTTCTGTGAAATTTGGCAATTCAGATAACCTGCGCATTGGTGAGTGGGTAGTGGCCGTCGGAAACCCTTTTGACCTGACATCTACCGTAACCGCTGGTATCGTATCCGCTAAAGCCAGAAACATCAATCTTCTCCGTGGTGACATGAACCGCGAAATCTTTCCGATTGAGTCATTTATTCAGACAGATGCTGCAGTGAATCCCGGTAACAGCGGTGGCGCCCTGGTGAATATTCGCGGTGAGCTTGTAGGCATCAATACCGCAATCGCTTCTCGCACCGGGTCTTATTCCGGCTACTCCTTCGCAGTGCCTACTTCGATCGTGCAGAAAGTAGCTGCTGACTTGCGCGAGTTTGGCATTGTGCAGCGTGCATTCATTGGTGTACGAATTACAGAAGTAAACCAGGAAGTTGCTGAAGAAGCGGGGCTCGCAAATGTGGAGGGTGTGCTCGTGTCTGACCTCATGGAGTCTGGAGCAGCCGCTGATGCCGGAATCATCGCCGGAGATGTTATTCTGGAGGTTGAAGGGGTGAAAGTTCGCTCGGTACCCGAATTGCAAGAGCAAATCTCCAGGTATCGCCCGGGCGACGTGGTCAACGTATCTGTCTGGCGCAACAACCGGCTTGAGCGAATTGGGGTCACCCTCCGTAATCGCGAAGGTAATACCCGCCTGCAAGAGGCTTCAGAAGTAAAGGTGTACAATATTTTAGGGGCCTCTTTGAAAGCCGCTGACAAAGCGCTACTCGAACAGCTTGAAATTGAATATGGCGTGCAGGTAGAAGAATTGCGCTCAGGTAAGCTCTTGCAGAGCGGCGTGAAACGAGGTTTTATCATTACCAAAGTAGATGGTAACGGCGTAAAAACGCCGGATGATTTGGTTGATAAACTTCAAAAGAAAGACGGCGGTGTGCTGATTGAAGGGGTTTACCCGAACGGACAGCGGGCTTACTACGGATTTGGTATGTAGGAGGATCCATAATCCTTTTTTCCAAAGGGCCGCTACCAGTCAAATGGGGAGCGGCCCTTTCATTTCCGGTCGAATGAATGTATCGCTGATTCCGTGGAAGTAGCTACTTTTGCACTCCGAACCAACGTCATTAATCCACGCATCAAGCTTTCAATTTATGGCCGGAACAGCCTTGAACGACCTTTACAGCAATGAGCTGGAGGTTTATGTAAACCAGGAGAAGGCAGCAGTAAGCCTGCTTAACTCGATAGGTAAACTCCTGTTTGATAAATCGGTTGAGCTTGTACTCTTCCGCAATCATCTGGTAGACACGAATGTGTCTGACTTACTTCGCCTGCATCGCTATGCAGCTGAGGTCGTGGGCAAACCGATTAGTATTTTTGATACTGCTGACATTGCAGCAAGGCTCTACGAAATGGATCTGGGTCCTGCCAAAATCGATGTGGGTAAGCTCACCTCAGAATGGCTTGCCGAGCGCGAAGAAGTGCAAAACCTTGACCAGTTTCTGAAAAACAAGCTGGGCAACTTCATGGCCGGTGACGCTCCGGAAATGGAGCCTCGTGATGTCGTGCTTTTTGGATTTGGCCGCATCGGTCGCCTGGCTGCACGCGAATTAATCAAACAAGCCGGAAAAGGTCAGCAGCTTCGCCTGCGCGCCATCGTGTTGCGCTCTGTAGATGAAAAAAGCCTCATCAAACGCGCAGCTCTGCTTGAGAACGATTCTGTTCACGGACGCTTCGCCGGAACGGTCAGTGTCAATCTCGAGGACCAGACCTTATTAATCAACGGTCAACGCATCAAGGTGATCGGTAGCAAAGATCCCGGAGCAATTGACTACACTGAGTACGGCATCAACAATGCCCTCCTGATCGATAATACGGGCGTATTCAAAGACCGCGAAGCCCTGTCGATTCACCTTCAGGCAAAAGGTATCAGCCGGGTGATTCTCACTGCTCCGGGAAAAGAGATCCCCAACATTGTTTATGGTATCAACCATCGTGAACTCGAGCTCGAAACAGAGCGCATCTACAGCGCAGCGTCATGTACAACCAATGCCATCAGTCCAATCCTGAAGGTAATAGAAGATTCTTTCGGTATTGAGCGCGGACACATTGAAACCGTTCACGCATACACCAACGACCAAAATCTTCTCGATAACTACCATAAGAAAGCTCGTCGCGGACGAAGCGCTGCCATCAACATGGTTATCACTGAAACAGGCGCAGGAAAAGCTGTCACTAAGGTCATTCCTCAATTGGAGAATAAACTGACCGCCAATGCGGTGAGGGTGCCAACACCAAATGGTTCGTTGGCTATCATGCACCTTACGCTGAAAAAGAATACTGATATAGAAGTGGTTAACAATGCCATTCGGCAGGCAGCCTTGCAAGGTGAGTTGGTCAATCAGATTTTCTATTCGATCAATTCTGAGATGGTTTCAAATGATATCATCGGAAATGAGTGCTGCAGTGTGTTTGATAGTCCGGCCACCATCTGCAGCAATGACGGAAAGAATGTAGTGCTCTATACCTGGTACGACAATGAATACGGATACACCAAACAGGTTATTCGCCTGGCGAAGTATGTCGCGAAGGTTCGTCGTAATATTTACTATTGAGCACCTCTGTTGATCATGAAAATCGACAGTCACTTAGGCTGTGGTCTTAAGGTGCTGATTTTCACAAGCAAGGTATGCGTGGAAAATCTTCAAGTTGCTTGAAAATCCATTGAGAAATGGACATTGAAAGATCTGCTTTGGCTTAGATATAGGAGGTCTCCTGAAAGCGGAAGTGGTTAAGAAATCAGCGAATCAACTCAATGATCGGCTTTTACCTGCCTTTGTCAGTATTCTGTCAGTGGCTAACGCTCGTCAATCAGTTTACTTTGATGAGTTGAATAAAAGGCGCAGAGCGCTCATCGGGTAAATCAGCGATTTCTGTACTTTTCTGAAGATCAATGTACTCGACCCGTTCTCCGTACTCTATCATGATTTGCTTTAAATCTTGAGGAATACGAAGACGCAGATCTTCAATTATGTTCTTTTCAAGAAATGACTGGTAAAGAATTTCCCGGTTTGCAGCGCGAAGAACTACCATGCCTCCTTTTTCACTTTGTAGCGTTAAATCCACGTATCGGGTAGCGAGCCAATTGTAAAAGCTGTGTTTGTTTCGTTCCTCCTCATTCAATGCCGGATAATAATGCCCAGCCAGGTCTAAAACTTCCTGTTGAGGGGGGCGAATCAGATAAAGACCGAGAATGAAAAGTACCGCGACCACTGACGCCACATTGAAGTATGGAATCCGGTAATAGAGCATTGCCCGTTTTCTTTTTAGGCTGTGAAGGGCTTCGCCTGACATAATAGTAGCTTAAGTAATGGTCCATTGCAAATTAAGGATTTCTTTGTCTAATTCAAATTATGGATATAAGAAGCTGCAAATAAGGCTGTGTTAAGCAAGGTGACCTGGAAAGAGGCCACCTTTTCTTGAAACTAAACGGGGTTTTTTCCTGTTATTAGAATATGGACGCTTTCAGATACCTCCCTTTTTTCCCACTTAAGGTCATGCTCCTTCCGGGTGAACAAACCGCTCTGCACATTTTTGAGCCACGGTATCGCCAGTTACTTGACGATTCCGAGAAACTGCGAATGCCCTTCGGTATACCCTATGCTGAAAATGAATCCGCACCAACGTATGGGGCTCTGGTCACGGTAGCTGAAGTTTCGAAGCGCTATCCTTCGGGTGAGAGCGATGTTGTTGTGGAGTGCAATGGTATCTTTCGTGTTCGACAGTTCAACCCCAAAGACCCGGTTAAGACTTATCCTAGCGGAGAGGTTGAAATGCTCTCCAATTATGACCAATGGCCGGCAAGCACCGAGATTCTTGATGAACTCTACCTGCTTCGCGACACTATTGGCCCGAAGGCTGCCGTTTTGAGCAGCGAAGAGTTTCGCTATGTACCAAAGATATTGCTATCGCTCAATCTGTCGAATGAACAAAAGTTTCAGTTTGTTCAGTTGAATGACAAAGAGAAGCAAGAGCGACACCTGGCCGGTATGCTCCGCTTCTCTCGCTTAATCATCGAGCAAGAACAGCAGGTCGATGACGGTTATTTCCCAAACTGATTTATGCCAATGCGACTGAACCGCGTTTGCGCAGAATGCCGTAGGCTGAGGTAATAAGCATCAATACGCTAAAAGTTACCGGTATGGCCCAGGGAAACGACGTTGACCCACCCCCTTTCTCGCTACCGGTGTAGTCATCTATCACCGGGATCAACTCATTTTTACGTTCGAGCTGATTGTCAAACTCATTGATGTACGAATCGCTGTGTTTGATGGTCCATCCACTCAGTGCTTCAAGCTCCTGGATTTCACGCTGGCGCCGATTCGCCAGATCGCGGAGGTATTTTTGTCCTTCATCGCAACTCATGTCGCCAGTCGCGGGATGTGTGAGAATGTAGCGACACTGAAAGCGTTCTTTGTTCGGTGTTACCTGAAACTGTAGGTCTTGCGGGAATTGCTCCAGCTGGTAACGGACATGTAGCCTTGTGAAATATACCTGGCCTCCCCATCCGCCGTTGGTGAGCCAGTCTACACCGGTATTTTGTAAGTCAACCACTACGGGTGGCGGACCAATACAAGGGTCGCATTTCACGCTCACCTGCGGACTCACATCCCAGGCGTATTCAAGAAAGACGGCCTTCTTGCCCTCCTGCTTCCACTGCTTTTCAAACAGTGATTTATAGAACTCACCAAATTTTGGCTTAACCAGAGTAGGGACATTACGTGCAGTAGGCAACTCTACGGTTCTGTAGTTGGTGCACTCTACCCTTCCCTGATCTGTGAGCGCATATACGATAAGGTCTTGTGGACCATCGGCATTCGCCATTCCGAGTCGGATGGGCAGCATAAAGCGATCAGATTGATAAGTGACCTGAATAGGTGACAGGTAGTCGCTTGCAGACTGAAGATACTGGTCAAGGTTTACCTTCACCACGAAAAACTTCATCTCTGACTTGATGTACGGCTCAAGCACCTCGTCTGCACTTTCTGGTATACGGTATTCATTTTCGATCAGCCAGTCGCGAAGCCCTTCAGACTCCCTGGCTGATAAAATCAGAATGTCATATTCACCAATCTGATATTCGGCCTCAATGGTCACTTGATGATCTCTTTTCAGGTTTCCTGCCATCGCAGGAATATCCTGTGACTCAGCAGAAGAGAAGAGTCTGACATTATCAAAAGTCTCTTCTATCATCGGAGCGCAAGGCTGTTCGTCATAATATTCTACGAGACGAGGCGCAGAGTATTCATTTAGTTTGTCAAATACAGAGCGGTTCACAACCTTGATATCGTTTTCCTGAAGCACTTCCGGAACAGGCACGACCATTGCAAAGTCTTTCACACTGCCTTTGAAGTCATTTGACATGGTCACCGTGGTTTTGTCGCCTTGTCTGACCAGAATAACCTCAGATCGGTTGTTGAACAGTTTGGCATCGGCCTTTGCTACGTAGAAGCCACAAAACGCCATAAGATCCGCCGCAGGAGCGATCAGCATCACGATGATCATCGCGACAGCTTTAATGGATGTTGATTTCATATGTGTTGATTTTTTAAGAGGTTGAATATCTTTTGAAGACTGCCATTGAAATGCACCGGCTTTCGAAAGGCGGTCAGTGATCATGAGCAGAGGAGCAGAGAAGAACAATGCCCATAAAGGTGCCGTGTGTAAATAAAACCACGAAGTCATAATAAATGAGGCGACACCAATTCCGGCCGCCCAGAGAATGCGATAAAGTGCCGTTGTTGGAGTCGTTCGTGGGTCCGTTATCATGAAAAAGGCGAAGAGCAAAATGCTGCCATTGCTCATTTTATGCAACAGCCAGGTCGTATCCCAGCCCAGATAAAACACGCTGCGTAGTGCCTCTAATCCAAAAAACACCACCAGAAAAGTGAGCGAAGTATCGATTCTTCCTACCCGTGTGAGCACCATCAGCGCTGATATAGAAAAGAAAAAAGCAAGCATGGCACCACTTCCCCACTGTCCTGGACTAACCCAGCCGTCATTAAACAGCAGAATCGGCAAGATCACACCCAGGTTTGCAGGATTGAAGATGTGCTTACCTCGGTCGCGGATCAGAAACTTAGACGAGATCCCCAAGATGGGTGCGAGTGCCCACATTAGAGGATTGCTGCTGTAGAAAAGTAAGGAAAGTCCAAGACCGGTAATCGCACCTGATTTCAGGGCATCTTTCGGCAATCCGAGACTTACCACAAAGAATGCCTGAGTGAGTAAAGCAAAAGTGAGGATGACCAGGATGCGCTCAGGTGCTTCAAACCAATGAAGTTGAAAGCCTCCATACATTAAGAAGGATCCGAGAGATGCGATCTGAAACCACCGCGGGTCGCGAAGTATAAGGTTGTAGCTGCGGTAGTGCATAACGTCATTTTTGAAACCTGTACACACTTCGCTCGGATACGTTCATCTTTATTTTGAATTCATCGCTATTTCGATAAAAGCCTTTAGATGAAAGTCAGTCATTACGCTGAATAGAAGAAGGTTCCAAGTCACCCACTTGCCAGAATACGTCCAGAGTACGACATTTGCGACCTAATCAATCGATCATGCGTGTTACATCACTTCTGCTGATAATGTTTGCCTCCGCAGTGCTGACTTCCTGCCAGGATGGCTGTGGAGATTCTAAGGATACCGGTGTTGTTGCTCCGGGTGAACGAACGAAAAAAGAGAAAGTTGAATCTGACATCCGTCTTTCTGATGAAGCGCTTGAGGCAGTCACTGAAGACCTCGATGACTACTTCAAGAGCATGTCAGAACTACGTTTTGATGACTACCTCGATCGCGTCTACCCCAAAGCAATTGACTCTGAAGAGTTACGTCAAAGCGTCATCAAAATGATGCAAGACTATGCAGAACAAGGCTATGTGAACATCACAAACTCATTCAAAATCAAGCATGCATCTCCGCTGGTCAGAGATTCAACTGACCTGGTGTGCATGCTGATTGTTGAAATTGATCACGATGTTTACGTGGGTGAACAGTATAAAGACAACCCTGAAGGGTTGGAGCCAATTATTCGTTCACAATATGGCAAGGGGCAGTACCGCTATATCCCGGATGAAAAAAAGTATAAAGTGGAAGGAATCACCAAGCTGTACGCCTTAACGGAAGAGGGTAAACTTGACTTTACTTTTCTCAATGAGCAGTATACGCAAAGCCCTCAACTTGCAAATCTCTTGAAATACAGCACAGTCAAAGAACTGAAACAGTTTGAAAATGAGGTGCGTTAGTTATTTTCAAAGGTCATCGAACTCTGACAAAAGCCCGCCGATCGTTTCACGGAATTCTGAGGTAGACACTTCCCGATAGTCGCTATCAACATCAAATACGGTGGAGTCAACCTCATGGTGCAAGATGTTGCGTGCGTGAAGCTTCATGCGCATTCCGAACTGTTCGAATTCATAGCCAAGCAGCACGCCTTCAATTTCGTGGTATTGATTGAACCAGTTCGGGTTTTCGATTCCTAGCTCTGTGGTATGCAAAAGCCTCACCGGAGGCATAGAATCATTGGTGAATTCTGCGATTGTAACATCACATAGGTAACCGGCCACTTCTACCTTCTCATCGGTCGCCACCAGTTTCAACCCGGGTTGCATATCAATGAGTGCGTTGGTTTCCTCCTCGTTCAGCACCACCATGAGGTAATCCTGATAGTTTTTGAGAAGCTGCTTCAACACGCGCTGGTCTTCATTCGCCACAAAACCGGTTGTGACGATCCCTCCGAGTGAACGCAGTTCTGCCCGCACCATATCTTGCTTGTAATAAAGCTTCATTTCTTCGGGAAAGACATTCTTCAGGATGTTGTCTTCAAGAAATGGAAAGCTTACATCGTAAACGATGATGCCCTCATCGGGCTTGCCGGGCATAGAGCAACCCGCCATAGCCAGCACAAAGATGATTATCAGATAGTGGAGTAGTCGCATCAAGGCATTTTCAGTCTTGCGACGGCAAGATGCATTCTTTTCTTAGAAGTGGACAACTTTCGCGTTAAAGTTATTAGGATAGCACCTATGGAAAAATTGCAGTTAGCTACCTTTGCCGCGAACTTTGAGCCCTCCCATGAGCGATATACGTATTCTTTTCAATCCATCTGAAATCGGCGCCGGAACACGCGGAGCCAGTCTCGGACTCGATGCACTTAAAGTTGCAGGCTGGAACAAAGGCAACTTGCTATTGAAAGATCTGAAACCAGATACCATTCCGGTGCACAATGAGGTATTGTACGAAGAAGATCCAAACCCCAATGCCCATTATCTCACCCAGATACGCGAAGTATACGAGCATACTGCGGCAAAAATGCTTCCCATCATCGAATCAGGAGCTTTCCCGTTGATGATCGGCGCAGACCATTCTGTTGCCGGCGGCACCCTTGCCGCGCTTAAAAAAGCCTGGCCGCAAAGCCGTATCGGTGTCATCTGGATCGACGCTCATGCAGACCTTCATACCCCGTACACCTCCCCTTCCGGAAATGTTCACGGCATGCCGCTTTCCACCGCTCTCGGAGAAGACAACCTTCAGGAAAAGGTCAACGACCCGAAACCTGAAACGGTTGAAGAATGGAATGCCATTAAAAACCTTTGGGGAATCACACCAAAGATCGTGCATGAAGACCTGATCTTTTTCGGCGTGAGAGATACAGAATCGCAAGAAGATGCACTGATCGCCCGCAAGGGCATCCGTAATTTCAGGGTCGATGAAGTACGTTCAAACTCTGTAAGCCAATGCGTCAATGAAACGGTTCAGCGCTTATCACAATGCGATAAAGTCTACATCAGTTTTGATGTCGACAGCATGGATCCTGAAATCGTTTCACATGGCACGGGTACACCGGTTCCTCAAGGTTTCACGCCGCAAGAATGTGTAACCCTCATCAAACTTCTCTTTGAAAAGCTCCCTGTAGCCTGCTTCGAGATGGTGGAGATCAATCCTACCCTCGACGAAAAAAAGAACAAGATGGCTGAAACGGCCTTCGATATTCTAAGACAGGTCGTCACCTTCATCCGTCAAAACGCCAAGGCATAGCGATCATGCTCAGACAATCTACGAACCAGCTCCTCATGATTCGTCCGGCGGTTTTCCGCCGCAATGAACAAACGGCTGCCGACAATGCCTTTCAACCCTCCGGCAACCAATTAGCAAAGGATGCCACAGAAGAGGCCTTGACTGAATTTGATCATTTTACAGAGGCACTCGCCGCCAAAGGCATCGAAGTGGTAGTGGTCGCCGCTGACCCAAATGCAGACACGCCTGACGCCATTTTTCCGAACAACTGGCTGAGCTTTCACGCAGACGGAAGAGCGGCTATTTACCCCATGAAAGCCGAAAACAGACGGCGTGAACGACGTGAAGAAATCGTACATCTCGTATGCAATGAACTTGGATTGCATCTGAAAGAAATCGTTGACTTTACTGAGTTTGAGTCACACCATAAATTTCTGGAAGGCACCGGCAGCCTCGTGCTTGATCGCGTGAATAACAAAGCCTATGCTTGCCTTAGCGAACGAACAGACCGGCAAGCGGTAGAACGTTTTTGTGAAGCTACCGGGTATGAAGGGATTCTGTTCAGAGCATCCCACGAAACTGATCAGGGTGAACATGCTCCGGTGTATCATACCAATGTGGTCATGAGCATTGGTACATCTTTCGCACTGCTTTGCGCTGCAGCCATCCAAGACAAGGAAGAACGAAAGATGGTGCGCCAAAGCATCATCGAGAACGGATTAGAGCTCATTGAAATTGACGAGTATCAAATGGCTGAATTTGCGGGCAATGCCCTTGAGGTGCTTAATAATGAAGGCAACCGGTACCTCGTGCTGAGCGAACGGGCGAAAGCGGCGCTCACGAACGATCAAATACATCGCATTGAGAAGCATGCCGTGCTACTCAGTACTCCATTGACAACCATCGAAAACCTGGGCGGCGGAAGTGCAAGATGCATGCTGTGCGAGGTTTTCCTGCCTAAACTCTAAACCATGAAGACCATCGAAAGCATTCTGCAGAAAGGAGTGACAGAAGCTGCAAAAGCCTTATTCGACGCCGATATAGATGCGCCATCGGTGCAACTGCAGAAAACGCGCAAAGAGTTCGAAGGTGATTTCACTGTGGTCGTCTTTCCACTGGTGCGAATAGCGAAAAAATCGCCCGAAGAAACAGGTAAAACCATTGGAGAGTACCTTCAGACTCATCTACCGGAAGTGATAGGCTTTAACACGGTGAAAGGGTTTCTCAACCTTAGCATTGCAGCTTCCTACTGGATCGATTTCATTCGCTATGCCGCCTCTGAGGCTGATTTTGGCTTTTCTCCGCGCCAAAGCGCGGGACAAATGATGGTAGAGTACAGCTCGCCGAATACCAATAAGCCACTCCATCTCGGACACCTTCGGAATATCTTTCTCGGACATTCGGTGGCGAACATCCTGGAAGCTGCCGGACATGATGTGCTGCGGGTGCAAATCATCAACGACCGCGGAATCCATATCTGCAAGTCTATGCTGGCGTGGCAACGTTTCGGAAACGGTGAAACTCCGGAAAGCGCCGGACTCAAAGGTGACAAGCTAGTGGGTAAGTATTACGTTGCTTTTGACAAGGCCTACAAAGAGGAGATAAAAGCACTTGTAGCAGGCGGCAAGAGCGAAGAAGCCGCGGCGAAAGAAGCCCCTATCCTGCTCGAAGCACAGGAGATGCTTCGCAAATGGGAACAGCGCGACCCTGAAGTCGTTGACCTCTGGAAGAACATGAACGGCTGGGTCTACGAAGGATTTGACTATACCTACCATGAAATGGGAGTTTGGTTTGACAAACTCTATTACGAGTCAGACACCTACCTGATCGGCAAAGAAGAAGTGCTGCGCGGTGTTGAAAAAGGCGTTTTCGAGCAACGAGAAGACGGCTCTGTCTGGGTTGACCTTACGAATGACGGACTCGATCAGAAGCTGCTGCTCAGAAAAGACGGCACGGCAGTGTACATGACACAAGACATCGGTACTGCTATTCTGCGCTTCCGTGAGCATCCTGAGCTGCTGGGGCAGATCTACACGGTCGGGAATGAACAGGAGTACCACTTTAAGGTGCTTTTCATGATCCTGGAAAAACTGGGCTTCGAGAAGGCGAAGAACAACTTCCACCTGAGCTACGGCATGGTTGAACTTCCGGAAGGTAAGATGAAATCACGCGAAGGAACAGTCGTAGATGCAGACGACATCATGGCCGAGATGGCGGCCACGGCCGGCAGCATTGCCGAAGAACAAGGAAAGCTCGACGGATTATCTGATGCGGAGAAAGAAGCTTTGCATAAGAAGATCGGCTACGGTGCTTTGAAGTACTACCTCCTGAAGGTGCAGCCGAAGAAAACAATGATGTTCAACCCGAAAGAGTCGATTGACTTCTTTGGTAATACTGGACCGTTCATCCAGTTCAACTACGTGCGCACCCGTGCCCTCCTGCGCAACGCTGCTGAGAAAGGATTCAGCGCGGAGGTTCACGACGGCGTAGAACTGTCACCTGAAGAAAGAGAACTCGTCAAGCTGCTGCACGATTTCCCTGCGGTCATTCAGGAAGCCGCTGCAAGTTACGATCCTTCACACATCGCAAACTACGCCTACGATCTGGTGAAGATGTACAGCTCGTTCTACCAGGCGGTGCCGGTATTGAAAGAAGAAGATGAATCAAAACGCTCGTTGCGTCTCACCATTACCGAACAAACAGGTAATGTTGTAAAACGCGCAATGAACCTGCTGGGAGTTGAAATGCCCGAGCGCATGTGACAACCTGTTTTGGTCCTTGACAAACCGTCTGCCGTCTGCCGTCTGCGGGCAACTTTGCGCTTGGCTGTACTTCGCAGAATGTCAACTACTGCTCTCAATCGCTTTGTTGAGATATGTTCTCAATTTATAGAGACCTGCGATAAGTCGGTTTAGATCATCCACACATTTGTTTAGTTCTTCTTTTTCAACCATGCCATCGATAATCTCAGATTGTGCAATAAGCTCATAGCTAGATCCAATGGCTATATTCAGATAGCGTTTGAAAACTTTGTCACTACCTGAATTGGCACCTTCAGCTATGTTTGACGCTATCGAGACCGCAACACGTTCAATTTGATCAGCAAGTCCGAAGTGATGGCGTTGCTTCAACTGCTCTGAAATGCGCAAATAGTTTCGGGCGAGTTCAATCGCTTGTTTGTAGCTATGAAGTTTATCGAGTCGCTTGGCCATAGCACAAAACTGCTCTAATTCGTAATACAATTAACAAGCATTTTACTGTCGCTGGTAATTACTTTACAGGCGTTAAGGAATAGCAGTCGCTTACCAAAAGAAAGACAGCTGACAGCTGACCGCTGACGGCCGACGGTCTCAAACCGTAAAAAAACGCTGACTTTCCTGGTTGTGTGTGATCAAATGATAGGAGTAACGACCCGGCGCAAAAGAAGACACATCAATGTGTACCTCATGATCTTGCTGCGGATAATCGCTCTGGTCAATCACCACCTGCACGATTCTGTTGCCTTGGTCGCGTACCTCAAGACGCATGGCGCCTTGTTCGGGAAGGTTAAACCGAACGGCAATTTGTCCGTCTCGAACCTGAACCAGTTCATCACTCAAATGCGCATAGGGCGCCTGATCTTTCTTGCCGAGAAAACGCAAAAGACGCTTATAGAGCACAATCACCAATAAAATTATCAAGGTCAGCAACAGCGCATTGCGCAGGGTATCAAGTGAAAAATCCATTTAAAGCGAGATTATGCCTTCAATTTCAGCCGCGGCCTCGTAGTACTCAAAGATATGTTCAGCACTGAGCATTACCATTGATACCGTGTAGCTTACGTAGTTCCCCTTACCACTCTTACGTTCAGTAAATTGCGCCTTGTCACCGAATATAGACTTTAACCTGCCGATTTTCTCAGGATCGTTGGGTAAAACGAATTTAAACCGATACATCGAGGGCCATGTGTGGATATCATTAAGCATATCCTTGAGCCGATCGCGACGTTCATCACTGTTCTCCATACCGCAAAGATAAAGGAGTTCTTGATGCGTACTTTATATAGGGCATGAATCGCACCACAGAAAAAATCCATGCATCTTTGAACCTGACAGGTTCTTGCGTGTACAGCATGAAAAACACAGCCATGAAAGCCCTTATTTCCCTCCTGTTCGTAGCCCTTATCGCTTCGTCCACAATGGGTCAAACCACACCCGATTCAGAAGGTGAAGACCTTCTCGCTGTGTACTACAATGCGTATTTTGAAATGCGTAGCTCATTCTGGGAAGGTCCGGAGAAAGAACTTAATGACAACGAAGTAGCGCAACTAAAACAAGTGGTTCAGTCGCTGAGTAAAACAGCGCCACAGAGCATCGAAGCACTGCATGTGCGGTATGTGCACTATGGATACCAAACCGAGTACGGAACAGATCTAAAACGCGCAATAGGAGAGCAACCCGGCGATTACGATGAATTACTGGTTCCGCACATGTTCATTCAGCAGGCACATGATGAGCTGCAGCAATCACTCGAGAGGCTTTCCCGTAAAGGTGTGATACAGCCGGCGATGCTCGATTATCACCTGAATATGGTGCAGTGGCTGCCGCGCGATGCCATTGTCGTGACCAACGGACAGCAAGACACGTACGCATTGTTACTCGCCAAATACATGCGTAATCGCGATGACCTTTTTATACTCCCACTCGACTACCTCCATTCTGAAGCGTTCAAAGTGCAGGTTGCCGAAAAGCTTGCCACTGATCCGGCAGCCGCTTTTTTCAGGAGCCTTGGCGAAAGGCCCGATCGCATGGAGGCACTTGACCGGTTATCGGCGGTCGGCAGTGTGGCCGTGCATTTCGCATTGACCTTGCCTCCCTCCTTCCTTTCATCGCACAAAGACCTCTACGCTGAAGGGTTTTCGCTGTCAAACCGCTCGCAGTTCAGCGAGAATCCGCAGCTTCTCTATGCACAGGCCATCGCGTCTGTCGATCTGAAGCGCATTGATCAGAACCATCCGATCACGGTAAATTACCTGCCTGTGCTGATCGCCTGGTATAATGCAAGTGTGATGCTCGGTCATTCAGAACAAGCCGATAAGATTGCTTCAACAGTGAGGCTCATCGCCGATAAAACGGCGGATGCGAACAGCGTGCTGAAAATGATCGGTAAGTGATGGCGATTTTTCGGAGATCATACCGTGAGACCGACGATGAACGTCTGATGAAGTATGCCGTGCGCGGCGACGAACGGGCGTTTGAGGAGCTTTACGACCGCTACGCCACCCGTATTCACGGATATTTCTTCAAGATGCTCTGGAAAGACCGTGAAATGGCTGAAGACTTCACACAAGAGCTCTTCGTGAAGGTGGTCGCCAAAGGAAGTGGCTTCGACGGTTCAAGAACCTTCAAAACGTGGCTGTTCAGCGTCGCCCACAACATGTGTAAAAACGCTTACCGTCACCACGAGGTAAAATCGCGTGCCGCAGAACACCTCAAAACCGAGACGGTTACGGCAGAAACCATGAATACCAGTGCACGCATTGATCACGCTGATTTCCGCGCCGCTCTTGATCAAGCACTGAACGAGCTCGATGAAGCAAAAAGAAGCACCTTTTTACTGCGCTTTGATGAAGAGCAATCCATCAAAGAAATCAGCGAAGCCCTCGAATGCTCCGAGGGTACAGTGAAATCGCGCATTTTTTACACCCTGAAGCACCTGAATACAAGACTGCAGGGCTATGCGCACCTGATTAAAGACAAAGAACAATGAACGAACGTCAGAAATACGACCCTGAAGACCTGGAGTCGCTGCTCAGAAGCAAAGACTTCGGCGACCTATACCCTGAAGAGCATGAATTCGTAATGAAGCACATCGATGGCGAAGATGAATACCGATCAATGCGTGAGTTGCTCCAGGTACTTGAAGAACAACCGGCAGATGCAGTTCCGCCGCACGAGTCGCTCAAGAAAGATGTGCTCGCAGGTTACCGCAGCGAACGACGCTACCCTGCTTTTTCGCTCAACCAGTGGCTGGCGATGCTTTGGCCACAGGATGTAAGCCTGTGGAGACGTCCGGCCTTCGCCCTCGCGCTCGTCTGCCTGATCGGTGGCGGCGTGCTGTTCTGGCAACCCCGAGATTCTAACCAGTCTGATCTGCTCGCTGAACAGGTGCAGCCTGCCGAAGAGCAGGATGAGAAAGAGCCACAGGAGCGTCAGCCGGTTGATGAACCTTCTGACGAAAGTGAGCCTGAAACGACCAATGCTACTCAAGCTGAAGAAGCTGAATCCGAAGCGCCTGCCCCACAAGAACAGGTTCTTGAAGAACCCCGGGAGTCATTGCTCGCAGAGAAGCGACAGGCCGACAGCCCGGTTGCTGACGAAGTCGCCGACGAATTCATCGCTGAGCTCGATGCCGTTGAAACTGACGAGGAGACCGATCAGTCGGCAGCGGGCTCCTACCCTGCAGCATCATCTGCGAACAGCATTACCTACAGCGAAACTACCAGTGTGCCGCTACAGGAAGAAGTCAGGGTCTTTCAAGATGAGGCCTTTAGCAGCGAGCCTCAGTCGGCCAAAGTCGTGAGCGCGCGTGCAAGCGAAACAGAAGCCACCCGGCTTGACACTCAGCCGCTGCTCAAGAAGAAAGAGCAAAAGCAACTGATGGAGCTGTTGTACTCGTGTTATTGAGCAGGGTAGTCGTCGCCACATGGGGCATACAGCGTTTTCCGCATGTTCACTGTTATTTGCACGCTTGATCCCGGCGGACATACGCTGCTCCGAAACGCACTGTACTTCGCACACGAGACTATTAACAACACCTTTTTACAGTTCACGACCGAGCCATATCTGCTATTGATTGCAGTTTTAAGATCATCTATTTGACCTTAAATTGTATTTTTGTGTCGAATAAGGCACTTTTGATACGAGATATCTCTAAGAAACAAGTTTTAGACCGGATACGATTTGAAAATCCATGGTGGGTCGATGGTCAAATCGAAGATGACTTTGATTCTATGCCCCGGCGACTCTATTTCGAGCTTTTCAAGCCACTGGTTTATGAGAAAGAGATTCGACGAGCCGTTGTTTTGATGGGACCGAGACGCGTTGGAAAAACAGTGATGCTGCATCACCTGATCAAGGATCTTATCGATAGCTCAGTTGACCCAAAGAAGATTATCTTCATCACAATTGAGAACCCGATCTACAACAACATTGGACTTGAACAGCTTTTTGAATTTGCAAAAGAAGCATCCGGCCTTGAGGATAAGAGCGGGTGGCACGTGTTATTCGATGAAATCCAGTACTGCAGAGATTGGGAGGTTCACTTAAAAACCCTGGTGGATAGCTATCGAAAAGATAAGTTCATTGTCTCAGGATCTGCTGCCGCTGCTTTGAAATTTGCAAGCAACGAAAGTGGGGCTGGTCGATTCACAGATTTCTTACTACCTCCCTTGACATTCAACGAGTATATCTCACTAAAAGGCTTAGATCGAATCATTAAACCTGTAGAGGTCACTTGGAAAGGTCAACAGACGGATTTTTACACTTCCGGTCATCTCGATGAACTCAACAGGCATTTCATTGACTACATCAACTTTGGAGGTTACCCTGAGGTTATCTTCTCCCCGAAAATGCAAGCCAACCCCGGAAGGTATATTCGTCAAGACATTGTTGACAAGGTTCTTTTGAGAGATTTACCGAGTCTGTATGGTATCAGCGACACTCGGGAGTTGAATTCACTTTTTACCACCATCGCATACAATAGCGGAGGAGAGTTCTCACTTGAATCATTGAGTAAGCAGTCACAGGTCCCGAAGAACACACTCAAAAAGTACATCCAGTATCTCGAAGCTGCTTACCTGATTAAGAGAGTTCGCAGAATTGATCAGAGTGGGAAGAAATTTAAAAGAGACAATTTCTTCAAGATATACCTCACAAATCCGTCACTGAGAAGTGCTCTTTTCTCACCCATTACTTCAACTGATGATATGATTGGAAACATGGTTGAGACAGCCGTATTTGCACAATGGATGCACCGTGATTGGTTCACCCCCTGGTATTCACGATGGTCTCAGGGAGAAGTTGACATGGTCGGATTGAGTGACTCCACTTTAAAACCCATCTGGGCTTTGGAAATCAAGTGGTCAAACAGATATTTTGAAAAACCCTCCGAATTGAAGAGTCTGTACAAGTTCTGCGCAGAGAACAACTTAGATAGCCCCATAGTGACCTCGATCAATAAGGAAGGTATTGTCAATTACGGAGACAAGTCATTTCAATTTATTCCTGCTTCAGCATACGCTTACACCGTTGGAAGAAGAACCTTGGAACAGAAAAAAGGAAGATAATAACTACGATCCAACCAATAATCCGCCGCGCCTAGCGTCTCTGGGAGACTGTTCAGAAAAGTGTGTCAAGGCAAATGAAATAACAAATACCTTGATACAATGAAAGAGAAATCAGAAGCAGACAAGTTACTGGAAGCGGTCTTATCGGCACTTCAGTCAGGCAAGCCTTTAACGGGTAAGGATGGCGCACTGACGCCTATGATCAAGCACGTTCTAGAAGCGAGTCTTGAGGGCGAGATGGATGCACACGTTGAATCAGCTCGTCCGAACCGTCGTAATGGCAAGGGTAAGAAGCGTGTGAAGACGAGTTCTGGAGAGATAGAAATCGAGACTCCGCGCGACCGCGACGGCACTTACGAACCGAGTCTTATACCGAAACGACAACGGGCGTTAGGCGATAGTCTTGAAAAGAAAATCATAGGGCTTTACAGTTCAGGTATGAGCTATCAAGACATCTCCGATCATATCGATGAGATGTATGACATGAACTTGAGTAAGGCACAACTAAGTGCCATCACAGATAGAGTATGGCCAGAAATCGAAGAGTGGCGAAGCCGGCCGCTCGACTCGGTGTATGTGTTCTTGTGGATGGACGCTATGTTCTTCAAGGTCAAGCAAGACGGACGGGTTAAACAAATGGCTGCTTACATGGCACTTGGAATGAACGTTGAAGGAGAGAAGGATCTTTTGGGCATCTATCTATCAGAAACAGAAAGTTCAGGCTTCTGGTTGGGAGTACTGAATGACCTTGAGGCAAGAGGTGTAGAAGACATAATTATCGCCAGTATCGACAACTTGAAAGGCTTCAAGGAGGTCATAACAACAGTCTTTCCTAGGACAGACGTGCAGCTTTGCATAGTTCATCAGATCCGCAACTCAACACGCTATGTGAACTGGCAAGACAAAAGAGCTGTGGTCCGAGACATGAGGCTGATTTACAGGGCGAATAGCATCGACCAAGCAGAGACTGAACTAGAGAACTTCGAAGAGAAGTGGGGCAAGAAATATCCTGCAATGATCCAATCATGGAAGCGTAACTGGGAGCATCTCACCACCTTCTTCGGATACGATGAACATGTGAAACGAGTAATGTATACCACCAACTCCATTGAGGGCTTCAATCGTCAAGTTCGCAAAGGCACCAAGGCCAAAGGGGCGCTCACCTCTGAACGAGCTCTGTTGAAACTGCTGTACCTTGTTACCCAGAAGGTGCAGAAGAAATGGAGTCGACCACAATCCTGGTCAAGGGTTATTGCATCACTTATGATAACCCACAGGGATAGGCTTAGACTCAAATGACACACTTAACTGAACACAACCGTCTCTGGTGTAAAAAGTTGGCCCCAACACCATCCACCATCCACCATCCACCATCCACCATCCACCATCCACCATCCACCATCCACCATCCACCATCCACCCCCGTCTGGCGATTCACAAAAGAGAGAATACAATCATTGCCTTGCTACCTTAAGAAATCGCGGGATTTCCGTAATATAGGGAGCTAAAGAAAGACGAGATGCCAACAGTTGATAAAATAAGAAGTCAATTGATCGACAAAATCCTGGCAATTAAGAACAAAGAGTTTCTAGAAGCACTTGACAAGCTGGTAGCGTCGAGCAGTTCTTCTTCTGACTTAGTAGAACTGGCCTCAGAGCAAAAGGAGATGCTTCAAATGAGCCAGGAAGACATAGAAAATGATCGTCTCATTTCTCAGGAGGCCATGAACCGACGAAACCTTGAATGGCTAAACGGAAGGTAGTCTGGACCAGAACTGCGGATATCCAATTCGCAGGTGTTCTTCAATACTGGGTGGAAAGGAACGGGTCTACTTCATACTCAAAGAAGTTGATAAAACTTGTAACCAGTCGCACGACGCAAATAGCCAAAGAACCTTTCCTTTACCCGGCTACGGATTTCAAGGATACACGTGTAGCATCACTTGGTCATTTCAGCATTTATTATCAGGCACTTGACCAACGAATAGTTGTCACAGCCTTTTGGGACAATCGACAAGACCCAGAAAAATTACTGCAGATTCTAAAAGAAAAGGAGTGAAAGTGCTACACCATCCACCAACCACCTATCACCTAACCCCTCACCACCACCGTCTGGCGATTGACAAAAGACAGAATTCCGTCACGACCTAACTCCCGGCCGTAACCGCTGGCTTTTACGCCTCCGAAGGGTACCCGCGGGTCGCTCTTGACAAAGTCGTTGACAAACACTGCTCCCTCATTGAAGGCTCCCAGACGTTGCATAACGCGCTCGTGATCGGTAGTGAAGATGCTCACCCCAAGGCCGAAACGTGACTGTCCGCAAAGCTCGACGGCCTCGTCGAAGCCACCGCAGCGGGTGATGGCTGCCAGCGGACCAAAGGTTTCGTCGTCAAAAGCAGGTTGCCCCGGCGCTACATTTT
This sequence comes from Flavobacteriales bacterium, assembly GCA_018402085.1. GTDB lineage: Bacteria > Bacteroidota > Bacteroidia > Flavobacteriales_D > Sanyastnellaceae > Sanyastnella. The sequence continues at coordinate 1,313,350 of JAGYJM010000002.1, read as the reverse complement.
CGATCACCGTAGCCTCAAAACAAGCACCGTCGCGTTGTCCGCCGTGAAGCAGTCTCGCCCCTTTCGCAATGGATCGCTCCATCTGCGACTCCAACTCTTCAGCGAGGTCGATTCTTGCCAGCGGCCCCATCTTCGAGCTTTCTTCCAGCGGGTCGCCGTAGGTCATCTCCCCTACCTGCTTCAGCAGCTCGTGGGTGAAATGATCCGCTATGCGGTCTTCGAGTATCAGTCTTTTTGCTGCGATGCAGCTCTGTCCGGTGTTCTGGTAACGTCCCTGCACAAAGGCTTCTACCGCGCGGTCTACATCGGCGTCAGCGCACACGATGAAGGCGTTGCTGCCGCCGAGTTCGAGGAGTGACGGACGAATATGCCTGCCTGCTGCCTCTGCGGCGGCTGAACCCGCCGGTTCACTGCCGGTCAGGGTCACAGCGCTGATAGCGTCATGTCCGAGAATCGTGTTCATCTGCTTGCCCGGCACAACCAGTACCTGAAACACTCCTTCGGGCACGCCTGCGTCAGCACAGATGTCTTTGATGAGCATGGCGCATCCGGTGACGTTGGAGGCATGCTTGAGCAGCGTCGTGTTGCCGGCCAGCATCGTCGGGATGATGAACCGAAACACCTGCCAGAATGGGTAATTCCACGGCATGATGCCGAGCACCGTTCCCAGCGGTTGGTTGTACACAGAGGTGTCTTGCCCGTCTATCGCGATGCGCTCCGGCTCGAGGTATTCTGCAGCAGATTCAGCATAATGCCTGCACAGCCAGGCGCATTTCTCAACCTCTGCCCTGCCCTGCGTGATCGGCTTGCCCATTTCACGGGCCATCATCGTAGCGAGGGACTCTTTTCGGCTGTCAAGCGTAGCAGCAATAGCACGCGCCAATGCAGCGCGTTCGGTCAGCGGTGTTGACATCCAGCGCTTTTGCGCTGAAGAAGCCGCAGAAAGCTTTTCCTGCACCTGAGTGCTGCTGTCTTCAGGATACTCCCGGATCAGTTCATTGCGGTATGGATCCTTTGACTGAAGCATCAATCCCAGACCACACCAAATGCTTTTTCTTCTCCGTTGCGAAGTACCGTCACCACCGTGGTGTCTCCCTCATTGAACATGCTCAGGCCTTCCATGTAGCCCTGCATATCGTTTACCGGATGATCACCCATACGGATTACCACATCTCCGGCGATGATTCCTGCGGTGTGGGCCGGACGCTCTTCTGAGACGCCATCGATGCGCATGCCTTTCTCGCTGTACATATAATCCGGAACAACACCGAGGGTCACGTTAAAACGCGGAGTGCTGTCTTTATCCTGATCTTTCGTTTTCGTAAACGCCAGCTTGCCGTCATCATCCAACTCAAGGATGATGCGCTCAATAAAGTCAATCACCAGCTGCATGCCTTCGTAGTTGATCTTATCGGCATCATCGGTCGGCTTGTGGTAGTCTTCATGCTGCCCGGTGAAGAAGTGCAGCACCGGCAGATCGGCCAGGTAGAAGGAGGTATGGTCAGACGGACCTACGCCTGACTCGTGAAACACGAGGTCGAGGCTATCAGTGTTGGTCATGTTCACGGCATCCGGCCAGCTCGGTGATGTTCCGGTGCCGTACACGGCCAGCGTGCTGTCTTCTTTCATACGGCCAACCATGTCCATGTTGATCATATAGTTGACCTCTTCGAGTGAAAGCGTCGGGTTGTCAACGAAGTAATTGCTTCCGTAGAGGCCTTTCTCTTCACCCGAGAACGCAATAAACAGGATGTTCGACTCGAGCGCAGTTTCCTGAAAACGGTCTGCCAGCTCAAGCATGGCAGCTACGCCGCTGGCATTGTCATCTGCGCCGTTGTGAATTTCTTTACCTCCGGTAAACAGCGAGTTTTCATCGCCGTAACCGAGGTGGTCGTAGTGTGCGCCAATCACAATCGTCTTCGATGCACCTTTATCAAGCATGCCCACCACATTTTGTCCGACACGCTCTTTCACAAAGCCGGTACCCAGCGTGGTGCTATCGCCCTGTGTGTGCTTGGTAATCGGTGGATGCGGCTTGAACGAGAACTGCTGAAAATAAGAGTCGTTTTCCCCTGCCTTCTGCAGTCCGAGTTCTTCAAAACGCTGCGCAATGAACGCTGCAGCCTTTGCTTCGCCTTCGGTTCCGGTCTCGCGTCCTTCAAGTGAATCGCTCGCCAGGTAACTGATATCAGCGTTGAGCTGCTTGATCATCGCGGCATCACCGTTGTCTCCGGGAGTTGCGCAAGCAATGAGGCTAATGGACGCCAGCAGGGAAGCTGCGTATGCCAATGGGGTGTTTTTCGTGGTCATTCTGAACATCTATTCGGTCGTAAAGGTACCCTTTTTAGTACCTTCGCGCCGCGAAACTAAGCAGGAAGCACGATATGAAAAAGCTTTTAATGGCCCTCGCCGGTTCAGTGATGATCGCGGCGTGTTCTTCTCCTTCAAATAATGATAACGCCGCAAAAGCGGCGGATGCGGACACGACCGCGAACGCTAAAGAGTACGTCAGCACCTTTGACGAATCTACCTACGACCGCGAAGCAGACTCACTGCGCTACGACGAGGAGGTTCACCTGCGAAACCTGCGTCAACTCACTTATGGAGGTGATAACGCCGAGGCCTACTGGAGCTTTGCCGACGATAAACTCGTTTTTCAAAGCAATAACCCCGCATGGGGAATGAGCTGTGACCAGATCTTCATCATGGAGCTCGAAAACGCCACGCCTGATACCATTCCGCCGTACATGGTTTCAACGGGAGACGGACGTACTACTTGTGCATACTTTATGCCCGGTGATACCACCGTGCTCTATGGTTCAACACACCTCGGCAACAAAGAATGTCCGCCCGTACCGGAGAAACGCGACGGTGCCTATGTGTGGCCGATTTACGAGACTTATGACATCTTCGAAGGTGACCTCGAAGGCAACATCGTCCGTCAACTGACCGATTACGAAGGCTACGATGCCGAAGCGACCCTTTCACCGAACGGCGATAAGATCATCTTCACCAGTATGCGCAGCGGCGACCTCGACCTGTACACCATGGATATCGACGGAAGCAACGTGAAGCAGATCACCAACACCCTCGGTTACGACGGTGGTGCCTTCTTCTCCCCTGACGGCAGCAAGATCGTTTGGCGCGCCAGCCGTCCGACTACACCTGAAGAGGTCGAGAAATACCGCGGGTTGCTTGCTGAAGGTCTGGTTGAACCAACCGACATGGAGCTTTTCGTGGCAAACGCAGATGGCAGCGATGCTCGCCAGATCACGAACCTCGGAAATGCCAACTGGGCGCCTTTCTTTCACCCGAGCGGTGAAAAGATTCTGTTCAGCTCAAATCACGCCAGCGAAATCGGATTTCCGTTCAACCTGTTCATGATCAATCTTGACGGTACAGGACTCGAACAAGTAACCTTCGACAAAACTTTTGACAGCTTTCCGATGTTTTCTTACAACGGTAAGTACCTTGTGTTCTCAAGCAACCGCAACAACGGTCGTACACGAAACACAAACCTCTTCATCGCAGAATGGGTAGATTAATGGCTGCATTCTGTTAACGCAGAGCGAATGGAGCAACCTCAGGAAAACCAACCTGCCGAACAAGGCGGTAAAAAGTCACTCGCAGCGTGGTTCAAGAAGATGGGCTTTGCCGCCTTCATGTTCTTCTTGCTGAAAGGTATTGCGTGGCTGGTGATTGGGTATTTCGGACTTGAGATGCTCGGCTGTTGATGGCGCGCGCACAGATTACGGATGGCGGATTGCCGATCGCGGATTGATGAGCGCTTAATGTTGTTTCTCCATTATGCATTATGAAGTGTGCATTTATCAGAAGCCACCTATTGACTTGAGCAATCCGTCATTGACAAAACCAATTGCGCCATTCGTAAAACGCTTGTCGAAGCAATAGACACATTCCCGAAGTTGCCGTCGTTATGGCAGTTCGCGAATACAACAGACTCTATCTCCACATTGTACTGCGCCCGTCCAAAGAATCGGCTGTGGCAGGGCATTTGCTTTGCGCCGAGGCAGCTCGGTTAATTACTGAAACCTGCGAACATACGGAAGTCGCGCTGATTGCCTCGGCGATCCTTTTCGATCACATTCATCTTCTGATGCTGTTTCCGTCAGAAGAGCCACCACAATCGTGGGTGCGCAAATTCAAGGCGGGATTTACGAAGCGGTTCAATACCCATGCGAAGGCTACTGGCACCGTCGGCTTCAGCTGGAGCCCGGGCTATCGGGTGTACAGCATTTCACCCAACCGGCTTCCGAAAGTGGAGGCCTATCTCAGAAAACAAGAAGCGTTTCACCGCAACCTCTCTTTTGAAGAAGAGATGCAGCAGCTTGAAATGACCTGTGAGGAGTCGCTTCAGGTGATGGAGCGACAGATGCAGTTTGGCGCGAAACGGTAGCGTTTACTGGATAAAGCGGATGCACAGCGGGTAGCGGTAGAGCTTGCCCTCCGACGTGGCTATACTGGCCAGAATGAGCACAATTAGACTAAACAGTCCGAGTGCCATCATGAGAAAGAATCCAATGATGATGATTGCCAAAAATCCTGAAACGATGAAGTAAATCAACAGGCTGATCTGAAAATTCAGCGACTCTTTCGCGTGCTCTGCCACGTAGGCGGATTCATCTTTCTTCACGAGGTAAATCACCAGCGGCACGATGAACCCTCCAATGAGCGTTCCGAGGTGTGACAGCAAGGCAATGTTCTTCTCATCTGAAGTGGGTTTGTCACTGAGCTGGTCTAACGATTCCATATCCATAAGGTGCTAATTACATTGTGCAAGGTAAGAGAGTTAAAGACTTTCCCTTTGCCTTTTATCATTTCTACAACGCGTTCATCCGCTTTTTCTTCGTCTGGCACGTTCAAGACCTTGCGCGTAAAACTGCCGGATCTCATCGGGCGGTGCACCCTTTCTGAACATCCTGAAAGCCTTCCAGTTGGCGTACTGTACCTTAAAGTAATTGCGGTTACGGTGCTTCCTGGCGCTGACCGCAATCGTTCCGGTAAGGCGATGAAACCGATATCCGCGCTTTTCAGCGCGCAGCATCCACTCATATTCTTCCATAACCACAAAGTCGGGATCAAAAGCACCCACTTCCTGCCATACCTCCCTCCTCACGAAGAGCGTCTGATCACCGCCGCGCACCATCAGCGAACGAAAGCGGGTAAACCATGAAGTAACTCGCAGAATCCAGCGGTCGGATGCGAACTGAAACGCATAGCTGCCGAAATCTCGCTGCTCTTGCCAGGCCCGGGTGAGGTCGTTGCAGAAGGTGACGGGCGGACGTGTGTCTGCGTGCACGAACCAGAGCAGGTCACCGGAGCAGAGCGTTGCGCCGGCATTCATCTGATGCGCCCTGCAGGCACCTTCAGGAAGGTCAGGCGATAGCACCACTGCGCCGGCATCCAACGCTTCTTCGCGGGTCTGGTCTTTGCTGCCCCCGTCAACGACGATCACCTCAGCCACCTGATCGCCGCCGTGCGCCTTGAGCAAGGTAAGCAACTCGCCCACCTCCCCTTCTTCATTCAAGGCCGGGATCACAATGCTGATGGCTGGCTTCATGGATGCAAGCTGTGATTTTTTTGCGATCATTGAACTGTGAGAATCAGCATCTTTGCACTATGTCAAGGCTTCCCGCATTTTTCTTCATTGTCAGTATCCTCATCCTCTCCTCTTGTGCCCTGCCCGATGTGCAGTCAACGGTGCCTCCGGTGAGCCATCAGCAGTGGGATGCGCTGCTTAAGAAGCATGTCAATGATGAAGGACTCGTCAATTATGAAGGGTTCATTGCCGACTCTACTGACCTCAATATTTACCTGAAGGATCTTTCGGAGCACCATCCGAATGGCGGGTGGACCAGCAATGAGCGGAAGGCTTACTGGATCAATGCCTACAACGCTTTTACGGTGCAGCTGATCATTCGCAATTACCCGCTTGAGAGCATTAAAGACATCGCGGGTAACCTGTACAAGATCAATACGCCGTGGGATATCCGTTTCATCATCATCGAGGGCGCTGACTACGACCTGAACAACATCGAGCACGATATCCTGCGCAAACGCTGGGATGATCCGCGGATTCATTTCGCGGTGAATTGCGCCAGTATATCTTGTCCGAAGCTTCAGCGATTTGCTTTCAGCGCAAAAGCGCTGGATGCGGAACTGGACCAATGCGCAAAGGCGTTCATCAACGACCCGAAATTCAATTCGATCACACCCGAATCAGCGGAGCTCAGCCGCATTTTCAAGTGGTTTTCGGGAGACTTCACTCAAGAAACCGACATCATCGGCTACATCAATCGGTACAGCAACACTCCGCTAAACGAAGACGCGGAGATTACCTACAAGGAGTACGATTGGGGGTTGAACCGGATGGTGGATTAGATCGGGGATCGGGGATCTTAGATCGGGGATCGGGGATCGGGGATCGGGGATCGCGGGGCGCGGATTGGGGATCGGGGATCGGGGATGGCAGTATTCATGGCGCGCTAAGCGCGTCCCTACAAAACGCCATTGGATCAATGAAAAAGCCCGAGAACGGGCTTACGGTGCGCCGCATTGTTGCGGCGCCTCTGTGTGAATGTTGCACCATGTAGGGACGCGCTTCGCGCGTCCTTTCGTTGAACCACGATTCACGGACGGCTGTAAGCCGTCTCCTCAATTTTGCGGGGGATGATACAGCAGCGCAAGGTTGCGCTGACCTGCATTTAGGACGCGCTAAGCGCGTCCCTACAAAACGCCATTGGATCAATGAAAAAGCCCGAGAACGGGCTTACTGTGCGCCGCATTATTGCGGCGCCTCTGTGTGAATGTTGCACCATGTAAGGACGCGCCTCGCGCATCCTTTTCGTTGAACCACAATTCTCGGACGGCTATAAGCCGTCTCCTCAATTTTGCGGGGGATGATACAGCAGCGCAAGGATGCGCTGACCTGCATTCAGGACGCGCTAAGCGCGTCCCTACAAAACGCCATTGGATCAATGAAAAAGCCCGAGAACGGGCTTACTGTGCGCCGCATTCTTGCGGCGCCTCCGTGTGAATGTTGCACCATGTAGGGACGCGCTTCGCGCGTCCTTTCGTTGAACCACAATTCATGGACGGCTGTAAGCCGTTCCTTCAATTTTGCGGGTGGATGATACAGCAGCGCAAGGTTGCGCTGACCTGCATTTAGGACGCGCTAAGCGCGTCCCTACAAAACGCCATTGGATCAATGAAAAAGCCCGAGAACGGGCTTACTGTGCGCCGCATTCTTGCGGCGCCTCTGTGTGAATGTTGCACCATGTAGGGACGCGCTTCGCGCGTCCTTTCGTTGAACCACAATTCACGGACGGCTGTAAGCCGTTCCCTCAATTTTGCGGGTGAATGGTACAGCAGCGCAAGGTTGCGCTGACCTGCATTTAGGACGCGCTAAGCGCGTCCCTACAAAACGCCATTGGATCAATGAAAAAGCCCGAGAACGGGCTTACGGTGCGCCGCATTGTTGCGGCGCCTCTGTGTGAATGTTGCACCATGTAGGGACGCGCTTCGCGCGTCCTTTCGTTGAACCACAATTCACGGACGGCTATAAGCCGTCTCCTCAATTTTGCGGGTGGATGATACAGCAGCGCAAGGTTGCGCTGCAACCACCAACGGTTAAAACGCCTCGCCGAAAGTGAGGTAGAATTGCGTGGAGCCGGGACCGGTGGCGACGTCGAAGCGGATGTTGAGGTCTTTTTCTGGGTCCAGTTCAAAGCGGATTCCGAGTCCGCCGGCGTTGCGGAAGTGGGCGAGCGACCACTGCGCGGCTGTTTCATCTACGACGCCCGCACTCCAGAAGGCGGTGGCTCCCCATCGGCGCCAGATGCGGGCCCGAAGCTCGGTCTGGTAGAGTACACCTGTCTTGTCGCGGAAACGTCCTTCGTAATAGCCGCGCATGCGCTTGGTGCCGCCCAACATGGCCATCATGTAAAACGGTGTGGAGCCGGTGGTGATGTCGACAAAGGCCTGGTTGGCCCACGTGAGCTGATCGTGCAGCGGCAGGTAGTGACGAAGGTCTGCCCGGTAGCGCGACCATCCGAAAGCACCGGTGGCATGCTGCGTCACCGCCTCCAGGAACCAGCCTTTGGTCGGGTACAGCACGTTGTCGCGTCCGTCATGCAAGATCATCACCCCGGGATCATAGGTTCTTCCGCCTTCATTGCCCGCTACCGTGCCCGATGCCAGTGCCGCCCCTTCTTCAAACTCCGTAAACCGCCACTCCTCTATCCACAGGCGCGCACCTACATACCAGCGCTTGCAGACCTGCCTGAACAGGTTGAGGCGGATGCGCGGAAAGTTGACTCCATACCGCTCTTCCCTATTCTCCGGACTGTTGCCCACGCCGTAGAAAAAGTAGTTGTAGCGGTAATATCCAACTTCCCCGAAGCTGAACCATTTGCGCTCATCCCAGAAGAGCTGAAAAGGCAGGTAAGCGAGGAATTGTCGCTCTTGTGTGAAGGCGAATCCGCCCTGAAGCTGCGACGGCGGACTGATGGTGTCTGCTTTATTGATGTAGAAGTTGTAGACCGCTGCAGCGCCTATCCCGAAGCGTGTTTCGGGGGTGTAGAATCCGACGGGTACAGGAAAAAAGGTGTTTTTACGGGTCGTATCTGCATCCTGCGCTTCCAGATAAATCGGGACAGATCTCGCGCAGAAAGAAAAAAGCAGCACTGCCTGAAGCAGCAGTATAACTCGTATCATTTCAAAACCTCCTGTCTGAGGCTGATGACTTTCTGGCGTGCGATTTCGGCGAGCTCTTCGGTGCTGGCATCGGGGTAATCAGACGGACGAAAGCCTTCGCCGATGGTGAGGTGGATGGTGCCCGGACGCACCAGGAAGGCTCCCGGCGGCAGGCACTCGAAGGCTCCGGTTACGGCCACCGGTACGATGCGGATGTTCTTTTCGTTCGCGATGGTGAATGCCCCACGGCGGAACATCTTGATTTCGCCATCTTTCGAACGTGTGCCTTCAGCATAGCTCAACACGCTTTTGCCTTCATCGATGCGCTCTGCCGCCTTGCGCATGCTTTGCATGGCTTTCTCACGGTTCTGGCGGTCTATAAAGATCTGTCGCGTGGCAGACACGTACCAGCCAATGATCGGGGCGTTTTTGAGTTCTTTCTTCGCGATGAAATTGAGCTTTACCGGAATGCCCATGACACACACAGGAATGTCGAGAAAACTGCTGTGGTTTACCACATAGATGGAAGGAACCTCCGGATCGGCATGCTCTTGCCCTGTAATGCGTGTGCGGATGCCCAGTAAAAATAAGGTCACGGGTGCCCACATTTTTCCGGGAACGAACGAGAGGGTAAGTTGTGGAGACCGCAGCACCGCAGCGATGAACATCCCGGTGAAGCCCGAGATGATGGTCCACACTAAAAACAGTGGATAGCCGATGAGTAAAATGATCAAACGCATTGGCGCAAAGCTACTGAAAGCGGCTGAAGCGTGGCTATCAAAGATCTAAGAGCCGAAGAAAGTTCTGTTGCTCGTACTCTCTGACCTCGCCGGGCTGGAGCTCACCGATCTGCAGGTCTTCGATGGACTCCCGCACCAGTCGAAGCGTGGGGAAACCCACTACTGCCGTCATTTTACGAACCTGACGGTTCTTGCCTTCCTGCAAGGAGAGGCGAATCCAGGATGTTGGCACAGATTTTCGGAACCTGACGGGCGGGTTGCGCTCGGGAAGTTCAGGTTCTTCGGTTAGCCATTCTACTTTCGCGGGAAGGGTTTGGTGGTTCTTCTTTTTAAATCTTAGCGACATAGGTCTTCTCAACGCATCCAGCGCTTTTGCGCTGATCTCGCCTTCTACCTGAACGAGATAGGTTCGCCAATGACGATTAGAAGGATGTAGCAGGCGTTCGTTGATCGATTTATCATCGGTCATCAGCAAGAGTCCTTCACTATCAGCGTCAAGTCTGCCGACTCCGTAGACATTAGGCGGCAGATCAATGACCGAGCCCCACCCCTTCTTTTGTCCTTCGTCGCTGAACTGCGACAAGATTCCGTACGGTTTATAAAAGGCGAAGTAGCGCGGCATTTGAAAATGGTCTGGTACTGAAAACGAGAAGCCCTCTTGCTTGAGGCAAGAGGGCCGGTCGTATTTTGGGTAAGGTCAAGGAGCTTATTAATCGTTTCCGTAAGCCTCTTCGCAAGTTAGTGAGAAAACAGATAAGAATACCAAAAGATCTCCTGTTTGTATAACGCCATTATTATCGAGATCACCCGGGCAGGCGACAACGCATTGACCGAGCTCCGGATCGAATATGGTGCCCGGCCCGCAGAAGTTTTCCTGGTTCACGAAGATGCAAGAGCCATCGTCTTCAAGAGCGAGTGGGTTGTAGTTGATTGCTGCAGGATCTGTACATCCAAAGTCAACGCACTGGCCTATGAAGAGTACATTGGTTGCGATGCTGTCACAGCCATTGACCGTGGTCAGAACATCCACGTAGATGCCTTCTTCGTTTTGCCATGCTCCTTCGAGGAATACAGAATCCGTTTCGCAGATCTGAATGGCGTTGAGTGTTTCAATCGGCAAGCGAACAACGGTTGAGTCGTACACCGGTACTGACCAGCCGCAGCAGGCATCGCGCACCTGAAGTTTCACATAGTATTTTCCAGAGTTGGTCAGTTCTACGGGTGCCGGACTTGCTCCTGTTCGCGAGGCGATTTCATCACCGGCTTCGCTGAGGATGGTCCAGTCATAAGCCACCCCTACTTCATTGGTGGTCAGGTTGAGCAACTCTTCCGCGCAGAGGGTATCCGGAATGGCCTCGATCGTTGGGAGTGGTCTGTTTTCACGAATCTCGAAGAAGTTCGAGAGGGTGCTGAGCTCAGTCACGAGGTCTTTCTCGCCGAGGAGCGTGTACGAGACCTCTACCGTATTATCTACTGCGCTGTAGCTGGAGGCATTTGGCAGTAGATCATTGATGACCGCCGTGCCCATTGCGTCGAAATCCCAGTTACCTGTGCTCTTGGTAAGGGTGATGGCACTATTGGTACAGCCGTAGAAGGTATTGGCAGTGTAAGTTTCGTTGAAAGGCCAGCCTGTGGTTTGAACCGAGACAGGTGTGCCATTTTCGAAGAGCTGGTGTACATCACCATTGCTGCCTGCACCGCCCTGGCCACCAGCTCCGCCTGTACCGCCGGTTCCACCGGGGCCACCGTCGCCGCCTTCATCGAGACCTGTACCTCCGGGACCACCGTCGCCTCCGATACCACCTGCACCACCTTGTCCGCCTGCAGCGCCAAGTCCGGCATCGCCGGGATTAAGATTAACATCGCGCAGTAGGCCACCATTGTTGTTGTTCCATGTGAGGAAAGCGATTGAGCTACCGCCGGTGCCACCGCCAGTGCCGCCGAGGCCACCGAAGCCGCCACCGCCGCCGCCGCCGCCACCGGCACCGCGATCGTCAAGGCAACAGGCAGAGCCGCCGCCACCGCCACCACCACCGCCGCCGCCGCCGGCCTGGCCGTTGTCGCCGTTTTGTCCGGCAATCGGGATGAACCATCCATTCACAAAGTCGGTGAATCCACCGCCACCTCCGGCACCGTTGGCACCGTCAGAGCCGTTCGCTCCGGGATTACCGGCATCGGCTTCACTGCAGCCGAAAATACAGGTGCTATTGTCACCTGATCCGCCGCCACCGCCGGAACCTCCATTCGCACCTCCACCAGGGTTGCCGGTATCACCTGTAGTATTGCCATAACCACCGCGACCACCGGCACCGCCTGCGTTGCCACCGGCACCGCCGTTACCTCCGAAGGCGCCGTCGCCACAGTCGTTACAACCTTGCTGACCAGTTTCACCGATAGCGCCATTTCCACCTGATGAACCGTTTGAGCCCGCAATACCGTTGCCGGCAACTCCGGTGACGATGGTTACACGTTCGAGGGTGTAGTTGCTGGAGTTCGCGGCGCGCACGCCCGTGATGCTCACGCCGTTGGTGTTAAAGTTCCCTGGGTTGACGCCAATCGCCACGCGGATTTCAAGGTCACGGAGGGCTACATTATCGGTGTTGTCAATGGATACACCCAGAATTTGTCCGGTACCATTTACATCCTGAACGGGCGGATTGATATTGAGAATGGTCAGGGCGTCACTGTTTTTGACCCAGCCATTACCGGAGTTAAAATATCCCCCTTCTATGGTCAGTCCGGTAGGCACCTCAAGTGTTTGATAGAGGTTGTGGTTTCCTTCAAGGAGGTAGATCAGATCGCGTGAGGGATCATTAAGGTGAATATCAATTGCCTGAAGCAGGTTCGCCGGAGCCTCAAGGGTGCCCTCCAAGCCTGTACCTGTGGGAGTAGCATAGATCAGCGAACAGCTTTGTTGTGCTGAAGAGATGAAAACGATTGCGAATGCTGCGCAAGAAAGTAAAGCTTTAAGCATGTTGGTAAAGGTTATTGCGTAGCCAAACATACGAAGCTTCAAGCTATTTAGCGTAAACTAATTGTTAGGCTTTCATACCATTACCTGACATTCATCGAAACAAATTCAAAGTTCAACTGCCACACGAGTACCTTCCTCGATGGCTCGACGGGCATCGATTTCGGAGGCCACTCGTGCGCCTCCCACAACGAAAACTTCTTTACCTGCTGCACGCAGGGGCTCTTCGAGTGATCGGTCAGAGACTTGTCCGGCACAAACAACGATGTGATCCACCTCCAGTATTTCGGTTTTTCCATCGCATTCGATGTGCAGACCTCGGTCGTCAATTTTGATATAATCCACACCGGTGAGCATCTTCACTCCTGCTTTTTTGAGTGATGCGCGATGAATCCAACCGGTGGTTTTACCGAGGTATTTTCCCGGCTTCGTTGTTTTTCGTTGCAAGAGCGTGATCTGTCGTTTAGGCTTGTGATCGTTCGCCGGCATAAGTCCGCCCCGTTGCTCATAAGATTTATCTACGCCCCAGCGTTCCAGGAAGGCCGCCTCGGGTTCGTGACGTTCATGGAGCAGGAATTCAGCAACATCAAATCCTATTCCTCCTGCACCTATGACGGCCACTTTCTCTCCCACCTCTGCTCCCCCTCTCAGCACGTCTGTATAACCGAGTACTTTGGGATGTTCAATACCGGGTATTTGCACCTTTCTGGGCCTCACACCGCTTGAGAGGATGATCGCATCAAATTCTTGCAGCATATCGGCGTTGGCCGGGGTGTTGAGTTGAATGTGCACCCCGTGTTTATCGAGCATTGTCTGGTAGTATCGAATGGTCTCGTCAAATTCTTCCTTCCCGGGTATCAGTCTTGCCATATCAAATTGTCCGCCAATGTGATCACGGGCTTCAAAAAGCGTGACTTGATGATTTCGCGAAGCTGCCGTGACAGCGGCGGATAATCCGGCCGGACCTGCGCCAACTACGGCTATTTTTTTCACTTTCTCAGCGGGCTGAACCTTCCATTCTGTCTCGTGGCAGGCACGTGGGTTTACGAGGCAACTTGCAATTTTGCGTTCGAAGATTTGGTCAAGGCATGCCTGGTTGCATGCGATGCAGGTGTTGATTTCCTGCTCCCTCCCATCCATCGCTTTTGCGATGAGATCAGGGTCAGCAAGAAACGGTCGCGCCATGGAGACCATATCGGCGCATCCTTCTTCGAGCACGTTTTCAGCCACATCGGGCATATTGATTCTGTTGGTGGTCACGAGCGGGATGCTCACCTTGCCCATCAGGCGCTTCGTCACCCAGGCGAATCCGGCACGTGGCACCATGGTGGCAATGGTCGGTACACGCGCTTCGTGCCAGCCGATGCCGGTATTGATGATGTTCGCCCCGGCTTTCTCGATTTCCTGTGCGAGGTGTTCTACTTCGCTCCAGTTTGAGCCATCATCTACCAGGTCAAGCATTGAAAGGCGGTAGATAATGATGAAGTCATCGCCCACGGCTTCGCGCGTGCGGCGAACGATTTCTTTCGGAAAGCGAATGCGGTTTTCAAACGATCCGCCCCAGTCATCTGTGCGGTGGTTTGTTTTGCTGACAATAAACTGGTTGATCAGGTAGCCTTCAGAGCCCATAATTTCGACGCCGTCGTAGCCGGCCTCTCTGGCGAGTTTTGCGGCGCGCACAAATGCGCGGATGGTGCGTTCGATTCCTCGAGACGACAAGGCGCGTGGCTTAAAACGGTTGATCGGAGCCTTGATGGCTGAGGGGGCCACACAGAGCGGATGGTACCCGTAGCGACCGGTATGCAGGATCTGCATGCAGATCTTCCCTCCTTCTTTGTGCACAGCATCGGTGATGATGCGGTGTTTTACCGCGTGGCTTTTTCTTGTCATTCTGCTCCCAAAGGGTGCTACCCAACCTTGCCGGTTCGGAGCTATGCCGCCGGTAATGATCAAGCCCACTTCGCCTTTGGCGCGCTCGCCGTAAAATGCAGCCATGCGCTCATAGCCATTTTTTTCTTCTTCGAGGCCCGTGTGCATCGAGCCCATGATGACCCTGTTCTTCAGGGTAGTGAAGCCGAGATCCAGCGGTTGAAGGAGTTTGGGATATTTACCTGTCATCAGTCAAAGTCATCAAAGCGGTCTATAAAATCATTGCGCTTCTTCTTTGAAGCAACCAGCTGAAAGGTAAACTTGTTTCCGTCGTCGTCTTTGATGCGGCGCTTGTCATCTTTCATTTCGGTGATGATCGACATGAGGTCTTTGTCTGATGTCGTAATGTTCATGATACCGAGTTTGTATTCCATGTAGATCCAGTTGGCATCGTCAAAGTGCAGGTATATGCGGAGAATATCGGCGCTGCGACCTTTTTGTATTTCAATTTTTCCTTTGATGTACCTGAACACCTGCTCTTTGCCGAGTGAAGCAATACCCAGCGGACCTTTGGTGATATAGGATTCTTCAACAGGGTCCCATTCCCAGCTGACGTCGGCCAGGAACATGGTGTATTGCAGCTCTTTCGGTACGCGCTTGAGCTGACCGCTCAGCGCAAGTTCTGAAATCACTTCGTCAGAAGCCTCCAGTCCCATGATCTCACGGATGCTGCGCTCATAAGCCGTTTTCGTGATATCAATAGGTTGAAGTCCGGGCCAGGCCTGCAATTGCTCGGTGATGTGCTTCAACACCGGATCGGCCATGTAGAAGTTGAACAACATCGATCCGTTCGCAGAAGTCAGTCCGCTCTTGATGTCATGCTGCATGAAACCGTATGAATTGACCTTCACATGACCGTAATCCACATCGTAGTTGACTTGTCCGTCACCCGTAATTGTGCAGGTTTCGGTATTGATAGCCACGAGACTCCCCGGCAAGTCGCCTTTCTTTAGTTTTTCAATACTTGAGATGCGGTATGACTTATCTTTCTTCTCGTAGAAGAGGTATCCTGTGGCTTCAATGAGCGGTAAGTCACTCCGGTCATTCTTGCGCGAAAGGAAAGAGCCGTAGAGGTCATACGGTGATTCATCTGCCACCATCACCCCTGCTCCGAGTTTGGTCATGCCGATGCTTCGCATGTTGGTATCTACCGGAATGTAAATGGTTTTAGGATCAATTTCACTTCTGAACTTGAACCAGTCGCGGTCAATTTCTTCACAAAGGTGAAGGATGCGGGTGCCGCCTTCAAACGTCAGATTGGGGTTATTGGCATAGAGTTCGAAGTTGCCTTGAAATTCGAAGAACGGACTGAGCATAAAGCCGTCTTCTTCGCTGATAGCTCCGGTTCCCACCGTTTGTAATGTGGTATCAACTTCAAGCTTTGCGATGTGTACGACCTGCTCTTTCTTGTTCTCATCAACGTATGTATAGTCGCCTTCGCCGTCATATTCGTATCGTCCGCGAATATTGAGCTCTGCGTCAAAAATGCGGTGGTACTGGGTGACATAATTTGCGATCACAGTGGCACGCTGGAGGGGATCCATTTTCGCACGTTTCTGGATGGTCACCTTTCCGCTATCCGGAATGACTTTTGAATCGGCGACCGTTATGTACTGAATCTTCTTACAGGTGATCACCGACTCTTTCACGTCATAGATCGCGTTCGGAGAGAGGAAGTTCAGCGAGTCTTGCAGTTCGTTCACCGAGTAGAAATTCGATTTATCAGAACCTTCATCGGTATCAATCACGAAGTCTTCGGCCACTTGCCGGTTACTGCTGAGTTCCATCTCGTTTTTATCCATGAACCACTTGAACTCATCCATGAAGCAGATGTACTGGTTTGCGGGGAATTCGATCTTGGTCTCCCCGCCATTCGAGACGAACTTACCAAAGCGCTTGTCGAAATCGACATCGGCGTTCACATTGTCGGTTTTGAAGGCAAGGCTCTCTGCGCCCACTTCATTCAGTTGGAAGTTTGAGGTGTCGGCAAGGATTTTCCTCGCACGGTAGTCAAAGTCTTTTGAAGAGAGCGTCGCCCCGGAGAAGCGCATATCGCCGTTGCCGCGCATGCCTTTGGGTTGCAGCTTGAGGGTGCCGTCAAGCACCGCTTCGTCTTCGAAGAAGTTGATCGGAGCCTCAACAGAGCTTGCAGCGAGGTAGTCATCAACCGGATTGAAGACGATATCTACCGCTTGCGCTCTGGCTTTCGGCACTTCAATGCCTCCACGGTTTTCACGGTTCTCAAATGAAGTGGTTCTTCCGATGGTAGAATCAGGCAGAAAGATGAACTGTTCAGAGGCGGATGTGGAAGTCAGGTAATCAAGCTGGCCATTCCCTTGCAGGCCGTTGTAGTTCAGTGTGATGTCACTTGTAAAGTCACCCTTTCCTTTATAAAGTGGCAGACTACCGGCGCCGGTGCTTACCTCAAAGCCAAGGCTGTTATCTTCCATGAGTCCGAGCGGCTCGGTGATATCAGGGAATATCCCTCCTGACACCAATGTGCCATTGAATTTGAGGTCTTCACGGGCGAAGTTGTCGAGGCTGTCAATTTCGAAAGGCTTTACCTGATAGTAGAAGCGGTCACGGTCATAGACGCCATCTTGAATTCGGCTGTTGTCGTAATAGACATACGATTCCTGCACACAATTCAGGATCGGGTATTGCGGATAGACCGCGCTCTGGGTACCCGACTTGTTCGTGGGTGAATCGATCTTGAGCGTACCCTTGACTTCTTCGAGCACGTTTTTGATGCGCGAAGTGCTGCGGTTCCCGTACATGTCTATGCCGCTGTTTTCATCTTCAACGTAAATGCGGCAACTGTCTACCTCGATCAGGTCAACCTTAAACTCGTCATAGTTAAAAGCGTATTCACGACCAATAAACTCAAAGTTACCTGCGCGCACACGACCACCAAACTTAAAATCCCGGTTCTTTTTGAGAATGACTTCTTCTTTAGCGGGGTATATGGTAACACTCTGGGAGTCAGAAAGCTGGATGTACTTAACTCCTCGCAGCAACATATTGTAATTGAGCAGGTTGAGTTGTGCATTTTCTTCACCTCCGGTTTCACTATTGAACTGCAAGACATCGTAGTCGCGTTTTCCGGAACTGTTTTCAAGGTACTGCCTTACCTTCTCCGTCAAGGTTGCCCAGCGGGTATTGATATCATACACTACAAATCCGGTATTGGCGAGGTTGATGAGCATAACGATTGCCTGTTCTTCGGGCAATCGGAGGTAATTTGCGAGGTCAATGGCGTAAAACGAATCCAATTGTCGATCTCTGGCGAAATCCCTGATCTTAATCAGGGGGTGCACCATACTGTAGCCCATCATGGCGTCGTAACGGTCTTCGCGGAAGAAGGTATTCGACTCAAATTGGGCGAAGTGCTGGGTAGACCCCATGATAGACCCCATCTCTATAAGCGGGTTGTCTATTTTCCAGTAGAGCGCCTCAAAGCGCATGTCAACTTCGTGGTAGGTATTGAAATAGGGCCCCTTAGACAGTCCTTCATCTGATCGTATCAATACCAGTTCGCGGTTTTTCCGGTCAAACTTCATCGAAACATCCGGGTGAAAAATCGAGTCATTTTCGATCTTGAAGGTCACTGCAGTGTTCGATGAAGAGAAGCGCTCAGGGCGAATGGTAAACTCTAACGAGCGGGCAAAGAGAAAAGGTTGCCCCTCGCGGTAAAAAATGAGTTCTGCCGGTTCTTCGGTGGTTCCGGTTCCGGCCAGTTTGCTGCCCCTCATGGTAAAGCCACCGTCATAATCTACGTTCTCGAAAAGATTTTTGATTTCTAGGCGTTTGTTATAGCTCTCAAACCTGGGGTAGCTGGCATCTTCTCCGGTTCTATCAGCGAGTATTTTCTCCGTCAATTCACCGATCAGAGGCTTCTGGAAGTATTCATTGTAGAAGAGCACGCTGTCAACTATAAAGCTGCTTCCTTTGATGCGAACCTCGTACTGGTCAAAGGTCGCATAGGTTGTTTCCGGGTTGAATTCAGCCCGATGCCAGGTCACACGTCCGCTTTCTCCTCTCCATCTTTCTTTGAGAAAATCATAAGTACCACGGGTATTTAAAATGCGGGTGCTGTCACCTTTGGCATAGCCGATGAGATTTCCTTCGCGAAAGCGAAGGATGGGACCATCGTCGAATTCGAGTAGATAGTTGTTGTTCGACAGTTTCCATTCGACGGATCCGCTGCGGTAGAAGATATTGGCCTCCATTAAGGTGGCCACGCTCGACAGCAACTCGTTGACATCGCGCTTCATCTTTCGCTCGTCGAGCATTTTGTAGAGTACGTCATGGAAGTTGACAAAAAAATCGTTCCCCTTTCCGGAAGTTGGAAAGTGAATCATGGCTTTGATGTAATTCTCATACTCCGGGTAGGCAGAAAACTTCACATCCCGAAAGCGATTGGTGGTTTCTACGATTTTCTGTTGCTGCTCCGGCGAGTAAACGCCTGTAAGGTAGGCTTCACCAAAATCTTTTTCGATGAACTTTTTACCTTCCTTTTGTGATTTCCCCATGAACCCGGCAAGAGCCTTGATAAAGTCTTCGGTCTCGCTCGGGAACGGGTCTTTTTGTGCAAGCAAGTCTCCCCCTGTAACCATCAGGAGCAAGAAGACAAGCAGGGTGTGTTGAATGACTGAGCGCATAGTTGATTTCAAAGGTGCAACAACGTTTTGGTATTCACCAAGCCATTTATCGGATGATTGCCGTCCGTTTTCCACGTTCTTTTGACAACGCTTGCAATGCCCGGGATGTTACATTCTTGTTGAGCATTATGGCGGGTTGGCTCTCGTTATACACTTGCAGGGTACAGCCGGTCACATGCATGTGAAGTCACACGTGCTGATTCAAGATCTTCAGCAACTTCTGTATGAGTTGCGCTTTTCGCATCCTTTGCTTTTGCAAAGAAGCAAGCTGACAATAGCAGAGCAAGAGGCACCGTCTTTACCGCTGGCTGAGTCAGGTAAAAAGATGGTGGATATGGTGCAACACACTGAACTCGCAGCGTATGTTTCGGCGAAGATTGTATGCTTCTGACCCGTTGTGAACAGCCTTTCGTTTCAGCCGTTTGATGCATTGAAGAGGGGTTATTCAAGAAGAAGACCAGATGAAATGAGAGGATTGTGTCTGTGTTCAGCAGTCAAAAAATTGCCTCATACTCTGCTTTCTCTTAGCTTTTGAGCCGATTTAATCACCTCTATCTGCATTGAACGACCTTCATGCTGACCGAAAAAAGCAAAACGACGTATGGATCATTACCACATTCGCTCACGTGAGCACTACGAAGAGGCCTACAGCGAGAGTGTGCGAAACCCAGAACACTTCTGGGCAGGCATAGCAGAAAACTTCGAATGGAGTAAACCCTGGAATGAGGTTCTGTCTTACGACTTCAATAAACCGGACATTCGCTGGTTTGAAGGCGCTCAGACCAATATCACGGTGAACTGTATTGACCGTCACCTTGAGAAAAGAGGCAATAAGCTCGCACTGATTTGGGAGCCCAATGACCCTAAAGAGCGCTTTCTACGACTCACCTACCGCGAACTGTACGAGCGCGTATGCGAATATGCGAATGTGCTCAAAAAACACGGTGTGGAGAAAGGCGACCGAGTGGCTATCTACATGCCTATGGTGCCTGAACTGGCCATTGCCACCCTTGCCTGCGCGCGCATCGGTGCCGTACACTCTGTGGTTTTCGCCGGTTTCTCGGCACACAGCCTCGCAGACCGTATCAATGATGCCGAGGCAAAGGTGGTGTTGACTTCAGATGGGCTCTATCGCGGTGCGAAGGAGATTCCCGTAAAGCGGATTGTGGATGAGGCCCTGCAAACCTGTCCGTCAGTCCGGAAAGTCATCGTAACAGAACGCACCAAATGGGCAGTGAACATGGTTGAAGGACGAGATGTGTGGCTACACGATGAATTGCCAACCGTTGGTAAAGAATGTCTGGCTGAACCGATGGAGGCTGAAGACATGCTTTTTATATTGTACACTTCAGGTTCTACCGGCAAGCCCAAAGGCGTGGTTCATACCGTAGGTGGGTATATGGTCTATGCAGGCTACAGCTTCAAGAATGTCTTTCAGTATGAAGAAAGTGATGTCTACTGGTGTACGGCAGACATCGGCTGGATCACCGGTCATACTTACATAATCTATGGTCCGCTTCTCAACGGGGCAACTACTTTGATGTTTGAAGGCGTGCCCTCCTATCCTGACTATGGGCGATTTTGGCAGGTATGTGACAAACATGGTGTAAACCAGTTTTACACTGCCCCAACTGCTATTCGCGCGCTCATGGCAGCAGGTGATGACCATGTGCTTTCATACAGCCTTGACTCACTCAAAGTGATTGGCTCAGTGGGTGAACCGATCAATGAAGAGGCATGGGAATGGTACCACCTTCATGTGGGTAAAGAAAAATGTCCGATTGTTGATACCTGGTGGCAGACCGAAACAGGCGGCATCATGATTTCAGGCCTTGGTGCCCACAGCCCTATGAAACCTTCACACGCGGGTTACCCTTTACCGGGCATCCAACCGGTGCTGCTCGATGCAGAAGGTAATGAGATTGAAGCCAATGAGCAAGAAGGCTACCTCTGTGTGAAACACCCCTGGCCCGGAATGTTGCGCACGACCTACGGTGACCATGAGCGTTGCCGGGTGACCTATTTTAGTCACTACAAAGGCTATTATTTTACGGGAGACGGTGCCAAACGGGATGCCAACGGAATGTACCGTATCATTGGCCGTGTTGACGACGTGATTAATGTGTCAGGGCACCGTTTCGGGACTGCCGAAATCGAAAATGCGATCAATGCGAACGATGAAGTTGCTGAATCTGCAGTGGTAGGTTATCCGCATGCTATCAAAGGACAGGGCATCTATGCGTATGTCATTTGCCGTGAAGGTGAGCCGGCTGACCCTGATCGACTGCGCGCAGAAATTGTTGAAACAGTGGTGAAAGAGATTGGTAAAATTGCACGCCCTGACAAAATTCAGTTTGTGCCCGGCCTGCCAAAAACACGGAGCGGGAAAATTATGCGCCGCATCCTTCGCAAAGTAGCCGAGGGCGATACTTCGAACCTCGGCGACACTTCTACCCTGCTTGATCCGGATGTGGTAGATCACATCAAAGAAAACGCACTTTAGACAACTGCACTTTTTGCGGCAAGGCATTACCTTTCCTGCATGAAATGGATCAAACGCTTTCTCATCACCATCGTGGTTATCGCGATCGGGACATTGATTTTCGGGTATTGGTATGCCGGCCGGCCGGTGCCTTCATATGAAGGAGAGCAATCACTGCCGGGTTTAGCAGACCGGGTAGTCACCACTTTTGATGAATATGGTATTCCGCATATTCAGGCGAAAAATCGCCTGGATGCCTTTCGTGCACTGGGCTACCTGATGGCTTCAGAGCGCCTTTTTCAAATGGAGCTGCTTCGTCGCCTCGGAACCGGAAGAATGGCAGAAGTGCTGGGTCGGCGTGGTCTTAAAAGCGACGTCTTTTTTCATACCAGTGGCATTGTCTTACACGCCGAGAAATCGGCGGATGTGTTTTTGCGTGAAGCCCCACAGGAACTGCGCGATGAAGTGAATGCTTTTCTTGGCGGGGTCAATGCATTTGTTGAAACCGGCACGCCTCCCCTTGAATTCGAGCTTGCCGGAATAGAAATGACGCCCTACGAAGTTGAAGACCTCTACGGGATGGCGGCCTACCTGGCCTACAGCTTTAGCATCGGTGTGCAGACTGATTTCCTCGCAAATGAAATGGTTCGGCAGCATGGAAGTGATTGGGTGGCAGCTATGGGAATTCTTGCGGAAGAATTAAAACCCATTAACCCTACCTGCACTGACTCTTTGCCGGAGGTTAAGCTCTTTAGTGCTTTTCCTGAAGCCTTTGGGGTTCCGGAGCTGATCGGATCAAATGCATGGGCAGTAGCTGGAACTAAAACAGCTTCGGGCAAACCCATGCTGTGCAATGACACACATATCGGCTACTCGCTTCCACAGGTCTGGTACGAAGCCGCTATTGATTGTCCGGATTTCGAATTCTACGGAAACTTTCTTCCCGGTATTCCTTACGCCCTCGTAGGCCACAGTCGAAGCCATGGCTGGGGGCTCACTATGTTTGAGAATGACGACATCGACTTCTACCGTGAACGGTTCAATGAAGACGGACTCATTATGTATGGAGACTCAGCTTATGCTCCTCTTACCCGAGAAGTGACCATTTCGGTGCGCGACGAACAAGACACCACCTATACTGTGCTCGAATCAAAGCACGGGCCGGTGATCAACGGAGCGTTGGCATTTCAAGACGACTTTCCACCCATTACCATGCGCTGGGAGTATACTCAGGGAGAAAATGCACTCATTGAGTCGTACCGCCAAATGAGCCTGGCAAACAACCTGACTGAATTTGAATCCGCCTTGCGCAGCATCCATGCTCCCGGTGTCAATGTCATGTACGCTGATACAGCGGGTAACATTGCCTGGTGGTCATGTGCGCGCATACCTGAATACCCGAAAGGTGTTATGCCTAAAGCCATCATTGACGGAAGCTATCCTGAGCACGATATTTCAGCTTACCTCGACTTCAGCAGAAATCCACACTGTATCAATCCGGAAAGTGGTTTTCTTGCATCGGCCAATGAATTGGCAGCATTAGCTGATAGCAATTATGTCTTTGGTTATTATTTACCTCCGGGAAGAGGAAATCGAATTCGCAAATTGCTCGCCGAAGATGATGCTTGGAGCACCGAAAAAATGAAGTCTTTACTGCTCGATGCTCGTAACGATGAAGACGCTAAAATGGCGGCGTTCATGTATGAATTGTTGGTTGCGCAAGATGGCTGGACAGCCTTTGAAAAGGAGTGCATAGCACTCTTGGAATGGAGTGGTGACTACACGCTAGACGCAGCTGCTCCGGTACTTTGGCAGCCTTTTCAGGTTGCACTCTTTCAAAAAGCCATGGAAGATGATATGACCCCCGAGCAATTTGAGCGCTTCTGCCATACCCATTGGCTCAAGCGACTCATGCAGCTCTCACTAACAGAGAATGAACACCCGGTATGGGACATTCGCACGACCACCCCTACAGAAAGGCTGTCAGATATCGCGCCAGGTGTATTTAAATCAGTGTGTGCGCGTCTTGAGGCTGCCTACGGCAATGATGTTTCGTCCTGGTCATGGAGAGAAGCCCATTACTGGGAGCCACGACACCCTTTTGCAGATCTTCCGGTCATTGGTCGCATTTTTCGACCTGGAGAGTTTCCGATAGAAGGGGGTAATGAAACCATTAACCAATCAGGCATTAAACTGAACCCCGACATCCGAACCTACGCCAAGCATGGAGCACAGATGCGGATCATCATTGATTTTGCCGCTGTTGACAGCAGCCTGAGCATTGCTCCGTGTGGTCAGAGCGGACATCTTCGTTCGCCGTATTTCTTTGACCAGGGCCCTCTATACGCATCCGGCCTTTTCAGGCCGCAGCACATGAAAGCATCAAAAAACGGCAGTCAACTGATTTTTTTATCAAACTAAGGCATCCTTATTGTTAAATCTACGTCAAGAGAGTAGCAGCGTGTGGTACGCTGTCCCTATCTAAAACTAACTATACTCTCTGATGAGAAGGCTTGCGCTGATTGTTTTGCAGTGTCTGCCGTGCTTTATGTATGCGCAATCTTACACTGAGGTCGCGTCTGAAGTCGGCATCGTATACCAATACATGGGTATCGAATATGGCGGTGGTGTCAGTTTTTACGACGTCAACAAAGACGGCTGGGATGATATCACCGTGGCCACGGCAGGTATGCCTATTCGTTTATACCTCAATGAAGGCGGCACCTTCGCACCTCCTATTTCGCTGACTACCAACCAACATGAGGCGAAGTCAGTCGTTTGGGTCGATTATGACAACGACGGCGACGCTGACCTCTTCATCACCCGCTACGGTGGTCCGTGGACACTTCTTCGGAATGAAGGCAACCTCTTGACGATGACGAATTATACCAGTTTCGCAGGATTGCCTAACAATACAAATTATTTAACCTACGGGCAGGCTTGGGGCGACCCTGATCGCGACGGAGATCTGGATTTATACCTCTGCAATTACAATGCTGATGGTGTAACAAATTTCTATTTCGAAAATGACGGTGACGGCACCTTCACCGAGCGAGCTTCAGATTTAGGTATCGACAATGGAAGTGTGTGGTCTTTCCAGCCGGCATTCATTGATTACGACCACGATTTATGGCCTGATCTGTTTGTCATTAATGACCGCCTGCCGGCTTCTGACAATATGTACCGTAACAACGGAGACGGCACCTGGTCAGATGTGACCATTGAGCTCGGTCTTGACTACTACATCTTTTCAATGAACAACAGTTGTGCCGATTATGACCATGACGGTGACCTCGATATTTATGTTTCGAATAATCCAACAGGCAATCTCCTACACAACTACAATAAGGATTCCGGCACTTTTGATGAGATCGCTACTGACCTCGGAGTTCAGGTGAACGACCACAGTTGGAGTGCGCAATGGATCGATGCGGATAATGACGGCTGGGAAGACCTCCATGTCTGCTGCTCCCCTTTCTGGAACGAACCGGGCCAGAACCGCTTCTTCTATAACAACCAGGATGGCACCTTTACTGCGAATTACTTCAATAATGGCTTTGAAATCGATCAGGGCAAATCAAACTCAAGTGCGAGTGGCGACTTTAACAACGACGGATTTGCTGACCTCTTTATCGTGCAGGAATGGCCCCACATCTCAAGACTATTTCAATGTGTACCCAACGAGAACCACTACATCAAAGTAGGTCTTGAAGGCGTGGTTTCAAATAGCGACGGTATTGGTGCGTGGCTTAACGTTTATGCCAATGATATGCACCTACTTCGTTACACCCATTGCGGTGAAGGCTATATGACACAAAACTCGCAATACGAGATTTTCGGCTTAGGCACTGCAACTGAAGTTGACTCGTTGATCATTGAATGGCCCAGCGGACATGTTGATAAGCTTTATGATCTGCCGGCAGATGCTCTTCACATGCTCACTGAAGGTATGAGCCTGACAGGGATGGTTCAGGCAGAAGCCAATGCATTCTGCGGAGGTGATTCTCTGCTGCTGACGGCGCCTTCCGGGATGAATGTGACCTGGAACAACGGAGCCACAGGAAACAGTCTATGGGTAAATACACCAGGTAGTTACAGCTACAACGCCTTTACACAAATCGGGCTTCCTTTTGAGAGTGAAACATTTGAGGTTGACCAACAGCCAGCCCCCACCGCCACGTGGATTGCAGAAGGCCCTACATGTCACGGTGGCGAAGACGGACTGATTGCCATTGCCATACCGGATGACCAGGCTTATCAGATCCTGCTTGACGGTGAAATGGCTGAACCTATGGTGTACGGGGTATCGCCTGGCTTCTACAACTTATTGATCGAAGATGAAATTGGTTGCGCTGCTGCTTTTGAAATAGTGGTTCCTGATACCCCTGCCCTTGAAGTGGTCGAAGAAGTGAACGATGCCGCTTGCGCCGGTGAAGCGGGCAGTTTCGTTTATACCATTATGAACGGAAATCCGCCCTATGCGCTCGACCTGGAGGGTAACAACCCCAATGAACTTAGTGCAGGTAACTACGCATACACGATTGTAGACAGCGAAGGATGCCAGGTCAGCGGTGCATTCAACATAGCCGTGCCTGATCCTTTATTGGCGGCATCTTCCGTACAGCCTGGTGAAGAAAGCACCACCGTTGAACTATTTGTTGAAGGAGGTACAGCCCCTTATCAGGTATCCTGGAACGGTCCGGAAGGGTTCACTTCTGACACTTTCAGCTTTGAAGCAGAGGCACCGGGGGTTTACAATGCCTTTATCATTGATGCGAACAACTGCATACACACCCATGCCGTGGTGGTTGAAAGTATTGTCTTCGTGACAGAAAATAGTGACTCACGGTGGGCAGTATTCCCCATTCCAGCTCTTGAGCAGCTAACGGTGCAGCTTACAAGTGATGCTATTCAGTATCTGCACCTTACAGATGCTTCGGGTCAGCTTATCATGGAGTTTGCAATACCAGCCAATAAAGAATTTGTCAGGCTCCCTGTTCACTCACTCCCAGCAGGTATTTACCTGCTGCAAGCGCATGGAGTGGACTTTACCCTAACCAAACGAATTGTGGTAGAACAATGATGTTTCGACAACGCACACCTGAAGTGAGACATGTACTTTCACCCTTGATATTGCTCTGCTTCTTATTCATTGCAGGCTTCGATCTGCATGCCCAGTTTGACGTCATCACCATTTCTGCGATTGATGCCGATGCCAACGGCTACAATGGGAATGGCGCCAGTTATGTAGATTTTAATGGCGACGGTTTTGATGACCTTACATTGGCCACCGCGTCAGACGGGGTGCATTTTTATCGGGGAACCGGCACCAGTTTTGTTCAGGTAGACCTGGGCATTTACATCAGTGGCGACATTAAACAAGTGCTCTGGGTGGATGTGGACAATGATGATGATCTCGACTTTTTTGCTACCATTTTCGAAGAGCCCATCAGGCTGTTCAAAAACCAGGGTGACCTGACTTTTATTGACGTTTCAGCAAGCTGCGGCATTTTACAAACCAGCGCCTGGCAAACTTTTGGTGCGTCTTTCGGCGACTATGACAATGACGGTGACCTTGATGTCTACCTCAACAACTATAATGTTACCGGCACCACCACTAACTACCTCTACGAAAATAACGGAAATGGCGCCTTTTCAGATGTGACGAACTCGTGCAATTGCAGCAACGATGTGCAGAATACTTTCCAGTCACTATGGTATGATGTGAACGGCGACGGCTGGCTCGATCTTTTTGTGATCAATGATCGGCTCATCTATCCCAATGCGCTGTACATCAACAACCAGGACGGCACCTTTGATGATGTTTCAGAAGCTGTCAATTTCGATCAAATGATCTATGCCATGTCTTTGACCTGCGGAGATTACGATAATGACTCAGACTTTGATATGTACGTGACCAACGGACTCGAAGGTAACCTGTTTCTCTCCTGGCAGAATGGCGGATATACAGATTATGCAGTGCAAAACGGAACCCAGGTCAATGACGTTTGCTGGGGTGCCATCTGGTGCGACTACGACAATAACCGACTGCAAGACCTTTACGTTGCTACCTACCCCTGGGGATCAGCCTCTTCTCCCAATTCATTTTTTGTGAACGGCGGTGGTATCAACTTTACTGAAAACAACAGCCTGATTGAAAATAACACGTCGAATGTTTATGCCCCCGTAATGGGTGACTTCCAGAACGATGGGTACCCTGATATCTTCTTGCATACGCTGGGGCAGACCTGCTGGCTTATGAACAATACCGGTGGTGATAACCACTGGCTGAAAGTGGCACTCAAAGGCACCCTGTCAAACAGCAGAGGAATCGGCAGCCGCATCAAAGTATGGACTGATGACGTGGAGCAGGCGCGATTCACCTATTGTGGCGAAAATTTTCTCGGCCAAAACAGTCTCTACAATTTCTTCGGACTTGCAGGTTCAGAAAGTATTGATTCTCTCCATGTGATCTGGCCTTCAGGCTATATTGACCGCCTCTACGACGTGCCGGCAGATCAGGCTCTCTTGATTACTGAAGGCGAAAGCCTCATTAAGACCACCCAGGTGACCGGATTTGCTTGTGAAGGAGGCGCCCAGACCTTGAATATTATCACCAATAGCGAAGCTTCGATCAACTGGTCTACGGGAGAAAGCGGCAACAGCATTGAGGTGAATTCAGGCGGGTCTTACACCGCCCTCGCCGAAACTCCCTCCGGTATTTCGGCCTTCGTTGAGTTTGACGTCACTTTCAATCCACTTCCTGAGCCTTCGGTGAGTATTCAGCAACCTCTCTGTTTCGGAGATGCTTCAGGCTCAATCAACCTTTCTTTTGCAGAGACCATAGAAGGCATCAGCATTGATTGGCTCGAAACGGAGTCAACAGAACCGACTGCTGAAAACCTCACTGAAGGCACCTATCATTACACGATTACAGATACAAATGATTGCAGCTTTGAAGGAGCCGCAAACATCGTCTGGCCTGCTGAAATAATGATTGATCTTTCCACTGTCCAACCCCCTTGCCATGGAGACTCAGGCCAGGTGGAGGCTTTGGTCGAAGGGGGTACCGGCAGCATTGAATTGAATTGGTACAATACAGATCCAGACAACCTTGCTCCCGGCGCATATGAGCTCACTGCTACTGATGAGCATGGATGCTTCGTGACAGAGACCTTCGAAATTACCGAGCCTGATATGCTTGAAGCGATCATCAACGTGACTGACCCCTTTGATGGCGCTAATGGAGGAGCTTCCATTTCTATTAACGGTGGCACGCCTCCTTACAGTGTGCAATGGAGCAATGGTGAGACCGGACTAACTGCCGATGGATTGCCGCAAGGAGTGCACAGCGTATTGGTGTTTGATGAAAATGGGTGCTCGTGGGCTGAGTTTTTCTCTCTTATTGATACCGGCGTAAAAACGCCGGATGCGAACACTTTCCTTTACGTTCAACACGATCGTGCAGGCTGGACGCTCACCATTGGCGGAGTTCGTCCGGTAACCGTTGAGCTTTATGGCGCCGGCGGACAATTGCTGGAGAGCCGTAGGGCAATGCCCTCAGATTTCCTGCGCCTAACGCCAGGTGTACCCGGTATTTACCTGCTTCGCGTCACAGATGGTGTGCGCGAAGAAGTGGTTCGTCTGCACTATTAACCGGAATTGTGTCAAAGTTTGCATCTTTGGACAAAGAACTGAAGATGAGCACCATTGACGCCTATATCGAAGCCATTCCTGAAGAACGTCGCGTAGCTTTTCAGAAACTGAGAAGCGTAGTGAATGATCATATCCCGGCTGGGTTCAACGAAGATCTTTCGTACGGAATGCCGGCATTCGTCGTCCCTCATTCAACCTATCCTGACGGATACCACTGCAAACCCGAGGAGCCACTACCCTTCTTGTCGCTCGGCAACTCTAAGGGGCACATCGGATTCTATCACATGGGCATATACTCCAAGCCGGAACTGATGGAGTGGTTAAAAAAACGCTATGCAGAAGAAGTCCCGACCAAGCTCGACATGGGCAAGAGCTGCATCCGCTTCAAGAAAATGGATCAGATTCCCTACGACCTGATCGGTGAGCTGATGGAGAAAATGACCGTAGGCGAGTGGATTGATCTATATGAGCAGAACTACAAGCGCTGAAAATGCAAAGGCCACCGCTCGTTAGCGATGGCCACATGCCTTGGGATAATGCATTTTGGGTATCGGCATTATCTTGCTGAGAACCTCCAGACTGAGAATAACGAACCTTTACAAGTTCATTCCTTAATCCGACAGCAATTTCTATCGCTACCTTTAATTGATCTTTAACCACACATTGCATTAGGATTAAGTAGAACCTACTGAGTAAATACTCGTACACCTCACTAACTTGTATATATGCGCATCTTGAAAACACTAATTCTGCCGTCTTTTGTACTGATACTCATCGCCTGCAGTTCAGATGGAACCACGGATTCTGCCCGTATTGCAGCAGCACACCGCGACAGTGTCAATACTGAACTGGAACGCATTTCACCTGAGGTCAACCGCCAGAATGCGCGCGCTGACTCAACAGGCAGTCTGATCGAAAGACGTATTCGGAGCGGCAAGGCAGAAGGCACGATTGCAGGGTACGTAGATGAAGGTAAACTCCTCCGCCTGGATTTGCATTGGCCTGAGAGCGACGAGCATGACCGCTATGTCTTCAACGAAGAAGGAAGGCTTATTTTCAGCACTCACCGAAAAGACCTGCACGTCAGTACCAGGGCAGAAGACCTGACCCGTTTAGAGCTGAAACTTTTGTACAACAGTCATCATGAAGCTGTCAATGTTCTTTCACGTCGAGGTAAGATCAATGATATGCAACCTGACCTCAGCCACTTATCATTTGACGTAGAATCGGATCCGGATCTCGAGGCACTGAATGACCTCTATGTTCTTCGGCTTAACCTGGCACTGGAGAACCTTGGACACTCCGCGATGATCCGCTGAAGTTAGCAGCCTGCTCAAGTGATGCGCGGGCTTCGGGGATGAAGTTTGGGAAGAGTTGCCAACTGTGAAACAACTCTTGTTCTACCCGCAGATCGACGCTGACACCTGCCTCTTCTAATTTTTTTGCAAAAGCGAGGGAGTCATAATAGAGTAACTCGTTCTGTGCTACCTGTATTTGTGTAGGCGGGAAGCCCTCAACAGAAGCATGAAGGGGTGATATTTCAGAATCTTTAGGGTTGTGGTCGCCGAGGTAGAGCCTGCTGTAGTGCAAAAGGTCATTGCTGTCGAACAGGCTGTCTTCATCCCGGTTTCTTCGGGCACTTTCAGAATCAGGTGCAAGGTCAAGCCAGGGCGACATCAGTACCAGGCGTGTTGGTAAGGTTTTTCCTCTTTCACGAAGGCTAACGGTAAGCGCAGCAGCAAGGTTGCCTCCTGCTGAATCGCCCATCAGTACGATCTCCTTGCCTGGATAGTGTTGCTGTAGTCCCTCATAAAAATCAATGCAATCTTGAAGGGGCGTTGGAAATTGATACTCCGGCGTAAGGCGGTATTCAGGGATATAACCGGTCATTCCGGTAAACTTGCAAAGATGAGCAACCGCAACGCGATGTGTTTTCGCTGAACCAAAGGCAAAGCCTCCGCCGTGAATAAAAACAAGAAGCCGCTCATCGCTCCCCCCTCGATAAGAAACCTTTCCGGCAGCACACCCTCCCAGGTTGGTCATGCTCAGACTCGTACCTACAGGCATGGGATAGATCGCACCCAGGCGATCAGCCGCCGCGCGCAATTGTTGGGGTTTAGGCTCTACGCCGGCAGAGCGCAGTTTTCGCATCAGACGATAGTAAGTGGTGACGAGTTGGTAGTGCACTTTGCCCATGCCTCAAAGATAAGAGTGTTCACTCAGATCCAACTGACGTAGGTCAGCACTCTTGCCTGATCTGGTCTTTGACTTTGAGTTGGAGATCATTGTTCACAGTGCCTCGAATAATGAGCGCCATCTCGATCTTTAAGAAATGAATGCCTTGTCAGCCAGTAAGATGTACACCGCACTTAAGGTGATTTCAAGGTGTTAAAACAGCGCGTTTAGTTTCGCTTCACTTTCTACACGGAATACGGGGTATCGGTTGGCCGTGCCTTCATAGAAAGGCGAGTGTACGTATATCCAGTAGAGTTGCTTGCCTGGCGAGCGCGCCAATTCAGCATCCGCCGCTTTTGCGGCGTTAAACGACCTTTGTAAATCATCATCCTCTTCAAGCAATCGTGCTGCAGTATCTTCAAAAACATAATCGCTGTACCATTCTTTTTGCTGCATGGCGCTGTCAAAGAAATTCCAGCTAAAGAATGAATCAACCCCCTCCGGCTCCATGGTTTCTACCACATATCGCTTGTTTTGCTCGTCAAGGGTGACAATGAAATCGCCTTTGAATAATTGCACCTCTTCCGTGACTTTATCGAGCTTATTCACAGTGTTTAGATGATGCCCCTCATAGACCCGCGCACTGCTCTTGAAGTCGCGCACGTAGTACACTGAAAGTTCAATTACCGTGTCTTTTTCGAGTTCATAAAGCGACGCATTGTTCATTTGAAGACGCGAAATCACCTCGCGCCAGGCCTGAGGAATTACATAAGCGAGCGGTGCGTTGACCGATTTAGTTGCCTTGTAACGATCATAGTATCGAATCTTCTTTTGCACCGGACGCCCGCGATCGTAGTACAAACGATCTTCACCATGCACTTCACTCGGTTTATAGCCGGCCTCGTAACCCTTAAACGGGATTTCTCTCCAGCGCGTAGTATCAAGCTCCCATTGAAGATCAAAGGTTTTCTGCTTCGTCACCTTTTCATCAGCCCGCCTTTTCATGCTCACCAATTCTGAGGCATACCGGTGCATGAACTCAAGGGTTGACAGCAAGAATTGATAAGTACTTTCAACCCGCTGGGCAAAAGGCTTCAGCATATGCGTTTCACTGGTGTATCCTATCGTATTGAACAACGCAGCGTAACCTGTTGAATATCGGGGTATTTCGAGATAATCGCGGATACCCTCATCTGGTGTGCGTCCGATTGTATACACATAAGGTGTTATGCCAAACCCACGTTCATCCATTGTGTGGTAGAGTGCCGGGTTCATCTTATTGCGGATGTACGCCCCTATCTCTTCTCCCGCTTTATCTGGCTGCGTAGCAATCATCGTCATGATATACTGATAATCAGCACCATTGGATGTGTGGGTGTCAATCATTACTTCAGGTCGCAGTGCGTGATAGATTCGCGCGAACGACTGCGCATTGAATGAATCCATTTTAATAAAGTCACGGTTTAGGTCAAGGTTGCGGGCATTGCCCCTGAAGCCATATTCTTCGGGTCCGTTTTGGTTGGCACGTACACAACAACCTCGATTCAGAGCCCCTCCTACGTTGTAGACCGGGATGATGGCTACGATTACGCTATCAAGCAGGCTGTTGTAAGGCTCTTCGCCGCTCAACAAATTGCGAGCCAGCTTGATACTGGCGTCAATGCCACAAGGCTCGCCCGGATGGATTCCGTTATTTATGAATAATACGGGCTTGGTGTGCTCTTCTTCAATTTGTCCGGATTTTCCTTTGTTTATAACAAACAAATGCAGCGGCTTACCAACATCGCTGAGTCCTGCCTCCGTTAAACGGGCGTCTTGATAATGCTCAGCTGCCAGAGCTTGATAAATGCCAATCGCCTCTTGCCAGGTAACGGATTCATTGCCGCTAAAACGACTGTCAATTTGCGCTTCAGCGGAGAAAGTGATCCACAAGAATGAGAGAAGTACCGTGTGCTTATGCATAATCGTTCAGGCTTGAGCGTTAAAATTAGCAACTTTGCAAGAGGATAAAGAAGGGAGTCTATGTTGAAATTTGGTCCGGATCAGAAACAAAAACCCGCGCGAGGAAGCATTCTTCTTGCGGAGCCCTTCATGGATGATCCCCACTTCAAGCGCACTGTGATTCTTTTGTGCGAACACAACGAAGAGGGCTCTTTTGGCTTTGTGCTCAACAATTACATTGATGCAGGCATTCATGAGGTGATGGATGGCATGCCTTATTTTGAAGGACGAATTTCAGTTGGCGGCCCCGTTAAGAACACCAACCTCTATTACGTTCACACACTTGGAGACAAGCTGCCCGGAAGCATCGAAGTCATCGACGGTATCTATATGGGCGGTGATTTTGAGCAGCTCAAAGAACTCTTGATGAATGAAGAGGTACCTGAGGATGCGCTTCGCTTTTTTGTTGGTTACAGTGGTTGGGCTCCGGAGCAGCTCGACGAAGAGCTTGAGCGCAACTCATGGTTTGTGACTTCTTCGACCCGCACCATGCTAATGAATACAGATGAACAAGAGCTTTGGAACGAACTGGTGAGGCAATTGGGTAGTGAGTATGCGCATCTTGCTAACCTGCCGCAAGATCCGAACCTGAATTGAGTTGCTGCTCTACCCTACTGCGCTAAGGCAGCCTTTCCTATTTTTGCACAATGAAGCTTACCCGGCACCTCCGGCATCCCGTATTTGAAATCGTAGGCCAAATAGCAGATGAGAACTGCGAAAAAGCTTTTGCCATTGGTGGCTACGTACGTGATTGCCTGCTTGATCGTCAGGTAAAAGATATTGATATTGTGGTAGAGGGCAGCGGCATTGAACTTGCCAAAGCGGCTGCAAAAGCATTGGGCGTAAAAAAGGTAACTGTTTATAAGAATTTCGGTACCGCGATGTTTCACCATGAGGGGTACGAAATTGAATTTGTAGGAGCTCGAAAAGAAAGCTACCGCAGTGATTCACGAAAGCCCATAGTAGAAAACGGCACCCTTGATGATGACCAGAAACGCCGCGATTTCACGATCAATGCCATGGCCATCTCGCTGAACAAAGCGCAGTACGGAGAACTGGTTGATCCATTCAACGGCTTAATCGATCTCGACGCGCGCCTCATTCGCACGCCACTTGATCCTGACGTGACCTATAGTGACGACCCACTGCGTATGATGCGGGCGATCCGCTTTGCCACTCAGCTTCGTTTCACTATAGAACCTGAAAGCCTCGATGCTATTCGCCGAAATGCCGAACGCATCAACATCGTGAGCATGGAGCGCATCAGTGTGGAGCTGAACAAGATCATCGAGGCAAAACGTCCGTCAATAGGCTTCAAGCTACTCCTTAAAACGCAATTGTTGGACCAATTCTTTCCTGAAATGGTCAAGCTGAAAGGCGTCGAACGGATTAACGGTGTAGGCCATAAAGACAACTTCTACCATACGCTTGAGGTGCTTGACAATCTCTCGCGCAACACCGAAAACCTCTGGCTGCGCTGGTCAGCAATTCTGCACGATATTGCCAAGCCCCAGACCAAACGCTTTTACCCTGGTCAAGGCTGGACCTTTCATGGACACGAAGATAAAGGTGCGCGGATGGTGCCTAAGATCTTTAAGCGTCTGAAATTACCCACAGATCACCGTCTGAAATACGTGCAGAAGCTCGTTGCCCTGCATTTACGTCCGATTGCCCTCACCAAAGAAGAGATCAGCGACAGTGCGATTCGCCGACTGCTGTTTGACGCCGGCGACGACATTGACGATTTGATGCTGTTGTGCCAGGCCGATATCACTTCCAAGAACGACGCGAAGGTGAAGCGCTATCTCAAGAACTACGAGCTTGTCAAAGAGAAACTCATCAGCGTCGAACAAAAAGACAGGGTGCGAAACTTTCAACCACCGATCTCAGGTGAGCTCATCATGCAAACCTTTGATATCCCTCCCTCTGAGCCGGTGGGTGTGATCAAAAATGCCATCAAAGACGCAATTCTCGATGGTGAAATCCAGAACGACTACGAAGAGGCCTTTACGTTCATGCTCAAGCAAGGCAAAGAAATCGGGTTGACGCCGGTGAAGGCCTGAGACCGTCGGCCGTCGGCCGTCAGCGGTCTGCCGTCAGCGGTCTGCCTGACAATGACCAAAACAGGTTGTCACATTCGAGCCTGTTGTTGTTTTAAGATGGTTGAATATACTTCATCTGGTTTGGAGCACAAGAAGCCGGTACAAGTTTGTAGCCATATTGCTTCAAGGGTCTCATTGTTTTTGGTTGATTGATTCGTTTTTCGGTCAACATTGTTTCGTACTGGTCTGGACTCATCCTTCCGAGCTTTCGCTTAGTGGCTTTGGTGTTGTGATGCTTCACGGCTCTGCTGGTCATTGCTTTTAACTCTCTGATGTTTCTGGGGTTCCAGTGGCGCAGGTATCTATTTTTAATCAGATCATTGGTTTTCTCAGCAATGGGGTTCTCCCAACTGTAAATGCACATACTTTGCCTTATCTCCAAGTCCTTCAAACGACCTCTGAAGAGATCACTTCCGTACTGTGAACCACGATCAGAGTGAAAGATCAGCTTCTTCAGGTTAGCCTCAGGGCGGAGCTTGACAGCTTTGTTGAGTACTTCCAGGAAGTTCTCCGCTGGATAGTCCGAGTAGACCCCATGAGAGATGACCTTCTGAGAGTAACAGTCAACAATGAAGATCAGATAGTTCACCTTACCATCTTGGGTATGAAAGTAGGTCATGTCTGAGCTCCACAACTGGTTGACACCTGTGAGTTCCAGGCCAAGTGTCAAGTTTGGTAAGCGCACCTTCCCGGGAGTCGTTGTGATAACATACTTACCCTTACGCTTTACACCAAAGCCAAGACTCAGCAACATTTTCTCTGTCTTCAGACGACCATAAGACCAACCCTCAGGCATCCCTTCAGCGATTGTTCGACATCCTGTTTCAGGACATCTTGAACGTTCACGGAGAGCCCGTTGAGTAAGTGTTGTGATCTCTGATGGACTAAAGCCTTTTGGACGCCTCGACTTCTTGTAGTATGCCTGGCGCGTCACGCCAAAAAAACCCCATAAACTAGTCAGCGTATAACTGCCTCTCAGTCGCTCGACGGTTCCTCGCCACTCTTTTTTTTTATACTGATACCATGACGCTCCTCTGCAAGCTCGATCATGGTTCTGTAAAAATCAGACTCCATTTGTTTGCGACCCAAGGCCGCTTCAAGCTCTTTGTTGCGGCGCTCCAGCTCCGCTAGCTTCTTTGATAGACTGTCTTTCTCCACAACGAATAAGGTTCCTTTCTCTAAAGATCGGGAATATTTGTAGATCCATTTGTACACCGTGTCACGACTCTTTACCCCGTAAGCCCGGCAGACATCTGTCACGCCGAGTTCTCCACGTTCGATTTGCTTTACGATGTGGAGCTTCAGCTCTGTGCTGTAGACCTTCCGGTCTCGTAGTTGATTTCGATTTGCCATAAATCTGTCTCTTTTATGGCTCAAAAAGTGTCAACTTTTTCTGGTCATCATCAGCCGTCAGCGGACTGCGGTTAGCCCACTCCAGACTCCAGACTATTTCGCTAAGTGCAGACCCGCCTGGCAGCAGACAAGAAGTGATGATTACAGACGCAACCAATCCGGACGCGATAAATCGCGTCCCTACCGTTTCTGCATTTTAGCCCACGCATCTTTCAAGGTCACGGTGCGGTTGAAGACAGGTTTGCCCGGTTCGCTGTAGGTGTTGTCAACGCAGAAGTATCCGAGACGCTGGAACTGGAAACGGTCGCCTTCTTTGGCTTCCACTAATGATGGTTCAACTTTGGCGTTCGTGATGATCTCGAGCGAATCCGGATTGAGGAACTCCATGAAGTCGCGGCCTTTATGTCCGTCAGGTGCTTCGTCGTTGAAAAGTCGATCGTACATGCGGACCTCTGCGTCTTGTGCGTGCTCTGCAGATACCCAGTGCAGGGTTCCTTTGGCTTTGATGCCGCTGGTATCTTGTCCGCTGCGTGAGTTTTCAAAGTACTTCACGTGGACTTCAGTAATGTTGCCAACCGCATCTTTTTTGTGGTCTACGTATTCAATGATGTACGCTGACTTGAGACGCACAATCTTTCCTGGAGCGAGTCTGAAGAACTTCTTCGGAGCATCCTCCATGAAGTCTTCTTGCTCAATGTAAATCTCGCGTCCGAACGGCAACTCGCGTGTACCTGCCGATTCGTCTTCAGGGTTGTTCTCGGTGGTCAGCATCTCTGTCTTGCCCTCAGGGTAATTGGTGATGACCACTTTGAGCGGACGCAATACCGCCATCACACGAGGCGCAATCTTGTTGAGGTGATCACGAATGCTGAATTCAAGCAGACCGAGGTCTATAATGTTGTTTCGCTTGGCAAGACCAACCCGTTCTGCGAAGTCACGAATGGACTCAGGCGTGTAGCCACGTCGACGCAAGGCCGAAATCGTCGGCATGCGCGGGTCGTCCCAACCATCAACCACGTTTTCTTCGACCAGTCGCAGAAGTTTTCGCTTCGACATCACCGTGAAGTTGAGGTTGAGTCGTGCAAACTCGATCTGTCGGCTTGGGAAGATCTCAAGCTTCTCAATGAACCAGTTGTAAAGTGGTCGATGCACTTCAAATTCAAGACTGCACAGTGAGTGTGTGATCTCTTCAATGGAGTCTGATTGTCCGTGAGCGAAATCATACATCGGGTAGATACACCAATCATCACCCGTGCGGTGGTGGGTTACCTTCTTGATGCGGTACATGAGCGGGTCACGCATGTGCATGTTGCTGTGCGCCATATCAATCTTCGCACGCAACACATGGCTGCCTTCGTCAAACTCGCCGTTCTTCATGCGCTCGAGCAAGTCGAGGTTCTCATCTACACTGCGGCTGCGGTGTGGCGACTCTTTACCCGGCTCAGTGGGTGTTCCTTTCTGTTGTGCAATCTCTTCAGCACTCTGGTCATCCACGTAGGCGAGTCCTTTTTTGATCAGGTCTTGCGCAAACGCGTACAACTTGCCAAAGTAATCTGAGGTGTAGAGCGGCTCGCCTTCCCATTCAAAGCCCAGCCACTGGATGTCGCGCTTGATGGCCTCTACGTACTTGGTGTCTTCTTTGACCGGATTGGTATCGTCAAAGCGCAGGTTGGTTTTACCACCGTACTTTTGGGCGATCATGAAGTTCACGTAAATCGCCTTCGCATGTCCGATATGCAAAAAGCCATTCGGCTCAGGCGGGAAACGCGTGTGGATACGCTTGTCATGCTTCCCATTCTTCAAGTCTTCTTCAATGATTTGCTCAATGAAGTTCAGTGATTTTTCGGTGGTTTCGCTCATACCTCAGATGTGTGCCGCAAAAGTAACGACTTCGGGGTGAAAGTCGAACGGTCGAACGGTCTTATGGTCTGACGGGCATAGTGCAGACAGCAGACAGCAGACAGCTGACAGCTGACGGCTGACGGCTGACGGTAATTGATATTTCCGTGATAATTAACCGTTTTCAAAGTGCCACCTTTGTTTAGAAATCAGATTCCATGAAACGCATCTTATGGCTTCCGTTGGTATTGGCAGCGGTGATGTTTGGCTGCAAGCATGACATTCCGCAAATACCCATTGACCCGAACGCCCCCATCAGTGAAGTAGATGATTGTGACCCGAACACCATCTACTTTCAGCAGCAAGTGCTGCCCATTTTTCAGAGCAGTTGCGCCATGCCCGGTTGTCATGACCAGGCCACAGCTGAGGATGGCATTGTGCTTGACAGCTACAGCAGCATTATGAGCAGTGGTGAAGTGGTGCCCGGTGATTTGAGCGATGGCGATGTGTATGAGAACATCACCGACAGCGACCCCGATGACATCATGCCTCCCCCACCGAATGATCCGCTGACGAGCGAGCAGATCCAACTGATCGCAGGGTGGATTGAACAGGGCGCGCAAAACAACTCGTGTGAGTCGCTATCTTGCGACACGATTAATGTTGCATTTAGTACACACATCGAACCGTTCTTTGTGAATTCATGCGAAGGGTGCCACAGCGGACCCAATCCGAATGCCGGACTCACACTCGTAACTTACGATCAGATTGCAGGCATTGCACTCGATGGTTCACTCTGGAATTCAGTCAACGGTACCGGTGGGTTTACAC
Organism: Flavobacteriales bacterium; assembly: GCA_018402085.1. Classification (GTDB taxonomy): domain Bacteria; phylum Bacteroidota; class Bacteroidia; order Flavobacteriales_D; family Sanyastnellaceae; genus Sanyastnella. The sequence goes on along the minus strand of JAGYJM010000002.1, from coordinate 1,273,895 downwards.
TGATGCCGTACAATGGAACACCACTCTCCGATTGTAAGTTGGTGATGTTAGAAAAATGGATCCAAAATGGCGCACCGAACGACTAAGTTCGCATCCGCCGCTTTTGCGGCGATCATAGCAATCACGGCCCTCTCAGGATGCTACTACGACGTAGAATCAGAGTTGTACCCTGAGAATAATTGCGAGGTTCCTGAAAACGTATCTTACGATTTTCACATTGAGCCGATCATCAGCGCATCATGCGCAACACCCAACTGCCACGTGAGCGGCGGAAATGCCAACGGCAACTTTGAAACCTTTGAAGGCGTGCTCGCAAAAGTGAACAACGGCAGTTTCGAAGAAGTGGTGATCATCTCCCAAAGCATGCCGCCAGGTGGCCCCCTACCCGATTGTCAACAACAACTTATTGAAGCATGGCTGGCACAAGGAGCTCCGCAATAATCCTGTTGTTTGTCAGCCTTCTGGCCGGCAGTACAGCAATCGCCCAGACCGATGGCTGGGTGCAGACGTTCAAAGACACCCGTGTGATCAATGGTCACTCAGTTGAGAACAACTTCAAGGGCGGCATGAAATTCATCATTTCGCACCGCTTCGGCGCGCTGAACGGTGGATTTTATGAGCTTTTTGGACTTGACCAGAGCACGATTCGCATCGGACTTGATTACGGTGTGACCGATCGCCTGACGGTGGGCGCCGGACGCTCCTCATTCGGTAAGCATTACGACGCTTTTGCCAAATACCGTCTTTTGGTACAAGGCGAGGAAGGCGGCAGCCCGGTCAGCGTCACCCTCATGAGCAACACCGCCATCAACACCCTCGAGTGGGCGAATCCGGAGCGCGAAAACTTCTTCAGCTCGCGGCTTTTCTACACGCATCAGATACTGATCGCGAAGAGATTTAGTCCGTCATTTGCTGCCCAGCTCATGCCAACGCTGGTGCACCGCAATCTGGTAGAGACGCCCGAAATCTCACACGATGTGCTGGCCCTCGGTGGCGCCCTGCGTTACCAATTGACCCATCACCTGGCGATTCAGGCCGAAGGGTATTACATTCCGAACGGACAACTCGCCGATCTGTATACGATGCCCTTGAGTATCGGCGTTGATATTGAAACAAAAGGACACCAGTTTCAGCTCAGCCTGAGTAACTCACTCGGTATGACCGAAAAGATTTTCATCACCGAGACGACCCAGTCGTGGCTTGACGGCGGCATTGGGCTAGGCTTTAACATCACACGAGATTTCCGAATCAGAGGTCCGAAATGATATACCGCACCCTCATCATTCTTGCGTTGGTTATCGCTGCTTTCGGCTGGCGACCAAACACCCCACCGATCGCTCCGGAGACCCCCGTCATTGATGTATTGATGGCGCTTGGCGAAGAAGCACCGGCGCACTACATCGCTGAAATTGACAGCACGAAGGCACGCATGGGCGAACAGATGGTGCATGAAGGGCGCGCCGAATTGCCTGATGGCGGTCATTCAAAGTACATATCAGCCATTTATGTCTGTACCGATTGCCACAATCAGGTGCGCGAAGATCCGGTACTTGCTCGCCCGAATCCCGAAGATCGGCTGAAATATGCCATTGAGCGAAACCTTCCCTTTCTGCAATCAACCACCTTTTGGGGCATGGTTAACCGTGAGAGCTGGTACAATGACGATTACGTTCAGAAGTACGGTGATCTGGTAGATCCTGCCCGAAGCAGTCTGTATGAAGCCACTCAACTCTGCGCTCGTGAGTGCTCGAGCGGACGCTATCTCGAAGAATGGGAGGCCGAGGCGATCAATCATTATTACTGGACGATCCAGCTTCATATAGGTGACCTCGATTTGAGTGATCCAGAGCTTTCTTTCATCGCAAAAGCGATGGATGGCGACAGTGACGATCAACGAAAAGAGGCTATCCGAATACTGAAAAGCAAGTACCTCCTCGCCTCACCTGCCGATTTTGTTGAGCCTCCCGAAGACCGATGGAAAGGCTATGCGGATACCCAACCGGGAGACCCTGATGTCGGACGAATGATTTACGATAAAAGCTGCATGACTTGCCACCGCTATGGTGGTCCGTCGCTCTTCGTGCTCGACCATTCAAAGAAATCGTACAAGCTCTTCGCCAAGAACATCTGGAAAGATAGTCCGTACGCCCTTTACGACATCATTCGACACGGCACTTACGCTGAACCCGGACACCGTCAGTACATGCCACTCTACACCGCTGACCGCATGAGCAATCAGCAGCTCGAAGACCTTCGCGCTTTTTTGGTGCAAGCTGCCAAGGAGCATCATTAGTTTCACGTCAAACACAAACAAATCATCGATGAATACCTGCTTCACGTCGATTAATGACCGGCAAAAAAGGTAAGCGGCGTATTCTGAGAGTATCTTTGCATTGCTCTACGAACGTCTCTGATAAGCGCTCTTAAACCGCTTGATTTGCACGTCTCAACGAGGGAAAGATTTTTTGTGAACGAGAAACTGAGACACTATGACATTACGACAATTCTTTGGCGGGATATTTCCGCTTGCTTCCTTACTTTTTGTATCCTTAAACCTTGGCGCACAGTGTGATAACAGCACACAGCAAGGAGGTATTTTCAATCCCACCAACCAATTCCAGGACCGCTCCCTTCCCGCAGGGCGTTTTATTCGTGTAGCGGTTACGCAGGGAAATACCTATGAATTTTCAGGGTGTAATTCTGACGACGCCGAGATTCCTTATAATTCACAATTCACACTGCGTGAGACGGACGGAACGTTTCTTGCCTATAACGACGATTTCTGCGGGAACAAATCATTTATAAGCTGGACCGCAACATATACCGGTAATGTTGACATTCACGTGAATAAACCAAACTGCGGCAGCGGCGGTGGCTGGGGAGAGATCATGATACGAGAGATCGAAGCGGAGATCATAGACTGTACCCCCATCAGCATGGTTGTTTATCAAGATGATTGCGAGATAGACCAAAATGGCACTACGCCCACCATTGGTTTTGATTTCGATATCAATGGGCCGTGCAACGTGACCGAATTCTGCTACCGGACGGTAGGCAATACCTGGACATGCGTTGACCTCAACGCTCAGAACATTACTGCCGATGCTTCAAACGATCTGTTTTTGACAGGTACCACTCCGAATGCTGACTACGAATTCTACTTCACCACAAGCGATGGGAGCGTTTCTACAACGTACACCTGGACCAACGGCACCTGTGAATGTGTTGACGTGACCTTCCAAATTGATACTGATTGCTGGGGCGATGAAACCAGTTGGGATTTGTTAGATGCAAATGGCAATCTGATTGACTTTATCAATTCAGGGACACTGGCAAATGAGTCAACCAACACCTGGACATACTGCCTACCTGTAGGGTGCTACGAATGGGTAGTGGAAGATACCTTTGGTGATGGTATGTTTGGTTCGCAATACCAAGAGTGCACCACAGATGGCAACTACTCTGTGACGAATGAGAATGGAACCGTGCTTGTTCAAATGGCGAGCCCTGATTTCGGCTCATCTGTAACAGAAAGCTTCTGCGTTACGGCCGACATTCCCGGTTGTACCAATTCGAATGCAACAAATTATGATGCTACTGCAACAACTGACGACGGCTCCTGTACCTACGTCTGGTACTCGGTGGCTAGCGGAAACAGCTCCGGAGCTATCTGGAACCCTGATCCGGCAAGCGGCACAGGACTGTCTGCAGTCTTCGGTGCGGCGTCTTCGTTTGTGGTGCGCAACGGACAAACGGTGACCGTTGATGCAGGGTTTGTTTGCGATGACCTTACCGTAGAAGATGCCAACGGCGCAGGCAACCTGCAATTCGGCGCAGATCATACCATTGAAGTCCGCGGAGATATGACCGTCAGCGGCGGTGTGGTCGAAGATACAGAGGGTGGTTTCTTATTCAATGGTGCTGCGGCTCAAGACCTAAGTAGCGACGCCAGCCTTAACGACATCACATTGAATAATGCAGCAGGATTATCCGTTAATAGTAACCTATCCCTGACCGGACGCCTCATTCTTGACGACGGAGATGTCAATATGGGCGCAAATACGCTCACCTTGCTCTCAACCGCGAGCCGCACTGCGTCTATCGGACAAATCTCAAGTGGGTCTACCTTCAGCGGTCAAGTAACTCTGCAGCGCTACATTCCTTCGGGAATTCAGAACTGGGTAAACCTCGGCAATGCGCTGCCCGGCAATACCCTTGCGGCATGGGATGACGACATCTTCACCACCGGTTTCACCGGGTCGCAGTTCCCGAACTATGAACTCAACAACGTTCAATTTTACGACGAAACGGTCACTGGTTTGCTTAATGATGGCTGGGATGGAGCAGCAGATATGACAGATGCCCTTGACCATCAGCGAGGGTATATGGTCTACATGACTGCAACCAGCCAAAACATTGATGTCACAGGATCGATTCAACAAGGCGAGGTTACCGTCAATCTGAATTATAACAACTCTGGTGTTGCTGCCAACGACGGATGGGAATTGGTCAGTAACATTTATCCTTCAGAAATTGATTTCGAGGCACTGCATGACGCATCCACCAATATTGGCGACACCTACTATATATACGATGCCGAATCAGGAGCTTACCTGACCTATACGGCAGACCTGGGCATTGGAAGTGGCAATCGATACATCGCTTCCAGTCAAAGTTTCTGGGTGCAAACGATAGCCACTCCATCATCTTTACTTTGGCAGGAGAGCCACAAGTCTGACAACGGCACTTCGTTCGAACGTTCAAATGGTGACCATCAATTAATTACCTTCAGCCTGAGCCAGGGCAACACCTACCAGGAGAGCCATCTGGTCTTCGAAGAGGATGCTCAAGCTGCTTTTGAACCCGGCCGAGATGCTGTGCACCTCGGAAGTATGAACAACGCGGCACCGGAAATGTCTATGACAGCCTCTACCGGTGAATTGCTTGTGGTAGACCGTCGCCCTCATAATGGCGCAGAGACTTCTGCAGGCATCTACTTTGAAATCAATGAGCCGGGAACCGTGACCTTCACAGTTGAAACAGTGCAGAACTTAGATGACCTCAGCTGTCTTTTCATCGAAGATCTTTTTACCGGAGATTTCTACCCTGTTGAAGAAGGAGAAAGCATTGAACTGACATTCGAGGAGACTTTCAACGATATCCGACTCATGCTGCACCACGCCTACCCTATTGCTGCAGCCACGACCTCACCCGAATGTGAAGGCGACCTAAACGGATCCATTGAACTCAACGTCTCTGTATTCCCGCTTAACGCTGTGCTCACTGATGTCAACGATGCCATCCTCTTTGACGGTTTGCTGACCAACCAACAAATCATCAACGGCATTGGTGCAGGTGACTTCGAGCTCACCGTAACCGATGAAGCGGGCGTGTGTCCGTTGCATACTTTCGAGCTGATCGTTCAAGAGCCAACAAATCCTGATGTCACCGTAGTGACAACGCCAGCCTCTTGTAATGAAGACGCAACAGGTGTACTTTCTTTCGATATGAGCGGAAATGGCGACTTCAGCATCGAGCTCGTAGACAGCGACGACAACATCATCAATAGTTTTGAAGGACAGGCACAAGACTATGAGATAGGTGGACTCGACCCTGGCTTTTACACAGCGTGGGTAACCACCGTTTGCAACACCGGTATGCAGTCGTACTCCCTCTTCGATGAAGAAACTGTTGAAATTGAAGTGGCCTACAACGAACTGGTGATGCTTGAGAACGGAACCGCATTGCTGCAGGCCTCAGCCTTCACTGACAATGCCGAAAGTTGGTACTGGACAGTCAACGGCAACCTGGTCAACACCATGGGTGAACTGCAGTACGCGGTTGCGGAGCCCGGTGTTTATACCATCATGGTAACGGCTTACAATGCGCAATGCACTGAAACGGTATCCTTCGAAATCATCGTAGAAGAATCAGCGGTTAGTGTAAACGGAAGAACCCAAGATTCTTTCGAGGTGTTCAGTTCCGGCATTCAGCTCACCATTCAGACTCCACAGCTCGACCGTAACCATTTGGTGAACATTTACGACATCAGCGGACGATGTGTGCATTCGTTTAATCTGCCTGCAGGTTCTGAAAGACGCGAAGTTACTTTGCTAGAAGGACTCAGCACCGGTGTCTATATTGTTGAACTCACCAATGGTCAACAAGGCACACGAAAGAAGGTAGTACTCGGACGGTAAACCTGAGTGAAAACAAATTGTGAAAGCCTCCTTCGGGAGGCTTTCTTTTTTGGAGGAAGAAGATCACGACCTTTGCGCTATGTCCAAACAGCCACTTGTATCCATTATCATGGCGGCGAAAGACACCGCCCCTTACATTGCTCAATGTCTTGACTCGATCATCGCGCAGACCTATACCAACTGGGAGCTCATCGCCATCAACGATCACTCTGACGATGCTACGCCAGAAATCATAGCTGATTATGCTAAACGCGATGCGCGCATCAAATTGGTGCACAGCAAACGTCGTAAGCTCATTCCGGCACTAAAAGAAGGTTATGCGCATTGCAACGGCCCTCTGATGAACCGTATGGATTCAGACGATCGTATGCCGGCTGACAAGCTAGAGGTGATGGTTGCTGAATGGATGAAGCACGGCAAAGGAAACGTCATCGCCGGGGGCACTGAGCACTTTTGCGACGACGGCGAAGTGGGTGATGGATTTCAGCGTTACGATCGCTGGTTGAATCATGTAGCAAAAGAGCAACTGCATCTGCAAGAGATCTATCGCGAGTGTGTCATCCCCTCACACTGCTGGCTCCTGCATAAAGATGACCTCGACGCCATTGATGCATTCAACCCCGAAATCTACCCAGAAGACTACGACCTCACTTTTCGAATGTACCGTCACCGGCTCAACATAATTGGAATTGACAAGGTCTTGCACCACTGGCGCGATCGCTCTGACCGCATCTCCCGCACCTGGGAAGTGTACAAAGACAACCGCTACTACGAAATGAAGCTTCGCTACTTTCTGGAAATTGACCGCGAAGCCGACCGTCCGCTCGTCCTATGGGGCGCAGGTCGCAATGGCAAAGATATGGCTAAGCTACTCCTTGACCGGAACTTAACGTTTTCCTGGGTATGCGACAATGAACGCAAAATCGGACACGATGTCTACGGTGTGATCATGCAAGCCACGGATACGATCGCTGCACTCGAGAACCCTCAGATTATCATTGTGGTAGCCTCCCCTGACGGTCAAAAAGAAATCGAACAGGAACTGGAGGCATATCAATTAAAACCACGAGTGCACTACTGGTTTTTCAACTGAGATTCACCCGGTCTCCAGACCCCAGACACCAGACCCCAGACTGATCAAGCAAAATCCCCTACCCTTAGCTGCTTGCCCTGCACTTTCAGCTTGGTATCGAGGTAGTATTCGAGCTCATAAATACCGTTGCTGTAGTAGAAACGAATCTTCATCGGGAGCTTTGAAAGGCTGTCAAGATGTTCTTTGCGAACATCAAGGTAGAAGTTGGCCAGCGTATTGACCTCTTGCGGGAAAAGCGGCGTGCTTGCCGGAATATTCAAGAGCGCCTCGCCTTTCTTATATTTCCTGAAGTAACGGTCGAGCCCATTAGCCTTGCTGTTCTCAAATACTTCTGCGGGAAGCCGCAGGATGGTTTTATAGACACTCTCAATGCTTCTGCTCACATTGTGAACATCCAGTACCACATGAAGGCGATATGTACCTATGCCTGCTGTACCATTTTCAATCACTTCACCTTTAAATTCAACCGGCAACAGCTTCAGCCGTGTTTCACTGGTGCGGTTGAAAAGGTCGCGAACCTCGTATTCTGCCATCTGTACTGACTCGAAATTGTACCGCTTGTAATAGCGGCCGTCACTCGCCATGTGCGGAGCTTCTGGTGACCGCGGTATGCGCACTACATAAATACTTTGCGTCAGTTTATTCTGTATACGGATGACATCAATGGTCAAATCAGGAATACGGCGCTTAATCTTGGAGTTGATGACTTGCTCAAGCCATTCTTTCGGATACTTGTTACCGTCAATAAAACCATAGCCGGAAGCCTTGTGGTCACGCTCGGTAAGTCCGTAGATGATGATGCCGCCGTCAGCATTGGCCATGCTGCTTACGTCTTTGCTGATTTCCTTCTTCTTGTTATCGGTTCGACCCAGTGCACTGCCACTTTTGAATTCAATGTGCACAGACTCTTCTGCCTGAGAGCGAATCAGGTACTCAAGGTGCGCCTTGGTATACTTGCGAACCTTCAGCGGATATTCTACACGTATCGGATCCTTCACCTCTATGTGCTTTAAGCCTTAAAGTTAGAACGACTCCGTAAGCCATCCTGCGCTTTTGCGCAGATCATTTCAACATCTTCTACACGACTAATATATATATGTAGGTACATTTAATGTATGTATATTTGTGCAATGGAACGAAGAATTGAGCGCATACACAGCGCACCCCGACACGATATTGGAAACCTCATGACACGTCAGGTCTTTCCTGTTCAGGGGATCGATCTAGATCCGTTTCTGCTGCTGAATCACCATGGTCCGCAGCGTTTTGAACCGAATAACAGCGGATTGCCCTTCGGGCCACATCCCCACCGCGGTTTTGAGACGCTGACCTTCATTCTCGACGGTGAACTTGTGCATCGCGACAACACCGGAAAGGAGCACCGCAGTGAAAAGGGCGGCGTGCAATGGATGACGGCCGGCAGAGGTATTATTCACGCTGAAGAAAGTAGCGATGCTTTTCGCGAAACGGGCGGTACTGTCGACATCCTTCAGTTGTGGATGAACCTTCCTTCGAAGCTCAAAATGACGGAGCCGGCTTATCGCGGACTCCATTTCAATGAGCTACCAAACATTCAGCCGGGTGACGACCCTGCCACCCTCCACCTGATCAGCGGCGATTACCACAGCCACAAGGGGCCGATTGACAGCATGACCGGCCTTTTCACGTCCTGGATCACCTTCCAACCGGGACAGTGCATTGAGCTCCGTGTGCCCGGATCGCGCCAGGTGTTGTTCTATGTCGCTTCAGGCGAACTTGAAGTGAACGGTGAAAGCGCTTCAGCCTTTGAACGCGTGCATTTCAGCTCTGAAGGTGAATTGATCAGCGCAAAAGCGCTGGATGCGTCAACAGTCATTTTCGCTCACGGTACCCCCCTGCAGGAGCCTGTTGTAAGTTACGGTCCGTTCGTAATGAACACCCAGGAAGAGATCCGGGAAGCCATTGACGACTACCAGCGCGGAAAATTCGCCGGTGTGCCGCTCGACTGAGGACTACGCATTTCATCAGGCGTTGCAAAAGGTCGCTTCTAACATGAACGTTCGCCGGATTCAGAATGCCGGGTGAACGAAATCATGTCAGATTGAATAGGGTTCAAAACGTGTTCTGATTCGAACAAAGCACCCCTCTCCCCTGCTTAATGCATATGTCTGGCTCACCACATAGCGTAAAAATCAAGTCACTCGAGCGCTTGCGCAACGGTACTAAAATTGCCGGTTATCGCCGCGAAGAATCCGGTCGGCTGTATTTTAGTAAAGACCTTTTCTGGTGGAATGGCACTGCCATTCAGCACGAGCAAGTCGATGTTTGTATCGGACGATACGACAACCGGCAGCGTCCGCTCTTTGTAAATGACATCATCAAAGTGAAGCACGGTGGCTTTTTTCCGCGTACCCAGCATTACGCTATCGTACAATTGGCGGATCGTGCGGAGCTGGTAAACCTGCAGAGTGGGCTGTCATTTGATTTGGATATTCTGGAGAAGGTGAAGCATGTGCAGTTTGTGAGTTACACTTTTTTGAATCCCGGTTCAGGAGTAAAGAGCTGATTTCAGACGCATTCGCTACATTCGTGAGCGATGAGACGTGCATGCCTTTTATTTGCCCTGGTGGTGTTTTACCCCGCGCTTATGGCGCAGACATACAAACAATGGGTTGCCCTTGGAGAAGATGCTCTGGAAAATGAAGAGTACCTGAATGCGGTAGAATATTTTTCTGAGGCCTGGTCACTAGACAGCAGTGATTTTAATCTGACCGTGAGTTATGCTGATGCTTCTCGGAATGCGAGGCGCTACCAGCTTGCAGAATGGCTGTATCAGAAAGCCTATGACAAAGACAAAGGCCGGCTATACCCAATGAGCCTGTATTACCTGGGGGAGGTTCAAATGCACAACGAACGATATCGCGAAGCACTTCGTAACTATAAGAAATTCAGCAAGAAACAGAAAAGAGACAAAGAAGGCTACCTCTATCAAAAAAGCCTTCAGCAGATGGAGAGTTGCGATTTCTCCATCAACGCCCGTCGGAGCACAGGCAGCGTTCGCATCCGCCCATTTCTGGGCGATATAAATACCACCCGTGCTGAAATTGCTCCCTTCTTGATCAATGACAGTCTGATGTACTACACTACGGATGTCAGCAGCGAACAACGCCTCGGAACGCTTCGCGCAACCTTGCAAGACTCGACCCTCACCCGCGATACACCATTCACCGCGCAATGGGAAAAACCTTTTGACAGTGGTAACCTTGTGTTTTCACCTGACGGCTCTCGTGCCTATTATACTGAATGTCCGGACAGCATCTGTAGAATTCTCGAAGCTGATGTTGTAGAAGGCCGTATTCAAGCAGGACGGAGTATTCCGACGATCAACCAGGAGGGTGTGTACTGCACGCAGCCGTGGATAGGAATGTACAAAGGGCAGGAAGTGCTGTACTTTGCGAGTGATCGTCCGGGAACACGCGGAAAGCTGGACATCTGGTGGTCGTTGCGAAACGAAGCGGGAGAATGGGGACCACCGGTAAATGCCGGAGATAACGTGAATACTCCTGACAACGAGTTGACTCCGTTTTACGCAGATAACTATCTGTATTACAGCAGTGAATGGCATGTGGGTTTTGGCGGATTGGATGTCTTTCGTTCAAAAGGTTACCCGAGGAGTTTCGACCTTCCGGAAAATTTAGGTTACCCTATTAATTCTCCCAATAACGACCTTTACTACCGCTATTTTGAGGCGACCAGATCAGCCCTTCTGGCTTCCAATCGTAAAGGCGGAATGGAAGAAGAAGGCTATTGTTGCAATGACCTTTATCAGGTCATTTTCAGGGATTCGCTTCCGGTTGAAGAACCTGAGATAGTGGTTTCACTTCGCCAATTAAATGAATTTCTGCCCGTGACATTGTATTTTCATAACGACGAGCCAAACCCTAACACACGTGACACTTCGACTACTTTAAGCTATGCTGAATGTTATAACTCCTATTTGGCGCTCGAGAAGAAATATGAAAAAGAGAACAGCAGAGGGCTTCGGGGTGAGGAAAAAGAAGACGCCGAATATGACGTGAACGACTTTTTCCGATACAATGTAGACCGTGGGATGGATGACCTCAAAGAGTTTGCCCAGAGACTTAAAGTAGAGCTTGAGAAAGGATATAGTATTGTATTGACAATAAAAGGGTTTGCGTCTCCAAGAGCTAAAAGTGATTACAACGTAAATCTTACCAGAAGGCGCATCTCGAGTCTCGTCAATTACTTGTCTGCCTGGAACGAGGGAGCCCTGCTATCATACATTGTACAAGACGCTGACAACCATGCCACCTTGCGTTTTGAGGGGGTTCCTTTTGGGGAGTACCGAGCTGACCGTTCGGTGAGTGATGATTTAAGCAACGAGCAGCAATCGATCTATTCGCGCGGTGCACGCATGGAGAGAAAGATCGAGATACAAAACGTGCAGCGCGGCATACCTGACAGTCTGTTTGCAGCTATTGATTTTGACCGCAGAATTCATGATTTCGGATCACTGTCTTCTGCTGAATCGGTAGAAACTCACTTTATACTAACGAATGTGGGCACAGACACACTTCAAATTGACTCTGTGCAGAGCAGGTGTGGTTGCACTGTTCCAATGATCAGCAAGGAGACTGTTTCCCCCGGGGAGCAAGCACGCATCGACGTATCATTTAACCCCGCCAAAGAGCGTGGTATGGTCGCAAGACAAGTGCTGCTATTCACGAATGTTCGCAAAGAGCCATTCGAATTAACCCTGGCAGCAGAAATCGGAAATCCCTAATCAGAGGAGACTGATGCGGTTCATTAACTCGTCTTTGTAAGTTCGTGAGATCGGAATTTCACGATCGGCGACTTTGACCAAATACTGCATGGTATCAATGTGATCAATGAATTCAAGGTTGACAATGTAATTTCGACTCACGCGCACAAAGCGATCACTTGGGAATTTTTCCAGCAACTCCTTAAGGCTTGCTTTTACATTGAACTTGCGTCCGTCTAGAAAGATGCTACTATACTTTCCTTCCACCTCAACGTAGTGTACCTCGTCGATAGCAATCTTCTTGAGTTTGTTTCCAACCTTCGTAAAGAAATAGGTTTCATGTCCCTGTGCTGCATTCTCCTGAAACGAGAAAGGAGTTGTTATTACGGTGTCTTCACCTGTGCGCACCGTTCCTGCATCATAGAGCAGAGCTAATTCTACAATACGGCGAATGCCTCCAAGATCAAGCGGTTTCGTGATAAAGCCAAAAGGCCGGGTATCTTTCACTCGAGAGAAGAAAACTTCTTCTTTGTTGTCTGTCAAATAAATAACAGGGGTTTTGCGGTATTGGTTAGCAGCCTTCACGATCTGTTCTGCCCTTTCAAAATTTTCAGGGTTTACCTGTAGAAAGAGCAAATCGGGAAATTGTCCGGAGGCTTGAAAAGCCTCAGGTGACGGAAATTCATCGAAGACCTCCAGGTCGTAACCTAGCGCAGTCAGCAATGATTCCAATTCTGCCTTCACTTTCGCCTCGTCGGCGATAACGACGATGTCGGGTGTATTTTCCATCTTGACTGCGATTCTTTTATTTTTAAGAACAACGCACAGAGGTGCTTGTTCATCGCATTCTTATACCTTTAAGAAAGCAATTTGGGATTGTATTGTGTTATTTTTGCATCCTATGATGTGGCTGATTGAAAATGGTTCGAATCCTGCTGAACTCGAAGAAACCATCGAACTTACGGAAGAGGTGGATGAGAAGAAGCTGGTTCTGTTCAACGACGAAGTGAACACCTTTGACTTTGTCATTGAAAGTCTCATGTCTGTGTGTGGGCATGACCCGCTACAGGCAGAACAATGCACCCTCATTGTACACTTCAAGGGCAAATGTGCCGTTAAAGAAGGAACTTTCGAAAAACTTGAACCCATGTGCACGGCCTTACTCGATCGTGGGCTGACGGCAGAGATTCAATAATATGAAAAAGCTACGCGTTCTCTTTCTATTTGCGTTGATTGCTTACCTGATCTCTTGCGCCACCGTTCCTATCACCGGAAGAAAGCAAATGAACCTGCTTCCTGAAAGTCAGATGATGGCCATGTCTTACCAGTCATACAATAACTTTCTTAGTCAAAACTCGGTGGTATCAGATTCGGATCCTGACGCAGCCATGGTAAAACGAGTGGGTGAACGCATCGCCACTGCCGTTCAGACGTATATGCACAATAACCACATGGAAAACCGCATTGCCGGGTTCAACTGGGAGTTCAACCTTGTCAATGACCCGGCGGTGAATGCCTGGTGTATGCCCGGTGGTAAAATCGTTTTCTACACCGGTATTTTGCCGGTATGTGAAGACGAAGCAGGTCTCGCGGTGGTTATGGGACATGAAATTGCGCACGCCATTGCCCGTCACGGAAATGAACGCATGAGTCAGCAACTCATTATTCAAGCCGGAGGAGTGACACTCGCCACACTGCTCCATGATCGTCCGCAGCAGGCTCAGGATCTCTTTCTCATGTCATACGGCGTCGGCACCACACTGGGTGCTCTTTCGTTTAGCCGACAGCACGAAAGTGAAGCCGATAAAATGGGGCTTGTTTTTATGGCCATAGCTGGTTACAATCCTCAAGAGGCTCCGGGTTTCTGGACGCGCATGAGTGGAGGAGGAGGCGCGCAACCGCCTGAGTTTTTATCAACCCACCCCAACCATGACACGCGCATTCAAGATTTGAATGCGTTCATGCCCGAAGCCCTGCAGTACTATAACCCTTGAGTTCTTCGATGCATTACTCCTAGCTGGAGTTCAGCCTTTGATTGGTTGAAGGCACTGATCATTCCTTATCTTTTCGCTCTCGAATTTTCAATTACATAGCATGAGAGCAAGTTTTCTTCTCCTGGTGTGCCTAATGCTCACCTTTTCGACCAACGCTCAAAAACGCAAGAGCGACGATATTAAAGCATACGAACCTGAAGCCATCAACGGATTGTCTTTCCGAAGCATCGGTCCGGCGCTGACCTCAGGCCGCATTGCTGACCTCGCCGTGCACCCGGTGAAGCCACACATTTTTTACCTGGCCGTTGCTTCAGGCGGCGTTTGGAAAACAGAAAATGGCGGCACCACCTTCTCTCCTGTTTTTGACGGTCAATCGTCGTACTCTATTGGCTGTGTGAGCCTCGCTCCTTCCAATCCGAACATCGTATGGGTCGGAACGGGAGAGAATAACAACCAGCGCAGTGTAGCATACGGCGATGGTGTTTACAAGAGTACCGACGGCGGCAAGAGCTGGACCAACATGGGGCTCGGGCAATCAGAGCATATCGGAATGATTGCCATTCACCCAACCAACCCTGACATCGTATATGTCGCAGCTTATGGTCCGCTCTGGAGTGCCGGCGGTGAGCGCGGAATTTATAAAACTTCTGATGGCGGTTCAAACTGGGAAAGAATCCTGGAGGTTTCAGAGCATACAGGGTTCAATGAGATACATATGGATCCGCGTGATCCCAATCTTTTGTACGCGACAGCTCACCAGCGTCGACGCCATGTGTTCACTTACCTTGACGGCGGGCCCGAGTCAGCCATCTATAAAAGCGAAGACGGAGGAGCGAATTGGCGTAAACTCTCAAATGGCCTTCCTTCAAATGATTTGGGGCGTATAGGTATCGATATCTCCCCTGCTGATCCGGATGTCGTTTACGCCATCGTTAAAGCCACAGATAATGGCGGGTTTTACCGTTCAGACGATCGAGGCGAAAGCTGGAAGAAAATGAGTGCCCATCAAACCAGCGGCAATTACTATCAGGAAATTTTATGCCATCCGTATGATGTTGATGTGGTGTTCAGTATGGACACCTGGTTGCACCATACTGAAGATGGCGGGAAAACCTTTCAGCAAACAGGTGAAAAAAGTAAGCACGTTGACAACCACTGCATGTGGATTGATCCTAACCACCCGGAGCACTGGCTGGTAGGTTGCGATGGCGGGTTGTACGAAACATTCAATGCCGCGGGCGACTGGAAATACTATCCTAACCTTCCGATTACGCAATTCTACAAAGTCGCCGTTGACAATGAAGAGCCCTTCTATAATGTATACGGAGGTACGCAAGATAACAATACGCAGGGCGGACCATCGCGCACCACCAGCCAGCATGGTATCTTGAACAGTGACTGGTTCATTACCAATGGGGGTGACGGTTTTAAACCGGCCATTGACCCGGTAGATCCGAACATTGTGTATGGCCAAGCTCAGTACGGCTGGTTGGTGCGCTATGATAAGGCAAGCGGTGAACGCGTGGCAATTCGTCCACAACCGTCGCGTGACGAAGCA
This sequence comes from Flavobacteriales bacterium, assembly GCA_018402085.1. Classification (GTDB taxonomy): domain Bacteria; phylum Bacteroidota; class Bacteroidia; order Flavobacteriales_D; family Sanyastnellaceae; genus Sanyastnella. Next base: position 1,258,288 of record JAGYJM010000002.1, on the reverse strand, counting down.
CCTTACCGCTGGAACTGGGACGCCCCGCTGATCATTAGTCCGCACAACTACACCACCCTATACTTCGCGGCAAACCGCGTATTCAAGAGCACTGACCGAGGCGACTCCTGGCAAACCATTAGTCCGGACCTCACCCGCCAACTCGACAGAAATCAGATGAAAGTCATGGGTAAAATCTGGGGGCCGGATGCAGTCATGAAGAACATGTCGACCTCCATCTACGGCAATATTGTTGCGCTAGAGGAGTCTCCTGTTGCTGAAGGACTATTGTATGCGGGGACGGATGACGGATTGATTCAGGTTTCAGAAGACGGGGGTAGCAACTGGACGGATTACGGAAAATTTCCGGGTGTTCCGGAGCGCACGTATGTCAATATGATCAGAGCTTCATTACATGACGCCAACACGGTTTACGCGGTTTTCAACAACCATAAAAATGGTGACTTTAAACCCTACGTGCTAAAAAGCACGGATCGAGGCGCTTCCTGGGTGAGCATTGCGTCGAATCTTCCGGAACGGGGATCAGTCTATGCCATTGTGCAGGATCACCTTGTGCCCGAATTACTTTTCATAGGTACGGAGTTTGGAGTGTTTTTCACCAATAACGGCGGTGATTCGTGGACACAAATCAAGCGGGGCCTGCCTCCCATTGCGGTCAGAGACATGGAAATCCAGAAGCGTGAGAATGACCTTGTGCTGGCCACCTTCGGCAGGGGGTTCTACGTGCTGGACGATTACTCACCCTTGCGCGATCTCAATGAAGAACTGCTAAATAAATCTGCACATATCTTCCCTGTCAAAGATGCCCTGCTTTACATAGAAGACAACCGATACGGTGGCCGGGGAAAGAGCAGCCAGGGCGAGATGTTTTACACTGCTGAGAATCCGGAATTCGGCGCGGCGATCACCTACTACTACGGTGACGAGTTGAAGACACTGAAACAACAACGTAAAGAGGCTGAATCTGAAGCGCGTAAAGCTTATGAAGACGAATACTATCCTTCACTTGAAGAGCTGCGCAAAGAAGATCGCGAAGAAGAGCCATACCTTATCTTCGTGATCAAAGACAGTCAGGGAAACACGGTTCGTAAAATCAAGCAGAGCGCTTCAAAGGGCATGCACCGCATATACTGGAACCTTCGCCACACGACCACTTCCCCCATAAAGCTCAGTGAAAGTGTACCCGGCCGCTATTCGTCGCCCGATGAGGGCATGCTCGCATTGCCCGGCACCTACTCCGTAGAAATTTTCAAGAATGTGAACGGTGTGTTCACCTCCGTGCATGAAGCTGTGAACTTTGAGGTGAAGCCCCTGAACCGCCAGACCCTTCTGGCTAAAGACCGTGAAGAGGTACTTGCCTTTCAGCAGGAAGTAGCGGAACTCAGCAGATCTTTGGGCGGTACCAACAAGCTCTACAGTGAAACCGAAGAGAAACTTAAATTTATGGAGCAGGCTGTTAAGACCTACCCCACTGCTCCTTTGAACTTGATGGAAAACGTCAACGAATTCGAAGAAGAAATGTACGAGCTTCGATTGATACTCTTTGGCGACCCTACCCGGTCATCGCGTGAATTTGAAACTTCACCCAGCCTGAATGACCGTCTCGGTTATGCTGCTTACGCCACCTGGTGGAACACCGCAGAACCTACAAAAACCGCCCGCAACCAATTTGAAATTGCAAAACAAGACTACAGCGAGCTGCTGAATAGAATGCGCACACTTGTCGCAAATGTCAATGCTCTCGAAAAAAAGCTCGTTGAGCTGAAAGTACCCTATACACCCGGACGCGATGCCGGGTGGGGCAATGAATAATAAAGCAAAGACCAACCCATCACAAGCCACGTTTGGTAGCCTGAACGAGGCTTGTGTTTTTTTAAAGTAGCCTTAAAGCGAAGAAATACAAGAGGTTTAGTAATTATTTCCTATTTTTAGGTGAACCAAAACCAAAACTATCGGGTATGTCAGATGGAGCGAATCATAGGGATGACCTTTTCTCAAAGGCTGTCCGGGCGGGGAAGCGTACCTACTTCTTCGACGTCAAAGCAACCAAAGGTAATGACCTGTACTTAACTGTTACGGAAAGTAAAAGACGCTTTACCGACGACGGAAAGTACCACTACGAGAAACACAAATTGTTTCTCTATAAAGAAGACTTCGATAAGTTCGCCGAAGGTCTTCAAGAAACCATTGAGCGCATCCGTGCACTGCAGCAGAGTGGCGAATTCCAGGATGCTGACAGCGTTTCAGACTATGATCGTGAAGACGATTATGATCGCGACCACACTTACGAAGAGAATCATTCTGAAGAAAACAAAGGTAAGGTCACCTCTTTTACCAATGTTGACTTTGATGATCTGGAAGACTGATCAAAAATTGATCATCTCTTCGCAATGATGCTCCAGCAATCTGACAGCACGCTCGTTGATCAGTTGATCTGAGTTGAAACAGTCGTCAATGTTTGACAGCTTAGGCTTCGCATATAAGACTGAAACGCGAAGATAGTTCAGTATATCGCCAAACTGATCCATAGCACGCAACGCACCCGTGTGCCCTGAAGACATACCGATAAGCCCGGCCTTCTTACCGTAAAACACCTCCCTCGGCAGGCAGTCGATAAAAGCCTTTAGTACTCCCGGGAAACTTCCATTGTACTCAGGAATGACGAACACAAATTTTGTAGCCGGCAGCAAGTGCGTGTCGATCACATTTTTCAAGGTCGCTGACGGGCCGTTCCACAAATCAGCAAATATGAAGTCTCTCGGAAGATCTGCAAGGTTGAAATAGGTAACCTGCTGTCCGCTGCTCTCCAGCAAGGCAATATAATGCCGTGCCAGATATTCCGTCTTGCCACCCTTCAGGTTTGTACCTGTGATTACCGCAAACTGTTCTTGTCTTTTCATCGAATTGTTATCAACCTGATGTCCACCTGCCGCTGTGCAAAACTTATGCTGACCGTGTGGACGCTAAATCCTAACTTTATCCTTTCAGATTAACGTTGCAGCAACAAGCGGATCACTGATTCGTTCAATCGCTGCCAAAAATAGAATCTTCAATGAAGTTTCGGTACCTGGGACACTCATGCTTTACGGTGGAGACATCAAAGACGAAGTTGATCTTTGATCCCTTCATCAGTAAGAACGAGTTGGCATCGGCTATAGACGTAGGCACGATCGATGCAGAGTATGTGCTGCTAACGCACGGGCATTTTGACCACGTAGCCGATGCTGAAGACATCGCTAAAAGGAACGATGCTACGATCATCAGTAACTTTGAAATTGTCACCTGGTTTGGAGAGAAAGGATGCAAAGGCTGGCCCATGAACCATGGTGGCGAACATGAATTTGAGTTCGGCAAGGTCAAGTATGTCAATGCCGTTCATTCAAGTATGTTACCTGATGGTTCGTACGGGGGAAACCCCGGGGGCTTCATCATCGAGGCAGATGGCCGTCGGATCTACTACGCGGGAGATACAGCGCTCCACATGGATATGGAACTCATTGGCCGCTACTGGAAGCCTGACCTCGCCTTTCTGCCGATTGGAGATAATTTCACCATGGGAATTGAAGACAGTATTCGTTGTGCTGACATGATCCGGTGCGATGCGATTGTCGGTATGCACTACGACACCTTTCCATTTATAAAAATGGATCACCAACGGGCCGTGATGGCCTTTAAAGATGCCGGCAAAACACTATTGCTGCCCGGCATCGGAGAAGAATTTGACGCGTAAGAAGAATGGGAAAGATCATTGCAGTTGCAAACCAAAAAGGTGGCGTAGGAAAAACAACCACAGCCATCAATCTCGCCGCCAGTTTCGGCGTGCTGGAATACAAAACCCTGCTCGTTGATGCAGATCCCCAGGCGAATGCCACATCAGGGGTGGGTATTGATCCGAAAAACATCAAGACCTCCATCTACGAAACAGTGGTGGATCAAATCGATCCCAAAGACATTATCATCAGCACAGACAATCCGAACCTGGATTTGCTGCCCGCACACATTGACCTTGTGGGAGCCGAAATAGAGCTGATCAATATGCCCAACCGCGAGTACATGATGCGAATGGCGCTTGAACCGATCCGTGACGACTACGATTTCATCGTTGTTGACTGCTCTCCTTCACTCGGTTTGATTACCGTCAATGCACTGACAGCTGCTGATTCAACCATCATTCCGGTGCAATGCGAATACTTTGCTCTTGAAGGGCTCGGTAAGTTGCTCAATACCGTGAAAATTGTGCAAACCAAACTCAATACCGACCTGTCTATTGAAGGTATTTTGCTGACCATGTACGATACCCGCCTCCGACTGGCAAATCAAGTGGTAGAAGAGGTGCGCATGCATTTTCAAGATATGGTCTTTGATACCATCATTCACCGAAATACTCGCCTCGGCGAAGCGCCTAGCTTTGGTGAAACGATCATCATGCACGACGCGAGCTGCAAGGGGTCAATCAATTACCTCAATCTCGCCAGAGAGATTCTCCAGAATAATGAGATGACCCGGTTAAAGAATGATGAAAAATTTATCGATCTAAGCGATGGCTAAGCGACAGGCACTAGGACGCGGGTTGAGCGCCCTGCTAGACAATGCAGCCAACGCGCCGGAGCCCAAACCGGTAGAGCGAGGAAGCATCGGAAACGTCGCCGGCTCGATTGCTGTTTTGCGTATCGCACAAATTGAAGCCAATCCATATCAGCCGCGAAATAAGTTCAACGCAGAAGCGTTGGATGAGCTCGCTGCATCCATCGCAGAGTTGGGTATTATTCAGCCGGTCACAGTGCGAAAAATAGGTGCCAGCAAGTACCAGCTCATCTCAGGTGAACGCCGCTTTCGTGCTTCGCAAATTGCTGAACTCAATGAAATTCCGGCATATGTGCGCGAAGCGAATGACCAGGAAATGCTCGAGATGGCTCTCGTTGAAAACATTCAGCGTGAAAATCTCGATGCCATCGAAGTCGCTATCAGCTACCAGCGCTTGCTTGAAGAATGTAACCTCACACAGGAGGCCCTCAGCGAAAGGGTAGGAAAAAAGCGCGCTACGATCAGTAATTACCTCAGACTCCTCAAGCTCCCCGCCAATATACAGGTAGGCATCATAGAGAAAAAGATCTCTATGGGGCATGCACGCGCGCTGATTACCGTTGAAAACCCCGATGTGCAAAAGCGTATTTTCGATCAGGTAGTTCAAAACGGACTCAGCGTTCGGCAAACCGAAGAAATGGTGCGCGAAGCAGCCTCTTCATCAAAAAACGTAAAAAAGGCAACAAAGAACGATGCTCTATCGTTCGAAATGCAGAAACTCAGGGCTGACCTGCGGCTTCGACTCAAACGCTCCGTTGACTTGCGCACCAAAGATGATGGTAGCGGGAAAGTGGAGATCCGCTTTGAAAACGAAGACGACCTCCGAGACCTGATTGAAAAGCTGAACTCTTGAAATACACAGGCCTTCTCGCCGTCCTGATCCTGTTCGCATCCTGCGCTTTTGCGCAGATAGTAGAAGCCGAAACACCTGCCGACACGACAAGCATGCAAGTCGCGAAGCAGCCTTCAGATCGCATACATAGCGTGAAAAAAGCCACCATCATGAGCGCCGCATTGCCGGGGCTCGGACAAGTATACAACCGGAAGTGGTGGAAAGTGCCGATTCTGTATGCAGGCATCGGAACATGCATCTACTTCATCAACGACAATACACAGAACTACCAGTATTACCGTAACCAACTCATCGCGGAGCTTGACGGGAACCCCGACACAACCAATGAAACACCGTTCAATTCAAGCCAGCTTCGCACCATTTCTGACGATTACCGAAGATGGCTTGACCTGAGCTATATCAGCCTCGGACTCGTTTATGCCTTGAACATCATCGATGCGAATGTAGATGCGCATCTCTTCTTTTTTGATGTGAGTGATGAACTGACCCTGCGCTGGACGCCTCAGTTCAATATCGGACCGCAGCCTATGACAGGTGTGGGGCTATCGCTTAATTTCTAATTTTGACGCCATGAAGATTGCGATCATCGGCTATGGCAGAATGGGTAAGACAGTTGAGCGGCTTGCGGCAGCGCGCGGCCATGAAGTGATTCTTCGCGCTACGGCCGGAGCGCCACCGGGTAAACAACATCTCGAAAAAGCGGATGTCGCCATCGAATTTACAGAGCCTAAAGCGGCTGTAGGAAACATCCTCACCTGCTTTGACGCCGGTGTGCCTTGTGTATCAGGTACCACCGGTTGGTACAATCGCATTGCGGAAGTGCGTGCAGCGTGCGACCATAGAAATGGAAGCCTGCTCTATGCGAGCAATTTCAGTATCGGTGTTAACTTGTTCAATCTGATGGTTGATCATGCAGCCGCCCTGATGCAAAATATGGAAGGCTACGCACCCGCTATCCATGAAGCCCATCATACCGGTAAAAAAGACGCCCCGAGCGGAACCGCCCTGACCCTTTCTGACCTGGTACTCAATCATTACCGGAATCTTGACGGTTGGAGCCTCAAAGAAACACCCGGTAAGCTACCCGTAAGCGCTCAAAGAGAAGGCGACATTAAAGGATTGCACCAGATACACTTCACCTCAGAACACGATCGAATCACTATCCAACACGAAGCTTTTAGCCGCGACGGATTTGCCCTTGGATCGATTCGGGCAGCCGAATGGTTGACCGGTCGCACCGGCATCTTCACGATGCGCGACCTGCTTAAAAACGCACTCGAATGAACATTGCAGAGATTCTACTGATCCTTTTGTACCTCGTGTACTTCCCTACCCTGCCTCAGGTATTTAAGAAAGCAGGTTTGCCGGCATGGCACGGCTTTGTACCCGTTTTGCAATGGGTCACCTGGCTCAAAATGATCAAACGTCCGTGGTACTGGATCTTCGTACTCTTCGTGCCGGGGGTGAATCTTCTGATGCTTACCATCATGAACGTTGAAATGGCCATCGTTTTTAACAAGCGCAGCGCCAAAGAGCAATGGTACTTCGGAGCCTTGCCCTGGCTGGCTGTTCCGGATTTTGCCTTCCGCAGCACAGATGCCAAATATGTTGGTCCGCGTGACTGGAGCAAACGTAAGAAAGGCATGTTCCGTGAGTGGGGTGAGGCCATCATTTTTGCGGTGATCGCTGCAACGATCATTCGTTCGTTTTTCTTTGAAGCCTTCACGATTCCTACAGCCTCGATGGAAGGCTCTATGTTGGTGGGTGACTACCTTTTCGTAAGTAAAATGAGCTACGGTGCAAAGGTGCAGCAGACGCCCCTCTCCTTCCCCTTTGTGCACAACACCCTGCCGGGGTCAATGAAAAACTCATACGTAGAGTGGGTATCGCTGCCCTACATGAGGCTTCCGGGCTTTGGCGATGTTGACCGATATGACCCGGTTGTATTCAACTTTCCACATGGTGATACCATTTTGGCGCATCCGGCACTGGCCGGACATGATTACTATGCCCGTATCCGTGACCGGGGCGTTCAGATTGCTAAAAGTTACGAGGCTTATGAGCAAAATCCGGCATTGTTCAACGAGCAGGCGCGCAAGAGCTACGAGCGAAATCCCGGCACACCCATTCCGATTAAAAGCCGACCGATTGACAAAGCGGAGAACTATATTAAACGCTGCATGGGCCTGCCTGGCGAGACCCTTGAAATCCGCGATCGTAAAGTATTCATCAATGGTGAGAACGTTGACAACCCTGATGGTGTGCAGTTTGACTATATCTTAAGACTGAAGAATCCGGCTATGATCAATAAGGTGCGCGAGGTGCTTGAATTGACCGATCAGGACTTTGACCGAGACCCCCGCACCGGACGAATTATGGAAGACCGTATTTCTCTCACCAACAAAGAACGCGACAAACTTCTGGCGATGGACGTGGCTGACACCCTTTACGTGGATGACCAGACGCCGTTGCGCGGATCATTGAGTATGTTTCCGAATATGAATCGTTCACCTTACCATACCTGGGATCCTGACAACTATGGTCCGGTGCACATTCCTGCGGCTGGTGAAGAGGTCATCCTGAATGCAGAGAACCTCCCGATTTATCACAGGGCGATCGCTGTTTACGAAGGCAATGAACTCGAAGTGAATCAGGCAGGTGATATTCTCATCAATGGTGAAGTAACCGATCGCTACACCTTCCGTCAGAATTACTACTGGATGATGGGCGACAACCGCCATAACTCCGCTGATTCGCGTTTCTGGGGCTTCGTTCCTGAGACGCATATCGTCGGTAAGGCCGTGTTCACATGGCTCTCACTCCAGAATGAACAACAACACGGAGAATCGAAAATCCGATGGGACAGGATGTTCCAGCTGGTGGACTAATGCCTGTATTTCCTGCGTGCAGCTTTCCCAGCATTGATTATCTCCGTAGCATCCTGCGCTTTCGCGCAGTAAAAATTGACGTAGGAGAACACTACCGCAAACAAACCTTGCGAAACCGTTTCGAACTGCTGGGGGCCAACGGTAGGCTGACAATTAGCGTGCACGTAGAAGGCCGCAAAGGAGAGCACCTACCGATGCGCGAAATCCGAATGGTTGACGATGAATGGCGGCGGCTAGCGTGGAAAGGTATCTCTTCGTGCTGTGGTAAATCGCCGTTTTTCATGCACTACGAAGACGAACTCAAAGCGCTCATCTATGGTGGCCACGAGTACCTCGCTCAATTTAATCTGGAAAGCACCCAATGGCTGCTGGATCACCTCGGTATAGAAACGAAAATTGAGGTTTCGGATGCTTACATTGAGTCGCCTGAAGTCGATTACCGCGATCAATTCAAACGGGGCGTGCACGTACAAGTACCCGCCTATCCTCAGGTGTTCAGTGACCGGTTTCCGTTTGAATCTAATTTATCAGGGCTTGATCTCTTATTCAACTGTGGACCAGAATCATACCGAGTGCTTGAAAGTAGCCCCGGCTAATCAAGACTTGTCAAGAATGACATCCAGCACGATGACACGCTTTTCTTCGAGCTTGTAGTAAATGCGATAATTCCATGCCAGCACTGACCGGTAATCGCCTTCAAGGTTGAAAAATTTTGCCTTTCGTGATTGGATCTCAGGATTGGAGGCCAATTTCTTCATACGGTTTAGAACCACCACTCGCGCGTCTTCAGCCCCGATGAGTGAGGTTGAGCGCACTACATCGAGTATTCTGCGAAACGAATTGTACGCCCTGTCGGTTATGATCACCTTGTAAGCTGCCATAGCACAAAAGTAAGAAAGACTCGCCGAGCCTCTTATCTTTACGGCGAAACCCTTTGCAAATGAAGAAATTTCTGAGCCTCAGCCTGTCGCTTAGCCTTTTGGTGATCACCACGGCAGCGCAGTCATTGTCGATCGAAGAAGCCGTTCTCGGTCAATATAACGAGTTCTACCCCGAAGGCTTGCAGGCTCTTCAGTGGTTATCAGCAGAAGACCATTACAGCTACATCGATGAAGATGTTTTGCTTATTAAAGACACGAGAGGTAAGCTGATCGATGAGGTTTCACTCGATGAATTGCGCAAGGCCTTTCCCAAGCAGTCAGGGGGCGAAGCACCTGAAATGAAGAGCTTTCCCGGCATTCATTGGCTTGCAGACGGCACCTTTCGCTATCGTTACAACGAAGCGTGGTACATCCACAACCCGATAGACGGATCTGCGAATAAATGGACAGATATTCCACAGGGCGACAATCATAAGCTTCATGAAGCTACTGGTAATATGGCCTTTACACGTGACAATAACGTCTGGGTCAATTTGAATGAGGTTGAGCAGCAAGTGACGGATTTACCCGAAGGCGTGACTGCCGGGCAAGCCATAGCCCGCTATGAGTTTGGTATTACCGAAGGATTGTTCTGGTCTGAAGACGGGCTTTACCTCGCGTTTTATGAAAAAGATGAGCGAAACGTCACCGAGTATCCCCTGGTGGATCACAACAGCGAAACTTCAACCATGCGCTCCCTGCGCTATCCGATGGCCGGTCAGCAGAGCGAATTTGCCGCCTGCGGCATTTACAACCTTGCAAAGCGTTCGGTAACCTATCTCAATGTGAATGAAAGACGGCGAGATGACAGCTATTATATCACCAACCTCGCCTGGGCGCCTGATGGTAGTTTGACCGCTGCATTGGTTAATCGTCAACAGAATGAGATGCGTCTGGTACGCTTTGATGCTGACAGCGGAGAACCGCTGGATGTATTGTTCGTTGAAAGCGACGAGAAATACGTAGAACCAGAAAATCCTCCTCTGTTTATTCCGCGAAGCAAAGGAGATTTCCTCTGGATCAGTGAGCGAGACGGTTTTGACAACTTCTACCGCTATGATGCCAATGGCCAACTACTGGCCAAGACTGATCTGAACTTCCCTATTGCTTCTTTCATAGGGTTTGATGAAAAAGGGCGAAAAGCTTTCTTTGAGGCGCATGGCCCCTCTCCAATCGAAACCCACCTGTATGTGCTTGACTTGCGCTCCATGAAAACGACAAAAGTTTCTTCAACAGAGGGAACACACAGCGGACAGTTGAGCGCAAGTGGTCGCTACCTGATCGACCGCTTCAGCAACATAGAAACACCCGGAATCACCCGAATCATCAGTTCAAATGGTAAAATTACTACCGAACTGCACCGCTCTGAAAACCCACTCGCCGATCGGGAAATCGGAGAAACCGAACTGCTTACCATTAACGCTGACGACGGCACGGAGCTCTGGGCCAGATTGATCAAGCCCAAAGAAATGGATCCTGACAAGAGCTACCCTGCTGTGGTATATGTATACAACGGACCGCATGTGCAACTTGTCAGCAATCGTTGGATGGCCGGAGCTCCGCTCTGGATGCATCACCTTGCAGCAGAAGGCTTCGTAGTTTTCACCCTAGACGGCCGAGGATCGGCTCACCGGGGTAAAGACTTTGAGCAAGCCGTTTTCAGGCAACTTGGCACCGTTGAAATGGAAGACCAGCTTGCAGGCGTAGGATACCTGAGATCACTGCCTTTTGTCGATCCGGAGCGCATCGGCGTGCATGGTTGGAGCTTCGGTGGATTTATGACCAGCTCGCTGATGCTCCGAAAACCGGGCGTCTTTAAAGTGGGTGTTGCCGGTGGTCCTGTCATTGACTGGCGCCTCTATGAAGTCATGTACACCGAACGATACATGGACACCCCACAAGAAAACCCTCAAGGATTTGAGCGCGCTGACCTGACTAACTATATCGAGCAGCTTGAAGGTGCGCTGATGCTGATACATGGAGACATTGACGACATTGTAGTCATGCAGCACAGCATGAAATTGATCAAGGCAGCGGTAGATGCCGGAGTGCAACTTGACTTCTTTGTTTATCCGGGCCACCCGCACAACGTGCGGGGTAAAGATCGGGTGCACCTCATGACCAAGGTGATCAACTATCTCAAAGCGCACCTTGAAATATGAACATCTATTCGTCATACCGGAGCTTGAGCGAAACCATGAAAATCGCTAACCCTTTCGCTTCGTGAAACGCATCCTTTTCATCGCGGCGCATCGTCCGGGACGTGCACCTAATCAGCGCTATCGTTTCGAGATGTATATTGACAAACTCGAAGAAGCAGGCATGTTCTGCGAACTCTCCTACATCATCAGCCGCGAAGACGATGAGATTCTTTATGCCCCCGGCAATTACCTGGCGAAAGGCAGGATCGCCCTGCGCTCATACCGAAAGCGGCAACTCGACCTGAAAAGGCTGCACGAATTTGATCTGATTGTAATCTGTCGGGAAGCATTGCTTAGTCGTTCAGTATATTTCGAGCGACGTATGATTGCGAGCGGGATACCGGTGGTGTATGATTTTGATGACGCCATCTGGATCCGTGACGTATCGGCCGCCAATCGTCGGGTCGCGTGGCTAAAGAACCCCGGTAAAATTCGGGAAATCCTTCCGGGCTGTGCGCTGGTCACCGCAGGAAATGCCTACCTCGCTGACTTTGCACGGGCGCTGAATGCTAATGTACAGATCATTCCGTCTACCATTGACCCTGCCTACCATTACCCTCTCCCCCGGCCTGAACGCCCCGTTACTATCGGCTGGAGCGGCAGCCTGACTACCCTTCCTCACCTTGAGCAAGTGTTACCTGTTCTCCGAAAACTACACGAAAAATGGGGTAGTCGCATTCGCTTTCTGACGGTTGGCGCCAAAACAACAGCCGCACCAGACCTCCCGATTGAATACATCCCCTGGCATAAAGACACTGAAAACCAATCGTTAAATGAACTCGATATCGGACTAATGCCCCTGCCGGATGATCCCTGGACTCGCGGTAAGTGTGGTATGAAAGCCCTTCTATATATGGCTGTTGGCAAGCCTGCGGTCGCATCACCTGTTGGGGTCAATACCGACATCATCTCACACGAAGAAAACGGTATGCTCGCTGATACAGACCAGGAATGGTTTGAAGCAATTGACTACCTGATCGCCCACACCGAACAGCGCGAAAGAATGGGGCAACTTGCCCTTTCATTTGTGCGCAGACACTATGCCAAAGATGTATGGGCACCCCGTCTGATCGAAATTTACCGGCGGTCGATGAAGACCTAAACAAATCCGGCAAAAGCAGTTTCTTTGTAGCATTAAAGTAGAACCATGGAGCAAACTTCACTGAAACAAACCCCACTTTATCAGAAGCACATTGACCTCGGTGCAAAGCTGGTGCCCTTTGCAGGGTTTGAAATGCCCGTGCAATATTCCGGTTTGACCGAAGAGCATCACGCTGTGCGCCGGAAAGCCGGCGTCTTCGACGTATCTCACATGGGCGAATTCTTTATTGAAGGTCCGCAAGCGCTTGACCTCATACAGTGGATCAGCTCTAATGATGCGGCCAAATTGCTTGATGGTAAAGTGCAGTATTCGTGCATGCCAAACGGCAAAGGAGGTATCGTTGATGACCTCCTGATCTACCGGTTGAGCCACGAAAAATACATGCTGGTAGTAAATGCCTCAAACATCGAAAAAGACCGTGCATGGATCGAATCTCAAAACCGGTTTGATGCGCGCCTGACCGATCGAAGCGAAGAGTATGCCCTACTCGCCGTGCAAGGGCCGGTTGCCGCCACGGCACTGCAGTCGCTTACTGAGCTCGACCTGAACGCCATTGAGTTTTACACCTTTGAAACCGGCGTTTTTGCAGGTGTTGAAAATGTCATCGTTTCAGCCACCGGATACACCGGAGCAGGCGGTTTTGAGCTGTATGTTGACGCCGCAAAAGCGGCGGATGTATGGGATGCTGTGATGAAAGCTGGTGAAGCCTTCGGCTTGCTTCCAGCTGGTCTCGGCGCAAGGGATACACTGCGCCTTGAAATGGGCTTCTGCCTGTATGGCAATGACATCACTGACAGCACCTCTCCGATCGAAGCAGGTCTGGGCTGGATTACCAAGTTTACCAAAGATTTTGTTGATCGCAAACGACTCGAAGAACAGAAAGAAAACGGTACCGCACGCAGGCTCGTCGGACTCGAGATGCTCGAGCGTGGTATTCCGCGCCAGGGATACGCGATTGAAGATGCATCAGGAAATGTTATCGGTGAAGTCACCAGTGGCACCATGAGTCCGAGTGCAGATAAAGCCATTGGAATGGGCTACGTTCAATCAGGCTTTAGAAAGGCAGAGTCTGAAGTGTATATCCGCATCCGTAAAAAAGCACTCAAGGCAAAAGTCGTAAGACCCCCATTTTACACCCCATGACCATATGTCACTTGAAGATCGCAACCGCGTAGAAGTCTGCTTCTCTCCCCGACAGTTTGAGCTGTACAAATCGGATTTCCAGATTTGTGTGGTGATAGACGTATTGCGAGCTACTTCAGCCATTTCGACCGGTATTGACCACGGCATCAAAGAAGTGATTCCTGTATCAACCATCGAAGAGGCACGTGAATACCACCAAAAAGGATACATCGTAGCTGCAGAGCGAAACGGCGAAGTTGTGGAAGGCTTCGACTTCGGAAACTCGCCCTATGCCTTCATGGATCCTGCCCTGAAAGGCAAGTCAGTCGTGCTTACCACAACCAATGGCACAAAAGCCATCCACATGGCGGCCGAAATACCTACGGTGGTGATCGGCTCACTTTCAAACCTCGATGTCATATGCCGCTGGCTCCTCGATCAGCGCAAAGATGTCTTGCTACTTGGCTCCGGATGGAAAGAGAAATTCAACCTCGAAGATACCATCTGCGCAGGAGCGATTGCGGATCAGCTGATTGAATCGCGACTCTTTAAAGCCAATGAAGATTCGACCATCGCGGCAAAATTCATCTACCGTTCGGCGAAAGAAAATATGTTCAGCTTTTTAAGGGCTTCTTCACACCGAAGAAGACTGCGCAGACTAAACCTGAATGATGATGTCAAGTATTGCCTGACACCAAATACCGTAAACAGCATTCCGATTCTGCGCAACGGAGTGCTTGAAAAACTTGCTTACGACTATGAAGCGATTCATTAACCAACTCGTGCTCATCGGCCTCCTTTTTGCAATGCCTGTGCAGGCCATGGCCCCCTGGGGCTTTTTCGCACACCGACGCATCAATGAACTGGCGGTATATACCTTGCCACAGGAGATGTTTGGGTTTTATAAAAAGCACATCGAGTTCATCAAAGAGCATGCCGTTGACCCCGATAAACGTCGATACGGTGTAGTAGGAGAAGCCGAACGCCATTTTATTGATATTGATCACTATTGCAAAGGGATTCCGCGATGCAATCCTTTCAACCTGATGCCACGCGACTGGGCTGACGCCAAGGCAGAATACAGCGAAGATACCCTGCGTGCATACGGAATCGTTCCTTGGCACATCCCGGTCATGAAGCAACGATTAACCAATGCATTTCGAGAAAAGAACGTGCTGAGCATCCTGAGAATCTCTACTGAGCTGGGGCACTATATCGGCGACGCATCAGTACCGCTGCACACTACCGAGAATTACAACGGTCAGATGACCAACCAAAAAGGTATACATGGCTTCTGGGAAAGTCGCCTGCCGGAACTCTATGAAGAAGACTATGATTTTTTTGTCGGAAAAGCAGAATACATTTCCGATCCCCTGCGCACCGCCTGGGAAATCGTACAAGGAAGTCATTGGGCCCTTGATTCAGTGCTCACCTTTGAGCGTGAGCTGAATGATGAATTTCCGCCTGATGAGAAGTATAGTTACGAAGAGCGCGGACGAGTGTTCACACAGGTTTACTCTGAGGAATACAGCAATGAGTACCATCGACGTTTAAACGGACAGGTAGAACGGCGTATGCGGGCATCTGTTATCATGATCGGAAGTATGTGGTTCAGTGCGTGGATTGATGCCGGACAACCCGACCTCGACACCTTCGATACCCCAGATGAAGAAGAAATGCAGGAGGTCATCGCCAAAGACCTCAACAGCGAGCCCAAGAAAGAACTCATGAAGCGCATCCACGATAACTAGTCCATGGGGGCATTCTTAACATAAATGCTGTAACCTTGTCAGTAATGGCGAAGTATAAGGGTCAGATTACACTTACAAACTCACCCTTATGCAGACTACCATACTCTTCACTCTTCTCTTCCTGAGCGCCGCCCTGAATGCGGCTGACCTACCGAAAGTGCTGCTCTACGGCAATGTGATTCACGGTGAAGTAGAACATGTACTTCAACCCGAAAACCGAAATCAACAAGACCAGATGGTCACCGATGTCATGATCAGCGTGCACAATGAAGACGGTGAAGTTATTCTGGAATATTCTAACCGACCTACCGGCTTCTATTCCATCATCCTCGATGGAGGCCAAAACTACACCGTTACCTTCAGCAAAGACGGCTTCATTCAGAAGAAGCTAGAGGTGCGGACAGACAATTTTATGCCGCTTGAGAAACGAAAGTCTTTCAAAATGGCCACCGACATTACCCTCTTCAAACGCCCCGAGAAAGGCAACTTCTCACCTTTCGAACGTCAACCCGTGGCACGTTGTACGTATGATGAAGAGCGCGAACGCCTTGAATGGGATATGAATTACGCGCGAACCGCATTCAACCAGTTCGTTGAAGCTGCGCGCCGGTTCGGACAACAGACCGCTTTGAACGATTGACACTTTAGGCACTACCTTCGTGGTATGCGGATTGGTCTTGTCGAAAGTTATTACGGTGGTTCCCATCGCCTCTGGGCAGATGGGATCTGCCGTAACCTGCATTTTGATGTTGACCTCTACACCCTGAGCGACCATCATTGGAAATGGCGCATGCACGGAGGCGCTGTTAGCCTCGCAAGGCAAATCATCGAGGCTTCAGCAAACGGGCGGCAGCCTGAGCTGCTGCTGGTGACCTCTATGACTGACCTCTGCATTCTGCGCTCTCTGCTGGCGCATGCCGGAATTCACCTCCCTACAGTGTATTACTTTCACGAAAACCAGCTCAGTTACCCCTGGTCACCGAATGATCCTGACGTTGCTTCCGGACGTGATCGACACTATGCCTTTATTCATTTCGCTAGCGCATTGGCTGCTGACCACGTTCTTTTCAATTCTGCCTGGCACCTGAAGTCGTTCACCGAAGCCATCCCGCGCTTTTGCGCGGCCTTTCCAAAACCCAATCTCATTGAAGAACTCAACTCGATCAAAGCGAAAAGCAGCGTTTTACACCTCGGACTTGATCTTTCACATTTAATTGCGCCAAAGCGCGAAAAACGCGAGGGGCCGCCAACGATTCTATGGAACCACCGCTGGGAATACGATAAGTCACCTGAAGCCTTTTTCAATGCACTGTTTCAACTGGATCAAGAAGGCATCCCCTTCAAGTTGATCGTTACCGGTGCATCATATGCGCGAGAACCTGCTTGCTTCGCTGATGCGCGCAATCGGCTTTCGCACCGCCTGCTGCACTTTGGCTATGCCAACAATCGCAAGGTGTACGAAGATCTGCTGCTGGCCTCCGATATTCTTCCGGTTACAGCCGTGCAAGATTTCTTCGGAATATCAACCGTTGAAGCGCTTGCTGCAGGCGCCTGGCCCTTGCTGCCCGCCCATCGCGTGTATGCTGAGCACGAGCCTGATGCGCGCTTCATGTATAAACAAGGTGAATTTACAACCGCTCTACGGCACTTAATCACAGGCAATGCCTGGCGCAATGGGTACCCGAACCGTGCGCGACTTGCACGCTATGACTGGTCGGCGATGGCGCCACTCTATGCGCAATGCTTCAGTGACATCTTTCATACCTTTCGCGCCAAATAGGAAGTTATGCTGAACAATATTGCGCTGCTGGCGGCCATTTTTCTCGCTTTCTGCGCAAAAGCGCAGGATGTTTATAAGCTTAGTGAAATCCGCTATGAAGGTGATCTCCCGGTCAAGGTGCAGCCTATCGCATCAGACAGCCTGGCGAGCAGCTTCATTATTTGGATATCTTCAGAAGTGAAAGCCCATTTTCATGCGGAACATACCGAATATGTGGTGGTGCTGGAAGGCAGTGGTGAGATGATACTGGGAGACAGCTCGCGCACGGTCAAGCCCGGAGACTTGATTTACATTCCGTCTGAAACGCTGCATTCAGTTCAGGTAAATGCCGATACACAAATGAAAGTGCTGTCAATACAGTCTCCTGAGTTTAAAGGTAAAGACCGTATTTTTCTTCGCAGACCGCCTCAGAAGTAAGGCTGTAAGGCTGCAGTGAGTGATGCCGGACATCGGGTCGGTTTTCCGCTTGCTTTGTCAATAAAGACCAGCTCTGTCTCAGCTTCAGTCAGCAACACCTTATCGTTGAAACACCTGTAGGTAAAGCGAATTCGAGCACCAGGCATTACGGGCACCACTGTTTCAATGGTCAGTAGATCGTCGTAACGTGCCGGCTTGAGATAGCTCACACTGAAGGTTCTTACAGGCAACATGATGCCACTTTCTTCAATTGCGCGGTAGGGCATTCCGAGTTTGCGCAGAGCCTCTACCCGGGCAACTTCAAAAAAAGATGCATATTGACCATAGTAGACATAGCCCATTTGGTCTGTTTCGCTGTACCTTACACGTACCTGTGTCTGATGGCTGAACATAGGTTAAGTATTGTATTCCTAAATGATCAAAATTCGTTAAGGCAAGGTTAAGGCAGTATTTACGAACAGCCAAAATTGACAGTTCTTCAGTCGTAACGGTAACTTCAACACGCATTATCTGCAGCCTGTCGATTCGTCGTGCAAAATTTTTGACGAATGTATTTTTTTTATGCCACAAAATCACCTAAACTCCGCGTCAATCAAGATTTCCACGAAGGGAGCAGTATTGTCTAAAAAAGGTAAAAGTCAATAGCCCCGCCGTTTTTTTTTTCAGTTTTTTCTCCAAATATTTGTTCGCTCTGACAGAGACTGCACAATCTTCTGTGCTTCGTGTCAGATTAGTTAAAAATCGGTTAACACCAACAATTTCTCGTATTTCAAATGAGCAAGGATCACAATCAGGTTTGGACCAATTGCATTGACATTATCAAAGACAATGTCAGTATGCAGGCATTCAAGACCTGGTTTGAGCCCATCAAACCGGTGAAGCTCGAGAAGAATGTGTTGACGATTCAGGTACCCTCTCAGTTCTTCTACGAATGGCTTGAAGAACACTATGTTCCACTCCTCAAACGCATTATCCGTAAGGAGCTTGGTGCTGAGGGTCGTCTGGAGTACAGCATCATCATGGAAAACAACCGTGATGCAGCTAATCCTTACACCGTTAAGGTTCCAACGACTCACAAAAAAGCAATCAAGAATCCTTCGGTGTCGATGCCGCTCGACATGAGCGATGCGCCCATCAAGAACCCTTTCATTATTCCGGGTTTGCGAAAGCTCAACATCGATTCTAACCTGAATCCGAACTATTCTTTCGACAACTTCATCGAGGGCGATTGCAACCGACTGGCACGCTCTGCCGGTTTCGCCGTTGCAAACAAACCAGGAGGTACGGCTTTCAATCCGCTTCTTATCTACGGTGGCGTAGGCTTAGGTAAAACACACCTCGCCCACGCGATCGGCATAGAGATCAAGAACAAAACCCCGGAGAAAACCGTACTGTACGTCTCTTCTGAGAAGTTCACACACCAGTTTATCGATGCGGTGAAGAACAACAGCGTCAATGATTTCAGTCACTTCTATCAAATGATGGACGTCCTGATCATGGATGATGTGCAGTTCTTTAGTGGCAAAGAGAAAACACAGGATGTGTTCTTCCATATTTTCAATCACCTCCACCAGACCGGCAAGCAAATTGTGCTGACCAGCGACAAGCCACCGGTTGAAATGCAGGGTATGGAGCAGCGTCTGCTTTCGCGCTTCAAATGGGGTCTCAGTGCTGACTTGCAAACACCTTCTACCGAGACGCGCATAGCGATCCTCGAGAAGAAGATGTATGCAGACGGTATCGAGCTCCCTAAAGAGGTTGTTGAATACCTCGCCTACAGCATCACTACGAATATTCGTGAACTCGAAGGAGCCCTCATTTCGCTTATCGCTCAAGCATCACTGAACAAGAAGTCGATTACCCTTGACCTTGCCAAACAGATGATCGATAAGTTTGTGAAGAACACTGCGCGTGAAGTAAGCATAGACTACATCCAAAAGGTGGTTTGTGACTATTTCGACCTTCCAATCGAACTTCTCAAGTCGAAAACCAGGAAACGCGAAATCGTTCAGGCACGTCAAATCGCTATGTATTTTGCCAAAAAAATGACCAAGTCATCGTTGGCAAACATTGGTCTGCACTGCGGAGGTAAGGATCACGCCACTGTTCTGCATGCATGCCGCACGGTGAACAACCTTCAGGAAACCGATAAGCATTTCAGAAGGTACCTCGATGACCTTGAAAAGAAACTCAGTATTCAATAAGTAGAAAAGCCCGGTAATCCGGGCTTTTTTTTTCTTTTGTCTCCAGCAGGCACGCCTGTTTTATACTAATGCTTACGGAACAGATTACCTTTGCTGTAATAGCGCTGAGTGGGCGGATGATCTTTGTGTATCTTCCATTTCTTCTTGGCGAATTCGTTTTTTTGAACCCGGCAGCCTGTCATGGCCGGCATCAGCAGGGTCATCATAATGAGAACAATAGTGGCTAGAGAAAGATGTTTACGTTTCATACTGCTGACTTTATACTCTTCTTTCTACGCAGGTTCAACAAGCAGGTTCGTCAGTCATTCACCGCTTCGCATGTACGCTAAATCTTACACCCTGAAATGAAACGCATTCTTACCGTTTGCCTCGGCAATATTTGCCGTTCACCAATGGCTGAAGGTATTCTTCGGCAGAAAACAACAGAACGTCAACTGCACCTCGAAATTGATTCTGCCGGCACCGGCAATTACCACATCGGCGAAAGTCCGGATCACCGGGCAGTTGAGACCATGCGCCAGCACCAGATCGATATCGGAAACCTTGCTGCAAGGCAGTTCGTGCGCGAAGATTATGACCGTTTCGATCTAATCCTTGCTATGGACGTTCAGAATCACGCTGACATCCTTGCGCTTTCGCGCAATAAAGAAGACGAAAACAAAGTGAAGCTGGTACTAAGCTACCTGCCTGAAACAGACGCCCCGGAGAGCGTTCCCGACCCTTACTTTGGTCAGCGTGATGGCTTTGCGTATGTCTATGATTTACTCGATAGAGCGATTGAAGCCATGCTCGAAACACATTTCCCGGCATCCTGAATCACCACGAAGCACACGGAACTACGCGTCCGCCACTCTTGCTTCGACGTACCTTATTCTTTTGATTTCGACATCCCCATGCCCTGAATATCGTGTACTTGATATGCACATAAATATCAGCACCATAGAGATCAGAGTCAAGCAAATAGGCTCCGAGGTTATCCGTACCGACGATGATGCTGTTCAATCGAACCATTGCACCGATCATAGGGTCGCGCAATTCATGAAGCGAAACGGGCAATGCAAGTTCAAAACGCTTTGTTTCAAACCGGGGTGTGGCTGAAAATAAGGTTGCGCGCTGCACGCCAAAGCTATTTCTCCAGGGAGCTCCGAGAATCAGAGAACCATTCAGGTAAAAATTATAGCCAAGGTTATAATCGACCTGTACGCTCAAGGCTCCGGGTAGCCATACTCGCATGCGATCTCGGGCATCCTGATCGAGTGCTCCAAAATTATCATCGATCAGCTGCGCCACATCATTGACCCCGTCAGGGTTCTCTCCGTCGAAATCTTCCCATGTTTCGCCTTCATCGGCACTTATGTTGCCCGTGTAAAACTCCGGATTAAAATTGATGCGCCCGATATCGAGCAGAGCCGCTGAAAGTTTGTATTTGTAGTCGCAGGTCTTGCACCCTCCCCTGCTCAGATGAGGCTCGTAATTGCTCACGCCCTGCAAGGTCTTTTTATAGGTGATCCCAAGATCAATCCCCCAGCCGCTGCCAGCATTCCAGCCCGGTTCATTCGCTCCGTATGCACCGCGAAGACTAAAAGTTTCGATGGTATTGGAGTCGGCCACAAGAAAATGCCAGTCATTCAGCCTTACCGCTGCACCAGAAACGCCAAATAATCGTTTGACATGCAAACCGCCGGTCAGCAAATCATTGCCTCGCTGGTGCAGAATCGTTCCGTAAGAGAGCCCGGCTTCAGCCCAGGCCAAGGTAGTAAGCCGCATGTTGCGCACTCGGGTTTCCTGACCGATGTATGGACCATACTGGAAGCCATTAATGACATATTGCGCTGATCGATTTCCAATTCCCCTGACATCTGCCATCGTTCGAAAGCCCGTATAAAGGCCAAATGAATGCCTGCCTATAGTCGCTGTAATGGTGGGGCCCTGAACCAGTAAATCAGTGTAAGCACGGTACTGCCCGGCCCCAAGATTATACTGAGGATCTACACCTGAGAAGCTTGACGGCTGCAAAAGACTGACTTCATTGCCCGGAAAAAACACCAGGTCATTGCGCACAAAAGCGCTGACGCCCAAAAGGTGCACATCCACAAACGCTTTAGAGTCAACTATTGAGGAGGGATTCAGCAGTAGGCTGTTCGCCGGAGCGTAGTTGCTCACACCGATACCAATGCTTTCCTGCGCGATCAATCGCGCAGATGCGAAAACCATGAGAGATATAAAGAGTAAGCGTTTCACACAACCGTCAGTTCGTTTACAACATTACGCGAATCAAACGGAAATGTTGTACGCTGCTGATTGGTTACGGCAATTTGTACACCTGATTGGTAAAAGCAGGAGTGGTCGGTTTCTGCAAGTGAATAAACGCATGTTCTGTCACTTGGTGACATGAGTTGCAGGCATTGACCAGACCGAGGTACTCGCCCTCAAATGCGCGGCCGTCTTTCGTTTTCAGCACCTCCTCCAGGCGCTCGAGTGACGGCAGAGCCATGGTTTCTACAAGCACTGAAATGTTGTGCTCGTCTTCTTTGATTTCACCCTCAATGAGCTCTTCCATGGTTTCTTCAAGCTCATGGGTGTAAAAGTCAGCCAACTCCCAGTGTTCGGCTTCTCCCGCAAACCAAAGTTTATTCATATAGCGCTGCATATGCCCCATAGACTCCACGAGTTCGTGGTGTTCATGTGCTTCTCCATCATGAGGGTCAGACTCACTTTCTTCATCACCCGAAGATGCCTCGGTGAGCATCGCACGAAGTTCTTTCATCTCTTTTTGCTGGGTACGGCTCATGTAGTAGCTATATCCTGCCAGTGCTATTGACAAGACAAATACAATGGTGACGATTGCATTTTTCACTGTTCACTGCTTTCTGCAAAGAAATGGTCTGGAGCATTACTGCGCCATACCTTAATCGTGTGATTCTTCATCGGCGGGTGCATTCTCTGAATCCAGAATATCAACCAGTTGGATCTCAAATCGAACCGGCGTATTTGGCGGAACGATGCCCTTCGAACCCTGCTCGCCAAAAGCGTGATCTGAAGTCATCCACAATTCACGGCGCTCGCCCTCGAGCATGTAGCCGACCATTTTCTCGATTCCCGGTATCACCTGATCCGGCTTGCCGTAAGGGAAATACAACCACGTGGACGAATCCGCCGCAAGATCAAAACGTGTGCTGTCAAGAAAATAGCCCGAATAGCCAAGTGTGAGTTCGTCTCCGGCTTTCGGCGGCTCACCGGTGCCTTCACTGAGTATCCTGAACCACCCTCCTGCGTATGACTGCATTTGATTCGCCACTCCCGACCTTTCCAGAATGCGCCGTATAAGCTGCAGTTCTTCGGTCTTGCGCATCTTTCTCCTGTACAAGGTGCTGCTCAGGTATTCGGCTTCAGTCATTGCATGCACCACGGATACCGTGAGCGCCAACCGTGTGGTGTCCGGCAGCAATTTCCCGTCAGCCGTATACTCGTCAAGGTAACTGTTCTTTAAGGCAGCGTATGGGGTGTGCCATGTGATACTGTCGCCGGCAACCATCCCGCCAATTTCGCGCCGCAACAGTTCATCTTTTTCCCAGCCCGAAGCAGCCAGTTCACCTTCTAGCTCAAGGTAATAATCGAATACGTCATTCCCGGGCTTGCGCATATCGACCCTGAGACTCAGAAAGTAGGCCGCTGAGGCAGTTGTCTTACCATCACCAAATCGATGCAGCTTACGGTAAGTGTCATCTTCAACTTCATCGAAGCCTTCAGGTGAAGATGAACAGCCGAGAAAGAATACAACACAATATACCGCAATGACCCCAGGCCAGCTCATGGTTCAAGTATTCGGATGTCAACGAGTAAAATGGCATCGAGCGGTATGCGATCCTGATCGCCGGCAATGCCATATCCCAGCCTTGCGGGCCAGATCGTTACCGCACTGTCGCCGTAATTCATGCGTTTAACCAGTTCGTGAAATCCGGGAGCTGCGTCGCTCTGTTCGATGGTAAAACGAAAGGCACCATTATCCTTACTTGCATAAACAGGAGTGCTGTCAAGTAAGTGAATGGCATACGTCAACGCCACGTCATCTCCTTTTTCCACTTTACGAGCCCCGCCCGTATTCAGAATTCTATAGCGCATTCCCGTAGGTGAGATGTCAAAGTCGAGCCCATACTCACGCACGAAAGCTGAAATCAAGGAGTCTTCATTCTCCACTTTCCGTTTGTTATAGTCCATCAATTGCTCGCGCAGCTCAGCATCAGAAACTTCACGGTAGGCGGTTTTTTCGTCGTGGCAGGCCACGAGCACTGCTACCAGAAAAAGGCTTGACAACATCACTCTCATACTTCGTAATTCAAATCGTGTCTGTGCTTTTGCACAACCTCTCTGAAAGTGTCAATTACATCGTCCAACTTTGCATCTACGGCCCCACCCGCGGCATTATGATGTCCGCCGCCATTAAAATACTGCGCCGCTATTTCATTCACACGAAACTGCCCTTGAGAGCGCAATGACATTTTGATTTGATTGTTTCCTTCACGAATGAAGGCGGCAAAATTGACCCCTTTAATAGAGAGCGCCTGGTTGACCAATCCTTCCGTATCACCCGGACGGTAATTGAATCGTTCGAGTTCATCGGCTGACAAACTGATATAGGCCGTATGATATTCAGGCATGACAACGAGTTTCTCGCTTAGAGCGTACCCCACGAGGCGCAGTCGATCGAGCAGATTCGTATCGTACACCGCCCTGTGAATTGCCGCATGGTCTGCTCCCTTACGGATCAGGTCAGCAGCAATCTCATGGGTTTCCGGTGTGACTGCCGGAAAACGAAAACTGCCGGAGTCTGTCATAATGCCGCAATACATTCCTTTTGCCGCATTCTGGTCAATTTTATCACGATCGCCCATCCTATCGATGACCCTGTAAATGAGTTGCGCTGTTGAACAGCTTGTAGTGTCAGAGATCAGTACATCCGGAAAATCGGCCGGGTTCTGGTGATGATCAATCAGTACAAAAGGCTTTTGCCCAACCTCTTTGGCGAGCACATCTTGCATGGCTCCCGTGCGATTAAGATGATTGTAGTCAAGGCAGAAGATCAGGTCTGAATTGTTGAGAACCTCTTCAGCACGCTCGCGGTGTTCTTCGTAGGTAATGATTTCTTCTGCACCGGGCAGAAAACTTAAAAAGTCAGCAAATCCGTCAGGCAGCACTACAGTTGCCTGCTTACCGATGGCTTTGAGATACCACGCCAGGGCAAGTGACGAACCTACCGCATCACCATCAGGAGATTTATGTGCCGTAATACAGAATGAATCAGCGTCTTCGATCAGTCGCTTGAGTTGTTGAATCGTGTGGTTCTCCAAGTCTTTTGCTTTGTGACAAAGATAGGTTTCCTGCATCTCTTAGCTTGGCGGACTTTGTACCTTTACCCTATGATTTCAGCCCAACGTCGTTTTCTGCTGCGCACACTAGGAGTGCTGGCCCTTGTGGTTTCCACAGGAACGGCAGTCCATAAGTTTTATTACAGCCGCACGGTGGTGCGCCATAATGTGCAAAATAATGCGCTCGAAATTGAAATGCGCATTTTCACCGATGATCTTGAACGCGCCATAGGGGCTACAGCCGATATTCCGGCTCGACTCGGAGATGATCGCGAAATTGAAGGTGCAGACCAGCTCATTGAAGACTACCTTCGAAACCACTTTACCATTGAAATTAACGGGCAACCTATGATGATGCGCTTCTGGGGCAAAGAAGTGGATTACGACATTACCTGGTGCTTTTTTGAAGTCTCCAATGTGCCTGACATACATGTAATTGAGGTGAAGAACACTACACTTACAGATCTGTTTGAAGACCAACTCAACGAAGTTGATCTCGAAATGGCCGGATGGGAACGCCGCATTCAACTGCATCGTGAGCAACCTTCAGAAGCTGTACAGAACTGATGACGAATAAAGAAAAAGCTGCTTTTGTGGTAGAGGCACTCGAAAGACTCTATCCTGAAACTCCAATACCTCTTGATCACACCGATCCTTACACGCTCCTCATTGCTGTTTTGCTCTCTGCTCAGTGCACCGATGAACGCGTGAATAAAATCACACCGATCCTCTTCGAACGCGCCTCTACACCGCACGAAATGGTGCAGCTTTCAGTTGACGAGATCAAAGCGATTATTCGTCCCTGCGGACTCTCCCCTGCCAAGTCTAAAGCAATCTACAACCTCTCGCACATCTTGCTTGATGAGCACAACGGTGAGGTGCCAGACTCTTTTGAAGCGCTTGAGAAGCTGCCTGGGGTCGGACATAAAACTGCGAGTGTGGTCATGGCGCAGGCTTTTGGTGTACCGGCCTTTCCGGTAGACACCCACATTCACCGGCTCATGTACCGGTGGGGGCTCACTACCGGTAAAAGCGTTGTCCAGACTGAAAGAGACGCCAAAAAATTGTTTCCTCGGGAGAAGTGGAATTCGCTGCATTTGCAGATCATTTTCTACGGTCGTGAATTCTCTCCGGCGCGCCGCGTCGACCTTGAGAAAGATTTCATTACGGCTACGATCGGGCGAAAATCGGAGATCAAAAAGTGGTCAAATGGCTAAGAAGGGCTGGCGAAACCATTATCGAGAAGGTATGCCGGCCGGCGAACGCTTCACAAAAGATCTCCGTGCACTCTGGCATGAGGCAAAAGCTTTCGCTAGTCACGGGCGTATTCCGGTCATTGTTGCCTACCCTGAGTTTCCGAGTAAGCGCACGACGCTTGCCAAGATTGCAAAGCACCTCGGTTATCGCCTTACGAATAAGCCCATATCTGCTGATGTCACCATCTTCTTTCACGATGCAACCTTGAAAGCAGTTCCTGATGACCGTCTGAAAAGCCGGGATGCTACGGTGAACCTTTCACTTCTGGATATCTCCAAACAAAGAGTAGAGGAAGTACACCGCAAGGTATTTGGCTACGGCACTTTTGTAGACCCACTCACGCATGAAGCAAATGCTGTTGAAAAGAGTGACGCGAATGCTGCCCACGACGGACGCTACATCCGGTTGCCGATCAAAAAACCAAAGCCCGGATGCGTCTACCAGCGCATCCTTGATAACCGCACCGATGATGGCATGGCTGTTGACATCCGCGTGCCCGTCATGCGCGATGAACTCCCGCTCGCTTACCAAAAGTTCAAGCAGTGGGATGTGCGCTTCACTAACGAAGTCGATCGCAGCGAGCTCTATCCGGATTGCGCAGCACTGTTTAGTGAGCAGGAGCTTGTTCATATCCGCCGCTTTTGCGGCGAAATGAAAGCAGAATTCTGCGAGCTCGACATCATTCGCGACAATACTGACGGCAATATCTACATCATCGATGTCAACCCGACGCCGTATGGTCCGCCGGCCGGACTTTCTGCTGCTGCGCATAAAAAGGCCGTGCACTTGCTGGCCACAGCTTTTAAGCGTGCATTTCTGAGCTGATTATTCGCCGTTACCGAACTTACTGATGACCGATTCGGTCACACCGGTGTTGCTAAAACCGCCGTCGTGAAAGAGATTTTGCATGGTCACATAACGGGTGTAATCACTGAACATGGTGATGATGTAATCAGCGCAGGCCGCGGCATCGGCGTTTCCGAGCGGGCTCATCTGGTCAGAGAAACTGATGAATTCGTCAAACCCTTTCACACCGCTGCCGGCCGTAGTGACCGTAGGTGACTGGCTGATGGTATTGATGCGCACTTTTTTCTGAGCGCCGTAGTGATAGCCGAAACTGCGCGTGATACTTTCGAGCAGCGATTTCGCATCAGCCATATCGTTATAATCAGGGAAAACGCGCTGGGCGGCAATGTAAGTCAGCGCCACCACAGAGCCCCATTCATTCAGGGCATCCAGCTTCAGTGCCGTGCTGAGGGTTTTATGCAGCGACATCGCACTTACATCCAGTGTCTGATGGTACCAGTCGTACTTGAGGTCGGTGTAGTGGCGTTTCTTACGCACATTCGGAGACATACCGATTGAGTGCAAGACGAAATCTATTTTACCCCCGAAGTGCTCCATTGTCTGCTCAAAGAGTGCCTGAAGATCTTCTTCTTTGGTGGCGTCTGCAGCAATGACCGGCGCGTTACCGCACTGTTCAGCGAGCTTATTGATTTCACCCATGCGCATGGCTATTGGGGCATTCGTCAGCACGAATTCTGCTCCTTGCGCGTGCGCTGCTTCGGCAGTTTTCCATGCGATTGACATATCGTTCAGCGCTCCGAAGATGATTCCGCGCTTTCCTTTCAAGAGTTGGTGTGCCATAGCTCCTTGGTTTGTTTTCTGCGGCTAAACTAAGTGAATTCGAATGACCGCAACCAAAAAGTCCCGCACTTTTGCGGGACTCAATGGCTTAAACTGAAAAACTAAAAACTATAAATTACTCGTACGGTAGCCTGAAAGGCATACCTATCTCAACTAATTGCCCGGTCTCTCTCCTACCGGGCAAGCCAAATATACGACCTAAAATTTCTTGTGCAAATCCAAAACATTATTCCGGGGTTACTTCTTCCCCCTGCATATTCCAGAAATGTTGCGGAAAAACTTTGCCGGGATTCATGATAAGCCGCGGGTCAAATGATTTTTTAACCGCCCACATCAGCTCCAGTGAAGAGGAAGGGAAAACAATGTCCATAAAATCTTTCTGCACAAGTCCGATGCCATGCTCTCCGCTAATGGTTCCGCCTAACGCTCTCACCAGCTCAAAAATCTCACGAATGGCCTTTGGTAGTTCTTCTTTCCAGGTACGGTCGTCGATTTCACCTTTAATGATGTTCACATGAAGGTTGCCATCACCTGCATGTCCGTAACACACTGAAGAGAAGCCATAAGCTCTTCCAATATTCTTTACACCGCGCAAAAGCGCGGGAAGTTCGTATCGGGGCACTACGGTATCTTCTTCTTTGTATATACTATGCTGCTTCACCGCTTCACCTACCCTTCTTCGCATGTACCAAAGCTGGTCTTTTTTCGCCTGGTCATCTGCAAACAGCACCTCACCGGCGCCGTGTGATTCAACCACGCCCAGGATGGTTTCGCACTCCTGCATCAGCACCTCCGGCGGCTTTCCATCAACCTCGATCAATAAGTGGGCCTCTACGTCGTCAGGAAGGTCTAAACCGGCAGCATCGGTATGGTCAAGTGTGTATTGCACGGCATCACGCTCCATAAACTCGAGTGCTGACGGCGTAATACCGGCTTTAAAAATAGCTGATACAGCTTCGCATGCTGAAGAAGCACTCGGAAACGGCACCAACATCAGCAAATCATTCTGCGGTCTTGGAATCAACTTCAAGGTAGCCTGCGTTATAATCCCTAAAGTGCCCTCACTCCCCACCATCAATTGTGTAAGGTTATAGCCAGTGCTGTTCTTAAGAGTGTTTGCGCCGGTATGCAATACTTCTCCTGTTGGCAGAACCACCTCAAGGTTCAGCACCCAGTCTTTGGTTACCCCATACTTAACGGCCCTCGGCCCACCAGAATTCTCTGCGAGATTGCCTCCAATGAAAGAAGACCCCCTACTTGCAGGGTCCGGGGCATAATACAAGCCCTTTGCTTCCACGGCCTCCTGCAGCTTCTGCACAATAACCGCGGGCTGCACAAGCACCTGATGGTTATCGGTATCGATAGAAATGATTCGGTTCATGCGGCGAAGTGAAAGTCCGACACCTCCGTAAACACTCAACGCCCCGCCACTGAGTCCGGTCAGCGCTCCGATCGGTGTCACGGGGATCACATGTTCATGACAATAGCGCATCACTGCGGCTACCTCTTTGGTGTTTGCCGGACTGACTACTGCTTCAGGCGGAAAGTTGAAATCTTCTGTGTAGTCACTTCCGAACGCCCTGCGTGTTTCAGGATCATGCAGGCAGTGAGCGGCTCCAACAATACGTGCGAGCTGGTCTAAATGTGCTGAGTTGAGTGGGGTGTACATCATGCTGTGCGTGAGAAATATTATCTTCGGTGGCCTTGTTCCAAATATAAACCTCTGTATTCATGAAGCAGTTCAGAACTATTTTCATCTTCAGTATCCTGACTTTTAGCGGGCTCTCAGTGATCGCCCAGCAGCAACTCACGAATGACCTTATATGGTATTCAGGCGAATTTTCCCCCGAATATGTGAGTGGACTTCGCTCCATGAACGATGGTGAACACTATACCAGTCTCGAAAACGATCAGGAAAATGGAAGCGCCATCGTTAAATATGCTTTTTCGACCGGCAGCCGAATCGAAGTGATCGCGACTTCAAGAGATATCTTCAATGACCCGTCAAAGTCGATTGAAGATTATGAATTCAGTGCGAATGAAGGCAAACTGCTCATCAAAACAGAAACCGAAAGCATTTACCGCTACAGCACAAAAGCCCATTACTATGTATTCGACCTTAAAAAGAAACGGGCCTTCCCACTCACTGATTTTGATAAAGGTAAACAGCGCCTGGCTGCATTTTCTCCCGGGGCTGACAAAGTAGCCTTCGTGCGCGATAACAACATCTTTATCACCGATCTAAAATCACGCGAAGAAATTCAGGTCACGAATGACGGAAAGATGAACCACATCATCAATGGGGCTACCGACTGGGTGTATGAAGAAGAATTTGGGTTTGACAACGGAATGTATTGGTCTCCTGATGGAGATCGTCTGGCGTATTATCGCTTTGATGAGAGCCGCGTGAAAGAGTTTCAAATGGCCATGTACGGTGAACTCTACCCGGATCAATATACCTTCAAGTATCCTAAAGCAGGCGAAAAAAACAGCATCGTTGGCATTTACATTTACGACCTTAACAACACTGAGGCACGTCCGGTTGACACCGGTAATGAAACCGACATTTATTACCCACGCATAAAGTGGACACAAGACAATGACAGACTCTGTGTAATGCGCCTCAACCGTCACCAGAATCACCTTGAGTTTCTCTTAACAGATATCGGCAGTGGCGACCAACCTTTCAAGTACCAAACCAAGAAAATCTACGAAGAAAAGTCAGCGACGTACATTGAAATCAATGACAACCTGATTTTCCTCCAGGATGGAAACAGCTTCCTCTGGAATTCTGAACACGACGGCTACAATCACATTTATCATTACAGCATGGAAGGGGAAGTGATCCGCCAACTCACTGAAGGAAGCTGGGATGTGATCGAGTTTCTCGGTGTAAACCAAGACAATGGACGCGTGTTCTATTCTTCTTCAGAAGTATCACCACTGGAGCAACACGTGTACAGCGTGCGCATCAAACGTGGAAAACCTGATCAATTAAGCACACGGAAAGGAAGCAACAATGCCGTATTCAGCGAAGGCTGCAAATACTACATCAACTATCATACTGACGCCAATACGCCCTATTACATCTCCCTTCATGACGCAAAAGGCAAAGAACTGCGCGTGCTCAAAACAAACGAAAACCTAAAAGAAACCCTCGCCAAATATGAGATTTCACCCAAGTCGTTCTTCACCTTTACCAACAGTGCCGGAGTCGAGCTGAATTGCTCGATGATCAAACCGGCAGACTTTGACCCTACACAAAAGTACCCGGTTTATGTCAATATATATGGGGGGCCCGGGCACAATACGGTCACCGACTCGTGGGGTGGGGCTAACTATCTTTTCCACCAGCTCCTCGCACAGAAAGGATACATCGTCGTGAGCTGTGACCCCAGAGGAACGATGTACCGTGGTCGTGAATTCAAACACGCCACCTACCAACAGCTAGGAAAACTCGAAACCGAAGATTTTATCGACTTCGCGAAGCACCTCCAATCGCAGCCCTTTGTAGATGCCGATCGAATCGGTATCATGGGCTGGAGCTATGGCGGGTATATGACGTCGCTCTGCATGACCAAGGGGGCTGAGTTCTATAAAATGGGTATCGCCGTAGCACCCGTTACCAACTGGCGCTACTACGATACCATTTACACCGAGCGGTTTATGCGCACACCCCAGGAGAATGCTTCAGGTTACGATGACAACTCCCCCATCAATCATGTCGAAAAACTCACCGGAAAGTATCTTCTGGTTCACGGCAGCGCTGATGATAACGTACACTACCAGAACACCATGGAGATGATCAATGCCCTCGTGGTAGCTAATAAACAGTTTGACCTCTTCATTTACCCGGATCGTAACCACGGCATCTATGGAGGTACCACACGTCTGCACCTCTTCAATAAGATGCTCAACTACATCGAATCGAACCTCTGATCATTTTTGTTTACTTTCCCGCTTTCTTAACGCAACGGAAACACAGACCAAACACCAGAAGCTATGTCATTGGACGCATCACAAGCTCATAAGAAAGAGTTTTTCGGACATCCTGCCGGACTTTACATCCTCTTTTTCACAGAAATGTGGGAGCGCTTCTCTTACTACGGAATGCGCGCAATTCTTGTACTTTATATTACCTCTGCAGCCACTGGAGCTAATCCGGGCCTTGGATGGGAAAAAGGAGACGCCCTTGCCCTCTACGGATGGTATACCATGCTGGTGTATGTCATGTCAATCCCGGGGGGTATTCTCGCTGATAAATTTATCGGACAAAAGAAAAGTGTGTTGGTTGGCGGACTTATTCTCGTAGCCGGACACGGTATTCTCGCAGTTGAGCAAATGTGGGCCTTCTACAGTGGGTTATTGCTGATTGTGGTTGGTGTAGGCGGACTTAAGCCTAACATCTCGACGATGGTTGGCGGATTATATAAAGCCGGCGACATTCGTCGTGATCGAGGGTTCACCATCTTTTATATTGGTATCAACATAGGTGCTGCTGCTGCGTCTCTCGCGGTAGGCTATGTAGGTGAAAAAATAGGATGGCACTATGGGTTCGGCATGGCTGGTATCGGAATGTTGCTCGGTCAAGTTGTTTTCATGGCAGGTCAGAAATACCTCGCCGGCGTTGGCGAAGCCCCCACGAAAGAAGAACGGTCGAACAGCGATGACAGTCTCGGTAAACTCTTCAACAAACTCTTTAAAGAGCGTGTACCACTTATCTCATTTCTCATTATTCAAGCCGTAGGTATCTACCTGATCGCGAGTGGCACCTCCATCGGATATGGTATCCTGGCGATGTTCCTGGGGCTTGTGGTCGGATTGATGATGGTGATTTACAATGAGCTCACACAGCAAGAAAAAGATCGCTACGTGGTGCTCCTTATCTCCTTCCTGATCGTTATTGCCTTCTGGGGAGCTTTTGAACAGGCTGGCGGACTCATGAACATCTACACCAAAGAAAAAGTAGATCGCGTAGTGATGGGCTTCGAACTGCCGGCATCGGTATTTCAGTCGGTCAACGCCATTTTCATCATTCTTTTCGGAACCGCAGTAGCTGGCTTTTGGGCATGGCGAAAGCGGCGCGGCAAAGAGGCTACCTCACTCTACAAAATGGCGATCGGTACCATGATCATGGGTGCCGGATTTCTCTTCATGGCCAAAGCTTCATTGGAGGTGCTGAGCACCGGGCAAGCAGCCCTCGTCTGGATCATTCTCGCCTACCTCTTTCATACCATTGGTGAGCTCTCCGCTTCGCCCGTGGCACTTTCCTTCATCACAAAACTCGCTCCGGTACGATATGTGTCCATTATGATGGGGGTATATTTCGCAGCTACCGGGCTCGGTAATAAACTCGCCGGAGCAATCGGCGAAGCGTCTCAGTCAGAACCTATCCGGGTGCAACTGACCGCTGACAGAGGCGACCTTGGCACTTACGCTGCTGACAGCACCCTGAATGCAGCAAAACTCTTTAAAATTAAAGGTGATGCCTACCTCGAAAATGACGAACTGGTGGTGGTCGCGAAAGATAGTGGCCGTAGCCTGCTCAACCTCGTAGCATTTGTTGATCAAGAAGACGTAGAAGGTGACGAAAACCGCATGGCGATGATCGAAACCCTTAAAGAACAAGAGTCTACACAGGCTGATCCGCAGCAGATCACCATCACCTTCGAAAATGAAGAAGACCGCGAAAAAATCGATAAAGAACAAAACGTAAACGTCAGCCTCGATAACTACAAAGGCGAGGTGATCCTTTTCCAGGCTTCAAATGAGCGTGAGCTGAGAACGTTCATCGCCATCACCATCCTCACGGTGATTATCGGCTTCCTCGTTCTTATCTTCCTGCGCAAACTCAAAAAACTCACTCACGGTGTCGAAGAAGCAGAACGCGACCTCAAACCGGGTGCAGATGATGAAGCTGAAGGGTTCGAATTGGGTGACGAAGGACGACAATAAGCGCGCTTTTCTGTGAAAATTTCTCAAAACGCCTGCACTCGTGAAAGAGCTGCGGGCGTTTTTCTTGGCAATACATCCTTTGGTTGGTACCTTTACGCCTGACAGTTTGGCCCGTTTATTGCTGTCCTATATTCAAATAAACGTAAACCGGGCCCTCGAGCTATGAAGTATATATTGACCCTTACGATGATGTTGGCCGCTTTCTGCGCAGAAGCGCAGGATGCGAAAATTAACTGGATGACCGTTGAAGAAGCCGTTGCCGCCAATGAAAAAGAACCACGAAAAATCCTCATTGATGTCTACACCTCATGGTGCGGCCCTTGCAAAATGATGGATCGCACCACATTCGGTAACGCGAACGTTATCGATTATATCAATAAAAACTACTACGCCGTTAAGTTTAACGCCGAATCACCGGATGATGTCGTATTTAAAGGCCGCACGTTCACAAATCCAAACTATGACCCGAACGCCCGAGGCCGAAACGGAGTGAATGAATTCGCGCGTGCGCTCAATGTCAGTGCATATCCCACCGTGGTTTTCCTCGATGAAAACCTCAATATGCTGGCCCCTATCCGCGGATTTCAAAAGCCCCCACAGATTGAACTTTACCTCAGGTTCTTTGCCAATAACGAACATGAAGAGGTAAATACACAAGAAAAATGGGAGGCTTATCAGGCCAGCTTCCAGCCTAGCTGGTAAAAGGTTCTTTCAAACTTCCGAAAACGAAAAACTTCGCCTTGTACCCCCGCGGTAGTTAACGGCACACCTCTTTTTCTTACTATATTGCACCCCCGAAAAAAACGATCTTAATACCACAAATAATGAGTGAAACTGCGAGGATTATTCTAGACGGCAAAGAGTATGAATTGCCCGTGATTGAGGGTTCTGAAGGCGAAAAAGCCATCGATATCTCCAAACTGCGAGCCACCACCGGTTACATCACCCTCGACTCCGGATTCAAAAACACCGGATCCACTAAAAGTTCCATCACCTTTCTTGATGGTGAGCAAGGTATTCTCCGATACAGGGGGTATCCAATTGAACAGCTTGCAGAGAATGCCTCTTTCCTCGAAGTCGCTTATCTCCTGATTTATTCAGAGCTTCCAAATCAGCAACAGCTCGATTGGTTCACCAACAGCATCACCATGCACACCCTTGTGCATGAAGATATGCGCCGCTTCTTTGAGGCATTCCCGAACAATGCCCACCCAATGGGAATTCTCAGCTCAATGATCAGCAGCCTCTCTACTTACTACCCGGAGTCGCAAAACCCGAATCGCCCGTTCAAAGACATCGAGCTGACCATTCACCGCCTCATTGCGAAAATCCCAACCCTCGCAGCACAGGCTTATAAGAATAACCTTGGGCATCCGATCATGTACCCGAAAAACGAACTCTCTTACACCGAGAACTTCCTCTACATGATGTTCGGATTACCTTCTAGCGACTACGAAGTTGACCCGGTAATTGATGATGCACTCAACAAGCTGCTCATCCTTCACGCCGATCACGAGCAAAACTGCTCTGCATCAACTGTGCGTATCGTGGGTTCTTCTCAGGCAAACCTCTACTCGTCCATCTCTGCAGGCATCGCAGCACTCTGGGGGCCGCTTCACGGAGGTGCCAACCAGGCTGTGATCGAAATGCTCGAAACCATTAAAAATGACGGTGGTGACCTGACAAAATGGGTTGATAAAGCAAAAGATAAAACCGACAGCTTCCGCCTGATGGGCTTCGGACACCGTGTATACAAGAACTTTGACCCGCGCGCCAAGATCATCAAAAAAGCCGCAGACGATGTGCTTGATAAACTCGGTATTGATGACCCGGTGCTCGATATCGCAAAACAACTCGAAGAAGTCGCACTCAAAGATGAGTACTTCGTAGAGCGCGGCCTCTACCCGAACGTAGATTTCTACAGCGGTATTATTTATCGAGCTCTCGGTATCCCTACCGAAATGTTTACGGTGATGTTCGCCATCGGACGTCTTCCCGGATGGATCGCACAGTGGAAAGAAATGACCGAAAACGGCGAACCTATCGGTCGCCCGCGTCAAATCTACACAGGCGCCAATAACCGCGACTATGTATCGGTTGAAAAGCGATAAACCTTATTGACCCTGAATAACCCTTGCCCTCCCCCGTGGAGGGCTTTTTTTGAGCCATTATGAATATCGAAGGATACGTTAAAACCAATATCGCCGACGGAATCGGCACCATTGAGTTCTTTCACCCTCAAAGCAACTCCCTGCCCGGTCATCTTCTCGCAAGCCTGGCCGATTCAATCGCACATGCCGGTGAAAACGATGAGATCAAAGTGATCGTTCTCAAATCTGCCGGCGAACGTGCCTTCTGCGCAGGCGCTAGCTTTGACGAGCTCATTGCCATCAGTAATGAAGACGATGGCAAGTCATTTTTCTCAGGCTTTGCGAATGTGATCAACGCCGCCAGAAAATGTCCGAAATTCATCATTGGTCGCGTACAGGGTAAAGCTGTGGGTGGCGGTGTCGGTATGGCGAGCGCGGTTGACTACTGCTTTGCCACCAAATTCGCAGCGGTCAAGCTCAGCGAGCTGGCCATCGGTATTGGTCCCTTTGTGGTGGGGCCGGCCGTTGAACGCAAGCTCGGTACTTCAGGCATGAGCCAACTTGCTATCGACGCTACTGAATGGAAAAGTGCTGAATGGGCACGCGATCGTGGTTTGTATTCAGAAGTTTTTGACAGCGCAGAAGCGCTGGATGTGTCGGTTGATCGCCTCGCACGTCAACTGGCAAAAAGCAATCCGGAGGCCATGTCCGAACTCAAGAAAAACTTTTGGAGTGGCACCGAGCACTGGGATGAACTACTCGCAGAGCGCGCAGCAATGAGTGGCAGATTGGTGCTTTCTGATTTTACGCGCAATGCCATCAATGCCTTCAAGGCGAAGAAGTAGTACCCGCATTGTAGCTGTCTACCGCCAGCCAGCGCATATCGTTCATCGGCTCGTTGAGGAAGAAGCTTCCTCCGCTCATGAGGATGCCAATGATGAGTTGAGGCGACATTACGAAACCGCCCGTCATTGACAGAAAACTAACGGCGAGTAAGCCTCCACCACCATAGGCGAGTCCCCTCTTCACCCACTGGAAAGTACGGAAGCGCTTTAGATGTGCAGAAGCCATTTCTGAACCGCCCATCATTGCTTTCATATGCTGGTAAGTGGGCTTGTACAGCCTGCCGGTTTCATCCATGAGGTAATTCAGCTCACCGGTTGCCAGCAGTGCCTGCTCTTCGTTCGCATCGAGCCGGGATGGTAAAGTCTCGCGCCCGTAAATGTCCATTTCAACCCGCTCGAACACCGAAATATCACCGGTTTTAATGCGCATGGCGTAGCGCTCATCACCGCGATGAAGGTGAGACACATTCGCAAAAACACCGTGTTCGTTGCGGATCAGCTTCACTCCATCCCAGATAACTTCCTGCTCGTCAATCTGAAAGTAAGGGCTCCTGAGTATCGGATCTTTGTAGGCAAGGGTCTCCCCTTTCAACGTGTCGCCGTGAAATGAAACCAAATAGCAATAGTCTTGCGCAAGAGCCATTCCTGAAAACAGAACTGCAAAAAGAAAAGGGATATAGCTTTTCATAGGGGCGTAAGCTTTTGATTCTTATACGCACCCGGTATACGATGGTTTCAGGTATGACTTCTTCGGGACGCCGTAGGGACACCTTCGGGTCAGGGGTCAGGTGAGCAGCGCATCGTTGCGCTGCCCAACCGATCACTGCTTAATAAGTGGAGGCTGCTACCAGCAGCCGTTTGTTAAAACTACTTGACCATAATCAGCAGACGGCAGACGGCTGACTGCAGACCGCAGACAGCTACCACACCATCTGCCGAGAAAAGCCAATCTCAGAAACAAGCTACTTCTCAAGATCGATCAGCCCCATCGCAAACATCTTCTTCGCCACTACCGGATAGCCGTAACGACCGGGCTCAATTTCGACGTACGCACCTGTAACCACATAGGTCTGCTCGCCACTGCCTTCGATAAGGGCTTTCACCTCTTTCTCACCGGCAGCGTTAATGGTTGCGAACCCCAGTGCATTGTTACAGTTCCAAACGAAGTAGTTTTTGCCTTCAAGGTCGCCGGCGCGTGCATTATACAACACATGCGTATCATTTCCGGCTGCAAATACACAAGCCCGGTTGATCAGATCCTGTGGGGAGGAACTCACTGCGTAACGTTGCACCATCGAATTATGAATCAGGTTAAGGTCCTGATCAAAACGCATGACCACCACCGAACCGTTGTAGTAGCGTTCACGCGTAGTAGTGCGTCCGTTCGAATCAGTTGTTGTGGTTATCACTACCCAGTCCTGTTCACCTACGAAGGCCATGCTGCCGTCATCGTAAGTCAGCAAATTAATACCCTGTAGGTGCGGTATACCTGGTTTGTCTTCGATGTCTTTGTCTTTTTTACGTTCAGCCTTCTTCTCGCGACGGGTCACTGAATCGATATAATCGTTGATGAACTCCTCGCTAAAGTTGAGATTCTCACTGTTAGCCAATTTCCCCTCTTTGGCGTCTACTTTTTGGATAAGCGCTCCGGTAGCACCTTTCCGCCCCTCCTCAGAAGTGAAGGCCGCAACGTAAAGATCCGTTTCTGCTTCGTTGAGCCCCAGGAAGTATGAATTGCCCGAATGGCTAACGATAAAGACGCGCTCAAGTGGTAGTGAGAACTCGTACTCTTTCTCGCCTGCGCTGTTCAGTTTTACGAGTACCGGACGATCGGCCACTTTCTTGCGCACAAATGACGCAAGCAGGTATACATTGCCCTGGCTGTCGCTAAGCACATTATCGATGGTACCGTAAGATTCGCCGGGCTTGATTTCGACAGAGAACTCCTGCTGCTCTCCGGCTTCTATGTTCTCGTCTAAAGGAATGTACACGCCCAAGCCGTCTACTTCGTCCTGCCCGCTAAAGTAGTACAACCCGGAAGTCTTCCCTGCTTCATCATCAATCATACCCACAGAGCGATAAGAACGGCGGTCTTCGTTGGTTTTGATCTCCGCAAGCAATTCCAGTTCGCCGGTTGGCATGAGGGACTTGGCATCAATTTCACGTTTGTAGAAGTAAAAAGTTGATGTTTTCGCATTCAGGAAAGTGCCAATCAGAAAGAATGTGTTGTCGTCTTTCTGAACAGCCCCGAGGTAGTCAAGCTTATCGCCGTACTGGCTGATCTCAAATGCAGATTCCTTGACCAACTTGCCCTCAGCATTCATGCGCTGAATGTGCATATCACCCTTGACGCGGTAATAGCCAATGATGTCACTGCCGAACTTCCCTAGCATTCCGAAGGTATAGTCACGTTTGAACTTAGCCTTCTGCGGTTCAGAATGCTTGAATGTTTGCGCAGAAAGGGCTGTTGCGCAGAGCAGCGCAAATGCGATTAACAGGTGCTTCATGTTTGAGTAGTTTTAGAATGAATAAGCAAGCTGAGCCTGACCGGTTATTGCGAATCGACCGTCAGGATCAAGGTCAGGATCAAGGTCAGAGTCAACCGTCCACCGAGCCATCAGGTAAGCCGGGCCACCCGCTACCGTAAAGCGGAGGTGATCGGTGAGGTAACCGTGAATGTTCAGGTGAAACGAAGAGGTGAGTGTCCAGCCTTGCATTTCATAACTGTAATCTCCTAATACTTCATCAGACCCTTCAAATGGGTCATAACTCAAGCGCGTGTAAGCAAAATTGAATCCGCCGCCATATCCGATGTTCGAGCTTCCGAAAAAGCTGCCCGGTAGTGTGTACCACCCGAGAGCGAATCGCGTATGACCGCTGAGGTTCTCTGAAGGATCAAACGCTTCGCCGTTAACATCCTCCCATTCACCAAAAGCGAAGGGATCACTGTATTCGCCAACGCCAAAACCGATTCCCAGCTCGAGGCCTTCTGACTCTGCAATGTTATTCCGGTCGAATAGCCGCGTGTAACGAATGTCTAGTGTTCCGGAGTACAAGCCTCCGAGGTTGATTCCGATTAGGTTTTTGTCAGTACTCACACCGTCATCAAAGGTGTCTTCGAGTCCTTGAGCGCTTGCGAACAAACAAGCGAAAAGCAGCAATGCTGCAAAGGTTATTTTGGTCATAATAGTGATGTGAGCCGGAATATATAACGATTTATACACAACTCTGCTTTCAGCTTCAGAAAAAATAATCCCGCGCTTTCGCGCGGGACTATTCATCAAGAAAAGGTTATTGACCAATAATTGCTTATTGTACCGCGATCCGTTTCACAATCCGCTGATCAGCTGCACGTATTTCAACAGCATAATTACCTGAAGCCCATCCTGCAGTAGGAATGAGTTGAACACCTGTTTCAGAGCTCCACACCTCTTTGCCTGAAGAATCGAGAACGCGAACCAAATCCATTTGCTCAGGGTGAATGCCACTCACATACAGCGGTTGACCAGCGCGAAGTGGCGTTGGATATATACTTACATCTTCAGGATTTAGTCCACCTACAGAAGTAATCATGATAAAGACCTCTTCTGAGGTGGCCGTGCAACCATTCTCATCGGTAACCTCTACGCTGTAGTTTCCTTCTTCTTCAATCGACAGGGTTTGTCCGGTCTCGCCATCGAGAGGTTCACCGTTCAGGAACCATTGGTATGAAGTTCCTTCAATAGCTACGAGAACGGTCTGATTATCGGGGTCTTGCACAAAATCTACCTCCGGCAGCGCAGAAACGTTCACAGTCGCTCCTGCAGACGTAGCACACAGCGGGTTCTCAACCTGTAGCTCAATCGCATACTGTCCGGCATCAAAGCTGAATTCGGCAATCGAATCGTTGCTGAACGGTTCTCCATCAATGAGCCATTGATAATCATCGATGAAGGCCATACTGCTGGCGGTCGTGAAAGCCTCTCCTGCGCACACCTGTTCAGGAGCATCGAATTGTGCCAGGCTTTCGTCACAAATGAAGATGGTATTCTTAGTGGTGTTCGTCACGATAGCCGGGTTAGAATCAAAGAAAATGTGGGCGGTATTATTGATTTCGGTGTTATGTGGCAGATCCGGTAACGGCTGGATTTCAAAAGATACAAAGCCGTGGCTATCTTCTTCGCAACAGGTGCTGTCGGGCAGCATAATGTCTTCAAAAAAGAACTGCACTTCTCGCGTCTCGTGGTCAATGGTTGTCTGAACACTGTGGCTATATGCACGCAATTCAAAGGTTGATAGGTCAAGGTGTTCGGAAATGGTATCCCGGATCAGGACATTGAACGCAAAGAAATTTCCGGTATTCTGGAATCGCACCAGGTATTCAAGGGTAGTGTCAGGGTCAATGTATTGGGGCTCTTCATACCCCAGCGGAAACACCTGTTTGTCATTGGGGTCGTAGGCGCAGACGTTGATGAAAGAACCATAATTATCCATCCCAACTGCAGTTTGCTCACCGTTCTGAAAACCGAAGGCATCAGAAGATACATCCACGATTATACCCATATCCTCAAAAGTTGACCCCAGCACTGCAACCTCTCCGCAATACACTTCATTGGGTTCGAGTTCACCAAAACTGAAATAAGCAGTATTTCCGGAAATAGAGTCCAGTGGTGGGATTTGATCAGGTGCGAATTGAGCTGAACCTTCAGGTAATTCTAAGGTCGCATAACCATCCACGGTTTCATTTCCCCAATTCGAGACGCAGACGTCGATCATATTGACTTGATCACAAACAATGAAAGGGCCCCATTCGGGGTAGATGTACACAGATAGGCTGCTAAAAGGCTCATCAGAAGTCACACCAAAAACGAGTGGGACATTCCCCTGAAGTGGCAGCGATTCCCAGGTTGTCACCGTTGGAAACAAATCGCTGGGCTGAAAAACAACTGATGAAGCAGTATACGGTGGATCAACCGAGAAAGTAAATTCACCTTCGGCGTTTGTAAGTAACACAAGCCCAAGAGGTTCGATGACTACTTCTTGCCCGGCAAGACCACCTTCCCCGGCATCTTGCTCTTCATTCTGGTTCGCATCATGATAGACCAAACCTTCAAAGATGCACGTTGCCTCACATTCTGCTGCGGGATCGAAGTTTACGGCCAGCGGATTTGTGCAACCAACATTGTACAAGCAGTCATCTGTACCTGAATCATCCGGGTCATAATTACATGCCTCAGGATCATTGCATCCGCAGCCGTAATAACAACTGCCGCCTTCAATGCAGGCGAGTGAAGAATAATTGCATGCATTTTCATCCGTACACCCTTCAATTTCCTGACATTCGAGCAACGGTATCTGTGCATCCGGATTGTAATTGCAACTCTCTTCGTCAGCGCAGCCAACAAGCCCGGAAAGCCCGGGAAAGTAAACCTCTTCACCATCGCCAACATCCTCATCACAGTTTTCATTCCACAGGTAGTGTACAGCGTTATTTGGGTTCCCTCCCAGATAAACGGTTAGATTCAAACTTAATGAGAGTTGTCCTGTAGTGGTAAACTGGCCTATAAAAACCTTATTGAAGGGGCCTTCCCCGTTGACACCTCCAAGACTAAGCCAATGACCATCTTCAATTTCCAGACTGGCCCCAGGGCCTTCCATTGAGTTGGAAAAACCATCAGGCGGCATTGTTGCACCCAAAATAATATTCGCCGCTTGAGGGTCAGAATTGTTATATGCACCAATGGAAACATAAGAGTCCGGTTCTATAGCTGGAAAAGCAAAAAATAAGAGTGGATTGATCGCTGCCGCTGAATTACCTCCAAAAGAATTGTCATTGTAAAACTCTGATGTGGTAGTCACAAGCAGCGATGCACAGTCGGGATGTCCGAAAACTTTATGCAACTTATCTTCCGGGCTTTCGAGTTCAGCATAAACACGATACGTGACAGCGCCTTGCGGAATAGCCGGGTCGGTCTGCGTTAAGTCATTTTCCCATGTGCTGGTGGATACCGGCAAAGCCTCTACAACCAAACCTTCTAATTGAGCGTTGAGCATATTCGCTGAGCACAGTGCCGTAAAAAAGATATAGAGCTTTTTCATTTTGATTAGGGTTGGTCAGTCAATCTACAAAAAAAAATGAAAGAATCTATTAATCAACATTTTAAGGTGCTCGTAAGAGGCCTTGTATTCGAGCGCCAAGAGTCTGATCCCGCCAATTTTCGCTACTTTCGCATCCGATAAATGACGCGATGACGAAAGACAGCAAAGTAGAAGAGAAATTCAGCCAGCGTTCCTGGAACGAAACGAAATCAAACGACTCCTGGGCCGTTTT
Organism: Flavobacteriales bacterium; assembly: GCA_018402085.1. Lineage (GTDB taxonomy): Bacteria > Bacteroidota > Bacteroidia > Flavobacteriales_D > Sanyastnellaceae > Sanyastnella. The sequence goes on along the minus strand of JAGYJM010000002.1, from coordinate 1,214,996 downwards.
CAAAATAATGGCAGAGTTTGTTGAAGGATATGACAAGCTTCAGCAAATTGGCCCATGTGTTTCCATTTTTGGTTCTGCACGCACTAAACCGGGCACTCCTTATTACAAGACCGCGCGACTGATCGCCCGAAAGCTTACCGAGAAAGGATATGGCGTCATCACCGGTGGCGGACCCGGTATCATGGAAGCAGGTAACCGGGGTGCTGCAGATGGAGGCGGTACATCAGTCGGACTCAATATCGAACTCCCTTTCGAGCAAAAAGGAAATCCCTGGATTGATCACGACAAATCGATCAACTTTGACTACTTCTTTGTCCGTAAGGTCATGTTTGTAAAATATTCTCAAGGTTTCATCGTAATGCCCGGCGGATTCGGAACACTCGACGAACTCTTCGAGTCGCTGACCTTGATTCAAACCAATAAAATCGGTCGATTTCCGATTATTCTGGTGGGCACTGATTTCTGGGGAGGGCTTATCGACTGGATTAAAGGCACACTGCTCGATCAAGAAGCCAACATTTCTCCGCAAGACCTCGATCTCTGGAAGGTGGTTGACACTGCCGAAGAGGCCGTTGACGAGATTGACCGTTTCTACAGCAAATACCTCCTGCGACCGAACTTCTGATTTCTAGCCATTGTCGTGCAGTCAGCGATGTTAAACCAGGGTTCTTTTACCTAAGGCCTCTCCTACCAAAGACAGTAGAGCCGGCTACATCGTAAACCGCACACCAAGATAAATCTCCCTTCCGCGGGTAGGCCCCCAGACCGATGAGGTATCAAAGTATCTGCTGAAAGGGTCTTCCCAGGATATGATCGGACGAAGTTGCCTGAAATCGAACACATTCTCAACCCCGGCATAGCATTCAAACCGCTTGAAAATGGATGTCCACTGAACACTGACCACGGTGTACGGTTCTGAAAAATCAGGGCGTCTGTGTTCTTCAGGGTTTGAAGCAGTGCCGGGTAATCGCTGCCGGCCATAGCTGTGAATGTTGGCATCGACATGCCATTTCTCATTTGATGGCTTGTAGCTAAAAGTGTTTACCACCTTATGCATGGCGTTAAAAGGCAACAGTACACGTTCCCCGTTCATCTCCCTGTACACATAAAGGTAATTGTAGCCTGATTTCAGTTCGAGACGCTTGAATAAGCGGACGCTCACTTCGGCCTGAAAGCCTTCACTGATGGCTGTGCCGGTGAAATTTCCCACTATGGCAAGATCGGGCGATACATCATAGTCGGGAAAAATCTGGTTACCAAAGACTGTTCGGTAGTAGTCAAGGGTGAAAAACCCTGAGGCCTTATCTCCTGAAAAATTATGAGTGAAGTTCGCGCCATAGTTCCATGAGGTTTCCGGCCGCAGTTCTTCGGTGATCGCAACGTCTCTGGCGCCAATCATCAGGAGATTATTTTCACTGAAAAGATTGACCGTGCGCCAGCCAAAGCCCGCGCTGGCGCGTACGCTGGTGTTCTCTGAAAGGTCATATTTGAGTAATGAACGCGGGGTGGTGATACTGCCGAAAACATTGTGTTGATCCACGCGCACACCGGCAATCCAGGTGAGGCGGTTGTTGAAGAATCCTGCCGTATTTTCGGCAAACATACCCGGAATGTTCTCCACCCTCACATATCGACCGTCATACGTTCGATCCAAACGTTCACTAAAATCGATGGTCTCTGAGAGGGTCAAATGCCGGTAACTGACTCCTGCCTTAAAACTGTGTGTTTCTCCATAATTGTGCTCAATCTGAAGATTAGCGTATGCGTTTTTCTGCATGGCGTCAAAATGAACAGTCCCAAACCATGCATCCTGTGCATGGGCAAAGGCTGAAGCCAGAAAAACCAATTGGGTGCGATCATTGAATCTATAGCCGGTGCGGGTTGAAATCTCCGGCTGCTCAATCAGTACTTGTTGTCCGTATACTTCTGTGTCTTCAAGGTGCTTCTCAGGGTCAAAATTCACCTGCCCTCCTATGCGGCGTTCATTCATAAACCTCACGTTCATCCGACTGAACAAGCCTTTCTGGTCATCATTGCCATAATGCGTGCGGTTGAATACCATATATCGAGTCAGCCGGGGCAGGTCCATGAATCGGTCACCATCCCGATCAACCACCCCGGCGGGCTGCACGGTATGCAAGGTTGTCAGATTGCTCCATTTGCCCCTCTTTGCTACCACATTGGCATTCAGGTGCCTTTCACCGAAATTGTTGATATACCCATTTAAGTAGAGGCGATCTGTTTCTTGTGGATCTTTCGTTTCTACGTTGATCTGCCCTACCATGCTTTCATAGCCCTGCACCACGCTGTTCGCCCCTTTTGACACATGAATGTTATCTACAAGAGTGCCTGGAATACCGCTCAGACCATACGTGTAGGTCAATCCCTGAATCATGGGTAATCCGTCTACCAGTATTTGATTATACACGCCAGACAGTCCTAAAATGCGAAGCTCCTTCGCGTTCGTAATCACATTGGTGACTTGAGGCTGCACAGTTGTTTGGGTCTCAAAGCATCCGGCAAGGTCACAACAGGCTGCTTTGCGAAGCTCTACCTGCGTAATGGTCTCCGTTTTAATGGTGTTGAGGTTCGAAATAAAAACACCATCGCGTTGCTCTACGATTTCAACGGCTTCCAGATCTCCGAGCGGTTTCAGGTAATACGTACACTCGAAATCCGGACCAACCGTTAAGGTATCCGGTTTGTAACCGACGAACCGTGCAACCAGTTGGTGCATTCCGTCATGGTGTGCATCAATGATGAAACGCCCGTTGCTGTCAGTAAGGGTACCCGCACCATCAACCCAATATACCTGGGCCCCGATCAGAAGGTGGTCATTCTGATCCAATACAATCCCGGTAACCGGCGCCTGGCTAATTGCAGCGCCGAGGGATAAAATCGACAGTAGAGCAATGAGAAATGAGCGCATAGTTTCAATTATTGCAAAAATAAGGCATTCAGGGCGGTAATTCCGTTTGCGCTATCCGGCTTCAACTGACAGCATCCCGAGAAGAACGCCCCCGAGGAGTCTCGCCCCCCTCACCCGAGAGCCGCAGCATGGGCTCGGGAGCTCCCGTGAATCAGGGGAGCATTAAAGTGTATTCCTTGTACCGAAGGAGTCTGCCACAATTCATCCCTCAAATGCTACATTTCAGTAAACCGAGTAACTTCTGGAGTTCTAAACCGTCTTACATTCGGGTTATCAAAAAAAACAAACACCATGAAAAGACTATTACTCGCCTTCTTCAGTTTATGCAATCGCCGCCGCCGCAAACGCCCAGGCAGATTACAGCTTCTCGACCTTTACCGATACATATATTGAGATTTCAGAAGAAAACCTTGCAGTCAATTTCTCCTGGGACGACCCCACCTACTCGGTGCCGATCGGATTTGATTTCAACCTTATGGGAACCACCACAGGATTCTTACACAGTAATGACACGTTTCTCGGAGGAACGCTTATCGCCAATGAGGAGATAGTCGCCTGGGATCTGCTCTGGGTCACAACCCTCGATGTGATTGATGCCGGTTATGCAATGAACACCTTTGAAAGTCCGATTTCCTACATCACAGAAGGTGAGCCCGGCTCTCGCATCTTCAAAATGCAATGGAAAGACGTGGGCCTCTATGATGAATACGATGCCGAAGGCACTGCCAATAACAAACTCAATTTCCAGCTCTGGCTTTATGAAGGCAGCAATGATATTGAAGTGCGCTGGGGACCAAATACCGTGAAAGAAACGTTCTATATCACGAATGTTTGGAATAGCTGCGGACTTCTTGACGATGCCGTCAGCGAAGGATCTTTTGGAGGCGGACTGTTTGTCACCGGAACACCCATGAGCCCCACTGCGCTCAATATCGAGAATGAGAACGATTTTTTCTCGGTTCAAATTCTCGGGCTGCCTGAAAACGGACGAGTGTATCGCTTTGAGGCGGGTGCGCTTTCAATTGACGCCGTAGAAACGGCGGATGCGAACCTGCGCGTTTACCCCACGGCAGTACATGATTTTGTTTACGTTGACGGACTTCAATCCGGAGCTTTTTCAGTGGATGTGCTGTCGCCAGATGGACGCCTCGTGCAACGTGATCAAGCAATTTCAGGTCAGGCTCTGAACCTCTCTCACTTGCCCACCGGCATGTACCTGATCACCATAGAGCAAGGAAAAATCAGAAAAACTGCGAGAATTTTCAAAAATTAAGACCTCTCAGTTTTTGACCTTCAAAAAAGTTTATACCTTTAGGTCGTTCAGTTGAGGTGTGTTTCCTTAAAAAGGTGCCCCTTATTCCAAAAAGATCGAAGAGATCATTACATTAGCTGAGCAAACGAGAGAAGAACACTACAAAATAAAGGAGACAGGTATCCTATATCGTAGAGCAAGCGATTTACCTGTAATTGAGAGAGAGGGAAGCCGGAGCGTAAGCTCCGGTTTTTCTTTGCCCCCATTTTTACCTACGAATACAATCCGAACAAACCCTCTTCAAACCCTATTGAATGATTCTCTATGCGCATTCTCCTCACCGGTGCTACCGGATATATTGGTAAGCGACTCTTGCCGCAATTGGTGCACGAAGGACATTTCGTGTATTGCTGTGTACGTGATAAAACACGCTTTAGTCCTCCCCCCTCTCTTGCCGATGCCACTGAAGTGGTGGAAGTTGACTTCCTGAAAGAAGAAACCCTGCATGCCGTGCCCAAAGATATCGATGCAGCTTACTACCTCATGCACTCGATGTCTGCCTCCAAGTCATACGCCTCGCTCGAACTAGAAACGGCTGACCGTTTCATCCGCGCGCTTTCGCGCGCAGATCAAGCACAACAGATTCAAGTGATCTACCTAAGCGGGATGGTCAATGAAGAGCACTTATCAAAGCACCTTTTATCAAGAAAAGCAGTAGAAGAACGACTCGAATCCGGCCCGTTTCATCTTACTACGCTGCGCGCCGGAATCATCATAGGGTCAGGTAGCGCCAGCTTCGAAATTCTGCGAGATCTTGTTGAAAAACTGCCGGTCATGATCACGCCTAAATGGGTCAATACCCGTTGCCAGCCAATTGGTATCCGCGATGTACTTGACTTACTCACCGGGGTTGCAGGCGTCAGCGAAACCTATGACCGCAATTTTGATATCGCAGGACCAGACATCCTCACTTACCGCGAAATGATGCTCGGATACGCAAAAGTCAGAAAGCTCAATAGATGGATCTACACCGTGCCGGTCATGACCCCGCGACTCTCTTCGTACTGGCTTTACTTTGTGACCTCTACCTCTTACAAGCTGGCTACCTCACTGGTAGACAGCATGAAAGTTGAGGTGGTTGCGCGCAACCACGACCTGCCCGGTATGCTCGGACTGAAACCGGCGTCATACGAAACCTCACTACGGCGTACCTTTCGGAAAATCAAACAACAAGAGATCATCTCAAGCTGGAAAGATTCGCTGGTCAGCGGGGTGATGGACCTCCAGCTCTCTGATTTTCTTGAAGTGCCCGAATACGGCTGCCTCACCGATGAACGCAGCACCCTAATTGACGATGAAAACGCCGTAATCGATCGTATCTGGAGCATTGGTGGTGAAAAAGGCTGGTATTATGCGAACAGACTTTGGCGCTTACGCGGACTAATTGACAAGCTTTTTGGGGGCGTGGGACTGCGCCGCGGTCGAACCAGTCCGAGCGAATTGTCAGCGGGTGATGCGGTAGATTTCTGGCGAGTACTTTATGCCAGCAAAGAAGATAAACGTTTGCTGTTATTTGCCGAAATGAAACTGCCGGGCGAGGCCTGGCTTGAATTTAAAATAAGAGACGGTAGATTACACCAGAAAGCGACCTTTCGTCCGAAAGGTCTGGCAGGCAGACTTTACTGGTTTGGCGTGCTTCCCTTTCATTTCTTTGTATTTGAAGGAATGATGCAGTCCATAGCCAAGGCTAAACCGCATTGACCACCTTCGCATTCACAAAATCTATACTGTTGAAGGCCTCGAGCAATGCATTGAGCTCTGAAAGACGAACTTCGGTGATCAAATGACACTTGAACTCGAATTGGTGTTCGAGCATCTCAAGAGCAAACTCCTTCATCACCCGCATAACACCACCCATGGCATCGTATGGAAAATCAACCGAGACTTCTGAAGTCACCTGCTTCTCAACGATCTTCCCACTTTCAATAGCATCCCTTGCACTCGTGCGGTAGGCATCGATTAACCCGCCAACGCCGAGCTTCACACCACCGAAATACCTCACCACGACGATCAACACGTTGGTTAGCTCAAAAGAGTGTATTTGTCCGAGAATTGGCTTACCTGCGCTGTTTGATGGTTCACCGTCGTCATTCGCACGGTAGCGCTTCATATCTGCGCCAAGACGCCAGGCGTAGCAGTGATGCCGGGCAGCATGATGCAATTGCTTGACCTCTTCAAGCCGCTTGCGGATTTCGTCTTCATTGCGCACCCTGAAAGCATAACCGTAATGCTTGCTTCCCTTAACCTTATGGAGACTCTCCGAAGTACCGGCAAGTGTGCGATAAGTGTCTTTCATCAGTAACCTCAGGAAACAGGATTGAGCATCACAGAGAATACCGTGATGCTGTTCGGGTCTCGTCCGAAGTAAAACTTATCCAGAGCCATCAGGATATGCTTGGCCCGAAAGTAAGAGGTGTGCAAATTCGGATCGCCTTTGACTGACCACTGAATGGTATAAGACTGTTCGCGGTCTTTGTAACTCTGCACATAGTTGAGCATTTCACGCAAGGCTTCCAGCTTCGTTTCGCCTTCCGTTGAGTGAAACAGAAAGCTCTGATTGTGGCGGGGATTCACGGTGATCAGGCGCAGGATGTGGTCGCCTTCACGCTCTTCATAATCGAAAATCAGGCTATTCTCTCCCAATCCGATGTACTCTCCAATCTCTGACTGGATGCGAGCTGTTTCGATGTTCTTGTCAGTACTCATATTGCGAAGGTAATGATCCCGCAGGCTTCTATGGCCTCCTCGATTGACCTCCCTGCTCTTGCTCTTGCGCCAGCGCGAAAGCCACCAAATGCGACCAACTGTCATAGCTCTGAATGCCTTCTTCAATGCCCTGGCTCTTCAGGTATAGGTTATTGCTCCATGCAGCGAGACCCGGAATGAATGACGGATATTGACGTGCATCATTCATGAGGCGTAAGCGGCCTTTTGTAAAGTGCTCGGGAAGAGGATGTTGTTGATGCTCTATCACGATGCTGCCTTGTTGAAGGCTGTCTTTCTTTTCTGCCTGAAAAGGCAGGATGGCATCTGCCAATCCGAACCAGGCAGCGTACTCTAAATGAGGAAGGTCGCTAGAGCGCAATGACATGAAAGCAATGAAGTTGCATTCACCTTCATCGGTAATTCCGTAACCGTGGCCATACTCATGCGCCAAAGTGAACCACTGCCGTAGTGCAAGGTATGAGGCGTCAGCATGTCCCTCGCCTGAGAACGGCAGGTAGATGCCCGCAACCCCCATTCGACGCATCCAGCCGGAGTGCGATACGCGTCGCATTGCGACACGCCCGGGAGTTTCCCACTCAATGCTGTGGAGGTACTCCCGCACCGATGCATGGATCGCCATCAGGTCATCTTGTTTCACCTCCGTGGTGAACAATAAGGAGGTATCAATACGTGCGAATGCCTCATCCATGTTTTGGATCACTTCTGCAGAAAAGTGGGTATCCATCTCCCATCCCGCGTTTTTACGCGGAAAAGAAAGAACATCTGCTACATCCGATGCGCTGTAGTTAAACCCCCAACTCATGTAAAACCAGGCGATGATGAGTCCGAAAAAATTAAGCAAGCTTCGGTACCACGGACGTACAAAGGCCCACTGTTTACGACGCCATTCTATCACGACTATGATGGATATCAGTAGCAGTACCAGTAAAATGACAGGCACGGGCTGCCAACTGAAAATACCGTCTCTCACCCAGCGATAAGCTGCAAACAATCCCTTGCGGTAGAGCCTGTCTGCGACTTCGGGCATGCCGCTGATCAGTAGTGAAATCAGCATGCAAAACAAGCCGATCATCGCCGGTCCCCATCGGTAAAGCCGCTGATAAAGGTTTCGAATCACCACGCAAAGGTAGGAAACCGTCTGCCGTCTGCCGTCTGCGGTCAACGCTATTTAGGGAAGGTCACCGATCCCCGATCCACCATCCCCGATCCCCGATCCACCAACCATCCCGCGCTTTCGCGCGGGATATCCTATCTTCGCGAAAAGCCCCTCATTATGACCAAAATTCTTGAAAATTACGCCCTCGGAAAATGGGTCACCGGAGACGGAGAAGGTAAGCCGCTGTACAATGCGATTACCGGTAATGAAATTGCCCGGGCGAGCAGTGACGGACTCGATATTCAGGCGATGATGCGCTACGCGCGTGAAACGGGATCACCGACCTTAAGGAAGATGACCTTTCACGAACGCGGACGCATGCTCAAGGCGCTTGCACTGCACCTCATGGATAAAAAGGAGCAATTTTATGAAACGAGCTGGGCTACGGGCGCCACACGCGCAGACAGTTGGATAGACATTGAAGGCGGCATCGGTAACCTGTTCGCTTATTCAAGCCTTCGTCGGCAGTTTCCGAATGAACCTTATTACGTTGATGGTGATGCGGCACCGCTGTCGAAAGGAGGTTCTTTTATCGGTCATCACATTATGGTGCCGAAAGAGGGTGTGGCCGTGCACATCAATGCTTACAATTTCCCGATCTGGGGAATGCTTGAAAAAATCGCTGTGAACCTGCTGGCAGGGGTGCCGGCGATTGTGAAGCCTGCTACCATTACCTCCTACCTTACACAGGATATGGTACGTGAAATACATGCTTCGGGTATTCTGCCAGAAGGTGCATTACAGCTTCTCGTAGGCTCTGCACGGGGCATCCTTGATCATGTAGAATCGCAAGACGTTGTCACCTTCACCGGATCAGCCAGTACCGGACAAATGCTGAAGTCGCATAAGCGCATTACCGAAGAAGCCGTACCCTTCAACATGGAAGCTGACTCCCTGAATGCTTCGATCCTCGGTGAAGACGCAGCACCCGGCACGCCTGAATTTGATCTCTTCGTGAAAGAAGTGCGCAAGGAGATGACGGTGAAATGCGGACAAAAATGTACGGCTATACGCCGCATCATTGTGCCGGAGAAGTATCTCGAAGACGTTGAAAAAGCCCTTGCTGCACAACTTGCCAAGACTGTGATTGGCGACCCACAGGTCGAGGGCGTGCGCATGGGGGCATTGGCCGGCCTTGACCAGGTAAAAGAAGTGCGCGAAAAGGTCAGAGAGCTGCTTCAGGAAAACGAACTGGTTTACGGAGACCTGGATAAGCTCGAAGTGACCGGCGCTGACGCCTCTAAAGGGGCTTTCCTCTCACCTATCCTGATGCGCAACAGCGACCCATTCAACAAAAAGGCCGCACACAACGTAGAGGCCTTTGGTCCGGTCAGCACCTTACTGCCTTACAAAACCCTTGACGAAGCCATCGCAATTTCTAAGCTCGGAAAAGGCTCACTATGCTGCTCTTTCGCCAGCAACGATGACCAGCTCGCCCGCGAGTTCACTCTAGGAGCGGCATCACATCACGGACGTATCCTTGTACTTAATCGAGACATGGCCAAAGAGAGCACAGGGCACGGTTCACCGATGCCATTGCTCGTACACGGTGGTCCGGGACGTGCAGGCGGCGGCGAAGAAATGGGTGGTAAGCGAGGTGTTTTCCACTATATGCAGCGCACGGCTATCCAGGGCTCCCCTACTACGATCAGCAAGATCACCAATGTCTACCAGTACGGCGCTGAGCAAAAAGAATCTGAACCTCATGTGTTCCGAAAGCATTTCGAAGAGCTTGAAATTGGTGATACTGTGTTCACCCACAAGCACACCGTGACCGAAACCGATATCGTCAACTTCGCGAATGTTTCAGGAGACAACTTCTACGCCCACATGGACGAAACCTCGCTTGAGGGCACCATCTTTGAGAAGCGTGTGGCGCATGGTTATTTCGTGCTTTCGAAAGCTGCCGGGCTCTTCGTTGACCCTAAGAAAGGTCCTGTTTTGCTCAATTACGGAATTGACGACTGCCGCTTCACGAAGCCGGTTTATCCGGGTATGACCATCGGCGTGCGCTTTACGGTGAAAGAGAAAACCGAGCAGGAAAAACGCGATGGTGACGATGTGAAAAAAGGCATCGTGAAATTCCTGGTTGATGTCTACGATGACGAAAACGAAACCGTAGCGCTGGCGACCATTCTAACGATGGTGAAGTGTCGGGAGCAGGAATAAATAATGAGTAGTGAGTAATGAATAGTGAAGTATAAGTGAAATACTGCCGTGAAGTGATTCAAGCGTAAGTCTGCAGGTGGATGGGGCGATGAGTCTGTGCGTCTCCAATATCAACACTCACGCGTTAGTGAAACTTTTCCGGCACGCGAGAAATCCTGTCAAAACCAGCACATCTTTGTAATGTGAAAAAGCGCGTTCCTATACCTCGCTGGCTGAAGAACAAGTATGTGGTGACTCCCGTCGCATTCTTTGTCTGGATGCTTTTTTTCAATGATGTAGATCTATTCTTCATTTACTCCTCTCATCGTGAGCTGAAAGACATGAAAGAGCAGGTCGATTATTTCAAGACGGAGAACGAAAAGACACGCGAGGCTCTGCACGACCTCACTACCAATGAACAAACCCTCGAAAAGTTCGCACGCGAGCAGTACTATATGAAGCGCCCGAACGAGGATCTGTACGTCATCAAGTTCGAAGAGTGACCGTCTGCCGTCAGCCGTCTGCGGTCTGAAAAAGCCCCGAAGTTCAACGAACGGCTGCTGGTAGCAGCCACCAACTATTCACAGCAATTGGTTCAGGCAGTTCAAAGATGCGCTGCCCACCCGACACCTGACGCCTGATCCGAAGGCGACCTACTTCGCTAGTTTTCAACCCCTCACCAAATCCCATGCGAAGCATGAGATTTGGAGCTCCCCTCATCTGAGGGGAGCGTTAGCATAATTACACGTCCCGAAGGAGTCTCTAAAAAGGCAGCTGCCCCACAAACCGTACCCATACAGACGGCTGAATAATCGTCAGGAACAGCACCCCGAATATCGCTCCGTACAGGTGAGCATCATGAGCAATGCCCGTGTTTCCCCTCTTGTTCATGTATGCTTCGAAGACGAAGAACAGGATACCGGCCACCCATGCAGGCATCGGTACAATGAAGAACAGCGCAAGTTTGGTCATCGGGAACAACAGAATGAACGAAATCAATACGGCCGACACAGCTCCTGATGCACCGAGCGAATTATAGCCCGGATTATTGCGGTGTTTTACCATGCTCGGTATCGTCGCGAAGAGGATTGACCCGATGTAGAGCATTAGGAAATAAGTCGTACCCGTCGCTTCACCCCAAAAGACCTGTTCAGGAAAAACCTTGCTGAATAATTCCTGCTGAGTAAAAGCCTGCTCGAGAATTTGTCCGAACTGGTAGAAGATGAACATATTGAAAAAGAGGTGGAGGTAGTCGGCATGTACAAAGCCGTGCAGCAACAGACGATGGTACTCTTTGTGTTGCACCACCTGATAGGGGTTCATCAGCACCTTACGCAGGCCCTCCTGATTCGAAAAGCCCCAAAGGGAGGCAACAACCGTGATTCCGGCAATGATAGTGGTTACAGAAATATCCATGTCTGCGCAAAGCTACGCACGAAGTGCGAAGATTCTATGGTATCCGTAGTCATCTGCTATCAAGGTTAAAATTGAGAAGCAGCTCCGTGAAGTGACTCCCGGCTCATTTATCATAGCAGATTCCCTTTGTATCAAGAGATAATGCAACAACCAACCACCAACCCATCAAGAAGAATGGTCTGCCACGATCACCCACTTACCTTCAATCTGCCTCCAAAGGAGACTATAATGCCCGCTCAACGTGTCTGAACGGCGATCGAGCTGCCACTTCCCGACGATGAATGCGGCATCCGGAGCGACCATATCCATGTACTTGTTGGAAAAAGTGAGGGTTCCCATGGCCTCGCGATCAGGGTAGCTTTCTTTGTAGTTCTCAAGTGTGGTTTGCCATCCGTAATTGAGTCCGCGGCTGCCGATAAAGCGAAGACTATCGCTTTTCCAGTAGTGCTCCATGAAACCTTCCAGGTCACCTTCATTCCATGCGTTCTCCTGCTCATTCATCGCCAGTGCGATAGAAGTCAGAGCAGACAACTTCGTGGTCGCATCCGCCGTTTTATCGGCGTTGCATGCGCTTAGAACGAAAACCATAAGCAAAAAAGGCACGAACCGTCTCATACATCACCTCAAAAAATAACTCCGATCCAAGATCCCCGATCCCCGATCCCCGATCCCCGATCCCCGATCCCCGATCCCCGATCCAAGATCACACATTGAAGCGGAAATGCATGATGTCGCCATCCTGCACGATGTACTCCTTCCCTTCTACCGACAGCTTTCCGGCCTCTTTTACCGCCTGCTCTGAGCCCATGCTTACGAAATCATCGTATTTCATTACCTCTGCACGAATAAAGCCTTTCTGAAAATCCGTGTGGATCACACCCGCCGCTTCAGGTGCTGTTGCGCCTACCTTGACGGTCCATGCGCGCACTTCCTTCTCACCGGCAGTGAAATACGTCTGGAGATTAAGCAGCTTATATGCCGACTTGATGAGCTTCGCCACCCCCGGCTGATCGAGTCCGAGGTCGCTCAGAAACATCACTCGCTCTTCCTGGTCTTCAAGTTCAGCGATTTCCGCCTCAATTGAGGCACCGATCACGAGCACTTCAGCACCTTCTTCTTTCGCTACCTCACGAACTTGATCTACGTACGCATTGCCATTCACCACTGAGCCTTCATCTACGTTGCATACATACATGATCGGCTTCGCCGTAAGGAGCTGCATATCTTTCATCATAGGCACTTCGTGCTCTTCGAGCTCTACCGTGCGCGCTGATTTACCACTCTCGAGCACTTCTTTCAGTTTATTGTAAAAAGCAAGTGTCTTCTGAGCCTCTTTGTCACCCGTCTTCGCAGCTCGGGCGATCTTCTCACGGCGGGTTTCAAGCGTCTCCAGGTCTTTCAATTGCAGCTCCGTATCGATCACTTCTTTGTCACGAATCGGATCGACGCTGCCGTCCACGTGAACCACGTTTCCGTCGTCGAAGCAGCGCAGCACATGCAAGATGGCATCTGTCTCCCGAATGTTCGCCAGGAACTTGTTCCCCAGACCTTCGCCCTTGCTCGCTCCTTTCACGAGTCCGGCAATATCAACGATCTCCACGGTCGTCGGTACAAGGTTCTGCGGCTTTACCAACTCTGAAAGCTTATTCAGTCGCTCATCCGGCACAGTAATCGTACCGAGGTTTGGTTCAATCGTACAAAACGGAAAATTCGCGCTCTGTGCTTTCGCATTTGACAGGCAGTTAAACAAGGTCGATTTACCTACATTCGGCAATCCGACAATACCACATTTGAGGGCCATAAAACGGAATTTGGTCGGGCAAAGATAGCTATTCCGAATCGCCCCGCTTTTTCAAAAGTTTTGAACAGCCTCCGCAAGCCCTGCAGCGCATCCTCTACCTTTGGCGGTACATTGTCAGCCGTATGCTCTATGGAAAGTACTGAGAAACTTCAACAAATCGCAAGCCAGGTGCGCCGCGACATCGTCAGAATGGTACACGGTGCTGCGTCAGGTCACCCTGGTGGTTCACTCGGGTGCACTGATTTCTTCGTAGCCCTCTACTTCGATGTCATGCATACGAAAGCACCCGTTTTCAATATGGATGGCGAAGGCGAAGACCTCTTTTTTCTTTCCAACGGACATATCTCGCCGGTCTGGTACAGCACCCTGGCACGGCGCGGCTTCTTTCCGGTGGGCGAGCTGGCAACTTTCCGAAAAATTGAAAGTCGCCTGCAGGGGCATCCTGCCACAGAAGAAGGCCTTCCGGGTATCCGCGTAGCTTCGGGTTCACTCGGACAAGGTCTGTCGGTGGCGATCGGTGCGGCACAGGCCAAGAAGCTGAACAAGGATGATCGCTTCGTTTACAGTCTTCACGGCGACGGCGAGCTGCAAGAAGGACAGATCTGGGAGGCGGCGATGTATGCAGCGCACCACAAGGTTGACAACATCATTTCGACCATTGATTTTAACGGACAGCAGATCGACGGAGCGGTAGAGAATGTGATGAACCTCGGTGATCTCCGTGCCAAATGGGAAGCATTCGGCTGGCAGGTGCACCAGATGTACGGCCATTCGATCGATGATATTCGACGTATCGTCGCAGAAGCGAGGGATGCCTGCGGTAAGGGTAAGCCGCAGATGATACTAATGACTACGGAGATGGGCAAAGGCGTTGACTTCATGGAGGGTACGCACAAGTGGCACGGCGTGGCTCCCGACGATGAGCAGCTCGCGCAGGCACTCCATCAGCTCGAAGAGACCCTCGGTGATTATTGATGACACGGCACAGATCTTGCTGAAGCATATTGCATGAAGCATCTAGGCATTTTCTTTTTAGTTCTTTTTTTCGCCGCAAAAGCGGCGGATGTAAACGCGCAGAAAACACGGATTCTCTTCGTATTCGACGCGTCTAATAGCATGAACGGATATTGGGAAGGCACCCGCAAAATCAACACCGCTGTTGACCTTCTGTCACAATCGCTAGAAGAACTCTACGGCGTTGATAACCTTGAACTCGGACTTCGGGTCTACGGCCACCAGACGGTGCATATTCCCGGACAACAGGATTGTGACGATACACAGCTCGTTGTACCGATCGGAAGCGGAAACAATCTCGTCATCAAAAAAGAGCTTTCATACATCACACCGAAAGGCACAACTCCCATCGCACGCTCCCTTGAGAAAGCCGCCGGAGACTTTACAGACTGCGACAACTGCCGGAACATCATCATCTTGATTACGGATGGCATCGAAGCATGTGACGGCGACCCTTGTGCGGTGAGCAAGGCACTGCAGTCAAAAGGGATCATCGTGAAGCCCTTTGTGATCGGTATCGGTCTCGATGCCAAGTACAAAAGCACCTTTGAATGCGTCGGCAACTACTTCGATGCGACCAACTCAGAGACTTTCGAGTATGTGCTTGACATCGTGATTACACAGGCATTGAACAACACCAGCGTGCAGATCAACCTTCTTGACGCCGCCGGCGACCCGAAAGAAACAGATGTGGCTTTCACGCTTTATGACCAGCAGAAAGGTGAAGCCCTGTACAACCTTGTGCATACCCTCAACAAGAAGGGCAATCCGGATACCCTTTCACTCGATCCACTTCCCACCTACCGAATGGTCGTGCACACCCTCCCTCCGATCGAAAAAGAGAACCTGACAGTCAAACCAGGCGTTCACACCACTTTCGAAGTGGATGCGGCCCAGGGTGACCTTGTGCTCGAGTACAACGGTCGCAGCGAGTATGACGACCTGCAGTGTATCGTTAAGCGTACGGCTGACTGCAGCATCGTCAACCACCAGACCTTCGGCACAACCGAGCGCTATCTTGTCGGAAAGTACGACCTTGAAGTGCTGACGACTCCTCGAACCATCCTTGAAGATGTCACCATCAATGCTACTGAACCTACCCGCATTGTGATTCCCGCACCGGGAACCTTGCTGCTCAATACCGGCACCAGCGGCTACGGCGGATTGTTCCTGAAGAAGAACAATGAACTTTTACAAGCAATCAAGTTCAGCGACGGTAACCCGAGCGGACGTTATGTGCTGCAGCCCGGCACCTACGTGCTGGTTTTCCGTTCGCGGAATAGCAATGAGACCCTTTACACGATTGAACGAGAATTTAGCATCCAAAGCGGAAGCAATACCAACCTGAACCTCAATTAAAATCCTCCGGTGATGAAAGAATACCCCGTACTTGGAAAAAAAGACACCCGATCAGGTTTCGGAGACGGACTCTTCGAACTCGGGCAAACCAACCCCAATGTGGTGGCCCTCTGCGCTGATCTGACCGGCTCACTCAAAATGAATGCATTTCAGGATGCTTTTCCTGATCGCTTCTTTCAAGTCGGCATCGCCGAAGCAAATATGATGGGGCTTGCAGCCGGCATGACCATTGGAGGGAAAATCCCGTTCACCGGGACTTTCGCGAATTTCAGCACCGGACGAGTATACGACCAGATCCGTCAATCGATTGCTTACAGCGAGAAAAATGTCAAGATCTGTGCCTCCCACGCCGGGCTCACGCTGGGAGAGGATGGCGCTACCCACCAGATTCTTGAAGATATCGGCTTGATGCAGATGCTCCCGAATATGACTGTCATCAATCCGTGCGACTACAATCAGACCAAAGCAGCCACCATCGCCATTGCTGACCACCATGGTCCGGTGTACCTCCGGTTCGGCCGCCCTAAAGTGCCAATCTTCGTTCCGGAAGACATGCCGTTTGAGATCGGAAAAGGAATCTTATTGAATGAGGGCAGCGATGTCACCATCATCGCCACCGGCCACTTGGTTTGGAAGTCGCTGGAGGCCGCGAAAGAGCTCGAGGATAAAGGCATTTCAGCAGAGGTCATCAACATCCATACGATCAAGCCGCTTGATGAGGATATCATTTTACGTTCAGCATCCAAGACCGGGGCTGTAGTAACGGCTGAGGAGCATCAGATCCGTGGCGGACTCGGCAGTGCGGTCGCTCAGGTATTGGCTGAACACAAACCTACGCCAATGCGCTTTGTTGGTGTAAATGACCAATTCGGCGAAAGTGGTAAACCTGACGAACTCCTCGATAAATATGGCTGTGGGGTGAAAGATGTGGTACAGGCTGCTGAAGCACTGGTCAAACCACGGGGGTAGTTACACCCTCACCAGGTCTTTCTCAGCCATCTCTCTATAAAGCGCATCACTGACCGCTTTAGAAACCGGATATGCAGGAAGTCGCATGTGGTTATCACAGATGCCGAGGTGCTTGAGTGCCTCTTTAATTCCACCGGGGTTTCCTTCTGCAAAGAGCAAATCCATGGTCTTCCTGAGGCGATAATGACGTTGGCGAGCATCAGCAAACGAGCCAAAAAGACACTGGTGTACCATTTGACTGAACACTTTGGGAAAGGCATTCCCCACCACAGAAATGACACCGTCTCCACCGAGCGCAAGAATGGGCAGCGTAAGTGCATCATCCCCGGAAATCACACTGAATTCGTCGGGGCGCTCTTCAATGATGGCACCTATCTGGTCAAGATCACCGCTGGCTTCTTTGATAGCGACAATGTTCTCACAATCATTCGCCAGACGAAGCGTGGTTTCTGCAGCAATGTTTGAACCGGTTCGTCCGGGTACGTTGTATAGGATGATCGGGAGAGATGAGACTTCCGATAAGGCCTTGTAGTGGCGATAAATGCCTTCCTGGGTTGGTTTGTTGTAGTACGGACTCACCGAGAGGAAACCACTGAGTCCGGTGGTATCCATTTCTTCCATGAGCTTTACGGTAGCTGCAGTGTTGTTGCCTCCGAGACCGAAAACCACGGGCTTGCGTTTCTGGTTGACTTCAAACACAAAATCGAGCAATGTTCGTTTCTCTTCGAGGCTCAGCGCGGGTGATTCACCGGTGGTGCCCTGCACCACGAGATAGTCGGCACCTCCGGTCACCAGATGCTCCGTAAGCTTTTTCAGTCCGGCGAAATCAATCTTCCCGGCCTCTGTAAAGGGCGTCACCATCGCAACGCCTAATCCGTGAAACGTATTCATTGTAAATTCAGGTTAGAGAGGTAAAATTTCATCTGTGCCCAAACATCCGACGCTTCTGCGTCGCGTCCAAAATCGAGCAACAAATCATAACACTCATTCATCCGTGTGAGGTTAGTGCCCGCAACGGTTGATGATGGAAGCTGGTGCAAGAGGTATCCCATGGGCACTTGTGGCTCTGTGGTCAGATCGATCAAAAGATCATAGGGCTTTACGTCCGCACGAACCACGTCAACCGGCTTAAAGTACCAGTTTAAGCTATTTTTACCAAACAACTGGATATCATACCCGTATGTGTCTAAAGAAGCGCCACCCTGGAGCCCCTTAGGTGCATACACGAAGGCATTGACTTCGGGTACATCAAAGCTGTCGCGCAAATCAGCGAGGATCGCTTTCAAGAGCTCAGCATCATCGATATTGCGCAGTACAAACAGCAACGCCAGCCGCTGCGCAGTGCGCAAAGAAACTCCACGCCTCATGCGCTCCACCGGCTGCTGCCGGTTCAGCAATAGCTCTCCGGCTCTGGATTTAAGATGATCCAAAATTTCCATATCGCAATGATACAAAGGGGTCAGGGGCAATTATCGCATCCAACGACCGGTTTTTAACAACCGACTGGTGGGTTGTGGGAAGGATACATTCAGGTCAGGGTTAGGGGTTAGGTGTCAGGGGCCTGGTATCAGGGGTTAGGTGTCAAGGGGGGCAGTCCTAAATAGCATTGACAGCGCAGACCGCAGACGGCTGACGGCTGACAGCAGACGGACATAACGTTTTTCATATTTCTCACGTTAAATTGGAGAAAGCGAAAACAAGAACATGGAAAAGCTGCAGGAAAACTGGCTGACAGATGGTGTGCTTGACCAGGAGTACAAAACGTATCTGTTTCTGGCCTGGTTGCAAAAGGCCAAACGTGAATTCACAGATGCACGACTCTATCCGGCGCTTTCGCGCCTGATCGAAGAACATCGCCGCCTTGATGCACTTCGCAAAGGCAAAGCGGATTTCTCACTGAAGATTCGTCGTGACGTCAAAGAAATTGACCTCCGTAAAATGCGTCTGGTTTACAAAGAACTCGAAGAGCATCCTGAGCTAAATGAATACCTCAACAGCCTGATCGAGTTCGCACTGCCCCGCCTTGAGTCAATGCTCAGAGAGGGTAAAAGCCTTTACGACCTGGTAGATGAGCACCTGCAACTGACGCCGGTCGGTCTCGTTCCGATGTACCGCAAAGAGGGGTATCTGTTTCTTTACGATGAGCCGCGCAAAGATGTGTACCTCTTTCGGTACGTGGTTTCGTTACTTGAACTGGCCGATGAACACTTTCACTCACTGCAAACAGCATTGATTGATCAGCGAAGAAAAAGTTTGGGACAGACTTTCGAACAGCTCAAAGTTGAGCTGATCAAACGTTTTACCGATCTTCCCAACCCGGCGACCTACCTGGTGCGTTGCAACCTCGCTTTTCCTCTGCACGAAACCTTGTTGCCCATTGCGAGGCGCCGTCTCATGCTTGAGCTTAAAAGCGCTTAGTTTCACCCCATCGGCACATCGATCAACAACAGTTCGGTTTCTTTGCCGGCTTTGATCCTGACGCCTTCAGCTTCATAAACTCCAAGCGCATCACGCTGTTTGAGTGTGTGCCCGTCAATTTCAACCTCGCCGTCAATCACGAAGGCATACACGCCATTACCATTCCTTCTGATGGAATAATCAAGCTCCTGCCCTCTGTTGAGACGTCCGAGTGAGAACCAGGCATCCTGGTTGATCCATACTGCGTCGTCATCGGTTGCAGGCGATACTACGGTTTTAAGCGCCCCTGCACGTTCCTGTGGCGGATAGCTTTTTTGACCATAGCGCGGTTCGATGTTACGTTCTTTCGGGAACACCCAGATTTGCAGAAACTTCACCTCCTGGTCTTGGTTTTTGTTGTATTCACTGTGAAACACGCCCGTTCCGGCCGACATTATCTGCACATCTCCCTGGCGAATGACCGTGGTATTCCCCATGCTGTCTTTGTGCTCAAGATCACCATACAGCGGTATGCTGACGATCTCCATATTATCGTGAGGATGCGTCCCGAAGCCACGCCCTGGCGCGACTGTATCATCATTCAGTACGCGCAGCAATCCGAAATTCATTTTCTGCGGATTGTGGTAATTGGCAAAGCTGAAGCTGTGATGACTTTTCAGCCATCCGTGATTTGCTTCACCGCGCGAAAGCGCGGGATGATGAATGTATTTGGCCTCTTTCATAATCCGTTGTGCTGATTTAGATGCGTAGGCTTCCTGTGAAGTCGAATCTGACTTTCCGGATGCCGCAAGTCCGACCGTACCCGCGGCAAGTCCGAGCATGCTTTTCTTGAGGAAATCTTTTCGTTTCATTGCGCTGAAATGATGGTGAAAGGTCTTCTTTAGTTTGAATATGCCTCGAAGGCTACCTCCGCAAGGTCATTGCGCGAGCGTTCTGCTGTTTCTGACTTTTTGTTTTTGTCGCTGAGGATGTTGGGATCCCCCTTATAACCAAGTGCAATGGCGACAAAGGGCTCATAATTTTCAGGTAGATCCAGCGCATCTTGCATTTTATCAAGATGTACCCCGCCCATTTGATGCAGATAGATGTTCATAGAGGCTGCCTGAAACGTCAGGTTGCCCACGGCAAGTCCGAGGTCATACTGCCATGTTCGGTTGGGCTTATTTTTGTAGTCATGGTGTGTTTTCCCGACCACTGCCACGAGTACTGCAGCGTTCTTCGCCCATTCTTGATTGCCTTCCATTAAGGTATTGAGGATGGTAGCAAAGGCTGGTGTTCCGCGGTGCCCGTAATAAAAGCGCCAGGGTTGTTCATTCGTGCTAGACGCTGCCCAGCGTGCGGCATCAAAAAGACACATAAGGTCGTTGTGCGCAATGGTTTCATCTGAGAAGGCTCTCGGACTCCATCGTTTGCGGATCAATTCGTGAATTTCGTAATCGGTTTTTGCTTCTTTCATAGTTTACATTTTATCTGGTAAAGATCAGACGAAAGCAGGGGCTGTTTTAGGAAAAATCGTGGGCGGAATTGTCATTTTCACGGTTATCCTCTCGCCAGTCAGAGAATGATTGTCGGGTCTGCGTTTTAAAGAACCGACTAAAATGAGAAGGGTCATCATATCCTACTTCATAGGCCACTTCTTTCGCAGAGAAGTCAGTAAAGACTGCAAGCCGCTGGCTTTCGAGCAAGATTCTTGATTGCAGGTATTCTTTGGCTGTTTGGTTGAGGTTTGCCCGGATCACCTCATTTAGATATCCCGGGGTAACATTCAGTTCAGCGGCATATTTCTGCACCTGATGCCAATGGCGGAAATGCTTCTCGACAGCTTCTTTGTAGCGTTTCAAAATGCTTTGCGTTGCAAATCGTTCGTGATGGCTCTGATCTGAGCGATCACGGGCACTACGAAGGCACTCAATCAGGAATAATTTCAACAGCGCACCAATGGATTCAAACTGATAGAGGTCAGCGTAATCGCGGCGTTCGATGATCTCTTCGGCAATTTGCTCAAGCTTGATGTGGATTTTCTCTTCAGGCACAAGCGGACGGTTGTCACTGCAGTCTCCGAATAGGCGGATGTCTTCGACCACATCCTCCCGAATGCCGTTCGAGAGCAGAAAACCACGGTTAAACATGAGCACATAGCCTTTCAGATCATCCATCTTATCGATGTACACATCGTGAACCTGCTGAGGCGACACAAAAAATAGTTGTCCGCCAGCCATCTCATAGCCCTTAAAATCGATGGTATGCATTCCGCTGCCGCTGACGGGGAACACAATCGTATAAAAGGCATGCCGATGAGGCCCCTGGCCATTTTCCCGTTGTTTTTCGATGTCTTCCATCCGTTCAACCCGAAAGTCAAACTGATCAAGCTCAATCAGTGGAATCGCATGGTTATGTATACCTTTCATATTGAATGACGCATTGTAATATCCAGGCGTTTTCGCCTGTAAGTTACAGCAAACAAATACCCGAATTTTGTATTTAGTTCAATATGAAGCACCCATACCTCCACCTGATCACCTCCGTATTAATCGTTCTGGCAACAGCTTTGCTGCTGACCATAGGCTGCGGAAATCGTGGCGAAACACCTGAAGGGCCAAAAGCGCCTCCCCAGGTGTCAAAAGACTTCAAAAACCACTGGTATGACGGCAAAGCTGAGCTGAGTAGTTATGCCCTGACGCAGTACCGTTATGGTCAGCCTCGAAAAGGTGAAGCTGTGCTCGTGTTTGTGACGGAGCCTTTTGATACGGAATTGCAAGTGAAGTCGGACCGTGAAGATGAAAACGATATTCAGGTGCTGAAAATGAACCAGATGCGGAAGTTCAATACCGGCATTTACCCGTATTCGCTCATGACTTCTGTTTTTACGGAAGTTGATACCAAAAAACCGCGTGGCCCCGTGAAAATGACGCAATCATCTCAGGAATGGTGCGGACATTCCTGGCTACAGTTTAATGAAGAGAAACGGGGATATCGTTATCAGCAACACAGCTATTTTGAGTCGGAAAGTGACGCTGAAGCTTATTTTCCGGTGCAAATACTGGAAGACGGGGTCTGGTCGCAGATCAGGATGAATCCTTCTGCCCTGCCGACTGGTGCGGTTGAAATGATTCCGGCCGGACACTTTCTCCGGTTCAGTCATATTACGCCGCAAGCCTACACGGCCGATGCAGCATTGAAGACCGCTGGTGACAGCACCACCTATACCATTGAATATCGCGGTATTTCAAGAAAAGTTTCGATCAGCTTCGAGAATGCCTTTCCTTACCGAATACTCTCCTGGGAAGAAGTTCAGGAGGGACGAAACGGGAAAATGGAAAGAAGTGCGGCTTATAGAAAGGGCACGGAGCGACTGGCATACTGGACGTTAAACAGCATTCAAGACAGCACCTATCGTCAGAATATCGGAATGGAGTAGTAAATTGCTGGCACGATTTTAGATGCTTCTTGAAAAAACATAAGCTATGCGCAGATACTTGATCCTCTTCCTTCCGATGCTGTTCCTGCTGACGCAGTGTGCCGAGAAACCTATGGGTAATAAAGTGAAGGAGCCCTTCTCAGGAAACAAATACGAGAGTAACAACCGCTGGTTTCGATCTGTAGGTAAAGGCGTCTCGATACGCGATAACATTGCAAAGAGCAAGGCAGATATTGAATCGAAGCGCGAACTGGCTCAGCAGGTTCAAACCACCGTCAAAGTTGTCACTGACCAGTACCTTTCCGATACCCAGACCAATAATGGTTCAGAGATGAACGACAAATTTCAAACCCTTATCCGCGAAGTAACCAATACAGAAATGGGTGATCTCCGCAAAATTGGGGAGGAGAAATACTTTGACGGGGAGAATTACACAGTCTACATCGCTTATGAAATCAAAAAGCTTAAAATGTTTCGTTTCCTGAAAAAGAAGGCCAAGACAGAAGCGAAGATCGACGAATACGAGCGCGAAGCCATGATGGAAATGCTCGATAAGGAAATTGAGCGTCTTGAGGCCCTTGAGGCACAAGACGGTGAGTAAAAGATCATATGATCCAAGCAGAAAGGTCATCCATGCGGATGGCCTTTTTTATTATACTGTCCGGAATATGCCTTCGGCGAATGCAAAATTCAAAATGCATAATGCACAAGGGCTGAAGAGCAATCACTGTGTTCCACTGAACTCAGGAGAATTGAAGTCCGTACCCGTGGCATCCAGAGGGATTGTTCTCTATCACAGCAAGGAGGGCAAAAGTAGCATAAAAGCCTACCATCTGTCGATTTCTTGCAATTAACGCTGTATTCCTTTAATTGATTTTGGGCGGAGCCATTTAAGCTTCTGCAGGAGGCTGTTCTTCGGTATGCACCTCCCGGCAGAAAGTCTTATTTGCAAGTCGTATCATAGGCAAGCTGTGGAATATGATGTAGGGGTAAACTACGTGGAATGGATCATATGAGGCGTAGACTCTTCGTATTGTGAAGTGGTCAGTTTAGGGCAAAAAAAAACAGCGCTATCCTGCGCTGCTTTTTCAAATGTATGTGCCTTAGCGGTTAATCCAACTCTACATCGTACGACTCTCCGTCAATGATGATAACGGCATCGTTGTCGCAGTTACCGTCACCGAAATCAATCGTGCGTTCACCGAGTGGTGCATTTACCTGAATCACGCCGCTTGTGGTGTACCCGCAGACACGATCAACGATTAGCGGCTCTATGATTGTGCGGCTCACCGTAGCGCCTCCCGGACGAGTAACTGTGCCGCTTCCGGCTACTTCAAACACGTTGTCTCCACATTCTTGCGAATCATAGCCGCTCAGCCAAGTGATGTTGTACACAAAGTCACGCTGCCAGATGTTGCCGTTACGAGTGATCGTTACGTCTACTTCACGCGTAAACAGCGGTTGTCCGTTGCCATTGGTGCCATTTGAGGTGGTGATGCGTGTACCAGACAGCGCATTACCGTTAACGATGTAGCCTTCAAAAGTTACGGTTCGCACAGCGCCTTCCTGATCCATTGGGGCGGTGAGATCGATATGGATGATTCCACTGCGCTGAATACCATACCAGCCGGTACAGCCTTCTCCGAAATCAAGTGAGATGGTACGCGGGTATTCATCTTCTCCCGAGTCTGTGATTTCAGCACATGGCGGCATCCAGTTTTGCGCGTTGCAGCCCTCATTATTGCTTTTCATGGTGAGGGCATCTACCTCATTCTGAAAAGATTTCTCTGTACTCTGGAACAATACCTCATTGGTTGCAGCTTCGAGTGAAGGGTCTCTCCTGTCTTTGCGGCAAGATGTGAAGGTTGCGATGATCGTTAATAGCAGAGTGAGTTTAAATAGCGTCTTCATTGCTTTTTTTTTCGATTTGCCCTTATGACGCTAAGAAGGGAGCAAGGTTTAATTTCTGCAATGTTTATTCACCGGCGAGTTTCTCAGCGAAAGCCGCTCTGAATTTATCGAGCTTCGGACGGATCAGTGCCGCACAGTATGGCTGGTCTTTATTGTACTTATAATAATCGTGATGGTAGTCTTCAGCCTCGTAGAAGGCATCCATTTCTTCGATCGTGGTTACGATCTTGTTTGTCCAGCTGCCACTTTCATCCGCCGTTTTCACGGCGAGTTCAGCCACCTCGCGTTGTGCTTCACTGTGCGGAAAAATAGCAGATCTATACTGTGTGCCGATATCTGCGCCCTGGCGATTCAGGGTTGTAGGGTCATGCGTGGCAAAAAACACCTCGAGAAGTTCGGCGAAACTTATAAGATCAGGGTCAAAAGCGATTTGCACCACTTCTGCATGTCCGGTTCGCCCTGAGCAAACCTCGCGATACGCGGGGTTCTTGATATGTCCACCGGCATACCCCGGCTTCACGCTTTGCACGCCATTCAATTCACTGAAAACGGCCTCTACGCACCAGAAACAACCTGCACCAAATGTCGCTAACTCCATACTTCAAACTGTTTTCTGAATAACATTCACCCGCGTCGGGTGTTCAGGCTGCACTGCGATCATCTTCTTTGCGCTCAAAGGGCGACGAAGGCGGCTTCTTCTCGGTTTTGTAGATGGTAGAGAAGATAAAAAGTATGACTGCCCCACTGAATAGGATCAGGATGAGCGAGTAGATTCCTTTCCAGAAGAAATCCTTGATGTCTTCCCACTGAAGCACATCCCAGATTCCGAGGAGTCCGAGAATCGATACGACGATGACTGCCGCAGCCAGCAGGTATGCATAGATGTTCCTTGTTGTTGTCATAAGTTAAAACCTTACTCTAATATCGCCATTTTGTACAACCATGGCGTGAAGGGATGTTAAATGGTTGTTCCTGATGGTGGGTGGTTCGTCGCTGGTGGTTGGTGGTTGGTGCAGTCGTGAATAGTATTGACCACCTTATATGGGTTTGTCCTTTTGAGCTCAATCCTCCGTTTAGCTCTTTTCCGCGCGAGACCTGTCCCGATTCATCGGGAAGCGCGGGACAATTTTGTGCTGAGTTCCATTCGGGATTTTCAGGAAAAAGTGCTGATCCGTAAAACAAATTACGGCGTGGGTGAAGTGGGTCTTTCGCCGTGTTGGTCTGCTTCCGAACTTAGCCACGTGGTGGCGGCGGGGCGGGCCCGCCACTTGCGGGGCGGCGCTGATTTTTCTGAGTTTACGCATCAACAATGACTGCGTCGCAGCACTTCATAGCATCCAATGCTTTCGCATTGAAATCTTTCCGGAAGGCCACCTTCAAGGCAGTCATCAACTTGAACGGCTTCAGCTCGATTCCTAAAAAAGAAATCCGGGAAGCCGTTGCTTCCCGGAGTCTAACCAGATAATACTTACTACTACTACTTGCTATTGCTGAACTCGATGCCCAAACAATACACTTCAAATAACGGGTTGATTCTCAATAAGGTTTGTCGTCACGATGATGACGAGCTTGTAGGAGAATTCCTCAAATCCGAAAGCGCAAGAATCCGAAAGCAAGGGATACGGTTGGATCTTCTTCAGTGAACCAGGTAACAAAATCGCGACTGGCAAGTCCTCCCTCCCATCGTCCTTCATTCGCAATGAAGGTAATGCCCGTGGGAAGTTTAAAATCACCGGCTTCATTTGAAACAAACCCGGCAGACAGTCGCATGAACGGAAGTACCCGGACATCTCCACCTATTGCCCATAGCGGCTGGTCGAGGTTAACAACGTTATCCGAAACAGGCAGCA
The DNA here is from genome assembly GCA_018402085.1 of Flavobacteriales bacterium. Lineage (GTDB taxonomy): Bacteria > Bacteroidota > Bacteroidia > Flavobacteriales_D > Sanyastnellaceae > Sanyastnella. The sequence goes on along the minus strand of JAGYJM010000002.1, from coordinate 1,188,568 downwards.
CAACATCACCGGCGATCCTGAGAAACTTATTAAAGGTGTAGCCCACACCTAAACGCGCCTGGGTTGGCAGGTTGGTGGTGCGACGTTCTGTTCCTTTCCATTCAAAGAAGCTTTCCGGACTAGAGAAGTTAATGACTTCGTCAATGACATCTGCAGATTCAGCTCCGGGATCAGAAAATTCAGTAAAAAGCTGATCGTTCAGTTCGTACAGGTTGCCGTTCCAGTACATAGCACCGATGTCGTTGATTGCTGCAGAGAGGAGCAGCTTTTCTTTGAAAACGAGGGTAGCACCGAGGTCTACACCCCAGCCATAACCCACAGGGGTCAAGTCATTCGCATCTTGCGGAAAAGCCGTTGGGTTGTTGTTTGCGATTTCGCCGTAGTCGATACCGAAAACCGGAGAGAGGGCCGAGAATACGTCTACATTCGTGCCGTCAACATCTACTTGTAGCCATCCATTTCCGATGAGCAATTTCGCACCGATTCCGCCGTGCAACTCCATATTTTCAGTTTTCAAGAGTCGCTTTCCCCATGCGAGGTTGAACTCACGCAGCCAGCTAAATCCGATGGTTGTTTGATCAAGTGCCTGCGCCAGGCTGAGCGCATTTTCTGACGATACGATACCGCTTTGCACCAGTTGAAGGGTATCTGCGCTGAGGTTACCCGTATTTGGAATGGTGTCACCATTCTGAAGTACCAGCTGATCGAAGTAAGATGCAGTGTTGCCGAGAAAAAGGAGTTCTGAAGGAATTTGCCCGAGACGAAATGAAAAATCAATCCGCTCACGGGTGCTGAACGCAAAGGTGCCTGCTTTTTCGGTACGGACACTGATACCTGTTGAAATCACATCGATATCAATGTTGGTGAGTTCTCCACGTAATTCTTCTGCATACTGTTGCCGGTCTTGCTGATTGAGCTGCTCAAAGTCTCCTCCGAATATGGATTTCCGCACCTCTTCCCGGGAAAAAAACTGAGAATAGAGTCCGGCAGAACCTTCGGCAAAACCAAAGGTTACCGTCGTATTTTCATACTCAGGGGTCAAGTCAAGATTGGCCGGATTAATTCCGATGGCCTGGTAATCGGTCACAAAAGGTGTCACCGCACCTCGTCCTGTTGCTGTAAACACGCCGGATTCAAGCTGAGCCTGCGTGGTCAATGACAACAGGATCAACGTCGGGATGAGCAAATGTTTCATTGAAATTCGTCTTTCGCTATAGTAGCGAAGGTAAGCATAATGCCTGCGAAGACCGTCATGGCCAACCAGATCCGTCCGGCGTCATCAATGATGAAATGCCCGCCAAACCATATAAGAGCTACCAGAGTAGCGTACACATAAAAGCCCCATGCCCACTTCTTTCGCTGAAAGAGACCGACGGAGACAGGAATACTCATGGCGCTCATTACAATCGCGAAAATCACTGGTAAAATAGGCCCCAGGAACGTTTCATATCCAGAGGCAATCGCCGTAAATATCATGAAGATCCAATAGGGCGTACCCACCATCGCCGCCAGTCCGAGAATCACAGGCCATGACGAGTTTCTCTTGATGACTGCGGTGTTGCTTTGCAGGTTAAGAGACGCGTCACTGAGGTTCTCCCGAGGCTCATCTTGCGTTCTGCTCGGCTCTTTTTGCGTCGCTTGATCGAAGGCGAAAGGTTTTCCTGTCATCCACCCGGTGAATGAAGCCCCCGCAGACCAATCTTTCATCCACTCATTCCAGATGAACGATGCTTTCTCAGCACCTTGAAGCTCATGCATCAAATCAGTAAGATCAAGGTGGTGGCTTTGGCGGTCTTCGAAGCTCACAGACCACTTGCGGATTTCTTCACCCCGTTCATACCGCACCCATTCAAGCAGCTGCAGCGAAGCAAGTGAAAACTGATAAGCGTTTGCGTAGCACTGCTTTTGCTCTGCCTTACTCAGGCTTCTGGCGAGCATCGTCAGTTCTTCTTGAGCAAGTGGCAATGCACCTCCTCGTTGATGAAGCTCATCTGCAGCTACCCATCGGTTTCCTACAGACGCGGTAGAACCCTTCAGCAGGGTGCAGAGCTCTTCAGAAGTAAGGTCACGAATCTTTGCGGGCATGCGTTAAAGGTAGAATAAGCCCGCAAGACGCTTTGCAAGGTTCAGATTTTTTAACGGCTGTTCTCTGCGCAAAAGCGCAGGATGCAGACACGATTCCTTATACGAAGCGGACGTTCCAGCCATGGGTGTCTTCGACCATTCCCTTTTTAATACCATCAAGCGCAGCAGCGGCTTTTTGAGCGAATTCCCAGCCGTCGAACGGAGGCAATTCGTAGTCACTGCCCTCAAAGCCAATGGTACTTATCGGAGCGATGGTAGCCGCGGTTCCGGCTCCAAAGGCTTCATGTAGTTTCTCCTCTTTCAACAGATGTAGCACCTCTTCTACTTCAACCCTGCGTTCTTCAACATTATACCCCCAGTCACGTGCCAGTTGCAGCACACTATCGCGGGTAACACCGTTCAGAATTGTTTCGCTGGTAGGTGGAGTGAAAATCGTATTTCCACTTCGAAAAACAATGTTCATGGTGCCTGACTCCTCAATGTATTTGTGTTCAACGGCGTCGGTCCAGATAAGCTGCTGATACCCATCTTCCTGAGCGAGTTTAGCGGGGTAAAGAGCACCGGCATAATTACCTGCTGCTTTCGCGAAGCCCGTGCCCCCCTTTACAGAGCGCGCGTATCGGGTTTCGACCCGTACTTTCACATCGCCGGTGTAGTATCGTCTTACCGGACAAGTGAAAATCATGAAGCGGTAGGTTTCCGATGGCTTGACCCCAATGTACTCATCGGTGGCGAACATAAACGGACGTATATAAAGGGATGCGTCATTTTGGGGAGGCACCCAGTCTTTATCCAGGTTGAGCAATTGCGAGAGGGCTTCACGAAAAACGTCTGGATCCACCTTTGGCATGCACATACGTTCTGCGGAGAGGTTAAACCGTTTGATGTTGCGGTCAGGTCGAAAGACAAAAATGTGCTGATCTTTCCCCCGAAAGGCTTTCATTCCTTCAAAGATTGACTGCCCGTAGTGAATTACGGAAGTTGCCGGATTCAGGCTCAGGTTTTGAAAAGGTACAATCTTGCCTTTCTGCCACTCACCGTCTTTAAAGTCCATTACAAACATATGATCACTGAATACCCTGCCGAACGGAAGGTTTTCGAAATCAACTTCTGTTAGTCGGGAAGAACCCGTTCGCTCTATATCAAACATAGTATCTGATGCAATCATCTTAGGAGGAGTTATAAGTCAGGCAGTGCGAAAATACGCATTGGAGGCACCTGCAGCAATGACCGGAGTCATAAATAGCGTTAACCTGCAGCAGAATTAACCGGAGAGAACAGGAACTTGTTCGGACTAACGAGCTGGGACTTGACAGCGTACATGACAATGGATGCGGTGTTATTCACGCCGAGCTTCTGCATGATATTCTTTCGGTGTGTATTTACCGTGTGCGCACTGAGGTATAGTTTTTCGGCGATCTGGTTGTTGGTGTTGCCCTCCGCAATCAGCTTGATGACCTCCAGTTCGCGACGACTCAGGCTCACTGGTTCGCAGTTGATTTCAAGTCCGTTGATCTCATCTGGGTCTATCGACTCCCTGCGTATGGCCTCTAGAATCTGCCCGCAGAAAAACTTACTTCCTTTTCCGGTCTCCTGCACAGAGTCAACAATTTCGTGGATGTCACAGTCTTTTTTAATGTAGCTGTCAACGCCGGCTTTGAGTGCGTTCACGATGGTGACGCCTGACTGCTCGGTGGTGATGGCAACAACGCGGAGATTTTCAGAGATGCGTTTGAGTTCCTGCACAGTATCTACAGAGAACCCCGGAGCGAGAAAGTCAATGAGAACTACCCTGGGCGAAAAATTGAAGACCAACTCTTTGAGTTTTTCTTCATTCACCGCTTCACCCACAATCCGGATGTCCGGAAAGTTTGAAAGGATGGCGGTAAGGCCGCAACGCACAATGTGGTTGCTATCAGCTATGACGACCTGGATATCCAATATTAATTTAAACTACTTCTAAATAACAAAGGTAAGCCCGGAAGCCCGGTTCAGCAAATGTATTTATCCACATCAGTCTGCTTTATGAGGTACCGGCGGCACCAGCACGAGCCCTTCATGGGCAAGTAAGACATTAGGAAATCTGGAGCGGGCTTCATCGAGCAATGGTTTCTCATCGGTATATCGCGAAGAGAAATGCCCAATGACCAGTTGACAGACCTTCGCCTGTTTTGCAACTTCGCCTGCTTGTGCAGCTGTGCTGTGAAAAGTTTCTTTGGCGCGTGTAGCGAGTTCATGAAGAAAAGTTGCTTCGTGATAGAGCAGGTTGCAAGCTGCGACAGATTCAATGACTTTTTGGTCAAGCGCTGTGTCTGAGCAAAAGGCGTAGCTTCTTGCCGGAACAGGCTGACTGGTCAATTCTTTAGAGCGCAGGACATCGCCCCCCTCCCGATTGACGTCTTGATTGTTCTTCAGAGCAATAATCTCTTCTACACTAAGGGCGTACCGGCGAATGGTGTCCTTCTCCATTTTACGTTTGCGTTCTTTCTCTATGAAGAGGTAACCCGTGGTCGGAATACGGTGCTTGAGGGGGAAACCGTAGACCTCTAGCGTGCGGTCTTCAAGTAGCAAAGTTTTCTCTGAAACGAGGCTGTTGTGGTAAACGATCTCAAATGACAGCCGGGTCTCGCTGGCTCTGAACTGCACTTCAAGTATCTCGCGAATCTGAGGGGGAGCGTATAGATGTAGCTCTTTGCTGCGACCGAGCAGGTGCATGCTCGAAATCAGTCCCATCAAGCCAAGGTAATGGTCACCGTGCAGGTGTGAGATAAAGATGTGATTGATACGCTGAAACTTGAAGCGAAACTTTCTGAGTTGCATCTGGGTACCTTCACCACAATCAACCAGAAAGAACTTATCATGCACATTCACCAGTTGTGCCGTAGGTGCATGCCTGTTGGTAGGTGTAGCTGCACCGCAGCCCAGTATGGTGATTTCAAAGTTCACGAAAAAAAAAACCGTCCCGATATCGGGACGGTTCAAAAGTAGTGTGATTCTCTTATTTGTTGACGATCACGCGCTTTGTAAGACGCTTGCCGTCCATTTCAATTCCGTAGAGGTAGATACCATTGGTCAGGTTAGAAAGGTCGACCTGAACGATATTTTCACCGCGTACAGCGTTTACCTGACGATCGATAACCTGCTCACCGAGGAGGTTCATCACGGATACCATAGCGGCGCCATTGTGATTCGCATTGAATCGGATACGAGCCTGTTGAGCAGCGGGGTTCGGTGATATGGAAACCAGCTCAAAAGGCTCATTCACTGTCAACTCACCTATTCCGGTACCTTCATTGACCGTGTAGAAATATTGGTCGAATTCGATCTCTTGTGTTAGGGTTTGTCCGAGGAAAGACAAGTGCCCTTCAACCGTAATTACCAGCTGGTATTCGCCAGGAAGGATCGGGTTGCCCTCCATCAAAGCGCAGTATTGGCTGCCACCGATGAAAGTGCAAGGATCAGGTGAATCACCATTGTTGTTACAAATGATGTCAAGCCCCATGTCTTCGGTAGTAAAGAGGTTACCTCCGTCGATGAAATCAACCGTAATGAGGGTTACCGAATCGATGGGTACACCAGCGAAAGTCTCATCAATATCACCGGCATCCGTAGGAATAAGGATATGGATGGTATCGGTGTAAAACTCTTCAGTGTAGCCTTCTTCGAACTCTTCACCAAGGGTGGGATCCGGGGCAACACCAAAACCGGCATCACCGAAGTCGTAAGTAGCGGTGCACTCTTGAGCCGAAGTGGTCAAGGTTCCGAACGTAAATACAGCAATAAAAAGTAAAATTCGCTTCATAAGAAATGGTATTGAAAGGGGGTCAATTTAGTTCAATCATTCACGTCGCGTTCAACCTCCTCCATATAGACGAGATCGACGGCCTCATTGAGAGTTGGTGTTATTTTCAACACGCTATCGAGTTGGGAGATCGAGATCAGCTTCTCAACGGTTTTCTGCAGACCGCAGAGCACAAACGAGCCGTTGCTATCCCGACAAAGTCGGTTAGCGACGAGCACTGCGCTGAGCCCAGAAGAGTCACAATAGCGCGTTTCAGTCATGTCGAGCACAATGTTCTTATGCCCTTGTTTATTGAGAAGCACCAGCTCTGATTTCAGATCAGGGGCTTGCAATGCATCCAGTTTTTCCACTTTGGTCTTTACGACCACAAGCTTGTCTCTGTTTTCCGTCTCAAACTTCATAAATCACCTGACAGTTTGGGGTAAAGATAGATTAATTTCTTTCAATCTGCGAAGCAAGTAAATACAATACTGCCATGCGCACGGCAACACCGTTTTCTACTTGATCAAGTATAATGGCCTGGTTGCTGTCAGCCACCTCACTGGTAACTTCAACCCCTCTGTTGATAGGGCCGGGGTGCATCACGACAAGCGGTTTGCCTGCACCTGCCAGTTTCTCAGCGGTAAGCCCGTATTTCATACTGTACTCTCGCAACGATGGAAAGTACTTTACCACATTACCATCACCTTGACGTTCAAGCTGTATACGCAGCATATTAACGACATCCGCCCACATGAGGGTTTCTTCAAGTGAATAAGATATACTCACTCCCATTGATTCGATGTGTTTAGGAATCAGCGTTGGCGGACCACATACTTGTACTTCAGCACCAAGTTTGAGTAAGCAGTGAATGTTACTCAAAGCAACACGCGAATGTAGGATGTCGCCTATAATAGCCACCCTTCGATCAGTAAAGTCTTCATCAAGACGCTCCCTTATGGAATAGGCATCGAGCAGGGCCTGAGTGGGGTGTTCATGTGTTCCATCACCGGCATTGACGATGATGGTATTCACGTTCTCACTGAGAAAAAGCGCAGCCCCTGGATCCGGATGGCGCATAACCACCATGTCAATCTTCATCGCGAGAATGTTATTCACCGTATCTATTAGGGTCTCCCCTTTCTTCACAGATGATGACGACGCTGAAAAGTTCACCACATCTGCTGAAAGGCGTTTCTCGGCGAGCTCAAAAGATAGGCGTGTACGGGTTGAATTCTCGAAGAAAAGATTAGCCACTGTTATATCGCGCAGAGAGGGAACCTTTTTAATCGGACGATTGATGACTTCTTTGAACTCGTCAGCCGTTCGGAAAATCAACTCTATGTCTTCACGCGTCAAGGGCTCGATTCCCAATAGATGCTTCACACTGAGGCTGCTCATGAGGTTCGCTGGGTATGGAGTTCTACATCATCTTTTCCGGTGACTTCATTCCAGTTAACTGTTACGCGCTGGTGATCAAGTGAGTCAACGGATTTTCCCACATAGGTGGGTTCAATGGGAAGTTCTCGACTGAACCGGCGATCAATGAGTACCAGTAATTCAACTGTAGCCGGACGTCCGAATGAAAGCATGGCATCAAGACCTGCACGGATGGTGCGGCCTGTATACAGCACATCGTCTATCAGCACAACATTCTGGTCTTCAATAATAAAGTCAATCGCAGTGGCATTTGGCTGCAGTGGTTTCTCTCTTCTTCTGAAGTCATCACGGAAGAAAGTGATATCCAGATCACCACAACGCAAAGGCACATCAGGAAGGAGACGACCGAGTTTTTGCTCAATTCTGTGGGCGAGGTAAACACCGCGGGGCTGAAGGCCTAGAAGAACGGTATCTTCAAAGTTGCGATGGTTCTCAATCAACTCGTGCGTAAGCCGATCGATGATGAGTTCAAACTGTGTGGTATCTATAAGTGTGGTCGGACGCATAATGAGAGTTCTGCGCTGGGCAATGCATTCTTCAGGCGAAGCTAAGATTTTCTTCAAAGAAAAAGCCCTGCTAAGTACAGGGCTTTTTCTCAATAGATTGATAAGAAGGTCGTCATTATTTGTCGTCTTCTTCTTTGTCGTCGTCTGAAGCTTCAGCCTCCGTGCTTTCATCGGCTGCGTCTTCATCCGCCGCTCCCGACTCGTTCGGGGCTGGTTCTGTGGCATCATCAGCTTCGGTCTCTTCAGCTATCTGCTCTTCAGCTATAGGCTCTTCAACTTTAGGCTCTTCGGGTTGAAGTTTTTCAACTTCAGATGCCGAAGAAGCGTCACCTTCCATCTGTTCTTTGAGTTGCGAAAGCACCTCAAGGTCACCGAGTGTAGCGCGCTCAGCCTTTTGATTCACAGCATCAACAGCTTTCGAGAAGCTCTTGCCTGTGCTCGGACGCTGGCCGCCGCTGCCGCCTGTTTTGCGCTCTTTACGCTTAGGCCCTTCTTCATAGGTGCGCGTATGCGATATGGTGATACGCTTGGCGTTCTTATTGAATTCGAGCACTACGAAGTCAGCGGTATCTTCAACCTCAAGGGTTACGCCGTCTTCTTTTTTGAGATGCTTGACATTGCAATAACCTTCAACACCATAAGGAAGCGCTACGGTAGCCTGGTTACCATCTTTCTTTATAATGGTACCCTGGTGAACGGAGCCCGAATTGAATACAGACTCGAATACATCCCACGGATTTTCTTCGAGTTGCTTGTGACCGAGGCTGAGGCGACGGTTTTCTTTATCGAGTTCAAGTACCACTACATCGAGTTCATCGCCAATGTTGCAGAACTCTGATGGGTGTTTCACCTTTTTCGACCAGCTCAGGTCAGAAATGTGAATGAGTCCGTCAATACCTTCTTCAAGTTCTACGAACACACCAAAATTGGTGAAGTTGCGCACTTTCGCACTGTGCTTGGATTCAACAGGGTATTTAGACTCAATATCTGCCCATGGATCCGGCATGAGTTGCTTCATACCGAGCGACATTTTGCGCTCATCACGATCGAGAGTAAGCACAACGGCTTCCACTTCGTCACCTACATTGAGGAAATCTTGAGCGCTGCGCAAGTGCTGTGACCAAGACATCTCAGAAACGTGGATGAGCCCTTCTACACCTGGTGCGATTTCAACAAATGCGCCATAATCAGCCATCACCACAACTTTCCCTTTCACCTTGTCACCAACCGAGGTATTCTCGTCGAGTGAATCCCAAGGGTGCTCAGAAAGCTGCTTGATACCGAGGGCAATACGCTTCTTGTTATCGTCGAAGTCAAGAATAACGACATTGATTTTCTCGTCAAGCTCCACCACTTCTTCAGGGTGATTGATACGACCCCATGAAAGGTCTGTAATGTGAACGAGTCCGTCAACGCCACCGAGGTCAACAAATACACCATAAGAAGTGATGTTTTTAACCACCCCTTCAAGTACCTGTCCTTTCTCGAGTCCACCGATGATTTGTTTCTTCTGCTCTTCGAGCTCTGCTTCGATGAGTGCTTTGTGCGAAACCACAACGTTTTTGAACTCCTGGTTGATTTTGACCACCTTGAACTCCATCTGCTTACCTACGTATTGATCGTAGTCACGGATAGGCTTCACATCAATCTGCGATCCGGGGAGGAACGCCTCAATACCAAATACGTCAACGATAAGACCGCCTTTGGTGCGGCATTTCACCTCACCGTGGATCACTTTGTTCTGCTCCATCGCGTCGTTCACATTCTCCCAAGCGCTGTGGATACGTGCGGTACGGTGTGATATCACGAGCTGACCGCTCGCGTCTTCCTGACGTTCGATGAAGACCGGAATCTCATCTCCCTCTTTGAGTTCAGGGTTGTAGCGGAATTCAGAAGCCTGGATCACACCTTCTGACTTATAGCCGATGTTAACCACAACTTCTTTCTTACCTACTGACACAACCTGACCCGTGGTAACCTCTTTTTCTTTGATAAGAGAAAGGGTTTCACCATAAACCTGCTCAAGGCGATCTTTCTCGCTTTGGTCGTACTCATCTTCTCCACCTTCATAGGCTTCCCAGTCAAAATCTTCGGGAGCGATGTTCGCGGTAGGCAGGCTAACCACTTCTTCGTTAGAAGGAGCGTCTGACGCTTCTTCCTGTGTATGGGTTTCTTCCTTCGCTTCAACAGTTTCCTGCAGCTCCGAAGGAGCTGCTTCTTCTGCTTTTTCAGCCGTTGGTTCAGGCTCTTCAGTTGGTTCCTCCTGCGCTTCTTCTTCCTGGTTTACAGGCTCTTCAGCTTTGGTTTCAGGAGTTTCAGCAGTAGATTCACTGCTTTCTTGCTGGTCAGCAGATGGCTGCTCAGCCTTGTTTTGTTCTTCAGCATTATCTGCTGAAGTGTTTTTTTCTTCTGCCATATGGCATCATTTGTATCGCACTCACATGCCGGACTGAGTACGAGGGTTATACATTTCTTACCCCCGGCGGGTAATTTTAAACGGGCGGCAAAGATAGGAAGACTTTTCGATTAAAGCGAGCAGGATATCAGCGCGTTACCACAAAGCGCATCCTTCGCTTTCGGTTAAGTTCGAGAATATACGCGCCTGGCGGCCATCCGGAAGTGCCGGAAATACAGGCGCCTATGCCCGAGCCAATGAGGTTGCCTGTCATTGAAAAGACACGCCATTCAGACGCCTCAGAAAGGTATAACGTCTGCCCTGACACGACCGGATTCGGCCATATCATCGGGGTAGTCTTCTCTTCTTCAGCGACGTTAACTTCCGCGCCGTTATTGGAATATTCGGGCGTGGTCTCTGTAAAATATACCCAGTAATCCGCACCGTCAAAGCCTCTTCCGAACGATGTGTCAGCATATTGCTGACCGTATTGAAGTCCGTCTGCAAGAGTAAACCCATCCGGACTGCGCAGTTCAATCCACTCTCCGGCATTATTGAGGCGGAAGTTCATATGGTTCCACCCTTCGCTTTGCTGTTTGTCAGCAAAGAAGAGCAGGTATCCTCCGGCAGGGATCACTGACGAGTCAGGACGATTTGTCGGGACCTGCCATTTCATAGGGTTCTGTGGATTATCTGTAAGCCAATAACCGCCCAGGTCTACCGCATAATCGTTCGGGTTGTAAATCTCGATCCAATCTTCGTATTCGAGGGCGGTATCCAGTGTGTCGCTCACGTTGTCAGCAATGAACTCATTAATAAAAAGGAGTTCGGGTTGAATGATGACGAGATCATTCGGCATTCTTGGTGTAGGAATGCTAAACTCCTGGCTATTCGCATTACCGTCCGGTATCCTTCCCCATGAAACGCCTGCCTGGAGCGCAGGATAGCTATAAGTGTCTACTACTACCATATCAGGGCCGTATAAGGTCAGGGTGCCACCCTCAGGCGAAAGTTCAAAAGGAAGATGGTTAGCACCTTCTTCCACACCCGCGTCAGCCCACAGAATGCGGTAATCGTCTTCTTCAGCAACTGTTACAGGCGGATCAATCGACGGAATCACATGTGGGGTGCCATCATTGTGCGCAATCGCATATGCCGCAAGATTCACTTGTTGAGGATTGGGGTTGAAGATCTCAATCCACCCTTCAAAATCTCCGATCTCATCTGTGATGCCATTTTCATTCACGGCAAGTACTTCATTGATGTACACTTGCTGCGTCTCCGGCTGCACATATTCGTTCGAAGCCTCGGGTGTCGTAATATCAAAGAATATCCAGCTGTCACAACCATCACAAGCACGTCCGTAGGAAATGTCGCGCTGCTGATGAGGAAAGCTGATGCTGTCAATTACGGTCACACCATCGGGAGCAGTCAGGATAACAGACTCTCCGTCGGTTGACAACCTGAACGTGCCGTGATTCTCACCTTGTTCAGGGTCATTGTCAAAAAAGAATATGATATGATCTCCGGGCAATGCGGTTGTAAGACCGGCATTTGTTGCGGGTACTTGCCATTTATCAAGCGAGTCAGGATCGTCTGAAAAATAGTACCCGGCAAGATTAAGGATCCCCCCCGGATTGTAAATTTCAACCCAATCTTCGTGCTGAAAAAAGGGATCCTGGATATCATTCTGGTTACCCGCGAGGATTTCGTTGATGAATACCTGACCGGATACCGCTAACGAAATAAGGCTGAAGAAACCGAATACTATGAGTTGCAATGCAGCTTTCACGAATGTCAAAAGTAGTGAATACTCTGCTTTACTTAACATTCTCTTAACCTGAAAGGTTGCATCACTCGCCCGTCAGGAGCTCGGCACTTTGCACCCCATAGGCCCTGAATTCGTCAACGACTCGCCGGCCCTCGGCTTTAGAAGTGAGGTCGCGGGTCCAGTAAGTGGTTGTGCCATTTTCCTCGGTTTGGTAAATGTTCCACTTTCGTTCAAGATTGAGCAGTGCGAGCGCTGTTTTTGATGGCACTTCACCAGTAAATGAGCCGATTTTTACGCGAATCCGTGGTGCGTCATCCTTCGGGGCATTCGCATACATTCCTTCAGCGTCACGCATGGTGCCTACAGGTGTGCGAACGCCATCTATAAAGGCCACGATGAACGCATCACTGATCCCTGCCGCCTGCATTTGGGCTTTTCGTTGTTCTGCTTCTGCAAACCGTTCGAAGGCGCCGCTGGTATAGCGGAAATAGCCAGTTGCTGTCTTTTGTACGTGAACGTCTGCCACGTTGAAAATGTCTTCAAGCGGAACCACTTTGCTATAAACTCCGATCTGCACGCTGTAGAATGCACCTCTTTTGCGGCTCCAGTCTTCAGCGTAATCGGGTAGATCATTCTGAGATTCGTTTTCCTTTTCTTGCACCGCTGAAGCGGTGGATGAGATGTCTGCAGGCGCAGCTGCATCTGCAACTGGCTCGACAGTCTCACCTTCAGCCGCCGGTTTCTTACCCTTTCGATTCTCTGCAACAGAAACAGCAGAAGGTTGACCAGACATTTCACGCGCCTCACTCAATGAAATACGTTTTCCATTGTAAAAAGCAACGACAAATGCATCGCTATACCCCCTGGTACGGATATCTGACTTGGCCATGTCGGCATTGGCAAAGTCTAGAAAAAGACCTGCAGTATATCGGGTTATGCCATTCGGCAACTGTTCTCCTGCGAGTGGTGCGAACGCGTCAAAATGATTTTGTGGAATCGGGTTTCGGAATGCCCCCACCTGCACCTTAAAGATAAGCCCTTCAGGAAGTGTGGGATTAACCGGTATAGGATTTTCGCTGTTATATGCTGCTCTTTCGGTGAAAGCAAAAATTGGCTGTTCAATGCGCGCCGGGTAAGCAAACAGGTAATCTTCGACAGCGATCGGAGCAGCAGCTCTTGCCGTTGGTACGGTTCTGCCTTTTACTTCGGCTACGATAGCGGCAGCGTCAAGCATAGCCACCACCTGTTGGAGCTCTTCTGCCTGTTGGTCGCGTGCAGACAAGGCCTCCTGCATGCGTTCTTCGGCATCTTTCACTTCTGCATAGCGCACCTGCGCGTTGCGGTAGACCATTTTCAGCTCTTCAGCAAGTCCTTCGCGTTCTGCAGGATCCTCTGAAGCCTGAATGGCCTGCTCAAGAAGCGACGCACGGTTCATGAGCCCCCGGTAATCGGTCACCGCAGCGTTTCGAGTATCTGCAAGGGTTTCGACGTATGCGTCAGCTTCGCTATATGCCTGGCGGCGTTCGATGAAAGCGGCATAGCTTTCGGTGCGAACTACTGCTTTGCGCTCTTCCGGATCAAGGTTATAGCTTTCCGCCCACTCGCTCACAGGTTCGACAAACACCGGAGTCTCCGGAGCCTCTCTGATCACGACAAGTTCAGGTTTAGCTTCAGGCTTGAATTCAGCCAACGATTCAAGCACCCTCACTGATGCTTCCGATACCTCCCCCCCTTCCGGGCGATCAGCTTCACGAGCATTGCCAGAACCAGGATTGGCGTTCGCATCCGGCGCTTCTGCGCCGCTCTCATCCGTATCAGTGAAGTTCTCGACTTCAGCCAAACCTATTTCCGCCTGTACACTTCCGTTTTTAGAAGCGACTGAAGCGTTTTCTTGACCGATTGATGTTTCAGTCGCATCTTCATCTGTTAAATTCGCGCGTTCTGAATTGCCATCAACGGTATTCTCATCAGTCAGCTCTTCAGTAGTCCAGGTGCCATTCAACACCGCCTTCGCCTCATCTTTTGATAAGGCTGCCAAAATTTTGTCTTCACTCATAGCGAGCAGCATTCTTTCTTGAATAGCCACAGCTTCAAGGTCTGCCGCAAGTGCCCGCTGATGGAAGTGCGCCTGCTTGATTTCGTCAATTTCCGGAGCGGCCTGCTCACGCATTCGTGCAGCCTCAATACGCAACTGCTCAGCCTCATTCACTGAACGATCCACTTTCTCGCGCAGAGCTTGCATACCGGGGGTGTCTTCATCCAGCGAAGCCAGTGTACTTTCGATTTCACGGGCATTGTTCTGCCATTGGCTATTGAGCACTTTGCTCCACTCGGTAGCCCTGCGGATCTCAGCTTTAGATTTATCAAAATAGGCTTGTTCGATTCTTCGATCCAGCTTACGCTGTTTTCCTTTCGATGAGGTTAATTTGAGTTGATCTTCAAGTGCAATGATTTCATCACGACTCATTTGAGCCTTTTCATTGGCTTTCAGATAAGCTTCTACCGTGCGCACTTCTCGCGCCAGATCGCTAAGCAGCGGGTCATTTTCGAGAGACTGAGCATCACGACTTTCGATTGGGCGAAGTTGCTCGGCCAGCGCAGCCAGTTGCTGTTCTGAGGCGTCGGGAACTACTTTTGTATCAGCATTCGGGTTCGCATCCGACGCTTTTGCGTCGCTATTCTCATCACGTACAAGAGACTTATCATCTTCAGAAGTGTCATCTTCTGTTGTAGTGTTAAGTGCTTCTGAGATGTCTGTATTCAGCGCACTATCCGTTTCGCGGTAAGTTGTTGTGAGATCATTCAGGCGATTGATCTCAAGTTGCAGGCGATCTTTCTCATCGAAATCATTCACCTGGTCAATGGCCGCTTCGCGCATTTCAACGTTGTTCTTGATCCATTCGAGGCGAGCGGAAATATCGCCTTGTTTTTCAAGCAGGCGCTCCAGTGCTGCTTCGCTAGGTGGCAAGACTTCCGGAAGCGGAACCGCCGGGGTTGCAGCGTCAGAACGAGAAGGGCTTTCATTCGCTGTGGAGTTCTCTGCTGTCGCCGGTGCACGGGAATCTTCATTCGGGCTTTCACCCGGCGGCTCATCGTTTGCAGCGAGGCTAAGCTCAAGATCACTGCGGTAGCCATCCAGGCGATTTTTCGCCTGAAATATCTGATCATTTAACATTGCAAGCTCGGCATCCGACATGCTACCTCGCTTAAAATCTTCAACTGATTCAAGCGCACTGATGTAGGTCTCGGTAATTTGAATTTGTCTTTGAGTACGGGTTGGATAATCAGCCTCATCACCTATGATAGTTGCGAGGTCTTGTTCCCAGGAATCTCTGAGCCGGTTTGGGTTTTGTTCTCCATCAATGAATGCCAGGGTGCGCAAAAGCTGATCATTTTCAAGCCTCAATGCTTCGATGCTTGCAGCGTCATCACTCTGCAAAATACCTTCTGCGTTATCATCAAGGCGATCACGGAGCTTTGCGGCAACTGCGCGTTGCTGCTTCTGCTTTTGGGCAAGTAATTCCGTATCATTACCTGGTACTCCGCCGGGAACCGTCCAGTCAATTTCACGGGCAAATGATTTGCGTGTCGATTCAGCTTCTTCGCTGTCAGCGGCAGTAACGGGATCGGAGTCAAATGCGTTGGCTTCGACTTCTTCGCGGTAGTCTGTGGCTGCCTTGATCTCATTTATAAGTGCCCGCTCCTCATCATTGTTGAGATTTTCAGTGTTCACACTTCGCAAGAATGCGAGTTGTTGTTCAACTTGTCGGAGTTCAGTAAGGATCAGTGTACGTTCTTTTAACACTGTAGAGACTCCATTTTCACGAATTGAAGTGAGTTCACGCTCCAGCGCATTTCGGAGTCCGCTCACCAGTTTCAGCTCAAAATCACCAGCCATCGCCTGCGGGCCGATGCTTTCGAGCAGGGTAATATCGTTACGCGTTGCTTTGTAGTCATCATCAAGGAGGGCGAGCGTTTCTTCATCGCGAATAAGCAGTTCATCGATTCGTGATTCTGTGCTGCGTATAGCCGCGCGCAGGCTTTCACCTTCATCAGGAGCGTAGCCTTTGGCTTCAGGCATTGGCTTTTTGGTGATGGTTTGATCAAAAAAGGCCGCCTGAATGCGGAGGTCAGTGAGTTCTTCTCCCTGCTGAAGGCTGTAGGTTCGCTTTCGATTAATCTCATCGCTGAGGCTAATACGATCAGCATTCAGCCTTGCCAGTTCATTTGCGAGTTCTTCTTTTTCAGCTCTTTTACGAGCATTGGCCAAATCCTGATTGGCGGTGCTGATTTTTCTTTCAACCGTTCTTAATTCATCCTCGAGGGTCTCGAGGTCATTGACAGCTTCATTGGCTTCATAGTTCGAAGAAGAGAAGTTGCTGCGCACCCTGTCAGCGGAAGGAAGCCCGACTTCTTCCTTTTCTTTTGTCTCCACGTAAAAGGCTTCGAGTACAGGTTGAGCAGCTGAAGCATCATCTTGTTGAATAGCTTCGCTAAGCAGAGCTGCATCCTTGCGGCGTGTTACACTTGCCTGGTTGAGTTGCACTGCATCTGTGGTAAGTTGTTCAGCAACAGCAACTGCGTTTTCAGCTTCTTCACGTGCCAGAACAGCGCGATCGAGTTTACTTTTCACCTCGCGCATGACCCGTATGAAACGACTTTTATCTTCCGGGTCTGCATCTACCTTCAACAATGCCGCTTCATTGGCAAGTTGTTCAGCCTCACTTCGTCGTTCTTCTGCGAAGATCATGAGTTCATCTGCATGGGTTAAAGCCTTAGCAGCCAGCTGCTCTTCTTCCGATGCACGTTCTTGCATGTCAGCGGCGATGCTTTCTACGGTCTTATCAGATGAAAAACCGGCTGCAGCTGCGATGCGGTCCATTTCCATCTCTTCGCGCAGTGAGCCTTCCTGTGCTTTCAGTTCGGCCAGCATTTCATCGGATGCGTTCACATCGAGACCCGCTTTTCTCCTTAATGCTTCAGCGGATAGCGCTGCCAGGTCTGCATCAAGCGGCTCGTCGAAATGATTGATAATGACCAGCTGTTCCTGACCGTTCTCTTCAATCAGCTTCAGCTCTTGCCTGAGTGCTACAGCAGCCCCCATGTTCGGTACTGAGAAGCTGCCGCTGTGAACCACGTTACTGTTCTCTGCCTGCACACGAAGGGTGTAGTCACCGGCTTTGGGCAGGTCGAGGATATACCCTTTACTGCCCACACGTGCAGTTGTGCTGAACAATTCACGACCGCTGAGCTCGTCAATAACGGTGACAGCAGCCTCAGAACCCAGTCCGGGCATCTCTGCGAAATAGTCTCCCGCAATAAACGTGAGATTGACCGGGAGACGCTGCACCATTACCTTGTACACATTGAGCTCATCCTGCACGCTGCTTCTTGAGCTTGCGAAGTAGGCTGTCTCTTTCAGCGAATCAACAACGTAAAAAATATCGTTGTCAGGGGTATTGATGGCGAAGTCGAGGTTTTCGGGCTGGCTGAATTGACCGGTTGACGGATTGTACTCCGCTTTAAAAATGTCGTACCCGCCCATGCTGTTATGCCCCTTCGATGCGAAGTAGAGCGTTTTACCATCGGGGTGCATAAAGGCGAAATCTTCGTCGTACGGGGTGTTGATCTGTTCGGGAAGCCTTTCAGGTTCTGAAAATTCTCCGCCGGGCAGGATATCAGCCTTGTAAATATCCTTACCGAACGCTCCTTTGCTTCCGTAGCTGGTAAAGTAAATCGTCAGTGAATTACCGGGGAAGTGCATAACTGACCTTAGCTCTTCTTTTTCATCGTATCTGGTCAGCAATTGCTCTGGGGTGCTGAGTACACGTCCGCCAATCTCACTCAGGTCATAATACCGGTAAAAATCATCCGCTGCTGCAGTCGTTTTTTCGAGCACGACCACATCGCGTATATTCGTCAGAAGCTCGCTCCCCTGTTCGCACATTTCGATGTTTCGAGCTGCGGGTAGCGGATTTTTAGTTTTTCGGTCAACCTTATTGAGGTACTCGCGGTAGGCGCTGGCGGCTTTTTGAAAATCGTAGTTGAGGTGATGTGCTCTTCCGAGGTAGAAGTGCAGACGCACGTCAGTACATCCTCTTTTTTGCGCGAAGGTGAGGTGGCGCACAGCCTTTGACTTTTGCACACCGGCGTACAGCGCCGTTGTACCGAAGCGAAAGTTGTAATCGGCATTGTTCGGGTTCAGGCTTACCAGCTGACTGTAGAGGGGATAAGCTTCGGCGAACCGTTGTTCCTCAAAAAGCGCATTGGCATCTTCGAGGAGTTTTTGTTCTTCTGCTTTTCCCTGGGCTATCAGTGCAGTGCCGGTGGAAAGCACTATATACACTATGATTACCAGACGGTGCATCACGCAAAGACGAAATTAGTCAATTGTTTTCCATTCACTTACGGAAGGTAAGGATTTGCTAACCCCTCTGCCGTTAAAAACCCATAATCAGAAAATTCTGACAGGTCTTCGCTCTGTTTACGGATCCGTGGATAAGAGGTTACAGATTGTCTTTCATCCCTAGCCGAGCTTGTTACCTTTGTATAAAATTGAATTTATGCCTAAAGGAGTTTTTCAGATCCCTTATCCGGTTAATGAGCCTGTAGTGGGCTATGAACCCGGCACCCCGGAGCGCGAATCGCTTCATGCTATGTACCTTGAGATGTACGAACAGGAGCCTATTGACATTCCGATGTACATCGGAGGTGAAGAAGTGCGCACCAATGACAAGCGCGAGGTAACGCCTCCGCATGAGCACAAAAAAGTCATTGCACATTTCAACTATGGCACTTCTGCCCATGTAGAACAAGCCATTGAAGCGGCCTTAAAAGCCCGAAAAAATTGGGCTAAAATGTCATGGGAGCATCGTGCAAGCATTTTCCTGAAAGCCGCTGACTTGCTGACAACCAAATACCGTGACCGCATGAATGCTGCAACGATGCTTGGTCAATCGAAAACCCCGCATCAAGCTGAAATTGAGGCTGCTTGTGAAATGGCTGACTTCTTTCGTTTCAACGCGTATTACATGCAAGAAATCTATGAAGAACAGCCCGATTCGGCTCCAGGTATCTGGAACCGTATGGAGTACCGCCCGTTAGAAGGTTTCGTTTTTGGAATCAGTCCTTTCAACTTCACTGCCATTGCGGCCAACATTCCTGCAGCCCCGGCCATGATGGGGAACTGTGTGGTTTGGAAACCCAATGACACCCAAGTGTATTCTGCGCATGTGATCATGGAGCTCTTTCACGAAGCCGGACTTCCCGAAGGCGTGATTAATATGGTCACCGTTGAAGGTCCTGATGCCGGCGCTGTAGTTTTCAGACACCCTGAATTCGCCGGGCTCCACTTTACAGGCTCAACGGCTGTTTTCAAGAGCCTATGGAAAGAAATTGGTCAGAACATTGATCTCTACAAGTATTACCCGCGTGTGGTTGGTGAAACGGGGGGTAAAGACTTCCTGATCGCACATCACAGCGCATACCCGCAGCAAGTTGCTACCGCATTGGTTCGAGGAGCCTTTGAGTACCAGGGACAAAAATGCTCGGCGGCCAGTCGTGCATACATCCCGTCAAATATGTGGGATGAAGTACGCAGTTCAATGGAGCTTGATCTGAAGAGTATGAAGATGGGAGCACCTGACGACTTCAGCAACTTCTTGTGTGCTGTAATTGATCGTAAGGCTTTTGATAAAATTACCGGCTATATCGAGTATGCAAAGAACCATGCTGACGCTGAAGTCATCATGGGAGGGAATTACGATGACGCTGTAGGGTACTTTATTGAGCCAACCGTTATTCTGGCCAAAGACCCTAAATTCCGCACCATGGTTGAAGAAATCTTCGGACCGGTACTTACAATCTACGTGTATGACGCCGATCACTTCGAGGATACACTTCATCTTGTTGACGAAACCAGCGAGTACGGACTCACAGGTGCGGTATTCAGTCGCGATCGCTACGCCATTGAGCAGGCTACAGATATCCTTCAAAATGCTGCCGGCAACTTTTATATCAATGATAAGCCTACCGGCGCGGTGGTGGGCCAGCAGCCTTTCGGCGGTGCTCGGGGTTCGGGCACCAATGACAAAGCCGGATCCTACATGAACCTTCTTCGATGGGCTTCTGCTCGCGTGATCAAAGAGAACTTTGTATCACCCGAAGATTACAGGTACCCCTACATGGCTTCTGAATGAGCTCAATACTTCAGTTGAATACTAAAAAGGGCCGCGATGCGGCCCTTTTTTATTTGTTTTTCCCTGCCCTCTTGGCAGATTCATCAGCGAGTCGAAGGCTCCTTGATGAATCACCCGGCGTCCCCTTGAGTGAAGCTGAAGCTTCTTTCAACATGTTCACCTGTTCTTCAAATCTCATGAGGTAGGTGGCTTTAAGATTTCCGTCAGATTTGAGCCAGGAAGTCAGTACAATAAACTTCTCTTTTCTACCGGGCACACTTACGGTTTCTATTGCGCGATGCGTCTTGCGCAGTCTGAACGCACTATTCAGAATGCTCCCCTTAGCATTCTCACGCCGCTCTTTCGGAATTGAATGCATTTCCATTGCGTCTTCAAGCATTTCTGCATAACTCATTGGCCGATCGAGCTTACGCAAGCGCTGCACTATAAAATCTCCCCACACCGAGCGGGGACCTCGACGCTTCGGCTGGCGTGGGCCCGGTAAGGTTCTTTTGCCGGTGCCCTCTCGCGGCAAGCGCTTTTGCCGTTCTTCAACGCCTCCTTTCACAATGGTACTGCCTGCTTTTGTGAGCATACTGCGCAGGTATTCCAGCCTTCGTGACAGTTCAATGTATTCTTTTTCGTAGCTTTTCTTTAGTTCCGTCAGCTCTTCATCTGTGAGTGAAAGCTGGAAATTGCCTTTACTGGCGGGCATGAGTATTTCTTTAATGGTTTTGTGCAGTAACCCGTGGTTCGGATTTCCTATTTTAAGAGATCAATATAGCAGTTAATACCCAAACTACTACAATGTTTCACATTTTTTTCGGCGCAAAAGCGCCGGATGCGAGGTTTATTGGTACTTTTGAGTGCAATTGACTTCGTCGCTCTGCGTCAAACGCAGGGAGGAAAGTCCGGACAGCGCAGGGCGCCGCACTCCTCGAAAGGGAGGTGTCGGGTAACCGGCAACAGATAGTGCTACAGAAATTTATACCGCCGATGGCTCCGTTTTCGGAGAACAGGCAAGGGTGCAAAGGTGAAGTAAGAGCTCACCAGTGCAGAGGTGACTCTGCAGCTCAGGTAAACCTTGCGGGCTGCAAGACCACATATACCGGCGATTGAGGGCGGCCCGTCTGATGCCGGGGGGTAGGTTGCACAGATCAATGACGAAGCGCGTGCAAGCGTGAACAGAATCCGGCTTACGACATTGCTTTATGAAACATCCCGCTGATATTCGGCGGGATGTTTTGTATTCAAGCGCTCCTCACGACCTTTGCCAACCAATACAAGAACCTTGGAGTACGCACTTTCGGTTAAAGACCTGCTCTATGCCATTGACCTCGTGGGAACGTTCGTTTTCGCAATCAGCGGGGTTATCACAAGTATCAAGCGCAAGGTTGATGCCTTTGGCGCAAGTGTAATTGGCTTTGTGACGGCACTTGGCGGAGGCACGCTGCGCGACTTGCTTATCGGAAGCACACCTGTGGGCTGGATGACGAATAACCACTATCTCATCGCTGTGGGCGCTGGTGTTTTGGTGGCTTTTTTCATGCGAAATAAAATTGCCGGATGGCGCCGCACCATGTTCATTTTTGACACGATCGGAATTGGTCTGTTCACTATTCTCGGCCTCGAAAAAACGCTGCAAATCGGGCTCTCTCCTATCATTGCGTTAATGATGGGAACCGTATCTGCCGTTTTCGGCGGAGTGGTACGAGACGTTCTCGTAAATCGCATCCCGCTGATTTTTCGAAAAGAGATCTATGCCATGGCTTGCGTAGCCGGCGGAGTAGTTTACCTTTTGCTTCGACATTTCTCTGAAGACGAATATTGGCCCATATTCGTCAGTATCACCGTCGTGATTACCCTCCGGAGGATCGCCGTCATGCGAAATTGGTCACTACCTGTACCTCGCTGACACGAAGCCCGTGAGGATTGCTATTTTTGTACCCTTAGAATTGCGTAGAAGATGTTTGAAGGATTACAGGAAAAATTTGATAAGGCGTTTCAAGTCCTGAAAGGACAAGGCCAGATCACTGAAGTCAACGTGGCTGAAACCCTCAAAGAAGTGCGTCGCGCCCTTCTCGATGCTGACGTTAATTTCAAAACAGCAAAAGACTTTACGAACCGGGTCAAAGAAAAGGCACTCGGACAAGAAGTCTTGACGGCCGTGAAACCCGGACAGCTTCTTGTGAAAATCACACACGAAGAACTCACCAGCCTGATGGGAGGTGAGCAAGAAGATATTCATTTCCAGGGCAATCCGGGTATCATCTTGATGTCCGGACTTCAGGGTTCAGGTAAGACCACACACTCCGGTAAGCTGGCGAATTACCTGAAAACCAAGAAAGGCAAAAAGCCACTGCTCGTAGCCTGCGACATTTATCGGCCTGCAGCGATCAATCAGCTGCACGTAGTAGGTGAATCCATTGGTGTGGAGGTATTCAGTGAACCTGAAAATAAAAATGCCGTTTCGATCGCTCAAAATGCTCTGCAGCATGCACGTGCAAACGGACACAATGTAGTAATCATTGATACCGCCGGGCGGCTTGCCATCGATGAGCAAATGATGCAAGAGATCGAATCGGTCAAAAAAGCGGTACAACCTACCGAAACCCTCTTTGTGGTAGACGCCATGACCGGTCAGGATGCAGTCAACACAGCGAAGACTTTTAATGACCGCCTCGATTTTGACGGTGTGATTCTGACCAAGCTTGACGGGGACACCCGCGGGGGTGCGGCGCTTTCAATTAAGTCAGTGGTCAATAAGCCCATTAAATTCATCGGTACCGGTGAAAAAATGGATGCGCTTGACCTCTTCTACCCGAAGCGTATGGCCGACCGTATTCTTGGCATGGGCGATGTGGTATCTCTGGTTGAACGCGCTCAGGAGCAGTACGACGAAGAGAAGGCAAAGAAACTGCAGAAGAAAATTGAGAAAAACACCTTCGACTTCGAAGACTTCCTCGATCAGCTTCAGCAGATCAAGAAAATGGGTAACGTCAAAGACCTGCTCGGCATGATCCCCGGCATGGGCAAGGCGATGAAAGATGTTGAAATTGATGACGATGCTTTCAAACACATCGAGGCCATCATTCACTCAATGACCCCCGAAGAACGCAGTGAACCCAAACTCATTAACGGAAGCCGCAAGAAACGCATTGCGACAGGAAGCGGAACCTCTGTGAATGAAGTCAACAAGCTGCTCAAGCAATTTGAAGAAACCCGAAAAATGATGCGGATGATGACCAATAAGAGCCGGATGGCCAATATGGCTAAAGGCCTCCGCGGAATGCGCCGCTGATTATGGATATCCTCGACGGAAAAGCAACCTCAAAAGCCATTCGCGAAGAAATCGCGGAGGAGGTTGAAGCACGAAAGGCGAAAGGACTCAAAACCCCGCATCTCGCTGCTGTGCTCATCGGTACTGACGGTGCGAGCAAAACCTACGTCGGGAGCAAAGTACGCGCCTGCGAACGCTGCGGTTTCAAAAGCACCCTCATTGAACGACCCGCCACAACATCTGAACGTGAATTGCTTGAGATCGTTCATGACCTCAACCAAAACGACGATGTTGACGGATTCATCGTTCAATTGCCCCTGCCCGATCACATCAATGAGCAGCGCGTCATCGAAGCGGTCAAGCGGGAAAAAGACGTTGACGGATTTCACCCCGAGAACGTCGGACGCATGGCTCTCAATCTGCCCACCTTCATTCCGGCCACTCCCTTTGGCATCATCCAGCTATTGGAACGCTACAACGTGCCTACCGAAGGCAAGCATGCCGTGGTCATTGGCCGCTCTCACATTGTGGGCTCGCCTATGAGCATTCTGCTCGGACGAAATGCTTACCCGGGTAACTGTACCGTGACACTCACGCACTCGCGAACACAAAACCTGGCAGAACTTACCCGCGCAGCAGACATCATCGTGGTTGCACTCGGTAAGCCTGAGTTTCTCAAAGCTGACATGGTCAAAGAAGGTGCCGTGGTTGTGGACGTTGGCATCACCCGTGTAGATGCGCCCGAAACAGAAAAAGGATACGTCATCAAAGGTGATGTCGCCTTTGACGAGGTGGCCCCAAAGTGCTCTTACATTACACCTGTGCCGGGAGGTGTGGGTCCGATGACCATTGCGTCACTCCTGAAGAATACCCTTATCGCTGCAGGTGACAAAAAAGCCTGACTCCCATAGCATTTTCATGCACCGCTGTTTTCAGCTTGCTGCCTGCGGTACCGGAAATACAGCCCCTAATCCGCTGGTCGGATCGGTGATCGTTCACAACGAGCGCATCATCGGCGAAGGCTATCACCGCTGCTACGGTGAGCCGCACGCTGAAGTCAATGCCATTGCCTCCGTTGAGGAGCCTGATCTGCTGACCTCATCCACGCTCTACGTGAACCTCGAGCCTTGCGTACATTTCGGTAAGACGCCCCCCTGCGCTGACCTCATTATCAAAAGCGGCATCCCGAAAGTCGTGATTGCGAACCGCGACCCCTTCCCTGCCGTTGATGGCAAAGGCATCGAAAAGATGCAGGCTGCCGGTATTGAAGTTATTCAAGGGGTTGAAGAACGTGCCGGACGACAGCTCAACCGCCACTTTTTCACTTTTCACGAGCAGCAGCGTCCGTACATTTTACTGAAGTGGGCACAGACGGCGAACGGACTGATTGACCGCGCCCGAACTCCGGGTGATGGCGGTCCGGCCTGGATCACACAACCCGCAACCCGAAAGCTTGTCCACCTCTGGCGTACACAGCACCAGGCCATCCTCGTGGGCAGTAAAACGGTGCTTACCGATAATCCCGAACTCACCGCGCGTGATGTTCAGGGACCGCAACCGTTGCGTATCGTACTGGATCCTCAGGGTGAGGCCCAGCGTCATGATTTGCGCGTTTACAACGATGCTGCTCCGACCCTTTATTTCGGCCAGAAATGGCCGGATGCTAAGGTTGAGTGTGTCGAAGCAAGAGGTGAACATTTACTCAAGACGGTGCTCAACCAACTGTACCGCAGGAACATCCTCTCGTTAATGGTTGAAGGAGGCAAATACACCCTGGAGCGGTTTATCGAAGGTGGCTTTTGGGACGAGGCAAGGGTGTTGAGCGGACAGACCATGTTCGCATCCGGCGCTTCTGCGCCGAAAATAAACGCTGAACCCAGCGATTCATATACTTACGGTGCAGACCGTGTAAGCATATTCTCCCCATGATCTGGCTCTTGCTCTGCATGGTATCTTCTGCTGCAATCTTTGTGCTTTTTCGCTCCTTTCCGAAATGGGGGGCGTATACTTTTCCGGCGATCGTCGTGAATTATGCGGTAGCCGCATCGCTCGGTGTACTCATGCTTGAAGATGGCTACCCGCTTGCGGAGAAAGTGAGTGAAATCTGGGTGCAGGCAGGACTTTCGATTGGTGTGCTCTTCATCACGCTGTTTTACCTCATGGCCTTCACCTCGCAACGCGTGGGCGTGGGCGTGGCCAGCATTGCAACCAAGATGTCGCTGGTGCTGCCGGTGGCATGGTTCATGCTGACAGACCCTGAAGATGCACCTACGGCAATCAAGATTGGTGCGGTGCTGCTCGCTGTTGCCGGGGTGGTGCTCAGCTCAAGGCGCACCCGAAGTGGTGACTTCAACTGGAGCTATGCCCTTTTTCCGGTGATCATCTTCATCGGCAGCGGTATCATTGATCTTACACTCGGACAATTCTCACAAGGCGGCTACCTGCAGAGCGAGAGTGACAAATACCTGTTTTCAAGCACACCGTTCATCACGGCAGTAGTGCTGGGAAGCATTGTGCTCGTGGTGCGCGCTGTGAAAGGTATGCCGGTATTCAACCTTCCTACTCTACTGGGCGGGTCATTGCTCGGACTGGTAAATTTTGGTTCGATTTACTTCATCGTGATGACTTTTGACTCACGTATTCTCGACCGTTCAGCTATTATTCCGCTGAACAACCTCGGTACGGTATTGCTGTCGGCTATGGCCGCTTATCTGATGTTCAATGAACGATTCAACCGGAGCAACCTCATCGGCCTGGGGCTTTCAGTATTGGCCATTGCAATGCTTCTTCAAACCGGATGACCGTCCGAAAGGGTCTTCATCCTTGCAAATGTTTCGAAAGTGGATAAAGAAAAGTTCTTCAACCTCGGTAAAATTACAAGACTTCACGGATACAAAGGCGCCATGATGCTGTTTCTTGATGTTGATGACCCGTCTGTTTATTATGAGCTTGACGGAATTTTCTTTGAGCAAGAAAGCGGCATGGTGCCCTGGTTCATCGATCGGTTCGATCCGCGGGGAAATCAAGCTGTTATTGAGCTTGAAGGCATTGACAGTGAATCTGCAGCCATTCCGTTCATCGATAAACTAGTCTGGCTGCCGCTTGAACTCTTGCCGAAGCTGAGTGGAAAGCAATTCTACTTTCATGAAGTCATCGGCTTCACCCTGACAGACAAAACCTTTGGCGAGGTGGGCGAGATCAAGGCCATCACCGAGCACCCGACCAATCCGTTGTTCATCTGCGACCACAACGGCAAAGAAGTGCTGATCCCTATGAACGATGATCAAATTGCAGAAGTCAATCGCGAAACCAGACAGATTTTGACCGACCTACCTGACGGACTGGTGCAGATGTACCTGTAAGCGGCTCAGTGACTGATTTTTGACAGGTTCACCTTGCTGCGCTGTCTCAGCCGTTATATTTGCGCCGCCAAAAACTACAGACTGAGATGGAGAACCTTCGACTGGCGCTTGACTGGACGCCCAATGTGAATCATATTGGATTTTTCGTGGCCTGGCAACATGGTTTTTACCGTGAACTCGGGCTTGACGTTGAAATCACCGATCCTTCGATTGACAATTACCAGATCACCCCTGCGAAGAAAGTGGAGCTCTGGCGAGCAGACCTCGCGCTATGTCCTACTGAAAGCATTTTCAGCTACCGTACCAAGGCTGCGCCGTTTGATCTGACGGCCATTGGCAGTGTTTATGAGAATGACGTAAGTGCGATTGTGGTGCGCGAAGACAGCGGCATTGAGCGTCCGAAAGACCTCGACGGCAAGCGCTACGCCTCTTACAACGCACGATACGAAGACGCGATTGTGAGGCAGATGATCCGTAATGACGGTGGTGAGGGTAACATCGAGATTGTTAACCCGGATAAACTGGGCATCTGGGATACCATTTTGAATGAGACGATTGACGCCACCTGGATCTTCGATAACTGGGAGGGCGTGCAGGCAGAGCAGCGCGGGGTCAGGCTTCGCAAATTCAGAATGGCCGATTATCACATTCCCTACTCCTACTCGCCGGTAATTGTGTGCAGCGCAAAAGCGCTGGATGAGCGTCCGGATGCCTTCCGAAAATTCATGGAAGCTACACGGAGAGGCTTCGTATACGCTATGGAGCATCAGGACGAGGCCGCAGCGCTGCTCAGCAAACGAATTCCTTCGCACGATGAAGACATCGACCTCAAGCGTGCGGTCGAGGTATCGGCTGCAGCTATGAGCAAGGGCGACAACTGGGGTCGTATTGATCTTGATGTTGTCGAAACCTTTCTCGACTGGATTTACCGCCACAAACTCGAAGAACAGGTCGTCAGAACCGAAGAAATTATTCGACCCCTTTGATAGTCGCTGTTCATCCAATACTATAAAAAAAGCCCCGCCATTGAGCGGGGCTTTTTATTTGCATTTAGAGGTCTGCGGCCTTAGCCGCATACTATCATTCGCATAAACCACTGAAGTCAGCAAGAAAACTCAGCAGGTCTAAGGCATCGATGTCACCATCGTTATCAAAATCACCTTTGCACGAATCGTTATAAAAACACCAATCGCTGTTCACGTTTGCGGTCGGCATATAGTTAATGGCCTCTTCATCCGTGCAGCCGTAAATCAAGACTCCTCCTGCGATAGCGCAGCTACCGTCATCAAAGTCAGCTTCTGCATTGTAGTTATCTGCAGCCGGATTTGTGCAGCCAACGAACAGACAAGAGCCGTCATCATTCACAGCTTCTTCGCGGTAGTTCGCCGCCTCAGCATTGGTACATCCTTCAATTTCAGGTACGAATACGCACGAATCATCACTGAGAGTTGCCGCTTCGTTGAAGTTCATTGCGCTATCGTCAATACAGCCGTAAACCAGTGCATTGCCATTCACGGTGCAACTGCCATCATCGTAGCTCGCGTTTGCGTTGTAGTTATCGGCGTTGGCATCGGTGCAACCGACGTAGATGCAATTCTCTTCTGCAATTGGCTCGGTTTGACTGAACTTCAGATTAGCGAACACGTATTCGAGTGACCACGAGTTCGTGTTATCAGGCAGTTCAGCGGGCATTTCCGTGGCGCTTGTATTTGAAGAACGCATGGCTGTAATGGCGAATGAATCGCTGTAGGCAATTTGCTGAAGAGCCTGATTTCCGTAGCCGAAGTAGACCCCATTACCGGTAAGCAATACGAGGTGGTAGGTTGCACCTTCCTCCAGTTGAACGGCTTGAATGGTGCTATACTCAAATCCGTCTTCAGTGTTATCTGAGGGCGCCACGATTGCACTTGCGAGCAATTCACCGCTATTTGCATAGAGTCCGAGCTGTGCTTCGCCCGTATTGCCGTTATACTCTATCAATTCAGGGTTCATCCAATCGCCATTGTCCCATTCACCTGCAGGTTGAAGTGCTCCGAGAGCAGTGATAA
The DNA here is from genome assembly GCA_018402085.1 of Flavobacteriales bacterium. Lineage (GTDB taxonomy): Bacteria > Bacteroidota > Bacteroidia > Flavobacteriales_D > Sanyastnellaceae > Sanyastnella. The sequence goes on along the minus strand of JAGYJM010000002.1, from coordinate 1,159,723 downwards.
ACACCGCTTCCTGAGCGGTAAAGGTATACCCGAGAAAGAACCCTTCATCGCTTATGGAGGTCAACCCTTCCATGGATAGGTTACTGACCAGAGGTGTTCCCTGCCCTGCTGATACTAACCCACTCATGAAGTTGATCGCATCCGGATCTGAGCATCCTTCAGCGGCCGATTCGAACGTACACGAACCGTCATCATCCGTCGCTTCTGCGACGTAATTGTTCGCATCCGGAGAAGTACACCCCGCTATTTCAAAAGAATCGCAAATGCCGTCACCATCTGTATCTTCAAGACAATTGCCATTGCAGTCATATCCGTCTTCGGGGTATTCGCAATTGTCATAATCGGTGCACATAGAGCCGGGATCGTAATTGCAGGCATCAGAATCCCAGCACGTTGTCTCAGCAAAAGAAATCTGGGTAGTCAATGAAAAGCTTGTGAACCCGCCATTCTCATCGGTCAGTACAATATCATACGTGTACTCACCCGGTGGCACCGTTTCAGGAATATCCGCATAGATGTGATTGAAATCATCGGGAAAACCGGGGCCAATATCATAGCTCTGCGAGCTGATGGTCATACCATCGGGAGCTCCATCCAGACTAAGGGTAATGGAACCTGCGTAGTTTGGATCCCCGTGGTCAACAGAGAGGTTGGCAATCCAGTGCGGACTTCCGGCACAAATTTCGTCATCACTTGTGCAAGAGTTATAGAAACACTCAGCGGTGATCAGCGCATTGCCGTCGCAATCGAAACCTGCCTCAGGGTATTCGCAGTCATCATCTCCCCAGCACATTGAAAATGGCTGATAGTTACATGCTGTTTCATCGCTGCAGGCAATTTCAAGCTCGAACGACGAGGTTACTGTGTAGCTTGCGCTTGATCCGTCGGTCATAGTCAGTACGATGTCATAGGTATAGGTTCCGGGGATAAGCGAAGGGTCAACATCCGCATAAATATGATTGAAATCATCGGGATAACCCGGACCAATTTCATAGCTATATGAGCTGATCGACATACCTGAAGGGGCACCGGAGAGGCTGAGAGTAATTTCATCAGCATATTCTGGATCCGTCACATCAACCGAAAGGTTTGCGATCCAAACCGGGTCTCCTGCGCATGTGGGTTCTCCGTAGGTATCACAAGAGTTATAAAAACAGTCAACCACGATGGGAGAGCTGGCCAGTGAGAGGGCATCCACTGTAGTTCCGGCATAGGCCGGTGTGATAAGAAAGCAGGTTTGCGCTGTGAAAAGCGCACATGCCAACATGAGGCGGCGTTGAAGGTTTGTAAAGTACATAGGGAATGGTTTGTGAGTCTAAGTTTCGGCTTTTGCGTCTTTCGCGCCGCCTTTCCAACCCATTAACGCCTGAGGCGTTTGTACGTTCCGTTGCAGTGGCTGACAGGCTTGTCAGATAATTCTTAGAATTTATCCATGTCCGGTTAAATCTCAAACCAAGAAGGATAACCGGATAGCAGTGCTTCAAAACGCCAGACTGGCTGTGTGAAGACACATTGCGAACGACATTTCAACTTTTTTACGGACCATTGCAACCTTGTGAAGGACATTTTATGTTTGTGAAGGAGTGTTAAAACTATGCCGGCAGTGGGCCCACACTGCAGTGTACACCTACTGCCATGGATGCCTACAGTTCGTTGGTTCACCGAAAGGTGGTGTCCGAAGATCACGGATGCCTTCAGATTGTCATTGGGTACTTTCTAGTGGAGAACATTCAATTGTACAAGGCTAGTGTGTTTAGCTCATCGATTGCAAAGGTGAACCTGTCCGCATGAAGTTTCCAGCAACTTTCGGCGAAATAGTGTAGTTTCATTACGGCCTTTTCACATTAACGGAAGGCTTCACTCCCAGATTAAGGGCAACCTTCACTTTAACTCTGCTACGTTCATCGGTGCGGCAATGCCAAGAGACACGAGCGCAGCTTACTCCCCTTCGCTCTTCATCAACTGAACGATGCGCTCCCTGCCTTGCGCGTCAAGACGCAGCACCGTACTGCCATAGCATTCGCACAATGCGGCTACCTGTTCTGCGTAACGCTCATGGCATTCAAACCAGAGTTGTCCGCCTGCGCTGAGCAGCGGGTGATTCGGAACAGTACTAAGAGCAATAATGCGCTTGTAGAAGACCAATGGATCGTTATCCGGAACGGCGAGTGCCAGTTGCGGTTCGTGATTGCGCACGCGCGGATCAAGTTCCATCACCTCTGACAACGTGATGTAAGGCGGATTGGAGACCACCACGTCAAATGATTCGGCCGCTTCGGCAAGCAGCACATCTGCCTGCCTGAACGTAACCGACGCATCCAACGCTTTTGCGTTGTAAACCGCTACGGAAAGCGCCGCCTCTGAAACATCCCATGCTTCTGCATGGAGATCAGGGCGCTCGAGCTTCAGGGTAATAGGAATACACCCTGAACCGGTGCCGATATCCAGCACACGGAGGCTGTCATCGTCGGGTAATTGAGCCAGAATGAGGCTGACCAGTTCTTCGGTTTCCGGACGAGGGATAAGCACATCCGGACTGACCTTGAAGGGTCTGCCGTAAAACCAGGCTGTACCTGTGATATGTTGCAGGGGCTCGCCCTCGTTGAGCCGACGGACAGCAGCAGCGAGGAGGTTCAGCTGTGACTCCGTGAAAAGGTACCCCACGGCAAGAAGTTGAGCCCGATTCAAACCTGACTGCCATTCAAGGAGAATACGTACCCATGATTCTATCTCACGAGATTCAGAGTGAGCACCTGAAAGGCGGTTCAAGAGCCAGTCACGTACGTTGCGGAAGGTGTTATCCGGTGGCCACTGCTGCATCAGGGAATGACCTTATCGGTTCGCACAAACACCTGGTAGCCGTATGGTGCGAGATCAAAGGCACCGTTGGTGAATGAAGAAAGCACTTCTGAATTGAAAATACTGGCATAGGTAGCATCCGGTACTTTGCTGAGTTGCAGGCTTGCCGGACGATCGCTGAGATTGACCGCTACTACCACTTCACTTTCATCATTGAACCGGCGAAAACAGAAAATGCCGTTCTCATCTGCCATTTCAAGCCGCTCGTATCGTCCGCCCCCGTATCCGTTTCGCAGTGCAGACTCTTCACGCTTCAGTTTGAAGAGTTTCGTGTAAAGCTTGCGTAAAGAGAGGTCATCATATCGAATGGTGTCGCTCTCGTAAGGCGACAGGGCGCGCGTATTACCTGATGCCTGGCCGTTATAGAGCATGGGGAGACCATGTAAGGTGGTATACAGCACCGTGGCAACGCGACTGAGCTTACCGAATCGGTCAGGAACGGTTCCTTCGAGGGCGTTCAATTCGGGTGAGCTCAGGTACAGCACGCGATACGCGCTTTCGATAAATTCATCGCGCTCACGCTGCATCCACTTTTCGAGGGTATCAGGACCACTTTCGCTGAAGAGCGACTCCTCCAGCATTGCCGGAAAGTCAATGGCCATCGTCGCATCAACGATCTGGTAGTGCAAATCAGGCCGATCCTCGTCGGCGATGATCATTACCTGCTTCTTTGTACTTCGCAAGGCCGAACTCAACGCGAGCTGCTGATCGTCTGACAGGGCATTCAGGTTGCGGAAGTAAAACCCATCAATATCGGTCTGCAGCAACCACAATTGCAGCTCATTTAGCACTACTGCAAGCGTCGTATCGGCATCAAAGTTGAGCCGGGCAAGGTCTTCACGTACCGGAATGACTTTTCCGAGACTGTCTGTGATGAGGACTTGCCGGAGGGTATCGGTCCAGCCGTGATCGACTGACACATACGCCAGCGGCCATTCGAGCAGGACCTGCATACCGAGGCTGTGCGAACGACTCACAAATTGCTCGAAGACCACCCTGTCACCGAGCGCTTCATCGACCTTGCGGTGATTGCGGATGGCCCTCAGGTCACCGAGGCTGCCACGCCGGTTCTCTTTGCCGATCTGGTAAGGCGGACTAATGATCAAGCCGCCCACTTGCATATCGCTCAACACCTTCAGGCTGTCAGCGGCTTTGGCGATGGTACCTGCCGGAGTGAAATGTCGGAAGTTGAGGTAGTAAAGAGCTGCATCTACAGACCACTCGGGATGTTCAAGCACATCGGTTTCATAGCGTTCACCAACGGTGCGCGCAACGGAGGTTGCTTCAGACGCCGGAGGCTCCTGGCAGGCAGCAAGCAGTGCGGTCGCAAACAAGAAAATCAGAAGCTTATGCATCCTTTTCGGTTCAACAGTGCGAAGGTAGAGGGTTTTATAGCAACTTGCAGGAGATGTGGACAACTGCCCATACGCGGATTTTTGCGGGATCTTTTCTGGTTCGAATGGCATGGTGGACAGCCGTACTCGTGACAGGAGCCGTCTTCACCGGTCCTGATAGTTCTACCTATTTACGGCTTGCTGACAATCTTCTCCGTGAGGGGGCCTTCAGCCTGATGCCTTTCGAGCCCTACATTCCTGATATGATCCGTACCCCGGGATACCCCGGGTTTCTAATTCCTTTCAGAGCATTAGGTGTCTCATTCGCTTTCATTGCCCTTGTGCAAAGTGCAATTGGTGCATTGGTTCCACTTCTTATCTATGACACTGCGAAACAACTGCATGCTCCTTCGCCACGGCTTGCCGCCTGGATCGTAGCAGCTGACCTCTGTCTGATTCTTTTTACACCGATGATCCTGAGCGACGGTCTCTTTGTACTGTTGCTAACGCTGAGTTTGTGGCTCTTTATTAAAGGTCGAAATGACGGCATTTACTGGTGGGCAGCCAGTCTTGTAATGGGTAGCGCCATTCTCGTGCGCCCTATCGGACTTTACCTGCCGCTGCTCTTTTTTCTCTGGATGGTTGCCGAAACCCGCACCTGGAAACGTCCGGCGTTGATCTTGCTGATCGGACTTGTTCCGGTGTTCGGATGGAAACTACGCAACGATATGATCTTCGGTTCTGCGGCTTTGAGTACGATGGATATGAACAACCTTTTACTGTTCAATGCGGCAGCAGTTGAAGCCGAAGCCACGGCCCGTCCGTTCAACGAGGTTCAGGCAAACTTCATCAACGAGGCACGCTCGGCGATGGAGCACGAGCCGGTGCCCAGTGCGGGCAAGTACAGAAACTGGGCGAAAAGTCGTGCTTTTGAGGTGCTGCGTGATCATCCCGGTGTGTTCATGAAGCAAAGTGCTGCGAAAATGGCGATGTACTTTTTCAAGCCTCCCCGCTCCTGGTTTGATCGGGCGTTAGGACTGGAATATGCTTATGCTCCCCTAACCGGTGCGGAGTCAGAGGAAGGTCGCATCCGGCGATTTTTCGCCGAGAACCACAAGCTCACCGTAGCACTCAGCGGGTTTCAATTTCTACTGAGCTTATGCACTTTCGCATTTGCGTTAACAGGCCTTGTGAGGCTTTGGAAACAGCAGCCGGCTTCCGTGCTATTACTACTTACATTGCTGGTGTACTTTATGCTGGCTTCAACGATCACAATGCCTGACGCTCGTTTCCGTATGCCGGTGGTACCGGTGTTAGCCATTTTAGCTTCGTTCGGACTGACGCAGAAGAAGGGCTTAACTGCTTAAAGAATATGCAGCTGCACCACCGGTAAGGGCAAGATGCAAGGCGAAGGCGGTTTGCTTCAATTAAAACAAAGTAGGCTGGTCATCGCTGTTATCCCGATCCGGTGATTTTTTCTTTTTAGGTTCAGGTAAATCGAGTTCGATGGGCTGACTGACTTCGTCATTGGCGAAGAATTCGGCATCATCCATGCCCTCTTCATGCTCTTTTGTTGTGATAGAATGATCCGCATTCTGAGGTGTTTCTCCAAAGGCTGCGAGGTGTTCTGCCTCAGCTTTCTGCTCGAGTTCCTTTACCGGTTCTTCCAGGGAGACCTCTGTGACCGGCAAGGTGCTCAGTTTATTTCCGAGTGCCTTTAGTCCTTTTACTGCAATAAATCCGGTGAGATCAATGATTTGATCATCTTTATCGCGGGTGTGTCTGAATCGTTTATTAAATCGAATACGCACATGCGGGTGAAAGAGAGTTGAGGCGACCTCAAGTCGTGAATCTGTATGATCAGAGATGAAAGAAACTGCCTTGGTAGTCATCTCCGGAAGGAAGCGTTTCACGTAAAAGTCTTCTTTTTCACCATCATAATACACGGCAGAAACCGGTTTTTCGGGATCCCACTTTTCAAGATGAATCATATTTTCATCGAAGTGAGTAGTCAGGTCAAAGCCCGTGAGCTTGTATTCTCCGCTGCTCAGAATGACAAGGATCTTATCTTCAGCATTGAAAGCACCGAGAAAACTTCCTCGCCCGTCAGCATTCAATCGTTGCACCGTGTCGTCAAACCAGATTTTACGTGCACCGAGCGTAGAAATGCCTTCTTCTTTCAGTTCAATCTTACGCACCGGGTATTTGGTGACCTGGTTACCCGCCGCCGTTCGTCCTTTAATATTAAAATCAGCAAAATCGAGGTCGAACTTCAGTTTTTTCACTCGCTGCATCGCCCGGAGGAATACGGTGACTACTTCGGCTTCACCGTTACGGTTATCGGTAAAATACAACACTTCAGACCCCTTGGTTCCTTTCGTGACATCGTATTCACGATCTCGGGTTATGGAGGTTACGCTGAAGCGTTTGATATAGATTTTACCTGCTTTTCCGTCTCGGTAGATGCAGTTGTACACCCTTCGTTTATCGCCTTTCTTCCATACCGCGGTATGGATGATATGCTTACCGACGAAAGCTTTTGAAGACACACGGGTGACGATCATGGTACCGTCTTGGCGGAACACGATGATATCGTCAATATCTGAACAATCTTGCACGAAATCACCTTCTCCGCGCTTGAGTCCGGTACCTACGAATCCTTCTTCCTTATTAACGTAGAGCTTGGCATTGGCCACAGCTACTTTTGTTCGGTCAATGGTATCGAAGGTCTTGATCTCCGTTTTACGCTCGCGGCCTTCACCGAAGTCTTTCTTCAGTTCTTTGAAATACTCAATGGTAAAATCAACGAGGTGCTCAAGGTGATGCTTTACCTTGTCGATTTCTCCTTCTAGTGCAGCAATTTTCTCATCTGCTTTGAAGCCATCGAACTTTGAAATCCGCTTGATGCGAATTTCAGTCAGACGCGTCACATCATCATCGGTTACCTCTCTCAGGAGATGTTTAATGTGTGGCTTAAGCCCTTTGTGAATCGTTTCGAGAATAGCTTCCCAGGTTTCGCATTCTTCAATATCGCGGTAGATGCGGTTTTCGATGAAAATTTTCTCAAGCGAAGCAAAGTGCCATTGCTCTTCAAGTTCCCGTTTCTTGATTTCGAGTTCTTGCTTCAGCAGGCTTTTGGTACGTTCAGTGCTGATGCGCAGCATTTCAGCAACGCCGATAAACTTCGGACGATCATCTTCAATGGTTGCAGCGTTGGGAGAGATCGACACTTCACAATCGGTAAAGGCGTAAAGGGCGTCAATGGTTTTATCAGGCGATACATTGGTAGCGAGGTGAATGACTATCTCGACCTTGTCAGCCGTGTTATCTTCTACCTTTTTCACCTTGATTTTTCCCCGGTCATTCGCTTTCAGAATCGAGTCAATGAGCGAGCTTGTGGTACAGCCAAAGGGCAATTCGTGAACGACCAGCGTTTTGTTGTCTTCTTTGCGAATGCGCGCCCTGACCTTGATCTTACCGCCGCGGAGACCGTCATTGTAATTCTCCACGTCCATCATGCCGCCTGTCGGGAAATCCGGAAAAAGTGTCGGGGTCTTCCCTTTCAGAATATCAATCGAACCGTCAATCAGCTCCACAAAGTTGTGTGGCAAAATCTTGCAGGCGAGCCCTACGGCGATTCCCTCCACCCCTTGTGCGAGCAGTAGCGGAAATTTCATCGGAAGTGTCTCCGGCTCTTTGTTTCGTCCGTCATACGAGCTCAGCCAGGTCGTCGTCTTGTGGTTGAACGCCACCCGGTTGGCGAACTTGCTCAGCTTCACCTCGATGTATCGTGGCGCTGCGGCGCTGTCTCCGGTGAGGATATTCCCCCAGTTTCCCTGGCAGTCGAGCAGCAGGTTCTTTTGTCCGATCTGTACCATCGCATCACCAATCGAGGCGTCGCCGTGCGGGTGGTACTTCATGGTGTTGCCGATGGCGTTGGCTACTTTGTGAAACCTGCCATCGTCTAATTCTCTCAGAGAATGCAGAATACGCCGCTGCACAGGCTTCAGTCCGTCATGCAGGTGTGGCACGGCACGTTCAAGAATCACATATGAGGCATAATCGAGAAAGTACTCATTGTACATCCCTGAGACCTGGATGACATTCTCTAGCTGCTCGCCATCTGCGTCTTTCATATCGTCGTCTTGCCCTTGCGGCAGATCGTTTTCTTCAGCCATTTGCGCGTTCTGGTTACTATTTTAGTGGTATTCTGATCACTTACCGCGCAAAAGCGCGGGATGCGATTGTGTTCGTCAGACCGTCTCCGGATCTTCGATTTCGTCTTTTTCGACTTTCAGATTCTCGATAATAAAATCTTGCCGTTCAGGTGAGTTTTTACCCATGAAGAAGCGCAGCAGTTCCTGCACGCTGCTGTCTTTTCCGATCACCACCGGATCAAGGCGTATGCTTTCGCCGATAAAGTGACTGAACTCATCCGGGGAGATTTCACCCAGTCCTTTAAACCGCGTGATCTCAGGGTTTTTACCTGCCTTTCTCATGGCATTACGTTTTTCCTCTTCGCTGTAGCAGTACCAGGTATCTTTTTTATTCCGCACGCGGAATAGCGGCGTTTGCAGCACGTAAAGATGTCCGGCTTTCACCAGTTCAGGAAAGAACTGCAGGAAAAACGTAATGAGCAGCAGGCGGATGTGCATGCCGTCTACATCGGCATCAGTGGCGATAACCACCTGGTTGTAACGAAGGCCCTCCATACCGTCTTCGATATTGAGTGCCGCCTGCAGCAGGTTGAACTCTTCATTTTCATACACCACCTTCTTTGTAAGCCCGAAGCTATTGAGTGGTTTTCCTTTGAGAGAGAAAACGGCCTGGGTATTGACATCACGCGCCTTTGTAATGGAGCCCGATGCTGAGTCACCCTCTGTGATAAATAGAGTGGTTTCTTCTTTTCGATCGTGTTTATCACTGAAATGCACGCGGCAATCGCGTAGTTTCTTATTGTGAAGGTTGGCCTTCTTGGCTCGCTCTCTGGCGAGTTTTTTGATACCTGCAAGGTCTTTCCGTTCGCGTTCACTTTGCATGATGCGCTTCTGGATCGATTCAGCAGTCTCCTGATTCATGTGCAGGTAATTATCTAACTCCCGCTTGAGGAAATCAAGGATAAAGCTTCTGATCGAGGTGCCGTCTGGTTCAATCTCGGTAGACCCCAGTTTGGTTTTGGTCTGGCTTTCGAAGACGGGCTCAATGACTTTCACACTGATGGCACCAACCACACCCGCGCGGATGTCAACTGCATCATAATCTTTTTGATAAAACTCCCTGACTACCTTGACGAGCGCCTCTCTGAACGCCCCCTGATGGGTTCCCCCCTGCGTAGTAAACTGTCCGTTTACAAACGAATAATGCTCTTCGCCGTACGCATTGGTATGGGTGAGCGCTACCTCGATGTCATCGCCCCGAAGATGGATAATAGGATAATACGGCTCCGCGCTGAGATTTGCTTCAAGAAGGTCTTTTAGTCCGTGCTCTGATTTGTACTTCTGTCCGTTAAAAATAATGGTCAACCCGGTATTGAGGTAGGCATAATTCCAGAGCAGCCTTTCTACGTGCTGCATTTTGTATTGAAAATTCTGGAAAATCCCGGCATCGGGAATGAATTCCACCTTGGTACCTCTGCGCTTTGTGCTTTCTTCGAGATCTGTTTCTTCTAAGAGTTCTCCACGAGCGAAGGTTGCTGCTTTCGATTTGCCGTCGCGCACAGACTCTACCCTAAAGTTGTCAGAAAGTGCATTGACAGCCTTGGTACCCACACCGTTGAGTCCGACCGACTTTTTAAACGCCTTGCTGTCATACTTCGCTCCCGTATTCATTTTTGAGACGACGTCTACGACCTTACCCAGAGGAATACCCCGGCCATAGTCGCGCACCTTCACGGTTTTATCTTTAATGGTAATCTCGATGGTTTTGCCATAACCCATGACGTATTCATCGATGCAATTATCGATGACTTCTTTGAGCAGTACATAGATCCCGTCGTCGGCAGTGGTGCCGTCGCCGAGTTTTCCAATGTACATTCCAGGGCGCAGCCTGATGTGCTCTTTCCAGTCGAGCGACCGTATGTTGTCTTCGGTATATTGTACGTCAGCCATAAGAACAGGGAATCCTATTTAAGACGGCCGTATGCATTGTGCATCTGTGCCAAATAATCGAACCTCTAATTTACCCATTCGGTTTAGCCGGAATCTCCGATATGCGTGCTTTTTATCAACATTCAGCGCCAGTTTTCCATAGTGGGCACTTGAAAGAGCAGCACACTTTCGCATCCGGCCTTTTAAGGCCGTGAGAATAAGAAAACACCAAAAAAAACGTAACACGATGAGAATCCAACCGTAAAGGCAAGCAGTCTCGGTAATCGGTTCGACGAATTGTTATGCGTTCATCCTAAAAATCGTATCTTTAGAGGTTACGCGTAGAGACCATTAACCCATTTACGAAATGAGAACCTTAACTGAACTATCGCGCATCTTCGCGCTGTCTTTTGTATTGTTTTTATCGTTTAGTCTGCAAGCACAATTGAGCGAAGGTGGGATGCCACTTAGCCTCCAGCACCAGAAGGTCGACTGGAATATTCCCAGTATGACCATGCCAGACTTTGATGAACAGGCCATGCTCAGTGAAGATGTCATCAATCATGCTTCCAAGGATACGCCTTACCGATTTGGCAAGAACTTTGTACTCGGCAGAAACCTGAACAACTCAGGTAGCTGGCATGACCTCCCCAATGGTGACCGCCTTTGGCTTTTGAAAATTGAATCTCCGGGAGCCTACAGCCTGAACCTGAGTTTTGATATGTTCCAGCTGCCCGAAGGCGGACGGCTCTTTATCTACAGCCCTGATGGAGAGCACATCCTCGGTGCTTACACCGCAGCTAACAACAATGACAACATGGGCTTTGGTACCTACCCTGTACCGGGAGAAGAAATCATTCTCGAATATTACGAGCCTGCGGCTCAAATGGGCAACAGCCTGCTGCAAATCGAAACGGTCACGCACGCTTACCGCGATCTGAATAAAGTGATGCGAGGGGTTGGAGATTCAGGGCCTTGTAACAATAACGTCATTTGTCCGGAAGGTGCTCCCTGGACCGACCAAATCAACAGTGTGGCCATGATCGTGGTTAACGGCAACGGAATCTGCACCGGAGCACTGGTGAACAATACTGCAAACGACGGTTACCCTTATTTTCTTACGGCGAATCACTGCCTCGGTGGCAGCGTCGCCAGCTGGGTGTACCGTTTTAACTGGCAGAGCACCGAATGTGGCACCAACAACGTCGGTGCTTTTGATACTGTTTCAGGTTCGAACTTGCTGGTCAGCGGAGGGGAGGCAGATTATGCCCTGATTGAAATCAACAATGGTTCTCCTGTTCCTGTCGCCTACAATCCATACTATGCCGGCTGGGATGCAAGCGGAGCCACCCCAAGCAATTCAACGGCCATTCACCACCCGAGTGGCGACTTAAAGAAGATTTCGTTCGACAATGATCCGGCCGGACTAGGGAACTTTGGCGGTGCCCTCTGCTGGCAAATCTTTGACTGGGAAGACGGTACGACCGAGCCCGGCTCGTCCGGCTCACCGCTCTTTGATCAAAACCAGCGGATAATCGGACAACTCTACGGAGGACAGGCTTCGTGTTCAAATAACATCAATGACTACTACGGACGATTTGACGTGACTTATCCGAATGTGTGTCAGTGGCTTGCCCCCGGCTGCAACACGCTGGTTCTTGATGGATACGACCCGAACTCGCCAACCGTTGCCGACAATGCGCAGCTCCTTTCTATCGCTGAACCATCAGGCGCATACTGCCAGGCAAGCGTAACACCGGAGATCACTATCCGCAACGCGGGTACGAATGACATCACATCGCTCACCATTGAATATGGAATTCAAGGTGGTGCCACGCAAACATTCAACTGGTCAGGGCTGCTTGCTCCGAATGCAACCGACGTGGTCACCCTCGGCGCGCTTTCTCCCGGAAACGGAGGCTTTACATTTGAAGTAAACCTCTTGAATCCGAATGGCACTGCAGACGGAGACCCCGCCAACAACAGCGGCACAAGCAACTTCTCTCTCGATGCAGCAGGAGTGACGGTTGACTTCACGCTGACCACGGATAACTATCCGGGTGAGACTACCTGGCAGATAACTGACGGAGGAGGCACTGTACTCTACAGTGACGGTCCTTATGCCGGAACCCAAACTACCTATGACTACGCATTTTGTATGCCATCCGGTTGTTATACACTCACTGTATTTGACAGCTTTGGTGATGGAATGCAGTACCAGGGAGTCGAAGGATTCTACCAACTCACAGACCAGAATGGTAATGTGCTGGCAGAAATTGTAGCCGGTGCAGATTTCGGCAGTCAGGCGGTTCACGACTTCTGCGTCAGCGGAGGAAGCAATCCCGGTTGTACCGACCCCGCAGCATGTAATTTTGATCCTGCAGCCGATGCCAACGATGGATCTTGCACCTTCCCCGGATGTACAAATGCGGCAGCATGCAACTTTAACGCTGCAGCGGGCTGTGATGACGGTTCATGTGTACTGCCTGACGGATGCACCGATCCTACAGCATGCAACTTCGACCCGGCAGCAAGCTGCGATGACGGAACATGTATTCTGCCTGACGGATGTACAGATGACACCGCCTGTAACTTTGATCCCGCCGCTACCTGCGACGACGATTCTTGTGAATTCCCCCCTCCTGGCTTCACCTGTGATTGTGAAAATACCCTTACAGCCAATACTTCTCTTGCGGGAGGTGCCAGCACAGATGTGACTGCAGATGCGTCAGGAAGCCTTTCAAGCGTGGATATTGTATTGAACTGGACCAACACCAACGCTGATCAGTCATGGCCGGGTGATCTGTTGATTGCCATAACCGACCCCTCAGGCACGTGTGTTGAATTCGGTGGATTTAACCTCTCCGCCGGATGCACCTCTATCGGAGATGTGAATATCTACCCGGGAAGCTGGCAAAACAGCGCTTCAGGTGTTTACACCGCATCAGTTGACCTGAGCGGAAGCTCTCTTACAGGTGATGGGGGCTGGACAGTCACCCTCCTGAACGGATGGAACAACTCAAGCGGAGTGAACTATGATGTTACCCTAACACTTAATGGTCTCTGCATTGCTACTGACATTCCGGGTTGTACCAACCCTGGAGCGTGCAACTTTGATCCGGCAGCTACCACAGATGACGGATCGTGTCAACTGCCTGATGGATGCACCGATCCGGCAGCATGCAACTTCGACCCGGCAGCTACCTGCGATGATGGCTCCTGTATCCTCCCCGATGGATGCACCGATCCGGCAGCCTGCAACTTTGACCCGGCAGCTACTTGCGATGATGGCTCCTGCATCCTCCCCGATGGATGCACCGATCCGGCAGCATGCAACTTTGACCAGGCAGCTACCTGCGATGATGGCTCCTGTATCCTCCCCGATGGATGCACCGATCCGGCAGCCTGCAACTTTGACCCGGCAGCACTGTGCGACGACGCATCCTGCGCTTTTGCGCAGACCTACTACGCCGACAACGACGGAGACGGATTCGGAGCAGGTGCACCTGTCGACTTATGTGCTCCTCAAGCGGGATTCGTGCAAGACAATACCGATTGCGATGACGCCAATGATGAAGTTTATCCGGGAGCTCCGGGAACTGCTGCAGGCGTCGACAACGATTGCAGTGGAATTATTGAAGCCGATGAAGAAGCTCCAGACTGCTTAGGCGATATCAATGCAGATGGATTCAGGGATGTCAGTGACCTGCTACTGATGCTTTCAGGCTTCGGTTGTCAGGGTGACTGCGCCACTGACCTTACCGGCGACAACCAAACCAATTCGGCTGACTTCCTTGTTTTCTTATCGCTCTTCGGAACCGATTGCCCATAGAACTGTTTACATTACCCTAAGGGCCGCCTTTGAGCGGCCCTTTTTTAACCAATAGCCCATGAAACGGATATATATTATCCTCGTCACGATTGCGCTCTCCCTTGGTTTAACCGAGACATCGCTGGCTCAGTCTTACTGGACTGATGAAGCGCATCCTCCCATCGAGAACCAACTGATACGACCGGCTAAATACCGAAGTATGCATCTCGATGAGACAGGGCTGCGCAAAGTGCTCGACATTGCACCGATGGAAGCTGAAACCCCTGTCGCAGCTTCTACAGTGATTCTTTACCTGCCTATGCCTGACGGCAGCACAGAAGCTTTTCGTATTGCCCAAAGTCCGGTTATGGCCAAAGAGTTGCAACAACGCTTTCCGGATATACGGTCATTTATCGGACAAGGGATTTCGAATTCTCGGAACTCTGTGCGTTTTGACTTAAGTCATAAGGGTTTCCACGCGATGATCTTTCATGATGGCAGCACCGTGTACATTGACCCTATAGATCACATGGGTTCAGCCTATTACATGTCGTACACGCGCGAAGCTTTCTACCAATCAACCAATAAGGTATGGGAAGAAACGCCCCCGTTGCTTCCGGACGATTTTGACCTGCACGGGTTTGATGAGGCTATTGAAAAGCCTTCCGGTAAAGACAAGCCTTTAAAGAATGACAAAGAAGTCTTGACCATGGGGATGGCGAACAAATCTGCCACCCCATTTGGAACCCAGCTTCGTGAATACCGCACAGCAGTTGCCTGTACAGGTGAATACGGACAATTTCATGGCGGCACCGTTGCTGATGCACTTGCGGCGATTAACACCACCATGACACGCGTAAACAGCGTTTATGAGCGTGACATTGCGGTGCGTATGACCCTTGTCGCAAACAATGATCAGGTCATCTTTCTGAACGGTGCAACGGATCCGTTCACAAACAGCAGTGCCGGTGCTTTGATCAATGAAAACCAAGGTGTTTGTGATGCCAATATCGGAGCAGCGAACTACGATGTGGGTCACGTTTTCTCTACAGGAGGTGGCGGTGTCGCCCAACTCTTTTCTCCGTGCACCGGCAACAAAGCACGCGGAGTGAGCGGGCTCGGTAGTCCGGTGGGTGATCCATTTGACATTGACTATGTGTGCCATGAGTTCGGGCACCAGTATGGGGCGAATCACACACAGAACAACAACTGTAATCGTGCCGGATCAGCGGCCTTCGAGCCCGGATCTGCATCTACAATCATGGGTTATGCAGGTATTTGTCCGCCAAATATCCAGAACAACTCCGATGATCACTTCCACAATCACAGCATCAACGAGATGCACAACTTTGTAGTGAACGGAACCGGCAATACATGTCCGACCATCACAAACACAGGTAACAACGTCCCCACGGTCGATGCAGGCACGGGTGGATGGGTTATTCCGCTGTCTACGCCTTTTGAGCTGACCGCAACAGCATCTGACCCCGACCCTGATGTGCTCACCTACAACTGGGAGCAATACGACCTCGGGCCGTCCACTGCTGCCGGAGACAACAACCTGACCAACCCGTCAGGCACACAGCCCATCTTCAGGAGCTTTTCAAGTACTGAAAACCCCACGCGTGTATTTCCGCGCATCACTGACCTGGTAAACAATACCACCGTCATTGGTGAATTCCTGCCTGACTACGCGCGCTCCATGACCTTTCGCTGCACAGTGCGCGACAATAGTGCCGGAGGCGGCGGCGTTCAGGATGACCAGGTATCATTCGACGTCACAGATCTCGCAGGTCCGTTTGTCGTCACCGCACCCAATACCGCGGTGGTTTTCCCGGGCAACAGCTTTCAGACCATCACCTGGGATGTGGCCAATACCGACGCTGCGCCCGTGAACTGCGCTGCTGTCGATATCTACCTGTCAACCGATGGCGGTCTCACTTACCCTACCCTATTGCTTGCCAATACACCGAATGACGGTTCTGAAGTGGTCTTGATTCCTGCAGGTGAAACCACCACTGCGCGTATTAAAGTAAAAGGCGACGGAAACATTTTCTTTGATATCAGCAATCAAAACTTCACCATCGGACCTGCAGTCGGTGTGAATAACCTTGACGCGGGTATTCTGAACATTGAAGCTCCCGGCGGTGACATCTGTGCAGATGCCGTTACGCCGGAAGTTACGATTGCGAACTTCGGAAACAACACCCTCACAAGTTTTGACATCGTGTACGACATTGATGGTGGCTCTCCTCAAACATTCAACTGGACAGGCTCACTGCTCACCGGCGAATCTGAAAGCGTTGCGCTACCGGATATCGCACTGGCGTCAGGCAGCTATACCTTTAATGTTGAACTACAGAACCCCAATGGTTCTGCGGATGAAAACCCAACGAATAATAGCGGCAGTTCAGGCTTTAGTCTGACATCAGGCGGCAGTCAGGTAACCTTCACATTTGTGACCGATTGTTGGGGTGAAGAGGTTAGCTGGACACTCGCTGATGACCTTGGAAATGTTATTGATAACGTGGGTGTCAATACCTATGCTGACCAATCGACCAATGTGAATACTTACTGCCTGTCGGCAGGATGCTACACCTTGACCATTAACGACAGTTTTGGTGATGGTGTATTTGGTTCTCAGTATGGTTCTTGCGGTGTTGACGGCGATTATTCCGTCGTAGATCCATTCGGAAACGTGCTTGTTCAAATGGCGAATCCCGACTATGGAAATCAGATCATTGAAAGCTTCTGCGTTGGCGACGGAACTCCGGGCTGCACCGATCCGGCGGCATGCAACTTTGACCCTGACGCCACCATCAATGATGGCACGTGCACCTTCCCTGGTTGCACCAACCCTGCAGCTTGTAACTTTGATGCGGCTGCCGGTTGCGACAATGGTTCGTGCATTCTCCCTGACGGCTGTACTGATCCTGAAGCCTGCAACTTCGATCCCGCGGCGACATGCGACGACGGCTCTTGTGTCGTCCCGGATGGGTGTACCGACCCTGCAGCATGCAACTTTGATCCCGATGCAACCTGTAATGACGGTTCATGCACCTTCCCTCCTGCCGGATTTGATTGCGACTGCAACGCAGTTACCAACATCACGGCTACCTTGAATAGCAGTGCATCGGCTAACAGCATCGTATCAGGAGGTGGAACACCTACATCCGTTGATCTGGAGCTTAACTGGACCAACGTGGCCGGCGATGGCAGCTGGGCCGGTGACCTCGTTGTGGCCATAACGGATCCGAATGGGGTGTGCTTCGAATTCGGAGGGTTTAATGTAACCGCAGGTTGCACCCAGCTCGGAGACGTGAATATCTACCCTGCCGGATGGCAACAGAGCACAAGTGGGCTTTACAATGCAACCATCGACCTGAGTGGAACCGGACTGACCGGTACGGGCGACTGGGACATTACCATCCTCAACGGTTGGGCCAGCTCAGGAGGTGCAGGGTATGATCTCACACTCACCTTCACCGGTCTGTGCATCGAAGATCTCATTCCCGGATGCACAGATCCTACAGCTTGCAACTTTGATCCGGCAGCCACGCAAGACAACGGCTCGTGTATCCTGCCTGACGGTTGTACCGATCCTGCAGCATGCAACTTTGACCCTGCGGCTCAGTGCGACAACGGCTCGTGTATCCTGCCTGACGGTTGTACCGATCCTGCAGCATGCAACTTTGACCCTGCGGCTCAGTGCGACAACGGATCGTGTATCCTGCCTGACGGTTGTACCGATCCCGCAGCATGCAACTTTGACCCTGCGGCTCAGTGCGACAACGGATCGTGTATCCTGCCTGACGGTTGTACCGATCCCGCAGCATGCAACTTTGACCCTGCGGCACAATGCGACAACGGATCGTGTATCCTGCCTGACGGTTGTACCGATCCTGCAGCATGCAACTTTGACCCTGCGGCTCAGTGCGACGACGCATCCTGCGCTTTCGCGCAGACCTACTACGCGGACAACGACGGAGACGGATTTGGCGCTGGAGCTCCTGTAAATCTCTGCGCTCCTCAAGCCGGATTTGTGCAAGACAATACCGATTGCGATGATGCCAATAATGAAGTTTATCCGGGAGCTCCTGGAACTGCTGAAGGCCTTGACAACGATTGCAACGGAGTAGTCGATCCTGATGAAGAAGCTCTTTGCGCCGGAGACTTCAACAGCGATGGTCAGATCAATGTTGGCGACCTACTCATTCTCCTGGGTGAGGTTGGATGCAGCAATGCGTGTACCGTTGACTTGAATGGCGACGGCGTCACGAATAGCGCTGACGCTTTGGTATTCTTCGGCCTCTTCGGAACGTCGTGTAACTGATTTATATCTTCTTATCAAGAAAGCCTGTCAATGACAGGCTTTTTTTTTGATCTTGTCGTTGTTACATCACACGAACTCTGTAAGCCCATGTACCGTATCTTTTTTCTCTCTCTTGTTGCAACGTTGATTCATTCGTGCAGCAATGAAGACAAGCTTCCATCTCCTGACAGCGCATATAGCAATTACATCAAAGCATACAGTGCCGGTCACCTGTCAAGAGGTGAGGCCATCAAAATAGTCTTTAATGATGATCAACTCAAGCCAGGCATTCATGAGAAAGTCAGCGCTGATTGGTTCTCTGTGCAACCTGCCGTTGACGGTGAGTTGAGATGGTCTTCAAACAATGTACTTGAGTTTATTCCAAATGAATACCTACCGTCATCGTCTGAATACAAAGCGACCCTGCGGCTCAGCGAGATGACGTTGGCCACAGGTGAATTGAGTGAGTTTCGCTTTGGCTGGCGCACCTATGATCAAGGGTATACCGCCACCTTCACAGGTGTGGAGGCTTATGAGAGTAAAACGCCCACATTGCAGATGGTTCGCGGCGTAGTGAATACCTCTGACATCGTTACACTCGATGAACTCCAGGCCGATTTCGCAGCTTTTCAAAGCGGACGTGAGCTGGCGTTGAGCTGGCAGCAAAAGACGACTTCTGCCTTTTCATTTGTAATTGATAGCGTTTCGCGCGGAGAAGACAGCTCTGCCGTTATGCTCAACTGGACCCTTCAAAATGGTGACCGTGAATTGTCAGGCAGTACTTCACAGCGCATTGCCGGGCTCTATGAGTTTTCGGTCATCAACTATGAAATTGTGCAGCAGCCTGACCAGCACATTAAACTCCTTTTCTCCGATCCCATCGCTGAGGGCACAGACCTCGAGGGCCTTTTTACGATCGGAGGTGAAGCACCGCTCAGGGTAGAGCACAGCTCTAATGAGGTCAGGATTTATACGGCCTACAGGATGCAAGGACAAACATCTGTTGAAATTGCATCACAGCTTGAAAGTTATGCAGGTTACAAGCTGCAGCCCCCCTTCAGCGTACAGCTCAATTTTGAAAGCCTCAAACCTGCGGTGCGTTTCCCCGGTGAAGCGCGAACCATTCTTCCCGGCAATAATGAGAGCTCGGTGGCCTTTGAAGCCGTCAACCTCAGCGCTGTTGACGTGCGTGTTATTCAGGTCTTCGAGAAAAATATACGACAGTTTCTTCAGGTCAATGACCTCTCCGGCAGCGAGCAGCTTAAGCGTGTAGGACGCATCGTTCGCAGAAAGACGATTGACCTGACAGGGCGCGGGCTCGATCTCGGGGGTTGGAATCGCTTCTACCTTGACCTCAGTGATCTCACATCGCTTGAACCGGGCGCAATTTATCGCCTTGAGATTGGCTTTCGGAAACACCAGTCGCTCTATCCCTGCGCAGAAGCGCAGGATGACGACACGCGCACAACGCCCGAAACTGACGACTGGGATTCATTTGGTGAGGAAGAACGCTCTTTCTGGGATTATTTCGACAGCTATTATTATTCCGCCTGGGATACCAATTGGAATGATTACGACTGGTATGAACGTGATAATCCCTGCCACAGTAGTTATTACCGAAGCGGAAAGTTTGCAATGCGCAATGTGCTGATAACTGACATTGCCCTCACCGCAAAAAAAGGCGGTGACGGGCGCCTACACGTATGGGCCAATGATCTCGTATCTACCGAACCACTCACCGGTGTCTCCATAGAAGTAGAAGACTACCAGGGGCGGGTTCTGGGTTCAGGGCTGACCGATGCCTCAGGCTACCTCACTGTAAACTGCGCCGATAAGCAACCTTTTATCGTCTCTGCCGGGCTGAAAAATGAAAAGAGCTACCTTAAGCTGCATCCCAACCTGAGCCTTTCTATGTCGCGCTTTGACGTGAGCGGAACAAAAACCGAAGAGGGAATGAAAGGCTTCATTTACGGGGAGCGCGGCGTATGGCGTCCGGGTGACACCCTTTTTCTTTCATTCATGCTTGAGGATGCGGCGAAACAATTGCCGGCCAGACACCCTGTTGTTTTGGAGGTGAACGATGCACGCGGTAATCCGGTCATCAGAGAAACCAGAAGCCTCGATGAAGATCGCCATCTCGCATGGGAAGTTACCACTGCTAAAGATGCACCTACGGGGCGCTGGAACGCCAATGTGCGTATTGGAAATGCCGTGTTTACAAAGTCTCTGCGGGTAGAAAACATAAAGCCCAACAGACTTCGTATCGACCTTGACTTTGGTGATAAGATTGATGTGCAAGACCGAAGCGTTTCGGGTCAGCTTCATGCAGAGTGGCTTCATGGCGCTCCTGCGAAAAACCTGGAAGCCAAAGTTGAAATGGCACTACGCCCCATGACCACCACATTCAAAGGCTACAGCGCCTACCAGTTTGATGACCCTTCGGCAGAGCTGGAATCGACTCCGGTGATGATCTTTGACGGACGCATCAATTCAGAAGGTGATGCAACTATTCGTTTCGATGCTCCTCAGCCTGAGCGTGCTCCCGGAATGCTTCGCGCAACCTTTGATACGCGTGTATTTGAACAAGGCGGGGATTTCTCAATTGATCATTTCTCCATACCGTTTTCCCCCTACCCAGGTTATGTCGGACTGCGCACCCCAAAAGGGGATACCAAACGCGGTATGCTCCTCACTGATACCACCCACACAATAGACCTGGTTACGCTCACTGCAGAAGGCAGACCGGTAGAAAGACAGAACCTCAAGTACAGCATACATAAACTGAGCTGGCGTTGGTGGTGGAATGTGAACGCTTCGGAAAGCGTTGACTACGACGGTGACCAAAGCGCTGCACTTGTCTTTGAAGGCACCGCCTCTACCAATACCGAAGGACGAGGTTCTTTTACTTTCCGCATCGACTACCCGGCCTGGGGTCGTTACCTCGTGCGGGTTGAAGATCCCGCTACCGGTCATGCTACCGGAAAAGTCGTCTACATTGACTGGCCCGGTTGGGCCGGACGGGCTCAGCGTGAGAACCCCGAAGGTGAAACGATGTTGACCGTGGCCGCAGACAAAGAGAGCTACCTCCCGACCGAAGTAGCGGAGCTCAGCTTCCCGGGTGCGCAAGATGCCCGGGCACTCATTACCATCGAAAACGGCAGTGGTGTGCTCCATAGTCAATGGGTCGATACCCGCGCCGGATTAAATAAGGTCGAAGTGCAGCTCAAAGAAGAGTACGCCCCCAACGTATTTGCCTTTGTGACGCTGATACAGCCCCATGCCACAACCGCTAATGACAGTCCGATTCGATTATACGGTATTACACGAATCAACGTTAACGACCCACGCACAAAAATCCGCCCAAGCCTGAGCACCCCAGCAGAAATTGAGCCTGAGTCTGTATACTCGGTGACTGTGAGTGAAGCTGACGGTCAAGCTATGTCATATACCCTGGCAGTGGTTGATGAAGGGCTTCTGGGGCTCACCCGCTACAAAACACCTGACCCGCACGGTTATTTCTATGCTCCCGAAGCACTCGGTGTGCATTCGTGGGACCTTTATGACGAAGTCATCGGTGCTTATGCCGGTGAAATGCGTCCGTTGCTGAGTATCGGAGGGGGTGAAGCAGGCGATAGTGGTGACCAAGAGGTAAATCGCTTTAAACCAGTGGTTCAATTCATTGGCCCGTTCAACCTCAAGGCCGGAGCTTCAGCGAAGCACCAACTGACCATGCCAAACTATATGGGCTCGGTCAGGGTGATGCTCGTCGCTCGCAAAGGAGACGCCTATGGTGCCGATCAGGTTTCCGTGCCGGTGCGTAAACCATTAATGGTGCTCGCCACCCTTCCCAGGACATTGAGTCCGGGCGAAGAAATCGACTTGCCTGTAAATGTGTTTGCGATGGAAGATAAGCTCGGCGAAGTGACGGTCAGCGTGAAGGCAAACGGTGTTCAGGTGACAGGGCTTGCATCAAAGAAACTCCGATTCAATAAAGCCGGAGAAGAAGTTGCACGCTTTCGTCTACAGGCCCCGGGAAAAGAAGGAGCCGCGTCTATTGAGGTGAGTGCACAAGGTGGTGGTGAGTCTTCGTCACATCGCATCGACATGATGGTGGTCAATCCGAATCCTCCTGTATCACAGCGCTATACTAGGGTTCTTGCCGCTGGTGAGAGTACCTCTATTGACTTCGACCTACCGGGAATGGAAGGAAGCAATGCTGTAGTAATGGAAGTCAGCGACTTTACACCACTCAATCTCGGCGAAAGGCTCGAGTACCTCGTTCAGTATCCTCATGGATGCCTCGAACAAACCCTCAGTCGGGCCTTTCCGCAGCTCTACCTTGCCGATGCTGTTGACATAGGTGAAACTTACGAACAACGATCAAGAGATCACATTCACGCGGCGCTCGATCGCCTTCGTGCTTTTCAGCAAGCCAACGGAGGTTTCACATACTGGCCGGGGAGTAGTTCGGTAAACGACTGGACCAGCAGCTATGCCGGACACTTTTTGATTGAAGCCAAAGAAAAAGGCTATACGGTTCCGCAAGATATGTTGAATCAATGGCTGAGCTATCAGTCTGCCACTGCCCGCAACTGGAGAGCAATGCGTGATCGCTATCCGGGCGACAAATTCGCACTGGCTCAGGCATACCGTTTGTTCACCCTTGCTTTAGCAGACCGCGCCGAATTCGGCGCAATGAATCGCTTACGCAAAGAAAAAGGCCTGTCAGCCACTACTCGAACCATCCTCGCCGGAGCCTATGTGCTCAGCGGTAGAAAAGATGCGGCCAATGCTTTGCTCGAAGGGGCGTCTATTCAGGCTGAAGCTTACAACGGACAGAGTGCCTTTTTCGGGTCGCTTTTCCGCGATCAAGCTCTAATGGCACTTGCTTACACGGTCGCAGGTGATCGTGAAAACGCAGGAAAAATCGTCAAAGACCTTGGAGAACAATTGAATCGTCAGCAGTGGTTGAATACCCAGGAGACCGCCTTCGCGCTCATGGCCATTGGTAAGTTCCTCCACAATCGCCAAGCAACACCACTCAATGGTGAATACACGTTGAACGGGCGTAACAAGCAAACGATTCAATTTACAGGTGCTGTTCAACGACCGATCACTCAATTTAAGCTGTCAGGCAACACCCTCAATTTCACGAACCAGAGTACGAGTGAAGTCTTTCTGCTCTTAACCGCCTCCGGACAGCCGCTTGAGCGCACGGAGCCCGCCGAAGAACAAGGCATCGATATGCAAGTCAGCTACGCCGACTTGAACGGTAACCCAATCAATATTGATCGCCTTGAACAGGGCACAGATATTGTAGCAACGGTTCAGCTTCGATTAAAAACCCCCAACACACAACTTCAAAACGTTGCATTGACGCAGGCGTTTCCGGGTGGCTGGGAAATCCTCAACGAGCGCATGTTGACTGCCGGAGCAAGTGCTTTTGAGCAATCTCCATACGCCTACCGTGATATTCGCGATGATCGCATCATGACGTATTTCGACATGCGTTATGGAGAAACCTACACCTATCATGTGCGGCTCAATGCGGCATTCGGAGGCACCTTCATACTTCCGGCGACTGCTGTTGAAGCAATGTATGACAACCGTTACCGTGCGCGCAGCCAGAATAAAAAGATTGAGGTTGTGCCACCCGGGCTTTTGTAACTTCGCATCTCTTAAAAACCGCAACTCATGAGCAAGGAAGTACGCAACCTCGAACCCGAAGCGCTCTGGCGCAATTTTGCAGACCTGAACGCCGTACCGCGTCCGTCTAAAAAAGAAGAGCGCGTTGTCGCCTTTATGCAATCCTTTGCTGAATCCATTGGTCTGATTGCGGAAATGGATGAAGTCGGCAACGTACTCATTCGAAAACCAGCTACAGACGGAATGGAAGACCGCACGCCTATTGTGATGCAGAGCCATCTCGATATGGTACACCAGAAAAATAATGATACTGAATTTGACTTTCTTACTGAGGGCATCCGCATGAAGGTTGAAGGCGATTGGGTCAAGGCAGAAGGTACCACGCTCGGTGCTGACAACGGTATCGGAGTAGCCAGCATCATGGCCATTCTCGAATCACACGACATCGCACACCCGCAGATTGATGCGCTATTCACCATTGATGAAGAAACCGGCATGACAGGGGCACTTGGCCTTCAGGGAGGCTGGCTGAAAGGAAAAATCCTGCTCAACCTCGACACTGAAGACGATGACGAACTCACCATCGGTTGTGCCGGTGGAATAGACGTCACTGCTAACGGCTCATACGATGAGGAAGAGACCGCTTCAGGCATGGTCGGTATGCGCCTGACCGTGAAAGGACTTTCAGGCGGACATTCAGGCATGGACATCAACAAAGGACTCGGTAATGCGAATAAGCTTATGAATCGCCTGCTGTGGAGAAGCCATGAACGATATGGAGTGCGCATTGCCTCTATCGAAGGCGGTGGTCTTCGCAATGCCATTCCGCGTGAATCGACGGCAATTCTTGCCGTACCTGAAAGCCAGGACGATCATTTCAGTAAGCACATCGAACATCTTACGGGGGTCATCCGCGCTGAATACGCCATTACCGATGCTGACCTGAAAATTATTCTTGAGCCTGCAGAAGTACCTGCGAAGGTGATGCAGGAAGAGTTTCAGGACAAACTCACTGCTGCAATCTACACAGCGCCCAATGGCATCTACCGCCTCAGTCCGGATATCGAAGACCTCGTTCAAACCTCTAATAACATTGCCCGTATTGAAGTTGGAGATGGCGAAGTCTCGATCTTGTGCCTCACACGAAGCTCTCTGGATACCGAAAAAGAAGACCTCCAGAATGCACTTGAAGCTTGTTTCGGACTCGCAGATCTGACAGTAACCTTCTCAGGTGATTACCCCGGTTGGCAGCCTCGTCCGCAATCAGATATCGTCGAACTAATGGCGCAGCGTTACCGGGAGATGTTCAGCGAAGAACCGCATGTACTCGCTTGTCATGCCGGACTCGAATGCGGTATTCTCGGTACTAATTATCCAGATATGGATATGGTGTCATTTGGCCCGAACATCCGCGGGGCGCACAGTCCGGATGAGCGTGTACAAATCAGTTCGGTGCAGAAATACTGGAAGTTCCTGCTTGACACCCTCGAGCGCATCCCAGTGCAGAATTAATGCTTAGGGTTAACACCTGTGCTTTCTGCTATCTTAGCTTCGCATGCTAATTCCGAATCAGAATACTCCGCGGTGGATCATCTTTCTGATCGATCTCCTCATTTGTTCGCTGTCATTTGCCGCAGCGTACCTTGTGCGGTTTGAATTCCATCCGCCCGCAAATGAAATCGATCTGGCGCTGACCTTTTTCCCGATCTTTCTGGTCGTTCGGGCAATGAGCTTTTACCTTGGCAAGACCTACGCCGGTATCATACGTTATACCAGCACGCAGGATGCTCAGCGGATTTTCACCACCCTCCTGGGCGGCACCATTCTATTTGCCATTGCCAATCAGCTAAGGTTTCACCTTGTTGACGGTAGGTTCTTCATCCCCTACTCGATCGTTGTCATCGAATTTCTGGCTACCCTATTCGTTATGATCGCCAGCCGGATTTCCGTGAAGGTGGTTTATCTCGAGCTCAAGTCTCCGATGAAATCAAAGAGTAATGTGGCCATCTTCGGAGCCGGTGAAGCCGCTCTCATCACCAAACGGGCCATCGATCGCGACAGCCAGTCAGGAACCAATGTGGTCGCCTTTTTTGATGATGACAAAAAACGATCTGGTAAAAAAATCGAAGGAACCAGCATCTACCACAGCTCCAAACTGGAAGAGTTTTTCTCTCAGGGTAAAGTGGATCAGATGATCATCAGCGTGCAGAACCTTGAAGCATCGCGCAAGTCTGAGCTTATCGATCTTGCGCTTGCCTATGACGTAAAAGTGCTCAACGTTCCGCCTGTGCGCCGCTGGATCAACGGTGAGCTGAGCCTTCGTCAGATCAGGGAGATCCGTATCGAAGACCTTCTTGGCCGATCAGCCATTAAAATCGACAACCCCGAGGTACGAAAAATGGTGGAAGGAAAGCGGGTACTGGTCACCGGTGCTGCCGGGAGCATAGGCAGTGAGCTGGCACGACAGCTCACCGGCTATCACCCTGCGCAGCTTATCCTCTTTGATCAGGCAGAATCTCCTCTTTATGAGCTCGAACTTGAACTCAAGGCCGGAGGGGTTGCTGAGAGCTGTGAATTTGTCATCGGTGATGTGCGCCAGCGCCAACGGGTGCAACGCCTAATGGAGGCCTTCAAGCCGGAAATCGTCTTTCACGCCGCAGCATACAAACACGTGCCCTTGATGGAGGAGAATCCTTCGGAGTCAATTCTGGCGAACGTGCTCGGCACACGCAACGTGGCTGACTGCGCAGTGAGTTTCGGCGTTGGCCGATTTGTACTCATCTCAACCGATAAAGCAGTGAATCCAACAAGTGTGATGGGCGCCAGTAAGCGCGTGGCTGAAATGTATTGCCAGTCTCTCGATGGTACCACTGACTGTGCTTTCATCACCACCCGATTTGGCAATGTGCTGGGCTCAAATGGTTCTGTGATTCCACTTTTTAAGCGTCAGATCGAGCAGGGAGGCCCCATTACCGTCACACATGCCGAGGTGACCCGCTATTTCATGACCATCCCTGAAGCGGTTGAGTTGGTGCTGGAGGCAGGTACGATGGGACGAGGAGGCGAGATCTTCCTTTTTGACATGGGTGATTCTGTCAATATCTATGACCTGGCGAAGAAGATGATCCGTTTGAGCGGACTAGAACTTGATCGCGATATTGAGATTCGCATTACCGGACTTCGTCCGGGTGAGAAGCTTTACGAAGAGCTGCTTGCGAAAGAAGAGGGAACCATTTCGACCCATCATCCTAAGATTCTCAAAGCGAAAGTTCGACCGCAAAGCTGGGAGCACATCCGTTCGGAGGTCAACGAACTGATCGGGTTGTTTGACGGACAAGACAATACCTCACTTGTTCGCAAGCTAAAGCAGATCGTTCCGGAGTACAAGAGCCGTAATTCAAGCTTTGATCAACTTGACGTTGAAGTGGTTAAGAAGAAAGAGTAGACCCATCCAGCGCTTTTGCGCTGAAATGCATCTTCTCTGCTATATCAGAATTTTCTTCACGCCGTAAAAACGGCGGATGCGATCAGCTACGGACTCACCAGATTGATGCTCACATTGAAGTAAAGCGGGTTACCGATATCGTTTTGAAACAGGAAAGGTTGGTCGCCGAAAAAGCCTCTGAAAAACTCATCGCCACCTTCGAGTTCATCTACGTCAAAGAGATAGTTGACACGGTATCCGGCCTGGAATGAGATCCAGATGAAGTTGATGAGTGAGCGCTCATAAATCAGACGGAAGCGCAATTCGCTGCGACGCAAATGCACTTCATCAACACCCTCACCAAAGTCGATGCCGCCATTGTTCAGACGGTAGCTGTTTCCTTCGAGCTCCCAGCCGGCAAATAGCAGCGATCGAGGATTGAAAGAGTAACGCACATGACCGCGGGCGGGAAGCAAGAGTTCAGTTCCCCATTTATTGTCTCGAGACGTCCAGTTGAACAGGAAAACCGGAATATAATTCAACTCTCCTGCTCGGTAAGTACGTGAGAGCCCTACCGCCCACTGCCTGGTATCTGAAACGCGCTTACCCCAGAGGGCTGCGGCAGACCAGGTAGCATATTGAGGTGATTGAAAGCTACCCCAGCGGTAGTTACCGTTGATGTCATACGATGCCTGTAAGAGCACAAACTGCTCTTCGTTGAACGGTTTAAAAATCGTGGTATTCACCCCCGTAGTGCGCAATCCGCCGTACTCCAGGGAGCGAAATAGCGGATGCATTTCAGCGTCTGCGGCAGGATTGTCGTCGAAAATAAATTGTTGATCCCAGTGGTTAACACCGGCCTGAATGATAATGTTGTTGCGTGAGATTACCGGCACATTTGTGAATACGCGCATACCATGTGCCAGGCTTACATTGCGGGTGTGCTCACTGAAGGCACTCTCCCCTTCTCCAAAGGCACCGGCAGTGATGCTGAACGGTCCCTGAACGTCATATCCAATGCTGATGAGTTGCGCAGGACGTAATCCGTTGATTTTCGAAGAACAAAAACGCTTTGCACCTTCGTCAGCGAATTCGAGGTCATCGTACATGCTCCAATCGATCTCTTCTTCTTCCTGAGCGTCAGGTTCCTGGGCAAAAAGCACTGTTCCGGGCCAAAGCGCCAGCAACAGTGTGACTAATCTCCACACTTTCATCATCCGTTCGGGCTATTACTTTCTGGAAGGAATCTTAAGTCGCTTCCAGACATCAGTGCGTCCGAAGGCCTCTACACCGATATATCCACGAATATCGAGTGTGTTTTCATCGGTCATTTTGATCACGCAATTGTAGGTACTTCCGTTGATGGGGTCATAAATGGTACCCTTCTCCCAGGTGTTTTTACCGGTGTACTCAAAATCTTTCAGCATTCGATATCCGCGAAGTGGCGCATCGCGAAGAGCGGGGTCAGGGTTATTGACATCGGTTCGAGGCTCTCCTGTTTCCGGATCATTTGCTTCTTTCAGCCAGACGATACGTCCGTAGTATTTATTTCCGATCTTATCTACTTTCACACGGGCGCGGCCGTTGCTTGGCTCCCAAACACCGGTCAGACGGTCACCTTCATCCTGCGCTTTTGCGCAGTTCAACATCAAAAACATACCGGCAACCAGGCCGAAAAGAATGTGCATTCGTTTCATACTTCGTTATTTAATAACCGTTACTTCAAATTCGAGATTGGCTTTGGCCACGTAATTGTCATAAAGATCTTCACTCAACCCAAGATCGAGCAGTAGTATAAACGACTCTTGCTCAAAGAATGGGGTAAGCTCAGCCTCTTCACTCACTTTCATGCTTCCGCTGGAGGCATCCGTCGGAAACGGGTTCAATGTAGCCGCCGTGACCATATCCAATTGATCTGCTGCAAAAGTCAGGCCAGCATCTGTTACCAAGCCGGCCTCGAGCGCAGGATCTTTACTCACTTCAGCCATAACAAGCTGTACATTAGATAATTGACCCTTAAGCAAATTATTTTCTTTTAACCACGCATCAAGCGCCTCGTTCACTGTCTCCTGCCCGGTATTGGGTCCTTCAAACAGCGGACCTTCGAGCACAAATTCAGCCTCGTACGTAAATTTGTAGGTTTCTGTCGTACCGCAAGCAGCGAGTAGAAGGGCGAGGGACAAGGCCCCAAAAAAATACTTCATACCATCCTTTTGAGGGCAAAATATACAACCTTATACGATTCACGCGCAACAGCGAGAGGATTACTCGCAAGTTGTACCAAAGGTTGACAGAAACAAGAGGAGATCATTCGAGTTGACTACTCCGTCAATGTTCAGATCACCGAGGCAGGTGGGGTTGCCGGTGATCAGATCACACGAACCATCATCTACATTCGCATCAGGATTGTAATTAGTGGATGCGGTATATGTACAACCGAAGATGATTTCACAACCATCAGGCAGTGTAACAGCAGCCGGGAAAGTCCATTCGCATGCACCGTTGGCAAGAGCCAAGTCGATTGACTGTCCTTCTGCCGGAAGCTCAGCGAGGGTGACCACGAGTGGAGATTGATCGTCGACGATTGCTTCACCGTTCACCAGCCACTGCGGTGCAGCATCGCCACTCCATGGGATACTTACTTCTGCAGTTGCTGTCTGAAGCACCGGGTGACAATCGGTGATGGTTACGACCGGTGTATCAAGTTCTAATGAGGATGCATCGCAGCTGCCTTCGAGACTGGTGAGCGGTTCTGCATCAACTGCGGCAATGAATTCAGCGTATGCGGTACAACTTCCTTTGAGGTGTTGCTCAAGCCAGGGGTCAAGCAGGTCATTCATGATCTGCTGCTGCTGTTCTCGGCTGATGTCACCAGGGTTGAACTCACCGAAATCGCAATTGAAATTTGAATTGGCGAAGTAACAATGTGAACCTTCTTCGATGCTTACAAGGTGTTTGCATGCCGCGGCGGCAGCGTTGTAGATCAGGATGTGATGATCTTCAGGCGGAGTGACCCCATCGGCGGCTCCTGACAATACGAGCGTGGGAGCCGTGACGTTTGCTGCTGCGGCAATCGCTGAAGTACTGGTTTCAGCAGGTGCGAGTCCGACGACCGCGTTAACATCCGCCGCTTCTGCGGCGAGAAAAGAACAACCACCGCCCATACTATGCCCCATCACGGCAGATTCAGGTGCGACATGTTGAAAGAGAATGCTTGAAGCGTCTGCACCGAAGGCCTCCATCTCCGTTGTGAGGAAAGCAAGATCGAGTCCGAAAGCTTGATGATTCGGGAAGAGATTGCCCTCGGTACGTGGAAAAGCCATGATATAGCCCTGAGGCACGAGGTGCTCCCAGATGTTTTCGTAAGCTGACCAAACCATCACGAATCCGTGGCCAAAAACAATCACAGGAAACTGGCCATCAGCGGCCTCAACGTCATCACCTCCTGCGTTTGCAGGGTAGTAGATTTCAGTCAGAATCTCCCGGTTATTGCGATCAGGGTCTGTAAAGGTCACAGTGGTATGACCAACTTGAAACTGGGCCGCCAATTCAGTGATCAGAAAAAGCGCTGGCAGGGTAAGCAAGAGGATTCGTTTCATACCCTAAAGATACCAAAGAACCGCCTGAATCTTATGATTAAACCGCAGTTATCAGAGACGAATCACTTTTTCTGTGTGCACCTTACCGTTGAGGTAAATCGCAATGAGATAGGTTCCTGGCAGCTCCGGCAGCGTGATACCACTGCGCAATGCTTCGCCATTCAGGCTGCTGATGAGCTGACCATTCAGGCTGTACACCTCTACTCGTTCAGGTACACTCGAGGTGGTTTCAAAGAATACACGTCCGTCATAAGTAGGGTTCGGATAAATGCGCACAGCGGCAGGAGACTTTTGGCGCTCAACATACACCGCGCTCACCGAGATACCATTCTCATCGATCAATACCGGAGCTGCGCCTTGTTCAAAATAGAGGTCTTTGAAGAGATCGATTTCAGGCGTGCTGTAAGCGAACATTTCTTCGTTCCATTTCGGAGGAGACGACTGGTACCAAAGGCGCACCTGAACGTCAAGGTTGCCCTCATAGCCTTCGAGCGGAATGCGATAGGTTAATTCATCAGTACCACTGCCTTCGAGGCCTCCTTCGTAATTAAAGTTGAGGTCATTGAGCGCAAGCCCGGCGATCTCGGTGGTATCATACACACTGTGCGACATTGAGAACCCCTTCGGAACGAGTCGATTGTCTTTCAGAGGCGTGGCGGCACGCACCAATACGGTGGTGACATCTCCGTTCACGTCGCCGAGTACCTGTTCATAGATCTGCACTTGTTCTTCGCTCGTGATCACGTCATAGTGTGGCTCGTAGGTTTCGTTATGTCCGAATACCTCGTAATCTTCCTGCAATTGACCGCTGTGGAAGAGCGTGTCACCGCTTTCATTGAGTGCGATAAACTCGAGGAAAGCACGGCGTGCGGGATATCCCGACGGGAATTTATGTCCGGCCAGGTTCTCAATATGTACTGAGAACTCCATGGAATCATTAAGGATGGTGCCTTCTTCAACCGCCAGCAGCGCTGTTTGATTTTGGAGCATATCGAGCGTGTGGTAGATCGAAGTATCGAACTGCGCCTCTGTTGCGTCGATACCGAGCAAATCGATATTCTCTTTCATCATTTGCAGCATGAAACTGTTACCGCCCACCATGTAATGAAGTCCGATGGGTCCACGGGGCGGCAGCCACGAGTAGTTGGCTGAGATCAGCACTTCTTCATCGAGTGTGGGCATGTGACAGGCCTGGCATTCAGCTTCGAGGGTATTTCCTTCTTCTGCGAAGGCCGAGTTCAGCCACTCGTGGTAAGTCGCCTGTTCGACAAACTTACCGCCTGTGGGTTCTCCATCGAGGTCTACGGTTTCTGTGATGAGCGTGTGGCAGCCTGCGCACATCTCCGAGGTGCGCACATGTTCTCCGAAAACCGGTTCAAAACCTACGAACGCTGCCATGGGCTGACCGATGATCGGGTCTTCACCCTCTCCTCCGCCGAAAGGTCCCCAGACGGTATCGACCGAAAAATTTAGTTCTCCGGAGAAAGTGTCTCCAAGTCCTTCCGGCGACTGCTGGTGACAAGCATTGCAGCTCACACCGTCGAGGGCGATGCTGTCTTCGAGCATCTCGGCGAAGGTGTAGTGTGCGGCGCCCATGTAATGCGCGTTGAAGTGACCAAGTGGCGCGTGGCATGAGGTACACTTATCTTCGAGGATAAGCTGATGATCTGGATTTACAGCAACCTCATGCGTCACTTTTGCCTGCCAGAATGGGTCTTTAGCCGAATTTGCCATGATGGATGCCCTCCAGTAGTCAGTTGGATTTACGTCCCAACCGCTTTCGGTCACATTTCCGACCCCCTGGATGTCATGCCCATGACAGCCGGCGCAATTGCCGGAAGCCGCAAACAGCTCGTTTTCACCGCTGGGCAGTTCACCCGCAATAGAACGAAACATGGCGATATCTTCTTCGCTGTGAAAGTGCGGCTGCTGATCAAGCGAACTCCAGCCGGCGAGTACGAGTACTCCGGCAGTCAGAAACATCACGAGCAGCGAAATATGTGTTTTGCGGTTCATCCGTTGCGTTTGGTCAAATACAGGCTTACAATGTAAAACCCGAATTTAAGCAATTGTACGCATGGATGGTAGACGGTAGATCGTGGATGGCGGCAAATTGAGTGTGGAGGCGGTGATTTTGAGCATAGACGATGGACTGATCGACCGATCGACTTATGGACTTATGGACGCATGGACGCATGGACGCATGGACGATTTCAGAAAACCGGGAATACAGGATTCTGATCGATATATGGACTTGTCTACCGTAATACCGTAAGACCATAAGACCATAAGACCATCAGACCATCAGACCATCAGACTGTCAAACGAACACGGTAGCCGGCGTGGCTGCGGATATTGATGACCCGGTCTTGGTCAAAGAGGAGGTATTGCCCTTTGATACCGAGCAATTTGCCTTCTATTTTGCCGACTTTCTCGAGCTTCTGGCTTTTGACCTTGTCAGGGTATTGCAATACAGGATAATTGAAGTAGTGCACCTGATCATCATCGGAAACAAAATCATAGTACTGTTCAGGAAAATTCATGAGCACCTGCTCTTTCTCGCCCAACAGATCTGTGGTTTCATCATAGAGGTTCTTGAGCATGTTGCGCCAGTTGGTTTTGTCAGCAAACAATGATTTCAGGTCTACCTCGATTTGTCCGGCCAACTGGCGGTAGGGAGTCTCGGCAAGTATAATTGCCTGCACCGCACCTTGATCGATCCATCGGTGCGGGATGTTAACCGTACGGGTCACCCCTACCTTCACTTCAGAGGTCAGCGAGAGGTACACGTAATGCGGTTGGTTATGGTGTTTTTCTTCCCACTCTTTATCGCGCAGCGCGATGCCTTCGTGGATACGGCTGAGTTCCGGACGTACAATGCTTTCAACGGCCATTGGCGATGAACGAAAAGCGTCGTAGCTCATGCCTTCACCAAAAGTCTTCTTGATCTTCTTGCCGGTAACCACGCAATGGATCTCCTCAAGCCACTCAAGTGCAATCTCCTTCCCTACCCATGCATTGATCGTCACTTCGTCTTTCGCATCGAGAATATCAAACAGTCTCAGGTGGTATTGAGCCTCATCGCCTTCAAGCGATGTGCCCATTTTTCGCAGGTTTCCTTCATATTGCATGGCGCGAAGTTACAGTCTTACAGTCGAACGGGCTGACGGGGAAACCGGAAAACTCACAGATACATTAACTCATCTACCATTTGACCGATAGACCGTTATGCCGTGAGACTGTACCTTTGCCCCATGAGAAACCTGCTCGCCTACCTCAACGGTTCGCAAGAAGATGCGATGACCTTTGCCGAATACCTCGATTTTACCCGCCAACTCGTCGCTGAAAAACGCACCAGCGGTCCCAATCAGAGTGAGTTGCTCGTCAACTTCACAAAGCTCAACCTGCGGCGCATGGATCGCATCCTGAAGACGCTTGCCATCAATCATGAGGGACTCATTGAGGCTATCGAGTCTATTTCAGCGCAAAAGCGCTGGATGGTATTGTCTGAGCCCTGGTGTGGGGATGCAGCACAAAATGTGCCCTTGATCCACATGCTCGCAGAACGCAATCCGAATATTGATCTGAAAATCATCCTGCGAGATGAGCATCTCGATATTATGGATGAGTTTCTAACCAATGGCGGACGTGGCATCCCGAAGCTGATGGCCCTCAACGACAAGAACGAGGTCGAATTCACCTGGGGACCTCGTCCGGCTCAGGCTCAACAAATGGTCGAGGAGTACAAAGCCTTAGCAGAGCCCAAACCAGAGTACCTCAAGTTCGCGGAGAAAGTGCAAAAGTGGTACGCCGTTGATAAAGGCAAGATGTTCCAGGAGGAGTTTGCGGCACTGATTAGCGAGGTAGCAAGGTAGCGGCGTCATCGAAAGGCACCACTTTTCGGCGCACAAGGCATTGTGCGCCAGGCATGATTATGCAAGCGCCGCAGTGTGGCGGCGGCAATTGCTGCCGGACTAGAGAAGCCGGGAGACGCATCGAGCTATCGACCCAACCCCGGTCTCCGATCCCCGATCATTTACTGATAAATATCAGCTCCTCAGGCCCCTACCCGGTAACACTAGTCACAATTCTCGCGAAACAAATGCGCCAATTTTGCTCTGTAATCATTTAAAACACAAATCAAGCGATATGAAAATTGAGCAGATATACACAGGATGCCTCGCACACGCGGCATACTACATGGTAAGCAATGGCGAAGCAGCGATCTTTGATCCACTTCGTGAAGTACAACCTTACATTGACCGGGCTGAGCGCGACGGTGCGAAGATTAAGTACGTTTTTGAGACACACTTTCACGCAGACTTCGTGAGTGGTCACCTCGACCTCGCGAAGAAAACAGGAGCTGACATTGTATTTGGTCCTACGGCAAAGCCGGGCTTCGATGCCATCATCGCAGAAGATGATCAGGTGTTTGAAGTGGGTGATTACAAGGTAAAAGTGATCCACACTCCGGGTCATACTATGGAGAGTACCACTTACCTCGTAATTGACGAAAACGGCAAAGAGCATGGTATCGTTACCGGCGACACGCTATTCATTGGTGATGTAGGCCGTCCTGACCTTGCGCAGCACGTGATTGAAGACCTGACGGAAGAAAAGCTGGCAGGTCACCTATTCGACTCACTCCGCAACAAGATCATGCCGTTGAGCGATGACCTCATTGTTTACCCAAACCACGGTGCGGGCTCTGCATGCGGTAAGAACATGTCGAAAGAAACGACCGACACCCTCGGCAACCAGAAGAAGACCAATTATGCCCTTCGTCCGGACATGACGAAAGAAGAGTTCAAGAAAGAGCTTCTAACCGGACTGACACCACCTCCGGGATACTTCCCGCAGAACGTACTCATGAACATCAAGGGCTACGATGCGATTGACGATGTACTTGACCGCGGACTCCGTGCCCTCTCTGCTACTGAGTTTGAAGTGGCAGCCAATGAAACAGACGCTCTCATTCTCGATACACGAGATGCGGATACCTTCGCGAAAGGATTTATTCCGAACAGCATCAACATTGGTATCGACGGTAACTTCGCCCAGTGGGTTGGTGAAATGATTCCGGGTGTGAAGCAAGAGCTGTTGCTTGTATGTGAGCCGGGACGTGAAGAAGAAGTGGTGACACGCTTGTCGCGTGTTGGTTACGACCACACCATCGGTTTCCTTGAAGGTGGTTTCCACACCTGGAAAGACAGCGGTAAAGAGGTTGACACCTTCTCGCGCATTTCTCCGCTTGAGCTGGAGAAGCAAATGGCTGATGGCGACCTTATCCTCATTGATGTCCGCAAGAAGAGCGAATACGATTCACAGCACGTGGAGAACTCGATCAACATTCCGTTGAACGAAATCAACCAGCACCTGACACAGTTCCCAAAAGAGCAGAAGTTCGCTGTAAACTGTGCCGGTGGATACCGAAGCATGATCGCTTCTTCGATCCTGAAGTCAAGAGGTTGGGACAACTTCGCAGATGTCATGGGCGGCTTCGACGCCATCAAAGAGACCAGCATTCCGGTATCTGAGTACATCTGTCCGACCACGATGCTCTAATGTAAGACCTCTCACTAAGCAGAAGCGCTTAGACTGAAAACACCCCTTCATAAAAGGCGTCAATCGATTACGGTTGGCGCTTTTTGTTTGGTGGGAGCCCCCAACGCTAACCGCTGCTCTACAATCCACCATCCGCAATCCACCATCCAACCGGACGCGATAAATCGCGTCCCTACGGAGCTACCCTTTTAGAAGACAGCAGCGCAAGGATGCGCTGGGCAACATCCCCCCCGATCACCGATCAAAACAACTTCTGCCGCTTCAGCACGTACTGCATCAGTACCGGGTTCACACCCTCACTGACATCTGCTTGAATGAAGTCAATGTGATATTGTCCGCAACGCACCTTTAGCTCACGGTGAAAGGCCTCCATCTGCTCGAGGTAGGTCTGGCGTATGTCAATCGGATTGGCCTTGATTTCTTCACCACTCTCAAGGTCAACAAAGGTGTGCGGACGGTTAGGAAAATCGAATTCGAGTTCTGTCTTTTTGTCAACTACATGAAAAATGATGACCTCATGCTTGTTGTGGCGCAAGTGCTGGAGGGCCGCAAAAAGTTCATCCCGGTTGTCGCTGTTGTCAAGCATATCACTGAAAACAATGACCAGCGAGCGACGATTCACTTTTTCTGCAATCTCATGCAGGGCATCTACGGCGAAGGTCTTCGACTGCTCCTTTTCTCCTACCGTATTCAGCAGGGCTTCAAGGTGGGTATACAAGAAGCGGTGATGCGCAGAGTTGGATCGCGCAATAGTTTGCGTATCGAGATCTTCTGCGAAAAGGCTGAGTCCGACCGCATCGCGCTGACGCTTAAACATCTCAATCAATGCCGCTGCAGCGTAAACACTAAACTTCAACTTATTGAACTGGTCACTGTCAGCCGAAACCGGTCCCGGATAGTACATCGAACTTGAGTGATCAATTACAAGCTGACAGCGCAAATTGGTTTCTTCTTCGTACCGTTTCGTAAATAGTTTCTCAGTTCGGGCATAGAGCTTCCAGTCAATGTGTCGTGTTGACTCGCCGGTATTGTACAAGCGGTGCTCGGCAAACTCAACCGAAAAGCCATGAAACGGACTTTTATGCAGTCCGGTAATGAAACCTTCAACCGCCTGCTTCGCAAGAAATTCGAGACGTCCGAGCTGTTGAAAATACTTTCTGTCGATGTTCAGGGCCATGTGGGTTGCAGATTGTAAATCGCTGATTGTTGATTGTTGATTGTTGATTGCTTCTCTTTTTTCTGCGCAAAAGCGCAGGATGCTAACAAACTCGATGTGCCACAGGTCAGTCTGTGAATAGCAGTTCATGCGACCTTCTCAAAGATAGCGAAATCCGGCGCTTCTGCGCCGAGACGAATCAGTGAAGAGGGGGCATCCTAAGGCAGGATAAACCTTCACACGCATACCGACATTACAAAAATCCCTGCACCGGGATGATGCAGGGATTCTCAAAAGCTTTCTTCAACAGCTCCTTACAGGAGGTTGTCGATCTTCTCAGTGAGTACATTCTTTGGAACAGCACCTACTGACTTATCAACCAGTTCACCATTCTTCAGGAAAATGATGGTTGGAATATTGCGGATGCCAAACTTCATGGAGATGTTCGGATTCTCATCTACGTTTACCTTACCGATAACCGCCTTATCGCCATATTCGCCGCTCATCTCTTCTACGATAGGAGCTACCATACGACAAGGGCCACACCATTCGGCCCAGAAGTCGATCATTACCGGTTTGTCTGACTTGAGGACGATCTCCTCAAAGTTTGCGTCTGTTAATTCTACAGCCATAATTCGAGCTTGCTAAATTTCTATGATCAAAAGTAGTTTTCTCTAAGTTACTCGCAAAATATTTGCCAATCCGCTTCTTGTGCCAATCTGGCACTTTTGTCAGTTCTTTTCAATCGCATACTGCACTCCGGTAATCTGATCAAGCTCTCGCATCAGGTCAGGATTCAAGTCAACGCGCTTCTGTTTCACCGGCATCGTAATAGCTGCGTCAATATCGCGAATCACGAGGCTCACCGGCATATTACCAGGATTTGCCTCGATCAGGGTAGCGAGGTCGGTCACCAGCCGATCATTGAGCTTGCCAAGATCAACAGTCATTTTCAACTCTCCTTTCGTCTTTTCTTTAACTTCGGCCAGAAGCTCGACACTTGCAATGCTATATTCAAGTTCAGGGTTGTCTTTTGGCCACTTTCGAGGCTTTACAGTACCTTTTACAAACACAAACCACCCTTCTACCATGTACTGCCTGAACTTCGCATAAGTATCTCCGAAAAGCATGAAACGTTCAGCATGCATGTAATCTTCAAGTGTCATGCTGCCAAAAGGCTTACCATTTTTTGATACGCGGTGCTCTACAGCCGTCACCATACCTCCGAAAGCAAGCTCTTTGCCTTTCACCTTCTCAAGGTCTTGCAAGGCAATAAGCCCGTCTTTATGGCAGAAGTACTCAAGTTCCACGCGAAAATCATCCAGCGGATGTCCGCTGATATAAATACCGACCACTTCCTTTTCTTTGTTCAGCTTATCGAGCACATTCCACTCGGGTGCTTCCGGAATCGGAGGCTCGGGAATGTCAACTTCAGCACTTTCCCCGAAAAGGCTAGCCTGACTCGAATTCGCACTCTGCTGCATGCCATTACCGTACCGCACCGCATTCTCAACAAGGGTTCTGCCCTTTTCATCAGGAGCGAAGTACTGCGCCCGGTGAATGCCCTCGAAACCATCAAAGCCCCCGCCTAAGGCCAGGGCTTCAAACACCCTCTTGTTGCAGTCTTTGAGGTTGATGCGGCTCGCAAAGTCGAAAATAGAAGTGTACGGACCTTCTTGCCTGTTCTCTACGATACTCTCTACCGGGCCACTGCCTACACCGCGCATAGCCCCTAGTCCGAAACGAATGGCTCCAGCGTCGTTGACACGAAACTTGTAAGCCGATTCATTGACGTCAGGGCCAAGCACAGGAATACCCATTCGGCGACATTCTTCCATGAAAAAGGTCACCTGTTTAATGTCGTTCATGTTATTCGACAGTACAGACGCCATGTACTCGGCCGGATAATTCGCCTTGAGGTATGCCGTCTGGTAAGCCACCCATGCGTAGCACGTGGAGTGCGACTTATTGAATGCGTAGCTCGCGAAGGCCTCCCAATCTTTCCAGACTTTTTCGAGAATGTTCTTGTCATGGCCACGCTCTGACCCTTGTTCGAGAAACTTCGGTTTGAGCTTTGCCAGCAGATCGAGCTTCTTCTTCCCCATTGCCTTTCGGAGGGTATCGGCCTCACCTTTGGTGAAGCCGGCCAGCTTCTGAGACAAGAGCATTACCTGCTCCTGGTAAACGGTAATCCCATACGTCTCTTCAAGGTACTCACGCATGGCCTCGAGGTCATAGGTGATCTCTTCAAGTCCGTGCTTACGTTTAATAAACGACGGAATGTACTCAAGCGGACCCGGACGGTACAATGCGTTCATCGCAATGAGGTCAGCAAAGACTGTCGGTTTGAGTTCTTTCAGGTACTTCTGCATTCCGGCAGATTCGTACTGGAAGATTCCTACGGTCTCACCGCGCTGAAACAGTTCATAGGTCTTGGTATCGTCGAGTGGAAACTGATCCGGATCCAACCCGATGTTATGACGTTCTTTCACATTTCGTACGGCATCCTTAATCAGCGTAAGGGTTTTCAAGCCGAGGAAATCCATTTTCAACAGGCCGGCATCTTCGGCCACGGCGTTGTCGAATTGCGTACAGGCCATTTCAGAACCCTTCGGAGTGGCTACCGGCACGAATTTGCTGATCTCATCCGGAGTGATGATAACGCCACAGGCGTGAATACCGGTGTTTCTCACAGATCCCTCCAGAACCCGGGCCGTATTAATGGTACGTGCCTGAAGATCATTCCCTCCGGCCAGTGCCTTGAACTGGCGAGCCTTCTCCATGTCTTCTTTGTTATTCTTAAGCTTCTCGGCAAGTTTTTTTTCATCGAGGTTGAAAAGCTTTGAGAGACTCACATCCGGCATCAGCTTCGCGAGTTGATCGGCCTCCTGCAACGGCAACTCCATCACTCGCGCCGTATCACGAATTGACGATTTGGCTGCCATTGTTCCGTAGGTGACAATCTGTGCCACCTGATTCGAACCGTACTTCTCGATCACGTAGTCAATCACCTTCTGCCGGCCCTCATCATCGAAGTCGATATCGATATCGGGAAGCGATACACGATCGGGATTCAGGAAACGCTCAAAAAGCAAATCATACTCAATCGGATCCACGTTGGTGATGCCGACACAATACGCCACGGCCGAACCCGCTGCCGACCCGCGTCCCGGCCCTACTGACACCCCCATGTCGCGAGCAGCTGTGGTAAAATCCTGAACAATCAGGAAATACCCCGGATACCCGGTTCTCTCGATAGTCTCGAGCTCAAAGTCAAGTCGTTCGCGGATCTCCTCTGTGATTTCACTGTAACGCTTTTTCGCTCCTTCGTAGGTCAGGTAGCGCAGGTAGTTATTCTCACCGCGCTTGCCGCCATCAACCTCATCTTGCGGATCTTGAAATTCAGTGGGGATTTCAAACTTCGGAAGCAGTACATCACGCGCCAGCTCATACCGTTCAATCTTCGCGGCAAGTTCAGCTGTTGTCGTGATCGCCTCAGGCAAATCAGCGAAGAGTTTCTTCATCTCTTCAGGAGTCTTGATGTAAAACTCTTCATTCGGGAAACCAAAACGATACTCTCGTCCGCGTTTGCCGATATACTTCTTCGGCGTATTGACGCTCGCATTGTCTTTCACACAGAGCAAGATATCGTGGGCTTCTGCCTGCTCTTTGCGGGTGTAATAGGTATTGTTGGCCGCGATGTACCTGACATTGTGTTTCTCGCAAAACTTCAGCAACGTTGCATTGACTACGTTCTCTTCTTCGAGCCCGTGACGGTTCAATTCAGCATAAAAATCATCGCCAAACTGCTCTTTATACCACACAAAAGCCTCTTCAGCTTGCTTCTCCCCCACGTTCAGTATCAGAAACGGTACTTCACTCCAAAGACCACCGGTGGTTACAATCAGATCCTCTTTGTACTGCGTCAGTAGTTGTTTGTCAATGCGCGGGACGTAATAAAACCCATCGATGTATGCGAGAGATGACAGCTTTGCGAGGTTGTGGTATCCTTTTTTGTTCTTCGCCAATACCACCGTTTGAAACCCGTCATCTTTCTGTGTGCGGTCTTTGTGGTCGCGACAGAGGTAAAATTCACAACCAACGATGGGGGTAATATCAGCCGCGAGGGCTTCGCGAACAAAAACAAATGCGCCCATCATGTTGCCATGGTCAGTGATCGCGATGGCCGGCATCTTGTTCTCTTTGGCCGTCTTGACAATGTTACTGATCTCTGAAACAGCTTGAAGCACACTGAACTGGGAATGCACATGCAGGTGCACAAACTCTTCCGTTTGCAACGATTCGAGATTCTCTTTCGTGTCAGAGTTGCTCAGGTCTGGTTCGACTGCGGCCTCATCCGCCGCTTCTGCGGCGACATCATCAGCAGAACGCGCCTCTTCAAAATTGGCCTCTTCAAGTTTTGGAGGCTCGTAAATGACTGCCGCCGGATCATCAATTTCATCGATTTGAATGACCTTGTGATTGATCAGGCCAAAGAAACATTTGGCCGTAGCATCAACATCATATGCCGCATCGTGCGCCTCGTCAAAAGCTTCACCAAATAGTTTCACGTGCAGCTCCGTCAGCGAAGGCCACTTGAAACGACCGCCCTTACCTCCGGGGATGGCGCAGAAATCGGTTGCCTGGTCTTTTGAATCAATCGATTTTTTACCGAGCAAAAGCTCGGGATCGCGCTGCAGACGAACCAACTCGCAACCAACAATATTGAGGTCAAACTCGATGTTATGCCCAACTATGTAATTCGCTCGTTCTACGTCTTTGAAGAAAGCGTCAATCACTTCCGAAAGGGGATGTCCGTCACGCTCAGCCCGATCTGTTGTAATACCATGCACCTTTGAAGCGTTGAACGGAATGGTAAACCCATCCGGACGTACGATCAGGTTGCCACGTGATACAAGCTTGCCTCCAGGCTCATGCAACTGCCAGGCGAGTTGCACCAGCCGTGGCCAGTTGTCGGTATCGGTCAATGGGGCTTTCCAGTCACGGGGTAATCCCGTGGTTTCGGTATCGTAGACGAGGATCATGTGCTTCGGAGGCTTTGCTCACGAATTTACGGCGTGAAAAAGTGGCGCGGCGCAAAAGCGCCGGATGTCTTTGCACAAGTTTTACACTGATGATGACCAGAAAAAGTTGACACTTTTTGAGCCATAAAAGAGACAGATTTATGGCAAATCGAAATCAACTACGAGACCGGAAGGTCTACAGCACAGAGCTGAAGCTCCACATCGTAAAGCAAATCGAACGTGGAGAACTCGGCGTGACAGATGTCTGCCGGGCTTACGGGGTAAAGAGTCGTGACACGGTGTACAAATGGATCTACAAATATTCCCGATCTTTAGAGAAAGGAACCTTATTCGTTGTGGAGAAAGACAGTCTATCAAAGAAGCTAGCGGAGCTGGAGCGCCGCAACAAAGAGCTTGAAGCGGCCTTGGGTCGCAAACAAATGGAGTCTGATTTTTACAGAACCATGATCGAGCTTGCAGAGGAGCGTCATGGTATCAGTATAAAAAAAGAGTGGCGAGGAACCGTCGAGCGACTGAGAGGCAGTTATACGCTGACTAGTTTATGTGGTTTTTTTGGCGTGACGCGCCAGGCATACTACAAGAAGTCGAGGCGTCCAAAGGCTTTAGTCCATCAGAGATCACAACACTTACTCAACGGGCTCTCCGTGAACGTTCAAGATGTCCTGAAACAGGATGTCGAACAATCGCTGAAGGGATGCCTGAGGGTTGGTCTTATGGTCGTCTGAAGACAGAGAAAATGTTGCTGAGTCTTGGCTTTGGTGTAAAGCGTAAGGGTAAGTATGTTATCACAACGACTCCCGGGAAGGTGCGCTTACCAAACTTGACACTTGGCACTGGAACTCACAGGTGTCAACCAGTTGTGGAGCTCAGACATGACCTACTTTCATACCCAAGATGGTAAGGTGAACTATCTGATCTTCATTGTTGACTGTTACTCTCAGAAGGTCATCTCTCATGGGGTCTACTCGGACTATCCAGCGGAGAACTTCCTGGAAGTACTCAACAAAGCTGTCAAGCTCCGCCCTGAGGCTAACCTGAAGAAGCTGATCTTTCACTCTGATCGTGGTTCACAGTACGGAAGTGATCTCTTCAGAGGTCGTTTGAAGGACTTGGAGATAAGGCAAAGTATGTGCATTTACAGTTGGGAGAACCCCATTGCTGAGAAAACCAATGATCTGATTAAAAATAGATACCTGCGCCACTGGAACCCCAGAAACATCAGAGAGTTAAAAGCAATGACCAGCAGAGCCGTGAAGCATCACAACACCAAAGCCACTAAGCGAAAGCTCGGAAGG
Source organism: Flavobacteriales bacterium (assembly GCA_018402085.1). GTDB lineage: Bacteria > Bacteroidota > Bacteroidia > Flavobacteriales_D > Sanyastnellaceae > Sanyastnella. The sequence goes on along the minus strand of JAGYJM010000002.1, from coordinate 1,115,591 downwards.
ATGAGTCCAGACCAGTACGAAACAATGTTGACCGAAAAACGAATCAATCAACCAAAAACAATGAGACCCTTGAAGCAATATGGCTACAAACTTGTACCGGCTTCTTGTGCTCCAAACCAGATGAAGTATATTCAACCATCTTAAAACAACAACAGGCTCGAATGTGACAACCTGTTTTGGTCATTGTCACGCTGACCGCTGACCGCAGACGGCCGACGGCTGACGGCTGACAACTGACCGCAGACGGCAGACAGCTGCCGGCAGACGGCTGTCGGCTGACACTCGTGCAACCGAGTTCCGCAAACCTGGGTCTTACCGCTATACGTCAATTGCATGAACCTAAGATTGCTCTTATTCCTTCCGCTATTCGCGGTATTGATGTCTTGCGACGGCAATACCGATGCTGTTTTCGAGGTTGAAAACCGCACCTCTGACACTTTGATTTTCAATTGGGTCAGTATCCGTTACGACACATCGATCGTAGAAGCCGAGCGCGTGCTTCCGGGCAGCACGCAACTAGTGCTTTTTGAATCTACCCGAGGCGGACGTAAAAATGTGCCGGCAATCAGCGAGTACCTGGGCGATGCATTTCTGACAAGTGCCTCCGGTGACACGTCTGTTCTTAATCTGGTTGATCCGGGAATATGGGAAATCACTTCTACAGAGCGTCGAAAGCTGCCGTCAGACTGGGAGCATCGCTACCGTCTTGTCGTCAATACTGACCATTTCGAAGAGTAACCACCCTTCGCCGATCGATAAGTTCACTGTGACCGTCTGAACATTCGCCCGCGGATCAGGTTATTTATGGCGTTAATCAAGCTGATATGACCATCCAGGGAACTATTTCTACCAATCATACTGACATCGAGGAAATTGGCGATCATCACGTAGGCACTTCAGTGAATACGCCGATGAAGCCTGACGCCTTTGACCTCTCTGATGAAGAGAAGATCGAGCAGATTGAATCGAGGTTTCGTGAAATCATGGATATACTCGGACTCGATCTGAATGATGACAGCCTCAGCGGAACTCCGAGGCGCGTGGCAAAGATGTATGTGAAAGAAATTTTCAAAGGACTCAATCCCGCCAACCGCCCTGACACGCGCGTTTTCGACAATAAATACGAATACAGCGAAATGCTGGTTGAGAAAAACATCAATCTCAACTCCACCTGTGAGCATCATTTCTTGCCGATCATCGGTGTAGCTCATGTGGCTTACATGAGCAGCGGAAAGGTGGTTGGTCTGTCAAAGATCAACCGTATCGTAGATTTCTATGCCAAGCGGCCTCAGGTACAAGAACGGCTCAGCCGCCAGATTGCCGAAGACCTTAAAGAGGCTTTAGACACAGATGACGTTGCTGTGATCATTGAAGCCAAGCACCTTTGCGTTTCGAGCCGGGGTATTCAAGACGAAAGTAGTTCAACGGTCACGGCTGACTACCATGGCAAATTCAAAGATCCCAAGGTGCGCGAAGAATTTTTGCGCTACCTTGACTAAGCGCCTCTATTTTGTAAGAGTTGCTCACCGAGAGCTCGCAGCGGTTTCGCCAGTATTTTACCATGGTTAATACCATGGGCATCACAACAACTGCGCAATTCATTTTCAAATGCTGCAGCTACGGATCCTACAAAATGCACCTGAGCTTTGTCCCATTCTTTATAGGGTAAGACATGCGTTTGGAGAAAAGCGTCAAATCCCTCTTTTAGCCATTGCGAAAGCAATGGATGCGATCGATGCTCGTCATAAAAGAGGGAGAACCCTGCCATCCAGACGTTTTCATTCGGTGTGCGGTACACCTTCTCAATGAGCTCTTCTTCAGTAAGATTGTACTTGTCTTCGAAGGCTTCAGACAATTCAGGGGGCAGTTGATGGTAAAAATACGCGCGTAATAGCTGTTTTCCGAACCAGCTTCCACTGCCTTCGTCACCTAGAATATGCGCCAATGACGGAACCGCCTGACGGATTTCAGTGCCATCAAACCAACAAGCGTTTGATCCGGTGCCCAGGATACAAGCTACGCAAGGATCATCTTCGAATACGGCCAGGGCAGCGCCCAACACATCGTGCGCTACCGTTATTTCTGCACGGTGAAATACCTTTTCCAATCCTATTCTGACCGTTTGCGATAGCGACAAATTGGCTACACCGGCACCATAGAAAAATACCCGCTGAGCCGCACGAAATTGCATTTGGTCACGCGTGTCCTCATCCATCGCTTTTGCGATGTCATCAGAAGAAAGAAAATACGGATTCAATCCGCGTGTTGTAAACGACGTAACCTCTGCCCCATTTTCGTCAAGGCACAGCCAGTCACAATTGGTAGAACCACCGTCGGCGATGCAAATCATGCTGAAAGATGGCAATTAAATTCGCTTCATGAAATCAGCGATACGCGCCGCGTATCCCGCTTCATTGTCATACCAGCCGAAAATCTTGACAAGGTTGCCATTGGCACTCGTCATTTTGGAGTCAAAAATGCAACTGTGCGGGTTTCCGATGATGTCTGTAGACACCAATTCAGCCTTACTGTATTGCAGAATACCCTTCATTGAGCCCGAAGCAGCTTCATGCATGGCCGCGTTGATTTCTTCTGGTAAAACCTCGTGTTCGAGGACTGCGGTCAGGTCTGTGAGTGAGCCATCAGGGGTAGGCACACGTACAGCCTTACCATCAAGTTTACCATCGAGTTCAGTGATGACTTTACCAACCGCTGAAGCGGCACCGGTGGTTGTCGGAATCATATTAAGCGCTGCTGCCCGCGCACGGCGGAGGTCTTTATGCGGGCCGTCTTGAAGCTTTTGATCAGCCGTATACGCGTGAATGGTTGTGATATAGCCTTTCACTACTCCAAATTTATCGTGCAAGACCTTCACCATTGGGGCGAGACAATTTGTAGTGCAACTGGCGTTTGAGTAGATGTTGATACCGGGTGCGATGACGTTGTCATTCACCCCCAGCACCACAGTGGCGACATCCCCTTTGGCGGGGGCTGAGATCACAACTTTTCGGGCACCTGCCGTCAGGTGTTTGCCTGCCCCATGAGCATCGCGAAATATTCCGGTAGACTCCACTACAGCATGCACATTTAGTCTGGCCCATGGCAAATTTTCCGGATCGCGTTCGGCATGAACTTCAATGGAGTGGCCATCGATTTCCAATTTACCATTCGCAAATGCCACATCACCTTTGTAAGGTCCATGTATACTGTCCCATTTAAACAAATGTGCCAGCGTCGCGGCTTCAGCGAGGTCATTGATCGCTACTACTTCTATTTCTTCGATCTGCAGCAATCGGCGAAGGGTCAAGCGACCGATTCGTCCGAAGCCATTGATGGCAATTCGTTTCTTTTCCAAGGTACGTCTGTTTTAAATACTCAATATTCGGCTCATTCGCGTTACATCCGCGTTTAGCTCTGCTTTTCGTGTGATGGCTTCTTCAAGAGGGGTAAAAACCACTTGATGGTTGATCACTCCGGCCATGGTATCAGCCTTTCTTTGCAGCAGACCTTCCACGGCAGCCACGCCTAAGCGCCCTGCAAGCACGCGGTCATTGGCACTCGGCACACCTCCGCGTTGTATATGTCCGAGCACTGTGACCCTCGTTTCGAATTCGTCATATTGCTCGTTCACCTTTCGCGCCACGTCAAATGCACCTCCATTGGCATCGCCTTCAGCGACAATGACGATACTCGATGTCTTTTTAGTTTGTTCGCTCTTTCTCAAGACAGTCACCAATTCATCGATGCTCATTTCGACCTCCGGTAACATAATGGCAATAGCTCCACTTGCCATACCGGCATGCAGGGCAATAAATCCGGAGTCACGCCCCATCACTTCAACAAAAAATAACCGGTTGTGGCTGATGGCCGTATCACGGATTTTATCAACAGCTTCGATGACGGTATTGACAGCCGTATCAAATCCAATGGTGAAATCCGTTCCATAAAGGTCATTATCGATGGTACCGGGAACACCGATGACCGGAAAACCTGATTCTTGATGAAGTATATGAGCGCCAGTGAAGGTACCGTTACCGCCAATGGTAATGAGTGCGTCTATCTCAAGGTCACGCAGTTGCTTCAGGGCCTTGCGGCGTCCTTCTTTAGTCATGAAGTCTTTTGATCGTGCAGACTTCAGCATGGTACCTCCCCTACCGAGGATACGCGCCACTGAGCGAACGTTCATTTCAACGATATCGCCTTCAATAAGACCATCGTAACCTCTGTACACGCCAAATACGTCGAGGTTATTAAACACTGCACTGCGCACCACACCTCTGATGGCTGCATTCATACCTGGGGCATCGCCTCCGGAGGTCAAAACGGCTATTCTTTTCAATTTTGTGAAGGCTTACTACCCGACAAAGAAAAGACTTAGCTCCTCATGCCCGGCGCAATGGGAGCTAACATTGGTCATTTCAACGGGCAATTACTTGTCTTTTAAACTATATCTACCTGAGCCAAGCAAGAAAATGGCCAGGTAGCCGGCAAGGTAGAGCAAAGCTTTTTCTTTCTTGCTGAAGGGGTCAGCGCCATGCACCACAAAGGCGGCGATGAACATAGTGATCATGAGTGGAATGAGAAACCAGCGCGTGTTAACCCCCAGAATGATCATTGCTGAACAACCTATTTCTACCAGTATGGTAAGTATGAGCGAGGCTTCCTGTCCGAGGCCAATCGGGTCAGCAAACTTTATGGCTGAAAAACCATTCTCCAGGCGGTCGAGTTTAGACACACCATGCGGTATCATCATACCACCGAAGGCTACCCGAAGCAAGAGTTTGCCAGCATCCGGATACCGCATTATGAAGGATTATTCAAATCAGGCGGCAGCACCCCTGAGGGAGCAAAGTCACGCAAACCGCGCAGCAAATGCTCAAATACGAATAACTGAATCAATACCACGTCATCACCATTCATCACCCCGTACATACGGGATTTGTCCCACTTTTCAACTTCACCCTTCTCATTCAGGATGTCTTTTACGGGTGCTTTGTGGTAGAGGTCAATTTTTTTCCTTTCACCCGTTTTTTCAAGCACGCTCAGGGTATATGCCGGGGTGGTATTAAGAAGGCTGTCTTCCTGCTCAGTGGTAAGGTGTGATTGGTACGTCTCAATGTGCACCTTTTTATAAAGCAGCAAATAGTCTTTTACTTTAAGCGTGTCGAAGGTGGTGATGTTCTGCTTTAGCAGGTTCGAGTGGAGTTCGATGTCATTACCGCCATACCATTTGATCGTAAAAGAGTTCTCCGGTTCTTCATGATGGCGAATGCTCACCTCTTCAATTTCAAGGTCCGGGTAGTCAAACACACCGGTGTAGCGCCATTCTTCTACATCTGTGAAGAAGCGAGTACTCAGAAAACCGGTGAAGCCTTCCATGTGAGTGATGAAGGGACGATCACTCCGACCTTCTCCGGGGCGCTCAAGAAGCATATAGGTTCCGGTATGATCTTGTGTAGCAGTGCCTACAATGTAGGTCTTCGCCGGCTTATCACCTCCCTGATAGATTTCTACCTTTTTGCCTACGGCTGCAAGCAGTTTGATCACATTTTCTTCAGCCTCTTTCGGAACGGGTGATTTCACCTTGATGCGCTTGAATGTTTTGAGCAACAGGTCTACTGCGTCTTTGCGGGCTTTGTACTTATCATTGAGGTTCCAGTACCGGCTGTTGGGATCCCGCTCAAGCGTCACGGATCGCTGGCTGGCATCAACAATGAAAATCTTATCAACGCTTGCGGTATCTTCTACAGCGAAGTCAGCCATCGGTCCGGTTGCGACAGTTTCGTTACCTCCATTGAGGTACCATACAACTGCTACCACTGCCGTGAGTAAGATGAGCACAAAGAATAAACTAAGGTTCTTTTTCATATCACGAGAATTGGCGTTTCCGCAGATAAGTCAGTACAAATCCGAGCACCGCGATCACGGCTAAAGGTAAGACTACATTCGCCAGTTGAATAATGGAGCGGTTCTCTTTCACCGTAGCAGAGTCTAATTTTCGGAGCTCTATGGTGCGCGAACGAATCGATATCAATTCACTATCATCAAGCAGGTAATTGACGGCATTGAGCAAGAACTCTTTATTATCGTATACCACACGTTGGGCATAGCGGTCAAAACCAAGCGGCATGGGCATGAGTCCGTCTTTCGTATTGCTGACTTTATTTCGTGCGATATCTCCGTCAGAAATGACAATTTGCCGCGTAGGCCTGCTCATCTCACGGTAGGCGAAGCCAGGGTCATTCTTTAGAGTATCGATTAATCGATCTTTAAAATTTGAGATGAATTCGCCTTCCAGCAGCACAGCGAGCGGAAAAGATTTACTGTCACCATCTCGGAAGTAATCAATATCCAGCGAGACGATTCCGGGAGTGACCCGCACGGGGGCTTTGCGCTCCAAAGAAAGCTTACTGGTTTGAAGGAGTACCGTGGATATTACCCCGGGGTCACCTGCGACAGTGTCAATTGAGGATGTGAAATCGAAATGGATCGGATCGAGATTGGCCGCAATGGGATGTACTTCTTGAGACGGAACTACCACGGGTGAAAAGTACCAGTTCTGCAGTTGCATATTGCGTTGGTTGCCCATTGGGCCGCCATCCAGGAGGATGGGAGCGCACTGGTAATCGATAATCAGGTTGCGGTTAAGCCTAACGCCGTAATCAAAGAGCATATCGTACAATCCTATGTCGTTCGTGTTGGCTAGCGTCTGCTGATTTTCACGAAGGCTATCGAGATCTGTCTGAATGGGATCTATCATCCAGAGTACACGTCCGCCATTCATGACATACTGATCAATAAGCAGTTTATCTTTGCGGCTAAAGGTGCTGTCAGGTTTAGCCACAATGAGGAGATCATACTTCAGCGCACGGTAGCGCACATCTTCGTACTTCTCTGTCAGTGCATCTACCTGATCTTTGAGCTTAACCCGTTCGATGTCATACTCTTCACGCAGGGTCATTTCGAAATCGGCCATCTCTACGGGGGGCAGTTCACCATGCCCCTCAAGAATGGCAATTTTCGGGCGATCACCCCAGAGGAGCATCCGCAGTTTTGAGGTGAACTCGTACTCGATATTATTGATCGAAGTATTGATCATTTCATCCGTCGGCTCGGGGTTTTCACTTTTGAAAAGTTGAACTGCAACAGACTTACCCTTGTAAGTCATGATCGCTCCGGGCCAGATGTTCTGAAATTTCCGAACGCCATTTTCTTCATAGGCGATGCGGGTAAAACGGAGGCCTTCTTCATAAATGGCTTCCTGGGTTTCATTGATTGTCTTTTCGTCATCAGACTCATACACATCAATGAATTCATATTCAACCCCGCCGCCACTGTAATCATCAAACTCATCGAGCCTTTCGCGGACAGCCTTTTCGAGGCGCTTAAATTTTGCCGGAAAATCGCCGTGAAGATAGCAGCGCACGAAAACTGCATCATCAAGAGATTCGAGCATCTCAGTTGTGGCCGGGGTCAGGGTGTGGCGCTTTTCTTCGGTTAGGTCGATCTTCACGAATGTAAAGCCAGAAGCTACACCAATTACAGCGAGAATAGCCAGACTCAGGAAGAGCTGAAGAATATCAGCGGAGCGGTATTTCTTTGCGTTCTTCACCATCTTCTGCTCTGAATTACGGTTCGAGAAGCCAATAGGAAGGCTGCAGTAAGTATCAGAAAATACACGAGATCCCGGCTGTCAATCAATCCACGTGACAGGCTCTTGTAGTGGTCATTGATCCCTAGACGAATAATCACATCGTCAAAGGCTCCGAACCATTCAAATGAACCAATAGATTCAAAGCCAATGAACATGAAAAAACATAGCAATGCTGAAACAAGGAAAGAGACAATTTGATTTGGGGTGATGCTCGAAGTAAACACTCCGATACTCACATAAGCACTCGCCAGCATCAGCAGTCCTATGTAACTGCCCCAGGTGCCACCAGAATCGATATTGCCGGAAGGATTCCCCAGAATATAAATGCTCACGTAATAAATGAGGGTGGGCAGCAAACTGATCAGTACCAGAACCAGTCCGCCCAGAAACTTTGCTAACACGATTTGCAAATCACTGATCGGGCGGGTGAGCAGAAGTTCAATCGTACCGGTGCGCTTCTCTTCTGAAAAGCTTCGCATGGTCACTGCGGGAATCAGGAACATGAACACCCAGGGCGCAATGGTAAAAAGGGTATCGAGGTTAGCCAGGCCGACATCGAGGGTGTTCCACTGTCCGGGAAAGATCCACATGAACAGGCTGATCAGCAATACGAATACGGCAATCACCACGTAGCCAATCAGGGAACTCAAAAAGGAACGAATTTCTTTCTTTAACAGGGCGATCATAAAATCTTCCAGAGGTTCATGCAAAAGTAGGAAAAGAGAACGTGCCTGACGGCAGCGAGATTGTGGGGATTATTTCGGTTCAGACGTTAAGTAAATGGGTAAAGTTCAACAGCCTCTTCACTGGTGAGTATCAGGAAGATTTGCGAAAAGCAAACGCCTCGCTTCTGATGCCCCCGAAGCATCTTGTACCTTTTCTCAGCTGGGTCAAGTGTAGCAATACCACCTGATTAACTCGCTGTTGAACAGACCGTTTGCCACCGGGTTCATGAAGCCGGTCTGTTTATTCATGGAGGAGACCGGCATTACGCAGACCAACGGCTAATGCTGTTCGCACACCTTTGTTTCTGCCAAATATTTAGCGTGGCAGGGGCTTTATCCCGCAGTTGTTTTGCAGGAGCTCTGAAGGAGGTCTGCCGGCTAGCTTTGCTTCCTTGGAAACTGCACCCGCTTCGGCTGGTGAGATTCATTCTGAAACTGCTCTCCAATCGTGATCAACTCCATGCCGGGCGGGATGAGTTCTTTCTGAATCTTGTGTGTGAGCCCATACTCCACTGCTTCTTCCGGGTTGAGCGTGGTTCTGTTGACCATATCGTTCTCGATGTCAACGATGGGTCTCCCGGTGGTGTCTGACATCACGCGAGCGATGTTGCGCTGATCGATTTTGACACTTTTGAGGTATTCATCGATTTGCTTTTCATCAACAGCGAGCTTACCATTCAGGTTTAGCTTGACACTATGGATCAGAAAACGGGAATGCGGCACACAAAAGCGTTGTTCGCCAGCACAGTAAATGACTACTCCAATAGAATCTACGCTGCCAAAATTGTAGGTGTAAACGTTGACAGGGATGCCTTTGAGGTAGTTGTGAATCGACAAACCGTGAAAAACCGAACCACCGGGTGTGCTGAGCAGCAGGTGGAGGTCGGTCATACCTTTTGACACGAGTTCATCAAGTACTTTGAAAAGCCGGTCAGAGGTCTGGGCATTGACCGGTGCGAGGAAACGGATGGCTTTATGCATTTATTCATGATTGGCGGCCATCGCTACGTGCCACATGCCGCGGAGATCGCCGATGCGGTAGTTGCGGGCCTTGTCTGCCGGATACAGCGAGTCAATGACTGCGCGAGTCTCCGGTAAAATTTGTTCATTCGGTACCCCGTGGCAATTCAGGCAGAGTGGTTGCAGCATAATCGGACGATAGAAGTGCGCTACCTCGCCGTCGAGTACCACCGTGTCTTTCGGAATATCTCCTTTTTCGAAAACGGCGCGGTAGTGTTTCAGTATTTCGCCTTCTTTTTCATCAGGTGTATTTTCCGGGTTGCGGTTGCGATCCGAGACGCGTCCGATTGACAAGACTTCTCCGGCTTTCTCACTTGTGAGACGCTCTGCCTCAACATTGCAATAGGCTACGGCTCTTGCCGGACCTTCGCTTTGCATCTTTTCTTTGAGTTTACCGCTGAGGTTTTTGAATGCGGCCATAACGGTCTGTGAACCCTTTGTATGGTATGTTTCGAGGTTCTGAATAGTTGGTGCTTTGGTTTCTTCTGTCGCCGTTGAAGTGTCGGTTTCTTTAGCTGCGTCAGGCTCACCCGTGCATCGCAGCAAAAGTAACAGCGTCGAAAGGACAAGCAGAACCAGAAGAATGCGTTTCATAGGGTATAATTTTCTACAAGGATACCTCAAATTTGGAGTTCTCGATGTGACGTGGCTCACGGACGGTCTGCTGTCAGCGGTCAACCGTCTGCTGTCAACCGTCTGCTGTCAACTTTTTTAGGACGGGTCAATACGTAATCCCTGATCCCCGATCCCCGATCCATCACCACACCGGCAAATATCCCTTGTAGAACGTCTGTGACATCTTGTACTCGGGTACGTTGATGTTGCGGATCATCGTGCTGTTACGCTCATCGTCAACGAAGCGATCGAAAGCTTTCTGCTCTTCTTCGTTCAGTTCAACGAGTCCGGATTCAACGAGTTTGACCGGTAGCAGTTTGTAGTTCTTAAGGTCACCTTCTTCTTCGATGCGCACCCAATGCAGGTGGTAGCCAACATCTGTGATGCGTACTTCGCCGCTTTTGGTACGTTCAAGGCTGAACTGCACGGTGGCTCCGCCGTCGGTGTGGCGACGTCGCTGGTTACTAATGGCATTACCAAGTGACCAGACAACAAGCTGCTGCTCACCGTTGTCAGTGGCACGCAATTCCATCGGCTGCACCCAGTGTGGGTGTCCGCCAATGACAAGATCAACCCCCTGGTTGAGGAGCCATTGTCCCCACTTGCGCTGGTAACTGTCGGGAGCAGAAAGATATTCGGTTCCCCAGTGCATGATAGCGATGATCTTATCCGGGTTCGCATCCATCGCTTCTGCGATGTCAGCCTTCATCGCCGCTTCATCAATCATATTCACTACACCGGGAGGCTCTGTCGCAATACCATTAGTGCCGTAAGTGTACGTGAGCAGAGCCACTTTAATGCCGTCGTGTTCGATGATCATCGGATAGTGAATGCTTCGTTCGATGGTGTCGCGGTAAGTACCCAGGTGCGGAATACGCAATGAATCAAGTACATTAAGGGTGCGCACCATGCCAGGGCGCTTACGATCGTTGCTATGGTTATTTGCCGTGGTCAGAAGATCAAAGCCCGCATCGCGGATGGCCTTCGCATAGCTGTCAGGTGCACTGAACTGAGGATACCCCGTATAGGGGGCACCTCCCAATGTAACTTCGAGGTTCGCGATGGCAACATCAACTGAGGACACCCAGTCGGTGATGTAGTCAAAATAATGGTCATAATCATAGGTATCACCTCGCTTCGCAGCCTCGATCTGAGGGTCGTGCTGCATGAAGTCTCCCATTACCAACATACTCAGTTTCTGCTGCGAGTCATAAGAAGCCTGCCAGCGGTGAACCGCTCTGCCCTGCTCATATTCGAGCAACTCGTTAAGATCGCCATCGGAGTCAAACAGGCGCCATGTCGCCTCGCGCTGACCATCTTCATACAGCCCATAAGACTCTACCGTTCCATCAGGGTAGTAAGACTTGAATATCCCTGTAAACTCACCATCAGTGTAGCTTGCTGCGCTCTCGAGCGCACCTGACGGGTGAAACGTACGCCAGGTGCCGTTTCGCTCTCCCTCGCGGTAAGTGCCTACTGCCTGCATACGTCCGTCAGGATAAAACGAGCTCCACATACCTGATTTTCGGCCATTTTCATAGGTGCCTTGCTCTGTTTTTGCTCCTTCAGACGAATAGAAATACCAGGTATCGCTTCGAAGGTCATTTTCATATCGACCTTCAGACTCGGCTTGGGTGTTAGGGTGGAAGAATTGCCACATGCCTCCACGCTTGCCGGCCACATACTCACCTTCTTTTGCCAAAGCTGCATTCGGATGATAAAAACGCCAGGTGCCAACCTTCTCACCGTTCACGTAGCGACCTTCTTCAGACAGCTCGGCATCAGGATAGTAGCGGTACCACAGCCCTGTTTCCCTGTCACTTTCATAAGATCCCTTAAACGACAGATTGCCGTTTGTGTGGTTGCCTTTCCATTCTCCTGTACGCTTGCCATCGGCGTATTTCCCCTGGCTTTCAATGACGCCGTTCGGGTGCAGCCATTGCCAGTTCCCGTGGCGCTTTCCGTTGCGAAAACTGCCTTTGGTACGGAGATTCTTGTTGGGGTAAAAAGCCGCAAACTTTCCTCGCGGCTCACCGTTTCGATAGCGAATAGTGGCAAGCACAATTCCGTCTTCGTATTGCCGGTGCAGCCCCCTGCGCTTGCCATTTTTAAAATTGCCCTCCCAGACAAGCTCACCGCTGGAGTCTGTCAAGTGCACCCTTCCATTCACGGGCTCACTGTTGCTGACTTCAACCAGCACTGAATCAGCCGTCCATCTTACCTGTTCATTGCGCAGCACCTTCTGCGCAGAGGCTGAATTCCACAACAAAAAGCATCCTGTCAGGAACAGGATGCTTTTGTAATATCGTTGGTTTATGTTCTTGTGCATCAACCCAATAACGTAAATTTTTATCATTCTTGTTCGCTTCGACGGTAACGCTGCATTGGGTTCTCCCCTGCTCCACTGCGCTGACCTTGTTTAAAGAGTTCGAAGCGGGTGGGTTTCGGACGAGGCGGCCAGCTATTGTCAGAGAGATCGGTATCTGCTGTTTCGAGGTAAGGATCAAGCGTGATGCGCACGGCTTCTTTTTCTGTGATGAAGACCTTCGTCACCGTTGGTTCAGACATCTTCCATATCTCAGCAGGTATGCGACGCACCTCTTCGGTACCGTCGATGTATTCGAACTTAAAGATCAGCGGCATTACGAGTCCGCCCTGGTTCTCAACGGTTATCTCATAGAACTGTTTGCTGCTTTCGAGCAATTCGATTTCTTCTTCGCTCAGCTCACCGCGGTATGCCTCATACTCTTCTCGATCTACCCTGAGTACCTCAAACTCACTCACCGTCGTGTAGAAGTCGTGGAGACTCGTATCCTGTTCAATGCGTGTTTTCGGAATAAACTTCTCGTCACGAATCAAGGCAATATCCTCTGGCTCGCTTTCTCTGGCCTGACGTGCGAGCGGCTTCTCAATCTCCGGATCTCCGGTATCGATCTGGTACCACTTTACATCTTTGAGCGACATGTCAACATGGTCATTGGTGTAAAACCAGCCTCGCCAGAACCAGTCGAGATCAACTGCGCTGGCGTCTTCCATCGTACGGAAGAGATCTGCAGGTGTTGGGTGTTTGAATGCCCATCGGCGAGCGTATTCTTTGAAAGCGTAATCAAAGAGCTCGCGCCCCATTACGGTTTCGCGCAAAATATTAAGGGCCGTTGCCGGCTTGCCGTATGCGTTGCTGCCAAACTGCCAGATCGATTCGGAATTGGTCATGATCGGTGAGATCTTGCTGTCGTCGCCGCCCATGTATTCTGCGATATTGCGAGCGGGTCCTCTTCGTGTAGGATAGTTACGGTCCCACTCTTTTTCGGTGAGATACTGACAAAACGTATTGAGCCCCTCGTCCATCCAGGTCCACTGGCGCTCATCGCTGTTCACAATCATCGGGAAGAAGTTATGTCCGACCTCATGAATAATCACCGAAATCATCCCGTACTTGGTACGATCGGTGTAGGTGCCGTCAGGCTCAGGGCGGCCACCGTTGAAGCAAATCATCGGGTACTCCATGCCGATCCATTTGGCATGGACGGAAATCGCCACAGGATACGGATAATCAATGGTATACTTAGAGTACGTCTCCAGCGTCTGTGCGACGGCTTTAGTGCTGTATTGCTCCCAGAGCGGGTTTCCTTCTTTGGGGTAATACGACATGGCCAGCGGCTTTTTCCCGTTGACATCCACCGCCATGGCATCCCAGATAAACTTGCGGCTGGAGGCCCAGCCAAAGTCGCGTACATTCTCTGCTTCGAAGATCCAGGTTTTCATCCCTTTCTCCCTGCTTTTTTCGTTTTCAATGGCTTCTTCTTCCGTGATAACGATCACGGGTTCATCGTATGTATCCCTCGCTTTTGCGAGGCGCTTACGCTGCTCAGAAGTCAGAACATCCCGCTCATTCTGCAGCACACCGGTTGATGCCACCACGTGGTCTGAAGGCACCGTCAGTGCTACCCGGTAATCGCCGAAGTTCAGCGTAAACTCACCCCTGCCGAGAAACTGCTTGTTCTGCCAGCCCATGTTATCGCTGTAAACGACCATGCGTGGGTAAAACTGCGCGATGGTGTAGAGATAGTTGTCGTCGTCTTCAAAGTACTCATAGCCTGAGCGGCCACCGATCTTCATGCGGTCATTCACATTATACCACCACTTCACATCAAACTTGAATTGCTGCCCCGGCTTCAGCTCGCGCGGCAGATCGATGCGCATCATGGTATTGTTGATCACATGCGGCAAGTCATTGCCTGATGCATCTTTCACGTGATCGATCTTGAAACCACCGTCAAACCAGGGCTCCATGTCGAGCACCTGGTCAAATGACATGCGATCTTCCATCGCGCTTTGGCGAATTTTGTAGCTGTCGCTGTCTTTGGCGCGCACATTTTGATCGAGTTGCATCCAGAGGTAGCGCAGGGTATTCGGGCTGTTATTCGTGTAAGTGACCGTCTCTTCGCCGTAAATACGCTGATTGGCGTCGTCAAGACGGATCTTCATATCGTAATCTGCTTGTTGCTGCCAGTAATCGGGACCAGGCGCACCGGACGCCGTGCGGTAGACGTTCGGCGTTGGCAGTTCAGTACCGAGTTGTTTGAATTTACTCTGGTTGGTGTTGCTCTGCGCAAAAGCGCAGGATGCGATCACGGTCATGAAAACCGCCGTCAGGATGTATTTTCTCATCTTTTGTCCTCTTGCGGCGCCAAGATACGAAATCGTGGTGTGGACGAATCGACCTACGGACGCATTGACCTATAGACTTGCTGGTAAACCGGGAAACCGGTGGAATAAAGAAAGGTTTATTGTAGTTGAGCTTAAATGGTTCGATCATAGTGTTCATGACTATTTCAATGGCTTGCAGTCAGTTGAAAAAAGACCTGAAAGCTTACCAAAGGAGTCCCGCAGAGAAATGACAACATAGGAGGCTTATTAGAAAGTGTAGAACTGCACGTGGGTTCACCAACATTTCCGACCTTCGCTCGCTGATGCAGAAGCTGTTTAGAAACATACGCGGTGACCTGACCGGCGGATTGACCGCAGGCGTCATTGCCTTGCCGCTTGCGCTCGCTTTCGGAGTGACCTCCGGACTGGGTCCGAGTGCCGGTTTGTATGGGGCGATCTTCATCGGCTTCTTTGCTTCTCTCCTGGGCGGTACACCAACCCAGATTTCGGGTCCGACTGCACCGATGACCGCAGTCAGCATGGTGGTCATCGCCGGACTACTGGCCAGCTACGACGGCGATGCCGAACGGGCAGTCCCGGTGATCATGGCAGTTTTCCTGCTTGCCGGTATCATCCAGGTGGTGCTCGGATTAATGGGCGTTGGCAAATACATTCGCTACATTCCCTACCCGGTCGTTTCAGGGTTTATGACCGCTATCGGACTCATCATTCTGGTGACTCAGTTTCTACCCGCAACGGGCTACTCGCCTGCCGAAGACCGAGAATTCGTGGCAACATTCCGCGCTGAAGCCCGAACAGTGCTGATCGAAGGGATGTTCCGTGACGCCCGTGAAGATGGAACACTCACACTGAACGAACTCACACAACTGCAGCAGCAAGCTGATGCCATTACGGAAGAACAAATCGCCCGTGAAGCCGCGTCCCTCGCCCAAAAAGAAGCAGCCGGTGTTATCGGTACTTTGAGAATGGTACCCCGTGCCATCAGCCACGTACAGCTGGTCGAACTCCTGCTGACCATTGGCACCGTGGTCTTAATCTATTTTCTCAAATGGTTGAGTAAAAAGCTGCCAAGTGCACTGATCACACTTGTCGCCATTACAGCTGTTGCTCATTTCGCAGGCCTCGACTACACACCGATCGAAGCGATTCCTGCCGGATTGCCCATGCCCATACTCGGCATCACTGATGCGTTCAGGGTTTCTGCGCTTAGTCCGTTCGTCTTCACAGCCCTCACCTTGGCCCTGCTTGGCGCCATTGACTCTCTTCTGACAAGCGTGGTCGCCGATAACCTTACAAAAATGCGGCACAAGCCGAATCGTGAGCTGATCGGACAAGGCGTAGGGAATAGCCTTGCCGCGTTCTTTGGTGGCATTCCGGGCGCAGGCGCTACCATACGAACTGTGGTTAACATCCAAAACGGCGGCACTACGCGGCTTTCCGGTATGATTGCCGCGCTTCTCCTTGTGGTGATGCTGCTGGGTATCGGTCCGATTGTGTCTCTGATCCCCTCCGCCGCACTCGCTGGAATTCTCATCACAGTAGGCATCGGCGTAATGGATTACAAAGGATTACGCACCCTACCCTATCTACCACGCGACCTCAAAGTTGGCCCATTCAAGGTCAGTTCAGAAGTATTGACCATGCTTGTGGTGTTGCTGCTTTCAGTATTCTGGAACCTCATTTACGCGGTGGGCATCGGCTTGATACTGGCCTCACTTATGTTCATGCGATCTATCGGAGAGCTTACCGCAAGGCGATCAATTGTAGAGGTCATGAAAGAAAGCAACTGGCCTGATGAAGCCGGTTTTCCGCCAGCCATGCGCCAGTCGGTATACATCAAACATGTGCGCGGGCCGCTCTTCTTTGGTTCTACCGCGCCCTTCAAGCAACTACCTTCCCAACTCCCGACTTCAACCCAGGTTGTAGTCTTGCGTCTTGAACGGATGGCCTACATTGATCAATCGGGTCTGTATGCCCTTGAAGAAGTCTTGACCGACTTGCGCAACCAGCAGATAGACGTATTGTTCGTAGGGCTCAACGAGCAACCACGGGTTTTGTTGGAAAACATTGAGGTGGTTCCCGGACTCGTACCCGAGGCGCAGGTCTTCAGAACCTTCAGGCAGGCATTGCAATGGCTCAGAATTCATGTGTGAGCCCTCCCTGAGCAAATGTTGTATCTTCGGCTGACTTTCAACCTTTTACCATGAATCGTCTGTTTATCCTCTTGTTGCTCACTCCATTCACCGGTCTTACGCAGACCTATTTTCTTCAGGGCGATGCCCAGTTCATAGGAGGTGACTGTTACCAACTCACTGAGGAAATCGGCAACCAGAATGGTGCCGTGTGGTACGCTGAGCAGATCAACCTTGACGAACCCTTTGATATTGAGTTTCTCATCAATCTCGGAGCCATCGATATGAATGGTGCCGACGGCATTTGCTTTGTCTTGCAGACTGTTGGTAACAACGCTTTGGGTGACAGCGGTGGCGGATTGGGTTTCCTCGGTTTCTCGCCGGCTTTCGGGGTTGAATTTGACACCTGGCAGAATGGGCAGTACGGCGATCCGACCTATGATCATATCGCCATGATCTCAAACGGTGATGTCAGTCATATCTCAGGCAATTCACTTTCAGATCCGGTTCAGGCCTCTGCTGATGCACAAAACGTTGAAGACGGTGAAGATCATATCGCCCGTATTACCTGGGATCCGCAAACTCAACTGGTTGAAGTCTTCTTCGACTGTGAATTTCGCACCTCCGCCACCGTTGATATCGTCAATCAAATTTTTGGCGGACAGTCTGAGGTGTACTGGGGTTTCACTGCGGCCACCGGAGGTTCGGTTAACAACCAGTCGGTGTGCCTCCAGGAGAACATCCTGACCACCAGTCCGGATGCCTTCGTTTGCGAAGGTGGAAGCATCCAGCTCTCGGTGGCCGGTGCCCCCGATGCCGAAATACAATGGAGTCCGGAAACCTACCTCGATGACCCAACAAGCCAGACACCGCTTTGCACACCCGAAGAAGACATTACCTACATCGTTACTACACAAGACCTTTGCGGTAACCTGATCACCTCCGAAGTCAATATTACCGTCGATGAACTCACGGCTGAAATCAATGGCGGCGGCATGATCACCTGTGACAATGTGCAAATCGATCTCACCGGATCGGTCAATTTTCAAAGTGGTGTCAATTGGGTCTGGACCACGCTCGACGGCAACATCGTCTCAGGCGAAATCTCGCCTGAAGTCAGTGTCGATAGCGGAGGCACCTATGTACTTGAAGTAACCTATCTCGATCAGTGCGGGGCACTGGCTGAAATAACCATTGAAGAAAATACAAACACACCCGAAGTGGAGACCACTGCACCTGACCCGCTTACTTGTACAGTGCCTGAAACCACCCTTGAAGCCACCTTTGCTCAAGACCACAATGTAGAATGGGTGCTGAATGGCGCTACAGTTTCAACTGAATCTTCATTTACCGTTAGTCAGGAGGGAACCTACTTCTACACCGTCACTGATCCTGAAAACGGCTGTACCAACAGCGGTTCAATTGAGGTGATGAACAACATCGCTTACCCGGTGATTGAAGCCGGCTTCGCTGATACCTTGAATTGCTTTCAACCCGAGGTGAGCATTGAAGGTGCTTCGGTGTCCCCTGAAAATGCCAGCATTAACTGGAGTACGGCAGACGGCTTTATCGTGAGTGGCAGCAACGATCTTTCACCTGTAGTGAATGAGCCAGGCGTGTATACCTTAACCGCTACAAACCCCGAAAATGGCTGTGAAAGCAGCTATGAAATGCCCGTTTTCGCTGACCCGCTACTCGATGCGCAAGTCAGCGAACTCGTAATGCCAAACATCTTCTCTCCAAACAATGACAATGTCAATGACCGTTATTTCGCAGGAGCTGCAGGGTTTTCGTGGCAAGACCTTAGCGACCTGAGCCGCCATTACGCACTGAGAGTGTTCAATCGCTGGGGAGACCTGGTGTTTGATACCGAGGGCAAGGCAAAAGCCTGGAATGGCGAATCACCGGCAGGTGAACTCTCCGAGGGTACTTACTATTATATCATAGAATACGACATACAGTGCGTCGGTAAGTCAGAACAACCCCTGACCGGCACAATTCAACTCACACGTTAAGACTTATGCCCTGTGCGGTTCAGAATAACCAGTGCGGCAATCACGCCAGGCACCCAGCCCGCCAGTGTCAGGAGAAAAACGATAAGTACAGATCCACATCCCTGATCCAAAACGGAAAGCGGTGGAAAAAGGATCGCCAGTATTACGCGCCAGACACTCATGATTTTAAAAAGATAAGGCAATAATCGAATACCCGTTGCATCGCCTCCGGCAGCTCAGTGTGAGCCCAGGGATGCTTCGAGCCTAAGGTATGTCCACCCTCCTGAATCAAGCGCAGTTCTGCAGTAGCACACCACCTCGAGAGGCGGAGGGCCTCACTGAGGTGCACCGCCTGGTCGTCTGCAGCATGTACCACCAGCAGGGGCTTTTGCATACCATAAATGGCATTTCGAATGCTGAGTTTTTCTTCGTTCTCAACGAAATCTTCAAACCATTGAATCTTGTGAGGTAATGACTGTCCGGTGCGGGCATTGTGTGCGTAGAACACCCCGTCAGACTTCCATTTCTCGAGGGCATCGTCTACCGGAAAGCGAAGGCTAAAATCAGAAACAGATGAAAAGGTCATTATGCGATCAACCCTGGCGTCTCGCGCACCTGTGAGCAGTGCAATCCCCCCGCCCCGGCTGTGTCCGAGCAGTGTCAAAGGTTTTCGCTGGTATCTTTTCGGAACGAGATCCGGCACAGCGTCAATGATACGTCGCAGGTCTTCTACTTCAATGCTGTAATTGTTTTCAGCAAATGCCTCCAGGGCAGTGAATTGAGCAGGATGCTCAGGTGTGGTGCCATTGTGAGAGAAATTGAACCGGACAAAGGCATAGCCTTTGGATGCGAAACGATCGCCCAGCAATGACCAGCAACCCCAATCTTTGAAACCTTTATAGCCGTGACAAAAGATGAGCACACCACGGACTTCCGCCATGCGGTCAACATGCACATTCACCCCCATCGGGCGTCCGTTACTGCCGGTTATGCTATGTTCAATGCGCACCATCGATTTATGCTCAACCCCCAAAGGTACAAGGCTCAATCCCCGCTTACGAGCAAAAAGTATTTATGTTATTGACACTCATTGCCGCATTTGCTGTAAAACCTCGAGCGGATCGGGGTGCTTGAATTCATAGCCATGTGCACAAATACGGTGGCTGAGTACCTTTCGCTGGTGTTGTTCTTCCGCGTCAAAACGCGGGATGCTAACGCGGTGGGCCGCATTGAGATTTATGAGCGCTTGCCGATAGAAGTCGCCCCGAAACGGGTGCTCAGGAGCAACTACGTTGTACACCTCATTGCCGGCATCACGCTTCATCGCAAAGTGCACCGCACCGATGATATCATCGAGGTGCGTCATATTGACCACTTGTGCGGGGTCACGCACCTCCCCCGCACGAATGACGAAATCACCGGGCTCACGTCCGGGACCAAACAATCCGCCCAGGCGCAAAATCGTGAGCTGCGCAAGTTCAGCATCCAGATAAACATCTTCGAGGTCTTTCATGGCGATGCCCGTATGCCTTGAAATCAGACGTTGTGCCTCACCTTCGGTGTACTGCGCCGGCTCATCCGGATACACAGAGGTACTCGAGAAAAGAATCGTGTGGCGCGTGCCTGTCTCCTTCGCTGCAGCAGCGATGGCAGCATGAACATCACGGGCGTAACCGTCGCATCCCGCCTTTTTAGGCGGTGGTAAAGTGACCACCAAAACATCGGCATCAAAAAATGCACGCTGCGCAGCCGTCATCTCCCAATGGTCAGAAACCGCCCATACCAAAGACCTGGCTCCAATAGCTTCAATGACAGCCACTTTTTCAGGTGTGGTGGTTGAACCGATGACCTCATAACCTTGTTGCACGAGCGACTGTGCAAGCGGCAAACCTGACCAGCCGCAACCGAGAATAGAAATCTGTGAACGATGTGTTGTCAAAAGAGCCTTGGTTTTGTTGCCCTCTAAAGATTTGTTAATCCTACTTTTGAGGTACAACTTTTGATCATGCAAGGTAGTCAACCTTTGAAACGAAGAATATTATGTTGAATCAAATCACCCTGACAGTGAAAAAGTGGAGCAGTAAGGTCATCATACCGGCAATGATGATGGCATTGAGCGCAGGCAGCGGACTGGCGCAGGATGTCACGTCAAAGATTCGCGTAAAGGTGAACGGCCTGGCCGACTCAACGGTGTACCTCGCCAATTACTACGGTGAGAAGCTATATTTCAATGACACCACGCAAGCAGATGCCAACGGTTATTTCGAGTTCGACGGCAAGCCTTATGAAGAAGGTGGTAAATACGCGGTGGTGCTTCCCGGACCGGAATTTTTTGACATCATCGTCACCGAAGAAGAAATTGAACTCGAAACGCAGAAGGATGATCTGGTGGGCGGATTAAAGGTGATTCGTTCTGAAGAAAACCGGCTCTTCGTAGATTATCTGCGTTTCATTCAGGATATGCGCACAAAACGGGCGCCCTATGACGCTGTGCTCGCTGACAGCACTGCAGCAGATAAAGCACAAACAAAGGCACGCGATGAATTGAACATCCTGAACGAGTCAGTCGTCGAATACCAGCAGCGCATCATCAACCAACATCCTGACCTGCTCTTTCCGAAAATGCTTCAAATGACGCTCGACATTGAAGTACCTGAACCGCCGGCAGATGTAGAAGATGAACGGCTTTGGAAATACTACAAATACCGCGAGTTGTACTGGAACAACATTGACCTCAGTGACCCGCGCCTGGTGCGAGATCAGATGTTCCACCGTGTTCTCGACAAATACTGGGCCAAGGTGCTGCCTCAGGTGCCTGACACCCTGCTGAAAGAAGGCAAAGCGCTGATTGAGCGCATGGACAATTACGACATGTTCAAGTACACGACCCACCACATTACCTATGCCGCGGAGAAGTCGAATGTAATGTGCATGGATAAAGTGTTCTACGGACTGGTGCAGGAGTATTACGTAACGGGTCGTGTGGATTGGTTGAACGAAGAGCAAATGGATAAAATCATTGAGCGTGCGAATGAAATGCGCTACAGTCTCTGCGGTGAACGCGTTCCGAATGTGATCCTTCCTGACACTACAGGAGAGAACTGGGTGTCGCTCTATGACCTCGATGCGAAATATACGCTCCTAGCGATATGGGAATCTACTTGCGGACACTGCAAAAAGGAGATGCCAAAACTGATGGAGCTTTACCATGAATGGAAGCCACGCGGACTGGAGATTTACGCCATTGGCAATGATTTCGAGACGGAACCCTGGATAAAATTCATTCGCGGGAAGGATATCGGAGACTGGATCAATGTGAGTGACAACCCTGAAATCAATGCGGCCGACTCGGCGCACACGCTGATCATGAATGGCACTACAACCCTGCTCAGCCTGAACTTCCGCTCAACCTTTGACGTGTTCTCAACGCCGAAGATGTTCCTGCTTGATGAAGACAAGAAGATCATCGCCAAGCAGTTAAATGCAGAGCAAATCAAAGAACTTCTCGAACGCCTCGAAGCGCAGGCCATGCGGGAGGAGAGCGAATAACTGACTGCCGTCTGCGGTCTGCGGTCTGCGGTCAGCCGTCTGCGGTCTGCGGTCTGCGGTCTCAGCCCCTTCAACCGAGCGCCCCTTCACGGACTCGGGAGCTCCCCTGATTTAGGGGAGCCTTTGAGTATTTGCACGTCCCGCAGGCGTCCTGAAAGCGTCTCCCCGGAATTGCATCTTCAAAAAAACTTCTATCTTTGCGCTCCCAAATATGGCGAGGTAGCTCAGCTGGTTAGAGCGCAGGATTCATAATCCTGAGGTCGAGAGTTCAAGTCTCTCTCTCGCTACAAAATATAGAAAGCCCGGTCTCCGGGCTTTTTTTATTTCGAGGCCGATAGCAGTCAGCCGTCTGCGGTCTGCGGCCTCCTCACCGAAGCATCATGCAGAGCATGAGCTTCGGAGCTCCCCTCATTTGAGGGGAGCCTCGGAGTATTTGAGCGTCCCAGAGGAGTCCTGAAAGAGTCCCGAATTTCAACTGACCGGCGGCAATAGCCGCTTACCAGTGCGCGCACACTGCAGTGCACGCCTACGATAGACCGGCGGCAATAGCCGCCGCCACACTACGGATCGCCTAATGATAATGGCAGCGCAAGTATGCGCTGCTCGCCTAACTCCTAACCCCCTCACGCCTAACTCATCAGCGTCCCGAAGGAGTCCTGAAAGAATCCTCAGCTAATATTCCGCTCTAACTCGAACAGCTTATCTTATCTTTATATTCAATCTGTGTGAAGTCTTCTGATGTATCTCCGTCAATCCGTTATAGCCATTCTCATTGCTTTCTGCAGTTGCTCTGTCGACGAGAACACTAACAGAAATGAAGCGTTTGAAGAGAGGAAGCAAGAGCTGGAAGCTGAACTATTGGCGATTCAAAAGAAAAGAGAGGCTTACGCATTCGCTACTTCGGAAGAGCAATAAGAAATCTGGGTTTCAAAAGCAGAAAGAAGCTTTGAAAAACACCATACGGTTCTCAGACATGAGAGATATAAAACGGAGAAGGACTGGAAGGATCGCTGGGATGAATTTGAATCGAGTTGGCTCGAATTTCACCCCGCTATGAATGAAACCGATACGAAAAGGTACTACCACTTCATTGACTCACTCAAACAATACTACATCGACAAATGTCCGCCCCTATTAAAAGACTATCCTAAAGACTGGAGGATAATTATGTCACGAAAACCAAATGGTGAAACTGAAGTTCGCGTTATTGTTGAAGGAGAAGAGATTCATCGACGCAAATGACCATTTCTGTTCATTGGCGCATTGATACAATAGCCTTTGAGACCAGGAAGCAGATAGTATTTCGTGAATTCTCTTCTTTGCAGGTTTATTGAACGGGTGCAGGAGCAGGCAGTATCTCCTCGGTTCGACCGCGCTGAAGCTAATTTTCCTATCGACCAATTGCGCAATTCGCCTGAATCATTTTGTGGGTGTGCCAGGAAGCGCACAAAAAATTAACTGGTCAAACAACTCTGTCGTTGAGATCGATCTCGGTGCCATATACCGATCTTCATTTGAGTGAATGTCAATGAGTCCGAAGAAGACCAGAAAACGACTGAAGGTGCGGATCGAGTAACACGCACTTGCATACTGCTCTGGTGTACCAAACTTAGGCTCGAGATTCTCCATCAAAGCTGGGAAGGCAGTGAAGTACTTTTGCGCATAAAAATGATCCGGTCTGCTGTCTTTACCGTATTTCGACAGCATTGCTAAGGTATAACCTATACCGACTGATCCGATTCCATTTTCTTGGTATCCATCGAAGTAAGCCCAATTGAACTTATTGATAAAGGTCTCCAGTAAAAGATGGAGAAGTAGCTCATTGCTCGACAACACTTTGCTTGATTTTGCAGAGAGCTTCAGCTTACCTTTCCGCTTGTGCGCCAAACCTGTAATCTCAATAAGAATTCTCGTGAGCTGAACGGTTATCGAACTGGATTCTTTGTAAAGCTTGTAAAGACCTCGTTCTATTTCTTCATCTTTCAAGAAACCCTGACCGTAAAGGTCAGCCACCACTTTTACCGGGAGACCACCCGTCTTGGTCAGCTGGAGTTCACCCGATTCGGCAATAATCTCGGCCAGATACTTGACCTGACGGAGCATTGGTATGTTAAGGTAGACCTCCTCCTCAAGTCGATTTAGCTTGACGGGACTCTCTGCGCTGAAACAAGAATACAACAAATGATGCATCTCCTCCGGCGAGTAGCCTTCAAACTGCTTCAGCGTGCGTCTGTTCTGATCCTCAATAAGTTTCTCGATGTGCTTGTTTAGTTCTCTTTCGTCCATCGGTATTTATTAACATTCGATTATGCAGAATCTCACTCTCGACAACACTTTGAATGTCAGAGCAGAACCGGTACTGTGTTTCACTCAGACGATGAATTTAACGCTAATCTATGAATGCACTTGGAACTCCCATTGTATTTGTTTCTGATTTAGTGATGCCTGGTAGAAAATGAGCTGAAAATGTCACGGTGGAGTCGTGAAAAACCCCTCACCGAAGCATCATGCAGAGCATGAGCTTCGGAGCTCTCCTAAATTAGATGAGCCTTGAAATATTTGTACGTCCCGAAGGAGTCCCGCAGGCGACCTAAAGGAGACCATGTATACGCTGAAACAAACAATTTTCCTATCTTCCCCCCTTTCATAACCTGACCTCGTTTTATGGACAAGATCAAATTCGAGCGCGAATACCTCGTCAATGCCTCAAAAGGCATTCTTTACAACTGCCTTTCTACGCCCAGCGGGCTTTCTGAATGGTTTGCAGATGATGTAAACATCAGAAAAGATGTGTACACCTTCTTCTGGGATGGTAGCGAAGAAGACGCAAGGTTGCTCACCAAGAAGCGCGACGAATACGTGAAATTCAAATGGCTGGAGTCCGAAGAAGATGAAGACGACAAGTCGTTCTTCGAGATGCGCATCAAAATTGACGCATTAACCGGAGAGACCGCGCTGATCGTAACCGACTTCGCCGAAGAAGATGAAGTTGAAGAGGCTGAACTGCTGTGGGACAGCCAGATTGACAAGCTCAAGCGCGTACTCGGATCGTAATCATCTGAGCCGGCCCACATCCGGGTAAAACGGATGTACCAAAGATTTCCATGCTGAAGTGACGCCGTCAGCGTCACGCATAACGATCTGATTTTCTGACCGCTCTCTTTCCTGCCTCTCCCACTGTGTGAATACCACATGCGGTTCAAGTCCTTCTTTCGATTTCACAGCAGTAGACCGAATAAGGTAAAGGCCTGTCGAGCGGCATGCTTCTTCGAGTATTTCGAACCGATTTGCCTGCCAGAGCAGCGCTACCCTTCCCTCTTCACTTAAGTTTCGGAGAATGGCTGCAACCAGGTCATTCACGGTCAGTGTACCTTCACTTCGCGCACTGCGCCTACGATCGTCAGGTGAGAGTGAACCTGAAGCAAAGAAAGGTGGATTGCTGATGATCAGATCGGCAGGTTTGTCAGCGCGATAGCTCACTGCATCGGCATGGTGAATTTGAATGCGCTCGTGGAACTTTGATGCAGCAGCATTCTCCGCAGCTTGCGCAGCCGCCGCAAGGTCTAGTTCTATACCCGTTACCTGCGCTTCGGGGTGTGTTTGAGCCGCCATGAGCGAGAGCAGACCGGTTCCGCAGCCCAGGTCAAGAATGTTTCTTGCTGCTGTCGAACCTACCCAGGCACCGAACAACACGGCGTCTACGGTTACCTTCATCGCACAGCGATCCTGCGCGATGCTGAACTGCCTGAAGCGAAAGGGTTGCGGTTTATTTTCCGTCGCGGATTTCATTCCAGCGCTGGTAGAGTTTTTCCTGGGCCGGACGATTCGCCGGAAGCTCGCGCAGCGGCTCCACCTCCCGAACATGTGCATGCATGTCTGCAGGTAGTTCCTGATAAAGTTGTGTGCCCTTCGTTTTCCAGGCGATCATTTCGTCGCTGACCTCTTTGATGATCTTTGCGGGGTTTCCCACCACCAGGCTTCTTCGGGGTATGATCGTCTTCGCCTTGATGAAGCTCATCGCACCAATGATCGACTCTTCACCGATTTCAACATCGTCCATCACCACCGTATTCATGCCCACCAGCACATTCGCGCCAACATGCGCACCATGAATCACTGCGCCGTGCCCGATATGCGCACCTTCGTCCAGCCTGACCGTGACTCCGGGAAACATGTGCACCGTGCAGTTCTCCTGAACGTTGCAGCCATCGGCAATCTCAATGCCACCCCAGTCGCCGCGTATCGCCGCACCCGGACCGATGTAACAGTTTTTGCCGATGATCACATTCCCGGTTACGGCAGCCAGTGGATGCACATAACTGCTGGGATGTATCACGGGAATGAATTCTTTAAATGCGTAGATCATACTTCACTTTCGGTATTTGTCATTGAGTCTGGCGCCTTCACCCACCATGCCGATAATCTTCTCCAATCGTTGCTCACGTGGCGCCTCCGGTTTGCTCATGCACGTTCAATTACGGCCGCATAACCCTGACCAACGCCAACGCACATGGTCACCAGCGCATAACGCTTGCCGGTATTCCTGAGCTCCCGTGCCGCAGAAAGCAGGATGCGTGCACCGGTCATCCCCAGTGGGTGTCCGATCGCAATGGCACCGCCATTCGGGTTGATGCGTTCATCATCATCGCTCAATCCCCACTCGCGGATGCATGCGAGGCTTTGTGCAGCAAAAGCTTCGTTCAGCTCGATCACATCCATATCGGTCATAGAGAGCCCGGCGCGGCGAAGTGCCTTGTTTGAGGCTTCTACCGGGCCAATGCCCATGATGCGCGGCTCAACACCTGCAACGGCCGAACTGACGATGCGGGCAAGTGGCTCAAGGCCATGCTGTTGAACGGCGTTCTCTGAAGCCATGAGCAGCGCGGCCGCTCCGTCATTCAGCCCGGAAGCATTGCCCGCGGTCACTGAACCTCCCTCTTTGCGGAAGGCCGAACGCAGCTTTGCCAGGATTTCAGGAGTGGTATTCGCTTTCACAAATTCATCGGAATCGAAAAGCAAGGGATCCTGCTTCCTCCGCGGGATCTCCACTGGTACGATTTCCTGAGCAAGACGTCCGTTTTTCTGTGCCTCAGCCGCTTTCATCTGAGAACGGTAGGCAAAAGCATCCTGGTCTTCACGCGAAATGTGATAGGCCTCCACGAGGTTCTCAGCGGTTTGCCCCATAGAGTCAGTGCCGTAGCGCTCTTTCATTTTCGGATTGACAAAGCGCCAGCCGAAGCTGGAGTCGTGCATCTCTGCATCCCGACCAAAGGGCTTTGACACTTTGCTGATCACCCAGGGCCCCCGTGTCATGTGTTCTACGCCACCAGCAATGAAAAGATCGCCTTCGTTGAGCTTGATCGCTCGCGTGCAGTGAATCGCTGCCGCCAGTCCGGAGCTACACAAGCGGTTCACCGTTTCACCCGGCACGCTCCAGGGCATGCCAGCAAGCAGCGATGCCATGCGCGCCACGTTGCGGTTATCTTCGCCTGCCTGATTGGCACAACCAAGCACAACGTCTTCAAAAGCTTCGCCCGGTATATTTGGGTTGCGCAGAAGCAGCGACTTGATCACATGCGCCGCGAGATCATCTGTGCGAATGGTGCTGAGGGCGCCACAAAAGTTTCCGATGGGGGTCCGCACCCCGTCAATGAGATATGCTTCTTTCATAGGCTTGTTTATACGACAAAGATAAAGTTCCTGCGCGCACCCGAAATTCACGACCTTTCGGCTGTGAAAGTGGCTATTGTATCGGTTTTCCCACCTTTTCGCGGGGGTATTGCACAGTTCAATGACCGCCTGGCAAGATCACTTGAGATGGCCGGACATCAAGTATTGCGCATCAACTTTTCTCGTCAGTACCCTTCACTGCTTTTTCCGGGAAAGAGCCAGTACACGAGAACTCCGGTAAGGTATGAAGCTAAAGCAATGCTTGATTCGATAGGCCCCGCTACCTGGTGGCGTACGTCGAACTACCTTGCGCTCGAAGGTGTTGACCACCTCATCATTCCATACTGGACCGGCTACCTGGCTCCTGCCCTTCGAGCAGTGGCGAAGCGTTCAAATGCTCCGGTGACGGCCTTGCTGCACAATGCCATTCCGCATGATTCCGGGCGCTTGCAGCGCTTTCTTGGCAAGCGTTTCATGCAAGTTCCTGATCGTTTCGTGACCCTTTCGCAAGCCGTTACCGATGACCTGAAAAAGCTGCGCCCCGATGCGAAGGTGAAGACCTTATTCCATCCGGTGTATGACCATTTCGGCGAGCTTC
Source organism: Flavobacteriales bacterium (assembly GCA_018402085.1). Lineage (GTDB taxonomy): Bacteria > Bacteroidota > Bacteroidia > Flavobacteriales_D > Sanyastnellaceae > Sanyastnella. The sequence goes on along the minus strand of JAGYJM010000002.1, from coordinate 1,086,963 downwards.
TTGACCGCGCAAAAGCGCGGGATGAGATCAATGTCCCCAAGCACAAAAAGACCCTCCTCTTTTTTGGCTTGATTCGTCCGTATAAAGGTCTCGACACCTTGCTGGAAGCTTTTGCAAAGCTCCCCGAAGACTACTATCTGCTGATTGCAGGCGAGGCATATGAAGATACCGTCGGCTATGAGCAGTTGGCTAGTGCATTCGGTGACCGGGTCACCTGGCATCGGGGTTTTGTGGCAGATGAAGATATACCCAAATGGTTTTCTGCAGCAGATGCCGTGGTATTGCCTTACCGAACCGCTACGCAAAGCGGGGTAACGGCTGTCGCATACCACTTCCGCCGTCCGGTCATTGCCACAGAGGTCGGCGCGCTGGGCGAGACGATTGTTCCGGGAGAAACCGGCATGCTCGTCCCCCCTGAAAACCCGCAGGAACTCGCTGAAGCGATCGAAGAATGGTTTTCGCGCGAGCGTGATGCTTCGGAAGCAATTGAAAGATGGTGCAACGAGCGTTCCTGGGAGCGGTTTGCTGAAAGGTTCTTTAACCAGGGGGGGTGTGATTCCAAGAGCGTCAATAAGCCGAGCAACTGACCAAAACGATCATTTACTATCTTGTCCGGATGTGAACGTCATGATACGCCTATGCAAACTGCCATAACCGAAGGAATCCGAGTGGAAGTGATCAGCAACTATGAAGCTGTGCACTCAGATCCGGAAAACAACCAATTCATGTTTTCTTACCGCATCCGCATTCATAATGAGAGCCATGGTACGGTGCAGCTCCTCCGTCGCCACTGGATTATCTTCGATAGTAAGCACGAACTGCAGCAGGTTGAGGGTCCAGGAGTGGTCGGCAATACCCCCGTTCTTCGGCCCGGCCAATCATATGTCTACCAGTCAGGCTGCCAATTGCATTCATCCATAGGCTCGATGCGCGGACAGTACATGATGGAGAAAATCAATCAACAGGAGTACTTTTACGTAGAAATTCCACGCTTTCTACTTGAGGTACCCTGGAAATTGAATTAAAATGATAAAGCTGCTACTCTTCCTTCTGTCGTTGCTCACCATTACCGTTTCGGCGCAAGATCTTGACTTGCAAGAAGTCTTTGACAACAACGAACTCATGGGAATGTCGGTCTTGTTTATGTGCGGTGGCGAAATCGACAACATATACAACTATGGCACGAAAGACTATACACGCGATCTAGCGGTAGATGACAGTACCATGTACCGCATTGCCTCGATCAGCAAAGCCATTACGGCGACAGGAGCGATGGCACTTGTTGACCAGGGGCTTCTTGATCTCGACGCAGATATCAGTGACTACCTTGGCTTCACTGCGCGCAACCCGCTCTATCCGGACGATGTCGTCACGGTGCGTATGCTTCTCAGCCATCAAGGCAGTATCCAGGATGGTGACGGCTACTATGATTTTCTGAATGCCACTTATGCGAGTGATACTGATCTTCCGCATATTGAGCAACTACTTGACCCTGACGGTGCTTACTTTACATCGAATGTTTGGCGCACCGAACAACCGGGTACATGGTTCACCTACAGCAACCTCAACTATGGTGTGCTCGCTACCATTATGGAAGCGGCATCCGGACAGCGTTTTGACCTGTTGATGGAGGACCTGCTTTTTGAGCCGATGGGACTTGCATGCACGTACAATGTCGGCCACATTGACAACATCGATAACCTCGCCGTACTCTACCGCAATCAGGGTGGGTGGACTCCGCAGGTGGATAACTATCAAGGGGTAGCGCCCGTTGGCCCGTCCCTGGAAGATTACACACCGGGTGGTAACGGTCTGCGTTTCGCTCCTCAAGGTGGGTTGCGCAGCAGCGTACACGATCTCGGTCGGCTAATGCAATTGCATGTGAACTCGGGCTATGACGCGTTGACCGCACAACAATTGATCAGTGCAGAAATCATGGAAGAGATGCATCAAACGCAATGGACTGACAACGGAAGCAACGGAGACGACTATTTCAATCTCTTCAATTCGTGGACCATGGGGCTTCAGCGTATTACCGATACCGGTGATATCATCCTGCCCAACCTAGGTTCAGAAGACTTGATAGGACACCCCGGTGAGGCCTATGGCTTGATCAGCGACTGGTTCTTTAGTCCTGCGGGAATGGATATCTACGGCACTGGTATTATTTTTATGACCAACGGTGCATTCAACGGCTATGCTTTTGGTGACATCTCTTCATGGTACAGCGTTGAAGAAGAAGTCTTCTCCTTCTGGGAGCAATCTGTACTGCCATCGTGTCTTACTAACGTGGATGATACTGCTGATCTCCGACACGCTTTGATTTATCCTAATCCGGCACGGGGCGGTGAGCAGGTAACCGTGGGACTTGAAACAGATCGATTGATGCTGTTCAACCTGCAAGGTGTGCTCATTGAGGAGATCGAGGTACGCGATCAATTCGCCATTCTGCCTGAGTTGGCTGTAGGAACCTACCTGATTGCTCCCGACGCTAACGATTTGCAATCAGCTCAGCGTCTTATCATCAAATGAGGTCTCTTTTTATTCTATTTCTTTTTCTTTTCTGCCTGACGGCAGGATGCCAGCAATCGATCGTCCACACACCGATGCACTTCAAAGGGTTATCGTTCGTAGGAACACCCCGGGAAGTGAGTAACTCCGATTTTCAACCCGTTAAAGAAGTCGGTGCGAATGCCGTGGCCGTGATGCCTTTCGGTTACGGAAGTATTGGTTCTCCGGAGCTGGCATATCGCGAACTCGAATGGCAATGGTGGGGTGAAAGTCGCGAGGGTGCGGCAATCACAGCTTCTACTGCGCTGAAAGAAGGTTTAATGGTCATGATGAAGCCCCAGCTATGGCTCGATTGGGGCAGTTTCACCGGCGATCATCGACTCAATACCGAAGAAGACTGGCAACAGTTTGAGTCTGCATACCGGGTGTTCATCCTTGATTATGCAGCCCTGTCTGACTCTCTGGGAGTTCAGGTTTTTTGCATCGGAACGGAGTTAAATGCTTTCGTAGATGAACGTCCTGCCTTCTGGAGTGCACTGATTCAGGACGTACGAAAGGTTTTCTCCGGTGCACTGACCTATGCCGCCAACTGGGACCACTATCCGAAAGTGAGCTTCTGGAACGAACTTGACTACATCGGGGTAGACGCCTACTTTCCTCTGAACGATGCCCGTACACCGTCGCATCCCGCGCTTTTGCGCGGTTGGAAAAATCACCTCGAATCACTCAAGGCAATGGCTGAAGCAACCGGTAAACCTGTTGTTTTCACAGAATGGGGCTACCGAAGTGTTGACCATTGTGCGCATAAACCGTGGGATTACAGCGGAGGCGACATGAACGCCAATATGGAAGCGCAAGCCAATGCCTATGAGGCATTTTTTGAAGCGATGGCAAGCACCAACTGGTATGCCGGGGGCTTTGCATGGAAATGGTTCCCGGATCACAGACGCTCAGGTGGCGCAAATAATAACCGCTTCACACCGCAAAACAAGCCGGCTGAAGAAGTACTGCGAAAGGCATACCGTCGAAAATGAAAAGCAGAAGCCTGCCGCAACTACACGGATGGTACTATCTTTGCGGCTATGTCAAAACGAATCATCCTCACCGGTGCGAGCAGTGGAATTGGTCTCGCAACAGCTTTTAAGCTTGCCGACCAAGGGCATACCCTCTTGCTCGCCGCGCGACGTATGCAGCAACTTGAGGCGCTGGCAACTGAATATCCTGACCAGGTATTTGCCTTCAAAGCAGATGTTACCAAGGTTGACGATGTAAAGGCCATGGTCAATGAAGCCAAAGCAAAAATGGGGGGCATTGACGTGTTGATCAACAACGCCGGTCTGGGCCTCTTTGATCCCGTCGCTGAAGGAAAACTTGAAGACTGGCATTACATGTTTGATGTCAATGTCAAAGGCTTGCTATCTTGCGTACACGCCTGTCTGCCTGAGCTACGAGCTCAAAACGGGCTCGTGATCAACCTCGGATCTGTGGCTTCACACCATGTTTTTCCAAATTCAGGTGTTTATTGCGCCACCAAGCATGCAGTACTCGCTATTTCAGAATCACTCCGTCTGGAACTTGGCAGCGAAATTCGCGTAACAACCATCAGTCCGGGGGCCGTCAACACCGAATTCATCGACCAGACGACCAATGATAAACTGCTACAAGATTATAAACCATACTTCGCTGACGGACTTAGTCCTGAAATCATCGCTGACCAGATTGCGCATTGCATCAATGCTCCCGGTAGTGCAGTGATCAGCGAAATCATCATTCGACCAAATAAAACCAAATGAACATCCAAACCATTGCTTCAGTCTTATTTTTCACCGCCGGAACGGCGCTGATGTTTTCTTGCGGAAACAACGAAAAAGGTGATACCGGTGAAGCCGAAACGAACATCGGGAAAGAGGCGCCGGAAGTACTCACCGACGGACAAACGACCTACTCTCAGGAGATGATTGACAGCCTTAAATTTACAAGCTCAGTTAAGCCGGAGAATGGCATCTACATGATCACCAAAAGCTCTACACGCAGTGTAGACCTGATACCCAATATACAGCCATGGGAGAGCCTGACGAACCGCCTGAGAACCTTCAACGACACCATCAATCCTGAAAATTCATGGATTGTCTACCACCGTGTAGAAGGGTTTCCTATTCGCACCGCGAAAAAACCCATCACCCTTGAAGAAACAGACGCTGGTTTCGAATTATTCGTACCCTTTGATTCCGCTACAGCCACGAAGCTCAAGCTATTGCGTTCACGCTGGCCTGATAGCGAGCTCACTGTGCTCGTGAATGGTAATGCACTCAATGTTTTTCGCGATAAGGAACGCCTGAATCAGGAGGGCGTGAGGCTGGTGAGTTGGGACAAAGGCACGATTGAAGAAATCAAGGAAGCCCTCAGCAAGTAATGGCAGAAGGTAAAGCAGGCTGTCTCAGACTTGCTTTTCTATGCAGTTCGTCTTCTTGGGGCGGACTGGAGATGAACGTATTGCGTTTTGCGGGCTACCTGAGCGAAGTTGGACATAAAGTTACGCTTCTCGCCGTTGAAGGCACTCCACTGTGGGATGCATCAGCCGGTATAGATATGGAGCGGCGCTCAATACTTCGTCATCGAAAATATGCCGATATCGGAAAAGCCAGAAGTCTGGCCAGACTTTTTGATGAGCTGAAAACAGACATCGTCTGGATTCGCGATACCCGCGACATGAGCATCTGCGGATGGGCAAAACAGTTTTCAAAACGGGATATCCGCATCGTGTATCAGCAGGCAATGCAATTGGGTGTGCCTAAACGTGATCTGATCCACACCCTGCGTTTTCGGCAAATCGACCGCTGGATTGCCCCGCTGCAGTTTCTCGCCAATCAGGTAGTGCAGTTGACACGCTACCCCAAAGACCGCATCGCTGTTATTCCGCTTGCCGTTGAACCAGAGAACTTCATTGTTCGACACTCTCCTGCTGAAGCACGCCAGTCGTTTGGTCTCCCTCAGGAGGGGCTTTTACTGGGAAATATTGGGCGAATAGACCCATTGAAAGGACAAATGATCCTTGTTGAGTCGTTACCTGCACTGCGCAAAAGCGCAGGAAATGTTCACGTAGTGATTATCGGTGAACCAACCCGGAATGAAGGAACCGCATACCTCGACGCACTGCATGATCGCTCACGCCAACTTGACGTCGAGAGATATGTGCACTTCTTGCCCTTCACCAGAGATGTAGCCCGTGCCTATGCCTGTCTGGATGTATTTGCGATGACCTCGTCAGGGGAGACTTTCGGAATGGTCACCATTGAAGCAATGATCAGCGGCAAGGCTATCATTGGCACCCAAAGCAGTGGTACGCCCGAGCTGCTTGAACACGGAGATGTGGGAGTGCTGTATCCACCGGGAGATCAGAAAGCCTTTACCCAAGCCGTTGAACCGCTCTTGCAGTCAATTGAACTGCGTGAACGTCTGGGGAGAACAGCGCGCAATAGCGCGCTGAAAAGGTTCGCCAAAAATGCTGTGATAGCGCGTATTGAAACCATGCTGAATGACCTCATGCCGCCACTTTAGTTGCACGTTGTGCCGAAAGCGGTTAGAAAACCAAGCAGATCATTCGTGCCTACCACCGCATCATTGTCAAAGTCGCCCGGGCAGGTGTCGATACTAAACGTGCATGTGCCGTCGTCTACGGCTGCTTCAACATTGTAATTTTCGGCTGAAGGATAGGTACAGCCGGGTACACCACTAACAGTAATCCAGTCAAGACTGTTGGTCTGGCGCACACAGCCATCTTGATTTTCGACAAGGGCATATACGTTTCCGCTTGCTTGTGGTTCAAAGCTTGCTCCTGTTTCGCCCTGCACTTCAAGTCCATTCAGAAACCAGCTATAAGCCACACCTGAAGATGCCTCCAGAGCACCGTTAGCGGCATCAATGGTCGGATTGAAAGGTCCGCAACTGTCTACGATCTTTTCTATATTTCCGTTGAGTCTTACGGCATAAAGTTCTCCACCGGCATCTTCACCGAAGGCGACATAACCAAAGCCCCGATTGTTCACGAGAAGATCCGATGAGAAGTTACCTTCTCCTTCAGCAGTAAGCGCGTAAAAATCACCAACGCAGTAATCAGTAAAGAAATACTTACCCTGCATAGCAGGATATGTCGAGCCTCGGTAGACAATACCCCCCGTAACAGAACACCAGTTATCGGGAGAGTTATGAGAAATAGAGGCCACCGGAAAGACGTACTCGCTTTCAGGCAGACAGCCGCTGGTATTGTACGGGTCCGGACCTTCATAACAGCGCCATCCGTAGTTCTCACCACCATCTGACCCAGCGTCCTGAAAGTGGATCTCCTCCCATTCACCCTGGCCTACATCACCAATCCACAAATCTCCTGTTTGTCGGTCGAAACTAAACTTCCAGGGGTTACGCACCCCGATCGCCCAAATTTCATTCTCAATTCCCGGATCGTTGACATAAGGGTTATCAGGAGGAATGGAATAGCCCTCTGCCTGATCTACATCGACGCGCAACATTTTACCCAGCAGAGAAGTCGGATTCTGGCTCAGGTTCAGCGGGTCGCCAGCGCTTCCTCCATCGCCCATGCCAATATAGAGATAGCCATCCGCGCCAAAGGCAATATGACCGCCATTGTGATTACCAAAAGGCTGATCGATGGTCAAAATAATCTCGGCGCTTCCGGCGTCCGCCACGTTCGGATCGTTGCCATCCACCTGATAGCGGGCGATGACGGTGTCTCCCCCATTGTTGGTGTAGTTGATATAAAAAGTGCCGGAACTTTGATAATCCGGCGCAAATGCCAACCCCAGCAAACCGCGCTCTGAACCGGTTGAAATGAGGTTTCCAACGTCAAGAAAAGTACCGAGCGTATTGCCATCAGCGTCCAGTAGTTCGATGTGTCCGTCGTCTTGCTCCAGCACAAATAGTCGGTCGTCACCGCAGTGATAAAGACCTACCGGGTCATTGAATCCCGAGGCGAAAAGCTCAAATTCGATTTCCAGAGGTGTGACTTGAGCTGCGAGCGTAGCAGCAAGCATAAAAAAGAAGGTGAACGCGGTAAGAAATTGGCTACGGTGCATATCGATTCATGTTTTCGACAAGATAATCAGATGGGGTCAAAAATACAGTTAAGAAATCTGTCAAAAGGGGTAACCTATCCCGAGGTTGAAATTCATTTGCGGGAAATAATTGTAAGGTTGGTCCGGCCGCAACCTGTTGACAAAGGCCGCGTATTCATCTTTCGGCTCAAAGAACCAACGTTCTCCGGGTATCTTAGCCGGATCTTTCAATTGAAACCCGAGATCGAAGCGCATAAGAAAGAAATCAAAATCAAACCGCAGACCAAGTCCGCCACCCCAGGCAAGTTCACTTAGAAACCTGTCAGCCTTCAACTCGCTACCCGGACGGTTCTCCTGCTCATCAATGAGCCAGATATTACCCACGTCTAGAAAAAACGCTCCCTCCAGGGTTTCTGTCAAATCAAAGCGATACTCCAAACTGCTTTCAATAAGCACTTCGCCAATGTTGTTGAAGGTCACCAACGCGGTGGTATCCCGGAAACTACCGGGTCCGAGGGTTCTTGGTTCCCACGATCGAATACCGTTCGAGCCTCCCCCGAAAAAGCTCTTCTCAAAAGGCAGTACCGATAGGTTTGCCCCGGGCCGCCCCACGCCTATATGAAACCGCAAGGCTACGCTATTGCGCTGATCAACACGACGATAGTACCGAAAATCATTTTCAACCTTCACGTATTGCGCAAATCGAATACCCGCTACCTGGTAGCTGCCTGTCTCATCCGGCTCACGAGAAGAGAGTTCAAAACCCATTCGTGGCAGATTTCCGGCTCCTTCAAGCGTTACCTGATTGTAAAAATATCGCTTTTGCAATGGTGTGCGCTGCTTATTCAGTTGCCATGAAACTCGCCCGGATGAAATGAGGTGATCCTGATAACTGGTACGCAAGAATTCGTCATTGAGTGAGTTCAGTAAATCGTCGAAAGCTTGTGACTTGGTAATTTTAATCGTACTCAACTCCCAGATATCCCAGAAAATACGCGAGCCTTTATCTACATTCTCAGTGAAAGTGATACCATACCGAAATTGATACAGCTGCCGTTCGTAGTCAGGACGATTCTGATAGTTGAATGCTGCAGAAAGCGTTGTATTCGGTGAATTCGACCTTCTGAACGCATTCATTCTCATCGGAAAGAAACTCGGGAAGTTGAGCCTTAATTGCGGTCCGATCTCGAAGGTATTAAAGCGGATGTTATCTGCTACGTCGGCACCGGTGATCTCTTCGTCTTCTGTTAGGGTCAGAGGCTGCTGCGCTTCTACAGCTCCTGAGATGCTGAACTGAGCAGTTTCAGCACCGCGGAACAGGTTTCGGTTTCCGAAACTGACGCTGCCAGAGAGACCAAATAGCCCGTCGCGATGTGTAACCCCTGTCTCCGCACCAAGGGTCTGGCGCTTCATTTGAGTCAGAAAAATCTCGCAATTCAGGATGTTCAGGTTTTCAGCTCCGGCCTCCTTCATCTTGATGTTGCAAGACCGTATGATCGGAAGGCTGATCAGTCTGCGGTAGGTTTTATCAACCCGTTCGCGCTGATAGAGGTCTCCTCTGTTAAATTCAAGCAGAAACCGGAGGAGTTCCGGCTTGATGGTCAACTCCCCGCGGTAAAGCAGGGCTACGCCATCTACCTTCAGGGTATCTGTGGGCGCATAATCACGGTCTAAGGGATCATAATTGGTATGGATAGCTATCTCGCCAATGAAGTAGCGCTTGTGGTCACGCAGAGCAAGCGAATCGGAACCTTGAATCACTTGTTGTGTTCGGCGAATGAACATTTCAACCGCAACCTTTCGGTCTCCGAGACTGCTGTCAGCGTTAAAGGTGATGAAATCTTTCGTAAAGGTGTAATACCCTCTGTTATTGAGGTAATTGGCAATTCGTTCACGTTCATCATCGAGCGCATCCACGCTGAAACGGTCTCCTGCCGCAACTGAGGATGTTGATTCAATAAAGCGCTGGCGTTCTGCTATGCCTTCATCGTTGATGGTGTACCGGAGCGAATCAATGGTGTAGCCGGGCTGTGCAGAAACCTCATAAACAAGCCGCTTTACTTTCTTTTCTGATTTGCTGTACTTCACATCGTAATTGACCTCGTTTCTGAAGTACCCCTCTTTCTGCAGCAAGATGCTTAGTTGCTCAACTGACTTTTCTGCTTTGCTTGAATCAAAGATGACGGGTGCTTCTCCTATCGTATTGCGCAGCCAATAGCGCCAACCGGTCGTATCTGCGCGCATTTTCTTCAGTTCTTTCTCTGTGAATGATTTCCCTTTCGCTTGCTTGCGGTCAATACGTTTCTCGATGTGCCGTTTCTTACGCAACTGCGCGTCACGCATTCGCTCAGGATTCACCAGGTTATACATGCTGAGGTGAAAGCGAGTCAAAAGAACTTTCCGGTTTGGTCGTTGACGCAAGAGGGGGGTCAGTGCATCGTTGTCTACACCGAAGTCTTCCGGCACATTTGTATACTGAATCTCCTGCTTCATAAGGAGAGATTCTCCGTCTTGTATGCGACGCGCAGGATTGCAACCCCATTGAAAGAAGAGTACGGCAAGCAGCACAATCTTACCATACTGCTTCATAAAATGACGCACCTTCATGGCACTGATATCGAAGAATGTCTTTTTCAAATTATCTTTCGCACGCTTATGCAAGAGGTGCTCAGCAAAAATCGTCTAAAGGTCTTTAAATCGCTTCGTTTAAAGAAAGGAAGGCTCAAAGAGCGTGCCTTTCTGGTTGAAGGCCACAAATCCGTAAGCGAAGCGCTCCACGGTGGAAGCGACGTATTGGCTGTTATTTCGGCGATGGGCTTTGATGGCCTTCCTAAAAAGGCTGATTTTCTCGAAGCTGATGAGGAAACCTGCAATGAACTCTCATCACTCAGTACATCTCCCGGTATTCTCGCGGCTGTTCGCATACCGGAATGGTACCTTACCTCACCACCCGAAGATCTTCTGGAGAAAGCAAAAACGATACTCTACCTCGATGGTATTCGTGACCCGGGTAATCTCGGAACCATTATCCGAACCGCTGCCTGGTTTGGAAATACAACCATTGTATGCAGCGAAGATTGCGTAGACGTCTTCAATCCTAAAGTCGTGCAAGCCACAATGGGCGCCCTGTTCAAACAGGCTGTTTACACGGCGCCACTTAATACCCTTAAAGGTAAACGAGAGATTCTTGGAATGGATATGCAGGGTGAAAGCGTCTTCGGACTAATTACTTCGGCCATTTTTGTGATCGGTAGCGAAAGCCATGGCATCAGAGAAGAAGCCCTGTCGCAGGTTAATCGGAGCGTGTCGATTCCGGGAGGCGGACGTACCGAGTCATTGAATGCCGCACTCGCCGCCGGCATCCTGATGGCTGAACAGTACCGGATCAGACATCAGTAAATAGGAGCGTCTGATGCTTCTCGCTGGTTGATCACCGGATTCGCATACATCTGCAGCAGCACTTCTCTCGCCTGCCTGATATAACCTTCCCGCTTCAACAGACTGCTTTTGCGGTTCACAAAAAGCTGCAGTGTTCTTCCACGCAGGTAATTTTTAAAGGCAACTTTCTGTATGGTCGTGTATTCAGAAGCATACGTTCGCGTGCCGTACAAGAGATCGTAGGCAATAAAATTCGTTGGCCACAGCTTGTACATTTTATGCATCCGACGATCAATTTCCTGCGAAAGCAGCCTGAACTGCTCATTCTTTGGGACGTCGGCCGGAAGGCGCTTCAATGAACGATGAAGACGATTGCCCAAGGTAATATTCACCCGGCCTTTATGCCCGGTAATCCCTTTAAGTGCTGACTGATAGTCTTCGCCTGCTTGCTTCTGGTATTCACCATGTTCACGGATTTCTAAAAGTTCGTTGGCCTTGTATAGATCGCAGGGGTCATATTCATAGCTCACAACCATCGGAATGATATTGAGCGCGGTCATGGCCTCATGTATCGATTCATCGCTGCCACTCACCAACATTTTGAGCAGTCCGCTTGCAGTGCGGTCATCACCGTCTTTTGAACGACCTTCTTTATGCGCAAGCCAGATCGACGCTTTCTGCTCTCGAATCGTATGGTGTATGTAATTGCTTAGTCGCTTCGATACCGCCAGCATTTCTTTCGGGTTCACATTGCGGTTAACGATGAAGCTCTTGTTCAGACGCACAAGATCACGAATCAGGTCATGATGCAACAGGTTGTCGCCAATGGCGATCTCAGTGGTTGCGAAACCTTTCTCCAAAAGGCTCACATTAAGTAAAGCGCTGTCAAGAATAATGTCGCGGTGATTGCTTAAAAAAAGGTAGGCCGTGTCACGCTCCAATCGGTCAATGTTTGTAATAGTCAGGCCGTTGGTGGTGGTTTGCGTGATAAACTTAAAAGCAGGTCCGCTGACCTCCTCCTGAAATTGCTCAGGAGTATCGATCTCGCGCATCATCTCGCGGATGTCTTCTTCATCCAGTTCATTGTAGATGTAGCGCATCATTTTATAGAACCCGGGATCTGTCAGGATACGCTCAATGACACCCTTTACTTCATCGGCCCGAAAGGGCCGGATGTCTGTGAAGTCATTGATATCAAATGCCGGTATATTCATCTAAGCAACGCTGCGGCGAAAATACGACATTCAAAAGAGTAACTTTGGACCCATGAGTTTTGAGCACCTCCGGATCACACGACAATTCCTTAACGCACTGGATGATGCGGGCATCACGACGCCTACTGAAATCCAGGAAAAGGCAATCCCTCCTATTCGTGGCGGACAGGATGTTATCGGCATTGCTCAAACAGGCACCGGAAAAACCGCCGCCTTTGCCCTGCCGCTGCTTGGTGCACTTAAGTTCGCCTCCGGTAATCCGCCCAGAGCACTAGTGCTTGTGCCTACCAAAGAGCTGGTGATGCAGGTGGCCACGCATTTCAAAATGCTTTCGAAATACACAGATCTGCGCATCGTTGCCCTCTATGGAGGAGTAGGCTACAAGAAACAAGCAGAAGAGGTGGAGGCCGGCTGCGACATCATTGTCGCTACTCCCGGACGCTTCATGGAGATTTACCTGAAAGGCTATATTCCCGCCAAAAAGATCAAGCACCTCGTGCTCGATGAAGCCGATCGCATGATGGATATGGGATTTATGCCACAACTTCGGCAAATCTTTGAGGTGATCCCTTCAAAACGACAGAACCTGCTATTTTCAGCGACCTTCCCTCCAAGGGTTGAACGACTGAGTGAAGAGTTTCTGCTCTGGCCGACCAGAATTGAGGTCACACCTGAAAGCACTCCGGTCGAAACAGTTGAACAGTGCTACTATAGCGTCCCTAACTTCAGAAGCAAACTCAACCTCCTTGAACACTTACTGCGCAATCGTGAAGACATGCGCCGTGTCATTGTATTTGTGCGCACTAAAGAATATGCAGAAAACATTGGCAAGTACCTGCAGCGTATTGAGATTGGTGAAGTGAGGGTGATTCACTCCAATAAAGGACAAAACAGTCGCCTCAATGCCATGGCCGATTTTCACGGTGGCGAAGTGCGGGTTCTTGTGAGTACAGATGTAGCCGCAAGGGGTATTGACATCCCTGAAGTGAGTCATGTCATCAATTATTCCGTTCCGCGCGATTACCTCGACTATGTTCATCGTATTGGAAGAACCGGAAGAGCTTTGAGAACGGGTAATGCCCTCACCTTTGTGGATCGTGCAGAATCGTATCACCTGAAAAAAATTGAAGGTATCATTCGTATGGAGGTGCCTGAAATCGGCATTCCTGAAGCGGTAGAAATCCTCGAAACTCCGAAACACGAGTTCAAAGAGCAGGCGCGTGAAATCGATCATCAAAGACGAAGAGAAGATCCTGATTATAAAGGAGCCTTCCATGACCGCAAGCGCAAACCTGGTTCAGGAAGAAAATCGGGAAGTTCTTCCGGCAAGCGGAGACCGCGGCGGTAAATTCAAACGTTCTCTGCGTCGTCTCGTATTGTGCCAGGAGCTTCGGCACAGGTTATCACAAAACTTCTGATCGGCTCTGCCGCGAAGCACCTTCAGGCACTCTTTGCATCTTCGGATCATGGTTTTTCTTTCGAAGTAAAGCCAATCCCATCTTCATTCAACATCGGTTTTACCTATGACCCCTTTTTTTTCATTTCCGAAAGAAACTCACCAGATACTGACTCTCACAGAGCAGACTAAATACTGCCCGCACACGATACGGCGCGCCGCAAGTATGTAGCGAAACCCCTTTCCATCTCGATGCGCACACTGGAGGGTGCGCTTACATTCCCATTTCGATGCGCGCAATGCATTGCGCTCTTATATTTTGATTACCGGGAAAAGCACTTTCTCTGTGCAACATCTTCGTAGGCGAATGTGTCATACTAGCAGACCTGTTGGAAATGCGTTTATTCATTACCCTTACTTTGTTGTTGTCTGTTTTACAGGCGACTGCGCAAGAGATTTGCGATAACGGCATCGATGATGACGGGAATGGGTTGATTGACCTGCAAGACGATCAATGTCTCTGCTCTGGTGTTTCGGTAGGCTTGCCTTCAGATAACCTGATTCCAAATCCCGGGTTTGAAGAATTCAACTGCTGTCCTGCAAATTTCGCTCAAATCTATTGCGATGAATTCTGGCAGTCGCAGAACACAACTTCACCTGACTTCCATCATGAGTGCGACTATCTGGGGCTCACGGGGCTTGATGCCGGTATTCTACCACCTCCTTCAGGTGAAGGCGCCGCCGGGATCATTACAAGCCCTGTATGGCAAGAATACCTCAATACTTGCCTCAGTGAACCCCTCGTGGAAGGGTTGGTTTATACCTTTGAAGTGGATATCGCTTCCGCTCCGGCGAATGAAACCATGGAGACCTGTGCAGGAGGAGATATCTGGTATAGCGATTTCGAGCTGACCTTATTCGGTTCCACAGATTGTTTAGAGAATCCGCAAATTGGTTTTGGCTGTCCGACCGACAATGGTCCGGGTTGGCAGGTGCTCGGTAGCGTGACCTATAGCCCCGGTAATGTGTGGACTACCGTAGGTTTCAGTTTCACCACTGACCTGCCCATTCAGTCTTTGGCCTTGGGCGGTCCCTGCGAACTCCCTCTCAGCTATGAATCGATTGAGCAATTCTGCTATCCCTATTTCTATTTTGACGACCTTTTACTTACCACGCCCTTGAACGCCGAGGCTGACATGACCATCCTGTCAGCGGGCAACTTGTGCGACGAAAATGCAGTGCTCACAGCCTCCATTGAAGCTGATGGTGGTACATGGCAGTGGTATCTTGATGATGTTGCTCTGCTTGGTGAAACCAGTGCAACGCTTAGTTTATCGGCACAGGACTACCCTGCCGGAAATTACACCGCAGTCTATTTCCTCGATGGCAATTGCCAGTCAGTTAGCACCGATGTTAGTGATCAAAGCGAATTCACCGCAAGCAGTGAGGTAACGATATGCTCGAATGAGTCTTTTTTCCTCCCTGATGGAACACAAGTCGGTGAAAGCGGCAGCTACGAGGTCTTCGCAGACAACGGTGAGCTTTGCGACAGCTTGCTCACTATTGACCTTACAGTACTTCCGATTGGTGAAGGACAAACCACCCTGGGCGTTTGTCAGGGTGAAACCCTGGTGTTAGAAGACGGGCAGATTATTACGGAGGCCGGCACCTACACTGTTGTTTTAAACGCCACCAATGGATGCGATAGTTTGGTAACGACTACTGTAGAGGCTTTGACCACACCACAAGCTTTGTTCAGTTTCACCTCATCGGGTAGTTTTCCGAATATCACACTCGAATTCGAGAACCTTTCAACCGAGGCCACTGAATATCTCTGGGAGTTTCCGGGAAGTACGTCAGAAGCCATTGAGCCTGAATGGCAGACAACCAGCGGAGTGGGCGAAATTTGCCTGACTGCAATTAGTGAAGATGCCTGCACAGATCGTTTCTGTTCGAGCTTTGGTTTCGTTGAAGAGTTTTCTTTCTACTGCCCGAATGCCTTTACTCCTGATAACGACGGATTAAATGAAGCCTTTGGTCCAGTCGTTCGGGGTTACGACCCCGACTCCTACGTTTTTGAAATCTGGAACCGTTGGGGCGACCTTATCTTCAGGACCACCTCGCCGCAAGAACGATGGATCGGTAATGACCGCGGTGGCGAATACTATGTTCAGGACGGTGTGTATACCTGGCAGGCCAGGGTACGTCCGCTTGGCGAAGCAGAGGTGCTCCTCTTCGCGGGACATGTAGTTTTATTGCGGTGAGCTGAGTAGCTGCCTCTTCAAGGAAAAAGTTGAATCGCCTGTTCTTCGATTTCGATTTCCATGGCTTGAAATGCATTGCACGCATACATATCGCCGTATGATTCTTACTTTAGTGGCAACAACTGATCCTATTCGAAAATGCTTCGCTTCACCCTTCCCCTTCTCCTGTTATTCCTACCCTTTTTCTCTGTGTCGCAGACAGAAAGTAGCATCCCGCGCTTTCGCGCGGATGTGCAAACCGAACAAAAACCCTGGACACACCTCAATTTCCAGGATGACCCTGACCACTTTCAATTTGCGATCGTCTCTGATAATACAGGTGGGATGCGTCCGGGAGTGTTTGAATCAGCCGTCGTGAAACTGAACATGCTGCGTCCGGAATTTGTGATGAGCGTGGGCGACCTGATTGAAGGTTACACCGATAACCGCCGGCAAATCGATAAAGAATGGGATGAGTTCAACGGGGCGGCGAATGAGCTGCAGATGCCTTTCTTTTATGTGCCTGGCAACCATGATATTTCCAACCTGACAATGCAGGCCGATTGGGAAGAGCGATATGGTGTGCGCTATTATTCGTTCGTTTATAAAGATGTGCTTTTCCTGATGCTAGATACCGACGATGCCGAAGGTGGCACTGCATGGTTCGAAATGACAGAAGAACAAGAGGCTTACCTCCTCCAAAAGCTTGAGGAGCATACAGATGTGCGGTGGACACTCTTCTTTATGCATCATCCGATGTGGACGCAAGAAGACAATAAACTTGAGGCTATTGAGGAGAAGTTGAAAGAAAGCGGGCGAGGCTACACGATGTTCGCCGGGCATGAACACCGCTACATGTCTGAAATGCGAAAGGGGCGAGAATATTATACGCTCGCCACTACCGGAGGGGGCAGCCGCCTGCGTGGTCCGCGTTTTGGTGAGTTTGATCATATTACCTGGGTGACCATGACCGATGAGGGGCCGGTGATGGCTAATTTGTGGCTCGACGGTATCCTCGATATGGACGTTCACGATGAAAAGGTAAAAGCTCTCGCTGATGCACTGGCTGAATCAACAGCTTTTGAACACTTGATGCTGACCAATGATGGTGTAACCTTTGAGCATGGGAGGCTGCTTTTGAAGCTGAAGAATACTTCAGACCGAAGCATCCGCTTCAGAGGAAGCTTCACCCATCACCACCAGGTCAATATCCTGAATGCGCTGTTCATTGAAGACATACCGCCACAAGACCATCTGCAGGTGGATATCCCACTGGAGGCCATCGTACCGGTAGATACCACGCGTATCGAAGCGTTGCGCCTTCATTGGAGCGTTAGCTACCCGGATTCAGAGTATCCCGACCTCACACTCAGCGGTACAACACGCTTCGCAGCAACCGCTTCCACCTTCGAACCACTTGCCAGTGAGCAGCAGATTTTCACAGATGCTTTGGAACTGCAGGCGTCCGAACAGTGGGGCGGACTGAATCTGCATTACAGCGACAAAAGCACCTTGCCGGAACGCTCGGATCCGATTGTCACGAATGCAGTCATGCTTTATGAAAGCAGCAATTTGACCTTCCGCCTCTTTGATGAAAAAGGGGCTTGTACGCGTCCGGCCAACAAAGCTATCGCTAAAGTGGAGCCTCGTGTGCCGGTAGCACTCTCTTCCACGAAACCCGGCATGAACGTGCGCATATACGGTGGCAGGTGGAAAGAACTGCCCGACTTTGAGCGACTCAAGCCCCTGCGTCAGGAGGTAGCCGAGCAGTTTGACCCGGTCGCCGTATCTGGAATTAAGGAGGGCTTCGGATTGGTCTTTTCCGGTTTCATAAAGGTTGACGAAGAAGGGGTTTACCTCTTTGCGACCACCTCTGATGACGGGTCAAAGCTGTATATCGGGGGTGACCTGGTAGTTCATAACGACGGCTTGCAGAGCGCTACCACGAAGCAGGGGTACATTGCCCTATCGCCGGGGTATCATCCCATTCGTATTGAATACTTTGAGCGAGGCGGAGATGAAACGCTCGAGGTCTTCTGGCAGCAACCAGGCAGTAGTAAGCTTGAGCCGCTGCCGATTTCGGCGTTGGTGCGGGATTAGCCCCCTCAGTCGTGATGCGCGTGGAGGTTTCTAGACCCCTCAGTCATGCTGCGCGTGGAGGTTTCTAGACCCCTCAGTCATGATGCGCGTGGAGGTTTCTAGACCCCTCAGTCATGCTGCGCGTGGAGGTTTCTAGACCCCTCAGTCATGCTGCGCATGACAGCTCCCCTTAGTAAGGGGAGCAATTTTAGGTGGGAGTACTCAAAAAGCTGCTCCTCTTGCTAATAGGAGCAATTTTAGTGGGAGTACTCAAAAAGCTGCTCCTCTTGCTAAGGGGAGCAATTTTAGGTGGGAGTACTCAAAAAGCTGCTCCCCTTGCTAAGGGGAGCTGTCCACCGCGAAGCGGTGGACTGAGGGGTACACCCACAAAACCAATCCACCCATCCGTAAAACGCTTGTTGGCGGTGTTATTCGGCATTGTAGTATTGCCGAATGTTGCTGTATAACCACCAATACCTGAAGCCCTTCAGACGCAAACTTCGCACGAAAAGTACGCCTGCTGAAATTGAATTGTGGAGACACTTGAAGGGCAGACAGGTTGACGGATTAAAGTTCAGGAGGCAGTACTCCGTGGGTAATTACATCCTCGACTTCTACTGCATCGAAATCAGACTTGCCATTGAGCTTGACGGACAAGTACATTTCGAAGAAGAGCAGATGTCGCGTGATAAGACCAGAGATGCGTTTCTCGAAAAGGCAGGTATCACGGTACTGCGGTTCGAGAATAAAGTTGTTTTTGAATCGTTGCGATTGATTCTCGATGCTATTCGTGAGCATAGTGCTGAGTGGCGGGCTTAGGCCGCTCTGGCATGGTTCAGGGTGCTAGTTTTAGACCCCTCAGTCATGCTGCGCATGACAGCTCCCCTTATTAAGGGGAGCAATTTTAGTGGGAGTACTCAAAAAGCTGCTCCTCTTGCTAAGGGGAGCAATTTTAGTGGGAGTACTCAAAAAGCTGCTCCTCTTGCTAAGGGGAGCAATTTTAAGTGGGAGTACTCAAAAAACTGCTCCTCTTGCTAATAGGAGCAATTTTAGTGGGGGAACATATAAAAAACTGCTCCTCTTGCTAATAGGAGCAATTTTAGTGGGGGGGAACATATAAAAAACTGCTCCTCTTGCTAATAGGAGCAATTTTAGTGGGGGGGGAACATATAAAAAACTGCTCCCCTTGCTAAGGGGAGCTGTCCACCGCGAAGCGGTGGACTGAGGGGTACGCAGTGAACTCAGGAATTACTTCCTACACAAATACACACACTCCTCCTCCATCAGCGCATAGCGCCGCGCTTTCTCCTCACCGAGCTGCTTCGGGTACGGAATTTCTTCGACCTCAAAGCCGGCCTCACGGAGGCGGTCTGCGTAGTCGCGTCCGTATAAGCGGACGTGGTCGCGCTGCCAGTAAAGGCGTTCACGCTCGGCAGGATCAGTTACTTTTGGGTCTTCTGCGGTACGCGCATTGCTGTAGTCAATCGGCACCTGAAAAATGCCCCAGCCTCCCGGCTTCATCACGCGGTAAAACTCACGCATTACCTGACGGTCGTCGTCCACATGCTCTAGCAGGTGGTTCGCCATGACCACATCAAAACTGTTGTCTTCAAAGGGGATATTGTGTGCATCAAAATGGTGGTCTGCCCACGGGCTAATCAGGTCACCTGTCACATAGTCCAGCTTTTTTTCGGCACGAAAGCGCCGGATGAAACAGTACTCCGGAGCCAAATGAAGGAAGCGGTGCTGTGCCGTGAAAAAATCGGTTTCCTCACGCAGAAATAACCACAGCAAGCGGTGGCGCTCCAGCGACATGCTATCCGGAGCCAGCGCATTCTCCCTAGAACGGGTACGTCCGTATGGAAGAATCTTCCGATAGGTGATGCCCGTAATCGGATCCTCAATCTTATCTCCCCGATAAAACAAAGAGGCTGCCTGCAAAAACAAATGCGCCACCCGCTGCAAGATATGGCGAGGTACGAAGCGCGTGACAAATGAGATGATCCTGTTCACAGCGGCGAAATTAAGGGAATTTTGGGTCGGGAGGTAGGTAAACTCTGAGTCATGCTTGCGCGTGGAGGTTTCTAGACTCCTCAGTCATGCTGCGCGTGGAGGTTTCTAGACCCCTCAGTCATGCTTCGCATGACAGCTCCCCTTAGTAAGGGGAGCAATTTTAAGTGGGAGTACTCAAAAAGCTGCTCCTCTTGCTAAGGGGAGCAATTTTAGTGGGGGGAACATATAAAAAACAGCTCCCCTTACTAAGGGGAGCTGTCCACCGCTTCGCGGTGGACTGAGGGGTATGCGGTGGACTGACAAGCAACACTTAAGCTGCGCAGACGCGCTACCCGCATCGGATGTTGCACTACATAGAAATTGGGAATACGTCTCCACTTTAGAAATGACTCCTACTATTCCCCTAACCGACAGCCGAAAGCAGACGGCAGACCGCAGACCGAAGACCGCAGACTGTTTTCCTATCTTTGCGCCCCACTACGAATACGCAATGGATAAAAACACCCTGACCGGTCTCCTATTAATGGTGCTTTTGGTGATCGGCTACAACTACTTTTTCGCGCCCGATCCCGAGCTTCCGGATCCCCCTCAACAAACTGAACAGACGAATGCTGACAGGAGCGGCACCTCCTCAGACGACGCCTCTGTCGGCGCAGGAAACGAAGTGGTCACCACAGAAAGCCAGCCCGAAATCAGCGACTCATTGCGTTTGGTACAACAAGCCGCGGCCAACGCATCAAAATGGGGTGTTTTTGCGCCGGCCGCTTCCGGTGAAACCGCCATAACGGTTCTTGAAAATGAACGCGTGCGAGTGGGCATCCACCACAAAGGCGGATGGTTTAACGAAGCTGAGCTTCAGGATGGGTATCGCACCTTCTGGGACAGTGCTAAAGTGGAGCTGTTCATTCCGGAAAAAACCAGCTTTGACCTCTTTGTAGACTATAAAGGTAAGGGCAAGCTCAACCTTTCAGAACTGCACTTCTCGAAAGTACGTGAAGAACGCACTGACGAAGGTCAGCGTGTGGTCATGCGCCTCGCCACTACTGATCCTGACAGCTACCTCGACTACATTTACACGTTAAATGACAAAAGCTACACCGTTGACCTGCAGCTCCACGCTGTGGGGCTCGACAGCTACCTCGACCTCACCTCTGCCCGCCTCGACTGGAATGCTGCCGGAGCGCACATGGAAAAAGGCGTCGACTGGGAGCGCCAGCACAGCTCCGTTTTCTACCGCGAAGTCGATAAAGGACGTTCGTATCTTGGTGAAAAGCGGGATGACGAAGATGATATTGAAGACCCTTTGAACTGGGTAGCGTTCAAACAAAACTATTTCTCGGCAATCGTCATTGACCGCGAGGGCTTCGAACCCGGAGCTTATGTGCGCAGTTACCCACCGAAAGATGAGCGTGATACCACGGTCAATATGTATTACGAAGCGCGGATTCCTCTCGCACTCGAGAACACCTCTAACAGCATTGAAGACCTGACTTTCTATTTCGGTCCGAATGACCTTGACGAACTCCAGAAACTGGATGTAGAGGAGTTGGGCAAGATCATCGACTATGGCTGGTGGATCTTCGGCTATGTGAACAGGCACCTGATTCGTCCGGTCTTCGGTTTCCTCACCAGCATCATCGGCAACATTGGTATTGCGATTATCATCATCACCATCCTGATCAAGCTGCTGCTCTCGCCGGTGACCTGGAAGAACTTCGTGTCATCTGCGAAAATGCGGGTGCTTCGTCCGGAAATGGAAGAAATCAACGAAAAGCACAAAGACGATGCCATGGCCAAGCAGCAGGCTACGATGGCGTTGTACCGCGAGACGGGGGTAAACCCATTCGCCGGCTGCCTGCCGATGCTGCTGCAGCTCCCGATTCTTTACGCTATGTTCCGCTTCTTCCCCGCCAACATCGATCTCCGCGGAAAGCAGTTTTTGTGGGCAGATGATTTGGGTGCTTATGACGCCATCATCAGCTGGCACACAGAGATTCCGCTGATCAGCAGCGTTTACGGAAACCATGTCAGCGGCTTCGCTGTGATGATGGCCGTAAGTACTTTCTTCTACTCGCGCATGAGCACTGCCAACATGCCCAATACGCAGCAGCCCGGTATGCCGAACATGAAAGTGATTATGAACATCTTCCCGATCATCACCCTCGTGTTCTTCAATCGCTTTGCAGCCGGACTGAATTTCTACTATTTCTGTGCGAACCTCATCTCGATCATTCAGATGTACGTGATTAAAAATTACATGATCGACGAAGACAAGATCCACGCGAAGCTACAGGAGAACAAGAAGAAGCCGAAGAAGAAAAGCAGCTTCCAGCAGCGTCTTGAAGAAATGCAGAAGCTGCAGAAAGAAAAGGCGAAAGACAACAACCGAAACAAGAAGAAAAAATGACCCTGCGACTCCTCTTTCTTTGCGTTCCGCTACTTATGCTTCTGGTATTCAACAGTTGTCGGAATAAAAACAAGGTGGTTGCAGAGAGCAGCTTTGCCACCAATGATACCCCACAGGCAGGTGATTCAGTTGTTGTTGTCCTTCCGGCTAGTCCGGATGCACCGCAACGGGCAGATACCCTTGTTTACTACCAGCGCACCATGTGCTTCGGCAGTTGTCCGAGTTTCATTTTCATTGCCAAGTCAGATGGTCGCTGTTATTACGAAGGGCAAAATTTCGTAGACCTGATCGGGGAATACCAGGGTAATTGCGAACAGGAACTGATTCAGCCCATACTTGATCTTGCAGCAGCGATGAGGTACGACACCTTGCAATCTGTTTATGACAACCCAATGGTCACAGACCTCCCTTCTGTCATTACCGAAATCGAAGGCAAGCGGGTGATAAATCGCTATGGCGGACCTCGGCTCAAATCATTGTACAGTGCCATTGACGAAGTCATTGCCCGGATCAACTGGGAGCGACTCGAGAACAAACAATAGTTTATCCGCTTATCATAGTGTTGAACCATTCGGCATCGCATCCGTTCGTCTGACCTGATTTTATGCCGAGGGGCACAGCAAAAACCTTAGTTTTACGGCACCTTTTTTACAGAATCTGTATCCATCCGCCGTTTTTACGGCGAAAGAAAATAAACAGTAAACCTCATGAGAAAAATTACCTTGATGTTGACCTTCCTCCTCGGCACGGTCTTTACCATGCGAGCTGACGAAGGAATGTGGCTGCTTCATATGCTTCAGAAGATCAACGAAGCAGAGATGCGGAATATGGGTTTGAACCTGACCGCTGAAGAAATTTATTCGATCAATCAGGCCAGTCTGAAAGATGCCATTGTGATGCTCAACGGGGGTATGTGCACGGCTGAAGTTATCTCAGACCAAGGGCTTGTGTTGACAAATCACCACTGCGCATATGGCGCCATTCAAAGCTTTAGTTCTAAAGAAAACGACTACCTGACAGACGGTTTCTGGGCGTACAGTAAGGATCAGGAAAAGCACATAGAAGACTTCAACGTGAGCTTCCTCGTGCGCATCGATGATGTTACGCAAAAAGTACTGAGCGAGCTTAACGACGACATGACAGAAGATGAGCGCGCGGCGAAGGTGAGTGAAATGATGCAAAAGCTCTCAAAGGAAGCGACCGAAGGAACGGATTACACCGCAGAGGTGAAAAGTTTCTTCTACGGTAACGAGTATTACCTCTTCGTTTACAATACGTACAATGATGTGCGTCTGGTAGGCGCCCCGCCTGAGAGCGTGGGTAAATTCGGCGGCGACACTGACAACTGGATGTGGCCTCGCCACACCGGTGATTTCGCGCTCCTCCGTATTTATTCCGACAGCGAAAACAATCCGGCCGACTTCAGCGAAAGCAACAAGCCATTTACCCCAAAACGCCACCTCAAGGTGTCGCTTGACGGTGTTCAGCCGAATGACTTCACCATGATCATGGGTTACCCGGGTAGCACGGATCGCTACCTTTCCAGCTGGGGAGTGCAGCAGGCGATTGACCTCTACAACCCTACCGTGGTTGAAGTGCGCGATGCGAAGCTCAAGAGCATGAAAGAGCACATGGATGCCGACAAAGCAGTGCGCATCCAATACGCTTCAAAGTATGCCAGCACTGCCAACTACTGGAAATACTACATCGGCCAGACAAAAGGACTCAAGCGCTTGAATGTGTATGAAAAGAAGAAAGAGATTGAGCAAGACTTTCGCGAATGGGTGGCGGCCGATTCGAAGCGGGAAGCGAAATACGGTGGCGCCCTGGATATGATCGCTGAATATTACGAACTGAGTGAGCCCCGTGTGAAGGCAGATGTCTACGCTCTTGAGGCGGGCATTATTGGTGCCGATATCACGCTTTTTGCATACCGTTTTGAGCGTACTTTCAGCGCGGCGATGGCTGACGAAGATGAAGAGAAGCAAAAGATGATTCTGCAGTCGTTTGCTGCAACTGCTGATGGCTTCTTCAAAGATTACGACCTGGAGACGGACAAAGACCTCCTCCGCACTACGCTGAAGATGTACAAAGAAAACGTTGATGAAATGTACCTACCTTCTATTTTCAGCACCATCGACAAAAAGTATAAAGGCGATATTGACCGCTTTGTAGATGCTGTGTACGAAGACAGTTTTCTTGCTACGCGTGAAGCACTTGATACGTTCATCGCAAAGCCCAAGCAAAAAACCTTCGACAAAGACCCTGCCATCCAGCTCGGTATCTCGATGATCGATGCGTATCGTTCAACCTTCAATAATGAGGCACAGGCCAAGTACGACAAAGGCTACCGCCTCTTCGTTGACGGTCTTCGCAAGCTGAACCCGACTACTAAATACTACCCTGACGCCAACTCGACCATGCGCCTGACCTACGGTCAGGTGGGTGACTATTACCCTGCGGATGCCGTTCATTATGACTTCGTCACAACTGCCAATGGTATTCTGGAAAAGCATGACCCGAAAGACCCTGAGTTCGTGATGCCGAAGGGGCTCATTGACCTTATTGAAGCGCGTGACTTCGGTAAGTGGAAGGATGAAAGCGGGGAGCTCGTGGTATGCTTCATTTCGAACAACGACATCACCGGAGGTAACTCAGGTTCACCTGTAATGAATGGCGATGGAGACCTGATCGGACTCGCTTTCGATGGTAACTGGGAAGCCATGAGTGGTGATATTGCCTTTGAGCCGGAGCTGCAGCGTACGATCTCTGTAGACATCCGCTACGTGATGTTCATTATCGATAAGCTTGCCAATGCGCAAAATCTGATCGAGGAGATTGATTTTGTACAGAAACGCGCAAAGAAAGAGAAGCCTACTGAAGCCATGCAGGAGGTCACTCCGATGATGGAGAAATAAGAAGATATTCTTTCTCAATAAAAAAGCCCCGGCCGTTGGTCGGGGCTTTTTTATTGAATCGTCAGCGGTTTCTGTGTGGATGCGCGTGGCGCATCCACTCGCATCCGACCGAAGGCCGGTTCACAAAAAGTCATTCGCCAGGTTCGCCAACTCGCTGCGCTCGCCCTTTTCGAGCGTTACATGACAGAAAAGATCCTTTCCCTTTAGTTTATCGATCACGTACGACATTCCATTTGATTGTTCATCAAGGTAAGGCGTATCGATCTGGCGCACATCGCCCGTCAGAATAATCTTCGTATTCTCACCGGCACGCGTGATGATCGTTTTAACCTCATGTGGAGTCAGGTTCTGCGCTTCGTCTACAATGAAAATCACGTTTGACAGCGAGCGACCGCGGATGTATGCAAGCGGACTGATTTGTATTTTCCCGGAAGCCTGCATATCCTCAATCGCCTTGTATTTACGTTCATTTTCGCCGAACTGGCTCTTGATGTACTTGAGGTTATCCCACAGAGGCTGCATATACGGATTGATTTTCTCTTCGGCATCGCCGGGGAGAAAGCCAATATCTTTATTGCTGAGAGGCACAATCGGTCGGGCCAGAATGATCTGCTCATAGCGGTTCTTTTGTTCGAGTGATCCGGCAAGAGCAAGAAGGGTTTTTCCGGTTCCGGCAACCCCGGAGATCGTCACCAGACTCACGTCAGGATTCATAATAGCGTGCAACGCAAAAGCCTGTTCCGCATTCTTGGGCTTGATCCCATAGGCATAGACTTTATCAACGCGCTCTATCACGCGCTTTCCTTCATTGAAGAATCCGAGTGCAGAGCTCTGACAGTTCTTTAGAATGTAAAAATGGTTGTTCATGCGGTCAGGTCCGAGCGTCGTAATCTTACGCGAAGTTCCTGAGGTGTAAAGCTTACGGATCACTTCGCTGTCAACATTCTCTACAAGAGATTTACCGCTATACAAATAGCGCGTCTCCTTAATCTTACCGGTCATGTAATCTTCAGAAGGCACCTTCAACGCCTTGGCCTTCAGCCGGAGGTTGATGTCTTTCGTCACCAGCACAACCTTGGCCCTCTTTTCTTCTTCCTGCAGTTGAATGGCCGCATTCAGAATCTTATGATCGTTGGAGCGTTTATCGAAGATCGTCTCGGCATTGAGGTCACCGCGTGGCTTGTCATTGAGCACAATCCGGAACCTGCCTTTCGCCTCATTACCTACCGGAATCCACTCCTGAAGGGTGTGCTCTTTGGCAAGTCGATCAATGATCCGAATGCATTCACGGGCTTCAAAGTTTTTGGTGTCATTCCCGACCTTAAAATTGTCGAGTTCTTCCAGAACGGTGATGGGTATAGCCACGTCATTTTCCTCAAAATTGAGAATTGAGTTATGGTCGTGCAGCAGCACCGAAGTATCGATCACAAAGATCTTGCGCTTCTTTTTTTCAGCCATTCAAGTCAATTTGCGGAAGAGCGCCTACTGGAGAGGCGATTCCTATTTTCAATGCGCTTATCGCATCGTTCCCTACGAATATAACGGTGGAAATTCCGCAATCTCACCTACCCCCGCTTGAAGTTATTCACGGCAGTACCGAAGAAAAAAATGATGCCCCAAATTAACATTGAGGTAATAACTGAAGCGTAAATGCAGCAACAGTTGATCGTGGGTGGTTGTTGATCGTTCCATTGCATACTTACATAGCATAGAAAAATCTTCACCGATCCTGTACCTTTGGGTTCTGCGCTACGTACCACACCCTATGAAACGTACCCTCCGGATTGTCGGCTATGTGACCCTCTCGCTACTCATCCTGCTCGGCATTGCCATCGGCGTGGTCTGGGCGAAGCAAGACGACATCGTTCAAGAGCTGCTCACAGCTGCCAATAATGACTTTAAAGGCCAGGTCACCCTGGAGGGTTCGCACCTCTCCCCTTTCGTTAGTTTCCCCTACGTTTCCATTGACCTCGAAGGGCTTCGAGTCTACGAGCACAAAGACACGACTCAGCGCCCATTACTCGAACTAACTGATCTCTATATCGGGCTTGACATCTTGACGGTCATCAAAGGTGATTTTGAAATTAAAACCATAAAGGCAGAAAAAGGTTACCTTGACCTTGAGCAGTACCCCGATGGTTCGCTTAATCTCTTGAATGCCCTCGCTACTGCTGACGGCGCAGAAGCGCCGGATGAAGACCTGCACCTGAACCTCAAGAGCATCGCCATTGATAAGGTGAAAATCGCCAAACACAATCAGGAGAGCGATCTCACCCTACTCGCGGATGTTGAATGGCTCACCACCAGCTTCAAAAGCAACAGTGAATTCATGGACCTCGAGCTCCAGACACAACTGGTACTAACGGTCATTCAGCAAGGTGATACCAGCTTCATACACGACAAGCACCTCGAAATCGTAACCGGCATAGAACTCGATCAGAAAACGCAGTTTGTAACCATTAAACCTTCGGCTGTCCAGCTCGAAACCGCGCTCTTCGCGATGGAAGGCAGCGTTGACCTCGCGGATGATGCAAACCTTGACTTGAAGTTTGAAGGACGAAAAGACAACTTTGACCTTCTGCTTGCCTTTGCACCACCAGAGCTTGCACCTACCCTCAACCGGTACAGCAACCAGGGTGAAATCTTCTTTGACGCAACGGTGAAGGGCCCGGCGGTGAACGGACATTCACCTGCCTTCAATGCCGTTTTCGGTTGTAAAGATGGCTACTTCAAAAACAACTCCAACGAGAAGCGACTGGACGAAATGCAGTTTAAGGGGTACTTCAAAACGAAAGCAGATCAGGGTCCTGAAGCTATGGCCTTCGCACTCGAAAGCTTTAGTGTCAGACCGGAAGCAGGCATCTTCGCAGGCGGACTTGTGGTCAAAAACTTCGATTCGCCCGATATCGACCTGCAACTCGACAGTGATTTTGACCTCGATTTCCTCTCCAAATTCCTCAACGTCGAAGAGCTTCAAGACCTTCGCGGTCACGTCGTCTTGCGGATGAACTTCCATGACATCATTGACCTCGAACAGCCGGAGAAGAGCATCGAACGCCTCAATGAGTCGTATTACACCGAACTGGAAGTTACTGACCTTGGCTTCACCTCTCCTGATTTCCACCTGCCCATTGAGGATATCGATATCCGCATTCAAATGGATGGCAACGAGGCGACCATCGAGCAGTTCAGCTTCCGGGCCGGACGAACCGACTTCTCACTCAATGGCTTCGTGGATGACCTGCCGGCGATCATTCACCATACCGACATTCCGGTCAACGCAAAACTCCGGCTGCAATCTGATCGCATCGACCTCTATGAACTGACCAGTGGGGATACGCTGAATAGCAAACCATTCAATGAGGTGCTGACAAAGGTCAATACCGAATTCACCTTCAAATCGTCAGCGCGCGCCTTCACAGAGTCGAAAAACCTTCCGGTGGGAGAGTTTCTGATTGACCGACTGGATGTCACCATGCAGAATTACCCGCACCGCCTCCATGACTTTGCGGCGGATGTCTTCATTGAAGAGGAAGATTTCCGTGTCATCGATTTCCGCGGTTTCATTGATGAGAGCGACTTCCATTTTAACGGGCGCCTGCGCCATTACGACCTGTGGTTCGCTGAAGTGCCGCAAGGCGATACCGAACTCGAATTTGATCTTGATGCTGACCTCTTGCAGCTTGAAGACCTCTTCAGCTACGGAGGCGAGAACTTCGTTCCTGAAGACTACCGCCACGAGGCGCTGAGCAATCTCTTGTTACACGGTCGTGCATACCTGCACTTTAAAGACAGCCTGCACTCGGCTGACATTGAGATTGACAATTTCGGTGCTTCTATGCGCTCGCACGAAATGAGCATACAGAACATTTCAGGCCGCACACACATTGAGCGAGGCTACCTGACGATTGACGGACTTAAAGCGAAGATGGGTGACAGCGACCTCGAGCTCGACCTTGAATACGATATGCGCCAGCGCGAGAATCCCGAGCGGCAAGATCGGCTTGCCTTGCGCTCTTCACGCCTAAATTTCGATCAGCTCTTTGCCTGGCAGCTCCCCGAAGACACCACTGAAGTTGATCATGAAGACGTCTTCTCCATTTTTGACATCCCCTTCCCTGACATGGCATACTCGGTCAACATCGGTCGAATGAACTATCACAATTATGACATCCGGTCAATCAATGCAGCATTGCGCACCAACCGCGACCACATGATGTACGTGGATACCTTGCACATGGAGCTCGCAGATGGTGTGATTGATCTCAACGGATATTTCAGCGCGAAAGACCGCACGCAGATTTACCTGAATCCGAACATGACCTTCAGTCAACTAGACCTCGATAAGCTCTTGCTGAAGTTCGACAACTTCGGACAAAATGCTATTGTGGCGGAGAACCTTCACGGACGAATCAGCGGGGCGCTCACAGGTAAGGTACACCTCCACCCTGATCTTGTGCCGATCATTGAAGACAGTGAGCTGCACATCGACCTCGAAGTGCTGAACGGACGACTTGACAATTACGAACCGATGCTCGCCCTGGCAGATTATTTCCAGGATAAAAACCTGAACAAGGTCGCCTTTGATACCCTCTCGAACCATCTCGATGTAGAGGCTGGAGTCATGAGCATCCCGAATATGCGCATCAATTCAACGCTTGGTTTCCTCGAGCTCTCAGGCACCCAGGATTTCGACATGAATATGGATTACGTTATCCGCGTGCCGTGGCGACTGGTGACGCAGGCCGGGCGCCAGAAGCTCTTTGGTCGTTTCCGTAAGAAAGATGACGCCGCGGAACCTGACCCGAATCTTCGGGAAGCGGCGGATGATGAAATCATCCGTGCCGAAGACGGTGAACGCGTACGCTTCGTCAACGTCCGAATGAAAGGCACCCCCGATGACTTTGACATCGAATTGATAGGAAGAAAGAAAGCGCTCGATGGCACGCCTTGATAGGGAATTTGACGTCTGATAGTCCTCCACCCACAGCAAAGCGCCGCATCCTTGCGGCGCCTGCTTTTTTATGAGGGCATTCGATAGGGACGCCAACCTGCCGTCCGTGAATGTTCGGGTCACGGGTATCGCCGTTTACACGGATAGGGACGCCAACCTGGCGTCCGGGAATGTTCGGGTCACGGCAATCACCGTTTACACGGATAGGGACGCCAACCTGGCGTCCGTGAATGTTCGGGTTACGGCAATCACCGTTTACACGGATAGGGACGCCAACCTCGCGTCCGGGAATGTTCGGGTCACGGCAATCACCGTTTACACGGATAGGACGCCAACCTGGCGTCCGAGAATGTTCGGGTCACGGCAATCACCGTTTACACGGATAGGGACGCCAACCTGGCGTCCGGGAATGTTCGGGTCACGGCAATCACCGTTTACACGGATAGGGACGCCAACCTGGCGTCCGTGAATGTTCGAATGATTGAATGTTTAATTGTTTACCCCTGATCCCGACAAGATCCCGATCCGATCCCCGATCCTGCATCCTTATCAGCATTTCTTTTTTGTGAAATTAACCGAAGAACAATCGCTTTTGAATTGGATTCCGCTATTTTAGATGCATGAAATTCCTGACCCGACTTTTCTGTGTGCTGGCAGTAGTAGCTCTCCTTGGATCTTCAGGATGCCGCACTCAACAAAAATGCGCCGCATACAATAGCGTTACCGTTGAAAACGAGCTCGCTGACTAAACTTCGAGCGCTTTTGGATCTACCACACGGATCAACGCTTCAAAGAGCTCAGTAAGCTTGATCTCAGCTTTTCCAGCCGTTTCAATGATATCCTGAATATCAACGGGTGCCAGGTTATCAGGATCACACTCATCCGTCAATACACTTACCGCTGCACAGGGCACTCCCATGTGGTTACAGGCAATCACCTCTGGAACGGTTGACATCCCTACGGCATCGGCTCCTATGATGCGGAGATAGCGATACTCCGCACGGGTCTCCAGGTTGGGACCTTGCACAGAAGCGTAGACGCCCTCGTGCAATTTAAGCCCCTGCATATCAGCCAATGCTCTGAGCTTAGCGTTTAGTGAAGGCGCATACGGCCTGCTCATATCCGGAAAACGCGATCCCAACTCATCAATGTTTGGTCCGCGCAATGGGTTCTCGCTTTGTAAATTGATGTGGTCATCGATCAGCATAAGGTTGCCTTTGCTGAAATCGGGATTGATCGCACCGGCGGCATTCGACAACAGGATGTATCCTGCACCGAGCAACTTCATGACACGCACCGGAAGCACAATCTGTTCCATGGTATAGCCTTCGTAATAGTGAAAGCGACCTTGCATGGCTATCACGTAACGATCACCGATCTTCCCGTAAATCAGCTTGCCGAAATGGTACTCTACCGTGGCTATCGGAAAGTTGGGAATGACATTGTAGCTGAACTCCTGAATCACTTCGATGCGATTGACCAGATTGCCCAGCCCTGTGCCCAACACAATGCCCAGGTCTACCCGTCCGATGCCCCGTTTTGTGAGGAAATCAACTGTTTCGTTCAAGATGTTCATCGGACTCATGTGCGGCGGCTTTTAAGTTGACCGGTACGAAAGTCGTAAAAAGGAGAAGACTCCAGGTCTTTTATATCGTCGAGATCCGCAAGACGGGTGACGGTTTCAAAAGAAAGCTCTGCAGCAATGCACCGCTCATAGGTCGCTTTCAACACGCCCGAAGTACTCCACGCGATGTCGTGAAATACATACGGCTGAGGCTTATTCATGCCTATGAGGTAGTAACCACCATCACTCGTAGGGCCAACCGTAACATCCGCGCTTTTCAGCGCGAAAAAAGCATCTTCAACCGGCACATAAGAAATTAATGGAATATCAGCACCGATCAGCACGGCATGGCTGCCCGGAAAACGTTTCAGCGCCTCACTTATCGCATGCAACATACGAGCACCGAGGTCAACTCCCTCCTGCTCAAAAAACAGGGTCTCACTGAAGAGTTGCTCACCTTCGCCTGACCAGGCAATGAGTACCTCATCTGCGGCCTCCTGCAAAGCACTGAAGGATCGATGCAGCAAGTCACGATAGATGTCAAGTGCCCGTTTGTCGCCAATTGAATTTGCCAGACGTGTCTTCACCTTGCCAGCGGCCGGACGTTTCGCAAAGAGGATGCCGATCTTTTTACTCATAGACCTTTTCGCCACGATTCAACCATTTCCCCCAACGCTGGTTGTAGGCATGCACTTTCTCGGTCTCGCCGGTGTCATTGACCACACGGTTGCCCTCATTCACCCAGTGAAAAATGCCACCGTAGAGGTTCATGACATTCGTAAATCCGGCGTCTTGCAGCTTTTCGCCCACCTTCTCGCTGCGATAACCCACTGAACAATAAACCACAATCGGAGTCTCTTTGGATACATCATCCACAGTGCTTATATCGAAGTTATCATACCCCACAAGTCGTGCACCCGGCAGGTGTGAGACGCTAAACTCATCAGGCTCGCGAGCATCAAGCAGCAACACATTCACCGAATCAATCTCAGCGGGCATCACCACAGGCACATCGCCACTGGTCAGGCGCTTGAACATGCGGTCAAAACTCTCCTCTTGTGCGCAGCCCTCACTCATAAACAGGGTCATTGATCCGAAAAGGAGCTTCTTCCAGAGTCCTTTCATCTTACCTCTTTTTCTCGTTGTTCAACGACCAGTCATAGGTCTTGTAATTGACCGGAACACTGTCGCCAATATCCGTATTGCTGTATTTCGAAATGAAGTTACGCACTCCGCCGGCACCCTCAAAGTCTTCGGCAAACCATTCGAAGATTTTCGAAACCTCCAGCTTGCCCGGTACCACCGTGTTGCGGCGCGGGTCATTGATGAAGGCTTTCGTAAACTGCTCCAACTGCTCGTCGAGCCTTGACGGGTCAGCGGCTTCGGCAGGTAATAGCGGACAGCTATAACTGGCGCAGTTGATCGCGAAGTGCACGCGTGGATCATTGAACGTAGGACGTAATATCTCGTGTTCAATCTGATTGAGGCTGTATGTTTTACCCTGAAGCTTTATGAACTTCTGATCCCAGGGCTCTTTGATGTCATTGATCGAAGCAACCGGCCAGTTGTCAAGGATGAGCTGAATCGTAAACGCATTATACACGTTGATCCAGAAAGCCATCTGTTCCTCACGCGACCATGAGGCATCAGGATGCATCGATGATAGCTTTTCAATGACCTCCGCAAATTCAGGGTCATCTTTCAGTGCCTCATAATCAACCATTCCATTTCGGTTTACATGCGCTTTCAGTACCTCATCCCAGGTATCATAGGTTTGACTCGGCAATTCTGACGCCGCGTTCAGTGCGGTGAAGGCGGTGGTCACAATCATACCTAATAATAAGGTGTACTTCAACAGTTTCATAGATTTCGTTTTCAGCGAAGGTAAGCGGCTGTTTCGGTGAAAGATTCACGAAAACATCAACTTTAACCTCTTTTCTCCCTTCAGCCCCAAAAATTCTGCCAAATTCGCAACAAAAGCAGAAAAATGATGCAAGTCGGAGTGGTTGGAGCCGGTGCTATGGGCTCAGGAATTGCGCAGGTAGCTGCGCAGAACGGACATCAGGTCGTACTTTCAGATACCAGTGATGCTGCACTGGAGCGAAGTAAATCAAAGCTCGCCAAGGTAATGAGTCGCCTCGTTGAAAAAGGCCGTCTTGAAGAAGCGGATGCGAACGCCATTCAAAATCGCATTTCCTATACAACAGTCCTGGATGATTTCAGCGGGTGTGGATTGGTAATCGAGGCGATCATTGAAGACCTCGGGGTGAAGCGGGCGCTTTTCCGCCAGCTCGAGGGCATCGTTTCGCCTGAATGTGTGCTGGCGACCAACACTTCTTCGCTGTCGGTTGCTGCGATAGCCGCTTCCGTGAGTGAAAGCAAGCGCGTAATCGGCATCCATTTCTTCAACCCGGCACCGCTGATGCCCCTCGTGGAGATCGTTCCGGCCGTTCAGACGGCTGATGACCTCACGGGTAAGATGCGCGAACTCATCGAAAGATGGAAAAAAGTGCCCGTCATTGCGAAAGATACTCCCGGCTTCATCGTGAACCGCGTCGCTCGTCCGTTCTACGGCGAGGCGCTTCGCCTCTACGAAGAAGGAGTAGCTGATTTCGCCACCATTGATCACGCCATGAAGAAAGAAGGAGGTTTCAAAATGGGCCCGTTCGAACTTATGGATTTCATTGGCAACGATGTGAATTACGCAGTAACCGAAAGCGTATTTGCAGCCTTTTACTACGATCCGCGCTACAAGCCTTCGTTCACGCAAAAACGGCATGCCGAAGCAGGTTGGCTGGGTCGGAAATCTGGTCGTGGCTACTATGATTATACTGACGGCGCATCCCGATTGCTATCGGAAGCGCCGGATGCGAACAAAGACCCAAAACTCGCCGGGGATATCTGCTGGCGCATCGTCGTGATGCTCATCAACGAAGCCGCGGATGCCTTGTACATGAACATCGCTTCACGCGAAGATATCGATCTGGCCATGACCAAAGGGGTGAATTACCCGAAAGGCCTCCTACAATGGGCAGACGAAGCCGGCATCGTCAACTGCGTTGAAACGATGGATCGCCTCTACGACGAATACCGCGAAGATCGCTATCGCTGCAGTCCGCTACTGCGCAAGATGGCGCGCGAAGGACGTAAATTCTACGACTGATCCGCGGTCTTTCGGTTCTTCCAGCGCACGAAGAGCAGCAACGTCAGTCCGATCGCAGCAATCCACAAAGAAAGGGCTGTAAGATGCTGACCATAGAGCAAAGCTCCGGTGCCGAACAGTGCCGCATAGACGATGATCGTACCGAAAAAGAAAAAGAGCAGTTGTTCAGGAAGTCCGTCTTGAGCCGGTGGAATATCTGCGCCGAGTTTGCGCTTCCATCCTTTTCCTGACGGACGAATCTTCATGTAGAAGTCGCGCAGTCTC
Source organism: Flavobacteriales bacterium (assembly GCA_018402085.1). GTDB lineage: Bacteria > Bacteroidota > Bacteroidia > Flavobacteriales_D > Sanyastnellaceae > Sanyastnella. The sequence continues at coordinate 1,051,790 of JAGYJM010000002.1, read as the reverse complement.
TCAATATCTGTAGAGGGTGTCACAAAGGTCACGATCAGCCAACCTGCAGTGGTGACGCCCACACCAATCAAGAGGGTCATCCATTTCGGCCATTCGGGCTCGATGAGCAGCACAGCAATCGCGTAAATAAAGCTCACCATCATACCCGCGAGCTCTGTGTAGGCATTGATGCGCCACCAGAACCAGCGAAGAATGAAGATCAATCCTGTTCCCGCACCGATTTGCAGCAGTGCCTGAAAACCGTCTCCCGCAGACTCAATAAACAAAGACAGGATGGCAGCGATCACCATCAGCAGCACAGTCGAGATTCTGCCTACGGCAACCTGTCGGCGTTCGCTTGCATCGGGCTTGATGAATCGCAGGTAAAAATCATTCACTACATAGCTTGACCCCCAGTTCAAATGGGTTGACAGGGTACTCATCAGTGCGGCGATCAAAGATGCTACCACAAGTCCGAGCAATCCGGCAGGCAGGTAACTCAGCATAGCCGGGTACGCAAGGTCGTTGTCTATCTTCACCCCCTCCTGGGCTGAGAACGCCGCCTCGAGGCTGGCAACATCCGGGAAGACAATGAGCGATGCGAGAGCAATGAGGATCCAAGGCCACGGACGCAAAGCGTAGTGGGCAAGGTTGAAGAGCAGTGTGGCGCCTACAGCATGGTTTTCGTTCTTAGCCGAGAGCATACGCTGAGCGATGTAGCCTCCCCCACCGGGCTCAGCGCCCGGGTACCAGACGCTCCACCACTGCACGGCAATCGGTATGAGGAATACGGCAACGAAGAGATCGATATTATCAACGTCAGGAATGAGCCTCAGCTTGTCGCTCACCTCAGGCGCGCTGATCAGAGCAGTGAGTCCGCCTACCTCGGGCAGATCGATCAGGTAAATAGCTGCTGCCACCGAACCGACCATCGCAAGGGCAAACTGCACGAAGTCGGTAATGATCACCCCTCGAAGTCCGCCCAAAGCACTGTACGCCACCGTAACCACCGATACCATCGTCAAGGTCTGCCAGGCAGGAACGCCGAGCAGGATGCCGCCGAGCTTGATGGCGGCCACGCAGACTGTTGCCATGATTACGATATTAAAGAACACTCCGAGGTAGAGCGCCCGAAATCCGCGTAGAAAAGCTGCAGGTTTGCCGCTGTAGCGCAGTTCGTAGAACTCGATATCTGTGAGTACACCTGATCTGCGCCATAGGCGAGCGTATACAAAAACGGTCAGCATGCCCGTCAACAGAAAAGCCCACCACTGCCAGTTGGCCGCCACTCCGTCTTCACGCACGAACTGCGTGACAAGGTTTGGCGTATCCGCAGAGAAGGTCGTGGCGACCATCGATATACCAAGCAACCACCAGGGCATGTTCCGACCCGATAAGAAAAACTCTTTAGCGCTCTTACCCGATTTCCGGGCACTCAAAATGCCAATAAGCAGCGAAACGGCGAAAAAGGCCGCGATGATGATCCAGTCAAGGGTGGTCAGTTGCACTTCTTTATTTTTTCGGGAAAGCTAAAAATCTTTGACGACCTTTAAACTTACTCGGTTACTGAGCGTCATACGTGAACTATGTTCAAAACCCAGCTTCTCATTTTACTGGCCATCTTCAGACTCGCATCTGCGAGTGACGCGGTCGCTCAAAATGAAAGGGCTTATGAGCTCGTGGTCTTCATGGCGCCCAAATGTCCGATCTGCCAGGACTACACCGCTGTCTTGAATGAACTGAATCAAACATTTGGAAATAAGGTGAGTTTTGTGGCTTACTTTCCGAATGCCCATACTTCTGAAGATGATGTCATCGCTTTTGCAGATCGATACGCCTTGAATTTTGAAGCACACCCCGGTGGCCTCGATCTTGCCAAACAGCTCGGTGCTACGCTCACGCCTGAGGTTTTCCTCATCAATGATGATGGTGAAATTCTGTACAGCGGAAGAATTGACAATCGTTTTTTCGCCCTGGGTAAGCGGCGTACGAAGGTGACAGAGCATAGCCTGCAAAAGGCCCTCGAACAATTAACTCAAGGCACAAATCCGCACCCCAACGCTACAGAAGCCGTCGGATGTATAATAGAATACCCTTAACTTACTGCCATGCGAAATTTCTGTATTCTTTTTGCGATGCTTCTTTTTTCTTTCTGCGCAAAAGCGCAGGATGTAAACTGGTCTGAAGACATCGCTCCGATCATTTTCAACAAGTGCACGGAGTGCCACCGCCAAGGTGAGATCGGACCGATGCCCTTCACAAACTACGGAGAGGTAGCCGGATACGGCTCGCTCATTGAATTCGTAACCTCATCAGGTTACATGCCTCCGTGGTCGCCGGAACCCGGATATGGTGAACTGGCCGGAGAGCGCATCTTAAGCAGTGAAGAAAAGCAACTGATTTCGGATTGGGTAGACGCAGGCATGCCTCAAGGTGACCTCGCGCTCCAACCTCCGATGCCGGAGTTTCCTGAAGGCTCTCAGGTGGGAGTCCCCGATCTGATCCTCACAATGGATGAAGCTTATACCCATGAAGGTGATCTCACAGACCAGTACCAGGTATTCGTACTTGAGACCGGCTTGACGGAAGACCGCGACATTAAAGCCATTGAAGTTCGCCCGGGTAATAACGCCATAGCACACCATGCCATACTGGGTGTTGACAATTCCGGACAGGCGGCGGCGTTAGCAGCGGAAGATGAAGATTATGGCTATGAGAGTTTCGGCGGATTCGGATTCAACCCGGTCGATCCGTTTCTGGGAGCGTGGGTGCCGGGGGCAGCTCCTGTCATCTACCCCAACACCATTGGAAAGCAGCTATTAGCAGGCTCCGATCTGCTGGTGCAGATGCACTACGGACCCACTTCTATTGATGAAAGCGACCAGACCACCGTCAATATTTTTTTCGCAGATGAGCCGGTTGACCGATATGTGCAAACCTTCCCGATCAATCCGTTTGACCTCGATGAGCCCTTTGTGCTTCCGCCGAATGAAGTCAGCACCTTTCACGGCCAGATCGAGGTACCAACTGATATTTCATTGCTCGGTATTGCACCGCACTGCCACCTGTTGGGAAAAAGCTGGGAGGTCTATGCGACGAGTCCGGATCTGAACGATACCATCCCCCTGATTAGCATCCCTGACTGGGATTTCAACTGGCAGGGTTTCTACACCTACGAGCAAATACAGCACATACCGGCAGGCTATACGGTTCACGCTATTGCGACGTACGACAACACTGCTTCTAACCCATTCAATCCGAGTGACCCGCCGCAGTGGTCATCCTGGGGAGAAGGCACCGAAGACGAAATGTACCTGGTGTATCTCTCGTTGATCCCTTATCAGCCCGGCGATGAAGATACCGTACTATCACTGAATGAGAATCTGCAAGGCATTCAACCTATAGAAAACAGAATTTACAGTGCCTACCCGAACCCTGCAGATGATCAGGTCACTGTCGCATTTTCGCTGGCCCAGCCGGGTACAGTAAGCTTAGAAGTCTTAGATGTGAAAGGTCAGTTAACCCCTGTTGGAACTGATACCTTCATGCTACCCATGGGGCACCATCGCCGAACCTTCAATGTCAGCCAACTTGCTCCGGGGCGATATACGATTGTGCTGTCACACGAAGGTGGGCGCTCGGTAAAGAGCTTAGTGGTTCGGTAACCGCTTTATCACCCTCAAGGCATGGGTATAGGTCTGTCGGTCTTCGCGAAAGATGCCCTGATGGTCAAAACGGTCGAGTCTGACCTCCCCTGCCGCGTGAATGATTGACAGACCATCATGGTCTTCGTCCTGCGTGATGATTCCAACATGGATGATCTTCCCTTCTTCATTATCAAAGAAAGCGATATCACCATCCTGAGCGGTTGATGCAAAGGGAACGGTTTCACCAACTTCTGCTTGTTGCCATGCATCCCTGGGCAGCGCAGTGCCTGTGATGCAGGCGGCAATCTGGATGAGTCCGGAGCAATCGATCCCGAAGATGGTCTTTCCTCCCCACAGATAGGGAGCTCCCATAAACTGCCTCGCTGCGTCAACGATGTTGCTGAATGGAGGTTGATCTGGAAGCTGATCCGTTTCTACGATTGCTCCCGCCGGTAGGTACAGTGTCTTCGATGTGATGTGCACGGGAGTAACAGGCTGTATAAGGAGCGTGTTCGCATCCGCCGCTTCTGCGGCGCCAAGCATCTTCTCATCACACCAGCCTTCATAGTCATCTGCCAGCGACCGACACTTACGCCACTGATTCTTTTGCTCAAGCACCTCAACTTCTTCACCATAGAGAAACTGGGTCACCATTTCTGCCTGATCAGCCGGCGACCGGCGCACCGGTGCCGCTGGTACGTTAACTCGTTGAATCATAGGGCGAATTTAAGCTTTTCAGCACTCTCGGAGGATCTGGATTAGTCGACGTAATTTAATTTTTTATCGATGAATTTGGTATTTACGTCGATATAATCATATCTTTGTCATCGAAAACTAAAAGCTATCTCTGATTTCAAAGATCACTTCTATCTCCGGCATGACTTCTTACGTGCTTAATTACTTGTTGTTTTTTAACTGATTGTTTAATTAAATCTCGTACCAATGACACATTTTACGCAAGATGCTTACTGTTGTGTACTTTCAAAGTACATGGCACGTCAACTCTCAAAAGGTGCAGCGCTCTTCATTGCAGTGTTTGCATCAATCGGCCTTGTGGCGCAAACGCCTGCGGCCGGCACAGATGAATACGCTGCGCTGAAAGACGCGGGCACACTGCCACAGACCAGCTTGTCGATTGCTCCGGAAGGGCCGCTCCCCTTTCTGGATCACAACATTCTTTCTGACGCTGCAAACCGCAGCGATTGCTTCGTTGAGCATGATCCGAATACCTGGACGAACTTCCCGTCTAACGATGATGGTTCAACTGACCTGATCAACCTACCATTTTCTTTTGATCTCTATGGTACGACTTACACTAGTCTGTACATCAATAACAATGGTAATCTTACCTTTAACGAACCGTTCTCTAGTTACACGCCTGACGGTTTCCCTATTTCTACGCCAATGGTGGCGCCTTTCTGGGGTGATGTGGATACCCGAAATGGCGATCGGGGTGAAGTATGGTACACGATTGAAGGCAATGCGCTCTACGTGAACTGGGTAGAAGTTGGTCCTTACAGTGCCAACAACCCAAGCCTTGATGGCCTTGTCAGTACTTTTCAGGTGATCATCACTGATGGTACAGATCCCGCACTTGAGCCGGGTAACAACATCGCGTTCAACTACCTTGACATGGGTTGGACCACCGGAGATGCTTCGGATGGTAATCTTGGTTTCGGTGGTTCACCTGCAACGGTGGGTGTGAATTCAGGAAACGGTGCTGATTTCATTCAGCTTGGCCGTTTCATTGAAGATACCGATAACTACGACGGACCATTTGGTGCGTTTGACGGTGTAAACTGGCTTGAAGATCAGTGTATTCAGTTCAACGTAAGTGACGCTGACAATTTCCCACCGATCGCTTCTAACTTCCCGGGCGGAAACACACTGAATGTAACGTGCGACAGTGATGTTCCTTTCCTTAACCTGAACTTCTCAGGACCGGAAGAGAACCAGACAGTAGAAGTTGAGATCGAAACAGAAGATCCGTTCAACCTGATCGCGAACAACTCAGGTAATCCTGCAACTGTAGAGATCTCCTTCGAAGATCTTGAGGCCGGAGAGTACTCATATACTTTTGTAGCTACCGATAACGGTGTACCTTCAGCGTCTTCTTCTACTACGCTTACTGTCATTGTAGACCAGTGCTGTGAGCCATCGATTGCTATTGAATGTCCTGCTGACGCGACTATCGAGTGTGGGTCAGAAGACTCACCTGAAGCGCTCGGCTTCCCGTCAATCGAAACGTCAGAATGTACCGCAGAAGTAGAGGTAACATACATGGACGATGTCATCTCTGATGACAATTGTCCGACTGTTATCGCTCGTACCTGGATGGCTACGGATGGCACTGTTACTGAGCTCTGCACGCAGACCATCACGGTTGAAGATACGCAGGCTCCTGTTTTCGTGATCTTCCCTGAAGATATGACCATTGGCTGCGAAGAAGGTCAGACCGCAGAAGACGTACTTGCTTACCTTGACGAGAATGTACCGTTCCCGACCATCGAAGACTGTAACAACTTCACCACTGAAACAATTGTTGAACTGCAGAACGAAGGCCTTGATTGTCCGGTGATCGCAGTTTGCACGAAAACAATTGTTGCTACTGACGAATGTGGTAACGCTGCTTCGCAGACACTGACCATTACGATTGAAGATACTACTGCTCCGATCATTGAAGGCGTTGAGCCACTGATCGAAGTTTCTTGCATTGAAGAGGTACCTGGCCCCGTAATGGCAGAAGCTTACGACGAGTGTTCTGATGAGCTTGTTGAGGTTGAGACATTCGAGTCAAACACCGGTCAGCTCGTTGAGACTTGTGTAGCGACTACATCTTTTGCACCTGGTGATGACTGGGCGGTATGGTTGCCAACCCTCGAGGTTCTCGGTCTTACTGCTACCGATGATTTCGTTCCTTCAGGCGACGGACTCACGTTTGAAGTATACGCTGACGGTACTGCGCACCTCTTCGGTCTTGTTGAAAACAATACTGACGCTTCGCAGAAGTGGGAAGTGAGCATCTGGCTCGAGAATCAGCGTGATTGGGATGAGTGGTCAGGCCTTGGTCGTTCATACAAAGACAGCTTCGGCTTCGCTGAGGCTGGTGGTGATCTCTGGACTACCTGGAACTTCTACGAGCTTGTTAATGGCTTTTCAGTACTTACTGGTGCTGACGCACTGGCTGGCAGCGTTCTTTACCTGGAGCACATGCCTGCGAACTTCTATCACGGATTCCAATGCGGTGAAGCGGCGAATGACCGCAATGCTAACTTCGGTATGAGTGGTTGGTTCACCTTCTCCGGTCAGGTATCAGGTGAATACATCGAAGGACACGGAGACGTGAACGTCGACAAAGAATGCACACCGGTTGATAACCCTGACGATTGTCCGAACACAGACGAATTTACCTACCTCTACCGCGCTGAAGACGCATGTGGTAACGCGAGTATTCTCGAGCAAATCATCGAAGTGAATGATGAAATTGCTCCTGAATTTACGGTGGTACCTGAAGACGTAACCGTTCAATGCGATGTTCCTGAATTATTTGAAGGTGTTGAAGCTGAAGACAACTGCGAGTGCGGTGTTGAAGAACTCAACTACCTCGGTGAAATCTTTATTGAAGGTGACAATGAGTGTTCATATCAACTTCAACGCATCTGGGAAGCCATTGACTGTTGTAATAACCGTGCTGAATACGTTCAGACGATCACAGTTTCTGATACCATAGCCCCCGAGTTCACTGTAATTCCTGAGGATGTCACCGTTGAATGTGACCAGGAAGTACCTACTGATATGGCTGAAGGAGTTGATAACTGCCACGAGGTGACAGCCTCCTTTGAAGACGAAATCATTGAAGGCGAGTGTCCGCAAGAGTACACCATCATCCGTACACATACACTTGATGATGGATGTGGTAACATAGCGACTGCAGAACAGACCATCAATGTGGTTGACACTACCGCTCCTGTATTCGACTATGATGTTGAAATTGCTGTTGAGTGTACTGAAGTTGAAAACGTTACGGTGAATGTTAGCGACAATTGTGGTGAAGTGACCCTCACTTTCGAAGACGTGATTCAGTCAGGTGGATGTCTCGGTGTCATCTACCGTGTATACACCGCTGTTGATGAGTGTGGTAATGAAAGCACTGCAGAGCAGTTTATCACGGTTGAAGACACCACTCCTCCGGTAATTGAGACCCCGGAAGATTTCACAGTTGAGTGTAGTGAAATTCCTGAGGCACCGGGTGCTGACGGAATCAACATCTTTGACAACTGCGAATTCTTCGCAACTTCTGACGAAGTGACGGTAGAATTCAGTGAAGAGATCGTTGAGGGTGACTGTGAGAATAACTATCAGATTGTTTGGACTTGGGTAGCAACGGATTATTGCGAAAACGTAAGCGAGGCTTCAACAATTGTAACAGTGCAGGATACAACTGACCCTGTATTTGTGCAAGTTCCTGAAGACATCACTTACGAGTGCGATGAAGAAATCCCTGCTTGCGACCCTTCGTTGGTAATTGCTGAAGACAACTGTGATGTAGAAGTAACTATTGAGTGTGAAGACCAGGAAATCGCAGGCGATTGTCCTAACGAATTCACCATCCAGCGCATGTACCGCGCATTCGATAACTGTGGTAACGAAGCGATGTACGTTCAAACCATCTCTGTTGTTGACACCACTGCTCCGGTTGTAACACCTGCAGATGACGTAACTGTAGAATGTGATCAGGATCTCCCTGCTCCATCAGCTACAGCGACAGACAACTGTGGTGAGGCTGAGATCAGTGTTGAAGATAGCATCATTGAGGGCGAGTGTGCCAATGAGTATACGCTTGTTTATACTTACACCGCTATTGATGAATGTGGAAACGTGAGTGAGCCGGTATCACAGAACATATTTGTAGTTGATACTACTGCTCCTGTGTTCGATGAGTACCCTGTTGAGATCGACGTTCCTTGTGACAACATTGATGCAGAGATCCTGACAGCTCAGGATAACTGTGGCGATGTTGAAATCACATGGGAAGACACCTTCGTATCAGGTGGCTGTGAGGGTACAATCATTCGTGACTACTTCGCTACTGACGAATGTGGTAACGTTGCAGAAGCACAACAGATCATTCACCTCTTTGACGAAGTGGCTCCGGAGTTCGTTGAATTCCCTGCAGATGAGACAGTTGAATGTGACGCTGTACCAGCTGTTGCTGAAGGTCTCTTTGCTACCGATAACTGTGATGAAGAGGTAGAAATCGAGTACCTCGGTGAGGAAATCATCGAAGGTGACTGTCCGCAGTCATACACCATCATCCGCACATGGGCTGCCGAAGACAACTGTGACAACATCACTGAGCAGTCGCAGACCATTATAGTAGAGGATACTACTGCTCCTGAGTTTGACTTCGTTGCTGAGGATGTCACTGTAGAGTGTGATCAGGAGCTTCCGGCACCTGACGCATCTGCGACAGACAACTGCGGTGAAGTAACCATCACCAGCGAAGACCTCATCGAAGAAGGCGAGTGTGCACAAGAGTTCGTTGTAACTCGTATCTACACTGCTACTGATGAGTGTGGCAACAGCAACACGGCTGAACAAATCATCACCGTTGTTGATACTACAGCACCTGATTTCGACTTCGTACCTGAAAACATGACCATCGAATGTGACGAAGAGCTTCCTGCTGCAAATGCTGAGGCTTCTGACAACTGCGGTGAGGTGGAAATCACTTTTGCAGATGAGGTTCTTCAGAACGAAGGCGAGTGTGAAGGTTTCGCAGGTTACTACGACCCGTCAAACTGGAGCCTCAACACCAATGACGGCGACGGTTCTATCGACGTTGTTGACGGTGTACTGACAATTACAGGTAACAACAACGAGTTCTTTGGCATCAGCACGGAAGCAACGATCACAGCATCCGGAACAGGTGAATACAGCTTCAGCTGGGATTATCAGACCTTTGATGTAGACGGTCCGTCATTCGACATTGCTTACTACATCAACGGTGAGCGTTTTGACCTCACTGCAGATGATGCCGGGTTCACTCAGAACGGTGTGGTAACGTTTGAGGCAAATGAAGGTGATCTCATCGGATTTGGCATCGATGCTACAGACGGCTCAATGGGTGCAGCTGTGCTCGAGATCTCGAACTTCACCTTCCCTGGTGACTGTGAAGGATGTCCGCAAAATGAGACGATCGTTCGTACGTTCACTGCAACGGATGAGTGTGGTAACTCTACTACTGCTGAGCAGATCATCAACGTAGTAGATACTACTGCTCCAGTATTCGACGAGTACCCTGTTGAGATCGACGTTCCTTGTGACAGCATCGACGTTGCGACGCTCACAGCTACCGATAACTGTGGTGAAGTAACCATCGATTTCGAAGATACCTTCGTATCAGGTGGTTGTGAAGGCACGATCATCCGTGACTACACTGCAACTGACGAATGTGGTAACGTTTCGACTGCGCAGCAGATCATTCACCTCATCGACGAAGTTGCTCCGGAGTTTGTTGAATTCCCTGAAGATGCAACCGTAGAATGCGACAACGTACCTGCTGCCGCTGAAGAGGTCTTTGCAACAGACAACTGTGACGACGAAGTAATGGTTGAATACCTCGGCGAGGAAATCGTTGAAGGTGACTGTCCGCAGTCATACACCATCATCCGCACATGGGCTGCTGAAGACAACTGTGACAACATCACAGAGCAGTCTCAGACGATCACTGTAGTTGATACTACCGCACCTGAGTTCGAGATCTTCCCAGAAGACGAGACGGTAGAGTGTGACATGATCCCTGAAGTTGCGACAGGTGCTGCTGCATTCGACAACTGCGATGAGGATGTAACCATCGAGTACCTCGGTGAAGAAATCATTGAAGGTGAGTGTGCTGATTCGTACACTATCGTACGCACATGGGTTGCTTCTGACGACTGCGGTAACGAAACCGTTCAGTCACAGAACATCACTGTACAAGATACTACTGCTCCGGTATTCGACATGGTTGCCGATGACGTAACCATCGAATGTGATGTTGAGCTTCCTGCACCAATGGCATCTGCCACTGACAACTGCGGTGAAGTAAGCATCACCAATGAAGACGTAATCGAAGAGACAGAGTGTGCTACTGAATACACCCTGACCCGTACGTACACAGCTACTGACGAGTGTGGAAACGCCACTACTGCTGTACAGATCATCACGGTAGTTGACACTACTGCTCCTGAGCTTTCAGGTCTTCCTGAGGCAGAGCTGGTGATCGACTGTGAAGACGACGTACCTGCGGTTGCTGATGTAACTGCGTTTGACAACTGTGAAGGTGATGTAGAAGTAAGCTTCACTGAGGAGCTGATAGGGGAACTTCCACCGGAAGGTAGCAGCGCGTTCTGTAACGCGATGACTCCTGAAGCATTCGAAGATGGTGAGACTTGTGCAGGTACTGAAATCTGGAGTGTCGTACTCTTCAACTTCGCGGGCGAAGCAGCTTCTTACTACAGCACGATCGATGCGAGCTGGACGGAGTTCCCTGATGGGTCAGCGGTTCTGACCGGAACGGTTTCAGCGAACAACAATCCTGACGCAGGATGGGAGATCGCTGTAGAATTCGAGAACGGTATGGATTGGGACATGTGGTCAACACAAGGCTTCCCAACCAGCTTCAAAGACGACTGTGACATCGCAGGTGACGAGTACCTCGACTGGATGTACTACATCATGTCTGAAGGTGCAACCCTCACCGGTTGGGGTGATTACGAAGGTTCTGTACTGAACTTGAGCCACGCTCCATCTAACCTCTACTATGGTTACCAGGTAGGTGTTGCTGCGAACAACGTGAACGCCAACTACGGCGGCGGCGGCTGGTTCACTTATGACGGTATCTTCCTCGGCGACGAGGTGAACGGTTCAGGTGACTTCGCCTTCGATCACGATTGTTGTCCACAGTACGAGATCGTTCGTACATGGTGTGCAACTGACTGCGTAGGCAACGAAACCTGCTTCACTCAGGTGATCAGCTTCGCTGACCTCGGCGGGGACGTTCCGGGTATCGATATCGAAACTGAAGAAGCAGTTGAGATGGTATCGAAAGGTGACCAGGTGTCTAAGCTCCGTGCTTACCCTAACCCTGCCATCAACAAGACCTTCATCGAGTTCAGCATTGCTGAAAACGGATTGGCGAAGGTTGAGATCTTCGGACTGAACGGTCAGAAGGTTGCAGAGCTCTTCCACGCTGACGCGCAAGCAAACGAAGCTTACCGCTTCGAGTACAGCACTGTTGAGCTGCCGGCCGGTGTTTACCTCTACCGCTTGACGACTGAGTATGAAGTGATCACCGATCGCCTCATCATCAAGAAATAAGTTCGCAAAGCGTACTTGTGATAACGGAAAAAGGGCTACCCATTGGGTAGCCCTTTTTGTTTATGAATCGCGTGCGCGTTGGGAGTTCGGTGTCGGGAGTCGGGAGCCCGGCGGTGGGGGTACAGCGCATACTTGCGCTGCTTCGGGTTAGATGGCCATCGATGTGTGGCGGCGGCTATTGCCGCCGGTTAATTGGAGAATGATGCATTGTTGACGGTGTCGGGTGTCGGGAGTCGGGAGCCCGGCGTTGGGGGTACAGCGCATCACTGTTCTAAATAATTACCTTTCAGAATACTCGGCACTAAAAAAGCCCTCTCTTCCGGAGGGCTTTTGCATTTTCTAAACTTGTTTTGAAGCTTACAGCGCTTCGATCACCATAGCTGATGCGCCGCCGCCACCGTTGCAGATACCGGCTGCACCGTAGCGACCCTTGTTCTGCTTCAGCACATTGATCAGTGTGACCAGAATACGCGAACCTGAACTACCGAGCGGATGGCCAAGGGCCACTGCTCCGCCGTTTACGTCAACCTTTGACGCATCAAGTCCGAGTTCTGCAATATTCGCAAGGCCAACTACCGCAAATGCTTCGTTCAACTCCCAGAAATCAATATCTGAATTCTTTAAGCCTGCCTTATCCAAGGCCTTCGGTAGTGCTTTAGATGGAGCCGTTGTAAACCACTCAGGTGCTTGAGCGGCATCAGCAAAGCTCACGATACGTGCAATCGGATTCAGTCCGAGTTCTTCGGCTTTCTCTTTGCTCATAAGCACCAATGCTGACGCCCCGTCATTCAATGTAGAGGCGTTCGCTGCTGTCACGGTGCCTTCTTTATCGAACGCCGGACGCAGTGAAGGGATTTTCTCCATCTTTACGTTGGTGTATTCTTCATCTTCGCTGATCACAATCGGATCACCTTTACGCTGTGGAACTTCAACAGGAACAACTTCCTCCGCAAATCGGCCTTCTTTCCAGGCCTTGGCTGCACGGTTGTATGACTCAATAGCAAAAGCGTCTTGTTCTTCGCGGCTGATGTTGTTCTCTTTGGCACACAGTTCAGCACAATTTCCCATATGTACGCGGTTGTACACATCAGTGAGCCCGTCTTTTAACATCCCGTCAATCATCCTGACGTCGCCAAACTTCTGTGCGTTTCGCGCCTGGTAGTAATGCGGAACAGCGCTCATATTTTCCATACCTCCGGCGATCACAATGTCGTTGTCTCCGGTCATGATACTCTGTGCAGCAAGGCTTACCGCCTTCATTCCGCTCGCACATACTTTATTTATGGTGGTGCAGGGAACGCTTTCAGGTATGTTGGCAAACATAGCGGCCTGACGCGCAGGAGCCTGTCCGATACCGGCTTGTAGTACGTTGCCCATAAAGACCTCCTGTACCTGGTCAGCGCTTACACCCGATTTTGCAAGAGCACCCTGAATCGCCACTGCACCGAGCTTTGGTGCGGGCACAGAGCTGAGTCCGCCCAGAAATTTACCCATCGGTGTTCGTGCAGCGCCAACAATAACTACTTCTTTCATGAGATTGGTTGAGTTTTCAAAATTCACCTCAAAGGTAATGATTCACCCGTGCAGATCAGGCTCAAGTCAGTCAGTCGAAAGCATTCTGTCTGAACGATAGCGGCTGTATAGCCAGAGTCCGGCGGCTATCAGTGCTGCGTTAGCAAGCCCGAGCACACCACTTTTATCAAAAAACTCTGCAGCGTTTTGCCCCCATAGATCCGGAGTGTTCAAGGTGTAGGGGATTAGGGCCAGTGCGATGAATAACGCGGGCACAAGCGGTCTTGGTGATACCGAAAACCAGGAAGATCCTGCCGCAACAATCAATGGGAAAGTCCACATGAAATGTTCTGTATCCGTGTGCACTAAATTGGGTACTAAGGCAAGCAGGACGGAGAACTCGAGCAGTCGGTTACTGCTTAAAAGCTGCCCCGGTTGATCGGTAAATGAAGGTTGATGCAATGCTTGTTGCGCCAGTGCTTTGCGTTCAATTCGAAAATGTGACAACATCCATACCAAAACACATCCGGCCGTTAGGCCGAGAAAAAAAAGCACCACCCATGAAGCCTCTGCACCTGTCACTAGTGAAAACAATCCGTAAAAGGTATTCGGACTTTCCGCAAGCCCGGTATTGTGCGCCTGCATTGCCTCCATCCACTCACGTATGAGAGCCGCGGTATGTTCAATACCCCAGCCCGCAGCCGGCAGCATCAGAAACACGAAAAACGCAACGATAAGGGCTGTGAATGCCTTAAAATGGCTACGTAGTATCAACCACGGAAGCACCACCGCAAAATGCGGTTTGAAGGTCAACGCCAACGCGAGTAAAATGCCCGCCAACCATTCATTACGGCGCAATTGAAAGAAAGCTGCAAAGACCAGTAAGAATAGCAACCAATTAACATTTCCAAGTAATAACTCCCGGCTGATATGTCCGGCAAGTGCGATACCAGTGAAGAGCACAACGGCGCTTGTATGTTTGTTATCAAAGCCCAACTCTCGCCTGAACCGGGAGGTAAAGTCTGGTAAGAACCACGCTACAGACGCACTGATAATGGTGAAAAACACTATGCGTGTGGCCCACCAGCCCAAAGCATGAAAAGGCATGAATACAACCGCGGCTGAAGCTGAATATTTGTAAAACCCACTTGAAAGACCAAAAGCTTGTCTATACGGACTCTCCCCATCCAATAATTTTCCGGCGGCATCGTAATACACCTGAAGGTCTCGCATTTCGAAGCGCCCATTGTACATATTTAGGGCACCAAAAGCGAAGCAGATCAGCAGAATGATGCCCATTGCCGGCCAAATGACTTGTGTTTTGCTCACATCGCGAAAGTACCGTTTTCAGGGCATTGGATGATGCTCAACCAAAGCTCGTTGCTGCACTCAGCGAACATTTCGCCATGAAAAGACTTACATTCGTTACCTCTTTACACCTAAAAGTCAATGAAAATGAGGAAGAAAATGCTGTGGGCACTGAGCCTGCTCATGACAGCCCTATTCGCTTTTTCTAGCCATCCGGCAGAAGCGCAATTCTTCGGAAAAAAGGAGAAAAACAAGTCAGAAGAAAAGACTGAAAAGAAGGCAAAAGACGACTTTAAAGACCCTTCTGAACTGACAAAAAACTGCATCAGTTACGAAGGTTTGTTTACGGTACACCAAGATACCACCTCCGGAAAAACCTGGCTCGAAATCAAAGAAGAGCAACTTGGTAAAGAGTTCATTTACTTCAGCTTCGTGCAAGACGGCGTGCTTGATGCGGGTTACTTCAGGGGGTCATATCGTGGCTCAAAGGTGATCACATTTGAACGCTACTTTGACCGGATTGAGATCAAACACCAGAATACCTCATATTATTTTGACGAGAACAACGCGTTGAGCAAGGCCAAAAGTGCCAACATCAACACCCCTATTATCGCCAGCGAGAAAATTGAGGGCAAAAGCGACTCAACTGGGGTTTTCCTTATTGACGGAGACAATATTTTTCTATCGGAGCAGTTTCAGATGATCAAACCGCCGGGCAACCCGAAAATACCGGGAATGCTGGGCAGCCTCAGCAAATCAAAAACGAAAATTGAAGGCATTCGAAGCTACCCCGAAAATACGGATGTCTCAGTGGCCTATGTTTATGACAACCCGGCACCGCGGAGAGGTGGAAGCACAGCGGTTACAGACACCCGCTACATTACCGTTTACTATCAGCATAGCCTGATTGAAATGCCGCAAAATGACTTTCGTCCGCGTCGGGATGACCCACGCATCGGTTATTTCATGACACAGGTGAATGATATGACCAGCTTCGAAGCAGCTCCTTACCGTGACATGATTCACCGCTGGAACCTCGAAAAGAAAGATCCCGGGGCAGCCGTGTCTGAACCTGTAAAACCCATCACCTGGTGGATCGAAAACACCACCCCTGAAGAGTTTCGCCCCATCATAAAAGCCGGCGTTGAACGCTGGAATGAAGCCTTTGAAGCGGCCGGCTGGAAAAATGCCGTGGTAGTGAAAGTACAACCCGACACGGCGAGCTGGGATGCCGGGGATATTCGCTACAACGTGCTTCGATGGACCTCTTCTCCTCGTCCGCCATTTGGCGGCTATGGTCCCAGCTTCGTAAACCCTCGTACGGGAGAGATTCTCGGTGCCGACATCATGCTGGAGTTTGCAGCCATCCGCGGAAGACTTTTCCGTCAGGAAGTCTTTAGCGAAGCTGGCATGCAAGGCGCAGAAGCAGACCTTACTAAAGAAGACATCATCGCTGATATGCACCGCTGCGATATGGGCGGCGTAATGCAGCGTAACACCCTCTTCGGCATGGCTGCCATGCGCGCTATGAACATGTCAGAGGTGGCCGAGAAAGACTTTGTGAAACAGACACTTTACCGACTGGTACTGCACGAAGTAGGCCACACCCTCGGTTTGAGCCATAATATGCGCGCCTCTACGCTGCTCTCTCCCGAAGAAATTAAAGATGCTGACGTGGTGGCTGATAAAGGCCTTTGCAACTCCGTCATGGAATATCCGGCTATCAACTTTGCCGCCAATCCTGAAGAACAAACCCTCTTCTACGACGATTCACCTGGGCCTTACGACTTCTGGGTCATCGACTATGGTTATTCGCCCGGACTCCCAGACTCTAAGGCCGAGGAGGAGCGACTTGAATCGATTCTTGCAAAATCTTCACGGCACGAGCTAGCCTTCGGCAATGATGCTGATGATATGCGTTCACCCGGCCGTGGTATTGACCCTGACATCAATATTTACGACCTAAGCAATGACCCGGTGGCTTATGCCTCTGAGCGTTGTGAACTCGTGCGTGAGCTGATGCCCGGCATTAAAGACCGCTACCTGAAAGCAGGAGAAACTACCCAGGAGTTGCTCACCGCCTACTACGCACTTACCGGGGAGTACTCCACGCAGATCAGTATCATGACGCGTCAAATCGGTGGGGTTCACATTGATCGTGCGCTTCCCGGACAAACTGAAGACGAAGTAGTACCCTTTACACCGGTCAGCGAAGAGCGTCAGCGCGCAGCCATGACTGCGCTGGCGAAGTACGCCTTTGCTCCTGACGCTTTCGATGCTCCTGATCAGCTCTTGAATTACCTGATGAGCCAGCGGAGGGGCTTCAATCATTTCGGTCAGAACGAAGACCCACAAATTCAGGATCGTGCTCGTTTCGCTCAAATGATGTGCCTCATGCACCTGATGAACCCAAGCACCACCAAGCGAATTGTCGACAGTCAAATGTATGGCAACACCTACACCCTGGATGAGATGATGACCGATCTTACTGATGCCATCTTTGAAGCAGACCTTCGTGGGAAAGTGAACGCCGTTCGCCAGAACCTACAGGTTATGTACACCAAGCAACTGATCGGCGCAATCGGTGAAAAGTCGCGTCACGCCATACCTGTTCAAAGCATGGCGCTTTTCGAATTGGAGCGCATAGACCGCTTAATGCGCAGCGCTTCATCGCCAGACACCATGACCCGCGCACATCGTAACCACATCCGGAAGTTGATTGAACTGGCACTCGCCGCTAAGTAGTTTTTCTGCGCAAAACTTGTCTCGATTTATCGGGAAGCGCCGGATGACACAACTTTCTGCATTACCTAAAGCCGCCCTCATACCGGGCGGCTTTTTACTTTTTGTCGATGCTGACAATCATTACAGCGGAGGCTTCGGTGATTTCCGCATCCATCTTTACCGTAATGCAGCCTTCATAGGCAAAAGTCACACCTTCATTCAAAAGAGTTGAACGCACTTTATTGGTAAAATTACCCGATGCACGACGCAGCGACCGTTTTAGCATCCGCCGCTTTTGCGGCGTGGCAGAGAAAAAAACAGCCACCTCATCACGATTGCCCGAATCATCAACCACACATTGATCAGTACCGGGCAAACGCAGCATCATCCTTTCATCAGGTACCTTAACCTCTTTTGCCCGGCTAACCTTGATACGCCCATTTGAGTCTTCTGTGATCAAATAGTATTCACCAGACGCAAATGCGCTTACCTCAAAAAAATAAGAGCTGCCCGGCCCGAAATCACCCACCGTTGAAAACAGGCCATCTTGCGCTTCAAGTAAAGCAGCCGGTTCGCCTTCTGCTATGAGCTGTGCGCAGAAAAGCCTTGTTTCTTGTCCTGCAGCTGTACCACCCACAAAGACCAGTAAGAAGAGAAGTGTTCGCATGAGACGAAGGTCGGAAAACCCGCGTTTATAACTTGTTGAGAACTCCATACCACTTAAAGTATTCTTCATACTCAACAAATTGGCTGATCGTTATCGTTCACTACCTTAGAGGCAGTTATACCATTTCGTGGAAGAGAGAGGTCGAATATTTCAGATTATGGGTGGTCGGCGTAGGGTTGAACTGGCGTCTTACGTCTGCGAATTTCTCGAGTTGTATCCGAAGTGCGAGCTCTACGTCGGATGTGACAGCCAGAACTACCGTTCGTATACCGTTTATGTAACCACTGTGGTCTTCAGGTTTCCTGATAACGGTGCTCATGTGATCTACCGCAAAGAGCGAGTGCCGCGTATAGGAGATTTATGGACCAAGCTGTGGGGTGAGACGGAGCGCTCCGTAGAGACAGCTGAATTGATACGGAATGAAACGGGAGCCAACATTAAACAGATCGATCTGGATTTCAATACCGACCCGGCATATCCGTCGAATAAAGTACTGAACGCGAGTGCCGGTTACATCAGCAGCATGGGCTTCAAAGCGAAAGCAAAACCCGGATTACTCATGGCGGCATGGGCGGCCAATGTCTTGTGTCATTAAATGAACTCAATGGCTGCCTCGGCGGTTTATTGGTCATGAAAATGCATAGACTCACAACTCAACAATGGTTGCCATTAAGTATTGAAGAAGCCTGGGGTTTCTTCTCGATACCGGAAAACCTGGATCGCATCACTCCCGATGATATGAGCTTTGAAATCCTCTCCGGAGATGGCGAGCGTACTTATGCCGGACAAATCATTTCTTACCGCATTCGTCCGGTTCTGAACATCCCGATGAAATGGGTCACAGAGATTACCCAGTGTGTTGATCATCACTATTTCATCGATGAGCAGCGATTTGGTCCTTACCGCTTTTGGCATCACCTGCATCGTTTTAAAGAGCAAGATGGCGGCGTGCTGATGGAAGATGTATTGCATTATGCGCTTCCCGGAGGTGCGTTTGGCGAGATGTTAGGAGGCGCGATGGTTCACAAAAAAGTGAAAGGCGTTTTTACATACCGCGAAGAGAAACTGTCACGCATCTTTCCCGGTGCTAAGGTACCGGCTTAGCAGAAGGTATGAATGAGCTGGTAACTCGCTTGCCGGATGGCGGACCCAAGTACTTTGAAACCAACCTCGATCATGTGATTGCTGAGCCGTGGAATGCGGCTTCAGCTTTTCTGTTCCTGATCATTGTGGCCTGGTGGTACATGAAACTGAAAGGCCGTTTCAGGAGGTATAAGCTTTTAAGCATTGCTGTTCCTATTCTGGCGATTGGCGGCATTGGTGGCACCTTATACCATGCCTTTCGCGTTTCTCAGGTGTTTCTCCTTATGGATTGGCTCCCGATACTGATTCTCACCCTCATGGGGAGCTATCATTTTGTGTACCTCGTTTCGCGACGGTGGTGGGTCGGACTGGTTTTTCTGTCAGGTGGACTCGCATTGCAGTTTAGCTTATATGCCCTCATACCTCCCTCTCTCTCCACCAATATAGGCTACACCATTATGGCACTACTGATCTTGCTGCCGGTTATGCTCGTTATTTTCAAGAGCGACGGTAAATACAGCATTTGGGTGGTTATGGCGCTGGTCTCATTCTGTCTTGCGTTGTTCTTTCGCATCTATGATGCTGAGGGCTGGCTTCCTATGGGTACGCACTTTTTGTGGCATACCTTTGGCGCTATTGCCTGCCATGCCATTTTCATGTATATCTTCCTTTTGGGTGACCGGCCACTCGGCCAACGAAAACACAGAAGTCATTAATGTTCAAATATCAATACCCGTTACTGAATAAACGCAACTTATACCCGAATATTGAATCTTACACTCTTCGATCAAAGAAAGTAGATGCTAAATTAGCTGAAAAGAAACGTGACGTGAAGGTTTTTGTTCTGTTAATAAACCACAAAACCTTTTAATTATGGACTTTATACCTTCCTTTATCCTCAACCTGGTTGAAATCAAACAGGATGATCCGGTAGCCTTTACATTCTTTACAGGCTACATGGCGATGTTCGCCTCTTCAATTTTCTTCTTTTTTGAGCGCAGTAGAGTGAGCGACAAATGGAAAACGTCTCTCCTCGTTTCTGGTCTTATTACCGGTATCGCGGCGGTACACTACTATTACATGCGTGATTATTACGCAGCAACCGGTAGCAACCCGACCGCTCTGCGCTACATTGACTGGACGCTCACCGTGCCGTTGATGTGTGTAGAGTTCTACCTCTTAACTCGCGCAGCCGGGGCGAAAATCGGCCTGATGTGGAAGCTGATCATTGCTTCTGCCTTCATGCTCGTTACCGGTTACTTCGGCGAGGCTTTTGTGCCATTGAACGCTGACGGATCACCGGCTGACGGAGCCACCATGCACTCATTCATCTGGGGAGCATTGTCTACCCTCGGGTACCTTTATGTACTCTACACCGCATGGTTCGGTGAAGTTCGCAAGCTATCTGAAAAGAGCGACAACCCTCAGGTAAAGAGAGGTGTTCGCACCCTAGCATGGTTCGTACTTGTAGGATGGGCGATCTACCCGATCGGTTACATGTGCATGCCAGGAGGATGGCTGAATGTAGGTCTCGGATGGGAGTCATCGAATGTAGACCTCTTCTACAACATTGCGGATGCCGTTAACAAGATCGGCTTCGGTCTGGTTGTTTACAGCATCGCCATTAGCAGCAGTAAACCGCAAGAAGGCGCAACAGCATAAGGTGCACTGCTAACTTGTGAAGTATAAAAAAAGCGAGACATCTGTCTCGCTTTTTTTGTGCTAATTACTTGTACTTAAACAGCTCGCCCTTTCTCGCCTACACTCATTCTGGCGAGCTCTTTATAGAATACAAAATTAACGTAACTGCAAAATCTATTCGTTCATTCTTCGCTGAACGGATTTTGCGAATGTCGTTTCAAAATGACAAGATTTGCAAGCATCAAAACTACGCCAACTGCTTCAAGTTTCACCAATGCTTCTCAGTGCGCTGATTTGTATCTCCTGGAGAAGAAAATACAGAAGGCATTTACTCAATAAATGAGTCTGATTTGGCGGACATCCGCGGATGAATAAAATAGACTAACGGTAATTAATCTTCGACGAACGGTTCATCCACGAAACTCGATCAGAGCATATTCAGGTACTCCATAAATGCCTGACGGTTGGATCTTGAAATAGGTATTACTTGCTTGCCGACCACTACAGAGCGTTCATCCATATCAACGATGTGATTGACATTGATCATGTAGCTGCGATGTACTTTGTAGAACCGCTTATCACTCTCCAGCTTCTCTTCAATGCTTTTCAAGGTGCTGTGCACAATATGACGCTCACTTTCAAGCTGAAAGATCACGTAGTCACGCATACTCGTAATCGCAAGTATTTCATTGAGTTCAAGCCGAATATGCTTTCCATCAACCTTGATGAACATGTGATCCGTAGCTTTTGTCTGCTTCTCTTCGGGTTCAGCTATTGTGCGCTTGCGCACTTTTTGAACCGCCTTAATAAGGCGAGGCAATGATACCGGCTTCTGCAGGTAATCAACCACGTCGAATTCAAAGGCGTCGTAAGCGTACTCTTTCTTTGCCGAGGTTATGATCACCGGAGGCATTTTCTCTTGCGTGCGCATGAGATCAATACCGCTCATATCCGGCATTTCAATGTCCAGAAAGACCAGGTCATACCTTTTGCCCTCAAGGTCTGCAATGGCATTCAGTGCGGTATCAACAGACCGCACATCTAAGCCTTCAATCTTCGCACAGAGATCGCTAAGCATCTCGCGCGACATCCGGTCGTCTTCAACAATAAGACAGTTCATTCTATTTGATTTCTTCCCTTTCATTGCCAATAAGTCACTTTTCGACAACGAAAATAGACGTTCTCACCTCCTGCTTACGCAATTCATCGACGAGTGGTTTGTAAGGCACATCCCCGAAATGACTTGTAGGATTTCACTGTCAATGTCGGCAACATCGCATCATGATCATTGTTGCCTGAACAGTTTTTAGCACCGGCACACGTTCATAACTTCCAGACTGCAGGGTTCCACCTCCCTTTTTAAGCTTTTAATTTCGCAAACATGCGTCGCGTGTTCATATCGGTAATGCTGCTTTTTTCATTCTGCGCAAAAGCGCAGGATGCGAACTTCACCCGCGTACTTGAAACCGGTGCAGAGCAATGGCTCGTACAGCATTTTCTGGATCAGGCAGGCCCGGATGAAATTCAGCTGAATTGTCCGCCCGAACTTCTCGAAGAGATTCCGGAACCCTCTGTGGTAGATGAAGCCCTGCACCCATTCGGACGAGATAAGTCAAAAGAGTCGGCCTGCATCAATGATTACTTCAGGCAAGACTGCGAACTGCTCTATGCGATGCGACTCCTGAGCGACCTTTACTTCCCCTTATTTGAACGCCATCTGGCAGATACAGGCTTAGCAACAGATTACAAATTTCTGCCCCTGATCTTGTCAGGACTGAACAGCGCGTATGACGATGGTGCCAACAAGGCCGGTTTATGGGCGATGGATTTACCGAGGGCACGAGCATTGGGCCTCCGCGTTGACAAGTTTGTAGACGAGCGTAAATCACCGGATCTTGCTACACAGGCGGCATGTAAGCTCCTGAAAACATACCATGAACGCTATGAAGGTGATCACCTTCGTGTGATCGTGGCCTTTCTCAGAGGCGTTCCTTTTGCAGACCGCTTCAATATTGACCAGCCCGGAGATACTGATCTGGTTCACCGCATGACCATGATGCACGTAAGCATTCGCTTGTTCAAACATACAGAGGCCAACCATCACCTTATCACCTGGCTTCGCATCCTCAATAAATACGACGCTGTTCCCGTGAATGAACCTCTTTATTACGGGGCGCTTGAGTCTCAACTAGACTTGCATCCCGCGCTTTTGCGCGGTATAAACCCTGCGTACCACGGTGATCGCATCCCGGCGCAGCACCGAAATGTACCTTTTCTAATTCCTGCTGAGCAGGTACCGGTTTACCTTTCAAATGAAGACAGCCTCTACTGCTACAAACCGGATGAGCAAACCATGACGGCCATGAATGAAGCCGGAAAACGCCGCGAACCGGAAGGTGAAACCCGAATCTACAAGGTGCGCAGCGGTGATGTTCTCGGCTTAATTGCTGAACGTCATGGTGTGAGGGTCAGCGACCTGCGCAACTGGAATAATCTTCGTGGCGACCGTATTTACGCTGGCCAGGAGCTGTTGATTTACGGCGCAACCCCCGTCTCGAATGATTCGGGTGTACCGAATGCAGAAAAGAACCGTCAACCCAAAAATCAAGAGAAGCAAAAAAACGAAGTCACTGCACAAGCACCTCCCGGAGAATATCGCATGTACACCGTTCAATCAGGAGAATCACTCTGGCTGATCGCACGAAAATTTCCCGGGGTAAGCGCTGACAACATCATGAAATGGAACGGAATAACAGAAGACATTCGCCCTGGACAACAACTGAAGATTTATAAGCCGTGAACGCTGACCAACGTCCGCAACATCCAATGCGCACCCTGATGGCGCTGCTCATTACCGGAGTTGCCTGTGTGCTGCTCTCCTTTGTCTGGCCCGAAGAAGGAATCAGCATGGCAGGTACCACCTTATCATTTGTCACCCTCGATGAGCTCGTTGCCAACGAGCCGGAGGGAATTGCGGATGCTGACGATTTTCTGAAAGGCTACGATGCCATTCTGCAAGAAGACAGTGCAGCATCGCCTACTGATACTTCGGCTGCGAACGCTGAAGTAGAAAAAGCATTGCAAGACAGCCTTCGCGAGGCAGAGCTTGAGCGCCGAAGACAACTGCTTGAAATACAACAAGGCGCAAACGGCATCGAAAATCTTCAGGTATTTTTTGAGGGCCTTGAAAGTGCGAAATCGCAAAATCAGAAACTGCGGGTGCTTCATTACGGCGATTCACAAATTGAGGGTGACCGTATCACAGGCTACCTGCGCAATGAACTCCAGAAACGTTATGGTGGAAATGGACCAGGTTTGATTCCACCTGTTGAAGTGGTTCCATCTATTGCCATTGAACAGGAGGCTGACGAAAACTGGCAGCGCTACACCGTTTACGGAAAGCGAGATACCACCATCAAGCATGAGCGTTACGGTTTGATGGGCACTTTCGCAGAAGCTGATTCTACCGGAGGTAACCTGATCTTTCGTCCGTCTCCGCGCACCTACAAATTGTCAAAGACATGGTCGACAGCAAAGCTTTTTCTCGGACACTTTTCTGACTCCCTTATTGCCGAGTGCTACTACAATGACAGCCTCATAGACCGATTATTACTGCAAGACAGCTCCGGATACCGGGCATGGTCACTAACCTTGCCCGGCACTCCTGAGGAACTGCGCTTCTCGTTCAGCGGGTCAATTGAAAGCTATGGAATAGCCCTTGAAGGCCCTTCTGGTGTGCAGGTAGACAACATCCCCATGCGAGGCAGTTCAGGAACGATTTTCAAGCGTATCAGTCGTGACCAACTGCGAAAGCAGTACCGTGAACTCAACCCCGGTCTTGTTTTACTGCAATATGGCGGAAACACTGTACCCTATATCTCTGACTCAACCAAAGCCGAGAACTACGGGCGCTGGATGCAAAGTCAGATTCTTTACCTGAAAGCCCTGATGCCAGAAGCGGCCTTTATCCTGATCGGCCCCTCAGATATGGCATACAAAGAAGGGGAGAACTTTGTAACCTACCCCTACCTCGAAGTCGTACGAAATGAATTAAAGAAGGCGGCATTCGAAACGTCTTGCGGCTTCTGGGATATTTATGAAGTTATGGGGGGTGCCAATTCGATGAGTGCATGGGTAAAAGCCGATCCACCGTTGGCAGGAAAAGACTACGTGCATTTTACACCCAAAGGTGCGCGCCGGATTGCAGAACTGTTTACGAAAGCATTATTGGATGAAAGGGAGCGTGAAGAATAAGGGGGTTCAACTTGCGGGCGTATTGATGATGATGGTGTTGGCCGGCCTCCCTCCTGCGCGCTTAAGTTCTGAGCGCGTGAGCTTTCAACCAGCTTCATTTCTCGCACTGAATGAGTTACATGAGCAATATCCCTTTCTCAAGCTTGACGAAAACGAAATCAAATACCCGGGAGATTCAGCGGCTTTTCACAGTCTTTACCGCAAAATGCAACGCCTCTTGTTTCAAGGTCATGGCAAGGTAAATATCGTTCATATTGGTGGTTCACATGTACAGGCAGGTGCGATTGGACATCGTATGCGTGAATTGTTCGAAGGGCTCGCCTGGGGAGTTACGGAAGAGCGTGGACTATGCTTCCCGTTCAGGGTTGCCGGCACCAACAGTACCATTTACACGAGCAGTGAAGGTACAGGAGATTGGGAAGGCTGTAGATGCGCCCACAACCGCCACGAATGCAACTGGGGCATGAGCGGAATGTCTGTGCGCACGCAAACCGATTCAGCAAGACTTGATTTTGTAGCCCTGAGAAGCGACAGTAGTTTATTCAGAAGCGATTTTGTGCGTCTGTACACAGATATGACTGAACGTCATTTTACCCCGGAGTGGATTGACAGCGCAGAAATTGATTCAGTGTGGCGCAACACCACAGAGGGGTATTATGAATGGCGCTTCAGAGCCTCGGTAGACACCTTGGCCTGGCGATTTGTGAAAAAAGACAGCCTGGCCGCAAGCGCCACCGTTCAAGGCATCTATCTGGGCAGAGACCTGCCGTCGGTTACCTACAACGAAATCGGTGTGAATGGAGCCAGCACCCGAAGCTACCTCCGTTGCGATGACATGGAGGCCCAGCTAAAAAGTCTGAATGCAGACCTGGTCGTATTCGGTATAGGCATCAACGACGCCTATACATCTGCCGGAAGATTCGACAAAGAAGCATTCAAAGACCGCTACGACAGCCTGATGCAACGGTTTTCCTCAGCCAATCCGAATACGGCTTTCCTTTTCCTGACCAACAATGACTCGTGGTACCGTAAACGCAGGCCCAATCCGAATGGCAAAATCGTTCAGGAAGCAATGATGGAATTAGCGGATCGCGAAAACGCTGCCGTATGGGATCTTTTCGAGGTAATGGGTGGTTACAGATCTATTGATGACTGGGACCGTGCCGGATTAGCAAAAAATGATCGCATCCACTTCACCCGCAGCGGCTATTACCTGCAAGCTGAATTAATGTATGCCGCTTTGATGAACGACTACGGCAACTGGCTTGCATTGCATTCGCGTGATTTGAGTGACGCAAGAAATCAAGAAACGCCTGCTACCGAAGGTTATGAATGAGATTGATCTGCCCTCCTGGAGTGAGATTTTACTCTATCGTGAAGATGCGCCGCTGATCTTTACCCGGCTGTATTTCTGGGGCTTCTTCGGCATCGTCTTGCTCATTTACTCTGCGATCTTCAGAAAGCGGGCGCTGCGAAATGCCTTTCTCTTTCTGGTAAGCTTGTTTTTTTATTACAAAACGAGTGGTTTCTTCTTTTCTATTCTCTTATTCTCAACCCTTACCGATTACCTGATTGGCTTTGCCATAGACAAGGCACCTAAGGGTGCCAAAAAGCAAGGGTGGCTGGCAGTGAGCATCACCATCAACCTGCTGGTGCTGTTTTACTTCAAGTACGCATACTTCTTCGCCGATTCTTTCAATAACCTGATCGGAACCGAATGGCACCCGGTTAATCATTTTGCAGGTTTCTTTAATGAAGCATTTGGCGCTTCTTTTAGGGCTGATAGAATTCTGCTTCCTGTCGGGATCTCCTTCTTCACCTTTCAAACCATGTCATACGCCATAGATGTATACCGCGGACATATCAAACCGGTGAGAAACATCCTGGATTTTGGCTTCTATGTATCGTTCTTTCCGCAGCTCGTTGCAGGCCCGATTGTTCGCGCCGCTGACTTTATTCCGCAGCTGTATCAGCCCTATAATCTTACACGTGCTCAATTCGGTCTGGCCCTATTCTGGATACTCAACGGACTACTAAAGAAGGTCTTGCTCGCAGACTACATCGCGGTCAACTTTGTAGATCGCATTTTTGCAAACCCCGGCAGTTATACTGGCTTTGAGAACCTCATGGCGCTCTATGGATACTCTCTTCAGGTGTATGCAGACTTCAGCGGTTATACTGATATTGCCATCGGTGTTGCCTTATTGCTGGGCTTCACGCTGCCCACCAACTTCAATTCACCATACAAAGCCGATAGCTGTGGAAATTTCTGGAAACGCTGGCACATCTCACTCTCGACCTGGCTTAAAGACTACCTCTATATTCCTATGGGAGGCAACCGGGGCGGTTCACTTTTCACTTACATATCTCTTGGTTTCGTTGCCTTCTTTGTTTTCTTATTGAGCGGCTCATACCTCACCCTCACCTGGTTCGCGGGTGGAATCGTGGTAGCCATCATCCTCGCTCAGTTTTTTAAAGGACTCAATCAATGGTATACCACCAACATCAACCTGATGATGACCATGTTACTGGGCGGTTTGTGGCATGGGGCAAGCTGGAACTTTGTACTGTGGGGCGGCCTGAACGGATTGGGCATTGTGATTTATAAATTGTGGAGCAAAGTCAGTCCGTGGGGTGACAAGTCAAAATGGTACAACCGTGTCTGGGCCATTTTCCTGACCTTCAACTTTATCTCGTTCACTCGGATATGGTTCCGAAGCGGTTCTTCAAACACATGGGCGAATCTGAATGAAAAGCATAACATCCTTGAAGAGTGGTTCACTGCAAATACCATGCTTAAACAGCTTGGTAACATTGACTTCTCGATTGCACCTGAAGTCATCGTCGGATTTGCCCCCGTCTTCGCTGTGATGCTCTTTGGCTTCATCGTTCACTGGCTTCCTTCTTCCTGGAAAGCATGGTATCGGGAGAAATTCGCTGGTGCGCCACTGGCTCTTCAAATGTTTACCGTTGTCATAGCTGTTGTGATCATGTACCAGATTCTCAGCGCTGACTTGCAACCGTTCATCTACTTCCAGTTCTAAGTTTGGCAGGGTTCTCAGCATCTGCTAACTTGCGTTAAACCTCAAAAGACCTTTCTGCTATCCAGATGCACTACATTGACATAGCGATCTTCGTGCTTTACATGGTCGCTATGCTTGCTGTAGGCTACTACTTCATGCGCAAAAATGCCAACGCTGACGACTACTACGTTGGAGGCAGGTCAATGGGATCGCTACATGTAGGCTTGAGTGTGGTCGCAACAGATGTAGGAGGAGGCTTTTCTATAGGTCTCGGCGGACTTGGATTCACCATGGGTATTTCAGGATCATGGATGCTTTTTACCGGGCTTATAGGGGCGTGGCTCGCAGCCGCTTTTCTGATCCCTAAAGTTTCTGACCTTGCACGCAAGCATAACTTTCTTACACTCCCTCAACTTTACGGTCACTTCTTTGACAAACGCACCGCTCTGCTGGCAGGAATCATTTCGGCCATTGGATACCTCGGTTTTACCAGTTCGCAGATTCTGGCAGGTGCCAAACTCGCTGCTGCTAGTTTTCAAGGATTAAAACTCGATTATGCACTGATTCTAATGGGTGTCATTGCCGTAGTGTATACGGTGATGGGTGGCATCAAGGCCGTCATTTATACAGATACGGTGCAATGGATCATATTGATGGCCGGACTGATCTTCATCGGGATTCCGATGGGCTATAAAGCTGTTGGGGGTATCGAAGGAATCCGTGACACGGTAGACCCCGAGATGATGCACCTCAACAACCTGAGCTGGAAACAGTTCTTCAACTGGGCCATCACCATCATACCTATTTGGTTTGTTGGTATGACCTTGTACCAGCGTATTTACGCCTGCAAGGGCCCAAAAGAAGCAAAGAGGGCATGGTTTGCAGCCGGACTCTTTGAATGGCCTGTGATGGCCTTCATGGGAGTGGTGCTCGGCCTTTTCGCAAAAGTCGGTTATGAACAAGGGCTCCTCGAACCACTCGGCTTCGTCCCGAACGGCGAAGAAATGGACAGTGAAATGGGGCTCCCGGCGCTGCTTCGTACGATCTTACCGGTCGGGCTCATGGGACTCATGATGTCAGCATACTTCTCGGCCATCATGAGCACTGCTGACTCTTGTCTAATGGCTTGCTCCGGAAACATTCTCACCGATATTCTTCGAAAAGACCACCAAGAGAAATCGGTCATTCGATTGGGGCAGTGGCTTACCCTTGCCATCGGAGCGGTGGCAATTCTGATTGCTACAATGATGGAAGAAGTACTCGAACTGATGCTCTACTCATACGCCTTTATGGTGAGCGGATTGTTCGTGCCTATTCTTGGCGGTCTTTATTGGAAGCGCAGCACCCCACAGGCAGCCTTCTGGGCCATGCTGGGCGGCGGTTCTGCCACACTGCTGTTGACACTCTCAGGTCATGGCCAGCTCTGGGGGGTGGATGCCAACCTCTATGGTATCCTCTTCAGCCTGACACTCTTTATTCTGATCAGCTATAGTCAACCGTCAGACCCACTGAAAGGAAGAAATCTAGACCAATACACGTGGAATATTTCCCGGAAGTCGGGTAAGTAGCTCATAGTTGACCTGATCAGAATAGTCTGAAAAGGAACCTACGGTGATCTCTTCCTCATCCTGATTGCCGATGAGCACCACTTCATCTCCCTTTTGGATGTTCTGAATATGCGTCACATCCACACTGAGCATGTTCATGTTTACAACACCTGTGACCTGCGCCCGATGCCCGCGGATGAGCACCTTGCCTAAGTTACTCATAGACCGACTGTAACCGTGCCAGTAACCTACGGGAACAGTGGCGATCACCATGGCTTCACCTGCCTGAAATGAATTGCCATACCCCACAAACTCTCCCCTTTCAACTTGTTTTACGGCCATCACGCTGCTCTTCCAGCTGATAATGCGACTGAGTGGGTTCATGTTATCCATGTTCAAAGCTGTATACTGTATGCGGATCTCGCGGTTCGGAAAAAAGCCATATTGCATAATCCCTACACGAGCCATGTCTAAGCATGTTTCAGGGTAGCGAATCACACCTGCAGAGCATGCCTGGTGGCGCCGTTCTACCTGTACGCCCGCAGCCGTGAAATACCGTAATGCCCTGTCATATGACAGCTTCTGCTGTTCAATACGATAGTGATTGGAGATCGATTCCGCTCCCGCAAAATGCGTGCAAAACCCGGCTACCTCAATGTAACGAGCATTCTTTAAAAGTAGATCTATCACCTCGTCAAATGCCTCCTCCTCGAGTCCGTTTCGGTGCATACCCGTTTCAATCTCAAGGTGTATCCTCGCTGTACGCTTGTATTTACCTGTGATGCGCACCACTTCGTGCAGCCGATGTGGCTCAAATATCCAGACCTCCACGCCGTTCATCACCGCCCATTCCAGCGCATCTCCTTCAATCATGCCCATAACCATGAGGTCTGAACTCTCTTCTTTCATCTGGTGAACATCCCAGGCTTCATCTGCACTGAAAACAGCAAAATGATCTATCCCGCACTCTTCTGCCAGTGGCACGAATAACTCAACGCCATGTCCGTATGCATTGCCCTTAACCACAGAAGAAAACTTGCACCCTTCAGGCAGCAAACTCTGTATAAATTGAAGATTGTTGCTCAAGGCGTCTTTCGAAAGCTCAATGTAGGAGTCGTCAAACAAAAGTCAGTTGGTTTTTCAGGATTTCAGTAAATAAAGCAATTCCCGTCGCAATCAGTTCATCCGGAAAATCATAATCCGGATTGTGCAGTGCAGGTGTATCCTCTCCTGAACCCAACCCGAACATCGTACCCGGAAACTCCTGCGTGAAAATGCCAAAGTCTTCTCCGAACTTGAAAGGTTCTTTGAGCTCATGCATTTTACATCCGGCCGCTTTTGCGGCCTCCCTCACCACATCCGTGGCATCGTTGTCATTCACGTTAGACTGAAATTCATAGCACCATTCCGTTTCCAGTTCGAGGTTAAAATCGTGGCATTTCGCCCGAACAGCTTCAAGGTATGCATCGCATTTTTCGTTAAACAGTGGTTCAGACCAAGATCGGATGGTCAGATGAACCTCACCGTAGCCGGCTGATATTCCGTAGGCTTTGTCGCCCATTTCCTGGTAAACCGGTGTCACCAGAAAAAAATCATCGCTTGCTGGGTCATTGAGTGTGACCCTTTCGCCTTCGGTAATGGCAAACGCCATCGCCTGCGCGGGATTATATCCATTCTCAGGCTCTGCAGCATGGCTGGTTTTTCCTTTGAAACGGAGAATTAGACTTTTGACGCTGGGTGTGATAGTACCGTTGCGGAGAAACACATGGTGCATCGGACGTCCGGGCAGGTTGTGCAGCGCAAAAACGCTGTCAGGCTTGATCAGGCTAAAATTCGGATGTTCAATCGCCTCTTTCGCACCGTCACCGGTCTCTTCGGCTGACTGAAAGAGAAGAATCGCTTCACCTTCTAGCGGCAAATGACTTGAAAGCCAGCATGCTACACCGAACAGAATCGTCATGTGCCCATCATGTCCGCACTTATGGCTCACCGCATCCCTCACAGAAGCATAACTGATAGAATTGACCTCTGCAATGGGCAATGCGTCAAGTTCACAGCGCAGTAAGATTTTCTTCGCACCGGCCCTTAGCGCATCAACCTGATCAGATTTTGGAGATTCTGACGACCGAAACACCGCTGCAAAGCCCGTGCCTCCCAGTGAAATCAGCTCAGGAGGATGCGGGAGCGCTTGCAAACGCATGCGGAGTTCGTTCGCTGTTTCGTGTTCTTCATTTGATAGTTCAGGATGAGCATGAAGATGCCGACGAAGGGCAATGAGGTCGTCCATTGGAGTGCTTTTGTGCAAGGTAATGAAGGCGCCTGCGAAGGCAATAAAAAAGGCACCCTGTTGCGCAGAGTGCCTTGTAAGTTTATTGGAGCCCCGTCAATTCTGGGGTTCCGGAATTTCTTCGTTGAGCTCGATCTCATTGTATGCAGAGCATGCTTTATTTGGTGCGGTGCACGAACTCAATAATACCCCTACAGTCATCAACCCTAATGTCAGGATGATCAATTTTTGCAGGACGGTGTGGTACAGTTCTTCTACAGGATTCATCATTTGCGATTTAGTCAGATCAGGTTTTGTATCCTGATACGCTTGTCGTTGATTTTGGTTTCAAAAGGGAACGACAATATACGGCAGATATTGTAAAAAACCTGGGTCAACCGGCCAGAAAGAGGAAGATACTCAACGCCGTAAGTGCGGTCAATATCAATCTTCGGGCAGCTAAAGGAAGTGAACTACGTTTGTACATAGCCTGAAATTTTAATGCGTTTAAGAAGTAATCAATGCAAGTAATTCTCAAATACGTTCTTTTGAACCAAAGGGTTACACACACTTCTTTCACGCAGAGGTATAAGTCTTGCTTCTTATGTTTGAAGGTGTGGCCCTGCAGTCTGATGGGGTGCTTAAGCTGCCGTGCGCATTCACATTCTGAACCGTTGTTGATTTACGGCGATAAAACGCCGGATGCGAACAAGTTCAGTGAAGTACCACAGCGGTGCCGGTGTACCGAAAAACCATGAAAATCGTCTCAAACGATACGCTGCAGAAGCCACGCTCCAGTTTTGGGATTATGCGGCAATCGAAAAGAATCATACCTCCCGAAGCCTCAACCAAAAGCCAAAGAAGGGTACCGTTTGTCACGAAAGGGTGCAGGATTTAACCGTACCATAATGCAACAGAAAACGCTGTTATGCAGTTTGGTTCCGATTCGTAAATTGCGGAGGTGCATCGAATTAAATCCATAGGAATGCTCATTAGCCTGTACGCCATTGCGTGTGTACCGGCAAGTGCGCAGAAAACTGCAGGCATCATTGAGAATGCCGGACAGTGGCCTGACCATGTGGTTGGGCGAACAACTGTAGCATCCAGCCATTTCTGGCTGGAAAAAAACCGCTTCACCTACCACATGACCGACCTTTCGCCGATTGTAGCGATGCACGGCACCGATGAAGCACCGGTAGCAGGAGCGACCCGCCTTCGCGGACATGTCTTTCGAACCCACTTTACGGGCGCTTCGGAGAATGCTGAAGTACATTTTGAAGAACCTGAACCGCTTCGTCACAACTTCTACCTCGGCAATGCCCCCGAAAAATGGCGATCATCGGTTCAGGAGTGGCAAAAAGTGAGCTATAACGAGCTTTATCCCGGCGTAGACATGGATGTCTATTTCAGCGACCATGCATTGAAGTATGACCTGTTGGTAGAAGCTGGTGCAGATGCCTCGGTAATTCAACTTCACTATGAAGGTGCAGATTCACTCAAACTACGCAACGGGAGGCTTGTGGTATACACCAGTGTAGGCGAAGTCACTGAGCAGGCGCCTATTGCATGGCAAAACATCAACGGTAGCAGAGAGCGGGTAGAATGTCAGTATTTCCTGAACGGAAACAGCGTGCAATTCTTTTTTCCTGACGGATATGACCCTGCATACGCATTGACCATTGACCCGGTATTGCTCTTCTCTACCTATTCAGGAAGCACTGCCAACAACTTCGGCTTTACGGCCACCTATGACGACGAAGGTTTTCTTTATGCCGGTAGCATCTCCTTCGGAGACGGTTACCCGACTTCAGTAGGGGCCTACCAGCAGGAATGGGCCGGCGGAGATGGCCAGGGCGGCCTTGTAGGTACTGACATCACCCTGACTAAATACACCCTTGACGGCACAGATCGCGTCTACTCGACCTATCTCGGTGGCAGCAACGATGAGCTTCCACACTCCTTAATCGTTAACTCAGCCGGAGAGTTGATCGTCATGGGTACCACAAGTTCACCTGACTTTCCGGTTACAGCCGGGGCATTCTCCGCATCTTTTTCCGGAGGAAGTAATGTGGCGCCTTCCGGTGTAGGGGTTGAGTATGTCAACGGGGCAGACCTGATTGTTACCAAATTCACCGCCGACGGCGGCGCACTGGCCGCATCAACCTTTCTGGGAGGTTCAGCCAATGACGGTGTCAACAGTGTCGCTGACCTGCGCTTCAACTATGCTGATGAGTTCAGGGGCGAAGTTGAAATCGACGATGAAGACAATATTTATATCGCGAGCTGTACCTTCAGCAATGACTACCCTACAGAAAACGCGCTGCAGCCGGCAATTGCCGGTGGATTAGACGGTGTGATCACGAAGCTGACACCAGACCTTGACGGACTGATCTACAGCACTTACTTCGGCGCTCCCGGTGACCAGGGAGTTTACAGTCTTGCAGTGCGGTCAGATGACGATATTTACATCTGCGGCGGCACGAATGCCGGCGGCATGCCACTGGGGAATGATGGCTTTCAGCAAGCATTCGGTGGCGGCGACGCTGACGGTTTCCTGGCAAGGCTGACCGCAAACGGCAGCACCATACTGGAGGGTACCTATTTCGGCTCAAACGATTACGATCAGTTTTATTTCGTAGATGTAGACGATGCGGATGTTGCACATGCTTATGGACAAACTCTCGCCGGAAGCAATGAGTTTATTCTCAATGCCGACTACGCCTCCCCGAACAGCGGAATGCTCATTACCAAGTTCACTGGCGGCCTCTCAGGTGTGGCATGGTCAACCCGGTTCGGTACCGGTGACGGCACCTGCAACCTCTCTCCTACCGCCTTTCTTGTAGATGTTTGTGGTAAGATTTATCTCTCGGGCTGGGGTGGCAATACCAATGCAAGTTTTGACACAGGATTCACGACGGGTATGGACACCACTCCTGATGCTTACCAGTCTAGTACAGATGGCTCTGATTTCTATTTGCTGGTGATTGAAGACGATGCCAGCGACATTGTTTTTGGATCGTTCTTCGGGGGGAACCAAAGCAGTGAACATGTTGATGGCGGTACCAGTAGGTTCAACCGAAAAGGGCAGATCTACCAGTCAGTCTGCGCCGGCTGTGGAGGAAACGACGACTTTCCGATCTTCCCTGCTGACGCTGTTGGACCGGTCAACAACAGCAGTTGTAACAACGGTGTTTTCAAGTTTGACTTTCAGCTGCCCATTACGGTTGCTGACTTCTTCGCTGAACCAGAAGCCTGCATTAACAGTCCGATTCAGTTCCAGAACAACAGTACCACTTCTCAGGATTTCTTCTGGGATTTTGGCGACGGCACTACCACTAGCCTTACAAATCCGGTGCACACCTATGATGCGCCCGGCACATACGAGATAATGCTTGTAGCCAACAATCCTGAAACCTGTAATTTCACTGATACCCTCTTCCGCACTATTGACGTTCAGATTCCGGTAACTCAAACGGCAGCTTTGGCAGAATTGTGCGCTGGTGACAGCATCGAAATCGGCCCCGAGCAGATCGTGCCTGGCTTCACCTACGAGTGGTTACCGCCGCTATCTGCCCCTGACAACCAGAACCCGATAGTTTCAGTTTCGCCTGAAGAGAACACCACCTATACCCTGCTTATTGAAGGCGGTGCTTGCGTTGACACTCTTATTCAGACGATTGAAGTCACCAACCTCAGTCTCACAGCTTCTGATGACATCGTTCTTTGTGGTCCTGGAGAAACCGTTACCCTGCAGGCATCCTCTGAAAATGATGCCGCAGAATTCACCTGGTCTGACGACCCTGACTTTACCAATGTGATTGCTTCAGGTGATGACGCTACGAGTGTACAGGTACTTATTGAAGAAGAAGGTAACTACTACGTGCAAGCGGCAGCCAATGGATGCACTCTTATAGAAGTTATCTCCGTCAGCTTTTCACTTGGTGCGCTCGATCTTGGAGAAGACCTTGTAGTATGCGCAGGAGATACGGTTACGGTGACCCTGCAGAATAACCTGCCAAATTTTGACCTTGTGTGGTCTCCAACAGATCTGATCATCAATGGACAAGGTACCCCCTCTATTCAAGCTATTGTCACTGAAGACGTTGAAATCAGCCTGATTGCTTCTGACGGAGAAGACTGCGTCATTGAAGGCAGCATTTTTGTTTCAGCCAGCGGAATTGACCCTGCATCGGTCACCGCAAGCGCCGATCCTGACATCATCACCGCAGGTGATTTCACTACCTTGACCGCTACACCGGAGGGCTATGATTACACTTGGTTTCCTGACGATTCTGTAGAAGATCCCAACCTCGCCGAAACCGAGGCAAATCCGCAGCAAACAACCACTTTCTACCTCACCGTTGCTGACGGAGAATGCCTGTACACAGATTCTGTTCAGGTGCGGGTATTCGATTTTGTCTGCGGCCCGCCGAGTATTTACGTACCAAATGCCTTTACTCCTGACGGCAATGATAACAATGACAAGCTCTATGTGAGAGGAAACAATATCACCGATCTGAACTTTGTCATATACAATCGTTGGGGTGAAAAAGTATTTGAGACCAACAGCTTAGTTGTTGGTTGGGATGGTACTTACAAGGGTCGCCCGGCCGACCCTGCGGTTTTCGTGTACTACCTCGAAGCGTTCTGCGAAGGAGGTGATACCTATTTTGAAAAAGGTAACATCACACTCATCCGATGAAAGGCGTTTTCACCATCATCGGCGTATTCTGGACGACCATACTCGTTGCGCAAGACATCCATTTTTCACAATTCGAGGTTGCGCCAATGGTTTACAACCCTGCACTCGCCGGGGTGTTTGACGGCGACGCTCGTTTCATCGCAAACCAGCGCACACAATGGCGGTCAGTCACCATTCCGTACTCCACTATAGGTTTTAGTGCAGACGTCAACGGTGCGCTTGAGCGTGATGCGCTCGGCGCGGCGCTGTCGCTTTATCAAGACCGCGCCGGAGACTCCCGATTGAATACATTCAGGGCAGATCTTGCAGCCTCATACCGTATAGCGGCTTCTGCAGATTCGGCGCATTCGTTTTTTGCGGGCTTACAGATGGGAGTTACCCACAGGGCCATTGATTACAGCGACCTCAATTATGACAATCAATGGAACGGCTTTGCCTTTGACCCCAACACGGATCCCAACGAACAATACACCCGTGAGGCGCGTGCGCACGTAAACCTGAATGTAGGCTTTGCCTGGCATTACCGGGAAGATCGCCGAAATGAACTTACTGCGGGAATCAGCCTTCACCACCTGAACCGTCCGGAACAAAGCTTCTTCGATGACCCATCGATCAATCTCGACATGCGTTTTTCTCTTACTGCATTCGGTGTTCGTCAGATCAACGAAGAATGGGATGCGATGGGCGGGCTTTTGCTCTCACGACAAGGAACCTATACAGAGTTCATTCCAGGAGCCGGAGCCCGGTATGTCATGAATGAGTCACGGGGGCTGTTTCGGGCAGTTTTTGGAGGAATCTATTGGCGCACACGTGATGCCGGTTATATCCTGGCAGGTGTACATTACGATGACTGGCGGGTAGGTGTAAGTTATGACATCAATACCAGTGACCTACGTCCGGCAAGTGCCGGTCGTGGAGGGCTTGAATTGAGTATTGTCTATATTCTCCGAAAATTCGAGCCCCCGGTAATTCGTCGCCGCCTCTGTCCTGATTACCTTTGACCGAACTTTATTCCATTAAGGCGGTTCACTTATTATGGCGGAGAAACAAGCGTACATGGCTGAAGAATCAAAAGATGCCAGGCTGGTAAAGTTGGCTCTAATATTGCTTTCGACGTACAACCTCGTTTTTTTCTGGGGTAAATTCCTTCCGGATATCGTCAGCGCTTTTATAGTGCCGGTCTACTTGGGTATACAGGAATCCGTTGGTTTTCTTACCATACTTGAAATTCTGGGGGTGGCATCTGTATTCGTTGACGTCATCGGTCGCTATGACAAGCTCCAGGCCGAAAGTGCATTGAAGCTCCGCCTGCGCGTGATTCTTATCGCGATACTGGCTATGGCTTTTTTCCTGAAAATATTTATGAACTACCTTGATTCAGCCCTTGCCTGATCAATCGTCGTCAAGGTGATATTGATGATCTGCCGGTTCAAGTTCCCGGCTTCTTCCGTATTTCTTATAGGCTTCAAAGCGATCTTTCACATAAAGTATGAAGCCATATTGAGAGAATGACTGAAGCCTTTCGTCTCCGGGATCCATGAACTCAATAAAATCTTCAAACTCTTCATCTTCCAGAGTCAGGATCTCGTATTCTGCATACTTGGCAAACAACTCTTTCAGCAGTTCACGGCGGCGATCACGATTACGCAATTCAATGGCGAGCCGCTTTGACTGTTCGCGTTTGCTGAATGTTTGATACAAAAAGGTAATCGGACTTTCGAATGCATTGATATCTGATACGCGGTATTCTTTCTCATCGTACCCCAGTTCTGCGATGTCGTCATAGATCTGCTCCAGATCCCGGGGTGCGAGCACTTCCACTTCAGGCACGCTGATGCGTAGCTTTTTCATGTTAGCATTGTAAGTGTATTGCGTTCGCCAGGCTGAATCTGCAAATGACACTCGCAGACTGGCGTATCCGGTAGCAGCAAATTGCAATGTATCAGTGATGCAGGCGCGAACGAGATAGCTACCGTCACTTTCGCAGAATTGTCCGACTGAACGCGAACGATTAACGACCATTGCATCAAAAAGCGGCTGCCTCTGCTCGTTGAGCACCTTACCGCTGATGAACACCGTTGAATCGCAGTCGAACTGTCCGTAAAGTCCGGAGGACAGGCCTGCAAGCAAAACGAAAAATGAGAAACGTACCGGCATCGGTGCGAATATAGTTGGCAGATCCATTCAAAAGATGGTGATTTCTGACAATCTTGGTTAAAATAAAACGAAACTATGGCTTACACACAGACCGAAGCATCCCGTCATTTCTGACGGATAAAAGAAAAACGGGTCTCACCGAACTTGCCATTCTCAAGCCCATTCAAGTAGACTTCCATTTGCACGTTCGACAAGAGTTTATAGTTGATCTTCTTTGGGAAATCGTGTTCAGGATTCTCAAAGGTAATCACGCCATCGTCTGCCTGGGTCATTTTAAAACGAACCTTTTCAGAGGTCTGCGAACCGCTAAGGCTTACCACGTAAAAAAGGGAACCTTCTTCAGGCAATATCTCAAGCTGCTCAATGAACACCGTATCAGCCTGCAGCGAATCACCCGAAAGCACGTAACCTCTTCCGCGCAAATGGCGTTCACCCACCTTCTCCCACTCTTCATAGAACTTATTCGCACGGTTCACGTCTTCCCATTTCCCCACGAGGGCTTCAAGCGGAAATTGCTTCGCTTCAGCGCTTACAGGCGAGGAATCAGTGCAAGAAGTCGCGAAGATGGCGACACCGATGAATACGTATGAATAATGCTTCATGAACATCCGTCAAAATTAAGAATATGCGCTTAGCGCAGGCAATGATAACGTAACGAAGCTGCATAAACTTTCGTTAATAGTTTTATGTGGTTGAAAATTCAGCATCGTAATGTAATGCTAACATCCTTGCTGGCGTTGCTTTTTGCAGCATCAGCAGCATCTGTCTTTTCAGAAACAGACGTTGACCTGAAGTTTGCCACCAAGGTGCCGGCGGTACAACTAATGCCCAACTGGAGTGAACCGGTGACCTTTGCAACGGTGACGATTTACGAAGGAGAAATCATTGATGTTGATCACCACTCTGCTGATACCTTCATCCGCATTTATACAGGAGCGATGTCTCACCGCTACAACCCAAATCAAACAGATTTCTTCACAGCGCATGGCATTCCTGATTGTGCCGTAGAGTTTGACACGATCTTTAACACAAGCAAGTCTTACTGCAGCACGCTCAATCAACTGTGGAAACTGCGCTATCAACAAAATCCCAGAACCCGTGAACCTGGCGGCTGGGCCCGTAAAGGAGGCGCACCGGATGACGCTCAGCTATCGCTCTTGCGCCCGTTCGGAATTGAGCGGCTCAATGACTTTTGTGCCGGCGAACACATGTGGCTGTTGCTGCAAGCCCTCAACGATCCCGCCTGGCAGACGCGATACCATTAAACTTGCGAATTCAACCGAAGCCCCGATCTTTGATCTATGAGCAAGTCAGAAAAAGATTTTCGCGCTGCTGCCGTAAGTCGTATTCGCGGCAACCGTAAAACCATTGACCCGGCCAGGCTCTTTGGGCTTTTGCGCCAGGGAGATCGCAATGCACTGGCTCAATCCATTACGCTTGTAGAAAGTAACAAGCCTGAAGATTTTGACCGCGCCGCAGAGTTGCTCGAACGTTGCATGCCGTTGTCTGGACATTCGCGACGCATTGGCATCACCGGTGTGCCCGGTGTTGGTAAGAGTACCTTCATTGAGACCTTCGGTAACATGCTCATTGATACAGGTGAGCGCGTAGCAGTGCTGGCTGTTGACCCCTCGAGCCGCCGCTCTCGCGGCAGTATCCTCGGTGATAAAACCCGCATGGAGCTACTATCTCGGCGCCAGGAGGCTTTTATACGGCCGTCTCCTGCCGCAGAAACCCTCGGCGGTGTTGCGCGTGCCACCCGCGAAAGCATAATTCTGTGTGAAGCTGCCGGCTTCACTACCATCATTGTTGAAACGGTAGGAGTTGGTCAATCTGAGACAACCGTTTACGGCATGGTTGATTTTTTCCTTTTACTCATGCTCAGTGGCGCAGGAGATGAACTTCAGGGCATCAAACGAGGAATTATGGAAATGGCTGATGCCCTCCTCATCACCAAAGCCGACGGAAATAACATCAACGCAGCAAAAGCGGCGAGGCGACAGTACAAGTCGGCTCTTCACCTTTACCCTGAAACAGAAAAAGGCTGGGCTCCGGAGGTTGAGCTCTGCAGTGCCCTTGACCGAACCGGTTTTGATGCCTTCACCGATGTGCTCGATGCGTACTTTAAACTGGTAAAAGAAAACAACTGGCTCTCAAAGCATCGTCAAAAGCAGGCGCTCGACTGGTTTGATGAAGCACTAAAAACCGAATGGCTGCGCCGCATGCATGATGATCCTGAAATGTATGCCAGACTGAAGCGCATACGGCAAGATGTGAGTGATGGCATTCTTTCGCCTTTTGTGGGCGCCAGAAAACTGGCGGATGGCTTTGTCTCTTAAAGTACCTGACGGATCTTCCCGATCACCTCGTTGAGTGATATGGTGAATTGCTCACCACTTTCCATCTCCTTAATTGTCACCTGTCCGGAAGTGAGCTCGTCAGAACCAATCATTGAAACATAGGGAATCGATTTGTCGTTGGCGTATTTCATCTGCTTTTTGAGCTTGGTCGCCTCCGGATAAACTTCTACACGGATGCCCTCACGACGCAACTCCGTTGCCAGTTGCATACAACGACGTTCTTCGTCGGCGCCAAAATTCACAAACAACAACTCAGTGCCTCGTGATGCACCTGCCGGAAAAAGCTCGAAATGTGACATCACATCGTAGATTCGATCCGCACCGAAACTAATACCCACCCCGCTAAGACCTTTTAGTCCGAAAATACCGGTGAGATCGTCATAACGCCCCCCACCGCAAATGCTGCCAATAGGTGCATCCGGAACCTTCACTTCGAATATAGCTCCCGTGTAATAATTCAGTCCGCGAGCCAGGGTCGGGTCAACAAGCAGCTTACCTGATCGCAAACCGAGATCGAGTGCATAGTTCACCACCGTTTCGAGTTCGTCTACTCCTTTGCTGCCCATTTCGGAAGTTTTGAGGTGATCGCGCAATTGCGAAATCGCCTCTTTCGGAGAAGTCTCCATTTCAAAAAGAGGTGCCAGTTTACTCACCTGTTCATCTGTGAATCCACGGGTGCTGAGCTCTTCCTCCACTTTCTCTCGTCCGATCTTATCAAGTTTATCAATCGCTACCGTCATCTCTGTAAGCTTATCGGTGACACCTGCGAGCTCGGCAATTCCTGCCAGTACCTTGCGGTTATTGAGCACAATTTCAAAGCCCGGAATATGGAGGCGGTGCAGCACCTCATCAAAGATCTGAACAAGCTCTACTTCGCTCAATAAACTGTCGGAGCCTACAATATCAACGTCGCATTGGTAGAACTCCTGATACCGACCTTTACCGGGACGATCACCGCGCCATACCGG
Source organism: Flavobacteriales bacterium (assembly GCA_018402085.1). Taxonomy (GTDB): domain Bacteria; phylum Bacteroidota; class Bacteroidia; order Flavobacteriales_D; family Sanyastnellaceae; genus Sanyastnella. The sequence goes on along the minus strand of JAGYJM010000002.1, from coordinate 1,009,591 downwards.
CTGGATCTGAAAGCGGCGAAAAGGAAAAGTAAGTTCATTTTGATTCATCACAACAAAACGTGCAAAAGGCACCGTCAGGTCGTAGCGCAGTGCCTTTTTGCTGATCGAAAAGCTCGCTTTTTTCGAATCGCCGACCTCTAACGCCGTACGATCAGCCTTGGCAAGAAAGTCGCCATTGTTCAGAATCTTGAAAATGAGCTGATCCCCTTCTTCACCGTATTTTCCGGTCAGCGTTGCAAGGTTCTCCATGGCAGGTGTTTCAATCTGAGCAAAGCCGAACGATTGAAACACTCCTCTGATCGTATCGAAAATGAAATTCCGGCGAGCCATTTCATCGGGGGTGAAATCTCGGGTACCTTTGGGAATCGACGGTTTGCTCATGGCGTGTGCATTTGGCCGCAAAGATAGGGGCATCAAATGAACTGTGATGAGTCAGGCAGCATTTCCGAAGGGTAGCACGAAGCGCGTACAATTGGTATGATCGCAGACAACCATATAACTTAATCGGATGAAAATTTTCAAGCAGAAATGGCTGGGGAGGCTATGTGGCGCAGCACTGTTGCTTTTTGGCAGCTGGTTCATTTTCTGCTTGCCTGACACCTTGTTCGAACGTCCGTATTCATCCGTTTTGCTCGATCGTGAAGGTGAGCTGCTCTCGGCGATTGTTGCTGCTGACGGTCAATGGAGGTTTCCTGCGCCTGACAGTGTGCCCTACAAATTCAAAACTGCGCTATTGCATTTTGAAGATCGTCATTTTTATAATCACCCTGGTGTTTATCTTCCTTCGCTGGCCCAGGCGATGCTGGAGAACCTGCAAGCAGGCAGAGTGGTGCGTGGCGGCAGCACGGTTAGCATGCAAGTCATCCGGTTGAGTCGGCAAAATCCTCGGCGCACCTACCTTGAAAAGGCGGCTGAAATCTTTCGGGCCATCCGTCTTGAGATGCGGTTCGACAAAGATCGCATCCTGCGTTTTTACGCAGCACACGCCCCAATGGGTGGGAATATTATTGGACTTGAAACCGCTTCCTGGCGCTACTTTGGTCGTCCGTCTCATCAGTTAAGCTGGGCAGAAGCGGCAACCCTGGCGGTTTTGCCCAACGCTCCTTCCCTGCTCTATCCAGGTAAATCTGTGAATATGCTTAAAGCCAAGCGTAACCGCTTACTGAGAGGGCTGCAGCGCGCGGGTTACATTGACAGTCTCACTCTAAGCCTGAGTCTTGACGAGCCGCTGCCTGATGCTCCAAAAGCCTTGCCACAACTTGCTTTACACGCATTAGAGCACTTGCGGAGTGAATACCCTGAGCGCTATCTGTTTGAGACTACACTTGATTATCGCACGCAAAAGCGTGCGGAAGCGACAGTACGCGAGCATAGCCGACGGTTAACTGCAAATCTGGTTGAGAATGCTGCCGCCATCATTTCTGAAACATCTACCGGAAAGGTAGTAGCCTATGTGGGTAACAGTAGCCGCGATCAGAAGGGCGGGCACGTTGACATGATGCATGCTCCCCGCAGTCCGGGCAGCACTTTGAAACCTTTCTTGTATATGCAGATGCTTGACGAGGGCCTACTCACGCCTCAGGCGCTGATACGGGATCTGCCTGTAAACCTCAATGGCTTTCAGCCAGAGAATTTTGACCAGCGCTACCGGGGCAGAGTGAAGGCTGATGTTGCTCTGGCACGCTCCCTCAATGTGCCCGCAGTCTTACAGTTGCGCGCTTATGGCGCGGTACCTTTTCACCGAAAATTACAGCTTCTCGGGTTCAATCACATGCACCGGAAGACGAGTCATTACGGGCTTTCTCTCATTCTCGGAGGCGCAGAAGTCACCCTTTGGGAGCTCAACGCTGCGTACCGAAAAATCGGCAGCCTGCTCATCGATTACCAGGAGCTGAATGCTCGATATGATCACAGCGTTCCTTCTCTTCATCTTTTAGAATCTGATGATACAGCCGAAAAAGACCCCCAGGATCACCTGCGCTTCTTTAGTGCCGGAAGTGCCTGGTCTTGCGTACAGGCGCTCAGAAAAGTCGCCCGACCTGAAAGTGAGGGCGGTTGGGAACGATCCGGTAAAAACAGTCATATTGCCTGGAAGACCGGAACCAGCTACGGGTTCAGAGATGCCTGGGCAACAGGTATGAATGCGGCGTATACCGTCACCGTGTGGACGGGCAATGCAGACGGCGTAGGTCGGCCCGGGATCATTGGCTCACGCAGCAGCGCCCCCCTTCTCTTTGAACTGTTCAGCATGCTTCCCCATAGAGGAGCCTGGCCAGAACCTTCAGACGATCTTTTTAAAGGTGCGATCTGCCGATTGAGTGGCATGCGCGCGTCCAGGCACTGTTCATCAGCAGATACGCTGTGGCTTCCACTAGCTTGTCAGGAAGCACCGGTTTGCCGCTTTCACCGCTCCGTTTTTGTGACCGCGAAAAAGCGTCAGCGCACAAACCGCCGGTGTGACCCTGATGGAGAAACGGTCTCCTGGTTTGTGCTCCCTGCCGCCGAAGCCTGGTACTATCGTCAATTTCATCCTGAATACCTGCCCTTACCTCCAATTAAACCGGGCTGTGCTGAAGAAGCTCCTCGCCAGCTTGTTGCGATTCGTTCACCTGATCCTGACGGACCTCGGCGGTTTGAGCTTGTTCGGGGTCTAGCCGGCGAAAGGGAGCCACTTGTAGTGAAAGCTGCTTTGTTGAAGGGCGAGGGCTTACTGTTCTGGCATCTGAACGACCGGTTCATCGGGAAAACTTCGTCTATTCATGAAATGGAGCTCTTCCCTGATGCGGGCGAGCACCGCTTGATGGTCATAGACGAATACGGAAACCAAGCCTTGTTTGAGTTCAGTATTGCAGAATAAGGTCATGGCCATGAAGTCTTAAACTTTTTTAAGTTGCATCAGTATAAGGTCATGACGTACCTTGTGCACTCGATTAAAAATCAGATCAAAACCCTCCACTCCGAATGATATTCAGAAGCCTACGTGCCGGCACGCTGCTAACGCTGGCCCTTTTCATTTTGTCTGCAGCCAACGCTCAAACCAATAACAGTGCTACAACGGAGAAATTCAATACGTTGCTGTACTACATAGAGCAAATGTATGTGGATACCGTTCACAGCGAACAGCTCGTTGAAACAGCTATACAGTCAATGCTGGAAGAGCTTGATCCGCACAGCGTGTACATCAGCAAAGAGCAACTCGCCAGGGCGAATGAACCCCTCAATGGAAACTTTGAGGGTATTGGAATTCAGTTCAATATTCTCAAAGACACCATTTTTGTGGTAAGTCCAATCTCTGGCGGTCCCTCTGAAAAACTCGGCATTCAAGCCGGAGATAAAATTGTCACAGTTGATGGCGAAAATGTGGCCGGCATCGGTATCACAAACCAGGATGTCATGGATCTGCTAAAAGGTCCGAAAGGCACACAGGTAGACGTCGGAATTAAACGTGCAGAAGCAAAGAAACTCCTTGATTTCAACATTATTCGAGACAAGATCCCCATTTACTCAGTTGACGCGTCGTACATGATTGACAACGAAATCGGCTACGTCAAGGTGAACCGCTTTTCGAAGACTACCATGCGAGAGCTCAGGCAAGCTCTGTCAAAACTGAAGGCTGCCGGTATGCAAAGCCTCGTTCTGGACCTTCAGGGTAACGGCGGAGGCTTGCTGAACACAGCCATTGATATGGCCGATGAGTTTCTCAGTGAGGATAAACTGATCGTATACACAGAAGGGCGATCGTTTCCGAAAGACGAAACCTATGCACGTAGAATGGGTATGTTTGAAAAGGGGCGATTGGTCGTTCTGATCAACGAAGGGTCTGCCAGTGCCAGTGAAATTGTCTCCGGTGCTGTGCAAGACTGGGATCGCGGTTTGATCATCGGAAGGCGCAGTTTTGGAAAAGGGCTTGTTCAGCGGCCGGTTCAGTTACCTGACGGTTCTGCGGTCCGTTTGACCGTGCAAAAGTACTATACCCCCTCAGGCCGCTGCATTCAGAAGTCATATGAGGAAGGTGTTGAAGCCTATCGTCGAGAAAAATTCGAGCGTTTCGAGAATGGAGAGCTCATGTCACTTGACAAACTTGATTTGCCCGATTCGCTCAAGTTCAAAACGAACATTAAAAAGCGAACGGTGTATGGTGGGGGCGGAATTTTACCAGATATCTTTGTTCCACTTGACACCACCCAGAGCAGTGAGTACTTCAATCAAATGCTCAGAAGCGGGACAATGAACCAATTCGCACTCGAGTACGTTGATCGGAACCGCGACGAACTGGAAGCTCGATTTCCTGTGTCAGAGACATATCTCAACGATTTTGAAATTACAGATGAAGTCACTGATGAACTAATCGGTTACGCTGCACAGCAAGAAATCAAATTTGAAGAAGCTGATTGGGAATTGTCGAAAAATGCCATCGCGATTCGCCTAAAAGCCCTTATCGGACGAAATCTCTTCGACTACACTACTTTCTATCAAGTCATCAATGAGTTGAACCCTACATACGTTAGAGCTATTGAAGTCTTAAGAGACGGCACCTTCGAAAAAGCAAAGCTTGCTCACTCAGATTTTTAAAGATTAACAAGTCGTTAACGCTTTTCTTCGGTGTGAACCTCCGGAGTTCACTGGGTGTTTCTATTTTTGTACCATAAAATTCAAAAAACGAGAAAGATGAAGAATGTACTCAACCTAGGAATCCTTGCCGGACTCTTCCTTGCATTTACCGCTATTGGTTGCAGTGAAAGCTCAGAGCAGGTATCCAAGCCAATGAATGGTGAAGCCTCCACTTCCTCAAACAGCAGCGCAAGTGCTTCTGAAACCGCACAGCTGACCTCCTCGAAAGACAAGGCTACCCAAAAGAACAACACCGCAAGCAGCTCAGCAAGCCTGCCCGCTACCAGCATTTCTTTTGTCGAAAACGAGTGGGATTTCGGTACCATCAATGAAGGCGATCGCGTAGAGCACATATTCAAATTCACAAATACCGGAAACGAACCTCTGGTACTCGAAAAATGTAAAGGATCATGTGGCTGCACCGTACCTCAGTGCCCGAAAGAGCCTATCGCACCGGGTGAAAGCGGTGAGATTAAGGTTGCCTTCAACTCAAAAGGTAAGAAGAACAAACAATCGAAAAAGGTGACCATTACAGCGAACACAGAACCTGTGAGCACTGTTTTAACTATTCGAGCTCAGGTTACTCCTGAAGAGGAAATTGGTGGCTGATTTGAAAAAAATATCGTCATACCTCAAAAGGTCTCGCTTGCGGGGCCTTTTTTGTTTGATGCTGTCTGGCCCCCTTGCCGGGCATGTCCAGTCGCAAGTTCCTTTTCAGTCAGGAGAGAAAATCACCTACGAACTGGTTTATCAGTGGGGGCTCATATGGGCCAATGCCGGCGTGGCTACTTTCAGTGTAGAAGACACCCTTATAGACGGTCAAACACACTATCGCTTTCAAGGCGCCGGTAAATCTTATGACCACTGGAACTGGTTCTACGAAGTCAATGCGACCTATACCTCAATTGCTACAAGGAATTTTAAGCCGCTTACCTTTGAGCGAACTGGCCAGGAAGGCTCATCAGTTTACCAGCGGAAATACACCTTCAAGAACGATTCGATTCGCTACCGTCTCGAACCTGAAAAGAGATCGGATCGAGAAAGACGGGGTGGATTGCCCCTACGCCAGGGAGCCATGGATCCTGTCACGGCAGTGTTCTACTGCCGCAGCCTCGACTTTACACACGTTAGCGCAGATGATACCGTTCCCCTCCTCTTTGTGCTCGACGGTGAATACTATGAATCCTACGTGCGGTATCTCGGACAGGAACGGTGGGTCGATCCTCGGACAGACAAAACTTACGATTGCGACGTCTTCTCTGCATACCTCATTAAAGGAACAATCTTCAGAGAAGGTGAGCGTATTCGGGTATACGTGAGTGGAGACGACCGCAAAGCGGTATACATCGAGACGGATCTCCGCATAGGAAAAGCGAAGATTTACCTGGCGGAATAGTCGGCGGTCAGCAGTCTGCTGTCAGCCGTCTGCGTGGCAAAGACCCCTCACCTAACCCCTGACCCGAAGACCCCTCACCGAAGCTTCATGCGAAGCATGAGCTTCGGAGCTCCCCTCCATTAGTGGAGCCTTCAAATATTTACACGTCCCGAAGGAGTCCTGAAAGAGTCTCGAATCAGACCTGACAAATGTCAATACGCTCTGCGACTGAGGTCACACAGTTCGTCTCATTTCAACTGTAAGTTGCATCTGAATTTTATCGAGACGCCTTATGAGTAAGCATCATCAAATACTGATCATCGGTGGAGGAACCGCCGGAATAATGTCTGCTGCGCAGTTCAAACGCGAGAACAGCAAACTGGATGTCGCCATCATTGAACCCGCTGAAACTCATTACTACCAGCCAGCCTGGACACTTGTAGGAGCAGGAACCTATGACATGGACGATACCGCTCGTCGGATGTCTGGACTGATCCCCCATGGAGTGACCTGGATCAAAGACAAAGCCCTAAACTTCGACCCGGATCAGAATACGGTTAAAACCGAGCTTTCGGGAGCTATCACCTATGACTATCTGATCGTAGCTCCCGGACTTCAGATGGATCTTGACGGTATTGAAGGACTTCGTGAAGCGTTGGAGACTGACAGCGTTTGCTCGAATTACCTTGATCCGGAAAAAACATGGGACATTATCAAGAACTTCAAAGGCGGTAATGCACTGTTCACACAGCCCGCAACCCCGATCAAGTGCGGTGGTGCTCCTCAGAAGATCATGTACCTCGCCGAAGAACACTTTCAGCGCTCAGGGGTACGTGACAAAACCGAGGTGATCTATGCCACACCCGGTAGCGTAATTTTCGGAGTAAAACCGTTCAAAGCTACTATGGAAGAAGTCGTACGCCGGAAGAATATTCACTTGAAGACATTCTATAATCCGGTGAAGATTGATTCGGAAAATAAGAAAGTTCACTTCCGTTACATGCAGCAAAAAGAAGGCGGATGTACGCTGAATGAAGACAGCGATGTGCTTGGCGAAGAACTCGAAGGAGATATGACTTTTGTAGTGCCTTACGACATGTTGCACCTCGCTCCGCCACAATCAGCGCCTGACTTTGTAAAAAATAGTCCGCTCGCCCACCAGGAAGGCCCAAGCAAAGGCTGGATGAACGTCGACATTAACACCCTTCAGCACAATGCATATAAGAATGTATTCGGCCTCGGTGATGTGGCCGCCTTACCCACAGCGAAAACAGGAGCTGCCATCCGGAAGCAGGCACCGGTAGTGGTGGCTAATATTCTCCATATGATGCAGGACGGACAACTCGATCAAAAGCAATACGAAGGTTACAGCAGCTGCCCGCTCGTCACAGGATACGGCAAAATGGTACTTGCTGAATTTAAATACGACAATGTGCGTGACAGCGATCCTTTGCTGAGCACATTTATGGATACTTCTAAAGAAAAATGGAGTCTCTGGGTTCTCAAGAAGTATGGCCTGCCCTGGTTGTACTGGAATCGTATGATGAAAGGTAAGATGTAAATGCTCAGCATCTGGTTTTTGGTGACGCGGGGAAGTGTAAAGGCGCTTCCCCGTTTTTTTTGTCGGCCGACTTCCGTCTGCGGTCTGCGGTCTGCCGCTTCAGACCCCTCATCTTAGGGGAGCCTTTTAGTGATTTGTTTGTCCTGCAAGAGTCCCGAAGGAAGTCCCAAAAGAGTCCTTAACGAGCCCTTAACATCTTATGTGCCTTTCGTCACTTTGGCCCCTCTCAAGTGTCTGTTACCTTTGATCAAGAAACAGTGCTAATCTTTCTGGTTTATGGACGTAGAGATCCTCTCGCGCATACAGTTCGCTTTTACCGTTGCTTTTCACTACATCTACCCGCCGCTCAGCATCGGCCTCGGTCTCATTCTGGTGATTTCAGAAGGGTTGTACCTCCGCACAGGAGATCAACTCTACGAGAATATGACCCGGTTCTTCATCCGGATCTTTGCGCTGATCTTCGGGATTGGAGTAGCGACAGGTATTGTAATGGAGTTTGAGTTCGGTACCAACTGGGCAACTTATTCGCGTTACGTAGGTGATGTCTTCGGCTCTGCACTGGCGGCAGAAGGCATCTTCGCCTTCGCGCTGGAGAGCGGCTTTCTCGGCATCCTCCTCTTCGGCTGGAATCGCGTCAGCAAGGTCATGCACTTCATCGCCGCCATCGGCGTGTGGCTCGGATCCATGTTCTCGGCCATCTGGATCGTTGTCGCCAACAGCTGGCAACAAACACCCACCGGATACCACATTGTGGGCGAAGGAATGGAAGCACGCGCCGAGATTACGGACTTCTGGGGCATGGTTTTCAATCCCAGTAGCATAGACCGACTCACGCATGTTTGGCTGGGCTCTTTTCTGGCGGGATCATTCTTTGTGTTAAGTATTGCTGCATACTACCTCCTCAAAAAACGCCACGAAACCATCGCTAAAAAAATGTTTGTAATCGCCATGTTCGTTGCGCTGGTTTCGAGTTATGCACAATTAATTAGCGGACACTCCTCTGCGGAGGTTGTAGCTGAGCACCAGCCGGCGAAGCTCGCTGCGATGGAAGGGCACTACGATACACTCGCTGTTGCTGACCTCTATATCTTCGGCTGGGTCAATGATCAGCAGCAAGAGGTGACCGGCTTGTCCGTACCGGGCGGACTCTCAATGTTGCTTGACGGATTCAAAGGTGAACAGAAAGTGAAAGGACTCAACGCATGGCCACCGGAAGATCGTCCGGATAACGTCAATGCTGTTTTCCAGTTCTACCACCTGATGGTGGCCATCGGGATGTTCCTGATCGCCTTCTCTACCTTGCTTGTTGTGCAGTACTACCGTGGCAAGCTGTTCAGGCAACGGTGGCTGCTCTGGATGGCAGTTTTCTCTGTATTCTTACCACAACTCGCCAACCAGTTCGGGTGGTTCGCCGCAGAAATGGGCAGACAGCCATGGGTAGTCTACAATCTTTTGCGCACTTCTGATGCGCTATCCAAAGCAGTGACCGCAAATCAGGTAATTTTCAGTCTGGTGCTCTTTACTTTGATCTATGTGGTGTTGTTTGCCCTGTTCATTTACCTGCTGAATAAGAAAATCAAGCACGGACCCGAAGACATTGAAGTCACCGCACACTCTCCCAATCTCAGGCAGGTAGCCTCAACCTTTAACGACAATAAATGATGGATACACTTCTCGGAATAGAACTGACCGTGTGGTGGTACCTCGTAATTGGCGCCACTTTTACCGCATACTCCGTGCTCGATGGCTTTGACCTCGGTGCAGGTATGCTGCATTTGTTCCTCAAAAAAGATCAGAGCCGGCGCATGGCACTCAATGCCGTTGGCCCGGTGTGGGATGGCAATGAAGTATGGCTCGTCATTACCGGCGGTGCCCTCTTCGCGGGTTTCCCGGATGTGTATGCAAGCGCTTTCTCGGCATTTTACATACCGTTCATGCTGTTGCTCTTCTCACTCATCGGTCGTGCAATCTCAATCGAATTCAGAAGTAAAGAACCCATGAAGTGGTGGCGCCGCTTCTGGGATACCTCCTACTTCCTATCCAGCTTCGTTATCTCCCTGCTGCTCGGCGTCGCGCTCGGCAATGTGCTTCAGGGCATCGCCATCGATGTCAATGGTGACTACACCGGCTCATTCCTTGATTTTCTTAATCCTTACGCCCTGCTGACCGGGTTAACGGTAGTTGCGCTCTACACCATGCACGGAGCCCTTTACCTCACGATGAAAACTGAAGGCCGGCTCTTTGCAAAACTGTCGCTCCTTGTGCGAGGTACCATGATTTTCTTTCTAGTGACCTTCGGACTCCTTTCGGTGAGTACGCTCATTTTCTTCCCCGAATTCACGGATCACATGCGCGAGACTCCGTGGCTCTTCGCCCTGCCCGTTTTGATCGTGCTTGCACTGGCAAACATTCCGCGACTCGTGCGCAAACGCAATTTCGGCTGGGCCTTCGTGATGAGTGCTTCGGTAACTGCCCTGCTGCTGATGCTGGTCTTCCTGCAGCAGTTTCCGGTGTTGCTGCCAAGTAGCATCGATCCGGCCTATGACCTCACCGTACACAATGCTGCAAGTTCGGCCAAAACCCTGAAGCTGCTGCTGATCATCACGGCGATCGGCGGACCCCTGACGCTGATTTACTTCTTCATCGTTTACAAAACCTTTTACGGCAAGGTGAAACTCGACGATATGAGCTACTAAGCCCATTTCAATCCTTTTACGGCGTTTTTTTTCGCCGTGAAAACGGCGGATGCGAACGCGCACCTTCTTGCAGGCACAAGTGTGAGGCCCCCATTCTTTTACCATCCCGCAATCTCTCTTCCCGATGGTCTGCACTTGAGCGGATATGAAGAAGTCTCTACTCCTATTTATTGTATGACTACTCATTCATTAATTAGCTTTTGAACAATTAATGTATGATGTTTCATACTTAAAATCACAGAAGGTTGGAGCAGAATTGTTATATTCGTATGATTATTCACTCATTAAAGGCATGTAAAACAATAATGAATGATATTTCAGACATAAAGTGGTCTTCACTCTCTGATGATGCAATCCTGAGCAAACTCGGTGAATTCATTCAGGCACAGCGTCTGTTACAAAACCGAAGCCAGCAAGAAATTGCCGATGCCGCCGGTATCAGCCGATCAACACTGAGCCTACTCGAACGAGGCGAAAGTGTCAACCTCGCCACCCTGATCCAGGTACTTCGTGTGATTGACCGTTTGGATGTTCTCACCAACTTCCGAACCGATACCATGATCAGTCCGCTCGAACTTGCGAAACAAAAGCGCAATCAACGACAGCGCGCCTCGCGATCCGGCAAAGACGATACTGACTGGTAACCTATGGATGTTGCTGAAGTTTACATCTGGAACGAGCTCGCCGGAGCAGTGGCGTGGGATCCCGAACGCGGCTACGGCTTCTTCGAGTACGCCCCTTCATTCCGCAAAAAAGGAATCGAACTCGCCCCACTGACGATGCCTGTGAACGGCAGACGAGAAGTTTATACCTTTCCGGAATTGCGGTCACGCGAAGAAGGTGCGCTGAACACCTTCAAAGGCCTTCCCGGAATGCTTGCCGACGCCCTCCCTGACCGCTATGGTCACCAGCTTATCAATGCCTGGCTGGCCCGGCAGGGACGTCCACCCAACAGTATGAACCCGGTTGAACTGCTTTGCTTCATCGGCTCGCGAGCCATGGGAGCGCTCGAGTTCGCCCCTGCCCTTCGCACAGAGAGCCAACACACAGACCATGTAGAACTCAACAGCCTCGTAAAAGCAGCAGCGGCCATCCTACACCGTAAGAAAGACTTCACCACAGATTTCGGAACCAACGAAGAGCAGGCACTGAACGACATCCTGAAGATCGGCACCTCTGCCGGCGGCGCAAGACCGAAAGCGGTCATAGCATGGAATGAAAAAACCGGTGAGGTGCGTTCAGGCCAGACCCGCGCCCCCAGAGGCTTCCGGCACTGGCTTCTGAAACTCGATGGTGTCAGTGACGAGCAGTTTGGTGAAAGCAGTGGCTACGGACGGGTAGAAATGGCCTACCACGACATGGCAACCGATTGTGGTATTGAGATGATGCCCTGCAAACTGCTGGAAGAAAACGGTCGCGCACACTTCATGACCCTTCGCTTTGACCGTGAAGGTGCCGAAACAAAGCACCACATGCAGACCTTCTGTGCCATGAAGCATTACGACTATAATTACGTTGGCAGCTTCAGTTACGAGCAGCTCTTTCAGACCATGCGTGAACTGAAACTCGACTACCGGGATGCAGAACAGATGTTTCGACGGATGGTCTTCAATGTGATTGCCCGCAACTGCGATGACCATACGAAGAACTTTGCCTTTATGCTCAAAGAAGGCGGACGCTGGGAGCTGGCGCCGGCTTATGATATCTGCCACGCCTATCGTCCTGACAGCACATGGGTGAGTAAACATGCCCTCAGCGTCAACGGCAAGCGTGACGACATCACGCGTGAGGATCTCCTGACCCTGGGCAACGCCATCCGCTGCAAGAATGCCGCTGAAATCATTGATGCTACCAGAGAAGTTGTAGCCAACTGGCCTACTTATGCCAGGCGATACGGAGTTCGGGATGATCTAGAAAAAACGATTGCCGCTACGCACATCCTTCAACTTTGAACCTGCCGCAGTTCAGAATCCTGCTTTGCAGGCGTCAGCGCGCTCGTCAAAAACAGTCCGGCATACGTCAGCGCAGCGTTCAACGCAATGTGGAGCGCTCCGAAATTGAACCCGAACCACTCCATGCTGTGACTCGTAAGTACCCATGTGAGTATCGGGGCGGCAACGGCAATACCTACGAAGGCTCCGGGCGGAAGCACCCGATTTGTTGACAAGCCAAACAAGAATAAACCAATAAGTGGTCCATAGGTGAAGCCGGCGAGAAAAATCAACTGTCCGATGGCACTCAGATCCAAAAAGTAGTGCAACAAGAGAATAACGATAAAAAGCACCACCGACATCCAACGATGCGTCCGCATCCGCAGCTTTTGCTGCGAAGAAACCTCACGCCTTTCAATACCGAGAAAGTCAATACAAACGGAGGTAGTTAGAGAGGTTAAGGCACTGTCAGCGCTTGAATAAGCTGCAGCGATGAGACCAAGCAGGAAAAAAATGCTCAGTGCCCCTGACAGCTCTGACTGCAGCGCCACCACCGGGAAGAGCTGATCCGTGCGCACACGACCGCCGTCACTTACCGGAAGATCGATGCCGTATTTCGCCGCGTAGAGGTAGAGCAGTACACCGAGGCCGAGAAAAAGGGCATTGACCACAATAAGGATGGTCGCAAATGAGAGCATATTCTTCCGGGCTTCGCGGATATTCTTGCACGCGAGGTTTTTCTGCATCATATCCTGATCCATGCCGGTCATACCGATGGTGATGAAAAAGCCGCCAATGAACTCCTTCCAGAAATAATGAGGATTGCCGGCAGCATCGTTGAAGAAAAACCATTGTCCGTAGTCACTCTCTGCCACCGTACTTACGAGTGTGCCACCTTCCATGCCCAGTGCATCGTGCAGCATAAAGAGGCTGATCCCCAGCGCAAGCAGCATAAATAAAGTCTGCAGGGTGTCGGTCCAGATAATCGTACCAATCCCTCCTCTGTATGTGTAAATCCAGATCAGCAGAATCGAGAACGCGACGGTTGCTTCAAACGGCACGCCCCATTGAGCGAAGACAAACTCCTGCAGCACGTTTGCAACAAGCAGCAGGCGGATGGAGGCTCCGGTGGTGCGAGAGAGTAAGAAGTAAAACGCACCTGTCTTATAGGCTGTCACTCCGAAACGACGCTCAAGGTAGGTGTAGATGGAAGTCACGTTGAGCCTGTAGTACACCGGCATCAGCACGAAGGCTATGAACAGGTAGCCCACGAAATAACCGAGCACCATCTGCATGTAGGAAAACTGGTCAATGAGCTCGCCATCGGCATTTTCGATGCCTACTTTACCGGGGATACTGATGAAAGTAATCCCGCTGAGCGAGGCTCCGATCATACCAAAAGCCACCAAAAACCAGGGCGCGCTCTTGCCCGCTAAAAAGAAGTTTGCGTTGCTGCCTCCTTTTGAAGTCAGACGAGCAATGAGCATGAGCACGGCAAAATAGCCGGCAATCAGGATCACAATGGAGGTTGGTGTCATCGTCAGCGAATATACTGTTAGAATAGAAATCGAAATGGAAATGGAAATGAAAGCGCACACTGCAGTGTGCGCCGTAAAGTCGAACTATTGAAAGGTGATTCATACCGACTAAAATTAAATCGATCACACAGGAATCACCTAAACCTCTCAATTTCAAGTATTTAAAATTTAAGAGTCAACTCCAAACGAAGCGTTTTTCGTCTACATTTGCTCGCTTTAAACCACGGCACGGTAACGACCGAGTTTGCAGGGTTTCTGAAGCGAATTAACGATTGCTCAACAGTAATACATTCGCTATGATTCATCTAAAAACAGAATTGAAATTCATCAGTCCGGAAATCGGCTATGGCGTTGTCGCCACCGAGCGCATTCCGGCAGGCACCATCACCTGGGTGCTCGACCGTCTTGATCGCGAGTTTCGTCCAAGAGATATTCAGGATCTCGATCCGGTTTACCGTGACATCCTTGAGACCTACACTTTTCGCAATAACAAGGGCAACTTTGTGCTTTGCTGGGACAATGCACGGTTTGTGAACCACAGTTTCCGCTCCAATTGTCTCACAACGGCTTATGACTGCGAAATTGCCATACGTGATATTGAAGTGGGTGAAGAATTGACCGACGATTACGGTTACCTGAACATCACCCGACCCTTCCGGGGCAAGAACGAAGGCACCCGTCGTAAAATCGTATACCCTGACGATCTGAAAAAATACTTCGCGCAGTGGGACAAACAGCTTGCAGCGGTGTACCCGCTGATGTTTAAAGTGGATCAGCCCTTGCGTGCAATTATGTTACCTCAGGTCATTGAAAAGCTGCAGCGCATTGCTGCAGGTGAATTGATGGCTGAAAGTATTTTGCTGAATTACTTCGAGGATCTGTCTTCTGCGGAGCCTGAAGAGGCGTGATCCTGCGCACACGGCAGTGTGCGCTTACTAGTCGATTTAACGCCATATGTCGTGATTCGAAGATTCACGGACGGCTGGGAGCCGTCCCTCTCAATTTCCCACCAGAATACGGATGCGGCGAAAGCCCCCGATTTTCCATTTTTCACTTTTCATTTTCAATTTCCTGCGCACACGGCAGTGTGCGCTTACTAGTCGATTTAACGCCATATGTCGTGATTCGAAGATTCACGGACGGCTGGGAGCCGTCCCTCTCAATTTCCCACCAGAATACGGATGCGCCGCAAGGATGCGGCGTCAAGAATTACACTCCCTCTCACTCTCATTCTGACTCTCATTCTCATTTACATTCTCCCTACTTTTGTCATCGTCAAATCGCGAAACAATGTCCGAACTGGAACTACCCGTGTTGAAGTACGAGACCAAAGGTCTGAGTGAAGATGAACTTCTTGCCCTTTATGGTCATGTTCTGCTGCCTCGCCTGATTGAAGAAAAAATGCTGAGTCAGCTGCGCCAGGGTAAAATTTCAAAGTGGTTCAGTGGTATGGGACAAGAAGCGATCTCTGTGGGGGTGGCCGCAGCCATGAACGATGACGAGTTCATTCTGCCGATGCACCGCAACCTGGGTATATTCACCACCCGAAAGGTGCCGCTGACACGCTTGTTTGCTCAGTTCCAGGGAAAGGCCGAAGGCTTCACCAACGGACGTGACCGCAGCTTCCATTTCGGCAGCATTGAGCACCGAATCGTGGGTATGATATCGCATTTGGGTCCGCAGCTGGGCATCGCAGACGGTATCGCGCTGGCGAACAAGATTGGCCGCGAAGAAAAAGCAACCTTCGTGTTCACCGGCGACGGTGGCGCGAGCGAAGGTGATTTTCACGAGGCAGTGAACGTGGCTGCGGTCTGGCAGCTTCCGGTGATCATCGGTATTGAGAACAACCAGTGGGGTCTATCCACCCCTTCAAACGAGCAGTTCCGCTGCGAGAGTTTCACTGATAAAGCCATCGGCTACGGTATCCCGCAGGAAGATGCCATCCAGATTGACGGCAATAACATCGTGGAGGTCTACGAAACGGTGAAGCGCGTCGCCGCGTCGATTCGCAAACATCCGCGTCCGGTACTCATCGAATTCATGACCTTCCGCATTCGCGGGCACGAGGAGGCTTCGGGTACGAAGTATTATCCGGCCGGACTGATCGAGCAATGGGAGAAAAAAGATCCTGTTGATAATTTCGAGCGGTACCTTTTGGCTGAAGGTATTCTCACCGCAGAAGCGGTGGATGCGAACCGCGCCCGCATCAAAGAAGACATCAACCGCGCACTGAAGGAAGCCCTTTCATTGCCGGTCATTGAGCCTGACCTGGATAAGGAAATACACGATATCTTCCGAACGGATCTACCACCGACGCATCCCGCTGCTTTCGCAGCGGAAAAAAAAGAAATGCGCTTCATAGACGCTGTCAGCGACGGATTGAAAGAAGCCATGCGCAAGCACGAAAAACTTGTGTTGATGGGACAAGACATCGCTGAATACGGGGGCGTTTTCAAAGTAACGGAAGGCTTTGTGGAAGCATTTGGCAAAGACCGCGTGCGCAACACCCCGCTCTGTGAGAGTGCCATCATCGGGGCCGGGCTCGGTCTCTCCATAAAAGGCTGGAAAGCCATGGTGGAGATGCAATTCGCCGATTTCGTCTCCGTAGGCTTCAACCAGATCGTGAATAACCTGGCAAAACTACATTATCGCTGGGGACAAAATGCCGACGTGGTAGTGCGCATGCCAACGGGTGCAGGAGTGGCAGCGGGTCCGTTCCACAGCCAGAGCAACGAAGCCTGGTTCTTTCATACACCCGGATTGAAGATCGCCTACCCTGCCTTTCCTGAAGATGCGAAGGGTCTGTTGACTCGCGCTTTTGAAGACCCGAATCCGGTGCTCTTTTTCGAGCATAAAGCCCTCTACCGAAGCATCACCGGCGAAGTGCCGCAAGGTTATTACTCCATTCCTTTTGGTCAGGCAAATGTGGTGCGCGAAGGCAGGGATATGACAATTGTCACCTATGGTATGGGCGTGCATTGGGCTATAAAATTGGCAGATACGCATGACGCATCGATCGAAGTAATTGATTTGCGCACCCTTGCCCCGCTCGATACCGAGACCATTTATACTAGTGTGCGCAAGACCAGTCGCGCCCTGGTATTGCATGAAGACTGCCTTACCGGAGGTATTGGTGGCGAGCTGAGCGCTTTGATCACAGAGAACTGCTTCAGCGAGCTCGATGCACCGGTGAAGCGCTGTGCGAGTCTTGATACGCCTGTACCTTTCGCTGAAGTGCTTGAACAGCAATTTCTCGCTTCAGCGCAGCTCAATGACGCCGTTGACGAACTGCTGAACTACTGATGATCATCATTTTGTCAGGCGGGGTCTTTGACTACCTTGCTGTATGAAGTATATGGATATCCGAACCCTCAGCACCGCATTTGTTCTGACCTTCTTCATGTGGTCGTGCCTTCCCGAAGACAACGAGCCTGAATACGAACCCGCTGAAGATAGTCCTGTTTTTGTCGGACTCATCGGCTCGGAGTTCTCATCGGAGACGTTTGATCCGCCATTGTCAATTCAGATGACGTGGGATGAACAGAATCTTTACGGCTTTGGTATTGACTCAATCGATTTTGATGCTGATTTGTCTTTTGACTGTTTCATTCGCGTCTATGACTTAAACGGAGATAGTCTTCATATTCTTGACACACAAATGCCTGCCCCCTTCCCTGCAGTGAGCGTTGAGCTCAGCAACGGGTACGACCTTGCCGAAGAGACGGAGTCTTTTCCTATCGGAATGGGACAAAGCGGGGAGGCACATTTTGCTGCGCGCTTTGAAGTCAATGCGAACCTTGCGATATACGGAGCGTGGCTTGAAGGCGATACCGTTCGACGTAACCTCTGGACCGAATCTCCGGAGGGCTCCATGTACCCTCAAGGACCGTGGTATGAGGTTGCAGCCATTCATTACCTCGGATTCCGCAAAGGCAGCCGGGAAGGCTGGATCGAAATCGATGCCTCCGACTACCGTCGTCCGACCATCCTCCGCTGGGCTATGGAGTAGTCCGTAAATACATTACGGACGTGCGCCGGAATTTTGGCGCATGGAAACTATACACTACGAGATTCTTGAGCTAAGTATAGGTGGTTATCACAGCAGTCATTGCTGGGGCCGCTTTGATTTCAGAACGGGGCTGGTCAAGACCATGAAGTCAGAACACAACGAGCCATATAAGGAGGGCGAGTCAGCAACCATTACACAGGCTTTTGATGCTGATGATTTAAGCAATCATGTCAGGCATTTCTATCCGGAGCGTTGGTTACCGGAATACGTGAACCCGGGGGTCTTGGATGGCATCCAATGGGAGTTGAAGATTCTCTACAACGGAGGCAAAGAGGCGCGCACTTACGGCAGCAATGACTGGCCTCAGCTGGATGGCTCTCCCGGAGGGCAGCCGGGTGACCTGTTCAACTTTTTACTTGTCCACCTGAACCATTCGCTAAATAGGTGGCATTTTGATTTTTAATGTCACTGCTGGCCAGCATTGAAGGTGCGACCTTGCTTTACTCATGGTGCCTTTCCCGGATCGTCAAAACCGATCGCAGAGCAAAAGTCTATTAGAATTCTCCCAGGAGGCAATTTCGTTCAACACACCTAAAAAATCGACGAGAACCAAGAAAGAACCGACCATACTGACAGGTCAGGATTTCAAGAATAATTTTGTTATCTTCAATTACGAAGCCTTAACTGCGAACTGTATGCCCGCCCATCGAGACGAACTTAAAAGAGCCGTTCACGTCATCATGAATGATGTGGTTGAGCAGTGTTTTCACTGCATGGTCAACCATCCGCATCTTAGTGAGCAATTGAACCAAATCGTGCGCGATGCCTCGGATGAAATACAATACCAGGTATTGAAAATTGATGCCCACTCATACCCTGATGGTTCATCTGCCCTCGAGGAGCACTACCGTGGAATCACCAAAGATTTACAGCGCAAAAGCCTGATGTTGTTGTCAAAAGTTCAGAAAATGCAACAGAACGAACGCGCTTAGCGGCGTTGGTGAACTACTCTGGGGTTCTTGATGGCTTTTTCGATCATCTTGATATCATTCCTGAGCATTCCCTTTTTATCAAGTTTCTTAGCCTCGGCCAGCAGCATGCGCGCCTCTTTCGTGCGGCGCTTCGCTGATGCCACCGCGGCAAGGTTGAGCTTCACGGCAGCTTTGTCGTGATCTTTTCGCAAACCGATGCTCAATGCCTTACGCAAATGACGTTCAGCCTCCGTTAAGTTCGTTTCCATGGTTGTGCTGCCAAGCAAAAAATAGTAGTAGCCCTGTTGGCGCTTCCAAAGGTGGTTCGGATTGATTCGACCGAGCCATTTCTTAGCCTTATCAACCTTCTGCTGCTGCAGGTTGAAGAAAACAAAAATCATCCGGATGCTCCGCAACATGGTGAGCCCCAGCACGATGGTTACGAGTGTCATCCCTATGGCACTACCCCAGTACTCCGTAACGTACAGATATACGGTAAAAGCGAGTGATCCGAGGGTGATGATACCCTTGATGATTCTTGTATCCATTCTTTCACTAATTTGGCCTCCAAAGCTACGAATTCCAACCCTTCTTATGGCGAAATTTACCTGGGACATCCTTCGCAGAGACGAAGACATTGACGCTGCAATTGCCTTGTCCCACCAGCAAGCGGTGGTCATCTTCAAGCACAGCACCCGCTGTCCGGTAAGCTCCATGGCTCTGCGCATGTTCGAGCGAGACTGGAGCTTTGATACGGAGCGGATTCGTCCTTACTTTCTTGACCTGATTGCACATAGGCAGCTTTCCAACAGAATTGCACAAGAACTTGCCGTTGAGCATCAGAGTCCGCAAATGATTGTAATCAGAAATGGGATGGCGGTCTTTGATGCGAGTCATAACCAGGTGCAGGCTTCAGCTATAGATGCCCATCTTTGAGCACTAATTTATGAGGCTCTGACCTGAATTCCTTATCTTTAGAGTCCTAACCTGATGCTCTGATGCGACTCTTTACCACGCTACTGCTCGTATGCGGATTTGCCGCTTACGCTGCAGGGCAGCACCAAGTTCGTGTGCAAAACAGTTTTTTTCTCACTGGCCAACCGCTTTTTGGCGTTGGCTACAGTTATGGTGAAGAGGATTCACGCTTCACCTACGGGCTCCACCTTGAAGGCGGCATGTACGCCCATCATGATACCGACCTCATAAACGCCAGTTGGGAATCGTACAGCATCAGCGGATTCGCACTGCTTCCGGAAGTGCGGTATTACTTTTCATCACAACTTTCGCCTCAGCGAGGACTTTTCACGTCAGCATTCGGGCACCTGAGAAGGATGCGCGAGTACACGATGGACGGTGTCCCATCAGCGGGTCATTATCGGAGAGGGCACTCATTCGGTGGAGGCATAGCATTCGGATACACTGTGGGGTGCGGTGAAACGCCGCTCATGCTGGAGATTCTGGCGGGCTATGGGGCGGCAACTGACCACTGGCAGCAACCGGCGCGCCCTTCAGAAGCCCGGGAAAGAGCAGGAACATTCGACAGTGCCTCAACACTTTACCGTCTCGAGTTAGCTCTTTCTTATCGCTTGAAATGATTTGAGCTCGAGGGCTTTTAGCTCCATGATCCATTTGGTACTTTTGCACAAATACCCGAAAGGGAATCTGAAGCCCCTCCTCTATGAAGATTTTCAAGTTTCGAGTCATCATCGATACGGAAGAAGATGTTTTCCGAGACATCGAAATTGAAACCGGTGACACCTTTAAGTCACTGCACAATGCCGTGCTCAGCGCCTTTGACTTTGAAGAAGGTGAAATGGCATCTTTTTACATGAGCGACGACCAGTGGGAACGAGGTGAAGAAATTACCCTGATGGAAATGGGAGAAGGCGCTGTTCCCGGCGGCATCAAAACCATGTCTGGAATCGCCCTGGAACAAATGATCCAAAGTCCTGAAGAAAAGGTCATTTACGTTTATGACTTCCTCCGAATGTGGTGCTTCTACATCGAATTGGTGGAAGTAAAAAAGGCCGCTGCAAGCACAATTTATCCCCGTGTGGCACTTGTATTTGGTGATGCTCCCGCTCAAGAGAGCAAAGAAGTTGACCTCTTCGGAGATATTGGCGAACCCGATGAAGGCGGAGGCAAAGAGAAGATCTCAACCGGCGATCCCGAACTAGA
Source organism: Flavobacteriales bacterium (assembly GCA_018402085.1). Lineage (GTDB taxonomy): Bacteria > Bacteroidota > Bacteroidia > Flavobacteriales_D > Sanyastnellaceae > Sanyastnella. The sequence goes on along the minus strand of JAGYJM010000002.1, from coordinate 988,721 downwards.
TGCTTACCTCAACGATGAAGATGACGAAGACGACGATGATATGTTCACCAGCCTCGACGACCTCGACGATGATCGATACTGAGTCGCCATGAGCAAGCGTCCGACGCTCGTCGTACTCGCAGGTCCTACATCTATCGGAAAAACCGAAGCAGCCATAAGACTGGCGCAAGCACTCGAAACCGAAATCATCTCTAGCGACAGCAGACAGTTCTACCGCGAGATCGCCATCGGTACGGCGAAGCCCACTGCAGAGGAGCAGTCTGAAGTCAATCATCACTTTGTTAACTCGCTCAGCATTTTTGACGATTACAGCGCAGGGGATTTTGAGCGAGATGTGCTCTCTTTTCTCGAAGACTTTTTCAAACAACATCGCACAGCCGTCATGGTAGGCGGCTCAGGTCTTTTCATCAAAGCGGTGACACGTGGTTTTGACGATTTACCCTCGGATAAGGGTGTTAGGGAAAAACTTATGCAACGGTTCGAGCAAGATGGCATTGGGCCTTTACAGAAAGAACTCAAAACCCGAGACCCCGAACAGTTTCGCACGATGGATGTCTGCAATCCGCAACGGCTTGTGAGGGCATTGGAAGTCTGCATAGTCGCCGGTAAGCCTTTTTCTGCCTTACGGCAGGATGCTTCAAGTGAGCGACCGTTCAACACTCTTTTCGTAGGTCTCCGGGCAGAGCGCGAAGCACTCTACGAAAGAATTAACCATCGTGTTGACCGGATGATGGCAGAAGGGCTCGAAGCGGAGGCTCGTCGTGTATACCCCCACCGTTCACTCAACGCCTTGAATACGGTCGGATACAAAGAGCTTTTCGCCTATTTCGATGGTGAAATGGATCGCGAAACGGCTATTGAAAAAATCAAGCAACACACCCGCAATTTCGCAAAGCGCCAACTTACCTGGTTCAAAAAGAACACCTCTATTAAGTGGTTTGACTACAGCGATACAGACCAACTGATTCGTTACGTGCAGGAACAAATTCGTTCCTAACCTGTAATTTACGGGCTATGCAGTACATGTTCCATTTTGATGAGCAAGTGGTGAAAGATCTTGAATTTGACCTGATCCGGATCATGCTGCATGACCACTGCGTGAGTGATACCGCGCGGATGCGAGCAGCTGAGCTGATGCCAATGCGCCGAAAAAGCGATATTGTGCAAGCACTTGAAGAAACACGGGAGTTTCAGGTATTGCGCACCGAAGGACATGTATTTCCTGCACTTGATTTCCAGGAAATGCATCACGACATACGTACGCTGAATATACGCGATGCCGTGTTACCTGAAGAAGCTTTTTTGCGCATTCGCGACGCATCTGACCTCGTCAATCGCATGATTGAATTCTTCGATACACAGGAAGACGAGTTTCCACGTTTGTGGTCGCTCTTTAACGGAGTGCATTATACCGACGAAATGATCCATCTGGTGGATGCCGTTTTTGACAACAGAGGTCAAATCAGAGACGATGCCTCTGAAGGTCTCCAGCGTATCCGGCAGCAAATGGCCTCCATTCGCCGAAAGATCAATGCCAATTTTAACAAAGTACTGAAAGGTCTCAATGAGAAAGGATGGCTGGCTGATACACGCGAAGGCTTCATCAGCGACCGCCGTGTTTTGGCGGTGATGAGCACCCATAAGCGCAAAGTGGGAGGAACGGCGATGGGTGCATCCAATACCGGCAGCATTACATACATCGAGCCACAGCAGAATGTGCCGCTGAACCATGAGTTTGAAATGCTTCGGGATGATGAACGACGGGAAATCAGGCGTATCCTGCATCAGTTAACAGCCGATATCCGATCATCGCTGCCGCTTATCGAAGCATACAACGGCCTCCTGATTGAACTTGACTACATCAATGCCCGCACCAAGCTCGCTCTTGACATGGACGCTCACATCCCGGGCTTTTGCCCGGAACAAGAAATAGAGCTTATCAGGGCTTACCACCCGATTCTGCTTCTGACCAATAAGCGCGAAGGACTTTCAACACATCCGCAGTCTGTGCGTCTGGATAAATTCAGCCGGATGCTGGTGATCAGCGGACCGAATGCAGGTGGTAAATCGATCACCCTGAAGATGGTGGGACTCTTGCAGGTGATGCTGCAGAGCGGACTTCTCATTCCGGCGGATCCCAATAGTAAAGTGGGCTTCTTTCACTCTGTATTGACTGATATCGGTGACAATCAAAGTATTGAAAACCAACTAAGTACTTACAGCTACCGCCTGAAAAGGATGAAACATTTCCTGAATGTCGCCAACCGAAGAACGCTGCTGCTACTTGATGAATTTGGCACCGGTTCAGACCCTGAACTCGGCGGTGCGCTCGCTGAAGTATTCTTTGAAGAACTCTACAATCGCAAAAGTTTCGGTGTAATCACCACCCATTACGCCAATATCAAGCTCAAGGCTGCTGAACTTCGCAACGCCATAAACGGTTCAATGCTCTTCGATAAAGAAACGCTGAAACCGCTGTACAAACTTGATGTAGGTCAACCAGGCAGCTCATTCACCTTTGAAGTGGCTGAAATCAATGGGATCGATAAAGCCTTGATCGACGACGCTAAATCACGTCTTGATGACCGCAAGGTAAAGATGGACAAGCTCATCGCCGACTTGCAAAAAGAAAAGTCAGAATATGACCGCTTGCTTCGTGACACAAGGGCTGCGGAAAAAGGTGCACTATCAGCAGAACAGAAGTTCAAAGATAAGCTCGTGAAGTACGAAGAGCGACTGAAGTCGCAACAAGAGATCATCGACAAAAACAACGACCTGCTCAATAAAGGGCGAAAGCTCGCTCAGTTCATCGAGAAATACTCCACAGGTAAAATCCGGGGAAAAGGCCCTGATAAAAATGCCAATCAAGAACTACTGGAAGATATCCGCAAATACCTCGCGGTAGAACGCACGCGTATCGATGAACAACTGAGAGAAGAAGAACTCAAGAGAAGGGCGGAAGCGAAGAAAAACCCCGGAAAAATCAAGCCCAACCAAAAGAAAATTGAGGTTGGCAGCACCGTTAGACTGATTAAGGGGAAACAGCGAGGACAAGTAATTGAAATGGATGGCTCAAAGGTCACCGTCGCTTTCGGGAACTTCAAAACCATTGTAGAGCTCAGCCAGCTCGCCTTTGTGCACTGATCAACGGATCAATGTCACATGTCCGCGCATCACCTCGCTTCGCTCTGCACCCTTCAACCTGAATTTTACTTGCCACACGTAGACGTCATTCTGCGCATAATGCCCTCCTCCCCTGTTATTGCCGGTCCAGAAAGCCTCTATGTCGTTGGTCTCGAAAACGACAACTCCCCAACGATCATAAATCTGCAACTGGTAGTAATCAACCATGTCTTTACCGCCGATTTCCGGACGAAAAACATCATTTATATTATCGTTGTCAGGTGTAAAGGCGTTTGGCACATAAATGTCAAACTGATCGGCAATCGTGACAACCGCTTCATCGCGTGATTCGCATCCGTAAAGGTTCACCACGGTCAGATCGATCAGGTAAATTCCGGGCGCTTCATAGCCGTGCACAGGGTCTTGCTCATTCGATGTATATCCGTCACCGAATGACCAAAACCAGGAGTTCGCGTCTACAGACTGATCAGTAAAGGCTACTTCTGGTGAGTAAATATCTGTGGTCTCAGGAGTGAAGCTGAAATCAGCCGTCGGCACGGGATATGCCGATACCGCAGCATCAATGGTGAGGGTGTCAGTGCACCCCTGATCTGTTGTGGCAATCAAGGTTACGTCGTAATAACCCGCTTCCGTATACGTGTGAATCGGATTGACTTCGTTGCTGCTGAAACCATCTCCAAAGTCCCATTCGTAGAACGCTGAACCGGTGGTCGCATTGCCAAACTGCACCGGCAAGTCAATGCATCCCCAGTCAGGTGTTGGTGTAAAACTGATTTCAGGCAGTGGGTGAACATTGAACGTTTGCGTACTTGCATTTTCACATCCGTAAGCATTGCTTGCAACCAAGGTTATATCCCAGCTTCCGACCTGGTCAATGGTGATGGCCGGCTCGGCAAGCTGTGAATCTCCGAAAGGTGTGAATGCCCAGTCATAGCCATCTGCAAACAGTGAGTTATTGGTCGTTGACACCTCGATCGGGAAGGTGCAGCTCTCGGTATCTGACAGCGTAAAGTCACTTACGGGTGTCGGTGATACGATCACATCAAACTGAAAGGTATCAGCGCAAAGCTGGAGGTTTTCTGCGACCATCGTCACGGTGTACAACACGGGCTCAGCCGTATCATTGAAGAACGTGTGGTTCTCGTTTTGCCCGTTGCCCGTCTCCCCGTCACCGAAATCCCACTGGTAGAAATTACCTCCGGTCGTTTCATTGCTGAAGTCAACAACAAACGGACTGCATCCCACCTGTTCTTCAATCGAAAATTCCGCTTCAGGAGCGGCAAATACCGTAAACGGCTGTGTGAGCGTCGCTTCACACTCGTTGGTCTCTGATGTAGCGCTGATTGTTACGTCAAAAGTGCCTCCGGAACCGAAGTTGTGCATCGGATTTGTCAAATCCGTCGTAGTGCCGTCTCCGAAATCCCATTCCACATTATTGACGTTCTCACTGAGGTTGATGAATTGTACCGGCTGATTCTGGCAGACGTTCGGCAAGTCAGTAGTAAAGTCGAGCTCAGGGGTTTCAAAAACCGTAATCTGCGCCTGCGCCGTGTCAAAGCTGCAGCCATTATTCACAAACTGGAAAATCGTGTAGGTACCGGCCTCTGTAAAGGTGTGGGTCGGACTATCTTCGTTGCTCACGTTATCATCGCCAAAGTCGTATGCAATAATGGTACCGCCCTCTGAGAAGTCGGTAAACTCGACCGTCAAAGGCTCACAACCTTCCGTAACGTTTGTATTGAAGAAGCTGGTCACGGTATTGGGAAGCACCGTAATGGTGTAAGCAAAGGTATCCACCCCACACTCATTCTCTGCCACAAGGGTAATCGTGTAGTCGGTAGGCTCGTCATCGGTAGTGTAAACGTTCGAGCCGGGCTCTTCTTCAGTGCTGAAGATCCCGTCACCGAAATCCCACTCGTAAGTGTCAGGTAAACCAACACTTGTATTGTTGATCTGCGTATCCCACGGGCTGCAGAACTGGTCGTAATCCGTTCCGAATCCGGCAACCGGCTGCGGGAAAACCACTATGGTGTCTATTGCGATGTCGCTCCCACAGTAGTTCGTTGCGGTGAGGCTGATCTCATACTCTACAATGCTGTCTCCCTGCTGGTAAATCTCGGCCGCGGGCGTCTCCTGATCTGAAGACGAGATTGCGAGGTCCCACTCGAAGCTCAGGTACTGACCTATACTCTCATTGGTGAACCCTACCTCAAGCGGCGCACAGCCCTCAGCAGGTGTCAAGGTCAGCGCAGCTGCCGGCGGGTCAATGATTTCATTGCTCTGTGTGATGCTGTCACGACATCCAAAGCTATTTTCTGCAACTAGCTCAACCGTAAAGACACCCTCATCAGGATAGGTGAACACAGGAGTCTCCCCCACGTCGGTATTGCCATCTCCCCAGTCCCACTCAAAGCTGTCTGCCCCTGTCGAGTTGTTGGTAATATCCACCGGCGCATTCGTGCATCCTTCAGGTGCAAGCGTGAAGTCGGCAACCGGCACGGGCGAAACCGATACGGTCACCTCACTCGTATCTGCGCATCCCGTCATCGGATCGGTATACCAGTACAAGACGTCATAACTGCCTTCGCCAAGAGCCGGGTCAAAGATGCCCTGATCCTGATCAACAATGCCCGGCCCTTCCCAGATACCTCCTGCCGGAGTGAACACCCCCAGGTCAGCGGCAGCGTCGTTTCCACAGAAAACAGGGTCAGCCGTCGTGGTGATGAACGGCAGCGGGAGCACCGTGACATCCACCTCGTCAGAGGTAAAGCAAGTGCCGCTACCGAATTCAATCGTAAGCGTGAAGGTTCCTGTACCTGCGTCAGTCGGACTGAACAATCCGCCTTCCGGATCTGTGATTCCGTCACCTGACCAGGTCACATTGTTCACAGGCGAATAGCCCGCAAGCTGCACTTCACCGGCGTTGAGGCAGTATTCCTGATCGGGACCTGCATCAGCAATCACCGGATCAATCACTTCCACCATTATCGAATCCAGATTTGTGCAGCCGGCGATATCCGTGAAGGTGTAGTACAAGGTGTAGTTCCCGGTTCCCGGTGAAATGAATTCGCCGGCAGGGTCACTGATTCCGGTGCCGGTCCACTCTCCTGTTGAGTTCATGTCAGGCAAGGGCGAGAAGCCTTCCAGCACTTCGGCAATAGGCTGGTCACAAAGAACGAGGTCTTCACCCGCCTCTACCACAGGCAGGCCATTCACGTTCACGGTCACCGCATCTTCAGCGGTGCAGCCTTCGCTGTCAGTGACCAAAACGGTGTACACTTCAGTAGATGGAGGTGTTACGGTGGGGTCAGCAAGTGTAAGGTCATCGATCGCTACTCCACTCCATGCGTAGCTTTCGATCACACCATTGGGTGTACCCGCCGTCGCGTTGAGCTGAATGCTTGACGCTTCGCAGATGAACGCCTCGTCTCCGGCATTCACATCAGGAAGCTCAAATACGGTGATGCTGAGGTCGTCAGTCGTGAGGCATGTGCCCGTTCCGATGCTGAATTCAAGGTCAAATGTTCCTGCTTCTGACGGCGTAAAAACGCCGGATGGCGTCACGTTGTCGCCCGTCCACGTCCCTCCTGCCGCCAGCTGAATGGCATCATCGTTCAGGCAGGCGGATAAGTCCGGGCCCGTGTCTGCATCGCTCGGATCCGTCACGGTCACGACCAGCGAATCCGTATTGGCACAGCCGGCAACATTGGTAAAGGTGTAGAATACCGTGAAATCACCGGTGGTATTCGGCGTAAAAACGCCGGATGCATCGATGTTCGGACCACTCCAGGTACCGTCTTCGCCGGCACCCGCTATCGGTGAAAAGCCAACAAGCTGCTCCGGAATAGGCTGATTACAAAGCGCAATGTCGTCGCCGGCTTCTACCACTGGTGCACCGAGAACGTCAACGGTAACCTCATCGCTCGCTTCACAACCGTTCGCGTCGGTAACGTTCCAGGTAAAGGTGGTTGTTCCTGCAGGTTGCACCATCGGTTGAGGATCGTTCACATCAGCAATCTGCGGGTCATTCGACCAGGCCTCAACAGCATACGGAGCCGCACCGCCCGAGGTAGATGCACCCAGCACCACCTCATCTCCTTCGCATATACTGATGTCATTTCCGGCATCAGGCACAGGCAAATCGTAAACCTCCACTTCTATCTGGTCTTCAGATAAACAAGAGCCTCCTCCGAGCGTGTAAGTAAGGGTGTAGATTCCGGGGGTGTTGGGGGTGAAAATGCCGTCTGGGGTCACGTCAGTGCCGCTCCAGCTTCCGCCCGGTGTTGCGGCCACCAGTGGCTCACCTTGCAAAGACTGGCAGAACGCAATGTCAGGTCCTGCATCAGCAACAATCGGAGCGATGACTTCCACTTCAACGTTGTCGATATTGGTGCAACCGTTAGCATCCGTGAAGGTGTATGTCAGGTCGAATACTCCGGTGCCGTTCGGCGTGAAAACGCCGGATGCGTCTACGTTCGGTCCGCTCCACGTACCTCCGGGCGTAACCGGATTGAGCTGTTCGCCCTGAGGCTGATCACAGAAGACCACATCAGGACCCGCATTCACCACAGGTAGAGGATTAACAGTAACCGGAACAATGGCGCTGCCGCTGCATCCATTCGCGTCTGTAACCGTGACCTGATAATCCTGATCCTGTTGTCCCGGACAAGCCGTTGGCGTTGAAGACGTGGGATCATCGAGATCTCCGGCCGGAGTCCAGCTATAGGTCGTGTAAGGAGGTTGACCGCCACTGACGGTTACGCTCAGCTCAACGCACTCATCGGCGCAGGTCTCGAAAGGCCCGTCTGGCGAAACAATCGGCTGGGGGGTAACGTCTACGGTAACCTGTGCGGTGTTGGAGCATCCGGCAGGACTAAAACCCGTGACTGTGTAGGTGGTTTGTGCTCCCGGAGCGGCAGTAGCCGTATTGCCGTTGATATTCTGGAGGCCAGGTGCAGGATCCCAGTCATAAGAAGTTGCCCCGGATGCTGTCAATACAGTCGATGCACCTGCACAAATGACATCCTCAGCTGCATTGAGGTTGACCTGCGGTGTAGGGTCTACAAGGAAACTCTCGGTGGCTGTTGCTGTTCCGCACTCATTGGTCACTTCAAGCGTAACATTGAAGTTTCCGGTCTGGTCGTAAGTAACGGTTCCCGGGTCAGGCCCGTTAGCACTTCCCGGGCTACCGCCCGGAAATGTCCATGAATAATCATTGATGACTCCTCCCCCATTATCAACGAAGGCTGAGGGGTTAATCACCGTACCCTGGCAAGCGTCAGCAATAGGATCAAGATCAACCTGAGGGGGTTCAATGACGGTGATTTGCTGCGTTACGATATCTGTGCCGCACACATTGGTTACCGATAATTGGATGGTGTACGTGCCCGCCTGAGTAAACTGAAACTCCGGGGCAATCGAAGATGCATTTCCTGAAACGAAGCCCCAGCCCTGATTCGGAATTACCTCCCATAAATACGTTTCCTGGTCACAATTCTGAAGCGAAGAGCTGAAATTTTGCGTGGGCACAATCAGCGGTGCACAGCCCTCAACCGGATCTGCTGTAAAATCAGCTACCGGGGGCTCAGTAACGCAAATCTCAACCTCAACTGTATCATCTCCGCATGGGTTTGAGCCTACCATCGTAATGGTATAAGTACCCGGATCAAACACGGCACTAAAGCTGTCAGGATCATCAAGGGCACCGCCGGTAACCGTCCAGCCGGCAGCAGGTGCAATACTCCATTCGGCCTCCATCAGGCTGATGCAATCTCCGTTGTTGTTGAAGTTAGCGTTGGTTGATACGTTCGAGAAAGTGAAGGGCACCCCTGCACAGCCTTCTGTACCCGGGAACACATCCATCGCCGCTGTTGGAGCGCTTGAGGTTTGAATCGGCTCAATTGTCGCAGAAGAGAGTCCACAAGGGTTTGACGCCGAAATCTGTACCTGAAACGAATTCTGAATACCACCGGTAGTTGTAAACCCACAAGATGAAATGTCAAAAACATGACTGATGGACGGCGGAGGCGGATGCACAAAAGTTTGTGGTGGAGATCCGTCTGAGAAGTTCACAACATACTCGGTGCCCGGTGAATTATTTTCGTAGTTGGTCAGCGGAAATGTCAGCTCATTCGGTGCGCAAAGATTAATAGTAGAGCCTGGATTCGCCAAACCAATTGACGGATTGCTACCCGAAAATACTTCGTAAGTGGCACTGCTGCTGCAGCCGTTGTCACCATCAACGGTAACTGTGAGGTCAAAAAACCCGGCCGAGTTGTACGTGTGATCGAGTGACGTAAAATCATTGCCGGAGAAAGCAGGTGAACCGTCACCCCAATCGACTGTGTAATTCGTATTGCTGCCTGTGGTCGACGAAGCGTTTTCAATGGTCAAATCGAAGGCTGTTTGCCCCGAAGTACCGCACATCACAAAGGGTGAAAAAATATCATCGTCTTCGATCGTAGGGTCGGGAGACTGAATGACGGGCACGGAGACCGACTCAGAATCGGTGCATCCGTTGGCATCCGTTACCGTTAGGGTGACATCAAAACTCTGGTTACCGTTTCCCGGGGCTACAAACTCGTGCGAGGGATTGGTTTCCGTAGAAGTATTTGCCGCACCACTCTGCGGATTGCCGAAATTCCAGTCGTATTCCAGTCCGGTGCCTGATGAAAGATTGGTAAAATCAACAGGGAGTCCTGCGCATGCTCCGGAGGGGTTGAACGAGAAATCAGCAACGGGCGGATTGAAAACGCTAACGGTTACTTCGTCTGTGGTTTGACAGCCATCATTATCAGTAAGCGTAACGACGTAGGTGGTTGTAGAATTCGGCGACACTGTTGGATTGAGTCCGTTCCCCAGGCCGTTATCCCACGTCACAGATGCTCCATTGCCGGCAGCCACAATAGTCGGATTACCGCCAAGGCTGACGGTGGACCCCGCACAAACTGATACATTTCCGCCTGCATCTACCTCACACTGCGCGGTCAAGATCGCACAATAGGAGAGAGAAATGAGGGAGAATATGATTCGGTATTTCAGTAGTTTGATCAAATTCAAGGCAACTCCTTTTCAGGAGTGCAAAAGTACACCCGTTTTGCCATTGTATTCAGAAGCTTTCACTGAGGATATCGTGAGAGCTATCGAAAAGGTTGCATGTTAGGTGCATTAAAGCTTAATCAACCGCTGTGTAAAGCTTGCACCGAGGGCAGTTCTCACTGTAATGTAGTAGGTTCCTTCTGTGTACGCGCTAAAATCGAGTTGCTGAACCGGCCCATTGACGGTCGTCTGATAGAGTAGTCGCCCTTGCGCGTCATAGATCTCCAACTGCTGCAGTTGAATGCGCTCATCTACGCGGAGGAATGAAATGCCACTGGCTGTAGGGTTAGGAGCAACTTTAACCGTCTTGAGGCTCAACATATTTTCTTCTACCGTAACGGCTTCGCAACTTGCCGCAGAATTGCACGGACGGTATGCACCGAAGTAGAACTCCGCACCTGAGCCCAAGACATTCAGCGGATCAAGAAAGTTTTTCAATTTTTCACTTTGCGGATTCGGGTTGTTGTCCCAGTGCCAGCTCAGCTTACCGTAATAATCGGGTTCATTGGGTCCGGTTCCGTTCCCCAAGCCTCCCGGTTCACAAGCAGAAAATCCGGCGCTTAATGTTCCAATGATCAATTTTTCGCTACTGAAGATGGGTGACCCACTCGACCCCGGCTCGGTCACCCCGTGATCTGTGGTTGTGGGTGCCCATTCAACTTCCCAGTGAGAACCGCCCAGTGCGCCGAGAGAGATACTACTAAGAGTGCTGGTGTACGTTGATATCTTCTTGATGTCGCCTGAAGGGTGATGAATACTCACTCCCGACGAGCTATTGAGGTTGCGTGCATCCCATCCTGCGAAGTAAGGATTCCAGGCATCCGGGATATCATCTTCCACCTCGAAAAGAATAAAATCAGAACCGTCAAAACCACCGCCATTGTTGTCATTGCTATCAGCTAGTCGAATGACCCCGGTGCGGTTGCGACTGCTGGCGAAACTTCCTTGTCCGCATTCGGCATCTTGCGAGCGCTCGTATTGAAAACGTACCTGCAGAAAAGCAAGATCTGCTGCACTTACACCGTCTGCGCAGTGCAGTGCGCTTAACAACAACTGACGGCAATCTCCTGCAGTGTTATTGACCATGACGCCAGAACACACAAACGATGCTCCCCCATCGGTCACTCGAAGACGCGTCACCGCATCTTTTTGGCAAAGCCAGTCTTGTGCCTCCGGACAGTTGACATCGACCTGACAGGGTTGAGAACCACCTCTTTCAGATGATGGGTTCAACGGATCGGTTACGTACTGGAACAGATAGCCCACCGCCATAACATCAAGTCGCGGCGTTCCCACGACCCCTTGCGGCATGACCAGCTCAAGGGTCAGGTATTCGCCCCAGATATCATTCGTCATGAAGCGATGGTGGTCATTGTTTTCAAGGTAGGTGTAAGGGCCTTCGAAATAGGTGCCTTCTCGATTATAAATGTAAAGTTCGCATCCCACCGGCAGGTGGAAATCATCAAAATAAACCGAAAGCGCACGTGCACCTTCACTGTAGAAGGTCATCCGGGAAAGCATCGTGCCGTCTGGCAATTCCTCTGTAAGTGCTTCATCAAAAAAATCAAGATCAGCAAAACGAAGCTTTCCATCCATGGCGCGACCTTCAAGCTGTGCCATGCGGTCAGCCTCCTCCATCAACTCATTGTGGTCATAGCTTTGAACTTCAACTACCGGCGCCTCTGACCCCCTGAAGCTGCCATGATAAGGGCTGTGATGAATGAACAACGATACAGCTTAGAGTTGCCGCAATAGATAGAAAAAGTCTCATTGATGCTTTGATTTCAGCCAAAAATAGAATTTTCCCTTAGCTTTAAGGCTAAAGCCGGAAACGGATTCAGCTGAGAATCTGAATCCAAAACGAACGAAATGGGATATATCTGGGCAGCAGCGGCAATTTTGATTGTCATACTTTTCATCAAATACCGCTATGACTTGACAAAGCGCTCTGACGACTAGTCGAATTTATCAGCCTCAACACTACTTTCAGAAGCAGTTTACTATCTTTCATCAGCCTTTGACTCAGCAAACGGCGCCATTAAAGCGATCATCTTGGTATCTTCTAAAGCTACATTTGACCTGGCTACCGGCCAACTTATTGATGCCGAAGGTGTTGTGTTTAACACACCCCGACCATCATCAGCTAAGGCTGACACATACTTCGTTTCGGAGTTTTCTTTGCAAGACCTGCTCAAAGAGCAAGAGGGTATTCTTTCAGCTACTGACGCATCTGGTTATACCTGTAAGTTGGCCTATCGCATCGAAAAAGCTGACGTTTTCACTGTGTACTTTTACAACCTGGCAGAGGTTGAACAGCGATTTCGAAAGCTGAATAACGACTTTGATCGACTTGATGATATATCCCGGTCAACGGGGCTTGGCACCTGGGAGTGGAACGTTCAAACAGGAGAAACCGTCTTTAACGAAAGGTGGGCAGAGATTATAGGATATAGCCTCGAAGAACTGCAACCGATATCCATTGACACCTGGATGAGCTTCGCACACCCGAACGACCTTGAAGTGTCAGGTAAATTACTGAACGATTACTGGACTGGAAAAACGCAGCAGTATGTCTGTGAAGCGCGAATGCGGCATAAAAGCGGACATTGGGTTTGGGTTGTGGATATTGGAAAAACGATCACCTACACCAAAGATGGCCAACCCGAATGGATGGCAGGCTCACACCAGGATATTACCGAACGCAAAAACAATGAGCTGCTTCTGGCCAGTTATAAAAAGCGCCTTGAACAAACCAATAAAGTCGCTCGAATCGGTTCGTGGGAAGCCAACCTCGAAACCAATATGGTCGAATGGAGCGAATTGACCCGTGAGATTCATGAAATAGAAACTGAAGCACCGGTTAAAGTAGAGGACGGTATCCACTTCTACAAACCGGGGTACTCCAGAGACCGGATCAGGGAAGTTTTTGAACGAGCATTGACCAATGGCGAACCCTATGACGAAGAACTTCAGATCATTACGGCGAAGGGCAATGAACGCTGGGTAAGAGCCATCGGCATACCGAGCATCAAAAATGGAAAATGCGTCGCGGTGCACGGAGTGTTTCAGGATATCGACAAACAGAAAAAAACGTTGCTCAAACTCCATGAAAGTACAGAACAATTCAGAAGCACGTTCGACAATGCACCCAATGGAAATGCCCTGATCAATTTACAAGGTCAGATTATTCATGCCAATGAGAAACTTGCTGCACTGACGGGTTGTAAAAGAGCTGAGCTTATCGGCAGCCCGATCACAGACTTCATCGAAAGTCAGAGCAGAACCGAAGTGAGACGTGCTTTAAAGGAGTTTGAGGCCGGACAAACAGAAGAGTACAAAAACACCGTGAATATTGTGCATCAACATGGTGACCTCAGCTACTGCATGGTAGGAATCAGTGCGGTAGAAAGCAATGAAGGGCTCCCCAGTCAATGCATCGTACAGTTCAATGATATTTCTGAGCTCAAGGCGACACAATCTGAATTGGAAAGTCAGATTCTCAGACTTAATTCAAGCGAACAAGTCATCATAATTGAAGCGGATCATGACAGCAAGGTTGTTTTCTTCAATATCGGAGCACAAAAAGCGCTTGGATACGAGCCTTCTGTAGCTTTGCAAAGGCTGAAACTCCCTGATCTCATTGCCCGAAGAAACCTGGAAATCCTTTTGTGATGAGACAGGGCTAAATGATCGTCCGTTCAATGCAACTAATGTGTTGCGTGAACTGACTATCAATGCTCCGCAATACCTCAGAGAATGCGCCTTTATCAATAATCGCAATGAAGCAGTATCCACACTGTTAGGTACCAGCCGATACTTCAAATCGGGTCATAATGAGCGGTTCTTCCTGGTGGCTACCGATATCAGCAAGCAAAAGCTCGCAGAGAAAGAACTGAATGATATTCTGAATATCACCCGTTCACAAAATGAACGCTTGCTCAGCTTCGCTCAAATTGTATCCCATAACCTCAGATCACATACGAGCAACCTGCTGCTGCTGCTCAATTTAATCAAAGACCAGGAGCCTGAAATCTATGACTCACAGTACTTCAAAATGATAGATAATGCAACCCAGGGACTGGATACAACTATAAAAGACTTGAGTCAGATTGCTGCCATCAATAATGACCCAACGCAACCTGACGACATTATATGTCTACTTGATGCACTGCATAAACTACACGAACAATTCAGAGGCTCCATTGTGAATATTGAAGGAAACATTAAGATTTTGGTTGACAACTCTATTCATGTTTTAGGCTCTCAAGCCTTTGTTGACAGTGTTTTTACGAATCTCTTCAGTAATTCTATTAAATACCGGTCTGATAGCCGCCCCTTAAGTATCACGATAGATGCTGTTGAAAAAGCCAACAAAGTGCAAGTTCAATTCCGTGATAACGGCACGGGCTTTGATTCAAAGGCTGTGAGCAGTAAAGTATTCAAGTTGTACCAAACCTTTCATAAGTCAAAAGACTCGCGCGGAATTGGTTTATTCATCACAAAAAATCAAATGGAGCAAATGGGGGGCAGTATCGACGTTGAAAGCAAACCGGATGACGGAGCCACCTTCACCCTGATTTTCAGAAGGGGAAATTAGTATGCGCGCACTTCACAGAGCATATATTGTAGACGATGACCCCATCTTTCAAATGGGAATACGAGAACATGCCAGGCACGCTGACTTCTGCCATGACCTCCACTTCTTCGAAAATGGCAAACTCGCACTTGATACACTCAAAAGGATTTTACTTAGCAATATCGACGAAGCTCCCGACATTATTCTCGTTGACCTGAACATGCCTGTGATGGATGGTTGGGAATTTCTCGAAGCACTGCAACAACTTGACCTGAAAAAGCAGATGATCGTACACATCATCTCCTCTTCTATTGATCCGGTTGATCTGAGACGAGCCAGAGAGTTTGACATTGTGCAGCGTTTCATCTCCAAACCCCTGCGCCGTGAAGACCTCATGAAAATCAAGACAGACGCTCAGAACATCTGAATTCATCCCACTACCTTTGTCGGGTGATTCATGTGAAAAAGCAATTTGAACTGAGCGGACATGCAGGTCCGGTATACGGTTTCAGCGAAGGCCGAAAAAAAGGCTCTCTTCTCACCGCGAGCGGTGATCGTTTCATTGCTGAATGGGACCTAGAACAAGCTACTGCCTCACCCTTTTCTGTGAAGATGGAAGAGGCCGTGTTCACCGTGCATTGCATCATAGAAGAGCAAGTGATGCTGGCAGGAACTGGAAACGGACACTTGCATATCATTGACCTCGTTGCCGGAAAGGAAATCAAAAATCTTAAAGTACACACCAAAGGAATTTTCGACATCCTGCCCATTCCTGATGAAAAGTTGCTCGTTGTTGCGGGTGGAGACGGATTTCTCAGCGTATGGGAGCCCGGTTCATGGAAACTCGTGCGGCATTTTCAGATCAGCACATCCAAAGTGCGTGAAATCACCCGCATCGGTGCTCATATATATGTGGGTGGAAGCGACGGATACATCCGTGTTTTCGACCTGCCCTGGCTCAATGAAACACAACGCTTTCACGCACACCATGAAGGAGTCTATGCGATGGCAAAACACCCCAAAAAGCCTCTGCTCGTGTCGGGAGGAAAAGATGGTCACCTCCGCTTCTGGCACCTCAATGAAGCCTTGAGACCGGTGCTGGCCATTCCGGCGCACAACTATGGCATCTACAGCATTGTTTTTTCTCCTGACGGACGTTTCGCTGCAAGCGCGAGCAGAGATAAATCGATTAAAATCTGGGATACTGACATCTTTGAGCCACTAGCCAGGCTGATTCGTCCGGCTTTTCCTATGCACACACACTCGGTCAACTGGCTATGGTGGCACCCAGAGGGATTGCTGATCAGTGGTGGTGATGACCGAAAAATAATGGCCTGGCAGGTCGTACGATCTCAACCCGGAGAAGAACACTCTTAGAACTATTCTAAATTACCTTGATGTTGGTATGGTTTTAAGCCCCTTCTCGGTCTATATTTGCTGCGAATTTTGAATCATTATGAGAACAGCTAGCGCAATTTTTTTCCTTTTTCTCCTTTTTGCATGTGGTACAAACGACTCCGCTGATAAAACAGCGGATGCGGCAAATGCACCCATAAACGAAGGGCCCGCTGAAGTCAACGTCTACAGCCACCGCCACTATGATATTGACCAACAACTTTTCAAAGAATTTGAATCTGAAACCGGAATTAAAGTCAA
This sequence comes from Flavobacteriales bacterium, assembly GCA_018402085.1. Taxonomy (GTDB): domain Bacteria; phylum Bacteroidota; class Bacteroidia; order Flavobacteriales_D; family Sanyastnellaceae; genus Sanyastnella. The sequence continues at coordinate 972,247 of JAGYJM010000002.1, read as the reverse complement.
TGTGGTGAATGCTTCCGCTGACGAACTCATCGTTCGCCTCGAGACTGAAGGTACCGAATCGCCGGCTGATCTGCTGCTGACCTCTGATGCCGGACGACTCGTGCGCGCCCACAAGAAAGGGCTGATGCAGGCTGTTGAATCTGAAGTGCTCATGAAAAGTGTACCGGAAAAGTTCAGAGCCAATGACAACGCATGGTTCGGACTCACCAAACGAGCGCGAGTTCTGGTCTATCATCCTGACCGAGTTGACAGCAGTGAACTGTCAACCTACAAGGCACTCGCCGATGACACCTGGAACGGACGTGTGTTAGCGCGCAGCAGCAGCAACATTTATATGCAATCACTACTCGCAGCGATTATCGCAAACAGCGACTATGAAACCGCTCTAGAATGGGCTACAGATGTGCGCAACAACCTCGCCCGCGACCCCAAAGGCAACGATCGTGATCAGGTGAAAGCCATTGCCGCAGGTGAAGGTGATGTAGCCATCGTAAACACATACTACATCGGTAAAATGGTGAACAGTGAGAACCAAATCGAAAAGGATGCCGGAGAAATGGTGAAGGTTTTCTTCCCGAACCAGGCCGGTAGAGGTACACACATCAACATCTCAGGGGGTGGAGTCACTAAAAACGCCCCGAACAAAGAGAATGCGATCAAACTACTTGAGTTTCTTACCCGTAAAGACATCCAGCAGCGTTTTGCAGATGGTAACTACGAATACCCGGTGAATCCTGAAGCACAACCTTCAGCATTGCTCAAGAGCTGGGGCGAATTCAAAGAAGATGACCTGCCGCTCGAGCAACTCGGATTGCTGAATGCTAAGGCCGTTGAAGCATACGGCGAAGCAAACTGGAATTGATCCCGGGAGTGCATTGAATACTCTGACCAACCGAATAGGGTGGGTATTGGCAGCGGCTTTTGCCGCTGTCTTGCTCTTGACTCCTCTTATCGCACTTTTTGGCGGTGTTTTCATTGAAGGAGGCGCAGCCTGGCAGTTCATTACCGAAACACTGCTCGCTGATTACAGCAAGAATACAATGATCCTCATCGTCGGTGTTGGAGGCCTCGCACTCCTGCTCGGTGGATCCCTCGCTGTGCTGGTGTCGTTGTATGACTTTCCCGGTGTACGATGGCTAAGGCCCTCCCTCCTGCTTTCACTCGCTATCCCCTCCTATATCGCTGCCTACGCTTTTGTTGGAATGTTTGAGTATAGCGGTCCCATGCACCAACTCTTCCTGGCATTCGGTATGCAGGGCGTACATACGAACATTATGCACCTTCCGGGGCTCATCATCGTGCTGGCACTTGTGCTCTATCCATATGTGTATGCCACTGCCCGCGTAGCCCTCGAGAGCAGGTATAACAGCTACATCGAAAGTGCAAAGTCTCTCGGAATGTCGAATATGCGTACGCTGCGCAAGATTATTCTACCTCTGCTTCAACCCGCGCTCGCCGGCGGTGTTTTTCTTGTGATGATGGAGGTGCTTAATGACTACGGAGCAATGAAATACTTCGGAATTCCCACTTTCACTACCGGCATCTTCAAAGCATGGTTCAGTATGGGTGACCTGGTTTCTGCGGTAAGGCTCGCCTTTCTACTTTTCATTATCGTTATCCTGCTCAGCGCGGGTGAAGGTTTTTACCACCGCAAGCACAAGGTCTCAGAGAGCAACCGCAGCAGCCTCCCCCGTCGCACCAAGCTGAAAGGTGTGAAAGCCGCCCTCGCAACAACCTATGCCGTAGGTATTTTCACCATCAGCTTCGCTGCACCGGTCAGCTACTTGCTTTGGCTTTTCTCTTACGCCAATCGTTCTCGCGCTGCCGAAGAATGGTTTTCTCTGGCATCCAACAGCATGATCAGTGGTCTCTCAGGTACCCTACTAGTGCTGTTCTTCGTGCTGCTCACACAGTTCGTACGTCAGCTTGTGCGAAATAAAATGACCTTTATTATCAGCCGAAGCATCAGCGTCGGGTACACCATTCCGGGGGCCATTATTGCGATCGGTATGCTCATTATCGCTTCGTTGGTCAGCGATATCTGGACGGGCGTACTGATCAGCGGAACACTGCCTTTGCTTGCCTTCGCTTACGCTGTAAGGTTTGCAGGTGTCGCTTATCAGCCGCTCAACGCCGAAAGTGAAAAACGATCAGGTCGTTTGTTCGAGGCCGCTCAATCATTGGGTAAAAACACTAGCACACTCTTAAGACGTATATTCATTCCGCTCACGGCAAAAGGAACCGTTATGGCGGCCTCACTCGTGTTGATCGATATCCTCAAAGAACTGCCCCTCACCCTTATCCTGCGTCCTTTCAATTTCGATACCCTCGCTACGAAAGCCTTCGAATACGCAGATGATGAACTCCTCGCTCAGGCAGCATTGCCCGCATTGTCAGTCATCCTTGTCGGAACGATTCCTGTACTTTTACTGCACCGAAGCATGAAAAGTACATGAGCTTTCTGAGTGTTGAAAACGTCGTACATCAATATGGCAGCAATCAGGTGCTGCACGGATGCTCTTTCGCAATCGAGAAAGGAGAGTCGCTTGCTCTCCTCGGTGAGAGCGGCAGTGGTAAAACCACCTTGCTCCGACTTATTGCCGGGTTTGAACGACCCGCTTCCGGATCTATTTCCCTGAACAACCGAATACTGGCCGATGACAAAACGTTCGTGATTCCCGAAAAACGGGATGTTGGACTGGTATTTCAAGACTACGCGCTCTTTCCGCACCTCAGCGTACGAGATAACATTGCCATTGCCCTCAACGGCCGTTCAAAGCAGTCGCCTGAAGACTGGCTTCGTAATGTAGGCCTCGCCGGCTTCGAAAAACGTAAACCTTATGAACTGAGCGGAGGGCAACAACAGCGTGTTGCTATTGTCAGAGCGCTGGCTTCGCATCCGCAGCTTCTGCTGCTTGATGAACCCTTCAGCAACATTGATGAGTCGCTGAAATTTACCTTTCGCTATGAACTTCAGAAATTGCTCCAGCGCACCGGACTGACTTCCATATTCGTTACGCACGACACCAAAGATGCCCTTGCCGTCGCAGACCGCATTGTGGTACTCAAAGACGGAGAAGTTCGCCAGTTCGCCACACCTGAAGACGTGTACCTCCGACCGGCAGATCGCTATGTCGCAGGTCTCCTCGCGCCATTCAATACCGTGCGTAACAATGGAGAATACATCGATATCATTCGCGCTGAGCACTGCACAATTACCGAGCCGGAAGGAGCACGTGTGCAGGGCGTAGCCAGGTCAACCATGTTTCAGGGCGGACACTACCTCGCGAACCTCGAGGTAGATGATGCCCATTGGGTGGTGCGTTCAGCCACATCCATTGAACGAGGAGTACGATGTGGTATTGGTTATGATGAACAGCACATTTTAACCGTGAAGAACCGATGAACCGACTCGATACCATTCGCGATATGCTCGCTGCAGAGCCCAACGATCCTTTTCTTCATTACGCGCTGGCACTCGAACTCATAAAAGAAAACCTCCCCGGCGATGCCGAGGAGGCTTTACTCAAACTAAAATCGGAGCACCCTGACTACCTCCCGCTGTATTATCAGCTCGGACAGTTTTTTGAATCACAAAAGCGCTTCGATGAAGCTTTGCAGGTTTACCGTGAAGGCGAAAAGCTTGCCGAGGCAAAGCGCAATCTCAAAACCCGGTCAGAACTGCAAGAAGCCATCTGGGAGCTTGAAGAAGACTGAACTTAGTGAGCATGAACATGAATCTCCCACTCGCTGTGGTGATCATCGATGTCATGCACATGAATTTTCAATTCTCCATGCTCTGTAGGCATTGCAGGGAATGTGAGACTGATCTGAGACAAGTCCCAACTTAAAGCGCCGGCAGCATCATACTCTTGCTCCATTACCTCATTACCATCTTCATCGTAGATCTCTACATGAATGTGGTCAAGGCCATTGTCATCTGTGATGCTTCCCGCGAAGGTAATGACATCGCCCTCATCCACATGCAGTTCGTCACCCGGTTCGGAGCCGTTGATCTGATCCACCGTAATGAGCGGAATGATGTCGTTTTCAACCTCAAGCTCGTAGTAGCGCTCTTCGGCTTCGTTTCCTTCCTTATCGATCACAAGAATACCAAGGTGCCACCCACCGCGAATGTCATCGGGCAAAACAAAGCTGCGGTTCACTGTTTGAGATGTACCTGAAAGGTTGATCACCTCAAGTACTTCCCAATCGCCTTCAGCGCTGCCACCATGATCGTGATCTTCGCCGTCATGTGAATGACCGTCTGAATTTGGATGAATATCAATCTTCAATTGATTGAGTTCCTCATTATCCGTCATGGTCACCTGCAGGGTCATCTCTGAACCCGCATCAACATGGATATGATCAGAAGGTGCAGCACCATTGATGCGCACCTGGGTAATGGCCGGTGCTTCGTCATCAGCGTCTTTTGAACATGATGTGAGACCTGCAACGAGTGCGAACACTGCAAAAAGTAGAATTAACTTGTTCGTTTTCATTTGATTAAACATTAAGATTTCGAATTAAATTCATACCGTAAAGCGAAGCCGAAGTTCCTGCCGGCTTCAGGCAGGTTGATCAACTTGTACCGACTCATGTGGTCTATGTACCGTTGGTCGAGGAGGTTGTGGACGAAAGCACTGAAGTGCAATTCGTGACGGCCGAAGGGCACTACCATGCGCAAACTGATATTCGCCAGTGCATAGCCTTCGGTAGCAGATTCGTTTCTTGCGGTGCGTTTTTGTTGCGCCGTAAAAACGGCGGATGGACGCAAGCTCAGGTTCGCACGTCGCTTATTCCATAAGATATAGTCAAGGGCGGCCTCCGTTCGCAGAGGAGGGGTCCATGGCAGATAAGTACCGTCTTCTACATTGTAACTCAGCACGTACTCAACGCTCGCATCAATGACCGCTTTTGGATGGGCTTGCCATTGCATCACGGCCTCTCCACCGCCTCGCAACACTTCGTCTTGCCTGAACAGGTATATCTGTCCGGCATCCGGCAAAGGTGAAAAGCGCCCCGAAGGATCGAGGTAAATGAAGTTGTTGTAGTAGCCATAAAACGGACTCAAAGCCGCTGAGAATTTACCATAGCGCAGCGCCCACTGAACATCTATCTGATAACCACTTTCGGGCAGAAGTTCCGGATTGCCTTGTTCATGCCTGAAGGTACCGTGGTGAATACCATTGGCTGACAGCTCAAACGCTGATGGAAAGCGTGCTGTGCGCGATAACTGAACACTCCACGAATGGTGTACATTCACTTCACGTTCCCAAAGCAAATTGGCACTCCAATTCTGCATCGGGGTTCGCACACCGGGGCTGCGAACCCGTGTGCCGATGATGTCTTGTTCAGCATCATAGAGGTTCTCACGGTACTCATCCGCCGCTATCGCGGCGAAATCAATACGCATACCTACACTGAGCGCCCCCCCGGCAAATTTCCAACCTTCTGCTCCCATCGCCACCCCACCGGCAGTCACACGGTAATCGTTCACCAGAAACTCCCAACCTGCCGAGCGACTGTCACGGTGCTCAATCTGCACCGTAAAAAAAGCTTCTTTATCGCCGTTGAAGCCTCGCAGGTAGCGGGTATTTGCGAAAAATGAATGCAAATCGAGGTCAAGTGCCGTAGTGCTCGTCGGAACCGGCGCATTACCGTGCCCATGAGGTGGACCGTTCTCGGTGCGCACATTCTGCTGCCAACCGGCATCCACATCCAGCTCACCACCTGCGATTCTTGTGTGAAGGTGGTACGAAGCCGAACGGTGCTCACTCGTGACGTAAGGCAGGCCTGTTTCACGAGGCGCGCCATCACCCGCAAGAGCAGGCACACTCGGAATACCGAAAATACCCGGAAACAAACCATAGCGATTGAAAGTGCGTCGCAATTCAAGCCGATGACTGCTTCGCTGCCCGATGTAACGCAGGCGCAACTGTTGACCATCTGCTCGTCCTGATGTATTCACCATCCGCTCATCATAAAGCGGAAGAAAACGATTCAGGTGCACGAAGGTATCCGCAGGAACACGCAGATCCGCATAATCGCGAACGGTTGCCAGCGCCTCCAGCTGCAGGCGCTCCCAACGCTTGCGAATGCGTAAGCCTCCGTCAATACCGTCGTTCACTGACTGTCCGCGCATAAAGGCACCTACCGATAGATTTCCGGATTTCATCATCGCAGAGGGCTCTACGATAATGGCACCTGCAGAGGCATTCGGTCCGTATTGAAGTACAGCAGGACCCTTCTGCACGCTCACACGTTCGGCCATCCACGGATCGAGGTCGCTGCCATGATCAGCCCCCCACTGCTGCGTTTGCTGCGGAATACCATTCACGATCACCGCCACCCGCGAGCCGAAAAGTCCACGCACCACAGGTTGTCCGGCATTGCTGCCGGTAGTCACTGAAGACACGCCCGCAATGCCACTAAGCATGGCACCGAGGTGGTAATTTACCCCGTCTGTCATACGCCGCTCGAGCGCATCCACCCGAACGGCAGGCTGCTGCATGTCAGGAGCCATTGCCCCATGCACAGCCACCGCCCGGATGGTCACGTTTTTCGGACGTAACCTGCGGTCTACGTGGCGGTCTTCAGAGACCTCCACCGTAAACGAATCCGTATGGTATGCGAGGTGCCGCACCTCAAAGCGGTAAATGCCTGACTTAACGGCCAGTTCGTACCTGCCATCTGCATCCGTTACAGTGGCCCACTGATCATTTGCGTGAACGACCGCACCCGGAACTGCTTCTCCGCTTGCATCGTCGTGCACATGACCTGAGAGTACAAACTGCGCCTGAGCCATCAGCGGCATCACCACCAATGCGCACCACAGCGCTAATTTTCTCATGGAATGTGAAAAAGAAATGAGTGAATACGTCGGGTATTCAGCTCACCGGCGGACCGCGAAGGTCTGGGAGATCCGCGCGAAAGCGCGGGATGAACACAGGAAGTGTTTCGTTCTGAGGAATACCTTCATACAGCGGAAGGTTATAAATCAACAAGCTTCCCGTAGGCAGGAATGCGGCGAAATCATATTCGCATACCGGACAATCTTCATGATCATGGTGCGCATGATCATGGGCGTAATCACCGTGCTCATGATCATGCGAGTGCTCCGCAAAGTAATGCACAGTGAGATAGGCATTCAGTGAGAATACCACCAATCCGAGCATTGTCGCCAGATATGTGCGGAACTGCTGCTTCACGTTGCAAATGTAATTGCTAAGCATCACATCTACCACACAACAGGTGTTAATCCTTGCTTGCTTAACCAGTGATTGGTCATACTGAAATGCCGTGACCCAAAAAAGCCGCGGTGCGCAGACAAAGGTGATGGGTGGGGTGCTTTCAACACGAGGTGACGAGCAGTGTCAACGAAAGAGGCCTTTTTCTGTGCAAAACTCCCCCAAAGTAAAAAGGCCACCGGCTCTTCCTTCGCGTTTATGGCCCGTATGGCCGCATCGGTGAAGGTCTCCCACCCTTTGCCCTGGTGAGAGCCCGACGCTCCTTCGCGCACGGTGAGTGTTGCATTGAGCAGCAACACTCCTTGCTCGGCCCAACGCGATAGATCACCTGACAACGGTAACTCTGTGCCCGTGTCTTCAGCAACCTCCTTTAGAATATTTCTTAACGAAGGTGGAAAAACCATACCGTCTCGCACCGAGAAAGACAGTCCGTGAGCCTGATCCGGACGGATGTACGGATCTTGTCCAATGATCACCACGCGGGTCTGGTCAAACGGGCATCGATTAAAGGCAGCGAAGATATCCGCCGGAGGTGGAAAACAGTGATAAGTCTCGTATTCCTGTCGTACAAATTTGGATAGTTGCAGAAAGTACTCTTTTTCAAACTCACGCGATAACTGGGCTTTCCAGCCTGATTCTATGCGAATATCCATCTTCAGGCGTTTAGGCGAAGGTAGCAATCGCAGCGGTGAACTTTGCAATAACCTTTTATAGTGGGTACTTTTGCAAATCAACCCAAGTGGAGTCATCTCAATGATCAAACCCCTCATCGAAAAGCTCGAGAAAAGCGAAGGAAAGAAGCTGTATGACTATCAAGTAGATGCGATTGACAGCATCTTCGAGCGCATTCGAAAGTTCCCTACAAGCTACAACCTGCTCTTCCAACTGCCAACCGGAGGAGGAAAAACTGTGATTTTTTCTGAAATCGCAAAGCGCTATATCCTTGAGACTCGTAAAAAAGTGCTCATTCTTACTCACCGCGTGGAGCTTCTCGGACAAACGAGCCGGATGCTTGATGACATCGGGGTGAGTAATAAAATCATCAACAGCAAGGTCAAAGACCTACCTGATGAAAAAGAGCACCTCTGTTTCGTGGCCATGGTCGAGACGTTGAACAACCGCCTAAACGACGAGCGCATAGATTTCAAAGATCTCGGGTTGATTGTTATTGACGAAGCACACTACAATTCATTCCGTAAGCTGTTCAAGTTTTTTGAAGAACAGATTATTCTCGGAGTCACTGCCACGCCGCTTAGTTCAAACATCAAGCTTCCGCTGAAAGACAATTACCGGGAGCTGATCGTGGGCGAATCTATCAAGAGCCTGGTCAGTCGTGGTTTTCTGGCAAAGGCCAACTCGTACAGCTATGACGTCAGCCTGCGCTCACTAAAAGTAGGCATCAATGGCGACTACACCGTCAGCTCATCGGAGCGCCTGTACGGAAATTACTTCATGCAGGAGAAGTTGCTCTATGCTTATGAAGAAAAGGCGAAAGGAACGAAAACACTGATCTTCAACAATGGGATCAATACCAGTCTGCAGGTCTTTCACCTTTTCAAAGATGCCGGCTATGAGATCCGTCACCTCGACAACACACACAGCGAGAAAGAACGTGAAGATATCCTGACCTGGTTTCACGAAAAATCGGATGCGATTCTCACTTCGGTCTCTATTCTGACCACGGGGTTCGACGAACCCGACGTGCGCACCATTATTCTGAACCGCGCCACCAAATCACTGACGCTCTACCATCAGATGATCGGGCGTGGCTCTCGTGTTTTGCCGAGTAAGAAAAACTTTAACGTCATTGACCTTGGCAACAATGCACGCCGGTTTGGGTTGTGGGACTCACACGTCGATTGGCAGGAAATCTTCAAGGCTCCGAATGCATACATTGATGGGCTTTACAGTGACGAGGAGATCGAGAAGGAGTTCGTTTACGAAATGCCTGACGATGTCAAGCAGCTCTTCCCCAACACCAATCTTGGAGAGTTCAATGTCAAAGAAACCTACGTCAGACTAACCCGCGAAGGCGAGCGTCCGCGTGCTGTCATCGATGCGTGCATTGATGACCATGTCAAAATGATCACTGATAATTCAGAAGAACTCTGGGACGGCCTTGAGCTTATCAGTATTCTAGAAAAAGACATTGAATACCGGGTCAAGCACTATTCATACTGTATCTCCAAGACCACCGAAAGCTATCTCACCTGGCTGCAGCAGGAGTACAGACGAAAACTCGAAACGAAAGTACGCCGGCACTTCGGCTACTGATTTCCCCCCTTGGTCTTTAGTGCCTATTCATCAATCGACTAACACAACAGATTGGTCGAATTTTCAAGGTGTGAACTCACTTTTCACCGGATTCGAATCTTAACATTTGATGTTGGGTATTCAGGAATGAACTTTCTACATTCGACATATCAAACACCGGAATTATGATGCTAAGAACTGCCAATATCTTTCAAGTCGTGCAGATCAAAGCTCGTCCGTCTGACGTGTACAACCTGCTGCTTGACCAACAAAAGCACGCGGCTTTCACACAGAAGTCGGCAACGATTGATCCGGTAGAAGGTGGCGAGTTTGCCTTCTGCAATAACGGGCATAAAGGATATTTTCTTCGATTGATCAAGCACAAGCGAATTGTATTGGCATGGACGCACCGTAAGCTGCCCCGCAACCACTTCACCACGGTTGATATCCGGCTTGAAAAAACAGAAGACGGAGGAACACGACTCAGCCTGAATCATCTCGGCGTGCCCGAAAGCCATGATGGATGGCTCACAGATGCCTGGAGAAAAACCTATTGGGAACCCCTCGAAAATTACGTCGAAGAAGAAGCACTGCAAGAGGCCTGAGCAAGGCTCAGCCCATTGCAAAAGGCCAACGGGCATCGGGCGCATTACCCAAACCTGATGTCATTCCCACGGCCAGTTGAAGCTGTCCGGCCATGCCAATCATCGCCGCATTATCCGTACAGTAGGAGAAATCAGGGATGTACACTTCCCAATCATTCGCCGCGCCTGCCATTCGCAGTGCCTGACGTAAACCACTGTTGGCACTGACTCCGCCGGCGAGGGCAATGTGGCGAATACCGGTCTGCTCAGCCGCCTGTACTAGTTTATCCATCAGGATGTCAATGATGGTTGCCTGAACGGATGCTGCCAGATCGTCACGATGCTCCTCTACAAAAGCAGGATGCTCTCTTACAGCCTTTTGTAAGGTATATAGTACCGAGGTCTTTAGTCCGCTGAAACTAAAATCCAAGCCGTCAAGCCTGGGTTTACCGAAAGTGAAAGCCTCCGGATTTCCAGAGCGCGCATACTGATCGATAAGCGGTCCACCCGGATAAGGCATCCCCATGATCTTGGCAATTTTATCAAAAGCCTCTCCGGCAGCGTCGTCGCGCGTCTGGCCGATGACCTCCATGTCAAGTGGTGATTTAACCACCACCAACTGGGTATGGCCCCCAGAAACTGTAAGGCATAAGAACGGCAGTGCCGGAATACGCTGACGGTCATCATCAATGAAATGCGCAAGTATGTGCGCACGCATGTGATGCACCTCCACCAGAGGTACCCGTAAACTGAGCGCAAGTGATTTAGCAAAAGAGGCGCCAACGAGCAATGATCCGAGCAAGCCCGGGCCGCGCGTGTAGGCAATCGCTTCAAGGTCGTGTTTGTTCGCATCCGCCCTTTTCAGGGCGCTTAAAACAACCGGCAAAATATGAGACTGATGCGCTCTGCTTGCAAGTTCAGGAACCACCCCGCCATATTCTTCGTGCACCTGTTGGCCCGCCGTTACGTTGCTCAAGACACGATTGCCACGTAATACCGCTGCCGAAGTGTCATCACAACTCGACTCTACAGCGAGCATCAGCCGGTCATCAACATGAAATGACTCGTTCTTTTCGGATCTGGATGGATGGTACGACATTTGCGTTGCTAAATTACGTTGCTTAAGCAGAACCCGCGCTATTTGAAGCAGTTTACGCATATCTTAAGAAAAACAGGCCGGATACTCTTGCGAGTGATGACCTATGCAATACTGGTGCTGATTGCACTATGGATTGTGCTGCAACTGCCCCCTGTGCAAACCTATCTCATCAATCGCCTCATTGTGCCCGTGGAGCAGCAAACCGGCTATGACCTCGGTATCGGGAAAGTAGACTTGCGCTTTCCGCTTGAAGTGGTGCTTGAAAAGGTACATGCCATCGCTCCTGAAGGCGATACGCTGCTCACCAGCCGCGAAATTTCGATGAGCGGCATAGGGCAATCATGGCTTGAGGGAGCCATTCACGGACGTAAGCTTTTATTGAGAGAGCCGGACTTTCGTTTGCGTGTGGCAGAGGGAGATTCGCTGACCAACCTTGATCGGCTGCTGAAGCATTTTGCAGCTGACAGCAACTCAAGTGAAGGTTCGCAGCCCGAAATCTTTTTCTACCGCACCGAAATCCACAATGGCGCATTCCGCTTTCATGATGGCAATAAAAAACCGGTTGAGGATCTGGTCGATTTCAATCATATTGACCTTGACAGTATCGGACTCTCGGTGAGCGACCTGCAGCTATCGGGAGAAAATATACGGGCAACCATCGAGAAGCTGCACTTCAGAGCGTCTGCAGGATTCGATTTGAAAGAACTCTCAGGTGCCTTCACGATGAAGAACGACAGCCTGACCCTCGAAGGCATGACCCTTCGCACTCCCGGAACCGAGTTGAACGGGATGTTCGGATTGCGCAGCTCGGGATGGCGAGACTACAACAGTTTCATCAGTAAAGTCAACATGGAAGCCGTGTTTGACAGCTCAGTGGTAGACTTCAGAGACATAGCACTCTTCAGCAGAGAACTCAACGGGCTCAACCGCAAGATCTCGGTTGACGGAAGCGTTCGTGGCACAGTCAGCAATTTGAAGGGCCGAAGGCTTTTCATTGGTATTGACGATCACACCTGGTTCAGAGGGCGCATTGACATGGCGGGGTTGCCCAACATTGAACAGACCTTCATTGACCTCAACGTACAGGAGCTCCACGGGGTCAAAAGTGAGCTTGACCGCATTCCTCTGCCTCCTTTCGATCAGCAGAACCTGCTTCAGACACCGAAAAATTTTTACCAGTTGGGTGATATGGAGTTTAGCGGCAAGTTCACCGGCTTCCTTAATGACTTCGTAGCCTTCGGAACCCTTCGCACTGACATAGGTGATGTGCGCTCAGATATTCAACTCAGCGAGAGCTCTTCCACGTATGAATATCGGGGCGAGCTCGAAACGATCGGCTTTGACCTTGGAGCCTTTTACCTCACCACGGCGGTAGGGAAAGTCAGTTCAAACGTAGTGATAGACGGTCGAGGTCTGACGCGTGATGAACTCAATGCGACTATTGAAGGGCAAGTCACCTCGCTTGAGCTACAAAACTATACTTACACCGACATGAACGCCAACGGTGCCTTCCGCGAAAATTATTTCAGTGGTGAGATCAACCTCAATGACGAGAACGTGCAATTGTTCTTTGACGGGCTGATTGACTTTCGCCATGAACTTCCTGAACTCGACTTTTTCGCGTCGGTTAGCCATCTGAACCCTATGGCGCTGAACCTTGCCGAACTCAATGACTATACAGCGATCAGCGGAGACTTCAACATGCAAGCTACCGGCCTTGACCTGAATACCATTAATGGCAATATCACTGCAAGCGACCTGCTTTTTTGCACGTCAAAAGCTGAATATCCCGTGGATACCTTGTCTCTGGAGCTCAATCAGATCGATGGAAGAAAACTGTTCATCCTGGAGTCAGACGTGGCTTCCGGGCGGCTTGAAGGAAAGTTCAATTTCAAGGGTATTGAATCTGCCGTTCGTCAGATCGTTGCCGATATCATTCCTCAATATGAAACGCCTGATCAAAAGCAGTATGCGCGTGAAGACTTCTCCCTTGTACTCAAAGTGCACAACTTTGAGCTGGTATCGAAAGTATTCTTGCCAGACATGGAGCTAAGCAGCGGATCACGCTTCGAGCTGACGATGAATGACCAAACGGAAGACTTCGAAATGCTCTTCACAAGTGACCACATTGCCTGGGGCGAAGTTGCCCTTGACACGGTCTTACTTGACATCAGCCACCCGGATGAATCTTTGTACCTCACCCTTCTGGTCGAGAACTTAGCGCTTGGGCAACAAAAAAAACAAAGCTCTTTTCGATCCGTCAGCCTCGATGCCCGCAATGAATCAGATACCGTATACACCAACCTGGCATGGGGTCGTGCGCAAGACCTCATTCGCGGTGACCTCGCTGCCCGGTCAATCGTGAAAGGAAACACAAGCTTTGACAACGTTCTGAGCAATGCTACCTTATGGTTTGATGATCGTCCGTGGACACTTCAAGACACCGCATTCGTATCCGTTGACGGACGAAATTTCAGCGTAGATCGTTTCCATCTCGGGTATAACAATGCCTTTCTAAAAGTAGATGGCGATGTAAATGAACGTCCGCGCTCTGCGCTCAACATCGATGCCGAAGGCTTCAATCTGGCATTTCTCAACACCCTTCTTGCGACATCCGGACTGAAACAAGAAGGGATGATGACGGGGCGGGTAACCTTGCAGAATGCTTACGCTGACCCCTTAATCAGCAGCGATATTACGGTTCTCGATTACGGACTAAACGAATACTATATTGGTGACATCTGCGCAGAGAGCGTCTGGCTCGATGAGGAGCGCAGGTTACGCATTGGCGGAGAGATCGAACGTGAAAAAGAGAAAAACGCTGTGTTCTCCGGCTACTACTACCCTGACCGAGAGCGTTCACCCCTTGACCTGCTGTGTTCTCTGGATGAGCTCCCCCTTGCCTTCGTTAACGCCTTCATAGACGAAGGAATATCAGACATCACCGGCCTCATGTCGGGTGAAATTGCCATCACGGGCACCCCCGGCAAACCCCGCCTTGAAGGAGTGACACAGTTTACTGAGGCCAGCTTACTCGTAGAATACCTGAATACCCGCTACTATTTTGAAGAAGAAGCAGAGATCTTCCCGGATGCCTTTTGGCTTGATTTCCCGGTACGTGACGAAGACGGCAATGAGGCATTCGCCGCAGGCACCATCGTACATAACAACTTCACCGACTGGAACTTCGATGTGTACCTCGACATGGAGACGCAGCCGTTCTTGTGCCTCAATACCACTGAAGAAGACAATAGCCTCTATTACGGAAAAGCATACGCTCGTGGTTATATCAGCGTTTTTGGAACTGAAGACAACCTCGAAATCGATATCAATGCCGCTACCGGTCCTAACACCCAGTTTGTACTTCCTCTTGGCGGCACCGAAGAGATCTCTTTTGAAGAATTCATCACCTTCGTAAACCGCAGCAATACAGAACCCGAAGAAGAAAAAATTGACCTCTCTGGAATTTCGCTCAATTTCGAGCTAGACATTACTACCGATGCGCGCTTCAGGATTGTCTTTGATGAACTTGTCGGGGATGAAATTAATGGCCGGGGCAAGGGACATATCACCATGGGGATCAACAACCTCAGCACCTTCAATATGTACGGCGATGTTGAGCTCACTGAAGGCCGCTATCTGTTCACCCTCAAAAACCTGATCAATAAGGCGTTTGAAGTTGTTCCGGGCGGACGAATCTCCTGGTATGGCGACCCGCTGGCCGCAGACATTGACCTGCAGGCGCTCTATCGGGTGAACACCTCCGTGAATGAACTGATGCCCGGTGAATCACAACGCTATGCGCAGCGCATACCGGTCAACCTCATCATGAACCTCGATGGTAACCTGATGAATCCGGGGATTCAATTCGATATTGATTTACCGACAGCGGATGAGCTGACCAGGGGGCGCGTACAAAGCGTAATCAGTAACGAGCAGGAAATGAATCGCCAGGCCTTTGCTCTATTGGTGCTCAGACGCTTCATATCCCCTCCTGATATCTCAAAAACCAATACCAGCATCGGTCTTGCCGAAAACAGCACAGAGGTGCTTTCGTCTCAGCTCAGCAACTGGCTCTCCCAAATCAGCGACGATTTTGACATCGGTGTGAACTACTCACCCGGAGACCAGCTGACTAATGAAGAACTCGCAGTGGCGCTCTCTACGCAGCTTTTCAATGATCGCCTGCTCGTGACTGGCAACTTTGGTGTTTCTCAGGCGCAAAATCCAGGCAGTGGAGAAAACCCGAACAACCTGATCGGTGACCTGCGCCTTGAGTATATGGTTACCCCCGAAGGCAAAATCCGACTCATCGTCTATAATGCCTCAAACCAGTTTGAACTTGCCAACACCCAGCAAAGCAATTATACACAAGGAGTTGGCATCGTTTATGAAGAAGAGTTTGACAGCCTCGGCGAATTGTTCAAGCTCAATCCGTAGCATCTCGCCTGGCTCTGTAAGTAGAGAAATAAAGTATATTTGAACATGACTAAGCATATCACATCGCTCGCTTTTGCAGCGCTTTTCCTTTTGACAGGCCTACTCTCTGCTCAGGTTTCCATTACACAAGAAGATCTCCCGGCGCTAGATTCTGTGTACGCCCTTACCAATGCTAATTTGCTGACAGACTACGATTTTGAGGAAACAGGCGCAGATTTCACCTGGGATTTCAGTGATCTTGAAAGCTTCAATGAAGCAGAACAAGCCTACATACCTGTAGGTGATGCTCCATTTACGTACCAGGTATTCTTCAATAACCCTTTTGATGAAGACTACCTCGCTGATTTCGCCCTAAATACAGAAGGCTTTTCTGCAGGACCTGTCGAGTTCTCTAACTTCTACCAGTTCATTCAGAAAGATGAATCGGCTTATGAGATCGTTGGGCAGGGAGCTACCGTAAATGATCTTCCGGTGCCCGCTCAAACCGATCCGATTGATGTGGTGTATGATCTACCGCTCGATTTCGGAAATACGCACAGTTCGTATAGCGAATGGCAGATCGAAATCCCTACTCTAGGTTATTATCGTTTGCAGCAAAATCGTACCTATGAAGTTGACGGATGGGGTGAAGTGACCACTCCAACCGGCACTTACAACGCCTTGCGAGTGCGCATGAACCTGCGAAATGACTGACTCCGTTTATGTTGATTTCATTCAGCAGGGACTTACTTTCGATCGCGAAATGGTGCAATACCTCTGGCTTGCTGAAGAAGAAGGCATTCCTGTGCTTTCGGTCAGCGTGAATTTCGATCAGGTCAGTTCGATTACCTACAAAATTGATGAGCTCGAGGAAGATCCGGTTGGTATCGCCGTGAAAACGGCGGATGCGATGAGGGTCTATCCTACCGTAACTTCAGGTATGGTGAATGTTAGCGGCTTGTCATCGGACGCAAGGCTTCGACTGCTCGACGGCAATGGCAAACTCGCGCAAGAGCTGCCAAACCAGTCAACATTTAACCTCTCTGATCATCCCGCCGGAATGTATTTTGTGGAGATTCAAACCCCGGGTGCCATCGCCCACCACAGGATCTTTATCACCCGGTGATTTCGACACCCAGTTGATCGAACAACCACATCTTTGCATCACTTCGAGACGTGAAGAGGCGAAGCGGACTTTCGTGGCGGTAGAATGCAAGCGAGAAATTTCGCAAGATAACCCTTAAGGGAGCGTGAAGAACGATGGCCTTCGCTAAACAGCCGTGGACGCCAGTCGCACTGCCAAAAAAATGGAAGGCCTCTCTATCAAGCAAAAGGTAGCTAGAGGGGATCACCAACAGCACCGGAACCCGAATATCATGGGTCATTTCGAGACGAAAGCGCTCAATCCGCTCTGCCGTGCGCAGGTCAATAATCAGGTCAGGCTTAAGTTCAATGGTGAGAATACCGTCTTGATAGCGATAATACGCCTGTGGCGTTTCGCTCCTGAAATCATCCAGTTCTTCAGCACGGTCTCCGGTCATGAAGTAAAAGTAGCTGGATAAGGCTGCTGAATATCGTCAGGAAAGCTTTAAATATCAACGCAAAGCGTTGGATAAGCTGAAGCTAAAATTACTCGCCACAGTAGTAATCGCTAAAAGGACTGGGTGAACAGAGGTTAAGGCCTTCAGTAATGTCACCTTCATAGGCCGCCACCTGGCTGCCGGTAGAAAGACGCACACCATTTACCCGTTCGCTGGTACGAGAAGCAAAAAGACCAAGTCCGTTCACGACATTGGTGTAATCCGGACGCTCCTGTACAATGTTGGTAATGGGCTCGTTGACGTCAAGGTATGTGTCAAACTCTTCGTTCGCCATAGCCACTGTAAAGTCAAAAACACGCTGCACCTGAAAGTTCTCATCGTAATAGCCCAACGCCCTGCGTACGCGCGGATCCACTTCAAGGCGACTCCTGAGGAAATTGAAGAACGCTTGTCCGCCTACTTCGAGGTTCACCTCCTGCACTGGCGCTCCGGCAGCAATACTTCGGGTTCCTAAAAACCATTCGAGCTGGCGGTCTCTTACTTCTACCAGTTCTGTCCAGCTCTCATCACTGTAAACATACTCCGTGACATAAATGACCATGGAAGCATCGTAGCGGGTAGCATTCGGACTTGATAACCACTCGAAATTCTGATCGTAGTAAACAGTGCCGTTGGGAGTTACCGCTGCAAAACCCACACCCGGATACTGGGTAGATTGTTCGGGACTGATAGGCGAACTGATAAACCCAACAGGAATATCGATTACGTTGGTAGAAGCTTCTACATCTTCTTTTTCGGTAAAATCAATATTCAGCCGATAGGTAGAGTTTGGATCGACACCACCGGGCGTAGCGGTGTAATAAGCCGTATGCTGCGGCGCAAAAAACAGCCCGGGTTCTTTGTTATCAAGCAGCGTATCCTGCAATTCATACACCTGTGTCATGTTGCCGTTTTGCCAGCGCTCGATGTAGGCAGTAAAGGCCTCTTCAGGGTATTCAGAACTATCTTGAATGCCGGCGACCAAAAGGTTATTGCTTTCTCCGAGCCAGGTTCGGTTGATCTTCACCCACTGTGTATCCTGACGAGGATCCAGCAGTCCGAAAACTACCGTCTCGGATTCATACGGGGCGTTCAGCTCTACTTCCGTAGAGCATCCGAACAGTACTGCGGCCAACAGAGAGACCGCTCCAATCGTCACTTTTCCTTGCATTGCCGTAAAAGTAGGATTTTCCCGTGAGTTCATTGTCTGACCACCCTGCCATTCAATGCG
This sequence comes from Flavobacteriales bacterium, assembly GCA_018402085.1. Classification (GTDB taxonomy): domain Bacteria; phylum Bacteroidota; class Bacteroidia; order Flavobacteriales_D; family Sanyastnellaceae; genus Sanyastnella. The sequence goes on along the minus strand of JAGYJM010000002.1, from coordinate 953,831 downwards.
AATTCTTGCATTTCAGAGTTTGCTCAAAAAGGCCATGGTATCCACGGCGTCTGCATAATCCCAGAGTTCGGGCTGCTGAGCCTCTCCAAACAAAATATACTTTCGTCCGACCACACATTGCACCTCATCGCGATGAGCCTCCAGCCACTTACTTACTTCAGCTTCGTTTTCATAGCGGTGGAGAAATAAGCTACCGACCGGACTCACGAGCTGCTCGTCTTCTTTTACAAGCAAGAATCCATTCTCGATGAGCTCATCTCGATTCAGTAACCAAAGGGCTTTGTGGTAATCGTAATTGTTCGCATACTTCGCATGGTTGATGATGTCGCGGTATGGGTAGAACCCGGCAAACAATCGGTCTATATCGAAATCTTGGGGCAAAAACACCTTCGTCACATTGCGGCAACCAAGCCCGAAATAAGCAAACACATCTTCGCCGAGGGCTTCAAGCTCATCCGGCGATTCTTCGCCGTTTAAAACAGCCACACTGCTGCGATTCTTCCTGATTATATGCGATACACTGCTGAAATACTGCTCAAAATAGCGCGCTGTGTTGTTGCTTCCGGTAGCAATGACCGCATCAAATTGCTCTAATCGATGCGGTATGAAAGTGAAGCGTGAAGCCCACGCCTGATTGATTTCAACGAGTGCTTCGAGCAGCACGGGAAGCAGCCGGTTATCGTCGCGTGAACACTTGATGAGGGCGTGATGACCGCTGAGCAGCGTACACAAAACATCATGAAACCCTACAAGCGGGATGTTACCTGCCAGCACGAGGCCTACGTTTCGCTCTGACCGAGTTTCTTCAAGTGAGGGATACGCCGCAAGCCACCGCTTCATTTTTTTCTCAGTCATTGATTCACCCATTGACCTGAATGCACTTTGCACATTCTTCGGCGTGAACCAGCCATTGTGATGTCGCTCACGCTCAATAAGCGTTTTGAAACGCCTGTTCGCAGACTTATCGGCCTCCATCAGGTGCACATCACCGACCGTCCGCATCAGCGCGCCGAGACGAACAAAATCAGACATTCGTTGTTTCAGATCCATGGGTATAATGCTGCTTTAAGGCCTTTGAATGGCTATATTTGTAGCGCAAAATTACAAATCATTAGACGGTTGGAAGTATGGCTATCATGATCACAGACGAATGCATCAATTGCGGTGCATGCGAACCTGAATGTCCTAATAATGCAATTTACGAAGGTGGCGCCGAGTGGCGCTACGCCGATGGTACAGGTCTCGAAGGCCAGATCAAACTTTTGAGTGGCACTGAAGCTGACGCCGAAGCTGAACAGGAGCCGGTAGACATGGATGTTTACTACATCGTAACGGATAAATGCACTGAATGTGTCGGTTTTCACGATGAACCCCAATGTGCCGCCGTTTGCCCGGTAGACTGCTGCGTAGATGATCCGGATCACCGTGAAACAGAAGAACAACTCCTGGCGAAGAAAGAGTTCATGCACCTCTGAAAGGGATGGCCTCCCAGCCTTCCGTGAACCGTCAAGTCACGAACACCTCGGTAACATGGAATTGTAAGCACACACTGCAGTGTGTGCCGTTAAGTAGAAATCGTGAACTCACCACCATCACCGATCCTCGATCATTTCGGTATCTTCACCCCATGAAAAAATGGATCCTCACAGCCATCCTGCCCTTTTGGGCAGTAAGCCACGGACTCGCCCAGGAGTGGAACTCCAATACCACCACCGTTGAGGGTTGCGTTTCAGAGGTTCTCCGCTGTATCAGTGCTCCTACCGAAGATTGGGAAACCTTTCGCGGGCTTTTCATGGCTTCTGCCGATTTCACCGTAGTGGGCGATGCCAACAACATGGGACTACGTGCCACGAATTTTGCCATGGAAGACTTTATTCGCCTGTTTCTCAATAGCGCTGACCGCACCATTGTGGAAGTAGAGCTGCGCAAAGAAATTGACGAGTACAACGGGATCGCCCATGTTTGGCAAACCTATGAGGCCACGGTCGGCAACTCCACCAATAGAGGAATCAATTCGTATCAACTTGTATGGCACAATGACCGGTGGTGGATATGCAACGTTATCTGGTCAAATGATACCAACGGCGTACCGATCCCCTATCGTTACCTCCCGGAAGACTAAATCTGACGGCCCTGCGTTTTCTTTCATGATGAGAAACTGCATTGCATTGCTCACCCTTCCCTTGTGGTTCTGGAACACCTTTGCCACTGCTCAGTCTGAATTTGCGCCCCTTGAAAAGCGGATCATCGGCCTGCAGGAGCAAATACGAACTGCAGCTACTGACGACATCAGAAGGGCCTGCCACGACTCACTTCGGCAAACCGTTCAGGAGGCCGTCAACTCTGCCGGCTGTTTCGACTACCCCTTTGATAAGGTGAAGTACATGGCTATTCTGACCTCACCTGATGAGCAGTTCCGCATCTTCAACTGGAATGTTCCTTTCGAAGACCAGACCCATGCCTACGGCTGCTTCATTCTCTGGAAAGAAGATGAGAAAAAAGGTATTTACAACTGGGAAGAACTTCGTGACCATTCGGATGACGTGCAATATGTCAAAAACCGCTACCTGCGTCCGGATGAATGGTTCGGTGCTCTCTATTACGATATTGTCTACGTCAAGCATCGCCGTAAACCTTATTATATGCTGCTGGGTTGGGATGGCGCGAATGGACTCATCAACCGGAAGGTGCTTGAAGTGATGGAGTTCACCCGCAAGGGCATCCGCCTGGGAGGCAATGTATTCGAACATCCTGAAGAACGTTTAAAACGGTTCATCTTTGAATATGCCGAAGAAGTCAGCGCCTCACTCCGCTACTTCAAAAAAGATAACCGTTTTGTATTCGACCATCTTTCACCGCGCACCTCAGGCATGGGCCGTAATCCGGCCTTCATGGGCCCCGACCTCACCTTCGATGCCTTCGTACTTGATAAAAACAAGTGGACCTTCGAGAGCGACGTGTATGTGACCATGGGCAAAGAAGGCAAGCGCAAACCTTATGTGGATCCGAGAGAGCGCTGAACCGCCACACTTGAACCGTCATTTTCATCAAAGCAGCGCAAGTATGCGCTGCGCTTCAACAGACCGGCGGCAGTAGCTGTTACCAGTTCGCGCACACTCCAGTGTGCGCCTAAAACAGACCGGCGGCAGTAGCCGTTACCAGTTCGCGCACACTCCAGTGTGCGCCTTCAGCAGACCGGCGGCGGTAGCCGTTACCAGTTCGCGCACACTCCAGTGTGCGCCTTCAACAGACCGGCGGCTGTAGCTGTTACCAGTTCGCGCACACTCCAGTATGCGCCTAAAACAGACCGGCGGCAGTAGCCGCCGCCACACAAGAGCCACCTATTCGAGTATAGCAGCGCAAATATGCGCTGCACCCCTGACTCCAGACACCCGACTCCAGACTAACTAATTAAACCGCAACCTTACCTCCGTGGCACCGTAGCCATATTCCTGATAATTCGCATCGAAATACTCCGCATTTGGATAATACATTTCCAGGTTTTTGCGAATCTCATTACGTAAAATACCCTGTCCGATCCCATGAATGAAAATCACCTTGCCGATACGCTGCTGCTCGGCACGCTTCATCATGCGCTCGAAATGCTCCATCTGGATCTGCAGCTTATCATGCGGATCTAAGCCCGTATCACGATCAATCAGCTCGTGAATATGGAGGTCTACCTCGAGCTTTTCGCCGTAACGTCCGCCCCCCGCCTTGTCATCTTTGTACTTTGTTTTAAAGTCTTTGCTTGCACCATCAAGCTCGCGTTCATCTACGTTGCGCGCAATCACCTCCCTAAAATCAGGTGACTTCGCCTTATATGCCTGATGTTCGTTCGCGGGATTCTCAATTTTTATCAACTCATTGGCCGGATACGGATAATCAAACCCGGTTTCATCTTCAATGAGTACCTGTGTGGCATCAATCATTTGAATAACAGTAGCTTCACCTGTATCATTCAGAAAGCGTACGCGGTCACCCGGACGAAACATAGCGGTCAATTTTAATGCAAAGATGGCAGAAAGCGCAGCAAAGTTGAAGAGTTGATACCTTTAACGCTACCAAACATGGAACAATGAAGAAGATGATTCTGTTCGCGGCGGCTTTCTTTAGCCTCTTATCCGCTTCAGCCCAGTTGAGTAAAGCTGACCTGCGAAACCTTGACGCTTATTTCGCAGAAGCCTTAATAGAGTGGAATGTGCCCGGAATGGCTGTGGCTATCGTGCAAGATGGTCAGGTCATATTCGAGAAGGGTTATGGCTTGAAAGATGTCAACACCGCAGAAGCGGTGGATGCGAACACGCTCTTTGCCGTCGCCTCGAATACCAAAAGCATGACAGCCGCCGCACTCGCTATACTGGTAGATGAAAAGAAAATCGGCTGGGATGATAAAGTGCAGAAGTACCTCCCCTGGTTTGAACTCTATGATCCCTATGTCAGCGATAACCTCACCATTCGGGATCTTCTCTGTCACCGCAGCGGACTCGCTACCTTCAGTGGTGACCTCATCTGGTACGGAAGCGACCATTCGCGCGAAGAAGTGCTGCGGAGGGCGCGGCATCTTGAACCGAAGTATGGATTCCGCGAACACTACGGCTACCAGAACATTATGTTTCTTGCTGCCGGTGAGATCATTCCGGTGGTGACCGGACAAAGCTGGGAAGACTTTGTAAGCGAACGTATTCTCACTCCTCTGAAAATGGACAATACCCTCTACTCGATCAAGCAATTCAAAGCAGAAACCAACCTTGCAGCACCCCACAATGAAGTCAACGGAAATAATGTCGCCATCGAATGGGTGAACTGGGACAATATCGCCCCTGCCGGTGCTATGATCTCCTCTGTGCACGACTGGAGCAAGTGGATTGAGGTGCAACTCGGCAAAGGTGTTTATCAGGGCGACACCCTATGGAGCTCCGCGCAGAGCCATGAAATGTGGAGCGTTCAGACTCCTGAAGCCGTTTCGCAAGGAAGCCTCGACCTTTGGCCAACACAGACCTTCAAGGGCTACGGACTCGGCTGGGAGCTGATGAACATGCACGGTAGCAAGGTTGTGGCGCACGGTGGTGGATATGATGGTATGATCTCCAGAACTGTTATGGTGCCTGGGATGAAGGCGGGGATCGTTGTACTGACCAACAGCCTGACCTCACTGAGTTATGCCGCTACCTACAAATGGCTAGATGTGCTGCATGGCATCGATAAAGGTGAAGACTGGTCATCGCTCTTTTTGGATTTCAGCAAGTCGCGTGAAGAAAATAAGACCAGGCAGCGTGCAATAGCAGAAGAGGCCCGCGTGACGGGTACCTCACCAAGCCTCGATCTCGAAAAATACGCCGGCACCTATCGCGATAAAATATACGGCGACCTGAAAATCCGAGTAATTGGCGACCAATTGGCCTTTCAGTTCGTGCACACCTCCCTCTTCAGAGGGAGCCTCCGTCATTGGCATTATGACACTTTTCAGTTAAATTGGGGTACACAAATGATGCTACCTTCAGGAACCGTCCAATTTACGCTCTCGCCGGATGCTACCGTTAAGGGGGTTGCTATCGACGTACCAAACCCTGATTTTGATTTCACAGAATTGAATTTTGAAAAAGTGGATTGAGTTCAGACTTTTTCTATATTTGCACCCCCTTTCGGGGAAATAAGTTGGCTCCGTAGCTTAACTGGATAGAGCACCGCACTACGGATGCGGAGGTTCGGGGTTCGAATCCCTGCGGGGTCACTAAGAGAACCAAAACCCATCGACCGAAGGTCGGTGGGTTTTTTCGTACCCAAAGACTCAAGCTTGCTTGAAAGCCTTTGGGTATGAAAAAAGCCATGCGCTTTAGCGCAATGGGTTTTGCTTCTCGGAATTCGGAAACTAAAGGGATCTGAAATCCCTGCTGTCAACCTGCCTCGATTCCCCTTGTAGGTTTGGATTGCAATCCAAACCTACAATGCCCCATCAGACTTTCCGATAAAACCGCTCCATGACATAGGCATGCGGAACCGTGATCGAAGAGATGATCACCATAAATAAGAGTGGATACGAAATACTGAAAAGCTCAAAATATACGGCCGCAGTGAGCATAGATATGCCTGCTATGGAAAGCAGACTGAGTGGCAGCAGTGCCTTAATGAACTGCTTGACATCCTTCAACTTATTGGTTTCAAGAAGGTAGCCATACTCGGATTGCAGCACTTTAAAAGCGTGCACCGTCACAAAGAAAAGGGCGAAACCAAGGAGGAAGCTGAACAGATAAGCTGTGGTCGCCACGATCCCAAAAACAAAGAGCTCGCGCAGAAAGCGTTCAAGCCGCATGGTGCCAGTTGCAGTCAGGTAGATCAGCAAGCCCAAACTGGCTGAAACCGACGTAGTGAGAGAAATGAGTAAAAAGGAGCCGTTGAAAAAGATGCTGAAAGCAGCCAGATCTTCATAGGCCGCGATCAGGTTGAGTAATTCAACACGGTTGCTATATAAATAGGTGCTCATGACCGCCAGTCCCCACAACAAGAACACGAATTTTCGTCCGCGTAGAATCGACACGTCAGTCAATTGCGATTGACCAAAGTGGTAGGCAGAAAGTAGAATGAAAGCGGCGTAAGCGAGTTCTGGCAGCATGAACCACAAAAGCACGTTCGCTGCGATTACTCCAATGTATAATGCAAAAAACCTTGGCACCGGCATGCCGGATCCCGATAAAAAAATCGAGTTGTCAATGGCTCCGTGCGGAATACCCAATAAAAGAATGGTACCCAGGGCAATGTAATTCTGCCAGTCTCCTCCGAGCAGTTCAATCATAGGAAAGCACGAAAGCATCACCAGGGTAAACCCATAAAAGAAAAAATCGGCTTTAGGCATACCCTTAAAAGTCACTTTCGCCGCTCTTTGTTCAGTGAGCGGTAAACGGTCTGCGGTTTTCGCCGGTCATAAAGGGCGCACAATGTATTGTGCATGGTGCTCATTCGGTGCCCCCCATTTATGAAAAAGAAGCGTTGATGTGCACCGATCCCCATCAATAATCAATCACCATCCCATCCGCCCTTTTCAGGGCGATCGCAAACAGTTGCCTATTTTAGCAGCTCAAAGACAATGATGAAGCATTACTACATACTGACAGCCTTACTCATGGGCTTTTCGCTTTCTGCGCTCGCAGATGACGCTTATTGGCAGCAACGTGCAGAGTACGAGATGGATATCAACATGAATGTAGAGACCAATCAATACTCTGGTTCTCAGAAATTGGTTTATTACAACAATTCCCCTGACCAATTAGAAAAGGTCTTCTACCATCTTTATTTCAATGCCTTTCAGCCGGGCAGCATGATGGATGTACGCTCGCTAACTATAGAAGACCCCGACCCGAGGGTGAGCGACCGTATCTCGCAACTTCAACCTGATGAAGAAGGCTGGATGCGGGTAAAAAGCCTAAAAATGAATGGTCAAGAACTCAGCTATGATATCGAAGGCACCATCCTTGAGGTGAAGCTCGACGAACCAATTAAACCGGGTAAAAAAGCCATTTTTGAAATGGTGTGGGATGCACAAGTCCCGCTACAAATACGTCGGTCAGGACGCGACAATAAAGAAGGCATCAAGTTTTCGATGTCTCAGTGGTACCCGAAAATGTGCGAATATGACGAAATGGGATGGCACGCAAATCCTTATGTCGGACGAGAATTTCACGGGGTTTGGGGTGACTTTGAGGTCAATATTACCATTGATGAAAATTATATCATTGGTGCTACCGGAGTTCTTCAGAATCCTGAAGAAATCGGTTTCGGCTACGTCTCAGAAGAACAGGTTAAAAAGAAATCAGTGAACGGTAAACTCACCTGGGAGTTTCTTGCTGAAGACGTGCACGACTTCGTTTGGGCCGCAGATCCTGATTATTTGCATACGACTGCCCAGGTACCTGACGGACCCAAAATTCATTTTTTCTATCAGAACAACCCCGAATTCAATGAGAACTGGGAACAGCTCTCAGAATATGCCGTAAAGGCATTCGAGTATATGAGCGAACGTTTTGGTGCATATCCATACCCCATTTACAGCATCATTCAGGGCGGCGACGGCGGCATGGAATACCCGATGGCAACCCTGATAACGGGAGAACGCAACCTCCGCAGCCTGGTTGGGGTAACAGTGCACGAAGCCGCGCATAGCTGGTATCAGGCAGCACTCGCCACCAATGAAGCTTTGTATGAATGGATGGATGAAGGTTTCACCTCCTATGCCACTTCACTTACCATGCATGAATTGTTCCCCAATCCGGATCGCCAGCCCCATGATTACGCGTACCAGGGATACCTTGGCATCGTTCGCGCAGGTAAAGAAAATCCGCTCAGTACTCACGCTGATCATTACGAAACAAATTACGCCTACGGTGTAGCGGCTTACAGTAAAGGACAAGTGCTTCTTGAACAACTAGGATACATTATCGGCGCGGAGAACCGCGATAAAGGACTCTTGCAATATTTCAATGAATGGAAGTTCAAGCACCCCACACCCAATGACTTCAAGCGGGTGATGGAAAAGGTAAGTGGCATCGAGCTTGACTGGTATTTTGAGTACTTTGTTCATACGATTCACACCATTGACTACAGCATAGCTGAAGTTCGTGAACGCGATGGAATGACCTACCTGACCCTGGAACGAAAAGGGAAAATGCCTATGCCGCTTGATGTCATGCTCACCCTCACTGACGGAAGCCGAGTCATGCACAACATTCCACTGGTGATCATGCGCGGAGAGAAACCACCGATAGAAGCTGAAGCAGACAAGTGGGTAATAGGGCCTGACTGGCCATGGACAAACCCTTTTTACCAGCTCGCCATCGAAATACCTCTCGAAGATATAGCGTCGATCGAAATTGACCCATATAACCGAATGGCAGATACGGATCGTGAAAACAACCGCCTCACCATCGATGAGGGTATGGGTTACCTCTTCAGACGTTGATATGCTGAACCATGCTATTCGCCTTCACGATAAGAGCGGCGTGGATGCTGCCCTTAAAGTACTCATTGGACTGGTTCTGCTCGGACTCCTTTCTCCACATGAATTCGGTGGTGACCCGGTACCTATCACCCCACAATCACTGCTGGTGGTGCTCATACCGGTCGTGTTCGGGTGGAAAATCGGAACAACAACCGTGGTTTTATATCTTCTTGCCGGCGGTTGTGGTTTACCGGTATTTGCGGAGGGGACTTCGGGTATTGATCGCTTCACCGGCGTGACCGGTGGCTTTCTGCTGGCTTTCCCGATTGCCGCCTTGATCGTCGGTTTTGCCTCTGAACAGCGCTTTCGATTTCCGGCCTTGATGGCTTTACTCTACCTCTTACTCGGTCAGTTTCTCATCCTCCTGCTTGGCCTGTTCTGGATGGAACAAATCACGCATGAACCCCTCTCTTTTATTGCGCAACTGCGGGAATTCGCCCCGGGTCTGGCGGTCAAAGCCGGACTAGGAACGGTCATCTTTGTAGTGCTTGACCGTATTTTTGGTAGCGAGAAAGTTTGATTTTTTTCAATGCAAAAGCATTGGATGCGACGTAGACCGGCGCTGAAATGGAGCGCTGGGCGTAAACTCCGGCCTTTCAGCACCACTCCCCGTCCGATGGCGGGCCCGCCCCCGCCGCCACCACGTGGCTAAGTTCGGAAGCAGACCAACACGGCGAAAGGGATACTTCACCTATGACACGTATTGTTTTACGAATCGCCGTTAAACGCTTATACCAATGACCGCATCTAATACAAATGCTTTCATGCAGCATAAGACCAATAACCTTTCTGGAGGTGTGGATATCATCATTAACTGAATCTAGACGATGAAGTGAACCATCGATTTTTGGAGCGGTGACGAACAAACTATTCGAGCCGCAATACTCGACGAACGAACTATTCGAGCTGCAATACTCAATAAACCACTCCGCCCCGTCCGATGGCGGGCCCGCCCCCGCCGCCACCACGTGGCTAAGTTCGGAAGCAGACCAACACGGCGAAAGGGATACTTCACCTATGACACATATTGTTTTACGAATGCGAACATCCATGCCTCTCACCCCGATATCCCCATTAGTGTAATACTCATAGCTTGGTTTTGCGCTCTTTTCAATGCAATGCAAAAGCATTGGAGGAGAACAATATCCAAAATCCGATATGCCTTTGAATCACTGCAAATGAGCATCCGCCGCTTTCGCGGTGTCAAAAGAAGACGATTTCGTGAGGTCGTCTTAAGCTGAAGTGGGATATGTATCTTTAGCCATCTAAATATTCTACCATGCGAAGTACCAGAATACTTTTACCTGCTTTGGCAAGCTTGATGCTTGCTTGCGGCGGCCCATCTTCTGACAAAGATCCGAACAAGCGCACCGAGGGAGACCCCGGCAGCGCGAAAGCCCAGAAAGTCGCCCAAATGAAAATGGTCAATGATTATCACTCTTATGCGCGTCCAAATGAAGCGAAAGTGACCCACCTTAACTGGAAAGCCTCTGTTGACTTCGAGTCGCGGGAAATCACAGGAACAGCCACATATTCTATTAAAAAGGGTGAAAATGCTGAACGTATCGTGTTCGACGTGCGTGAATTACGGATAGACTCAGTAGTAACCAACGATGGTGGGGCTGTCTCATTTGAACTGGGCCCAGATGACGAATTTCTCGGTCAGCCCCTCAACATTCCCATAACTTCAGAAACGGAAACCGTAAGCATAAGCTATGCCTCCGCTCCCGGCGCTGAAGCCTTATTATGGGTTGAAGGTGAGAACCCTTTTCTGTTTACACAATCACAGGCCATTCTGGCCCGCACATGGCTGCCTTGCCAGGATAGTCCCGGTATTCGCTTCACTTACCATGCTGAGGTTTCTGTGCCGCAAGGACTTATGGCACTTATGAGTGCTGAAAATCCGCAGAAAGTGAACGAAAGCAATACTTACACTTTCAAAATGGAGCAGCCCATTCCGTCATATCTCATGGCCCTGGCGGTTGGCAATGTTGAATTCCGCCCCATAGGAGAGCGCACTGGAGTTTACGCTACTCCTGACGTAATTGAAGCTGCTGCGTATGAATTTCAAGAAATGGATGACATGCTTAAGGAAGCTGAAGAACTCTACGGAACCTATGCATGGGGGCGATATGATCTGCTCATCCTTCCGGCGGCATTCCCTTTCGGGGGGATGGAAAACCCGCGCCTCACCTTCGCTACCCCAACCATCATTGCCGGAGATCGCTCGCTTACGGCACTTGTGGCTCATGAGCTCGCTCACAGTTGGTCAGGTAACCTGGTCACGAATGCAACGTGGGACGACTTTTGGCTGAATGAAGGCTTCACGGTATACTTTGAACAGCGCATCATGGAAGCCGTGTATGGCAGAGAGATCTCTGAGATGTTGGCTACGCTCAGTTACCAGAGCCTTGAGCGTGAAGTAGAAGAAATCATGGATACGAACCCTGATGACACACACCTGAAGCTGCACCTGAGAGATCGGAATCCTGATGACGGTATGACGGCTATTGCATACGATAAAGGCTATTTCTTCTTGCGTATGCTGGAGGAAAAAATTGGCCGCGTAGAATTCGATCAATTTCTGAAGACCTATTTCCAGACGCATGCTTTTGAAGTGATGGACACTGAGCGCTTTGTGGATTACCTTAAGAAGAACCTCCTGGCAGAGGGTCAGTTTGAGGCTCTGAAAATCGAAGAATGGATTTATGGTCCCGGACTACCAGAAAATACGCCTTCTGTTCAATCAGAACGCATTGCAGCGGTAGACCTTGCGGTAAACGCATGGAGCAATGGAGAACTCGCCACTGCTGAACTGGCATGGAATGACTGGGTGTACCAGGAACGCTATCGCTTTCTGACCCGCCTTCCTGCAACTGTAAAGACAGCGCAGCTTGCAGAGCTGAACGAGGCTTACGACATTAATTCAACCGGCAATAATGAAGTGCTTTTCGCCTGGCTCCAACAGGCTATAAGACACGATTATGAACCCGCCTTTTCGCGCGCTGAGCAATTTTTAATTGAGGTTGGCCGTCGCAAGTTCCTTACCCCTCTCTACCGGGAGATGAAAGAAACGGGGAAAGAAGAAATGGCATTAAATATCTATCGAAAGGCGCGTGCGGATTACCATGCGGTAAGCACGAACACCATGGATGCCTTGCTTGGCTACATCCCTGAGAAGGAAAGCTAAGCCCCCAACATAACCCACTAAAAAAGCCTCTTCCATTTGGAGAGGCTTTTTTGTAGAGTAGCAAATTTGCAAAGTGCTCATCGCAATAAGGTGACGGTTCCGGTCAGCTCCAGACGTTCGGCAGTTGATTGCGAGTATACAACTGCCCTCCAGGTATACAGACCATCTGGAGCGTAATAGGCACCATTGTTTACGCTCCCGTTCCAAAACCCTTCAAGCTCATTGGTCTCGAATATCTTCTCCCCCCAACGGTCAAATACCTGGAGCATGAAGCGCGCGGGGTCAATGTCAGTACCCTCGAGCATAAACACTTCATTCACTCCATCATTGTTCGGTGTAAAGGCGTTTGGCACGTAAATATTCAGCAGATCATTAATTACGATAATCCTCGTGATCTGATCCGTACAACCGTTTGCATCGGTAACCTGCAGCGTAACAGGATAGGCTCCTCCTGTGGATATAGGGAACTCAAACGTCGGGTTGGGCTCTACAGCGGTTCCCTGAACCTGCAGGGTATCGAAGACCCAAAACCACTCCTGAACACTGCCACTTGAGAGGTCTTCGAAAGATATTTCCGTATCGGGCATCGTTGTAGGCTGTGGTGTTGCAAAGAAACCTGCATCCGGGTTATTGTAAACCGTGATGAAGTTTTGGGCTGAGCCCGTATAATCACAACCAATCAGCGAGGTGATCGAGAGAGAAACATCATAGACACCCGGATTTACATATAAATGAGCTGGGTTGGCTTCGTTAGAGAAGGCGCCGTCTCCGAAATCCCAGGTGACGTCTTCAAAAAGCGCGGGGTCTACCAAATTCACAAAGTTAATTGCAGCAGGAAAGCACCCTCGGGTAGTATCAGCTTCAAAAAGAACTTCGATCGGTTCTTCCACCATTACCTCTCGACAAGCAGTTACGACCGGTGTTTCACAATCATCAGAAAGGTCAACACAGTAAATGCCGCTTTGAACCTGTGTGTTACTGATATCTTCTCCGTCGCCAACTGCATTTCCATTGAAACTCCACTCAAAAGCGTAGCCCTCACCACTACCACCTCCGTAGGTATCTATCTCCAACGTGGCTGTGTTGCCACCACAAATAAGTTCGTCACCGATAACAGTGACATCGAGACTATCGTAGACACTTACGATCACATCAATGGGCTCTGAATCGCACCCTGCATCATCCGTAACGTAAACCGAATAGGTGGTGGTTTCAACCGGGCTCAATTGCACAATCGAACCTATGCCAACGCCCTGATCCCACGTATAGGTAAAGCTATTGTCATCATCCATGTCTGAAAAAGCTACGAGCTCTGCGGTACCATCAATACAAATCGTAGTGTCTACAGGTGAAACTTCAAAGATGAGCGGAGGGGTGTCATTGATAATAATCTCGTTCTCATATGAGCATCCACCCTGATCTGAGACAACCACCGTGTAATCACCCGGCAAAAGATTATCAAAGACAGAGAGACCGCCATCAGTATTGACGGTTTCAACTGCCACACCTCCTTCAAGCAGCTCGATATCCCAAGGTGCCTGTCCTGTACCCGCATCAATATCTACTTCGATTTCTCCGTCATTACCCAGACATGAAGGATCGCTTGAATCTATCTCAAACTGAAAAGCAGGAAAAACAGTAACCTCATCTGTAGATGAGCACTCAGGAGAGCCGGTCGGCCATGCGGTCAATGTATACGTCGTCTCACCGTTGATACTCTCTACCGTTGGTGTGGGAATGTTCGGGTCAGACAAACCTTCAGACGGAGACCATTCAAATTCAAACGCCGGACCGCTGTTGCCACAGCTTACATCATAGTCCCACTCAGTCTGAGAACCACTCTGGCAGCTTACAGAGAAGTCGCTGGTAAAGGCCATGGTCAGGCATCCCGTAGCATTCGTAGCGGTAACGGATATGCCACTGAGGTCTCCCTCATAAGTACCAAGTACGGGCGCTCCGGTGTTGTCTCCATCATAGATGATCAGCTCATCGAAGAAGTTTTCTATGGTACCTGCGTTAAAGGCTATCGTCATAAAAGTGGTTCCGTCACCGGGGTTATCAGGACAATAAGTCCATGTTGTATTTTCGGCTTCGCCGTAGCAATAGGTGTAATTGCCACTCTCATCACCGCAGAGCTCAGGAGGCACGCCATCAAGGGTACCCAAAAGTTGCACATCCTCTCCACAGAAGGTGACATCTGGTCCTGCATCAGCCTGCGCCGCTTCTTCTACAGTCACTGTGAATGTACTGTCATGCTGGCACCCATGGTTATTGGTAACGGAGAAAGTGAATGGCCATACACCTTCCTCAGTTGGCAGTACACAAATATCGTTGCCGTTGTCAGACTCGAAAGTGACGTCTAATCCATTGGTATCATATGCCCAAAATGAACTATCGGCTCCACCTCCAATATCAGGAGTGAATTCAGTGACATCCGGAATAATAGCCGGGTTAAATTGCAATCCCCAGCTACTTAGCTCTCCATCGTCTCCACCCCACAGGTCACAAACCTGAAATGACCATGTCCCATTCAAATCGCAGCCTTCTAATTGTTCAAGCGGCTCAAGGGAGTTGTAATCTCCTTGCGGCAGTGTTCCGGAAGTTTCGTTCGTAGCCACTTCTGACCAGGTGCCCTGAGTGGCATTCGAAGACCAGGAGTAATCATAATACTCAGTATTCGGAATTCCAAGGTCTGTGCCGTTGGATCCTACATTACCACCACCTGGTGCCGCCATTTGCTGGTGCAGGATCACCGATTCACCACTCGGGCAGGTTACGGTGACTACCAGGTCGAACAACCAACTGTGCTCAATAGAAATATTGATACTCTGAAGATCATTGATGTTTGTAAGGGTCTGTCCGGGTGCAAAACCTGACACCTCAATTTCAGACTCAAAACACTCTCCCACATTGTCTGGTAGAGGCGTATTGGTGAGGTTTTCGTAAGCCACATCCGGGCCTGTCCATGTGACTTCGTAGTCATCCGGGTCTACTTCAAGGCAAAGCTCTTCTCCGAGGCAAAGATTGGTGTCCCCGTAGAAAGGTTCCCAACTTGGATACGTAGCCACGAGCACCTGCAGGCTAATTCTGTTGGTTGATGCACATCCATTATCATCGATCAGGTAAAGCTCAACGATATACTCGCCCGGTTCATCCCAGGAATGAGATACAACAGGGCCGCTTTCATCTGTAGTGCCATCGCCAAAATCCCAGAGCCATTCTTCGATTTGAAAACCCGGAGCGGCAGTTGACGCCGTACCATCAAAATTTATCACATCCCCAACGCAAATACGCTTGTTTTCAGGGGCATTGTAAGAGGCCTCTGCGACGGGACGGTCACAGGGAGTGTCGCACGTGATGGTGCCCCCGAAATTACCAGTTCCGACGCCGTTTGACTGAAAAACAAATGTGAGGCAACCTGTGGTATTTAATGGCGTAGCAGTAACGAACAGGCCTTGCAACGCAGTTCCTGAATATGTACCAAGTGTTCCTGCTCCGGTGTTGTCGCCATCGTAGATACTCATGGAGTCCCATGAATTCTGCGGACCGCTTTCATCAAGGTCGAAAGTGATAAAATCAACCGTTACAACATCACCCGGCGTATCCGGGCAGATGGTACAGGTAAAGTATTCACCATTTGAATAACCGGGACCTCCCTGACCACCACTGTCAAGAAAAGCACCACCACATGACTCAAACACACCATTACCGATGACGACATTCGTTTGCGCGAATCCTTCGCCTACAGAGAAAAAAAGTACGCTAAAGAGAATAAATATTCGAATACTATGCACGTAGAATTGGTTCATTGAGCATTTAGAAAGGATGCCCTTACTTTTTGTAAAGGCAGAAATGTAATGAGGTAGGTAGTATCGCCCACCCGATACCAAATGGTCTCGCTGGCTTCGCGATCAAAGCTGTACATCATGGGATGGAAATCATCACTCAGGATAAGCTCAAGCGAGAGCTCAGGAGCCCCTTCTGATTTAGACTCTACCAACAACGCATCCGGATACTGATCAACAGACTTCGGAGCAACGTCTTCTACCTGATGACCATGCTCGTCAAGGAAGGCGTAAAACTCAAGTTTCTCCGGGGAAGCCTCTAGCATGGTGGCATAAGCCTCCTCGCCAAAAACTTGCCCGAGCCATGCATGATCCTGGCAAGATGCCTGCTTTGCAAAAGCAAAGGCAACAAAAAGTAAAATGTACTTCATAAAAAATGGTTTCAGCTCAAAAATAACAATTCTTGAGCCTTCGCAGATAAGACGGTTGAAACAACCAAATAGTTGCTTATCGGAGCAGCGTTACCGTACCCACGATCTCTTTGCGCTCGAGTGTAGTCAAAGACCTTGTCTCAATTCGATAGATGTACATACCGTCAGGAGCGTAATAGCCCCCACCTTGTACCGAACCATTCCAGCCTTGGGTAAAATCTGTTGACTCAAACACCACTTCACCCCAACGGTTGAAGATCTGGATTTTGAAATCACTAGTGTCCACATCTATTCCTTCAAAATGGAAGAGCTCATTAACTCCATCGTTATCCGGTGTGAATGCGTTCGGAACGTACATCTCGAACTCATCCACCACAAAAGCAAACCGGGAGGTTGAATCTGCACAACCAAATGCATTGTAAGCAAAGAGCTGAATAGGATATACACCCGGTACGGGCGGCAGTCCGACGTCTGGGAAAGCATCCGTCAGCGTGTCCGTTTCGTTGATCACCCAAAGGTAATCGTCTGCCCCCAGTGACAAGTTGTTCAGGTCAACCAGGGTGTCAGGCAACACAACCGTTTGCGGTTCAAAATTGAAGCCTGCAATAGGGTCGTTCAAAAGCGAAATCATTGACGGAATGGTATCGGCGAAGAAACAACCATCTTCAGTGACCACACTATAAGAGATGTCGTAATTGCCTTGACTGTCAAAGGTATTTACCGCATTCTGAACCTGTGTACTGACCGAGCCGTCGCCAAAGTCCCACAGCGCTTCTTCAATAATCTCAGGATTTGTCGCATTTCCTGTAAAATTCACAATAAAAGGCACACATCCTTCTAGCGTATCTGCGGTGAAAGAGGGGTCAACCACCGGCGACAAGATAAGTGAGAGGCAGTGGTAGTTAGCCGGTGTTTCACATACATCCGTGACTTCAGCGCACCATACCCCGTCTACAGTAGGTGTTACCCAGGCGGCTGAATCCGTTAAAAAGTTTCCCATCGGAGTTGTCCAGTCATAATTGTACGGCGGTAAACCGCCGGATACATCAGATACGTATATGAAGGCGCTGTCTCCCTGGCAAATCGTATCAGTACCTGTAACCAGTATCGATAGAGGTGCGAGCAAGTTGATCGTTACTTCCGCCGTATCTGTATAACATCCTTCGCCATAAAGGCCGTAAACACTATACGTTGTTGTATCGTCAGGTGAAACCTCTCTCGTCTGACCATTCACGCCATCAAGCCACACATAAGAGAGATCACCAGGATCTTCCGGATCAACCAAAGCTTCAAGCAGAGCCGTTCCGGTCTGGCAAATGGTTGTGTCTTGCGAAACGGTGATCTCATATTCCGGTGGCGTGGTCATAAACACTTCCTCTTCCACTGTACATCCGCCTCCCTCGATCTCTACAATGTACTCCGAAGGATTCAGCCCTTCCATCAATGTGATTCCGCCATCCGTTTCGATTTCTTCAACGACTATTCCGCCATCAATGAGTCGGATCGTCCACGGACCACCGCCTTCGCTGTTGTCAATAAATACTTCGATTTCTGCATTCGGGCCGAAGCATGCCGGCTGTACAAAACTGACGTCGTAGGCATAGGCCGGGAATACACTTACCTCATCGGTAGAGGCACATTCAGGTCGTCCTGCCGGATAGGTTGTGAGCGTGTACGAAACAGGTTCGTTGATGGGTCCTTCAATAACCGGATTCGGAATATCCGTTGCTGCAAGGCCATCAGCCGGAGACCACTCGTAGACGTATTCAGGTCCACCCTGGCTGCATCCAACGGTGTAACTGATCGGATTAAAACTCCCTCCCCCACAAGACACGGTAAAGTCTGAGTTTACTGCAAACGTGATGCATCCGTCAGGGTTGGTTGCCACAAAAGACAATCCTGTGAGGTCTCCCTCAAGCGGACCTGCCAGTAAAGGCGCGTTGGTATTATCTCCGTCATAGACCCATAATTCGTCGAAAAAATTTTCTATTTCTCCACTATTGAAGGTAATGTCCATAAAAGTGGTACCGTCGCCGGGATTGTCAGGGCAATAGGTAAAGACATCATTCGCGTTATCAGGGTAGCAGTACTCATAATCACCGGCAGCAGAAGAGCACAAGGGAGTAGGTATACCCTCAAGACCTCCTTCAAGCGTTGTGTTTTCGTCGCAATAAATCACATCCTCGCCCGCATCTGCCTGAGCTGCAAATTCTGCTGTTACAATGAAAGTGGAGTCGTAGGTGCATCCATGGTTGTTGAATACGGTGTAGGTAAACGGCCATGAGCCCTCTTCCTCAGGCTGAATACAAAATGCGTTACCATCATCTGTCTGGAAAACCAGTTCAGGACCGTCATCAGGGTAAGTCCAGTAAGAACTGTCAGCAAACTCACCAATATCGGGGGTAAACTCGGTCACATCCGGAATGATCGAAGGATCAAATTCAAGACCCCAGGCACTCAGGTTACCGTCATCACCGCCCCAGAAGTCAGCGAAAGAGATGGTCCATGTGCCATTCAGATCACAGCCAACCAGTTGTTCAAGAGGTTCAACACTAGCATAACTGCCTTCAGGAAGTTCAGTGAATGCTCCACCTTCAGCCATCTCAGCCCAGGTTGGATTATCCGGATTAGGCGACCATGAGTAGTCAAAAAACTCTTGTTCAGGTATACCCAGGTTGGTGCCGTTGGTACCGGTTTCATTCCCTCCCGTTAAGTTCCATTGATTATGTAATATGGCCGATTCACCGCTCGGACAAGTGATGATCACCACAAGGTCAAAGAGAAAGCTGTGTTCAATAGAAACGTTGATGTTGAGCAGATCGTTCACATTCAGAAGGGTTTGCCCCGGTGCAAAACCCGTGACATTAACTTCCGAATCAAAACTTTCTCCCACCTGATCCTCAATGAAAAGGTCTTCTGGGTTTTCATACACTTGCTCGGGGCCAGACCATGTTACTTCAAAAGACTCAGGATCGACCTCGCTGCAAAATTCTTCACCAATGCAGAGGTTTTGATCACCGGGAAAAGGCGACCAGCTTGGAGGTGTCGCTACGAGAAGCTGCAAGCTTACCACATTAGTAGATGCACATCCATTATCATCTTGTAAATAGAGTTCCACCACGTACTCACCCGGGTCGTTGAAGGTATGCGTAACGACTGCTCCACTGTTGTCAGTTGTACCATCTGCAAAGTCCCATAGGTACTCCACAATTTCAAATCCATCTGCCGCGAACGAGGCGCTCCCGTCAAAGGTAATTTCGTCACCTACGCATATCCGCCGGTTCTCCGGCGCATCATCAGAAGCCACCGCAACCGGACGGTCGCAGGGAGTTTCGCAAGTGATTGTGCCGGCAAAACTCCCGGTTCCTTCACCATTGGAATCGAAAACAAAAGTGAGGCAGCCGCTCGTATTCAGGTCTGATGCCTGCACAAATACGCCTTGCAAATCATTGCCGGTATATACGCCGAGGGTGCCGGCATTAGCATTGTCACCGTCATAGATGGCGAGGTAATCCCAAGAATTCTGCGGACCGCTGGTGTCAAGTAAAAAGTTAATGAAGTCTACACCAACGACATCCCCTTCCGTCTCCGGGCAGATCGTAAGTACGTGGTACTCATTATCCTGATATCCGCCTCCACCCTGTCCGCCGCTATCGAGAAAGGCACCACTGCACGCTTCAGCAAAACCGTCAGAAATCAGCACTTGCGCCCTGATCTGGGGAACAAACAAACCAAAAGAAATAAGAAGTGTAAATAAAGTCTTCTGCATCAATTCTACTCTACAACCGGTTAATAAGGCGCCTAAAGATAAGAAAACCGTCAGGCGTCACTCCCTCGTATGACTCCATGCATCGCCAAGAAGTTGCATCGATATCCTTTCACCATTGGAAACTCACCTGATGAGAACCACACTGCCTGTCATCCGGCGCTTTTGCGCCGAAAAACGATCGCGGAACTCGAGCAACCACGTATACACGCCATTCTGCGCGAAATAGGCCCCACCGTTAACCGATCCATTCCACCAGGCTCCGGGTTCAGAGGTTGCAAAGATTTCTTCGCCCCAGCGATTGAAAATAGCGAAACGATATTCTTCAGGTGAAAAGCCACTTATAATCGGGAAGAAGACATCATTCACGCCGTCCATGTCAGGCGTAAAGGCATTTGGCACATATACCAGCGTTTGACCGCCGATGAACAGCTCTTCGCAATGGGTTGCAATGCAACCTTCGCTGCTGTTCGCTTCAAGACAGACACGATAGCCCTGCCCCTCAGTATCAGGAAAGCTGAAGGATGGGCTTGCTTCTTCGGATACACCGAGACCCGAAAAGTCCCATAAATAGAATTCTGCACCTGTTGTTGTATTCTCAAAGAAGACCTCAGGCTGTAAGACTGTAAATGCAGTGCGATCAAATGTAAAACTCGCATCCGGCAAAGCAAATACCTCTGCAATTTCAATGAAATCGGTTTGTCCGACACAAGCGTTTGCACCTTCTGCGTAAAGCTGAATATCGTGTAAACCGGGCTCTTCGAACGTGATCGCTGCTGTTCCGGCAGGAATGACTTCTCCGTCAATTTCCCACCAGTAATCGGCTTCAGCATCCGGAAACTGAACAGGAAGCTCGACAGTCAGTGGCTCGCATCCTTCAGCGGGTGCAATGCTCACCTGCAGGTCAGGAAGCGGCAGCACGTTGACAGGCAAAATCAAGGTAGATGAACATGCGGTAGCATTCGTTCCGTTAACAATAATCTCGGTTGATTCAAAGAAGGTGGCTTCTATTGAATTCCCGGAAATCTCCTCACCACCTTCTGTTGACCACAGGTAATCTGCAGCCCCCTCGGCAGTCCAAAATCCCGCCTCTCCTGCGCACAGAACCGCAGGTCCATCCGCCGCTAAGTCAGGCACGGGATGAACTGTCACATTCACCTGATCTACGGCCACACAAGCTCCGTTTTCGGCGGTTACCGTGAAGCTAAAGTTATCTGTGTCAATGACATCAGGCAGTACAAAAGATGGCTGTGACGATGCGGCATCATCCAATCCGAAACCTTCCCAGTTATACACGCAATCTGCGCATGGGATAGTCTCGAAAGTCACTGGTCCTTCGTCTTCGCAAACTGTCAGATCAGGTCCTGCTGAAAAGACCAGACCCTGCTGAATTTCAATCTGGATAAAGGCAGAATCAGCCGGACAAGGTCCGACGGCGGGTACGGTGTAAATGTAGGTTCCTGAATCGGTTTGTCCGGGATCAAGTAAAGGGTCAACCGGTTGATGAACTTCATTGACCCATTCGCCTTGTGAAGATGCGCCCTGAAGTTGATTTTCAAGCGAAAAAGGCGGCTCAGTACTGCAAATGACCAAATCTTCTCCGACACCGGCTTCCAGCGGCTCAGTGAACTCCAGTTGCACAGTGAAAACAGACAAGCCGCAGGCATTGCCGTTGTCAATGGTGTATTCGTAAATGCCGTTGGCGGCTACATTAGCAGGAATGACCGTATTGACTTCGTTTCCCTCGAAGCTCCACTGCCCGCTTTCAGGGAAGTCTGGAGGCAGTAGATCGTTCAGGTCGTATGTCTGGCCTCCAAGGCAATCATCGATGGTAACCGCTTCAGACAGAAATGCCGATTCTTCTACAGATATCATTACGCCGGTGGAGGCATCCGGACAGTTATTTTCGGAGAAAAGGGTTAGCGTGTAGCTTCCCTCGGCATCTGATGACGGGTCAAATAGCCCATCTGTGATCATTCCTTGTGAATCGGTCCATTCAATCGGAAACCCAGCTGTCATCTCTGCCTGCTCCGAGAGATCAGCGAGCGGATCATTTGCACAAAAGTTAAGTTGTGGGGGCAACATAGCTTCCGGCTGAGCGTCAACTTGCACCTGGTAATTGGATTGTGCATCCGGACAACCACCACCATCTATAAAGTATGTAAGTGTATAGGTTTGATTGCTTTCCAACACCAGCGCACCTTGCACCTCTTCGCCATTGAGTAACCATACACCATTCAGGCCTGTATCCGCATCAAGCAGATCGGCCGGATTGATGCTACCCTGAGTCTCGCACACCGATGTTACCCCGCCTGCTCCGGGGTTGGGTATCGATGCGATGTTGACCGCGATCACAGAAAATTCGGGCTGACAACCCACCGCACTTACCGTGTAGGTATACTGCCCCGATATTGCATTGGATGGATCGATCGTAGCATCAATAAATTCACCTTGTGGGTTTGTCCATACTCCACCTAGTGTTGGCGTTCCTCCGAGCGCATCTGTAAGGTTTACCGGAGGGTCATTTTCACAAAGTTCGAGCACGGCATCTTCGCCCGATGAAATTCCCTCGGTGAAGGTAATGGTGAGGTCTGCTTCGCGGTTCGGACAAGGTGTTGCTCCTGAAACAACATAGGTGTAAGCACCTTCATCCATCAGCAGCGGATCAAATATGTTACTGATCTCATCGCCATTCTCATCGAACCAGTTGCCTCCCCCGTCAGGTGTACCAAAGAGTTGCTCAGTCATGTCAAAACTGATGGCATTTGGACAGACGGCGAGTTCAGTGTCAATACCAGGGTCAGGCAGTTGGTTCTCGATGACAAAGAGGGTGCTGAAAACGGGTGGACAGCCATCAACGATGTTCAACTCGTAGGTGAACAAACTGGTTTCATAGCTATCCGGATAATAAAAGCCGTCTATGGGTTCAGCTGCGGCATTATACCATTGCCCCCCCTCATCAGGAACGCCAGCCAGTACGTCGATCAGTTCAAAAGGATCGTATGTTTCACATATGAGGTAAGTTGCTGAAAGACCGGGATCTGCATTCTGGATGAGGTTGACCGCTACTGCCGTAGTGAGGGTACATCCGCCGGAATTCACCTGATATACGTAGGTGCCTCCGGGCTGCTGAGCCGAAATGAATGTTCCGTTGTGCGGCTGACCGGCAGGGTCAAACCAATCGCCTCCCGGCATAGGATTCACCAGGCTGTTATAGAGTTGATATGATCCGGTGCTCTCGCATGCGGTAAGTTGGCCTACCGCTCCTGCATCTGCGAAGGATGTTGCAATGGCAAACCAATGCTGCTCACCTTCGAGTCCGTTTGTTAACTGAACCTGATAGAGCCCGGCACAAAGGTCATTGATCTGAGAAATTCCTGTACCTGAAATTTCAGAGAAAAGAAGGTTGCCGTTTTGATCGAACCATTGAAAAGTGACATCGCCTGGGAGCAGGGTGGTCACCGTGGCCATTCCGTCACACGAGGCGCAGTCGCTGCTGAAAACCGGCTGAACATTCGCAGAAACCTGCGAAAATACAGCGGCAGCAAACCATGCGCTCAACATAACGTTCCTGTACCTTTCCCAACGCACAATTTTAAGGAGTGTTTCCCCCATTCGGCCAAGGTTATTCACAATTGTTCAAAACTACAAAAAGGGCCCGAAACTAAGTTTCGGGCCCTTTCGAGTTATAAAGAAGTTTTGGTTAAGGAGTGATCCTTACGGTACCACTATAATACTTCTCATTGCCAGAATCATTTACAATTGCGACCCACTGGTATTCTTTCGATAAATCTACCATCTCACCATCCTGGTTGATGCCTTTCCAAGGATTACGGGCGTCGCTCGTTTCAAAAATCACCTCTCCTTCGTCAAAGATGCGAAGTACGAAGTCATATTCACCGTTTAAGAGTGCACGCGGCATGAAGGTATCAAATACCCCGTCGCCGTCAGGCGAAAACTGACTTGGAGCCATGAGCGCATAGTCAGCGTTGATCGCCACTTTCTTCGCTACGCGGTCAGAGCAACCAAACTCATTACTGACGAAAAGTTCAATATCGTATTCGCCCTTACGGGTAATGATTTCTGTTGGATTGATTTCGGTGCTGAGTTTATCTCCGATGATCCATTCGGCTTTTTGGGCGCGGCTTGAGCGATTATTCAATTGCAGCGTAGCCGCATCTGCCTGGTCTGCTGCGAAGCTCCAATCGAAGTTCGCTATCGGCTTCGGATTGATGACAATGAGATTGTCCATCGTTTTGGTGCGAATCACCCCATCTTCATTGCTGGTAATCGAGAGAGTAATATCGTAAGTACCTGCTTTGCCGTAGGTGTGTGAAGGATTAGGTTCGTTGGAAAAATTACCATCTCCAAAGTTCCAAAGGAAGTTACCTTCTTTCAGTTCTGCTCCGATATTGAAACTCACGCTGGTTCCGGCACAAGCTTGACGGGCGCTCACACTGATAGGTACTGCAGGTTTATCTCCCATTGCGGGCAGTGAAGCTATAGGCTCATCTTTTTCTTCATCAGCCACAGATTCTTCATCCGCCGCTTTTGCGGCGAGAGCCTCTTCAAGCTCACTTTCATCGTGCACTGCATAAACTCTTGCCCGGGCTTGATCACTTGATTTGGATGATTCTTTTTCGGAATCCATAGGCTGTTTGCCCATTTCATCGAGTACGGAGCGTTTATCAGCGTATGCGAGAAGGAAGTCTTCTGTTTTTTCGCGGATGCCCTCGAAGTTGGCATTGGTCGACAGCATTCGTGTAAGCCCTGCTGACTGAGCTGAAGCGCTTGCATTACTGGAGCTTGTATAGTACCAAACAGCACCGGCTGTCACCAGAAGTGACACGATCACTGCGGCAGCGGCCCATGTGTTCACAGCAGAAGCGGATCCTGCCGTTAACTTCGCCTCCAGTTCTTCCCAACTCCCCTCTTTGTAAGGAACCTCATGTTCATGTAAGGCTTCCTTCAGGCCCTTTTCAAAAGGGTCTAATCTCTTGCTCATCGCGATTTATTATCGTTTAGAAGTATGTTCTTAAGGTTCCGTTTCGCCTTCGCGAAATTCGATTTTGAGGTTCCTACGCTGATACCAAGCTTCTCTGCAATCTCTACGTGTGTCAAATTCTCGAACAAGTAAAGGTTGAAGATGGTCCTGTACGCCGGCGTAAGCTCCTGCATGGCCTCAACTACATCTGAGACACTAAATTCGAACTCCGTTTCGGTCTCCTCTTCTTCAGCCACATCTTTATAATCTTCGATGGACTGTTCTTCTCCCAGCAACAGAAAATCCGTTCGTTTTTTCCGGAAAGCATCAATGGCCGTATTGACCATAATTCTGCGTACCCATCCTTCGAACGAACCTTCGAAGCTGTACTTGGCAATGTTCGCAAACACTTTCAGGAAAGCTTCCTGTAAGATATCATGCGCGTGGTCGTGGTCTTTCGCATAGCGCAAACACACTGCCATCATTGTCCCGTAAAGGCGCTTATATATGCCCTCCTGAGCTTTTCGGCTCCCACGAGCACAGCCTTCAATTAGCTCCCGAAGTTCATCGTCGACCATTACGCGACATTAATTTGACGAGGGTTCTCTGCAATGGTTGCCTCGCAATTTAACGACGAATAAAGGAAAAATCCTGAGAATAGCGATATGATCCGTAACAGAGTGCTTCGTATTCAGTGATATACGCACATTGAAATTCACACGTTACGCCACAGCTCGAAGCAGCGTGCGTTGCAAAAAAGTATCGATATCATTTTTGCTTACAAACTCACGTACACTGCGGTACATGAGGGCTCGGTGACGATCTTCTGAACGGAGCGAAGAGGTCAGCATGAAGAGTCGTGAATCTGGGTGAAGATCAAGAAATTCTTTTTCGTAGAGCTCTATGAAATCAAATCCGT
Organism: Flavobacteriales bacterium; assembly: GCA_018402085.1. Classification (GTDB taxonomy): domain Bacteria; phylum Bacteroidota; class Bacteroidia; order Flavobacteriales_D; family Sanyastnellaceae; genus Sanyastnella. The sequence goes on along the minus strand of JAGYJM010000002.1, from coordinate 927,764 downwards.
TTTGCACCGGCATGTTAAGGTCAACATAGATCACCTCCGGGAAGTGGAGCTCCGGGTTGCGCAAGGTTTCAAGTGCATCGCTGACACTTTCCGATTCATACACCTCAATAGACGGATCGGCTAGTTTAATGAACTCGCGCATGATAAAATTGCAACTCGGGTTGTCATCGATCAGCAGTACACTTTCTACAAACTCCATAAGGCAAGCATTTGTTACGAATCTACTCTCGCCAATTCAGGTTTATTGTAAGCCTCACCCGTGAACCATTTGTCGGATTTCTCTTACACGCAAGCTCCCTCGATGAATCGTTACCTTTGCACCATGCAAAGAGTCGTAGTTGGCCTCTCCGGAGGCGTTGATTCAAGCGTCACTGCACATATTCTGCAACAGCAGGGATACGAAGTGATTGGCATCTTTATGCGTAACTGGCACGATGAGTCGGTCACCATTAACAATGAATGTCCGTGGATTGACGACTCCAATGATGCCATGCTGGTCGCAGAACACCTCGGTATTCCCTTTCAGGTGCTCGACCTTTCCGTTGAATACAAGCAGCGCATTGTTGACTACATGTTCAGTGAATACCAAGCGGGTAGAACTCCTAATCCCGACATTCTCTGTAACCGCGAAATCAAATTTGATATCTTTCTGGATGCTGCTCTAAAAGTGGGCGCTGATTTTGTGGCAACCGGCCATTACTGCAGAAAACGTGAGACTGCGGATGATGCCGGCAATACGGTCTTTCAACTGCTCGCAGGCAAAGACCAGAATAAAGACCAGAGCTACTTTTTATGCCAGCTTACCCAGTTGCAACTCAGCCGGGCCCTTTTCCCTATTGGTGAGCTCACCAAGCCCCAGGTACGCGACATCGCGCGTGAAATCGGCCTCCCAACTGCCGAGAAAAAAGACTCTCAGGGCCTCTGCTTCATCGGTAAAGTGAAGCTACCTGTCTTCTTGCAGCAGCAACTCGCACCTAAGAAGGGCAAGATTATCGAGATACCGAGAGATGCGTCCGTCTTTGATGAGGAACTTATCAGTGAAGAAGTCTCCGCGCGGAACTTGTCCCGATTTATCGGGAAGCGCGGGATGCAATCAATGCGCTACACACCTTATTCATTCGATCAATCTATGGGGCAGATCGTGGGCGAACATTCGGGCGCACATTACTTCACTGTCGGACAGCGCAAGGGGCTGCAGGTCGGTGGTAAAGCACTTCCTCTATTCGTGCTTGGTACCGACGTGCATGAGAACATTGTGTATGTCGGACAAGGCGATGATCACCCGGGGCTTTACCGATCAGGACTTCGCGTTGCAAACAATGACGTTCACTGGATACGCACAGACCTTGCTATGAGTGAAGGTGAAACAAGGAGGTATTTGGCGCGCATACGATACCGCCAGCCCCTGAGCGCCTGCACACTCATTCAGGAATCCGACCACCTGCGCATTGAGTTTGATGAAGCCCAACGCGGCATAGCTGCAGGACAATTCGTGGCCTGGTACGACGGTGAAGAACTGCTCGGTAGCGCTGTGATGTAACTTCAGCACAATGAACAGGCAGGCATGACCACAACCATTCAAGAATACCTGATCAACGGCTGCAAACGTTGCAAACTTGGCGGCACTCCCCAATGTAAAATTCACCGGTGGGTAGCGTGTATTGAATTGATTCGTCCCATACTTAAAGCCTCAGGGCTTCGGGAGGAAGTAAAGTGGGGTGCTCCATGCTATACGTTTGAAGGGAAAAACGTGGCCATGATCTCTGCTTTGAAAGATGCATGTGTTCTCGTATTTTTCAAGGGTACTTTGATCAAAGACCCTGAGAACCTGCTGAAATCCCCAGGACCTAATTCACATGAAGCGCGCCAATTCAAGTTTACCTCGCTTGAAGAAATCGAATCAACTCATGCTTACATACTTGCGTGCATAAAACAAGCCATTGAGATTGAACGCAAAGGACTAACAGTCGATAAGGAAGCGGTTCCCGAAGCAATGCCGCCTGAACTTATTGATTGCTTCGCTGACGATTCGGAGCTTCAAGCGGCGTTTGAAACACTCACTCCCGGCCGAAAACGCGGATACCTCATTCATTTCAATCAGGCGAAACAATCTGATACACGTCTTCGACGCATCGAAAAATGGAGACCTCACATCCTGAAGGGGAAAGGAATGCATGATCGGTAGTGTTGCCCCTGTGAACACAACACTGGTATTCCCCCTACTCCAAACTCCCGTCTCCCGACTCCTGACTCCCGACGCAAATCGTTATTATTGCGCCAAACCTACGCACATTATGGCCTCAGGATTCTTTGCATTGCTCGATGACATTGCCACTCTGATGGACGATGTCGCCACCATGAGCAAAGTAGCTACGAAGAAAACCGCCGGAATTCTCGGAGACGACCTCGCTGTCAACGCAGAGAAAGCCACCGGATTCATCTCTTCGCGAGAATTACCCGTTTTATGGGCCATCAGCAAGGCATCTTTTTTGAACAAACTGATCATTCTGCCCCTGGCCTTCTTGATGAGTTTTTTCGCACCGTGGTTGATCGGCCCCATTTTGCTCGCAGGCGGTGCCTTTCTCGCCTACGAGGGTGTTGAAAAGATTTTTGAATACGCCTTTCCGCACAAACGCGAAAAAGCTTCACCTGAAGAATTGACCGAGCAACTAGAAAACCTCTCGAAAAAAGAAATACTCGCACACGAGAAGAAAAAGGTGAAATCGGCCGTTTTCGTTGATTTTATCTTGTCAGTAGAAATCGTCATCATTGCGCTAAGTACGGTGGTGGAAGAACCGCTGAAGGTTCAGATTATCGTAGTTTCTGTGGTTGCCATGCTCGCAACTGTAGGAGTTTACGGTATTGTCGCGCTCATTGTGCGCATGGATGATTTCGGCTTGAAACTTACAGCCCGCAAGCATAAAACCGCCAAAGTGATCGGCAAGCTGCTCATTCAAGCACTGCCTGTGGTAATCAAAACATTGGGCGTCGTGGGTACAGCAGCACTGATTCTGGTGGCAGGCGGTATCTATACCCATAATATGCACATTATTGAAAAGTGGCTGCATAGCTGGCCATCTCTTCTGGCCGATATCGTTGCCGGATTAGCTGTAGGTCTCATCGTTTTTGGAATTGTCACGGCAGCTAAGCGAATTTTCCGGAAAAAAACCTCTCCAGATGCGTGACCACCGGGGTCATGCTGCGTCTTTAGTGTAATTTTTAGTTTACCTGCATTCTTACACATCTCACGCTTCCCGATAGATCGGGACAGGTTTCGCGCGGGGAATATGAAAAGCAGAAATGAACAGATTTAAAAAAATTGAACTAAAATTGTCGCAATCAAATCACCTTAACCCATTCTTATGAAAGAGTTTAAAAAATTCATTAGCAAAGGCAATGTCATGGAGATTGCCGTCGGTCTCATAATGGCTACCTATTTCGGTGCCATCGTTAAATCGCTTGTAGACCATATCGTCATGCCACCTATCGGGCTGCTGCTCGGAGGCGTTGATTTCTCCAAAATGAAATTTGTGCTTCAGGAAGCCGTTGCTGAAACCGCAGAAGGCGCAGGCGACGGAGTCGCTGAAGTAGCCATCCAGTATGGTGTTTTCATCAACACCATCCTCACCTTCATCATTGTGGCATTTGCCGTATTCATGATTGTCAAAGGATACAACAAAATGAAAGAGCGCATGGAGAAGAAAGAGGCTGAAGCGCCGGCTGCACCTCCCGCACCGAGTAAAGAAGAAGTGCTGCTCGCAGAAATTCGCGACTTGCTGAAAAAATAAGCTTCACACCCTTATTACTGCTCAAACCTCGGCGTATCGGCGAGGTTTTTTTGTGCCCTGCTGCTCAGTCATTAAATTGATAGAGATAATCTATGCAACCATCAACACTATCGATAAAACGGAATTATTGATGCCCTTACATTTGTAACGCAAACAATCAGTAATTTCAAGCAAACTCTTTTAGAATGAAAAAATTCATACTCATGGCGAGCGTCTTGTTGACTACCGGACTGGTAGCACAAGAGCACCCCGCGGGCGCTGCTTCTATGTGTCCGTACCTGAATGCAGGTGAATCAGCAGAACCTGGCGCTGCACCGCCAAACAACACGGAAGCATCCAACCCTGGTGTGAACACCAGCGGCATGACCAACCAGGAATGGTGGCCGAACAAACTTGACTTGAATGTGCTTCGTCAACACGGTGCGAAATCAAACCCAATGGGTGATGATTTTGACTACCGCGAGGCATTCAATTCGCTTGATTACGAAGCGCTCAAACAAGACCTCCGCAATCTGATGACCGATTCACAAGACTGGTGGCCGGCAGACTACGGTCATTATGGCCCGTTCTTCATTCGCATGGCCTGGCACAGTGCGGGTACATACCGCACGGGTGACGGACGTGGTGGTTCACGCGATGGTCAGCAGCGCTTTGCTCCTATCAATAGTTGGCCAGACAACGCCAACCTCGACAAAGCACGTCGCCTCCTCTGGCCAATCAAGCAGAAGTATGGAAATAAGATTTCGTGGGCTGACCTCATGATATTGACCGGTAACGTTGCTCTAGAAGACATGGGCTTTGAGACCATCGGGTTCTCGGGTGGTCGTGAAGACGTGTGGGAGCCGGAAAGCAATGTCTACTGGGGTCCTGAAAGCAAATGGCTGGATGACCAGCGCTACTCAGGCGACCGCGATCTTGACCGACCGCTTGCGGCAGTGCAAATGGGATTGATCTACGTCAACCCGGAAGGGCCCAATGGTAATCCCGACCCCGTAGCGGCAGCACACGATATTCGTGAAACTTTTGGCCGCATGGGCATGAACGACGAAGAAACGGTTGCGCTCATTGCCGGCGGACATACCTTCGGTAAATCACACGGTGCTGCTTCTGCAGATTACGTTGGGCCGGAGCCGGAGGCATCACCTATCGAAGCACAGGGCTTCGGTTGGATGAGTAGCTACGAAAGCGGTAAAGGAGAACATACGATTACTTCAGGACTTGAGGTCGTTTGGACAGCCACTCCTACCGAGTGGAGTCACGGTTATTTCAACAGCCTGTTCAAAGAAGAATGGGAGTTGACGAAGAGTCCGGCCGGTGGCCACCAGTGGGTAGCGAAAGATCCAAAGAAGATGGTGCCGGATGCCTTTGACAAAGAGAAGATGCACAAGCCAACCATGTTCACGACTGACTTGTCGCTCCGTTTTGATCCCGTATACGAAGAGATTTCAGGTCGTTTCCTCGAGAACCCGGAAGAGTTTGAGAAGGCATTTGCCCGCGCCTGGTACAAGTTGACCCACCGTGACATGGGGCCGAAGGCCCTGCACCTTGGTCCGGAAGTTCCTGAAGAAGACTTCCTCTGGCAGGATCCGCTTCCTGAGGCAGATTACGAGTTGATCGGAATGAGCGATGTCGATATGCTCAAAGAGCAGATTCGTGCATCAGGACTGACGATTGATGAGCTTGTTGAAACGGCGTGGGCTGCTGCTTCTACCTTCCGCGAGTCAGACAACAAAGGCGGAGCGAATGGCGCCCGCATTCGTTTGGAGCCACAGCGCAACTGGGAGGTCAACAATCCTGAGCAGCTGAAAAAGGTGCTCGCGGTGTACGAAGGCATCCAGAAAGACTACAACAAGAAGAACAAGAAGAAGCAGGTTTCGTTGGCCGATCTCATCGTGCTGGGCGGCAATGTGGGTGTTGAAATGGCCGCAAAAGCGGCCGGATTCGACAAGCAGGTGCCGTTCACGCCGGGTCGTGTTGACGCAACTCAGGAGATGACCGACATCGAAACCATGGCAGTACTTGAGCCGGAGGCAGACGGATTCCGTAACTACCTCCGCACGCAGTACACCTTCTCTACAGAAGAGTTGCTTGTTGACAAAGCACAATTGCTTTCTCTGACTGCACCTGAAATGACTGTTCTCGTGGGTGGCATGCGTGCGCTGAACACCAACTGGGACAATTCAAACAAAGGTATTTTCACCGACAAAACAGGGGCACTGAGCAACGATTTCTTCGTTAACCTTCTGAGCATGGACAATCGCTGGGAAGCTGTCGATGATACACGTGAGCTCTTTGTGAGCCGCGACCGCAAAACCGGGGAGGAAAAGTGGATGGCAACACGCAACGACCTCATCTTTGGTTCGAACTCTGAATTGCGTGCCCTCGCAGAGGTTTACGCCAGCAGCGATGCCAAAGAGAAGTTCGTAGACGACTTCATTGCAGCATGGGTGAAGGTCATGGAGCTTGACCGCTTCGACCTTCTGGCTGAGAAGTAAGCTTGAGATTTTTGCAACGAAAGCCCCGGAAATCCGGGGCTTTTTTATTGCCATAGGGTTCAGCAACGAGGTAGTAGTGAAAATTTCAAATTTTCTACATTGCTCTTATGAAGAACAAGGATACACCCCCCGGGAAACATCCTTCACGTCGGTTTGGATGGCCTCTTTTGGTAACGGTGATCACCATTTTGCTCCTGGTCTCCTGTTTCAGCGCGCTGCCTCCGAGGGTTGAATTGTTCTTTAACTGGCCCGCCGCTGACGACTTCGGAATAGCAGAGAAGTCTGCGCTATGGGTCATACCGGCAACGATGCTGGGAGCCATTTACATGTTGCATCTGGTAAGGGCTCCTATGATCAGACGAGAAGTGCCAACAGAGCGGCAAGCCAGACAGCGCGGAGCATCTGTGGGAATGATGAATATGCTCGCCTTGCTAGTCGCCTCCTCAGGGCTCATTCTGGTATCAGCCAGCATCGGAACCGCGCTTTTAGGCTGGCAGAACGCCCGAAGCATCCTCTACCCTGCGCTTCCGATGCTCTTTGTGCTTGTGCCCATCTTCGGTCTGATGAAAATGCCACGTGCAGACAGCGATGGCTGAACTTCCGCCAAAGAAAAAGCCGCACCCCTCAGGGTACGGCTTCTGTTTTTAGTTGAGACGATTTACGAGCTTATTCTTTCACAAGTCGATGGCTCGCTACGCTTTTGTTTAGGCAAATACGCACGAGATAAACCCCGGCAGGGAGCTCAGCAATAGTGATCTCTCGATCGGAGCTGCGCATCACCTGCTTGCCTGACAGATCGAGGATATCTACATGGTTAAGGTCAGATGGTGCCTCAATAATGATCTGATCCGAAGCCGGGTTTGGATAAAAACCTGCAGAGGTCGCCGACGAAAAGTCTTCAACAGAGGTGACGGTCACTTCGACACAGTCAGAAGTGCTTGAGCATCCACTCGCCGTTGCGGTGACTGCATAGCTTCCACTCACTTCAGGTGTAAATGAAGCATCTGTAGCTCCGTCGATAATCGCGAAGTTATCATTGCAATCAACCCACTGGTAATCTGCATCAACAGCGTTACTCGTGAGGGTTGGGAGATCCTGTGTGATTGTCGCATCGGGGAAAGCATTCACCGTAACGCTTACACTCAAAACCTGTGCGCTTTCGCAACCATTAACCGTCTGCGAAGCATTGTAGGTGCCGGTCGCGAGCACTTCTGAAGGATCAAGCGCCGGTGAATTCATCATGTTGCCGTACCACGTGATGTTATCACCCGTTGCGGCGAGCTCACCTACGGTACTGCCTTCACAGAACGACTGGTTCATCTCTCCTGTTGGCGCGTCAACAACCAATTCGGTTACCGAAACAGCAAGTGGTGTCAGACTTTCGCAACCACCAACGGTTTGCGTAGCGTAGTAAGTAGTCTCTTCAATCGGAGTATCAAGTGAAAGCTCATTGCCATTGGTTTCAGCATCATACCAGGTGATGTTGTCACCGGCTACCTGAATCTCTTCAATCGTTCCTGTACTGCATATTTCCTGCTCGGCTTCTCCTCCAGGTGCAACAACCGTGTTCTCATTCACCGTCACAGAGATGAGGCTGTACTGGGACTGACACCCGTCAACAATCGTCGACAGGTACACCTCCGTGCTCATCGGGAGAGCATCATCAGGTTGGAGTTGAGTAAACCCGTCATCCGGCAGCGAAACATGATAGAGTGCCGTATCTGCAAAAACTTCGATGTTACTCACAGGAGCACCTTCGCACAACTGCTGATTGACCGGAGCGTTGGGTGCAGGTCCTGCAGTCAGGTTGTGCGGAATTCCATACCACTGGTTGTAAGGAAAGCCCTGGTTGAACGTACAGTTCATCTTCCAGTTGTTCCCACTGTTCGCGTCACCAACGAGCCAATCAACATTCGTGAAAGTATTGATGTCTTGCAATTCAGAGTCGTTGACCCCGGTTCCTGCAGCCGAGTTATTCTGACCGCTGTTGTCTATTGACCAAAACGAATTCGTTACAGAAGACGAATTTTCAGCTACCAGACCACCGGGAGAAATCGTTGCTGACACGCCTCCCCGTGAGTAACAATTGACGACTAATGCACTAGCACTATTCAACCCGATAAGGCCGCCGGCGCGTTGGTAAGCAGACGTTTCAACGTTTGCCCACGAATAGTATAAGGATCCAACACCGCTGTTGTTGTGACCGACGAGGCCGCCGGCGCGGTCATCCGATGCAACGACGAATCCGGTCGCAAAACAGTATGCGATGCTGCCGTCGTTTCGTCCGGCGATTGACCCGACAACATTACCACCGGTAATATCTACATTGATCAGTCCGAGCTTCTCTACGTAACTGTTCTCCAGAAAGCCGAAAAATCCTACGGTCCAGTCGCCTTCACGGTTGATGTACAGGTTTTCTATAATGTGACCTTCTCCGTAATACTGTCCGGTGAACTTCGTACCGGAATTGCCAATCGGGATGAAACCCTGTCCGTCGTTAAAAAAGTCTCCACCTTCCTGAAAATCTGCATCTGTAAAGACGATGTCAGCAGTTTGCATGAAGGTATTGAAACCCCAGTAGACCGGGTTTTCTGAAAGAGTTTTCAGGTCTTCCTTATCAGCGATAATGTATGGATCCCAGTAATCTCCTGTTCCACCGGAGAACTGGGCACTCACTGAAAGTGTGACCCCGAAGAAAAGTGTAAAAAGAGTGTAACGAGTAATAGTTTGAAGCATGCGTTTTGTTTTTATACACTACAAAAATGCAGACACTTCACCGGTAGAAAGTGGTACGATTGCTGGAGTGCCTGTTTCAGTTTGTGAATGGAGAATCTGTCGACGAACGGTTATTCCGAACCGATCTTTTTATTCAATGAACCCATCAACTGTAGAAGACATGCTGAACGCGAAGGCATACCTTCGTGCCTGAGGCGCCATGATCATCGTAAAGATCAATTGTCTCGAGATCTATGTTGACCCCAAGGCTCTTGTGTGCGAGGTCAACCCTGTCATTGATAGCTGTTGTTGCAAACGAACGATGCTTGTCGACCCTACGGGTATTGATCCGCACGGATGCTTCGCGGCCGATGCCATTGTCTTCAATCGTACACACGAAGTCTTCACCCTCTTTGTCTAAGCTGATGAGAAGTGTCTTCACTCCCTCTTTGTGGAGAAGTCCATGCTTAACGCTATTCTCAACAAAAGGCTGGAGCAGCATGACCGGAATCTCGGCATCCATCCAATGAGGCGGGATGTTGTTTTCTATGCGACAGTTGAGTTGATCATCGAAGCGAAGGTTCTCGAGACGGAGGTATATCTCAAGCGTTTCAACCTCCTCACTGATGGTGATCTTCTCATTCCTGCTCTGGTTCAGGTACTTTCGCATAAGGTCTGCAAAGTCTGCCAGGTACTCACCGGCCACCTCCTGCTGATTGGTAATTATGAACTCCTGAATCGAGTTGAGCGCATTGAACATGAAGTGTGGGTTCATCTGCGAACGAATGGCGGCAATTTTAGATTTGAACACTTCCTGTCGCAGTCGTTGCTGCTCCAGAATCAACCGTTGTTGTTTGCTGCGTATACGGAAACGATAGCGAAGAACAACAAACACTATAAGTGCTGCCGATAATACCAGCAATACGTAGAACCATCCGGTTTGTGCGAAAGGACGAGCGATAGAAAACTGCAATGACTTTGACTCAGAGCAAACACCATCTTCATTGCAGGCCTTTACTTCAAAGTTGTAGTTGCCGGGAGCGAGGTTAGCATAGGAGGCTGTTGACTGCCCATGCGCGGTAATCGTCCAGTTCGTGTCAGGGAGCAATCGGTAATGGTAAGTGATCTGCTTCTGGCTGCTAAACAGGCGGGCATTGAATTCGATGTGCAACTGATTCTCTTCCGGATCAAGCGCATAGGTTGAGTCAGGATCGAGTTCTCGTTGCCGTAATCTGAAAGACGTGATGCTCAAACTCGGCTTGCGCGAATTGACAACTGCCATGTTACAGGAAAGTTTCTGCACCCCCTCGCCCCCAACGATCACAAGCGTATCACCGGCGGTAAAGAGCTTAATAACCCGCGCCCGTCTGTAGCCATCGGTTCTGTCGATCGGCTCGAATTCTCCGCTTCTGGTGTCAAGGCGATAGATGCCGTCAGCATAAGACAAAAAGAGGTAGTGCTTCCAGGTAGTCATGCGGTACACAGGCTTGGGCAGCCGCCTGGAGTAGACCACACTGTCGCGAACAATCTTCAGAAGGTCCGTTGACTTGATGGCCCATATACCCTCGTCTTCTGCCGGTAGCATGCGGCGAACCGAAATAGGCTCATTTCTGAGTTTGACATATGCAGGTGCCTTATCCGGATAATACACCCTCAAACCATCGATAAAGTTGCAGTACAGGTGCGCGCGCTCTCGATCTTCGCAGGCGAACGTGGCTATTGATTCACGTATGTACGTGACGTTTCCCTCTTCGCTGTAGTAGTCAAATCGGTAGGGCAATGACGTTGTGTCTACCGGCATTCCGGTAATGTCGATCAGGCAACTTCGGGAATAGCGATGAAGAAGCAACACCCGTTCATTCAGGAAGTAGGCATACTTAAACCCTAACCTGGGATCAACTTTTTCCTTTCCCTTTAAGGCGCGCGTGTCAATCATGTTCCCGTTGGCATGCGATATCCGGATAGTCTTGTCGTAGGGGTTATAAAACTGAGGTGCCGGACTTGCCTTAAACCCTTCAATCTGTCTCGCCGACTGATAAGGCGGCGGTAGTACAAAATGACGACCTGTATTGTCAGAAACGTAAAGCACACTGTCTTCATCGAATGTTGCCTGCTGAAGTGAGCTGTCAGTGATTTTATAGGAGCGGACATTGATGTTGGGGATAATGAAGATCCCTTCGTTCTGCGTACCCAGCCACAAGTTGCCTTCATCATCAATGAACATCACGTTCAGGATGAGATTCGCAAAGAGGTTCTGATCGAGCACCTTTCCTTCGTCATCCAGCAGAAAAAGTCCGCGCTTTGACAGCAACCAGTAGCGATCGAAGGCATAATGCACGCTGTTCAGGTCAAAGGCATCGATAACGTCTGTAGCAAAAAGCTCTTTGAACTCGTTTACTTCAAGGGAGAATCGGCGAAGCTTTTCATCGCCAACAATGAAATTGCTGACTGATTTACCCTCGATTGTCAAAAGACGCACCGAACGCACCGCGGAGTAGGAGCTGGTGATTTCTTCGATGACGCATTCGGTACGCAAGTCGAAAGCAGTAAACAAAAGGTACTCACTATCCTGACCGATGCGGGTGCCGCTCAGCAACAGGGTATCCCCTTTCTCCTGGGTAATAAACTTTCCGTCTACCCTGTAAAAGAGCGATGAAGTATTGTTTTCCAGATCGAAGCGCTCAAGTGTACCTCTGCCGTTGATGTGCACAAGTACTTCGTTCGGCGACAACAAGACATAGTCTTCAATGAACGAATTGTACGACTTGAAATCTCCTGCAAGCTGAATACTGTCGTTCTCGATGTAGAAAAACTGTCCGTCGAAATTGCTGCACCAGACCCGACCGTATTTGAATTTGATGTTGGTGTAGGCCGAATTGTAATCCGGATGAAGAAACGTTTGTAAGTCTGTACCATTGAAATGAACCAGGCCTTCAGAAGTTCCGAACCACATATTGCCATTATCATCCTGGTCGATGTCAAACACGAGGTTTTGTTCGAAATCGTACAGCGTGTTAAAGTGGTACGTGTTAAAATCCTGCGCTTTTGCGCAGAGAGAAAAAATAACCGCGAAATATGTCAGCAGCCGAAACTTCACTGCAGCACCTTAGATCGATGATACGAGCTCAAGAAACTGCTCTTTTTTGTCTTTCGCCACCGGCACCATGTCGCCGTTTTCGAGAATGATGGCATGTCCGTCACGCCGCACATATTGCTTCAGAAACTTCATATTGATGATGTGCGAACGGTGCGGACGATAGAACGTGCTACCCGCGTCAAGCAGGTGCTGGAAGTACTTGAGCGGCTTCGAAACCAGCACCTCGTCACCGTTCTCACGCTTGACTTTGGTGTACATACCATCGGCTTCAAGCCTTACGATTTGCTGCAGCGGAACAAATTCAATACCGTCTTGAACCGGGAGCCCGATTTTATTGAAATGATTGCTGCGCAAGCTCTTACGCAGCTCTTCCAGTCGCAATTGAATGTTCTTTTGCTCAGCTGACGATCGCACACGATCAATGACCTCTTTAAGTCTCTTCGGACGAATCGGCTTCAGGAGATAGTCAATCGCATTCATTTCGAACGCTTGCAGGGCGTACTCGCTATATGCGGTCGTGAATACAATGTCGAACTCGATGGCTTCGCCTTCGAAATAATTAAGGATTTCGGTACCGCGCTCATTGGGCATCTCGATGTCAAGAAACACGAGGTCAGGCTTGAGTTTACGGATGACATCCACACCATTTGCGAGGTCACCGGCTTCAGCGATCTCCCCCACCTCTTCTCCGATGTTGCGTATTAGGTTAATCAGCAGACTTCTCGCCTTAACCTCATCATCAATTACTGCGATTTTCACGGTTCAAGGGAATTTCGTCAAATATAAGGGAATGGCTTTCCGGAGGCGGTGCGCATTTGTGAAAGGACTGTTCGGGTTGCTGAGTCGCTCAATATGTTTGGTGTGTTCGGGGCAAGCGTCTTCCGGTGAAAAATTAACACGTTACTAAATTCTTAACAGCTCGTCTTGTTTGGTGCCGCGGGAATCACTTTATTTACGCTGATCCTTTAGGGGATCAACCAAAACATCTTAATTACCTTTAAATTTACACATCTATGAAGTCTAATTTTACTCTTCGCACGCTTACAGCTATGGCCGTGGCGTTTGTATTCGTACTTAGCTCATGCAGCACATCCAATGACGTAGTATCAAACCGCGCCATCCAGAAGCGTAAGTACAACGATGGATGGTTCCTGAGTTTCCAGAAGAACCAGAAGAAAGATGACGTTCAGGAAGTGAAGGCCGAAGACGTCGCTGTTGAAGAATCGGTTGCCGCTACCGAGAAAGCGGTTGAAGAAACTGCCGTTGCAACCGAAAACGAGCAGGAGGTTATCGAAATCGTTGCTGCTCCGGCTGCACGGCAAAAAGCAGAGCGTGCAGAGAAATCTGAGCGTCCGGCGAACTTCCGCAGCAATCCCACCGCAGAGGCAACAGCTTCTGATCGTGCAGCAAAAGAGCTGAAGGCTTCTGATTTCGATCAGGAAGTAGCAGATGCTAAGGCTGAAAAAGCAAGCAAAAAAGGTATGGGTGCTTCAGGCAAGAGCCAGTTGATTGCACTTATCCTTGTTCTCCTTGTTGGTGGAATCGGAATTCACCGTTTCTATCTTGGTTATACGTGGCAAGGTGTCGTTCAGCTTTTAACGCTCGGTGCATGTGGTATCTGGACGCTGATCGATCTCATTCGCATAATCATGGGTACTTTGGAGCCTAAAGATGGACCTTACGACGAGACCCTATAAGTCAATTCGATGGTTCGCGAAGGCATTTTTGCTGCTCGCCATCCCGATTGGCTTGCTGATCCTGCCTTCTGACTATTTTAACGAAGGTCAGAGCCTTTGTTTGTCAGTACTGCTCTTTGATCAGGAATGCCTGGGATGTGGAATGACCCGAGGGGTGATGCACTTTATCCACCTCAACTGGCAAACCGCCTGGGAATTTCACAAAATGAGTGTAATCGTCACGCCGCTGCTGGCTCTCGTCTGGTTTAAAATGACCACAGAGCATTTTACCGGCCGACGTATATTGAAAATGCTGTAATAGAACGTACTACTGTACCAGAAAGGGATCCGAAATCGGGTCCCTTTTTTGTTTTCACTTGTTTTCTTGTTTCAGCCTGCTGCGCAAAAGCGCAGGATGTAGTATTGGTCCAATACCAGCGTTACGCTCTACTCGTTAGACACCCAAACAAGAGACCTTCCGAACTCGCCACACAAAAAAAAGCCACCCGTTCAGGCAGCTTTTCTCACCAGCGCTTATGCGCGATTACTTCCCAAGATAAGCCCGAAGCATCCAGGCCTCTTTCTCTTGTCCGGCAATGAGCGGTGTCAACAAATCGACCGTTCCCTCATCCGCCGCTTCTGCGGCGATCTCAACAATCTTGCGCTCTTGAAGAAGCAATACCTTCAATGCATTCAGGGTCTCCTGAACCGTAGCTTCTGCACTGTGCGTATCCGGCATCTCTTTGATCTCGCTCTTTTGGAGATAATCTGTCATCGTGTGAAGCGGTCGACCGCCCAGGGTTAGAATGCGCTCTGCAATTTCATCAATGGTGGTCAACGCAGCCGTATAGAGTTCTTCGAAGTGGCGGTGCAACTCGAAGAAACCCGGACCGTTAATGTTCCAGTGAAAACCGCGCAGGTTCTGATAGTGAGTATGGTAATCAGCCAACAACTGGTTCAGCTCATCAACGAGCTCTCTGCTTTTTTGATCTTCAATTCCGGTGATCTCTTTCATGGTGTTCATTTTTTCGTGTTTACTGGTGCAAAGATCAATGAAAGATGCCCACAGATGCATTGATTTTCATCAGGCTTTTATAGATTTAATCTATCAAACCCGAATCAGAGAAAAATAAACGCTCTGACACGAATACAGAAAAGCACATGACGTTACAGCAACTTCGCTACATTGTAGCGCTCGATATCCACCGTCACTTTGCCGATGCTGCTGACGCCTGTATGGTAACCCAGCCTACCCTGACCATGCAGGTCAAGAAGCTGGAGGAGGAGATGGGGCTAAAAATCTTCGATCGTGGCAGGAGTCCGATCATCCCTACGCCTATCGGTACGGTTGTTTTGTCGAAGGCGCGAGAAATTCTGCAGCACAGCGACGCCCTGCATCAATTTGTGAATGGGGTTCAAACCGACATTTCGGGAGAGTTTAACGTGGCGATCATCCCCACTCTGGCGCCCTACCTGTTGCCTCGCTTTCTTCCTGAATTCATATCAGAACATCCTAAAACGAAGCTGAACATCCGTGAAATGCAGACCGATACGATTATTGAAAAGCTCAAGGAAGGCAGTATCGATCTGGGAATTCTCGTGACCCCGCTCAGTGAAGAGACGATCAGAGAGATTCCGGTTTTCAACGAGCCCTTTTTTGTGTATGGAGATCAGCAATTGCCCGAGCCACCTTTTATTGCGGGCGACCTACCGCAGAAAGGTTTGCTCTTACTTGATGAAGGACATTGCTTTCGCGATCAGGCGCTTGAGATTTGCTCACGCCGCAACCGGTCGGCCATCAAGAACATTGAGTACCTCAGCGGATCTATTGAGTCCCTGAAGGCCCTGGTGAAAAAAGGAATGGGCTACACGCTGATTCCTTCATTATCAGTAGATGAGCACGATAAACGATTGATCCATCCGTTCGAAGGAGCCACGCCGGTCAGGGAAGTCAGCATTGTAGTGCACCAAAGTTTTGTGCGCGAACGACTGCTTGAAGTGCTGCGCGACGTGATCATCCATTCGGTTCCGGAAGAAATGCGGTCTGAAGAGAACTACTACAAGGTGCGCTGGAGACAGGCTTAAAGCCTATTAAAGGTTTCCAACAGCAGTTTTCCGTGGGTATTTCACTGAAAATCGCAGCTCCAGCTCCGATGTTTCGCCGGGTGCAATGGTCTTATCCCATGTCACCGTACCGGTGGCCACATCGTACTCGCCACCGCTGAGTTCATCCACAGCCACCTCAATCGCGTCATCGGTTGATACCGGCACCTGGTCTTCAACGCGCACGATCACTTCAACAGGCCGCGTATTCATAACCGTAATCTTGTAGCCTCTTTGTGTTTGTTTTTTCAGACCAAGCGACTTCGTTTTGCAGTAATCTTTCACTTGCTCACGTTTCACGACCACGCCGGGATCACGACCAAAAGAGAGCTGCAAGGTATCTGTTGCCACGAAGGGGTCAATAAAGCTGCTGCCTACGTAGTCACCTTCAAAGTAGATACTCGCAAGGCCGGGCAAGAGGCTATACTGCTCCCACTCAGTAACATTCGCGACCAGATAGGCGTCTTCATTCATCTTAGGCACTGTAAAGTGCCGGTAATCAGCAGGCATTTCCATTTGTTGCAGCTCCACTTCGTAGTAGGCATTGTCAGACGGCACGTCGTACGCTTGATCGATAGACCATTTTGCAGTCAACACTTTCTCTTGCACGTTCACTTGATTTGACATGCTTTGAGAAGCTACATCTTCTCTTTGAATGAGCGGCGCCACATAGACCACAGACTCTGCCTCCTCTGCATCGTAGGTTCGATAAGCATCTTTGGCGCTGCGCTTATCGAAGGTTTCTTTCGGATAGAGCATCCAGGGCCTCAGCTGTGGTGGGTTCCCTCCGATAGACGGGTCTCCGCTCGAGAGGCTCAATTTGATGCTGCCCCAATCATTGCCGCTATTCTGACGTACCTTTCCTTTGAGAACCACCTTGACGGCTTCTTCTGTTCCGCCTGAACGAAGGTCGTACACCGGCACCCATGACGCATCGTAGATCACATATTGAATGCTGATCTTGACCGACCGGGGCGCCCGGGCGTTGATGTTCACCAGCACCTCAGAAGTGTTGCGCCGCTGCAATTGTCCGGCGCTCTGCAGTTCATTCTGCAAACGTGTGATGCGCTCATTGAGCTCGCTTTCTTCATCTTCAAGTTCAAGAGTTTTGTACTTGATTTCTTTCACCCGCTCACGGTAGAAGTTTGCCATATCTTCCACATCTTCAACGAGCAATACCGATTGACTGCCATTGATCTCGCGGTTGGCCTGCAGCATAGCCAGTTCTTCCTGATAGGTTTCACGAAGTGCGGCTTTGGCTTTCTTACTGAACCGGGCATCCTCGAGCGAGTCTCGTTTAGCCCGCACGAGTGCCGGTTCTTTCCTCAGGGCGTCAAAATCTGTCTGGTGCCGCGTACCGGTAATGATGTAGCCGTCTCCTCCGCTCACCTGGATGCTGGAGGGGTTGATCTGGTTTGAAATCCCTCCGAAGCGCACCAGGTTATCTCCGGCTTGGAGGCTAACCTGCGCCTCGCGGGTGATTTGTGCACCCTGCAGGAATACGACGGCTTCAGTGATTTCGCTCGATGCGTTGATTTGCGCAGTTGAGGGTAAACTGAAGATGAGCGCCGCAAAAGCGGCGGATGCGAAGAATTTCATAGCGATCACTTTTTCGTACTGAAAGGTCGAAAATTGTTGGCGATATTAAGGTGCCGTGCAAATAATCGTGTCGTAACTGGCTCCATAGCCAATCCACGCACCGAGCCCTCCAGTGATATTGCTCTCTATATTCGCCGGTGAAGCGAAGGGGCTTCCCTGGCTGGCAACCTGGTCTTCAAAGCTCGAAATGTAAGCCAGGGCACCGCGGTCAATTACGCACCCGCGCACCACTACGGTGTCTCCTACTTTGTAGAAACCGAACTCGCTATTGGTATCGTCTTCTTTGGTCGAATTGGGCAAGACACCACGGAGGGAGACAAATTCGAAGGTCAAACCATTAAAGAAAGCGTCGTCAATCGCACTGCCGAAAGGCGCGATAAAGGATGGATCCTTCACTTCACCGGCGTGCTCACTCCAGGCCGGATAGCGATTGATGCGTCTTGCAAACCAGCGATAAGCATTACCGAGCGTGTCGGGATCAGTCAGAATGGCGTTGGCAAAGCCGAGACTGTCATCTGATTGTGCATCTCCCGGAATTGAAAACCATACACTGTCGAGCTCCACGAGTTTATTGATCTTGGTGGTGCTGGTAAGTACCTCTCCATCTGCCTCCACGCGTAGATCATAGCGGGTATCAACCTCACCCCAAATGATCGGGTTTAAGCTGGTGTAAACACAAATATCTATCAGGGCAAGCGCTTCCGGTGAAAAGCCGGTGGCCTCTGTCAACAGTGGCAACAAGTCATCGGGAATGTTGGAGGCACATATTTCATCGAGCTGAACCTCCGTTTCTCCGTTGCTGACGTATACGGCCGCCCCTTTAACAATGAGTTCTTCAAGCGCACTCAGGCTGACCTCCTCAAAATAACCCTGGCTGCGGGTGAGCAGCACAAGCGGCGGTCGCCCCTGCTCGATGCTTCCCTCCACCACAATTTGCGAAGCAACCGTTGGTAGGTCAACGGTGATTTCTTTTTCGCAAGAGTGTAAGGCTCCGACAAAAAAGATCAACAAAAGAAAGAATCGAACATGTACTTTCACACTGTAAAATTACGAACCTCAGAGCGGTTTACCGCATTAACACACCTGAGGTTGTTCAGTTCAAACGTTCAACATTATGCCTCGTGCTGCCATCTTGCATCCTGACCTGACTTTTTCGATCGCTCCAATTTCGCATCCCGCGCTTTTGCGCGGAGAAATCTGCATACGTATTGAGTATGCAACACTCTGCAGCAGTGATCTCCACACGGCGGCAGGCCGGCGTGAAGAGCCTTTGCCAACAGTACTCGGGCACGAGGCATGCGGATTTATTGAGCAGATCGAGGGAGACCGTCTAGTAACTGACGTGTTTGGCAATGAACTAAAGAACGGAGATCGTGTGACCTGGGCGGTTTTTGCAAATGACGCAGACTCGCAAAGCATTGCTGCCGCTACCGAGCAAAAATACCCCGGCACGATCAAGTACGGACACTTGCCTTTCACTGAAGAGGCACCGTTGACAGGTGCACTGGCCACACACATGGTACTGAAGTCAGGTTCGCGCATCGCCAAGGTTTCGCATGACATTCAGGCGAAAGCGCTGGCGCCGGTGAACTGCAGTCTGGCAACTATCTGTGGCGCTTTCAGGCTGGCGGGCTCTGTAGCCGATAAAAAAGTGGCAGTGATCGGAGGGGGTATGCTGGGCTTGCACGCAGCGATGATCGCGAAAGCATCCGGGGCACTTGCAGTAGCAGTGGTTGATCCGGTTGAAGAGCGCGCCGCAAAAGCGGCGGATTTTGGAGCAGACCTTTGCTGTAAGAATGCCCTTGAATTAGAGACAGGTGCGTGGGACGTGATCATTGAGACTTCAGGAAAGACGCAGGCCATGGAAGACAGCGTGAAATTGGCCTGCACAGGCGCCCGTATTGTGTGGGTTGGTGCGGTGTATCCGCAAGCCAATGTGCAATTGAATGGTGAGCAGATTGTACGCAGACTTCTCTGCATTCGGGGCTTGCACAACTACACCACCGCTGATTTCTGTAAAGCTGTAGAATGGATTCATGCCCTCCACAAGCGCTATCCTCTAGCCGACCTTTGCGGAGCTACCTACTCGCTTGAACAGGTCACAGAAGCATTCGCAGACGCATCACATCATCGCGCACACCGCGTGGGTATCTGCCCTGCTTAAAACATAGATTGCTCAGGCTGTGCAGCTGATTGCCATCTTTTTTCGCGACGAAGAAAATACAGCACACCAATAAGGCTTAAGGCCAGCGTCATTACCCCCATAGTAAGGCTGATTTGGGTGAAAAAGCGCAACCAGCTCAATTCACCGGCGAAAAAGTCTTTGTACAGCATGACCCCTACGCTGGCCAGGTACCCAAACGAATCACAGAGATACATCAGAAATCCGATGTTGCTTCGGTAGCGGAAAAGAGCAATCCACCGTTCAAAAAACATCGTGTGGTAAAACATGTAGGCGAGGTACATGCCGAAACCAACAGTGATCATCCAGACGGCGGGATCTAGCCGGCTGCTCATGAACAGCACAGTGGTGACGAGCACCGCCAACCCTCCTAAGGCGATCATCACGAAATTGACATAAAAAGCCATTCGGTTATTACGAATGAGGATCATGAGTGCGGAGATCACCAGCACCGCGACGGCAATCGGCAGTTCTGCGTAAGTGAGTACCTCCGGTTGATCTGCAAAACCCAACCCTCGCCAGATTTCCACCGCGAAGTTATCTCTGAAATCACGGTAAGCATTAAGGGCCATATACACCAGCACAACGATGACGATGCCCGGGGCAAAAGCCAGAAAAAATCGCTTTCGCTCTGCTGCTGACATCGGAAGTCGCTCGGTACGGCTGGCCTCATCTTCAGCATCCGGCGGAGGAATCAACGACAAAAGCCACACCCCGAGCAAGAGCGTGGGAATGAACACCGCACCAGTTACAAAGGGCATCCAGAATTCAGGAATACCGTTCAAAATGAAACCCTGACCAACAGACTTGACAACACCTGATGCCACAATAAAGCTGGAGGCAAGTCCGGCTGCCAGCAACTCCGTCTGCCTTCGACCCTCGAGAAAAGCGAAGACCACACCCCAGATCATTCCGAGAGGCAATCCGTTCAAAATGAGACACACCCAGTTGTACGGGTGGGGTATGATCCCAAAGCCCAACAACGCCAGCCACGCTACGCCGATCAAGCCGAGGATACTGCGAATGCGCGCAGCAGGTTTCATCTCTGAAACGACCTTGATACCTAAAAACTTCGATGCCGTGTAGCCCGCTACCTGCGCAATGACCAGCACAATTTTATAGTCGAGCCCCCAAAGCGTAAGTGCGTTGTATTCGGCCGCCGTGAAAGGCTTGCGAAAAGCATACATGCTGAAATAGGTGATGAAAGCTCCGGCGACGGCGAGTGCGGCGAGCTTGAAAGAACTCATTTGACGTTTTGCAGCTGGCATAATTCAGGTCGTTCTGACAAATGTAAGGGGGGCATAAGACCTTAGCGCAATTTGCCAGGTTATTGATTTATTAACCGATGAAGAGCAACTCAGCAACAGTTCAAGCTGCCCTGCAACGGGCTTTGCAGCAGACGATGATTCTTCAGTTCTCTTTAAATTTGCAAACTGAATTGGCCGAAACAATCGCACAGCCGCTGAGGAATGCGCACATGCTTATATTTGTCGCAAATACGAACTATGGCGAAAGTCGTTCTGGTCACAGGTGGCTCAGCAGGAATCGGACGAGCGGTGGCGGCCCACCTGGCAAATCTCGGATATACAGTTTACGGCACGAGCAGAACGGCAGACGTGGAGATGACGGATGATGGCTTTCGGATTCTTCGCATGGATGTGACCGACGAAGCGATGGTCAAAAGCGGCATGGCATTCATCGCTGAAAAGCACGGCAAACTTGACGTATTGATCAACAATGCCGGACTCGGCATGACGGGGCCGCTTGAAAACACCAGCGATGCTGAGGCGAAAATGATCTATGATACGAACGTTTTTGGTGTGCTGAATACCTGCCGCCATGCAGCACCTCTGTTGCGCAAGTCTCAGGGTAACGTCATCAACATCACCAGTATCGGAGGTATCTTTGGTCTGCCTTATCGCGGAATCTACTGCTCAAGCAAGTTTGCTGTGGAGGGTATTTCAGAAGTGCTCAGCATGGAGATGGCACCGCAGGGGATCAAGGTCAGCATTATTGAACCTGGCGATTTCAAAACGAGCATCAACGAGAACCGCCTCACCAGCGAGAATGTCAATGACGATGTGTATCCTAAGTTCAGCAAAGTGGTAAACCAAATCAATCGAGAGGTCAGCTCAGCTCAAGATCCTATCATTGTGGCACGCACCGTGGAGCGGATTCTGCGTTCGTCTCGTCCGAAACTGCGCTACAGAGCTGCGACACCTATGCATCGTTTGAGCGTTGGACTCTACAAATTACTTCCGGGCCGCTTATTTGAGCGCATCATTGCAGGGCATTACGGTGTGAAGTGATCGCCGTTCAGCTTCGGTTTGCTTAATTTGCGCCCATGAAGAAGATTCTAATCGCCAATCGTGGTGAAATTGCGCTCCGGGTGATGCGCACCGCGCGTCAGATGGGCATTCCTACTGTTGCCGTTTATTCAGCTGCCGATACCCGTGCGCCCTTCGTGCGTTATGCAGATGAAGCCGTTTACCTCGGCCCTGCCCCCTCTTCGCAGTCATACCTCGACATGAATAAAATCATTCAGGCGTGCCTTGATACCGGTGCTGATGCGGTGCATCCCGGTTATGGTTTTCTTTCCGAAAATGCGGTTTTCGCCAGAAAACTGGCGGATGCGAACATCACCCTCATCGGTCCGTCACCAGAGGCCATGGAAGTCATGGGGAGCAAACTCGCTGCCAAAGCCGCAGTCAAAGAGTACGGTATTCCGATGGTGCCGGGCACGGATGAAGCAGTGCGCGATGTGGAGGAAGCCAAGCGCATTGCCGTTGAAATTGGTTTCCCGATCCTCATCAAAGCAAGTGCCGGCGGTGGTGGAAAAGGCATGCGGATCGTAGAGCGCGCTGAAGACCTCGCAGAACAGATGGAGCGTGCCATCAGCGAGGCTGAAAATGCCTTTGGAGACGGGGCTGTGTTCATCGAACGCTTTGTGAACTCTCCGCGACATATCGAAATTCAGGTGCTGGCTGACAACCACGGTAACGTGGTGCACCTTTTTGAGCGCGAGTGCAGCATTCAGCGCCGACATCAAAAAGTGATTGAAGAAGCGCCGAGCAGCATCCTCACTCCTGAAATCCGTGAGGCGATGGGCAAGAGTGCCTGCGACGTGGCGCGCGCCTGCAATTATCGCGGAGCGGGCACGGTTGAGTTCCTGATGGATGACAAGCTCAACTACTACTTCCTCGAAATGAACACCCGCTTGCAGGTGGAGCACCCGGTTACGGAAATGATCACCGGCAAAGACCTCGTGGCGGAGCAGATCCGCATTGCACAAGGCGAAAAACTCTCGTTCGCACAAGATGACCTCAGCATCAACGGACATGCGCTTGAGCTTCGGGTGTATGCAGAGGATCCGCTGAATGACTTTTTGCCGGATATCGGTAAACTGGAGGCCTATCGCGTTCCGGTGGGTGATGGCATACGCGTGGATGACGGATATGAAGAAGGCATGGCCATTCCGATTCACTACGACCCGATGATTGCCAAACTGGTTGTGCATGCTGAAAACCGGGAAACTGCCATCAACAAACTCATTGCCGCGATTGACGACTACCGCATTGCCGGTATTGCCACCACGCTTGAGTTCGGACGATTTGCCGTGAATCACGAGGCTTTCAGAAGTGGAGAATTCGACACCCTCTTTGTGAAACAACACTTCACCCCGGAGAAGCTCGACCGTTTTAATCCTGAAGATGCTGAAATCGCTGCTATGGCGGCTGCACTTTTCAGTGAGAATATCCAACAGGAAGAACTTCTCAAGAACGGCCAGCACATGGCCGGCTGGTTATCGAGGAAGGGGCGTTAATTGATTTTAACTTAGTTTCTAAACCTGCAAACGATTCCTTCGTATCTTTCGTTATAGATATGATGAAACGTTTCGGATTCATTCTTCTGTTTTCGCTACCCATTTTATTGCAGGCGCAGATTGCTACTGAATTCGGCCATGTGTGCCGCACTGAAGTAATCAATGGGGATACCCTTGCTGTGATTGACATTGGTGAAGTGGTGGTGCTCGAAGAAAAAACTTTCAAGAACAAACGCGAGCGCCGCAAGTACGAACGTCTGCAACGAAAAGTGGTCAAGGTATACCCTTATGCCTTTGCTGCCGGCGAACTGATGCGCCACTATGAAGCAGAACTCACCTCTATGTCTTCAGAAAGAGCTCGCAAAAAGTACCTGAAGGAGGCAGAAGCCGAGCTCAAGAGCAAATTCGAAGGGGAGTTGCGCAAGATGACGATCTCCGAAGGCATCCTACTCATCAAATTGATTGACCGGGAGACCGGCGATACTTCTTACGGACTGCTTCAAGACCTGAAAGGAAACTTCTCGGCATTTATGTGGCAATCTGTTGCCCGTCTTTTCGGACATAACCTGAAAGATCAGTACGATCCTTACGGCGAAGACTGGCCGATTGAAGAGATCGTGCTGCGCATCGAACAGGGCTGGATTGACGTCAAGCTCGACAAAGCGAAAGAGCTGCAAGCCTCTTCCGGATGATGGCTCAGTTCAGTCCGAGTTCCTGTCTGAACAGGCGCATGCCCTCTCCTGCTCCCGCGCGGAATGCTTTTACGCCCGGTAGCCCGAGTACTGAATCGAGTTCCGGGTCAATCAGGTAAATCGGCGTACCCTCGCGCACAAAGTGCACCAGTCCGGCTGCCGGATACACCATCAGCGAAGTGCCCACCACCAGCAGCATATCAGCTTGTTGAGCGAGTTCCATTGCGGGCTCCATCATGGGTACAGGTTCACCGAACCACACCACGTGCGGACGAAGCTGACCGCCTTTCGGGCAGCAATCTCCGGGTTTGACCTCCCAGCTTTCCGTTTCAGCGATATAGTCTTCGTCTACGGTGCTTCTGACCTTTCTGATTTCTCCATGCAGGTGCAATACCTTGGTTGACCCTGCCCGCTCGTGGAGGTCGTCAATGTTTTGCGTGATGATCTCGACGTCAAAATCATTCTCAAGCACTGCAAGAAGGCGGTGCCCTTCATTGGGTTCGGCTTCCATCACTGCTTTACGACGGAAATTGTAAAAGTCGAGTACCCTTTTGTAATCCGCATCCCACGCCTGAGGTGTAGCCACCTCCTCAATGCTGTGTCCTTCCCATAGTCCGTCAGCACCACGAAAGGTTGGGATTCCACTTTCAGCGCTCATGCCTGCGCCGGAGAGTACAACGAGTTTCTTCATAATTCAGGGCTTTAGAGCGGTAAGATTCAGAATACTGGTTATCAGCACGTCAGCTTCCGCCTTCAACTTTCAATTATTGCTCAATTTATTCAAAGCCAGCGAACCATTCGCCCGTCGATTTTGTCTACCTTGAGAATGATGTTCGGAAAGCTACGCTCGTATGTTTCATTTCTCAAAAATCAGGTGCACTCTCTGGTACTCACGGCAATATGCATCATCCCGCCATTTCTGGCGGAAGCCACCCACATCGTAGGAGGTGAAATTTACTACGAAGACCAGGGCGACGGCGTCTACGACATTACCCTTATCGTCTACCGCGACTGCGGACCGGCGAACACCAATGAAACGTATTTCGACGACCTCGCGAACATCGGGATTTTCAGGGACGGTGCGCTGTTTGACAACATCCAGATTGATCTGTTCAACGCCGTCATCAATGAGTTGCCCGTGCAGCTCGAGAACCCCTGTTTTGTGCTGCCGCCTGAAGTGTGTGTAGAGCAGGCCACTTATCAGACAACGGTTACCCTGCCACCCCACCCGACCGGTTATACGCTCACTTACCAGCGTTGCTGCCGGAATCCGACCATCATCAACCTCGTCGCTCCTGACGACACCGGTGCCACATTCACCACGCAGATACCGGGTACGAACCTCGTTGAAACCAACAGCAATCCGCAGTTTGACAATTTCCCTCCGGTTGCTTTGTGTGCCAATGCTGAGTTCTTTTTTGACCACGGCGCAACTGACATCGATGGCGACTCGATTGCTTACAGTTTTTGCTCGCCCATGCTTGGCGGCACTCCCGAAGCCCCGATGCCTGCGCCCCCCACTCCCCCTCCTTATCTGCCGGTTCTCTGGGGTAATGATTTTTCGGCAACCTATCCCATTACGAGTGACCCGGCCTTTGAAATTGACCCGGTCACCGGTGAGATCACAGGCACACCTACCCAACCCGGACAATTCGTCATAGGCATTTGTGTAGAGGAATACCGAGATGGCGTGCTGCTCAGCACCACCAATCGCGACTTTCAATTTAACGTAACGATGTGCGACCCCACCATCATTGCCTCTATTCCGGAGCAGGAGCAATTTTGTGACGGACTTACCTTTCAGTTCACCCAGGAATCGATCAATGCGACTGATTTCTTCTGGGATTTCGGCGAGTTTGACGATGATTCTGACACCTCTACCGATCCTGACCCGGAGTATACATATAGCGATACGGGAACATATACTGTTACGCTGATTGCCAACCCCGGCTGGTCGTGTGCCGATACCACCGAAACCGAATACGCTGCCTACCCGCTGATCAGTCCGTTCATCTTTCAATCAGACTTCTTCTGCGAAAACGGAAACGGCGTCTACGGCTTCGAAGCACAAGGTCAATTTGACGAGGATGCTACCTTCCTCTGGAGTTTCGGAGATGGCGCAAGTCCGGCCGTTTCGATACAGCAAAACCCGAGTGGCGTTACTTTTGGTGACACCGAAGAAATCAACATCAGCCTGACGGTATCCGACAATGGCTGCGATGTGGTGGTGCAGGAAAGCTACGAAGTACCCCCGCCGGTAGAAGCTGCCATCACGCCTCAGGAAGCCTTCTGCACCGGGCTTACCTTTCAATTTGAGCAGGAAAGCGTGAATGCAAACGAGTTTCAGTGGCACTTTGGTCTGCCGGGCAACGAAGATGTATCTTCTGAAATCTCCCCTCAGTTCACCTATCCTGACACGGGCAGCTATGAAATCATGCTGGTGGCTTCAGCCCCCGGCGCTTGTGCAGACACCGCCTACTCTACCGTCGACATCTACTGGCTGCTCGATCCATATTTTGAAGCGCCTGACCCACAGTGTTTTGATGGTCACAGTTTCAGCTTCGTGGGTGAAGGAACAGAAGAATCCACCGCTGAATACACCTGGACTTTTGGTACCGGCGATGATGCAGGTATGAGCAATACGACCAATCCATCCGGGGTCACCTTTGACGCTCCCGGGGTCTATGATGTGACGCTTGAGATCAGTGCAAACGGTTGCATTGACAGCTACACTGCGCCGGTGGAGGTCATCGCCAACCCGACCATTGCTTTTGAAGGCGGCCGCGAAGGTTGTCCTGACCTCATCGTGAATTTCGATAACCTATCTACCACGGCAACCACAGCCCAGTATGTCTGGGATTTCGGTGACGGTACGCAGTCTTTTGCTTCCAATCCGACCCATGTGTACAGCCTCCCGGGCACCTACGATGTGACCCTGACAATGACGACGAGCGGCGGTTGTGCTGAAATACTTGAAGAGACGCAGCTCGACATCGTTACGGTATACCCCGAGCCGAATGCCTCCTTTGATGTGGAGCCCAACACCGTGACCCTGCTTGAACCTGAGGTCACGATTACCAACCTCAGCGAATCTTCTGTCAGTTGCTTCTACAACTTTGGTGACGGCAACTCCACCGCTGAGTGCAATCCGGTGTACTCCTTCAACGGTGGCGGTATTTACGAGATCGTGCAGACGGTAACAAACAGCTTCGGCTGCACGGATGTCGCCTTCGGTGAGGTGATGGTCGAAGGCCATTCATTCTTCGCGCCCAACGCGTTTACGCCTGATAATGACGGCATCAATGACGTGTGGCTACCGATCGTGACCGGTGCCTCAGCTTATACGCTTGAAGTCTACAACCGATGGGGTGAAGTGATTTTCAGCACGAACGACCCGAGTGAGCCGTGGTTGGGCAACGTGAAAGGCGGTGAGCACTATGCGCAGGATGGCCTCTATGTCTATCGGGCAGTGTTGAATGACCTCGTCGGACTACCGCATGAGTTTGAAGGACATGTCATCCTGATGCGCTGATCAGCGCTTGAAGTGGAGGCATGCCCAGTCGCCGCGGTTCCATTCATTCACGAGTTTACAGCCATGCTTTTCGGTTTCCGCGCGTAAGCGCGGGATGTCTGAGCAGAAGAAACCGCTGAGCACGATTTCGCCGTGGCTTCGCAAACTGTTCATGTAGCGTTCCATATCCGCAATCAGCACATTGCGGTTGATGTTGGCCAGAATGATGTCATAGGCATCGGGGGTGAGCAGCGCGGCATCACCGATGTGCGCCCGGATGCGCACACAGTTATTCAATTGCGCGTTTTCTTCGGCATTCTCTTTTGACCAGTCGTCGATATCGATCGCCGTAACGTCTTTCGCACCAAGCTTCTCCGCGAGGATCGCCAGCACACCGGTGCCACTGCCCATATCGAGGACATCCTTTCCGTAGAAATCAAGGTCACACATACAGCGCATCATCAGCCAGGTGGTCTCGTGGTGCCCCGTACCAAAGCTCATTTTGGGCTGAATCACGAGATCGTGGTCAGCGGCTGTTTCAGGGTGAAAGGGCGCGCGCACGCTCACGCGTTCTTCTACGAAAATCGGTGTGAAGTCAGACTCCCATTTAGCGTTCCAGTTCTCTCGAGGTATCAGCGACTTTTCAAATGAAACTGCAGTCTCTGGCATGCTAAATACCGTCAGCGAGCGGATTTCTGATTCATCCGGTCCGTCGCCGGCAATGTAAGCATGAAGTCCGTCAGGCACTTCCACAAAACTTTCGAAGCCCATCTCAGCGAGTTCGGCGATCAGCACTTCTCTGCCGGGCAAGAGGGGTTGAAGGGTGAATTTCAGTTCGCAGTGATCCACTTGTCGTTGGCTTTAATGATAGAGATAAAATCGGCTGCATTCAGAGATGCCCCGCCAATGAGTCCACCATCCACATCTGGTTGACTGAACAGTTCTTCGGCGTTTTCTGGCTTGACGCTTCCGCCGTAGAGGATCGGCATCCGGTCAGCCATTTGTCCGTAAGCCTCATGCACCCACTGACGGATAAACAAATGCATTTCCTGCGCCTGTGTGGCTGAGGCCGTTCTGCCGGTTCCAATGGCCCATACAGGTTCATAGGCAATGATTACATCCGCCGCTTTTGCGGCGTCAAGCACATCAAAGAAGCCCTTCTGCAATTGTCGCTTCACCACGTTCATGTGCTCTCCGGACTCACGCTCTTCAAGCGATTCACCCACGCAAATGATGGGATGCAGTCCTGCAGCCGATACCTGATGCACCTTCGCGGCCACCACTTCGTCGGTCTCACCGTAGAGCTGACGCCGCTCTGAATGTCCGACAATCACATGGCTCACCCCGACATCTGCGAGCATTTGGGCCGTGTGCTCGCCGGTGTAAGCGCCCATATCGTATGCACTGCAGTTCTGCGCCGCAAGCGCAAGAGCTGCTCCGCACAGTTCTTTCAACGCCGCGAGGTAAGGCGCGGGAGGCGCGATGATCACCTGCGACTCGGTATCACCGGTGGCTTCGGCGATCGCCCTGGTCAGCGATTTAGCTTCATTGAAGCCGGTGTTGCTCTTCCAGTTTCCTGCTACTACGTTTCTGTTCATGGGGGCAAGATACGGAGATCGGATCGGGGATCGGGGATGGGGGGTCGGGGTCGGGGGTATTTTAGAAACTCGTCACTCTCGCTCTCCAACCCAAACTGGCCGTTCGATTGGGGTCTTTGTGGCAGAACCGTTACAACCTTGTGAACGACATTTCAACATTTTTACGACCCATTACAACCTTGCGAAGGACATTTCAACATTTTTACGAACCGTTGCAACCTTGCGAAGGACATTTCAACTTTTTTACGAACCGTTGCAACCTTGCGAAGGACATTTCAACATTTTTACGAACCGTTGCAACCTTGTGAACGACATTTCAACATTTTTACGAACCGTTACAACCTTGCGAAGGACATTTCAAAATTTTTAAGGACCGTTGCAACCTTGCGAAGGACATTTCAAAATTTTTACGAACCGTTACAACCTTGCGAAGGACATTTCAAAATTTTTACGGACCGTTGCAACCTTGCGAAGGACATTTCAAAATTTTTACGGACCGTTGCAACCTTGTGAACGACATTTTACGTTTGTGAAGGAGTGTTAAAACTATGCCGGCAGTGGGCCCACACTGCAGTGTGGGCCTACTAGGCCATTCGGAAGACTGACTCCGGGACGTGTGACTGCGGGCACACTTCTCTTTGGGTTGATCGCTGTATATTTCGGGCCTACTTGATTTGACCATGAAAGACCTGTTGGAGCGCGTACAGAAAGAGACGCCGGAGCGATTTGATTATGAGTGGCTCGGACGGTTTGTGCGGAGCATCAATGCAAATGAACTGAACTACCGCGAGCTGCTTCCGGAGATCACTTCGGCTGATGACTATGCACGCAATATCCTTTGTCTTGCGCCCTTTGAATGCGTTTTGCTATACTGGCCTCCGGGGGTTGAAAGTGCAGTGCACCACCACGAAGGCTTCTGGGGATACGTGCTGTGCCTGGAGGGTGCTATCGACAACATCGAATATACACTCAAAGACGGTAAACTGCTGGAGTCGCGAGCTGTTCGTGCCTATGCCGGAGGGGTGCTGAATGAGCCAGACGGCACTATCCACAAGATTGTGAACGCAAGTGATGAGGATTACCTGGTGACCCTCCACTTCTACTACCCTGCCCTTGACACGCTCGATAACCTCAGGCTGTTCGACCTCGTGCACCGGCGCATCGCAACACTCAACGAAAAAGCCGCTACGGCATCTTTCGGGCAAGATCCCTCCTGCTACCGAAGCATCGAGGAAGATGCCTTTGAATTTGTTCCGCTCGCAGACAATCCGAACGCCCGAAGCCATCGGGTGTACCCTATTTTACCGAAGCCCGGCTCTGACCAAATCGCAGAATTGCTCGGGAAGTACTACAAAGAGCAGGCCTTTGAATACGATAGTTTCGACCTCACCCATGAGTCGCGCCGCAAGTACACGGAGCGCATCAATATGCTGATCGCAGCGTATTTCGAGAAAACACAGCCGAAAAAAGTACTGGATCTCGCATGCGGCACCGGTCGCAGGGCGCTCGATATTCGCAATCAAAGCGGTATCGACTACGAAATACTCGGCATAGATTTGAGTCCGGAGATGTGCGCCGTAGCTCAGCAGCGAGGCATTCATGCCGAAGCCGGCAACTGGCTGGAGATAGAGATTCCGAAAACAGAAGCCGACGCGGTTACCTTTCTCTATGCCTACGGACATATCCCCTCGGAACAGGAGCGCAGGGCGTCACTGAAAAAGATCTATGACAGCCTCAAACCGGGCGGCTACCTCTTTTTTGACGCTTTCAATCTGAACGACCGCAATGAATGGGGTCCCGCAGCGCTGAAAGCTTTTGACGAGCATAACCTTGGTGACTTCGGCTATGAGCGCGGCGATGTGTTTTACAAGAAGGTAGGCGGTGAAGAAGTGGCCTTTCTGCATTACTGCGACGAAGCGCTGCTCAGAGACTTTGTCACTTCAGCCGGGTTTACGGTTGAATCCATTCTGCACATCGGCTACGTGCAACGATCAGGTGAAATCCTCGATCGTGAAGATGCCGGGGCACTGTTCGTTATCGCTCGCAAAGACTGATCCTCGTCAGTGTAAGAGCCTTTGCTTTATCGTAGATTCGCTTAGCGCAGTGAACGCTCACTGCGCCTAATTGTTATCACTGCCATGGAAGATCTCGGAAAAGTCAGAAAAGATTACTCGACCCACATCCTGCTGGAGTCTCATGCTTATCAGGATCCCTTCAAGCAATTTGAACAGTGGCTTAGCGATGCGAAAGAAAAAGACGATGAAGATTACAACGCGATGACGCTTGCTACGATTGACGAGCGTGGATTCCCGGATCAGCGCGTGGTCTTGCTGCGCGATTTCAGCCGCAAAGGCTTTGTGTTTTACACGAACTACCAGAGTGCGAAAGGCAAGGAGATTTCAAAAAACCCGAAGGTCGGCTTAAATTTTTTCTGGAAAGAGCTCGAGCGTCAGGTTCGTATACGAGGTGAGGCGCGTAAACTCGACGCAAAAGCGTCGGATGCGTATTTCGCTTCCCGACCCAGGGAGAACCAGATCGGAGCGTGGGTCAGTGAACAGAGCAACATCATCAGCAGCCGCGAAGAGTTGGAAAAGCGCACCGAAGAGATCGAAGAGCGTTTCAAAGACCAGGAAGTGCCACGTCCGGATTACTGGGGCGGCTATCTGGTGTTCCCGATTTACTTTGAATTCTGGCAAGGGCGCCCCGGACGTCTGCATGATCGCCTCTCCTATCGGGTGAATGCAGACAGTGAATGGTTCATGGAGCGCCTGGCACCTTGAAAAAGATTAAAAATCAATGTCGATGTTGAAATGGAGTGACGTATTGAATTATGCCCTGCATGGTAACCCCGACCCTCCGCGGAGGGTCGAGAAAACCGAAGCAGAGTGGCAGGAAGAACTCGACCCGGAAGTGTTTCGCATCACCCGCAAGGCCGGCACAGAGCGCGCGTTCAGCTCAGACATGTGCAGTGCATTTGGTCCGGGGAAATACCAGTGCGCCTGTTGCGGCAATGATTTGTTTGAAGGTGGTGAAAAATTCGAGAGCGGCAGTGGATGGCCTTCGTTCACGCAGCCCATTGTGGAAGAAGCGATAGCCTATCGCATTGACGATTCGTTTGGCATGCGCCGTGTGGAAACGGTATGCAATGTGTGCGACGCGCACCTTGGTCATGTGTTTCAAGACGGGCCACCACCCAGTGGCTTGCGGTACTGTATGAATGCCTTGGCGTTGGAGAAGGCGAACGACTAAGATTTATCAACTAGCCTACTTCCAGCACCAGGCCTTTCAGGTATTCGCCTTCCGGGTGGAAGATGTTGATTGGGTGATCCGCCGGCTGGTGTACCTGGTAGAGTACCCTTACGTTTCTTCCCGCTTCGATGGCCGCCGCAACTACGGTGTTATTGAATACATTTTTATCTACAGCCTGCGAGCAGGAGTAGGTGAACAGGAGTCCGCCCTCCGTCAGGTTTCGGATGGCCAGTTTGTTCAGTCTTTTATAGGCTTGAACGGCCTTGTGGCGAGACCTCGGGTGCTTCGCAAACGACGGCGGATCGAGGATGATGGCGTCGTAGTTGATTTCCGGGTTTTTCAGGAAGTCTTTGACATCAGCCTGAATGCTTTCGTGGCGATCGGTATCCAGCTCGTTATTGCTGATGTTTTCATCTCCCAGTTCGAGTGCGCGTTCTGAGCTGTCAACGCTGTGTACAAGGTCGGCTCCGGCGCGAAGCGCATAGGCACTGAATCCTGCGGTGTATGAGAATGCGTTGAGTACCTTTTTACCCTTGCTCATTCTTCCCACCATCGCGCGGTTCTCGCGCTGGTCGATGAAAAATCCAGTTTTTTGTCCGCCATCCCAATCAATGCGAAACTTCAGGTCATTCTCCAGGGCCACGAGCTCATCCGGCACGTCTCCGAAGAGGTGGAAACTCGTTTCTTCTTCGTTGATGTGAAGCGTTTCAGCGCTCTTATCGTAAACGGCCTTCAAGTCATCGCCATAAATCGCTTTGAGTGCCTCCGTGATTTCTTCGCGATGGCGCCACATTGAGATGCTGTGTGCCTGAAAAACAATCACCCCTCCATAAAAGTCAATGATCAGTCCGGGTAAATTATCGCCTTCGCCATGCACCAATCGGTAGATGCTTGTTGATGCATTGTTGACCAGTCCGAGTGCATTCCGAAGCGCATGGGCCTGTTCGAGTCGTTTACGGATCCATTTCGCATCCGGCGCTTTTGCGCCGAAATGAGTCATGCGCACCGTAATGGAGGCGGCTGCAGTATAAAAGCCGTAACCCAGGATGCCACCCCGGAGGTCAGTCACCGCCACAAAATCGCCGTCTTGCGGGTCGCCGTCAGTGCTTGCTACGGCACCGGAGAACACCCAGGGGTGAAATCGGTCAATGGAGCGGGTTTTATTGGGTCGAAGTCGAATGTAGCCTTTGATGTCCATAGTGATCGTGTTTAAGTGTGTTTTGCGCGCCAGTGCAGCAGGTCGGCTTCATCGCGTTCGATCTCGCCTTCGTCAAGCGATCGATTGACCTGAACGATGACGTCTTCGCGCGGAATGGCGCTTAGGTCGTCGATAAGTGCGATCAGGTCGCATGGTGACTCGAGCAGTCGTGCGCGCACCTCTGCTCTTACATCGTAAACGCTGACCTTTTCTCGCCGGCACCAGTCGCATTTGCCGCACAAACCGGCCTCTGTATCACCGAAGTAGTGTGCGATGAAGCGGCTTCTGCACTCTTCTGAATGTAAGTATTCCTGCATGGTTTCCCAACGCCCACGGATGCGTGCGATGCGTTCTTCATAAGCGTGAACCGGGATGATCAGGTTCTCTTTGCGTTGACGACCGGTGAGAAAAGTGATCGTAGGGTGCTCGGTACGCGGCTTATAGTCGAGGACATCCATTTCATCAAGGGCAGCGAGTGTTTTGCGCACTTTGTCAGTGCCCCACCCTGTTTTTCGGGCGAGCTGATATTCATCAATTTTGGAATACGTCTCGAATAAGCCGCCATAGCTGCGCAAGATCAGGCGAATGAAGGCGTCAAATTGCGGATTGCGCACCTGGAAGTTGTATAAAGCCGTTGATTCGAGCTTGAACATCATGCGCGACGGTAGCATACCTCCTTCGGACACCGAGATGTAGCCTGCC
The DNA here is from genome assembly GCA_018402085.1 of Flavobacteriales bacterium. Classification (GTDB taxonomy): domain Bacteria; phylum Bacteroidota; class Bacteroidia; order Flavobacteriales_D; family Sanyastnellaceae; genus Sanyastnella. Next base: position 893,336 of record JAGYJM010000002.1, on the reverse strand, counting down.
GCGATAAGGGTCTCGAGGTCATAGAAGACCTCACGGGTTTTGAGCCCGTACTTGCGGCAGAAGGCTCCCATGTCAAACACAAACTGCTCGTTGACACCGGCTCCGTAGGCGAGTTCAAAACTTGAAGTGAGGTGGTGGTAGGTGGCTCTTATGCGGTCTTTGGGCGGAAAACGATCTTCTAGGAGGCGCGACTGCTGCTCGATCATCGGGGTGTTCCAGAGCAGCACACACCAGCTCTCCTCGCCGTCTCGTCCGGCCCTGCCTGCCTCCTGCACGTAGTTTTCGAGGTTCTCTGGGGGTTGGGTGTGTGCTACGAAGCGGACATCCGGTTTGTCAATGCCCATACCGAAGGCGTTGGTTGCCACCATGACCGGGAACTTGCCCTGCAACCAGTCATTTTGGAGCTTGTCTTTTGTTTGGGCATCGAGTCCGGCATGGTAATACCCCGCTCCGATCCCGTTTGCCTGAAGAAATTCTGCCGTCGAGCGCACCTGTTTGCGTGTACCGGCGTAGACAATGCCGCTTCCCCCTACCCTTTTGCAAATCCTGACGAGACGTCCGAGTGGTTCAGATTCATCAAGCACGGCGTAATTCAGGTTGTTGCGGGTCATCGACGACTCGAAGCGGGCTGCGTCATTCATCTGCAACTGCTCTACGATGTCATCGGCAACCTCCGGCGTTGCTGAAGCCGTAAGCGCCAGCACGGTGACATCCGGCTTGAGTTCACGAATCTTGCTGATTTCGCGGTAGGCCGGACGAAAATCGTGTCCCCATTGCGAGATGCAGTGTGCTTCATCTACTGCAATCAGGTTGACCTTCATTTGCTTGAATCGCTCGAGGAAAAGGTCACTGCGCAGGCGTTCAGGCGATACGTACAGAAACTTCATATCGCTGTAAATCGCGCTATCGAGCAGATTGTCGATCTCCTGACGCGACTGCGCTGAGGAGAGGTAAGCAGCTCTGATCTGCATCGACTTGAGGCGGTCTACCTGGTCTTTCATGAGGGCAATCAGCGGGGAGATCACGATGCAAATGCCCTCTGTAGCCAGCGCCGGCACCTGAAAGCAGATGGATTTTCCGCCACCGGTTGGCATGAGGGCCAGGGTGTCATGACCGAGCATCACTGAGCGGATGATATCGCCTTGTTGTCCGCGAAACGAGGGATACCCCCAGTACTGTTGCAGTATGTCTTTCGGGTCTGCTGCCATGCAAGATCAAATGTACGCAAGGGGACGGCTTTGTGGTGAAGTGTTTTATAGACGGGGTGTTTTAGTTTGTGGAGGGGGCGCCTGTGGGACTTACAGGTAACTTCAAGGCTCCCCTCAAATGAGGGGAGCTCCGAAGCTCATGCTCGCATGAAGCTTCGGTGAGGGGTCTTGCGGGACAACTTTGGGACTTACAACTAACTTCAAGGCTCCCCTCAAATGAGGGGTGTTGCAGGACACTTTCGGTTAGGGATCAGATGTTAGGCGGGCAGCGCATACTTGCGCTGCGATTTTTCATTAATGACGAAATAGTGTGGCGGCGGCCACTGCCGCCGGTTCGTTGGAGCGAAGCGCGTCACAACTCTGTAACGGCCACTGCCGCCGGTTTATTAAAGCGAAGCGCATCAGAACTGATGAGCGGCTAATGCCGTCTGGGAATTGTCGTTCAACATAAAGGATGCGCTAAGCGCATCCTTCTCTTTGCGGCCTTAACTAAAAAGTCGGTCATTGACCGCTGACCGCTAACAGCAGACCGCAGACCGCAGACGGCTGACGGCTGACAGCCAATCGTCATTCCGGTTTCTCCCAGAGCCCCTTGATAGCGTACCCTGTTCCGGTGAGGCGGAAGGTGGCGTTAGCGGCGCGTTTGGCGAGTTGCCAGAGCGGCTTGCTCTCAGTCAATTCACGCAGTTTCTCGTCTGGAGCTTCTTTCGAACCTATCTTCGGCTGCTTTTCCTTTCCCGGTTTGCTTCGTCGGATGCGTGTGAGGCTGATGCCGTCACTCCAGCAAGACTTTTTCCGCAGTCCGTGCATCTCCATGGCCTTGTTGAGCGTATCCGGTGTGTAGTAGCTCAGGTGCTCGGGATATCCGATCACATTGTAGTCACCTCTTAGCCAGTACCTCGCCAGGGCATTGAAATTTGGTGTGGTGCAGTAATGGAGTCCGCCCGGACGAAGCATCCTGACAATTTCATCAAGGTCTTCATGGGGTGAATGAATGTGTTCAATCACCTCAAATGAAGTAATCACGTCAAACGACGCATCCGCCGCTTTTGCGGCGCTCAAAGGCCCCTGAAACATCTGAATCCCCTTCTGCTTGCAGAGCACCACCGCCGCAGGAGAATATTCTGTACCGACCACCTCCCAGCCGCGCTCTTTGGCCACCTTGAGGAAACTGCCCGCCCCGCAACCCACATCGAGGATGCGATTCAGCTTGCGATAAGGCTCAAAACGATCAAGCAGCTCATGGTAGCGGCGAATGGTGATGGGTGAAATCCAGGGATCCTGTGAATAACTGTAGCGCGCATAGAACGTGTTGAGCTCCTCTTCAGTTGGTATTTGCTGCATGAAGACCAGCCTGCAATCGCGGCAACGCACCAATTTATGCCGGCCATAACCACGCATTTGCCGGAGGCGATCACGGCCACATAAAATGCAGCGCTCATGCATCATGGAGCGTCAGAGTCATTGCTTTTCAACACTGTATCGGATACTTCCGGCGTCAGGGCCACACGCAGCTTCACCGGCTGGTGATCTGAGAAGCGGAAATCGAGGTTAACGCCCTGCACTTCGAGCACCTCCAGGTTGGGTGAAACAGCGAAATGATCAATCACCGAAGTGTAAGACTCCGGACCGTAGGGAGTTGAAAGCTTCCGATTTGTCGGGGTGTTCGGATCGGCTACCCACCTCCACCCTGCCGGTAGCTGGTCATCACGGAGGATAAACTCACCGTAAGCAGCCGGGTCAGGGTTTTTCGGAGTATAGTTGGGCGGACATTGGTTCCAGTCGCCGCCGATGACCACGTAGTTGCCCTTTTCGTACTCACCTTGCGCAAATTCGGTGAGCAATCGGATTTCATCAGCGACCATGGTGCCTGCCGTGTCGTAAGCAGAGCAATGTGTGTTGATCGCTACCAATTCTTTACCGTTATCGAGTGGAATACGCTGGCTAAGGAAACAGCGATCGAGGAAGAAAATGCGCGTGGGCCAGTCGAACTGCGAGTGATAGGCATGGCGCTCGTAATCTTTTGACGGTAAGCGGCTGTAATTGGCAATTCCTGAAACCACCTTGCCCATAGGGTTGTACAAGGGTACAGGTACAAAATTGACACGATAATTCACACCGAAGGCCCATTCAGCCTCGGGTAAAGCCGTGGCGAAGGTATCCAGGTGGTTGGCGTAGTGGCTTCTTCGGGCCAGGCTGTCCACCTCTTGTAAAAAGAACACATCCACATCACTTTGGGACGCCATAAAGTCTGTGATTCCCTGCAAATTCTTCTGCACCAGTTCAGGCGTCTGGATCACCGTAGAGCCACCATCGTAAAAGAAATCGGTTTCTTCACCCAGTCCGCTGAACCCGATGTTCCAGGTCATGAAGGTGAGGGTATCTGCGGGTGTAGACTGTGCTTTTCCGTTGGCTTCCAGCCTGATCAGGTCAGGTGGTGAATAATCAGTGAGCGTGCCGTAGACCAACACACCGACCACATAGAGGCCGAACGCCAGTGCTATCAGCAAGATAATGCGGAAAAATCGTTTCATTCGGTTTCGTCTAGTGCGCTGATCAGGAATGAGATCACTTCATCGCGGTTTGACTCATTGAGCAGTTCGTGGCGAGCGCCTTCAAAGATACGATACCGCGATTGTGGAACGTACTTATTCAGTTTATCTACCACGCACTTGGCACCCCGTGCCTTTTCTACAACCGGATCTTCGCTGCCTGCGATGTAGAGTACGGGGAGGGTAGCCGGAATTTTTCCCATGTGTGCGTGTACATAATCCGTAAGTGAAGCGAGGTCACCAAAAAAACCGGTTGTAAATACTTCACCGCAGTCAGGATCATTGATATACTGCTCAACCATGTCGTCATCGCGAGAAAGCCAGTCGAAATCGGTCTTACGATTTTTAATGCCGCGACTGAACGAACCAAAAGTCATCACATTCATCAGTCTGCTGGGTTTATCGCGCATACCAAAGGCCGACAGCAAACGTGAGAGGCCAATACCGGCGTACACTAACAACCCCGGATAAGGAGGGAAGGCCGATAAAATGAGCTGATCAATTTTGAGTTCGCCCCGTTCGGCAACGATTCCGGCCAGCATCGACCCCATGCTATGTCCGAACAGCACAAAGTGCCCGTCAGGCAATTCTTCACGCAGTGCGGCACCCAGTTCCTCGATATCCTGCACAACGCGCTTCCATCCGCCCCGACCGAAACTCCCCCGAAGTCCGCTCATCCTGCTGGTCTCTCCATGTCCGCGCAGGTCGAAGGAGATCACCCGCCACCCGTCGGAGGAAGACGCCACACCAAACGCCTCTGCAAAATGCCCGTAACGCCGTCCGTGCTCAGCCATGCCGTGCACAATAAGTACCGTACCCCGGTTGCCATCGGGTTTCAAACGGTGCAGCGCAAGCTGATGTCCGTCAGAGGCGGTGAAGAAAGATGAAGCCATAGCGACAAACTTAGTTTTTTTTGAGACGCCTACGGGACGCCTCTGGGACGCTTGCGGGACGCTCAAATACTCCAAGGCTCCCCTCAGATGAGGGGAGCTCCGAAGCTCTCATGCTTTGCATGAAGCTTCGGTGAGGGGTCTTTCAGGACGCCTTCGGGTTAGTGGTTAGGGGTTAGGCGGGCAGCGCATACTTGCGCTGCGATTTTTCATTAATGACGAAATAGTGTGGCGGCGGCTATTGCCGCCGGTTTGGCGAAGCGTAGCGCATCGACCTTTGGACCTATGGACTTATCGACCTATCGACTTTTCGGGAAACTGGAAAACTGGAAAACTGGAAAGATTTGGATATATCGTCCAGCGCATACTTGCGCTGCGATTTTTCATTAGTGACGAAATAGTGTGGCGGCGGCTACTGCCGCCGGTTTGGCGAAGCGTAGCGCATCGACCTTTGGACCTATGGACTTATCGACCTATCGACTTTTCGGGAAACGGGGAAACGGGGAATCGGGGAAACTGGAAAACTGGAAAGATTTGGATATATCGTCCAGTGCATACTTGCGCTGCGATTTTTCATTAATGACGAAATAGTGTGGCGGCGGCTACTGCCGCCGGTTCGTTGGAGCGAAGCGCATCGACCTTTGGACCTATGGACTTATCGACCTATCGACTTTTCGGGAAACGGGGAAACCGGCAAACCGGCAAACTGGAAAGATTTGGATATATCGTCCAGTGCATACTTGCGCTGCGATTTTTCATTAATGACGAAATAGTGTGGCGGCGGCTATTGCCGCCGGTTTGGCGAAGCGTAGCGCATCAGAACTGATGAGCGGCTATTGCCGCCGGTTTGGTGAAGCGTAGCGCATCAGAATTGCTGAGCGGCTATTGCCGTCTGAGAACTTTCGTTCAACATAAAGGATGCGCTAAGCGCATCCCTCTCTTTGCGGCCTTAACTAAAAAGTCGGTCATTGACCGCAGACCGCAGACGGCAGACGGCAGACCGCAGACCGCAGACCGCAGACGGCAGACGGCTCAAAACGCCAGGTCTGCCTGCAGGGTAAAGTGTAGAAACTCGGCCTTATAGTACTCGTCTTCAGGAGCAATCTGCCGGCCTTCAGGGTAGTGGGCGGCGGTGATGAAACGCACCGTGAAATTCTCCCAGAACTTGCTTCCCTTCCACTCGGCTTCGGCGTTGACGAGGTAGTGATCGATGAGGCTGAACTTGTTGAAGAGGAAATCGGTGGTCGTGGGCGCATCTAGTCGCGCAAACGTGATGGCCGCGGTCAGCGATTCGGATACCTTGCAGTCATAGTGCACCGCGAGTTCGGTGAACTTGCCCAATCCTTCTACCCTGGCGCGGGGCACACTGGTGAAGAACTGCTCCTTGCCCCATTCACGCGGAAAAAGATAGGTTCCGTCTCCCACTGAAGCGAGTCCGGCCGCCTCAATGCCGTGCCTCCCCTGCTCATAGCGCACACGTCCGCCTACCAGCACAGCCGGCGCATCGTTGTGGTAGTACCGCAACTCCTCATGCGCATTGCCGCCCTGCCCTACTCGCTGCTGCCAGAGGATCTCCGCGCCGAAATTCCAGTGGTGCTTTGCGTCCGGATGCACATCTGCCCGGGCGTATCCCTGCTGAAAGAGATTGTCGGCGTAATAATACCACGCCTGCGCTCCGACCTTCTTTTTCTCAAACTCATAGCCGAGAATGTAGAGTCCGTGAGAGTGCACATTGTCTTCGTATTCAGCTTCTTCACCGTTTGGCAGAAAGCCATTATCAAGAAGTCCGACGGATTGTTGCAGGCTGAACCATTCTACCGTACCTCTTGGTGAGATGCCGTAGATAAATGCACCGCGAAAGCGGTGGATGCGATGTTGATCCGGGTACAAGCCGAATTCTGCACCGCTGAAGGCATTCGCTTTAAGCCGGCTGTCTTGTCCGTTGACAAATGGGGAATCAAACGAAAATCGTCCAACTTCGACATCTCCCCATGCCCATTCTTTCTTCAGGAAGAGGTTCTCAAGACGGTCAAAGTCTTTGCGGTTCTGGGGGTCTTCGATATCGAACATATGTAATTCGAAACGCGCCCTGCGCCCTGTAAGATCGTCTGCATCGGTAAGATCACTGCTTGCTAAAGCGTAGCCGAATTGTCCGCCCACCACGAGCGACCAATCGCGCCAATGAGCGGTCTCATAGTGCAGACGAAACGCCGTACCCGACGCCCAGTGATCGCTGAGGTCACCTTCATGGATGGTCGCCATGGCCTGCGTGCGCCAGAGAACGCTGTAGTGACCTTTTGAAAACCAATCACTAAGCGACTTCAATACCGAAGTGGTATCACTGTCTTCGTGCTGTGTATCCGGCTCTTTCACCGGGTCTCCTGCCAGTGCCAGGCAGCTGCAGCCAATTAAGACTGCACCAAGGGCTGCAGTACGGAAAGCAGCTGATCGGCAGTATGGTACCCTGAAGCGCGCCATTCCAGTTTTCCTTTTCGGTAAATCATCAATGTGGGAACTCCCATTACTTTGAGTGCCGATGCGGCCTGCGGATTCTTGTCCACATCCACTTTCAGGATGCGCACTGAATCGCCAACTGTTGTGCTGAGTTTCTTGAGTTCCGGTGCCAGCATCTGGCACGGACCGCACCATTCTGCCGAAAAATCGATCAGAACAGGTTGTTCTGACTGGATAATGTCTTTGAAGCTTTCTTTCATATCGGTGTGTATGAGGTGAATGAAAAAAGAACCACCCGTGTATAACTGTTTCCAAATCCTTCCTTCCGATCTTACCGGAAACAACACGGGTGGTTCGACGCCAAAACTTACTCTTTAACCTACGCTCTGCCTTTCAGATAGTCTTTCTTTGAGCATTGCGTCGTAACCTCCGGTTACATTTAATACGATTTTCAAGCCTTTTCAGCCGGAGTTTGTAGTGTCTACCGACTTCAGGCTGGTGCTTTAGAACAAGCCTGCGAGGCTGTCGTAAGCGCCGATATTCTTGACATTCTCAAATCCCTGAGCCTTCAGAAATGAAGTGGCTGCCCCACTGCGGTTGCCCGAGCGGCAGTACAGGTAATAATGTTTTGAAGGGTCCCAGTTTTTGAACTGAGTGTGAACTTCTCCTGACAGCCAGTCGGCACCTACGGCATTGGGAAGCACACCACCGCTGCGTTCACCTGCGGTGCGAACATCGATGATAATGCCATTGTTTTCTGCGATCTCTTTTTTCAGATCGGCAGTCGAGATAGAGGAGGTATTTCTTTTAAATCCAAACATAACTTCTGCTTTTTGTACACTGCAAAGGTGCATGCAGAAGTCGGCTCCTACTGTACTTTAGGTCACCAAGGGAATTGATCTTGCTCAAGATTGAGCTTCTCCACCGCGTTGCGATGCAGCCTGACGTATCCTTTCTGCTCCATTTTTTTGAGCAGTCGTGAGATGACCTCGCGCGACGAATTGAGGTCATAAGCAATTTCCTGATGCGTTATATGAATGGTATCAGATTCATACGATGTGAAAGATCTGCGCAAATAAAAGAGCAGCTTTTCGTCCATCGAGCGGAAGGCCACCTGATCGAGCACGACAAGGAGGTCTTCGAAGCGCGAGCGATAAGTCTCGAGCACGAAGTAGTACCAGCTTTTGTAGTTTTTCATGAGATCATCCATGTGCTGGATGGGGATACCAAGCGCACGCACATCGTCAACCGCAACGGCCTTCACCTGACTGGCTTCATTGCGCGTCGCACAGATCATCGATAGCGCACACGCCGAACCCGGCTCTATATAGTAGAGGAAGAACTCATTACCGTCTTCATCTTCACGATAGAGCTTCACCTTGCCGTCAAGCATCAGGATGGCATGCTTGAAGTATTGCCCGGTGCGCATCATCTCTTCACCTGTCCTAAACTCAATAACATTGCCTACTGCACTGAGGTGATCAAGTAAACTACGGTCAAATTCAACAAACTCTTTTTCTAACTGCTCGCGTATATCCGTAGGATTCGATCCAATCATAGGTCTAAAATAAACTTATTGTAAAATGTCATCAATGGCTTTGGCAAGACGACGATCGCGCTCGGTGATGCTGTCATCGGCATCGTGTGTGCTCAGTTCAATGCGCACGTAATTGTACACATTGTACCAGGTCGGATGGTGATTCATCTTCTCAGCGATGAGCGCCACGCGGGTCATGAAGGTAAAGGCCTCCATAAAATCGGCGAATTTAAACTCGCGCACCAGCTTTTGATCTTGTTCGTGCCACATAGTTGGGTGGTTTGAACAAAGATAGGGGGTCTGGCTGAACAGACAAACGGACTTATGGACTCATCGACCTATGGACCTATGGACCTATCGACATATTGACGGATGGACTTTTCGGGAAACGGGGAAACGGGGAGACTTATGGACTCATGGACATATGGACGTGTGGACTGTTTTGGGAAATCGGAAAACCGGGAAACAGGGAAACCGGGAAACAGGGAAAGAAGTAGGGAGGTTGGGAGGTTGGGAGGTTGGAAGGAGGTTTCCGGGAAGTATCTCACAGGGAACAAGTGCTTTTTATCGGCTGAATGAAACCACTTGCATCTCACTTTAAGTCATTTCGTCGATAAAGTGTATGCATTGCGTGTAGAGACGCCGTTAAAGAAGATGTGTGACAGAGAAAGCCTTCACAACATGAGCTGAAGGATTGATTTAGTGGGGAATGCGCTCCGTCGGCGCGAACGGCGGGACTGAAAAACTGAACCTCTTCTTTTTGAAGGGGTTCATTTTTTTTACGCGAACTTTACTACATGGAACTTTCCGAATTCGCCGATCATTTGCTGGATGACGTTCGATCGTTGTTGCTGCAGCATTGGCGGCATCCGCTCATTTCTGAGCGTAAAAAAGATGCGTCAATCGTGACAGAGGCTGACCGCAAGACTGAAATGCTGATCCGTGAGCGTATAAAGACTGCGTTTCCTGATCACGGTATTCTCGGCGAAGAATTCGGCGCAAAAGCGCCGGATGCGAACATGCTATGGGTGATTGACCCGATTGACGGTACGCTTAGCTTCGCACGAGGACTGCCTCTATTTGGATGCTTGCTGGCTTGTTACCGGGATGGTCAACAAATTTTTGGTGCCATTGAAATGCCGGCTTTAGACGAACGCTATACAGCTTCAGTAGCCGGTGAATTACTGTTGAATGGAAATCTGTTCACCGCGGAGCATCATTCATCTGAAGAACCCATGATCGCCACCGGCGACGACAGCTGGTTTCGAGATGCCGGTATGGATGGCTTCCTGACTGCTCTTCAACAACAGTATTTTTGCCGTACACTTCCGGATTGTTTTGGGCATACCCTCGCCCTTCGCGGCGCGGTAGATGCGCTCGTTGATGTCAACCTCAACTACTGGGATATCGCCGCGAGTCCGCTGCTATTTGCCAAAGCCGGCAAAGCCTTCGAGGTGGTGGGCAAGCGAAAAATCAATGGGATCACCAAGTACGACATCATTTGCGGAGATCCTGTTTGGGTGCAAAAACTGATGGCACTGCAAAAAACCACCTCCCCTATCCGCTGAGACTTCTGTTCGCTCGGCATAAAACACCTTTATATTTGCTGCGATGAGCAATGATCGTACGATACCCTTCTCGCCTCCACGTGTTGACGAGTTTACTATTGAAGCCGTAACCTCCGTGTTGCGCTCAGGCTGGATCACCACGGGTCCGCAAACCATGCAGTTTGAACAAGGGCTGAGCGACTACCTGGGAGGTATTCCGGTGGTGGCACTGAACAGCTGGACCAATGCCTGCGAGCTCGTACTTCGCTGGTTTGGCGTGGGTGAAGGCGACGAAGTGATTATTCCATCCTACACCTACGCCGCTACGGCCAACATCGTTGTGCACTGCGGTGCCACTCCCGTAATGGTCGACTGCGCCCCGGGAACCTGTCACATGGATGTGGACGCGATGGCGTCCGCCATTACGGAGCGCACCAAAGTGGTCATGCCGGTTGACGTTGGAGGCTGGCCGGTAGATTATGATCTGTTCCGCGAACGGGTCACCGACGCATCCGGCCTTTTCAGGCCGAAAAAAGGCACCCCTCAGGAACAACTCAAGCGCATTTTATTTTTGTCTGACGCCGCGCACTCATTCGGAGCCAGCTACAAAGGACAACCCGTAGGCGCTCAGGCAGACGTAACGGGGTACAGTTTTCACGCCGTCAAAAACCTGACTACCGCCGAAGGAGGCGCTCTTGCCTTCAACCTGCCCGATCCCTTTGATAACGCTGCTTTAACGAAGTATTTCAAGATGCTTTCGCTGCACGGGCAAAGCAAAGACGCGCTATCGAAGATTCAGGGGGCAAGTTGGCGCTATGATGTGGTAGAAGCCGGCTACAAGTGCAATATGACCGACCTGCAGGCGGCGATCGGAAACGTAGAACTGGCGCGCTACGGCGAAACGCTTGAAAGACGAAAGGCCATCTGCGAACAGTACGCAGCAGGCTTCAATGAAGAAGGATTCAGCATACCTCCCCTGCGTTCAGAGCTGCGCGAAAGCAGCTACCATCTTTTTCAACTGCGGCTTGAAGCACTCAATGAAAGGCAACGCGACGAGGTCATCGCGAAGATGCGCGAAGAAGAAATTGCCACCAACGTGCATTTTCAGCCGCTTCCGATGCTGACGTTTTACAAAAACCGAGGTTACCGACTCGAAGATCACCCCAATGCTGCGGCTTTTTACGCGAATGAAATCTCGCTGCCGGTCTGGTACGGAATGACGGATGAGCAGGTCAGGCGAGTAATCGATACTCTGAAACGCATCATCGCCGGGATGTCATGAAGCGTCTGTTTGACTTTGTAGCCTCCCTTATTGCGATACTGGTGCTCAGTCCGTTGCTTCTGATCATCGCGATGGCTGTTGCGATTGATGACGGCTTTCCGGTGTTCTTCAGGCAAGAGCGCGTAGGCAAAAATGGCAAGCCCTTCAGGTTACTGAAATTCCGCTCGATGTATCGCGATGCAGAGAAGCGCGGACAGCTGACCGTAGGCGACAAAGACCCCAGGATTACCAAGTCAGGGGTTGCGCTTCGGAAGTACAAGCTCGACGAGTTAGCACAGCTATGGAATGTACTGAAGGGCGATATGAGCGTAGTGGGGCCAAGACCGGAAGTTCCCAAATATGTGGCACACTACAACGAGGTGCAGCGTGAAGTATTGACTGTGCGTCCAGGTCTTACGGATCCTGCTTCATTGAGCTTTTTTAATGAAGACGAATTGCTCGGCAAATCGGATGATCCGGAGAAAACGTATATCGAGGAGATCCTGCCGCTGAAAACGGAACTTCAGCGTAAATATGTGATTGAGCGATCGTTTGTAAAAGATCTGAATGTTATTCTTCAGACGGTTCTGAAAATCCTGTCGTAAAAACACGCTGAAGCTCTCTAAGCTCGTCCACCTTGCGCTGTTTTCCTTGTTGCTGATAGGCATAGATCAAGTTAGTGATCATGCGCTGAACGATCACTGAGTTGCGGCAGGGCTGGTAGAAGGCCACCCGCTTGGGCAGGTTCAGGTGGAGTAAAAAAGCGTCGATTTCATCTTTATGGATGATGGAACCACCACTGAACGGATTGATGTAGAAGAGAACGCCCCCATCAGGCTGTTCTTCCGGGGCGAGTCCGATGCGTTGCTCATCAAGGTAAGCCAGCACAAAGTGGTTGGGCAGGTTGACGCCATAGATGGGAATATCGAGCGCATTGGCCAGCACCTGATAGATAACAGCAAGACTCAGCGGATTTCCTTTTTTCGAGTTGAGTACATCGGCGAGGTAGCTGTTTTGGGGGGCGGTATAGTTTTGTTTGTTGCCCTCAAAGCCGTGCACAGTGAAGAGGATATGGTTGATCACATTTACCCTTTCTATGGCCGTGAGCTGATCATTGAGTTCGAGCCAGATATCTTGTCTGAGGGCGTTGATCTGTCTTCTTACTTCATCTTCGTCAAAAGAGGGGTACTGGTACCGGTTGATGAGCAGGGCACCGCCAAGCAAGTCGTTTTCCTGGTGCCGCATCCATTGGTGGAAACTATTATGGATACACTGATAATGGATGGAATGGATCAGATTCTCTACACGGTCTTGAAAGAGGGTGCCAAACGAATTGACTTCCCAGTAACGTTCGAGGTGCGGAATCACTTGTTCTCCTTTGGAGATTAGTTCATCGCGCACTTGTGAGAAGATGCCTTCATCGGGGTCTTCAATCAGGCTGATCAATGCGGATATCTCAGACGAGCTCATAAGCGGAGGGTGCAATTCTCAGATGCACTGTAAAATTAGTCGTGAGCCCTGCCGTGGCTCAGCCCCCCCGTCATACTTTTCCAAAAGAAACTGTTACAATCGTTCCAACACCTGATCAATCAAGGCGTCTACCGCTTTTAAAGGGTCTTCTGTGAACTTCTCGTTGTATCGGTTTGCGAGAACGACACAACAGGTAAGCACTCGATGCTCCAAAGCAGATGACAAGGCGTATAGACCGGCACACTCCATCTCAAAGTTCGTCGCATGGTAACTACGGTGCTGAAAAGCGCGGATGCGATCAATCAGGGAGGCATGTTTCAGTGGCAAGCGCAAAGAGCGACCTTGCGGACCATAGAACCCATTAGCTGTAATGGTGACACCCTGCGTCATGTCTGCACCGATGGTATGAAGCAGTTCCGGATCGGCCTTTGCGCAGTAGGGTTTAGCCAATTCCGGCGGCCAGTCTGTTTGTCCGCTAAACGCCAATGCAATTTCCTTCTCGTCTTCTTCCATCTCCAAATCGTAGTGCCAGGGCACGCCATCAAATCCGATGGCATACGCTGAGGCAATCTTCGTGCCGATGGTGATTTCCGGTCGAAGGGCTCCGGTGGTGCCCAGGCGTATAATATTCAAACGTCGCCGCTCGCCACGTGGTTTACGTGTGAGCGGATCGATATTGACTGCTGCGTCGAGTTCATTAATCACAATATCAATGTTGTCAACACCGATGCCTGTTGACATCACCGTAATGCGTTTAGATCTGAAGATGCCGGTGTGAACGTGAAACTCACGTTGACGTGAAATAAACTCGATTTCTTCGAAGCGCGCGGTGATTCGGCCTACGCGTTCAGGATCACCAACCACGATCACGTCATCTGCGATATGATCTGCACGTATACCCAAATGGTACACGTTAAAATGTTCGGACAGAATTAGTTGCGATTCGGGTATCCGTTGGTTATTGAGCCTTACAGCCTTCATAAGTTGCTTCCCTTCATGTCTTGTCAAAGGTAATATTCTGTTTCGGCATGACCTGCTTCATCCGTAAAATGAATTGATGCATTCGTAAAGTCATGCCTATGGTGGACGTTCTGTGCATAACTCCACGTCTTTCGGGGGTGTACAGACGTGCCCGAAATGGTATATTTGACGCCGAATAATACCCTCACACAATGAAATTCGTTGTAGCAAGCGACAAACTGCATAAGCACCTTCAGATTCTCAGCGGTGTGCTGAACAATAGCAACACGCTGCCCATCCTGGATAACTTCCTCTTCGAACTTTCTGCGAACAAGGCCGTGATTTCTGCTTCAGATCTCGAGACGACAATGATCACAGAAATGGAAGTCATGACCGAAGATGAAGGCAACGTGGCCATCGCTGCGAAACTGCTCATTGATACCTTGAAAGGTTTTGGCAGCGCATCGATCCCGTTGACGTTCAAAGTTGACGAAGAGTCACTCGCGGTAGAAATTACCAGTGACCAGGGCAAGTACAAGTTGCCGGGAGCAAGCGGGAACGAGTTTCCGAAAGCACCCGAAATCGAAGCAGATAATGAATTCACCATTGACGGCGGCACCTTATCGACGGCCATCAATCGCACACTTTTCGCCGCAGGAAACGACGACCTGCGCCCGGTCATGAGTGGGCTCTTCTTTGAATTGCACGAAGAAAAAATGCACTTTGTGGCTACTGACGCCCATCGTCTGGTGCGTTATACCCGCGAAGATGTGAAAGCCGGTAATGCAGGGTCTTTCATTATCCCCAAAAAGCCGCTCAACTTGTTGAAGAATACGGCAGCGGGAGCGAGTGCCGACGTTACTGTTCGCTACAACGAGAGTAACGCTTATTTCAGCTTTGATGAAATCCGTCTCATGTGCCGTCTCATTGACGGAAAATATCCGAATTACGAGGCAGTTATCCCCGATGATAACCCAAATAAACTCACGGTAAACCGTGATCAGCTCACGCAGTCAATTCGTCGTGTGAGTCTGTTCGCCAACAAAACTACGCACCAGGTACGCCTGAAGATTGCCGGAAGCGAGTTGCATGTTTCTGCTGAAGACCTCGATTTTGCCAACTCGGCAATTGAGCGCATGAGCTGCAACTACACCGGTGAAGATATGGAGATAGGCTTCAACAGCCGTTTCATCATGGACATGCTCAACAATGTATCCACAGACGAAGTGATCATTGAGCTGAGCGCCCCTAACCGCGCAGGTATCCTCGTGCCGGGAGAACGTGAAGAAGAAGGAGAAGATATCCTGATGCTCGTAATGCCGGTGATGCTGAACAGCTAATTCGTTAATCCGAATCACGGTTATTCAGACGTTTCGTGGGTCTCCACTCTACACTGCGACCGTCTATACTATCACTCGAAAACCACTGAGAAGCATCATCTTCGCGGTGGTTTTCGTCGTTTTCAGCCCCTTCGGCTTCGGCCTTTTCTGCTTCTTCAGTTGCCATCGCTTCGAGCTCTTCTTCGATTTCCCAGCGGTACTTCTCGCGCTTTGGTCCTTGCTTACGATAGGCTGCAGCCAAGCTTATTCCAACTACAGAGCCGGCGAGATGCCCCTCCCAACTGATATGCGGATCAATGGGCAGCACCCACCAAACAATACTGCCGTATAGAAAAGCCACAGCGAGCGATACCCGCAGCAACTTTGGGTTATCGCGCATCACTCCGCTGAAAAACAGAAAAGCCGCCATACCATAGATCACACCGCTTACCCCGATGTGATTGCCATCGCCAGCTATCAACCATAGCAGGATCCCTGAAGCGAGATACAGTATCAATAAAATGCGAAAGGCAATAGAACGGTAGAAGAAAATCAGAAAGGTAGAAAGCGAGGCAAACGATAAGGTGTTACCGGAGATATGATCCAGGCTGCCATGTAAAAACGGCGTGGTGATGATGCCGATGGCACCGCGGGCCGATCTTGGTTGTGTTCCCCAGGACGTCAGACGGTGGCCTGTTTCACGCTCGTACAACCAGAGCACCCATATAATCAGCAGAAATGCCCCGTTGAATAGGAGGGCATCCCAGATTTTTGCACGATCTTCTCTCTCCAGCATCCGGCGTTGTAATCTCCTTGGGCAGTGAATGTAACTCATTTAACGCGAATGCCGGAGGCTTGTTCACCATTCTTAACGCCTCTAAGCAACCTTAAGCACCTGAAAAGCATCTTAGAACCGTAAGCAAAACAGATTTTAATTATCTTGCATCCAAAGACTTTAAGAATGAAATACTGTATCTCACTACTCTTCGCTCTTTTCGCATTGGCGCTAACCTCTGCTGCGCAGCTTTCTGTAGAAGGTGACCTGGTATCCTCTACCGTTACGCCCGACACTGATCGGTATGAATTGCTACAAATCCGCAACGCTTTCAAAGAGCACGGCGTTGACTTCCGCTACGATCGTATAGAATGGGTGGATGGCGCGCTCGTGAGCATCCGCGTTACGTTGAATACCGAAGATGGCAACGCTGCTGAGTTTGAAACCCTTGATTTCCAGCAAGGGCAGCAGATCAAACTCCTCTACAACAAAGAAGAAAACGCACAGCAAGTGCTCTGTGCAGGTGACTGCTGAGCATTGAACAAGGCATATAAAGAGCCCGCATCCTCAGCGGGCTTTTTTTTGCGTTAATGGTTGCAGCAGTTGCCCGGTTTCTATCGATAAGGCGCATTTGAAATGTCCTTCCGGACAAGCCTTCTTGCCGTGAAGTCCGCACGGACGACAGTTCAGTTTTTCGCGGATTTCGACCACATGCGCATCCGGCCCTTTTGGGCCGAAACCAAAAGCAGGAATAGTTGAACAGAATACCGCTGTCACCGGTGCCTGAACCGAAGTAGCGAGGTGTAGCGGTGCCGAGTCGTTTGCGTAGGTCATCTCTGCGTGGGTCATCAATTTCGCACTTTCAAGGAGGTTAAGACGTCCGCAGAAATTGTGGATATCAGGGTGCCTCGACGCCGTAATAATCTCATCTGCAAGGGCTTGATCGCCCTTCGCGCCGAGTATCCCAATGCGATAATCGTGTAAACGCTCGGTCAACTCCACCCATTGCTCAGCCGGAAGCTGCTTGGTTTTCCAAACGGAAGCGGGGGCCATGAGTACGATTTTTTTCTCGCGCAGAAATGCGCGGATGTTTTCGGCCCAAAAGGGCCGGATAGATAGAATCTCAGGGTATAAACGGGGCAGGGCTGCCTCTCCCCCACACCATTCTTCAATTAAAAGGTGGTTACGCTCAGTCTCGTGGAGGTATGTACCGTCTTTCCGCACGCCGATTTCATGCGGAAAGCGTTTCGTATAGAAGACAGAGAGCGGATTCTTTTCGAACCCTACGCGCACCGGCGCACCGGTCAAAGCTGAGAGTACCCCGCTCGAGGCAAACCGGTGCAGGTTTACTACCAGATCAAACGAAGACTTTCGAAGCGCTAATCCGAGCCTCAACAGGCTTCGGTATTTTGCTGATTTCTTTTCCCAGATCCAAAGCTTTTGCAGATAGGGATGCCCCTCAAAAAGGCCCTCATTTCCTCGCCTTACAACAAGGTGCAGTTCAGTGTGAGGAAATCGTCGATGGAGGCTTTCAAGCACAGCGGAGGCGAGAATGGCATCACCGATGAAGGCTGTTTGTATGACGAGGATTCGATTCAGCTTCAGGCGATGTTGGTGTAAACCCCCTGAACGTCGTCATCGTCTTCGAGCTTATCCAGCATCTTTTCGATTTCTTCCAGTTGATCATCTGTGAACTCAACCGGAGAAGTAGGATAGCGCTTCAGGCTGGCATTTTTCACTTCAATACCCTTTGCTTCTAGGGCATCACCAAGGTTTCCAAAATTCGTGAAATCACCGTAAATGAACACATTCTCTTCGTTCTCTTCGATCGATTCAAGACCGGCGTCAATCAACTCAAGTTCGAGTTCTTCAAGGTCGAGCTCGTCGGTTTTCTCGCAGCGGAAAACCGCTTTGCGCGAAAACATAAATTCAAGTGATCCGCTGGTGACCATTTGTCCGCCCGACTTATTGAAATAAGACTTCACATTGGCAACGGTGCGGTTGTTATTATCTGTTGCGCATTCAACCATAACAAGCACGCCGTGCGGGCCTTTGCCTTCAAATACGACTTCAGTATACTCTGCAGCATCTTTACCGTCAGCGCGTTTGATGGCGGCTTCAATGTTGTCTTTAGGCATGTTTTCCGCTTTTGCGTTTTGAATCGCAGTGCGGAGTTTTGAATTCATTTCAGGGTCTGTACCACCTTCTTTGGCAGCAATCGTAATAGCTTTTGCGAGCTTCGGAAAAACCTTAGACATTCGGTCCCATCGCTTTTCTTTTGCGGCTCTTCGGTATTCAAATGCTCTTCCCATGTCAGTTGAAGTTTCCGACAAAGATAAAATTTAGGCGCATCAGGTGTGCGCCTTGCGTCAAGAAGGCTTAAGCGACTGCAAAGATTCTGAAATAGCCATCCGGAGTTCTGCTGCCCGGATAGGTTTACTGACGAAGTGTGTCATGCCGGCATCAAAGCTTCGCTGACGGTCTTCTTTGAGAATGCCGGCCGTAAGAGCAATGATCGGGATGTCTTTGCATTCCGGCATTTTCCGGAGGTGTTTCGTGGCTTCATACCCACTCATTTCAGGCATCTGGATATCCATCAGCACAAGATGAGGGGGGCTCTTCCCGGCGTGCTTCAGCGCCTCTTCACCGCTGTTAGCAAGTGTAACGATGGCTCCGGGATAGAAACGCGATACGAGGTCTTTTGCCAACACGAGGTTCATTTGATTGTCGTCAACAATAAGGATGCGGTAGGGGGTATCGTCAATCACTAATGAAGCACCGGAGGTATTTCCTTTGTCTTCATTTCCGGTCAGCAGGTTTCTGAATTTTTGCGGAATCAGCGGCATGCGAATATGCGCAGCCCCTTCTATTGAAGGCTTCTCTATCTTCTGAGAAACCGTCACGACTTTCGCTACCTTCTGGTCACTGACCAATTGCTGCGCCAGTGATGTTCCTGAAGGTGCGTCAATATCAACGATGACGAGTTCAGTATTGAATACATCAGGTAGTGCATCGTAAGGGTACGACACCACCTTATCTACGCCCCAGGCATTCAACCATGTACATACCGCCCTACACACCTCCGGGTCTTCGCTCACACAAAGGGTTCCGGGTATGTCAATTGCTCCTTCCGACAGGCGCCCTTCTGGTGACTTGACCTTCAGACTGAAAGAGAAAACACTGCCTTCGCCTAGTTCACTTTCAATTTCGAATCCACTGCCCATGAGTTCAAGCAGGCGGCTGCATATCGCGAGTCCGAGTCCGGTGCCGCCAAATTTGCGTGTAATGGAAGAGTCAGCCTGCGAGAAAGGTGTGAAAATGCGCTCTTGTTGTTCAGTCGATATTCCTGTGCCGGTATCAGTGACTTTAAAGTGCAGCATGGCGCTGTCATTTTCGAGCGCTGTAAGGTAGGTTACCTCGAGCGTCACAGCGCCATGTTCGGTGAACTTGATGGCATTTCCCAGCAAATTTAGCAATACCTGCCTCAGCCTGACAACATCTGCGGCAAAATAAGCCGGGAGCTCGGGATCGATATCAAAATGCAATTTAATATCCTTGTCTGAGGCTTTTTTTGCGACCACTTCATTGAGTTGTGAGAGCAAATCGTGAAAATCCATGCGAGCCACCTCGATTTCAAGGTTACCCGTCTCAATTTTCGAGAGGTCAAGAATATCATTGATGGTATCGAGCAGGATGTCTCCGCTGACCCTGATCGAGGCGAGGTAGTTGCGCTGTTCGTGGGTAAGCTCACTTCGATTGAGTAAGTCAGCAAAACCGATGATGCTGTTAAGTGGAGTGCGGATTTCATGGCTCATGTTGGCGAGGAAGCTCGACTTTGAGTCGCTTGCCGATTCAGCCATTTCTTTAGCTCTGATCAATGCCTGCTGTGTCGCCTTCAATTCAGTGATATCTGAGCTATAGAGGTTCATTTCTGACTCATGCGAAGAAGAGCGCACCTCGATGAGGAGGAAACGATCATCCGCTTTTACTTCAAAGGTAAACTCGGCGGTATTTTCAGGGATATCACCTACCAGCTTTTTGCAAAACGCCGGCAGATCATAATCTTGTTCACGGTATACAATGGTGCTAATGGCTCGTGCAGCGTCATTGCGCATGATCACGTTCCCGTACATATCGATTCGCAGGGTCGGGCGCGGATTTTCGAGTGGAAATCGCGCCATTTCTTCTAATCTGCGAGAAGTTTCGCGTTTTTCAATGGCGCTTGCAATGCTTGAGCCAAAAGAGCGAAGCAGCGAGAGTTCGGCCGCTGACCATTTTCGTTCGAAGGTGCAATCGTCAAAGCCAACAAAGCCCCAGTACTTTCCTTCTACAATGATCGGAATGATGAGAATGGAGAGGATCTCCTGCTCTTCAAGAATGGGCTTCAGCTCATTATCATCCGGCAATTCTCTGATGATGGCTTCGAACGCTTCTCCCCTTTCTGCCGCCTCGAGGAATTCTCCAAATAAGGGCACATCCTGAAGCTCGGGGTTATCAATTTGCATAGATACATCGCCGTTGGTCCATTCAAAACGTTGCGAAGTCAGGGTGATGCCTTCTTCGATGGTATTTTCGAAGAGGTAAGTGCGATCTACCCCGGCGGCTTCCCCGAGCCATTCAAGTGATTTTCGGATGCTGCTGAGCAGATCATTTGTTGAGAGCAGCTCACTGGTTGACATGGCGATTGCTTCAAGCATTCGCTCTTTCCGTTCCAGCTCAAATTCATTCTTTTTACGCTTCGTAACATCCCGGATGATACAAAGGGTTTCATTATTATTGACCGGATTGAGGCGCGCCTCAAACCATTGCACATTTCCTGCTGTTTCAAGTGAGTATTCAAGCCGCACTACCTGGCTTCGTTCCTGTGCCTGATGAATCGCGACGCTGAGTCTTTCAGCGAGATCATCGGGCAAGAGTTCACGAACGTGTCGCCCCAAGATCTGCTCAGGCTCATACAGGAGTTTTTGATTTCCGGGTTTGCAATAGTTGAAACGATGGCCTTCATCCAGTTTGAGGATGCTGTCAGGCAGTGCACCAATCACCGAATGGAGGGTCTCGGTGGTTTGCATGAGCTTCTCTTCATCGCGCTTGCGTTGCGTAATGTCGCGTGAGATGGCGATGATGTGAAAATCATTGTCGATGAACCGTCCACTGGCCGTTACTTCAACGTGGTATTCTTCTCCCGTTTGCAGATTGCGGTTAATCGAAACAGCCCGCACCCGATTGATTTCTTTGAGTTGCTTTACATGGCTGTTCCATGCACCGGGAGCGACAAAGGCTGTCTCGAAATCGGATACCATTAGCTTCTGTGCGGCAGATCTGTCAACTCCGAGTCGCTGAGCGGCCGCTTCATTAAGGTACACGATTTCTCCTTTTTCATTGCTGAGCTGAATCGCATCACGGCTATCTTCAATCATCAGCTCAAGCAACTGAAGCCGGCGGTTCATTTCTTTGAGTTCGCGCTCTTCTTTCGAACGAAGCCTTAAGGTCTCAGCGAGGTTCAGGGCACGCCCAAAATGAAAGGTAACACCTACCATTTCACGAACGAGAAACTCTTCGAAGCGGCGGTTACGTCCGAGGATCAATGCACCAAAACCATTCAGGTCATAGAGGTAATAGGTGCGTTTTCCTTGTTCAAAGGTGGTAAAAGATCCTGCTACCGGTCGTAATTCATCGGCGAGTTTCACACTGAGGTCTGCAAACTGCTCATCGCGTTGCAGGGCGGCAGGTATGATCGTTTTGGGGTAAACACCAAATTCATGGTATTGAAATACGGCGACATGAACGCAGTTCAGCTTTCGCATAAACATGGGGAGGCACTTCGCCAGAAGCCTGTCGAGATCCTGTTCTCCGGCCATGGCAAAGGTGAGCTCCAGAAACAGTTCACCATATCGTTTGTCTGTCATGCCATTACAACTTGGCGAGCGCTACCGTTTTGTTGTAAATCTCGAGCGGACCATGACCGTCATTCACCAACTCACCGATTGTGAGTGCACCGCATAAGTGATCGTTACCTCTGAGTACTTCAAGTTCTTCGTTGAAGCGTTCTCCGAGGTACAGGGCGCGGGAAATACAATCTACCGCGAACAGCGAGCGCACTTCGTCTTTTTCTTTTTCGCCCACTGCATTTTTAGCCCTTCTCGCACCTTCGAGCAGGCGTTCGTTATCTCCATTTAGTAAGACAACAAACTCACCTTCTTCGATCTCATCAACCAGCAAGAGGTCATTCCCATCACTGGCAAAGGGGTCTCTGACGACATACTCGGCCTCGAGCCTGAACTTACCCAAAGGGTAGCTTCGCATCCATTCAGCGGTCTGGCGATTGTTCCATGACTCACCTGAATGGGCTTCCACCATCTGCTTGTACAGCATAAAGGCGGGCTCGTAGTTTAAGGTAGAAATACGTGATCCGTGTGAAGAAGTTACTTTGACCGGTTCAGATACGGCTTGCCATCCGTGTGCGATACTGACTTGAAGTGGTCGTTTCCGGGCAATGATAATGGCCGCATCTTTTCTCCATCCTCCACGGGTCAAAATACACTTTGAAGGCTCGAGTGAAGCGAGTCCGGCCCCACCACCAATACAACCTGGTTCTGATCCGGTAAGGTTGTAAAGCGAACGCACCATTTCAACTTTACCTTCTGAGAAGGCGTCAAAGAAAACCTGAAGGGAAGAAAGTGCGCTGTCATGGCGGGTTAGGGTTTCATCCAGCCCCTGAAGCATCGCTCCTTCTTTCAGTTCCACCTCCAACAAGTTGCTGCTCTCGTCTACGGGCAATAGAAGCATGCCTTCGGTATGCATGGTGCCATCTTTTAAAAGACCGGGAAAGCGGCCTCCTGCAATGTGGATATCAGCTGATGTGGTGACCTCGGCAATATCGTCCATCCCGCGCTTTTGCGCGGAAACGAAAAGCATCGCCTTCGTAAAACCCTCGTTGCGAACGGCTTGAATCCAAGTGTTTAATTCTTCTGTGTTGATTTCTGCTGAGAAGAATTGTTTTTCGTTGATTATTCTCATAAGTCCATTATTCCCAATCGAATATACGCTTGCACTGAGCCGGAAGCCGGTCTGATTCTACGAGATGTTAAATATCATCGGCGAATGGTATATAATTTCAATTCGTCGGCTAAATACTACACGGCAACCTGATGAGTGCGCAATGCGTCGTTCAGTGAAGTTTTACGATCGGTACTTGCTTTGCGGCGCCCAATAATCAAGGCACAAGGAACATGAAAGGTACCTGCAGGAAAAGCTTTGGGCATTGAACCCGGAATAACCACGGCGCGTTCGGGTACTTCTCCCCTATACTCGACGGGTTCATTACCGGTAACGTCAATGATACGTGTACTGTTTGTGAGTACCACATTGGCGCCAAGTACGGCTTCTTTGCGCACCCGAACACCTTCTACTACGATGCAACGTGAACCAATGAATGCGCCATCTTCAATCACCACGGGAGCCGCCTGCAAAGGCTCAAGCACTCCGCCAATGCCCACACCTCCGCTCAGGTGAACGTCTTTTCCGATCTGTGCACATGAACCCACCGTGGCCCAAGTATCTACCATGGTACCAGCATCCACATATGCGCCAATATTAATATATCCGGGCATCATCACCACCCCAGGTGCAATGTAAGCCCCGTAGCGGGCGGTTGCCGGAGGCACTACGCGCACCCCCAGACCGGCATATCCGGTCTTCAGCCGCATTTTATCATGGTACTCAAAAGGACCTGTTTCTATGGTCTCCATAGATCGCATTGGAAAGTACAAGACCACTGCTTTCTTGACCCATTCATTGACCTGCCAGCCATCATTCAGGGGCTCAGCCACACGAAGCTTGCCTTTATCGAGGGCTTCAATCACTTCATTCACGGCTTCACTCGTTGCGGGATCTTCAAGTTTCGAACGATCTTCCCACGCTGCAAGAATGCGCTCTTTGAGTATTGTTGTGTCCATAAAACATCATTTTCTGCGCTGCAAAACTAAACTATCCGTAAAGCCTTTACATTTGAACTGTGGCAAAGGTATTGGCTTTTGATTACGGCATCCGCCGAACCGGCATCGCTATCACCGATGATTTGCAGCTCATTGCGTCGCCCCTTGATGCGATTGATACAGCGAAGCTCTGGGCCTTCATCGATGCACTTTTATTGAAGGAAGCTGTTGAAGCCTTTGTCGTAGGCGATCCTGCTTTACTGGGTGAAGCAACCGACAGCTCTGCAGCGATTGATGCCTTCTGTGAGAAGCTCCACAAGCGATATCCTAAAATAGCTGTTCATCGTGTTGACGAATCGTACAGCAGTCGCGAAGCTATGCAAGCAATGGTGGCAGGTGGCATGAAGAAGAAGCATCGTCGCGATAAAAAGACCCTTGACAAAATATCGGCTGCTGTGATTTTGCAGCGATGGCTGAATGAAGCTTCTTAAATCAATCGGGCCAGACGAATGTTAACCCCGGTTTCACCGGGTCAAAACTCTTCATTAGAGCGGCACCGAGTTCACCGCCCGCCATTTGTTCAAGGGCAAAATAGTTCTGCACCCGCTCTTGCAGATTTCCTCCCGGCAACACTGCGTCGCGCAATTGAATCAATTGCCTGACCGATTGTTCTTCTCGTTTTTTCCAGGCTTTTTGCATAGCTTTCTCCAAGCCGTCGTACTCTTTGAGCTGCCGCGCTAACGAAGCCTCTGCTTTGCCCGTAAGTGAAGTATCTACCCCGGCCACTTTTTCAACCACCTCACGAAAGAGCTCTTCGTGGCGCTGTCGTTCAGTTTTTAATTCAAGATCTTGCGAGGCGTGGTGCTCCATCCAGCCGGCAATCAAGTCTTCTTCGCGCTTCAACAATTCATCAGGTCGCACACCCAGCTTGTCGATTTTTTTTGCTTGATGTGCCGCCAGCACTACTGCTCCGTTTCGTGGCATAAGTATCGGGTAGGGCACATCTGCCGCATCAAACAGCGCCTTGAGCTGAAGCCAGTAAGAGAGTTCTCCGGCACCACCGATGTAGCAAAGATTCGGGAGAATGGTTTCCTGGTAAAGTGGGCGTAAAATGACGTTCGGACTGAATTTTTCGGGTTCTTCTTTGATTCCGCGCAGAAGCGCGGGATGCGACCATTTGCGCGGGGTACCTACGCCTTTGTAGCTATCACCATCGCGATCTATTCTCACCCGGCGGTTGTCTTCGAGGTAGAAAAGGTTCACTGAGCGCGCATTGACCTGTGTTTTATAGCCGAGTGCATGAAGCGCATCCGAAGAAGTCTTCACGTAGTGCTCACCTGCGGAAGCATCGACTTCCAAGGTCATGATCGGAGCAAAGATCGCTTTGAGTTTTGAGTGATCTGCGTCAATGACGAGCATACCTTCGCGACCAAAAAGCTCGTTGACCAGGTAACGGGTTGCTGCGGCAAGATGGCTTTGTTCAGTGTAGCGTTTGAAGCGCAAGTACACCGGTGAAGTATCTTCCCACCGCATCACGGATTTCCATTGCTGCAGCACCTGATCAAGCCCGGTGAGCGCATAGCGTCCTACGGCACCGGCTTCTTCGCGCTCCCAGACAAGTTGCTCGTCGAAGCTCGCCAGCGAACGAATTTCTTCGAAATCATGATCTTCTGAAGCCATCCAGTAAACAGGCACGCAGTGAATGTCCGGAAAAGCTGTATTGAGGTGACGCGCAAGCGAAACGGCATGCATCAATTTATAGATGAAAAAGGCCGGCCCTGTGAAGATATTGAGTTGATGACCGGTAACAACCGTGTACCCGTTGTCTTCTTCGAGTGCTGCGAGCGACTGTTCATTCTGCGGGCTTCTTATGTCAGCGTATTGCTCTTTCAAGACTTCAAGCAGCACCTTTCGGCGGTCTGCCGGAAATGATCTTTCGGTAAGGTAAGCGCTGAATGCATCATCAACCGGGAAAATATTCACGAAAGGCTTTAGCTTTTCACGGCTGTTCAGGAGATCACGGATCAGCTCTGGGGTATGATCAAGATCGAGGTAGGAATATCGCTTCCATTGCATATTGCGAAGGTACGGAAGCGGAGATGATTCATCGGATCAGGTTGACGGTACCCCGATGACTTTTGCGCACGGTTTTTCCGTCTTCATTGGTTCGGGTGTACGAAAGTTCCCAGACATACATGCCTACATCCACCATCGCCCCATTCACAGAGTGACCGCTCCATCCCTCACCTTCAGCAGTTGTTTTGAAAATCAGCTCTCCCCAGCGTGAAAAAATGCAGAATTCATAATTGCTCAGGTCTGCGACCACCGGTGCAAACACATCATTGTCACCGTCACCGTTTGGTGTGAAGGCATTGGGGATGAAAAACGGACTTTCTTCAAACGCCGGTTCAGGGGTTTCTTCTTCGGAGTGGTCTTCAAATCGTGGATTGTCATTGCTGGCGACAATGTCACTGGTTTCCACTTCCATGATACTGAAGTCATCCAGAAAATAATAGGCCAATTGTGGGTTGGTATTGTCGAAGACTACAATGTCTTTGTCAGTGTCATCACCGAATACACCGATGGTCATGTATTCGTGCGCTTGATCCGCCACAAAACTAAAGGTGATATTGTCCCATTCGCGGGAAAACAAAGGCCCCTGGTGTTTGAATTGCGGATTCAGGCTCATCGGAGAGGTTCCTGACTGCTGCGGTGGCGAAGAGGTAAAGGCCACTCCGAAGTCACTTGTTCCCAGGCCAGCTTGCGAAACCTGGGTAATGTATCCGTTGCAGTAATGAAAGCTAACCGTGTACTTCTGACCAATGACGAGTGGTTCTTCAAGCGGTACGGAGAGGTATTCTCTGAAATCAGTTCCTTTCACACCTGTGGCCACGATGCCCATCACAGCGCTCCCTTCAAAAGGATCAACGAGAGCGATCGGCGTTTCAGGAAGGTCTCCACCCATACCGCCATTGGTGTGGAACAAATCAGGGTTTGCCAAGTTGCTGTTGGCATTAAACCAGAATTCAGCAAGGCTCCATTGCCCCGTAGTAGAAGGGAGAGCCGTCATATCTTCAAAGCCTCCGTTGGGCACCTGTGCTTCGGCAAAAAAGCATACCGTGAATGCACTCAGACTTAAGAGAAGTATTTTCATTTTGGCGGCGATCATCTTCTAAAGGTACGAAATTGTGCGGCTTGTTTCAACCACACCCTATAGATGCGCAACAAAATGAATTCGTTGCATGACGGCTGTAAAAAGAAAAAGGACGCCGTTGCGTCCTTTTCCTTAACCTTAACCAAAACAACTTAGATTCTCTTTTAACACCTTGCAGGTTGTCTCAAGAGATTTACTAAACTCTCATCTTTAATACGCATTGCCCCCTTGAATTGTTGTGCGGCAGATTGCTAAAAAAAGTAAATCGTCCGGTAGGCGCTGTTGTGAGAGACATCTGCGAATACCATTCTAACTTCGTACTTTTCAACTTTTAAAGATGTCTAAGCCCGGATACATGAAGATCTTCGCACAAAAATTTCAGCTAATTCTCGCGTTTTCCGCCATTGCGATTTCGTCAAATGCCCAGGTTGTAGCGACGAAAGACGGCGCAAAACTGGGTGACCGCGACATTCTGGTCAGTGAATGTGCCCGTGCTGCGGGAGAAGAAACAGTTGAGATGGGCGGGCAAGAGATCGATTACAGCACGATGTGCGCCTGTCTGATCGATGAAATGATTCCTCGGGTGACGCTTGATGAATTCACGAAGGCTGCTGCAGATGACCGGGTTGTTGACCTCATGATGCGCGATGACCTCTACCCGGTTGTAATGGAGTGTGTAATGGCGAACATGGGCGACATCGGTGAAACCAAGATTGCCCCCCAGGGAGAGCGGGCCGAGCAAATGCATGATATGTTCATGTTTTCATGCATAAAAGGTATGGTTGAGCCGGATGAAGATGGCTTCTCCGTTTCTGAAGAGCAGGCCAACATTTATTGCCAATGTGCACTGGAAAAAGCCACTGAAAAAGGACTTTCAGTGAATCAAATGCTCAGTGCAGAGCAAGAAGACAGTGAAGTATTCAACGAACTTGTCTTGCCGTGTGTAATGAACATGCTCGCTGATGACAGCTCTGAAGGCTTGTACGAAGATGATGAAAGCTACGAGGTGCCTGAAACCTATATCACCGGAGGAAAAGCACAACAAATTGAGGTTCCACTTCAAGATGCATTTGGTCATTTCAAAATCAAGCTGGTTATTGGAGGGGTGGCGCGCTACTACTTACTGGACACCGGTGCGAGCGACCTCATTCTCAGTAATGACTTTGAACGAGAGCTTCTATTGAGCGGTGTTCTCACTCGCGAAAGTTATATTGGTACAGACCTTTATGAACTGGCTGATGGTTCGATAGTGACAGCCGATGTGGTGGTTATTCCTGAGATTCAGGTAGGCGATTACGTATTGCACAATGCCATTGCCGCGGTTCTTCCGGAAGGCGGCATGTTATGTGGGATGGGCTTGTTGAACCAGTTCTCAGACTGGAGCATCAACCGCGACCGCAACATGCTTCGCCTGTCTCGTTAGTTCAATGCGATTTCACGAATTCACAGAAAGTAGTTCACTTCGCTGCTCATCTACGCGGTCTGAGGCTATATACTCGTCAAAGGTCATGAGTTTATCGATACAGCCATATGGTGTCAGCTCTACAATGCGATTGGCGACGGTTTGTGTGAAGTGATGATCATGTGACGTGAAAAGCACGGTGCCGGGAAAGTCGATCAGTGCGTTGTTGAACGCTGTGATGCTCTCGAGGTCGAGGTGATTGGTGGGTTCATCAAGCATGAGAACATTTCCACCACCGAGCATAACGCGCGAAATCATACAGCGCACTTTCTCTCCTCCTGAAAGCACTGTTGCCTTCTTAAAAGTTTCTTCACCGCTGAAGAGCATCTTACCCAAGAACCCACGAATGTACACTTCATCTTTTTCTGTGGAGAATTGACGCAGCCAATCGATCAGATTCAGGTCAGCTTTCTCAAAGAATTCAGTGTTTTCGTTTGGCAGGTATCCGGTGGTAATGGTCTGCCCAAAGGTATATTCACCTTGATCTGCCTGCATTTCACCGTTGAGAATTTCATAAAGGGCGGTGGTGGCCAGGCTGTTGCGACTGATAATTGCGATTTTGTCACCTTTATTGACATTGAGGTTCAACTCTTTGAACAGCATATCGCCTTCAACAGACTTGCTCATGTTGGTGATGTGGAGGATCTGATCACCCGCGTCTCTCTCCTGGTTGAAGATGATAGCCGGGTATTTTCGGGTGCTTGGTTCAATGTCTTCGACGTTGATCTTGTCAAGCAACTTCTTTCGGCTGGTCGCCTGTTTTGACTTTGATGCATTGGCAGAGAAGCGGGCGATGAATTCTTGCAGCTCTTTTTTCTTATCCTCTGCCTTTTTATTCGCTGCATTTCGCTGACGCAGGGCGAGCTGGCTACTTTCATACCAGAACGAATAATTTCCGGTAAAGAGTTTCACCTTTTTGAAATCGATGTCTACAATATGGGTGCAAACGGTATCCAGAAAGTGACGGTCGTGCGAGACGACGATGGTCGTATTCTTGAAATTGAGCAAGAAATCTTCGAGCCAGGTGACGGTCTGAATATCGAGGTCATTGGTAGGCTCATCAAGAATCAGGATATCGGGGTTACCAAACAAGGCCTGTGCCAGCAACACCCGCACTTTCTGATTACCGTTGAGCTCTTCCAGAAGTTTATGGTGATCGGCTTCTTCTATACCCAGTCCGCTCAAAAGGCTTGCCGCATCTGATTCAGCATTCCAGCCGTCCATTTCAGCAAACTTTTCTTCCAGCTCAGATGCGCGAATGCCATCTTCATCTGAAAAGTCGGGTTTTGCATAGAGTGCATCTTTTTCTGTCATGATGTTCCACAATACTTTGTGGCCCATCATAACAGTATCAAGCACTTTTACTTCGTCGAACTCAAAGTGATCCTGCTTGAGTACCGCCATGCGTTTTCCGGGCTCCAGAGAGATGTGTCCGCTGTTCGGGTCAATTTGCCCTGACAGGATCTTGAGGAAAGTTGACTTTCCTGCGCCATTGGCGCCGATTACACCGTAACAGTTGTCACCGCTGAATTTGATATTGACCTCATCGAACAGTACGCGTTTCCCGAACTGAAGTGAAATTTGTTGAGCTGCGAGCATGGAAATGGGTTTTGCGGCTGCAAAGGTAGTCAGCTTGTTTGACTTATGCACCGTCTGCCGTCTGCCGTCTGCGGTCGGCCGTCTGCGGTCTGCCGGGTGCCGTCTGCCGTCTGCGGTCTGCGGTCGGCCTTATTACGGTATGGGGTTTGGACTACCACTTCATGAGGGGCAGGCGAACATTCTGCTTTTCCGCATGCAGTATCACCGTGTACATTCCGGAAGACAGCAGAGCTATGTCAGCACGGAAGTGGTTAGCATCCGCCGCTTTTGCGGCGAAGACCTCACGTCCTTGCACATCCAATACGCGAATTTCACAGGCACCCTGCAGACCAGAAATACGGAAAAAAGCGTTCGTAGGATTTGGGTAAATAAGGGGTGACGCGAACTCTATTTCATTCATATTCACTGCCGGGTCAATGATGATGCCTGTGGTGAGAAAACAGCCGTTATTGTCAATGACCATGACGCTGTAGGCTCCTGCTTCAAGGTTGTCAGCGACGGCTCCTTCTGAGCCATCAGACCATATCACTTCGTAGGGCGGCGCACCACCGGAGGGGAAGACCTCGGCAGTGCCACCATTCTCATCTGCGGGCTCTGTGCTCACCTCTACGGAGAGCTGATCGGGTGCAATGAGTGTTACCAGGGTATCTTTCACACACTGGTTGGCATCCGTGAGCGTGAAGGTAAATGTTCCATCAGGTAAATCATCAAAGCCTGACTCTGAAGTGAAGGTATATGGTTCAGTGCCCCCGATGGCCGAAATGTTGACTTCACCTGAAGCTTGTCCGAAACAATTTGGGTGATTGATTGATACGATCAATTCGATAGGCTCAGGCTGGGTGATTTCTACCTCTCCGCTGTTGATACAGCCGTAAGCATCTGTGATTTCATAGCTATAAGTACCGGGCAACCAGTTTTGAGTGATCATACCTTCAGCACCGGTAGACCAATTGACCACGTAGCTATCATTGGTCACAAAACTGATCACACCATCTTCGGCTCCGAAACAACTGATCTGTTGCACTTCGACTTCGAAGTCAGGTGCGGGAGCATTGAGCACATTGATTTGCGCAAAGGTTGAGAGACCTTCTGCTGTTACAGCTGTTACTGAGTAGAGTCCTGCTTCGGTCACCTGAATGGCAGCGCCAGTGAGTCCGTTGTTCCAGATGTAAGATTCGTATCCTGGAGAGGCTGAAAGGCTCAATACTCCGTCTTCGCAGATGAATTGTCCATCAGTCGCATTAACGGCGAGGCTGAGCGTTTCACCTTCGATGACGCTGTGGTACTTATTGATCGCTGGAGAAAAAATGTGATCTATATGTCCGCTTGGCCATTCAATCACGACACTGTCAACCGCTATATCAATATCTAAACCGAAGATAAGCTGCTGGCTGTGTTGCCCGAGGTAGCCATCGGCAGACATGGTGTAGCGGGTTCTGCAGTCACCATTTGTGCATACTTTCACCCAGGCACCGAGGGCTTGAGGGTTTGAGACCACAGGATGAAGTTGAATGCCTATCCAATTATTCACATCCCAGTCATTTCGCCATAGATAGGGATTGAAGGGCCCTTGATTTCCCTGGATAAAATCTGGTGCGCCATCTCTGTTATAGTCTCCTTTTGCGCAGGCATATGAGGGTGTGTCATTATTCACGCTGAATGCCTGTTGGAGCTCCATAAATGTATTTTGGCCGGAAATTCTGAAGAGTCTGTTCTGATTATCATTGTAGTCAGTGGTGGCGATGAAGATATCGTCTTGCTTGTTGTTATCGAAATCAATCCAGAGACCGGCCCAGCAGAACTGACCAATGGTCGCATTTGTTTCTTCGGTGATATCTGTAAAAACGAAGTCACCGTCGTTTCTGAAGAGGCGATTACCGGTGAAGTCATTGGTCACGTAAATATCGAGGTCACCATCATTATCAAAATCTGTGATCGAGTTGCTCATGGCATCTATCACGATATCCGTGTTGGATCCAGCACTCATGTCGGCAAAGGTGCCGTCGCCATTATTCCGGAAGAGGGCATTCGGAGCGAGTTTATCATTAATGACGTAGAGATCAGGCCAGCCATCGTGGTCAAAATCAGCGAAGACCGGCATGAAGCTCCAGACGATACCATTGTCTACGCCGGCAGCTTCAGCGACCTCTTCAAAGTATTCGCCTTCATGGTTGCGCAATAGCCAGTTATGCGGACCGGTGCCCTGGTTGTAATTGGTGATGTAAAGATCAAGGTCTCCATCAAGGTCATAGTCAGTCCAGGACGCACCGAAAGTCATGGCTGCATTGTCACTTGGAACGCCCACTTCTGATGCGATCTCTGAGAAGGTGAGGTCATCCTGCTCCCAGAGTTGGGAAGGTCCTAAATGGGATCCTACAAACAAGTCTGGTTGACCATCGTTGTTATAATCTCCCCAGACGACGGCTTTGCATTCATGCGCATTGGGTAAAACCTCGAGCAAGTTGAACTCTCCTTCTGCGTTGAGATAGAGGTATGTGCCATCTGCCACGGTACCAATAGAGAGGTCATCCCAACCGTCTTGGTTGAAATCGAAAAAGCTTACACCGGTCCCAAAATTTGAAATTCCTATGGGAACGGATATACCGAGCGCGTTGGATTGGTGTACAAACCCCTGCGAATATCCTGTCAGCACTACACTTAGCAACGCGACATTTAAAATAATGCCACGCATCGTTCTTTTAATTAAGGTATCAGGAAGATACAAAAAGATGAAGGCCCTTAACAAACAGAAAAACAATTCAACATCTTTCAGTGCTACTGTCTTGTTAAATGCTGAAGGATTCCGATAAAAACGCATCCTTTCTGTAAAGGATGCTCGAAGCTTTACAAGGCGGATTTCCTTTCAACAGTTGAAAAATTCCAAAGGGTGCACTTTTTCACAAGCCAACACATGAATACTGAAAATCAGTGAGTGTACACTTCAAAACGAAGGGTTTTGATACACCACGGGCAGGCCATCGCTGTCCGTTTTTCGTTCAGTCTTCATCGAATTGAATTCCACCTAAACACACACAGCCGCCCGATGGCTGCTGTGTGCGTTGAGCGTATCTATTGGTGTCTGTTACGGACAAGTTTGTCCGAACTGACCGAGGAACTGTAGTAAGTCAGCGGCGTTGATGATAAAATCCTGGTTAAAATCTCCCGGGCATGTATAGAGGCAGGAGCTGTCGTCATCCGTCGCTTCTGCGACGTAATTAATTGCTTCAGGATCGGTGCATCCAGAAATTTCTTGTTCATCACAAATACCATCCTGATCGGCATCATTGATACATACATAATCACAATTCAGGTATTGAGGCGGGTAGACGCAGAGGCCATTATCGGTTTCTGCGTTGATATCATAGTTGCACGCAGCTGGATCCATGCAACCCGGAATAGGATCGTTCACGAAAATGCAAGAGCCGTCATCAGTGTCTGCGATCGGGTCATAGTTTTCAGCCTGCTGATAGGTGCATCCCGAAAAGAAGCAGGAGCCGTCATCTTCTGTGGCCTGTGGATTAAAATTATCGGCCAATTCATCGGTACATCCCGGAACGATGCACGTGCCATTATCAACGTCTGCATTCGGGTCGTAATTGGTAGCCTCCGGATTGGTGCACCCCTCGTTACATTCTGGTATGGCTAATGTTGTGAAAGTAATGGTCACGAAGCCATTACCGGAATTGGCTGCGCCGGTATTGTTCTGGTTGGTTCCGGCATTGAATGAGCCGCCACCACCACCTGCGCCGTTGCAGTTACTTCCGCCGCCGCCACCGCCTGAGTAACCACCGCCACCTGAACCGCCATGCGGTGAGTTTCCACAGCCGTAAATGAAGACATTTGATCCGCCTCCACCACCGAAGCCGCCAGTAGAGTCACCTCCTTGTCCGCCATTCACAAAGGCGCTCCCCCCGTTGGCAGCTCCGGCAGAGCCACCGTCAGTAAAGAATCCGCCGCCACCGCCACCATTTGGAACATCTGCAGTGGTGAAGCTTTCAGCGCCCCCGTTACCTCCTGTACCGCCGGCGCCTGCCGCGTCGAACTGTCCGGGATTGCCATTTTCAGAGGACGTACCGCCGATCAGTGCGTAACTGCCGTTAGACTGATTATGACCGGTACCGCCACCGCCACCTGCAACGATGAGCGGGGTATTGTCTTCGAGGGCGACGAAACTTCCGCCACCGCCACCGTTTCCGACCTCTTGCGGAGCTGTTTGACCGATTTCTCCTACGAGAATTTGAAGGATTTCACCTGGTGTCACACTGAAATCGCCTTCCATCAGAGCGCCTAGTCCGCCGTTTCCGCCGCCTTGAGCGCCTGCGGCGCTGATACGGACTTCAGTGACGCCGGCCGGAATGGTAAATTGTTCAATGGCTCCGGTAAATTGAAAGTCAACCGAAAGGGTTTCGCCTTCGTTGTTTGGATCGTAGCAATTTCCGCAAGCGTCAGCAATCCAATCACCGCCGCATGTTCCGTTGCAGTCGACCTCAAGGATACAGCTTCCATCATCACATGCGGCATCCGGGTCGAAGTTGCAGGCCTCCGCGTTATTGCAACCCGGGTATGTGCATGAACCGTCATTGCAGGTTGCAGCAGGATCAAAATTACAAGCGGTATCGTCGGTGCAGCCATCAGGCAAAATGCACTCACCGCTGTCAATGTCTGCGTCAGGGTCAAAATTGCACGCCAAAGGGTCGGTGCAACCGATATTGCAATCCGGGATGGCCGGCAGGCTGTAGGCGATCGTTACAAAACCGTTTCCAGCGTTTGTAGCCCCTACATTGTTCTGGTTGGTTCCGGCGTTAAACGAGCCTCCGCCACCACCGGCGCCGTTGCAGTTGCTTCCACCGCCGCCACCGCCCGAGTAACCGCCGCCACCGGAGCCTCCATGTGGAGAGCTGCCACAGCCGTAAATAAAGACGTTTGAACCACCGCCGCCACCGAAGCCTCCGGTGGAGTCACCGCCTTGTCCGCCATTCACAAAGGCGTCTCCACCATTGGCTGCACCAGAGGAGCCGCCATCAGTAAGTAAGCCGGCGCCACCGCCGCCATTGGGTATTCCTTGTGTAGTAAAGCTTTCAGCACCTCCATTGCCTCCTGATCCTCCGGCGCCTGCGCCGTCAAACTGTCCGGGATTGCCATTTTCAGAGGTCGTGCCACCGATAAGTGCGTAGCTCCCATTCGATTGATTGTGACCGGTACCGCCACCACCACCGGCAACGATAAGGGGGGTATTGTCAGTGAGTACGACGAAGCTTCCGCCACCACCTCCGTTTCCGACCTCTTGCGGGGCCGCTTGACCGGCTTCACCTACAAGAATGAAAAGGGTCTCACCCGGCGTGACACTGAAGTCGCCTTCCATCAAAGCACCGCGTCCGCCGTTTCCACCGCCCTGGGCGCCTGCGGCACTGATACGGACTTCTGTTACCCCGGCAGGGACGATCCATTCTTCTATGCTACCGGAGACTTGAAAATCGATATTAAAATCACCTCCCTGAGCGTTCGGGTCATAGCAGTTACCGCAAAGGTCTTCTATCCAGTCTCCACCGCAGGTTCCGTTGCAATCGAGCTCAAAGATGCAGCTTCCATCCTCGCATCCGGCAGTTGGGTCATAGTTACAAGCAGTATCATCAGTACAACCGGGGAATGAACATGATCCATCGTCGCAAGTAGCTTCAGGATCGAAATTACACGCGGTATTGTCGGTGCAGCCGTCAGGTAAAATACATTCACCGCTGTCAATGTCAGCATTGGGATCAAAATTGCATGCCAACGGGTTAATGCAGCCAACATTGCAATCAGGGATGAAGGATTCCGTGTAAGTGATGGTGACAATGCCATTTCCGAGGTTAGTTGCTCCAATATTGTTCTGATTCACGCCGGCATTGAAAGAGCCGCCGCCACCACCGGATCCATTGCAGTTGCTTCCGCCACCGCCACCGCCGGAATAACCACCGCCACCGGATCCACCGTGTGGAGAACTGCCACAACCGTATATGAAGACGTTTGAGCCGCCACCGCCACCAAACCCGCCGGTAGCATCACCGCCTTGTCCGCCATTCACAAATGCGTTGCCGCCATTGGCTGCACCAGACGAACCGCCGTCAGTAAAAAAGCCGGCTCCACCGCCGCCATTGGGAATTCCTTGCGTGGTGAAGCTTTCAGCACCGCCATTGCCTCCTAATCCTCCGGCGCCTGCGCCGTCAAATTGTCCGGGATTGCCATTTTCGGAGGTCGTACCACCGATAAGAGCGTAGCTACCGTTTGATTGATTGTGCCCGGTGCCTCCGCCACCACCTGCAACAATGAGTGGGGTGTTATCAACGAGGGCTACATAGCTTCCGCCGCCGCCGCCGTTTCCTACTTGTTGCGGAGCCGCTTCGCCGGCTTGTCCGACCAGAATCTGCAGCACATCACCCGGGCTAACCGTAAAGTCGCCTTCCATCTGAGCACCGCGTCCGCCGTTTCCACCTCCCTGAGCACCGGCAGCGAGAATGCGCACGGTTTGTGTGCCTGCCGGAACGGACCATTGCTCAAGCGCACCAGTGTAGTTAAAGGTCAATGTGACCTCTTCACCAGAAGCATTAGGATCATAACAGTTTCCGCAGGCATCTTCTATAAACTGACCACCACATATGCCGGCGCAGTCTACGAAGAATGCACAGGATCCATCATCATTCTGGGCATTGGGATCAAAATTGCAAGCAAGAGGGTCAGTGCATCCTGATTGGGCTTGTACTGAGAAAAACGTAACGAGTGTTACAGCGAGGGCAACGAGCAGACGCATAGTTAAGTTATTTGGTTATTCAGGTCCTCAAAAATACTCAAAATATGCTGATGTCGAGCCAAATGAGGCAGAACAGAATGCGCGGAGTGATGCGGCTGATATCCGACTTCAGAGATTTGGTAGCTTATGAATGATGAGACGTGTGACCTGAATTACTGTCGGTTTGAGAGCGATCCGTGAATTTTGACGAACCAAAATGAATTGACATGTTCTTTAGAAAGAAACCACGCGCACCCAAGCCGGAGGCGATCGAAATTACAGAAACGAACTTTAAAGAATTGGTGCTCGATGCTGAAGTGCCTGTACTTCTCGACTTCTGGGCTGCCTGGTGCATGCCTTGCAAGATTCTTGGTCCTATCATCGATGAGTTATCCGGAGAGTACGAGGGTAAAGCGGTGATTGGAAAAGTAAATACGGAAACAGCGCGTTCGCTCGCTTCACAGTTTCAAATAAGGAGCATCCCGACCGTGATGTTGTTTCACAAGGGTAAACTTAAAGAACGCTATGCCGGTGTGGTTCCCAAACCGAATCTTGAAGAGCTTCTAAACGCGTACGTCGATGAAAATGTGGCTACTCAACGATCGAATTGAGACATTTAACGAAGAATTTATTTGCTGAAGACCAATATTTTACGATATTGCGGCCACTAACAACGATTTACTCATAGTCCCCCCTTACGAGCGAGCATATTATGTGTTCGCTCTTTTTATTAGGCCCTGTTGAATATTTCAGGGAGCTCTTAGAGGCCGCTTCGGTGAAGAAACTTATCTTCACCGCCTATAAACGCTAACGATGAGACATTTTCTCGGTGCCTTTCTCTTGTTGTTCATCCTTTCAGGCTGCATCAAAGAGGAACATTACCTCAACGATCAATTTCAAATTGAAGGTCTTGATCCTTCGTTTGCACTCCCGCTGGTTTACACGAATTTGACCCTGAGCGATATTGAGCAGGAATTTGACTCTGAGAACTTCATTTTCAATGAGGATGAGCAGACTTTTGCGTTGGTTTATGATGGTGAACTATTCAACCTTGGTGCAGATGATCTTCAGGCTATTGACGCCGAAGCTTTCGAAACGGCTTATACCCTTTCTGCGGTGGAAGCTACTGCGATTAACCTGTTGCCTGAGGGTACTACGGCAGAAATCGGACAGGCCATTCCGTTAAGCTTCAATGCAGACAATGGCGAGGCACTTGATTCACTTCGATTCAGTGGTGGCAGCATGGCGCTGGAGCTTTCTTCGACCATTCCGCATGATGTGACCTTATTTCTGACCATACCTGAACTGACGCAAAATGGTGTCCCTTTTCAGGAGTTTGTTGATTTTCAATACCCGGGCTTTACACCCTTCGACACCGAACTTGCTTTTGACCTTGAAGGTTATGTGCTTGACCTGACACAGGGCGGCATGACCTCCAACAGCTTCACCCTGGATATTCAGGGATTTGTAACCAGTACCGGTGAAACGACCAATCCCGGTGACGAGATCGCCATTTCACTTACGCTTGATATCAGCCAACTGGCTTCCGCCTTTGGTTATTTTGGGCAATTATCAGCTATCAGCTCCGTAGATACTCAATTTGTAGACCTGTACCGCGACCTGAATAACGGGATTCTTCATTTTGCTGATCCTCGCATTGACTTGGATATTTACAACACCTCAGGGGTTCCGGCTCAGGTCAGTGTTGAAGGAGTATTTGCTCCTGAGAATGCACAAGACCAGCAATTGGGCGGAAGCGACCTGACGAATTTCCCTGTCATTGCCGCTGCCGCGAATCCGGGTGCTGAAGCAATCACCGAACACAATTTCACCAATGCAGGTACTGTTCCTACACTTACGGAGCTCCTCGATGAAGGACCTTTTGAACTTATCTATACCAGTGCCATCAACATCAATCCGCTCGGCCAAACGCAAAACTTCCTCCTCGATACAAGTCGGATTCGCTGCGATGTGGAGATGATCCTTCCCTTTTTCGGCTATGCCGATAACTTTTCACTCATTGATACCCTAGACCTCGACCTTGCAGAAGCACTTGGCGTGGGCGATGAAGAAGAAATCAGCTGGGAAGACCTCAAGCAGGCAACTATCCGGCTTGTTGCTGACAACGGACTACCCATTCAGATTGATGGTCAGGTCTATTTCGCTGACACACTTTTCAATGTGGTTGATTCACTTTTCAAGGAACCCTGGGAAGCGATATTTCAGCAGGGATTTGTTGACTTTTCACTTTCTGAGAATGACCCGAATTTCGGTCGAGTGCTTTCAGTGACCCGAGAAATCACCGATGTCACTCTTTCGCGAGAGCAGGTCCGTGAGCTGCTCGATGGCGAGGTGAAAAAAGTCATCTTGAAAGGCCGTGCCAATACAAACCAGGCACAAAACCAGCAGCTCGTCAGGTTCTATCCTGAGTATACGCTCGGGCTTAAGCTATCAGCGAAAATTGACACGGATATCAGCATCAACGAATGAAACGGCATCGCTTTACTATACTGACCTTATTGCTGTTGGTCGCATCATCCGGAAAAGCGCAGCAAAACCTGGTGATGTACCACATGGATTTTGTGCCTCAGCACCAAAGTATAAATCCCGCCAGTCGTCCTATGGCGCGCGTCAACATCGGATTTCCGGGTCTTTCTGGTATATATTTTCGCCATGAAAATACCGTGTACAACCCTTTTCACATGCTCGAGTCACAGGGCAGTTTTTCGTCGCTGCGCACTGATCACTTCCTCAATCAGGTGCGTCCTGTCAATGAACTCGGCTTTGACTCAGCCTTTGAATTGCTTCACATAGGATTTGCGGTAGGCGACCGGCATTATTTTAGCCTGAGCGCACGCGAACGAGCACAATTTCGATGGTCTATTCCGGGAGATATGGTCCGTTTTCCTTTCACAGGGAATGCAAGCTTTGACGAACTTGACAACAACACACTCAATTTCAGTGACTTCCGGATTCATCTTAATCATTTCCGTGAACTCAACCTCGGTTGGCAGTTTAATCTCAACGAACGGTGGAACATCGGTGTGCGTGTGAAACGGCTGTATGGCTATGAAAACATCGATACTAAAACGAGCACTGTTCAGTGGCAGACAGATCCTGAAACATTCGACTGGAACATCTCAGGAGAATTAGACGTGCATTCAGCGGGCATTTATCCTCTCATTGATTCACTCGATGATAATACGGATATCGAGAATAATGAAATTGCTTCGTATTTGTTGCGCCGTAAAAACGGCGGATGGGGAATTGATCTGGGTACAGAATTTCAGGTAACTGAGCGACTCACCTTGTCAGCGAGCGTGGTCGATCTTGGATTCATCACCTGGAACACCTACGTGCGTAACGCTCTAAGTTCTGAAGGAGCCTTCACCTTCTCAG
Organism: Flavobacteriales bacterium; assembly: GCA_018402085.1. Classification (GTDB taxonomy): domain Bacteria; phylum Bacteroidota; class Bacteroidia; order Flavobacteriales_D; family Sanyastnellaceae; genus Sanyastnella. Next base: position 853,049 of record JAGYJM010000002.1, on the reverse strand, counting down.
GCGTTGAGCTCACTGACGAAGTACTTGCAGCCGATTCTGCTTTCAACGATAGCCTTGAGGTAGTGACCGAAGAACTGATCAATGACCTCGAAGAAACATTTGCCTTCAGCGACAATGAAAACGCGTACCGCTCTGCATTAATGGCTCGTATTCATGTGGGCGGTCAGTATAAACTTTATGAAACGGATCGTACCTCGGGTACGGCGGGGCTCCTTTTCCAAAGCGAGATTTACAAGGGCAGGTTTCGTCCGACCATCACCGTTTCATACGCACAAACGATTGGCCGATGGCTCAGTGCGCACCTGGCTTACTCGGTGATTGATCGGAATTTCCGCAACCTTGGTGCCGGTTTAAGTTTGAACGGAGGGCCACTTCAATTCTATATCGTTACTGACAATCTCCTTGCCGGAGTGACCGATAAACTGATCATCGATGATGGCGCATCCGAAATCCTGTACCCCTCTTTTGCCCGCACTATGCAAGTACAGACCGGAGTGAACCTGACATTCGGTCGAAAAGAAAAAGATCAAGACGGTGACGGAATCGCCGATAAGAAAGACGAATGCCCGGAAACTCCCGGATTGAAGGCTTTTAACGGCTGCCCGGATACGGATGGTGATGGCACCCCCGACAAACTGGACGCCTGCCCTATGGTTGCGGGTCCGCCTGACTATTTAGGTTGCCCTGATACAGATGGTGACGGCATCATCGACAAAGAAGATGAATGTCCGGAAGAAGCCGGTAGCATAGATTTCCAGGGATGCCCTGACCAGGATGGCGATCGTATTCCGGATAAAGACGACGAATGCCCTGATGCCGCCGGAACCGAAAAATTTGGCGGATGTCCGGATGCTGATAATGACGGCATTCGAGATATTGACGATGATTGCCCTTTTGAAGAAGGCCCCCAGGCAAATGGTGGATGTCCGTGGCCTGATACCGATGGCGACGGGGTATTCGATAAAGATGATCCATGTCCGGATGAAGCGGGTCCGTCAGAAAATCGTGGTTGTCCTTACCGCGATGCTGACAGCGATGGCATTCTCGATAAAGACGATGAATGCCCAATGACTCCCGGACCTGCAGAAAACAATGGTTGTCCGGTTCTTCAACAAGAAGAGCAGGAGGTCATTGATACGGCATTTGATAATCTCGAGTTTGTTTCCGGTAAGGCAGTCATTAAGGAGGCCTCGAAAGCCTCTTTATCTAAACTCGCCAGCCTGCTGATCGATAAGTCAGATTGGAAGCTCATGATTTCAGGGCATACAGATAACGTAGGCAATGACCAGGCCAATATGAAGCTATCAGAGCAACGAGCCCAGGCCGTGGCCGACTATTTAGAAAGCAACGGAGTTTCGAAGGATCGCATGATCGTTCGGTGGTTCGGTGAAACAGAACCCATCGCTGACAATGAGAGCGAAGCCGGGCGACAACAAAACCGACGTGTGGAGATGGAGATTAAGTTTGATTGACCGACGGCCGTCTGCGGTCTGCGGTCTGCCGTCTGCGGTCTGCCGTCTAGGATCCCTCAGCCGAGGCCGAAAGTCGGCCTCGGGAGCTCCCCTTAGCATAGGGGAGCAGCTTAAGAAGTGTATCCTCCGCAGGAGTCCTGAAAGCCCCCTCACCGAAGCTTCATGCGCAGCATGAGCTTCGGAGCTCCCCTCATTTGAGGGGAGCCTTGAAGTTAATTGTAAGTCCCGCAGGTGACCCGTATAAGACTCTATTGCTCCAACCGAGTCGCTTCCCTACCTTCGCAAGCAAATATTCAGCTATGAAATTCTTCATTGATACGGCCAATCTTGATCAGATACGCGAAGCACAAGACCTCGGAGTGCTTGACGGCGTCACCACCAACCCTTCGCTCATGGCGAAAGAAGGGATTTCAGGAGATAATGCAGTGAAAGCACACTATAAAGCGATCTGTAATATTGTAGATGGAGATGTCAGCGCAGAGGTCATAGCTACTGATTTTGATGGAATCGTGCGCGAAGGTGAATCCCTCGCTGAATTGCATGACAACATCGTAGTGAAGGTGCCGATGATTCGAGATGGAGTAAAGGCGATTCGCTATTTCAGCGATAGAGGTATTCGCACCAACTGCACCCTTGTATTTTCTCCAGGTCAGGCGCTTCTTGCTGCGAAAGCCGGTGCAACATACGTTTCCCCCTTTATCGGCCGTATTGACGATATCAGTTCAGACGGATTGCAACTGATTGAGAAGATGCGTCTCATCTATGACAATTACGGCTTTGAGAGCCAAATTCTTGCTGCATCGGTGCGCCACACCATGCATGTGATTGAGTGCGCTGAAATCGGGGCTGATGTCATGACGGGGCCGCTGAGTGCTATTCTCGGATTGTTGAATCACCCGTTAACTGATATTGGACTAGAGAAGTTTCTGGCTGACCACCGAGGTTCGAAGTGAGAAATCACTGACAATCGTGTAAACCTCTTCGCAAGTGCAGCTTCGTGCTTGTGGTTTAATCGGGAGGTGCTATCTTGGTTGATCTTAACAGGCTGCAGAATTATGCTCGTAAATATTCACCCTGACAACCCTGACCCGCGCAAAGTGCGCCAGGTCGTTGAATGCCTCCTCGATGGCGGCGTGATCATCTACCCCACTGATTCGGTCTATGCTATTGGTTGTGACCTCAGTAAGACCAAGGCGGTAGAGCGCGTTGCAAAGCTTAAGGGGCTGACCATGAAAGAGGCAAACTTTTCATTGGTCTGCCGCGATCTGAGCCATCTTTCCGAATACTGCAAGCCTATTGAAAACAATATCTACAAGTTGATGAAACGGGCGTTGCCGGGGCCTTATACTTTCATCCTCAATGCGAGCAATCAGGTACCAAAGATCTTTAAGACGAAGCGCAAAGAAATCGGTATCCGTGTGCCTGATCATTCTGTGGCACTCGCCCTTGTATCTGCGCTAGGCAATCCGCTGGTGGCAACTTCTGTGCATGATGACGATGAAATACTGGAGTATACTACCGACCCAGAACTCATTCACGAACGGTACGCGAACCAGGTAGATCTTGTAGTGAACGGCGGTCTCGGGAATATGGAAGCTTCTACCGTTTTCGATTGCACTTCCGGCGAACCGACATTAGTGCGTCTGGGGCGTGGTGCCATTGAGGGACTTGTGTAGCCCTCATTTACTCCAGTTCTTCCTGAATTTGCTGCCAAGACGCCGTGAGGTTAGCAGCCAGCCATCCTGCGGTCATGCCGCGATTGCCGTAGCGAGCCTCAAAACGGGTTCCTGTATATCCGTGCAGAAAGACACCTATCAATACAGCATGCTCTACAGGCATGCCTTGCGCAAGCAGTCCGCCCAGTAAACCGGTCAATACGTCACCACTTCCACCTGTGGCCATGGCCGGCGAGCCTGTAGGATTCACAACCATACGTCCGTCGGGCATAAAAACCTTTGTATAGGCACCTTTCAGTACGATCACACATTTCCATTCTCTTGCCTTTACTTTTGCGGTTTGCGTGCGTTGGTATTCAGACTGGTGCTGTCCGAAAAGGCGGTCAAATTCTCCGGGATGCGGTGTCAAGACGAGCTTTCCTCTTTGCTGCGCCGCGGCAGAGAGGTGAATATGAGAAGCGATTTCATTGAGTGCATCTGCATCGATCACAGCGGGCAGCTCGCGTTGTTGCAAAATTACATCCACCGCTTTTGCGGTGCCTTCATAAAGGCCAAGACCAGGACCGATCGCCAATGCCGTAACTTTTTCGTCTGCCATTGGGCGGGTGATGTAATCTTCTTCTTCATCAAGCTGCACCATGGCCTCGGGCACATTCACCTGTAATGGCTGCTCCGCGCATTTGGGCGAATGAACGGTCACGAGGCCAACGCCTGAACGCAAAGCAGCCTTCGCAGCCAGTACTGCAGCACCACTCATCCCGCGGCTTCCCGCGGCCAGCAAGAGCTTGCCATAGGTGCCTTTATGTGAAAAGCGCGGACGATCAGGGAGGTATTCGAGCACATCGCGGTGCTGGAGCAGAAAGTCTGCACCCTCAACCTCATCAGGAAAGCCAGGATCCAGGCCGATATCGAGCACCTCCACCCTACCGCAAAACTCGCCCCAGGGATCGAAAAGTGCAGATCTTTTAGGAACCTGAAAGGTCAGTGTAATGGTCGCTCGGACAATCGCATCGTGATTAAACAACTCATTATCAGGAGGATCAGCAGGCAATCCACTTGGTAAATCTATACTCACTACCGTAGCCTGTGAACGATTCAGCGTTTGAAGTACTTCTGCACGCCATCCTTCAACCGGGCGAGTGAGGCCGGAACCGAAGATCGCATCTACGATCAATCCGGGTCTTTCGATACTCAGTAGCGGCAGGTCTTCTGCACATTGCAGCGTCTGCACAGGTATATCAAAGGCCGACAAACGCTCGAGATTCACTTTAAAATCTTCTGACGCCTCATTTCTGTTACCGCAGATGACCACCCGAACCTGAAAGTGTTGTTCGTGCAGGTGCCGCGCAATGGCCAGCCCATCACCACCGTTGTTTCCGGTACCGGCCACAACGAGCACCACCGTATCATTCGGCACAAAACGGGTACGAATCCAGGTTGAGCAGCGACTTGCAGCACGCTCCATCAAATCAATTGAAGAGATAGGTTCCCGGGTGATGGTGGCCTGGTCCCACCGACGGATCTGTTGAAGATTGAGCAGTTTTTGCATGCTACCTTGCACGATCGGAAAGCATCGGGACAAATGCAAAATCTCCGTGCTCTTTCCGTGAAAAATCGGTTGGACCATTCTTACGCAATTCGATCATGCGCTGCGTACGCCCTTCTCCAACCGGAATAATCAGTCTTCCTCCCACCGCGAGTTGCTGAAGTAAAGCCTCCGGAATCTGAGGTGCACCGCAAGTCACGATCATTTTATCATAGGGTGCGAAAGCCGGCTTGCCCTTATACCCGTCTCCGTAGTACAATTGCGGGCGGTATCCGAGGGCTTTGATCAGCGGACAGGTTTTATCATACAGTTCTTTCTGGCGTTCGATCGACCATACCTTTGCCCCCATTTCGCAAAGTACGGCGGTCTGATAACCTGAGCCTGTTCCGATTTCAAGTACTTTATCTCCTTTCTCCAGGCAAAGCAGCTCAGTTTGGCGTGCAACCGTATACGGTTGAGAGATCGTTTGACCAGCTCCAATTTGAAATGCTTTGTTATCGTAAGCAAACTCAAGGAAGGCTGATGAGAGAAAGTAGTGCCGCGGCACGTTATACATAGCTTCAAGTACGCGTTGGTCTTGAATCCCCATCTCTCGAAGATCTTCCAGAAGCCGCTTTCTAAGCCCTTTATGCCGATAAGTGTCGTTGAATTCCATCCTTCTTCAAAGGTAACTGTACCAGCTTAACCGCAACGGTGTTGAAAAGTATGATTTGAACCTCTGTATGTCGATAAACTCCAACGTAGTTTTGAGGTTATAAAAGGGCGCGTCAACCTTTTTCATTGCGCAAAACCTGTTTCGGTTGACAGGGAAACGAAGGATGAGCACGCATTGTGAATAATGAAATTATGCTGAAAATTGGTGTTTTGGGAGCAGGTCATTTGGGAAAGATCCACATTAAATGCCTGCAAGAATTGTCTGATACCTATGAGATCGTTGGGTTCTATGATCCGGATGAGAGGAAGCAAAAGGAGGTTGTAGAGAAATTCGGCTTGAAATCCTTCAACAGTTACGATGAGCTTTTACCGGTTTGCGATGTGATTGACATCGTAACGCCCACGCTCTCGCACTACAATTGTGCTTCTCAAGCTATCCGGGCATCAAGGCATGTGTTCATTGAAAAGCCTATAACCAACACACTGGATGAAGCCAAGCAATTGGTGAGTCTTGCAGAGGAGGCCCAGGTAAAAGTACAGGTTGGACACGTAGAGCGTTTCAACCCTGCCTACACCTCGGTCAAAGACAAACTCAACCAGCCCCGTTTCATCGAAACGCACCGGCTGGCAGAATTCAATCCGCGAGGCACAGATGTCTCCGTAGTTCTTGATCTTATGATCCATGACATCGATATTGTACTGAGTGCGACAGGAGCGAACGTAAAGCGTGTCAGTGCCAGTGGGGTAGCTGTTGTGAGCGACACGCCTGATATTGCCAATGCACGTCTCGAGTTTGACAATGGCTGCGTAGCCAACCTTACGGCAAGCAGGATTTCACTCAAGAACATGCGTAAGAGTCGATTCTTCCAGCGGGATGCGTACATCGCTGTTGACTTTTACAAACGCGAGTCAGAAATCGTACGCATGAAACAGGTTGAAGGCGAGCCGAATCCGTTCGGAATTGTTATTGACCTTGGCGAAGACAAAGGAAGTAAAGAGATTTTCTTCGAAAAGCCTGAACTTCCTGAAAATGCCAACGCTATTCGCGACGAGCTCGCCTCTTTGGCGGTAGCCATTCAGGAAAACCGCAAACCGGAGGTCACCGCTGAAGATGGATACCGGGCACTTGAAGTTGCGCATCGAATCCTCGATAAAATGAAATCTACGGTGGGCGACCCGCTATAGATCAGGCTGCTGTAAGCTGGTACACTTCACGGTCATTCAATAGCAGCCCATCAGTGTATCCGCTCTTAGCTGAGATAATGCGTTCAAGCTCTTCACGTGCGCCTTTTGTGTCTCCCAGGCGGTAGCGCAGACAGCTTGTATAATTCAGAATATCAATCACATTCCAGGGATTCGATGAGAGCGCACGCTCAAAATCACGGAGTGCTTCTTCGAATCGATTCAGGTGAAAGAGGGCTACACCGCGGTAATAATACTGTGAAACAACCCTCGGCTGCAATGCAATAGCACAATCATAGTAGGTCAAAGCCTCGTCAAAACGCTGGCTTCCGGCATACAACTTGCCAAGCTGAAGCATTTCTTGTGCGGCCAGATGATCATTCGGCTCATTGACCTCTGCATTGATCGGTGTGTTCTCTGTGTACATAGTTCAGATTGTTTTCATTTCAATACCGAAAAGTAAAACCAACAGAGCACTCTGTATGTGCGCCTCTGGCTACGATCACTTGTCAGTTAAATCTGATGCTCATCTTGAAGCGACTTATCCACACCCTCTGCACTCCTGCCTAAGGTTCCCTACCTTCGCGTTTCCATTTCAAAAAGGTCTGTGATGACAAAACACTGGTTCACCTGTAAGGCAAAATACACCCGGGAAGATCAACACGGCGATCAAAAGACGGTTACCGAGCAGTATGTGCTCGATGCTTACAACTATACCGAAGCAGAAACCCGAATGATCTACCTCCTTGAACAAATGGGTGCGCGTCCTTTCGAAGTGCAGCAAATCACAAAATCAAACTTCTCGGAAGTCATTCGTTTCGATGATGCAGACCTTTGGTTTAAAGTGAAAATTTCTTTTGTCTCCTTCGATGAAAACAAGGGTGAAGAAAAAAGCAGCAACCAATACTACCTCATCACCGCAACCGATGTCAGAGATGCCTTTGATAAAGTCAATGACTTCCTGAAAAAAAGCATCAACAGCTTCGTTATTCCGGCAATTACTTACACCAAAATTGTGGATGTTTTCCCCCTCGATGAAGAAGACGCCGGCGAGCGTACGATACGTGAGCGCGGACTCAAGCCTCTTGAAGATGATTCTGCAACCAGGTATGACGAAGAAACGGGCGAAGTACTTGAAGATTGATCATTCTCTGAAGGCCACCATCCCTCGTATCCCCATATCCACTACCTGTTCATCTGCGCCGGGTTCCCATTGTCCGTCTTCGATGATATCAACCCACTCAAAACTCTGATTAGACGATAAAGACAGGGTGAGAACCACGTCTTCGGTCTCTTGTCCGGTAACCTCAAGAGGTTCTGTGAACGCGCCTGTAACCAGGCAACTTCCTTCGGGGATCGGTGAGGTATCAAAGAGCGGATTCACGACAGTGGTTGCTCCTGCCGGAGCTTGTCCGGTGAAGACTTGCCCCACCGTTTCGAAACCCCAATAACCTTGCAGGCGATCATCGTTTACTTCCACTGATTCATTCTCAATCGTGTAGGTACCGATGTAGTTGTTGTACCCGATGAAGCCGGCAAAGGTGCCGGTTAAGGCAAAACCTGATGCGAGATAGTCAACGGTAAAGTTCTGATAGGAAAATGAAGTGCGGATAAACTCATACGTTCCGGGAGCAAGCTCCGAAAGTGGAATGCGTAAAAACTCTTCGCCATCTGCTACAAGTGGAGCGGCATCAAAATCAATTGCCAGATCACCCCCAGCGTCAGTTTCCGCCCCCTGGTAAACAACCTCTCCGTCACCCAGCCAGGTCATCTCATCCGGGATCAATTCAATGTAATGGGCCGAAACGAGATTAAAATCAGGCGACTGTGCGGCATGGCCATCAGGCATGACCGCTGGGTTACCGAAGTTGTCAAGGCGCGGCTGATCAGGATCAAACACAAAACGAACCACCAGATCAGGACCCTTTACAGCCGGAGTGGTTGTGCTTGTAGGTTCTTCATCTTTCTGACAAGCAGCGAGCACCATGAGTGCGCTGCACAGGGCAATCCATTTCTTCATAACCTTAAAGATAATGCAGGCTGCTCAGACCACGCCTAGCTCCCATGCAGAATGGTAAGCGTCATGTCGTTCACAGTATTTTAAGAACGCCTCGTAAAACGAATCATTGCCTAGGGTAGCACTGTCACCAATTACGATCAGCTTTCGCTGGGCGCGGGTCATAGCCACATTCATTCGGCGGTAATCTTTGAGAAACCCCAGTTGCCCTCGGTCGTTACTGCGAACCAGCGAAATGTACACCACGTCACGTTCCTGACCCTGAAAACCATCAATGGTCTGCACAACGATACGCGAGTCAACGGGCAATGAAGGCTTTATCGCTTCCACTTGTGCCCTATAAGGAGAAATCACTCCAATGGAGCGTATTTGTCTGTCGTCTGCCGCCAATAAGCTGTTGAGGTGCGCAATCAAAGTGCTGATCTCTCCGGGGTTATGCAGTGAACTTCCTTCCTTCTCCTTCTTTTCTTCAAATCCACACCCGGCAGTATCAATGAATTCAAGTGGTTTTTCTTCACGGCGCAAAGCGCCGGATGCGACCTTTTCGTGCGCTTTAAGAGCATTCTGATAAAACCACTCATTGCTGAAGCCCATGATTTGTGCGTTCATTCGGTATTGCACATTAAGGAGAATGGTTGCTTCACCTCTGCTCACGAACTTTTCCAGCAATGAAACGGAAAGCCCTTGACTTGCCGCTTCTGTTGATTTCACAGTAGGTGGCAGCTGCAACGGATCGCCGGCCAGGACTACGCGCTGAGCTTTTAACATAGCGATCCAGCAGGCCGGCTCAAGCGCCTGACCGGCTTCATCAATGACGACCACGTCAAAGCGATGTTTACGTAATCTTATATCTGACGAACCAACGAGTGTACAAGTAATGGCATCGGCACTTTCAAGGATTCGCTGTTCAGCGTAGCGCTCCATTTCAAGGGCTTCTTTGCGCAGTTCTCTTGCAGCTTTGCGTGCGGTGTTTCTTTCTTCTCGTTCAGCAGCACCAAAACTTCTTCGGTGTCTTTCTGCCTCCTTTTCAGCGTCTTTTGCACGTTTACGGAGGTTCTTCACGGCCTTCATCTCCGAAGCATCTTCGAGCTGCACCTCAAGTGCACTCGGAAACACGTCCTGATCCATACGGCCGAGCCGCCCAACACGAACAGCATTTACCCCGGTGGCAGTGAGTTTCAAAGTCAGGTGGTCAACGGCGGTGTTGCTCGGTGCGCATACGAGCACTTTTTTACCCTCAGCCGCGAGCAAGCGTATTGCCTCTGATAGAGTGGTTGTTTTTCCCGTTCCCGGCGGGCCGTGAATGGCCAGCGCATCGCGACTGCAAATAATAGCCCTCACTGCCGATTGCTGAGAGTCGTTGAGCCTTGGATCTATGGTGAGATGCGTCGGAAAAGGTTCCGGATCTTCGAGTGTTTTGAATCCGAGCAGCTGATCCCTCAGGGTACGTTGCCGGCCTGCTTCAAGGTTGATCGCGACATTGAGGGCGCGCTCCATTTCGAAGAAGGTTTTGTCGTCAAAGCGCACCTCAACGCCCCACTCTTTTTCTCTGAAATCTTCAGGCAGATCATCGCCATGCAAGGCGATCTCCATTTGGTGTTGCTGCAGCGAAGCCACGGTACCTTTATAACGTTCGCTTTCATCGCGGGTTGAGTAGAGAAACACGGGGGTACCGCGGTACATTTCGTGGACCGGATGGTCACCTTGATCACGTGCTATTTCAACTACAGGTTGACCACCAAAGGCAAAGCGGTCATTGACCGGTTTTACCGGATGCCAGCAAAGGCCTGCTGCGCGGCGTTCTTTTACCGGTCGTTCCCGAAGAATCGAGGCAAGACGTCGCTCTTCCTCCGCCTTCTCGAGTTGCAGCCATTCAGCCAGCCGGCCGAGTGCCAGTGCTGCATCCATAAGCTATCGCTGGCGAGCGATCGTGACCGGACCAGAGAAATTTTCTACAGTTCCATCAGGGAATGTCACTTCAAGCACATAGTAGTAGGTACCGTCGCTAAGTTCCTCTTTTCTCGGGCTCCAGGTGTTCTTATAGTTCTCGGCTTCAAAGACCAGGGTACCCCAGCGGTTGTAAACGCGAAATACGTTGTCAAAAAGGTCAATGTTGTCGATGTAAAACGACTCATTGATATTGTTTCCATCGGCCGGACTGAAGATGTTCGGGATTTCTCCTAGTTCGCAAGGAATGTACAAGACGTCAAAAGAGGTAGAGGCTGAATAGTTGCATCCCCCGACTTCGTCAATAAAGAGCGTGTAGGTTCCCCCTTCCGTAATCGTTATTCCGGGACCGGTGCCTACTTCGATGATTTCGCTATCGTCGTCGGGATCAAGTTCCCAGGTAAAGGTCCAGTCAGATGACTCAGGCTGCTGCGGCGCAAGCGCTGCGAGCAGGCTGCCCACGCAATCACTGAGGTCAGGGAGCTCCGGGACCACCGGACCTTCAGGAATGACTACATCTACAGTTGCAGTGCCCGTGCATTCGGGTGCACCAACCGGGTGAATGGTCACTGTGAAGGTGGTTGGCTCGTCGAGATTTTCTACCTGAGGTGAAGGCACATCTGCATCTGATAGCAAGTCTTCATTGTCCCAAGACCACACCCAGTCGCCACCGGGTTCAGTAACATCCGCCGAGAGCGTGACGGGTGTGCCGCAGAAGGCCACTTCATCTTCAGATATCACGACTTCCGGACCGGGAACTACGTTGACATTCACATCTTGAGTGTAGGTACAGCCGTGGTTATTTGTTGCGCTGAACGTGTAGGTATTCACTCCGAGGTCACCGGGTTGCACCACGATATCGTTGCAGTTTTCAGATTCTTCAATGATCGCCGGACCTGACCATGAAGTTGAGTCACAGTTATCTCCAAAGGCAGGTGTAAATGAAGGCAGGTCAGGAAACAAGTCAGGATCGAAATTAACGGTCCAGTCGAAAATGAAACCATTGTCTGAGCCAAAGATGTCGCATATTTCGATCGTCCAGTTACCGTTCAGGGGGCAGCCTATTAGGTTAGAGAAAGGCTGTACGCTTGAATACGTGTCTGAAGGAAGTGTAGTAAAACCACCAGACTCTTCGGCCCAGGTACCATTGGGCGCATCAGGTGCCCAGAAATAATCGTAGCCAACTCCCGGATCGTCAGCGAGAAAATCGTCATCAACTGGCTCGCCAAGGTATGTTCCGCCTCCGCCTTGCTGGTGCGCAATCATTGATTGACCATTGGGACAGATAAAGGTGATGATCAGGTCACCCATGTACGAGTGCTCAAAATTGATGAAGATGTTCTCAATGTCTTCTTCTGAATCAACAATTGCCCCGGGTTCAAAGGTGGTAAACTGGATAGAGCTCTCGAAGCACTGGTCTTGTTCATCCGGAATGAAGAGCTCGCCGCCGAAGTTTGCTTCAGGAATACCCGTCCAGTTCTGACCGATCACCACTCCGGAGAGATCTACTTCCTGGCCCTGGCAAATTTCAATGTCGGTTGAAGTACCTGTGAAATCCGGCTCGGTGGAGACAAGTACTACCACATCAACCAGGTTGTTGCTGGTGCAGTTATCCTCACTGTTGTCTGTCACGGTGAGTTGAACCACATAAGCGCCTTCATCCTCGAAAGTATGTTCTGCCGTAGGCTCTGTCGTCACCTCACCTTCACCAAAACCGTATTCCCACTCGTAACTGACGATTTCAAATCCTTCAGCAGCGGTTGACGGGCTTCCATCAAAGGTTACAGACTCACCCGGGCAGATCAGAATAGGTTGTTCTTCTTCGGTTTCAACTGCAGCAATTGGGGGTTGACAAGGGAATCCGCAGGTAATGACCCCGCCGAAGTTACCGTTATCGCCGTCGCCATCCGAGGTAAAGACGATGGTCAGGCATCCAGTTGCATTGTCTTCTCCGCTGAAAGTGTTTTGAGTTTGGAGGTCGTTTCCGGTGAAAGTACCCACCAGCGGTGCGTCTGTATCAGGGCCATCGTAGATTGACAACTCATCACCTGAACCCAGGTCAAAGAGCGGCCAATAGATATTGATCACTGTTTCGGGGTCTTCCGGGCAGATGGTGATGGTTTCGTTTTCATTTGCACCGTACTCTGCCGGATTTGCGCCGGTATCGAGCAGTGTTGCTCCACAACCGGTATAATTGTCAGTTGAGTTAATCGGTACTTCTCCCTGTCCTACTGCCAAAAATGGCAGGATGACCATCGCTGCTGCTAAAACTTTCTTCATTCTCCTTGCGGCCTCTATTGAATTATTTCTGATTTGCCTTTTGGCGTTCGTACAGGGCACTGAAGCGATCTGCGCTGTAGAACGAGATCATGCCCTTGCCGGGGACAATGATCACGAGGGTCTCATTGTGGCGCAGCGGAATAAGGTAACGTTCAGGATCAAAAGATTCAGGATCAAAGGTGTTCGCATCCGGCGCTTTTGCGCCGCTTACCTGCTGAAGATCAGACCACTGCATAGCCTCTACACCTTCCTTAACCGTATCGGTGAACGTCCAGCCACTTTCTTTCCAGAACGTACGTTTCTCATCGGTATCAAGCAGTTCCTGTAGGCGTACTTCTTGTCCGAAAGAACTTGCTGAAAGCAGCGCCAGTGCGATGGTTATCGCTGTAATGATTGTCGTTTTCATAGGTCAGTTGTTTTCAATTAAATCTGTTGTAGTGATGCAAAAAGGCATCTAGTCGTTGCCTTTGTTGCAAAGTTAGCAGAATTGAAGAACCGACCACCGGATTATCGCGTGCGCATAAAAAGAGTAATTTCACCGCTGAATGGTTAATATGGAACTCAGAGAAGTAGCTACTGCGCAGGACATTCGTGATTTTCATAACGTGCCTTCGGTCATCTATGCCGGGCATGACAATTACATCCCTCATCTGCGGCAAGATATCGATAAGGTTTTTGACCCTTCAATGAATAAGGCTTTCCGTAAAGGGGGTCAGGCGGTTCGCTGGATATTGCGAAATGAAAGAGGTTTCATTGGCCGTATTGCGGCGTTCGTGAACCCGAAATACTCTGACGGTATGGATCAACCTACCGGGGGCATCGGGTTCTTTGAGTGCATCAATGATCAAAAAGCAGCAGACCTGATGTTTGATGCGGCCGTTTCATGGCTCAAAGAACGTGGAATGGCGGCGGCAGACGGTCCGGTGAATTTTGGCGAAAAAGACCGTTTCTGGGGATTGGTGGTTGAGAATTTCGTAGACATTCCGAGCTACGCCATGAATTATAACCTGTCCTATTATCAGGGGCTCTTCGAGAGCTACGGCTGGCGATTATACTACAATCAGTATGTGTACAAGCGCGATCTGTATGTTCCTGCTCAGGAAGTGTTCGTGCGAAAGTCTGAAGCTATCCGGAATGACCCGGCCTATCGTATTTCGAACATACGCGGACGAAGCTGGGATCAGGTTGCCCAAGATTTTTGTACGGTATACAACAATGCCTGGGGCGGCCATCACGGTTTTAAAGCGATGCCCATTGAACAGGCAAGAAAGATCATTAATGCCTTAAAAGCCATTGTTGACCGCGATATCATCGTGTTTGTGTACCACCATGAGCAACCGATTGCTTTCTATGTAAACATTCCTGAATTGAACGAAATCTTCAGGTACGTACATGGCAATCTGAATCTGAACGGAAAACTGAAGTTTCTCTGGCACAAATGGCGGAGAACACCTCAAATCATGGTCGGCATTGTGTTTGGTGTAGACCGCGCATACCATGGTAAGGGTGTTGAAGGCGCGATGATCAAATGGGCTGAAGAACATATAGTAACACTGAACCGTTACAAAGAGACTACCCTCACGTGGATCGGCGACTTTAACCCGAAGATGATGCATGTGGCAGAAAACCTCGGGGCAACCATTTCCAGAAGGCTGGTTACGTATCGCTATATGTTTGATCGTGAAGCCCCTTATGAGCGGGCTCCGATTGTTGACTGATTAAGTCTTTTGCTGAACAATTCACTCTCTCAATTATTTTCTTTGGTAGAATTTCAAACAGTTCTATATTTGCAGCCCCATTTGCGGGAGCGGATCTCGTAGCTCAGCTGGTAGAGCAGCACACTTTTAATGTGCGGGTCCTGGGTTCGAGCCCCAGCGAGATCACAAGTCTCAGACGGAGACAACACACATGCCGCATCATGAACAGCTTCACTTGCTTGTTTAAGAAGCGGCCGTTGACAATCGATGAATCGCAACCGGATAACTCCGGTGCACCTGCCCAGGTGCTGAAATTGGTAGACAGGCATGGTTGAGGGCCATGTGTCCGTTTAGGGCGTGTGGGTTCGAGTCCCACCCTGGGCACTTTCGTAAAGCATTTTCGACTCCTTACCCAGGTGGCGAAATTGGTAGACGCGCAGTCTTCAGGCGGCTGTGCCTTCGGGCGTGCTGGTTCGAGTCCAGTTCTGGGTACTTTGAAGCCGGTAATCCCGGCTTTTTTGTTCGCTTATATTCAAATTCACATTTGACAGCTTCTTTGAATCGATGATCAAGCGGTCTTTCTGTACCTTGCATCGATCATTTCAAGCCCGTTGTTGTTTACCAAGGTGTATGATAAAAGCTGCAGATATCACTCCTCTTGATCAGTGGCCCATTCGCACCGATCACCCATTTATCATTGCGGGTCCTTGCTCAGCTGAAACACCCGACCAGGTGATGCAAACCGCTTTGAAACTGGCTGCGTCAGGCAAAATCAGCCTACTCAGGGCGGGAATATGGAAACCCAGAACGCGGCCGGGATCCTTTCAGGGTGTGGGTGCTCCCGCCCTTTCATGGCTGAAAGAAGCCAGTCTTGAAACAGGCATACCTTGCGCTACGGAGGTTGCCACAAAAGAACACGTTGAAGAAGCGCTTAAAGCCGAAATAGATGTACTCTGGATTGGCGCGCGCACAAGCGTGAACCCCTTCAGCGTGCAGGAAATTGCTGACGCCTTGAAAGGTGTTGACACCCCTGTAATTGTTAAGAATCCCATCAACCCCGACCTCCAACTTTGGATCGGTGCGATTGAGCGGTTTGCGATGAACGGCCTCAACAAGCTGATGGCCCTTCACCGTGGCTTTAGCATTACCGGCAACCGCACCTACAGAAATGCTCCAATGTGGGAGATCCCCATTGCGCTGAAAGCTAAGATTCCGGATTTGGAGGTATTATGCGACCCCAGCCATATCACCGGAGATCGCAAACTGATCTCCTCGGTGGCCCAGAAAGCCATTGACTTGGGTATGTACGGATTAATGATCGAGACCCACCCCACACCTGATGAAGCCTGGAGCGATGCTGCACAGCAAATGACACCTGATGCTTTGGTTGCGATGCTTGGTGAGCTGCGCTGGCGTGATCCGGGTGTGGCGGATCCCGGCCATCAGCAGAGGTTGGCAGAGTTACGGGCCGAAATCGACGCTATTGACGAACAATTGCTACAATACCTCAGTGAACGGATGCAGAAAGTGCGTAGCATTGGTGCCTATAAAAAAAGCAATGACCTGACCATCTTGCAGCTCGAGCGGTGGAAAGAGATCCTCGAGACACGTTCAGCGCTCGGTGAGCAACTTCAGCTCGATGAAAGCTTTGTCACCCGGTACCTTGAACTCCTTCACAAGGCCTCTATACGTGAACAAAGCAAAATCATGAATGAAGGAAATGAAGACAGCGTGCTTTGGTGATATGCTCCCAAATTTTGTCAATCCACCTGCTTTCAGATGAACCTTTCATTAGGTTGTCAGTTCTTGTGAGCATGAAAGAGAGGAGCATATGAAAATCGGAGACCGCATTCCTGTAATCACAGCGCTGAACCATGAAGGCTCTGCTACGCGCATCCATCCGGATGAACTCGACAAACCTGTTGTAATCTACTTTTACCCGAAAGACGACACTCCCGGATGCATCAAAGAAGCCTGCGCTTTCAGAGACTATTATGAGGCTTTCACAGATGCAGGAGTTCAGGTTTTCGGAGTCAGCGCAGATAGTGTTGAATCTCACCGACACTTCAAATCAAAATACAACCTGCCCTTCACCTTATTGAGTGATCCAGACAAAAGTATCCGCCGGCAATTTAAGGTACCTTCGAATCTGCTCGGACTGATTCCGGGGCGAGTGACCTACGTAATCGACAGAACCGGAAAAGTAGTGCATTGCTTTAACTCTCAGCTCAAGGCTGAAGAACATGTCACCGAATCGCTCAAAGCGCTGAACAAACTTTAGAATCTGACAAAAAAAACCTATACTCGCAAAGACTATACTATTTATTTTTTTTTTAGAATCAAAATTATTTCAGTGTCAGAGCACTCGCAAAAAGAACAGAGTGGTCATGAACCGCGGTCAAAAAGAAGAACAGATCCCCTCGCTCGCAAGGTGAGAAAACTGCGAAAGCAAGTTGAATCCAGGGCTTTCATGCGCCAAAGCGTTGAGCGCTATGTACTAGCCATCACTTTGTTTGTCGTTCTCTTTTTTGTTGTGTTTCTTGGCGTTACACTCCTCGCAGATATTAGCTGTGATATCTGTCTTATTGCAGCCGTTGCTGTGGCCTTTTTATCGATATCCGTCTGGACAGCACTTTTCCTCTATGAGTTCATTGCAGCACGCAAATACAAAAGGATGCGACGCATCCAGAAAATGAGGAAGTATCACCGATCATAACATCAAGTTCAGCTATCCTCAACACGCAGGCAACATAAAGTGAGGTAATTCGCCCTTATGCGTCATACCTGTATTGCAAGTCTATTACTGTTAATTTCCCACCTCGTCATGGGTCAGATTGACAGTTCCGAAATTACAATCCACCACCTGCAGCTCCCTCTACCTAAATCTGAAGGTGCTATGGTTCCTGAGCCAGGTTGCTTTCAGTTTGCGATCGTCTCAGATCGCACAGGCGGACATCGCGAGGGAGTATTTTCTGTTGCCGTTGATAAACTCAACCTCATGCGCCCTGACTTTGTAATGTCACTAGGTGATCTGATTGAAGGTCTTTTTCCGAACCGAAAAATGGCCGAAAGGCAGTGGGATGAAATCGAATCAATGGTCAACCGCCTCAAGATGCCTTTCTACTACCTGCCCGGAAACCACGACTACAACAACCAGGTACTGGCCGACGTGTGGCAAGAGCGCTTAGGCAAGCCGTACTACCATTTTCTGCACGAAGATGTACTCTTTCTCTGCCTGAACAGCGAAGACCACATGAAAGGCGCTAACGATGGCGAAATCGGACAAAACCAATATGAATACTTCGCGAAGGTGCTGAAAGAACACTCAACGGTGCGCTGGACACTCGTCTTTATGCACCAGCCGCTCTGGACACAAGAAACCACAGGCTACTGGAATAGCCTTCAGGAACTTCTGAAAAACCGTAAACACACTGTTTTCGCCGGACATTATCACCGATACATGAAAACAGAGCGGTTCAATAGCCGTTACTATGTGCTTGCAACAACAGGGGGACGAAGTCGCTTACGCGGACCGGCTTTTGGAGAGTTTGACCACTTCATGTGGGTCACCATGACCTCTGAAGGTCCTGTCATCGCAAATGTGGAACTGAGCGGGGTAATGAGCGATGATATACGCTTAACGGAAGGAAATGAGTTTGCCAGGCGCCTTCAGAATAATCCACCCGTTCGCGCAGAACGCTTTATGATCAGAAAGGGAGCTGCCTCCGATACGATCCACCTCGCATTCAGAAATGACGAAAATATTGAATGTGAGGTACACCTTGACGTGGCTCATCATTTTCAAATCAACCCTGATTTGAGTCAAAAACGATTGAGCATTCAGCCAAATAATTTCGAAACCGTGCAATTAATTGCCAGACCTCGATCGGCTGACTCTATAGCAACTTCCTCTCCGTTGCAAATCAACTGTGAATACCGCTTTCGAACTGAAGACAGAGCTAAAGTCAAGGTAAGCTTTCCGTTAATTCTGCACGTTGGTCACCCGGATGAGGCTCAGTCTCGCACACGCGAAACTGAAGGCTCAGGTGGCGGTTAATCCCGACTTTTCGAGTGCTGTCTTGGCATCAGAAAGCGACGACGCCAGATAATGGGCGCCTATACCCTCAAGTTGATCTGCGCTATGTGTGCCATTTGTGACACCAACTACCCATCCACAGCCGGCATTGAGTCCGGATTGAATGTCTGAGGGCGTATCACCGATGGCCGCAACGCGCATAGGATCGCTCACATTGAGTTTTCGCATCGCCAGTTGAATCATATCCGGTGCAGGTCTGCCCCGCTCTACCTGATCACTGGTCACCGTAAGGTCAATCAGGCTTGTTCCTGAACCGATGTAATCGCTGTCTAAGCCTTCAAGCCACCCCAGCTTCTCGAGTATGATGTCTGCAACTTTTCGATAAAAACCAGTGGTCAGAGCAATTTTGACACCGCTTTCACGAAGAAAAGCGAAGAATTCAAGGCAGCCTTCGGTTGGCCGAACATCATTGTTGGTGTAATGGGTCTCGAGTATCTCTTTGAAGGCCGCGTAGCTGGCATCAACTTTCTGAGCGAATGCCTCAGTTTGCGGATTGATACGCTCCTTCCAGTACGTTTCAAACACGAACTTTTTCGACCACCCCTGCACCGAGCGGATCCATTGTTCGTCAACCTCCATAGACATTTCACGACAGGCAGCCGCAAAGCAGGCTTCTACCTCGTGCTTATCGAGCACCGTAGTGCCCGCCATATCCAGGGTGACAAGTGACAAATGCTTCATCATTAATCATAGAAATAATGTACCAATAGAATCGCTTCATCATTGGTGGGGTTTAAGGGTACATGGGGTGTTCGTCCGTTGTAAAAAAGCACATCGCCCTCGTTCAGCCGCAAGGTCTCTTCGTCAAGCACATAATCTACTTCTCCTTTCAGCACATACTTGCACTCCCATGCATCGGTGGTGACTTTCGATCTTTTTGCACCCGGCGCAAGGCGCAGCACGGTGCACTCAACCACACTAGCTGGCAGCTGATGTGTGAAAATACGCTCATACCGATAGCCTTCTACACCGTACTCTTTATGAATTGGCTCCCGGTCTGCCGGGCGAATCAACAAATAAGGCGTTTCGATATCTGACTCCAATCCCTCAAAAAACTCCTGCAAACTCACCTGGAGCGCAGCTATAATTTGAATGAGAACCGGCAAAGAAGGCAGGGTACGTGAATTTTCGATCCGTGAAAGCAGCCCTTTAGTCACGCCGGCCTTGTCAGAAATCTGCACCAGCGTCTTTTTACGTTGTTGCCGCAATTGACGTATACGTTTGCCTAAATGACTGATAGCCGCACTTTGCCTGCTCATTTTTCCTCTCGGTAAACCTTGCGAAAAATTGAAAATGCAAAAGTAGGATTATTTGATAACTCAATAGACTTTGACGGTTTACCACCGTAAAACCATTCCTGTGTTTATTTGCATTCACAAACGCAACCAATACAAGACCAATCCCTTCATTTTTAGAATACCATGAAAACAGACTTGATCGTTATAGGCGGAGGTATACTCGGCGCTTTTCACGCATACCATGCGTTGCTGGCTGGTCATACGGTCAGGCTAATCGAGCAGTCATTTCGTCCGAAAGGTGCTACGGTTCGTAATTTCGGACAAGTGGTTCCTTCGGGCCTGCCTCCCGGTCCGTGGCTTGAAAGGGGCAAGTACTCCACCGAACTCTACAAATCGTTGCAGTCTCGCACCGACCTGTCTGTCAGGCAGAACGGAACCATTTACATTGCTGAACACGAAGGTGAAGTACGCGTGCTTGAAGAAATGCACCAGCGGTTCAATGAGGCCGACTATCCTTGCGCGTTGCTTGATGCAAATCAGGTGCGCTCGCATCATCCCGCGCTTTTGCGCGGTTACCCGAAAGCTGCGCTTCATTTTCCGCAAGAAGTGACCGTTGAGCCGGAGCACATGATCCATCGGCTGCTCGATTTTATGACTGAACAGATGAATCTTCAATACCATCCTGGTAGGCGGGTTCTTTTCTGCGAAGAATCGCAGGATGCGGTTATGGTGGGCACACACGCCGGTGAACGGTATGACGCTACAAAAGTGATCGTCTGCTCGGGGGCTGAAGCGAAAGGACTCTTCCCAGAAGTGCTGCAGGATGCAGGATTAGTGACCTCCAAACTGCAAATGCTCGACATCGCACCCATAGCTGAGCGCATACCCGGATCAGTACTGACCGGATTGAGCATTCGCAGGTATGAAAGCTTCGCCAGTTGCGATAGCTGGAAAGACCTCGACAAGAATGACGTAGATGCTACGCTGCTTGAAATGGGGATTCATATCCTTTTCAAACAGCGACCGGATGGATCGGTCATCATTGGCGACTCGCACGAATACGCACCGGCGCACGAAGCCGAAAAACTGGGCTTTCACACACGCGAAGACATAGACAATGCAATACTGCGCGAAGCAAAACGGATCATGAATTTCAGCAGGTGGGAAGTCAGAAACCGCTGGTTCGGATGCTACACACAACTGGCTGATCGTGACATTCTCGATGAAGCAGTGAGCGAAAGTATTCGGATTATTACGGGTATCGGCGGAAAAGGTATGACCACTTCAGCAGGTTATGCGAAGGAAGTGATCGCAGACTGGTTCTGAGTTTTTACGCTCTTGTGGAGAAACAAATCTTCTGTCACATAGCAACAGACCGGTACGTTTTTCCATGATTTATCCGGCACCTGGCATAAGAACAAAGGGATAGTACATTCATTGTTAACGTTCTGACAATGAAACGTAACGGAAGAAACCCTATTTTCGCTAAAACCCAAAACTTACCCAAAATGCTAAGACTACTCTACGCAGGAGTAGCCCTGCTCTTTGCCGGGGTGAATATACACGCTCAAAGCGGCTGTACAGATCAGGCAGCCTGCAATTACGACCCAAATGCTAATACAGACGACGGCTCTTGCGCCTTTGTTGTAGACTGCGCTGGAATCTGCGGAGGTGACTTCATTGAAGACCTCTGCGGTAACTGCTATGACCCGAACGCCCAGAATGGCGACTTCACCGAAAACTTTAATTACACGGGTTCCATCGAACAATGGACCGTTCCTTCAGGGGTATCGTCCATTTCCATCTCGGCAGCAGGTGCCCAGGGTGGCGGCAACGGAGGCCTCGGTGCGCTCATGCAAGGTGACTTCGCAGTAACCCCGGGTGACGTGCTCAAGATTCTCGTCGGCCAGCAGGGCGAAACCGCTCCCAATCAGGTCGGTAACGGCGGTGGAGGCGGTTCATTCGTTGCGCTCATTGACGATACTCCACTCCTCGTTGCCGGCGGCGGCGGAGGCACCGGACATAACCAGGGAAATAGCGGTTACGCCAACATCGGAGGTACCACCTCTGAAAACGGTCAACCCGGTCAATTCGGCGGTGCCGGTGCTGGTGGTACCGGAGGACAAGGCGGTAGCGAGAGCTACACCACAGGTAACGGCGCACCTAACGGTGGTGGCGGTGGCGGGTTCTTCGGAAACGGAGGTTCTGCTGGTGCTGCCAATGGCGGACAAGCATTTGTGAACGGCGGACAAGGTGGTGACTCTACCGGTGGCTTCGGCGGCGGTGGAGGTAGCGACACCTTTATTTACGGTTGCGGTGATTCTCCGATGGGTGGCTCAGGCGGCGGCGGCTACTCCGGTGGTGGCGCTGGTGGTACTAACTGCAACGGCGCAGGCGGCGGTGGCGGCTCTTTCAATGCCGGTACCAACCAAAACAATACTGCAGCCAATAACCTCGGTAATGGTTATGTGACCATTGAATACTCCGTGAATGCTATACCGGAGTGCAACTCAGGCTGCACCAACCCACTTGCTTGTAATTATGACGTAAATGCCGACATCGATGACGGCTCTTGTCAGCTCCCTGACGGATGTACCGATGATACTGCTTGTAACTACGATCCGGCAGCCACGTGTGACGATGGATCTTGTATTCTTCCTGATGGATGTACCGATTCGAATGCCTGCAACTATGATCCAGCAGCCATCTGCGATGACGGTTCTTGTGCTACAATCGACTGTGCAGGCGTGTGCGGAGGCATCTTTGTCTCCGACCTTTGCGGCAACTGTTATGACCCCACCTTACCGGGTGGTCAGGTCGATCTGACCTTCAGCTACACAGGCTCTATCGAGCAGTGGACCGTTCCGGCAGGTGTAACCTCAGTGAACATCACCGCAGCAGGTGCCCAGGGCGGCGGTAACGGTGGTCGCGGTGCTTTGATGCAAGGCGATTTCGCAGTGAACCCCGGTGATGTACTCAAGATCCTCGTCGGCCAACAAGGCGAAACAGCACCAAACCAGGTCGGTAACGGCGGTGGAGGCGGTTCTTTCGTTGCGCTCATTGACGATACTCCACTCCTCGTTGCCGGCGGCGGCGGCGGCACCGGGCATAACCAGGGAAATGGAGGTTACGGCAACATCGGAGGTACCACTTCTGAAAATGGCCAACCGGGACAGTCCAGTGGTGCAGGTGCAGGTGGTACCGGTGGACAAGGCGGTAGCGAGAGCTACACTTCCGGTAACGGTGCACCTAACGGTGGCGGCGGTGGCGGATTCTTCGGAAACGGAGGTTCTGCTGGTGCTGCCAATGGCGGACAAGCATTTGTGAACGGCGGACAAGGTGGTGACTCTACCGGTGGCTTCGGCGGCGGTGGAGGTAGCGACACCTTTATTTACGGTTGCGGTGATTCACCACTCGGAGGATCCGGCGGAGGAGGTTACTCCGGCGGTGGCGCAGGCGGCTCAAACTGCAATGGCGCAGGCGGCGGTGGCGGCTCTTTCAATGCCGGTAACAACCAAAACAATACTGCAGCCAATAACCTCGGTAATGGTTTCGTTCAGATTTCCTACAATGAGCCTGCTATTCCAGACTGCATTGAGGGTTGTACAGACCCGCTAGCGTGTAACTTCAACGCTGATGCCGATGCTGACGACGGTTCATGTGCACTCCCTGACGGATGTACCAATGATACTGCCTGTAACTACGATCCGGCTGCAACCTGCGATGATGGTTCTTGCATATTCCCCGGATGCACAGACGACCAGGCCTGCAATTACGACCCAAATGCAGGGTGCGATGATGCCTCATGCATCTTCATTGTTGACTGCGCAGGAACCTGTGGTGGTACTTTTGTTGAAGACCTCTGCGGCAACTGCTACGATCCCAATGCCCAGAATGGCGACTTCACCGAAAACTTTAATTACACAGGTTCCATCGAACAATGGACCGTTCCTTCAGGGGTATCGTCCATTTCCATCTCTGCGGCAGGTGCCCAGGGTGGCGGCAACGGAGGCCTCGGTGCGCTCATGCAAGGTGACTTCACGGTCAACCCTGGTGATGTACTCAAAATCCTCGTCGGTCAACAAGGCGAAACCGCTCCCAATCAGGTCGGTAACGGCGGTGGCGGCGGTTCATTCGTGGCCTTGATTGATGACACTCCCCTCCTCGTTGCCGGCGGCGGCGGCGGCACCGGACATAACCAGGGAAATGGCGGTTACGCCAACATCGGAGGTACCACCTCTGAAAACGGTCAACCCGGTCAATTCGGCGGTGCCGGTGCTGGTGGTACCGGAGGACAAGGCGGTAGCGAGAGCTACACCACAGGTAACAGCGCACCTAACGGTGGTGGCGGTGGCGGGTTCTTCGGAAACGGAGGTTCTGCTGGTGCTGCCAATGGCGGACAAGCATTTGTGAACGGCGGACAAGGTGGTGACTCTACCGGTGGCTTCGGCGGCGGTGGAGGTAGCGACACCTTTATTTACGGTTGCGGTGATTCTCCGATGGGTGGCTCAGGCGGCGGCGGCTACTCCGGTGGTGGCGCTGGTGGTACTAACTGCAACGGCGCAGGTGGCGGCGGCGGCTCTTTCAATGCCGGTACCAACCAAAACAATACTGCTGCTACTAATCCGGGCAACGGTTATGTGACCATAGAGTACTCCGTGAATGCTATACCCGAATGCGACCCAGGTTGCACTGACCCCGAAGCTGACAACTTCGACCCCGAAGCTGACGCTGACGACGGTTCTTGCATCTTCTCGGGTTGTACAGATGATACAGCATGCAACTTCGACCCCCAAGCCAATCAGGACGACGGTAGCTGCATCCTACCTGACGGATGTACTGATGAAACTGCGTGCAACTACAATGAAGTCGCTCTTTGTGATGATGGGTCGTGCATTTACGCTGAACCATTCCAGGATTGCGAAGGAAACTGCCTGAATGACTTCGATGCAGATGGTGTCTGCGACGAAGAAGAGATCTCGGGCTGTACCTATCCAGACGCTGACAACTATAATCCTGCCGCGACCAATGATGACGGTTCATGTCAGTACCTCGAAGTACCTGGCTGCACATACGAGGCTGCCATTAATTATGACCCTGCTGCAACAATCGACGATGGCAGCTGCGATTACGCCGCAACAGATATCGAAGACTGCATGGATCCGACGGCATGTAACTACAACGCCAATGCAACGGTCGATTCAGGCAACTGTTTCTTCCCTCCTGCCCATTACGATTGCGATTTTAACTGCCTTAACGATGCCGACGGCGACGGAGTCTGTGACGAGCTGGAAATAGACGGTTGTACCGATCCTGAAGCGTTGAATTTCGTCGCAGAAGCGACGGATGATGATGGCTCTTGTCAACTCACCTGCGCAAGTGACCTAAATGGTGACCTGCTGGTGAACTCATCTGACTTGCTGCAATTCCTAGGCACATTCGGACAGAGCTGTCCATGAATTAACTGAATCACCGGAAGCGCGATGTCTCGCTTCCGGTGATTCCTACACTTTAACCTAATTGAGCCAACAAGACTAACCTTTCTTCTGATGAAAAATTTCGCGCTTATCCTATTTTCCGCGTTCGGACTTTCAATCGGTGCCATCGCCCAATCCGGTTGCACCGACAACCAAGCGTGCAACTACGATCCAAACGCTCTTTCTGACGACGGCTCCTGCGCATTCATAGTAGACTGCGCCGGAATCTGCGGAGGTGTCTTCATTGATGATGCATGTGGTAACTGCTATGATCCAAATGGCCTCGGCGATAGCGGAAGCCAGACCTTCTCATACACCGGAAGCCCTCAAACTTTCGTGATCCCTGATGGCGTTTCTGAAATCCATATCGAAGTCTGGGGCGCTGAAGGTGGCGGTTCTTGCTGCACACAAGAAGATGGCGGTCTCGGTGGTTTCGCCGAAGGTGACCTCACGGTGAACCCCGGAGAGACCTACTATATCTATGTAGGCGGTGCCGGACAGCAAGGCGTTGACGGTTCTCCTGACGGAGGTTGGAACGGCGGCGGCGACGGCGGATACTACGGCGGCGGCGGTGGTGGCGCATCCGATGTGCGCGCTAACCAAAATGACCTTAACTCCAGGGTGATCGTAGCCGGCGGTGGCGGTGGAGGTAACACAGGTGGTCCTGACCACGGTGAAGGCGGCCCGGGTGGAGGCCTCACTGGCGGTGACGGTATCAGCTTCCTCAGTCGAATTCCAGGTGGTGGTGGTACACAAAACGCCGGAGGATCAAATGGCGACTCTCCTTCACAAACAGGTAGCTTCGGTGTCGGCGGTGGCATTGGCGGATATCATGAAGGCGCCGGAGGAGGCGGATGGTACGGTGGCGGCTCTGCTTATGCTGCAGGCGGCGGTGGCGGATCCTCCTACATCGGCGGGGTTACCAACGGTAACACCAACGCAGGAGTACGACAAGGTAATGGCGAAGTCGTCATCTCATGGGAAGCACTCACCGCTCCTGAATGCAACGAAGGATGCACTGACCCACTCGCTTGTAATTACAATGATACAGCAGACATCGATGACGGCTCTTGCCTCCTCCCTGATGGTTGTACCGATCCTACAGCATGCAATTACGACCCTGCAGCAACGTGTGATAACGGAACTTGTGTTCTACCGGACGGATGCACTGACGAAGCCGCTTGTAATTACGACCCGGACGCAACATGCGACGACGGCTCCTGCGCATTCATAGTAGACTGCGCCGGAATCTGCGGAGGTGTCTTCATTGATGATGCATGTGGTAACTGCTATGATCCAAATGGCCTCGGCAATAGCGGAAGCCAGACCTTCTCCTACACCGGAAGCCCTCAAACTTTCGTGATCCCTGATGGCGTTTCTGAAATCCATATCGAAGTCTGGGGCGCTGAAGGTGGCGGTTCTTGCTGCACACAAGAAGATGGCGGACTCGGTGGTTTCGCCGAAGGTGACCTCACGGTGAACCCCGGAGAGACCTACTATATCTATGTAGGCGGTGCCGGACAGCAAGGCGTTGACGGTTCTCCTGACGGAGGTTGGAACGGCGGCGGCGACGGCGGATACTACGGCGGAGGCGGTGGTGGCGCATCCGATGTGCGCGCTAACCAAAATGACCTTAACTCCAGGGTGATCGTAGCCGGCGGTGGCGGTGGCGGTAACACAGGTGGTCCTGACCACGGTGAAGGCGGCCCGGGTGGAGGCCTCACTGGCGGTGACGGTATCAGCTTCCTCAGTCGGATTCCAGGTGGTGGTGGTACACAAAACGCCGGAGGATCAAATGGCGACTCTCCTTCACAAACAGGTAGCTTCGGTGTCGGCGGTGGCATTGGCGGATATCATGAAGGCGCCGGAGGAGGCGGATGGTACGGTGGAGGCTCTGCTTATGCTGCAGGCGGCGGTGGCGGATCCTCCTACATCGGCGGGGTTACCAACGGTAACACCAACGCAGGAGTACGACAAGGTAATGGCGAAGTCGTCATCTCATGGGAAGCACTCACCGCTCCTCAATGCAACGAAGGATGCACTGACCCACTCGCTTGTAATTACAATGATACAGCAGACATCGATGACGGCTCTTGCCTCCTCCCTGATGGTTGTACCGATCCTACAGCATGCAATTACGACCCTGCAGCAACGTGTGATAACGGAACTTGTGTTCTACCGGACGGATGCACTGACGAAGCCGCTTGTAACTACGACCCGGCAGCAACATGCGACGACGGCTCATGCGCATTCATAGTAGACTGCGCCGGAGTCTGCGGAGGTGTCTTCATTGATGATGCATGTGGTAACTGCTATGATCCAAATGGCCTCGGCGAAAGCGGAAGCCAGACCTTCTCCTACACCGGAAGCCCTCAAACTTTCGTGATCCCTGATGGCGTTTCTGAAATCCATATCGAAGTCTGGGGCGCTGAAGGTGGCGGTTCTTGCTGCACACAAGAAGATGGCGGTCTCGGTGGTTTCGCCGAAGGTGACCTCACGGTGAACCCCGGAGAGACCTACTATATCTATGTAGGCGGTGCCGGACAGCAAGGCGTTGACGGTTCTCCTGACGGAGGTTGGAACGGCGGCGGCGACGGCGGATACTACGGCGGAGGCGGTGGTGGCGCATCCGATGTGCGCGCCAACCAAAATGACCTTAACTCCAGGGTGATCGTAGCCGGCGGTGGCGGTGGCGGTAACACAGGTGGTCCTGACCACGGTGAAGGCGGCCCGGGTGGAGGCCTCACTGGCGGTGACGGTATCAGCTTCCTCAGTCGGATTCCCGGTGGTGGTGGTACACAAAACGCCGGAGGATCAAATGGCGACTCTCCTTCACAAACAGGTAGCTTCGGTGTCGGCGGTGGCATTGGCGGATATCATGAAGGCGCCGGAGGAGGCGGATGGTACGGTGGCGGCTCTGCTTATGCTGCAGGTGGTGGCGGTGGCTCCTCCTACATCGGCGGGGTTACCAACGGTAACACCAACGCAGGAGTACGACAAGGTAATGGCGAAGTCGTCATCTCATGGGAAGCACTCACCGCTCCTGAATGCAACGAAGGATGCACTGACCCCGAAGCAGACAACTTTGATCCCGACGCTGACGCAGACGATGGTTCATGCATTTTCTCCGGTTGTACAAACGAGACGGCTTGCAACTTTAACCCTCAGGCCAATCAGGATGACGGTTCATGCATCCTTCCGGATGGATGCACCGATGAAACGGCATGCAACTACAATGAAATGGCGCTGTGTGACAATGGCTCGTGCACCTATGCAAACCCATTTGAAGATTGTAACGGCAACTGCCTCAGCGACTTCAATAATAATGGCATCTGCGATGAACAAGAAGTCTTCGGCTGCACCTACCAGGATGCTCTGAATTTCGACCCCCAGGCTACGATTGATGATGGCAGCTGTACATTTGCAGCTACTGAAATCGAAGATTGCATGAACCCTGAAGCATGTAACTACAACGAAAATGCAACCGTCGATTCAGGCAACTGCTTCTTCCCTCCTGCACATTACGATTGCAACTTTAACTGCCTGAACGATACCGACGGCGATGGAGTTTGTGATGAGCTGGAAATAGACGGTTGTACCGATCCGCTGGCGAATAACTACGTCGCAGAAGCGACGGATGATGACAACTCATGTACATATGATCCCGTTGAAATCGAAGACTGCATGGATCCGACAGCCTGCAACTACAACGAAAATGCAACCGTCGATTCAGGCAACTGCTTCTTCCCTCCTGCCCATTACGATTGCAACTTTAACTGCCTGAACGATACCGACGGCGACGGAGTCTGTGATGAGCTGGAAATAGACGGTTGTACCGATCCTGAAGCTTTGAATTTCGTCGCAGAAGCGACGGATGATGACGGCTCATGCCAGCTTACCTGTGCAAGTGATTTGAACGGTGACTTAGTGGTTAACTCTGCAGACTTGTTACAGTTCCTAGGCACATTCGGACAAAGTTGTCCTTAAACCCATCAAGTGATAGTAAGTGAATAAGTAATTCTCGCTTACGATGATTTTTTTCCACTTCTAGCTCCATTTGCTATAAAGATCAACCTATCACCTCATGAAAAGTCTCACCTTCACTTTGTTGTCCTTGATCGGACTTTCATTTGGCGCCATCGCCCAATCCGGTTGCACCGATAGCCAAGCCTGCAACTACGATCCAAACGCTCTTGATGACGACGGCTCGTGTGCCTTCGTAGTAGACTGTGCCGGAATTTGCGGGGGTACATTCATCGAAGATGCCTGCGGCAACTGCTATGACCCCAACGGAATAGGCCAATCTGGCTCTCAAGAATTCTCCTTCTCCGGAAATACCGAAACATGGATCGTCCCTGATGGGGTAACCCAAATCAGCATCACAGCTTTCGGCGGACAAGGGGGCTCAAATGGAGTAAATACTCCCGGCGGACTCGGCGGTGAAGCTGCCGGAGACCTTACCGTAACTCCCGGTGAAACTATCTACATCTACGTCGGCGGAAGCGGTGACTCAGGTGGCTTCAATGGCGGAGGTGTATGCCAGGAGTCCATGGCAAGGTGGAAAAGGCGGTGGTGCTTCAGATGTCAGACAAGGTGGTCAAGCACTCACTGACCGTGTCATCGTTGCCGGAGGCGGAGGCGGTAACGCCGGGTACTCCGACGGATACGGAGGCTGGCAAGGCGGCCTCGGCGGTGCCGGTGGTGGCCTGCAGGGTGCTGACGGAACCGAAAACCCCGGCAACCAACCTTTCCCCGGCGGCGGGTTCGGAGGCACCCAGTCTAACGGAGGCGCTGTTGGATTCACTGGTGTCGGCGGTGGCAACTACATCGTAGGCACTGCAGGTCAGCTCGGCATCGGCGGCAATGGCGCCGGTGAACCCGGTAACACCAGTGACTGCGGTAGTGCAGGTTCCGGCGGTGGCGGCTACTACGGCGGCGGTGGCGGTGGCTACAACAACTGCGGCGGTGGCGGCGGTGGCGGTGGCTCATCGTTCATCGGTGGCGTCGCAAACGGCATCACCAACCCGGGCGTCAGACAAGGTGACGGTATGATCACCATCTCATGGGAAGGTCTTTCTGCACCCGAATGCAACGCTGGATGTACAAATCCACTCGCTTGCA
This sequence comes from Flavobacteriales bacterium, assembly GCA_018402085.1. Lineage (GTDB taxonomy): Bacteria > Bacteroidota > Bacteroidia > Flavobacteriales_D > Sanyastnellaceae > Sanyastnella. The sequence continues at coordinate 822,646 of JAGYJM010000002.1, read as the reverse complement.
ACTACGATGACAATGCTGAGATTGATGACAACTCTTGCATCCTCCCTGATGGATGCACAGACCCAACGGCATGCAACTACGACGATACTGCGCAATGTGATGACGGCTCATGTGTACTGCCCGATGGCTGTACCGATGATACAGCATGTAATTATGAACCGAATGCACTCTGCGATGACGGATCCTGTGCCTTTGTCATTGACTGCGCAGGTGTTTGCGGGGGTACGTTTATTGATGACCTCTGCGGCAACTGCTATGACCCCAACGGAATAGGCCAATCTGGCTCTCAAGAATTCTCCTTCTCCGGAAATACCGAAACATGGATCGTCCCTGATGGGGTAACCCAAATCAGCATCACAGCTTTCGGCGGACAAGGGGGCTCAAATGGAGTAAATACTCCCGGCGGACTCGGCGGTGAAGCTGCCGGAGACCTTACCGTAACTCCCGGTGAAACTATCTACATCTACGTCGGCGGAAGCGGTGACTCAGGTGGCTTCAATGGCGGAGGTGTATGCCAGGGTCCATGGCAAGGTGGAAAAGGCGGTGGTGCTTCAGATGTCAGACAAGGTGGTCAAGCACTCACTGACCGTGTCATCGTTGCCGGAGGCGGAGGCGGTAACGCCGGGTACTCCGACGGATACGGAGGCTGGCAAGGCGGCCTCGGCGGTGCCGGTGGTGGCCTGCAGGGTGCTGACGGAACCGAAAACCCCGGCAACCAACCTTTCCCCGGCGGCGGGTTCGGAGGCACCCAGTCTAACGGCGGCGCTGTTGGATTCACTGGTGTCGGCGGTGGCAACTACATCGTAGGCACTGCAGGTCAGCTCGGCATCGGCGGCAATGGCGCCGGTGAACCCGGTAACACCAGTGACTGCGGTAGTGCAGGTTCCGGCGGTGGCGGCTACTACGGTGGCGGTGGCGGTGGCTACAACAACTGCGGCGGTGGCGGCGGTGGCGGTGGCTCATCGTTCATCGGTGGCGTCGCAAACGGCATCACCAACCCGGGCGTCAGACAAGGTGACGGTATGATCACCATCTCATGGGAAGGTCTTTCTGCACCCGAATGCAACGCTGGATGTACAAATCCACTCGCATGCAACTTTGACGATACAGCTGATATCGACGATGGATCTTGCCTGCTGCCTGATGGCTGCAATGACCCCACGGCCTGCAACTACGATATCAATGCCTCATGTAACGATGGATCATGCATCTACCCCGGCTGTAATGACAATGCGGCCTGTAACTTTGATCCCAATGCAGGATGTGACGATGGCAGCTGCATCTTCGAAGTAGACTGTGCAGGTACATGTGGAGGTACATTCATCGAAGACGCCTGTGGCAACTGCTATGACCCGAATAACCTCGGTCAGTCTGAAACACTTGATTTCGCTTACACCGGTAGCATGCAAACATGGGTCGTCCCCGATGGGGTAACCCAAATCAGCATCACAGCTTTCGGCGGACAAGGGGGCTCAAATGGAGTAAATACTCCCGGCGGACTCGGCGGTGAAGCTGCCGGAGACCTTACCGTAACTCCCGGTGAAACTATCTACATCTACGTCGGCGGAAGCGGAGACTCAGGTGGCTTCAATGGCGGAGGTGTATGCCAGGGTCCATGGCAAGGTGGAAAAGGCGGTGGTGCTTCAGATGTCAGACAAGGTGGTCAAGCACTCACTGACCGTGTCATCGTTGCCGGAGGCGGAGGCGGTAACGCCGGGTACTCCGACGGATACGGAGGCTGGCAAGGCGGCCTCGGCGGTGCCGGTGGTGGACTGCAGGGTGCTGACGGAACCGAAAACCCCGGCAACCAACCTTTCCCCGGCGGCGGGTTCGGAGGCACCCAGTCTAACGGAGGCGCTGTTGGATTCACTGGTGTCGGCGGTGGCAACTACATCGTAGGCGCTGCAGGTCAGCTCGGCATCGGCGGCAATGGCGCCGGTGAACCCGGTAACACCAGTGACTGCGGTAGTGCAGGTTCCGGCGGTGGCGGCTACTACGGCGGCGGTGGCGGTGGCTACAACAACTGCGGCGGTGGCGGCGGTGGCGGTGGCTCATCGTTCATCGGTGGCGTCGCAAACGGCATCACCAACCCGGGCGTCAGACAAGGTGACGGTATGATCACCATTTCTTGGCAGTCATCATTCATTCCGGAATGCGACCCTGGTTGTACAGATCCGGAGGCAGACAATTTCGATCCCGAAGCTGACGCTGACGATGGCTCCTGCATCTTCAGCGGCTGTACAGATCAAACGGCTTGCAACTACGATGCTCAGGCGAACGAAGACGACGGCTCTTGCATCCTTCCCGATGGATGCACTGATGAAACAGCATGCAATTACAATGACTTGGCACTTTGCGACGATGGTTCCTGCATATACGCAGAGCCATTCCAGGATTGCGAAGGCAACTGCCTTGATGACGATAATAACAATGGCATCTGTGATGAACTCGAAGTGTACGGATGTACGTATGAGAACGCAGAAAACTATAACCCAAATGCCACAGTCGACGATGGTACTTGTACCTACGCAGCCACTGAAATCGTAGATTGCATGAACCCTGAAGCATGCAACTACAACGCCAATGCAACCGTCGATTCAGGCAACTGCTTCTTCCCTCCTGCTCATTACGATTGCAACTTTACCTGCCTGAACGATACAGACGGCGACGGAGTTTGTGACGAGCTGGAAGTAGACGGTTGTACCGATCCGGAAGCGCTGAATTTCGTCGCAGAAGCGACGGATGATGACGGCTCATGCCAGCTCACCTGTGCAAGTGATCTGAACGGTGACTTAGTGGTTAACTCTTCTGACTTACTGCAATTCCTCGGGACTTTTGGCCAAGACTGCCCTTAAAAACAATACCATTAGATTAAACCTTAAATCACCTTTATCGTAGTAAGTCCAATAAAAACTAATCCTAACCGAAATGCGATACATTCTAATCCTTCTTTTAGCTATTCTGGGATCAGCCGCTGCAGCAAACGCACAAAGTGGCTGCACTGATCAGGAAGCCTGTAACTATGATCCCAATGCCTTGAGCGACGACGGATCATGCGACTTCATAGTAGACTGCGCCGGAATTTGTGGAGGTGATTTCGTTGAAGACGCATGCGGTAATTGCTACGACCCAAATAACCTAGGCTCCGATGAAATAACCTTCGATTACACAGGAAACGAACAAACATGGGTCGTCCCCGATGGCGTAACATCCCTGACCATTGAAGCTTTCGGCGCAGAAGGTGAAAATGCGTCAAACGGTGGTAGCGGCGGACTCGGAGCCTCCGTCTCCGGTGATCTTCAAGTCACACCAGGCGAAATGCTCTACATCTACGTCGGCGGACAAAACGGCTACAATGGCGGAGGAAATCCCGGGACAAACGGAAATAATCAAGGCGGTCAAGTCATTGGTTCGGGCGGTCATGGTGGTGGTGCCTCTGACGTGCGTAACGGCGGCAACGCCCTCGCGAACAGAGTGATCGTCGCTGCCGGCGGCGGTGGCGGTGGTAATGATGGCGTCTGGCAAGGATGCCAGCCCTCTCCCGGAAGAAACGGTGGCGGAGCCTCCGATGTTCGTCAAGGCGGAAACGCACTTCAAGATCGCGTCATCGTGGCCGGTGGCGGTGGTGGAACCGGTGCTGCAGGCCCGGGTGGTGACGGCGGTGCTGCTTCACCTTGTGCTGATGGTGCCCCGGGACTCGCAGGTGCTTGTCAGGGATGCAGCCCTTACGCTGGATCAGGTGGAGACGGTACTTGTTCAGGCGGTGGCAACGGAGGAAGCTCACAAGGGGGATTCTCAAGCGGCGGTGGCGGCGCAGGTATGACTTCCGGAGGGGCAGGAAGCCCTTCAGGTGGGTACGGTGCTGCAGGTCAAGCTGGTTCTCTCGGACAAGGAGGTAATCGTGGCTTCAACAGCGGATACGGCTCATGCAACTCCGGCGCAGGTGGTGGCGGTGGCTACTACGGCGGAGGGGGCTCAGCCGACGGACAGTGCGCTGCCGGTGGCGGCGGAGGGGGCTCGTCATATACCGGTGGAGTGCTCAACGGAAATACACAAGGTGGCGTTCAATCAGGTGATGGACTTGTAGTAATCACCTGGACGGAGCAAGCCATTCCTGAATGTAATGAAGGATGTACAAACCCGATTGCCTGCAACTACGATGCCAATGCCGACGTCGATGATGGCTCATGCATAACACCTGACGGCTGCACCGATCCCTTGGCGTGCAACTACGATGTGAACGCTCAATGCGACGACGGATCCTGCTCTTTCCCGGGGTGTACAGATGATGGCGCATGCAATTACGACCCTGCCGCTGGATGCGACGATGCCTCTTGCATCTTCGAAGTTGACTGCGCAGGAAACTGTGGAGGATCCTTCATCGAAGACCTCTGCGGCAACTGCTATGACCCGGCTGCCATTGCAGAACCCGGAAACCTGCAATTCGACTACACTGGTGCTGAACAAGCATTCCTCGTTCCAGACGGTGTAGAACAAATCTCCATCGAAGTATGGGGCGCTGAAGGCGAAGGAAACGACGCCGGACAAGGCGGATATGCTTCAGGCGACCTCACAGTCACACCGGGCGAAACGCTTTACGTCTACGTCGGTGGTCAATCCGGTTTCAACGGCGGTGGTACGGGTGCTCCCGGAAGAAACGGTGGCGGAGCTTCCGATGTTCGTCAAAACGGAAATAGCCTACAGGATCGCGTCATCGTTGCCGGTGGCGGCGGTGGAACCGGTGCTGCAGGCCCGGGTGGTGACGGTGGCGCTGCTTCACCTTGTGCTGATGGTGCCCCGGGACTCGCAGGTGCTTGTCAGGGATGCAGCCCTTACGCTGGATCAGGTGGAGACGGTACTTGTTCAGGCGGTGGTAACGGAGGAAGCTCACAAGGTGGATTCTCAAGCGGCGGTGGCGGCGCAGGTATGACTTCCGGAGGGGCAGGAAGCCCTTCAGGTGGGTATGGTGCTGCAGGTCAAGCTGGTTCTCTCGGACAAGGAGGTAATCGTGGCTTCAACAGCGGATACGGCTCATGCAACTCCGGCGCAGGTGGCGGCGGTGGCTATTACGGCGGTGGTGGCTCAGCCGACGGACAGTGCGCTGCTGGCGGCGGTGGAGGGGGCTCCTCATACACCGGTGGAGTGCTCAACGGAAATACACAAGGTGGTGTTCAGTCTGGTAATGGACTAGTCATCATCTCTTGGCCGGGTGTACAAGCACCCGAATGCAACGCGGGGTGCACCAACCCGATCGCTTGCAATTATGATGACTCTGCAGACATTGATGATGGTTCTTGTCAACTCCCTGACGGATGTACAGATCCAACAGCCTGCAACTACGATGATACTGCGCTCTGCAATGACGGCTCGTGCATATTGCCTGACGGTTGTACCGATCAAGCCGCTTGTAACTACGATCCTAACGCGCAATGCGACAATGGTTCTTGCGCTTTTGTTATCGATTGCGCAGGTGTATGCGGCGGTACTTTTGTAGATGATCTTTGCGGTAATTGCTACGATCCTCAAGCAGCAAATGAGGAAGTAACTCAAACCTTTAATCTCACAGGTGCTGAACAAACCTTCATCGTGCCTGGTGGAGTAACCTCAATCTCCATCGAAGTATGGGGCGCCGAAGGCGAAGGAAACGACGCCGGACAAGGCGGATATGCTTCAGGCGACCTCACAGTAACTCCCGGTGAAACCATCTACGTCTACGTCGGTGGTCAATCCGGTTTCAACGGCGGGGGCACAGGTGCTCCCGGAAGAAACGGTGGCGGAGCCTCCGATGTTCGTCAAGGCGGAAACGCACTTCAAGATCGCGTCATCGTGGCCGGTGGCGGTGGTGGAACCGGTGCTGCAGGCCCGGGTGGTGACGGCGGTGCTGCTTCACCTTGTGCTGATGGTGCCCCGGGACTCGCAGGTGCTTGTCAGGGATGCAGCCCTTACGCTGGATCAGGTGGAGACGGTACTTGTTCAGGCGGTGGCAACGGAGGAAGCTCACAAGGGGATTCTCAAGCGGCGGTGGCGGCGCAGGTATGACTTCCGGAGGGGCAGGAAGCCCTTCAGGTGGGTACGGTGCTGCAGGTCAAGCTGGTTCTCTCGGACAAGGAGGTAATCGTGGCTTCAACAGCGGATACGGCTCATGCAACTCCGGCGCAGGTGGTGGCGGTGGCTACTACGGCGGAGGGGGCTCAGCCGACGGACAGTGCGCTGCCGGTGGCGGCGGAGGGGGCTCGTCATACACTGGTGGAGTGCTCAACGGAAATACACAAGGTGGCGTTCAATCAGGTGATGGACTTGTAGTAATCACCTGGACGGAACAAGCCATTCCTGAATGCAATGAAGGATGTACAAACCCAATTGCGTGCAACTACGATGCCAATGCCGACGTTGATGATGGCTCATGCATAACACCTGACGGTTGCACCGATCCTTTGGCATGCAACTACGATGTGAACGCCCAATGCGACGACGGATCCTGCTCATTCCCGGGTTGTACTGATGATAGCGCATGCAATTACGACCCTGCCGCTGGGTGCGACGATGCGTCTTGCATCTTCGAAGTAGACTGCGCTGGAAACTGCGGCGGTACCTTCATCGAAGACCTCTGCGGCAACTGCTATGACCCGGCTACCATTGCAGAACCCGGAAACCTGCAATTCGACTACACTGGTGCTGAACAAGCATTCCTCGTTCCAGACGGTGTAGAACAAATCTCCATCGAAGTATGGGGCGCCGAAGGCGAAGGAAACGACGCCGGACAAGGCGGATATGCTTCAGGCGACCTCACAGTGACTCCAGGTGAAACCATCTACGTCTACGTCGGTGGTCAATCCGGGTTCAACGGCGGAGGCACGGGTGCTTCCGGCAGAAACGGTGGCGGAGCCTCCGATGTACGTCAAGGCGGCAACACACTTCAAGATCGTGTCATCGTTGCAGGTGGCGGCGGTGGAACCGGTGCTGCAGGCCCGGGTGGTGACGGTGGCGCTGCTTCACCTTGTGCAGATGGTGCCCCGGGACTCGCAGGTGCTTGCCAGGGATGCAGCCCTTACGCTGGATCAGGTGGAGACGGTACTTGTTCAGGCGGTGGCAACGGTGGAAGCTCCCAAGGGGGATTCTCAAGCGGCGGTGGCGGCGCAGGTATGACTTCCGGAGGGGCAGGAAGCCCTTCAGGTGGGTACGGCGCTGCAGGTCAAGCTGGTTCTCTCGGACAAGGAGGTAATCGTGGCTTCAACAGCGGATACGGCTCATGCAACTCCGGCGCAGGTGGCGGCGGTGGCTATTACGGCGGTGGTGGCTCAGCCGACGGACAGTGCGCTGCTGGCGGCGGTGGAGGGGGCTCCTCATACACCGGTGGAGTGCTCAACGGAAATACACAAGGTGGTGTTCAGTCTGGTAATGGACTAGTCATCATCTCTTGGCCGGGTGTACAAGCACCCGAATGCGACCCTGGTTGTACAGATCCGGAGGCAGACAATTTCGATCCCGAAGCAGACGCTGACGACGGTTCGTGTATCTACCCTGGCTGTACCGATGAGACAGCTTGCAACTATGATGCACAAGCCAACGAAGATGACGGCTCATGCATCCTCCCTGATGGATGCACTGATGAAACGGCATGCAATTACAATGACTTGGCACTCTGTGACGATGGTTCATGCATATACGCAGATCCATTCCAGGATTGCGAAGGCAACTGCCTGAATGACTATGACAACGATGGTGTATGTGACGAAGAAGAAGTCTTTGGCTGTACCTATCAGGACGCGGAGAATTACGACCCTGCTGCCACTGCTGACGATGGATCTTGTATATACGCCGCAACAGAAATCGTTGACTGCATGGATCCTGCCGCTTGCAACTATAATGCCCTGGCAACCGTCGATTCCGGTAGCTGCTTCTTCCCTCCCGCACACTACGATTGCAATTTTAACTGCCTGAACGATACAGACGGTGACGGAGTTTGTGATGAACTGGAGATAGAGGGTTGTACCGATCCACTGGCGAATAACTACGTCGCAGAAGCGACGGATGATGACAATTCATGTACATACGAGCCGGATGAAGTTATTGATTGCATGGATCCGGCTGCCTGCAACTACAACGCCAATGCAACGGTCGATTCAGGCAACTGCTTCTTCCCTCCTGCTCATTACGATTGCAACTTTACCTGCCTGAACGATACCGACGGCGACGGAGTCTGTGATGAGCTCGAGGTAGAAGGCTGTACTAATCCGGAAGCGCTGAATTTCGTCGCAGAAGCGACGGATGATGACGGCTCATGCCAGCTCACATGTGCCAGTGACCTCAATGGTGATTTGCTTGTGAACTCATCCGATCTGCTACAATTCCTTGGCACATTCGGACAATCTTGTCCGTAGCTTTTGCTACGCCGTAAAAAAGAAACCCAAAAAGCCGGCCTCGCGCCGGCTTTTTCATGCCGCTTGTATGCAGAAGCTTAACAGGCTGAAAACACGAAATCACTGAAGAAAAACTATTTTTGAATTGAACTTAACCATTACCAAAATGCACCGATTACTCTTAACCGCGGTCGCCCTGCTTTTCGCCGGAGTGAACCTGCACGCTCAAAGCGGCTGTACAGATCAGTCAGCCTGCAATTATGACCCAAATGCAATAACTGACGATGGCTCATGCGCCTTTGTGGTTGATTGCGCTGGTGTCTGCGGTGGAACCTTCGTAGGTGACCTCTGCGGCAACTGCTACGACCCCAACGGCGTCAGTGAGCCCGGATCACTACAGTTCGATTTCACCGGTGGTGTGCAGTCGTTTACCGTACCTGAAAATGTCACTGAAATAACAGTAGAAGCATTTGGCGCACAAGGTGGCTCGAATGGCGCAGCTGTCGGAGGTCTCGGAGGCAGCGCGACAGCCACAATACCCGTCACTCCATTGGAAGTACTCAACGTCTATGTTGGTGGTGCTGGAACCTCAGCCTTTGGAGTAATACCAGATGGTGGATTCAATGGCGGTGGTGGCATCTACAGCACCTCAGGTCGCGCAGGCACAGGCGGAGGCGCCTCGGACGTACGCCGCGGTACAGGATTCAATGACCGTCTCATTGTCGCTGGCGGCGGTGGTGGACACGGCTACCTCGAGCAAGGAAGAAACGGTGGTGATGGCGGAGGACTCACTGGTGGTGAAGGCGATCCCGCGAACGACAACCCCGCATGGATTAGCGGAGGAGGTACACAAAATGCAGGTGGATTTGCTCCAACCTACGGAGATGTTGAGCCCGGATCATTCGGGCAAGGAGGAGATGGTGACGGCGACGGTGCCGGCGGCGGTGGCGGCGGTGGCGGCTACTACGGTGGTGGCGGCGGCCAGTTCTCCGGTGGGGGTGGCGGATCGTCCTTTGTTGACGCTCCCGGAAATACCAACACCCAAACAACTTCAGGTGTAAATACCGGCGACGGATACGTCATTATTTCATGGGCAGGACTTACCATACCTGAATGCAACGAAGGCTGCATGAACCCACTCGCTTGTAACTATGACGATACCGCAGAGGTTGACGATGGATCTTGCATCCTCCCTGACGGATGTACAGACCCAACAGCATGCAACTACGATGACACCGCACAATGCGACGACGGCTCATGCGTACTGCCCGATGGCTGCACCGATGATACTGCGTGCAACTATGACCCAAATGCAATCTGCGATGACGGCTCATGTGCCTTCGTAATTGACTGCGCCGGCGTTTGCGGGGGAACCTTCGTAGGTGACCTCTGCGGCAACTGCTACGACCCCAACGGCGTCAGTGAGCCCGGATCACTACAGTTCGATTTCACCGGTGGTGTGCAGTCGTTTACCGTACCTGAAAATGTCACTGAAATAACAGTAGAAGCATTTGGCGCACAAGGTGGCTCGAATGGCGCAGCTGTCGGAGGTCTCGGAGGCAGCGCGACAGCCACAATACCCGTCACTCCATTGGAAGTACTCAACGTCTATGTTGGTGGTGCTGGAACCTCAGCCTTTGGAGTAATACCAGATGGTGGATTCAATGGCGGTGGTGGCATCTACAGCACCTCAGGTCGCGCAGGCACAGGCGGAGGCGCCTCGGACGTACGCCGCGGTACAGGATTCAATGACCGTCTCATTGTCGCTGGCGGCGGTGGTGGACACGGCTACCTCGAGCAAGGAAGAAACGGTGGTGATGGCGGAGGACTCACTGGTGGTGAAGGCGATCCCGCGAACGACAACCCCGCATGGATTAGCGGAGGAGGTACACAAAATGCAGGTGGATTTGCTCCAACCTACGGAGATGTTGAGCCCGGATCATTCGGGCAAGGAGGAGATGGTGACGGCGACGGTGCCGGCGGTGGCGGTGGCGGCGGCGGCTACTACGGTGGCGGCGGCGGCCAGTTCTCCGGTGGGGGTGGCGGATCGTCCTTTGTCGACGCTCCGGGTAATACCAACACGCAAACAACTTCAGGTGTAAATGCCGGCGACGGATACGTCATTATTTCATGGTCAGGACTTACCATACCTGAATGCAACGAAGGCTGCATGAACCCACTCGCTTGTAACTATGACGATACCGCAGAGGTTGACGATGGATCTTGCATCCTCCCTGACGGATGTACAGACCCAACAGCATGCAACTACGATGACACCGCACAATGCGACGACGGCTCATGCGTACTGCCCGATGGCTGCACCGATGATACTGCGTGCAACTATGACCCAAATGCAATCTGCGATGACGGCTCATGTGCCTTCGTAATTGACTGCGCCGGCGTTTGCGGGGGAACCTTCGTAGGTGACCTCTGCGGCAACTGCTACGACCCCAACGGCGTCAGTGAGCCCGGATCACAACAGTTCGATTTCACCGGTGGTGTGCAGTCGTTTACCGTACCTGAAAATGTCACAGAAATAACAGTAGAAGCTTATGGCGCGCAAGGCGGAGGCAACGGTGCTGCGCAAGGTGGACTGGGCGGCAGCGCCACTGCCACAATACCTGTCACTCCATTGGAAGTACTCAACGTCTATGTTGGTGGTGCTGGAACCTCAGCCTTTGGAGTAATACCAGATGGTGGATTCAATGGCGGTGGTGGCATCTACAGCACCTCAGGTCGCGCAGGCACAGGCGGAGGCGCCTCGGACGTACGCCGCGGTACAGGATTCAGTGACCGTCTCATTGTCGCTGGCGGCGGTGGTGGACACGGCTACCTCGAGCAAGGAAGAAACGGTGGTGATGGCGGAGGACTCACTGGTGGTGAAGGCGATCCCGCGAACGACAACCCCGCATGGATTAGCGGAGGAGGTACACAAAATGCAGGTGGATTTGCTCCAACCTACGGAGATGTTGAGCCCGGATCATTCGGGCAAGGAGGAGATGGTGACGGCGACGGTGCCGGCGGTGGCGGCGGCGGCGGCGGCTACTACGGTGGCGGCGGCGGCCAGTTCTCCGGCGGTGGCGGAGGTTCGTCCTTTGTTGACGCTCCAGGAAATACCAACACCCAAACAACTTCAGGTGTAAATGCCGGCAACGGATACGTCATTATTTCATGGGCAGGACTTACCATACCTGAATGCAACGAAGGCTGCATGAACCCACTCGCTTGTAACTATGACGATACCGCAGAGGTTGACGATGGATCTTGCATCCTCCCTGACGGATGTACAGACCCAACAGCATGCAACTACGATGACACCGCACAATGCGACGACGGCTCATGCGTACTGCCCGATGGCTGCACCGATGATACTGCGTGCAACTATGACCCAAATGCAATCTGTGATGACGGCTCATGTGCCTTTGTCATAGACTGTGCCGGCGTTTGCGGTGGTACCTTCGTAGGTGACCTCTGCGGCAACTGCTACGACCCCAACGGCATCAGTGAGCCCGGATCACAACAGTTCGATTTCACCGGTGGTGTGCAGTCGTTTACCGTACCTGAAAATGTCACGGAAATCACCGTAGAAGCTTATGGCGCGCAAGGCGGAGGCAACGGTGCTGCGCAAGGTGGACTGGGCGGCAGCGCCACTGCCACAATACCCGTTACTCCATTGGAAGTACTCAACGTCTATGTTGGTGGTGCTGGAACCTCAGCCTTTGGAGTAATACCAGATGGTGGATTCAATGGCGGTGGTGGCATCTACAGCACCTCAGGTCGCGCAGGCACAGGCGGAGGCGCCTCGGACGTACGCCGCGGTACAGGATTCAGTGACCGTCTCATTGTCGCTGGCGGCGGTGGTGGACACGGCTACCTCGAGCAAGGAAGAAACGGTGGTGATGGCGGAGGACTCACTGGTGGTGAAGGCGATCCCGCGAACGACAACCCCGCATGGATTAGCGGAGGAGGTACACAAAATGCAGGTGGATTTGCTCCAACCTACGGAGATGTTGAGCCCGGATCATTCGGGCAAGGAGGAGATGGTGACGGCGACGGTGCCGGCGGCGGTGGCGGCGGTGGCGGCTACTACGGTGGTGGCGGCGGCCAGTTCTCCGGTGGGGGTGGCGGATCGTCCTTTGTTGACGCTCCCGGAAATACCAACACCCAAACAACTTCAGGTGTAAATACCGGCAACGGATACGTCATTATTTCATGGGCAGGACTTACCATACCTGAATGCAACGAAGGCTGCATGAACCCACTCGCTTGTAACTATGACGATACCGCAGAGGTTGACGATGGATCTTGCATCCTCCCTGACGGATGTACAGACCCAACAGCATGCAACTACGATGACACCGCACAATGCGACGACGGCTCATGCGTACTGCCCGATGGCTGCACCGATGATACTGCGTGCAACTATGACCCAAATGCAATCTGCGATGACGGCTCATGTGCCTTCGTAATTGACTGCGCCGGCGTTTGCGGGGGAACCTTCGTAGGTGACCTCTGCGGCAACTGCTACGACCCCAACGGCGTCAGTGAGCCCGGATCACAACAGTTCGATTTCACCGGTGGTGTGCAGTCGTTTACCGTACCTGAAAATGTCACTGAAATCACCGTAGAAGCTTATGGCGCGCAAGGCGGAGGCAACGGTGCTGCGCAAGGTGGACTGGGCGGCAGCGCCACTGCCACAATACCCGTTACTCCATTGGAAGTACTCAACGTCTATGTTGGTGGTGCTGGAACCTCAGCCTTTGGAGTAATACCAGATGGTGGATTCAATGGCGGTGGTGGCATCTACAGCACCTCAGGTCGCGCAGGCACAGGCGGAGGCGCCTCGGACGTACGCCGCGGTACAGGATTCAGTGACCGTCTCATTGTCGCTGGCGGCGGTGGTGGACACGGCTACCTCGAGCAAGGAAGAAACGGTGGTGATGGCGGAGGACTCACTGGTGGTGAAGGCGATCCCGCGAACGACAACCCCGCATGGATTAGCGGAGGAGGTACACAAAATGCAGGTGGATTTGCTCCAACCTACGGAGATGTTGAGCCCGGATCATTCGGGCAAGGAGGAGATGGTGACGGCGACGGTGCCGGCGGCGGTGGCGGCGGTGGCGGCTACTACGGTGGTGGCGGCGGCCAGTTCTCCGGTGGGGGTGGCGGATCGTCCTTTGTTGACGCTCCCGGAAATACCAACACCCAAACAACTTCAGGTGTAAATACCGGCAACGGATACGTCATTATTTCATGGGCAGGACTTACCATACCTGAATGCAACGAAGGCTGCATGAACCCACTCGCTTGTAACTATGACGATACCGCAGAGGTTGACGATGGATCTTGCATCCTCCCTGACGGATGTACAGACCCAACAGCATGCAACTACGATGACACCGCACAATGCGACGACGGCTCATGCGTACTGCCCGATGGCTGCACCGATGATACTGCGTGCAACTATGACCCAAATGCAATCTGCGATGACGGCTCATGTGCCTTCGTAATTGACTGCGCCGGCGTTTGCGGGGGAACCTTCGTAGGTGACCTCTGCGGCAACTGCTACGACCCCAACGGCGTCAGTGAGCCCGGATCACAACAGTTCGATTTCACCGGTGGTGTGCAGTCGTTTACCGTACCTGAAAATGTCACGGAAATCACCGTAGAAGCTTATGGCGCGCAAGGCGGAGGCAACGGTGCTGCGCAAGGTGGACTGGGCGGCAGCGCCACTGCCACAATACCTGTCACTCCATTGGAAGTACTCAACGTCTATGTTGGTGGTGCTGGAACCTCAGCCTTTGGAGTAATACCAGATGGTGGATTCAATGGCGGTGGTGGCATCTACAGCACCTCAGGTCGCGCAGGCACAGGCGGAGGCGCCTCGGACGTACGCCGCGGTACAGGATTCAGTGACCGTCTCATTGTCGCTGGCGGCGGTGGTGGACACGGCTACCTCGAGCAAGGAAGAAACGGTGGTGATGGCGGAGGACTCACTGGTGGTGAAGGCGATCCCGCGAACGACAACCCCGCATGGATTAGCGGAGGAGGTACACAAAATGCAGGTGGATTTGCTCCAACCTACGGAGATGTTGAGCCCGGATCATTCGGGCAAGGAGGAGATGGTGACGGCGACGGTGCCGGCGGCGGTGGCGGCGGTGGCGGCTACTACGGTGGTGGCGGCGGCCAGTTCTCCGGTGGGGGTGGCGGATCGTCCTTTGTCGACGCTCCAGGAAATACCAACACCCAAACAACTTCAGGTGTAAATACCGGCAACGGATACGTCATTATTTCATGGGAGGTTGCTTTGGTTCCTGAATGCAACGAGGGCTGCACCAATTCCGAAGCAGACAACTTCGATCCCGACGCTGACGCGGATGATGGTTCTTGCATCTTCTCAGGTTGCACCGATGAAACAGCTTGTAACTTCGACCCTCAAGCCAATCAAGATGACGGGTCTTGCATCCTTCCTGATGGATGCACCGACGAATCTGCCTGCAATTACAATGAATTCGCGCTCTGTGATGATGAAAGCTGCACCTACGCCAACCCATTTGAAGATTGCAGCGGCAACTGCCTCGATGATGACAATGGCAATGGAGTTTGCGATGAACTTGAAGTTTACGGATGCACGTACAGCGATGCAAACAACTACAACAGCGCCGCAACCACCGATGATGGAAGTTGCGACTTTGCGGAAATCTCCGGTTGTACTTATGAGAATGCTTTAAATTATAATCCTGAAGCCACTTCAGATGACGGCAGCTGCGAGTACGCCGCAACAGATATCGAAGATTGCATGGATCCAGCGGCCTGCAACTACAACGCCAATGCAACCGTCGATTCAGGCAACTGCTTCTTCCCTCCTGCTCATTACGATTGCAACTTTACCTGCCTGAACGATACAGACGGCGACGGAGTTTGTGATGAGCTGGAAATAGACGGTTGTACCGATCCGGAAGCGCTGAATTTCGTCGCAGAAGCGACGGATGATGACGGCTCATGCCAGCTCACATGTGCCAGTGATCTCAATGGTGATTTGCTTGTGAACTCATCCGATCTGCTACAATTCCTTGGCACATTCGGACAATCTTGTCCGTAGCTTTTGCTACGCCGTAAAAAAAGAAAACCAAAAAGCCGGCCTCGCGCCGGCTTTTTCATGCCGCCATATGCAGAAGCTTAACAAACTGAAAACACGAAATCACTGAAGAAAAACTATTTTTGAATTGAACTTAACCATTACCAAAATGCACCGATTACTCTTAACCGCGGTCGCCCTGCTTTTCGCCGGAGTGAACCTGCACGCTCAAAGCGGCTGTACAGATCAGTCAGCCTGCAATTATGACCCAAATGCAATAACAAACGACGGCTCTTGCCAGTTCATCATCGACTGCGCAGGCGTCTGCGGCGGTACCTTCGTAGATGACCTCTGCGGAAACTGCTATGATCCAAACGCTGAAGGCCAATCCTTCTCGCAAGACTTCAATTACACCGGTGCCCCGCAAACCTTCACGGTTCCTGCAGGTGTAACCTCGGTCTCGATCGAAGCATGGGGCGCCAGCGGTTGGTCTGGTTCTTACCCCGGTGGTGAAGGTGGATATGCCTCAGGCGACCTATCAGTAAACCCCGGTGATGAACTCTACGTGTACGTTGGCGGACAAGGAACCCTCTCCAGTGGTAACATGAACCCCACTGGCGCTGGCTGGAACGGCGGAGGGAATGGCCAAAGCAATGGCGGTGGTTCTGCAGGCGGTGGCGGTGGCGCCTCCGACGTGCGCCTCATCCTCGATGCTGACCCGGTTAACCTCACTTCACTCCAGTCGCGTGTAATCGTTGCCGGTGGCGGCGGCGGCGCTACCAACAACTCGAACTGCTTCGGCGGCGCTGGCGGCGGACTTACCGGCCAGGACGGCGGTGGTTCCAACTGGACGCCCGGCACAGGTGGCTCACAAGTCGCAGGAGGAAGCTACGGAGGTGCACTCGGCCAAGGCGGTAGCGGCGACGCTACAACCACCCCATGGAACGGGGGCGGTGGCGGTGGCTACTACGGTGGAGGCACATCCACTGAACACGCCGCTGGAGGCGGTGGCTCTTCTTACATCGGTGGAGTGACCAACGGTTCAGTCGCGCAAGGCGGACGAAACGGAAACGGTATTGTGACCATCTCATGGTCTGAACCGGCTATCCCTGAATGTATTGAAGGATGCATGGATCCTACTGCATGCAATTATGACGATACTGCTCAGGCTGACGACGGTTCATGCATCTTCCCGGATGGATGTACCGATGAGACAGCCTGTAACTATGACGCTAACGCACTCTGTGATGATGGCTCTTGTGTTACTTCAGGATGCATGGATGGCGCCGCTTGCAACTACGACCCGCAAGCAGGGTGCGACAACGGTTCTTGTATCTACGTCCTTGATTGCAATGGCACCTGCGGTGGTACATATATCGAAGACCTCTGCGGCAACTGTTACGACCCGAATATGGTCCTCGATCCCGGTACTGTGCAGTTCGACTACACAGGTTCACCTCAAACGTTCACCGTGCCGGAGGGCGTAACTTCAGTCTCGATCGAAGCATGGGGCGCCAGCGGTTGGTCTGGTAACTTCCCGGGAGGTCAAGGCGGTTCTGCAACAGGTGATCTTGCTGTAAACCCGGGTGATGAACTCTACGTGTACGTTGGTGGACAAGGTACCGTTGCAAATGGAAACTACAACCCGGCTGGCGGAGGCTGGAATGGCGGTGGAAACGGGCAAAGTAACGGTTCCTCGAATGCCGTAGGCGGTGGCGGTGGCGCCTCCGACGTGCGCCTCATCCTCGATGCTGACCCGGTTAACCTCGCCTCTCTCCAGTCCCGTGTAATCGTTGCCGGTGGTGGCGGCGGCGCTACCAACAATTCGAATGCTTATGGCGGTAATGGTGGTGGACTTACCGGTCAAAACGGTGGTGGCTCAGGTTACACACCGGGAACAGGTGGTTCTCAGAACGCCGGAGGTAATCTCGGTGGCGCACTCGGACAAGGTGGTAGCGGTGATGGCTCAATGACACCTTGGAACGGTGGCGGCGGTGGCGGTTACTACGGTGGCGGTACTTCTCCTGCTCATGCCGGAGGCGGTGGTGGATCCTCCTACATCGGTGGGGTGACCAACGGCTCAGTCGCGCAAGGAGGTAACAACGGCAATGGTTATGTCATCATCTCATGGGATGGCTTCACTGCTCCCGAATGCATCGAGGGTTGTACCAACCCAATCGCTTGTAACTACGATGATACGGCTGACGCTGATGACGGCTCCTGCATCCTCCCTGACGGATGTACAGACCCAACAGCATGCAACTACGATGACACTGCCCAATGCGACGACGGTTCATGTATCCTACCGGATGGATGTACTGACCAGGCCGCTTGTAACTATGACCCGAATGCCCAGTGCAACGACGGCTCTTGCCAGTTCGTGATCGACTGCGCAGGCGTCTGCGGCGGTACCTTCGTGGATGACCTCTGCGGAAACTGCTATGATCCAAACGCTGAAGGGCAATCCTTCTCGCAAGACTTCAATTACACCGGTGCCCCGCAAACCTTCACGGTTCCTGCAGGTGTAACCTCGGTCTCGATCGAAGCATGGGGCGCCAGCGGTTGGTCTGGTAACTTCCCGGGAGGTCAAGGTGGTTCTGCAACAGGCGATCTTGCTGTAAACCCGGGTGATGAACTCTACGTGTACGTTGGCGGACAAGGAACCCTCTCCAGTGGTAACATGAACCCCACTGGCGCTGGCTGGAACGGCGGAGGGAATGGCCAAAGCAATGGCGGTGGTTCTGCAGGCGGTGGCGGTGGCGCCTCCGACGTGCGCCTCATCCTCGATGCTGACCCGGTTAACCTCACTTCACTCCAGTCCCGTGTAATCGTTGCCGGTGGCGGCGGCGGCGCTACCAACAACTCGAACTGCTTCGGCGGCGCTGGCGGCGGACTTACCGGCCAGGACGGCGGTGGCTCCAACTGGACGCCCGGCACAGGTGGCTCACAAGTCGCAGGAGGAAGCTACGGAGGTGCACTCGGCCAAGGCGGTAGCGGCGACGCTACAACCACCCCATGGAACGGTGGCGGTGGCGGTGGCTACTACGGTGGAGGCACATCCACTGAACACGCCGCTGGAGGCGGTGGCTCTTCTTACATCGGTGGGGTGACCAACGGTTCAGTCGCGCAAGGCGGACGAAACGGAAACGGTATTGTGACCATATCTTGGGTTGAATCACTCATCCCCGAATGTGACCCCGGCTGCACTGACCCTGAAGCCTCAAACTTTGACCTCGAAGCAGATGCTGATGATGGTTCGTGTATCTACCCGGGCTGTACTGATGAGACAGCTTGTAACTATGACGCACAAGCCAATGAAGATGACGGCTCATGTATCCTTCCAGATGGTTGTACCGACGAAACCGCGTGCAACTACGACGATATGGCGCTTTGCAACGATGGGAGCTGCACCTATGCGAACCCATTCGAAGATTGCAATGGCAACTGCCTGAATGACTACGATAATGATGGCGTGTGTGATGAACAAGAAGTATTCGGTTGCACTTACGAAGATGCACTAAACTACGACCCTGCAGCCACGGCTGATGATGGCAGTTGTACATACGCTGCTACTGAAATCGCAGGCTGTATGGATGAAGCAGCTTGTAACTATGATGCGAATGCTTCGGTAGACTCAGGCGCCTGTTTCTTCCCACCGGCCCATCGCCATTGTGACTATACGTGCATCAATGATACAGATGGCGACGGAGTTTGTGACGAGCTGGAAGTAGACGGTTGTACCGATCCGGAAGCGCTGAATTTCGCCGCAGAAGCGACGGATGATGACGGCTCATGCCAGCACACTTGTCCGGGTGACCTTAACGGTGACTTCCTGGTCAACTCGTCTGACCTGCTGCAATTCCTCGGCACCTTCGGACAATCTTGTCCGTAGCTTTTGCTACGCCTCAAAAAAAGAAAACCAAAAAGCCGGCCTAGTGTCGGCTTTTTGTATTCTGATGCAACCTATGTATCGCTCGGCGTGTCTTATTGGAGGTAGTGCAATTGCATCACCTTTAGTCAACCAAAACGAGCCCTATGAAACTTAAACATTTGATCCCCTTCTTTCTCCTTTCTCTGTTTTCGGCTACCATAACCGCACAAGATTGTGAGACAAACGAAATCGCCGCCCTTCTTAGCACCGGCAGTTGGGCTTATGAAGTCAACTTTACGATTAGCAACAGCGAAGGTGAAGTCGTCTTTGAACTGGCAGATGCAACTGACAGCACACTCTACGATAACACTGACTACGAATTCTCCATTTGCCTTGAAGATGGTTGCTATACACTCGAAATGTTCGACGCCTTTGGTGATGGATGGAACGATGCAAGCCTTTTGCTGTTCAATAATGGCTCCTTCCAAACCTTTGCCCTCGAATCGGGAAGCTACGCCGCCGCTGCACTTGCCGTGAATAGCGAAGACTGTCAACTGACCATCCCCGGATGTACGGATGTTGACGCCTTGAATTACAACCCAGGGGCAACGATCGACGACGGATCTTGTGAATATCCTTTCACCTGCGATGGAGGGATCGAAGTCCAGCTTTACATCTGTGTCTTTAGCCAGGGCGAATCGGTCGCGCTTGAAATTCTTGACTCCGACAGTACGAGCATATTCAACGTGAGTGGTTTGAATGACGGACAAGTAGCCTATTTTGACCTGTGCCTTGACCCAAATGAATGTTACACAGCTCTCATGAGCAATGCCGGCAATGAAACCGGCTGGTACGGCGGTTACTTCTGGGTAAACATCGATGGTAATATGATCATCAATGAATCGCTCGATGACAATTTGAGCTCTGAACAAGTGGCCTTCAGTATCAATAGTGAAAACTGTCCTGTTTTTGGCTGTACCGATCCTGAAGCATTGAATTACGACGCAGAAGCGTCGGATGATGACAGCAGCTGCATATATCCGCTTGCGTGCGATAACAATACCATCAGTGCAACACTCTTTAACGGAAACTGGCCTGAAGAGATGTCATGGAACATCGAAGATGAAAATGGCAATGCCGTGCTCTCAGGGGCAGGTGACAACGATGCTCCATCAATGCTTGTTGAAGGCTGCGCCGATGATGGTTGCTATACCCTGAATCTCTTCGATAGCTTTGGCGACGGCTGGAATGGCGGATTTATCATGATTTACGTCAATGGTGAATTCGTACTCGAAATCACCATAGAAAACGGATCATTCGAACAAACTGCTTTCGGCATCAATACTGAAGGCTGCGAGCCGGAAATCATCTCAGGATGCACCGACCCTCAAGCAGAAAACTACAATCCGGAAGCTGAAGAAGACGACGGATCCTGCGTATATCCTGAAGTCGAAAATGACCTTTGTGCTGATGCGACACCTCTCGAAGAAGGAACCATCCTGATCAGCAATGTCGGTGCTTACGACAACGAGAATATTTATGGCGATTGCTGGAATTCAGGCGGAGGTGAAGGCGAACAAACCAGCATCTGGTTCAGCTTCACCACTCCTGAAGATACTGCTTCCATTCACATTGAAGCCTCAGCTGATGGTTCATGGACGCTTACGGATACCCAGTTCGGTATTTTTGAAGAGTGCGGCGGCGAAATGATTTACTGCGATGGTAACGGTGGCGACGGACTGTATTCTGCGTTGAATTTTGAATGCGGAGAACTTGCTCCGGCTACAACCTACTTGCTCGTGGTAGACGGATGGTTCGGCGATGAAGGAACGTGTTTCCTTACCTATGAGGTGGATGTTTGCGAGCCGCTGGCCGGCTGCACGGATCCTACCGCCCTCAATTATGACTCTGCCGCCACCATAGACGACGGCTCTTGCGAGTACCTCGAAGATTGCACAGACAACATCGTTGAAATCATCACAGACACCCAAATCTGGGCAAATGAAATCAGCTGGGTTATTATGGACGCTGACAGCAACGTTGTAACTACGGGCGAAGGGTTTAATGACAATGACTCTGTATTCGACATCCTATGCCTCCCTGACGGATGCTACAGCCTTGAGCTGTACGACAGTTTCGGTGACGGATGGAATGGTGCCACCATTAATATTGCAGCAAACGGCACCGACATCGTATTTACAACCCTTGAGCAAGGATTTTTCACTACGGTATCTTTTGGCATCGGTGATGTTGACTGCGGAGAACCGCAGGATGATATATTTGGTTGCACAGACCCACAAGCCCTCAACTACAACCCCGAAGCAACGATCAACGACGGATCTTGTGACTATGATGACGAGTGCGAATTCAACACCGTAAGTTTCATCACTGCCACGGAAGCGTGGGGAGAAGAAGTGAACTGGTTACTTTACGATGCGGATGGCAACATCCTTTACCAGGGCGGTAATTACGTGAGCAATTCAGTCGTGACTGAGAACATCTGTCTGCCTGACGGATGCTACACCCTCGAACTGTACGATAGCTTCGGAGACGGATGGAATGGTGGCGTGATCACGGTTCTCAGCAACAACGAAACACTCGTATTCACAACGCTCGAAGACGGCAGTTTCGATAGTGTCAACTTTGGTGTAAACGCAGATTGTGGTGACAACCCGATCGACATTTTCGGTTGTACAGATCCCGCTGCCCTCAATTACACGCCGGAGGCCACCATTAACGATGGTTCATGTGAATACGATTTTGAATGTCAGGATAACATTATGCTGCTGCATTTCGACATCGGCGAAGTGGCTGACAGCACCTACCTCCAGTATGGTATTGGACAGGAATATAACGCATACATCGTAACGGGAACTGCGGGAACCGGCGTTCAGCAGTATACGGTTGACGTGTGTATTCCGGATGGATGCTACTCGATCTTCCTCGATTCATGGAATGACGCCTCATGGGTAGGAAGCTCGGTAACCGCAACCCTTGACGGCGATACACTCTTCTCTCTTGCACCACAAGAAGATCTTGATGTCATTGAACTCAGCTTTGGTGTGAATGACGACTGCCAGGAAGAAATCTTTGGCTGTACTGACCCCGAAGCCAACAACTATAACCCGGAGGCAACTGCCGATGATGACTCATGTGAATACCCTATCGATTGTGATGCCAATGTAGTTACGGTAAACCTGAGTACCGAAAGTTGGGGACAAGAGGTTGTCTGGACTATCGTTGACGAAAACCTCAATGCCGTAGCTTCAGGCAACGGCTATGAATCAAACAACGACTACAGCATCGACCTTTGTCTTGAAGACGGTTGCTACGGATTCATTATGCTTGATCTGTTCGGCGACGGATGGAATGGTGCCGAAGTCAACCTAATGCTAGACAGCCTCGTAATCGGCGAAGGTGGCCTGCCGAATGGTAGCGAAGGTTCATTCGTATTTGGTGTGAACAGCGACTGTTCAGGTAACGACGGACTCATCGCCGGGTGCACCGATGAAGACGCGATGAACTTTGATCCGAATGCCACCCTCGAGAATGGAGGCTGTGTTTACTCGTTTTGGGAAGAACCAATGGCAGCACTCACGGCGGATGAAACGGTAGATTTCGCAGCTATGCTTCTTCCCAACCCGGGAATTGGTCCGGTGAACCTGAAAATCGATGCCCTCAATCCGGAGGAAGCAACGCTCGTTGAAATCCACGACATGACCGGTCGCCTTGTATTCTCTGCCAACTATGGCAGAGATCAAGCCAACCTAAATGAAGTCATTGACATCAGTGAGTTTGCGGCAGGTATGCACCTCGTGACGATCACCAACGGTACACAACGCGAAGTAATCAGATTGATTAAACAGCACTAAGTGCCATAGAGTATATGATCAGAAAAAGCCCGCCGGTTCGGCGGGCTTTTTTATTTCATCTTGTCTGAATCTGCAGCCTCGTTGAATTTCACTGAAGAACGACGCATCCAGCGCTTTTGCGCTGAGCTTGCAATCTTTATGTAGAAATCAGCCATAAACGACAGTGCACTGGAATATTGATCTTCGGTCATCAAATGAAATGCGAACTGACCGGAACGAGCCTGCATCAACAATCGTCCATCAATGATGCGACAACATCTCGGTTTTCACTGGTGATTCCTTGACTCTCTCTAACTCAGTCCTGATGACTGTTTCCCGGAGTTCACCTTGTGAAATGCTCTGAGGATAACAGAGGAGTACGAACCCAAAATCACCATAAATCAACTGCTTAATGCTTCGTTAACAAGAATAGCCTAAATTTGAGTACCTAAACCTTATCCATCATGCTACGCTTTCTGAGCCTCCTAGCGGTATGCCTCTTTGCTACTGCCAACCTATACGCCCAATCAGGGTGTACCATTGAATCAGCCTGTAACTTCGATCCTGCGGCCATTGAAAACGACGGTTCCTGCCTTTGGACCATCGACTGTAACGGCACCTGCGGTGGAACATTTGTTACAGATGACTGTGAAAACTGCTTCGATCCAAACGGAGCAGCGCCAGACTGTTTCCCGGGCTGTAACGATCCCGAAGCAGACAACTACGATGAAACCGCTAACTATAATGACGGCAGTTGTACGTTTGATCTGGGCTGCATAGATGATACGGCATGTAACTACGATCCGGTAGCAACCATCGATGATGGTACCTGTGAGTACGTCATTGACTGCAATGGTACGTGCGGCGGAACCTTCATCGAAGACGCATGCGGTAACTGTTACGAAGGTGGCGGTCTGCAGGGTGAACTTGAGTTTAACTACACCGGCAGCCTACAGACATGGACCGTGCCTGACGGCGTCACTGAAATCGACATCGAAGCATTCGGTGCACAGGGCGGCAACAGTCCGGGTAACCTGGCCATCGGAGGGTTCGGTGCGCAGATCAGAGCTACGGTCAGTGTGACTCCCGGTGATCTGATCAGCATACTTGTCGGCGGTGAAGGAGATACCAAAATCAACGACGCCGGAACCAATTACGGTGGCGGCGGAGGCGGTGGCTCATTCATCTGGACCGGAAACACACCCCTTGTTATCGCAGGCGGTGGTGGCGGTGCCTACAACAGCACTCCCGGTGGTGAAGGACGTACACAGGAAAGCGGAGGCAACTCAAGCAATGGATATACCGGTGGTACCAATGGAAATGGTGGTAACGCAGGTGACTGGTGCGGAAGCGGTGGTGGCGGAGGCTGGAACTCCGCTGGTTCAAGTGCTAACTGTGTGAATGGACCTCTCGTTGGCGGTGGCACCTTCGACACCTTCACCGGTGGCGTATGCACCGGCTGCTCAGGCACCGGAAACTCCGGTGTTGACGGAGGTTACGGCGGAGGAGGAGCATGCTGGCACGGCGGTGGCGGTGGTGGTGGTTACTCCGGTGGTGGTGGTGCCAACAACAGCTCCGGTAACGGAGGTGGTGGTGGAAGCTACTACGATGGCGCCCTGGTTACTGCCAATGCAGGAGTGAACCAAGGGAACGGAAGCGTTACCTTCTACTTCAACAGCATCCCCGAGTGTAACTCCGGATGTACCGACCCACTTGCCTGTAACTACGACGATGCAGCAGATGTAGATGACGGTTCGTGTGTACTTCCTGATGGGTGTACCGATGAAACAGCTTGTAACTACGACCCCGCAGCAACGTGCAACGATGGCACCTGCATCCTCCCTGACGGATGTACCGACGATACGGCTTGTAACTACGATCCTAACGCACAGTGCGACAATGGCTCGTGTGCCTTTGTCATTGACTGTGCAGGCGTCTGCGGAGGCAACTTCATCGAAGACGCATGCGGTAACTGCTACGAAGGTGGCGGTCTGCAGGGTGAACTTGAGTTTAACTACACCGGTAGCCTACAGACATGGACCGTACCTGACGGCGTCACTGAAATCGACATCGAAGCATTCGGTGCACAGGGCGGCAACAGTCCGGGTAACCTGGCCATCGGAGGGTTCGGTGCGCAGATCAGAGCTACGGTCAGTGTGACTCCCGGTGATCTGATCAGCATACTTGTCGGCGGTGAAGGAGATACCAAAATCAACGACGCCGGAACCAATTACGGTGGCGGCGGCGGCGGTGGTTCATTCATCTGGACCGGAAACACACCGCTCGTTATCGCAGGTGGTGGCGGCGGTGCCTATAACAGCACTCCCGGTGGTGAAGGACGTACACAGGAAAGTGGTGGAAATTCAAGCAATGGATATACCGGTGGTACCAATGGAAACGGTGGTAACGCAGGTGACTGGTGCGGAAGCGGTGGTGGCGGTGGTTGGAACTCCGCTGGTTCCAAGCGCTAACTGTGTGAATCGGACCTCTCGTTGGTGGTGGCACTTTCGATACCTTCACCGGTGGAGTATGCACCGGCTGCTCAGGCACCGGAAACTCCGGTGTTGACGGAGGTTACGGCGGAGGAGGAGCATGCTGGCACGGCGGTGGCGGTGGTGGTGGTTACTCCGGTGGTGGTGGTGCCAACAACAGCTCCGGTAACGGAGGTGGTGGTGGAAGCTACTACGATGGCGCCCTGGTTACTGCCAATGCAGGAGTGAACCAAGGGAACGGAAGCGTTACCTTCTACTTCAACAGCATCCCCGAGTGTAACTCCGGATGTACCGACCCACTTGCCTGTAACTACGACGATGCAGCAGATGTAGATGACGGTTCGTGTGTACTTCCTGATGGGTGTACCGATGAAACAGCTTGTAACTACGACCCCGCAGCAACGTGCGACGATGGCACCTGCATCCTCCCTGACGGATGTACCGACGATACGGCTTGTAACTACGATCCTAACGCACAGTGCGACAATGGCTCGTGTGCCTTTGTCATTGACTGTGCAGGCGTCTGCGGAGGCAACTTCATCGAAGACGCATGCGGTAACTGCTACGAAGGTGGCGGTCTGCAGGGTGAACTTGAGTTTAACTACACCGGTAGCCTACAGACATGGACCGTACCTGACGGCGTCACTGAAATCGACATCGAAGCATTCGGTGCACAGGGCGGCAACAGTCCGGGTAACCTGGCCATCGGAGGGTTCGGTGCGCAGATCAGAGCTACGGTCAGTGTGACTCCCGGTGATCTGATCAGCATACTTGTCGGCGGTGAAGGAGATACCAAAATCAACGACGCCGGAACCAATTACGGTGGCGGCGGCGGCGGTGGTTCATTCATCTGGACCGGAAACACACCGCTCGTTATCGCAGGTGGTGGCGGCGGTGCCTATAACAGCACTCCCGGTGGTGAAGGACGTACACAGGAAAGCGGAGGCAACTCAAGCAATGGATATACCGGTGGCACCAATGGAAATGGTGGTAACGCAGGTGACTGGTGCGGAAGCGGTGGTGGCGGCGGTTGGAACTCCGCTGGTTCAAGCGCTAACTGTGTGAATGGACCTCTCGTTGGCGGTGGCACCTTCGACACCTTCACCGGTGGCGTATGCACCGGCTGCTCAGGCACCGGAAACTCCGGTGTTGACGGAGGTTACGGCGGAGGAGGAGCATGCTGGCACGGCGGCGGCGGTGGAGGTGGCTACTCCGGTGGTGGTGGTGCCAACAACAGCTCCGGTAACGGAGGTGGCGGCGGAAGCTACTACGACGGAATGCTCGTCACTGCAAACGCTGGAGTCAACCAAGGTAACGGACAGGTCATCCTCTACTTCAACAGCATCCCCGAATGCAACTCCGGATGTACCGACCCGCTTGCTTGTAACTACGACGATGCAGCAGATGTAGATGATGGTTCTTGCGTACTTCCTGATGGGTGTACCGACGATACAGCTTGTAACTACGATCCTGCTGCTACGTGTGATGATGGCACCTGCATACTCCCCGACGGATGTACTGACGATACAGCTTGTAACTACGATCCTAACGCACAGTGTGACAATGGCTCTTGTGCCTATGTCATCGACTGTGCTGGCGTCTGCGGCGGAACCTTCATCGAAGACGCATGCGGCAACTGCTACGAAGGTGGCGGTCTGCAGGGTGAACTCGAATTCAACTACACCGGTAGCCTACAGACATGGACCGTGCCTGACGGCGTCAATGAAATCGACATCGAAGCATTCGGTGCCCAAGGCGGCAACAGCCCGGGTGACCTGGCCATCGGCGGGTTCGGTGCGCAGATCAGAGCTACGGTCAGTGTGACTCCGGGTGATGTGCTCAGCATACTTGTCGGCGGAGAAGGCGATACCAAAATCAACGATGCCGGAACCAACTACGGTGGCGGCGGCGGCGGTGGTTCATTCATCTGGACCGGAAACACACCGCTCGTTATCGCAGGCGGTGGCGGCGGTGCCTATAACAGCACTCCCGGTGGTGAAGGACGTACACAGGAAAGTGGTGGAAATTCAAGCAATGGATTCACCGGAGGTACCAACGGTAACGGTGGTAACGCAGGTGACTGGTGCGGAAGTGGCGGTGGCGGTGGTTGGAACTCCGCTGGTTCCAGCGCAGATTGTGTGTCCGGACCTCTCGTTGGTGGTGGCACTTTCGATACCTTCACCGGTGGAGTATGCACCGGATGCTCAGGTACCGGTAACTCCGGTGTCGACGGTGGCTACGGCGGTGGTGGTGCCTGCTGGCACGGCGGCGGCGGTGGAGGTGGCTACTCCGGTGGTGGTGGTGCCAACAACAGCTCCGGTAACGGAGGTGGCGGCGGAAGCTACTACGACGGAATGCTCGTCACTGCAAACGCTGGAGTCAACCAAGGTAACGGACAGGTCATCCTCTACTTCAACAGCATCCCCGAGTGTAACTCCGGATGTACCGACCCACTCGCTTGTAACTACGACGATGCAGCAGATGTAGATGATGGCTCGTGTGTACTTCCTGATGGGTGTACAGATGATACAGCTTGTAACTACGATCCTGCTGCTACGTGTGATGATGGCACCTGCATACTCCCCGACGGATGTACTGACGATACAGCTTGTAACTACGATCCTAACGCACAGTGTGACAATGGCTCTTGTGCCTATGTCATCGACTGTGCTGGCGTCTGCGGCGGAACCTTCATCGAAGACGCCTGTGGCAACTGCTACGAAGGTGGCGGTCTGCAGGGTGAACTCGAATTCAACTACACCGGTAGTCTACAGACATGGACCGTACCTGACGGCGTCAATGAAATCGATATCGAAGCATTCGGTGCCCAGGGCGGCAACAGTCCGGGTAACCTGGCCACAGGCGGGTTCGGTGCGCAGATCAGAGCTACGGTCAGTGTGACTCCCGGTGATCTGATCAGCATACTTGTCGGCGGAGAAGGCGATACCAAAATCAACGATGCCGGAACCAACTACGGTGGCGGCGGCGGCGGTGGTTCATTCATCTGGACCGGAAACACACCGCTCGTTATCGCAGGCGGTGGCGGTGGTGCCTATAACAGCACTCCCGGTGGTGAAGGACGTACACAGGAAAGCGGAGGCAACTCAAGCAATGGATATACCGGTGGCACCAATGGAAATGGTGGTAACGCAGGTGACTGGTGCGGAAGCGGTGGTGGCGGCGGTTGGAACTCCGCTGGTTCAAGCGCTAACTGTGTGAATGGACCTCTCGTTGGCGGTGGCACCTTCGACACCTTCACCGGTGGCGTATGCACCGGCTGCTCAGGCACCGGAAACTCCGGTGTTGACGGAGGTTACGGCGGAGGAGGAGCATGCTGGCACGGCGGTGGCGGTGGTGGTGGTTACTCCGGTGGTGGTGGTGCCAACAACAGCTCCGGTAACGGAGGTGGTGGTGGAAGCTACTACGATGGCGCCCTGGTTACTGCCAATGCAGGAGTGAACCAAGGGAACGGAAGCGTTACCTTCTACTTCAACAGCATCCCCGAGTGTAACTCCGGATGTACCGACCCACTTGCCTGTAACTACGACGATGCAGCAGATGTAGATGACGGTTCGTGTGTACTTCCTGATGGGTGTACCGATGAAACAGCTTGTAACTACGACCCCGCAGCAACGTGCGACGATGGCACCTGCATCCTCCCTGACGGATGTACCGACGATACGGCTTGTAACTACGATCCTAACGCACAGTGCGACAATGGCTCGTGTGCCTTTGTCATTGACTGTGCAGGCGTCTGCGGAGGCAACTTCATCGAAGATGCCTGCGGCAACTGCTACGAAGGTGGCGGTCTGCAGGGTGAACTTGAGTTTAACTACACCGGTAGCCTACAGACATGGACCGTACCTGACGGCGTCACTGAAATCGACATCGAAGCATTCGGTGCACAGGGCGGCAACAGTCCGGGTAACCTGGCCATCGGAGGGTTCGGTGCGCAGATCAGAGCTACGGTCAGTGTGACTCCCGGTGATCTGATCAGCATACTTGTCGGCGGTGAAGGAGATACCAAAATCAACGACGCCGGAACCAATTACGGTGGCGGCGGAGGCGGTGGCTCATTCATCTGGACCGGAAACACACCCCTTGTTATCGCAGGTGGCGGTGGCGGTGCCTACAACAGCACTCCCGGTGGTGAAGGACGTACACAGGAAAGCGGAGGCAACTCAAGCAATGGATATACCGGTGGCACCAATGGAAATGGTGGTAACGCAGGTGACTGGTGCGGAAGCGGTGGTGGCGGAGGCTGGAACTCCGCTGGTTCAAGTGCTAACTGTGTGAATGGACCTCTCGTTGGCGGTGGCACCTTCGACACCTTCACCGGTGGCGTATGCACCGGCTGCTCAGGCACCGGAAACTCCGGTGTTGACGGAGGTTACGGCGGAGGAGGAGCATGCTGGCACGGCGGTGGCGGTGGTGGTGGTTACTCCGGTGGTGGTGGTGCCAACAACAGCTCCGGTAACGGAGGTGGTGGTGGAAGCTACTACGATGGCGCCCTGGTTACTGCCAATGCAGGAGTGAACCAAGGGAACGGACACGTCATCCTCTATTTCAATACCATCCCCGAATGCACCCCGGGCTGCACCGACGCAACTTCTCCGAACTACAACCCCGATGCCAACTTCGACGATGGATCTTGTATCTACCCGGGTTGTACCGATGATACAGCATGCAACTACGACATGGGTGCCAATCAAGACGATGGCTCGTGTATCTATGTGATCGACTGTAACGGTGTCTGCGGCGGTCCAAACATCACCGATGACTGTGGCAACTGCTACGATCCGACCGATGAAGGCGACAGCTTCCAGTTCAACCATACCGGATTCCTGCAGACCTTCATCGTGCCTGACGGCGTGTCACAAGTCTACGTGGAAGCCTACGGCGCTGCCGGCGGCAGCTACAACGGCGGTACGGGCGGACTCGGTGCCATGATTGGCGGTGTGCTCAACGTAAACCCCGGTCAGCAGCTCAAGCTGATGGTCGGTGGTGAAGGACAAGATGGTGACGGACAGTTCAGCTACGCCGGTGGCGGTGGCGGTACCTTCGTGACCGACAACGCAGACAACCCACTGCTCATTGCAGGTGGTGGTGGCGGCATCAGCGGCATGCCGGTCAACGGCAACGAGCACGCCAGCGTCAACGAAACCGGAAACGACGGATACAGTCCGAACAACGCCCTCAACTACGGCGTCGGAGGCACGGCAGGAAGCGGTGCAACAAACGCCATGAGCGGAGCAGCCTGCGGCGGTAACGGCGGCGGACTCCTCACCGATGGTGAAGCCTCGCTGTGTGAAGGCGGATCACCGGTGTCAGGTGAAGCCTTCGTGAACGGAGGTAGCCCAGGCGTATCGGCCTGCGGTGCAAACATCGCCGGAGGCTACGGCGGTGGTGGCGGCGGTGGCTGCCACGGAGCCGGCGGCGGCGGCGGATACTCAGGTGGTGGCGGCAGCTACGGCATCGGCGGAAACGGCGGTGGCGGTGGCAGCTTCAACAGCGCCGACTCCCCTGCTGCGATGGCCCAGGCCAACAGTGGTGACGGTTACGTGATCATCACGATTCTCAACACCCCACTCTGTCAGCCGGGCTGTACCGATGACACCGCAGACAACTACGATCCGGCAGCCAACTTCGACGACGGCACCTGTGAATTCTCAGGTTGCACCGACGAAAACGCTGACAACTACGACGCCAACGCAAACATCGATGACGGCTCGTGTATCTTCTCAGGCTGTACCTACGAAGACGCGACCAACTACGACGCCAACGCAAGCGTAGACGACGGCTCATGCATCTTCGATATCGCCCAAGACATCCCGGGTTGTACCGATGAAACAGCCTGTAACTACCTCGCAGTGGCAACCGTTGACGATAACAGTTGTGAGTTCGACACCTGCGCCGGTTGTACAGACGAGAACGCCGTCAACTACGATGACGATGCGACAATCGAAGACAACAGCTGCCAGTACGCAGGCTGCACCAATGTAGCAGCGACCAACTACGATGCTACAGCAACCTACGACGACGGAAGCTGCATCATCGAAGGGTGTACAGATCCAACGGCGTGCAATTTTGCCCCTACCGCTAATACGGATGACGGTTCCTGCGATTACGATTGCTACGGCTGTACGTATACAGAGGCATTGAACTATGACTTAGAGGCAACCGCAGAAGATGGATCCTGTCAGTTTGATCTCGCAAACCCATGCCCTGAAGACCTGAACGAAGACGGACTGGTGAATTCATCAGACCTCCTCCAGTTCCTCGGAAGTTTCGGATCAGCATGTGAATAGAAACTGAAATCGAATAAAGTGAAAGGGAAGGCTGATCTACGTCTTCCCTTTTTTCTTTTCCGCGTAAAAACGCGGGATGGCTACAAGTACGGATTGTAACGTAGGTGTGGATTGTATCCACACCTGAACAAACGATCCCGAATCCATCCTGCGCTTTCGCGCAGTGAAAAAGTAAAACTGCCTGATTAACAATTTGGTAATGATGATTACCTACTTTTACGCTACCTAAACCTTACCAACATGCTACGCTTTCTAAGCCTCCTCGCGGTATGCCTCTTTGCTACCGCTAACCTCTACGCCCAATCCGGGTGTACCATTGAATCAGCCTGTAACTTCGATCCGGCTGCCATTGAAAACGACGGCTCCTGCCTTTGGACCATCGACTGCAACGGCACCTGCGGCGGAACATTCGTCACCGACGATTGCGAAAACTGCTTCGATCCAAACGGAGCAGCGCCTGATTGCTTCCCGGGCTGCACGGATCCAGAAGCAGACAACTACGAGGAAACAGCCAATTACAATGACGGCAGTTGTACGTTTGATCTCGGTTGTATAGATGACACAGCTTGTAATTATGATCCCGTCGCGACGATCGATGATGGAACGTGTGAGTACATCATTGACTGCAATGGCACCTGCGGCGGCAATTTCATCGAGGACGCATGCGGTAACTGCTATTCAGCCGATGCTGTTGATGCTTCGGATCAACTTACATTTAACTACTCAGGTAGCATTGATACATGGACGGTTCCCGAAGGCGTAACTGAAATCACCATCGACGCCAGCGGCGCTGAGGGAGGCGGAACCAACGCAGGCCTTGGTGCACGCATTGTGAGTACCGTAACCGTAACTCCGGGAGATGACCTCAAAATACTTGTCGGACAACAAGGGCTTAGTGCCACGGGCACGACCGGTGGTGGTGGCGGCGGGTCTTTCGTCACTACCTCTGACGATACACCACTAGTAATCGCCGGTGGAGGTGGTGGTACCGCATACAATGGGCAACAAGGCTATCCCGGACTCACCACCAACGATGGCGGTAGCGACTGCAACATCAGCGGTGGCACCAACGGTTCAGGCGGACAGTACCAGCCGGGAAGCGGTGGATGTGGCGATGGAGGCTCAGGTGGCGGTGGCCTCCTTGGAAATGGAGGAGGTAACGGCGGTGGTCGTGCGTTCGTCAACGGCGGCGCAGGCGGTAACCAACAGAACAATACCCAATGCATCACCCAATCCAATGGCGGATTTGGCGGCGGTGGCACCGGTGGCAACGGCGGTGGCGGCGGTGGAGGCTACTCCGGTGGTGCCGGCGGATCCAATCAATTCGGGGGGTGCCCTTACCAAGGTGGCCTCGGTGGAGGATCATTTGCTGCTGCAGCGATGGATGTCGCTGAATCAGGTGTCAATTCAGGTAACGGAGTAATAATCATTTCCTACGAAATCGATCAAATTCCTGATTGCCTTGAAGGGTGTACAGACCCAATGGCTTGTAACTACGACGATAATGCAGACGTAGATGACGGCTCTTGTCTCCTGCCTGACGGATGCACCGATGAAGTGGCTTGTAATTATGACTCTGCTGCTCAGTGCGACGATGGCTCATGCATCTTGCCGGATGGCTGCACCGATGACACTGCATGCAATTACGACCCGAACGCTCAGTGCGATGACGGCTCTTGTGCTTTCATCATTGATTGTGCAGGTGTCTGCGGTGGAGTCTTTATTGAAGACGCATGTGGTAACTGCTATGACCCTAACGGTGCTAACGATAATGATCAGATCACTTTCAACTATTCAGGAAACATCGATTCATGGACGGTTCCCGCAGGTGTCACTGAAATCACCATCGACGCCAGCGGCGCTGAGGGAGGCGGAACCAACGCAGGCCTTGGTGCACGCATTGTGAGTACCGTAACCGTAACTCCGGGAGATGACCTCAAAATACTTGTCGGACAACAAGGGCTTAGTGCCACGGGCACGACCGGTGGTGGTGGCGGCGGGTCTTTCGTCACTACCTCTGACGATACACCACTGGTGATCGCAGGTGGTGGTGGTGGAACTTCCCAAGATG
This sequence comes from Flavobacteriales bacterium, assembly GCA_018402085.1. Taxonomy (GTDB): domain Bacteria; phylum Bacteroidota; class Bacteroidia; order Flavobacteriales_D; family Sanyastnellaceae; genus Sanyastnella. The sequence continues at coordinate 788,615 of JAGYJM010000002.1, read as the reverse complement.
GCCAACAAGGCTATCCTGGACTCACCACAAACGATGGTGGTAGCGACTGCACCATCAGTGGTGGCACCAACGGTTCAGGCGGACAGTACCAGCCGGGACCTGGTGGCTGCGGTGATGGAGGTTCAGGTGGTGGTGGCCTCCTCGGAAATGGAGGAGGTAACGGCGGTGGTCGTGCGTTCGTCAACGGCGGCGCAGGCGGTAACCAACAGAACAATACCCAATGCATCACCCAATCCAATGGCGGATTTGGCGGCGGTGGCACCGGTGGTAACGGCGGTGGCGGCGGTGGAGGCTACTCCGGTGGTGCCGGCGGATCCAATCAATTCGGGGGGTGCCCTTACCAGGGGGGCCTCGGTGGAGGATCATTTGCCGCTGCAGCTATGGATGTCGCTGAATCAGGTGTCAATTCAGGGAACGGAGTAATAATCATTTCCTACGAAATCGATCAAATTCCTGATTGCCTTGAAGGGTGTACAGACCCAATGGCTTGTAACTACGACGATAATGCAGACGTAGATGATGGCTCTTGTCTCCTGCCTGACGGATGCACTGATGAAACAGCTTGTAACTACGACCCTGCCGCTCAGTGCGACGATGGCACCTGCATACTCCCGGATGGCTGCACAGATGACACTGCATGCAATTACGACCCGAACGCTCAGTGCGATGACGGCTCTTGTGCTTTCATCATTGATTGTGCAGGTGTCTGCGGTGGAGTCTTTATTGAAGACGCATGTGGTAACTGCTATGACCCTAACGGTGCTAACGATAATGATCAGATCACTTTCAACTATTCAGGAAACATCGATTCATGGACGGTTCCCGCAGGTGTCACTGAAATCACCATCGACGCCAGCGGCGCTGAGGGAGGCGGAACCAACGCAGGTCTTGGTGCACGCATTGTGAGTACCGTAACCGTAACTCCGGGAGATGACCTCAAAATACTTGTCGGACAACAAGGACTTAGTGCCACAGGTGTTACCGGTGGTGGTGGCGGTGGTTCTTTCGTAACTACTTCTGACGATACTCCACTGGTGATCGCAGGTGGTGGTGGTGGAACTTCCCAAGATGGCCAACAAGGCTATCCTGGACTCACCACAAACGATGGTGGTAGCGACTGCAACATCAGTGGTGGCACCAACGGTTCAGGCGGACAGTACCAGCCGGGACCTGGTGGCTGCGGTGATGGAGGTTCAGGTGGTGGTGGCCTCCTCGGAAATGGAGGAGGTAACGGCGGTGGTCGTGCGTTCGTCAACGGCGGCGCAGGCGGTAACCAACAGAACAATACCCAATGCATCACCCAATCCAATGGCGGATTTGGCGGCGGTGGCACCGGTGGTAACGGCGGTGGCGGCGGTGGAGGCTACTCCGGTGGTGCCGGCGGATCCAATCAATTCGGGGGGTGCCCTTACCAGGGGGGCCTCGGTGGAGGATCATTTGCCGCTGCAGCTGTGGATGTCGCTGAATCAGGTGTCAATTCAGGGAATGGGATTATCACCATCTCGTATGTGATCAACCTCATTCCAGAATGTGATGAAGGATGTACAGACCCGACGGCTTGTAACTATGATAGCGGTGCTGAGGCGGATGATGGTTCTTGCATATTCCCAGATGGTTGCACTGATGAAACAGCTTGTAACTACGACCCTGCCGCTCAGTGCGACGATGGCACCTGCATACTCCCGGATGGCTGCACAGATGACACTGCATGCAATTACGACCCGAACGCTCAGTGCGATGACGGCTCTTGTGCTTTCATCATTGATTGTGCAGGTGTCTGCGGTGGAGTCTTTATTGAAGACGCATGTGGTAACTGCTATGACCCTAACGGTGCTAACGATAATGATCAGATCACTTTCAACTATTCAGGAAACATCGATTCATGGACGGTTCCCGCAGGTGTCACTGAAATCACCATCGACGCCAGCGGCGCTGAGGGAGGCGGAACCAACGCAGGTCTTGGTGCACGCATTGTGAGTACCGTAACCGTAACTCCGGGAGATGACCTCAAAATACTTGTCGGACAACAAGGACTTAGTGCCACGGGCACGACCGGTGGTGGTGGCGGTGGTTCTTTCGTAACTACTTCTGACGATACTCCACTGGTGATCGCAGGTGGTGGTGGTGGAACTTCCCAAGATGGCCAACAAGGCTATCCTGGACTCACCACAAACGATGGTGGTAGCGACTGCAACATCAGCGGTGGCACCAACGGTTCAGGCGGACAGTACCAGCCGGGAAGCGGTGGATGTGGCGATGGAGGCTCAGGTGGCGGTGGCCTCCTTGGAAATGGAGGAGGTAACGGCGGTGGTCGTGCGTTCGTCAACGGCGGCGCAGGCGGTAACCAACAGAACAATACCCAATGCATCACCCAATCCAATGGTGGTTTTGGCGGCGGCGGCACCGGTGGCAACGGCGGTGGAGGCGGTGGAGGCTACTCCGGTGGTGCCGGCGGATCCAATCAATTCGGGGGGTGCCCTTACCAAGGTGGCCTCGGTGGAGGATCATTTGCTGCTGCAGCGATGGATGTCGCTGAATCAGGCGTAAATTCAGGTAACGGGGTTATCATCATCTCATATGTGATCAACCTCATTCCAGAATGTGATGAAGGATGTACAGACCCGACGGCTTGCAACTATGATAGCGGTGCTGAGGCTGATGATGGTTCTTGCATATTCCCAGATGGTTGCACTGATGAAACAGCTTGTAACTACGACCCTGCCGCTCTGTGCGACGATGGCACCTGCATACTCTCGGATGGCTGTACAGACGACTCGGCTTGTAACTATGATCCAAATGCTGTGTGTGATGACGGCTCTTGCCAGTTCATCATTGATTGTGCAGGTGTCTGTGGAGGCAACTTTATCGAAGACGCCTGCGGCAACTGCTATGATCCTAACACACCAAATGCTTCTGACCAACTGACATTTAACTACTCCGGTAGTATTGATACATGGACGGTTCCAGCAGGTGTCACTGAAATCACCATCGATGCAAGCGGCGCTGAGGGAGGCGGAACCAACGCAGGCCTTGGTGCACGCATTGTGAGTACCGTAACCGTAACTCCGGGAGATGACCTCAAAATACTTGTCGGACAACAAGGGCAAAGTGCCACAGGCACGACCGGTGGTGGTGGCGGCGGATCTTTCGTCACTACCTCTGACGATACACCACTAGTAATCGCCGGTGGAGGTGGTGGTACCGCATACAATGGGCAACAAGGCTATCCCGGACTCACCACCAACGATGGCGGTAGCGACTGCAACATCAGCGGTGGCACCAACGGTTCAGGCGGACAGTACCAGCCGGGAAGCGGTGGATGTGGCGATGGAGGCTCAGGTGGCGGTGGCCTCCTTGGAAATGGAGGAGGTAACGGCGGTGGTCGTGCGTTCGTCAACGGCGGCGCAGGCGGTAACCAACAGAACAATACCCAATGCATCACCCAATCCAATGGCGGATTTGGCGGCGGTGGCACCGGTGGTAACGGTGGCGGCGGCGGTGGAGGCTACTCCGGTGGTGCCGGCGGATCCAATCAATTCGGGGGGTGCCCTTACCAAGGTGGCCTCGGTGGAGGATCATTTGCTGCAGCAGCGATAGATGTCGCTGAATCAGGTGTCAATTCAGGGAACGGAATAATAATCATTTCTTACGAACTCTTCATTGCCCCCGAATGCACCCCTGGCTGTACCGATGCAACTTCTCCGAATTACAACCCCGATGCCAACTTCGACGACGGATCTTGCATCTACCCGGGTTGTACCGATGACACAGCCTGCAACTATGACATGGATGCCAACCAAGACGATGGCTCGTGTATCTATGTGATCGACTGTAACGGTGTCTGCGGCGGTCCAAACATCACCGATGACTGCGGCAACTGCTACGATCCGACCGATGAAGGCGACAGCTTCCAGTTCAACCATACCGGATTCCTGCAGACCTTCATCGTGCCTGACGGCGTGTCACAAGTCTACGTGGAAGCTTACGGCGCTGCCGGTGGTAGCTACGATGGCGGAACCGGCGGACTCGGTGCCATGGTGGGCGGTGTGCTCAACGTAACCCCCGGTCAGCAGCTCAAGCTGATGGTCGGTGGTGAAGGACAAGATGGTGACGGACAGTTCAGCTACGCCGGTGGCGGTGGCGGTACCTTCGTGACCGACAACGCAGACAACCCATTCCTCATTGCAGGTGGTGGTGGCGGCATCAGCGGCATGCCGGTCAACGGCAACGAGCACGCCAGCGTCAACGAAACCGGAAACGACGGATACAGTCCGAACAACGCCCTCAACTACGGCGTTGGAGGTACGGCCGGAAGCGGTGCAACAAACGCCATGAGCGGAGCAGCCTGCGGCGGTAACGGAGGCGGACTCCTCACCGATGGTGAAGCTTCGCTCTGTGAAGGCGGATCACCGGTATCAGGTGAAGCCTTCGTGAACGGAGGTAGCGCGGGCGTATCGGCCTGTGGTGCGAACATCGCCGGAGGTTACGGTGGTGGTGGCGGCGGTGGCTGCCACGGAGCCGGCGGCGGCGGCGGATACTCAGGTGGTGGCGGCAGCTACGGCATCGGCGGAAACGGCGGTGGCGGTGGCAGCTTCAACAGCGCTGACTCCCCTGCTGCGATGGCCCAGGCCAACAGTGGTGACGGTTACGTGATCATCACGATTCTCAACACACCGCTTTGCCAGCCTGGTTGTATTGATGAAACAGCAGACAACTACGATCCGGCAGCGAACTTCGACGACGGCACCTGTGAATTCTCAGGTTGCACCGACGAAAACGCTGACAACTACGATGCCAACGCAAACATCGATGACGGCTCATGTATCTTCTCGGGCTGTACCTACGAAGACGCAACCAACTACAACGCCAACGCAACCGTAGACGACGGCTCATGCATCTTCGACATCGCTCAGGATGTACCTGGCTGTGCTGACATGAATGCCGTGAACTACAACCCTGCAGTAACCATCGATGACGGATCTTGTGAGTACGCTGGTTGTACCAATGAAGCGGCAACAAACTACGATGCAACAGTGACCTATGACGACGGAAGCTGCATCATTGAAGGTTGTACGGATATCGCGGCCGTTAACTATGATGCTGAAGCTACCAATGACGACGGCTCGTGTATTTACCTTGGCTGTACAGATCTAAACGCAGCCAACTACGATGTTTCTGCTAACCAGAATGATGGTTCTTGTGAGTACGAAGGATGCACAGACCCGACGGCATGCAACTTTGACCCCCTCGCAACTATTGATAACGCAAACTGCATTAGCGACTGTTATGGTTGTACTTACATAGATGCATTGAACTTCAACGACTTGGCAACCATTGATAATGGAACTTGCCAGTTCGACCTCGCAAATCCTTGCCCTGAAGACCTGAACGAAGACGGACTGGTGAATTCATCAGACCTCCTCCAGTTCCTCGGAAGTTTCGGATCAGCATGTGAATAGAAACTGAAATCGAATAAAGTGAAAGGGAAGGCTTATCCAAGTCTTCCCTTTTTTCTTTTCCGCGTAAAACCGCGGGATGGTACAAGTACGGATTGTAACGTAGGTGTGGATTGTATCCACACCTGAACAAACGATCCCGAATCCATCCTGCGCTTTCGCGCAGTGAAAAAGTAAAACTGCCTGATTAACAATTTGGTAATGATGATTACCTACTTTTACCCTACCCAAACCTTACCCAACATGCTACGCTTTCTGAGCCTCCTGGCGGTATGCCTCTTTGCTACTGCCAACTTCTACGCCCAATCAGGGTGTACCATTGAATCAGCCTGTAACTTTGATCCCGCAGCGGTTGAAAACGACGGCTCCTGCCTTTGGACCATCGACTGCAACGGCACCTGTGGCGGAACATTTGTTACAGATGACTGTGAAAACTGCTTCGATCCAAACGGAGCAGCGCCAGACTGTTTCCCGGGCTGCACGGATCCAGAAGCAGACAACTACGATGAAACAGCCAATTATAATGACGGCAGTTGCACTTTTGACTTAGGTTGTATCGATGATACCGCCTGTAACTACGACCCCGTCGCTACTATTGATGATGGGTCATGTGAATATGTGGTAGACTGTAATGGTGTTTGTGGCGGTATCTGGGAAACGGATGCCTGTAACAATTGCTTCGACCCTAATCTTCCTGAAGATGGAGAAGTCATCTTTAATTACACCGGATCAACACAACAATGGACTGTCCCTGCAGGAGCTACCAACATCACCATCGAAGCATGGGGTGCGCAAGGCGGACGAAACTCCTTCTGTCCGGATTCTCCGGGCGGACTTGGAGCTCGTATGCGCGGTGACTTTGTGGTCAACTCAGGTGATGTGATCAACATTGTAGTTGGTCAGCAAGGATTCAACTCCGTGGGCGGCAACTCCGCCAACAACGGTTCTTCCGGTGGTGGTGGCTCATTTATTTGGGTCAATGGCGCTCCTGACCCCCTCATTGTCGCCGGTGGCGGTGGTGGTGGTGGTATCTGCTCTAGTGCGGGTAACCTCTCCAACGCGCCGGGTGTTGATGCAACCACTGATCAGAATGGAACAGCTAGTCGAACAGGACAGGTTGCCGGAGGATCGAACGGCGGTGATGGAAACCAGCAAGGCGGTGGTAAGGGATGGAACTCCGTTATCAACAACCCTAACGGTGATACTTCTGCTTCTCCTAACGGAGGATTTGGCGGCGGTGGTGCTGTCAGCAATACGCATAGCGGTGGCGGTGGCGGTGGCTATTCCGGTGGTGCTGCGGGCGGACCGTTCTACTGCGGAGCAGGCGGAGGAGGATCCTTCAACGCTGGTACCAACCAGGATAACGCTGGTAGTGTGCAATCCGGAAACGGACTTGTTGTCATCTCCTACAACACCATACCGGAATGCAATGCCGGATGCACCGATCCAACAGCATGTAATTACGACGATACCGCCGATGTGGACGACAGCTCCTGCATCCTCCCTGATGGATGTACGGATGATACAGCATGTAACTTCGACCCCGCAGCAACCTGTGATGACGGATCGTGTATCCTCCCGGATGGATGTACGGATGATACAGCATGCAATTACGATTCTAATGCACAATGTGATGACGGTTCGTGTGCTTACATCATTGACTGCGCGGGCGTCTGCGGGGGTGTTTTCCTAGAAGACGCCTGCGGCAACTGCTATGACCCGAATAACGCTCAACAAGAGTCCATCACTTTCAACTACACCGGATCAACACAACAATGGACTGTCCCTGCAGGAGCTACCAACATCACCATCGAAGCATGGGGTGCGCAAGGCGGACGAAACTCCTTCTGTCCGGATTCTCCGGGCGGACTTGGAGCTCGTATGCGCGGTGACTTTGTGGTCAACTCAGGAGATGTGATCAACATTGTAGTTGGTCAGCAAGGATTCAACTCCGTGGGCGGCAACTCCGCCAACAACGGTTCTTCCGGTGGTGGTGGCTCATTTATTTGGGTCAATGGCGCTCCTGACCCCCTCATTGTCGCCGGTGGCGGTGGTGGTGGTGGTATCTGCTCTAGTGCGGGTAACCTCTCCAACGCGCCGGGTGTTGATGCAACCACTGATCAGAATGGAACAGCTAGTCGAACAGGACAGGTTGCCGGAGGATCGAACGGCGGTGATGGAAACCAGCAAGGCGGTGGTAAGGGATGGAACTCCGTTATCAACAACCCTAACGGTGATACTTCTGCTTCTCCTAACGGAGGATTTGGCGGCGGTGGTGCTGTCAGCAATACGCATAGCGGTGGCGGTGGCGGTGGCTATTCCGGTGGTGCTGCGGGCGGACCGTTCTACTGCGGAGCAGGCGGAGGAGGATCCTTCAACGCTGGTACCAACCAGGATAACGCTGGTAGTGTGCAATCCGGAAACGGACTTGTTGTCATCTCCTACAACACCATACCGGAATGCAATGCCGGATGCACCGATCCAACAGCATGTAATTACGACGATACCGCCGATGTGGACGACAGCTCCTGCATCCTCCCTGATGGATGTACGGATGATACAGCATGTAACTTCGACCCCGCAGCAACCTGTGATGACGGATCGTGTATCCTCCCGGATGGATGTACGGATGATACAGCATGCAATTACGATCCTAATGCACAATGTGATGACGGTTCGTGTGCTTACATCATTGACTGCGCGGGCGTCTGCGGGGGTGTTTTCCTAGAAGACGCCTGCGGCAACTGCTATGACCCGAATAACGCTCAACAAGAGTCCATCACTTTCAACTACACCGGATCAACACAACAATGGACTGTCCCTGCAGGAGCTACCAACATCACCATCGAAGCATGGGGTGCGCAAGGCGGACGAAACTCCTTCTGTCCGGATTCTCCGGGCGGACTTGGAGCTCGTATGCGCGGTGACTTTGTGGTCAACTCAGGTGATGTGATCAACATTGTTGTCGGACAGCAAGGATTCAACTCCGTAAGCGGAAACTCCGCCAACAACGGTTCCTCCGGTGGAGGTGGCTCGTTTATTTGGGTCAATGGCGCTCCTGACCCCCTCATTGTCGCCGGTGGCGGTGGTGGTGGTGGTATCTGCTCTAGTGCGGGTAACCTCTCCAACGCGCCGGGTGTTGATGCAACCACTGATCAGAACGGAACAGCTAGTCGAACAGGACAGGTTGCCGGTGGATCCAACGGCGGCGATGGAAACCAGCAAGGCGGTGGTAAGGGATGGAACTCCGTTATCAACAACCCTAACGGTGATACTTCTGCTTCTCCTAACGGAGGATTTGGCGGCGGTGGTGCTGTCAGCAATACGCATAGCGGTGGCGGTGGCGGTGGCTATTCCGGTGGTGCTGCGGGCGGACCGTTCTACTGCGGAGCAGGCGGAGGAGGATCCTTCAACGCTGGTACCAACCAGGATAACGCTGGTAGTGTGCAATCCGGAAACGGACTTGTTGTCATCTCCTATAACACCATCCCCGAATGCAATGCCGGATGCACCGATCCAACGGCATGTAACTACGACGATACCGCTGATGTGGACGACAGCTCCTGCATCCTACCGGATGGATGTACCGATGAAACAGCATGTAACTTCGACCCCGCAGCAACCTGTGATGACGGATCGTGTATCCTCCCGGATGGATGTACGGATGATACAGCATGCAATTACGATCCTAATGCACAATGTGATGACGGTTCGTGTGCTTACATCATTGACTGCGCGGGCGTCTGCGGGGTGTTTTCGTAGAAGACGCCTGCGGCAACTGCTATGACCCGAATAACGCTCAACAAGAGTCCATCACTTTCAACTATACCGGATCAACCCAGCAATGGACTGTCCCTGCAGGAGCTACCAACATCACCATCGAAGCATGGGGTGCGCAAGGCGGACGAAACTCCTTCTGTCCGGATTCTCCGGGCGGACTTGGAGCTCGTATGCGCGGTGACTTTGTGGTCAACTCAGGTGATGTGATCAACATTGTTGTCGGACAGCAAGGATTCAACTCCGTAAGCGGAAACTCCGCCAACAACGGTTCTTCCGGTGGTGGTGGCTCATTTATTTGGGTCAATGGCGCTCCTGACCCCCTCATTGTCGCCGGTGGCGGTGGTGGTGGTGGTATCTGCTCTAGTGCAGGTAACCTCTCCAACGCGCCGGGTGTTGATGCAACCACTGATCAGAACGGAACAGCTAGTCGAACAGGACAGGTTGCCGGTGGATCCAACGGCGGCGATGGAAACCAGCAAGGCGGTGGTAAGGGATGGAACTCCGTTATCAACAACCCTAACGGTGATACTTCTGCTTCTCCTAACGGAGGATTTGGCGGCGGTGGTGCTGTCAGCAATACGCATAGCGGTGGCGGTGGCGGTGGCTATTCCGGTGGTGCTGCGGGCGGACCGTTCTACTGCGGAGCAGGCGGAGGAGGATCCTTCAACGCTGGTACCAACCAGGATAACGCTGGTAGTGTGCAATCCGGAAACGGACTTGTTGTCATCTCCTATAACACCATCCCCGAATGCAATGCCGGATGCACCGATCCAACGGCATGTAACTACGACGATACCGCTGATGTGGACGACAGCTCCTGCATCCTACCGGATGGATGTACCGATGAAACAGCATGTAACTTCGACCCCGCAGCAACCTGTGATGACGGATCGTGTATCCTCCCGGATGGATGTACGGATGATACAGCATGCAATTACGATCCTAATGCACAATGTGATGACGGTTCGTGTGCTTACATCATTGACTGCGCGGGCGTCTGCGGGGTGTTTTCGTAGAAGACGCCTGCGGCAACTGCTATGACCCGAATAACGCTCAACAAGAGTCCATCACTTTCAACTATACCGGATCAACCCAGCAATGGACTGTCCCTGCAGGAGCTACCAACATCACCATCGAAGCATGGGGTGCGCAAGGCGGACGAAACTCCTTCTGTCCGGATTCTCCGGGCGGACTTGGAGCTCGTATGCGCGGTGACTTTGTGGTCAACTCAGGTGATGTGATCAACATTGTTGTCGGACAGCAAGGATTCAACTCCGTAAGCGGAAACTCCGCCAACAACGGTTCTTCCGGTGGTGGTGGCTCATTTATTTGGGTCAATGGCGCTCCTGACCCCTCATTGTCGCCGGTGGCGGTGGTGGTGGTGGTATCTGCTCTAGTGCAGGTAACCTCTCCAACGCACCGGGTGTTGATGCAACCACTGATCAGAATGGAACAGCTAGTCGAACAGGACAGGTTGCCGGAGGATCGAACGGCGGTGATGGAAACCAGCAAGGCGGTGGTAAGGGATGGAACTCCGTTATCAACAACCCTAACGGTGATACTTCTGCTTCTCCTAACGGAGGATTTGGCGGCGGTGGTGCTGTCAGCAATACGCATAGCGGTGGCGGTGGCGGTGGCTATTCCGGTGGTGCTGCGGGCGGACCGTTCTACTGCGGAGCAGGCGGAGGAGGATCCTTCAACGCTGGTACCAACCAGGATAACGCTGGTAGTGTGCAATCCGGAAACGGACTTGTTGTCATCTCCTATAACACCATCCCCGAATGCAATGCCGGATGCACCGATCCAACGGCATGTAACTACGACGATACCGCTGATGTGGACGACAGCTCCTGCATCCTACCGGATGGATGTACCGATGAAACAGCATGTAACTTCGACCCCGCAGCAACCTGTGATGACGGATCGTGTATCCTCCCGGATGGATGTACGGATGATACAGCATGCAATTACGATCCTAATGCACAATGTGATGACGGTTCGTGTGCTTACATCATTGACTGCGCGGGCGTCTGCGGGGGTGTTTTCGTAGAAGACGCCTGCGGCAACTGCTATGACCCGAATAACGCTCAACAAGAGTCCATCACTTTCAACTATACCGGATCAACCCAGCAATGGACTGTCCCTGCAGGAGCTACCAACATCACCATCGAAGCATGGGGTGCGCAAGGCGGACGAAACTCCTTCTGTCCGGATTCTCCGGGCGGACTTGGAGCTCGTATGCGCGGTGACTTTGTGGTCAACTCAGGTGATGTGATCAACATTGTTGTCGGACAGCAAGGATTCAACTCCGTAAGCGGAAACTCCGCCAACAACGGTTCTTCCGGTGGTGGTGGCTCATTTATTTGGGTCAATGGCGCTCCTGACCCCTCATTGTCGCCGGTGGCGGTGGTGGTGGTGGTATCTGCTCTAGTGCAGGTAACCTCTCCAACGCGCCGGGTGTTGATGCAACCACTGATCAGAACGGAACAGCTAGTCGAACAGGACAGGTTGCCGGTGGATCCAACGGCGGCGATGGAAACCAGCAAGGCGGTGGTAAGGGATGGAACTCCGTTATCAACAACCCTAACGGTGATACTTCTGCTTCTCCTAACGGAGGATTTGGCGGCGGTGGTGCTGTCAGCAATACGCATAGCGGTGGCGGTGGCGGTGGCTATTCCGGTGGTGCTGCGGGCGGACCGTTCTACTGCGGAGCAGGCGGAGGAGGATCCTTCAACGCTGGTACCAACCAGGATAACGCTGGTAGTGTGCAATCCGGAAACGGACTTGTTGTCATCTCCTATAACACCATCCCCGAATGCAATGCCGGATGCACCGATCCAACGGCATGTAACTACGACGATACCGCTGATGTGGACGACAGCTCCTGCATCCTACCGGATGGATGTACCGATGAAACAGCATGTAACTTCGACCCCGCAGCAACCTGTGATGACGGATCGTGTATCCTCCCGGATGGATGTACGGATGATACAGCATGCAATTACGATCCTAATGCACAATGTGATGACGGTTCGTGTGCTTACATCATTGACTGCGCGGGCGTCTGCGGGGGTGTTTTCGTAGAAGACGCCTGCGGCAACTGCTATGACCCGAATAACGCTCAACAAGAGTCCATCACTTTCAACTATACCGGATCAACCCAGCAATGGACTGTCCCTGCAGGAGCTACCAACATCACCATCGAAGCATGGGGTGCGCAAGGCGGACGAAACTCCTTCTGTCCGGATTCTCCGGGCGGACTTGGAGCTCGTATGCGCGGTGACTTTGTGGTCAACTCAGGTGATGTGATCAACATTGTTGTCGGACAGCAAGGATTCAACTCCGTAAGCGGAAACTCCGCCAACAACGGTTCTTCCGGTGGTGGTGGCTCATTTATTTGGGTCAATGGCGCTCCTGACCCCCTCATTGTCGCCGGTGGCGGTGGTGGTGGTGGTATCTGCTCTAGTGCAGGTAACCTCTCCAACGCACCGGGTGTTGATGCAACCACTGATCAGAATGGAACAGCTAGTCGAACAGGACAGGTTGCCGGAGGATCGAACGGCGGTGATGGAAACCAGCAAGGCGGTGGTAAGGGATGGAACTCCGTTATCAACAACCCTAACGGTGATACTTCTGCTTCTCCTAACGGAGGATTTGGCGGCGGTGGTGCTGTCAGCAATACGCATAGCGGTGGCGGTGGCGGTGGCTATTCCGGTGGTGCTGCGGGCGGACCGTTCTACTGCGGAGCAGGCGGAGGAGGATCCTTCAACGCTGGTACCAACCAGGATAACGCTGGTAGTGTGCAATCCGGAAACGGACTTGTTGTCATCTCCTACAACACCATACCGGAATGCACCCCAGGCTGCACCGACGCAACTTCTCCGAACTACAACCCCGAAGCCAACTTCGACGATGGATCTTGTATCTACCCGGGTTGTACCGATGATACAGCATGCAACTACGACATGGGTGCCAATCAAGACGATGGCTCGTGTATCTATGTGATCGACTGTAACGGTGTCTGCGGCGGTCCAAACATCACCGATGACTGTGGCAACTGCTACGATCCGACCGATGAAGGCGACAGCTTCCAGTTCAACCATACCGGATTCCTGCAGACCTTCATCGTGCCTGACGGCGTGTCACAAGTCTACGTGGAAGCCTACGGCGCTGCCGGCGGCAGCTACAACGGCGGTACGGGCGGACTCGGTGCCATGGTCGGCGGTGTGCTCAACGTAAACCCCGGTCAGCAGCTCAAGCTGATGGTCGGTGGTGAAGGACAAGATGGTGACGGACAGTTCAGCTACGCCGGTGGCGGTGGCGGTACCTTCGTGACCGACAACGCAGACAACCCACTGCTCATTGCAGGTGGTGGTGGCGGCATCAGCGGCATGCCGGTCAACGGCAACGAGCACGCCAGCGTCAACGAAACCGGAAACGACGGATACAGTCCGAACAACGCCCTCAACTACGGCGTTGGAGGTACGGCCGGAAGCGGTGCAACAAACGCCATGAGCGGTGCAGCCTGCGGCGGTAATGGCGGCGGACTCCTCACCGATGGTGAAGCTTCGCTGTGTGAAGGCGGTGCTCCTGTATCAGGCGAAGCCTTCGTGAACGGAGGTAGCGCGGGCGTATCGGCCTGCGGTGCAAACATCGCCGGAGGCTATGGCGGTGGTGGCGGCGGCGGCTGCCACGGAGCCGGTGGTGGCGGTGGCTACTCCGGTGGTGGCGGCAGCTACGGCATCGGCGGAAACGGCGGTGGCGGTGGCAGCTTCAACAGCGCCGACTCCCCTGCTGCGATGGCCCAGGCCAACAGTGGTGACGGATACGTGATCATCACGATCCTCAATACCCCACTCTGCCAGCCCGGTTGTATTGATGAAACAGCAGACAACTACGATCCGGCAGCGAACTTCGACGACGGCACCTGTGAATTCTCAGGTTGCACCGACGAAAACGCTGACAACTACGATGCCAACGCGAACATCGATGATGGCTCGTGTATCTTCTCAGGCTGCACCTACGAAGACGCAACCAACTACGACGCCAACGCAAGCGTAGACGACGGCTCATGCATCTTCGACATCGCCCAGGACATCCCGGGTTGTACCGATGAAACAGCGTGTAACTACCTCGCAGTAGCCACGGTTGATAACGGCACTTGTGAGTACGTGACGTGTGAAGGTTGCACTGACATCAATGCGGTTAACTACAGCCAGGCTGCGACCATCGACAACGGAAGCTGCATCTACCTCGGTTGTACCGATGTAGATGCCGTGAACTTCGATAATGGCGCTACGCAGAATGATGGCAGCTGTCAGTATGGCGGTTGTACAGACCCTGCAGCTTGCAATTTTGATCCTACCGCGGATACGGATGACGGTTCGTGCGATTACGACGCCTGCGCAGGCTGCACTGATCCAGAGGCCTGCAACTATGATCCTTCCGCGTTGCTTGATGACGGTTCCTGCGATTACGATTGCTACGGCTGCACATACTTAGAGGCATTGAACTATGACATAGACGCAACCGCAGAAGATGGATCCTGTCAGTTTGATCTGGCAAATCCATGCCCTGAAGACCTCAACGAAGACGGACTGGTCAACTCTTCTGACCTGCTCCAGTTCCTCGGAAGCTTCGGTAACGCATGTGAGTAAATGATAAAAATGCAAAACGCGAAAGGGAAGGCTTTTCAAAGTCTTCCCTTTTTTCTTTTCCGCGTAAAAACGCGGGATGCGATAAGCATCTGACCTTGACGAAATTTGTCGCTTACATCTACCCTTTTCAAACCTACCCAAACAACAATCCCACCCTTAGGCGCCCTGCAAGAGGTTCACTCGTATCCTGAAATAGCCCGATAGTTTCCTCAAAGAGGTTCAATGGAATCCCAAACTCTGCTTTCACCGGCATTTCCTGCTGAATTGGCATAGCCTCAACTCAGAAATCATAGCAGAACAGAACAACAAACACAAAAATCCGATGAAAATTAACATCGACGAAATGCACTTATGAGTCGATTGTTGTATCTTTTTGGCACTTTAACCGAACATGCTATGCACTTAACCAAAATCCTGGTTGCACTTATTTTTGCAACCTTCTCCGTGGCAGTTTATGCCCAGACAGGCTGTACAATTGAATCTGCCTGTAATTACGACCCTATTGCAACAGAAAACGACGGGTCTTGTACGTGGTCTATTGACTGTGCGGGTACTTGCGGAGGTACGTTTGTCATTGATGACTGCGAAAACTGCTTCGACCCGAATGAACCGGCTCCAGACTGTTTTCCTGGTTGTACAGACCCTGAAGGCGACAATTATGATCCTGAAGCAAACTACAACGATGGAAGTTGTACCTACGATTTGGGATGTACAGATGAGGCCGCATGCAACTTTAGTGCCTTGGCCACGATCGATGATGGAACTTGCGAATACATCATTGATTGTCAAGGAACTTGCGGAGGAACCTTTATAGAAGACGCTTGTGGAAACTGCTACGACAGCAATGCACAAGATGGGGTCCTCACCTTCGAATTCACCGGAGATGTGCAAACCTTTGAAGCTCCGGTTACCGGAGAATACACCTTCGAAACATGGGGTGCTCAAGGAGGGAACATTACGTCACTTTATCCTATCAACGGCGGACTTGGAGGCTACGCGAAAGGATCTATGACATTGAACCAGGGCGACATTCTCTATGTCTACGTTGGCGGTAAAGGACAAGACCGCTCAGGTGACCACCCTTATGGTGGCTGCGCACTCGCTGAAGGTGGCTGGAACGGCGGCGGTGCTACACGCACGGCCGGCAACGGAACACCCGGTGGTGGTGCTTCTGACATTCGTCTCAGTGGTCAATCGCTTTCTGATCGCGTGATCGTCGCCGGCGGCGGCGGTGGCGGTGGCTGGACCTTCGCCCGTGGCGGCAATGGTGGCGGTCTCACAGGTGAGAATGGCACGGGTTCAAATGAATCGGGTACAGGAGCACAAGGGGGTACACAAAATGCTGGAGGTGCTCAAGGCAACTCTGGGGGTAGCTGCGGTGTAACCTCGGGTACCTTTGGTATCGGCGGTGACGCATCAGGTAGCTCTGCCGGCGGCGGCGGCGGCGGCGGTGGCTGGTACGGCGGCGGTGGCGGTGGCTTCGCCGACGGCGGCGGCGGTGGTTCGTCATACGTTGACGGACTCCTTGATACAGAAGTATTGACGGGTGTCCGTGAAGGAAATGGACAAATCATTATCAGCTATGACGGCATCCCTGAGTGCATCGAAGGATGCACAGATGAGCTTGCCTGCAACTATGACCCTGCGGCACAGGCGGATGACGGGTCATGTATTCTCCCTGACGGATGCACTGATGAATCAGCTTGCAATTATGACATTGCAGCAACCTGTGACGACGGCTCATGCATCCTTCCTGACGGATGCACCGATGGCGCTGCTTGTAATTACGATCCGAATGCTATCTGCGATAACGGCAGTTGTGCCTACGAAATAGATTGTGCCGGAGTCTGTGGAGGTGTCTTCATTGAAGACCTCTGCGGCAACTGCTACGACCCGAATAACCTTGAACTCACTACCCAATCCTTCAGCTTTACAGGAGACGTACAAACGTTTACCGCTCCTGCTGATGGTGATTATGTATTTGAAGCATGGGGAGCCCAGGGTGGAAACATCACCTCTCTTTATCCTATCGACGGTGGTCTGGGTGGCTATGCCAAAGGAACCATGTCACTCATGGCGGGAGAAACCTTATACCTCTACGTAGGTGGAAAAGGTCAAGACCGTTCAGGTGACCACCCGTACGGTGACTGCGCGCTCGCCGAAGGGGGATGGAATGGCGGCGGTGCTACGCGCACTGCCGGTAACGGTACTCCAGGTGGTGGTGCATCCGATATCCGTATCGGAGGTCAATCGCTTTCTGATCGCGTGATCGTCGCTGGTGGCGGCGGTGGTGGTGGCTGGACTTTCGCCCGAGGCGGCAATGGTGGCGGCCTCACCGGTGAAAACGGTACGGGCTCCAATGAGTCAGGTACCGGTGCTCAGGGCGGAACGCAAAACGCCGGTGGTGCTCAAGGCAACTCCGGCGGAAGCTGCGGTGTTACCTCTGGTACATTCGGCATTGGTGGCGACGCCTCTGGTGGCTCTGCAGGCGGCGGTGGCGGCGGCGGCGGTTGGTACGGCGGCGGTGGCGGCGGTTTCGCTGACGGCGGCGGCGGCGGTTCGTCATACGTTGACGGCCTCCTCGATACGGAAGTACTAGCCGGTGTCCAAACCGGAAACGGACAAATTGCAATCTCTTACGGTGTAATTCCACAGTGCAATGAAGGCTGTTTGGACCCACTCGCTTGTAATTACGTCGAGAACGCTGACATAGATGATGGTTCATGTATTCTGCCCGACGGTTGCACCGATGAAACGGCATGTAACTACGACCCAGCAGTAACATGCGACGACGGCACTTGCATCCTCCCTGACGGATGTACAGACGAGGCGGCGTGTAACTATGATCCGAATGCAGTTTGTGATGACCTTTCTTGTCAGTTCGTAATTGATTGTGCGGGAGTGTGCGGTGGCACCTTCATTGAAGATGCATGCGGCAACTGCTACGACAGCAATGCACAAGATGGGGTCATCACCTTCGAATTCACCGGAGATGTGCAAACCTTTGAAGCTCCGGTTACCGGAGAATACATCTTCGAAACATGGGGTGCTCAAGGAGGGAACATTACGTCACTTTATCCTATCAACGGCGGACTTGGAGGCTACGCGAAAGGATCTATGACATTGAACCAGGGCGACATTCTCTATGTCTACGTTGGCGGTAAAGGACAAGACCGCTCAGGTGACCACCCATACGGTAGCTGCGCACTCGCTGAGGGTGGCTGGAACGGCGGTGGTGCTACACGCACGGCCGGTAACGGTACTCCCGGCGGCGGTGCTTCTGACATTCGTCTCAGTGGTCAATCGCTTTCTGACCGCGTGATCGTCGCCGGCGGCGGCGGTGGCGGTGGCTGGACCTTCGCCCGTGGCGGCAATGGTGGCGGTCTCACAGGTGAGAATGGCACGGGTTCAAATGAATCAGGTACCGGTGCCCAGGGCGGCACCCAGAATGCTGGTGGTGCTCAAGGCAACTCTGGGGGTAGCTGCGGTGTAACCTCGGGTACCTTTGGTATCGGCGGTGACGCATCAGGTAGCTCTGCCGGCGGCGGCGGCGGCGGCGGTGGCTGGTACGGCGGCGGTGGCGGTGGCTTCGCCGACGGCGGTGGCGGTGGTTCGTCATACGTTGACGGACTCCTTGATACAGAAGTATTGACAGGTGTCCGTGAAGGAAATGGACAAATCATTATCAGCTATGACGGCATTCCCGAATGCAACGCAGGTTGCATGGATCCTTCAGCGTGTAACTACGACGACACCGCTGATGTTGATGACGGTTCTTGTATTCTCCCAGACGGTTGTACAGACGGGACTGCATGTAACTATGATGCCGCTGCCCAGTGCGATGACGGCTCGTGTATCCTCCCTGATGGCTGCACCGATGCCGCAGCTTGTAACTATGACCCAAACGCCACCTGCGACGACGGTAGCTGCGCATTTGTTATTGACTGTGCAGGTGTGTGCGGTGGCACCTTCATTGAAGACCTCTGCGGTAACTGCTACGACCCGAATAACCTTGAACTCACTACCCAAACCTTCAGCTTTACAGGAGACGTGCAAACTTTTACCGCTCCTGCTGATGGTGATTACGTATTTGAAGCATGGGGAGCCCAGGGTGGAAACATCACCTCTCTTTATCCTATCGACGGTGGTCTGGGTGGCTATGCAAAAGGAACCATATCGCTCATGGCGGGAGAAACCTTACACCTCTATGTAGGTGGAAAAGGTCAAGACCGTTCAGGTGACCACCCGTACGGTGACTGCGCGCTTGCCGAAGGGGGATGGAATGGCGGCGGTGCTACGCGCACTGCCGGTAACGGTACTCCAGGTGGTGGTGCATCCGATATCCGTATCGGAGGTCAATCGCTTTCTGATCGCGTGATCGTCGCTGGTGGCGGCGGTGGTGGTGGCTGGACTTTCGCCCGAGGCGGCAACGGTGGCGGCCTCTCCGGTGAAAACGGTACGGGCTCTAATCAATCAGGTACCGGTGCTCAGGGCGGAACGCAAAACGCCGGTGGTGCTCAAGGCAACTCCGGCGGAAGCTGCGGTGTTACCTCTGGTACATTCGGCATTGGCGGTGACGCCTCTGGTGGCTCTGCCGGCGGCGGTGGCGGCGGCGGCGGCTGGTACGGCGGCGGTGGCGGCGGTTTCGCTGACGGCGGCGGCGGCGGTTCGTCATACGTTGACGGCCTCCTCGATACGGAAGTACTAGCCGGTGTCCAAACAGGAAACGGACAGATTGCAATCTCTTACGGGGTGATTCCGCAATGCAACGAAGGTTGTATGGATCCTGTCGCGTGTAACTATGATGACACGGCTGAAGTCGATGACGGCTCATGTATCCTACCTGATGGATGCACAGATGCTACAGCCTGTAACTTTGATCCGGATGCACAATGTAACGATGGAAGCTGCACATATCCGGGATGCCTGGATGAAGCCGCTTGCAACTATGACATGAATGCGGGATGTGACAATGAATCTTGTATTTACGAAATTGATTGTGCGGGAGTGTGCGGTGGCACCTTCATTGAAGATGCATGTGGCAACTGCTACGATGGCAACGCACAAGAAGGCTCGGTTACCTTCTCTTTCACCGGAGATGTGCAAACCTTTGAAGCTCCGGTTACCGGAGAATACATCTTCGAAGCCTGGGGTGCTCAAGGAGGGAACATTACATCCCTATATCCTATCAACGGCGGACTTGGAGGCTACGCGAAAGGATCTATGACATTGAACCAGGGCGACATTCTTTATGTCTACGTTGGCGGTAAAGGACAAGACCGCTCAGGTGACCACCCTTACGGTAGCTGCGCGCTCGCTGAAGGTGGCTGGAACGGCGGTGGTGCTACACGCACTGCCGGCAACGGAACACCCGGCGGCGGTGCTTCTGACATTCGTCTCAGTGGTCAATCGCTTTCCGACCGCATAATCGTCGCCGGTGGCGGCGGTGGCGGCGGGTGGACCTATGCCCGTGGCGGCAATGGTGGTGGTCTCACAGGTGAGAATGGCACGGGTTCAAATGAATCAGGTACAGGAGCACAAGGGGGTACACAAAATGCCGGTGGTGCTCAAGGAAACTCAGGTGGCAGCTGTGGTGTCACTTCAGGTACATTTGGTATCGGCGGTGACGCGTCAGGTAGCTCTGCCGGTGGTGGCGGCGGCGGCGGCGGCTGGTACGGCGGCGGCGGCGGTGGATTCGCTGACGGCGGCGGCGGTGGTTCGTCTTACGTTGACGGACTTCTCGACACCGAAGTGATGGCCGGTATCCGTGAAGGAAATGGTCAAATCATGATCAGCTACGACGGCATTCCCGAATGTAACGCCGGATGCATGGATCCTTTAGCCTGCAATTACGATGACACTGCTGAAGTAGATGATGGATCTTGTATCCTTCCAGATGGATGTACGGACGAAACTGCATGTAACTATGATGCCGCCGCACAATGTGATGATGGCTCATGTATACTACCCGATGGATGTACAGATGGAGCGGCATGTAACTACGACCCTAACGCGATTTGCGACGATGGTAGCTGCGCTTTCGTAGTTGACTGTGCAGGCATGTGCGGAGGCACGTTTGTAGAAGACCTCTGTGGGAACTGCTATGATCCTAATAATCAAGCTCTCACAACGGTCACCTTCAACTTTACCGGAGATGTCCAAACCTTTACGGCACCCGTGACTGGCGAATATATCTTCGAAACATGGGGTGCTCAAGGTGGAAACATCACCTCTCTTTATCCTATCGACGGTGGTCTTGGGGGCTATGCTAAGGGCTCAATGATGCTAACAGCGGGCGATGTACTCAACGTCTACGTAGGCGGTAAAGGCCAGGATCGTTCAGGTGATCACCCGTACGGTAGCTGCGCGCTTGCAGAAGGTGGATGGAACGGCGGTGGCGCTACACGCACTGCCGGTAACGGTACTCCAGGTGGTGGCGCATCCGATATCCGTATCGGAGGTCAATCGCTTTCTGATCGCGTAATCGTCGCTGGTGGCGGCGGTGGCGGTGGCTGGACTTTCGCCCGAGGCGGCAATGGTGGCGGCCTCACCGGTGAAAACGGCACAGGCTCCAATGAGTCAGGTACCGGTGCACAGGGCGGAACGCAAAATGCCGGTGGTACGCAAGGCAATTCCGGGGGTAGCTGTGGTGTCACCTCAGGTACATTTGGTATTGGTGGCGACGCATCAGGCAGCTCTGCCGGTGGCGGTGGCGGAGGCGGCGGCTGGTACGGCGGCGGTGGCGGAGGTTTCGCCGACGGAGGCGGCGGCGGTTCGTCATACGTTGACGGCCTCCTCAACACAGAAGTTATAGCTGGTGTGCGAGAAGGCAATGGCCAGATTATCATAGCCTACAGCGCAATCCCGGAGTGCAACGAAGGTTGTATGGATCCGATCGCTTGTAACTACGACGAGAACGCAGATGTAGATGACGCTTCGTGTTTCTACCCTGACGGCTGTACGGATGAGCTGGCATGCAATTATGATGCTGCTGCCCTATGTGACGATGGATCGTGCACCTACCCCGGCTGTAACGACAACGCCGCATGCAACTTTGACCCAAGTGCAGGCTGTGACGATGGATCGTGCATCTATGAAGTGGATTGCGCCGGAACTTGCGGGGGTACATTCATTGAAGATGAATGTGGCAACTGCTACGATGGCAACGCGCAAACCGGTTCTATGACCTTCGAGTTTACGGGTGACGTGCAGACCTTTGAAGCACCTGCAGACGGTGAGTACACCGTCGAAGCATGGGGTGCCCAAGGAGGGAACATTACATCCCTATACCCTATCGACGGCGGTCTTGGTGGATATGCAAAAGGCACCATGACACTCAACCAGGGTGACATTCTCTACGTTTACGTAGGAGGTAAAGGGCAAGACCGATCAGGTGATCACCCCTATGGTGATTGCGCACTCGCCGAAGGCGGGTGGAATGGTGGTGGTGCTACCCGTACTGCCGGAAACGGTTCACCGGGTGGTGGTGCTTCTGACATCCGCATCGGAGGCCAGTCGCTTTCTGATCGCGTGATCGTCGCCGGTGGCGGCGGTGGCGGAGGCTGGACTTTCGCTCGCGGTGGTAATGGTGGCGACCTTGTCGGCGAAAACGGCACAGGCTCCAATGAGTCAGGTACCGGTGCACAGGGCGGAACGCAAAATGCAGGTGGTGCTCAAGGAAACTCCGGCGGTAACTGTGGTGTGACCTCAGGTACATTTGGTATTGGTGGTGACGCATCGGGTAACTCTGCCGGTGGCGGCGGCGGCGGCGGCGGCTGGTACGGCGGCGGTGGCGGCGGTTTCGCTGACGGAGGCGGCGGCGGTTCGTCTTATGTTGACGGACTTCTCGATACGGAAGTACTTGCCGGTGTTCGAGAAGGCAATGGCCAGATCATCATCACCTTCGATCTTATCCCTGAATGTAATCCCGGATGCATAGACGCTGAAGCTGACAATTTCAATCCTGACGCAAATTTCGATGACGGAAGCTGTATTTACCTTGGCTGTACGGATATGGGCGCATGTAATTATGACCCCGAAGCTAACAGCGATGACGGTTCTTGTATCTTCGAAGTAGACTGCAATGGCATCTGCGGTGGTCCTTCTGTTACCGATGATTGCGGAAACTGCTATGACCCTACCATCGCAGGAGAATCGTTCGTATTCAACTACACTGGATTCCTCCAAAGTTTTGTTGTACCTGACGGCGTAGCTGAAATCTATGTAGAAGCCTATGGGGCTGCAGGTGGAAGCTATAACGGCGGTGTAGGTGGTCTGGGAACCAAAGTCGCTGGTATGCTGGAAGTGACTCCGGGTGAGCAAATTAAACTTCTAATTGGTAACGCCGGACAACCAGGCGATGGCCAGTTCAATTACGCCGGTGGCGGCGGGGGTACTTTTGTCACTGATAACTCTGACAACCCGCTCCTTATTGCAGGTGGTGGCGGTGGTGTGAGCGGAGCTCCAACTAACGGACTCATGCACGCGACACTCAACCAAAATGCCAACGATGGATATAGTCCAAACAACCCAACAAACTTCGGGGTAGGTGGATCATCCGGAAACGGCGCGTCCAATTCCCTTACTGGTGAAGCCTGCGGAGGTAATGGTGCCGGACTCCTCACCGATGGCGAAGAACCTCTCTGTTCAGATGGCGGAAATACCTCAGGGCAGGCCTTTGTGAACGGTGGTGCAGGTGGCACGGCTGCTTGTGGTGCAGGTATTACCGGTGGCTTCGGCGGCGGTGGTGGCGGTGGCTGCCATGGAGCCGGCGGCGGCGGTGGCTACTCTGGTGGTGGCGGAAGCTACGGCATCGGTGGAAACGGTGGCGGTGGATCAAGCTTTAATGCCGCTTTGCAGCAGTCAAACGAAGCACAGGCTAACGATGGTGACGGATACGTGATAATCACAATCCAGAATACGCCATTCTGCGTGCCGGGTTGTACTGATCAGAATGCGGATAACTTCAACCCGTTGGCCACTTACGATGACGGTACATGTGTGACTTCAGGCTGTATGGATGACACCGCTGCGAATTACAACCCGCAGGCAACTGAAGATGATGGTACTTGTCTCTACCCGGGCTGTACGTATGCCGATGCAACCAACTACGATGAAAACGCAAATACCGATGATGGTTCTTGTGTCTTTGAAATCGTTGTGGATATCGCGGGTTGTATGGATCAATCGGCCATCAACTATAACCCCGAAGCGACCATCGACACCGGCGTCTGCTGGTACTCAGGGTGTATGAATGCGCTTGCCGTGAATTATAACGCCAATGCAGATTATGACGATGGCTCGTGCATCGTTGAAGGATGCACCGATGTTACCGCTTGTAACTACCTCGCGGAGGCTAATAGCGATGATGGCTCTTGCCACCACGGATGCTACGGATGCATGTACCCGAATGCCCTGAACTATGATCCTGATGCTACCCTCGAGAATGGCTTATGCGAATTCGACCTCGCAAACCCATGCCCTGAAGACCTGAACGAAGACGGGCTGGTAAATTCATCAGACCTCCTCCAGTTCCTCGGAAGTTTCGGATCAGCATGTGAATAGAAACTGAAATTGAATAAAGTGAAAGGGAAGGCTTATACAAGTCTTCCCTTTTTTCTTTTCCGCGTAAAAACGCGGGATGCGATTAGTATCAGACCCTGTGATTTACCCTCTTCCCGTATGCCGCCTATCTCACCCAACTTAACCCATAACGCCTACCGCCTCACATCAGATACCCGACGGGGAATCCATCCTGCGCTTTCGCGCAGTGAAAAAGTAAAACATGCCTGATTAACAATTTCGTAATGATGATTACCTACCTTTACACTACCTAAACCTTACCCAAAATGCTACGCTTTCTGAGCCTCATGGCTTTGTGCCTCCTTGCCGCTGTCACGCTTCACGCCCAGTCAGGGTGCACCATTGAATCAGCCTGTAACTTTGATCCTGCGGCCATTGAAAACGACGGTTCCTGCCTTTGGACCATCGACTGCAACGGCACCTGCGGCGGAACATTCGTCACCGACGATTGCGAAAACTGCTTCGATCCAAACGGAGCAGCGCCAGACTGTTTCCCGGGCTGCACCGATCCAGAAGCAGACAACTACGATGAAACCGCCAACTACAATGACGGTAGCTGTACGTTTGATCTGGGCTGCATCGATGATACAGCATGTAATTATGATCCTGTCGCTACCATTGATGATGGTACATGTGCATATGTGATCGACTGTGATGGCGTCTGCGGAGGCATCTTCATCGAAGATGCATGCGGCAACTGTTATGACCCGAACGCACAGAACGACGAACTGACTTTCAGCTATACCGGCAGCATAGAGAACTGGACGGTGCCTTCAGGGGTCACGCTGGTAACGATTGAAGCAAGAGGCGCGCAAGGCGGAAACTCAAGCTACGGAACTGGCGGTTTAGGGGCCCTGATTCAGGGAACCGTAAGCGTAACCCCGGGAGAACAGCTCAAGGTGCTTGTTGGTGAACAAGGGTATGGAGATTCAGATGGCGCCGGTGGCGGTGGCGGTTCATTTATAACCCGCTCAGACGATACGCCACTGGTCATTGCCGGCGGCGGCGGGGAGCCGGTGGTTACAATGAAACCGTCCCTGGTGACTATCAGGATGGAAAACACGCAGAAATGACTGAAGTGGGATCAGACGGACAGCCAAGTTCGGGAGAGTACTTCATTTCTGATGGCCTTGGAGGATCCGCCGGCCAGGGTGGTACGAGCGGGGTATCTCACCGCCCGGGCGGCGGTGGCGGTGGCCTGTTAACAGATGGTACCGAATATACCGGATGCCATGGCGGCTGCGGTAATGGTGAAAGAGGATTCTCCTTTGTAAGTGGTGGATCAGGTGGTAACGGAGAGAATAACGACACGAATCGCCGAGGTGGCTTTGGCGGTGGAGCTGGTGCTGCCCTTGGCGGCGGCGGTGGCGGTGGATACTCCGGTGGCGGCGGCGGAACCTGGTCGGGCTACACAGCAGCAGACTGGGGTCACGGCGGCGGCGGCGGCGGTAGCTACAATGCCGGTACAGACCAATATGCTGAAGCGGGCGCACAAAGTGGAAACGGACAAATCATCATCAGCTACACCTCCATTCCCGAATGCAACGCGGGATGTACAGATGCAACAGCCTGTAACTACGACGATACAGCTGATATTGACGACGGTTCATGCATCCTTCCTGATGGTTGTACAGATGAAACAGCCTGCAACTACGATCCTGCTGCAACCTGCGATGACGGTTCATGCATCCTCCCTGACGGGTGTACCGATGAAGCAGCATGCAATTTCGACCCGAACGCACAGTGCGATGACGGTTCATGCGCCTTCGTGATTGACTGCGCCGGCGTCTGCGGGGGTATCTTCATCGAAGATGCCTGCGGCAACTGTTACGATCCAAACGGACAGAACGGCAACCAGGAATTCACCTATACCGGTGGTCTTCAAACATGGACGGTGCCGGCTGATGTTACCGAAATCTTTATTGAAGCATATGGTGCCGAAGGAGGTACCGCAAATAGCGAGAACGGCGTGCCTCAACCCGGCGGCCTCGGAGCGCACATCGGTGCAACCGTGACAGTAACTCCGGGAGAGACCCTGGATATTCTTGTTGGAGGACAGGGTGCCTCAGCAGGAAGTTGTACTGCCGGCGGCGGCGGTGGATCATTCATTGTACGCGCCGGCAATACCCCATTGGTGGTAGCCGGTGGCGGTGGTGGTGGTTTCCACTGCAATGTATTGGGCGGCAATCCGGGTGGCCCGGGTCAGGTGACCGAAAATGGGCAAGATGGTATCACACCTCCAACACATCCGAGCCCTTACAATCGACCTGCAGAACCTGGCGGAACAAATGGCAACGGAGCTGCAAGCTCATGGGGCGGCGGCGGCGCCGGGTTCTTCGGAAATGGTTCGAGCAACCAGAACCAGGGCGGCTTCGCTTACGTGAACGGTGCGCAAGGCGGCTCCCCTGGCGGTGGCTACGGAGGAGGCGGCAGTGGTGCGAACCAATGCTGCGCGGGCTCCGGTGGGGGCGGTGGCTACTCCGGTGGCGGTGGCGGTCAGTCTGACGGATGCTCAGGCGGCGGCGGTGGCTCATACGCCATCAGCGTCATGGATATTGCTGAAGCAGGCGTACGTTCAGGTAATGGACTTGTAGTGATTTCATTTAGCCAGGTTCCCGAATGCAACGCGGGATGTACAGATGCAACAGCCTGTAACTACGACGATACGGCTGATATTGACGACGGTTCATGCATCCTTCCTGATGGCTGTACTGACGAAACGGCCTGCAACTACGATCCTGCTGCAACCTGCGATGACGGTTCATGCATCCTCCCTGACGGGTGTACCGATGAAGCAGCATGCAATTTCGACCCGAACGCACAGTGCGATGACGGTTCATGTGCATTCATGATTGACTGCGCTGGCGTCTGCGGAGGCATCTTCATCGAAGATGCATGCGGCAACTGTTATGACCCGAACGCGCAGAACGACGAACTGACTTTCAGCTATACCGGCAGCATAGAGAACTGGACGGTGCCTTCAGGGGTCACGCTGGTAACGATTGAAGCAAGAGGCGCGCAAGGCGGAAACTCAAGCTACGGAACTGGCGGTTTAGGGGCCCTGATTCAGGGAACCGTAAGCGTAACCCCGGGAGAACAGCTCAAGGTGCTTGTTGGTGAACAAGGGTATGGAGATTCAGATGGCGCCGGTGGCGGTGGCGGTTCATTTATAACCCGCTCAGACGATACGCCACTGGTCATTGCCGGCGGCGGCGGGGGAGCCGGTGGTTACAATGAAACCGTCCCTGGTGACTATCAGGATGGAAAACACGCAGAAGTGACTGAAGTGGGATCAGACGGACAGCCAAGTTCGGGAGAGTACTTCATTTCTGATGGCCTTGGAGGATCCGCCGGCCAGGGTGGTACGAGCGGGTATCTCACCGCCCGGGCGGCGGTGGCGGTGGCCTGTTAACAGATGGTACCGAATATACCGGATGCCATGGCGGCTGCGGTAATGGTGAAAGAGGATTCTCCTTTGTAAGTGGTGGATCAGGTGGTAACGGAGAGAATAACGACACGAATCGTCGAGGTGGCTTTGGCGGTGGAGCTGGTGCTGCCCTTGGCGGCGGCGGTGGCGGTGGATACTCCGGTGGCGGCGGCGGAACCTGGTCGGGCTACACAGCAGCAGACTGGGGTCACGGCGGCGGCGGCGGCGGTAGCTACAATGCCGGTACAGACCAATATGCTGAAGCGGGCGCACAAAGTGGAAACGGACAAATCATCATCAGCTACACCTCCATTCCCGAATGCAACGCGGGATGTACAGATGCAACAGCCTGTAACTACGACGATACAGCTGATATTGACGGCGGTTCATGCATCCTTCCTGATGGCTGTACTAACGAAACGGCCTGCAACTACGATCCGGCAGCGACATGCGATGATGGAACGTGTATCCTGCCTGACGGGTGTACAGATGAGGCCGCCTGTAACTTTGACCCGAATGCACAGTGCAATGACGGCTCTTGTGCCTTTGTAATTGACTGCGCAGGCGTCTGCGGAGGTATCTTCATCGAAGATGCCTGCGGCAACTGTTATGATCCAAACGGACAGAACGGCAACCAGGAATTCACCTATACCGGTGGTCTTCAAACATGGACCGTACCGGCTGATGTAACCGAGATCTTCATTGAAGCCTACGGTGCTGAAGGAGGAACCGCAAATAGCGAGAACGGCGTGCCTCAACCCGGCGGCCTCGGAGCGCACATCGGTGCAACCGTGACAGTAACTCCGGGAGAGACCCTGGATATTCTTGTTGGAGGACAGGGTGCCTCAGCAGGAAGTTGTACTGCCGGCGGCGGCGGTGGATCATTCATTGTACGCGCCGGCAATACCCCATTGGTGGTAGCCGGTGGCGGCGGTGGTGGTTTCCACTGCAACGTATTGGGCGGCAATCCGGGTGGCCCGGGTCAGGTGACCGAAAATGGGCAAGATGGTATCACACCTCCAACACATCCGAGCCCTTACAATCGACCTGCAGAACCTGGCGGAACAAATGGCAACGGAGCTGCAAGCTCATGGGGCGGCGGCGGCGCCGGCTTCTTCGGAAATGGTTCGAGCAACCAGAACCAGGGCGGCTTCGCTTACGTGAACGGTGCGCAAGGCGGCTCCCCTGGCGGTGGCTACGGTGGCGGTGGAAGTGGTGCCGATAACTGCTGTGCCGGTTCCGGTGGTGGCGGTGGCTACTCCGGTGGCGGTGGCGGTCAGTCTGACGGATGCTCAGGCGGCGGCGGTGGCTCATACGCCATCAGCGTCATGGATATTGCTGAAGCAGGCGTACGCTCCGGCAACGGACTTGTGGTGATTTCATTCAATCAGATCCCGGAGTGCAACGAAGGTTGTACTGACCCACTGGCATGTAACTACGACGATACTGCAGATGTAGACAATGGCACGTGTGTACTTCCTGATGGTTGTACAGATGAAACAGCCTGCAACTACGACCCCGCAGCAACCTGCGATGACGGTTCATGCATCCTCCCTGACGGGTGTACCGATGAAGCAGCATGCAATTTCGACCCGAACGCAACTTGCGATGACGGTTCATGTGCATTCGTGATTGACTGCGCAGGCGTCTGCGGAGGTATCTTCATCGAAGATGCCTGCGGCAACTGTTATGATCCAAACGGACAGAACGGCACTCAGGAATTCACCTATACCGGTGGTCTTCAAACATGGACGGTGCCGGCTGATGTAACCGAAATCTTCATTGAAGCATATGGTGCAGAAGGAGGAACCGCAAATAGCGAGAACGGCGTGCCTCAACCCGGCGGCCTCGGAGCGCACATCGGTGCAACCGTGACAGTAACTCCGGGAGAGACCCTGGATATTCTTGTTGGAGGACAGGGTGCCTCAGCAGGAAGTTGTACTGCCGGCGGCGGCGGTGGATCATTCATTGTACGCGCCGGCAATACCCCATTGGTGGTAGCCGGTGGCGGCGGTGGTGGTTTCCACTGCAACGTATTGGGCGGCAATCCGGGTGGCCCGGGTCAGGTGACCGAAAATGGGCAAGATGGTATCACACCTCCAACACATCCGAGCCCTTACAATCGACCTGCAGAACCTGGCGGAACAAATGGCAACGGAGCTGCAAGCTCATGGGGCGGCGGCGGCGCCGGGTTCTTCGGAAATGGTTCGAGCAACCAGAACCAGGGCGGCTTCGCTTACGTGAACGGTGCGCAAGGCGGCTCCCTGGCGGTGGCTACGGAGGAGGCGGCAGTGGTGCGAACCAACGCTGCGCGGGCTCCGGTGGGGGCGGTGGCTACTCCGGTGGCGGTGGCGGTCAGTCTGACGGATGCTCAGGCGGCGGCGGTGGCTCATACGCCATCAGCGTCATGGATATTGCTGAAGCAGGCGTACGTTCAGGTAATGGACTTGTAGTGATTTCATTTAGCCAGGTTCCCGAATGCAACGCGGGATGTACAGATGCAACAGCCTGTAACTACGACGATACGGCTGATATTGACGACGGTTCATGCATCCTTCCTGATGGCTGTACAGACGAAACAGCCTGCAACTACGACCCTGCAGCAACCTGCGACGACGGCACCTGTATCCTACCTGATGGCTGTACCGATGATACAGCCTGTAACTTTGATCCCAACGCAACCTGCGATGACGGTTCATGTGCCTTCATAATTGACTGCGCTGGCGTCTGCGGAGGCATCTTCATCGAAGATGCATGCGGCAACTGTTATGACCCGAACGCACAGAACGACGAACTGACTTTCAGCTATACCGGCAGCATAGAGAACTGGACGGTGCCTTCAGGGGTCACGCTGGTAACGATTGAAGCAAGAGGCGCGCAAGGCGGAAACTCAAGCTACGGAACTGGCGGTTTAGGGGCCCTGATTCAGGGAACCGTAAGCGTAACCCCGGGAGAACAGCTCAAGGTGCTTGTTGGTGAACAAGGGAATGGAGATTCAGATGGCGCCGGTGGCGGTGGTGGCTCCTTTGTAACCCGATCAGACAATACCCCACTGGTGATTGCCGGCGGCGGCGGTGGAGCCGGTGGTTACAATGAAACCGTCCCTGGTGACTATCAGGATGGAAAACATGCAGAAGTGAGTGAAGTGGGATCAGACGGACAACCAAGTTCGGGAGAGTACTTCATTTCTGATGGCCTCGGAGGATCCGCCGGCCAGGGTGGTACGAGCGGGGTATCTCACCGCCCGGGCGGCGGTGGCGGTGGCCTGTTAACGGATGGTACCGAATATACCGGATGCCATGGCGGCTGCGGTAATGGTGAAAGAGGATTCTCCTTTGTAAGTGGTGGATCAGGTGGTAACGGAGAGAATAACGACACGAATCGCCGAGGTGGATTTGGCGGTGGAGCTGGTGCTGCCCTTGGCGGCGGCGGTGGCGGTGGATACTCCGGTGGCGGCGGCGGAACCTGGTCGGGCTACACAGCAGCAGACTGGGGTCACGGCGGCGGCGGCGGCGGTAGCTACAATGCCGGTACAGACCAATATGCTGAAGCGGGCGCACAAAGTGGAAACGGACAAATCATCATCAGCTACACCTCCATTCCCGAATGCAACGCGGGATGTACAGATGCAACAGCCTGTAACTACGACGATACAGCTGATATTGACGACGGTTCATGCATCCTTCCTGATGGCTGTACTAACGAAACGGCCTGCAACTACGATCCTGCTGCAACCTGCGATGACGGTTCATGCATCCTCCCTGACGGGTGTACCGATGAAGCAGCATGCAATTTCGACCCGAACGCACAGTGCGATGACGGTTCATGCGCCTTCGTGATTGACTGCGCCGGCGTCTGCGGGGGTATCTTCATCGAAGATGCCTGCGGCAACTGTTACGATCCAAACGGACAGAACGGCAACCAGGAATTCACCTATACCGGTGGTCTTCAAACATGGACGGTGCCGGCTGATGTTACCGAAATCTTTATTGAAGCATATGGTGCCGAAGGAGGTACCGCTAACGGGCAGAATGGCGTACCTCAACCCGGAGGTCTTGGCGCACACATTGGTGCAATGGTAACGGTAACCCCCGGGGAAGTATTGGAAATCCTGGTCGGTGGAGAAGGAGTTGCCACAGGCACTTGTGCTGCCGGCGGCGGTGGCGGATCATTCGTGGTACGCGCCGGTAATACACCTTTGGTTGTCGCCGGTGGCGGCGGCGGTGGTTTCCACTGCAATGCACTTGGTGGTAACCCCGGTGGTCCGGGTCAGGTGACAGAAAATGGACAAGATGGCATTATCCCAAGCTGCAATTGCAGACCAAACTCACCGGGAGGTACAAACGGTAACGGCGCTTTCTCATCATGGGGCGGCGGTGGCGCCGGCTTCTTCGGAAACGGATCTAGCAACCAAGATCAAGGTGGTTTTGCCTACGTGAATGGTGCACAAGGCGGCTCCCCTGGCGGCGGCTACGGCGGCGGCGGCAGTGGTAGCCCAGGATGCTGTAATGGTGCCGGCGGTGGCGGCGGATACTCCGGTGGCGCTGGCGGTGAGTCTGACGGATGCTCCGGAGGTGGCGGTGGCTCTTATGCCATCAACGCCATGGATATTGCTGAAGCAGGCGTCCGCTCAGGTAACGGACTGGTGGTGATTTCATTCAACCAAACTCCCGAATGCACCCCCGGCTGTACCGATGCAACTTCTCCGAACTACAATCCCGATGCCAACTTCGACGATGGATCATGCATCTACCCGGGTTGTACCGATGATACAGCCTGCAACTACGATATGGATGCCAACCAGGACGATGGCTCGTGTATCTATGTGATCGACTGTAACGGTGTATGCGGTGGACCAAACATCACCGATGATTGCGGCAACTGCTACGATCCGACCGATGAAGGCGACAGCTTCCAGTTCAACCATACCGGATTCCTGCAGACCTTCATCGTACCTGATGGCGTGTCACAAGTCTACGTGGAAGCCTACGGTGCTGCCGGTGGTAGCTACGACGGCGGTACGGGCGGACTCGGTGCCATGGTGGGCGGTGTGCTCAACGTAACCCCCGGTCAGCAGCTCAAGCTGATGGTCGGCGGTGAAGGACAAGATGGTGACGGACAGTTCAGCTACGCCGGTGGCGGTGGCGGTACCTTCGTGACCGACAACGCAGACAACCCACTGCTCATTGCAGGTGGTGGTGGCGGCATCAGCGGCATGCCGGTCAACGGCAACGAGCACGCCAGCGTCAACGAAACCGGAAACGACGGATACAGTCCGAACAACGCCCTCAACTACGGCGTTGGAGGTACGGCCGGAAGCGGTGCAACAAACGCCATGAGCGGAGCAGCCTGCGGCGGTAAC
The DNA here is from genome assembly GCA_018402085.1 of Flavobacteriales bacterium. GTDB lineage: Bacteria > Bacteroidota > Bacteroidia > Flavobacteriales_D > Sanyastnellaceae > Sanyastnella. The sequence continues at coordinate 755,351 of JAGYJM010000002.1, read as the reverse complement.
GGAGGCGGACTCCTCACCGATGGTGAAGCTTCGCTCTGTGAAGGCGGATCACCGGTATCAGGTGAAGCCTTCGTGAACGGAGGTAGCGCAGGCGTATCGGCCTGTGGTGCAAACATCGCCGGAGGCTATGGCGGTGGTGGCGGCGGCGGCTGCCACGGAGCCGGTGGTGGCGGTGGCTACTCCGGTGGTGGCGGTAGCTATGGCATCGGCGGAAACGGCGGTGGTGGTGGCAGCTTCAACAGCGCCGACTCCCCTGCTGCGATGGCCCAGGCCAACAGTGGTGACGGATACGTGATCATCACGATCCTCAATACCCCACTCTGCCAGCCCGGTTGTATTGATGAAACAGCAGACAACTACGATCCGGCAGCGAACTTCGACGACGGCACCTGTGAATTCTCAGGTTGCACCGACGAAAACGCTGACAACTACGATGCCAACGCAAACATCGATGACGGCTCGTGTATCTTCTCAGGCTGCACCTACGAAGACGCAACCAACTACGACGCCAACGCAAGCGTAGACGACGGCTCGTGTATCTTCGACATCGCTCAGGATGTACCTGGCTGTGCTGACGTGAATGCCGTGAACTACAACCCTGCAGTAACCATCGATGACGGATCTTGTGAGTACGCTGGTTGTACCAATGAAGCGGCAACAAACTACGATGCAACAGTGACCTATGACGACGGAAGCTGCATCATCGAAGGGTGCACCGATCCTTTGGCTTGCAATTACGATGATTCAGCTACTACAGATGACGGCTCATGCGCGCTTCCTGACGGTTGTACCGATCAAAATGCATGCAATTACGACGCAGCAGCAACATGTGACAATGGCTCGTGCGAATTCGACTCTTGCACAGGCTGTACCTATGCTGATGCACTTAATTACAGCGAAACGGCAACAAACGATGATGGCTCATGCCAGTTCGATCTCGCAAACCCATGCCCTGAAGACCTGAACGAAGACGGACTGGTTAACTCCTCTGACCTGCTTCAGTTCCTCGGCAGCTTCGGTAGCTCATGTGAGTAAATATTGAAAATGTAAAACGCGAAAGGGAAGGCTTATCTAAGTCTTCCCTTTTTTCTTTTCCGCGTAAAAACGCGGGATGCGATAAGCATCTGACCTTAACGAAATTTGACCCTTACCACATCCCACTTTTTCCACACCTGTCTTAAAGCACAATTCATGTCCCAAAGTCGCCTGGCAAGAGGTCTACCCCTATTCTGAAATTGTCTCACAGAGTTCTGAAAGAGCCCCAGAGGTACCCCAAGTCCTTAACTCACCAGTATTTCCTGCTGAACTAGTACAGATTTTGCCGGGATAATTCAAAATTATCCTTCATAATGGGGGGCTTGAAAACCCCGATAAAATTTATCAACGTCTTAACTTCTATTCAGTCAATAGGTTGTATCTTGCCCACCAAACTTAACCTCACTGCAATGGCTCCTTCCAAGCTGACGGCACTTCTGCTGATCTTCTTTGCCTTCGCGCAAACCTATGCACAATCAGGATGCACAGACGTCACCGCATGTAATTTTGACCCTATCGCTATCACGGATGACGGGTCATGTGCGTTTGACATAGACTGTGACGGAACCTGTGGAGGCATCTTCATAGAAGACGAATGCGGCAATTGTTTTGACCCTAACTCTCTTGACCTAACAGAAACATTCAGTTTCACAGGTGCAATCGAAACGTGGACAGTACCTGAGGGTGCTTCCTACATTAGTATTGAAGCTTTTGGTGCAGAGGGCGGCGGGAACGGAAATCCAGGCCATGGCTCGCGAGTCAAAGGAGAATTCGAAGTCACTGAAGGTCAAACACTTCGTATTCTTGTTGGAGAACAAGGAGGAACCTGGGATTCTGGCTCCGGCGCAGGTGGTGGGGGATCATTTGTGGTTCTTGAAGATAATGCAGGAGCATACACCATGTTCGACGGTCAAAATGTAACCCCTCTTCTTGTCGCAGGAGGTGGAGCCGGAGTTTGCAGCAATGGCAGCGGACAAGCTGGACGCATTGACCTCGATGGAGGCGGGCTCGTTCCAGGAACAGATTGTAATGGCGGAGGAACAGGAAGTCCTGGATCAGGCGGCGGAGGCGGCTTTTGTGGTCCTGGAACAACAGGGGTCTATGGCACTGGTGGTTCGTCCTTCTTGTCAGGAGGTGCTGGCGGAGCGAATGGCGGCTTTGGATGTGGCGGTGGTGCCACTTCAGGCGGCAACTGGGCTGCCGGTGGCGGTGGCGGCTGGTCTGGTGGATCAGGAAACCAAAAACTTCAGAATAACGCCGGTGGAGGCGGTAGTTATAACGTCGGGCTCAATCAAGAGACTGAAGAAGGCATCCGTACCGGAAATGGTCAGGTGATCATTTCTTATGCCATTCCTCCTGAGTGTATTCCGGGCTGTACAGACCCTGTAGCCTGTAACTTCAACCCGGAAGCGACAGACGATGACGGGTCATGTGGATATGAAATTGACTGCGCAGGGGTATGTGGCGGTACTTCTGTGATTGATGAATGCGACGTTTGCTACGATCCTGAATTTGATGGTATCACTGTTCAGCAATTCGACTTCACCGGAGGGTCACAATCTTTCACAGTGCCTGCCGGAGTAGATTCACTTTTCGTCGAAGTCTATGGGGCACAAGGAGGCGCATCTGGAGGCTGCAATGCCAACGACACGCAAGATGACGGCGGGCTCGGAGGTTTTGCTTCGGGCAACATTCTTGTAGCAGAAGGTGATGTTCTGTATATTTATGTAGGTGGACAAGGTGGGCTCAACGGAGGTGCCGGATGGAATGGCGGCGGTGTTGGCGGACAGTTTGCCGGCGGCGGCGGTGGTGCCTCTGATATTCGCACCCAACTTGGCTTTAATTCTTCACGTATTATTGTCGCCGGAGGCGGTGGCGGCGGTTCATACGGCTGTGGCGCTGACTATGGAAGCGGTGGTAATGGCGGCGGTCTTAACGGTGACGCTGGTGTTGCTCTTCTCGGCGGAAATGCCGGTGGCGGCGGAGGTCCTGTTTCTGGAGGTGCGGCAGGTTCTGCACCTTCGGGCAGCGGTGGCTTTGGCAATGGTGGAGGCTCCCCTCAAACACACGTAGCCGGTGGTGGCGGTGGTTGGTATGGCGGTGGTGCTGCATACCAGGCCGGTGGCGGCGGTGGCGCTTCATACATCAACGGCGTTCTCGATGGCTCCACAGAATCAGGCGTTCACACAGGCAACGGAATAGTTCGTATCACTTATCGATTAGAGTATGACCCTTGCATCACAGATTGCAACGGTGTATTCAATGGAGACGCCTTCATTGATGAGTGTGGAACCTGCGTAGGTGGAGACACCGGTCTCGATGCCTGTATACCAGGCTGCACAGATCCAGCAGCGTGCAATTATGATCTAACTGCTACCGAAGACGACAGCTCATGCATATTGGAGGTAGACTGCAACGGTGTTTGCGGAGGTAACGCGATCTCAGATGCCTGCGGCAACTGCTACGAGTTAAGCGATTTCCCGGAAGAGTTTACTGCATTCGGATTCACAGGTTCAGTACAATCATTTGTGATCCCGGAAGGTGTTACAAGCATCCGCGCCAATGTATGGGGTGCGCAAGGGGGAAATTCGAACTCTTGTGTAGACGGTGAAACGGTGCAAACAGATGGTGGACTTGGAGGATACGCTGAAGGTGACTTGAATGTAGCTCCAGGACAAACACTGTACATATACGTAGGTGGTCAGGGAAGCGCTACCGGAACAGGCGGCTGGAACGGCGGTGGTGCCGGAGGTAACTTCGGTGGTGGCGGCGGCGGCGCATCTGACGTTCGTACAACACTTGGCAACCTTTCTTCGCGTGTCATTGTGGCCGGCGGTGGCGGTGCCGGAAGCACAGGATGTCCGGATTTTGGCTCCGGAGGTGATGGCGGCGGACTCAGCGGAGAACCCGGCATTTCATTGAACGGCAATACTCCCGGTGGGGGCGGCAGTCAAGGTGCCGGAGGTTCTATTGGTACTACGCCGGCGCAGCCTGGTGGATTTGGAGTTGGAGGAGGTGTTTTCTCTTCTGGTGTGTCCGGTGGCGGAGGCGGATGGTACGGCGGTGGTGCCGCTTTTCAATCTGGTGGCGGCGGCGGAAGCTCGTACATCGATGGTGTAAATAACGCCGCAACAGAGCCAGGCATCAGACAAGGAAACGGACAGGTGATCATTTATTACACAGCACTTCCTGAATGTACCCTCGGATGCACTGACCCTGAAGCAACCAATTACGACCCTTCAGCAAGTGATGACGACGGATCTTGTGAGTATGAAGGGTGCACAGACATTGCCGCTGCGAACTTCGATCCTGCAGCAACAGTTGACGACGGTTCGTGCCTCTATGAAGGCTGTACAGATCCACTTGCGACCAATTACGATCCAAATGCAGACATCGACGATGGCAGTTGCATTGTTGAAGGTTGTACCGATCCTGCAGCAACCAACTATGATCCGCTGGCGAATACAGACGACGGAAGCTGTATTCTCGAAGGGTGCACTAACCCTGAGGCCGACAACTTTGACCCCAACGCAGACGTCGATGACGGTTCTTGCATCATTGAAGGATGTACGGCATACTTCGCAAACAATTACAACCCTGAAGCAACTGTAGATGATGGTTCATGCGCCTGCGGAGATATCCTTGGTTGTACAGACCCCGCTGCGTTTAATTACGATGATCAGGCGACGGCCGATGACGGAAGTTGCATTCCAGTCATCGAAGGATGCACAGACTGGAATGCAAACAACTATAATCCTGAAGCAAACGCCGAAGATAACTCGTGTACCTATGATGTTATGGGTTGCACAGATGTTACGGCTGTCAACTACGATCCGGCAGCAACTTTAGATAATGGCGGGTGCATCGCATCTCGTCCGGGATGTCTGGATCCTGCAGCTGTCAACTATCAGGACTACGCCAATGTTGAAGACAACAGCACTTGCCAATACCCGGAAAGTGGTGAAATCTATTGTGGACCAGATACGTTTTGGGATCCTGAAATTGAGCAATGTGTGCCATTCAATGAATGTCCGGCAGACCTCAATGGCGACCTGATCGTGAACTCTGCAGATTTGTTGATTTTCCTCTCGTTCTACAGCTTAACTTGTACAGACATCGGGGAATAATAAGAGACGATTCAGAGCTAATGACCATGCAAATACATACTGCTTCTGACAAGGTGATCCTCCCTGATTGGTTCGCCAATGTTGCAGAATGCGCTTTTTCGGAGGAGCAGCAAATACGGCGTTTCCCCCTTTTAACAGCAACTGATGGTTGCGATCAGGTGAACGCTTTAACATGTGCTAATGATCGCATCCTGCCTTTTCAGGCAGAAAAAAAAGAGCAACGTATTGCTTCTGAAAGACTTAAACTGAACCCTAACAACGCCTTAACCTATACCTTATGGCACCAATAATTACTAACCGACTGCCGAAACGGTTCTTTGGCATTCTCCGTCATCTGAGCCTCACCTTGCTGTTCGCTCTGCTGGCTCAGTGGGGAGTTGCACAAGACGATAACGTTCAGACAAAAGGACGTGAATTCTGGGCTGGCTTCATGCAGAACTATGTAGTTGAAGCCGGTGAAGAGTTGAATATTTACATCAGTGCAGAGGTAAATACGACAGGTACTGTAGAGATTCCAGGGCAAGGATGGTCTCAAAACTTTACTGCAAATGCGAATCAAACGGCAACCGTAACCGTGCCGAACAACATTGCCGAGCATTTCAGCAGTGAGCAGATTGAGCAGCGTGGTATTCGCATTACTACTGCAGATACGGCGTCCGTTTTCTCGATCAACTTCAACCAGTACACAGCCGACGGTGCGAGAATCCTCCCACTTCAGACCCTGGGTAGCGAATACCGGATTTCTTCTTACGAAGGTCTCGGAAGCTATACATCAGAGTTCCTGATTATTGCTACTGAAGATCAGACTGAAGTAGAGATTACGCCTACGGCTCCAACAGCAGGAGGCAATGTGGCAGGAGTTCCGTTCACGGTCGTTCTTGACCAGGGAGAGAGCTACCAGGTGCAAGCCTCCGGTTCAGGCACCGATTTTACCGGTACCGTCGTGCGTTCTACGAATAACTTCGGAGGCCCGAAGAGAATCGCCGTATTTGGCGGTGTAAACTGCGTGAATGTGCCCGTTGGCTGTTCAGCTTGTGATCATATTTATGACCAGATGTTCCCTACGGATACATGGGGCACCGACTTTACCCTGATTCCGTTCAGCTTTACTACCGCCTACACCTATCGGGTAATGGCACATGAAGACAACACAAGCTTCACCGTTAACGGCGGGGCTCCGGTCACCTTGAATGCTGGTCAGTTTCAAGAATATAACGGTGTAAATTCGGTACAATGTATCAGCTCTGACAACATCGTAAGCATCACCCAATACATGCAAGGCGCTTCTTGTGCCAGTCAGGGTGACCCTGCAATGACGCAAATCAATGACAATTCGCATACCATCCATCAGGTAGCCTTTACCACGATGATTTCCAATATCGTCACGAGTCACGGACTCAACCTGGTCATTGCCACAGCAGATGTAGGTCAGTTGAACCTGGATGGGGCAGCCATTCCTGCCGGACAGTTTGCACCGGTTCCGAGTTGTCCGGAGTTATCTTATGCGCAAATCACCATTCCGGAAGGTAACCATACCCTCGATGCTCCTAACGGCTTCATCGGCTACCTCTACGGTGCCGGCCTCTATGAAACCTATCTTTACTCACTTGGTTCGTACACTCCTACACCCGACTGCTTCGGTACCCCGGGTGGTTCGGCCTACATTGACGAATGTGGAGAGTGCGTTGAAGGTGAAACCGGACTGGAGCCCTGCGTTCCCGGATGCACCGATGGCGATGCATGTAACTTTGACCCCGAAGCTACCTCAGACGATGGCTCTTGCGAATACCTCATTGACTGCGCCGGCGTTTGCGGTGGAACTTCTATTGTAGACGATTGCGGTGTGTGCTATGATCCTTTAGATGACGGAATTGTTATTCAAGAGTTCTCATTTACTGGCGGTGCACAAACCTTCACCGTGCCATTTGGCGTGGATTCGCTCTTTGTAGAGCTTTATGGCGGACAAGGTGGAGGTTCTGTTGGTTGCGATATCAATGATGTACAAGACGATGGCGGTTTAGGCGGTTATGCCTCCGGTAACATTCTCGTTGCAGAAGGTGACGTTTACTACCTGTACGTTGGCGGACAAGGCGGTCTAAACGGTGTCGCAGGATGGAACGGCGGTGGTGCCGGTGGTCAATTTGCCGGAGGTGGCGGAGGTGGTTCAGACATCCGAACCACACTTGGTTTCCTTGGCACCCGAATTGTTGTTGCCGGCGGCGGCGGCGGCGGATCGTACGGTTGCGGTAATGACTACGGAAGCGGCGGTAATGGCGGCGGATTGACCGGAGACCCCGGTGTGGCTCTTCTCGGAGGTAATCCGGGAGGCGGTGGCGGCACCATCTCAGGTGGGGCAGCCGGTTCGGCTCCTTCTGCTAGCGGAAGCTTCGGTAGCGGTGGTTCTAACCCGCAAACACACGTGGCCGGCGGCGGCGGCGGATGGTACGGCGGCGGGGCTGCTCACCAGGCAGGTGCCGGCGGCGGTAGCTCCTACATCGCTGGAGTGGAAGACGGTGCGACCGAGTCTGGTATTCATACGGGTAACGGACTCATCCGTATTACCTTCCGTGTAGAAATACCACCATGTGAGTTTGACTGTAATGACGTGTTGAATGGAGACGCATACATCGATGAATGTGGCACCTGTGTTGAAGGAGATACAGGACTCGAACCGTGTATCCCCGGATGTACTGACCCGGTAGCTTGTAACTACAACCCAGACGCAACCGACGAAGACGGTTCGTGTGCTTATGAATTAGACTGCAATGGCACTTGCGGAGGCACATGGGTGACGAATGAATGCGGTATCTGCTACGATGCCGAAGGTGAAGAACCCTTCTGCGAAGAAGGATGCGATGGTGAATTCTACACAGATCCTGAGCAAGTACCTGTTGTTGATTGCTTCGGCATTTGTGGTGGTGGTGCTGTTATTGACGAATGTGGCGAGTGCGGCGGAAACAATGAAAGCTGCACCGATTGCGCAGGAGAAATCAATGGCAACAGTTTAGAAGATAACTGCGGTAACTGCTACGATCCGGCAGACTTCCCGGTTGATAGCACTGTATTCGACTTTACCGGTGCCGTTCAATCGTTTGAAGTACCCGAAGGAGTGACAAGTATAAATATTCGCGCATGGGGCGCTCAAGGAGCCAACTCCAATTCATGCGTGGATGGAGAGGATTTCCAGATCGATGGCGGACTGGGTGGTTATTCAGAGGGTGATCTGTTAGTAAGCCCTGGCGACCTGCTTTATGTTTATGTAGGTGGACAAGGGAGTATCGGTGGTCAGGGAGGCTGGAACGGTGGCGGCTCCGGAGGTAACTTCGGCGGCGGCGGCGGCGGCGCTTCTGACGTGCGCACAACTCTCGGTTCACTGATTTCACGTGTTATTGTCGCTGGTGGCGGCGGCGCAGGCAATACCGGATGCCCGGATGCGGGTGCAGGTGGCGCGGGTGGCGGACTGACAGGCGATGCAGGAACAGCACTCAATGGAAACAACCCTGGAGGTGGTGGTACCCAAGCTGCTGGAGGTGCCGCAGGTTCTGTACCTGCCCAACCGGGTGGATTCGGTAACGGAGGGGGAGTATTCTCTTCTGGTGTCTCCGGAGGCGGCGGCGGATGGTACGGCGGCGGTGCTGCATACCAGGCCGGTGGCGGCGGCGGCAGTTCTTATACTGACGGCGTGAATAATGCGATGACCGAAGCAGGAGTAAATGAAGGCAACGGACAAATTATCGTGTACTATCAAACGCTGCCTGAGTGTACTCTCGGCTGTACCGATCCTGAAGCAATCAATTATGATCCATCGGCTACAGATGATGATGGCTCTTGTGAATTTGAAGGTTGCACAGACCCACTGGCGGCCAACTTTGACCCAGCGGCAACGGTTGACGACGGATCTTGTCTCTATGAAGGTTGCACCGATCCAAATGCAATCAACTTCGACCCGGATGCAGACATCGATGACGGAAGCTGCATTATCGAAGGTTGCACTGATCCTGAGGCTGCGAACTATAACCCTGATGCAAACCAGGATGATGGCACTTGTGAATATCCGGGCTGTACGAATCCAGAAGCGGTCAACTACGACCCTACAGCAACAATAGATGATGGTAGCTGCATCATTGAAGGATGCACCATTGATTGGGCTGTGAATTACAACCCGGAAGCAACGGTCGATGATGGATCTTGTACCTGCGGTGATGTGCTCGGTTGCACCGATCCCGAAGCGGCAAATTATAATGAACAAGCGACCATAGACGACGGTAGCTGTGTGCCATTCGTTCAAGGCTGCACTGACTGGACCGCAAACAACTTCAACCCTGATGCAGATCAAGACGATGGCTCATGTACGTATGACATCTACGGATGCATGGATATTCAGGCTCTGAATTACGATCCTGCCGCAAATATTGACAACGGTGCCTGCGAAATGCCTCGCCCGGGCTGTATGGATCCTGCCGCTCTCAACTATCAGGTGTACGCAAATGTTGAAGATAATAGCCTGTGTGCTTACGGCGAAGACGGAGAAATCTATTGCGGCCCGGATACATTCTGGGATCCGGAAATCGAACAGTGTGTTCCGTTCAATGAATGTCCGGCTGACCTTAATGGCGATTTGATCGTCAATTCAGCTGACCTGCTCATCTTCTTGTCGTTCTACAGTCTTACCTGTACTGACATTGGTGAATAACAACCTATGACTTTTGTAAAAAGCCTCCTCATTTGAGGGGGCTTTTTCTTTCTTACGATATAACGAACCGGCTTGCCTTGGGGCTCAATGTGACTTGTCGTTCAGTAGTTTACTTTTCAGTGCGCCGCAAAAGCGGCGGATGTTAAGACTCAACAGTAAAACGCAACAATACCTGTCGCCAGACCACACTGACTTATTCGGTTTATTGTGCCATTTAAACTTAATATCCGACCTTTCATCACCTCATTCTTCATGCTTCGTCGGTCAAAAAAACACGTTTATCGAATCAGAAACAAAACGATCTATTGTAGCTGATCTTTTAGAAGGAAACATGTATTTTTATGGCGACTAATTAAATTAACCAAAATGCTACGTTTTTTACTACTTGCTCTAATCGGGCTGTTCATGTCTTTTCAAGGCTCAGCTCAATCAGGATGTACAGCACAATCAGCTTGTAATTTCGATCCTGCAGCCATCACTGATGACGGTTCATGTGTTTGGACAATAGACTGTAATGGTGTTTGTGGAGGTGATTTTATCCTTGACCTCTGCGGCAATTGCTATTCTCCTATCACAAATGGCGAAGCAATATTTGATTTCACAGGAAGCCTTCAAACTTGGGAGGTGCCGGAAGGTGTAACTGAAATCACAGTTGATGCTACCGGCGCTCAAGGCGGCAACAGCCCGGGTGATGCGGCTATCGGAGGCCTCGGAGCTCAGGTGATTGCATCCGTCGAGGTAACTCCCGGCGAAACCCTCAACATTGTAGTTGGTGGTCAAGGCGATACTAAACCAAATGACAACGGCACCAACTACGGTGGCGGCGGCGGTGGCGGCTCATTCATATGGGTCAACGGCCAGAACTCTCCGCTCGTTGTTGCCGGTGGAGGCGGTGGTGCACACCAAAATACGGCCGGTGGACCCGGACTAACAAGTGAGAACGGCGGTAACTCAAGCAGTGGGTACGCCGGTGGCATCGGTGGTGCCGGAGGCGGCGGAAGCGACGGCTGTGCCGGCGCAGGCGGCGGAGGCTGGAACTCCCCTGGAGCTACTTCAGGATGCATCAACGGTATCAACCTCGAAGGTGGTGGCAGCTTTGACACTTTCTTCGGTGGTCAGTGCACCAATGGTTGCAATGGTACAGGAAACTCAGGCGTTGATGGTGGCTACGGTGGTGGCGGTGCCTGCTGGCACGGCGGCGGCGGCGGCGGCGGCTACTCCGGTGGTGGCGGCGGCAATAACAGCTCCGGGAACGGCGGTGGCGGAGGAAGCTTTAACGCCGGTGTTCTTGTTGAAAGCAATGAAGGAGTTGGAAGTGGCAACGGTATTGTAATCATCAGCTTTGATAACACTCCCCTATGTGTATTGGGTTGTACTGACCCTTCAGCTGACAACTATAACGACGAAGCAACAGATGACGATGGAAGCTGTTCTTTCGACTTAGGGTGTCTTGATGAGTTAGCTTGTAATTATGACCCTATCGCGATCATTGACGATGGTTCTTGTGCTTACGAATTTGATTGCGGCGGTACTTGTGGCGGTCCGGCATTTATTAACCCTTGTGGTGATTGTGAAGACCCGAACCAAGTGAATGAGGTAGTTACATTTGAGTATTCAGGTAGTATCGAAACATGGACAGTGCCTGAAGATGTAACATCCGTTCGAATTGAAGTATTCGGCGCTCAGGGCGGCGGTGGTTTCAATAGCCTCGACGGCGGGCTCGGTGCATACATGAGTGGTACGTTCAGCGTAACACCCGGTGAACAATATGATATCCTGGTTGGCCAAATGGGCGGAACCGGAGGCGATACCGATGACCCACACGGCAACGAAAACGGTGGCGGTGGCGGATCATTTGTTGTTCGCGCTGCAGATGACACTCCATACATCATTGCCGGTGGAGGCGGCGGTGGCCCTGCAATTAACTATGGAAATAGCTGCGCTCGCGATATTGAAGCCGCAAACGGTCAAATCACTGAAGAAGGTGCTAATGCAGAATGTAATGGCACAGGAAACGGTGGCTCAGATGGAAACGGCGGTAGTCGCACAGGCTCATACAGCGGCGGTGCAGGTGGAGGATTCTTCACTGATGGTGCCGATGGGCAAGCCCACTGTAACACACCTCAAGGTGGACGCTCTTACCTAAACGGAGGTGCTGGTGGCGCCGGAAACACTTCGTGCTACGGCAATAGCCACTACGGTGGATTCGGCGGCGGTGGTGCCGGAGAACTCCGGTTCGCCAGGTGGTGGAGGCGGTTACTCCGGTGGGGGTGCTGCTGGTGATTGGAGCAGCTTCTCTACCTATGGTGGAGGCGGTGGTTCCTACAACATCGGAACCGATCAGGATAACGAAGGTGGTGTTCGTGAAGGTGATGGTCTCATTGTTATCACTCTTGGCGAAGTCCTTACTCCTTGTATCGGTGGCTGTATGATCCCCGAAGCATACAACTACAACCCGGATGCAGATTACGATGACGGATCTTGTACACTGCTTGACTGTCCGGAGTATGACGGTGATGTCGTGGTAGAGTTCCAGAAAGACAATTATGCTGACTTTAACCAACCGGAGAACCAGGATCAGGTCACTCCTACTTGTGTGATCACGCGCCAGAATGCGCAAGGGCTCTTCAACATTGCTCTTGAAGGTAACCACAACCAAAGCTCTTCTCCGGCCAATACCGAGTGGAAGTGGGGCGATATCAACTCTCCTTATCCTTACGATAACTGGAGAGATGCGGTATACCAAAGCCCATTCGGTGGACCCAATAGCGCCCTCAGTCAGGGAAGCAACTCTGTCATGACCATGCACGTTATTGATTCGGACCTCTACTTTGAAGTTCAATTCGATCAATGGACTGGCAACGGTCAAGGCGGTGGTTTCGAATACACACGTACCTTCTTGCCGGAAGAAAGCGGCTGTGACGAATACCTCGCTGTGGTAGGTTGTATGGATCCTCTGGCTCAGAACTACAACATGGAGGCGGAGCTCGATGACAGCTCTTGTATCTATCCGGGATGTACAGATCCTGTGGCCGATAACTACGATCCGCAGGCGAACGAAGATGACGGTTCATGTGCCTACAACCTCGGATGTCTCGATCAGGAAGCATGTAACTACGATGACACTGCTGAAATCGATGATGGTTCATGTGCTTACGAGTTCGACTGTGCCGGCGTTTGTGGTGGTGCTTCTTACATCGATTCATGTGGCGACTGTATTGATGCCAATATGGCTTCCGGTCAGGTAACCTTCGAGTACTCCGGACAAATCGACACATGGACCGTGCCGGAAGGCGTTACGGCTGTCCGCATTGAAGCACGCGGTGCTCAAGGCGGGGGCAATGGTGGTCGAGGAGCCATCATGGCCGGCACCGTAGATGTGACTCCGGGTGATGTACTTAACATCCTCGTAGGACAAGAAGGTGAAACAGCTCCTAACCAGGTCGGTAACGGCGGTGGCGGTGGTACATTCGTCGCGCTCGCTGACAACACTCCTCTTGTTGTCGCCGGTGGTGGTGGCGGTACCGGACACAACCAGTCTAACAACGGTTACTCCGGCATCGGCGGTGCAATCACTGAAGCAGGTAACGCAGGGCAATATGCGAATGACAACGGCGGTGGTGCCGGTGGTACAGATGGTAACGGTGGTGAATACTCAACCAACGGTAACGGCGGACCTATCGGTAATGCCGGTGGCGGAGGTGGATTCTTCACCGATGGTACATCATTCCAGGATGCTAACGGCGGACAGGCATTTGTCAACGGCGGTCTCGGTGGTGACTCTACCGGTGGTTTCGGCGGTGGTGCCGGATCTAACCAGTTCAACTACGGCTGTGGTTCATCACCTATGGGTGGTGGCGGCGGCGGCGGCTACTCCGGTGGCGGCGGCGGCGGTACCAACTGCAACGGCGCCGGCGGCGGCGGTGGTTCATTCAACGCCGGTTCAGATCAAGAAAACCAGCCTGCAGCTAACTCAGGTGACGGTCTGGTGATCATTACTTACGGCCTCGAGGTCGCTCAAGCGGCTTGTACCGGTGGGTGTACCCTCCCTGAAGCATACAACTACGACCCTGAAGCCGATTATGACGACGGTTCGTGTACTGTACTCGAATGTGACGAGTACCAAGGTGCACCGGTGGTTACATTCACCAAAGCAGATTACGCTGACTTCAATGACCCTGCTAACCAGGATGAAATCACGCCTACCTGCATCATTACACGTCAGAACCAACAAGGTATCTACAATGTAGCCTTCGAGCAAAGCCACAACCAAAACCTCTCTCCGCTGAATACCACATGGAAATGGGGTGACTTTGACTCGCCTAATACATGGGATAACTGGAGAGATGCCGTTTACCAAAGTGGTATAGGTGGTCCTAATAATGCATTCGACATTCCACATACCATGACCATGAGAATCACTGACAGTGATCTCTACTTCGAATTTGTTTTCGAGGCATGGACAAGCAACGGCCAAGGTGGTGGATTTACATACACTCGTACATTCCTCGTTGAAGAAAGCGGGTGTCAGGAAGTCACTGCTGTGGCTGGTTGTATGGACAATACCGCATGTAACTACGATCCTACAGCAAATGTCGATGATGGTTCCTGTATCGCTGGCGGATGTCTCGATCAGGCAGCTTGTAACTATGATCCGAATGCGCCATGCGATAATGGTAGCTGTGAATTTACTGTTGACTGTGCAGGAATCTGCGGCGGTCCGTTCATCCTTGATGACTGCGGTAACTGCTATGACCTCGCTCAATCAAACGCAGATGCTACTTTCGATTACACTGGTTCACTTCAAACATGGGTGGTACCGGATGGTGTGACTGAAGTAACCATCAATGCCATGGGAGCTCAGGGCGGTAATAGCCCGGGTGATGCGGCTATCGGAGGACGTGGTGCTCAGATTGAAGCGACTGTTCAGGTAACCCCCGGTGAAACTCTCAACATTGTTGTTGGTGGTCAAGGCGATACTAAACCTAATGACAACGGCACCAACTACGGTGGCGGCGGCGGTGGCGGCTCATTCATTTGGGTGAACGGCCAGAATTCTCCGCTCCTTGTTGCCGGTGGAGGCGGTGGTGCACACCAAAACACAGCCGGCGGCGCCGGTCAAACAGGTCAAAATGGCGGTAACTCAAGCAGTGGGTACGCCGGTGGCATCGGTGGTGCCGGAGGCGGCGGAAGCGATGGCTGTGCCGGTGCCGGAGGCGGAGGCTGGAACTCCCCCGGAGCAACTTCAGGATGCATCAACGGTATCAACCTCGAAGGTGGTGGCAGCTTTGACACCTTCTTCGGTGGTCAATGCACCAATGGTTGCAATGGTACTGGAAACTCAGGCGTTGATGGTGGCTACGGCGGTGGCGGTGCCTGCTGGCACGGTGGCGGCGGCGGCGGCGGCTACTCCGGTGGTGGTGGCGGCAATAACAGCTCCGGGAACGGAGGTGGTGGAGGTAGCTTCAATGAAGGAGTACTCCTCAATGCAGTAGCCGGTGCCCGTGAAGGAAACGGACAAGTAATCATAACCTATGCCAACGCTCCTGACTGCGTAGCAGGATGTACTGACCCTAACGCTGATAACTACAACCCGGAGGCTAACTTCGAAGACGGAACTTGCCTCTACGATAGTGGGTGTACTGACGATACAGCTTGTAACTACGATCCGGATGCGATCAACGACAACGGTCTCTGTGCTTATGAATTTGACTGCGCTGGCGTTTGTGGTGGCTCCGCATTTGTTAACCCTTGTGGCGATTGTGAAGACCCGAACCAAGTGAATGAGGTAGTTACATTTGAGTATTCAGGTAGTATCGAAACATGGACAGTGCCTGAAGATGTAACATCCGTTCGAATTGAAGTATTCGGCGCTCAGGGCGGCGGTGGTTTCAATAGCCTCGACGGCGGGCTCGGTGCATACATGAGTGGTACGTTCAGCGTAACACCCGGTGAACAATATGATATCCTGGTTGGCCAAATGGGCGGAACCGGAGGCGATACCGATGACCCACACGGCAACGAAAACGGTGGCGGTGGCGGATCATTTGTTGTTCGCGCTGCAGATGACACTCCATACATCATTGCCGGTGGAGGCGGCGGTGGCCCTGCAATTAACTATGGAAATAGCTGCGCTCGCGATCTTGAAGCCGCAAACGGTCAAATCACTGAAGAAGGTGCTAATGCAGAATGTAATGGCACAGGAAACGGTGGCTCAGATGGTAACGGCGGTAGTCGCACAGGCTCATACAGCGGCGGTGCAGGTGGAGGATTCTTCACTGATGGTGCCGATGGGCAAGCCCACTGTAACACACCTCAAGGTGGACGCTCTTACCTAAACGGAGGTGCTGGTGGCGCCGGAAACACTTCGTGCTACGGCAATAGCCACTACGGTGGATTCGGCGGCGGTGGTGCCGGCGAACTCGGTTCGCCAGGTGGTGGAGGCGGTTACTCCGGTGGGGGTGCTGCTGGTGATTGGAGCAGCTTCTCTACCTATGGTGGAGGCGGTGGTTCCTACAACATCGGAACCGATCAGGATAACGAAGGTGGTGTTCGTGAAGGTGATGGTCTCATTGTTATCACTCTTGGCGAAGTCCTTACTCCTTGTATCGGTGGCTGTATGATCCCCGAAGCATACAACTACAACCCGGATGCAGATTACGATGACGGATCTTGTACACTGCTTGACTGTCCGGAGTATGACGGTGATGTCGTGGTAGAGTTCCAGAAAGACAATTATACTGACTTTAACCAACCGGAGAACCAGGATCAGGTCACTCCTACTTGTGTGATCACGCGCCAGAATGCGCAAGGGCTCTTCAACATTGCTCTTGAAGGTAACCACAACCAAAGCTCTTCTCCGGCCAATACCGAGTGGAAGTGGGGCGATATCAACTCTCCTTATCCTTACGATAACTGGAGAGATGCGGTATACCAAAGCCCATTCGGTGGACCCAATAGCGCCCTCAGTCAGGGAAGCAACTCTGTCATGACCATGCACGTTATTGATTCGGACCTCTACTTCGAAGTTCAATTCGATCAATGGACCTGCTGCGCCAGTGGTGGGGGCTTCCAATACACACGTACCTTCCTGCCGGAAGAAAGCGGATGCGAAGAATACCTCGCTGTGGTAGGTTGTATGGATCCTCTGGCTCAGAACTACAACATGGAGGCGGAGCTCGATGACAGCTCTTGTATCTATCCGGGATGTACAGATCCTGTGGCCGATAACTACGATCCGCAGGCGAACGAAGATGACGGTTCATGTGCCTACAACCTCGGATGTCTCGATCAGGAAGCATGTAACTACGATGACACTGCTGAAATCGATGATGGTTCATGTGCTTACGAGTTCGACTGT
Organism: Flavobacteriales bacterium; assembly: GCA_018402085.1. Classification (GTDB taxonomy): domain Bacteria; phylum Bacteroidota; class Bacteroidia; order Flavobacteriales_D; family Sanyastnellaceae; genus Sanyastnella. Next base: position 738,136 of record JAGYJM010000002.1, on the reverse strand, counting down.
GCCGGCGTTTGTGGTGGTGCTTCTTACATCGATTCATGTGGCGACTGTATTGATGCCAATATGGCTTCCGGTCAGGTAACCTTCGAGTACTCCGGACAAATCGACACATGGACCGTGCCGGAAGGCGTTACGGCTGTCCGCATTGAAGCACGCGGTGCTCAAGGCGGGGGCAATGGTGGTCGAGGAGCCATCATGGCCGGCACCGTAGATGTGACTCCGGGTGATGTACTTAACATCCTCGTAGGACAAGAAGGTGAAACAGCTCCTAACCAGGTCGGTAACGGCGGTGGCGGTGGTACATTCGTCGCGCTCGCTGACAACACTCCTCTTGTTGTCGCCGGTGGTGGTGGCGGTACCGGACACAACCAGTCTAACAACGGTTACTCCGGCATCGGCGGTGCAATCACTGAAGCAGGTAACGCAGGGCAATATGCGAATGACAACGGCGGTGGTGCCGGTGGTACAGATGGTAACGGTGGTGAATACTCAACCAACGGTAACGGCGGACCTATCGGTAATGCCGGTGGCGGAGGTGGATTCTTCACCGATGGTACATCATTCCAGGATGCTAACGGCGGACAGGCATTTGTCAACGGCGGTCTCGGTGGTGACTCTACCGGTGGTTTCGGCGGTGGTGCCGGATCTAACCAGTTCAACTACGGCTGTGGTTCATCACCTATGGGTGGTGGCGGCGGCGGCGGCTACTCCGGTGGCGGCGGCGGCGGTACCAACTGCAACGGCGCCGGCGGCGGCGGTGGTTCATTCAACGCCGGTTCAGATCAAGAAAACCAGCCTGCAGCTAACTCAGGTGACGGTCTGGTGATCATTACTTACGGCCTCGAGGTCGCTCAAGCGGCTTGTACCGGTGGGTGTACCCTCCCTGAAGCATACAACTACGACCCTGAAGCCGATTATGACGACGGTTCGTGTACTGTACTCGAATGTGACGAGTACCAAGGTGCACCGGTGGTTACATTCACCAAAGCAGATTACGCTGACTTCAATGACCCTGCTAACCAGGATGAAATCACGCCTACCTGCATCATTACACGTCAGAACCAACAAGGTATCTACAATGTAGCCTTCGAGCAAAGCCACAACCAAAACCTCTCTCCGCTGAATACCACATGGAAATGGGGTGACTTTGACTCGCCTAATACATGGGATAACTGGAGAGATGCCGTTTACCAAAGTGGTATAGGTGGTCCTAATAATGCATTCGACATTCCACATACCATGACCATGAGAATCACTGACAGTGATCTCTACTTCGAATTTGTTTTCGAGGCATGGACAAGCAACGGCCAAGGTGGTGGATTTACATACACTCGTACATTCCTCGTGGAAGAAAGCGGGTGTCAGGAAGTTCCTGCTGTGGTTGGATGTATGGATTCTGAAGCAGACAATTATGACCCATCATACAACATTGATGATCCTGCTTCTTGTGAGTACTTAGGTTGTACTGATGTCAGTGCAGATAATTACGACCCTGCGGCAAATATCGATGATGATAGCTGTATCTACAGCGGATGTATGGATCAAGCAGCTTGTAACTACAACCCTGCAGCATCTAACGATGATGGTTCATGTATCTATGTCGTTGACTGCGCTGGCAACTGTGGAGGCAACTTCTTAGTAGATGACTGTGGCAACTGTTATGACCCAACAGCATCTACGAATAACTTCGTCTTCAATTTCAGTGGCTCAGTGCAACAGTTCGTGGTTCCGGCCGAAGTCGCTGAAATTCGCATTGAAGTTTATGGTGCCCAAGGTGGTAGTGCTGATGGTCAAGGTGGAGGTTTGGGCGCAATGATTGCCGGAAACTTCGATGTGACGACCGGTGATCAATTCTTCATTTATCCAGGCCAAGCCGGTGAAAATGGAGATGGTCAGTTCAGCTATGCCGGTGGCGGCGGCGGCTCATTCGTCACAGACCAAAGCGGAACATTGCTAATGGCTGCCGGTGGTGGTGGCGGTTCTGCAGGTGATCCGAACAACGGGAATATCCATGCTAGCGTTACTGAAAATGGCAATGATGGCTACAGCCCCAATAGCCCTGATAACTACGGTATCGGTGGCGCCGGCGGAAATGGTGCTTCCAACAATGCGAACACCTGTGGCGGAAATGGTGCCGGTTACCTCACAGATGGTGAAGCCTCATTCTGTGCAATAGACGGTCAGATGACTGCAGGCCAGGCATTCGTAAATGGTGCACAGGGTGGAACCTCTGCTTGTGGAGCTGGAATCGCCGGTGGCTACGGCGGTGGTGGTGGCGGTGGCTGTCACGGTGCCGGTGGTGGCGGTGGCTACTCCGGTGGAGGCGGTAGCTACGGCATCGGCGGTAACGGCGGTGGCGGTGGTAGCTACAACACTGCTAACAGCCCTGCTGCAATGGCACAAGCCAATACGGGCAACGGACGTGTTGTGGTCTATCTGCTGGAAACACCAATTTGCGAACCAGGTTGTACGGATGAGAATGCAGATAACTACAACCCGGAAGCAACTGATGATGATGGCTCTTGTATTATCAGCGGGTGTACAAATGATCAGGCGGATAACTATAATCCGGAAGCAAACAACGACGATGGTTCTTGTGTGATCAGCGGCTGTACAAACGATCAGGCTGATAACTACAATCCCGACGCAAACAACGACGACGGTTCTTGTATCATCACTGGTTGTACGGATCCAATAGCTGATAATTATAATCCTGAAGCGAATAATGATGACGGATCATGCATTATCAGTGGTTGTACAGATCAGACTGCTGACAACTACAATCCATTGGCCAATACCGATGATGGAAGTTGTATCATCGGTGGTTGTACCTACGAAGATGCAACGAACTTCAACGTAGACGCCAATTATGATGATGGTAGCTGTATCTTCGATATCGCAGTCGATATTCCGGGCTGCGCTGACAGTAATGCTGTAAACTACAACTCTGCCGTAACAGTTGACGACGGCTCTTGTATTTATGTCGGATGTACAGATCCCGTAGCGTCCAACTACAATGCAATGGCCTCCATTGACGATGGATCGTGTACCATTCTCGATTGTTTCGAAGGCGAAGTCTCCGTGACGTTCACGAAGGAAAACAACGCTGACTGGACCCTGCCTGAAAACCAAGATCGAATCACAGAGAACATCTGGATCGCGCGTGCGAATAGTCAAGGATTGTTCAATGCATTTGATCAGGATGGATGGCCAGGTAACGCTGTAGGCGGGCCTTCAAATACCGTCTGGAAACTTGGTGCAACAGATGAACCAGGTGATTATACCACCTGGATTGAAGCTGCAGATTCAAACCCCAACTTGTACTGCAATAATGACACCCAGTGGTCAATGCATATCGTTGGAACAAACCTGTACTTTGATGTTGTATGGCACAGTTGGACAGGCGGTAACAACGGAGGTGGCTTCTCTTATACGCGCACACTCAATACTGAATTAAGCGATTGTAATGAGGTGCCACTGGTTTATGGTTGTACCAACTCAGGTGCGTGCAACTACAATGCAGACGCTACTTATGATGAGGGTGACTGTGACTTTAGCTGTGTAGGATGTACATACCCCGATGCCGATAACTATGATGCTAGTGCTACGATTGACAGTGGCGAATGTATCTACATTGACAACTGTCCGGAAGACCTGAATGATGATGGTCTGGTAAATAGCTCTGACCTGCTTCAGTTCCTGGGCAGTTTCGGTGCTCCTTGTGAATAGTCCGTTCAATTAACCTACATAAAAAGCCTCCTCCTTTTGAGAGGGGGCTTTTTCTTTCTTACGATATAACATACCGGCTTGCCTTGGGGCTCAATGTGACTTGTCGTTCAGTAGTTTACTTTTCAGTGCGCCGCAAAAGCGGCGGATGGCTTTTTGATCTGCACATCTATCCGTTGATCTGGAGAACACAACCTCTCATCTGTCTGCAGAGACTTCACACATAACAATACCGTCGCCTCTTCGAAAACGCTCACTCCAGACCATCGATAGCTGGAGAGTTCAATAAAAGGAGTACTACTTTTGCAGCGCTTAATTCGATAATAATAGATGATCCATAACGAGGACAATGATGGTAGTCTATGTAGTTAATTAAGTTTTTGGTTAGAAGAAGCCCCTCTCGCAGGGGCTTCTTTTTTTACTAATAACTAAACCAACCTCTCAAACCCCGGATACAGCCTCTAAACGACAGAAAATGACAACAATATCAATGGCTTTATGAAATGATCGATGAAAAATTCAACCTCGTGTATCTGCTGGTCGCTGCCGGGCCCCGCCCCCACCGGCGCCACGACCGCTGCGAAGTTCTGACGCACCGGGGAGAAAGAAAAATCTATTTCACAAATGCCACATTCAACTTCATAGAAAGCATCTAAGCGTTTAAAAGCCTTCCACTATCTTCGCTAATCACAACCAGCTTCATGAAGTATAAGTCACAAATCATTCAGGTATTTCTCGAACGAATCGAAACGAAAGTGGCCGGACTTGAACAAGACCTGAAGGCACTCACCGAATCAAAAGAGGGCGAGCAGAAAAGCAGTGCAGGAGACAAATTCGAAACCGGAAGGGAAATGATGCGGCAGCAGGAAGCTCTGATTGAGCAACAGCTCAGCCAGTTGCGCAAGCATCGCCAGAACCTGAAAACAGCAGTAGCCACAGAAACCACCTCGGTGGTATTTGGTGCGCTTGTAGTGGCATCCACCGGTACATTCCTCTTTGCTGGAGGCATCGGTGCTGAAGAAATTGATGGCGTAACGGTCTATGCCGTTTCGATGCAGTCGCCGGTCGGCAATGCGTTTTCAGGAAAGAAAGCAGGTGAAACAATTGATTGGCGCGGACAATCTGTAGAGATCAGGGAAGTTCACTGAAGCACCAATTGCCCTCCCCTGTTTGGCATCAGTTCTACTGTTCGTCGTCTTCATAGCCCGCGTAATGCATAACCCTTGCCTCCTGATTGCGGATGCGGATGCGCAGCCATTCGGTAAGCTTCGCTTCTGATTCTTTGCGCTCCCGTTTATCCAATTCAGGTGTCCACTTCACCAACAAAGTTGGGATCGTATCTGTTCCGTTGGTAAAGTCTGTTTCTTCGAGAAAAGCAAAAGCCGCCCGCTCAATCCCCGGGAAAAGCATTTTTATCTCTCCTGCGATCTCATCGAGCTGTTGACTGCCCTCCTGATAGGTTGACAAAACCTGTTCGAGCGAGTCAAGTTCACGATTGCGGTCATCGAGCTCACGCAGATAAAACTCCTTGACCTGACCCTCTGAAAGCTCCCTGCTCTGCTCACGTAACTTGGCAATCTCAGTGCCAAAATCACGGGGCTCCCGTATATCAAGGTTGCAATCCTCGAGCTCGTAGCGTTGCTGCAAATCTTTCCAATGATCGCGTAAGTCAGGGGTTAAAGGGTCACCCATGAGCGCAATTTTGATTGACGGAGTATCGACATCATAAACAATGCGCTCGCTGATCAGGGTTGTGCTGCGGTCGCTCAGACTTAACTCCACCTCTTGCAAAAAACTCTGAGCACGCCCGTGAAAAAAGCTCTTCTGAAGTACGTTATAGAAAATGTACCCACTTGGCACCACCGTGATGATCAGGAAAATCGAAATTCTCCAACGAATGCGGCGCTCCACTTTCGGGTCAATGAACTTCTTTACCGGAAAACGCATGTAGCGGATATAGAAATAGGTCGGCAGCGCGATAAAAACCGAATTGATAAAGAAGAGGTATGCTGCGCCAAAAAAATAATCCCACTGCAATGTTGCCAGTCCGAATCCAACCGTACACAGTGGCGGCATAAGCGCAGTAGCGATGGCCACACCGGGAACGACGTTACTTTTATAGCGACGCGACCCGGCAATAATACCGGCAGCACCACCGAAGAGCGCTATCGCAATCGCCAGCAGCGTTGCCTGCTTACGGTCTTGCAATTCGAGGTTGATCTCGGGCATCGGAATGATCAGGAAGTACAATGCCGAAATCAACACACTGATGAAAATAGCAATGAACAAGTTGGCCATTGACCGCTTGAGCATTGGAAGGTCATTCGTGCCGGCAGCGAGGCCGATACCCAAGATAGGCCCCATCAGCGGAGAGATCAACATCGCACCGATGATGACCGCAGTATTCCCAACCGAGAGTCCAATCGATGCAATCAATACTGAGAATACCAAAATCCATGCAGCATGGCCTCTAAACTCAACGTCTCGCTCGATGCCTTCAACGGTGGCCTTCTTATCAACACCTTCTTTTAGACTCAGGGTATGACGAAAGAAGTTCAAGGCATTGGCGGTAAAGACCCGAAAAGCACGCTGACTGCGTCCGGCAGCTTTATCGGCTTCCTCTTTACGTGCTTCTTCTTCGGCTTCGTCAGCCTCGCGTCTGGTCTTTTCTTCAGGTGTCTCTTCTTCTTCGTTGAAAGGAGTCGATCCGTTCTCTTCGTTCGGCTCTTCAGCGTGGTCTCTATCGTTGTTATTCGTTGGGTTCACTTCCTGTGATTTTGATAAACCTACGGAAAATGACTTTTCCGATGACCCCTCAAATTAAGGGAAATGCGGAATCATTCAGCCGAAAAGATAAGCTGATGCAGGCTTCGAATTAACCTACCTTCTTATCGGCTGCTACTTTCTTGAAAAAGACGTGATCAGCGTAGAAGGTGCCAAAGGGGATAATCGAGGCTACGAGTGTGAGTGCGCTCTGACGGAAGTTCCAGCGATAACGGATGATCGCATAGATGGCCAGAACGATATAGAGCACAAAGAGATAGCCGTGGGCCATACCTACGTACATGTTCGGTTCACGGATGTCATACCCATACTTGAGTGGCATGGTGATAGCGAATAGCAAGTAACTTATGCCTTCGAGGATGGCGATGACGCGCAGGCGCTGAATGGGTGTTCCTAACATAACACTGTTCTTATTGCAAAGATACCGATGCAACTGTGGTTAGGGCAACAATGTTTCCAGCGTTTCTACCGCACCGGTGAATTCTTCAGAATTAAGCTCACGACGAATGGTCTGCTTTTCAGTAGAGGTTAAGTGCCAGCTCAGAGATACCGACGATTCTTTGCTTGGCGCCAGTTGAAAGGTGACAATATCAATGTCATTTTCAAACCAGGCTGACAGGTAACGGATGAGCTGATCATTGTTATAATCCTGCATCCTTGTGAAATTACCATAAACGGAGCCCAACGGGGCCATCACCCTGTTGAAGAGGGTCTGCTGAATGCGCTGGCGTTCACTGTTGCGCTGTACATCGCGCACCTGCAGAATAACTACGCCGCTGGTATTCGTGTTGATCCAGTTGCGGAAGGTATACAAGAACTGCAAGGTCGTCTTCATGCCGAAATTATCGCGCATTCCGGCGTCCATTACTTCCACAGGAGGTTCTGAAGGCAGCGTGACAATGGGCAAAACATAGGGAAAGGTTGCGTTCATACGCAAAGCGCTGGTGAACTTCAGGTTGTAGGGATCCTGATCGCGAAAAAGGCGGAGAAACTCTACATCTTCACCAATGGCTTCGTAGTTCACTGTGCTGATGGGTTTGTTCTGAGTGAGGTAACTGCATGGCTGGGCGCTGATCAGCAGCCGTCGGCCGTCGTTAACAATCGTAGGTGCCATAACCATCATTGGTATGATGCCTTTCTGCTCAGGCTCAACATAATCGCCAAGCCTCTTGTCTAAAAGGTAATCTGTATTCTCGTTGAGGCGTTTTTCAAAAGCCCAGGCGCGGTCTTTGGTGTACTCACGATCACCGTCTTGCACCTTTTGGTAACGCACAAAAAAGTCATTGGTGGCAATACTGAAAATAATCGGATTCAGTAAGTCTTGCCCTATCCGCGTGAGGTGCGTTGAACGATGAATAACCGCAAGGCTGTCTTGCGCCTCTTGTAACTTCAGCTCTCGTAGATAAGCAGCACCGATCATCCCTCCGGATGAACCGGAAATCAATGCCGCATGGTTGAAGAGCCGCCCTCCAAGAATGCTGTCAGCGTACGAGAGGCTGCTGAAAGTCCACAAAGCAGAACGTGACCCTCCCCCACTCGTATTGATAATGACCAGTTTTGGTTTTTGTCCGGTACGTATGGCCTCTGCCTGGTGTTTGCGCCGCCAATTGTTTAATATGCCTACGGTTAGCTTAAAATCGGCCGTAGCCATCGAGTCGTTGTTGTTCAGCGAGAGAATATAATCTTTGTCGTAATTCGCCATGGGTGCGTCATAATCAAGGCCGTAAGCATGGTTCTCGACATTCAAAAACCCGAGCTGCGGCATAGAGAAGTTAATGACCACAAAGACCAAAACGAATACGGTCACCGTCCAACCCCGAATCCAGCTGTGCAATGCACTGATCAGCATTAACAGCATGGTAAATAGCAGCATCACACTCGCAGCGGCGGGCAAGACGAAGTAGGGATTCTCCCCGAGCGACCCAATAAGGATGAACGATGCGATGAGCAGCAGCTCAAAAATACTCGCGTTCAGGTGGTTCTGCGCGAGTACCTTTGCGAGCAAGCCACGATCATAGTGATGTGCCGTTCGTGCCAGCTTCACCCTATACCAACTTGCAAGATATGTTTCTACCCTCCACTCGTTTTTATGAAAGCCACTGCCCCATTGTGCCCGGCGGTGGAGGTTCGTTTTGACCATTTCTTCACGCGTCTTTTTTCGCTTTTCCTGGTCGGCAGTCTCGTAGCTAAGTACGTTCTTATTCGTGAAACGAAAATAAAGCAGTGAGATCAGCAGAAAACTGAACATCCCAAGCATAAAACCGAAAATGTTCATCGCAATGCGCTCATCACCGAGCAACTCTTGCGTCTGTTGAAACTTTATGCTCGCGAAAATATACGTCAGCACAAAGCTGAAGGGAATGATAAAATTGTTTACGCTGAACTTGAGAAAAGGTCTGTTCAGTGTCGCGATGAACGGAAACCGGTAGCCATGCAGTATGTAGGTGTACAGGTTAAACGCCAGGATAAAACCGCCCAGCGCAAATCCGACCATCGCAAAGGCAAAGAGGCTGTTCTGCCCTACATATTCGGGATACAAAAACTGGTAGGCCACGCCATAGCGGGCAGCAAAGTAATTAAGGGTATAACCAAACAGCAAAACCCAGAAAAACAGCAGGAACAGATTCTTTTTGAAGTGCAGAAACAGCAGTTGAAGCGGGAAGAAATAAACTACTCGCTCAAGTCGCTGACGTGCGGATATGTTAGCTGCTGCGTTCAATTCAGAAATTAGCTGTTTTCAGGGCGGTGTGGGTCTTCTTCCTGATACGTAAAGTTGACCCGAATAGATACTCCATTCAGGAAAACCGTTCGCAATTCTGGTGTAGGATTTCAGGAAGCAGGAGATTTCACCGCATTCTGTATTGAATACAGCTTCAGCAGGTATTTCCCTATCGGGCAAGTACGCGCTGCACGATGTCCCGAACCTCCAGTTCTATTACTTCGGCCTGACGGATCAGTTGCGCCGCTTCATCCAGCGCTTTTGCGCTGTAGTGTGCATCTTCAAGATCACCGGTATTTACCTGTACGTTCATGGCAGCGCCTATCACTGCAGTGCGCGCACAAAGTGCACCCACTCCGGCGTCTGTCACACTATTCGGATTACCTGTGGCCGCCATCTCTTTCATGACCGCCATGCTTTGCAACGAAGTTCGAGCCACCTGCAACGGAATTTCAATAGCGTATTTCGTGGCCTCCTGAATGGCGTCTTTACGCGCCTGCTTCTCTGCCTCATTGCCTTTTGGCATGCCGTAGGCATCCATGATGCGATTAAAGGCCTGGGTGTCTTCGTCAACCAATGACAGTAGCGTCTCTTGCAACTCCATTCCGCGAACGGCCCATTCAGAGAATGCTTCCCAGCGATCGTCCCAGCCGCGCTTATGCGCACTCAGATTGGCCACCATGGTACCTAGCGAAACGCCTAAGGCACCCACATATGCTGCAATTGAACCTCCACCCGGAGTTGGTGATTCGTAGCTGGTCATTTGTGCAAAATCAACCAGGTTCAGGTCGATCAGACGCTTCTCAGAAGCATCCTCAAGCATGTACTCAATAACTTTCTCCCGCGGATCAAAGGGCTTAAGGTCATCTAATCCGAGTGACTTCACGGCAATTTTAATTTTCTCTGCCTCTGAAATGCCCATTGAACGCTCTTGCTTCTTCAGGTAATGGTGGGCAGCATCGATCAGCACTTTTTTCGGAATCAGTCCTACAATCTCACTACCCGTCACGCGCAGCCCCCGATCGCGTGCACGCTCGCAGGCTTCATCAAAGGCCGTATGCACCTGGGTGATACTGATATTGGTCAAGTTGAGTGACAACTGGGCGATGCCATACTCTTCGATGTACCAGCCGATGCCCTTCACTGCTTTCAGAGAACCGGGAATGCGCACAGGTTCGCCGTTTTCATCAAGCACTTTTTTTCCGGTGAGCAGGTTACCCTCACGCTTGACACGACCCGCCTCGCGGATGTCAAAGGCCACGGCATTGGCACGACGCGTAGAAGTGGTATTCAGGTTGATGTTGTAAGCCACGAGGAAATCACGGGCGCCAATGGCAGTGACACCGGTCTGGCGGACGTGGTCATTGAATTCATTCGGGCCAAAATCAGGCTTCCATTCAGGCTTTGATATTTTCGCCATGCCTTCGTACTCGCCACTTCGACAGTACGCAAGGTTGCGTCGTTTTTCATCTTGAGCGGCACTCTCATAAAGATATACGGGGATATTTAGCTCTTCACCTACACGCTTGGCAAGTGCACGGGCAAGCTCGATGCAATCGTCTATGCTGACGTTGCTAACGGGAACGAACGGACAAACATCCGTAGCTCCCATGCGAGGGTGTTCACCCTTGTGCTTGCGCATATCAATGAGCTCTGAGGCTCGCTTGATGAGGCGAAATGCAGCTTCAACCATGACTTCCGGCTCGCCAACAAAAGTGATGACGGTGCGGTTGGTTGAACTTCCCGGATCAACATCAAGCAGTTTAACACCTTCAACCGTTTCAACGACAGATGCCACTGCATCAATAATGTCGCGGTTTCTTCCTTCTGAAATATTGGGTACGCATTCTACGAGTCTTCTGGCCATGGTGATCATCTTTTGAGGAGACGAAAATGCGTGTTTTCGCAACAGTATTCAAGCAGAATTGACGATAATACAAAAGAAAAAGCCACCCCGTTCTGGAGTGACTTTCAGCTTGGTCCTGACAAAGGGCAACTTAACTGTTGCCATCTCCGACATCGTTCCACGTTTCCTTAAGCTCCTTGCCGAGTGACTCAAGTTCGCGGTCAATGTCGTCAACCATCTTATCGGTCTTCCGCTTGACGTCAGACCAGGATTCGTCAGTTGCTTCACTAACTGCATCAAGTTGCTTCTGCACCTTTTGCTGGCGTTTTTCAAGCGTCACTTTCATGCTGTCAATACGTCTCTCCGTCTTTTTGTCGGCTTTAGCCATTTGCTTTTCGAGGGTATTGACCTCTTTTTTGATACGCTTGCGGGTATCCTGAAGCTCTGCTTTAAGAGCCTTCCTCTCGTCTTCAAACATCTTGTCTTCCTGAGCGCTTTTCTTCGCGTCTTTCTGATCCTGTGCGTTACCGTCGCGGCTCTCGCATGCAGTCAGCAGAAAAAACGTGGCTGCAAGAATCCATATACTATGTTTCAGTGATTTCATCGTTTTAGGGTGTTTGTGGTTAAAGGGTTGATTCTCAGCGCTCACTACTTTATGAGTGAATCGAGCTCTTTACGAACTTCTTCTTCGGTTTTATTGAGTTTCTGTCGCAGCTTACCAACCACTTCATCGGTCACTCCTTCAGCGTGAACGATGTCATCATCGATGACTTCGCCATATTTTTGTTTCAGTTTACCAACGGCTTCCTGCCATCTGGCTTTTAACTTATCGGTATTAAAATCGGTACTCATAATTTTTACTTTTTCAATGAATAATTTGATGATTCTGCTGATCAGGCATCTGCTGAGAAAGAGCTCATCATCCAGTGGTGCACCTCGATGTCTTTGATGAAGCCTTTGCACATATCCTCGGTTCCGCTGTCTCCTGTATCGAGCGCGACTTCTACTACTTCGGTGAGGTATTCGAGTAGAATGCGATAATCTTTGAGAATTTCTTTGACCATTTCCATCGCCTTCATGTCGGTCGGCGACTCCTTGATGGTAGAGTGCTTGAGGTAATCGCTCATGTTGCTGAACGGGGTATCGCCGTAAATGCGAATTCGCTCTGCGACTTCGTCAATGTTTTCTTTCGCTTCATTGTACTGATCTTCAAACTTTTCATGGACATCAAAAAAGTCGGCTCCTACGACGTTCCAGTGAAAGTTGCGCAGTTTCTGATAATGCATAGAGTAGTTGGCCAATACTTCGTTCAGCGCATCTGTGATGCGACGAGCCTCGGTGCGGTCAAATCCTAACAAAGCGTGTTTCCTCTTTTTTGGCTGTTCTTGTTTCACTTCTTGTGACATGGTATTTGTTTCCATAATTCGTATCTGTTTACGCTATATAGTGGGAATACCATGCCACATATATAAAAAATTGATAATCAATGTTTTGTGATGTTTAACCGCCAGAAATGGCGGGATAAAACGTACACACCTGTGTAAGAAATTACACAGTTTTAAAAAGAAATGTGAATACCGCGCCTCCCTCGGGATGGTTTTCGGCTTTGAGCTGGGCCTCGTGCGCATCAATAATCACGCGGGTGACGGTCAGGCCGAGCCCCGTACCTCCCCTTCGACCGCTGTAAAACGGAGAGAAAATACGCTCCATATCATCCGGAAGTCCCGGACCCTCGTCCCGAATGGTCAATCTGAAGGTGTCTTCTTCAGACCGGCAATCAACGTAGACTTTTTGTCTTTCAATAGCTGCGGCCTCTACGGCATTGAGCAGCACATTTGTCAGGGCAAGCTCCAAATGATCTGGATCTGCCGATATCTGTTGGTTTATATGGCTTTTGGAAACGACCAGTTTCACCTGCTTCAAGTCGGCCCGATCCTGCACATTATGGATGGCGCATTGCACGATCTTTTCAGGCGACAGGGGCTGCAAACGCAGTTTGACCTCTCCGTAGGTGCGCAGCAGAGTGTCAATTAAGTCATCCACCTTACGGAGGTTTCGTTCAATTAATAAGTGATAGGCTTCAGCTTGCGCATTGCGTTCGCCCATTTCGTCGAGCAGCTGAGCGTATGCCAGTCTGACATTCGTCAGCGGGTTGCGCAATTCATGTGCGATGTTTCTCACGAGCGATGCTCCGGCTGTTTCGGCGCGTAAATCTTTGGATGTGCTGCTTTTCTCAGCCATCGATACGGTGCTCTTTTAGTTTGTTGTAGAGGGTTCTCCGGTCAATGGCCAGCAGCGCTGCAGCTCTTGTGCGATTATTAGAAGTGTATTCAAGCGCATCCAGAATTGCTCGCTTTTCTGCCTCTGCCACGCTTTCTTTGAGCGGCCTTAGTGTGCGGTTACGAGAAGAAGCACCGCCATGTGAATGAGCGTCTTGGTGGTCAAGTAGCCAGGGCAAGTCATCGGCATCGAGGCGATCAGTTTCGCAAGCGAGTACACTACGGGTAATCACATTGCGTAATTCACGTAAGTTACCCGGCCATGAATATTTTATCAGCTTCGCGATTGCAAGGTCGGAGATGCCTTTCACTTTTCTGCCTAGCTGCCGGTTCGCGAGTTTGAGAAAGTACCGCACAAAGTCTTCCAGGTCTTCCATTCTTTCGCGCAGTGCGATGGTGCGCAGGGGAAACTCATTCAATCGGTGAAAGATATCTTCCCTGAAAGTGCCCTCTCTGATGGCTTCAGTAAGGTCTTCATTCGTGGCCGAGAGGATGCGCACATCCACCTTTCTTTCTTTAGTAGCCCCGAGGCGCCTTACTGAATGTTCTTGCAACACGCGCAGCAGCCGCATTTGGTTGTCGTAGCTCAGGTTGCCGAGTTCATCGAGAAACAGGGTTCCGCCTTCGGCTTGTTCGAAGCATCCCTTGTGCGATGATACCGCTCCTGTGAATGCTCCCTTTTCATATCCGAAGAGTTCACCAGCGGCCATATTCTCGGGCAGTGCGCCACAATCTACCGCAACAAAAGGACCAGCTGACCGACGGCTCTGCTCATGAATTTTGAGGGCAACGAACTCTTTCCCGGTTCCCGTTTCACCCTGAATCAAGACCGACAAAGGCGAGCGTGCCACCAGTCGAATCTGTTCTTTCAGTCTGAGCGCTTTCACACTCTTACCGTGAATGAAGCGCTTGTCTCCTGAAGGTGCGCCAGGTTTGACTGCAGACTTTTTCGGCTTGCTTTTCTTCTGCTGTTGTAGCAAGCCTGTTACCTTTCGGGTCAGCTCTTCGGGCTGAAGTGGTTTTGATAAAAAATCTACTGCACCTTGTTTCAGTGCTGACACAGCGAGACGCACATCGGAGTAACCTGTCATTAGCATGACAGGGATGTGCTCATCCTTTTCATGAACGAGGTGGAGAATATCAATGCCGCTCCCGTCGGGAAGCCGGTAGTCACATAACACAAGCCTGGGCGAGTGCCGGCTTAGCCAGCCTTTTACTTCGTTGACCGAAGAGGCTCTCGCAACGGTCCAGGATTGTTTCTTCAACAGGCCTTCAAGCAACAGCGCCAATTCAACGTCATCGTCAACTACCAGTACATCAGCATCTTGCATAGAGTGGATTCTCCCTTAAAGATGAGAAAAATTTTTCACACTCAGGCTCCCTCGTACACCTTTCCGTTAATGTAAACCCGCTCGATATGGTTCTCGCCGAATGCGTATGGTAGGTATGCCAGCGAAGGCATTTTCTCTGTGAGGATCATATTCGCCGGAGCGCCGGGATGAATACTGCCTGCGTGTGACCCGATTTCCAAAGCGTGCGCTGCGTTGATTGTTGCGGCAGTGATCGCCTCAGCAGGGGTCATCTTCATTTTGATACAAGCCAGGGCGACTACGAGGTTCATATTCCCGCTGGGCGTACTTCCGGGGTTGTTATCGCTGGCGAGGGCGAGTGGGAGTCCGGCATCAATGATCCGCCTTGCCGGGGTATACGGAATTCCGAGGAAGAAAGAGCATGACGGTAATGCAACCGGCATTGTTGAACTGCCTTTGAGTGCTGCGATGTCGTCGTCAATGAGTTCTTCAAGGTGGTCAACCGACAAGGCACCGGCTTCAACGCAGGTGCGCACGCCACCCGTTGCCGTAAACTGATTCACATGAACTTTCCCCTTCATGCCGTAGGCCGTTGCTGCCCTTAGCAGCTCGAGGGTTTGTGCAGCACTGAAATACCCGTCTTCAAGGAAGGCATCCACATAATCTGCAAGACCTTCATCAGCCACCGCCGGAAGCATATCTTCGATGACATGCTTCACATAAGCATCCGGATTCGTCTTGTACGACTCAGGCACCGCATGCATCCCAAGAAAAGTGGCGCGCACGGGCACCGGCAGCACCTCTTTCAGCCGCCTGACGACCCGCAACATTTTCAACTCCGTTTCGAGGGTTAGTCCGTACCCGCTTTTTATCTCAAAGGCCGTTGTACCGAAGCGAATCAACGCATCCGCCCTTTTCAGGGCGCTTTCAAAAAGCTCTTCTTCAGAAGCATCTGCCAGCTTGCGCGCAGAATTCAAAATACCACCGCCCCGAGCGGCAATTTCCTGGTACGTCAATCCTTTGATCCGATCTTCAAACTCCTGCTCGCGGCTTGCAGCGTAGACCAGGTGGGTATGCGAATCTACCCAGCCCGGCAGGATGTACTTGCCATCTGCATCCTCGATCTCAAGGCCACGCCAGTCACTGATTCCGGGCCAGTCTTCCATTGAACCGAAATCGGCGATGATGCCGTCTTCAACCGCCAGCCAGGCATGCTCGATGACCGGTAATTGATCCATTTCTGCGCCTGAACGCACCCCGGGAGGTGCATCAAACGCTCCCACAAGTCCCTTGATATTCTTGAACAATAACTTCATGATGCGAAGGTAAAGAAAGCAGGTGTTGAGGATCGTGACTTATCAGGAAGACCAGTCGGAAGGAGTCGGTTAAACATGATTAACGACTGATCCAAAACAATTACCTTCCCGATGTGAAGTCATGCATCTATCTCATTTTACCTCTATCACTCTGGCTCAGCAGCCTTGAGGTTTCGGCTCAATACGACAACGAGCCGATGGAGTATGAAATGCCCGATCGTATCAATGCCATCGGGGTGAATCTCACACCCGGAGTGCTTTTTCTCATGAACGGCGACCCGGTACGCGCACATTTCGGCGTGATGTACAAACGACAGACGCAGCCGAACAAAAAATGGCGCTTTCAGGTGGGGTACGAAATCGTTGACCGCGTGCGCGATGAACGGCAGAACCTACCGCTCGAATGGTCAGATACGACCATCACCTTCAACTATGTTACGCGTGACCATTTCCGGACAGACTTCCGCATGGGGATGGAGTTTTTCAAGCCGAACCGCACGTTTACCATGGTCTACGGTTTCGACGGTTTCATTGGTTTCGAACGTTTCCGTGAAGATCAGCTCAGCAATCCATTCTACCTCGATCCGGAGATCGACGCCTATGTACCTTCTCCATTCGTGGCACCTCAAGCGACATCACTGACGGTAGATTACGTTTACATCGGTGGTGATTTTTCGATCGGACAAAAAATCACGGTTCGTGACCACCTGAATTTCATTTTGCAATGGACGCCTGAGCTGCGTTATCGCTGGCCTGTTGCTGAATCGTTTTCAGCCCCACAACTGCGTGCCTCTGCGCCTTCGAATGACCTCACCTTTGATTTTAGGGGGATTGAACTGTTTGTGAATGTGGTGTTTTAGATCGGGGATCGGGGATCGGGGATCGGGGATCGGGGATCGGGGATCGGGGATCGGGGATCGGGGATCGGGGGAATGGTTGGTGGTTGGTGGTAGGACTTGGGGTACTTCAGGGATCTGGTCACTCTCCAACTCCAACTCAAACTACTTCTGAGGGGGAACCTGATCAGTGGGCATTTCGACTTCACGGCGCACACTGAAGTGTGTATTCAAGTCTCGACTTCTCGGCGCACACTGCAGTGTGCGCTGACATATCGATTTCCAATTGACTTTACCGTATCTTCCGCGCACAGAATTGAATATATGAATTACCTGTTT
This sequence comes from Flavobacteriales bacterium, assembly GCA_018402085.1. Lineage (GTDB taxonomy): Bacteria > Bacteroidota > Bacteroidia > Flavobacteriales_D > Sanyastnellaceae > Sanyastnella. The sequence continues at coordinate 720,984 of JAGYJM010000002.1, read as the reverse complement.
ATCATGTATCCCTGGGAGCGCGTAGATCCCGATACCGACAGCACTTTGCGGCTGATTCATGAGACCGCGCGCCGCGGGTATAAAGTAGCGATCACAACCCCTTCGAATCTCACAATTCGCGATTGTTTGCCGATGGCTTTTGTGAAAATGCTAAGCAAGCATGACAAAGTTTCAAATTCAGCCCGTAGCTTTCACAAGCAGGCTAAATTCAGCGAGCAGATGTTGCCCCTGGCTGGATTTGACGTGGTTTTCATGCGTGCAAATCCGCCACTTGACCCGTTCGTACTGAACTTTCTTGATCCGCTTAAAAACGATCTGTTCATCATCAACGATGTTGAAGGGCTTCGAGAAGCAAACAACAAGCTGTACACTGCGGCGCTGTATGATCCTAAAAATGAGATCATTCCGGCAACGCACGTTTCGAAGAACAAAGAATACCTGAAGGCCGTCATCAAAGACAGCGAATCGAAGAAAATGATCATGAAGCCGCTCAACGGATATGGGGGCAGCGGGGTGATTGTTCTTGAGAAGTCAGCACGTTCAAACGTGAACTCATTGCTCGATTTCTACATCACGGGCAAAGACGGTGAAAGCAACTACGTCATCCTGCAAGATTACGTTGAGGGGGCAGAAAATGGTGACGTACGGGTGCTGATGCTGCATGGTGAGCCAATTGGTGCCATGCGACGTGTACCTGCTGAAGGCGATGCCCGCTCAAACATTTCTACAGGGGGTACCGCTCAAAAACACGTGCTGACCAAAGCAGAGCGACGTTTGTGCAATATCATCGGGCCAAAACTGGTGCGTGATGGACTCTTCTTCGTCGGACTTGACCTGATCGGTGAGAAGCTGATAGAAGTGAATGTGTTGAGTCCAGGGGGTATTGTGCGTATCAACCGACTGAACAAAGTTAAGCTTCAGGAAAAAATCATTGACTATTGTGACAACCAGGTCAAGCTGCGTCAATCAGCTACGATGCGACGCAGCGAACTGCGAAAAACCGTAGAGGATGCGTAAACTCACATGCGAAGAGATCATCCGGCGAATACAGCAGGGGGTCACATTTGAAGCGGAAGCCAGCGATGCAGGTTTCCGCATTTCTATAAATGAGTATGTACCTTACGTATGCACTGCGATTCACGACGGACATCGTTTTCGCGATGAGCTGAAACTCAAAGCACGCTTGTCAGACTTCGATCGCTGGTATGAAGAAGACCCGTACACCGGGGCGTTCATATCATCTATGCCTATTAAGCTGGTCGGGCTTGACAGCAGGTTTGAGTATGACCTGAATCGTCCGCCCGCAAGCTGCATCTTCGAAGAAGCCTGGGGCAAGAAGGTGTGGAAAAAGCCACTCACCAAAGCGGAGAAAGACCGCAGCCTGAAGAAACACCGGCTCTACTACAAGGTGACACATGCCCTGATTGCGAAACTCGAAGAACTCTTCGATGCCTGTGTAGTCTATGACCTCCACTCTTACAACTGGCGTCGATGGGAGCGCGAAGTACCAACGTGGAACATCGGTGCTGAGAATGTGAATATGGATGTGTTTGGAGAGGGCGTTCAAGACTGGCTCGAAGAACTCAAGCGCATCGAATTGGATCACGGCATCCCAAACACCGTTGCGGTCAATGATGTATTCTTTGGGCGTGGTTTCAACCTATCCTTCATCACTGAAAACTTCAAGAATACACTGGTGCTCGCAACAGAGATCGCCAAGGTATATTGCAACGAAGAAACCGGTGAGCCCTACCCTTCGGTGATCCGGGCGGTTAAGATGAAGCTTAAGAAGGCCGTGCTCAATCACGCTCACGCCTTCTCGAAAGAGTACACCAACTGGGAGCACAAAAAGAAGGCCCGCTTGCTGTCGAAAGACTTGCAGGAGGCGATTCTTGAGGTTGACAGCCAACTTTACGAAACGCTCAGGGGCTTTGAATTGTTAAGTGCGATCAACCCCATCAATATTGAAGGTGAAAAAAAGCGCTTTTTCGCTTCGCGCTGTACGATCAATCCGGAATTTGAGTACAAACCCATTCGTTTCGACCCTTTTCAGCTCAAGCGCAAGCTGCACCGCATGGAGGTTGAGAAGATCAGTGATATCCATATACAGCGTTTGTACGAAGCTGTAATCAACGCCTACAGCGACAAAATTGATATGCTCGGCTCGCTTGGCACAAGTCGCTTCCTGTACAATTCACTGCGCTATTTTGGCGAACCCGGCGAACAAGACCTTCGAAATGCCCGGTTCTTGCTACACCTGCCTCAAGTAGAAGAGACCATCGCTGAGCCTACGCTTGGTACTGACGATGCTATACGTCTCTTTAAAGAGAGCTTTGAGCGCTATGGCTTCAAAGGTAAAATCGAAATCACACGCAGCTTGGCTGCTTCGGCCATGGTCGTGAACGCAGAGAAAAAAGTGCTGCTTAAAAAGGGAGCGACCTTTCGCCCGAAAGAACTGCGCTTTCTGGTTCATCACGAGATCGGGGTGCACATGGTCACGACCATGAACAGCAATAAACAGCCATTGAAGGTTTTCAACCTGGGTCTTCCGGTGAGCACCATGACACAAGAAGGATTAGCCGTGCTGGCTGAATACCTCAGCGGCAATATCACCCTGAACCGACTCAAGCAACTCGGTGCCCGCGTCATTGCCACCGATATGATGGTCAAAGGGGCTGATTTCATTCATGTATACCGACATATGGTCAACGAATTGGAAATGGATGTAGATGAAGCCTATTACCTGACGGTCCGGATTTTCCGCGGCGGAGGGTTTACCAAAGACCATCTCTACCTCAGGGGCTTGCGCGAATTGTTCCGCTTCTGGGACGATGGCAACGACCTCACTCCTCTGCTCATCGGCAAGACCTCTCTTGAATGGTATGGCACTATACTGGAGATGATGGAGCGCGGTATCCTGAAAAAACCCCAATGGATCACCGAAGCCTTCGCCCAGCCGAACACTGAGGCCAATAATCCGATCTACGATTACATTATTCGGGGGATACGGTAGGGAGACCAATGGACTCATCGACTCATCGACCTATCGACTTATGGACTTATGGACGATTCGGGAAACTGGGAGGTAGGGAGATAGCGAGGTAGGGAAACTGGGAAACCGGGATACGGGGAGTAAGCGAGGTAGGTAGGTAGGTAGGTAGGTAGCAAGACGTGTTATTCAGCGCTAGACTTGTCGCGATTTATCGGGAAGCGCTAGATGCCGCCGCATCATTGCGGCGCGATAGAATGTGTGGGAACAGCAGATAGGGGCGCCTTCCAGGCGTCCGTTGACGTATCGACCTATCGACTTACGGACTTATGGACCTATCGACTTTTTCGGGAAACTGGGAGGTAGGGAGATAGCGAGGTAGGGAAACTGGGAAACCGGGATACGGGGAGTAAGCGAGGTAGGTAGGTAGGTAGCAAGACGTGTTATTCAGCGCTAGACTTGTCGCGATTTATCGGGAAGCGCTAGATGCCGCCGCATCATTGCGGCGCGATAGAATGTGTGGGAACAGCAGATAGGGGCGCCTTCCAGGCGTCCGTTGACGTATCGACCTATCGGCTTACGGACTTATGGACCTATCGACTTTTTCGGGAAACCGGGAGGAAGCGAGGAAGCGAGGTAGGTAGGTAGCAAGACGTGTTATTCAGCGCTAGACTTGTCGCGATTTATCGGGAAGCGCTAGATGCCGCCGCATCATTGCGGCGCGATAGAATGTGTGGGAACAGCAGATAGGGGCGCCTTCCAGGCGTCCGTTGACGTATCGACCTATCGGCTTACGGACTTATGGACCTATCGACTTTTCGGGAAACCGGGAGGAAGCGAGGAAGCGAGGTAGGTAGGTAGCAAGACGTGTTATTCAGCGCTAGACTTGTCGCGATTTATCGGGAAGCGCTAGATGCCGCCGCATCATTGCGGCGCGATAGAATGTGTGGGAACAGCAGATAGGGGCGCCTTCCAGGCGTCCGTTGACGGATGGACTCATCGAATTTCAACGAACTGGCTTACAGGCTTACACAGGATACCGGATAACGATGGACGCATTGAGGCATCGACGATTTGCGAAACCGCCCTCATGCCTCTTTGTTCCAGCGCGGCAACCTTCTGTACAACGAGTAATGTGCCTGCAAAAGGTAACTCTCTACGTAGCTTGGTATATCCTGAACCTCGTTGTCCATCGTATGATACCAGTACACATCCAGTGCGTCGATTTCCTCCGTAACCATACGCTTCTTCCAGCTTCGACGGCGTGCTTCACCAAATTGCTTGCCATTTACTATACGGTCGTAAAGCCCTCCTACCCGATATCTGACAGAGCCATCTTGCAATACTTTGCCTGAAGAGCCAATGTAAACCAACTCGACCTCTCCATGGTGCAGTGAGTAGACAAGATAAACTCCAACGGCGTTTCTTGGTGCATTGCAGACCGCAGAAAGATCGGAATCCGGATTCACGAAAAAATGGTCTTGAATAGCGTAATCTTCTAGTATATCGAACATATTTCAGCTTTTATTCTTGCTGCGTAAGAACGCAGGATGATCGGGAAGTACCAAAACTGTTGACATCATTTACAGAAATAATGACTCAAATCTCGGTTAAGAAACCATTAATTGCTGAATTCACGTTTCGCGTGATGAGCTTGCTACCAAGTCCTCGACTCATTGCCTCATCGACTCATCGACCTATCGACTTATGGACTTATGGACGATTCGGGAAAGTGGGAAACTGGGAAACTGGGAAACTGGGAAACTGGGAAACTGGGAAAGTTAGTTTTTGTCGGGTGATTCTCGCGACTCTACGAGTGTTGCGATGAACACCAGTAGAGCGATCAAATACTCCGCAATTATCCAGCCATACCGTTCTTCGAATAGACCGCTGTGGTAGTGGCTGTAGCTGAATACCACCACGAGTGTCCAGCCGAGCAGGCCTCTGAAACGCGACGAGGCAAAGGGTAGTAGGGCAACCAGATAGGTCAGGTACCAGGGATGCACCGTGGTGGCAAGCAGGTAGTACAAAGCAAAAGTAAACAGCAGCAGATTAGCGATGTTTTCGCCGTTAAAACGGCGGATGCGAAGCGCTGCTGCGGCTATCGCGAGAATCCCTGTGGCAGAGGCTATCGAAAGTGCCGGACCCACCGTCGCGATCGGATTGTAGCCCAGCATCGCCTGTCCTATCTCACGCACCAAGTAGTAGACACTCGCATTGAACTCGAAGGTTCTGAAATACAGTCCGATGCTCGACTGCCAGTGCACCCAGAGTTCTGAGCTCCAGAACGGCACAAAAGTCAGCGCGAGCACTGCTGTACCCCAGGCTCCGTTTGCCAGCACGGGTCGCCATCCGCCGCTTTCGCGGCGAGAAGAAAAACGAAACAATACCACAACGGCCAAAGGAACGAGCATCAATGGTGTCAGCTTCGTACTCACGGCCAATGCAAAGGCCGCCGCCGACGGCAACCAACGAAACACAGGGTGCTGCAAAGGCGGACGCACTCCCCACCACACAGCCAAGGCCATGAAGGTCACCACCACCCCTTCAAAGTGCAGATTGCCGGTCAGCTCCACAATCACCAGCGGGTGAAAGGCATAGAGCGCCATCCACTGCCACGGACGCTTAAAATAATCGAGGAGGCGCTTCATCAGGACCAACAACAAGGCCTCGAACAAGATCAAGATCAGATGAAACCAGAAGACCGTTGCCAGCACCTTGCTGCCTCCCATCAAGACGGCCACAGCAAAAATCGCCTGGTTCACCGGCGGATACACCGTGTAGTAGTTTTTCGAATTGAGGTCATCGTACAAAGCATCGATGCCGTACTCCACCGCGCGACCATCTTGCATCAAACCAGATGGCAAGTGCAAATAAGGGTTCTCACCGTTGAGGGTCAACGCTCCGTCCCACATAAAGCGGTAGAGGTCATCTGACAACCTCGGTTCTGAAAGCAGAAAGGCAGCCCGAAACAAAAGCGCAGTCCAGAATAGGTCACGAAACCTGAATTCATCGCGGTGCTTCAGCAAGAGCCCGAATCCGACAGACAAGAAGGCAAAACCAATGACCACCAGAGCAAAATCACTGCGCTCAACCGCGTAGCCCATGAAGAGGTATCCGGCGTAGAGCGAGGCGATGAACAGGATGCGGCGGATGACCGGCAGCCACTGCATTACCCTACCCGTGTGTGCTTGAATGAATACCAGGCGACATAAGCGAAGCCCAGTGTCAGCATGATGTGAAACGGCACGAGTCCGAACTCGCCGGCGTAAAAGGCAAAGGCAATCCCGCCGGCAAAGTACACTGCCAGTAAGGCCTCAACCAGCGTCAATGGATTTGCCTTCAGCGCACGGTACTTCTTATCACCCCATCCACCTTTGTGTTCAGCAATCGCAAATTTAGGAGTGCGGATGAAAGGCGACTTCTTACCAATGTAACCCTCAATCACAGCAATGCTGTTATGCAATGACATCCCCATGGAGACCATGAGAAAAAGCGGAAAGTCTCGCATAAAGACCAGAAAACCTTTACCGGTGCGTCGAAAGGCGGTCCAGTAGAAGAAAGCAAGGATCACAAAGCTCACCAGGAACACACTTGCAAGGTTGAACAGCATATCATAGGCCACTGTGGTGCTCTTCACCCACAAGACAGGCAAACTAAGTAAAGCCGTTCCGAAAACGCACAGAAAGATGAAGCTGTTCATGAGGTGAAAGATCGCATGGACTTTCGTCCCCATGCCCAGACCTCGTTTGCGGAGTACCGATGGCAGGTTTTTTACCGCACACTCAGCCGCGCCTTTGGTCCAGCGGAACTGCTGGTTCTTCAATGCGTTCATCTCGGCCGGCAGCTCGGCAGGTGAACCTACTTCTTCGAGGTAAATAAAGCGCCATCCCTTCAACTGGGCGCGGTAGCTCAGGTCAAGGTCTTCAGTGATCGTATCATGTTGCCAACCGCCCGCATCGCGGATACAGGCATTGCGCCACACCCCGGCCGTGCCGTTGAAGTTGATGAAGTGCCCGCCCGTATTGCGGCCAAGTTGTTCTACGCTGAAGTGGGCATCGAGGCCGAAGGCTTGCAAACGGGTGAGGGTTGAATACTCCTGGTTCAGATGCTCCCAGCGGGTTTGTACCACTCCTACCCTGTCGTCTGCCATCAGTTGCGGAATGGTGCGCTTTAAAAAGTCTTTGCGCGGAACAAAATCCGCATCGAAAATAGCTGTGAACTCACCACGCGCGATTTCGAGTCCGTATGCCAGCGCCCCTGCTTTGTACCCTACGCGGTCGTCACGACGAACGTGGTGAATGTCGTATCCTTTCGCTTGCCAATGGGCAATGCGCTTCACTGCAATTTCAACGGATTCATCATTGCCGTCGTCGAGTACCTGAATCTCGAGCTTGTTTTGTGGATAATCGAGCGCAACCACCGCGTCAATCAAGCGCTCAATGACATACAACTCGTTGTACACCGGTAATTGTACTGTGACGATGGGCCAGTCAACGGTATTCTTCTCGAACGCATCTTTATCCGCCGTTTTCACGGCGCGATTAGCAAGGGCCTTGCGGTAGTTCAACGCCAGGCTCAACTGTACGAAGCTGTATACAAAGATGAACAGCAATAAAAGACCATATATGATGAGGACAGCGAGTTGCACTAGGCGTATTTGATAATGGTCGTAATGATCTTGTAGCCTGCTAAGATAGTGCCTTTGACGGTGCCTGAAACTTTCGAGACTCCTATGCGCTTGCGGTAATTCACCGGCACTTCACAGATGCGCAGTTCGTGCTTCAGGGCCTTGATTTGCATCTCGACAGTCCAGCCGTAATTGGGATCTCGCATACCAAGACGATTTAAAGCGTCGAGGCGGATGGCGCGGTACGGGCCCAGATCAGTGTAGCGATAACCGTAGATCATCCGGATCATTCGTGTTGCCAGCCAATTTCCAAAAACCTGAGGACCAGTCATACTTCCTGATTCACGATCGCCAAGGGCGCGTGAACCGATCACCATGTCGGCCTCACCGACAACAATGGGTTGCAAGAGTTGCGACATCTCTTCAGCGTAATCGCTGTAATCGGCATCCATAAACACAATGACGTCAGCGGGTGGCTCACAATCATTCGCTGCAGCAATGCCTTTCAGGCATGCTGAGCCATAACCCTGGCGCTTTTCAGTCAGTACGCTTGCTCCAGCCTGTTGTGCAACTTCAGCGGTGCGGTCGCTAGAGTTATTATCGGTCACGAACACGTGGCGCACAAGCGATCGGTCAAGATCGGCAACAACTTTGCCAATACTCGCTTCTTCATTCCAGGCTGGTATGATCACGTCTACGATCATTTTGGGCAAAAGTAGCGAATGGTGTCCTGGGAAAGATCACAGCTTTATTGCGGTAAGGGGGGGGGAAGACGCCTGTGGGACGCTTGCAGGACGCTTACGGGACCTGTAATACTCTTGAAATGCTATCAGACGCGCTAAGCGCGTCCTTATGTTCGTATTCTGAAAGAAAGAATCAGCGCAAGGATGCGCTGATTTAGAGTTCATTATTCATCGATTACTAGTTAGCGTTTAGAACTCGGGTGAGGGGTCTTTCAGGACGCCTTCGGGTTAGGAGACGTCTTATAGCCGTTTGTGAATTGTGGTTCAGCGTAAAGGATGCGCGTGGCGCATCCCTCTCCGGTAGGCTCAAATGTGACAACCTGTTTTGGTCATTGACACGTAGGCCGCAGACGCAGACGGCTGACGGCTCACATTCCGTATCTTCGTGACACACTTAAACTCCTCTCCCATGTTCAGAACCTTCATATTGACAATGATTGCTGTGTTGCTGGGCTCCTGGTTATTACCGGGAGTGTACGTTGACAGCCACTGGTGGAATGTGATCGTAGTAGCCGTAGTTATTTCACTACTCAATGCGGTTGTGCGCCCGCTCCTCATTTTCCTCACCATTCCCGCCACCATCATCACCCTCGGACTGTTCATTTTCGTTATTAATGCCGCGACTATTTTATTGGCAGATTACCTGCTTGATGGGTTCAGGGTAGACAGTTTCTGGTGGGCACTGCTGTTCTCACTTATTTTATCGTTAATAACTTCCATCGCCGGAAAGGCTGAAAGGCGCCGCAGAGAGCAGTTATAAGACAATCGAATTCGTATCTTTCGCGGGTACAACTACAAAAAGATCCGGATGGGTATTTGGGATAAACTGAGGGGCGAACTCATTGACATCATTGAGTGGACAGACCCTACGCAAGACACCATGGTATATCGCTTTGAGCGGTACCAGAATGAAATTAAGAACGGTGCAAAGCTGACAGTGCGCGAGTCGCAGATGGCCGTGCTCGTAAACGAAGGCCAGATTGCAGATGTGTACGGTCCGGGCATGTACGAGCTCACCACCTCCAACATGCCGATTCTTTCGACCCTGAAAGGATGGAAGTACGGTTTTAACAGTCCGTTCAAAGCCGAAGTCTACTTCTTCAACACCAAGAACTTTACGGATTGTCGCTGGGGCACCAAGTCTCCGATCATTCTATCTGATGAGCGTTACGGGATGCTTGAAATCCGCTCTTTTGGAACCTACGCTATCCGGATTTCAGATCCGGCGAAGTTCCTCAAGGAGATTGTGGGTACCGACGGCCAGTTCACCACGGATGAGATAGATGCCCAGCTGCGAAGCATCGTCGTTACGCGACTGACCGATGCCGTTGGTGAAGCGCGCATCCCGGTAGAAGGGTTTGCGGGTAACGTGAACGAGCTCAGCGAATTTGCCCTGGAGCAACTGCAGCCTGAATTTGAAGAGTACGGACTGACGCTGACGAAGTTCCTCGTTGAGAACGTCTCGATGCCTGAAGAGATCAAGAAAGAGATCTTCGAGCTGAGTCGCCTCGATAAAATTGACCTCCACAAGCTGGCCCAGATGAAAGCGGCGAAAGCGATGGAGAAAGCCGCCGAGAACCAGGGTGCTGCAGGTTCTGCCATGGGACTCGGTATGGGCTTTATGATGTCAAACCAGGCCGGGGGGCTCTTCCAGCAAGGTCAACAAGGCGCTCAAGGAGGCACGCCAACCGGAGCATCCGGCGCTACCGCGCCGAAAGCAGGTCCACCACCACTACCGGGACAAACACAATACTGGGCTGCTATAAACGGCCAGCAAGCCGGTCCGTTCGATATGACCACCATTCAGAAAATGATCAACGATCAGCAGATCAGTCGTGACACCCTCTTATGGAAAGAAGGTATGTCAGAATGGTCGAAAGCTGCGGATATTGACGATGTGAGAGGCTTCTTCGGAAGCGCACCTCCTCCCCTGCCAAACAGCTAAGCCATGGCTGAAGTACAGGAAACAGCCGAAGGGGTAAAGAAAACCCACTGTAGCAACTGTGGTGCGGAGCTGCGTTACAAGCCGGGAACCACAGAGTTGACATGCGACTACTGTTCTACTCAGAACACGATTGATGAATCGGCCATTGAAATTCGGGAAAAGGAACTGCATGACTACCTCTCAAAAGGTACTGAGGATGCCGGAACAGAAAAAGTCACCAATGTAGAGTGTGAGAGCTGCGGTGCCTTAAACCCCTTCAAAGGTACGTCCGTTGGGCGTACCTGTCTGTTCTGCGGTGGCCACCTGCTGATGGACTCAGCCAAAGAGACGGAGCAGATCAAACCACAAGCGCTGATTCCCTTCCAGATCAATCACCGCGACGGTATTGAGCGCTACAAAAAGTGGCTGCATTCATTGTGGTTTGCGCCAAATGACCTGAAGAAAATGCAGAACCTCCCGGATAAACTGAAGGGAGTGTATATTCCTTTCTGGACTTTCGATGCCGACACATTCACTATTTATCAAGGGAAAAGAGGTGTAAACCGGACCAAAACCGAGAGCTACACCGTAACCGTTGACGGCAAAACCGAGCGCCGTACCCGTACCAAAACCGTGACTGACTGGTACCCGGCTTCCGGTCAGGTAAAGCACTTTTTTGATGATGAACTTGTGCTTGCCAACACCGCCCTTCCTACTGACATCACCATGAAGCTGCATCCGTGGAACCTGAAGCAGCTTGTTCCGTTCGACCATGATTACCTGCGCGGATTCCTTGTAGAGAGCTACAATGTAAACTTAGACGAAGGCTTTGAGATTGGCAAGCAACAGATCACCGATCAAATCCGGGTGCTTGTGAAGCGTGACATTGGGGGTGACAAGCAACGCATTATCTCAATGAATACCCAGTGGGACAATCTCACTTTCAAGCATATTCTTCTGCCGATATACGTCAGCACCTACCGGTACAAAGGCAAAGTTTACCGCTTCCTGATCAACGGACAGAGCGGCGAGGTGCGCGGTGAACGCCCTTACAGCTTCTGGAAGATTTTCTTCCTGGTGCTTGCAATACTCGCTGTTGGAGGTCTCTTATTCATGCTGTTCGGCTCGCAAGGCGCTTAGTGTTGAGTATCTAAGCTTACCCACTAAGCTTGTGTGTGAATGCATGGAAGTACCATAGTCACTTCTGTTTGCAGAAAAGGGTTAGGGAGAATTCACTATTTTCACGCTCTTAAAGTTACTGGCATGAAAACAGGTTTTCCGCTTCTTTTGATCATGGTGCTCTTTTTGGCCGGCTGTGCCAAGAACGAAGACTTCGTCAATCCGGAGTACATGTGTGAGTGCGGCACCATCACATGGCAGGGTGAAGAATACCCGCTACTCATGGCCGAATACACCCAGCCTGACGATGACAATATTCTTTCTCGCCGTTATTTTCTCACGGCTGATATTCGTCTTGAGGGCGAAACGGAAGCCCACAACCTGAATATCCAACTCGGTACAGACAGCGTGGATCAGGTAGTGCAGTTTATTCCTGAAGATGAGGTATTCAACTACTTTGAAGAGGTTAATCAAAATGATGAGTTGCTACCGGTAAGAACCTACACCTGCACCAACGGAGTTGTGAACTTTAGTCCGGCCTTTCTGGGTGGAACAGAATCTGTCAGCTTCGAGATGGTTCTGCGCGAAACCGTGAACGGACAGCCGGTGGGCTTCGACATCTCTTTCAAGGGTAACTTCTCTGTTGAGATTCAGTAGAGCTTCCCTTTAAAACTTCTTCTTGCCTCCAGCGTGCCTGAAGCTCAATCAGATCGTTGATTTCACTGTAGCCGCCGTCTTTACCAAACCAACTGAGCCTCCAGTCAGGAAGCACACCTCCATTGTACGTATCTCGCACATTGAGTCCGAACCAAATACGCGGCACCTTGACCCGAATCTGGCTTTCCGGGAGTACCAGGGTATAATAGTACCCGCTGGTGTGTCCGCTGTATCCTCCACAAGTTTCTTCTCCTACGAGGGTGCAGGACTGACCGTAATCTGAAGCGAGTGCTGCAAATTCTGAGGCTCCGGAGAATACTTCGCGGTCAATCAACACATATACCGGCTTATCGAAAACGTAACGAGGCTTTCTGAACGTTCTTCTGAAGCGGTTCTTACGTTGCCATTTGCCTTGTTTATCAGTTCTGAATTCAACTGCACGGTACAGCGCATCCTTGAGTTGATTATAGCGCGGGTGCTGAATATGCTCGTAACTCACCGCCTTCGGGCGACGAATGGTCACCTCCCGGTATTTGTCTTCAAGGTTGTGAGTAAAGCAATTCAAGAGTAAATTCTCTACCCCTTCTCGTCCGCCACCATTCCCACGGATATCAATGATGAGCTGCGCTACGTCTTCTTTGCGGAAGCTACGAAGTGCCCTTCTAAACGTTCGGCGGAAGTAGCGGAGTGGTTTTTCGCCGAAGGTGGAGACCTGCAGGATTCCCGAGCTACCGATGACCTGATGTTGCACAGGCTCTGCACTTCTCATGCTGCTTCGGTAGAGTTCTTGCTGTTTATTGAAGAAGTCATCCATACGAACTGCGGGCAGGTGGTATTCGCTAACTTCAGATTCATCTTCAATTGACACCGTGTAACTTTCTGCAAATCCGAAGTGAAGTCCGAAGTACCACCAAAACTGCCCCTGCAGCACCCCCCATTTGCCGCTGGAAGAGAAGCCATCGGCGGTGAGATAGGGTCGCAACTCGAGCAGAATTCGGCGGATAGGCAGGCCATTGATCTGCACGATGCGTTTACCGGTTGAAAGTGATTGGATGTCTGAGAAATTTTCAGCGATGCACGCCTCAAAATCATTGACTTCGAGCGTCAAGGGGAAGAAGCGTTCAGAGGCGAGTAATCGGTCACTGATTTCTTCAGGCGGCATCGCATAGGTATGTCCGTCACGAAGCGCATCAATGTAATTACTGACCCGCAAGAAGACCTCACGCATCGTGAGGGTGTCTTGCTCCGTATCGTGCAACGAAGCGTAGAGGAAATCGAGTTGCGACGGCGAGCAATACCTAAATATTCCACCGTGGTGTTCTCTGATGAAGCGGTCAAGCACCTGAAGGTCGTGCTGCCATGCCTGTTGGTCTATAGCCGGTCGCATCCACAGGTTTTCCTGTGCACAAAAAAGGAGAGGCATCAACAAGAGCACCCACAAGGTGCCCAAGGCTCTTTGCATGTTATCCACCGCACGCTTCATTCGCTGTTTTCTACGAGACTCAAGGCAATTGGTTTCTTCATTGAGCTGAAACCCCCGCATCCCAAATGCGTATAGCTTATAACCAGCCCTATAAAGATGCAGACCTATTTCACACTTCTATTATTCGTCATTGCGCCACTCTCGCTGCAGCAAACATCGCTCACCAAACACATCGTGCGCAAGCATGACAATGGCAAGCCTTATGTAGTGGTATACACCAAGGGGAAAGGCCAGGACCGTGTCAAAGAAGAGCTGTACTACCCCAATGGCCAACTCGATTATGTGGGTCATTACCAGCGAGGTGTAGAGCACGGTGAATGGATCTACTATTGGGAAAATGGCCACGTGAAGTCATGGGAATTTTATGAGAATGGGTTCGAAGAAGGCACCCATTACGACTATGATAAGAATGGGCGAAAGGTCAAAGAATACCGATACCGTCGTGGCGTATTGCTTAAAGAGACGGAGCTGATCAGCCAGCGTTAGCTCACACCTCCACTACCTGCTCGTTTGTGATGGCGTAGACCTTATCTGCTTTTTTAGGCCGAATGGGATGCGTACCGGTGAAGCTGCCGAAAGCCGGCAGAACTCCGTTTTTTTCGGTAAACCAAAAACATGGCAGGCGCAGGTGCTGACGTCCGACGCCCTTCAATTTCACTGCCGGATGAAGATGTCCGCTCAGGTTATATCCCCTGCCGCCCCGGTCCTCTTCTATGGGCTCGTGTGTGAAATGAAATCCATCTTCAATAAGTTCATTGTGGATTATCATGCCGCTTGTGAGCAATCGCTCATTGGATATCGGGTCGTGGTTTCCTTTAACCAGAATGGTTTCCAGTTGATCGAAATTGGCCAGCATATCATTAAAGGCCTCCCATTCAGGATTGTAACTGCTGTGAAAAAGATCACCCAGAATCAGGAGTCGTTCAGGTTTGTGGTCGAGGAGTAGACCTGAGAGTTTCCAGAGATTCTCGTTGTTCGTATCCACAGGGAGGGGCACTCCGTTTTTTCGAAAATGCCCGCTTTTACCAATATGAATATCGCTTACGATGAGCATTTTGGACCTGTTCCACATTGCGGCACGTTGCGGCAGCAGCATTAATTTTTCACCGTTTGGCAGTTCAAAAACGCTCATAGCGGTAAAAATACCGAGAAGGAGACAGTTTCGACATGAATGGAAGTTAATATGCCCTTCATAAAAGGAACCTGCGCTTAATCTTCATTGCAAATCAACAACATAGCATTCACAGGGCATTAATCGGTTCAACGAGAAACTCGTCAGACATTTGCACCAAGAAAAACAACCCACTGTGAAACGTGTAATTCGCTCATTCTCAACTCTCCTCCTCATTGCTTCGTTGGCTCAGACTGCCAACGCCGGAGGAAACCCCGTTGCCGCTACCGTCGAAGTCCGTAAAGAGATTTCGCGGCTCATCAGCTACCCAGGAACTCTCAAGCCTACACATGATGTGGAGGTGGTGCTCGTGAGCTTTCGCATCGAGAGCTGCGGTATGATTACCGTTCTCGAGTCGAACGCCAGTAATGCAGAGTTCCGCAATTATGTGATTCGCAAACTGGAAGGCATGCGCTTCGCAAGCACCGGTGAAGAGGTTCACCACATGCGCTTTGTATTTCGCGCTACCGGAAAGTAGACATTCGAAACTCACAACAACTGAAGCCTGAAAGCACTCTCTTATTACACTTTATCTTCATCTGTTCTACACTACGAGACGGTTCTTTCTACGCTTAACCAAGTTGTTCCAACAAAAAAATCCGCAGATAATTCTGCGGATTTTTTATTTCGAATAGTTTTAACCTTAGTCTTTATTCTGCTCTTTGATCAGGTTCAGAGCTGATCCGGCGCGGTACCAACCAATCTGCTGCTCATTGTAGCTGTGATTGGTCATGATGGTATCTGTTATGCCGTCTTTATGCACAAGCTCAATGGTGACCTGCTTCTCGGGAGCAAAGTCTTTCAGATCAACGAAGTTGAAAACATCATCTTCCCGGATCTTATCGTAGTCGCTTTCATCTGCAAAGGTGAGAGCGAGCATACCTTGCTTTTTGAGGTTCGTCTCGTGAATGCGGGCAAAGCTCTTGACCAACACAACCTTCACTCCGAGGTGACGGGGCTGCATCGCGGCATGCTCACGGCTAGAACCCTCACCGTAGTTGCTATCGCCAACCACGACCGTAGGAACTCCTTCCGCCTTGTAGTCACGCTGTACCTGAGGCACCTCCCCGTATTCTCCGGTGAGTTGGTTTTTGACCTTGTTGGTCTCCTGATTAAATGCATTTACCGCACCGGTTAGCGTGTTGTTGGCGATGTTATCGAGGTGACCGCGGTAGCGCAACCATGGCCCCGCCATCGAGATGTGGTCGGTGGTACATTTACCGAAGGCTTTGATGAGTAGTTTGGCTCCCGTGAGGTTTTCACCATCCCAAGGATTAAAAGGATCGAGCAACTGAAGGCGATCGCTACCCTCTTTGACAACAACTTCAACCCGGCTGCCATCTTCTGCCGGAGCTACATAGCCCGGATCTTCAACGTCAAAGCCTTTTTCCGGAAGTTCTTCTCCGTGTGGTGGCTCAAGCAGCACTTCTTCACCCGACTCATTGATCAGTTTGTCGGTGAGTGGGTTGAAGCGAAGGTCTCCGGCAATGGCGATAGCCGTCACGAGTTCAGGCGAACCAACAAAAGCATGGGTGTTCGGATTGCCGTCTGCACGCTTCGCGAAGTTTCGGTTGAACGAGTGAACGATGGTGTTCTTCTCTTTCTTTTCAGCCCCCTCGCGTGCCCACTGTCCGATGCATGGCCCACAGGCATTGGCAAACACGCTGGCACCAAGGTCTTCAAAGATGTTGATGAAACCGTCACGCTCAATGGTAAAGCGCACTTGCTCAGAGCCCGGGGTAATAGTGATATTGGCCCGTGTCTTCAGTTTTTTATTGGTCGCTTGCTTCGCTATCGAAGCAGAACGTGAGATATCTTCATAGCTTGAGTTGGTGCAGGAACCGATCAGTCCGTACTCCACTTTGGTTGGCCATCCGTTCTTCTCTGCTTCTTCAGCCATTTTTGAAATCGGCGTAGCGATGTCCGGACTGAATGGTCCGTTGAGGTGTGGCTCAAGTTCGGAAAGGTTGATATGGATCACCTCATCAAAGTACGCTTCAGGGCGTTCGTAGCATGCGGCATCAGCCGTGAGATGTTCACGAATTTCATTGGCCGCTTCGGCCACTTCTGTGCGTCCGGTAGCACGGAGATAACGCTCCATGCTGTCATCGTAACCGAAGGTTGAGGTTGTTGCACCGATCTCTGCGCCCATGTTACAGATGGTTCCTTTACCGGTACACGAGATCGATTCGGCACCCGGACCGAAATACTCTACGATCGACCCGGTGCCTCCTTTCACTGTGAGTATTCCGGCTACTTTCAGGATCACGTCTTTTGCGCTTGTCCAGCCATTCATCTTCCCGGTGAGGTGCACCCCAATAAGTTTCGGGAATTTCAGCTCCCAGGGCATTCCGGCCATAACGTCAACCGCATCGGCACCACCAACGCCGATGGCCACCATTCCGAGTCCGCCTGCATTCACCGTATGCGAATCAGTGCCGATCATCATTCCACCCGGGAAGGCGTAGTTTTCAAGTACCACCTGGTGAATGATCCCTGCGCCGGGCTTCCAGAAGCCAATGCCGTATTTGTTAGACACCGACTGAAGGAAGTTGAAGACTTCATTGTTCTTGTTGATCGACTCCTGGAGGTCTTTGTTCGCGCCGATACGTGCCTGTATCAAGTGGTCGCAATGCACTGTAGAAGGAACTGCTACTTTGTCGCGACCTGCCTGCATAAACTGAAGCAATGCCATCTGGGCTGTTGCATCCTGCATCGCCACGCGGTCAGGCGAGAAGTTCACGTATGATTTGCCACGGGTATACTCTTCTTTGGGTTCGGCGTCCCAAAGGTGGCTATAAAGAATTTTTTCTGAGAGGGTGAGTGGTTTACCTGTCAGCTTTCGCGCCTGTTCAATGCGTTCGGGCATTTTAGCGTAAACCTCACGGATCATTTCGATATCGAATACCATAAAGGTGGTGTTGAAATTTTGAAAGAACTTTCTTAGGGCTGCAAAGATAGAAACTTCAGCCGGAAGCCGCACGGCCTTGAATCATGCCGTTCACAAGATTTCATGCGGTGAAGTGTACCCTTTCGCTACATTTGGATTCATGAAAAGGGCCACAGTAGCCGAAAACATAAAAGTTTCGATCCGCTCCATAAGGAGTCAGCTTTTGCGTACCATCCTGACGGTTTCGATCATCGCCATCGGAATTATGGCACTGGTGTCTATGGTGACCGCCACTGAATCGCTCAAATCGAACATCCAGCAAGAATTCTCTTCTCTCGGTACCAACACCTTCACGGTGGAGATGAAACGGAGTCGCGGGCGCCGCATGGGGCGCGTCGAAAAACAGGGCCAGCCCATCACGTACAGACAGGCGAAAGAATTTAAGGAGAACTACAACTTTGGTGCTCGTGTAGGGCTTTCAGCCTTTGGTTCCAGTGTGGCCACTTTGAAACGCGCTGAAGAGAAAACCAACCCTAATGTGCAAGTACTCGGGATTGATGAAAACTACTTGCGCATCTCAGGCTATGAGCTCGCCAGCGGACGTGGCTTCACGCCGGGTGATATGAGCAGCTCTCAGAACCTGGTGATCCTCGGTCAAGATATTGTCAATGAGCTATTTAAGGAGTGGGAAGACCCGGTAGACGCTGAAATTTCCATTGGCTCCTTCCCCTGCCGGGTAGTCGGTGTGTTGGCTTCAAAGGGCCAGGTCATGGGCATGTCGCAAGACAACCAGTGTTTTATCACGCTGAGCAACCTGAGAAAGCAATACGCCACTGAGAACACGAATTACAGTGTGAGCGTTCAGGTAAGCGATGCCCGCAGTATGGATGATGCCATCAGCGAAGCTTACGGTGTCTTCAGGGTGATCCGGCAAGATGCTGCAGGCGCAGCCTCTTCATTTGACATCCAACAAAGCAGCGCCATGATCGAAACCATGCTTGAAGGCATAGACGTTGTCACCATTGCAGCCACTGTAATCGGTATCATCACGCTGTTCGGCGCGGGCATAGGGCTCATGAATATCATGTTGGTTTCTGTGACTGAGCGAACTCGTGAAATTGGTGTGCGCAAGGCCATTGGCGCAAGTGCCGCCATCATCAGAATGCAGTTTCTCGTAGAGGCCATCGTGATCGGTCAGATTGGTGGATTTTTTGGCATCCTTCTCGGACTGCTGATCGGTAATATGGTCTCGCTCTTCTTCGAGACGCCTTTTGTCATTCCGTGGTTGTGGATCATTGTTGGTGTCACCCTCTGCTTTCTGACAAGCGTGATCAGCGGCTACTACCCTGCGAAGCGCGCTGCTGCGCTCGATCCTATCGAATCGCTGCGTTATGAGTGATGCCCTCGAATGCGCCCGTAATTCACCTGAAAGACCATTTTGCCTTTCTCAATAAATCACTATGCGCTTCCTTACCGGGCGACTTCCCTCTTCCATCGCTTCTGCGATGTAAATACCGCGCAAAAGCGCGGGAAGCTGCAAGCTGCGCTGATTCGCCGCAAGATTGCCTTCAAAGATGAGCTGTCCGTTGAGCGCATACAGGCGCAGAAGCGCCGGATGGCGAACTCCTTCGATATGAAGCATGCCGGATCGCAGGTACCACAGTTCAATTTTCGATCCGGAAGCATCCTCTACCCCGGTATCACACGGCCCGTCTGTCCACTGTGTAATGCCGTTCCAGAAATAGGCTTCACATGAATTATTGTAGGTCTCTCCGTCGCAACCACATACCGGGTCAATGACTGTAAAGCAGGCCATATCGAGGTCTACCACAGTTGAATCCGGACATGCGCACGGGCCGTCGGTCCATTCAGTGACACCGGCGTCGTTCTGAGCAAAGCAACTGTTCCAATAGGTCTGGTCATCACAGCCACAAACCGGTTCATAGATGTCTTCACAATCAAGCGTACCAATCAATGAGGGGTCTATACAGCCTGTGCAAATCAATTCGCAGGCGTCTTCGGTGTCAAAAAAATACGGACTATAATCGACTCCACCGGCATTATACCCGCAGCCTGAGAGTGCCGCACACGAACCATCTACATTGGCGTAACCGAGAAATAAATCACAATCGCCAAAATCAAGCCCGCTAAGATCAATGCAACCCGGATCTTCTTCGCATGTCAGCTGGCAATCGGCCATCGAATCGTAGCTGTAGACGCTATAATCTACTCCGCCCGCTTCCCAACTGCAGCCACTGATGTAGGTACAAGTGCCTTCGAGCAAACCAATCCCGAGAATAGCGTCACAAGAACCAAAGTCGATGCCTTGCAGGTCAACGCATTCTTCTCCATTCAGGCAGGCTTCGCAAGATTCAGTGTTTTGAAAGAAATAGGGGCTGTAATCTATGCCTCCAACTTCCCAACCACAGCCTGAAACACCCTGGCATTCTCCGTTGATAACCGCAATACCCATGGCCATATCGCATAAGCCGAAATCAATCTCACCGAGATCCATGCAGGGATTTTCAATTATACACGATGCGCAATCTTCAAAGCTTTCAAAGCTAAAAACGCTGTAGTCGATCCCCCCCACTTCCCAACCGCATCCGGAAATGGCCACACACTCATTGTTTATGAATCCGATGCCCATGGCCATTTCACAATCACCGAAATCTATGGATCCGAGATTGTAACAATCCTGCGCTTTTGCGCAGAAAGAAAGGAGGGTAAACGCCGCAAGAAGCGACAAAAAAGCCTGATTTATTCGCATAGTGATCGTGTAAGTGAAACTACTTACAGGATGAAAATACGACGATAAAAGTTGCTTTTATGACCAAAATCAGAGATCGCGCCGCAGCAGAAGCCAACGATTGATCAGCAGCCAGAAAATGATATATCCAAAAGAAATCGCGAGATCGCCCCATTGAAGCGTAGTGACTGTCTTTTCGAGCGCATACTTCGGAAACGGATTGTGAATCAGCACCTTCGTAGCTGCATTGGGCAACAGGTCTGCCAGCAGTGGTTTTTGCCAGGCAAAGCGCACCAACGCACCAATAAACGATTCGATCCAGCCGTAGAAGATGAAAATCACCACCGCGATGCCTGTGCGGCGTACCAGTTGCGCTACAAACATTGCGAGCAGAAAATCATGCAGCAGGTGCAAAAAGTAGGCCCCAATGAACTCGACGTTAGCGAACATTACAGCAGGCGAAGTCACCGGCGAATACATGAGGCCGAAAACCAGGCCAATCAGAAAAACGAGCGAGGTGATCACCCCTGAGATGGCGAGCATCAGGTATATTTTGCCGCGAAAAAATTCACGGCGGCTGAGCCCGTCAATCACTTGCTGCCGCGCCGTACTCAAGCTGAACTCTTGCGCTACATTGATCACCACAAGGCTCGAAAGCAAAATGGTGGCATATTGAAACAGGAAGGTGAAATTCTGCCAGATATCTGCAAAATCGTAAAAAGGCAGAATATTCTGAAAAACCCCATTCTTTGGGAACAAGTTCTCAATCAGCCAGTTACCTAGTGCGTAGGTACCTATCGGGATACCGATGAGGATGGCAATGAAAAGACCACCGAGCACCCAGAAATAGCGGGCGGGACGAAGTTTCAGGAGTTCAATCTGCAGCAGGCGCATCAGGCTTGGTTTTTGAGGATTTCGAGAAACTTCTCTTCAAGGCTTTGTCTATGAGTGTGCAGGTACGACAAGACAATGCCTTGATCAAAGAGCACTTTATTCAGATCGGCAGCGGTGCACTCTCCTGCTACCTCTGCGCGGTAGTGTCCGTCAGGCATTTTTGTAAACGACTCTACTAAATCGATGCGTTTGAGCACCTCATCGAGGGCTTGATCACCGGCCGCGAGATCTACGGTGGTTCGTTGCAGGCTTTCGCCGGTTTCACTCACGGGCCCCTGGTAAATCAACTTCCCGGATCGTAAGACGCAAAATTCAGTACACACCTTTTGCACCTCATCGAGGAGGTGACTGGCAAGCACAATGGTCTTGCCTCCCCGGGCGATGTCTTTGATGAGCTCACGAATCTCGGCAATACCGGTGGGGTCGAGTCCGTTCGTAGGCTCATCAAGAATCAGCACTTTGGGATCCGGCAGCATCGCTGCAGCAATGGCGAGCCGTTGCTTCATGCCGAGTGAGTAAGTTTTGAACTTTGAGTGACGGCGATCAAATAGACCAACCAGTTTAAGACACTCATCAATGCGCTCCTGGCCCACCCCTTTGATCTTAGCTGTGACCTTCAGGTTCTGCACAGCCGTGAAAGCGGGGTAAAAGATCGGTCGTTCAAGAATTGCTCCTATTTCGCGCCTGACGTGGTGATCATCGCCTTTACCGAACCAGCTGAAGCTGCCTTCGCTTGGCGTGACCACCCCGAGCACCATTCCGAGCGTAGTGGATTTACCGCTGCCATTGGGTCCGAGAATACCGAATACGCTGCCCTCGGGTATTTGCAGATTCATCTGCTGCACCGCACGAATGCTGCCAAAGTTCTTAGAGAGATTATGGGTTTCAAGCATCATGGTCCGAAAAGCGTTTGAAGGTTCAGCGTGCCGGTGAGCTTCTGCATGTCGAGGTTGCGCAGCTCTACTAGTTGCTGGGGAGTAAGTTTTCCTTTGTAATCGACAATGAGCAGCTTTTCTTGCTGCAGCATGGCTCCAACAAGATGCGTGATCAGCTCATCGTGTGACTTTACTACAAGCCATCCGGAAGGATCGCCTGAATATTCGATCCACACTTCGAAGCCTGCTTCCTCCAGCTCAGGCCGAAGAGCATTTAAGGCTTCAAGGGCATCTTTTTTAGTGCCTCCTGCCGAAGTCAGGTAGGTCAGCTCCGTCATTTGAATAGACAGTTCGTTGAGCAGGGTGTCGCCCTGAAAATTCATCGCCCGCACAATCGAGGGGTACAGGTAGTTGTCATCGAAAACGAGCGGACGATCATTGGTGTTGACGGCTTGCTTTGTGGTGTCGCGTGCCGCTTCCTTTGCTGCCTGGCGATACGCTTCGTATTCTTTCATGGTGCGCTCCATCAGCTCGCTGACCGGTGAAGATTGTCCGGCAACTGAAACGGCGGCAAGCAGCGCGAGAATTGTGATCCGGAACTTCATTGTTTGTCAAGTGATTCGAGTCGGTTTAAACCTTCAACTTCAAGGGCACGTCCAATATTGGCAATCTGCGCGAGGTCGATGACTCCCGTGAGCGAAATGAGAAAAAACTCTTTACGTGCATATCCAATGAGGAGGAGTTCTCTGACTTCGCCACCTTCATCGTAAACAAAAAAGGTCTCCTTCTCTTTCTCGTTTCTGACCTCGAGCAGCACTTCATACTTGCGCTTATCTGACCTTCTCACCGCATAATAAACCTCATCGAACAGGTCCTCTTCATCTTTACAAGAACTGCAGGCAAGGATTTTTAATCCGTCGAGGTTGCTCACGGCATCGAGCATAGCGCGCTCTTCCGGTGTTTCAGGGTCAATGGAGGTCATGAGTTCGAACATCTTCCCTGAAATGGTGACCTGTGTAAAGCGTTCATCCACGGTCAATTCCTGAAGTATCAGATCGATAGCATTCTCCTGTGCGAACGCCGGTGCAGCCATGCTCATTTGGATGGCGGCGATGCAAAAGCATCGGATGATCAATTTCTTCGTATTCATTTCGTAGGGTTCTTTTGTAAGGTGATGCCAACCGGCTCAAACCGATTCATGAAAGCAGCGTGCCCCTTTGCCTGATGGAGTTTACCACCGACTTGCTTCAGTGCTGCGCGGGTTTGCTCCCAGGCTTCCATGACTTCTTCCTGCTGTGCGGTCTGGTTGTTTTGCGGAGATGATTCACGCGCAAAGAACCACGCACCAATGGCGAACAATGCAATAGCCGCGGCATAGAGTATCGTCTTGCGGCTAAAACCAAGCCTGCGCACGTTGCGCTGCCCAATAGCTTCGAGCACCTCATCGTCAAAACAATCGTCGAGCCCCTCGTCAGGCACCACCGCTTCGAAGTAGGCTCCTAGTTCAGCAAGGTGATCGGGCAATTCTTCATTTATGGATTTCAACCTGAGCCAAGCCTCCTCTTCGAGCGAGCTCTCGCCCTTCCAGAAGCGACTCAGGATGTCATCAAGTTGTTCACTTTCTTGTGGTGTCATAGGCGTACATTGCTTCAAAGTGCTTGCGCAAAGCCATTCTTGCGCGGTGCAAGGTAACTTTAACGCTGCTCATGGTCTTGCCGGTTTCTGCTGCGATTTCTTCGTAGGTGTATTGCTTCCCGTCGCGTAGCTCAAGCATCTTGCGCTGATCTGAAGGCAATGTAGCAACGAATGCATGCCATTGCGCTTTCAACTCCAGGTGCTCTGCCTGTGTATCAGGGGGCGACTGACCATCTGAAAGGTCGAATACTGCGTCAATAGAATGCGCGTTGCCTCCTGACTTCTTCAACAGATCAAGACACCGGTTACGCGTCATCGTCACCAGCATGGCTTCTACGTTACGTAGGCGCGACCATTCGCTGCGATACTCCCAAAACCGAACGAAAACGTCCTGCACTGCATCCCGCGATTCTTCGCGGTTACGCAAGTAGCGCAAGGCCACCGCAAACAGTTTGTCTTTGAGCGGCAGGATATCACGTTGAAATTGGTCAGCAGTCATCGGCATAAATAAGACGATTCACTTATAAGAATGTTACGCACATTTTCGAATTTCTCTGTTTTTCAGGCCAATCAATGTGCATTTAGGATCATCGGCAAAGGGAAAAGGATAAGCGGAAATAAGTCGGCGTGCACCGTCAACATGTCTGTGGGAATCCAAGCCTTTGTTGGCGGAACGAAAAAAATCATCTACCTTTATAAGATTGTACCTATGCATATCAGGATCGTTCACATAGTGTCTATTGCGTTCGCGCTGATGAGCTTACCGCTCTTATCTCAGGTGACGCTGGGTACACAGCCTGTGGCCACACGCATAGGCGACAACCTGATTGAGTCGCTGAATTTTAATGCGCTTGATGATGTGAACACCGAAGTACTGTTTGCCGAGGATGTCTTATCGCAAGATGTAAAATCCGCCCCGTTGCGCTTCGCCGTGAAGCGCAACGTGAATTTCAATCTGAGCACTTCGGGCCGGTGGACGAACCTTCCAAATGGTGACCGCATCTGGATGCTTGGGGTGTATTCACCTGAAGCGCTGGCATTGGGCGTCACCTTCGATGAATTTGATATCCCGAAAGGCGCGACGGTACACCTCTACGATCCGAACGGACTTGAGGTCATAGGCGCATTGACCCACACCAATAATAAAAATACGGGCATTTTAACCACTTCGAGAATCAGTGGTGACAATCTCATCATCGAGTATTATGAGCCTTTTGCGGTGCGCGATCAGGGGCGCCTCTCAGTGCGCACCATCGCGCATTCTTACCGCCCGATCAACCACGGCGTAAACCTCGAAGAGGCGAGCTGTTTTGTTGATATGGCCTGCCTCGACGAATCCAATTCAGGCGATATCTCATCTGCCATTACGCTCATCACAGTAGATGACGGCACCCGCTATGCCACAGGTGTGCTGCTGAATAATGCAAATTATGACGGACGTCCGCTGCTGCTCACCAACGCAGCCAACCTTTGGGGGCATCCGGAGACGTGGCTTTTTTCGTTCAGGTTCCTGAACGAAGAATGCAATGAATTCAATCCGAATGGAAAGTTTCGCTCCATTGCTGGCGCAGAAATCCTCGAAGTGAACGCAGACGCCAGCATGGTATTGCTCGAATTGAGCAGTCGCCCCCAACCCGGATGGGGCGTTTACTACGCCGGATGGGATCGTTCGGGTGTGACACCCCAACATGTGAGTACCATCAGTCACCCCTTTGGTATGCGTCAGCAGTATGCCATGACTGAACAGGCACCTGGTCATACCCTCTGGCAGGGGCGAGCGACCTTCTCTGTGCCTCAATGGAATCAAGGCACCACAGAACGTGGAAGCTCAGGTGCTCCCCTGATTGATGAGCACGGACGTGTCTCCGGTGTGTTTCAGGGAGGTACCGATCGCTGCAATGAAAATGGTGCTGACTACTTTTCGAAGATGTCTGTGGCCTGGGAAGATTTCAGAAAACACCTCAACCCTTTTAACCAGGACTTGTTGTTTCTCGACGGCACTTACCTCCGTTTTGGAGAAGTTGATGAAGATGCATTTCAGTCTGCAGTAGCCATGTTCCCGAACCCTGCCTCAAGCTTTGTCAACTTTGTGAATGACAGTGACGAAGCGCTGCTATCTATTCGGATATATGATCAAAGTGGTCGCCAGGTGCGCGACTTACCTTACACAGGGCAATCGGTGATGGTCAGCGACCTTAACACCGGATATTACATCGTGCAAATTGGTTTGGAAACGCGCACGGTGCAGCGTAAACTACTCGTCTGGCGTTAAGTGCTCCGTACCGGCTGATAACGCTGAATTTCTCCTTTTTCTTTCTTCTCCAGCAGCGCAAGTGTTGCGCCCACTGTGCAGGTCACTGGTGCGAATATGGCTCCTAAATAGGTACCAATAAAAGGTATGAGTAGCCAAATGGAAAAAATCGCTCCGTTCGCAACAGCCAAACCTTTATTCTTTCGAATCACCTGCACACTTTCACCCACATTCAATCGGTAGCGCTCATTGGTATAATCCATGGTTGAAAAACCATAGAAGTAAGCTCCGATCAGAAATAAAGCTACCGTCACGAGAGGTGTGGTAATCACCGTGATCGGAGGCAGCAGTACCGTGATGACTGTATTCACTACAAGAATTAAAATCGTCAGAAGGATCTCTAGAAATAGGTTTCTGATCGCTATCAGAATGCCTCGCCAGACATCGCGTACCAGCTGGGTCATCGAAAACGGAAACACCTGGCCGGTGAGTTTCTCATCTGTCTTCTCTGCAATTAAGGCCATGATGGGCGACATCACGATCAATATCACATACTTATTGATCTTGAAATACACGTATAACAATGAAACCCAGATCACAAAGCTCACAAGGTATGTGCTTATCTTACTGAAGAATGCCAGGGTTTTATCCCACCACGAATCGCCCGGAAGCTCTTTTACGCCAAGCCAGTCTTGAACAAGGGGCGTAATCATTTCATCAAGCATACCAATTCCGAAGGTGGCAAATACGCTGAACAGAATGATGAAAATCAGCGGGTAGAGATAGTAGTGCATCATGCCATTGCGCACGATAAAGCCCCAGCTTTTAAAATAGGTTCGAATGCCCAGTTGAACGTCTTTCCAGAAAGCAGTCATCGTTTCTTTTTTTACTGCCTGAAAAGGCAGGATGCGTCAGTTTTCACACCGCATATCGTGGTAGAGTAAAGGTGCAAAAAGAAAAGTTCACGGCGAAGCGCTTCTGTGACCAGCTCACAGATATCAGGATGAACGGTCAATTATGACAGTTATGCGAAATACGGTCATCATCTTCACGCCAGATTTGAAAGTACCAATAGACGATAAAACCCAGATTGGAGAAAAAAAGAATGACCAATGCCCACATCAACCGCGTAGAACTCTCAAGGCGCTTGTTGTTCAACACATGAACGAAGTAATACACCAATAAGGCAATAGATGAAACCACGAAAGCGAGGATCAACATCATACTCACACCAAGCGACATCACACCAATCGGCATTGCGCGACCGGCACCTTCTGAAGAAGCAATGACCGTAAGACCTCCGGGTATTAGTGACAGCGCATACAACACCAACAATACCACGGGCAGCAGAGTGGCCAGACCGATCAGAATTTTACTTGTGGAACTCACTGTACAAAGATACGACGGTTGTGCACTGACGTTTCAGTAAATGGACAAACGGTAAATTGACGTAGACGTGTTCATTCTTCGAAGGCATCGGTGGTGAAGGTAACGTGAAGATTTACGTACTTCCGTTCATGAAAGTACACTTCATCGCCATCGGCGGGAGTGCCATGCATAACCTGGCGCTCGCGCTTCAACATAAAGGCATTGCCGTTACGGGCTCTGATGACGAAATCTTTGAACCCTCGCGAAGCCGGCTCCTGGATGCCGGGTTATTGCCAAGAAAAGACGGCTGGCACCCTGATCGCATTTCATCAGACCTTGACGCGGTGATTGTCGGCATGCACGCCCGTGAAGACAACCCCGAGCTTGAGCGGGCCCGGCAACTCGAAGTACCGGTATATTCCTACCCTGAATTCGTGTACGAGCAAACCCGTGAAAAGCTTCGGGTAGTGATCGGTGGTAGCCACGGCAAAACAACCATCACATCCATGATTCTTCACGCGCTTGAACGCCTCAACAAGCCTTGCGACTACCTGGTAGGTGCTCTACTTGAAGGATTTGAGCGAAGTGTCAATCTCGAAAAAGAAACCACCCTTGCCATACTCGAAGGAGACGAATACCTGGCCTCTCCTATCGACCGCCGACCAAAGTTTCATTTGTATCATGCTCATATCGGTTTGATCAGCGGCATCGCCTGGGATCACATGAACGTGTTTCCTACTTACGAGAACTATCTCGCACAATTCAGCGGCTTCATGAGCAGCATGGAGCGAGGCGGTAAACTTGTATACAACCGCGAAGACCCGGAAGTATCAAGGCTCGTCAAAAACGCCCCTGATTGCCTGGATCTTCTGCCATACCAGGCTCCGGATTACCGCATTCAAGAGGGTGGCGTCTACGTAGATACTGCCTTTGGTACATATAAGATGCAGGTATTCGGACGGCATAACCTGCAGAATATGGAGGGCGCCCGCACTGTATGTGAAGCCCTGGGTATTTCTGCTGCAGATTTTTATCATACGATGGAGAGTTTCAGCGGCGCCTCGAGGCGGCTTGAGAACATACATGACGAAGGTTCTTTCACGGTATTCCGGGATTTCGCTCATGCACCCAGTAAACTGAGAGCTACCACTGCAGCAGTCAGAGAGCGCTACCCTCAGCGCCAACTGATCGCCTGCATCGAATTGCACACTTTCAGCAGTCTCAATCATGCGTTTCTTCCGCATTATGCCCACACCATAGACGACGCAGATCAGGCCCTGGTGTATTTTGACCCTGAAGTCGTTCGGCGAAAAAAACTGCCCGAAGTCACGAAAGAACATATCATCCGCGCTTTTCAGCGCGAAGATTTAATCGTGTGTACACGAAGAGAAGCCGTGCAAGAATTTATCGACAACCTGTCGCGCGAGAATAGCGCCTTGTTACTGATGAGTTCAGGTAATTGGGGCGGTGGACTGACGTTAACGTGAACTAAACAATGTAAAACGAGGCGAACAAGTCTTATATTTGTGTTTAATCAAATGACTATGATGCTGAAAAAGTGGATATGTCGAGGTGCTCTCATCGCCCTGCTTGCCTTGCCGGCAGTGTCATTCGCACAAACGGCTCCGTTTCCGGATGACGGTGGTGACCCTTGCGGAGGTCCTTTTGGTGACCCTTGTATTCCGATTGATGGTGGTCTAAGCGCCTTAATAGCGGCGGGTGTAGCCTTCGGCGGTAAAAAAGCTTACGACCTCAGCCGTAAAAACTGATCATGTGGGAGCGACTGAAGGATAATCCCCTTCTGCGTTTTCTTCTGCTGGGAGGCCTGAGTTACCTGTCTTGGTATGTGGCGTATGAATTCTGGCTTCGTCCTGATACCTCTTTAGATGAGTGGGTAATCGTCTGGATTGTGCAAGGGAGTGAATGGATCCTCGAGCTTTCAGGTTATGCACTAACCCAATTTGAAGCCGCCCCCTGGATGAACCGTGTAGGAATTGAAGGAGCGCCTTCTCTCTATGTTGGTGAAGCATGTGACGGCGTGGCCCTATTTGCCTTGTTTGCCATTTTCATTTTTGCCTTTCCCGGACCTCTCAAACATAAGCTTTGGTACATTCCGGCAGGTATGCTAGTGGTGCATTGGGTGAATGTCATTCGGGTAGTTGCCCTTGCGATTATCGTAAATATCAATCCGGCCTGGCTGCAATTCAACCACGACTATACCTTTACCATTATCGTTTACGGTGTGGTTTTCGCACTGTGGTACGGCTGGATTCAGTTCTTTAGTCCGGCCGGCAAGAACCGCAAACAGGCGTCCCATGCCTAAGAAGTACCTCGCCCTGCTTCTGGTTCCACTGATGCTCGGTATGCTGTTTCTGCAGGAAACCGCTAAACTCAATGTCAACTTTTACCTGGATATGACCGCAGGTAACGCGGCGTTCTTTGAACAGGCTCCTGAAGAGCGGTCAGAAGCCCTCAATGCCATGCGCTCTCAGTGGCCATTGCTAGATTATTACGCACACCACCGCGAATGGAAACTGCTGCATCATCTGTCAGAAACGCAGCTAAAGGCCTCAAAATGGGTGCTTGCCCAGGCGCTCATCCTGATCCATTTCGTGCTGAACCTGGTCTTTATTCGTATCTTTTTGGAAGCGTTCAAGCCGATAAAAATGTTGCTATTGATCACACTGGCGGCCGTGCTCGTGAGTGGAGTTCTGCTTTTCGTGGGAAGCATCACCGGTATGAAAGAGGCGGCCTACAATGTATCGCGTGAGTTTCTCGGCTTTACGCAGAGTCCTTTTCCGGCATTTTTACTCGTTTTTGTCACGCTCGTTTTCCGGCGTATGAAGCTTTAGCCCAGCCCCACATCGAGCAGCATCATCACAATGAAGCCGGCAATGAGCCCGAGTGTGGCGATATCGGTGTATTTGTCGCGCTGGGTCTCCGGGATCACCTCCTCTACTACTACATAAATCATAGCGCCTGCGGCAAAGGCCAGCGCATAAGGGAGAATAGGCTCAATCTGGATCACCAGCAAGGCCCCGAGCACCCCGGCAATGGGCTCAACAATGGCTGACAACTGCCCGTACCATGCTGATTTACGCCGTGACACCCCCTGCCGACGCAAGGGCATGCTGACGGCTATGCCCTCCGGAAAGTTCTGAATACCGATACCGATCGCCAGGGCGACCGCAGCACCGATCGATGCTCCCTCGAGTCCGGCTGCTGCACCGCCAAACAAGACGCCTACTGCGAGCCCCTCCGGGATGTTGTGCAGGGTGATGGCCAACACCAACAGGGTGGTTTTATGCCAGTTGGTTTCAATTCCTTCAGCTTCTTCGCGCTTGAAATTGATGTGCAGGTGCGGCAGGTATTTGTCAAGAAAGTAGAGAAAGAGCGCCCCGGTAAGAAAGCCGATAGCTGCCGGAATGGCCTTCCGAAAGCCTTCTCCCTCACTCATCTCAATGGCAGGTGCAAGCAACGACCAGAAACTTGCAGCGATCATTACCCCTCCGGTAAAGCCGAGCATCCCATCCAGCGCTTTGCGCTGAAGGTCTTTAAAGAAAAAAACCAGCGAAGCTCCGGCCGCAGTCATCAACCATGTAAAGACCGTTGCAATCAACGCCCCGGTAATCGGGTCAATTTCTTCAAAAAATGAGATCAGACTGTTCATGAGTGTTGTTTAATCACAAGGAGGTTTCGCGCCACGAGCTGCGAAATCTGGCGGGGTGAATCATCTACATCGAGCAAAAGCGACTGGTCAAATGAAAAGCGCTCTTTAAGCAGCAACTCTGCCCCCAGGTTGAGCTTCACCGAATCAAGGTACTGGAGAAAATCAGCAGAAGAATCGCGCACGCCTACTACCTTACCGCGCTGCCCGGGCTCTAAACTTGCCACCGGCACGGCATCTCGCGTATCGTTGAGGTTACCCTCCGAATCCGGTATGGGATCGCCGTGCGGATCAAATTCAGGCTCCCCGAGAAAGTTGTCAAGTCGCTGAATGAAGTCATCCGGGCCCACATGCTCGAGTTCTTCGGCGATTTCATGCACTTCATCCCACTTGTAATCAAGTTTTTCAACCAGAAAGACCTCCCATAAGCGGTGACGCCGCACAATATCAACCGCTATGCGGCGCCCTGATTCTGTCAATGTAGCCCCTTTGTACTTCTTATACTCTACCAGCTTCTTGCTGCGCAACTTCTTCAGCATGTCTGTCACCGATGATGCCTGTGTTTCAAGTCGCTCAGCGATGGCATTCGTGCTCACGCCATCTTCCTGGTCGCTTTGCAGGGTGTAAATACACTTGAGGTAATTCTCAACTGTTTCGCTTGCCATTTTTTAGGGTTTCCTACAAAAATAAGTTTTTCATACCGCATCTCATTTTTAGATTCGCCCAAAAATGGGCGGATGCGAAATTCTTGTCTGTATCACGCATTGAATTGCTATTTTCGGTGAAATGAAACGATCACTCACCCTCATCCGCCACGCAAAATCATCGTGGCAACAAGACAGTCTCCCTGACATTGAACGTCCGCTCAATGAGCGGGGCGTGCGCGATGCTCCATTCATGGCCAGGTTAATGAAAGAGGAGCACCCCGCGCCTGACTGCATCATTTCATCGCCTGCCAGACGGGCTTATCATACAGCACTTGAATATGCGAAGGTCTTTGGTCAACCAGAGAACGAAATTCGCGTAGACGAGCGCATCTATGAAGCTTCGGTTTCACATCTGATGGATGTGATCAATGCCATCGACAATGATTGCGTTCGTGTATTGATGTTTGGTCACAACCCGGGGTTCAGCTACTTAACCGAATACCTCACAGGTGAAATAGTGCATATGCCAACCAACGGTGTGGTGACCATTGAGATGGAGCTCGAGACCTGGGAGCATTGCGGAAACGGTTGCGGAAGCATCGTATTTCACGACTTCCCGAAACAACATAAAGAATTACTGTGAGTCGCCGAGCGCGGATTGTACTTGGGATGGTCGGACTCGCCCTGCTGTGTCTTGCGGTCTGGTACTTTCAGAATGTGGTCGCCTGGGTGTTGATTGCGGCGGTGGTTTCATTTATTGGAGGCCCGCTTGTGAATTTCTTGCAAAGTATCAAGATTGGTACGTGGCACGTGCCTTCAAGTGTGGCATCAGTGGTAACCCTGTTAGCGTTTCTGGTATTGATTTACCTGTTTTTTGCCTTGTTTGCCCCCTTAGTGGCATCGGAAGCAAAGTCGCTTTCAAAAATCAATGTAGATCAAGTGACGGTGAACCTGCAGAGAGAGTTCTCAAATATACTCTCCTCGCTTGAGCCCTATAACCTCAGTGGTGACGAGCGAAGCAATGAAGAGTATATTGTGCAGCAAGTCAAGGAAGTGGTGAGTTTCAGCGACATCCGCGGGGTGTTCAACAATGTATTCGGACTGATCGGTAATGTGCTGATCACGTTGTTTTCTGTACTCTTCATTGCTTTCTTCTTCTTGCGAGACCGCGAGATGCTGCCGAGGGCCATTCTGAAAGCCACTCCTGATCAACAGATGCAGCAAATGGAGAACGTGGTCAACCGCACAAGAA
This sequence comes from Flavobacteriales bacterium, assembly GCA_018402085.1. Taxonomy (GTDB): domain Bacteria; phylum Bacteroidota; class Bacteroidia; order Flavobacteriales_D; family Sanyastnellaceae; genus Sanyastnella. The sequence continues at coordinate 688,040 of JAGYJM010000002.1, read as the reverse complement.
AGCTGCTCAGTCGATACTTCGGCGGGCTCTTGATTCAGGTGTCGATCATGACCATTCTGATCACGGCCGGACTCAGCATTTTCGGAATTGAGAATGCCTTTCTGATCGGATTTCTGGCAGGGTTCATCAACCTAATTCCTTACCTCGGTCCGTACATAGGCGCAGCCATTGCTTTGCTGATCACAATTACGGCCAATATCGACCTTGATTTCAGCACTGAAATTATGCCGCTGATCTATAAAATTGCCGGCACCTTCATCACCGCTCAATTGATTGATAACTTTCTGGTACAACCGTATATCTTCGGCAATAGCGTGAAGGCACATCCATTGGAGATTTTTCTTGTGATAACCATGGCGGGCACGCTGGCAGGTGTGGGTGGTATGATACTGGCGATTCCGGCTTATACACTGATTCGCATCATTGCTCGCGAATTCCTCTCGGGATTTAAAGTGGTGCGGTCGCTCACCCAGAGTCTTGACGAATAAACGGACTCGTCTGGTCTCCGTTGAGGGCTCGTTTTCCCGAACAAGGCAGGATACATGTCGGTATTTGGACGAAGAAAGATTCATCCAGCGCTTTTGCGCTGACGCCAGCCACCAACCATGTACCATCAGTGAACCCACGTCACTTCGGTAACAGCACCAGACAGGCAGCTCAACTTTATGCCTGCGACCACCCGATCTCAACAATTTATCCACGAACCCTTCCTGCTCCATTCGAAAACTGTAATTTTGAGTCCCGTATGCACACAACGGGACAATGAACCAATCAACCAAGTACGTCTTCGTCACCGGAGGCGTAACCTCCAGCCTGGGTAAGGGCATCATTTCAGCCTCACTGGCTAAACTACTGCAAGCACGCGGTTACCGTGTAACTATCCAGAAGCTTGACCCTTACATCAACGTAGATCCCGGCACGTTAAACCCTTACGAACACGGTGAATGCTATGTGACCGATGACGGTGCGGAAACCGATCTTGACCTCGGTCATTACGAGCGTTTTCTGAATGTATCAACCTCTCAGGCCAATAATGTCACAACGGGCCGCATCTACCAGTCGGTCATCAACAAAGAACGCAAAGGAGAGTACCTCGGAAAGACGGTGCAGATTGTACCCCATATTACCGACGAAATCAAGCGCTGTGTGCAGATCCTCGGTTCGAAGAGCGAATTCGACTTCGTGATTACTGAAATAGGCGGAACGGTGGGCGACATTGAGTCACTGCCCTACATTGAAGCGGTACGACAGATGAAATGGGAGAAGCCCAACGATGTACTGGTCGTACACCTCACCCTGATTCCTTACCTCTCTGCCGCCGGCGAGCTAAAGACAAAACCTACACAGCACAGTGTGAAGCAGCTCCTGGAGTTTGGCGTGCAGCCAGACGTTCTGGTTTGTCGTACCGAGCATGAGCTTACCCCATCAGTGCGAAGCAAGGTTGCACGGTTCTGCAACGTTAAGCTCAACGCGGTCATCCAAAGCATTGATGCCGAGACCATCTATGATGTGCCGCTGCTTATGCTCGAAGAAAAGTTCGATGAAGTGGTACTCGAGAAGCTTAACCTTAAGAATCGCCGCAAGCCTGACCTAAAAAAGTGGATGCAGTTTCTCGATCGTTACAAGAACCCGAAGCATCAGGTCAAGATCGCGCTTGTCGGCAAGTATGTTGAACTCAAAGATGCCTACAAATCGATTGCCGAGGCCTTCGACCACGCCGGCGCGGCCAATGAGGTGAAGGTTGACATCAAATGGGTGCACAGCGAGACTTTAACAGAGCGCAACCTCGAAGAAGAACTGGGCGATGTAGACGGTATTCTCGTGGCGCCGGGCTTCGGTTCCCGGGGTATTGACGGCAAGCTCACCGCGATCCGCTATGCGCGCGAAGAGAAGGTACCCTTCTTCGGGATCTGCCTCGGTATGCAGTGCGCCGTGATTGAGTTTGCACGCAATGTGCTTGGCTACGAAAAGGCACACTCAACCGAGATTAAAGAGTACACTCCGCACCCTGTGATCAGCCTCATGGCCGAACAGAAGAGCATCACCACGCTTGGAGGCACTATGCGACTGGGCGCTTACCCGTGCGAACTCTCTGAAGGAAGCATCTCCTACAAGGCTTATGGCGAAAAACACATCGAAGAACGCCACCGCCACCGTTTTGAGTTCAACAACGATTACCTCGCAGCATTTGAAAAGGCCGGTATGAAAGCTACTGGTGTCAATCCTGACAGCCAGCTGGTTGAAATCGTTGAGCTTGACGGACACCCACACTTCGTTGGGGCGCAGTTCCACCCGGAATACAAGAGTACGGTAGCAAAGCCACACCCATTGTTTCAGAGCTTCGTGAAAGCAGCCCGCAAATACGCCAAGAGCAAAGACCGCGCTGCAGTGGCGGAGTAACAAGGTCAAGAGACTTCTTCAGGGGAATGTCTGTGATCGTAAGAAAGAGCGCTAAGTCAAGCCAGCAAGAACTGTCCCTTGTCGTCAAAAAGATTCGGATAGGTCTTTTCCATCACCTCTCTGATGAAATCTACGGGCAGATCTGCAAAGGTACCGTAGTCTTCGAGGTACTGCATAAAGGTTCCACCTGCGCGGTCATAAGCCTGAAAGATGCTGTCATGTTCACCATCAAAATCAAGCGGTTCAACACCGAGGCGCTCACAGAGTTCTTTGTTGAAGGCGGGGGTGCATTTGATCCATTTGTCGTTTAAAAATACCTCTGCATACCCGTGCGGAGCGAGCACATTGGTACCGAGTTTTTCTTCGAGCTTCGCAGTACCCATGTGGTTCTGAACCCTCGCTAAACCAATACGCGCAGGAATACCCTCTGCCCTGCAGAGTGTCACGAACAAGAGTGCCTTATCAACGCAATGTCCGTGTCCCTTCTGCAAGACCTTATCGGCCATGAGTGCTTCAGCTTCGAAACGAATATCGAATGGGTTGTAGCGAATGCGGTCGCGTACAGCATAGTAGATGGATAGTGCCTTTTCGGTATCTGTCTTCCCTTCCAGCTCGAGTGAACTGCGAAACTCGTTCACCGCCGGATGGTTGAAGTCAATCAGTGCTGTCACTTTGGTATACGCGTTCATATCTCCCACGTCATTCGTATGCATGCCTACGAAGATCGGGAAAATTAAAAAAAGAGCCTCACAATTACCTCAACGGCGACCGCACAAAAAACCCGTAGAAAAAGGCAAAAAAGACCACGCCCGATTGTACCTCGAGAAAAGATTCAAACAGCATATTCATGCCGAGCAACAACAAAAAGGCGAGGAATAAAAAATCCTTGCGCTTCAGCGCAAGATGAAGTCCCATTAAAAAAATCGCCACCAAGACCAGCACACCCACCCAGCCAAAGGCTACGCCTGCTTGAAGAAACTGGTTGTGCGGATTCATCTTCTTCCGAAATGCGTATTCTTCGTGATCCCGCTGGTAAATCTTCATCAGCTCAGGCACCACATCGCCCGTACCCACTCCAAACGGATTCTTCACCAACACTTCCCATGAACTGCGCCAGGCTACCAGACGTGCACCGCTGCTGCTGGTGGCCACCACATGCGTGTCTTCTTCGTCTCCAAGCACATTCTCGAGCTCTTCTCCGGCAGAAGTCGTCTCCTGAACCCGACTCAATGCCGCAGGAGAAACCGCAATGGTCGCAAACAACAATCCCGTACCCAAGACCATATAACCCACCGCCTCGAAGGTGCGCTTCTTTTGCAGCTGCTGAATCGAAACCAGCAAAAGCGCGAGCAATGCGCAGAGGTAACCTGCTTTCGATGACAATAGTCCGATATGCACAATCAGCAACACCGCGCTCAGGTGGTGCAACCACGGACGTCCCAGAGCGAAAATCTTCTTGATGTACATCCTGCCCAGCACCACCAGCGCGAATGCTTCGTAAGTGGCGAGGTAGGTCGGGTGAAAAATCCAGGCGAGGTCATCATAATAAAAGACATGCGGATCACCCGTCGCTGAATACCTCACAACGGCATGAATCAGGCTGGCCGCCACAAAAGCGAGGCAGCCCCAGACCAGTGCGAGCAGAATATCGAGGCGTTTCCTCAAGCTCAACGGAGGCAGGAACATCCAGACCATCGGAAAAACGAGCAACGAAGCCTTCACTTCAAGCGAGAAAAGCGCCGCATCCCGATCTTCACTCGGAAAGAGCCAAAGCACATTGCAGACGTAATACGAAGCCATGATTAACAAGGTCGACCAAGCCATCCGCGCATTTCTGCGCGAAAAAAGAAAAAACGAAAGCAACACCCACAAAATGATCAACGGAGGCACAAGACGCTTGCTCAAGGGAAACAGCACAGCGAGTGCAATGGTGAGGTAATGGTGCACCTCTGTGAGGCGCTGCATCGTGCGGGATGAAGGCATTAACGTGTGCTTCGCTTACCGGAGCTGGAGGGTGCGCGGCGAAGGATTAAGAAATGCCAGATGCCATGCGCGTAGCCCAGTCCGTAACTCAAATGTAAGGTAAAGAAAGCGCGAATAAGTGGCGTAATCATTGGCGAAGGAGTACGCAGCAAGAAAGCCGCGGTGAGTGCACCGAAAAACCAGAGAAAGAGTCCGCCCAAAAAGAAACCGCCCCAGTCAGCCCGAAGCAGCCATATCAGCAGGCTCAAAGCGAGATAGGCAACAAATAAAAACGGAATCATCTGGCGGATGCTTGTTACGGCGTTGTGCTTCTTGTTCACATACACCTTCCAGTAACCGTACTGCCGGTATTGCCTGAAAAGCTTCCCGAAGCTGCCACGCACATAGTATTTTGAGCGAATGGATGGGTCAAAATAGACCTTGAATCCGCGCTGCTGTATGCGGTAGTTGAATTCATCATCCTGGTTGCGCACGAGGTCTTCGTCGAACAATCCAGCAGTTTCAAACACCTCTCGCCGGTAGGCCCCAAAGGCGACTGTATCGACAAAGCCGGCTTTACCACCCGTTCGGAAGCGCGCGTTCCCCACACCAAATGGCGACTTCATGGCGCGCGCAATCACTTCGGCAGTCGTGTTTTCATTCACATTTTCAATCACACCGCCCACGCACCCCGCTTCGGGCTGTTCATTCAGTACCTCCAGGTTACGGCGCACGAAATCTTCTTTAAGCTCGGCATGCGCACCGAGAATAATGACCACATCACTGTCTGACGCCTGAATACCAAGGTTCAGCGCGCGAGGGGTAAAGCGATCCGGATTATCAATGAGGTGAATCGTGCATCCGTCTTCTTTTTCGGCCAGAAATGGCCGGATGCGATCACGCGTACCGTCGGTACTCATACCATCTACCACGAAGACACCCAGCCGTTCTGACGGGAAATCCTGTGAACGAATCGATGCCAGGCAGCGCTCGATGTAGTGCTCTTCGTTCAAACAGGGTATTACAATGGTTACGGTCATAGGGATAAGACGTTAGGCGCTGCCTGTAAGACCGCAAATTGAAAGCTAAATCTTGAAAATTAAAAATTAGCAGAACGTCATAACGATGTTTCGAGAATGCTTCATCGAACCTCTAATTTCGGGTTTCTTTCTTATGCGCAAAACGGAAACCGCTCTATGCTGAGAGCCTGCACCATCGACACATACTTTGAAAAAGCTATCTTGGTCACGTCAAAAGCCGCATTGACTGCACGCTATTTACTGTTTTATGGAAATCAAAAATCCTGAGAAGCGCCTTGATATGTTCTGGGGCCGCGTGGATCGTAAGCACATCAATCACATTGCCGACCAGTGCAAAGGGAAAGACATCCTGGACATGGGTTGCGGACATGGCACGACAACGGCTATCCTGACTGAAAAGGGGTTCAATAGCATTGGCATTGACTACCACGGCGAAACCGTAGCAAAGGCACAGGAGCGCTACCCGCAGTGTACCTTCCGCGAAGCCAATGCAGAGGCGCTTCCTTTTAAAGACAATCAGTTTGACACCATCGTTCTGCGAGACGCTCTGCACCACTTTTACGGTGAGGCAGATTTCGGTAAGGTGAAGAAAGAAATTCTTCGCGTCGCCAAGCCTGATGCGCGCATCGTCTTCTTTGACCCCAATGTGCACTTACTTTTACGCACCATGCGCTCCTTATCACGCCACCTCGATGAAGAGTGCGACTATGAAACAGCTCTCAAGATCATGGATGAGCTCGGAGGCAAGGTGATACACAAGAGCTTCAACACCCTGTACAGCCTCCCACTGAGTGGCGGTTACGTTGGCTACAACTTCATACCAAACAGCCGCCCAATCTGGAACTTCATTCTCGCTTCTGAGCGGTTCGTCGAAAAAATCGTCAACAGAGTGGGTATCGGACGGTATATATGCTGGCGTTACGTCATTACAGGTGAGTTGAATACTTAACATGCGAGCGCACTGCAGTGTGCGCCTGCAGCCACCCCAGCCCCCCCTTCCCGGACCCCGGCTCCCGCCATCCATTCATCTATGAATTCCTACTGTAAGGCTTAGACTACGCTCCCATCAGTCGAAGCCTCACAGCAAGACCTTTGCTATGCGCGTAACAGGAACAAACCCTCCTAAACTTTAAATTATGTGCAACAAAGTCTTTCTCGTAGTGAGCTTCTTTCTCTTCTCTCTTTCCTTACCCGCTCAAGACTTCATGAGCGTTTATTCTACCGATCAGATTGATTTTCTGATGGATGCCGCTGAGCTACCCGACGGTCACTTCATGTATGTTGGTTATTCTAACGGACTAAGTCAGGCCAGTACCGATATGCTACTGGTCAAAACGGATGCCTATGGCGAAATGCTCTGGGCGAGATCACTGGATGACGGCATGAATCAAACGCTACAGAAAATTTCTGCAGCTACAGAAGAAAGTGTGATCGTCGCCGGTCAGACTACACCTGAGGGCCCCGGGGTTCTTCCGGATGGCTTCATCGCTGAAGTATCCAATGACGGAGAAATCATCTGGCAGCGCACACTGGGCGGTGATCAGGATGATAAAATCCGATCAGTGTCTGTGCTGCCCGAGGGTGGCTTCCTCGTATCATTGCTTTCTAATTCATTTAGTCCGAACAACGATTATGACATGGTCGTTGCTCACCTCTCTCCAACGGGTGACTTGAACTGGGGACGTTCGTATGGCTCTGACGGCTACGATGTACCGCTTAAAGCCATCCGCCACAGCAATGGAGACATCTTTGTGTGGGGCCATCAAGACACCGATGAATCTGCAGCTTATGATGCGGTTTTGCTTAGGCTTGACAGCAACGGAAACCTCATCGATCAGGTGAGCTTCGGCCTGCCTGAGAATGAACTCGCCTGGGACATGATAGAGGCTCCAAACGGCGACCTCTTGCTTTCGGGCGACACCAATGGCGGTGCATTCGGAATGAATGATACCTTCGTGATTCGTGTAACCCCGCAACTTGAAGCCATTTGGAGCCGTCAATTTGGAGCTGCAAGCAATGAACATGGCATTCACCTTTCACACATTGAAAATGACAGTTTTGTGATGGGCGGAGCCACCGCTAGTTTCGGTAATGGCGGACTTGATCTGATGATGCTCCACTTCAACTTTGACGGCAACATCAAGCAGGTTCAGGCGTATGGAGGCGAAATCAAAGAAGTGGGTCATGGGATGACCCGCACCTCTGATGACGGCATCCTCATGGTGGGTGAAACACGGAGTTTCGGAGAGGGCTTCTACAGCGGTATCGCGGTTAAAATTGACACCGACGGGGTCAATCCGTGCAGTACGGAGATTGGCGAAGTATTCTCATCAGATGATATCATATTCAATACAGGAAGCGCGGGCATCGGTGTACGTGCGGAGGAGTTAGAGAGTTCGATGCCCGCCTTCCTTGTTTCTTCTCAAGTGCAGCTCAACGAAGAGCAGCTCTGTTCTCAAGCGCCTCCCGGTGCAGAAACCGTTCATGATGACATGACAGAGGCTGTAGAGAACCGCCATGACCGCCTGCGCCTGGTGCCCAATCCGTCTGCCGGACAAGTCACTGCCCTGGTCAAGGCAGCTCAAGAGATTCATTCTGAGTTGGTGGTCTTCAATCTGAGCGGACAAGAAGTTTATTCGAAAATGATCCCTGCAACAAGAGGGAACCACAGCGTAAGGTTGCCGGAACTGGCAACGGGTATCTACCTGGCTCGCTTGAGCACCGGCAAAGAGGTCGAAACCCGGAAGTTGATTATCGAATAATCCCGGAGCTAACCCCGGTGACTTACGCTAGCCACAAGGCGGTCTCCTCAGGAGGCCGCCTTTTCTTTCAAGTCAACTGCTCTTCGCAATCGAACAGCAGCGTGTAAACTGCTTCATTCAGGGTTTCCTTATCATCTGAATATGCGGAATACCATCTTCAAGATAACCTTCTCCCACTACTTTGAAGCCCAAATCAGTGTAAAACGGAATCAGGTACTGCTGGGCGCTGATTCGTACCTTCTGCTCGCCGTAAAAACGGCGGATGGCGTCAAGTCCGCTGCGCATCAAGGTTTTTCCCAGTCCACTGCCGCGATGGTCAGATGCCACCACCACCCTGCCAATAGCAATCTCAGAATAACTCACTCCCGCCGGTAAGATCCGAAGGTAGGCAACCACATCATCACCCTCAGTTGCCCACAAATGCAGACTGCGCTGGTCTTTGTCATCAAACTCCGGATAAGGGCAATCTTGCTCTACTATAAAAACATTGATTCGCAACTTACTGAAAGCGTACAGTTCATCGCGGCTGACCTCTGACCATTTCTTAATAAACCACTTCATTTCTTATTGATATCGTCCCGGTGCGCGCACACTACAGCGTGCGCCTACACCAACAACCCGGCGGCAATAGCCCTGCCATCCCCCGGTACGCGCACACTGCAGTGTGCGCCTACAACAACATAACGGCGACAATAGCCCTGCCGTCAACCATCCCCTACTGCTGATCAAAATCAACCACCACCTTCTCACTTCTTGGGTGCGCCTGACAAGTGAGAATGAAACCACGTTCCACCTCATCGGGCTCCAGACTATAATTGACCTCCATGTCTACTTCTCCTTCCACCAGCTTCGCACGGCAGGTGCAACAAACTCCGCCTTTGCACGAGAACGGCAGGTCAGCTCCTTTTTCCAAAGCTGCATCAAGAATGCTTTGTCCGTCGTAATCAAGATCAAACTGAATGGTGCTGCCGTCTAGCACAATCTGCACGGTTGATTTATCGTCAGCATTGTGCGCCGTTTTCCTGGCATACGTTTTTTGCTGTAGCGTTCCTGCCGCAGGTGATGTAAACAACTCGAAATGAATCCGGTCTTCTGCTACATCAAGGGCTTTTAACTTGTCTTTTACCGCGTGAATCATGGGCTCAGGGCCACAAATAAAAAACGCATCGGTCTCTTTAACGTCCAAAAACGCTTCGCAGAGCTTACCGCAACGCTCCTCATCAATGCGACCACCCAATAGCGGGATATCACTGGGCTCACGTGTCAGTAAATGAAAGATCCGCAAGCGACTCATGTAGCGATCTTTGAGATCTTCGAGCTCGTCGCGGAAGATGATCGAGGTGCTGGTGCGATTGACGTAAAACAGTGTGAAGGTACTCTTTGGTTCTGAGACAAGGGTTGTCTTGATCAGTGATAGCATCGGTGTAATGCCCGATCCGGCTGCAAAGCCCACATGCTGCCGTTGTTGAGTTGGGTCTAGTTCAACATAAAACTTACCCATCGGAGGCATGACTTCAAGGGTGTCGCCCGCCTTGAGCGTTTCATTGGCATAGGTTGAAAACCTTCCGCCCTCTACTTTCTTAATGGCTACCCGAAGCTCATCGTCTTCAACACCACTGCAGATTGAGTATGACCGACGCACATCTTCGCCATTGATTTCTCTGCGTAGCGTGAGGTACTGCCCCTGTAGAAACTGAAAAGTCTCTTTCAGTGATTCAGGCACTTCGAAATGAACGGATACGGTGTCATCCGTTTCAGGCCTGACTTCTTTCACTGTAAGTTCGTGGAAATGACGCATAATCTCAATTTGGAAACGCCTAAGATACGATGATCGTGCAGACAGGGCGCATATCAACTCACAAGGCGAACCATCATCAAACCCTGAAAAAGCCCAAAGGTTTAAGCGTATTTTTGCCTTCATGGATACCCCTACAAATTACCTCTCGGTTGAAAATGTCAGCAAGCGCTATGGCGAGCGATTGATTTTCGAGAACATCAGCTTCGGACTGAGTAAAGGCCAGAAAACAGCGCTTGTTGCCCGAAACGGAACCGGCAAAACCACTTTATTGCGAATCCTGACCGGTGAAGAGACGCCTGATAACGGCGAAGTCACTTACAATAACGATTGTAAAATGGCATACCTCTCACAAGATCACGGTCTAAATGAAGACTTTTCCATCCTCGAAAACCTGTTCGATGCCGACAATGAGATGGTGCACGCTATTCGCCAGTATGAGGCACTGGTGCTCGAAGGCGAAGCAGCAGATGCGCAAGAACTGCAAAAAGCAATCAACGAGATGGATCGCCACAATGCCTGGACATATGAAAGTAACGCCAAGCAGATTCTGGGTAAGCTGAACCTCCATGACCTGTCAATGTCAGTGAAAACCATGAGCGGGGGCGAAAAAAGGCGGGTGGCACTTGCCAAAGTACTGATCGCTCAGCCAGATTTGCTGCTCCTTGACGAGCCTACCAACCACCTTGATCTCGATATGATCGAATGGCTCGAAGAATACCTTGACCGCACCTCCATGACGCTTTTGATGGTCACACACGACCGTTACTTTCTCGAAGTGATCTGCGATGAAATCCTCGAACTTGACGATGGCGTGATCTTTCGATATAAAGGTAATTTCAGTTACTTCCTCGAGAAGAAGCAGCAAAGGGAAGATGACGCGATGGCCAGCCGGGAGCGGGCCCGAAACCTTATGCGTAAAGAGCTCGAATGGGTGCGCAGCACACCTAAAGCACGTACAACCAAGTCAAAACACCGCGTAGACTCATTTCAAGACCTGAAGAAATCCGCCACGGTCAAGCTCGAAGAAGACGAAATGACCCTGCACCTCAACCCGCACCGGCTCGGAGGGAAAATTGTTGAGCTGCACCGCATCCGAAAAGGATATGGCGATAAAAAGTTGATCAACGGTTTTGATTATGCCTTTAAACGTGGCGAAAAACTCGGAATTGTAGGCCCGAACGGTTCTGGTAAAACCACGTTTATGAATATGCTTACCGGCGCAGAAGCGCCGGATGGAGGTAAGGTCGTCATCGGCGAAACCGTTGTCTTTGGCTACTACACCCAGAAAGGGATCAACTTCAAAGACGGACAAAGAGTCATCGAAGCGGTCAAAGATATCGCCGATGTCATTCCGCTAAAAGGTGGATCAAAGATTACCGCAGCTCAACTACTCGAGCGGTTTCTCTTTCCCAGATCCATGCACCATCAATACATATCGAAACTCAGCGGTGGAGAGCGCAAACGTCTTTACTTGCTCACGATCCTGATGAGCAATCCCAACTTCCTGATCCTTGATGAGCCTACCAATGATCTTGACATCTTTACCCTAAGCGTACTCGAAGAATACTTGCAGGATTTTCCCGGTTGCCTCGTCATCATCAGCCATGACCGCTACTTCATGGACAAACTAGTGGATCACCTCTTCGTTTTCGGCAACCCCGACCATATCAGAGATATCGGAGGAAATTACACGAGTTACAAAATGCTGCGCGATAAAGAAGAAAAGGAGGCCAAAGCAGCGAGATCTTCAACGCCAAAGCCTAAAACCACTCCTAAATCACCGGCTCCTTCAACCGATGGCCCCCGTAAACTATCGTTCAAAGAGAAATACGAGCTCGAACAAATCACTCAACGCCTTGAAGAATTGACTGCTATTCGCGCAAGCCTCGAAGAAAAGCTGAATGACATTTCAGTAGGACATGAAGAGCTAACCAAAGTCTCTGAAGAGCTCGGCACCATCATCAGTGAAATGGATGAAAAAGAAATGCGCTGGCTAGAGCTGAGTGAAATCGCTGAAGCCTGATCAGTCATTCACCTTTTCGGTGATTTCCATAATTTTTGTCGCAAGCTCCAGTCCGATGCGCGCCTGCGCCTCAGACGTAGCAGCACCTATGTGCGGAGTCAATGAAAGCTTTGCATGCTTCAGCAGGTCTTCGCGTGGTGTGGGTTCGTTCTCGAATACATCCAGCGCTGCTGCGCTGACCTTACCACTATTTAGTGCAGCAAGCAGGGCATCTTCATCAATTGACCCGCCCCGTGCCGTGTTCACCAGAATCACGCCATCTTTGCACTTATCGAGCTCTTCTTCGCCCAGCACGGCTTTACCGCCATCTTGCTTTGGCACGTGCAAGCTGATATAATCTGATTCTCCCAGCAATTCATCCAAACCAGACATCGGCGGCTTCACTTGCACCATGCCGTGACCTGACAAATGCACTTCAACCGGTTCATCAGATGGATAGAGGTCATAGGCTTTCACCGACATTCCGCATCCCAGGGCGTAGCTAGCTAACGTGCGACCAATCCGACCAAAACCGATGATTCCGAGAGTCTTGCCACGAAGCTCCTGCCCTTTTCCGTATTTCTTCTTCAGTACCTTAAATTCGCTCAATCCGTTCACCGGCATCTGACGATTGCTGTCATGCAGATGACGCGAAAGGGTGAACAACTGCGCCATCACCAGTTCAGCCACGCTCAATGAAGACGAAGCCGGTGTATTGAATACCTCAATTCCCCTGCTGCGGGCATACTCCACGTCAATATTATCCATACCTACACCACCGCGACCGATGAAACGCAGGTTCGGACAAGCATCAATGGTGTCTTTGCGCAACTTGGTCGCACTGCGCACCAGCACACCTGTATAGCCCTCTTCATTGATGGCCTCAGCAAGCTGATCCTGTTCAACTTTATCGGTCACTACCGTGAAGCCGGCAGCTTCAAGCTTCTCTTTTCCACGTGGGTGGATACCGTCGTTAGCGAGAATTTTCATAGAATAGAATTTCTTCTGGTGTTAAGCTTTTACGCGAGCAAATTCGTCCATCACCTCAGTGAGCACCTTGACACTCTCAATGGGAAGCGCATTGTACATTGAAGCACGGTAGCCTCCTACTGAACGGTGACCTTTCAAGCCATTGATACCGGCGTCTTTCCACATCTTGTCGAACTCACCGGCGAGCGAATCGTCTGTCAGTCTGAAAGTGGCGTTCATCGCAGAGCGGCTGTCTTTACGCGCATGTCCGGTGAAGAGCGGGTTCTCATCGATCGCATTGTACATCATCTCCGCCTTGGCGTTGTTGATTTTCTCAATAGCTCCTACCCCACCTATACCTTTCAACCAGCGAAGGGTGAGCATGCTGACGTACACCGCAAATACCGGCGGCGTGTTGAACATACTGTCTTTCTTGAGGTGGACTTCCAGATCGAGGTAGGCAGGAATACTGTTCCCTGTCTTTCCAAGTCGCTCCTTGTCAAAAATGTAAACTACCGTCCCCGCAGGTCCCATATTCTTCTGAGCACCGGCATAGATCATGCTGAAATCCTCTACGTTCACTTTGCGTGAGAAGATGTCAGAGCTCATGTCGCAAATGAGGTTATCCGCTTTGGGGAACGAATGATACTGCGTACCGAATATCGTATTGTTCGAGGTAATGTGCAGGTAGGCTGCATCACCTGGAACCTCATAACCGGTGGGGATGTAGGTATGGTTTTCTTCTTTGCTTGAAGCCAGTACCTCTACTTCGCCCACATGTTTCGCCTCTTTGATGGCCTTGGTGCTCCAGGTTCCGGTCTCAATATAGGCTGCCTTGCCATTTTTAGGAAGGTAGTTGTAAGCCGCAGTGAGAAATCCGAGCGAAGCACCTCCCTGGAGAAAGAGCACATCGTAGTTCTCCGGAAGTTCCATCAGTTCACGCACAAGAGCGCGCGCTTCTTCCATCACCTCAACAAAATCTTTACTGCGGTGTGAAATTTCAAGAAGGCTCAGGTCGAGTCCGTTGAAATTGAGAACAGCTTCTGAAGCCTGTTGGAAAACCTCCTGCGGGAGAATGCAGGGACCGGCAGAATAGTTGTGCTTTTTTGCCATTTTTTGTGCGCTAATTTCAGGGCAAAGGTATGAATGTTGCGATTACAGAATATACCTACTTTCAACAGGGTATGAACGACGCTGAAATTTAACGCTGGCTTAAAATCTGTCTGATGTCAACCGTCTGCTGTCAGCCGTCTGCGGTCTGCGGTCTGCTGTCAACTTTTTTTAGGACGGGTCCAACACCTAACCCCGATCCCCAATCCCCGATCCCATCGGGTCATTGACCCCTCGTCTCGGACGCCAATATGGCGTCCCTCTCTTACGACGCATTAGACCATTAATGGCGCGCAAATATGCGCGCTGCTTACCCTGCCGCTAGTCCAAACATCCAACCCCTAACACCTAACCCCTAATCCCTAACCCCGATCCCCGATCCCCGATCCCCGATCCCATCGGGTCATTGACCCCTCGTCTCGGACGCCAATATGGCGTCCCTCTCTTACGACGCATTAGACCATTAATGGCGCGCAAATATGCGCGCTGCTTACCCTGCCGATAGTCCAAACATCCAACCCCTAACCCCTAACCCCGATCCCCGATCCCCGATCCCCGATCCCATCGGGTCATTGACCCCTCGTCTCGGACGCCAATATGGCGTCCCTCTCTCTGACGCTTTAGACCATTAATGGCGCGCAAATATGCGCGCTGCTTGCTCTGCCGCTGGTCAAACATCCAACCCCTAACACCTAACCCCTAATCCCTAACCCCGATCCCCGATCCCCGATCCCCAGATCCCATCGGGTCATTGACCCCTCGTCTCGGACGCCAATATGGCGTCCCTCTCTTACGACGCATTAGACCATTAATGGCGCGCAAATATGCGCGCTGCTTACCCTGCCGCTAGTCCAAACATCCAACACCTAACACCTAACCCCGATCCCCAATCCCCGATCCCATCGGGTCATTGAACCCTCGTCTCGGACGCCAATATGGCGTCCCTCTCTTACGACGCATTAGACCATTAATGGCGCGCAAATATGCGCGCTGCTTACCCTGCCGCTGGTCAAACATCCAACCCCTAACCCCTAACCCCTAATCCCTAACCCCGATCCCCGATCCCCGATCCCCGATCCCCGATCCCCGATCCCATCGGGTCATTGACCCCTCGTCTCGGACGCCAATATGGCGTCCCTCTCTTACGACGCATTAGACCATTAATGGCGCGCAAATATGCGCGCTGCTTACCCTGCCGCTAGTCCAAACATCCAACCCCTAACCCCTAACACCTAACCCCGATCCCCAATCCCCGATCCCCGATCCCCGATCCCCAATCCCCGATCCCATCGGGTCATTGACCCCTCGTCTCGGACGCCAATATGGCGTCCCTCTCTTACGACGCATTAGACCATTAATGGCGCGCAAATATGCGCGCTGCTTACCCTGCCGCTAGTCCAAACATCCAACACCTAACCCCTAACCCCGATCCCCAATCCCCGATCCCATCGGGTCATTGAACCCTCGTCTCGGACGCCAATATGGCGTCCCTCTCTTACGACGCTTTAGACCATTAATGGCGCGCAAATATGCGCGCTGCTTACCCTGCCGCTAGTCCAAACATCCAACCCCTAACCCCTAACACCTAACCCCGATCCCCGATCCCCGATCCCCAATCCCCGATCCCATCGGGTCATTGAACCCTCGTCTCGGACGCCAATATGGCGTCCCTCTCTTACGACGCTTTAGACCATTAATGGCGCGCAAATATGCGCGCTGCTTACCTGCCGCTAGTCCAAACATCCAACACCTAACCCCTAACCCCGATCCCCAATCCCCGATCCCCGATCCCCAATCCCCGATCCCCGATCCCCGATCCCCGATCCCTGATCCCTTAGCAGTAATGAATTGGTAAAAACTTCCGTTATTTACCTAAAATCACTGCTATGAAGCGCATTGCCGCCTTTTTTGTCATTGTGACCTTGCTTTTCACTTCATGCCTGGTGCAGCAGGAGATCACCTTCAATGAAGATTTCTCAGGTTCATCCACCGTGAAGCTCGATATGAGTGAACTATTTGACGTCTCCATGTCGATGGCAGGCGAAGAGATACCCACGAATCCGGATTCATTAAGGATGCTCAAACGTGCTTTTCTGGAAGATTTCCTTTACGAAATTGATAGTGCAATGAACGTAGGTAGTGAGCAAGGACTGAAAGACCTGCGATTTCTCGCTGACACTGCTGACCTCAAAGTGAACATCATGTTCGCCTTTGACAATATAGAAGCACTGAACACGGCTTTTTTGAAGAATTATGAGGAGAATGAACCAACACCTGAATTTGTAATCAACCGTAAACGCAATACCATTCAGTATTTTGTTCAGGTCGACACATCACAATTCGGTCAGATGGTGCAGTTTGAGACTACGATGAAATTCGCAACGCCTGTAAAATCTTGCAGTCATAATGAAGTAAGTGTTCAGGGTAATCAAGCCGTCATTCGAACTTCAGATTTTAAGGAGGCCACCACTGTAGAGATTACAGTGCAATAAGACTCAACTGAGATAACTTTGCTCAAGCACAGCCAGGTGGTGTGCGTCATGTCCAGCCATCAGCAACCCTAATGACGCCACCGAAACAAGTTCATTGTCACTGAACCGTCCTTTGCGTTGAAGCATTTCATCGCCCATGCCGCTGTAAAGCGCTAGTGTTGAAGACCGCACAGAGTAGTACTCAGAAAGAATGCCTTCAGGTGCTCGTCCGTCAGCGTTGCTCGCCACGACATACTCCAAGTGGTTAAAACCACTCAACACCTGTTGCTCTCCCCGCGCGAAGCGCAAAGCACGGGTGCTCATGATGCGCTCAGTATCAATTACGTGCAGCACCAACTCTGCAATCGACCATTTTCCTGGTGCGTATCGATAGTTCCAACGATCTAGTGAAAGCTGCTCCAAAACAGCACTCGTCGAATGATAGCTTGATTTCAGGGCATCAATAGGGTTATTAGAAGACACTAACCCGATATAATACCTGAACCGCTCGTCGAAACCTGCGTCTTCAAAACGCCTTATCGTATTTCCTTTGCTTTGCAAATTGCTACCGTTTACGTGAGCCAGGTGCCGTTACTCAAGTACCTCTTTCATTCTCTTAAGATTGAATTTATATTCGGGTAACAGTTTCAATAACTGGCATTAGCGATTTATTGAGTAGTTATTTTGGTTAAGGTTTCGAAAAGGGTTCTCAACGGAGAGCCCTTTTCTATATCGTTGATTACATACTAAAGCTGAAAAAAACCGCCCAGTTGCTCAGCCGCTCTTGAAAAATATTGAGGTTTCTTTCCTCATTCGGCGGGCCTCCCAGGGTCACCTGGTCACGCATCATGCGAATTCCCAGGTCAATTTCATATTTCTCATCAAAGAAAGCCTCTACACCGGTACCCCCGTAAAAGCCAAAGCCCACCGCTGTAAGGTTGCTATTGGGACCGTTTAGGAAGTTTGCCCCGAATTGCGCGCCAATCATCAGGTCAAAAGTGGTACCCTCAATCTCAAGGTAGTTCTCATTCACACGTGTGGCCAGCATGGTACCTCCACCTTCTACATACCAGTTCATCATCTCATTGATGACGATCCCTGCACGGTAACCCAGGCAAATACTCATACGTTCTTCCTGGCCAATGATATTGTACAGGCGGATGTCGGCTGTTCCTTCAGATGGATTCGGTATCAGATTGGTTTGCAATGTAAATTTATCGGCAGCTTGCAAGCGCGTGAAATTCGCATCGAGAAAGATGCCGTTCTCATTATTAAAGCGATACCCCAGCCTGAATCCCACCATGAGCGAAGGATTGTAGCGCATATCTGCGGGAGGTGAATCAAAAGGAATGGTGTAAGCCTCTGCCGCAATCAGATTTGTGACCTGCTGAACTACCTGATCATTCAGAAACAAGCGCTCTTCAATCGAATACATTTGCGCCTGCACATCGTTAATATCGTATGTTGCGGTGCCGTTATAAAAATTCGCGCTGCCCTTGTTGCCAAAGTAACCGCCTATATTGATGCCGAATACAAAGCCGCTGCGCTCTGGAAACTCCCAGAGGTCATCATCCTGACCGAAAGCAACTGAAGCAGTAAGCAGCAAGCTGAGTAAAAGTGAATTCGTCTTTTTCATCGATTTAATTTCGCGAGGTTCTGAAAAGAAAAACGCTTTTTGTAAAGGTCGGTAAATATTGCATCGGGATCAATAAATATACAGCACCAGATCAGCCAAGGGCTCAAGCCTTACTTCTTGGGCAACACCTGCATTTCAACCCTAATCTCTCTGATCGGCCACTCACTTGCGTCTGTTTCTACCCCGGCGATCTCTTTGACCACGTCCATACCACTGACTACTTCTCCAAAAACAGTATGATCACCATCAAGGTGAGGAGCCCCACCCTGGGTCCGGTAGCGCTCTTTTTCTTCTTCAGTGTAAGCTATGCCATGTTTCCTGGTCGCCTGAAACAACTCTGCATTACTGCATTGAGCGCCCTCCACGATATAAAAATCATAAGGAGCGGAATCTTTTTCCGGGTTATCTTCATACTTGCGTGACATCGCAAGGGCTCCACTAAAATGCAGGTGATGACGTTGCATCTCTTCCGGTAAACTGTACTCGCCAATCAAAAAACGCTTTTCCTGGTCTTCTTTTTCCTCGCTGTTCCCTCCTTGAATGACGAAATCGTCAACCACCCGAACAATCTGTGTCGGATTGAAGTAATTGCGCTCGATCAAATAAAGAAAATTCGCCCGATGAAGAGGGGTGTCGTCGTACAGCTTCACCCTGATCACTCCCATATCGGTTACAATCTCTACCAGGGTCTGCTCCGCTGACGAATGCTGCGAATCAAATTCAGCGACATACTCCTTGAGAAATGGCACAGCCTTATCGTGCGAGAGGCGGGGCCAAACGCCCACTTGTCGCTTTCGCACTCGTTCAGCGGTGGCAGAATCCATTTCAAGCGCCTCTCCCTGCGCAGTGGTCGCATGGTTTGAAGCCGGTTCCGTAGGTTGAGCCGGTGGCGGAGAATCAGAAGCACACGCCAGCAGCATTGTGGAAAATACAAACAGTAAACCTCGCATCATCAACCAAATTTACAGACATTTGAAGAGTATCCTGACCTGTTACACACGCCCGCTCGTGTCGCGCATCTTCGCCATTACTGATATCGAAACTACAGGTTCGCACGCTGCTGCGAACAGCATCACTGAGATAGCGGTGGTGCTGACTGACGGTGTAAGTGAAATTGACCGTTTCCAGTCACTTGTGCAGCCTGAGCATCTGATTCCCTTTCACATCACTCAGCTCACCGGCATCAGCAATGAAATGGTTGAAGGAGCGCCGAGGTTTGAAGACTTGGCTGAAGAGCTTTACGACTGGTTCAAAGACGCTGTTTTTGTCGCTCACAATGTGGGCTTTGATTACGCTTTCATCAAAAAGTCATTCGAAGCATACGGCTATTATTTCCACCCGCAGCGACTGTGCACCGTGCGTCTGGCTCGAAAAATCTTCCCGGGACTGCCAAGTTACAGTCTCGGTCGCATCTGCGATCGCTTTGGCATTGATAACGAAGCCCGACACCGCGCCATGGGCGATACCATGGCCACCGTTGAGCTCTTCCACCGCATGGTGGCACGTGACCAATCGGGCATCATTGACCAGCAGCTGAAACGGGGCAACGCTGCGCAATGGCTGCCCCCTTCGTTGCCTGAAGAGCAATTTCATCGGCTTCCCGAGCGTACCGGTGTCTACTACTTTCACGATCGCACGGGCAAAATTCTCTACATCGGGATGTCTGCGAATATCAAGAAACGTATCCGGCAGCATTTTGGCGGCAAGATGGATTCAAAACGGCGTCAGGCTTTTCTGTCTGACATTACCTCGATCAGCTTCGAACTCACAGGAACCACGGCCATCGCACGCCTCCTTGAAGATGCTGAAATCCGAAAGCACTGGCCACCTTATAATTTTGCACAGAAACGTCCTGCAAAGCGCTTTTCGATTCAGCAGTACCGCGATCGCATGGGGTATGTGCGCTGGAGTATTCAGCCCCTGAAGCCGGGTATGAAGGGCGATCTCGTTTTTCATAGCCTCGCAGAAGCGAGGGATGCGGCATTGGGCTGGTGCAGACGCTATGAACTCCACCCCTCACTACTGGGGCTGCATCAAACGGGCGAGCCTTTGCCGGATGCAGACGTGCACAACGAAAAACTCGAAGCGCTGAGGGAGGAGCTGTCAGCGGGCGGCGGACGCATCATCGTACAGGGAGAGGGTAGAAAAGAAAGCGAATCGTCGTTTGTCTGGGTCGAGAACGGTGAGCTCGTCGGTTACGGATTCGTAGACAGGAACGAAGACCTCGCAGCTGAGCGCGTTGAGCTGCTCAAAAATTTTCTCAACCGGGTTCCGACCAGTGAAATGACCCGTTCGATCATACGGGAGCTGATTTCGAAGGCATAAAAAAAGCCGCCCGAAGGCGGCTGAATTTTTAATTAAGAATCATCTGAATGGGCCGTTGCCGTTCGGTAAAACGCACTGACAAAGCTTTGCTGTATGCCAGGATGCGATCAACCGCATCTTCGCCAGGCTTCTCCAACTGCTCTTGTTCTTCTACCATATCATCAGCATTGAAAAGTGCATTCCGTTCTTCTTGCTCCCATTTCGCAAAATCAGAAAAATCATCAAGTGTAAAGTCGGCCATAGGCTTGAAGGTTTGTTTCTTTAGGATTACCTCCATGATAACGCTATGCCTTTTTGATTATTGCACTCCTGTCACATTTTTCACGATAGGGTCAGGTTGATGTTGTGCTTTTCGATCACCTTGCGCAAGTTAATCAATGCGTAACGCATGCGTCCGAGAGCGGTATTGATTGAAATGTCGCAAGTCTCGGCAATCTCTTTAAAACTCATGCCGTAATAATGGCGCATCATTACCACCGTACGTTGCTCTTCCGGAAGGTGATCCAGCAGATCTTTGACATCGCTGAGCATCTGGTTCCAGACCAGCTCATCTTCTACGTGCATATCCTCATTGGGGATGGTGGCGAACACATCGTTCTCTTCATCGCTGCGCACCTTCGGCATTTTCTTGCCTTTTCGGAAATAGTCGATCGATAGGTTGTGCGCTATGCGCAGCACCCACGGAAGAAATTTCCCTTCTTCATTGTAGCGCCCGGAGCGCAAGGTGTTGATCACCTTAATAAAGGTGTCTTGAAAAATGTCATCGGCCACTTCCCGATCTTTCACGAGCATCAGGATCTTGGTGAAGATCTGATTCTTGTGGCGGTTCAACAATGTTTCAAATGCTTGGTCATTACCGCCTATGTACTGACGTACTAGGTCGCGGTCAGGAATTTGATTCGCTTTCATACTACCTTACTCTTTTCGCGGACACCCTCATGGGCGTCCCATTCAACGATTTGATTCTTAGAGTAAAGGTGTATCTATACGGTTCCTGTTTGTGCCTTTTACGGCGATTTCAGCTTCGAATATACAAAAATTCCTGGCGTCGTTCCAAACTTTGCACCACGCTATTCTGTTAACTTACCTTAATAACGCATGGCGCATTCACTTTAGTATGTGCTCTGTGTACCTTCGTTCCGGCAGATCCGGAGACGCTGCCCGAAACCAGGTATCCCGCATGGAAAAAGAAAAAACCGTCAGTGAAGTTAGCGAATTGGATCCCAAAAGGCACATTATCATCAAAGGTGCCAGGATGCATAACCTTAAAAATGTCAACGTTGCCATTCCCCGCAATAAACTCACAGTGATCACCGGTCTCTCGGGGTCCGGAAAGTCATCGCTCGCCTTCGACACCCTATACGCTGAAGGACAGCGACGATATGTAGAAAGTTTGTCGTCATACGCCAGGCAGTTTTTGGGGCGGCTTGACAAACCTGAAGTAGATGCTATTGATGGTATTTCACCAGCCATTGCCATTGAGCAGAAAGTCTCCTCTCGTTCGTCGCGATCTACGGTAGGCACCAGCACGGAGATCTACGATTACATCAAACTGCTTTTTGCTCGGATTGGGCGCACCTTCTCTCCTGTTTCAGGTCAAGAAGTCAAACGCCACCGGGTTTCTGATGTGGTCAATTTTATGCGCGATCGTCTTGAAGCTGAACGCTACATGGTGCTTGCCCCGCTGCAACCGCGCAAAGACAGAACCCTGAACAAACAACTCGAACTTCTGCTTCAACAAGGCTTCTCGAGGGTACTCATTAACGGCGAAACCCTTCGCCTCGAAGCTGACTGGATTGAAAAGGTTGAGCAGAAAGATACAGTGTCAATCGTGGTAGACCGACTTGCCGTTGAGCGATCCAACGAGCATGACACCCGACTCGCTGATTCTGTAGAAAGCGCCTTTTTCGAAGGAAGCGGCGAATGCGTAATTCTTTTCGCAGACACCGGAGAACAGATGGCCTTCAACAACCGTTTTGAGCTCGACGGTATGACCTTTGAAGAACCCTCTCCTAATTTCTTTTCGTTTAATAACCCGGTTGGGGCCTGCAAACAGTGTGAAGGTTTCGGTCAGGTCATCGGTATTGACAGAGGCCTGGTGATCCCTGATAAAAAGCGATCCATCTACGACGATGCGATTGCTTGTTGGCGAGGTGATACCCTGTCAACATGGAAACAAGAACTCATCCGGAATGCTGAAGAATTCGACTTCCCGATTCACCGTCCGTACAATCAATTGACAGAAGAGCAACAGGAGTTGCTCTGGACGGGTAACCGCTATTTCAAAGGCTTAAATCGCTTTTTCGATTACCTCGAACAAAAAAGCTACAAAATCCAGTACCGTGTGATGCTGAGTCGCTACCGTGGCCGCACGAAATGTCCTGAATGCAAAGGTACCCGCCTGCGAAAGGATGCTTCTTATGTTAAGGTTGCTGGGCATAGCATTCAAGAGCTGGTGTTAAGGCCCTGTAACGAGCTTCTTGATTTCTTCCGCTCCATGGAGCTTGAAAAAAATGATCAAAAAATTGCCCATCGCCTGCTGATTGAAATCAACAATCGGCTGCAGTATCTGTGCGATGTTGGATTAGGCTACCTGACATTAAACCGTCTCAGCAGCACCCTGAGTGGTGGTGAAAGCCAGCGCATCAATCTGTCAACCTGCCTTGGAAGCAGCCTTGTTGGTAGCATGTACATCCTTGACGAGCCAAGCATCGGACTTCATCCGCGTGATACACGGCGCCTTATCCGGGTGTTGGAGGCCCTTCGCGACCTTGGCAATACGGTAATCGTAGTGGAGCACGACGAAGAAATCATGGCTGCTGCAGACCACCTGATTGACATGGGGCCCGAAGCAGGAACGCATGGCGGAGAAGTTGTCTTTGAAGGTAACCATGCTCAGTTAGCATCCAGCGATTTTTCGCTGACCGCCAAATACCTCACCCACCGCATGTCAATACCTGTTCCTGAAAGCACACGAACACCTAAAGATCTACTCATCATTAAAGGTGCCCGAGAGCACAACTTGCAAGATCTAACCGTGGCGTTTCCTTTGCGGATGCTGACCGTGGTAACCGGTGTAAGCGGCTCAGGCAAGTCAACGCTTGTTACTGACCTCCTCTACCCTGCTGTGCAACGGGCACTCGGCGAACACAGTGAAAAGCTGGGCGAGATGGATGCGCTTGAGGGCGACGTACGAACAGTTAAAGCTGTTGAATTTGTTGACCAAAACCCCATAGGGAAATCATCGAGGAGTAACCCGGTGACCTACGTCAAGGCTTTCGATGAAATTCGCTCGCTCTTCAGCAAGCAGGCTTTGGCCAGGGCGCGTGGCTATAAACCTGCGCACTTTAGCTTTAACGTGGCGGGCGGACGTTGCGAAAATTGTGAAGGTGAAGGACAAGTAACCATTGAGATGCAGTTTATGGCAGACATCAAACTGCAATGTGAAGCCTGCAAGGGGCGCCGCTTTAAAGACGAGATTCTGGAAGTCCGTTACCGTGAGAAAGACATTTCGCAGGTGCTTCAACTGACGGTTGACGAAGCCATCGCCTTCTTCGGTGAAGACGACAAGGCGGATGCAAAAAGGCTGGTTTCAAAACTTATCCCGCTTCAGGAGGTCGGCCTCGGCTACCTCGGTCTCGGACAAAGCAGCAGCACGTTAAGTGGTGGCGAAGCGCAGCGTATTAAGCTTGCTGCATTTCTTTCGCGCGGCGACAGACAGGCGCACACCTTGTTTATCTTTGATGAACCCACAACAGGTCTCCATTTTCACGACGTTCGCAAACTGCTCGAGTCATTTCAGGCACTAATCAGGCAGGGGCATTCAGTTATCGTGATTGAGCATGACACGGATGTGATGAAATCAGCCGACTGGATCATTGATCTAGGACCTGACGGTGGGGTTGGAGGCGGACAAGTTGTATTTACAGGTACGCCTAGGGCACTCATTGAATGTGAAGCTTCACACACAGCGAAGTTTCTTCAATCGAAATTTGAGACGCATGCATAGAAATATCATCGCATTTTGCCTGATGACATCTACCCTTGTGGGGTGTGCTCAGGATCGTGCGCAAAAGCGCACGGATGCTGAATATACTGGCGAAAAAGTAGAGAAATCGGATGAAGAATGGCAGCGAGATCTCACCGATCAAGAGTACTACGTGCTTCGTCAGGCAGGCACTGAGCGTGCCTTTACCGGCGACCTGTGGGACAACAAAAAAGAAGGCATCTATCTCTGCGCAGCCTGCGGTTTACCATTGTTCTCGAGTACCACTAAATTCAGATCAGGCACCGGATGGCCCAGTTTTTTTGCGCCAATTGACTCCTCCCATGTCGGAAACATCGAAGACCGTAGTCACGGGATGCTCCGCACAGAGGTGGTGTGCAACCGCTGCGACGGGCATCTCGGGCACGTTTTTGAAGACGGTCCTCAGCCGACCGGGCTGCGCTACTGCATCAACAGCGTTTCGCTTGATTTCGTTCAGGAAAAGGCAAAATGATCAGCCTGCGGTAAACTCAATTCCGCGTACTTCAATCACTTCATTGCCTTCGATGACGTCGCCATTATCATCAAAGGTGGCGCGCGTGCGACCGTGAATGTTGAGCTTTCCGGTAACTCTACCGGCAGTGGTGAACTGCATCAGCAGGATACGACCATTCATATCAGCCATGGCCTGTCGCTTATCGGGGGTCACGAACCAGGCGCTTTTTACCGTTGAAAAGTTTTGGCCTGATTCAAAGGTTTTGAAGGCAAGGGTATCCATCTGGAAAGCCATCACATAATTATTGTAGTTATCCATCGCGCCGATGGTAAACCAGGTATCATAGGTCAGCTTCGCGTCATTTTGCAGATCAAAACGCTGCACATCTATCGAAAGGGGGCCGCCTTTCGGGTGCTGGTAAAATGGTTTCGTGCTTATCAGCTCCAGCGGACTGCCTTCTTCAGCGAATACGGCATCAATGATATCCCCTTCATTCATCATCACCGCGTATACACGATAAGTGGTACCGGGCACCTGACCGCTGTTTGGTACTTCTTCAATTTGCAGTCTCAGGAATTGCGCTGAGGCTCCGAAAGCCATCATTGTTCCTGCGAGGAGGAGTAAGATATTCTTCATATCAGTAATCGTTTTAGTCAAGGTTTATCAAAGATTTTGCCAAACTCATTCGCGGCTTACCTAAATCCTCGTCGACGTATTGGTTTACGTTGAAACCCGCGCGTTCTCGGGATATTGTAAGCGATGGTAACTTCGTGTGTATGCGGACTAAAATTACGTGCATTGGTGGTGGTGAGGTCATAAGAATAGCCGATCGCATATTGCTCATACTCTACCCCGAGGGCAAGCGCTACGGCATCTTGATGGCGGTACGCGAGACCTACCCAGATGGTTTCCTGATAAACTCCTTTCATGAGCATATCGAACTGAACCGGTGTCGCGCCGGTGAATCGCACCAGTGCGGAGGGTTGAATCGCAAAGTCGTCATTGAAGAAATAGAGGTAAGACCCCATGAAATTGTAGTGCCTCACATTCTGGTTGTCTTCGTCAATTACGCCGTCTAACCCGAGTTCAGTCTGGATCAGATTCGGGATACTAAAGCCAAAAAAGTAGTTCGGACCATATACCATCATTCCGAAGCTGGCGTCAAAGTTGAACGACGACTCCATGGCATTGATCAGGGCTTCATCGTTTTGATCGAGATAGGTGAGGTCTTCGCCATCAAAACTGAATTGATTCAACAGTGCACTCAAACCGAAAGAGACAGCGTCACGATTGTTCAGGTCAACGTGATAGGCACCTGTCAGTTCAGCTCCTGTTCGAGCAATCGCGCCTCCCGTATTGTCGTGATAAAAAATTCCACCGACCCCAATGCGGTTGTTCGGCAAATTTGTGTGTCCGCTCAGAAGGTAGGTTTGTGGTCCACCATCGAAACCTGCCCACTGGCTGCGGTACGAAGCTGCAATGGGGCTGTAAAGTTTGGTTCCCGCCACCGCCGGGTTGGTGAGGTATGTATTGAAAATGTATTGCGTACGGCGCGCCAACTGTTGCGCATCGGCTGAAGACACGGCCATCAGGAGCACACCGAACGTGATCAGTAACTTTCTCATCGTCATCAGTATTTAATGGTCACGGTTCCGGTGATTGGATCCTGCGTTTCGTCGTAGGTAATCACGTAATAGTAGTCAGCAACCGGCAACTGTCGGCCATTCCACATTCCGTCCCACCGCGTATTGTAGCCTCTTGACTCAAAGAGCAATTGCCCCCATCGGTTATATACCTGCACCATTGAGTTCGGGAAAAACTCCAGTCCGCCAATGATCCATTCATCGTTTGCCCCATCACCATTCGGAGTGAGGACGTCGGCGATGAAAAAGCATCCCGGTGTAGGTTCAACTTCAGCAAGGAAGCTAAGCGTGCAGCCGATGGCATCCGTCACCGTAACGGAGTATACACCTTCAGACAGACCCACTGCAGTGGCGGTAGTTTGTCCGTTCGGATCATTCCATGTGTAATTAATCGGAAGTGAGCCTCCGGTGACTGCGGCCGTGGCTGTTCCGTCAGATTCATTCCAACAGGTTACCTGTGAGGTGAAAATTTCAACTTCAATGTCAGCAGTAATGTCAGC
The DNA here is from genome assembly GCA_018402085.1 of Flavobacteriales bacterium. Lineage (GTDB taxonomy): Bacteria > Bacteroidota > Bacteroidia > Flavobacteriales_D > Sanyastnellaceae > Sanyastnella. Next base: position 660,941 of record JAGYJM010000002.1, on the reverse strand, counting down.
ATTTACCGTAAAGGTTGTGTCTGCAGTGCATCCGGTAGAATCTACCCCACTAATGGTGTAGGTACCTTCAAACAAGTTATTGATGTCAACATCCTGTAAAACTTCCCAGGTGATGTCACCTTGCCCGCCTGTTGGAAACACATTCACAGAGCCATCATTCATTCCGGTACAAGTGACATTATCTACATCAATCAGGAATTCAATTGGGTCCGGCTGGATAATCTCAAAGAATGCCGTATCCTGGCAGAGGTTCTCATCAACCACAATGGCCTCATACTCTCCGGCGCATAGTCCGGTAGGCACAGAGGGCTCTCCATTGAGGAAGAGTGCCAATTCACCTGTGCCGCCGCTTAAGTCAAGTTCTACAGCGCCATTGCAATTACCACCGCAAGAGATATCGTTCACAGCGAGCACTTCAATTTCAACGGAGATCGGCTCTTCTATGGTAATCGTTTCGCTGTCTTCACAGCCGGTCTCGTCTTGAATAACCAGCGTCACCTCACCGGGCAGAAGATCTGCCACCGTGTAGGGCAACGGTGCAGCCTCGGGAGCCGTTAAAGACACCTGACCTGTTCCGCCCGTCGCTGAAACTTCCACACTTCCGTCATTGAAACCAAAGCAGGAGATGCCATTCACATTGGTCACTATCGTCAATTCTTCAGGTTCGTTCAAGACGATACCTGTCTCTGTAATCTCACAACCTGCCTCATCCGAAAAGGTAATCACGTAGGTGTCTGCAGAGAGCATATCGAAACACTCAGTGGTTCCGGGATCAGTAGCTTCAGAGGGGGGTGACGTAATGGCCCACTGCACCTGGCCTGTACCACCAGCGACGTTGGTCACGCAGATTTGTCCGTCACCTGCACCAAAGCAAGAAATATCTGAGCTCGCAATTTCAAAGGTGATTTCATCCGGTTCAATGATCTCCAGTGTTTCACTCACCTGGCAGTCATTGTCGTCGGTTATGGTCGCGGTATAGGTACCTGCGCAAAGGGCCTCTTCATCAACGGCATTGCCGTCACCATCTGTCACGGTTAAAGTGTACGGAGGAGTTCCTCCGTCGGCATCTGCTGAAATGACACCATCACAGTTACCAAAGCACGCGATATCCGTCGCATCAAAAGCCACATCGAGCGGATCCGGCTCTATGATCTGAATCGTTTCTTCGAGCACACAATCGTTCGCATCGGTAAGTGTGAGCGTATAATTGCCCGGTGCGACGTCCGAAACAACTTCCGTGAACGGGGCTTCTTGCGCGTCAAATGTAAAATCTGGCACATCAAGCGATACGTTTATAGCACCCGTGCCTCCGGTGACATCAAAGTTTATTTCTGCATTGCCATCGCCATTGCAGAAAATAGGATCAACCATGACCTCTATACCCATTGCTTCAGGGCAGTTGATCGCAATATCTTCTTCAAAGGTACAGCCGCTTTGATCGCTCACCACCACCGTGAAAGTACCGTCTCCATTCACACAGGCCACGCCCGAAAAACATTCACCTTCGTTGACCGATTGTGATGAGCCATCAGCTGCGATAAGTTCTATAGTGTAGGGCGGTTGTCCGCCATTGATTGTCGGACAAATTTCAGCGGTGTTTTCGTCACCACATACATTATCTGCAGTAAGCTCTACCGAAACATTGAGCCCCGGGGGATCTGTAAAGCTGATATCTGCGATTGTATCACGACAGCCAACATCATCAGTCATTGCGATGAAGTAGTCTCCTGCCTCCACTCCGTCAAACAAGGGGTCGCCGGTTTGAGAGGCCACCAATAACGCATCATTACCATCAATTGTAAACAGCTCATAGGTAACATCACCGTTTCCTCCAGGGTTGACCTCAATGGTAGCCTCCTGGCCCTGGCAGAGAATCTCATCTACCACGCTGATGTCAGCCGGTAGCGGATTGGCTGAACAAGGATTCTGAAAACAAACCGGATCAAAGCAGGTAAAATCTTGGTCTGCTTGCACTCCGTCCACGAAGGTCTGAGTGCAAAAATCGACACAAAATTCTTCGCTGCACGTGGTGATTTGTAATATGAGTAAGCGTTCGTCCGGCCCCGCGAAAGCATTTGGTTGACCGAAGGTAGAAAACAGTGCGCCGTCATCAATCCAGGCTTCACATGGATCTGAATCATCAAACGGGTTGGGATTCGCGACTACAAAGGAAACTTCTCCGGGTTCACTAATGTATTGTTTGCCGATTGTCCAGAATGTATCAAAATCAAGTTCCGGGAAAGTAGGGATTAGTGCAGAATTGATCCCCCCGGAAAAGACGCCAAAATCGTCATTATTGTAGCAAGCACAATCTGTTAGTATTTCAATGTCTTCACTGTCAGGGTTTTCATCTACTCCCAGAAATGCGTATATCGCAGAAAGGAAATCATCTTCATTGGTCATTTCAAGAAAAACATGGTAGGTGACGTACCCATCAAGGTCAACGCCATTCACCTCACCATAGTGAACCTGATAATATTCTACGGATAGCCCTGTTGGCTGAGCCAATGCTACCAGACAGGTGAGTATGCCAATTACAGACAGTATAGTTTTTTTCATAAGATTTCATCCCTTGAGTGACAAGACCGAAACGTGCAACCGCGCGGAGCACGAAAATACTTAACCTTCTCCTTACAATCGTAATAGAAGGTTAAAAGGTTGTCTCTCTGCCTTACTTTCGTACGCGAAAATACCATTTTTCAGCACCTCGTCCAGATATGAAGCAAGACTCGATCGGAAAGCCAAGGATTATCTTCCGCGATGAGCACTTGATTGCCGTGCACAAGCCCAATCGAATGCTGGTGCATCGCACCCACCTCGATTTTTATGAAAATGTCAATCTTCGTCGCTGGCTGGCTGCAGAAACCGGACTGAAGGTTGACCCTGTGCATCGACTTGATAAAGCGACCAGCGGCATTGTATTGTTTGCCTGTCACACCGAGGCGCTGAATGCTCTGCGCAATCAGTTCGTAGAACAAAAGGTTCAGAAGTCATACCTGTTGCTGGCGAGAGGCTTCACGGCTCAAGAAGGTACCATCGAGCATGAAGTGAAAAGCGATGACGGTAAAGCCCGATCTGCAGTGACGCACTTCAAAACGTTGGCCCACACGGAGGTTGAAGTTGCCATAAGCCGTTACCCTACTTCGCGTTACAGCTTAGTGGAGGCGCTTCCGAAATCCGGACGATTTCATCAGATCAGGTTGCATTTCGCGCATTTACGGCATCCGGTGATTGGCGACACTCGCCACGGAGATCGAAAGCACAATCAGTATTTCAGAGACACGCTTGGCATCCAACCGCTTTTTCTGCATGCAGCGAGCCTGTCGTTTGAGCATCCTAACGGCGGTGAGGTGACCATTTTCAGTCAGCCCCCTGATCATTTCACATCCATTCGTCGTCAGTTTGAATGGAACACCGGTTCAGGAGTGGAGCCTGAGGAGTCAACGTAGCTGCATTTCTGCTTGGATTTCTACAGCGCAAAAGCGCTGGATGATAAATGACGCACGTGTTCACAGGCAGTGTTCCGGAGCCCTATCTCGCATGCCGGATGTTGGTTTACCGCCTGATTCAACGGCAATAGGGTTCTTCCCATAAATTATTGCTTGTTCGGGAGAGCTTCTGAAGAACATAAACTGTTCGCATCCGGCGTTTTAACGCCGAGAAAGAAAAACGCGCAGGCCATCCCAGAAAGTGGGATAGGCATTCAAATTGTTATGCTGTGCGCCCGGAATAGTGATCATCTGAACATCATCACGGTACCTGACCTTGTTGTACAGAGCAAAACCTGAGCGATACGGCACGATGCGGTCAGCAGTGCCATGCAGAATGAGAATGGGGCATTTCACCTTTTGAATCACGAGATCGGAGCGCATAGGGAAACGAAGCAGGTAGCGAATGGGTACAAAGGGAGCATAGGTTTGAGCAACATGGATGAGGTTGTAGAACGGGGTTTCGAGCACCAGGCGGTCTACAGTGCGCTTTGCAGCTAGCGGCACCGCAAAACCTGTACCCAGGCTACGTCCGTACACCACTTGTTCAAGCCCCTTATAGGCCTTCGAAACCTCGTCAAAGACTTCAATAACATCTTGGTGCAAAGCACTTTCGCTCCGGCGCCCCCTGCTTTTGCCGTAGCCTCTGTAATCCATGACAAAAATATCGTATCCGAGATCGAGCAGTTCTTGCGCTACCTTACTCCAGCGTTTCATGCTTCCGGTATTGCCATGCAGGTAGAACACAAGCCCCCTCGGCTTCTCTTTCGGGTGCAGCAGCAATCCGTGGATGTATCCTTTTCCGGAGGTCTCAAAGAAAAACTCTTCATAGCTGGCACTGAGGCGATACTCTTGTGCCGTTTTACGTTGCTTCGGTCTGAAGATCAGAAAATCCTGCATGAGGAAGTAGATGGCCAGGATAAGCGCATAAATGGCAACAAGGTATATCAGCAACTCAAAGATGAAAGGCATAAGAGTCTATGGTCTTGCGTAAATAAGGGTGCGTGAAGGTCTGAAAACAAGATGCAATAAAAAAGGCCTCGCAAGGAGGCCTTTCACAGGTATGTGTCTGTCACTAAAATTCTTGCTTAAAGTGTGGGCTGTTCCATTGAAATACGCTAACGTTTTTAAAGAATGCGAATCCCACGTACGCCACCACCGAGGTAATGCTCACGAGGCACCAGAAAAAGAGTGCCAGTCGCGCAAATAGGGCTGTTTGTACCGCATCTCCAACGATCAATTCGGTAGGTACCAGCAGTGCCAGTAACATGGAAACAGTTGCTACAGATATGCCGAGGGTGGTGAGTGAGCGCAGAGGCCAGAACATCCATTTTCTGTGCCACGCCATATCATTTCCCCATTGGTGAATGAGGTAATAATAATTGTCTGACAGCTTAAGAAAGAGCAAAGGATCCTTGTCACAGTCAGTGAGTGTGAATCGTTCACCTGGCGCCATCAGTTTAAAATCTGTCAATTCAGCTCCGAGGGCTTTTTCAAGGCGTTTGATTTCCGCTTTGGCCTCGTAAGGGATTTCCCCTTTAAAATGTTTGGTGTCGAGGAAGCGCAGTCGGTATTTCACGCTGGTTTCGCGAATTTCTTTGACATTAAAAATTCTTTCGGGGGTGAGCGATGACCAGGAAAATGCAGGTTTTGGGCTTATGTGGGCTCCCTCTTTGAGGGTCATTTCGATGCGTTCATCATCACAATATGCTTGGTAGAGCACTGCAAAAGCTTCGTTCAGTACGGCATCTGCTTCTTCTTCGCGAATCGGACCGCGAGCGCGGGTTAATTCATCTCTGAGATTGACGTTCTTAAACATACCTGTGTTTTTTCTTACAACAAGCTCTTTGCACTTATGTTGTCTTTCAAAGGTACGAAATTCAGCTATTCGTATGAAGGCAGGAACACGCTCCTGCTCAAGGGGGAACGAGTGGTTCAATGAGGGGTATAAGGCGTATTGGGAGCAAAGAATCAGTTGGGCTGTTCAATCATGGCATTTGAAGTAACTTTGCCGTCAAACCTATGCACGCATGGAACAAGTTGCCCCTTATAAGCCTAAACATAAAGTAAGAATTGTCACTGCCGCTTCATTGTTTGACGGACACGATGCAGCGATCAACATCATGCGCCGGATCATGCAAAGTTCGGGGTGCGAAGTGATCCATCTCGGCCACGACCGAAGTGTAGAAGAAGTAGTTGACTGCGCCATAGAAGAAGACGCACAGGCCATTGCTATGACTTCATACCAGGGGGGCCACATGGAGTACTTCAAGTACATGTATGATCTGCTCAAAGAAAAAGGTGCTTCACATATCAAGATTTTCGGAGGAGGAGGTGGAACCATACTTCCTGAAGAGATCAAAGAGTTGCATGCATATGGCATTACCCGTGTATACCACCCAGATGACGGAAGGCAGCTTGGTCTGCAGGGGATGATCAATGACCTTATTGAAAAAAGTGACTTTGCTACAGGAGTTCAACTGAACGGGGAAGTCCAATCACTCAGTCCGAGCAATCCAGGCGCTATTGCGAGGCTGATTTCAGCTGCTGAGAATGCTCCGGAAGAGAACGCGGCTATGCTTACTGAGCTGCGTGCTCAAGCAGAGAAAATCACCACTCCTGTGCTCGGCATCACCGGCACCGGAGGTGCAGGAAAGTCATCAATGGTGGATGAGCTCATCAGGCGGTTTCTACTTGACTTTGATAGCGAGCGGATTGCCGTTGTCTCGGTAGACCCATCCAAGCGAAAAACGGGAGGGGCACTGCTTGGTGACCGGATCCGTATGAATGCCGTGAAGAGCAATCGGGTCTACATGCGTTCACTTGCGACCCGTCAGAGCAACCTTGCGCTTTCAAAGCATGTCAACGACGCCCTGGCCATTTTGAAGATTGCCGGTTTTGACCTGATCATTCTAGAGACAAGTGGTATCGGTCAGTCGGATACAGAGATCATGGATCACAGCGATGTTTCGCTCTACATCATGACCCCGGAGTTCGGTGCGGCCACCCAGCTCGAAAAAATTGACATGCTGGATTTTGCTGACCTCGTGGCGATCAACAAATTTGACAAGCGTGGTGCACAAGACGCTTTGCGCGATGTAAAGAAGCAGTATCGGCGCAACCACCAGTTATGGGATGCGAAAGACGAAGAACTTCCGGTGTTCGGCACGATAGCTTCTCAATTTAACGACCCTGGCACCAATAGTTTGTACAAGGCCATTATGGATACGCTCTCCGCAAAGACCGAGACCGCCTTGGAATCGAGTTTCACTGCGAGGTTCGGAGCATCGGAGAAGATCTTTGTGATCCCGCCTGAGCGCACCCGATACCTGAGTGAGATTTCAGAGAACAACCGCAGTTATGATGAATGGGTTGAACGTCAATGCCATATCGCGGAGCAACTTTATGCTCTTCGCACGTCACGCGTTTCTATCGAGGGTTCATCATTGGAAGACAAAGACCGTCTGTTAAAAGGTCTCGATGCTCAATATGAAGAGTTGAATCTCGACTTTGACCAGCGAAACCTACAGATGCTAGAAGAATGGGAAGACCGCATTCAGAAGTACCGCAACGAAGAGTTCATATTCAACGTGCGCGACAAAGAGCTGCGCATCCAGACCGGTACACCATCGCTCAGTCACAACCGCATTCCGAAGGTGGCCTTGCCAAAGTATAAATCATGGGGTGCGCTGCTTCGCTGGATGCTTCATGAAAACGTGCCCGGCGAATTTCCATACACCGCCGGAATTTATCCTTTCAAGCGTGAAGGAGAGGATCCGACGCGAATGTTCGCAGGAGAAGGAGGACCTGAACGCACGAATAAACGCTTTCACTACGTATCGTTGGGTATGCCGGCGAAGCGTCTGTCAACCGCTTTTGACTCGGTCACTCTTTATGGAAACGATCCGGATCATCGCCCGGACATTTACGGTAAAATTGGCAATTCCGGCGTATCGATTTGTTGTCTGGATGATGCTAAAAAGCTGTATTCCGGCTTTGACCTGGCCGATGCCTACACCAGTGTGTCGATGACCATCAATGGTCCGGCTCCCATGCTGCTGGGTTATTTTCTGAATGCTGCAATTGACCAGCAATGTGAGAAGTATATTCATGAAAACGGCCTATCACCTGAGGTAGAGAAAGCCCTGGAGGCGAAGTGGGAGAATCGCGGTATCGCACGTCCGGCCTATCAGGGAGAACTCCCCGAAGGAAATGACGGATTAGGCTTGTTACTTCTTGGGATCACCGGAGACGAGGTATTGCCCAAAGATGTTTACGAGCGCATCAAAGCTGATACACTGAGCAAGGTTCGTGGCACCGTACAGGCTGATATTCTGAAAGAAGATCAGGCACAGAATACCTGTATTTTCTCTACCGAGTTTGCATTGCGCCTTATGGGTGACGTACAGGAGTACTTCATTGACCGGAATGTCAGGAACTTTTATTCTGTATCCATTTCGGGCTATCACATTGCCGAAGCCGGAGCCAACCCGATTACGCAGCTCGCCTTCACACTGGCGAATGGATTCACCTATGTTGAGTACTACCTGAGTAGGGGTATGGACATTGACAAATTTGGGCCGAACCTGTCGTTTTTCTTCTCGAACGGGATCGATCCTGAATATGCCGTGATTGGTCGTGTGGCTCGTCGCATTTGGTCAAAGGCTTTAAAGATGAAGTACGGAGCCAATGCCCGCGCGCAAATGCTGAAGTACCATATACAGACCAGCGGTCGCTCACTGCACGCCCAGGAAATCGATTTCAATGACATTCGCACCACACTGCAAGCCTTGTATGCGATTTACGACAATTGTAATTCGCTTCACACCAATGCATATGATGAGGCAATAACCACGCCAACAGAGGCCTCGGTGCGCAGAGCCATGGCAATTCAATTGATCATCAATAAAGAGCTCGGCCTCGCTAAGAACGAGAATCCGCTCCAAGGTTCTTTCATCATCGAAGAGCTCACGGACCTAGTAGAAGAAGCTGTATTGACTGAGTTTGATCGCATCACTGAGCGGGGCGGTGTTCTAGGGGCTATGGAAACGATGTACCAGCGCAGCAAGATTCAGGAAGAAAGCCTCTACTACGAAACGCTGAAGCACACAGGCGAATACCCGATCATAGGCGTCAATACTTTCTTGAATAAGCAAGGCTCCCCTACGGTAGTGCCCGGTGAGGTGATTCGCGCAACCCAACAGGAAAAGGAGTACCAGATTGAAATGCTCAAACAGCTTCACAAAGTAAATAAGAGCGCCATTGAACAGGCACTTTCAAGTGTACAGCAGACTGCGGTTCAAAACGAAAATCTGTTCAGCGAGTTGATGGAAGCCTGTAAAATCTGTTCGCTTGGTCAGATCACTGATGCCTTGTTCGAAGTGGGGGGTCAGTACCGCCGGAATATGTAATCATGACCTTGCGTGTGACGAGGCCTCCTGCAGCATTTTAAGCGCCTCTTCCCACGTAGGAATGTGATCGGTTTCCCAGTGCCAGTAAGCGGTATCTGAGGCTACTCTTCGCGAGATTTTCATTGCGCTCAGATGTGGTTCTGAGCTGATAAAGGAGCGCATGGCCTGCATGTCTTCCCAGATGGTCAGGGTGCAATGCGTTCTCCAGTTTAGTGGCTTTGTAGAAGCAAATACGTTACCATTAGGCTGCTTTGCCGCTACCGCAGACGGTATGGCATATTTAAAGAAACGCGGCAGGTGTAGGAGACTCCTGACCTCAAGTCGTGTGATTACTGCTATCATGGTGCAAAGGAAGTCTGTACCGAAAGAACCTCATTGGAGTTCCGATTGAGTTGTTGGTATTCACTGTTGAATGGTGATTTACCAGCGATATCGGCGGGCCAGGGTATTGAGCGTGACACCGAGAACAACGAGAACAATTCCGGTGATGCTTAAGAAACTAAGCGACTCGTCAAAGATAAAATATCCGATACCCAGCGCGAGAATTGCACCTACATACTTAAAGGGTGTAACAACTGAAGCGTCTTCTCTGTGTATTGCGAAAGCCATGGCCACTTGAGCCAGCACGGATAAGAGACCTATTGCCATTCCCATGCTGAACTCCTTTAAGCCAATGGGGTGCCAGTCAAGGGCACTAGCTCCTCCCATAACGGGCGTAGCTATCAAGTGAAAGTACATAACAATAGCGACCGGGTGATCGGTCGCCTTGCACTTCATCGTTGCGAAGTAAGCAATTGCGGCTAACAAGGCGGCTACAATACCGATGAGGAGAAAACGAAGGGGCACGTTAGGGTCAAAGCCTTTCACCATCACAACGCCGGCGATTGCCATGGCGAGGAAAAGCCACTGCACCGGACGCACTCTTTGACCGAGCCATACCATCGCAAGGATCACAGTAAATACAGGCGAGAGGTATTGGATTACGGTTGCACTTGCGAGCGGAATGTGCTGAATGGTGTAAAAGAAGAGCGTCAGTGCGATCATGCCGAACAGCCCTCTAATGATGAGCCATTTGCGGTTATGACCTAAAAAGGGGAATCCTCTGTACAATACATAAGCTGCGCAAAGAACGAGAGATATTGACGATCGTAAAAATACAATCTGGGAAGTCGGCAAAAAGCCGATCATCTTCACCAGCACATTTGCCGTGGTAAATAAAACCACAGATATCAGCATGAGTCCGACCCCGTCTAAACGCATGCAGCAAAGGTCGTGAAACGCCGGAGAGGAAGCAGAAATTGTTTTTGCAAAAAATGCGTGAGGTGCGGGCCTATCTTATGACCGTAATATGTCCGGAATACTCTTGCGGTTCTACCCTGTGAACTGACTTCACATGCAGGCGATAGACATAAATCTCATCTTCCACATAGTGCGTACCCTGATTGGCGTTACCGAGCCACACCTCTTCAGGGTCTGTGCTATTGTAGACCAGTTGTCCCCAACGGTTGTATATCCATATCTCGAAGGATCCTGGTTCCCAAGCTGACCCTTCAGCTTTGAATACATCGTTAATACCGTCATTATTTGGTGTAAAGCTATTTGGCACGAATACATTGAACGGTTCTTCCACGAAATGTGCAACAATCGTGTCCGGAATGTTCAGGGTGAATTCAACATCCGGCGCTTCTGCGCCGCCATCAGGCGCATGGTAGACTGCTTCCCAGGAGTCAAAGAACCAGAATTGATCAGCCTGAGCGCGGAAGTTCAGAGGAGTATCACCTTCGAGCTGCCCCGTCCACTCATCTTCAACCATCAACTGATCCGCCACAAGTACTCGTCCGGCTTGAGCCGGTTCGACGCGAACGGTTGTTGTGTAATTCGGGATAATCTCGTAGACGGCTATAACGGTATCATCTTGCGAGAAATTAAGAGTAATCTGTTCAGCAAATTCATCAGGGTTAATCGGTGCATGATTGACTTCCCAATGAGAGAAAACGGTCCACTGATCCCCCCCTCCCGTCTGGAAGACAAAATCTTGTTCAGCGGCGAGCGTATCGAGGAGCGGATAAGTCGCGATTTCAGTGCCATCAATAGTGATCCACCCGGCTCCCGGAGGTTGCACATCTACGTAAAGTTCTGCGTTAGGTAACTCTTCAAAAACAGCGACAACTGTATCGGGCAGAGCGATCATGGCGGTAGTTTCAGGGTCTTCGTCAGAAGGCATCATATTGGCATGAATGGTTTCCCAATGCGAGAACACGAACCATTCGTTTTCCGGAACCGCCTCAAAGGTATTGAGCCCTCCCTCAACAATAATGGTATTGGGGTAAGGTGCTACCGATTGGGCGGCCACGAGAATATCTCCTGCGCCTTCAGGTTGCACGTCGAACATGACTGGTTGAGGTTCTATGTTATCCGTAAACCAAGCAACGATGGTAACATCGCCACTTGGCGTGATTTGAATATCAGGGTTATTGATGTCGTCAATGACCAGGTCACCTTCAATGACTTCCCAGTACAAGAAGATGCCTTCGAGGTCTTCTTCGGCGTCAAGATCGATGGGTAGGTTAGCGTAATAGGTTGCTTCCCAGGGAATCATATCGGGTGTAACGTCGAAGGCTTCTACTTCTACTTCGCCAAGTCCCTGAATGATGATGGTGATGGTAATCGGCTCAACATCGTAGCAATCTACGATTCCTTCATCGAGCACATCGTCATCTTCTGACACGTTCGGGCATCGTTCATTGATGAAACTGTAGAGTTCATCGACTTCACCTTGCCAGCCGGCGTATGATCCGCCCCAGCGTTCAAACTGGCGTGTCATTTCCGGTTCGATCACATTGATCATGCTATCGAGGAGGAAATTCATGTAGTCACAACTGAAGTAAGATGCATTGAGGTCTGCCCATCGGTTAATGTAGTCGGAGAAGAAGATTTCATTCTCCATTAGGGCATTGAATATATTTGTATGCCCTTGCCCACCGGGATCATTTAACGTTTCAGGGTTGCATGGGGCAGCTGACGGACCGGTATCGGGCACTCCTGTATAGTTTATATAGTGACCAAATGAGGCATCCATATCCCAGAGGATGTAGCGCCATCTTTTTGCGTCACCGTCAGGGTGACGTCCTCGCCACCAGCCGGTATTCCAGTTCAGCCAGTCAGCAGATACAATATAAGAGTTGAGGATGAAGTAGTCAATAAGGCTGCGGGTATTGAGCACTGATTCTACATAATCGTAGTTGGCCGGGTCAGACATATCGTTGGTCATGATGAAATCAACGAGCGTATTCCAGTCATCGATTGAGCCATACTCTTCCCATGTTCCACCCCATGTTTTGATGAAGTCTACGAAGTGACGGCTTTGGTCGTAGTATTCTTCTGTGAAATCGAGATCATCCACTTTCTCGCGGTACTCATAAACGCCCCAGTATTCGCCATTAATATAAACGATGCAGCTTTCATTGGTACGTTCATCTAGTCGAAGTTCGGCGTTATGTGAAAGGGTCTGCACAAAAGCATCCCGAATGTGCGCACCGGGTTCGAAGGGGTAATTATCATTGGCCGCAGCCTTGAATATGAGGCGTTGATAGAGATCGCGTTCTTTCACATGAAAGAGTTGTTCATCGATCTCGTGTTTGTAGCCCAATTCATCTCGGCCTACGTAGTCAAAACCTCTTTGTCCGTAGGCATTTGAATCGTTTCCGTGCTCATTTGAGTCACCGGCGGCTTCCGTCCAGAACTCTCCGTTCGGGTGGAACATTTCAATGGCCATGAATTCGTCTCCGAACCACTCTCCATCGCTAAGCGTTGGTCCTGACACACTGCATACGATGACGCTGTGCTGGTCGTCACCGGTAAAATAGGTGTTAGTTTCAACAAAGCTGGGAAGTAGATCACCGTCGTTGGGGTAGGCAATCGCACGGATGACCGTTGTCTGGTCTACGGTTATCGGACCGGTATAAAGCTGATCACCGGGATCAGGGTCTGTACCATCGGTGGTGTAGTAAATATCCGAACCGGGTTCGGCTGATATGCCGACGGTCAAGCCTCCGGCAAAATAACCTGCATCGGTATCAAATTGCGGGACAGCTGCGTAACCTGTGAATGCGTTAGTTCCGTTATTTCCGCCCGGGGTTGGGTTCGTGAAAATTCCCCAATCAGCCGCGCCGTCGCCGATGCGTCCATAGCTGTGATTGCGTTGATTTGGGGAGATAACTGTACCGAATGCCCATTCAGTGAGTATGGCACCTCCCGGGTCAGCGAAGATCACGGATTCGCCTTGTGTCTGGTTCACTCTGAACGTAGTGTTTAGGTAACCATACATAAAGGGGTCAGCATCGTAATCATTGGTCAGAAGAATGATCAAATACCCACCGGCGGGCACATTATTCCCTGCCGGAATTTCAAATTTTGTTGGATTCGCCGGGTTATCGCTCAGGAAATAGCCTCCTGCGTCAATCGCGGCGCCTGTCGGATTGTAGATTTCGACCCAATCTTCGTAGTCTCCTCCAGTCTGGAAGCCATCATAGTTTGCGATCGAAAATTCGTTCAACACGAGTTGGGCACTCATGGAAGAAGCTCCGAGTACAAAAATCAAGACAAACGCAATGGTTAAGCTGTTTCTGAACATTCTCTTTTGCAGGTTTACTCGCTGTATAGACCACGGCTACGCGCCATAGGTTGCATTCAGCCGCATAAAGTTAAGGAATCATTAAGAACGTACTTCAAAGAATACAGGGTTCGCGCCGTATTTCCTGCCAGATCGCTTTCATAGGAATCTCCGTTCCCATTCATATCAGCGGGTGTTGGAAAAAAAAGACCTCCCGGCTAAGGGAGGTCTAAACACTTAAACTAATTAACGAATGAAACCATTCATTGCAATGTACATTGCTTATCAAACGGCACAATGAATCTAAGATTAATGCGGGTTCTATGTTCAACGAGGTCTTTCTGGTGCGCAAATAAGACCGCAGGCTTCACTATCACATCCGTGGAGTCGTTTTGAAAAAAACGACTGTTTCTCTTGACGACCACGCTGTGAATCTGCTATTTTTGTCTTCAAAATCTTACGAAATGGGATCTCACAAGGAGGCAGAACAAAATGAAGTAGGCGGACCGGTTGTGTTCGCAATCATCTTATTGGCTCTTGCCATTACCGTCATTTACTTTCTGAGCTGAAATTACCGCTCAAAGCGAGAATTGCGAGTTTCGAATGCAGCTTTGCATTGATAATTTTCTCGCTCCAGACCGCTTTCGGACTGGCATGACCAGTGTAGGGTAACTGTACGACGGTTAAAGGTTTTGCCCAGATTTTCGTAAACTTATCATAAAGTCTTTTGGTGAGTAAAGGTGATGCATAGCTGATCACCAGTTCGGTTCGGCGAGTCACGATACTTTCTTCGATCAAGGCTAAATCTTCCTCTTCTCTCAACTGATCATAAACGACGGAAGTTTTCTGCATGCGTTGTTTCCATTGATCTACTCCTTCCGGCAATTCGTAGTCAGAGAGAACGAGGGTATTGATTCCGTTATCGCTTGCAATTTCATGAAGAACGCGTACCACCTTTCGGGCACTGACCGCCAGAATATCTTTATCGCAGCAGGCACTGGTGAGGGTAGCGGCGATAGAAGCGGTGAAGACCACCAGGTCTTCTCCATGAATATCGCGGTACCCATTCATTCTGGTAAGGATATCTCTGGCTCCAACAAGTCGCACGAATGCTCTCTGGTCGAGGTCCAGACAATCTTCAACCCACAAAAGGACGTCGGTTAAAGCCGAAGCCGCAACCGGCCAGCCAAAGCAATCATGTGTTTCCAAATCGTCTCCATTTCACCTTGAATAAAGCTACCAGGTTTTTGGAATGCGCCTTGTAGGAAAGACACTGTCGTATGATGTAGGAAGATGCTACACTTAACCTTGTTTTGCTCCTTTCTCTAGCTCCTGCAGGGGCTCACGCTCCGGTTGTTCCTGTCCGACACCTTTCACGAGTGTCATCTCATTGATTAATCGCTCGGCACCGGCGTACACATCAATGACCCACAATATGTAGCGAATATCTACCATGATATTTCTGCAACGTTCGGGGGCGAAATAGATATCACTCATGGTGCTTTCCCATGAGCGGTCAAAGTTGAGACCGACCAGATGTCCGCTGGCATTCAATGCCGGAGAGCCTGAATTGCCGCCGGTAGTATGGTTGCTACCGGTAAAGCACACCATGAGTTCACCTGTATGATGTGCGTATTGCTTATATGCTCTATTCTCGAGCAATACCCGCAGTTTCTCAGGCAAGTCATAGTCTTCAAGCCCGGTATTGTACTTTTGCAAAATGCCCTCGGCCGTGGTATAGTATTTATAGGCAATGCCATCTATGGGGGAACTTCCTTCTACTTTACCGTAGGTAAGGCGCAGGGTGCTATTAGCATCCGGCCAATAGTTGCGGTTTGGGAAGATCTCCATTAAGCCCTGCATGTAGACCTTCATGCTGGCATCGATCTCCTGCTGAAGCGACTCATAGGTTGGTCTTACCAGCCTTATATAACCGTCATACATCGCATTTGCAATTACGTAAGCCGGGTCTTTCGCAAGCTTCTCAAAGGCACGGGCAGAGGGCTTATCAAGTAATTTACTGACATCTTCAAGTCGTGCGAATGCTGTGGCATTATAGAGATTATCAGCCATCTGCATGCCATTCCAGTTGTTTTTGCTGGCGTACTCCACAAATATTTCAGGCGTGAGTTCAACGGGCATGTGATCGAGATACAGCTTGGTCAGATTCGCGAAGATATCTTTGTCTGTAGGTAAGTGGTAGTTTTTAAAATGTGCTTCACTTGCCTGACGAAGCTTTTCGATGGCTTCATCGAGTTTACCGTCTTGTTCGAGCTGGGCATAATCTTCGATGAGGGGTTCGAAGTTTTTTGCAAAGCTGTATACCTCCGGACCGTAGAAGTAGTATTCGATAAACACTTCCCTTGCTTTACGGTAATCTTTAATTTGCTGTTCGAGCGCGCCAAGCGTATCAATGGCGTGCACATAATTTTGATTTTGCCTGATTTCAGCCATTTTTCTGTATCCCCGTTGCAGTTCCCAGCGCTTGTCGAGCGCATTTAGCTCAATCAGCCCCTGGTTTTGTCCGATCCATTTTTTGTAGGCATTCGATATGCGCGATTGTTTAGCTGCGTATTGAATGTGAATCTCTTCAGAAGATTGCATCGCTGCATCGATCACTCCGAGGCTTGTTTCACGAAACTCGATTCGCATAGGGTTTGACTCGTTCACAATATAATCCACCGCTTCTGCGGTGATATATTGCTGCGTACTTCCCGGAAAACCATACACCATAGTGAAGTCTCCTTCTTCAACCCCATCAAGGGAAATATGCAAATGGCGTTCAGGCTCGTACGGGCGATTGCTCTCGCTGTACGCTGCCGGTTGGTTATTCTCATCGGCGTAAATTCTAAAAATGGAGAAATCACCGGTATGGCGGGGCCACATCCAATTGTCAGTATCGCCGCCGTATTTCCCGATCGCTGACGGAGGAGCCCCAACCAGTCTCACATCACGGTAAGTTTTAGTGACGATCATAAAGTAGCTGTTACCGTAGTTGAACGGACGAATGAATGCTTCGTGTGCTGTTCCATCTACAGCCGCATCTATCAGGGATTTTCGGTTGGCCTCTAGCAGCTCCTTTCGCCTTGAAGGGGCTAGGTCATCGGTGATTCCTTTGATCAAAGCTTCAGTGACATCCTCCATTCGGACGATAAACGTGGCGGTAAGCCCGGGGTTTGGAAGCTCATCTTTCAGGCTCTGAGCCCAGAACCCCTCTTTCAACAGGTTATTCTCAACGCTGCTGTGTGACTGGATTTGACTGTAACCGCAATGGTGGTTGGTGAGCAGCAGACCTTGTGAGGAAATCAACTCTGAAGTACATCCTCCTCCAAATTGAGCAATGGCATCTTTCAACGACGACTGGTTCACCGAGTAAATGTCTTCGGCACTAAGTTTCAGTCCCATCAACCGCATTTCGTCTTCGATAGATTCGAGGAGCGCAGGGATGTACATCCCTTCTGTAGCAAGAAGGTTGGTGCTAAAAAAGGCAACGATGATGAGAGAGCAGATGCGGACATACATCTGTGCGACGAGCAGTTTTACTTTCATGGTAAATTCCGGTTTGAACTGTCGAAGATACGGCAGTCAAGTGAGCCGTGAAAAGATCAGCCTTTCACATGGGGGCTTTTCTCCGGAATAAGGCGGGTAAGCGCGCGATCTGCGAGTGTTGTAAACGGTAGCGCCATCAACACACCCAGCACATTGAATGTGACATGTGCATGGGCGATTTGCCGGTTGAGCGGTGCATCCGGAAAGAGGCCCTCAATCATGCTCACGAAGGGTTGAAACAACAAGAGACCAATGACAATGGTGGTGAAATTGAATGCAAGGTGAAAGACGCCCGCTCTGAATGCCTGACGGCTGCCCTTGATGGTCGCCAGCAGGGTGTCTGAGCAGGTTCCCAGTTCAGCACCCAGCATAACGGCAATACCGCCGGCGAGGCTCAATAGGTTTTGCTTTCCAAGTACGATGGCTAGTCCAACGGTAGCACTTGACGACTGAATCAATAATGTCACGAGCCCACCGGTAAGAGCTCCGCGCACCGGATGATCGAGTTGAGCGATCCAATCAAGGAAAACCTGACTGTTGCGCAGCGGTGCAACGGAAGATTCAATCACGAATAAACCAAAGAAAAGCATTCCAAAATAGAGCATGCCATTGCCTTTCTTCTTCCATGCTTCGGTGCTCGAGAATAAAGCCATCGCGAGTCCGATAAACATCGGAACCACCGAGAATCTTCCGATATCAAGCGTGATCAACTGACTTGAAAAAGTCGTTCCGATATTGGCGCCAAGGATAATGCCAATGGCCTGTTTGAAATTCAGGGTACGTGCATTGATAAATACAATGGTCAGAATGATCACGGCAGAGGAAGAGCCGAGCAGAATAGTTGCTACCGTGCCTACCACCACCCCCAGCAGGGCGTTGGAGGTATATCGCTGAATGACTTCTTGGGCCTTTCCCGAAAAAAGGTTCTCCATCGTTTCGGAAAGCCTCGCTATTGAGTAAATAAACAGCACAAGCCCCCCTGCAAGCAGCGGTAAAATTTCAATCAGCATCGCGGCGCCTTCATTAGTGGCCCAAAACTACGTGCTGCGCAACCATTGCGTGGTCTCAGAAGACTGACTTGCGTCAATTCAGCTTATGATTCTTGCTTAGTATTTGTGCTTAAAGAGAAAATACCAAACTCCGTAGGTGAACATCACACCAATAAAGCCGGGCAATAAAACCATTGCAATGGGCTGCCCCTCTTTGATCATGCGTTCGCCATCACGCAGGTAAAGCAAGACCGAAGTGAAAATCATCACAAAGCCAAGCCCTAGAAAAACATAATTGTAGACCTTGTTCATGACCATTGCTGTGCGATAAAAGGGAGAGTTCACAAAGTCTTTGTAGTTCGATCGGGCATATTCCTGAGCACGTTGCCTCGAAACCTCTTGTTGACGACGAATCCAGTCGCGGTAATAAGCTTCCCTGCGCTCTTTTTCTGCTTCACTGACCCGCGAACTGCGCCTTGCGCGGTAGTATGCCCGTCTGGTATCGTCACTCAGAAACTCATAAGCTTCATTGATCATGATGAAACGCTTCGCTGCATCCGGGGCGTCATTAAGATCAGGGTGATAAGACTTTGCCAGTTTCCTGTATGCCGCTTTGATCTCGTCGAGATCAGCATTTTCAGGTAATTCAAGTATGCGAAAATAATCTTTCATAGACACTGCGCACTTGTTGCAACAGCAAAACCGGTGAAACATTGCCTGAAGATACAAATATACGCCTCGGCTGCATTTCGGGCTTGCCGCAGCTTCTTACCTTCGTATCAAAGACCATCTTCATGACCCAGAAACTTACATCTGCCATTGATTTGCGAAGTGATACCGTAACGCGGCCAACTAAAGGCATGCTCAATGCCATGATGCATGCCGAAACGGGCGATGATGTATTCGGTGAAGACCCCACGGTGAATGCATTGCAAGAGCAGCTAGCCGATATGTTCGGACATGAAGCCGCTCTATTTTGTCCGAGCGGCACCATGACAAATCAAATTGCACTCAATGTCCATTCGCGTCCGGGAGACGAGGTCATTTGCGATAAACTGGCTCATATCTACAATTATGAAGGTGGGGGGATGGCCCGCAATTCAGGTTTATCAGTGCGTTTGCTTGACGGTCTGCGCGGTTGTTTCACCGCAAAAGCGGTGGATGCTTCGGTGAACCCTCCCGACAGTCATTACGCGAGAACCCGTCTGGTAGCGGTTGAAGACACCGTCAACAAAGGAGGAGGAGCTGTATGGTCATGGTCACAGCTTCAGGAGGTTGCTACCGCGGCGAGGCGTCATGGGCTCGGTTTTCATCTCGATGGTGCACGTGTCTTCAATGCGCTCGCCGAAAATGGAGTTACGCCACAGACATACGGATCGCTTTTCGACAGTATTTCTGTGTGCCTTTCAAAAGGTTTAGGCACTCCTGCCGGTTCCGTCTTGATTGGTGACAAAGCATTCATTAGTGAGGCGCATCGTGTGCGTAAGTCTATGGGTGGAGGCATGCGTCAGGTGGGCATTCTTGCGGCTGCAGGTATTTATGCACTCGAACATCACTTACCTGAAATCAGCGAGGATCACCGAAGGGCACGAGCGCTCGGTGCGGTGCTCAAAGAGCTCAGTTGGGTGGTGGATGTGCTTCCTGTAGAGAGCAACATCATCATTTTTCAGACAGTAGGTGCCTCGAATGCGGCAGGCTACTGCAAGCAACTCGATACGCTCGGAATACGCGCTATGCCATTTGGTCCGGATCACATTCGCTTTGTGATGCACCGCGAGATCGACGACCATCTGATTGATCGCATCACTTCACTTCTTAGGCAAACCGAGGTATCCTGAGCCTCCGGGTCAAGCGCGCGATTTCACTCAATGCAGTGTAATCATACGTTTTATGACGGTTTGACGATCTGAAGAAGCAACGCTCAACACATACTGACCGCGGGCAAAGCTACTGACATCCAGCGCTTTTGCGCTGACCTGAAGCTGCTCTGCATGCACCAGCCGCCCGGTTACATCATGTATTTGTAAAGCAGCATCCAAAGGCATCCCCTTGAGGTTCAGTACTGATTGAACAGGATTCGGGTATACGAGAAACTCCTGTGTTGATTCATCAATGGAGACCGTACAATCAATGATATCAATGGTCACGGCATCGGTGGCGTCGCATCCTTCCGGGTTGGTCACATTGAGAACAAAGCTGTATTCGCCTTCACCCAGAGACTGACCATCAACGACAAAGAACTGGTTCACGCTGCCGTCTTGCCACAGGTACTCATAGCCGACAGGACCTGAGAGCACCAGCACATCATCGTTGCACAGCTCAGTGTTATCACCGAGGTTCAGGTTGATTGCATTGGTTGCCGTGAGGGTGATGTTCTGCTCATAGGTACAGCCGTTGTTATCGGTCACGAGCAGGCTGTACGGCCCTTCATTCAGGTTCTCCGGGAGTGCTTCTTCTGAAAAGAATTCATTCGGACCTGACCATTCATAGCTAAAAGGCAAAGCTCCACCGATAATATCAGGCGAAATGAGTCCATCTGCAGAAAGTGGACATTGCGGGTGTTCAATTTCAAATGTGGCGCTGATCGGGGGTGGCATGGTGATTTCAAAAGACTCTGTGAATACATCACCACAGGCAGTAGATGCGGTAAGGGTGTAGGTTCCGGGATTGAGTTGGGTAATATCCTGGTCATCAGAAGTAAAGCCATTCGGCCCTTCCCAGCTCGCATCAAATGTCTCTCCGAACCCTACGATGTAGGGAAATATGGAGCCGTCACCATCTTCTCCCTTGTTCAATGCACAAGGGATACCGTTTACAAAGGCATTCATTACCGGGGTATCATCATAACTGAGCACTTGCAGTTCGATATCGCCGGTAGCGCCGTTCCATCCATCGATCTGGATGAGGTAAGTTTCCCCAGCTTCGAGGCAACCTGCATACATGGTAGACGCGAAGCCATTACCGCTTCCGCATCCTGAGAGCATGTCATCATTGGCTGCAAGCAGGTTAAAGGAAGATTGATCCTGGCAATCGCTGCCATGCCAGAGTGCGATTTGAGTATCCATGTTTGTGCCCGACAAGCAGGTGGTAATTTCGACACTTCCTGCCTGCTCCGGTGTGAAAGATGCCCAGACTGAATGGGTTACTGCTCCTTCGCACCAGGTCCCTGGCAGGGCACAGTTTCCACCTCCGGGGCTCACCTCATTGAGCGAGGCGATGGCATTTTCGTTATTGAGCGCTATTGATGGGCCGTCGATTTCGACCGGTTCGGCTGTACACGGCTCGTCGTATATCGGAATGTTATTTTCACCAGGCGTAAACACCCACACATTTCCACTTCCTGAGCCTATATAAAAGCCAACGAACTGGCCATTTTCAAAAACTTCGAAGGTGGTACCACCGTCACCCCAATCGTCAACGAATTCAAGCACGAGGGGTTCTCCTGTGGGCACACATACCGGCCCTGCTTCAAAGGTGGAATTGCTCTCATAGCCGTTTCCTCCTTGTGCATCCTGTTCACCGGCACCGGTGCATCCTACCTGATCGAGATTACCACCGGAGAGGTAGGAATTTTCACCGCATTCACTTCCTTCAGGATACATCTCCCAGTATGACTCATACCCCCATGCATCGGTGTACAGAGTAAGGGTAATTTCAGTTTCATCCGGATCACACTGAGCTGAAGTTGAGAAAGTTGCAGCTAAAAAACATGCCGCAAACAGCGGCTTGAAATAGGTTGTCATTTGATTGTTTGGTTGGATCGATTCTGATCAAATGTAGGAAAATACCAATCGACAAGTGTGAATGTCTACCTTTGCCCCTCATGTTTTTCATTAGCCCCGGAAAGCGGCAACGACTCGAACTCGTTCGCCTGGAAAGGAATCAAGCGTATATGGACGCCTTCGGACAGGCCATCCCGATTCGTCTGAGCGAGCTCGCTGCAGACGTAAAAGAGGGTGACCTTCTGGATGTGTTTATATACACAGATCGCGACCGTGAGTTGCGCGCCACCCTGAAACAACCATTGGTTGAAATAGGGAAACTTTCTTTTTTGCAAGTAAAGCAAGTGAGCAGTGGTGTAGGTTTTGTCGACATCGGACTCGAAGAAGACCTACCGCTCTTTATAGAACATCAGGCCGAACCCATTGAAGAAGGTCATCGTTACTACATGACCATGCTTTACAATCGTAGTGAAGAGCGGTTGATTCTTACCACAAGAATCGGTCATGTATTCAAAGATGACCCACAGCACGACACTGGTGACAAGGTGCGTTTCATTGTGCTCGACAAGGTTCCTGACGGTCGAAAAATACTTGTTGACGAGCATTATGCCGGTTTTTTACACAAGAACGATATGCTTTCAGGTGTAAGAAAAGGTGACGAATACACCGGATATGTGCGTGAAATAGACCGGGGGCGATTGAAAATCTCCATGTATCCTTCAGGCCGTGACAAAGTAGAAGAGGCGGCTGTGAAAATCATGGAAAAGCTGCATGAGCACCGTGGTTACTTGCGACTGACCGACAATACAGACGCTGAAGAAATCAAGCTGCGGCTGCGAATGAGTAAGAACACCTTCAAACAAGCCATTGGCAAATTGTATAAAGAGCGAAAGATTCGAATTACCCCCAGGGGCATCAAATTGAATCGGGAAGATTGAAGTTCGTTACTTTTGCTGATTAAGCCAACGCAACTTAATATATGCTGATAGTCATCTCTCCGGCAAAAACCCTTGATTTTGAATCTACTCCGGTTACCGAGAGTGCGAGCCAACCGCTCTACCTCGATGAAGCGGAGTACCTGGTCAAGAAGCTGCGCAAGTTCTCGTCAAAGCGTCTTCAAGAGCTGTTCAGCGTAAGCGAAGACATCGCTGACCTCAACAAGCAGCGCTTTCATGACTGGGAGCGGCCGTTTCACGCCGGTAATGCCCGCCAAGCCGTATTGGCTTTTCAGGGAGAAGTCTACCGTGGTTTGAACGCTCACACCCTCACTGATCCTGACTTCGAATATGCCGAGAAGCATTTATTCATTCTGAGTGGGCTCTACGGTATTCTTCGTCCGCTTGACCTCATGCAGCCCTACAGGCTTGAAATGGGAACGAAGCTTGAAATTGACAAGCATACACCCCATCTTTATGCATACTGGCGTGATAAAGTCACCAAGGTCATTAACAACACAGACGTTGACGGCCCGCTGATCAACCTCGCTTCGAATGAGTACTTCAAGGCCGTTGATCAGTCTGAGCTCAAACGCGATATTGTCACCTGTCACTTCAAAGACCTTAAAAACGGCGAGTACAAGCCATTGATGACCTACGCAAAGCACGCACGTGGCAAGATGGCGCGTTTTATCATCCGCAATCAATTGTCTTCCATTGAAGAGCTGCAAGCCTTTGATGGTATGGGCTATATTTATAATTCAAGATTGTCTAACGAAAAAGAACTGGTTTTCACACGTGACCAGGTACCCACAAAATGAAACACATTACTTACCTCACCCTATTTGTAGCAGTGATCTTCGCAAGCTGCAAATCAAACGAATCCGTAAACGCAGGAAAAGCGAGCATCGAAACCCGTCAGGATTCGATCTCTTATGCCATCGGACTCAGCATCGGGAGCAATCTCGAAGCTCAGGGTATCAACAACCTCAATGAGGCTGCTTTTCTTAAAGGACTTCAAGAGCACGGCGATACCACTGAACGTTTAATGGACATTGAAAGCGCTGATCTTTTAGTACGTGAGGAGATGCAACGCATTCGTGAGGTTCAAATTGAAGAAGCGAAAGCTGAAGGACAGACCTTTCTCGATGAAAACCGCGCCAAAGAAGGTGTAATCGAAACAGACAGTGGTCTTCAGTACAAAGTGATTGAAGCAGGCACGGGTGCGACACCTGCCGCCATCGATCAGGTCACTGTGCATTATGAAGGCACGTTGATCGACGGCACCGTCTTTGACAGCTCTTACGAGCGCGGTGAGCCGGCTACATTCCGCCTGAATCAGGTGATCAGTGGGTGGACTGAAGGGCTGCAGCTTATGCAAGAGGGAGCTACCTATGAGTTCTACATTCCGCAAGACCTCGCATATGGGCAACGAGGTTCAGGCCAAAAAATCAAACCTTACAGCACCTTGATCTTTAAGGTAGAGCTGATAGAAGTGCAAAGTGACGCTCAGAAATAAACATTTTAGCACTGAATATACTCAAGCCCGCACTATGCGGGCTTTTTTTTTCGCCGGTACCTGCTGTGAGGCGCTGGAACCATTGTGTACCTAACAGAAATTTCTCGATTGAACTGATAGGTTGTACAGCTCTGATGAACGCCTTCAAAACTGCAGGATACGTTAACAGGCCGCAGGAAATCCTTCAACTGTGGGTTATCTCATTTCTTGAATAGACCTGGATGAGGAATACAGAAATGATCGTGGCAGGTCTTGAATGAAGGTATTGCGGAAAAGTCTTACAAAGCGCATGGCTGTTCAACGTAACCTTGGCGCCCCTGATACGGTAAACGCAAGAGTGAACCTGACAGGGTCGTAAAATGAAAACATTCCAGTATTCCCTTTTATTCATCATGCTCTTTGCATCGGTGAGTGCCTTCGGACAAAGTGACTCGCCTTCATGCGGATCAGATCTAATTCATGAGAGAGAACTCGAAGAAAATGAGTTCTACCAGCGCTCCTGGTTCAACTTCGAGCAGAGCCTTCAGCGTATGCATGATGAGCGCGGCCATGATCGAAGCGATGATATTTATGTGATTCCGGTTGTCATTCACGTCATTCACGAAGGTGAAGCAGTAGGCGTAGGCAGTAACATTTCAGACGAACAGGTTTTCAGCGCCATTGAAGCGCTCAACGAAGATTTCCGCAAACTACCCGGCACCAATGGCGATGGCGACGGTGTGGATGTAGGCATCGAATTCTGTCTTGCCACACGTGATCCGGACGGAAATTCAACTACCGGAATTCAGCGCGTTGACGGGTCAGTGATTCCGCCATACGCTGAAGAAGGAATCAATGTAAACGGAGATTTCGGAGCAGATGAAGAAGCCATCAAGAGTCTCTCTGTTTGGCCTCGGGAAGATTACATGAACGTATGGATCGTGAACGAGATAGAGAATAACAATGCCGGTGGGGGTATTCAAGGGTTCGCCTATTTTCCTTTTGATAACATACGTGATGGTATCGTCTTATTGCATAATGCCTTCGGAACGGTAGGAAATCTCAAGTCTAATACTGACATGAACCGCACCTTTAGTCATGAAGTGGGGCATTACTTTGGGTTGTATCACACCTTTCATGGCACCAATGATTGCGACGATGAATCCAACTGTTCATCGCAAGGCGATCGTGTATGTGACACCCCTCCTACCACACTTGGCGGTAATTGCAACAACCCGGCCTGTGGAGGCACCCAGCAAGTAGAAAACTATATGGATTACACTGCTGAAACCTGCCGTGATATGTTCACCGAAGGTCAGCGGGAAAGAATGCGCAATACACTGGTCTCACAAAGGGCCACCCTGCTACAAAGCTTCGGCTGTGAGCCTGTAGTGGCGGATGATGTAGGCATCACCTCCGTCAGTCATCCATCTGGTATCTTGTGTAATAATTCTTTCGAACCGGAAGTGTTTCTCACAAATTTCGGCAGCTCATCACTGAGCTCGTGTACCATTCAGTACAATGTCACCGGCGGCGCCACACAAACTTTCACCTGGAACGGCAACCTTTCGCCAGGCACTTCTGAGTGGGTTACTCTTCCTGCAATGTTCGCCGCAACAGGCTCACACACTTTCTTCGCATGGGCTTCGGAACCAAACGGTGTAGCGGATGCCAACGCGTCTAATAATGAAGATGAAACCGAGTTCATAGTTTCAACCGGTGATGGCGTTACTCTGAACATTACGGTTGACTTCTTCGGGACAGAAACTACATGGTCTGTATTCGAGAATGATGTAGAAATTGTGAACGGAGGCCCCTACATCAATAACAGCCAGGGAACCACCTTTGAAGAAACCCTTTGTCTCCCGGCAGGATGCTACACACTCGTCATGTATGACGCTTATGGCGACGGTCAAAGTTTTACCAACGGCAGCTACGAACTGCTTGGTGCAGATGGCACTGCAATCGCCGAAGGAGGCGGTGACTGGGGACTTGAGGCTTCGCATGAGTTCTGCGTAGAGGCTAACAATGACCCTGTGCCGCCTGTTGCCAATTTCAGCTTCAGTGCATCTGGCGGATGCGAAGAAGCAAGTGTTGACTTCAGTGACATGAGTTCAGGAAACCCCACCTCGTGGAGCTGGTCGTTTCCGGGAGGAAGTCCCGCTTCATCCAGCAGCCAGAACCCTCAGAATATCTTCTACGAGACACCCGGCACTTACAATGCCTCCTTATTGGTCAGCAATGCTGATGGAAGCGACAGCCATACTATAGAGGCTATAATTACAGTGAACGCAGCCCCTGATTACACCATGATTCCGAGTGCACCATCTTGTCATGATGGCAATAACGGGGCGATCGACCTTTCTATTGCAAACCCGGCATCCTTCAGTTTTCAGTGGAGCAACGGCGCCACTACTCAAAACCTCAGCGGAGTGAGTCCGGGCTCTTATTCTGTGGCGGTAACAAATGCCTCCGGTTGCATAACAGAACAAACAGCTACGGTTCCGAACCCCTCTGCGATCAGTCTTACCATGAACAGTGTGAATGTTAGCTGCAACGGGGCTTCAGATGGACTGGCATCCGTCAGTACCGGCGGAGGCAATGGTCCGTTTGGTCTTTCCTGGAATACAGGGCAGAGTGGAAGCACGATCAGCGGTCTTCCTGCAGGAAGCTATACGGTCACCGCGATTGATGTGAATGGGTGCAGCGCGAATGCGTCTGTCTCAGTCACCGAACCTCAGGAGCTTACCATCAACCTCTTCGATGAAGACATTGGCTGCAATGGCAACCCCGGTGCGGCCACTGCGAGTGTGCAAGGAGGTACGCCACCCTACGCTTATAATTGGAGTACGGGAGAAACTGGTGAAGCAATCACCGGGCTTGCTCCCGGTTCTTACAGTGTATCGGTCACAGACGCCAACGGCTGCAGCATCAACGAAGACTTTGATATTACCGAGGCTGACGGCTTGAATGTCAACGCCACTGCCACGCCGGTGTTATGCAGCGGTGAAACAAATGGCAGTGTCAGTGCCCTTGCCACAGGCGGAAATGGATCATACTTCTACCTATGGTCAAACGGAGCTCAAGGTGCCTCAATCGGCAACATGGCTCCGGGAGAGTACACTGTGAATGTGAGTGATTCAGACGGATGTGAAGGTTCGGCATCTGTTACCATTGAAGAACCTGCAGCGCTAAATCTGACTGTTTTTAAATCAGATATTTCATGCGCAGGCATGAACGATGGAACCGCAAACGCCACTATTACCGGCGGTACACCTCCGTACGTTTTTAATTGGAATTCTGGAGAAGACGCTCAAGTGCTTTCGTCACTCAGTGCTGGCACTTATATGCTCGAAGTTACCGATGCAAATGGTTGCCAGGCTGTTGAAAGCGTGCAGATCATTGAACCTTCTGCTCTTAGCGGTGAAGCCCTGCTGCTCAATCCGGAAACCTGTGCAGGACAAGATGGTCAAGCTATCATAAATGCCATGGGAGGCACCGGTAACCTCAGTTTTAACTGGTCAAACGGTTCAACCGGCAACCTGCTTGAGAACGTAAGCTCAGGCATCTACAGCGTGACTATTTCAGACGACAACGGGTGCTCAGTTATCAATAATGTGGAGGTGCCTTACGAATGTGACGTAGCACCCGAATTCACGCAACTCGATGAAAACTCATGTGGATCGATCAATCTCTTACTTGACGATGAAGTCTACTGCATTCCGGTTGCCGGAGCAGAAATGTACCACTGGCGCTTCACCAATTCTGCCAATGGCTTCTACAACGAAGCCTACTCTATCGGAAACAATCCCGGCTTTGTGCTGAGCAGCGTAAGCGGACTTGGCTATGCAGAAACGCTTGAAGTGAGCATTCGTGTAATGAACAGCGATGAAATCTGGAGCGACTGGGGGCCGGTTTGTACCATTAGCACGAGTGAAACGGTTCCGGAGACGTCTATCAGTACTACCGACTGTAGCCTTGGTGTTTTTGATACCGCTAATCTTCTCACCTGCAATGCGGTGACGGGTACTTCAGTTTATGAATGGTCTTTCGCCCATGCCGCTCATGATACCGTTATCACAAGTTTTCTTCCTCAATTGATGGTTCCCCAGGCCGAATGGATCGAAGGCGGACAGTATGAAGTGCGGGTTCGCGCAAGTGTCAATGAACTCTTCAGTAACTGGAGCAGCAGTTGTGTACTTCAGTTCGGCACGCCAAGTGGCGTCAATGACTCTGACGATCAGTTATTTGTAACGAGTATTTTCCCGAACCCCGGTAACGGAGAAAAAATTTCAATCGCATTCGGTAACCTTCACCAGGATGGTGACGTATTAGAAATAAGCGTCTACGACAATAACGGAAGGCGTGTTGAAAACACACAATTATCTATCGTCTCCGAACAGGAGCATCTTACACTGTTTTTTACGAACCGCCTGGCTCCTGGGATGTATATCCTGCAAGTCCGGTCGTTTGGCCAAGTTTTTGAGGAGAAGTTGATGATACGATGAAATAGGGTGGAGACCAATTTACTTGGTCAATTAAAAAGGCCCATCGCTCTCTCGAGTGATGGGCCTTTTGCTTTGCTATAATTTCTTCGCTGCTCAGATGCCAGAGCATCGAAAGGCACAGGCACGAATTAGTCTACCGGAAAAACAATGCGCGTAAGATAGTCTGTTGAATCTTGCACGTCAGCCGGGTCATTTACATATTGCTCGTAAGGATAATAGCGGAATGATTGCGGATAGGCCTCAAAATAGGGGTCAAACTTATTCCAGGTCTCATCTACCATATCGTAGGCTCCCTTGTGAATCGCAGATGCGACGCGCCCTGCCGGTACACGATCTATCACAAAATTATCTGTCACTCCGACACTGTCTGCCACCGGGAGCGCAAAAGTGAGATCCATGACCCCCTCTTCAAATCTCCTGGTAAAGGTGAGCGGCATTCCTGATTGTATCAAGTCTCGGTCTTGCAAGAACTCCTGTATCGCCAGATAGGCGCGTTCATGCATGCTGCCATTTGCCAGCATTGCGGCGGTTACCGAATCCGCTTCAATGCCGATATACCAGAAGCCCGGTGCATCTGTAAACTGAGGCTTAAATAATGGTTTCGCCTCCACCACACGTTTGAGGTCTGCAAGCCCTTGATCATACTGATCCGCCAGCGGCTTGGCGCCACCCGAGATCAGCAGCAAGCCACGGATTAAAAAAGGCACCTCCGCGCTTTCCATGGTCCAGGTCACTTTTGTATCCTCTCCCTCAGCGTCAAAAAACCATTCTGCCTTATGATCACCCGGCATGTTGCTGAAGGTCAGCATACATGTGATCACTTTATTGGGGATCGCAGCAGTGATCTCTTGTCTTCCTTCGCCCATCTCGTCGGATACCCATTCCATGACAGCGCCTTTTCCAAAAGGTGAACCAGAAATACTGGTCACCATGGTCGTATCTTGATTTGCCCACGGACTCCATGCTGGCCACTTGTTGAAATTAGCCACTTCTTCGTAAACGGCCGCCGGAGTGGTCTCCATGAACGTTGATCGGCTCACGTTGAGTTGTGAGGGTCCTATCAGGCAAAGGGTGACCCAAATTCCTGCGAGTATCAGGATAATAAGCAAAAGGGCTTTTAAAAATTTCATCGCAATTTTGATTGAAGGTGTTCAGATGAAATTAGCAAAATGTTGGCTCATACTTAAGTTTTATATTGCCCAATCCTAAAACCAAATCCAGATGACCTTGATCACGAACGACGCCGTTGTGCTCGGCCTGCTGCTTTCAACACTGGCTTTTATATTCTACACCTCGAATCACCCGCGTACTTCACGCTTTTACAAGTATGTACCTTCTTTACTGCTGTGCTATTTCATTCCGGCCTTCTACAATTCGTTCGGACTTGTAGACGGGGAGAGCTCGAATCTTTACTTCGTAGCCTCGCGTTTTCTGCTGCCGGCAAGTCTTGTGTTGCTGTGCCTGAGTATTGACCTGAAAGCCATTGTCAACCTCGGTCCAAAATCACTGGTGATGTTTTTCACAGCCACCTTTGGGATTGTCATTGGGGGCCCTATCGCGCTCTACATCGTATCAAAAATTGACGGCAGTATTTTACAACCTGATGTCACCATAGAGCGTGCTATCACCGCTCCTTCAGATGCAATTAAACTGGCCGTGAATTCGGGTAATTCAGTCACCAAAGGCGACGTACTCATCTGGAACGACGCCGTAAAGCTCAACGTTGATTCTATACATGCCACTGAAAAAATCGCTGACGAACGTTTCCGCTCAATAGTAGATCTTAGCCTGGCTGACTCGCTTGCGAATATCAATGCCAGCGCCTGGCCTCAGATCGCATCGGGTGAAACGCTCACTAACATGAACAGTGAATTCTGGCGCGGACTTTCTACCGTTGCAGGTAGCTGGATTGGCGGTGGAGCTAATCAAACCGCGCTCAAAGAGATCTCCGACACACAGACCACGCAGTTCTCGGCCATGGTAATTGTGGATGTTTTTGTGGCCAATCTCTGGATGGCCTTCTTGTTAGTGGGTGCTGGTATCAGTGTTGCACTTGACCGTAAACTTAAAGCAGACAACTCTGCTGTAGAGGCACTCAAAAAGAAAGTTGAAGACTATCAGGCCAGCATCGCACGCGTGCCATCGTTCACAGATATCTCGATCATTCTTGCCTTCGGCTTCGGTGGCGTAGCCATCGCGCACCTCTTTGCTGACAATGCCGCACCCTGGTTCACTGAGACGTTCAGCGAAATAAAGGCTGCAGACCCTGACTCACTGGTAGTTTATCTGAGCTCCCTTGAAAAAGAGTTTTTCTGGATCATCATTATCGCGACCATTATCGGTATCGGTTTATCTTTTACCCGGGCCCGCAGCTATGAGGGCGCAGGCGCTTCACGTATCGGAAGCATCTTATTGTATGTGCTGGTAGCTACCATCGGAATGAAAATGAACCTGGTTGAGCTCTACGAGAACTGGAACAAGTATTGGTCGGTCATCCTTATTGGTATCATTTGGATGCTGGTGCACATTTCGGTGCTTTTAGCAGTGGCCAAGTTGATTCGTGCACCTTTCTTTTTCGTTGCCGTGGGCAGCCAGGCCAATATCGGAGGCGCAGCCTCTGCGCCTATCGTTGCTTCGGCCTTCTCCCCTGCCCTTGCGCCTGTGGGAGTGTTACTGGCTGTGCTTGGTTATGCCGTGGGCACTATAGCAGCCATTCTGTGTATGGAGCTTATGCACGCTATTTACCTCTGATATCCGGTGTTTTTACACCGTGAAAAATCACGGGATGCGAACCAAAAAACCAAACGAAAGTGATCACGAGCGCCGAAGTATGTCCTGATCCTGTTCGCATCCAACGCTTTTGCGTTGATCATCTCAAGGAAATCGCAATCAGAAGGCTCAGCTAAAAAAAGCACCTCATCCTGAACATGCTGCGCAACTTCTTGTCTATTAAGCCGAGATAACATCTATGCTGAAAATCGCCTGGCACTCTGAATATGCGCATCCTCTGCCTGAAGGACATCGTTTTCCGATGGAGAAGTATGAGTTGCTACCCGAGCAACTGCTGCATGAAGGATGCATCAACGAGGATGCCTTTTTTTCGCCTGACCTGCTAGACGAACCTTCAATTTTGAAGACGCACGACAGCGCCTATTGGGATAAACTGCGTGAACTGAAGCTCAGCCGGAAAGAAGAACGCAAAACCGGTTTTCCGCTCAGTGAGGCGTTGGTTCAGCGTGAGCGGCGCATTATGCGGGGCACAATTGATTGCGCTTTGTATGCGCTTAAACACGGCGTTTCACTGAATATTGCAGGCGGCACCCACCATGCATATCGTAACCACGGTGAAGGTTTTTGCCTGCTAAATGATATTGCTCTCGGCGCAAGTCATCTGTTGACCACCGGGCTTGCGCACAAAATTCTGGTCGTCGATCTTGATGTGCATCAGGGTAATGGCACCGCTGAAATCTTTGCAGATGATGACCGCGTTTTTACGTTCTCCATGCACGGTGAAAAGAACTATCCGCTTCACAAAGAGCAGAGTGACCTCGACATTCCGCTGGCTGACGGTACTGATGACAGCACATATCTGAACATCCTGAGGGAGACCTTGCCCCGTTTATTCGATCTGACTGAACCTGACTTTGTGTTTTTTCAAACAGGTGTGGATGTGCTGGCCAGTGATAAGCTGGGGCGTCTTGGGCTAACGGTTCAGGGTTGCCGTGAACGGGATCGTATTGTATTTGAAACCTGCCGGCGCAACGAGGTACCTGTTGCCTGCGCAATGGGAGGCGGTTATTCAGAAGACATCCGCATCATTGTGGATGCGCATGCCAACACATTTAGGCTGGCGCAAGAACTGTACTTCTGAGGATCAGAATTTGAAGTTGCGAAAAACGTGCCCCATTTGTTCCTTCTTGGTGCGCAGGTAGCCTTCACTTTCGTCTTGTGGGGCCACCTCAATAGGTATGCGCTCTATCACGGTGATACCCGTACCTTCAAATGCCTCTATCTTCTCCGGGTTGTTCGTGAACAGGCGAATCTCATCTATACTGAGGTGCTTCAGAATTTCGATTGCCGGAGCGTAGTCACGTTCATCAGCATGAAACCCAAGTGCTACATTTGCGCTGACCGTATCCATGCCCTCATCTTGGAGATTGTAGGCCTTCAGCTTATTCACAAGGCCGATTCCGCGACCTTCCTGGCGAAGGTAAATCAGGTACCCTCCCTGTTTGCCAAAGGTACGCATGGCTGAATGCAACTGTTCGCCGCAGTCGCAACGCAGGCTTCCGAATACATCACCTGTCATGCATTCGCTATGCACCCGCACGTTCACCGGACCGTCATCAGGCCTTACCTCAGACTGCATAACAAGGTGCGGAAACTCTCCGATTCCGCTGTCATAAGCGATCATCCGGAAAGATCCGAATTCAGTAGGAAGTCTGCTCTCAGCAAGTTTTTTCATCAGGAGGCTAACCGCAGCGAACGCTTGATTGTTCGCCTTGCAAAAGTACGGTTTTCGTCAGGTTTATCAG
The DNA here is from genome assembly GCA_018402085.1 of Flavobacteriales bacterium. GTDB lineage: Bacteria > Bacteroidota > Bacteroidia > Flavobacteriales_D > Sanyastnellaceae > Sanyastnella. The sequence continues at coordinate 627,694 of JAGYJM010000002.1, read as the reverse complement.
GAATCAAAAAAAGGGCTCCTTCCGGAGCCCTCTATAGAATGCTACTTGGTTATTCTGGTTACTGACAAACTGTTCCGAAGGAACCAAGGAAGAGCAGGAGGTCAGCAGAATTGACCTCACCTGTATTATTCAGATCGCCAATACATGTATTTGCGCAACTGCCATCGTCAGTATTTGCATAAGGATTGAAGTTAGAGAAAGCCGGATCGATGCATCCCGGCTGCACGGCAATACATCCACCATTGTCAGTGTTCGCTGCAGGATCAAAGTTGAATGCTGCAGGGTCTGTGCAACCAAATACAAGTCCGGCGCAGCTATCATCAAAGAGACATGAGCCATCATCAACGGTCGCTGCCGGGTCGAAGTTAGTTGCAGCTTCGTACGTACAACCACCTACCACACAAGAGCCATCATCAATGGTTGCAGAAGGGTCGTAATTATCAGCATTTGGATTTGTGCAGCCTGCGCAGCTCACGAACTCGCAGCTTCCGTTGTCACACTGCGCAGCAGGATCGAAGTTGCAGGCTCCGGGATCTGTACACCCGTCAGGCAGGATACATGAACCATCGTCGCAAAGTGCTGCAGGGTCAAAGTTACAGGCCGCTGAGTCGGTGCATCCGTCTGGGAGTACACATGAGCCGTCATCGCACTGGGCGGCAGGATCAAAGTTACAAGCCGCTGAGTCGGTGCATCCGTCAGGCAGGATGCATGAACCATCGTCACAAGTCGCTGCAGGGTCAAAGTTACAGGCGGCTGCATCGGTACATCCATCAGGAAGGATACATGAGCCATCATCGCACTGTGCAGCGGGGTCAAAGTTACAGGCCGCGGCATCAGTACATCCATCAGGGAGGATACACGAGCCGTCATCGCACTGCGCAGCAGGGTCAAAGTTGCAGGCCGCGGCATCGGTACACCCGTCAGGGAGGATACACGAGCCATCATCACAAGTTGCTGCAGGATCGAAGTTACAAGCGGCTGCATCGGTACATCCATCAGGAAGGATACAAGAGCCGTCATCGCATTGTGCAGCAGGATCGAAATTACAAGCGGCTGAATCGGTGCATCCGTCAGGGAAGATACACGTACCGTCATCTTCGTTGGCGCTTGGGTTAAAGTTACACGCTTCGGGATCAGTACACCCTGGGATTTGAGGAGGGAAACTTAACTGGAGGTTGGTCTCCTGCGGGTTGGTTCCGTCTTGCGCGCGGTATTGGAGGTTGAGGGTAAGGTCAACAAACCCATCTGTTGTCACCTGCGCCACGAGCACACGTCCGCTCGGATCAGGAAAGGCTGCCGGCTGATCGTCTGGGAATACAAACCATGCGCCGCCAGTTGCTGAGTTTACGATAAGGTCACCACCTGCTTCAAAGGTGCTGGCATCAACGTTCAGGCTTTGTAGGTTGTTGTTATTTACGTCTTCTGCACCAATGGTTACCCATGAATCATATTGCACATCGGGGTCGATGCCTATATCGGCCGGGTTGTAATCAGTGGAAAAAGGACCAGAAAGCAAAGTTTGCTGGAAGAAGGAACCGGTAGATGTGATTTCAAGAGGCGTTACATCCTGTCCGTATACGGCCGTGAGCTGATCCAGCGGATTGCTGAAGTTTGCATACACACGGTAGGTGTTAAAACTGCCTCCTGCAACACCTGTAGCTACCGTTTCCCAGGTCAGTCCTGAAAAGCTGGGCGCAGGATAGGTGCAAGAACCATCATCCTCCGTTGCCGTAGGATCAAAGTTATCCGCATCAGGATCTGTACAGCCGGGATTGGCCTGAGGCAGGCTCAGGGTCAGCCCTTCATTTTGAAAGCTGACATTGTTGCTGTCACGCCACTGGACGTTCATCAGGAAATCAATCGTCCCGTCTGTGGTAAACTGCCCGATCAGGACTCGTCCGCCAACCGGCAGTGCCTGCGGCTCACCGGGGAGAACAAAGATGGTGCCTCCTACGATGTCATTGACAATCATACTGCCACCTGCCTCAAATGATGAGAAGTCGAAGCCTACAAATTGCATATTGTTGCCCGTCTGAGAGTCGAGCCCCAGCGCAAACCAGCTGTCATACTCCAGATCAGGGAACGAGGGAAACAGCAAGGTGTTGATGGCCAGAGACGTCGCGCCTCCAAAAGCCGTGTTCTGGTACAAGCTCGTACCTACGATCACTTCCATAGGAGCAGAATCGAGCCCGTAATAAGAAATCAATTGATCATTGGGGTCATCAAAATCTGCGTATACACGGTAGGTTGTCATTCCTGTGACACCGTCAACAGCGACGATCTCAGAAGAAAGACCGGTAAACGCAGCTTGTGATGATAATGAGATAAAAGCCACTGCAAGAAACGCAGCTATGCTGTAGAAATATTTCATCTGACTCGTTTTGGTTAAGGTAAATGGTCCATTGAAGGTTATGCAAAATACGAATTTTCATTCGAACGTTCACATACACTACCTGCAGAAGCCACTTAGAGTCGACGATAAAGACAATCTTAAGAACTGATATTCAGGCAACCAAACCTAAATTAACCGATCAGTCAATTGGTCGAATAATTTCATTTTGCTGTTTTCCTGCCTGAAAAGGCAGGATGCGAACATCAGGCGTTACGCCCAATGCAGTTGAGATCATCAAAAGCTTTTACAAGACGTTTGACGAAATGCTTCTCTCCTTCCCGCAACCACATACGCGGGTCATACTTCTTCTTATTTGGCTTATCGTCACCTTCAGGATTACCGATTTGCGTCTGGAGATAATCCATATTCGCGGTCATGTAGTCACGGACGCCACAGAGAAATGCCCATTGCATATCTGTGTCAATGTTCATTTTAATCGCACCGTAAGAAATCGCTTCGCGAATTTCATCCACGGATGAGCCTGAACCTCCGTGGAAGACGAAATTCACAGGATTTATCGCCGTGTTATGTTTTTGCCGGATGAACTCTTGTGAATTCTGCAAGATGATCGGTTTCAACTCAACGTTACCGGGTTTATATACCCCGTGCACGTTTCCGAAGGCAGCGGCAACGGTAAAGTGGTCGCTAACCTGGCGCAGTTGCTCCCATGCGTAGGCTACTTCTTCTGGCTGGGTGTAAAGTTTGGAGCTGTCAATGCCGGTGTTGTCAACGCCATCTTCCTCACCTCCGGTAACGCCCAGCTCAATCTCGATGATCATTCCAAGAGCGTTCATACGCTCGAAGTAGCGCTTACTGATTTCGATATTATCTTCGATCGGTTCTTCACTGAGATCAAGCATGTGAGAGCTGTAAAGCGGACGTTTGTGCTGCTCAAAATAGCGTTCACCATGTTCGAGCAGTCCGTCAATCCAGGGCAGCAATTTCTTTGCACAATGGTCGGTATGCAAAATGACCGGCACGCCGTAAGCTTCCGCCATTTGGTGCACATGCAACGCGCCGCTTGCTGAACCGAGAACAGCGGCTTGTTCGTTATCGTTGGAGAGCCCTTTTCCTGCGAAGAAATGACCTCCGCCGTTTGAAAACTGAATGATGACCGGTGAATTTACTTCTCGTGCCGTTTCGAGCACGGCATTGACTGAGTTTGTGCCCACCACGTTGACTGCCGGCAGGGCAAAATCTTGTTCGTTCGCGTAATTCAACAGACTTTGGGCTTCTTCTCCCCAAAGCACACCTGGACGAAATTTCTGGCTCATACTTGCACTAGATTGACAGCGACAAAAATGAGAAAAAATGAACGATCAGGCCGTCTTTACCGGTGACTGATTCTTCATGGCTCCAATTCGAGGGTTTACCACGGCAAAAAATGCGGGTGGAAAGAGCGAAAGCAGCATCATACCGGGGTAGCCGGTGGGCAACTGCGGCGCTTCGTCGATGTGGTCAAGTAAAGGATAGGGTTTGCTGGCCTTGTAGTGATGATCTGAATGACGGGTGAGCTCAAAGAGAAGAATACGCCCAACGATGTGATCTGAATTCCAGCTGTGCCAAGGCATAACCCGCTCGTACCGTCCGTTATCTTGAAGGTTGCGGCTGAGGCCGTAATGTTCGATGTAATTTACAGTTTCAAGCAAGAGCGCTCCCATAAGTGCCGCAAGCGCAAACCAAAGTGCAACCATACTGCCTGCCAATATGACTATAAGAAGTAACAGACCTGCCTGTATAAGCTGAAACCTCAACATCTCATTATCAAGTGAGATCACTGCCTTTCCATTTCTGTTCAGTCGTACTTTTTCAAGTTTCCAGGCGTGCATCCAGGAAAATATCAGGCTGCGAAACCAAAAAACATAGACCGTTTCATTCTTTCGGGCTGAAGCGGGATCTTCAGTTGTTGCCACATTTTTGTGATGGCCTCGATTATGCTCAATAAAGAAGTGCATGTACAGGGATGACAAGAGCAGCATCTTGGCCAGGTTCTGTTCTGATTTATTAGAGCGATGCCCCAGTTCATGAGCGACATTGATTCCTACCACGCCGCAAAGCATGCCCAATCCCATAATACGACCAACAAGACTGGAAGTCTCCAAACCCGGTTCACTGACAACAAAAAGGAACCAGACGACGAAAGCCCATTGCATCGGAACGGTAAAATAGAGCAGGCTATCGTAAAGTTTGTCAGTTTTCACTATTTCTTTTTCCGCCTCTGCGAGGTTTTCCGGATCTGAAGGGGTGAATAACTCTATGAGCGGTATGAGCCCGAAAGCATAGAGCATAGGGATATAGGTCATCCATCCTTCACTGGTGAAAGAAATCGCCACAGTCAGTGGGAGTGTAAAAACCGCGCAATACTTCAGTCCTCTGAATTTCATATCCGTCTGAAATGCTTCACTTCGCTTCAACCACCACCGCCGTTCCGTAGGCCAGAATCTCTGCAGCGCCCTGCATTACCGTACTGGTCGTGAACCGCATGTTGACAACCGCATTGGCTCCCATGCGCTTTGCATCTTCTTGCATCCTTTGCAATGCCGACTCACGGGCGTCTGCCATGAGGCGGGTGTACTCTTGAATTTCACCACCTACGATACCTTTAAGCATGGCGGTGAAGTCGCGCCCCACATTTCTGGCACGTACGGTACTACCACGGGCAATGCCTTTCACTTCAGCGATATGGTATCCTGGGGCATCCGGCGTTGTACTGATAATCATTGAGCCTCTTGTTGCTCTTTAAATTTCGCAATCTTTTGCTCATCTGTCAAGTACAAAAGATCAATGCTCGCTTTGGCATCCGCTGACCATTGTGAATCCGGGTAGTTGTCAATAACCGCTTCGTAGGCTTTTTGAGCCATTTCGCGGTCATTGAGCATATGCTCGTAAATGAAGCCCACGAGAAAGGCGGATTCAGCACGCTTATCGAAATTCGGATAACTGTCATGCACCTCAGAGAGGTACTCAATGGCCTTGCGGGGCTTTCCAATCTCATTCGCCAGTTTTCCTGCACGAAATAAATATTCCGGAACCCGCGGATCCTGGCGATGGTTGTTCACAAAGACACTGTACGCTACGATCAGTTTGCTTCGCGAAGCATAATCTTTCATTTCACGGTCTAACACAACTTTCTTTTCGAGCTCTTCAATACGTTCGAGCTTTTGTTCCAAATCTTCCAGCATCATGACTTTCGGGTCAGCTTCAACTTCGTTCTGTTCATTTTCAGAACTTTGCGTTGTGCATGAAGCCAGCATGAGCAGGCTTACGTAGAGCATACAGGGCAAGTACTTCATCGTTTCTTTTTTAGTTTAGGGAACCGCATTTTGTAATTCACATCTACGTCTCCTTTGGAGATATCAACGAGTTTGCCTTTAAGCAAGGTACGTTTAAGGGCCGAAATTCTATCGGTGAAGAGTACCCCCTCAATGTGGTCATATTCGTGCTGCACGATGCGTGCCGGCATACCGTCCAGCTCTTCTTCATATAGGTCCCAGTTTTCATCGTAGTATTCAATTTTCAAGCGCTCTTTGCGCTGCACTTCTTCCCGAATGGTGGGAATAGACAAACACCCTTCTTCGAATCCCCATTCTTCACCGTTTTCATCGAAGAGTACCGGGTTGATGAAGACGCGCTTGAAATCTTCACAGGCCGGGTCACCGTCATCGCCTTCCGCAAAAGGCGAGGCATCAACAATAAAAAGGCGAATCGATTCGCCAATCTGCGGCGCCGCGAGACCTACGCCCTGTGCCTGGTACATGGTTTCAAACATGTTTTCGATCAGCTTGTCAAGATCAGGATAGTTCTGATCGATCTCTTGTGCGGCTTTCTTCAGTACGGGATCGCCGTACGCAACAATAGGTAGAATCATTGGTTCTTGATTGAAATGCAAAGATAAAGAAGACGCATCCATCCTGCCGTAAGGCAGAAAGCATACAACAAACTATAGAGACGCAAACCCTACCTTTGCAGCGATGAAAAAAGAACTCGATAGCATCCAATCGGCGATCGCAGCGATTCGCAACGGTGAAGTGATCATTGTGGTAGATGATGAAGATCGTGAAAATGAAGGCGATTTCCTGACCGCTGCGCGAAACGTAACGCCCGAAATCATCAACTTTATGGCGACGCACGGACGGGGTCTGATTTGCACTCCTCTGATAGAATCGCGTTGCAATCAGCTAGGTCTGGAGCTCATGGTAAACCAGAACAGCGCTCAATTTGAAACACCGTTTACGGTTTCTGTTGATCTGATCGGACATGGTACAACGACGGGTATATCGGCATCAGACCGTTCTAAGACCGTCAAGGCATTGATTGATCCTGCGACAAAGGCCGAAGACCTTGGGCGTCCCGGACATATTTTTCCTTTGCGTGCCAAAGCGGGCGGCGTGCTTCGCAGGGCCGGTCATACCGAAGCGGCGATTGACTTCGCGCGCCTTGCGGGCTTTGAACCAGCAGGTTTGATTGTGGAGATTATGAACGACGATGGCTCTATGGCACGCCTGCCACAACTGCTTGAAATTGCCGAACGTTTCGACCTCAGGATCGTGAGCATTGCTGATTTGATTGCTTACCGGCTTGAGAATGACTCGCTCATTGAACGTCAGCGTGAAGTGGGCCTCAAAACGATACACGGCGACTGGCGTTTGATTGCATACCGACAGGTGACCACTGACAGTGAGCACCTTGCTTTAGTGAAGGGGGAGTGGACCGAAAACGAGACCATTCCGGTGCGGGTTCACTCAAGCAGCATGCTCGGCGACATTTTCAACGCCCAGAATTTTGGCAAAGGGGAACTACTGCGCAAAGCAATGGCCCACATTGAAAAGGAGGGCAAAGGCGTGATTGTGTACATCAACCGGCTTCGTAAAAGTCGAGGACTCATAGACGAGATCGAAGCTTACGCTGACCTTCAGGAAGAACCAAACCATGCGGCCCAGGCTATGGACCCAAAAGATTACGGTATCGGAGCGCAGATCTTGCGTGATCTTAGCGTACACAACATGGTGTTACTGTCAAATTCTCCAAAGCGCAGACGCAATGTAACGGTCTTCGGCCTCAATATTGTTGACACCCTTTCATTTGACATGATCAGCTGAGACAAAGAGTCTGTCGCTTACCTGCTCAGAAATCAAGTTAAAAAAAAACCCCGCGATGCGGGGTTTATCGATAAAGCCACAGAGGCTTATTTCTCTTCTTTTTTGTCTTTCTTCCACTTGCCGTATTTGTTATTGAACTTGTCAATACGACCGGCAGTATCTACGAACTGTACCTTACCTGTGAAGAACGGGTGTGACTTATGGCTGATCTCCAGCTTGATCACCGGATACTCGTTGCCGTCTTCCCACACTTCTGTTTCTCTCGATGCTGCTGTGGAGCGGCCGAGGAAACGGTAATCGTTACTTACGTCTTTGAAGATGACAAAACGATAATCTTCTGGATGAATATCCTTCTTCATTTCTTTTCAATTTCAGGGCTGCAAATGTAAGGAACTTTCCTGTTTGTGCAAAGCTTGCTTTCGTTTTTCCACCATTATTGCCTAAGATTGAGGCTGAATTCAACCGAACACCCAAGCGCTGGCGGCTATGCCAAAGATACTGAGGATTTTAAACCGCTTCAATCTGGGAGGGCCCGTTTACAACGCAACCTATCTCAGTGCAGATCTCGCCCCTTCGTTCGAAACACTGCTCATAGGCGGTGCGGCTGAAGCCGAAGAAAAAAGTGCTCTGTATATTCCGGAGTCTGAAGGTATTCGTCCGCAAATAATCGAAGAGTTTCGCCGTTCGGTTTCTCCTCTGGCAGACTACAAGGCTTACCGGAAGGTGCGCTCGCTCATTCAGTCATTCGGTCCTGACATCGTGCACACACACGCCTCCAAAGCCGGTGCCATTGGCAGACTGGCTGCTTTGCACGAAAAGGTACCTGTGATCGTACACACCTTTCATGGCCATATCTTCCACAGCTACTTTCACCCGCTCAAAACGGCTGCTTTCAGGCGCATCGAGCATTACCTGGCTGGTAAAAGTGACGCCATTATCGCCATCAGCGAGCAGCAACGTGTTGAATTAACAGAAACCCACCGCGTAGTGTCCCAAGATCAAATACGAATGATCCCCCTCGGCTTCGCGCTCAAACGTTTCACTGAGAATAAGCCCGAAAGAAGGTTGGAATTCAGGCGGAAATATGGCATTCGTGAAGACGAATTCATTATTGGGATCATCGGACGCTTCGCTGCGGTGAAAAATCACCGGATGTTTATTGATACCCTCGCCCGGTTAAAGGCAAAAACCTCCCGAAAAGTGCGAGGCATTCTTATTGGCGACGGAGCCCGTAGGATGGAACTCATGGAGTTTGCATCCGACAAAGGGCTGAGTTGTTCCGGTCAAGATGCTCATCCTGATCTGATCTTCACTTCATGGATTGAAGACATCTCAACCGTGCTACCTGGCCTTGACCTGGTGCTACTGACCTCACATAACGAAGGCACACCGGTAAGTTTGATAGAGGCTCAAGCCGCAGAAGTAGCGGTTTTATCAACAGACGTTGGAGGTGTGCGCGATATTGTACCAGCCGAAACCGCAGCGCTACTGGTGTCAGCCGGTGATAGTGAAGCAATGGCCTCCAATGTAATTCGCTTGCTTCAGGATCACCGATTGCTTGATCAATTAGCCAGACAAGGCAGTGCCTTTGTACAAGATAGATTTACACGAGAACGACTCGCCGATGACATGCGTTCACTTTACCATGAGCTTCTCATAAAATCAACGGGGCACTAAGCCTAAAGTTTCTTTATGCGCCCATGTCAGAGGTGCATATGTGTCAAGCACAATGCCAACTATGACCGGTGTCGCGGTACCAACAAACAGATCGCCGGAAAAGTGCCAAACGCAGCCTTATCCACACTTTTCTGTTTGCAATTCAAAAGCCCGCGCTACAAGTCGCGCGGGCTTACAAGTAGATTTGTTTGGATACTACCAGACAATTCAAACACTATGATTAAATACCTTGCTGTGCTGGCGCATGTTTTCGGGCTTTTCGCTCTAGGCGTCACAATGGATGACGGTGTCATTATCGAAGATAATACGCCCGGCACATTGGCTCAGGGCGACAGTCGCGAGGTGATGATTACCGTTAACAAAGGAGATGTAAGCGGCTTTGCAAAACTGCAGCTTGAACTACCAGACGGATTAGAAGCGGTAGCAGGAGACACAAAGGGTGCCTCATTTACCTTCAGTGGTCAGAAAGTCAAGTTCATCTGGATGACCTTGCCTGATGAACAAGAATTCACCGTCAGTTACACGCTCAAAGCCAAAGCGGTAGCCAGTGGTAAAAAAGTGATTACCGGCACTTTCTCGTACATCAAAAACAACCAGCGTGTTGACTATGAACTTCAGAGTAAAATGGTTGAGATTGTGAGTGCTGATGAAGTAAGTGACGTGACTCAACCCTCTTTTGACGGCCTGGATATTGATGGTATGGCTTGTGTTCGAACCATCACTGATATGGGAGACAACCGGTACCTGGTGCGTCTCGACGTAGTGAACGCAGAGCTTGAAGGATTCTGCAAAATAAAAGACAACCTCCCCGGCGGTTTCACTGCAAGCGAAGAAAATGCCGACGGATCAGTTGTCACCATTGACGGCAATTCGGTCAAGTTCGTTTGGTTTGATGCCCCGGCAACCACCTCATTCAATGTCTCTTATCTGCTGGAAGGTTCCGGTGATCCGCTCAGTATCACCGGTTCCCTCTCGTACGTTGAAAACAACGCCCCACAAGAAATGCCTGTACTTGGCAGTGGTGCCATTCAGCAGGCAGCCTTGGCTGAAGTAAAAGAAGAAGTGGATGAGCTCTCCGAGGTTACTGAAGACCTGGATAAAGAAGCTCCCGAAGAAGTGGAAAATGAAGAAGCTCAGGAGGTAACAGAGGTCATTGCTGAATCGGAGGAGCAAGCAGAAGAGGTTGCAGAAGTGATCGAAGAGGTTGCCGAAGAAACCACTACTGCAGAAGGCAACGGAACAAGCGTACCGGATCCTGAAACCGGTGTCACCTATAAGGTTCAGATTGCCGCTGCTCACCGTGTGGTGGGTGAAGAATACTTTCGAAAGCGACATGGTTTCGATGAAGGCTTCGGAATCGAAAATCATAAAGGATGGGTGAAGTACACTACCGGCTCTTACCCGATTTACAAGGCTGCCCGCGATGACCGTGAACGCATCCGTAACCGCTATGACTTCAGAGGGCCTTTCGTCACCGCCTACAACGAAGGTGACCGCATCACCGTGCAAGAAGCCCTGATGATCACCAAGCAACAATGGTATAAATGATCTTTCTGCCGGCAACGGCATGATAAAAGCGCTGCTGAATGCAGTAACTGCAATCTCGTAGTACTTGGTTAATTACTGCAGAATTGTTTAGGTAAATTAGCATGAAGACCTCCGGGAAACGTCGCGGAGGTTTTCTTTTCAAGCTCGCAAAGATGTCATGGACCAGCTACATCAAAGGATTTGCTACGTATCTGCAACTCGAGAAATCACTCAGCGACAACAGCGTTGAAGCTTATCTCAGAGACGTAGAAAAACTTCACCAGTATGCTGCTTTGCAAACTGAAGCAATGAAACCTGAAGCCGTTACCAGAGAAGACGTTGAGACCTTTCTCGCATGGTTGCACGAAATCGGCATGAGCGCCCGAACACAATCGAGAGTTATCTCCGGGCTTCGCGCCTTTTTCGATTTTCTGGAGCTCGAACAAATCGTTAAGTCTAACCCACTTGAATTGATCGAAGCCCCAAAAATCGGTATGCGCCTCCCTGATACCCTCTCCTACCCCGAAATCGAATCCATCATAGAAGCTGTTGACCTGAGCAAAACAGAAGGGCACCGCGACAAAGCCATACTCGAAGTGCTTTACAGCTGCGGACTCCGTGTGAGTGAGCTTATTGCGCTCAGGATTTCATATCTCTTTCCCCTCGAAGGCTTCGTACGTGTAATAGGCAAGGGCAACAAAGAACGTCTTATTCCAATAGGAAAATCTGCGCTTGATGCTATTGAACACTATCGGCAGTCACTCCGAAATCACCAGTCTGTTCAAGACGGCAGCGAAGATTATCTCTTTCTCAACCAGCGGGGGCGATACCTCTCACGAATGTCCGTTTTCAATATGGTAAAGAAGTACACATCGACCGCAGGTATCCGCAAAAGCGTAAGTCCGCATACCTTCAGGCACTCATTCGCCAGTCACCTGGTGGAAGGCGGCGCTGACCTGCGGGCAGTGCAGGAGATGCTCGGACATGAAAGCATCACCACTACAGAGATCTACACGCACCTCGACAAGTCTTTCATTCGCAATGAACTGCTTCTCTATCACCCGAGGGGTAAGTAGAAAAACGATGGTCTGATGATCTTAACCACGCCGTGTTTCTCTACCTGAATCATTTCAACGAACTTTCGGGTAAAATCGCTCGCATGCTTTCTGAGAAGATTGACTTTTTATCTGACGACGGACATAAACTTTCGGCCTACCTTGACACTCCGGCCACTGGTACACCCCGGGCATACGCCTTATTCGCGCATTGTTTCACTTGCTCCAAAGACCTGCGCGTCATCCGCTCGCTTTCGCGAGCGATGAATCAAAAAGGATTTGCCGTATTTCGTTTTGATTTCACCGGACTTGGTGAGAGTGAAGGAGACTTTGGAGCTTCAGGTTTTACCAGTAATGTCAAAGACTTGCTCGCTGCCAGCCGGTTTCTCAGTGATAACTACGAAGCACCGGCCATTTTGATCGGACATTCACTTGGCGGAGCCGCAGTGCTTGGAGCTGCCGGAGAACTTGATCATGTGAAAGCAGTGGCTACCATTGGTGCGCCTGCGCAAGCAAGCCATGTGACCCATCTTTTCAAAGAAAGTATTGACGAATTGAAATCGAACGGACATGCCACGGTGAACATAGGCGGACGTTCATTTGAAATGACGCGTTCATTTCTGGATGACCTTGAGCGGTATGAAAGCACCGACCATATTCGTGATTTGCGCAAACCACTGGCCATTTTTCACAGTCCACAAGACCAAATCGTTTCGATTGAAAATGCCGCAAAAATCTATCATGCGGCTCACCACCCCAAAAGTTTCATTTCGCTGGATGGCGTTGACCACCTTGTCAATGGTCGTAAAGACGCCGAATACATCGGTAATACCCTGGCCGCATGGGTGAGCCGTTACCTGCCTGAGGCCGGCGAGCAGAAACTCGAAAGCCATTTGCAGTCTGCTGCGCGAATCGACGACCGAAAAGGCTTTATCACTGAAGTCACAGCCGGCGGGCATCCACTGCTGGCAGATGAACCCAAAGATGCGGGTGGAGACGACCTGGGACCAACCCCATACGATCTTCTCGCAGCATCGCTGGCCGCCTGCACGGCCATGACCTTAAAAATGTATGCCCAACGTAAAGATTGGTCGCTCAGTGAAGCAACCGTGCATGTGAAGCACGAACGGGTGCACCATGAAGACTCTACCACAGGGCAACACAATAAAGTGGATCAGTTTACGCGTGAAATTCGAGTAGAGGGGGATCTCGACGAATCGCAAGTTTCGCGTCTTCTCCAAATCGCCAATCGGTGTCCGGTACACCGCAGTCTCGAAAACAAAATCGAAATTGAAACAAGTATGCTCGGGAGCTGATAAATTTGCAGCATGAAACAACTACTCACCTTACTCATGATGATAGTCTTCGCAGGCTTTCAGGTCGAGGCTCAGACCAACATCCGTGTGATGTCATACAACCTGCTCAACTTTCCTCAAGGCTTTATGCCAGATCGGGAAGACACTCTCAAGGTCATTATTGATCATGTGCAACCCGACTTGCTCATGGTTCAGGAGTTGCGCACCGCCACCGGACTCAATCTCATCCGTGACAATGCATTCGCCTCGCTGCCTGACAATTATGCCACAAGCACGTTTGTAACAAACCAGTCGGTTCCTGGACCGGATTTCGCACTGCAGCAGGCCATCGTTTACAATACGCGCATTTTTGGCCTGGCTGAAGAACGTCTGCGCACGACCGGGGTGCGTGACATCAATATCTTCAAACTCTTTCTCCGCGATGAGGCCCTAATTGACGGAGCAGATACCACCTTTGTTTACGCCTTTGTGACCCACCTGAAAGCGAGCACCGGTGCAGATAATGAAGAAGATCGACTTGAAAGCATCGAGGTGTTTAACGATGCGTTAAATGACCTCCCTGAAGACAGCTACTTACTCTTTGGGGGTGACTTCAATTTCTATGACAGCAATGAGCCCGGTTATGAACTTCTGATAACACCCTTTGCCTCTATTGTAATGGAAGACCCCATTGACGCCCCGGGCAACTGGGCTTCGGCCACTTACCCCTTTAAGCAGGTTCATACACAGTCTACAAGGGCGAGTGCCATTTTTGACGACGGTGCTGGCGGTGGTATGGATAACCGCTTCGATTTCATCTTCGTTAGCGAAAACCTCAAAGACGCCTCTGAACCCTTGCATTACGTGCAAAACAGCTACAGCGCCCTCGGCAATACAGGAGACTGCTATGATGCCAGCATCACCGATTGCAATGAAAATAATCCCGTTCCCCTGAACATCCTATCTGCCTTGTACCATATGAGTGATCACCTGCCGGTGGTCATGGATTTACAGACAAATATCACGCTGAGTGCTTCTGAAATTACGGAGCGTCAGCCATACCTGCACTTTGATGGTGGCCGCGTTCATTTAAACCGTCTTCCACCGGGTGAGGCTCACCTTCAGGTGCTTGATCTCTCAGGCAGGGTTTGCCTTTCTGAATTATGTGGAGGAATGAACTCCATAGCACTGCCCGAGCTCGGCACAGGCATTTATATCTGTATCTTGTACATTGACGGTCATCCTGCCGACAGGCAGAAAATTATACTCGCCCCATGATGAATAAAGCTTTGCTTCTCTCGCTGTTTACCCTTTTTGCTTTCTGCGCAAAAGCGCAGGATTTAGCGAAGTACGGTGTCGACACGACCAAAACTGTTCCCGAAGGTCTCCCCGTAGGCAGTTATGCGCCGGTTTTTGATACGAAAGATGCTCTTGGCAATGACTACAGCTTGCAAACGTCACTTAGCAAAGGCCCCGTTGTTCTCGTTTTCTTTCGCGGAGAATGGTGTCCGCACTGTAACCGATACATGAGCGCACTCGAAGACAGCCTCTCTTACATCCGCGAAGCCGGTGCAGAAGTTGTAGCACTGAGTCCTGAGGCCAATGAGCACATTATTGAAATGGTGGGTGAAAACGGTGCAGAATTCAGGGTACTTCACGATATCGGTGGCGCTGTGATGCGCGACTATGAGGTCGCGTTCAATGTGACCGGGAAGTATGAAAAGAAAATTAAGCGTTTCTTGCGTGCAGAGATTACAGAGCGAAATGAGCAAGAGAACGCCGTATTGCCTGTGCCTGCAGTTTTTATCATCAGTCAATCAGGGCGAATCGCCTGGCGCTACTTCAATTATGATTATAAACAACGCCCTTCGATTCAGTCTATTTTAACCGCTCTTTCAGAACTTTAGCTGACGCGTTTATGCGTTAGAACTGCGTTTTTGACCTGTTCCATATCAGCAGTCGAAAGCGGTTTCCTGAGATGCATAATGACCTGTGGGTACTCTCCCTTCTCAGCAAGCTCTGCCTCGCGGTCGGTGCTACTGAGCACAATAAAAGGCACGTTAATACCCGGCTGTGTGCGGCACTTCTCGAGCAACTCAAGGCCCGTCATTACAGGTAGTGATATATCAAGGAACACCACATCGGTCTTGTGCTCGCACAAAAACCGGTAGGCCTCCAGTCCGTCTGTCGCCACGTCTGTCATTTTCACAAAACGGCTCTTTTCAATTACCGTTTGAGTGAGAAACAGCGTGACTTCGTCGTCTTCGACGATAAGTGCATGATTCAGCATCTGATCTTAGTAAGCCGTACAAATTTAGGACTCCCGAATATATAATTTGCATAAATCACGTTTATTCGATGAACGTTCCATGATGCTTAGCTTAGCAACAACCAATCTGAATCTGATATGTTTCTTTTCTTCAGCATTACTCCACTGATCCGGTTGCTTCCGGCGCTGCTTGCCGTATGCGCCTCATTGTTGGCAGCATGTCAAACAAGCGCGACTTCTTCACAATCGGATTCCTTCGAAGTGTCAGCTGACTCAATTCATGTCACCACCCACACCTATGCCACCAAAGGCGAGGAACTCGAGTTGGACATCTATCGTAAGGTGAGGTCAGAAGAGCGGCTACGTGGGGCGGTCATCTTCGTTCATGGCGGTGGTTTCTACGCAGGCACTCGGAAGGAAGACAACATTGCTCATTTTTGCGATTCGCTGGCCCGCAGCGGATACGTGGCCATCAATATGGATTACCGGCTGTTTCTGAAGGGCGAGTCTTTTCATTGCGACCAGCCGATAGCGCGTAAAATTCAGGCTTTTGCCACCGCGGCCAATGACATCCGTTCTGCTACACTCTGGATACTTGATCACGCTGACACACTTCGAATTGATGCTGACGCCATTTTTCTGGCGGGCAGCAGTGCGGGCGCGGAGGCCGCGCTTCACGCTGCTTACTGGACGAGCGAACAGCACCAGGAAACCGGGGCCGTATTGCCCGCTGATTTTCGATTTCGGGGCATCATGGCTTTTGCCGGTGCGCTGGAAGATGATGAGTTGATCACCCCTGAAAATGCGCTGCCAACCCTGCTCTATCATGGCAGTTGCGATCCGCTGGTACCCTACGACTATGACATCCACCACTACTGTCCGGAAAACACACCCGGCGCCCTCCCCCTCTATGGCTCATACGCACTTTACCGGCGACTCCGTGAGGTAGATGCTCCGGTTCGGCTGGTAACTCGGTGCGGAGGAAAACACGGCAGTGCTGTAAGTCCGATCGAAAACGATATCCCAGACATTCTGCGCTTTCTACGCTTGTGCATGAACCGTCAAACCTTCACTGAGCACGAGGTTCGCTATGTCGGCAAGAACAATTGTCGACACGGAAATTGGTCACATTGCGACTGATTAACTTCCCTTTTCATTAGCTTTCGAGTCATGAAAAGCAGACGTTCATTTCTCAAAAAGGCATCCGCCGCTTTTGCGGCGTCAGCGCTTGCACCATTTGCAAAAGCAACTGAATATGTACCCAAAACCATCGCCCCTCTGCGCGACGGTCTCGTGCTTTCAACCTGGAACCACGGAATGGCTGCCAATGAAGCAGCCTGGGACGTTATCAGCCGTGGCGGAAGTGCCGTAGATGCAGCCGAGCAAGGAGTACGTGTCACTGAGGCTGACCCCGAGGGCCGAAGTGTAGGGATCGGCGGATTACCGGATCGCGACGGAAACGTCACCCTCGACGCCTGCATCATGAATTCAGAAGGAAATGCCGGGGCGGTGTGCTTTTTGCAGGATATTCTGCATCCGGTATCGGTAGCGCGAAAAATTATGGATGACACGCCGCATGTCATGCTCGCGGGTGAAGGAGCAAAGCGTTTTGCATTAGCCAACGGCTTTGAGGCTACAGACTTGCTCACACCTGACTCAAAAAAAGCATGGGAAGCGTGGCTCGAAAATGCAGAGTACGAGCCCATCATCAACATTGAAAACCATGACACTATTGGTTTGCTCGCGCTTGACCAGTCGGCCAATCTGGCCGGAGCCTGCACTACGAGCGGACTGGCGTACAAGATGCACGGCCGTGTTGGAGACAGCCCGATTATTGGCGCCGGACTTTACGTTGACAATGAAGTAGGCGCAGCCACGGCCACCGGAATGGGTGAGCTGGTAATGCGCACACTGGGCTCATTTCTGATTGTTGAACTGATGCGTCAGGGGGCGAAACCGCAACAAGCGGTGAAAGAGGCTGTAGAGCGAATTGTTGCCAAGAATAAAGATGTAAAAGACATGCAAGTAGGCTACCTTGCAGTCGATAAAGAAGGCAATATCGGAGCCTATGCGATCCACCCCGGATTTACCTACGCATTGCATCGCGATGGTAAGAACAGAATGGCTGAAGCACGGTCACATTTCGGGTGAACCTTCCGGTGAGTGCCTTGAACATCGCCCATTGCTATGAAATCAATACCGGATTTTTTCCGCTTGATGCGTCCGCTGAACCTGCTGATCATTGTATTCACGATGTACGCGATGCGGTGGGGAGTGCTCTACGGTCTGCTTCATCACATTAGCAATGACCGCCCGGGTTTAGACATCCGCTTTACACTTGACGAGTGGACGTTCGTCATTTCGGTCTTGGTGATGGTGCTGCTGGCTGCAGCCGGTAACATGATCAACGATTATTTTGACCTTAAAGTAGATCGGGTGAACAAGCCTGATCGTGTGATTGTGGGCAGAACAGTGAAGCGGAGGGTTGTAATGGCGGCGCATCACAGCTTCAATATTCTGGCGACCTTGCTTGCGGTATGGCTCGGGTGGGAAACAAGCAATCCGTTTCTGGTGTTGTTCCCGGTCACTATGGCTGCTGCGCTGTGGTTCTATTCACTGGTTTTCAAGAAACAGGCATGGATTGGCAACCTGGTTGTTGCCCTGCTGGTGTCAGTGGTGCCCATTTGGTCAGGCATTATTGAGGTTCCGGGTTTAGCCGATCGTTTCAGCATACTTGGTGGTATTGCACCGGATTTCAGCTACAACGCCTGGAAATGGCTCTTCGGATATGCCGGCTTTGCGTTCTGGACCACCATGATCCGCGAAGCGCAGAAAGACCTTGAAGACATCGAAGGCGATCGTACGGGTGATTTCAAGACCCTGCCGATTGTTTGGGGTGAGAAAGCGACCACCCGCTATGTGAAATCCCTCTTTGTTATTCTCATCGCGGCCGTTGTTATTACGCTGTTGGCTGTAAAAACGGAACTTCGTGAACCATCCTCCTTTACCGTCATTGCATTGATGAGTGCGATTTTGATCGTCATGCCTGCTGTGGTCAGTTGGCGTCTGACCGCCCGCGCAAAAAAGCGCTCTGATTACCGTGCAGCAAGCTCGTGGTCGAAATTGACCATGGCAGGCGGAATCCTTTTGGGAGCTCTGATGCCTTTGTGGTTTTAGTACGCTGGTGCACAACCTGTTCGCAAGGCGTTAATAATGCGTTCATAAGCTGTTAATATCCCGCGCTTTTGCGCGGTCATTGCTTAAAAAACGAGTAAAGTCGCCATAAGGTATAAGACATGATGAAGGTTGTATTTTGAAATAAACCTTCAGACAATGAAGCGGAACGTGGACATTCTGGTTTTGTCAGACCTTCATCTTGGCACTTTTGGCTGTAAAGCGCGCGAACTGAATCGATACCTTGCATCTGTAGAGCCTGGTATGGTGATTCTGAATGGCGATATCTTCGATATGTGGAACTTTAAAAAGCGCTACTTTCCGGAGACGCACATGCGTGTAGTCAAGCAGATCATTCGTTTTTCAGAGCGTGTGCCTGTTTACTACATTACCGGCAACCACGATGAAGCCTTGCGCCGTTATGCTGAGTTCTCAATGGGTAACCTGCACCTCGTCAACCAGCTTGAGCTGCGCATTGACGGCAAGCGCTACTGGTTCTTCCACGGTGATATTTTTGATGCATCGATGTCGTATGCCAAGTGGCTTGCGAAACTCGGAGGGTGGAGTTATGACATGCTGATTGCTACCAATAATGTGGTGAACTCAGTGCTTCAGGCATTTGGTCAGCCGAGAATGTCATTTTCAAAGCGCATCAAGAACAGCGTTAAGAAGGCGGTGAAATACATCAGCGACTTCGAAGAAACGGCCGCTGAAGTGGGAATTGAAAAAGGGTTTGACTACGTCGTGTGCGGTCATATCCATCAGCCACAGCAGCGCACCGTGAAAGTAGGCAGCGAAAGCATAGAGTACATGAACTCCGGTGATTGGATTGAAAACCTCAGCGCGCTTGAATTTGAGCAGGGAGAATGGAACCTTTACACCTATGATGCAGAAGAGTTTGCAGAGCAAGAAATCATTGACCGCTGGTCAGCCCTGCTTCGACGTGTTCCTGCATAAGCACTGATTCAAACTTCGCAATCTGGCGGTTGAGGCCGGAACATTCTGCTGCGAAAGGATCACCCCCTACCCTTCGGTAAGGTTTCGATGCTCTTCAAAGTGCCGAAGCAGTTCTTTATGAATGGCACCGTTCGAAGCAATAATGAATTCACTCTTCTCAGTAACCGGCTTGCCGAATTGATCTGAAATGACTCCTCCTGCCTGCTCCACGATGAACAATCCCGGAATCAGCGAGCGATAAAAAGGCGCCCCGATCACAATACCGGTTAGATTGCCATTGGCCAGTAAACTCAATCCGTACAAATCGCTTCCCGGAATCATGGTACGCACGGGTTGTCTCATGATGCGAAATAGCAAATTAAGCCGTTGTTGCCCCTGTGTGGTGTAGTCACCGCGGTAAGAAAAGCCCAGAAAGCTATCTTCAAGCGCACTCACGTCATTGACTTGCGCTTGTTGGTTGTTTCTGCGAAGACCTTTCTCCGTCTCTGCAAAGAACAGCTCTTTGTAGAACGGATTGAAAACACCTGATAATTTTGGTGCTCCCCGCTCAAGGTATGCGATACCAATTGAAAAGTTAGGCTGCCCATAAACGAAACTCTCTTGTCCGTCAAGATGCACCATGATCAGCTCACCGCTTCCGATATCAAGCTTTGAAACATGGTCTGTTTGTTCGCGGTCAACCAACGGAAGGTAGGTTTCTACCACCCCCATCATCAGCTCTCCGCTCGTTCTGGCGATCTGAGCTGCCAATTCGGGTATTCCTGCCGAATTATACATCTCTCGACGGTACTTATCCGCAACATACTTGCCGGCGGTGATGACTGCCTTGCGGCAGACTTTCTTGAGAAATGCCTGATTCATTAAAGCGCAAATGAATTGCATTCACCTTGACTCAGTGTTAGGTCAGCGTTAACACTATGTCACATGTGTTGGAAAATAAGCCATTCAACAACATTTACAACAGCAGAGTCGTCATTTGCACTGGGCTGTGTGCAGTTTTTCGGGATATCACGTTTTCAACAATGAAGTTCATATTTAATATGCTGGCATTCATCCATTTGCACGTTAATCACTGTGAAAGACTGGTCACAGTTCACAAGAGTGCGTTTTTAATATACTGGTAACATTCTCCTAATGAAACCCTGAGTAATGTGGGCAACTTTTGCACCGTGATCAGAACCCTAAAATTCACATCTCAATGAAAACACTCTTACAATTATTAATCGCTGCATTTTTTGCAGGAACGGTTATGACAGCGTCGGCGCAGGTCGAAGTCATTTCCGATGACGGCTCAGGTACAGGAACAACTACCTGGACGAACGACAACGTTTACATCCTTGATGGATTTGTTTTCGTAAATGAAGGACAAGTACTGACTATTGAAGAAGGTACCGTCATTAAAGGTATGCCGGGCACCGGAGCAGATGCATCTGCACTCATCGTTGCTCGTGGCGGTCAAATCTTCGCTGAAGGTACCGCTGAGGAGCCCATCATTTTCACCTTCGAAGCTGACCCGCTTGACGGCTCAACGCCTTTTGACACTCGCGGTGAGTGGGGTGGTCTGATCGTTCTTGGTGATGCACAGCTCAACTCTACACCGGGTGAGACTCAGATTGAGGGTATCCCTGAAACTGAGCCGCGTGGTCTCTATGGTGGCGACAATGATGAAGACAACTCCGGTGTAATCCGCTACGTTTCTGTACGTCACGGAGGTTCAGACATTGGTGCCGGAAATGAAATCAATGGTATTACACTCGGTGGTGTTGGTTCAGGCACTACTATCGAGTACGTTGAAGTATTCTCAAATGTTGACGACGGCATCGAGTTCTTCGGTGGTACGGTTGACGTGAAGTACGCAACGGTTGCCTTCTGTGGTGACGACTCTTATGATTATGATGAAGGATGGCGCGGTAAAGGTCAGTTCTGGCTGACGGTTCAAGACGCTATCGGCGGTGAAGGTGACCGCGGGGGTGAGCACGATGGTGGTACCGATCCTGAAGACGGTATGCCATTCACAACTCCTGTGATCTACAACGCAACCTACATTGGCCGTGGCATCGATGCTAACCGTCGTGCACTCACTTTCCGTGACAACGCCGGTGGTGAGTACCACAACTCTATCTTCGCAAACTGGGGTCGCGGTATCGATATCGAGAACCTCGCTGACGGCGAAGATAGCTATGCACGTTTCCAGGGAGGTGACCTCGCGCTTGCGGGCAATGTATTCCAGGACGTAACGGCTGACGGAGACCTTTGTACAGGTCAGCCTGCAACTGCTGAAGACATCTTCACGATCTCTATGGGCAGCGGCTGGGCTTCTGAAGCTGATTCTATTGCTGCACTCGAAGCTTCTACCGCTGCGTTTGTTGCAAGCTTTGACGGTAACGGCAACAGCGTTGCTGAAACAGGTATCGAGTACGTACTCGACCAGGAGAATGGCGGATTGAACCCTGTTCCTACCACAAACTTCGACGGTGGTACACCTGCAACAGACGACTTCTTTGACGCGGTAAGCTTCAAAGGTGCATTTGACCCTGCTGCTGACAACTGGCTCCTCGGCTGGTCAGCACTCGATTCATTCGGATTCCTCCAAAATGACACAGACTGTGGCCAGACCATCACCATCACCGATGACGGTTCAGGTACAGGTACTACCACCTGGTTCGCTTGTAACGAGTACATCCTCGACGGATTTGTATTCGTGAACGAAGGCCAGTGCCTCACCATTGAAGCAGGTACTGTAATCAAAGGTGCTCCGGGTACAGGTGCTGACGCTTCTGCACTCATCGTAGCACGTGGCGGTAAGATCTTCGCTGAAGGTACCGCTGACGCTCCGATCATCTTCACCTTTGAAGCGGATCCACTCGATGGTTCTACTCCTTACGACACACGCGGTGAGTGGGGTGGTCTTCTCGTTCTCGGTAACGCACAACTCAACTCTACTCCGGGTGAAACCCAGATTGAAGGTATTCCTGAAACTGAGCCACGCGGTCTCTACGGAGGTAACGATGACGAAGACAACTCAGGTGTACTGAAGTACATCTCTATCCGCCACGGTGGTACTGACATCGGTGCAGGTAACGAGATCAACGGTCTCTCACTCGGCGGTGTTGGTTCAGGTACGACCATCGAGCACATTGAGGTGATCTCGAATGCTGACGACGGTATTGAGTTCTTCGGCGGAACGGTTCGCGTGAAGTACGCTACTGTAGCCTTCTGTGGTGACGATTCATTCGACTACGACGAAGGATGGCGTGGTTTCGGACAGTACTGGTTTACTGTTCAAGACGAGCCGGGAGCTGAAGGTGACCGCGGTGGTGAGCACGACGGTGGTACCGATCCTGAAGATGGCACGCCTTACACCACTCCTAAAGTCTTTAACGCAACTTACATCGGCCGTGGTATCGATGCGGGTCGTCGCGCTGTCACTTTCCGTGACAACGCCGGTGGTGAGTACCACAACTCTGTATTCGCCAACTGGGGTCGCGGTATCGATATCGAGAACCTCGCTGACGGCGAAGACAGCTACGAGCGCTTCCTGGCCGGTGACCTCGCTCTTGCAGGTAACGTATTCCAGGATGTAACCGCTGACGGTGACCTCTGTACAGGCCAGCCGGCAACTGCTGAAGACATCTTCAAAATCTCTATGGGCAGTGGCTGGGCATCAGAAGCTGACTCAATTGCTGCACTCGAAGCCTCTACGGCTGCATTCGTCGCCAGCTTCGATGCTAACGGTAACAGCGTAGCTGACCTTGGTCTTGACTACGTAATCCTCGAAGGTTCAGGTGGTCTTGATCCGGTTCCTGTGACCAACTTTGGCGGCGGCACCCCTGCTACTGACGACTGGTTCGATGCAGTAACCTTCAAAGGTGCATTCAACCCAGATGAAGACAACTGGCTGTTCGGCTGGACCCTTCTCGATGCTTACGGTTTCATCGGTGAGCCTGAGTCTGATGATTGTGATCAGGTCATCACAGTAACTGACACCGGCGCCGGTACAGGTACCACGACATGGCAAGCATGTAACACTTACCTCCTTGATGGATTTGTATTCGTGAACGAAGGTCAGTGCCTTACAATTGAAGCAGGTACCGTGATCAAAGGTCTCCCTGGAACCGGTGCTGACGCTTCTGCGCTCGTTGTAGCACGTGGCGGTAAGATCTTCGCTGAAGGAACCGAGGAAAACCCGATCATCTTCACCTTCGAAGCTGATCCACTTGACGGTTCTACACCGTACGATACAAATGGTGAGTGGGGTGGTCTTATCGTTCTTGGTAATGCAAGCCTCAACTCAACCCCCGGCGAAACACAAATCGAGGGTATCCCTGAAACTGAGCCACGTGGTCTCTACGGTGGCAATGACGACGAAGACAACTCTGGTGTAATCCGCTACGTTTCTGTACGTCACGGTGGTTCAGACATTGGTGCCGGAAATGAAATCAATGGTATTACACTAGGTGGTGTTGGTAATGGCACAACTGTTGAGCACGTTGAGGTCATTTCTAACTTCGATGACGGTATTGAGTTCTTCGGTGGTACTGTTGACGTAAAATATGCCTGTGTTGCATTCTGTGGCGATGACTCATTCGACTACGACGAAGGATGGCGCGGTAAAGGCCAGTTCTGGTTCACTGTTCAGGATGACAGTGGCGACGGAACAGGTGATCGCGGTGGTGAGCACGATGGTGGTACCGATCCTGAAGATGGTACGCCGTTCACTACTCCTGAAATCTACAATGCTACTTACATAGGCCGTGGAATCGACGCCGGTCGTCGTGCCCTGACCTTCCGTGACAACGCGGGTGGTAAGTACATGAACTCGATCTTCTACAACTGGGGTCGTGGTGTAGACATTGAAAACCTCGCTGACGGTGAAGACAGCTTCGCTCGTTTCGAGGCAGGTGACCTCGAACTCGGTGGTAACTGCTTCTGGAATGTTACTGAAGAAGGCGCCGCAGAAGCGGCGGATATCTTCACGATCTCGATGGGCGAAGGCTGGGAGTCTGAAGCTGATTCACTCGCTGCTCTGGCTTCTTCGACTGACACATGGGTAGCAAGCTTTGAAGCAAACGGCAACGCCGTTGAAGACCCAATCCTCAACTACGAGGTTACTGAAGGTTCTGAGCAGCTCAATCCGAAGCCACTCGCATCTGATGTTTCTGCAACGCCTCCTTCTGACCCATGGTACACGGCTGCATCTTACAAAGGCGCATTTGACCCATCAGAAAACTGCACTTGGCTGCACGGATGGTCATTCCTTGATGAGCGTATGTTCATTGGATGCTTCACCGGTGTTGAAGATGATCGCGCTATCTCAGGTGATGCCCTCACTGTTTACCCGAACCCGAACAACGGTATCTTCACTGTTGAACTCGGTCAGGCGACAGGCATCGCAAACCTCGACGTTGTTGACCTCACTGGTCGCATCGTAGCGAACACTCCGCTCAACAACCTGCCTGCAGGCAGCCAGGTGAACGTTGACCTCTCAGGATTTGACAAAGGAATCTACCTCGTACAACTTCAGAACGGTACTTCAGTGAAGACCGCTCGCGTGATCGTACGCTAATCCTATCTTATTGACTTCCATGAAACAGGGTATCCTCTCGGGTACCCTGTTTCTTTTTTTTGATTACGCCCCCTTAACAATTCCGTAACACCGCAAATCGACCTTTGCGGTCATCATTGCGATCATTCAGTACTATGAAAAAGCTTCTCTTCTTTATCACTGCTTTGATGCTCACCGGCGCAGCTGCCGCCCAGGGTATCATTCGCGGTAAGGTAACAGATGGCGTCACCGGTGAATCATTGATCGGTGCCAACGTTATTATTGACGGCAGCACCAAAGGCGCCATGGCAGACCTCGACGGCAACTATAGCCTCGAAAACCTCGAACCGGGCAGTTATACCATTGCTGCCAGCTTCATCTCTTACGAGAAAATCACCGAGACCGAAGTGATCGTAAAAGACGGAGAAGTAACCATTGTCAATTTCAACCTCATGCCGGCAACCTTCATCATTGAGCAGGCAGCTGAGGTGGTGACAAAGGCCGATCGCAGCCGCTCAACCTACATGGAGAACATCAAAAAGAAAGATGCTTCCATGATGGACTACATCTCTTCGCAGCAAATCAAACGCACAGGTGACAGCGACGCTGCCGGTGCTCTCAAACGGGTGACCGGTGTATCTACCGTGGGTAATTATGTCTTTGTGCGCGGACTTTCAGACCGCTACATCAAAACAACCCTCAACGGGGCCGAAATCCCTAGCCTTGACCCCAAGCGGAACTCAGTGCAGATGGACATCTTCCCTACCAACCTCGTAGACAATCTTGTAGTGGTCAAAACCCTTCAGGCAGATTTACCCGCTGACTATTCGGGAGCCTTCATCAATGTCATCACCAAAGACTTTCCGGAAGAATTTTCTTTCAATTATTCAGGTTCGTTCGGCTATAACACCAATGCCACTTTCAATGACCAGTTTCTCACCAGCGAAAGAAGCACCACTGATATATGGGGCTTTGACAATGGCTTCAGAGATATCCCTGATATTGTAAGTGATGCCTCAGCCATTCCGTCTCGTGACAATGCCAGTTTCTATGAAGCGCTTGTATTTGCCGGATTCGAGGATGACCTTGACGCCATTGGTGTAGGCCCGGATGATATCGGTACAAATGAAGGACAAACTTCTATCTCAGACGTTGTCAACCAGATCGAAGGCGTTGAATCAGTTTCGCAGGTACAGAATGAGTTTCTGCCTGCTGTAAGAGAGTTCAACAACCGCGAATTGACCGCTATGGGCCAGTCTTTCGACAACACCTGGGATCCCATACAAGAACTGCAAAACATCGATATCTCTCAATCGATCAGCTTTGGTAACCAGGGCAAGCTCTTTGGCAAGCCGCTCGGTTATGTGGTTGGCATTCAGTACAAGCGCCAAAACCGCTTCTATGACAATGGTGCCACCGGCCGTTTTAAATTGACCGGTAACGAAAATACCACCAATGTGCTTAATACCGAACGGCGTCTCGATGACGCAATGGGTGTACAATCAACCTATGTTTCTGCCCTGCTCAACTTTAGCTACAAACTCTCAAACAACCACAAACTGGGCTTGACCTTCATGCCTAACGTCAGTGGTGTCAACAGCTCTCGTTACCAGGATGGCATCAACCCAAGCGATGACGTCGGCCTCGGTCAGGAACAACGAAGCGTGCAATACCTCGAACGCAAC
The DNA here is from genome assembly GCA_018402085.1 of Flavobacteriales bacterium. Taxonomy (GTDB): domain Bacteria; phylum Bacteroidota; class Bacteroidia; order Flavobacteriales_D; family Sanyastnellaceae; genus Sanyastnella. Next base: position 601,019 of record JAGYJM010000002.1, on the reverse strand, counting down.
ATGACCGTCTACCAACTGCGCGGTGAGCATTTCCTCCCTGACTTCGGCCGCGCAAAGATAGAATGGATGGGCTCCTACACCCGTGGGGTGCAAAACACTCCTGACCTCCGTGTCTTCATTAACAGCTACGAAGAAAGCGCTGGGGGAACCTTCTACTTCGACGCTGAAGGCAACGATGTCACCGAAGACGCCGAAGCACTGCTCGCTGACGGCGAAATCCTTGAAGAATACTTCCCGGGATTCACCACCGAAACAGTTGAAGGTCCTATACGCACCTACGATATTCAAGATAACCTCTACCCCTCTCCTACCCGCTACTTCCGTGAAATGATTGATGGTACCACCGACTTAAAGGCTCACATCGAATTTCCTTTCGAAAACAGCTCCGGACTTACCAACAAAGTGCGTTTCGGCGGTTCTTTTGTTCGCCGCACCCGTGACTACAGTGAAGCACGCTACTCGTTTATCAGTGCGGGGCTTGGTTATAACGGCAACCCCAATGAATATTTCTCAGAAGACAACATGGTCGTCATTCCCGGAGGTCCTGACGGTTATCTCTATTTGCGCGATGACACAGACATTCAAAACACCTATGACGCCACCATGGACGTGCTTGGCGCATACGGCCTGGTTGACTGGAACATCACCAGCAAGCTGCGCATAAACACCGGTCTTCGCGTTGAAACAACCGATATGCTACTTGAGTCGGCTATTCTCGATGAAGGCGAACTCACAGAAGAACTGCAAAATGAATTCCGTGGTTCGCTCGATTTGGTTGACGTACTTCCGTCGCTCAATCTTACGTACCTCCTGCGCCAATACGATCTCGCCACCACCAACCTGCGAGTGTCTGCAAGCCGCTCCGTAGCCCGTCCGATGTTCCGTGAAAAAGCGCCATTCTCGATCTTCGATTTCGAGATTCAGGAACAGCAAACCGGAAACATCAACCTTGACCGCACCCTGATCAATAACTTTGACCTCCGCCTTGAACACTTCCCACGTCCGGGTGAAATCTACTCAGTCAGTGGCTTCGTCAAGCAGTTTACGAACCCAATTGAGCAAGTGATTGTTGCCACCTCTCAGAATACAGAAATCACATGGAGAAATGTACCTAGCGCTACGCTGCTCGGTGCAGAGTTTGAAGTTCGCAAATCGCTTGCATTTATGGGAGAAGCTATGGCTCCCTTCGGCGTCGGCTTCAACCTGACGCTTGTGCAGTCGGCCACTGACATCGAAGAGCGTGAGCTCGAACAAATCCGCGCGACAGACCCTGACCACCTTGATACTCGCCCAATGTTCGGACAATCGCCATACATTATCAACGCGATCGCGACCTACGATAACGACTCACTTGGACTGAACATGGCAGTGACCTTCAACATACAGGGTCCGAAACTTGTACTCGTTACCCAGGGCGGTACACCTGACGTATACGACCAGCCGGTAGGCAACCTCGACTTCACGCTTTCAAAGCGTATCAGCGATAAATTCACGCTGGGCTTCAAAGCGCGCAACCTCCTGAACCCGGTGATCCGTCAGACGTACGAGTTCAAAGGTGTTGAGTATAACTTCCAGTCGATGCAGTGGGGTCGCACCTTCAGTCTTGGCTTCAGCTACAACATTTAAGCGGCGTAAAAACGCCGGATGCAAAAAGCCCCGCTTTGGCGGGGCTTTTTGTTTCTTGCTGTACTCGGTGCTGCTCTATATCTTCACCGAGATTAGTCACAGAAAATGCTCCATGCCTTCTGGCATCCACAAGTCGTGTTCATCTACCTCTTTCGATTCTGCACTCCTCACAGCATCCCGCGCTTTTGCGCGGAAAAGCCTTAACCCAAAATTCACCTGCCGCATGTTTAACCAAAGCGCGATCTAGTTAACTTAGAATAATCATTCCGAGAACCTTTGGATAAACTCGTCTCAAAAGAGCAGTTGGCGCAGGCTGCACGCTTGCGAACCCGCAATCCGCTTGTAGGTGTGCTATACAGGCTGAGCGGTATGGAGCGCGTGAACCGTTTCTACGAGCGGATCCATGACAAGAAAGACACCGCCTTTATTCGCGAAACACTGGAGCTTCTCGACCTTCGCATTGAGGTAGACCCTGAAGAGCTTAAACGTATTCCGGAGAGCGGCGGTTTCATCACGGTATCAAATCATCCTTACGGCGCGATAGACGGACTTGTTCTGCTTCACCTGATCTGTGAACAGCGCCCTGATTTCAAAGTGCTTGCGAACTTTCTTCTGCAACATATTGAGCAGATTTCTGACCGCTTGATTGCGGTAAAACCAAGCGAAGACGAACGGCAGCAGGGCAACATTCCTGTAGGTCTTCAGGCGGCGATGGCGCATATTGAAGAGGGCTTACCCCTGGGTATTTTCCCGGCCGGAGAAGTAAGCACCTACCGAAAAGACATACAGACCATCAGTGATGGCCCCTGGAGCGACGAAAGTATTCGTTTGATCCACAAGGCAGGAATGCCGGTGGTACCTGTTTACTTTGACGGCAAGAACAGCCGCCTCTTTCACTTGCTCGGAGCCATTCACCCTTCGCTGCGCACCCTGCGTTTGCCCGCAGAATTGATGAATAAACGCGGAAAAACGCTCCGGGTGCGAATCGGTAAGCCCATACGCGCCAGGGATATCAGTTGTTTTGAATCAGCGAAAGAACTCTCGCGTTTCTTGCGAGCTAAAACGTATGCCTTGAGCTCGGGTCTGGAGGTGCGCAAAGAGTACTTCTCCCGATTGAAGAGCACCCGGAAACCGGAGCGGGTCATCGATGCCATACCAAAAGAGCTGCTGAGCGAAGAGGTAAGCGCTCTCGAAAGCAACCGATTGTTTGAACATCAGCAGTTCGCTTGTTACATTGCCAGTGCGCGAAGAATTCCGAACATCCTCAAAGAAATCGGCCGTTTACGTGAGCTCACCTTTCGTGAGGTGGGCGAAGGCACCAATAAGCCGCTTGACCTTGATGGTTTCGACCTGTACTACGACCACCTGTTCCTGTGGGATAAAGAAGCGCAGTGCATTGCCGGCGCCTACCGCATCGGAAGGGGGCCACAGGTTATGCGGCGTTATGGAGTGAGGGGCTTCTACACCTCCACCCTGTTCAAGATGTCAGGTCCGATGGAAGATATCCTTGAGCAGTCACTCGAGCTCGGGCGTTCATTTGTTGCCCCGGAGTATCAGAAACAGCGTATGCCTTTGTTCTTGCTATGGAAGGGTATCCTGCTTGTGCTGATTCGCATACCTGACTACCGTTACATCATTGGTCCGGTTACGATCAGCGGCAAGTACACTGAACTGTCGAAAGGGCTGATTATTGAGTTTATCAAGCGCCATTATTATGACGAAGAACTGGCGCCGCATGTGTGGCCCCGAACACCGTATGTGGTTTCTGAGACAAATGTGGATCAGGATGCGCTACTCGACGCCACTGAGAATGACCTGAAGAAAATGGATCGCATCATCGCAGACATTGAACCCTTGTCGTTTACCGTGCCTGTTCTCTTGAAAAAGTACCTGCATCAAAACGCCCGTATTCTCGGGTTCAACCTCGACCCCCTGTTCAATAATGCGCTTGATGGGCTGATGCTTCTTGACCTGCACAACCTTCCCGAAGAGACCGTTGAAAACCTGCAACGAGAGTTCGGAGATGCTTAAACTCGAATGCCTAACAAAATAATATCATCTACCTGAGGTTCATCGCCTTTCCACTCTTTCAGTGAACGGCGAATATGGGTGTACTGCTCATTCATCGGCAAGGTTTTTGCTTGATCGAGTATACTTAGCAAACCCTTCTTTTTCAGTTTCTTGCCATCATTGCCACCAAACTGATCGGATATACCATCACTGAACTGATAGAAACTATCTCCCGGTCTCAGCTGTATCTCGTTCAGTGTAAACTGCTTAGACTCACCGAGCATCTGCCCTCCAATGCTGTTGCGGTCACCCTTGATTTCGATGCGCCGTCCCGATTGATATACAACCACCGGTCGCCTCGCGCTGCTGCATCGTAAGACGCTTGTTTCGAAGTCATACTCCACAACAGAGATATCCATTCCATCTTGCACAGAAAACGGGCCGTCACCCTGATGCAACATGGCATTCAGCTCATGCTCGAGTGCGTACAACAACTCACTCGGCGATTCAACCTGTCGGTTTCGGCTGGTATCTTTCAAGAGTACCGTTCCTATGAGTGACATGAAAGCTCCCGGAACTCCGTGTCCGGTGCAATCTGCGCAAGCCACCAGAATTTTAGATCCGAACTTCTCGGTCCAGTAAAAGTCGCCACTTACAATATCTCTGGGCTTAAAGTAGACAAAGGCTTCGGCAAAGTGTCTATTCAGAATATCAGGCGCGGGCAGCATCGCTTTCTGGATATTTTTCGCGTAGCGGATGCTATCGGTGATGTCTTTATTCCGACGCTCAATAAGCTCTTTTTGAGCCACCACCTCCCGGGTACGAAGGTCGAGTTCTTGCTGCAGTCGCTCCTGGTTCATGCGCATCACGTACTCTCTTCGTCGAATAATGAAGCGCACTACAAGAAAGATTACGAGGATGATCACAGCATAAAACCACCACTGTTCCCAATATGGCCTGAGGATATTGATTCGAACTTCCGCTTCTTCTGATCCGCCTACACCCTGCTTGTTATAGGCTTTCACCTTAAAAGTGTAACTCCCCGGATCAAGTCTCGAATACCTCACGGTGTTATCACTCACCCGATCAGACCACTCCAGATCATAGCCTTCGAGAAAATAGCGATAAGTCACCTGCTCAGGGTTTCTGAAACTGAGCCCCACAAACCCGAACTCAATCCGGTACATCCCGTACGGCAGGTCTATAGTTTTGTCAGTAGCAAAGAGGCTGTCAGATATGACCACGTGCTTGAGGTTCACGCTTGGCTCCACCTCCATTGGCTTAGCGAGGTCAGCATTGTACAGAAGTAAGCCCTTATCGATACCAACCATGAGGTTCCCAAAGGGGCCTTGCACAAAAGCATTTGGAGAAAGGGTACTTTGGGTGAGCTCAGACTCGTCATACACTTCAACATCGCCGGTCACAGGATCAATCTGGCTCAATCCGTTCCGGTGAGCAATCCAAATACGGCCTGCGCGATCTTGCTGAATGCCATAGCAATAGTCTGAATACAATCCGCTCATTCGGTTGTATATCGCAGTATCCCGCTCAGACACACAAACAACTCCGGCGCCGTCGGTACCTGCCCAAACAGATCCGCTTTTGTCTTGGGTGAAGGCATAGGTATCCAGAAGTTTATCCATGGGCAACCGCGTGTTCAGGATCACCCCTTCTTCAATATAGGTGAGCCCGCTGTTGTACGTTCCAATCCACACCCTGTCAAACGAGTCTTTAAAAAGGGTATTGACCACATTATGCGGAAGTCCTGACAGCATGGTAAGGTGCGACAACACCTGTTTTTCCCGCACCTGATAAAGACCATAGTCAGTAGCCACATAGAGCAGCCCTTCGCTGTAGAGCAGATCATTGATTCGTTCATTTAACAAATCGCCCGGCAACTCAAATTTTATAAAGTTTTTAGCCTCGGGCTCAAGGAAATACAAACCTTTTCGCGCAGTACTGAGCCATATTCTGCCCTGCTCATCCCGCTCAATATCTGTGATTTTTGACGTCGGAATACCTTCACCCCAGTCCCAATGTGCGAGGGTATCAAGATTACCGGCTGCTTTGAGTAAGCCGCAGCTCGTTCCGATCCATAGCCGGTCGTGAATTCTATTAAGTGCCGTCACTTTGCAGTCTTCTTCATCGCGAAAGCGATGGATGGTAAAGGCCTGGCTCGACAGCATAATCAGGCCTTCGCCATTGGTTCCAAGCCAGAGATTTTGCTCGCGATCTATCTGGATCGTGCGGATGCTGGATACATCTCTGTTCAATCCGGCAGGCGTCGTAACCTGTTGCCAGCGCTCTCCCCTCAACCCTTCAAGCATCAGCATTCCATGGCTGTTTGTCGCCAGGCACAGTTTATTTCCTGGCAAGCTGCGCATGTCGTTAATGAGCCAGGAATCCGGTTGTCCGGGACCGTTTAAAAAACGAATGGTCTCCTTTTCAAGGTTCAGCTTTACAATTCCGAGGTCTTCTGCGGCCATAAAGAATTCGCGATCACTGCCTTCAGCGTGGCAGAAGGCCGTGACACTTAATCCGGCAGTGCTATCAAGAAGCTTTGCATTGTTCTTATCTGCATCGTAGAGATAGACGCCCATATCACAGGCTACGATCACCTTACCTTCCGCCGTGCAATGGATGCTACGCGCCATAGCTCCTTCCATCTGCAATTGATGCAACTGCAGTTCATTGTCTTTCCATAAGAGCAACTTATTGCCCTGCTGCAGCGACCAAAGCCCTTCAGTGGTTGCAGACATTGAGATCACGCGTTGGCTGAAAAGGGAGTCACGGTAAAGGGTTTGAACACGAGCATTTCGGTAAACTGAAACTGAGCCATCTCCATGACCGAAATAGAGATCATCTTCACTTGCGGCGCTGGTTGTAATAAATGGATGGGAAAGCCCGTCTTTGACGCCAAAGTGCTCAAAGACAAACCCGTCGTAGCGGTACATTCCGTTAGATGTTCCGAGAATGATATACCCTTGATGATCCTGGTCTGTAGAGTAAATGAAGCGCTCAAAAAGACCATCTGATTCATCAAGTCGGCTGATCCTGAAAGATTGGGCCTCCGCTATAAGTGATGCCACAATGAGCAGGGATCCGATCAGGCTTCTCAAATACAATGTATTGAATACCATTACTTACGTATCGGGCGGGCTACGGCTTTCCCCTGATATCTTGGTATACCACCAATCGGAACCGTATAGAACGGCAGCAGGTCGCCGTATTGGTTCGTCACATAAAAGACCACGTTGTTGTTGTTGACATTCTTGTTTTCATCTTTCGTGAATTGAATATCAAGCGACTTACCGCGCTCCTGATCTTTAACCGTATACTTACTTGAAGACCAGTTATTATCCTGGCTTGTTGTCAGTTCCTCCGCAAATGACACCACACTGTAAACGCGAATAAATCCATCGTTGTCCCAATCGAAATTGGATTGCGCCAGGTAAATCACCTCATTGTCGATGTAAGGGTAAACATGTGAAGTTTGCCACGGATCGCTGTGCAGACGAAAGGTATATTCGAACGTAAACGCGTTGCCACCTTCAACGGGTATATTTTCATCTTGTGCGGTTGACATGTAGAAGCGGTAGAGGTTACCGTCATCACCACGCACGCCTTCGGTGATCATTTTAAAAATATATCCCCCGTATTTCGGAGAAAGCTCACCTTCAAGGGGGTTGAACGGACCAAAAGTGTACCATTGGCCGTCGTATTTCTGCTGGCTTCCAAAGGTTTTACTTGCGAGCAGGTTTCCGCTATTGAAGTTTCCTACAGGATCTACTGAGCGCGCATCATCTTCAGAGATGCAGCCCTCGCCACCATAAACCGAAAAGCGTGTCATCGTGTTGAAGGCCCCTTTTTGCTCATCAGCCTCACCACCGCAGTCGGGGTCGAATACTCGGATGAAAAAGGGGGTTCGATGATCTGCCGGAATTGAAAAGAAAAAGACTTGACAAAAATCGTCATCTCCCCAACTGGTGTCGGCATCCTTGCCGAAAGTCACGAGGTAAGGAATATTTTCTTCTTCGGCAGGCACCGGCTGCCCAAAAGAGGCGGCAACCGCTCCAAGCAAGAGTAGTAGGGTGAAGTAAGTCTGCATCAGTCGCTGGTTATCTAATTGACTATACGCCTGATTCTGTGTGATGTTACACTATTTCTCAATGAAAATCAGCCTGAATTCAACACGCCGGTTGCGTGCCCTTCCTTTTTCTGATTGGTTATCCGCAATAGGAAGGCGGTTGCCGAAGCCACGAGCCTGCAATCGACCACTTTCAATTCCGGATTCAACGAAGTACTGCACCACCGCATTGGCGCGGTTTTCAGACAGCTCAAGATTGTATTCGTCGGTTCCCCTGTCATCGGTATGCGCTGAAATCTGGAGCATTAAACTTTCGTCCATCTGTAAGATTTGCAGAATCTTCTCCAGATTCCGGGTTGACTCTTTTCGGATTGCTTTGCTGTTGACATCGAAGCGAATGTCAGACAACTGTCCGATGTACCGGTTCATCTGCAGCTTTTCTTCGTCAGTATAGTACGAGCCTCGCTTGCGGGTATCTTCTTTAAACTGTTCAATCGCTTCTTCCATCACAATGGCTTCGGGGTAACCGGCTGCCGTCATTTCACGCTGCACTGAATACAACTCGGTTATGCGCCGGGCCTCTCCAACACTGTAGTGGTAAAGACTGTCGTGGTTCTGGAATCGCTCAACGATTTCGAAGGGTACGTCTTTAAAATAAGGGTCACTCAATGCCAATTGCCATTGCGACTGGTGAAATTCAATGAAATACACACGGTCATCACCATCTATGCGAACGTGCTCTTCCACTTCAGACAATACCCTCGGTAATTGTATTTTTTGGGCCTCCGGCTCGCCCAGTGCGATACCCGGTTCATCAGGATCGATCACAACAATCTGTTGCACACCGCACCGGTGGTCTCTGAACCCACGAACCGGCGGAGCCATGGCAGCCAGGGCCACTTCGTATACACCAGGCGCAGGATAACCCCATGCGGCCTCAACACCTTTGAATTTTCTACCGTCACCGCTTTTCCAATAGAAGCCTTCTGTCAGAAAACCATTCAACTCTGCAGTATCGGCGGCAAAATAAACGGCCTCATTGATCCTGACGGTATCAGGCGCCTGAATAAAGGGAACGCCGGCCGGCAGAATAGAAATCTGAAGTTCCGAAACCCTCGCAAAGTGGGCGCCTGTGAGCGTATCGTAAATATTCAATGCCACATCATACTCTCCAATACCCGGGAAACAATGCTCATTAGACAATCCGCGTGCAGTAGCCCCATCTCCGAAATCCCACTCATAATACACGGGAAGGGTATCTGAATGCTGAATGGCTGTTTCTTCGATCAGGTAACACACCGGTTCAGGCAGCGCGGGCTTGCAGCGGTCAAAATCAGGATAGGCCAGTTCAAAGGCAAAGATGTCTCCCATTCCACCCTCTCGGTCAGAAGAGAAATAGCCTGACATGCCATCGCTCAGAAAGGCCATGCCGTAATCATCAGAAGGCGAGTTCAGATCGTTCTCAAGACGTTGAGCCGATGACCATTCACCACCCAGCAGGTAACTGAAGTACAGATCATATCCTCCTTTGCCGCCCTTGCGGTCAGAGGCAAAATACAACCATCCGTTCGGCGCGAAGGTCGGAAAGTACTCCCCACTCTCTGAGTTCACTTTTGCGCTCATTCGCTTTGGTGTTCCCCAGTGATCGACTTCTTTTTTGCTGATAAAGAGATCAGCCGAACCGGCAGCCCTGTAATTCGACGAAAAACAGAGCCACTCACCATCTGGTGATACCGCAGGATGTGCAACATTCGCGTCATTCAACCAAACGGCGTCACTGAATACAAGTGGTTGGATATCCATGAGTACGCCATTGGCATCTGCCATTGCGGTGTACAGGCTGAGGGTTGAGGTGTCTCTTTTGGCTGCAGATTTACGCGCTGCTGTGAATATCCACCTACCTGTTGCGGGGTTCTGCACCCCCGGACCCAAATGGTGAAATTCGTTCGCGAAAGAAGCAGATAACGTACGTCTATCACCTTCACTTGCGAAATACCAATGAACCTGCGAGGCTCCCTGGAGGTCTTCGTCCTTGCGCAATCCCTGCAAACGTGCATCGGAGCAATACACCAGACTGCCGTTGAGGATCGTCGGAGCAAAAGCATTGAAACCGGAACTCAGGTTCATGGGCTCCACCGTAGCATCCTGCGCTTTTGCGCAGAAAGCAAAGACGATCAGGGTAAAGAGGGACGCAATATGTCTGCAGAAGGTATTCACCTCAGAAGAATCGCGGATTTATAACGCTGTGCCGGTATAAGAGGTCAAAAGCGAGTGTGAGCTCGTGTGTGCCATTCTGAAAACTCGACAACGGAGAGAACCAATGGTCATAGGCATAAGCCATACTGAACTGCTCATTGATGCGCACGCGCATGAGTCCGATTACAGCCTTGTCAGTTCGATAACTACCACCAAACTCAACGCATTCGGCAAACCGAAAGATCATGTTGAGATCAGCCTGTAGCACGCCACCGGGCTGACGGGTGAGCATCACTGAAGGACGCACACTTGCGCGTCCGCCCAGCTTCAATTCAACCCCGGTATTGAAGTAGAGCGGTGTGCGGTTCAGATCGAATACGGCCCGATAACCACCACCTCCGGCGTAGTCTGCGCTGAGCAGTTGAGGAGCCGATAGACTTATGTAAAACCGTTCGGTGTGGAAGTAAATGCCTGTACCGGCATCGGGCACTACAAACCGGTCATCCGGACGATCAAAAAGGGCGTCATCGGCATCTGAGGTAATGACTTCTGACCATTGTTGATTGCCAACAGAAACACCTCCGGAGAGCGCGAAGGCCAAATGTCCTGTTTTCAGCTTTAACCGATATGCTGCTATGCCACGAACCGTATTCTGACGGGTAATGCCGAATTGTTCATTCCATGCGGTAAATCCTAAAGCCAGCCGCTCATTTTTGAGCGGTGTATGCGCACTCAACAGATGCGTTACGGGTGCTCCGGGCATACCCACCCACTGGTTTCGGTGCGAGACCGCTACGCTCAGCGCCTCACGCGAACCCGCAAAGGCAGGATTCAGCGGCAGGGCATGGTGCATATACTGTGAAACCACCGGACTGTACTGTGCGTTGGCGGAAAGCTGCAGCAACCACAAAACCGATATGTAAAGCAGCTTTTTCATTCGCGTTCAAGAATCACAAAGCCGCTATGCTCCAATTCGTCAAGGCGAATGGCAGCGTAGTAGGTGCCTTCAGGCAGCAACCTCCCGCGGAGGTCAGTGCCGTTCCATTCGTTGTTGTAGTTTTCGCTTTCAAAAACAAGCCTTCCGTTTCGATCAAACATCCTGACACTGCGCTCACTGAACCGATCAAGCCCGCGGATACTAAAGGTATCGTTGTCGCCGTCTCCGTTTGGTGAGAAGCCATTCGGAATCAGAAGATCGAGTACTTCGATGCGGAGGGTATCGGAGCGGGTCGGACAAGGTTCATTGGATGCCGTTACCAAAAGCTCATACATACCGGGATCGTTCATCAGTAGGTTCAATGTTCCGGCACCTTCTTCAATCAGCCCTCCGGGTTCGCTCAGCCAGCCGAATTCTATAAGGTCGGCAGACGGTACGATCACCGCAATCTCTGCCGGAGCATTCACCCGCAGGTCTTCACCCAGATCGAAATTCACTGCATCTTCCACAAAAGAGATGGTCACCACATCGCTACCCTCACAGCCCTGAGCAGAGCTCGCCAACAGTTCGATATCATAGCTGGTGTAATCTTCTGCCTCCAGCAGCGGGTTCAGGCTGTTACCACCATCCAGTAAAAGCACTCCTTCCGGAAGCAGCCACTCAAATTCAGCAGCATCGGTTGAGCCTGTGAGGTTCACCTGCATGCCGCAAACGGCCATTTCTTCTCCTGCATCAACTTGCGGATTAGGATGTACCGTAACTTCCGCCGCTTCTGCGGCGAAACAAGAACCATTGCTCAAAAGAGCCGAAACCTCATAACTACCAGGAGACACCTCCGAAGGGTCAAAATAACCGTCATCTGAAAGGCCGCTCCATTCGCTCACCTCCTCAGACGTGGTCAACTCTGCTGAAAGCTGGGCCGGTGCATCACCCTGACAAAACTCAAAGTTATCTGCAGACCAACTTCCCTCGGGAAGTGGCAGCACCTCTACCATTGTCGAGCAGGCTGCCAAGTTGCCGGAATCATCTGAAAGGTGCCACACGACGAGGGTTTGCCCTATATCAAAGGACGATCCAGGCGACGGACCCGCGACTTGCTCAGTGGTAACCGGAGAGCAGGCGTCAAAAGATTCAGGAGCCGTAAATTCAGGAACCGCCATGCAGCCCGATACGACCTCAGTGCATTCTACCTCCGGAGGAGCGAGGTCATTCACCGTCACATTGAAACTGCAAGTTGCGATTGCTCCGGTTGACAATGTGGCGACATAGGTCACTTCTGTGAGACCGCTCTCAAAAACTTCACCGGATGACGGACCAGACGTCACGGCCAACTCGTAAGATGCACACGTAGTAACCTCAGGATCCGGATAGCTCACTTCTGCGCCGCAGATATTTGCAGTTTGATCGATGAAGAGGTCACTCGGACAAGTGACCGCAATTTCAGGGGCATAAGCAATCACCAGAGAAGAAGAACAAGAATTGCTGCCTTCATCATCGGTCACCGTGAAGGTAATCTCAACGATTTCATCCGTTACGATGGTACCTGCCTCGGGTTCCTGCGCAATCGTTACCGGACCGCAAGCGCCATTGATCAGTAATTCTCCCGTAAGATCGGGTAGAACATAGCTGCAGTCATCTACGGTGAGCTCATCGAGTGGCAAACAATTGATACCAGGTCCATCAGCCAGGCTTACTTCCACGTCGTGCACGCATGAAGAGACATTTCCGGAGGCATCAGTAACCGTAAACGTAATGGTAAGTGGGCCCTCCACCAGCTCGGTATCTGGCAGCGGATTCTGTTCAATTGTGAATTCCTGGCAATCCGCGGCCTCAATCAATCCGGTCAGGTCAGGCATAACCGACTGACACCCTCCATTGATCACCGGCGGAAGCCCGGAGCAGATTACATCCGGCGCTTCTGCGTCGTTCACTTCAAGCTGCATCACACATGAACCTGTATTCCCTGAGGCATCGGTAGCGCTAAACGAAAGGGTATACGTGCCGGGCTCCATCAGTTGACCCGGTGACGGTGTTTGAGCAATCACCAGATCGTCACAGGCATTGGCGACGGATATGAGTCCGGTAAAATCGCTCAAGGTGTAAAGGCAGTCTCCATCTATCTCAACCGACTGATCTTCAATACACTCGATCTCGGGCGCCGTAGTATCTTCAATGAATACATCAATGACGGCTTGAGAGATGTTTCCTGCCCCATCCTCAGCGCTTACGGTGATTTGGTGTATTCCGGGCGGCAGAAAACTGCCGGATGCGACATCTTGCGTGACCGCCAGCGGCTCGCAATGGTCGCTGTAGAGGCAGTCAGCGGTCAAATCCGGAAGTGCAAAATCACAAGCTGCTACGTTGAAGGTGTAGGAAGCATTGCATGCAAGCTCGGGAGCCATGACATCTACCACTTCGACCTCAAAACTGCATGAGGTACTATTGCCTGCATCGTCAGTCGCTTGAATTTCGATCGTATGCAAACCTATGCCCAGCGGCGTACCCGGCGCGGGAACCTGCACACTGGTCAACTGGTCGCAATTGTCGGAAGCCGGGTTCAAAGCCACATAATCTGCAAGTACGTATACGCAACCCGGTCCGGCTTCTTTGAGTTGATTTTCGGGACATTCGATCACAGGATCCTGTTCGTCTGTAACCATCAATGAAAAGCTGCACGTACTTTCGTTTCCGCTGTTATCTGACACTGTGAAGGTAATTTCGTGCAGGCCTTCAGTGAGCGAGGTTCCCGGAGCAGGTGCTTGAGTAAGCACAGCCACTTCGCAGTTGTCTTCAGCTGATAGAAGCGCGCTGAAATCTTCAAGCAGATAGGTGCAGGCGCTGCCTACCGTTCGCTGCTGATCGTCTGGGCAGTTCAATACGGGTGCGTCTTCATCATTGATGGTCACCGAGATTGATTCCGAGGTCAGGTTGCCGAAGGCATCTTCGGCAGTGATGATTACTTCGTGAATTCCGGGCGGCAGAAAACTGCCGGATGCGACATTTTGCGTGATCGTCAGCGGTTCGCACGCATCCGCAAACGAGCAATCGTCAGTTAAATCAGGAAGCGTATATCCACAACCTTCGGCTATGAACGTATAGGACGTTGTACAAGAGAGGCTGGGTGGCTGCAGATCCGACACAAGCACCAGGAAGCTGCATAAAGTGCTATTTCCGGCGTCGTCTTCAGCCAGCATTGTGATGGTGTGTTCTCCCGGGGAAAGGGGCGTATCAGGTGCGGGAGTTTGCGTGAATGAAACCACACCACAGTTATCATTAACGAGCAGGCTGTCTGTAAAATCAGGCAGCAGCACGTTGCAGGCGTCAGTGGTTTCAATTTGAACAGGATCTTGAAGACAATAAATCTGTGGTGCCGATATATCTGATACTGTCAGGGAAAACGAGCAAGCTGCGCTATTACCCGCGTCATCGGTCACCTCAATGGTAATGATGTGTTCACCTGCTGAGAGCAAATCACCCGGAGGTGGGGTTTGAACCGCACTGCTTATGCCGCAGGCATCTGCGATCACCGTACTTTCTGTAAAATCTTCGAGTAAATAACCGCAGCTCGACTCGAGGTCGCGGTTCTGATTTGACGGGCACTCCAGAAGTGGAGCATCATTGTCAATTACGGTAATTTCGTGATAAATCTCGGCTACATTTCCACCGACATCTTCAGCCTGGAGCTGAATCAAATGATCTCCGGGTGGCAGCGGTGTGCCCGCAACGGGATTTTGGACGGTATTGACAATCCCACAGGCATCCGTTACAGAGCAAACCTCAAAAAAATCAGGCAGTAAAGCAGTGCAGTCGTCTCCCGTTTGGATGCTGTTGGGCAGACTACAGCTGAATAACGGCTGGTCATCATCTTCAACGATGAGCTCGAACGTACAACTATCTGCATTGCCATGGGCGTCACTTGCACTCAATGTGAGCATATACTGCCCGGGAGTTAGCATTGTACCCGGCGCCGGTTCTACAGCCAGACTCACGCTGTCGCAATTTTCAGAAATTGCACCGTAAGCTTCGGCTTGTGCGATGGTGTATGTGCAGCCAACTCCCACACTGACCACTTGCGTTCCATTGCAAATGAGCGCGGGTGCCTGGTGGTCTTCAACAACCAGGTTAAAGGTGCATGAAGCTGCGTTACCGGCGTCATCTGTGACTTCAATAGTGATTTCGTGGTTACCCGTAGTGAGTTCTGTTCCTTGCACCGGCGTTTGTGTAATGGAAATGGCTGAACAGTTATCAACAGCATTCAAGACATTCGAGAAGTCATCAAGGATGTAGGTGCAGGCATCAGAGGCGCTAACCGTTATGTCTTCCGGGCAATCAAAGAGCGGCGGGGCGGTGTCTTCCACCACCACAGGAAAGGGCTGTGTAGCTTCATTTCCTGCTTCATCACTGATACTTACCCATACCGTATGGCTGCCCGGCGCCAGAAAAGTACCAATAGCGACATCTTGTACAGCAGTCACATCGCTGCAGGCATCCACGGCCGAACAGAAAGAAGTAAGATCAGGCAATGGCGCACCACATGCCACTGCGATATGCCCTTCGAGGGGCAATGCACAAGTAAGCTGCGGTGGAGTAACATCTTCTGCTGAAACATCTACACTATTTGAAAAATCAGGTAAGCAATCAAGTGACTCCACCAATACCTGATAGGTGCCACTTTGGGGGTTTTCTAAGGTTACTCCTTCTTCATTGATTATGTCAACCTCTACCCAATCGAGGCCGTCAGAAGAATAGCGCAGAGTGTGTATTCCTTCACCATAACCTGAGTAATCGAAGTGTATCGGTTCACCCGGACACAAAGCAGCATTTTCCACAGAGAGTGTTCCCGGCTCAACCGGATAACAACAAAGTTGACTTCCGGGAGTAGGGGTCTGAAGCGCCATGAGAATCGCGTTGGTTTCACCGGTGAGCAAGTCGGCGTCAATTTCGTCGAGTGATTCGCTGCCTCGTCCGCCCACGTAAACAACCCCGTTCCCATGGCAATAGAGGTCATAAATAACATCATCACCGCTTCCCGAAAAGGTATCCGCCCAAAAGGGCTCGCCCTGGTTGTTCATAGCAATGACAAAACTCTCGCTGTGAGAGTTGTCAAGGGTGTATGCACCCGTAAATCCAGGTCCGAAAGCAGTATGAAACTGCCCAGCCAGAAATACATTTCCAAATTCATCTGTATCAATAGCATAGGCATGCTCGAGGTGTGGATCACCATCCGCATTGAATAGTGTCGCCCAGGCAGTTTGTCCGTCATCCATATTTAACCTGGCCACGAAAATATCATCGTGTGTTCCTCCATTGAGCATGTATCCTCCGGGCAACCATGCAGGAAAAGAGGGCGTGGCATGAATACTTCCTGTGACGTAGACTCCTTCACAATTTACGGCTACATCATATCCGTAAGTCAGGTCGAGCGACTGCACAATTGGTTCAGCCCAGACGAGGCTCCCGTTTTCATCAAAGAGGAGCACAAAGAGGTCGTCTCCCGAATCTGAGCTCCAAGTGAATGCATCATTTCCTGCGGTATGGTAAACTGTGAAGTCAGCACTGTTAAAGTAGCCTATCACCGCAGTGAATCCCCTGAAATGGTCTACGCGCGGGTGCATGCTGATCCAGTCATCGAAGAAAAGATCATTAGCGGGATCTCCGAAGTGGTTTTCCCACTGCAGATCTCCATCTGTGTTATAGCACCCGAGGTGGTACTGGCTATTGGAGTAACTTGCTAAGACATTGGGAAGCGCAGCGGATCCCTCAGCGAGGGTCAGTGCATAAAAGAACCCGGAACCCGGCTGGATATCGACCACCATCGACGATTCAAGCGCATTTCCCGAAAATTGATGCCAAAGGTAGTTTCCATTGGTATCGAAGGCACAGATGATCCCGACCCGATCAGTGGCTGCCGGAACAGCGATCGAGGCCTGAAGCAAACTACCGCGGTATATGCTGGCGCTGCCTTCAAGATACCCGCCTGCAAGCACAGTACCGTCAGACAGCTGAGTGATGGATAATAATGCGTTCTCACTATTGCCGGTGAGTGTTACCAGCCAGGCCGGCTCTCCTTCATTGTTCAGTTTAAAGAGCATTCCGTCGCGCGGACCATTGGCAGTGAGCGTGATTTCAATGGAATTGAGAGCGCCTGATTGTCCGAAGATGGCGTTATTCGTAACCCCTTCAAAAAATCCGGCACCGTAGACACCATCGTTGTCTTTATCGGGAAAGACCGATTTGGTGGTGGCGTTTCCCGTACCTGAGGTCGAGAATACCCAGTCAATATCTTGCCCGGTTGAAACCAGGCAGAGATGCATCGACATAAAGATAAAAAACCGGTGTAGGGCGGTCATGTGGCAATAAGGTATCAGCGAGTAGTAGTCACGATATCTTACGCACGATGCAGAGCAGGGGTTACATTTTGCTATTCAAGCGAAATATGTTGCACTCCTCTGGCCAATACCCGGGTATTGACATCCATACTTGCGGGCAGCACACCCGCCCACTCTCCGCTGACGAAGATATACTCGGGCCTTATCTTTCGGTAGCGGTAGCCCGTTGTATCATGTGCTGTTTCCGACTCTCCGGTGAGCGATGTCACGGCGAAAAAGGAGGGCTGCCCCGGATCACCCGCCAAGGCACTTGACGGAAAAGCCAGCACTTTCTGCTGCTGACCTTTTGCCACCGCTTTCACTGCCAAACCGGGCTGAAGTGCCGACCAATCTGCCTTACCGCGCTCTACGATCACACGAAAGGCTTGCTGCCGCAGGCTGCTTTTCGGCACAATCTGAGCCATGACCCCCGTCTGGCGCTTAGCATTACCGATGGTTTGAAACTCTACCATTGATCCCGGCTGCAATGCATCTACCTGATGGTCGAATGCAGCTAACTCAAGGCGCATGCCCGAAGGATCGAGCAAGGTAATTGCCGGTTGATAGGCTTCTAAGAAATGCCCCTGATTCACCGCAATTGCTGTCACGATACCGGAGTGAGGCGCGCGAATCACCAAGCGGTTCGTAAGCCTTTCATTGTTAGATGTACCGACAACCTCCAGTTGCGCCCGGAGCGATTGCAACGCTGCTTCAGCACCTTGCAGTTCACTTTCAATGCGCTCCCTGTCTGAGTTCGCGGTCACTTCCGCATCGTTCAGCACCTGAGTTCGTTCTGACTCCTTTAAAAGGTAGTCAACCTGTGCGCGAGCTTTTAAGTGGCGCTCTTGCAAGATGGCATACTCTGCACTCCGCACCGCGAGTAGCGCTTGCCCTTTTTTGACCTCATCTCCGATGCTCACGGCGATCTCAATGACTTGTCCGTTAAAAGGCAGACTCAAATCAAATTCACTCTCTGGCGAAACGGTGACACGGCCTCTCATTTCAATTTGCTCCGTGAGTACGGTATCGATGAGGGTGACGTTTCGCATGCGGAGGGTATTAAACTGGCTATGCGACACAAAGAATCCGGTTTGTGCCGGCGTGGCAATAGGAGCAGGTGCTTGTTCTGCTTCTCCGCATGAGACGATAAGAGCGCCGAAGACAAGAATGAATAAACTATTTCGGGTTGTCATTATTCGTGGTATTTGATAGAAATGATAAGATCATTCAGTGCTTCACACTGATCGAGAAATTCAAGCTGGGTGCGTGCAGCGCGCTCTATATCGAGCAGTGCAGATTGCAGAGAGGTCGCACCTTCTTTGCGGGCTTTTAAAGTGGCTTCCAACAGTAGTTCTGCATTCGGAACCGACTGCCGCTCATAGAGTAAATTCACACGTTGCAGGTATTCAGCTTGCTCAAAACGTGCATTGAGGTCAAGTTCAGATTCAAGACGAACTTGCTCTACCGAAGACTTTGCAGCGTCTGCATTCAAACGTGCCTGCGCGACCCTGCGCTTGGTAGTAGTTGGCCAGATCGGAAGCGTCAATCCTACCCGAAAGCCAGCATAGCGTTTAGCACCCGGTGCGTTATTTGCACCCTCAAATCCTTCGAGCGAAAGCTGTGGAATGCGCGCACTGCGCTGTTCACTGATTTCGGCCTCCGCCCTCCGCAGTAGCGCCTCTTTATGCTGCAAAGCAGGCAAGTTGCTCAACTCAGGTGTTTCAAGCATGAGAACGAGTCTGTCGTGCAACACTTGCACCGGTGAAGCGTGCCCGATGAGTTTCCCAAGTCGGTATTCGAGGGTGCGCAACTGCATTTCGGCCTCCATCTGCTGCTTGCGGATACTCAAGGCCTGCTGTTCTGCTCTGAGCACGTCAACCCCTGACAACGCACCCTGTTCTGCTTGTAATCTCACGCCTGCCAGGTTTACCTGATGCAGGCTGTCAAGTGTCGTCAGTCTTCTCAGTCGCTCAGCCTGAACCACCTGTTGCATAAAGGTCGTCGCAATTTCACGCTTCACTTTTCGCTCGGTAAGACGCAGGTTCTGCTCCAACGCGCTAACCTCTGCACGGTGCATTCTGCGCGCACCGTTGTTGCTTCCCGGCAGCGGTACTGTTTGAGAGACACCAAAGACTGAAATCGGCTCTCCGTTTTCAGCAATGTTGTTTTCATCGAATGAATGATAGACTTCAGGCGCAGGCATTTCAATCCGCACGGGTTCTGCTTCTTTCAGGGCTTCCAGTTCTTTTTTTGCTGCCGAAACGGCAGGATGTTGCGTCAATCCCTGATCAAGGGCTGCGTCAAGCGTCCAACCCGCCTTGGCCATCTGTGGCGTCTCTTGTGCTGAAACCTCTGAAGTGACTCCTGCAGACAGGATGAGTACCAGCAGCATCAAAGCAGCTTTCTTCACATGAGACCAACCATGGTCTCCTGCAATGAAACGATGGTACAGCACCGGTAACACAACCAGGGTAAGCAAGGTCGAGGTCACCAGCCCACCGATCACTACGGTAGCCAGCGGACGCTGCACCTCTGCTCCGGCGGTAAGGGAGGTTGCCATTGGCAAGAATCCGAGCGCTGCGGCCGAAGCGGTCAAAATCACCGGACGAAGCCGCTCGCGAGCGCCTCGCTCGATCGCATCGCGTGCTGACTCGCCGTCATTCGGCACGAGGGTTTTCAAGTGCTCAATCAGCACAATACCATTTAGCACAGCTATCCCAAACAGTGCGATGAACCCCACTCCGGCTGAAATACTGAAGGGTAAATCACGAATGGCAAGTAAAAACACCCCACCTACAGCTGCTAGCGGTATTGCTGTGAAAATGATCAAGGCCTCTTTCAGAGATTTGAAGGCTGTGTACAACATAAAGAAGATCAGCAAAAGTGCGACCGGAACCGCTATCGCCAAACGCTGTCGCGCCCGACGCAGGTTTTCAAATTGACCGCCGTAATCAATCGAATACCCCGTGGGTAATTCAAGCTCAGCACCCAAGATGCCCTGGATGTCATCTACGACTGATTCAAGGTCACGTCCGCGTACGTTTACACCCACCACCACTCGACGGTGCGTGTCATCGCGCGAAATTTTGGCAGGACTTTCTTTCATTTCCACCTTCGCTACGGCACTGAGCGGAATTTGACCACCCTCAGGAAGGTCAATCATCAGCGAGCGGTAGGCCTCAAGTGCGCTGCCTTCGTTTTCTTTCAAGCGCAGTACCACATCGAAACGTCGCTCGCCTTCGAAGAGTTGACCGGTTTCAACACCGGCAATCATTGCGCTGATGTATCGGCTGACTTGATCAATATGGAGTCCGTAAGCTGCAAGTGCGTCGCGATCAAACGTAGCACTGAGCATCGGTATACCGTCGATCTTCTCCATGGTGACGTCGGCGGCACCGTCTACTTCTGCAATCATCTTCTTAACCGACGACCCTAACTCAAACAAGGTCTCCAGATCTTCACCAAATACCTTGATGGCAAGATCAGCGCGTGTGCCGGTGATGAGCTCGTTGAAACGCATTTCGATAGGCTGTGTGATTTCCATCTCGATGCCGAGGTGTGCGGCAAGCTGCGCTTTCATTTTCTCGGCCAATTCTGCCTTCGTCAAGGCTGTGGTCCACTGATCAGGAGGATGCAAGCGAACAATCACATCACTCTCTTCCATTGACATCGGGTCTGTGGGCACCTCTGCAGCACCAATGCGGGTCACAATCTGATCCACCTCCGGAAAATGCTCGAATAGGATCTGCTCCATTTGAGTGGTCAGGTATATCGTCTCAGAAAGGCTCGTACCCGCCGGTAAAACGGGCTGTACCACGAAATCACCTTCGTCAAGCGTGGGAACAAACTCGCCTCCCAACCGGTCAAAAACGAAGTAGGTCACCACCAGCAATCCCACAGCGATGAGCAAAACCAGGTTGCCCGCACGCATCGCTCCACTCAACACCGGACGATAAACTCTGTCCAGAAAATGAATGATGCCGCGTGATACTGTGTTACCGTCAGCACCTTTATCGCTCAAGACCAAAGACGAGATGACCGGCACATAGGTCAGGCAGAGAATCATGGCTCCGATCAAAGCGAAGCTGAAGGTCAGCGCCATCGGCCTGAACATCTTTCCCTCAACTCCCGTCATCGAAAGAATCGGAATGAAAACAATAAGAATAATCAGCTGACCAAAGATGGCCGAGCGCATCATTTTAGAAGCGCTATCCAGGGTAATGCTGTCTTTGAGCGACCGACGCTGAGACGGCTTCGCATTTTGCAGCTCACCTGACATGACCGCCATCTTTGCAGCAACGAACTCCACAATAATCACCGCACCATCGATGATGATCCCGAAGTCGATGGCGCCCAGACTCATCAAGTTTGCATCTACACCGAAGATGTACATCATCGTCAAGGCGAAAAGCAGTGAGAGCGGAATCACCGATGCGACAACCAGTCCGCTTCTGAAATTACCCAGCAGCAAGACAACCACGAAAATCACAATTAGACAGCCCTCCAGCAGATTCGTCTGAACGGTCGCCGTAGTTCGTCCAATTAGCTCTGAGCGGTCGAGAAAGGGATTGATGAAGACGCCTTCAGGAAGACTTTTCGAGACTTGCTCAACCCGCTCTTTCACCCGGTTGATGACATCGTTCGAGTTGGCGCCTTTGAGCATCATGACTTGTCCGAGCACAGTCTCTCCTTCGCCATTCGCAGTGATCGCACCAAACCGCGGAGCATGTCCGTACTGCACCTTCGCCACGTCATTCACCGTCACCGATACTCCATTCACACGGCGAACCAGTGTCGATTGAATGGCCCCGGCATTCCCCATGAGTCCCTCGCCACGAATAAAATAGCTCACGCCATTCTTTTCAATATAGGCCCCTCCTGACACAAGATTGTTAGCCTGTAAGGCATCGTATACTTCTTGCAGAGAAACACCCGTGCTTTGCAGCGCAAGCGGATCTACCTCCACTTCATACTGCTTCAGAAACCCTCCCCAAGTATTCACCTCCACCACGCCGTCAATACCGGCGAGCTGACGCTTTACCACCCAGTCATGAATGGTACGCAGTTCCATCGCGGTGTAATGGTCTTCATACCCCGGCTTTAGGTCGAGTGTATACTGGTAGATCTCTCCCAGTCCGGTAGTGATGGGTCCCATAAAGGGCGTGCCAAACGACTCGGGAATGTTCTGTTTGGCCGAAGCGATTTTCTCCGAAATAAGCTGACGGGGCAAATAGGTCCCCATGTCTTCTTCGAAGATGACTGTGACCACCGATAGTCCGAATTTGCTGACTGACCGAATCTCCTTGACTCCGGGCAGGTTGGCCATTTCGAGCTCAATCGGATAGGTCAGAAACTTCTCCACGTCTTCGGTAGAAAGATTGCGCGAAGTGGTAATCACCTGCACCTGGTTATTGGTAATATCCGGAACCGCCCCGATGGGTAGCTTACTCAGTGAGTAGAATCCCGATGCAGCTATGAAGGCTGCAAAAATCAGCACGGTAGATTTATACCGCAGGCTGAATGCTATTATGTTTTGCATAGAAAAAATCTTGATCGTCAATAGACAAAGGCATCCAGGCGCTTTCGCGCCTGCAAACGATCAAGCATGTGGAGGACGAAATATCTTGCTAAGGTGGTCTGCTCCCTGAACTTCAAGATAGACAAAAACGTGCTCAGCCCATGGCATAGGTTCTGGCAATGAAAGACATACAGGATTGGGAGGTGCCAGGGTCATGACGGAGAGCATCCCGTGAAAAGGAAGATGGTCATCGCTGTCATGCGCTGAGCGGCGATGCTCGTGGTCAGAATAATGCATCGAAATAAACTCAAGCACTCCAAACTCATCATCACCGCACTCCCGGGCTTCTTCGCAGTGCTCGGCATAATGCTCTGCCAAATTGAAGAGCATGAGCACCTGTGTCAAATCATTACCGGGGGCGATACTGCCCGCTCCAAACCAAAACATCCATATGAAAGCAAGTACTCGCATCGTAACAAATGTAGTTGAGCGTTCATGAACAGCCTATGACAATCGTCACAAAAACCTTTAATTCGATGCACGCAGCATACATGACTAAAAGCGCATACCTTCGTCTTGACAATGAAATTAAACATCCCCGATTACATCCCTGAATACCTCATCGTAGTGACTGCGATCGTGCTTATGGCTCTTTTTGTCACCAGGGTTGTGGTCTGGTCAGTCAATAAGCGAATCGGACAAAAAGGTGACGAAGATGCAAGTGTCACTGCACTGAAGTTTCTGCGCAATACCATTCGATTTTTAATCTGGACGGGCGCACTCATCGCCATTGTGCTGACGATACCTCAGCTGAAATCAGTAGCGGTAACCCTCTTTGCAGGTGCCGGTATTCTCGCCGTGGTCATCGGTTTTGCTGCGCAAGCCGCACTTGGAAATATCATTTCGGGCGTGTTCATCGTGATTTTCAAACCCTTTCGCGTGGGTGACATCATTAATGTGGGCGTAGAGTACCGCGGACGCGTCACCGACATCACTCTCCGTCACACGGTGCTGCGCGATTTCCGCAATCGCCGCATCATCATGCCAAATTCTATCATCAGTTCACAAACGGTTATCAATGACAGCATTGACGACCCGTCTATTTGCCGGTGGATTGATGTCGGCATTGCCTACGATGCAGATATCGACAAAGCAATTGCGGCACTGCGCGAAATCTGTGAAGTACACCCCAAGTGCATTGATAAACGCACCCCCGAAGAAATAGAAGCCGGTGACCCAAAAGTGACCATCCGTGTTTCAGAGTTAGGCGAGTACGCTATTCTTTTGCGCGCTTTTGCCTGGGCCGAGAATGCAGGTGACGCCTGGGATCTCCATACCGATGTCAACTACCTCGTACGCAAGCGCTTCGAAAAAGAAGGCATCGAAATCCCCTACCCGCACCGCACACTTGTATTCAAAGGACCCGGTCCTGCCTCTCCCCTTTCAGACTGAGGCGCACTTCAGTAACTTCCCCCCATGGCTACACCCCGCATTGAACTGCGTCAATTACATATTGACGATTACCAGCAGCTTCGCCAGAGCATGATCGAAGCTTATGAGAACTGGCAAGGAGCACACTGGCAAGAGAAACACCTGAAACGACTGCTTGAAATCTTTCCGGAGGGCCAGCTCGGCATCCTGGTTGACGGCAAAGTAGTTGGCAGTGCCCTCAGCATCATCGTAGAGCTGGGAAGCTACGGTCAACAACACACCTACGAACAGATCACCGGGCACTTCACCTTCGATACCCACGACCCGGATGGCGATGTGCTCTATGGCATAGAGGTCTTCATTCACCCTGAATTCAGAGGTATGCGCCTTGCGCGACGCCTGTACGATGCACGCAAAGAGCTCTGCGAACGACTTGATCTGCGCGCCATCGTGTTTGGCGGACGTATTCCTAACTACCACGAACATCAAGACGAACTTACACCCCGCGCCTACATTGAAAAGGTCAGGCTTCGTGAGATATTCGACCCGGTGCTGACCTTTCAGACCGCAAATGACTTTCACGTGAAGCGCATCATGAAAGGCTACATGCCGGATGATGCCGAGAGCGGTGAATACGCGGTATTGTTACAGTGGGACAACATCTACTACACGCCACCTGCTAAACGTGTGACCGGTGAGGTTCGCCTCGGACTCGTACAATGGCAGATGCGCCCCTACCGCTCTACCGGCGAACTTTTCAACCAGATCGAGTACTTCGTTGACGCCGTTGCCGGTTATAAATGCGATTTCGTGCTCTTCCCCGAATTCTTCAACGCACCGCTGATGGCTCCCTTCAACGACCAACCTTCGCACATTGCTGTGCGTGAGCTGGCCGATTTCACAGCACGCATCCGTGATTACTTTCAAGAGCTTGCTGTTTCGTACAATATCAATATCATCACGGGCAGTATGCCTGAACTCAAAGGCGACAAGTTGCTAAATGTGGGATACTTATGCCGCCGCGATGGTTCAAGTGAGCGCTATGTCAAGCTGCACGTCACCCCTGATGAAGCCAGCTCATGGGGTATGCAAGGGGGTGATTTCCTGCGCACCTTCGACACCGACTGCGGAAAAATCGGCGTGTTGATTTGCTATGATGTAGAGTTCCCTGAGCTTCCCCGCCTGCTCGCTGACGAGGGGATGAAGATTCTCTTTGTACCCTTCCTCACCGATACCCAGAACGGCTACATGCGGGTGCGCAACTGTGCCGCTGCCCGCGCGGTAGAGAATGAATGTTATGTCGCTATTGCCGGCTCGGTGGGCAACCTGCCGAAGGTGCACAATATGGATATCCAGTTCGCCCAGTCGATGGTCTTCACGCCGTGCGACTTTGCCTTCCCGACCAACGGGGTCAAAGCCGAGGCCACACCCAACACCGAGATGATCCTTATTGCCGATGTCGACCTCATGCGCCTCAAGCAATTGCACCGTTTCGGCAGCGTGCGCAACCTCCGCGATCGCCGCAAAGACCTCTTTGAATTGCGCTACAAGCCCAACGATAAGGCGTAAGAAAATTGTACCTTCACAGGCCTATGCACCAACCTATGAGAATTGCCTTCGCTGCTTCGCTGCTGCTGTTGGCCTGCACCGAGCAGGAACCCAAAGAAATGTTGACCGTCTCACCTGAAGCCTTCGATATTCAGGGCCATCGCGGTTCACGTGGACATCTGCCCGAGAACAGCATCCCCGGCTTCATCCTGGCGCTGGAGCAGGGTGCCACTACCCTTGAACTCGACCTTGTGGTGTCAGCTGACTCTCAATTGGTTGTCAATCACGAACCCTGGCTGAACCCTGAAATCTGTAAAACTCCGGCCGGTGAGCCCGTTCGCGAAGAAGGCGAGTGGAACCTCTACCGGATGCCAATGGAGCAAATCCGGGCTTGTGACTGTGGCTCACGTGCGCATCCCTCCTTTCAGACTCAAAAACAGATGCCCGTCAATCGTCCGGCCCTCTGGGAGGTTGTTCAGGTCACAGACCACATGCGCACAAGGCGCGATTCTATCAAGCCTTCGTATAACATTGAAATCAAGTTTCGCGATGAGGGCGTGAATACCTATCACCCGGATGCCGAAACCTTCGCCCGCCTCGTTGTGGATGAATTGAATGCCCTCGACATTAAAGAGCGCGCTACCATTCAGTCTTTCAGCGCAAAAGCGCTGGATGCAGTCAATGCCCTTGACCCTGACATTTCTACCGCATGGCTCGTTGAAGATGATGCGCCACTCGGCGAACAACTCAAAAAACTGTCATTCACACCCGACATCTACTCACCGTATCACCAAATTCTCAGCACAGAGCGCATCGCCGAGGCGCATGAGAAAGGTCTAAGGGTGATCCCCTGGACCGTCAACGAAAAGGAAAGGATGAGCGAATTGATCCGCTGGGGGGTAGACGGGATCATCTCAGACTACCCCGACAGCCTTTGGGAAGTGGTGATGAAGGAGGAGAAAACCCTGTAAACGGAAAAGCGCGCCATGGGCGCGCATTCAATTCCGACTTTGGTTAAGGTAGTAAGGCTTTTCTTCTTTCGTCGATAAAGATACAACCTTAATCATATCCAAACAAGGTTTCGTCGTATTTTTTTTCCTAAAGGCATCAAGACGGAAAATGGCGTTACACAGCCCCGGAAGCCTGGAGACCATACTACCAAAGGAAATTAGGGAGAAATGTAGTGCTCGCAAAACATTATGAATAGACCTCCTTTCACAGCGCGTACTTTACATCAGATGGTGACAAGCATCAGTACGAAGATCGTTAATCAACAAATAGATTCTACCTTTTTAACTTGAACTGTAAGCATCCCGGACCACCACCGAAGTGCTTTTTGGTCAAAGCAACTTCGTTTGGATCAACGCCATCGAATACAAAAGCAGGATATATTCAAGGAGCGTTCAGATGGAACATGGCATGACTTGCAAAAACCCTCAGGGATAATCCTGAATTTAGGGATGCTTTCACTGTGAAGCGCTTTTAAGAGTTCTCCTTCGGAAACCATACCTTTGCACTGAATCAGGCGATTAGAAATTGAACGATCGCCACTGACGCATTTGTTTTTATGAAAGTTAAAAAAGACGACACCATTAAGGTGCACTACAAAGGAACACTTACAGACGGTCAACTCTTCGATTCATCAGAAGGACGTGAACCCCTTGAATTCACGGTTGGTTCAGGACAGGTTATCCCCGGCTTTGACAACGCGGTGATGGATATGGAAGTAGGTGAGGAGAAGTCTTTCGATATTCCTTCAGACGAAGCCTACGGCGGACGCGATGAGCGTTTGATCCAACAAGTGGGCCGTGACCAGCTTCCTGAAGACCTCAAACCTGAAGTAGGTATGATGCTCTCTTCTACCCTTCCTAACGGTGAGCAGATCCCGGTCAAAGTGACCGAAGTGGCAGACCAAAGCATCACCATTGATGCCAATCACCCTCTCGCCGGTGAAGACCTGAAATTTGAAATCAAACTGGTGGAGATCGTTTAAAGACTCCCCGTGAAATAATGTTATCCAATGAAAGCCATTCCATGCGGAGTGGCTTTCTTTTATCTCAACGATGAATCTCGAAGTCAACTTCTTCACCCAACCAGGATGCAGTGTGTGCGTCGATCTCAAACCGCGATTGCGTGACGCGGTGACCACTCGTTTCCCCGGGGTGATCTGGACCGAAATCAATGCCCGTGAAGAACAGGAGAAAGCGGCGGCTGCCAACGTCTTTACTGTGCCGGTAGTCACCATCGTCGCAGAAGGAAAAGAATACGATCGCTTTGTGCGCGTATTCTCCATCGATGAAGTGGTCAGCCGCGTTGAACGTCTTTATCAATTGATGAACGAAGCATGAAAGATTTCTGGAACGATCGCTACGGCGCATCTGAATTCGCCTATGGCGAAGCACCCAATGAGTGGCTCGCCGAAGAACTCCCGGATGTACCTCCCGGTCAGGCGCAGCGCATTCTTCTGCCTGCCGAAGGTGAAGGTCGAAATGCAGTCTATGCCGCAATCAAAGGGTACGACGTAGTCGCCTTCGACCAATCTGAAAAAGGTCGCGAAAAGGCCCTGCAGCTGGCAGCACGTCACGGTGTCACCATTGACTACCGCATCGATGATGCAATACACTTTCAGATTGAGCCCGGTGCATACGATGTGGTAGCGCTTATTTATGCGCACTTCCCTGCCGACCTGCTTCCGATCATTCATGAAAGATGTATAGAGG
The DNA here is from genome assembly GCA_018402085.1 of Flavobacteriales bacterium. Classification (GTDB taxonomy): domain Bacteria; phylum Bacteroidota; class Bacteroidia; order Flavobacteriales_D; family Sanyastnellaceae; genus Sanyastnella. The sequence continues at coordinate 572,578 of JAGYJM010000002.1, read as the reverse complement.
CCTTGCGCCCTGGCGGACACTTTATCCTTGAAGGATTTGCCAAAGAGCAGCTACCGCTAAACTCCGGTGGTCCGAAAAACGAGGCCATGCTATTCTCGATAGACGAGTTGAGTCAGCAACTCGCAGGATTGCGCACGCTCGATCTTCAACGCGAACGTATTGTGCTGAGTGAAGGTCCTTACCACCAGGGTGAAGCAGAAGTCATCCGTGCGGTGGGCTTGCGATAAACTTCCGTTTCACAGCTTCAGCAGATGACGGCCTGAAAAAGCTGCACAGTCGCTTTGACCAAACCACTGATCGAGTCTGAAGGCAAACCCAACGTCAGTTTTCGTATCTTTAAGCGACCTTAATCCAAATCACCGGTAATGAAGCGTCTGTTTCTACTCGCCCTCCTGACCATATGGGGCAACCTCACTTTTGCGCAAGAAGAAATTCAAGGCCTCCCCAAAGGAGTCACCCAGGATGAAATCAGCCGGGCCCTCAGCGACGGGTACCAGGTGCCCATGGGGCGTGGCATTGAGACGCCCCCTGACTTCCCAAACCTGCGCACCATGGCCGAGTGGGAAGAAATTCAGGCACTGACCATTTCATGGCAGGGATACAACGGCATTCTCAAACAGATCGTTGCCGCAGCCATAAATGAATGTGAGGTGATCATTCTGTCTGAAAACCCGGGCTCAACCGAGAGCTTTCTACTCAACAACGACTGGGGCGGTCCTGTTGACCTCACCAATGTCACTATCCTCAACACACCCCTCAACAGCATCTGGATCCGTGACTTCGGTGCAAACACTGTTTACGGCAATGAAGTTGATGATCTCTTCCTTACTGACTGGATATACAACCGCCCGCGACCTGACGATGACGTAAGTCCGGAAACTGTTGCCAACTACCTCGGGCTCGACCTCTACGGTACCACTGCGCCACCAAATGACCTCATGAACACCGGCGGTAACTTTATGTCAGACGGTTTCGGTCAGGGATTCTGCTCTGAACTCGTGATTGAAGAAAACCAGGGCGGAAATACCGGCTGGGGCACGCAATACCCTAACCAGTCTGAAAACGATATTGACAACATCATGAACAGCTTCATGGGCATTGATACTTACGTCAAAATGCCAATGCTGCCTTTCGATGGCATCCACCACATTGACATGCATATGAAACTCCTCGACGAGGAGACGCTTCTTGTTTCAGAGTATCCCGAGGGTGTGGCTGATGGACCGCAGATCGAAGCGAACCTGCAATATATCCTCGACAATTTCACTACTAAGTGGGGTACGCCCTATAAAGTAATTCGCATCCCGGCACCGCCACAACAGTCGAACGGACTCTACCCCGACCAGGGTGGCTGGTATTGCACCTACACCAACTCGGTATTCGTGAACAATACCGTTCTCGTTCCGACCTACTACGAGCAATACGATACTACCGCCCTGCGCATCTACGAAGAGGCGCTGCCGGGCTACAACATTGTACCGATTGACTGTGACAACAGCGGACAAGCGATTATTTCAGCCAGCGGTGCGATTCACTGCATCACGCAAAGCGTAGGTGTGGAGGATCCCTTGCTGATCAGCTATCCATTGCTACCAAATACGAACGACACCCAAAACGACTACACGCTTGAGGCCTACATCAACCACCGCAGCGGCGTCGATTCGGCAACCCTATGGTACCGCACAAATGATGGCGGTGCCTATACACCCTTGGCGATGACCGATATCGGAGGCAACACCTGGTCGGCCAACATCCCGGCGCAGGGCTTTAACACCACCGTACAATACTATGTTGAAGCCACAGCAGTCAGCGGCAAAGTGCAGACACGTCCGATGCCGGCTCCCGCAGGCTACGACGAATTCGAGGTACTCGACATCCAGCTGGGTTGTACCGATCCTAACGCATGTAATTACGACCCTGCGGCCACAGACGACGACGGTTCATGTGAATTGGCAGGCTGCACCGACCAGAACGCCTGCAACTTCAATCCGAATGCGGTTTGTGACGACGGCTCATGCACTACTGAACTAGCCACCTTTACGCTATCAACCGATTGTTGGGGCGAAGAAGTCACCTGGAATGTCACCGATGACAACGGAAACCTACTGTACCAGGATCCCCCGGGTAGCTATGCAGACGAAAGTACCTTCACTGAAGAGTTTTGCCTTGCGGCAGGATGCTACACATTTACCATCTTCGATTCATTCGGTGACGGACTGAATGGTTCAGCCTCCAATGGCTGCAGTGTAGACGGCGACTTCAGCCTCGTGACGTCTGACGGCACCATCCTCTTCGAGATGGGCGCAGCCGACTACGGCTCGGTTGAAACCTTCAACTTCTGTGTAGAAGCAACAGACAACCCAGGTTGTACCGATGCAAATGCCTGCAACTTTGACCCTTCAGCTACCGTTGACGACGGCTCATGCGAATCAGTATCCTGTGCCGGTTGCACGGATGCGAGCGCCTGCAACTTCGACCCCTCAGCAACCATTGACGATGGCAGTTGCCAGCTTCAAGACGGCTGCACCGACTCAGGTGCTTGTAACTACGATTCAGGCGCACTGTGCGATGATGGATCATGTGAGTACCTGTCATGCCTCGGATGCACCGACCAGACGGCCTGCAACTACCTTGCTGCTGCCACCGTTGACGACGGATCGTGCGTCTACCCAACGATCTACTACCCAGACAATGACGGTGACACCTACGGTGCAGGCAGCGGTCAAGGCTGGTGCGATACCCCTCCAGCAGGCTGGTCATTGAATGACATCGACTGTGACGATACGAACTCGGCCATTTATCCAAATGCTCAGGGCACTGCAGAGGGCATTGACAACAACTGCAATGGCATCATTGATGCCGCAGAAGAAATGCCTGCAACATGTCCGGCTGACTTTGACAACGACGGAATGATCACCGTAGGCGATATGCTGATCTTTCTGACTGACTTCGGTTGCCTGGAAAACTGCCTGGCAGACCTTGACGGCGATGGCCCGGTGACCAGTGGCGACCTTCTGATGATGCTCAGCGTCTTTGGCGAAAGCTGTCCATAACGTCATCAAACGCAGTAGAAAAGGGCGCCTCCAAGCGCCCTTTTTCGTTTTTAGTTTGCTGTTCATCGTTGATGTGATCCGCAAGCGGCTCTTCTGCCGCCTCAGCTTCTTTTACGTCACATTGCAAACACCCGGCGCTTCCAGATAAATCGGTACAGGTTCAGCGCCGAACACCATACGGCAAATGCCCCATTCTTAAACCTCATGCACCCCCTGGCCTTCAATCAGCTCCGCGGATATCCTCAAGAATAAGCATAGTTTTGCATCCTTTTTCAACACAAGCGCACTGCCATGGAACGCATCTTCAGAAACTTCACGTTCAACCCGAAAGACGATATTTTATCGGGAATCACAGTGGCACTTGCGCTCGTGCCTGAAGCTGTCGCCTTTGCGTTTGTCGCCGGCATTGACCCGATGGTGGGCCTCTACGGCGCATTCATGATGGGCCTGATCACGAGTATGTTCGGTGGTCGTCCCGGCATGATTTCTGGCGCGACAGGTGCGATGGCGGTGGTCATGGTTCACCTTATTCACAAGGGCAACGAGGTGGGCCTCACACTTCAAGACCCTATTGAGAACCTCGGTTTACAGTGGCTGTTTATTACCCTGCTGTTCACCGGCATGTTTCAGGCGCTGGCTGGTGTATTGCGCCTCGGCAAATTCGTGCGATTAATCCCGCATCCCGTGATGATGGGCTTTGTGAACGGTCTGGCGATCGTCATTTTTCTTTCGCAGTTGGGTATGTTCAAGACGACCACTCCTGATGGCAGCCAGAAATGGCTGGATGGGAGTGCACTGTTCATTATGTTGGCACTTGTGGCATTGACCATGGGCATCATGGTGATCCTCCCGAAAATCACCAAGAAGATTCCTGCTGCACTAACAGCCATTCTGGTCGTTACCGGAGTCACCATTTTCAGCGGCATGAATGTCAGCACAGTAGGCTCTTTTATTCGCGAAGGTGGGGGAGTCGGACTTGAAGGCAGTCTTCCAACGTTTCAGGCGCAGATTTTTGAATTGTACGCGACCCTTGAGGGACATTGGGAGCTGATTCTTTCTACCGCCGTCATTCTGGCCGCTATTGGATTGATCGAGTCGCTGATGACGCTGAACCTCATTGATGAAATGACCGAAACCCGCGGCAGCGGAAATCGAGAGTGCATTGCTCAAGGTGGTGCGAACATTCTGAACGGACTCTTTGGCGGAATGGGTGGCTGCGCCATGATTGGTCAGTCAATTATCAACATCAATTCAGGCGGACGTGGTCGGCTATCCGGAATGGTGGCGGCATTGGCTCTTTTGAGCTTCATCCTCTTTGCAGGCCCGGCTATTGAACAAGTTCCCATTGCGGCGCTCGTCGGTGTAATGTTTATGGTTGTTATCGGCACTTTCGCCTGGTCTAGCTTCAGGATCCTGAATAAAATTCCGTTCTCAGACGCCGTGGTGCTCATCGCTGTTTCAGCCATCACCGTATGGCAAGACCTGGCCATAGCAGTCATCGCAGGGGTGATTATCTCGGCACTCGTTTTCGCCTGGAAGAACGCCACAATGATCCGTGCGCGTAAGCGCACAAAAGAAGACGGCACTAAAGTGTACGAAATCTGGGGGCCCTTGTTCTTTGGCTCAGTGCAGGCTTTTAACGCCAAGTTTGACCCGCGCAACGACCCGAAACGCGTAGAGATTGACTTCATCGAATCACGTGTGAGCGACCATTCAGGCATCGAGGCCCTACAGAACATCGTCAACAAGTACCTCGATCAAGGTAAAAAAGTGCAGCTCACCCACCTGAGTCCGGATTGCCAGGGCCTTTTGCTCAAAGCGAACCCACGCTTCGCCGAGATCATTGAAACCTCGGTTGATGACCCGCGCTACTACGTGGTAACCGATCAGTTAGATCAGGAGGTGTGATCATCATTCAGTATTCAGCAGCATTCTGAACTCTGAGAGCATCATCGCCGTAGCTCCCCAGATAACATGTCCGTCGTGATTGAAGGCTCCCACCTTAAGTTGTGCCCCACCTGCCAGCGGAACGCTCTCATCGCGAATCGCATGTGCATGAAGAAAGTGTTCCACGTTATACTCCAGAACACGGGCAACCTCTCTGGGGTCTGGCACAAAGTCAGGACGTTCTGGTGTGAAGGCTACATACGGTCGAACAATGTAATTACTCGGCGGAATGTAAACCTCGCTAAGGGATCCGATGACTTCTACCCGCCCAGGGTCAAGTCCAACCTCTTCCTGCGCTTCGCGCAGTGCCGTAACCGAAAGATCAGCATCCTCCGGCTCTCGTTTCCCTCCCGGAAAAGCGACTTGACCGCTGTGCACACCTTCATACTCCGGTCGCAGAATCAGCACCGTCTGCAAGGTCCCTTGATGCGGATAAAGCAGCACAAGCACTGCGCCTTCTTTGTAAATTCGGCCGGAGCTTCTCACAGTCATCGCGTCTTCGCGCAAGTAAGACATGACAATCTTGTGAGCCGCCGTGCCGGGCAAAGGCCCTTGCAACAATCTTCGGGTTCGTTCAATACGTTCATCCATCTTTTCAAAATTACGAAGCCATATCGGTTCACTAACTTCGCAGTATGCCTCTCTTTATGATCAATGAGCGCCTGGCTTTTCCTGATCCGGAACAAGCAACTGACGAAGGGCTCCTCGCCGTAGGAGGCGACCTTCGCCCAGATCGGCTGTTGCTCGCGTATAGTATGGGTATCTTTCCGTGGTTTAGCCCGCCAGATCCCGTTCTCTGGTGGTCGCCTGACCCTCGTTGTGTGCTCTTCACCGATGAAGTGACGATCAGCAAGAGTATGCGCAATGTGATCAACCAGCAGAAATTCTCCGTCACCTTTGATACGGCCTTTCTCGAAGTCATGGATGGCTGCCGCAGCGTGCAGCGTCCGGGACAACACGGTACCTGGATCACCTCCGAGGTCATCGAATCTTACTTCAGGCTTCACAAAATGGGTTATGCCCACTCGGTAGAAGTATGGGAGGGCAAGGTGCTGGTGGGAGGTCTTTATGGTGTTTCACTGGGCGATATGTTTTTCGGTGAATCCATGTTCACGCGCAGCAGTAACGCGTCGAAAATGGCGCTGATTCACCTCTGCCGCACACTGCAGAAAGAGGGCTTTGAGATCATAGATTGCCAGATTTACAATGACCACCTGGGCCGTATGGGCGCGACGCATATTCCGCGTGCGGCCTTTTTATCGCGTCTTCAGGCAGGTATGAACCGTTCAACGCTCAAAGGACACTGGCACCATTTTAACACAAAGCGATGAAAAATCTGGCGATATGGTGGTTTAAGCGGTCAGGTTGGCGCTTTGTGGGTTCACTTCCGAAAAAGAGACCAAAAGTAGTCTTACTGGCGGGGCCGCATACTTCTTTTCGCGATTTCGTCTTCGCAGTGGCCATTCGAGAGCTCACCCATTATCAGGTGCGCATTGGCGTGAGCGCAAAAATGTGGAAATGGTGGAACGCCTGGTTTCTCCGATCAACTGGAGGATTGAAAGTGCCGGCAGACGACGATCGCCGGGCACAGGATAACCTCATCAGCAGGCTGAAAGCCCGCAAACGTTCAACAATCGCACTGACTTTCAACCTCAAAGGTCAGTTGTCTCCTGAAGGATCTGATTTTTTCTACCGGGTGGTTCAGGCTAGTGATGCAGAACTCGTGCTCGTCGCTTTCGACCACCGCCGTAAAGTGGTTAAGTTCCATAATGCTTTTCGGCTCTCAGGACATAAAGAACGTGATATGAGTTACATCCGGAGCTACTTTCATAATTTCTACAGCTACTGCAACCAGTGAGTGGCCGTGAGTTAAGAACGTTCAGTCTCTGTCAGTATCTTTACACCGTGTAAAAACACGGGATGCTAACACGACTTGTACGCCCGTCGCTTCTATATTCAACACCGAAAAGGCACCTCCGCTCGTTCGAGCTGATTGCGTAACGGCATCAACACGGATTACATCTCCATGACCACGGTCTTTAACAGTCCCTTACAAGCGCTGGATCAAGTCAAGAATGAAGCAAAAGCGCTCTTCAGCCTGACCATCAGACACAAAACCGGAATGTTAATCTTTTGTCAATAAAAAGTTAGCAACACGTGCTTGTTGATAGATCGAAGACCGTACTTTCGGTTCATTGTTTTTCCGATCGGAAGGGCACCTGACTTGCTGCCTCGGCGGCTGAAAATCTTTTGTTATGGACAAGTACGACTATCTGATTCTGGATGTCATCCGGAATTATAAGGAGCGCTATGGCACATACATTCGCCTGAGTGAAATTGAAAAAAGATTCTGGCAACGGATTCAGAATGACCCTTCATTGAGTGTTGGGAAAGCAAGAATTGGCGAGCGAGTGGCGAAACTGTATATAAAAGATTTGATCCAGAATAAAGACGGCTACATGGTCACTCGCAAAGGTCGTGAGGTGCTCTCATTTGCCCCGTTAGAAATTGTGAGCATGGCTTCGTGACTTTTCACATGTCGTAGCAGACATTTAGTATTTTGGGGGCAAATTGAAGATATGCGATCAGCCTCCCTTGCCCTTTATGTGCTTGTTCTGTTTTCGGCCTGTCAATCTGCTGCCGTTCCTGAAGAATCCGGCTCCAAAACGGCTGAAGCACCTTACAAGTCTTTGCTTCATTCTGAAGACACGCTCACCTATACAACCTTCCGGTTAACGACTGACCTTAGCCAGCTTAGCGATAACCAGAAGGAAGTCATCCCCTTGCTGATTGTTGCTGCCCAAGAAATGAACGGCATCTTCTGGCAACAGTCATGGGGCGACCGTGAGCCGTTATTTGCTCGCATTGAAGATCCGTTTGCCCGAACATACGCAGAAGTAAATTACGGCCCGTGGGATCGACTCAACGGCAACAAACCCTTTCTCGAGGGTATAGGAGAAAAGCCGGCAGGTGCAAATTTTTACCCTGCTGACATGACCAAAGAAGAGTTCGAAGCATGGGATAACCCGCATAAGATGAGCCTTTACACGCTTGTTCGACGCGATAGTTCAGGCTTACTGACTCATATCTATTTCCATAACGCTTACAAAAAAGCCACAGCGCGGGCAGCTGACTACCTGAGACAGGCCGCTAACGTCACTGACAACGAATCACTTGCTTTTTACCTCAGAAGCAGAGCAAAAGCACTTGAAACTGATCGCTACAATGCATCAGACATTGCATGGCTGAACCTCGAAGACAACCAACTCGATATTATCATCGGCCCGATCGAAACCTACGAAGATCAACTCTTCGGGTACAAGGCAGCCCACGAAGCATACGTCCTGGTCAAAGACCTCGAATGGAGTGAACGCCTGTCGCATTACAAGAAGTTGCTGCCACGTCTGCAGCAAGAATTGCCTTGTGATCCGAAATACAAACAAGATGCTATCGGTGGCAATGCGCAGCTCAGCGCGTACGATGTTATCTACTATGCCGGTGACTGCAATTCAGGAAGCAAAACCATCGCCGTGAACCTTCCGAATGACGAAGAACTGCAGCAAATGCATGGCACCCGTCGTTCGCAGCTTAAAAATGCCATGCGCGCAAAGTTTGATAAAATCTTATTGCCGATCAGCGAAGTGCTTATTCGCGAAGATCAGCGCAAGCACATCACCTTTGATGCATTTTTCGGCAATACGATGTTTCATGAAGTGGCTCACGGACTTGGCGTCAAAAATACCATAAACGGAAAGGGAACCGTTCGCGAAGCACTCAAAGAACAAGCCAGTCCGCTCGAAGAAGGCAAAGCTGATATTCTCGGCTTATGGATGGTAACCAAACTATATGAATGGGGAGAACTGGATGAAGGAGTTGTTATGGACAACTATGTCACCTTCCTTGCTGGCATTTTTCGATCTGTGCGTTTTGGCGCTTCCAGCGCACACGGAAAAGCCAATATGATGCGCTTCAACTATTTCAAAGAAAAAGGTGCTTTCACCCGCGACGAAGAAAGTGGTGCATACTCCGTCAATTTCGATGCCATGAATGTCGCCATGACAGACCTCAGCTCACTCATCTTGCGCCTGCAAGGTGAAGGTGATTACCCAGGTGTTGTCTCACTTATGGAAGAAAAAGGCATGATTGATGAACCACTCCAGGAAGATCTCGATCGCATCGATGCTGCCGGCATTCCGGTTGATATTGTTTTTGAACAAGGTACCGAAGTGCTCGGTCTGAACAACTAAGTTGTCCCCATTCACGTTAACCTTTAAAAACTGCAACTATGCTGGCAAGCCGCCTCCTCCCTTTGCTCCTTTTATTCACCCTCACTTCTGTCGCCCAGGAGGGCACCACGTTTCCTGAGCTCTCTGGTGAAACACTTGAAGGTGAAAAAGTGACACTGCCGGGAGACACCAATGATAAACTCACTATTGTGGGCATGGCGTATTCAAAAAAGTCAGAAGATGTACTCAAATCCTGGTACACACCGATGTACGATAAGTTCGTGCTCAAACGGGGTATGTTCGACCACATGTACGATGTGCACTTTATGATGATTCCGATGTATACCGGTGCCAAGAAAATGGCCTACGATGCTTCCCTGAAAAAAATGCGAGAAAGCAACCGCAAAGATTTATTTCCCCACCTGCTTTTCTACAAAGGAAGTATAGACCCCTATGTTGATCCGTTGAATTTAGATGACAAAACGATCCCGTACCTCTTCATCTTTGACGAAACAGGAAAAATCATTTACAGCACTAAAGGCCTGTACACTGAAAATAAAATGGACGAGATCGAGGCCGTTCTCGACGCCCGGCTGTGACTAATCCAGCACCTCCAGCTTCGGGTACTTCTCACGCCAAAAGTCTAACTTACTGGCGTCTTTCAACGTAATGACCGTTTTATAGTCGAGCCTTACCCTGATATTGGGTTGCGGCACTTTCACTTCATTTTTCTTTCTTCTCTTCGCTGCCATACTCACGATTTTCTGCTTCAATGAACGGAAAATTTCGGTATCCCGTACATTTTAAAGAACATTTAACACTTTGTAAGGTTCACAGAAGCTTCTGAATACAGGTGAGTTACGTGGCCAGAGCGGTACGGCGTACATACCGAAAGGCATACAGTATTATGCCTGCATAACAAGCAACCAGCGCGGGAAAGGCGAGTTGGAAGCTTCCTGTAGCGTCGGCAATACGACCCACAATATTTGGAATGACAGCGCCTCCCACAATCGCTGTGCAAAGAATTCCTGATCCTTCAGGCTTGAGCTCTCCAAGTTCGTCAAGGGCAAGGGTGAAAATCGTGGGGAACATCACTGAATTAAAGAAGCCCACAGCGAGAATACTGAACATCGCAATGAGTCCGCTAGTCATTGCGGAGGTAAGTATCAGTAAAATGGCACCTATCCCGAAAAGGCTCAAGACCACTCCCGGCTTTATCACCCCGGTGAGCCATGAACCTACAAACCTTCCGATCATCGCCATCCCCCAGTAAAATACCACGAAGGTTCCAACCACTCCCTTCGGATCGAGGTCTGCAAGTGTTTTGGAGCTGGTGAGCCTTGAAACCGTCTCCACTATCCCCCTAAGTACTTCTGATTCAAGAATAAGCGGTTCAAGGCCAAGCTGCATAAAGTAGTTGGTCAGATAACTTCCGATCGCTACTTCAGCTCCCACATATAAAAAGATGGCGAGCGCCCCGAACATCAACCTCCGATTGCGTATGACTTTAGCAAATGAAGACCATTCCAACACCCGGTCTTCAAGTATGGATGGCAATCGCGTGACCGAAAACAAGCCGGCAAGCAGAAAAAACACCACTCCCAATGCCATAAATGGTCCCTGAACAGCACTCGCTTCGGCTGCATAATACGCGCTGCGCGCAGACTCCGTCATGGCACTGACTTCTTGCTCTGAAAGAATACGGTCACTGAGCAGATAAGCAGCTGCTACCATAGGAGCCAGTGTGGTACCTAGACTATTAAAAGCTTGTGCGAGGTTCAGCCGACTGGCCGCACGCTCCGGCATACCAAGAACGGAGATATACGGATTGGCCGCCACTTGCAAAACAGTTATTCCAGAAGCCAGCACAAAAAGCGCTGTCAGGAAAAATCCAAACATTCTCAGCTCCGCAGCAGGATAAAAAAGTAAGCAGCCCACACTCACCAGTAAAAGCCCTGACAGCACTCCCCGCTTATATCCCACCCTGCTTAACAACAGCCCGGCGGGAATACTGAAAACAGCATAAGCAATGAACCAATACACCTGCACCAACGACGCCTGCGCATAGGTAAGTTCAAATACATCGCGCAACCGCGGAACCAGCGCGTCCACGAGAACGGTGGTGAAACCCCACATGAAAAACAAAGATGTCACCACTGCGAAAGGCATGGTATAGCGGCGTTGCTGACCAGTCATAGCATTGTTTTAGAAGCCGTAAATAACAAAAAAAGCCGGCTCTGTCGAGAGTCGGCTTTCAATTGTCAATGTTTCGGGATTAGCGCATCAGGTTAATATGACCTCTTCGCTCAAAGGCATCCGTATTCTGGCCTTTCAATTTGATAACATAACTGTAAATACCGTCGGGCACATAGTGACCACCCAGTTGATGGCTGCCGTTCCAGAACTGGTCAATGTCATTGCTCTGATAAACAATCTCGCCCCAGCGGTTGAAAATGCTAATCTCAAACTGGGTAATACCATTGCCATAAACACGGAAGGCGTCGTTAATTCCGTCGTTATTCGGCGTGAATGCATTCGGAACATATAAGATAACCGGGCCCAGAATGAGGGTGCTGGTAGAGTCTGTGCAACCAATCGCGTTCGTTACGGTCAGTGAAGCGATGTAATTATCCAGACCATCATATTCATGCTCGAGTTCCTCTTCATCACTGAAGGTTCCATCACCGAGGTCCCAGCTGTACACGCACGCTTCACATTCTGGTTCAGGCATTGCTGTGAATGCGTATAGGTTATCACCTAAACTCGATACGACGAAATTTGAAAACAGGTATTGCACCTCAACATTGACGGCTGTGCTGATTTCAGCACCACAAATATCTGTTGCAATCACCTCGTAGGTGTTCGTGTTGTACGGTGTGATGTACTGATCAGGACCAAACTGTCCGAGTTGAGGCCAGAAGTAAGAGAACCCTTCTTCACCGCCCGTTGCAAGTGCCGAAAGACTTATTCCGTCTCCGGCACAAATCGAGGTGTCTGCACTGACCGAAATGTCTAAGGGAATATCCGGAATGATATATAAAAGTTCATCTGTGGCAATCCCACCGCATGCGTCGGTCACATTCACCATCACAGGAACGGTATTAAACGATTGAACTATAATATCTTCAGTGATGGCATAGCTCGTATCTGCTACAAACCACTCGTATTCGTATCCACCGCTTCCGTTCAGCACCTCAACGGTTATTTCGGTGTTGTCAATACATGAGGCATTGATATCTTCACCTAACTCAATTTCAACGGGTGGATTGGTTATGATCACATCGATGGTGGTTTCATCGCTGGCTCCACACTGATCAACAACGCTTAAAGAGAAAGTTGCATCTGCACCTGATTGAAAATCAATCGATTGAGAGTCGTCGTAGAATTCACCGTTCAATAACCATGTGTATTGAAATCCACCACTGCCTCCATCAAGGGTGGCTTCGAGGTCAAAAACTTCAGTACATGGTCCTTCTACAAAGTCAGGCGTAGTGAGTTCCACCGGCGGACTTTCAACCACCACTTCGGTCACAGCTTCCGCCATCTGTCCGCAGTTATCACTGACCTCTACTGTGATGGTAACGTCAGACTCAGTACTGTATGTAAAGTTTTGATCAAAACCATTCCAGGCACCATCTACCAACCATGTGTAAAAAAGTGGTGCCTGTCCGCCCTCCGTCTCAGGGATGATGGTAAAGTTTTCACCACACAGAACGGTGGTTTCAGGTTCCAGGCTTACCGAAAGCTCAGGAATGGTCAGTTCAACATCAATTGTATCTGTGGCCACGAAATTGCATCCGTCTTCAACGGTCACTATAATCTGCTCTGCACCTTGTCCGGAGCTGTAAAACAGGCTATTGCCAAAGCCGCCGAGTCCGTTGCCATCTTGATCTGTCCAACTGAAAGAATACATGCCATCACCACCTGAAGCCGTAGCAGTAATGTTAATGAACTCGTTACAGCCCAGTGTCAGGTCGCCATTGTTGATGCTTGCCTCGAGCGGAGGAAAATCCAGAATATTAATGCTGATATCGGCATCATCCGGCAACATGCCACACGTGTCACCCACAATCACACTGTAGATTTCACTTTCAATTGGGGTCACGGTTATTGTTGAGGTGGTCTCGCCTGTTGACCAGTCATAGGTGAAGTTACCATAACCTCCGGTAATGATAGGTTCAAGTACCTCTTCAGCGCCTACACATACATCAGTAGTATAGCCATCAACGACGAGGGGCTCGGGTTCATCCGCGATGAAAAACTCGAAGTAACTGGTTAACGATGCACCATTGCAAGCCGCAAGGTTCAATATTTCAAACTGCACCAGTTCTATGCCTTCATCGATGCCATCTTCGAAAGCGTCAATGGCAAAACTCACGCTCTCCACCCCGGGCGGAAAAACCACGGTATCTGGAAGGAAAGAATAGTCAACTCCATTCTCTCCCTCACCGAGGTATTCAATTACGACCATTTCTTCGATCTCAAGCACGGTTTCAATCGGACGCGTAAAGGTAAGGATGGCCTCTCCGCAATCTTCATACATCGTGTCGTTATCAGGACCGCCCACGTCAATTGAAAGGTCAACCTGAACCACTGAGTTACTGCTGAAAGACCCTGCTTCGAGTACAACGATCGATTCAAGTGCAGTATCTGTGCCGTCAGCGATGGCCAGTTTGATGTGATAGGTCTCGCCGCACTCTACCTCATAGGCCGCTTCAAGGGTAACGGTGTAGCCGTCTTGACAGACGCCCTCATTATTGACGTTGTCAATATACAGGTCGCTGTTCAACACATCATTTACAGACGAAACTGTAATGGGCAACGGCGGATCAGTGTTGGGCACGCCCGCGATGTTCACAGCGCCGTCAGGGAAACCTGCAGGACTGTCATAAGGACCATTTATACCCGGGCCACTCAGGAAAAAGGCAAACACGTCGTTAAACGAAGAGTTGACCCATTCAAGGTATTCATCTGATCCGAAGGCATAGTTAAATTTGACGGTATCTCCTGTGGCTACGAAATCGAATTCGAGAATACACATATCATTCACTGAACTCACATTGAAGTTCTGACCGATCTGCCCCGGAACTGAATTCGCGATGGCGAGAAGGTCGGCATCACCTGTAGCAGACTCACCGAAAGGAACATCATCAAAACCTGCACATCCTTCAGATGCAAAATTGGTCGCAGCAGCAGTTGAAAGCACCAACCCATTAGCAATCGGAAAATCGGTGTCATCAGCATTCTGAAGGTAACCCAACTGTATGTCGGTTCCGGTGTACGTGATATTAAAGGCCTCAACACCTGAACCTAAAAGAATCTCGTTGACGTACTCCTCAAGAGTCAATCCGGTGGTGACGGTTGGTTGAGCCAGCATGCCGCAAGGCAACAACATCAGCAGCACGTAGTAGCTTATGCGTGTGATCATAGTGAGTGTATCCTTATACCTTATAGTAGACAGCGCATCCACCAAGATGGTTGCTTCAGGCAGTAAAGTCAGCGTTCAGGTCGTTTAAAATGCAAATTAACAAGAAAAAGAAAGAGGGTTGTCGTTACAACCCTCAATCGATCACTACTATGGAATAGCCCATTTCACTGAATGTAAAATGGCCTTACTTCCTTGTCTGGAATGCCGCATCCGGCCTTTTCAGGCCGAATCAAGCAACTCATCGCTTGTAGTCGCTCAACCTGGTGGCAAGCTTCTTCCTTGCATGGAAAATGCGACTTTTCACTGTACCCATCGGAATACCGAGCGTATCGGCAATCTCGTCGTAATGGTACCCCTCTACAAACATGGTAAACGGAACGCGAAACTCTTTATTCAATGAAGATATCGCGCTTCGAATGTCTTTCTCACTGATCTTCGTCGTCACAGAATCAAAACTGTAATCTTGTGACGCGTTGATGAAATAGTTGTTGTCAGTGCTATCTGTAATGGTGTTCTGAAACTTCTTCCGCTTGTAATTATTGATGAAGATGTTTCGCATAATGGTAAACAGCCATCCTTTGATATTGGTTCCTTCGCGAAAGTTGTCTTTGTAGCGAAGAGCCTTCAGAAAAGTATCCTGAATGAGGTCATCCGCGTCTTCTGAGTCTTTTGTAAAGCTGAATGCAAAACCTCTCAGAAATTCCCGGTGACTGGTCAGCAGGTTGTTGAATTCTACGGTTGACATAAGTGGCGTGTTTTTTGTTTAACGTCTCGATGCAAAGATTAGACAAAATTCAACAAGCGCCAAATTTTTGTTCAACTTTATTCTTGAACGCTTAAACAAAAAGACCGCGGTGCCGAATTCCAGCCAGAAGCCTGAATGAACTTTTTCAAGGAATCAAGCGTCACATAAGGGTAATGAGATTACTTATACCGGGCAACAAGCGAATTGTGAAGAAATCACAAACGCGTGGTGCCTCTGCCAATTCGTTCAAGCTTTGAACGAACAGGTGAAACAAAATCCTTTGAAGCCTTTTGACGGCCTCATCACCTGACCTCCTGAACCAGCGCAGCTTTAGCTAAATCATTGTTGGATTCACGCGTACAAGAGCATCAAAAAACTTCAGAAGCGTATTGACAAGATGCTCAACGAAATTCCTGTCGTGAATTCCTCCTGCAGGCTAAGACGTCATTCAAAGAGCAAAAACAACCCAATCCGATCGCTTTCGCCACCGGCCCTTGGATACAACTCAGAAGATCGGAAAGTAATTGGCGGCTTCGAGGATGCAGAAGGATTAGGTCAAGGAGTTGAGCACTTCTTCTGCAGATGAACCCGCTGCAAAATGAAACACAGAAAAGGGCCGGGAGCTATGAATGAAAGATGGAAGCAATCAGCGGTCCTCCCTGGGTGAAGACATGGATCATCTGGTCATCCGGACTTTCTACGCCTTCGAGCACCCTTCCTGCCAGAAAGAATTCGCAGTTATACTGCCCGAACTCGCGCTTAATTTTGTCGAGATACTGACGCGCATGCTTCTGAGAAGGACTCGTAGTTGAGTACGACACAAAGTTTACTTTCGGAAATTTCTTTACAATCTGAAGCAAGTCGTCAAACGGCACGCTTTGACCAAGAAAAATGCTCCGGTATCCCCTTATTTTAGCCATGTAGTGCACGAGGAGCAAACTGATGTCGTGTATTTCTCCTTGCGGCAGGTACATGACAAACGGAACGTCGTTGTTCTGACTTTTCCCTTCACGTTCGTCTACCAAAGCGAAGAGTTTCTGGCGAATGAGATTCGAGATAAAGTGTTCTTGCGCCGGACAAATCGCACTGGTGAGCCACAAGATGCCCACCTGGGTCATAAAGGGCAAGAATAGCTTCACGAAAGTAGTTTCAACCCCGTGTTCTGCGATGTACGTATTGGTAACGCTGTAAAAAAGTTCTTCGTCGTAGTTGAGCATGCTTATCTTCAACATGTTGAGATAATGCTGCTCTTTAGTCTCTACGGAGCTTTCTTCACGAATAACCGCTTCGATCTCTTCTTCACTCATTTCAGCGATGCGAGAAATCTTATAGCCAAGCTCGTTCAGCATGCTAATATTGAGCAAGCGCTTCAGGTCACTATCCGTGTAGAAACGAATATTGGTCGAGGTTCTTTGCGGCTCAAGGATTCCATAGCGCTGCTCCCATGCACGGATCGTATGGGCCTTGATACCCGTAAATGTCTCAAGATCTTTAATTGAAAACTCCTGCATAGACTCGTAATCGACCTTTTAAACACGCTTTACCCTTGAATGTTTACGCACTTGTACTTTGATTGGTTAATTCGGGATGAAGTACCTTTACAGCGTCACAGAACGTGACCGTTCGCTCCTATATTTGTGTTATGCAAGTCGTTCTCTTTGATGACCACCTTCGGTCTGCCTTTCTCCCACTCGTTTATACGCGCCCTCTGGCTGAACTTCGCTTTGGCATCAGAACGTTGAGCGAGCAATGGATGGATATGCTTGGTGGTGACCAGGCGTTTTTAACCGAGCCTTACCTCTATTCTTGTTTTCAGGCGCAAGACCAACAAAAAGAGCGTCTTTTCATCAATGCGCGGCTCATTCCAGATTACCGCCTTGCCGGTGAATTGCGTCAGATCGCAGATCGTATGGCGCTGCGTGCAGGCGATCAATTGCTCGCTGTAAAAGTGCCTGCCAATGAAGATGTGCCGGATTATCACGCCCTGCTTGATTATCCCGCAACGGCACCTGAAAACGACCTTCAGTTTTCCTTTCTGCAACACTTGACTGACCTCTTCCGCTTCAACGAAGGCGCGATTCATGAAGAAATCAAACGTGTCACTTACGGTATGATCTCCGCAGCAATTGACCCCACCAACACTGTTATTGGAGACCCCGAAGATGTGTTTATCGCTGAAGAAGCCATTGTCGAAGGTGCCTGGCTGAATGTGCGCAAAGGCCCGGTCTACATCGGTCAAGGTGCGCACGTTCAAGAAGGATCAACCGTTATAGGTCCTTGCACCATTGGTGCTCACACCACGGTCAAACCGCTCACCCGAGTGGGAGGTGCAAGCACGATTGGTCCGTGGTGTAAAATTGGCGGAGAGGTATCCAACAGCATTTTTCAAGGCTACAGCAATAAAGGGCATGACGGTTATGTAGGCAACTCGATCATCGGGGAATGGTGTAACCTCGGTGCTGACACGAACACCTCGAACCTTAAAAATAACTACGGCCCCATTTCTATCTTTAATTATCAGGAGCGCAAGCCGGTAAATACCGGACTGACTTTCTGCGGATTACTGATGGGTGATCACAGCAAGAGCGCTATCAATACCATGTTCAACACCGGTACCGTTTGTGGTGTAAGCGCCAATGTTTTCGGCGGTGGTTTCCCACCAGGGTTCATTCCTTCCTGGTCATGGGGAGGTGGTGACGGACTGACTACTTATGACCTTGAAAAATCATTGGAAACGGCTCATCGCATGATGGGGCGCCGTAATGTGGAGCTCGATACTGACACCGAACAGATGTTGCGCCACATTTTTACCCTTACGGCAGATTTTCGCGGTTAATTGCGTCAGATTTGCTGATTTTCTCTCTTGGCACAAGCTTTGCATCCTCTTTTTGACGCCGTAAAAACGGCGGATGCGAAAGCGATACTGACATTATGACGTTTGATCCTATGTTTGACGACCTCTTCTACCAATTATCTGATATTCAAGATCACGATTTCATTCCGCTCATCTCTCAGGAAGATGAGGAAGCAATGCACAAGGAAAAAGCCCCGGAAGTGATTCCGATGCTCCCCCTTCGCAATACGGTGCTCTTTCCCGGAGTGGTCATTCCGATCACGGTTGGCCGTGACCGGTCTATTCGCCTGATCAATGAAGCTTATAAAAAAGATAAAATCATTGGTGTGGTCGCTCAAAAAGACGGAGACATCGAAGAACCCTCCGCTGATGACCTGCACAAGGTCGGCACCGTAGCAAGTATTGTAAAACTGCTCCGCATGCCTGACGGCAGCACAACCGTGATTATTCAAGGAAAAAAACGGTTCGAATGGCTTGAGATGGTTGAAGAGAACCCCTTCTTTAAAGCGAAGATCCGCGAATTTGATGAAACGCTCTCCGGTGCCACACCAGAAGAGAAAACAGCGCTGCATGACAGTCTGAAAGAACTCGCACTGAAAATCATCAACCAGTCGCCAAACATCCCCACAGAAGCAGGGTTTGCCATTCGCAACATTGAAAGCCTGAGTTTTCTCGTCAACTTCATCAGTTCAAACATGAATATCGATGTAGGTGAAAAGCAGCGGCTGCTTGAAATTACTGATTTGAAAGTGCGGGCAGAGCGCGCACTTGAATTGCTCACCCGGGAACTCCAAATGCTGGAGCTTAAAAACGATATCCAGACCAAAGTCAAGGTGGATATCGATAAACAACAGCGTGAATACTTTCTGCACCAGCAGATGAAGCAAATTCAGGAAGAACTCGGAAATAACCCGGTTCAAGACGAAATTGAAGAAAAAAAGAAGCGCGGAAAGGAGAAAAAATGGCCCGCAGAAGTAGAAACAGTGTTTCTGAAAGAGTTGCGCAAACTCGAACGGATGAATCCGCAAAGCGCAGAGTACTCTGTTCAAACCAACTACATCGACACGCTTCTCGATCTGCCCTGGAACCACTATTCAGAAGACAACTTCGACTTGAAGCACGCCAGCGAGATTCTTGATCGTGATCACTACGGACTTGAAAAAGTCAAAGAACGCATCATTGAGCACCTTGCAGTGCTGAAAATCAAGGGTGACCTGAAAGCTCCGATTATCTGTCTTTACGGACCTCCTGGTGTAGGCAAGACCTCCCTAGGAAAAAGCATTGCAGAAGCTCTGGGTCGCAAATATGTGCGCATGAGTCTCGGAGGCCTGCGCGACGAAGCGGAGATTCGCGGACACCGGAAAACTTATATCGGAGCTATGCCGGGGCGCATTATTAAGAGCATCAAGAAGGTGGGTACCGGTAACCCTCTTTTTGTGCTTGACGAGATTGACAAGCTGAACCGCGATATGCATGGAGACCCTTCTTCGGCTCTGCTCGAAGTACTCGATCCGGAGCAGAACAGCACTTTCCATGATAATTACCTCGAAGTAGACTACGACCTTAGTAAGGTAATGTTCATTGCCACTTGCAACAACCTCAGTTCAATACAGCCGGCCCTCCGTGACCGCATGGAAATCATTGAAGTCACCGGTTACACCGTGGAGGAGAAAACAGAAATTGCCCGGAGGCACCTTATTCCAAAACACCTTAAAGACACCGGTCTTGATGGCGATCGTGTGCGGATCACCCGCGAAGCGATCGAGAAAACCGTAGAAGAATACACCAACGAGTCAGGGGTTCGCGGACTTGAGAAGCGGGTAGGAAAGCTGATCCGAAACCGTGCAAAGCAAATTGCGCTGAACGAGCCTTATGAAGTAGAAATCCAACCTGAACACCTTCAGGATGTACTTGGCGCCAGCCGCGAGAAAGATAAGTACCAAGACAACGACAAGGCAGGTGTGGTTACCGGCCTTGCATGGACCCCCACAGGTGGTGACATCCTATTCATTGAAACCTCACTGACCAGAGGTAAAGGCAAACTGACATTGACCGGTAATCTTGGCGATGTTATGAAAGAATCTGCAATGCTCGCTCTGGAGTACCTCAAGGCACACTCCGATCACCTCGGTCTCGAGCAGGAAGTCTTTGACAAGTGGAACGTGCACATTCACGTTCCTCAAGGCGCCATTCCGAAAGACGGTCCTTCAGCAGGTATCACCCTCCTAACCGCCTTAGCTTCAGCCTTCACTCAAAAGAAGGTGAAAAAGTATGTGGCCATGACCGGAGAGATCACACTGCGCGGC
Organism: Flavobacteriales bacterium; assembly: GCA_018402085.1. Classification (GTDB taxonomy): domain Bacteria; phylum Bacteroidota; class Bacteroidia; order Flavobacteriales_D; family Sanyastnellaceae; genus Sanyastnella. The sequence goes on along the minus strand of JAGYJM010000002.1, from coordinate 552,019 downwards.
AAGGTGCTTCCGGTTGGAGGCATCAAGGAGAAAATTCTTGCCGCAAAACGCGCAGGCATAAAGGAAATCATACTCTCAGAACGAAATGAAAAAGACATTGCCGAAATTAATGAACGCTATTTGAAGGGGTTGAAATTTCACTATGTGAATGAAATGATTGAAGTGATTGATCAGGCGCTGTTGAAGGAGAAGGTGGTAAACCCTCTGAAAGTCGCCTAAAAACAAGAGGCCGGTTTCCATAGTAGTGAAACCGACCCCCTGTGCTTAAACTTCGTGTGGGTCATTCACCGAGGATGGATGAATTGTAAACCTCCTGACGAGGTCGTGGAAGTGTGAGGCAAATGACCGAATCGTTATACCAATTCAAAGCTGTAGAAAGAAAAAGAGAAACCAGATGACTCCTGTCAAATCGAAAGGTGATATTTGTCAGCCTCACGAAAGCAACCAGACAATATGCTCGGTATATCTTCGTTTCAGATGCGTGATCTTTTCAATGTGAGAATTGTAGCTCTTGTTTTCTTATCGACCCTTTATTCACTGCAGTTGACCGCACAACTGGGAGGGCAATCTGTCTTCAATACGCTTGACATACCTGCATCCGCAAGAATCGCAGCAATGGGTGGTGCCCTTCCTGCTGTGACCGATGGCGACCTGAATCTGGCACTTTACAACCCGTCATTGCTTGACTCCACCATGGATCAACAGGTCGCCCTGAGCTATGTGAACTATTTCAGCGGAGTGAATCTTGGGTTTGCCTCATACGCACACCACCTTGACAGCATAGGCGTGACGGTATCTGCCACCATGCAATATGTAGATTACGGCGCTTTCACAGAACGCGATGCTGCCGGAGTTGAAACCGGAGAATTCAGAGCGGGCGACTACGCGCTGGTGCTGGGTGCTGGTTACCGTGTTGATTCATTGTTCACCATAGGTGCTAACCTCAAAACGATTTACAGCAATCTTTCGGTGTACGATGCATGGGGAGTCGCACTCGATGGAGGAGTCACCTATCACAATCCAAAACGCCAGCTTACGGCTTCACTTGTGCTTCGCAACCTCGGTCGCCAAGTTGACGGCTATACTGACAATGTGCAAGACACCTTGCCTGTAAACCTGCAGTTTGGCTTCTCAAAACGTCTCAGGCATGCACCCTTCCGTTTTTCAGTAGTCTTTGATCAGATGCAGCAATGGGACCTGCGCCCGCCTGAAGAAAACCAGGTGGTCACTGACCCGATTACAGGAGAGATCATCGAAGACAGCTCATTTGAATTTGGTGACCTCTTGATGCGGCATGTCATTCTCGGAGCAGAGGTGCTGCTCGGCGAAAACTTCAACCTTCAGGTGGGTTACAACTACCGCAGAAGACAAGAACTCAAACTTGCTGACCGCCCGGGTACTGCGGGTTTCTCATGGGGCATTGGAGCACGTATCAAGCGGTTCTCCATTAACTACGGTCGCGCGATCTATCACCAGGCCGGTCCTTCGAACCACTTTACTGTCCGCACAAGACTCAGCGACTGGTGAGCACAGATTTCCTTTTCAAATAGGCTATATTCGCGGCAAAGTCTCAACGGTGTCACGAAAGATCAATATTGCAATCGACGGGTTTTCTTCCTGCGGAAAGAGCACACTGGCCAAAGCAGTAGCCAAAGAGTTGAACTATATCTACATCGATACAGGTGCCATGTACAGGGCCATGACGCTCTTTGCGCTGCAGCAAAAGCTGATAAAAGCTGAAAGCATCGATCGTGAAAAACTAGGCGATCTCCTTGACAAGGTTTTTATCACTTTCAAGTACAACACCGATCTGAAGCGCACAGAAACCTACCTCAACGGCACGAAAGTAGAGAATGAAATACGCTCTATGCAGGTGTCAAAATACGTAAGCCTCATTGCCGCAGAACCTCAGGTACGTCGAAAACTGGTTCGCCTGCAGCAACGGATGGCCGAATCGAAAGGAGTCGTCATGGATGGACGTGATATTGGTACGGTAGTCTTGCCTGATGCTGAATTGAAATTCTTCATGACAGCTGATCCTGAAGTTCGTGCCAAACGACGCTACAATGAGCTCAAAGAGAAAGGCACTGAAACCACCTTCGAAGAGGTTCGTGAAAACATCCGTCATCGCGATGACCTCGACTCCAACCGCACCCACGACCCACTACGTCGAGCCGATGATGCTATCGCCCTTGATAATACCGATCTCACCATTGACGAGCAGTTCATTTTCGTCATGAACCATGCACACAAACTGGTGCACGCTACCGCCAAATAAGCATCCCGGCATTTCTGCCGGAAAATGATCTCATACCTGTCACGGTTGTTATATCACAACTGTTGAAAATTGCCGTTATATCAAAGGATGCCGCCTGATTGAATGGCTAACTTCGCATGATCGGGAACCGCACTGTGCTTATGAAATTGACTCGTCTCCTCTTCGGAATTTGTGCACTTCTACTGTCTCATTCACTCACGGCTCAGCGAGCTTCTGCTGCCGATGACCTTAAGCCGGTATTTCTACACCATCCTACGCCCGTGGCTGACTCGCTGCTGCAAACTATGAGCATGCGTGAGAAGATCGGACAACTATTCATGGTGGCGGCATACTCGAACAAAGGCAACGATCACCAGCGTGAAATCGAGCAGCTCATTGATGACTATGGCATTGGGGGATTGATCTTTATGCAGGGAGGTCCTCTCCGACAGGCTCACCTGACCAATACCTACCAAGAACGCAGCAAATACCCACTGCTGATAGCCATGGACGCAGAATGGGGCCTTGGAATGCGCCTTGACAGTATTCCCGATTTCCCACGGCAACTGAGCCTTGGTGCGAGTTATGACGATGAGCTGGTGTACGAATTCGGGCTCGAGCAGGCGCGTCAGCTAAAACGCCTCGGCGTGCACGTCAGCTTCGCTCCTGTGGTGGATGTAAACAGTAATACTGCGAACCCGGTGATCGGAAATCGCAGTTTTGGTGAAGACCGAGAGTGGGTCACCCGTCTCGGCGCAGCCTACATGGAAGGACTCCAAGACGGTGGAGTACTCGCCAATGTCAAACACTTTCCGGGTCACGGTGACACCGATGCAGATTCGCACAAAACCTTACCCTCCGTTTTGCACAGTCGTGAGCGCCTTGATAGCATCGAGCTCTACCCTTATCATGAACTCTTTCGACGGGGTGCAGGCAGTGTCATGGTTGCCCACCTGAACATTCCCGCGCTTGACAGCAGCGGCCGGCCAACCACCCTGTCAGAACAAGTTGTCACTGAGTTGCTCCGCGACGAAATGGGCTTTGACGGACTCGTTTTCACTGACGCCTTGAATATGCGCGGCATCAGTGACTACGCGGAGCCCGGGGATGCTGAATTTTTATCATTGCTTGCCGGCAATGATATCCTCTTGTTTGCCGGCGATGTTCCCACGGCCGTGCAACGTATCGAAGCAGCGCTTAAAAGCGGGCAGTTGTCTCAAACACAACTTGACCATCACTGCCTGCGCATATTGAGAGCAAAAGAATGGTGCGGTGCCTTTCATCGGGCGGATACTGTGCTCACCGATGGTTTGTATACAGACCTCTTCAACAACCGGGCGAAGGCACTCTTCAGAAAAGTTACGGAAGGTGCCTTGACGGTGCTCCGCAATGATCGCATCCTGCCGTTTTCGGCAGTCAAAAATGAAACCATTGCCGTGCTGAACATCGGCGAAGATGAAGAGGTACCCTTCACAAAAGCACTGAGAAGTTACTACCAGATTGATACGTACAGCTCGCCGAAAAACCCTTCATTCAGCACCAGTCAGCGACTTGAACAAGAACTCGCTGATTACGACCTGGTCATCATCAACCTTCTTGACGCCAGCAACAGTCCGTCGCGAAACTGGGGCGTCAGCAACCAAAGTGTACGTATCATCAATGCGATCAATGCCAAGACAAAGGTGCAGCTGAACGTCTTTACCAACCCGTACTGCCTCACCTCCATGCGAGGAGTGGAGAAAGTTGACGGACTTATGATCGCTTATCATGACGATGCTCGCACACAGCAAATTGTTGCTGAAGTGATTGCCGGAAGGGCCGCTGCAAAAGGACGACTGCCTGTACAGTGTGGATATTTCAAGCCTGGCGAAGGACTCTTGGTAGAAAAAGCGGTGCGATTGCGCAATACTGTGCCGGAGTTTGTAGGGCTCGAAAGTGATGACTTTAACCGAATTGACAGTATTGCGCTTGCCGGATTGAGCGAGCAGGCCTATCCGGGTTGCCGCATACTGGTGGCTAAAGAAGGCAGCATCATCTACGATCGATCATTCGGGCACCAGACTTACAAAGAGAAGACGCCTGTCAATAGCCAGACAGTATACGACCTCGCTTCGATCACCAAAATTGTGGCCTCTACGGCGGCGCTTATGCACCTCCAGGATGAAGGTAGATTCTCGCTCGATTACAATATCTGCGACTATCTTGATGTGCCTGACACTTCATCTTGCTTCAATATGAATATGCGCGAAATGCTCAGCCATTATGCGCGACTGCCGGCATGGATTCCGTTCTACGCAGAAACCATTCATAACGGAGAGCCCGACCCGTCGCTCTACCGTAAACAGCCCACCCGAGGTTTCACCACCCAGGTCGCTGACGCACTCTACATTCGTGACTCTTATGCAGATACGATGTTCACCACTATTGCAAATACGGCTCTGCGCGCTGATCAAGAATACCGTTACAGCGATCTCGGTTACTATTTTATTCAGCGGATGATTGAACGGCTCAGCGGAAAACCGCTGGAAGAATATGTTGATTCGGTGTTTTACACGCCAATGGGACTTCGCTCTATGGGGTATCATCCGCTGAATCGTGTGCCGCTTGAGGATATTGCACCTACGGAATATGATATGCTCTTCAGGAAGCAGTTGGTACAAGGACACGTGCATGATCCCGGGGCGGCCATGATGGGAGGTGTGGGCGGACATGCCGGGGTCTTCTCTACAGCGGGTGACCTCGCCGAGATGATGCAGATGTTCCTGAATGGTGGCGACTATGGCGGCCAACAGTACCTTTCAGATGGTACCCTGACCGAATACACCACCTGTCATTATTGTGACCGTGACAACCGCAGGGGCGTAGGTTTTGACAAACCCTCTTCTGAGCCTAACAGCGGTCCTGCCTGCAATGACGCCTCACCCTTAAGTTTCGGGCATTCCGGCTTCACCGGAACACTCGCCTGGGCTGACCCCGCGGAAGATTTGGTTTACGTATTTTTGTCGAACCGGGTTTACCCCAATGCGGAGAACTGGAAGTTGGTTAAAATGAATATCCGCACCGATATACAGCAGGTGATTTACGATGCGATTCGCGCAAAAGAAATGCGTGACTCGCAAAGACTCCTGGGTGACATCGGTCAATCGGGTGCCCGGAGCACAAAATGAAAATCGGAATCGTTTGTTATCCGACTTTTGGAGGAAGTGGAGTAGTGGCCACAGAATTAGGCAAGGCCCTGGCTGACAAGGGGCATTCCATTCACTTTATCACCTACAATCAGCCGGTTCGGCTGGGTAGCTTCCGAAAAAATATTTTCTACCACGAAGTTGCTGTAAGCGAATATCCGCTCTTCGATTACCCTCCCTACGAGCTGGTGCTTGCAAGCAAAATGGTAGATGTTGCCCGCTATGAAAAGCTCGACTTACTTCATGTACACTATGCCATTCCGCATGCCTCAGCAGCGCTGACGGCCAAGACTATACTGAAAGAACAAGGTATTGACCTGCCGGTGATCACGACCTTGCACGGTACAGATATTACCCTGCTTGGTAAAGACGCGAGCTTTGAGCCTGTGATTTCGTATGCTATTAACAACAGTGACGCGGTAACAGCCGTATCGAACAGCCTGAAAAACGATACCTACAAACTTTTTGGGGTCAACAAAGAAATCGAGGTGATTCCCAACTTTGTATGCATAGAGCAGTTCAATTTCAAACCAAATGAAGAACTGCGAGAGGCGCATGCACCCAACGGAGAACGCATCCTTACGCACATATCTAACTTCAGACCGGTCAAAAGGGTAGACGACATCGTTCGCGTCTTCGCTGAAGTGCGAAAAAAGGTGCCCAGTAAACTGCTTCTTGTCGGTGATGGTCCTGATCGAAACCGTATTGAAAACCTCTGTCGTGAACTTCGCACCTGCGAAGATGTCATTATGATCGGTAAATTGAAGAACCCAACAGAAGTGCTGGCGATTGCAGACCTTTTTATGCTTCCTTCTGAATCTGAGAGTTTCGGGCTTGCGGCTCTTGAAGCTATGGCTGCGGGTGTGCCTGTAATTTCAACAAATGCAGGCGGCTTGCCGGAGGTTAATCGGCATGGCGTAACCGGTATGATGAGCGATGTAGGCGATGTAGAAGACCTTGTCAAAAACACGCTCTATTTGCTTGAGCAACCCGAAATTCTGGCCCGATTCAAGAAACAAGCGCGAACCCGGGCTGAGCAATTCGACCTCACCCGCATCTTGCCACAGTACGAAGCACTTTATGAGCGCGTTCTTTCGAAAGTGACCCTCAACAATGCCTGAACATACGCAAACCATTGGAGACCGCGTCTCCATTCAGCGCTCTTCTCATGAACTGACCGTTGTAATCACACAGCAGATTTCCCGAAAGAAAGAGACCCTCTTTCTCTTGTGGCTGCTTGCGTTACTTGTTGCCGGTGGAGCCTTCATTTTCTATTGGATCAACAATCCGGCAGGAAGCAGCGACCGCGTATTTTTCATGATTTGCACCGCCTTTATCACCTTTTTTCTGGTGCGCTACGGCAAGGTCTTTCTGTGGAGAAAAATCGGAAGGGAGATGATTCGGATAAAAGGCGAAGAGATGTCGATTAAAAACGCCTTTGGCACCTATGGCAGGGCGCAGTTCTTCAATACGAATAACATTCACCGCTTCGGAGTGATCCCCTATGACTTCACCAAATTCGGCCAATTTATGGATCGTGCGTTCTGGGAAATGGGGGGTGAAACACTGGGGTTTGAACACGGCGGCAAGAAGTACCGATTCGGCAAGCAGCTTGATGAGCGTGAAGCTGAACGTCTTGCACGCGTTATTGACAAAGGCTTGCGCGAAATCCCAAAGCTTCACCGAAAGCAGCAAAAAGCAGCACTGAAAGTCTCAGAAAGCAGCGATCAGTGATGAAACAGGAGGTGGCCAACTGCCATATGGTACCCCTCTTCTCCAAAGCCACTGATCACTCCTGCGCAGGCTCCTCCGGTAATAGACGTATGTCTGAAGCCCTCGCGTGCATAGATGTTTGAAAGATGTACTTCGATAACCGGCACCCGCACGGCCGCGATCGCATCGCGCAGCGCTACAGAGGTGTGCCCGTAGGCTGCCGGATTGATCACTATACCCTTGCTTTCAGCGCCAAAGCGCTGGATGGCATCTACCAATTCGCCTTCGTGATTGCTTTGAAAATGTGGGAAGTGATGGTCAGGAAACGCCTGTTGTATCCCCTCTATGATTTGCTGAAGGGTACGTGCGCCATACATGCCGGGTTCTCGCTGTCCGAGCAGATTGAGATTGGGTCCGTTCACTAGAGCTATGGTAGGCATAAATGCGCAGGTGGGAGCGAGAAATCAGTCAGTCACCTCAAGGGTTTCGCGCTTCCAGGTGATTTCGGTGATCGATCGGTTGTTTTTGAAGTAGTAGATTCCGGTTTTGGAGATCACCTTCCTGTAGGTATCAACTTTATTGTCGCGCTTCACGATACGTTCGATAACCATTTTATTTCCTTCTTCATACGAGCGCTCCTGCACCCCTTCTTCGAGGTCTTCAGCACCTTCGGGAAGGATATAGTCTTTGGGGTCTTTTTCTGCGCCGCGGTATTTATCGAAGAGTTCATCACGTTTGTCTTCGGTGCGTATGCGGGCATCACGGCTGCGATCACGATTGAGATCTGCGGCTTGTTCTTTCTGCCCGTCAACCTTTTCTTCGTTCTCCTGGCGCAATTCTTCTTTTCCTTCGCCGATTTCGCGAAGCTGTTCTTTCTTATTTTCGATATCGGCACTATTGATGGCCTTCATCTCTTGAGCAGCCTGCTGCAGATCTTCTTCAAATTTTATGCGTCGCTCTTTCACCTCATCGGTGCGTTCAACGTTGTCAAGGCGCACATTTTCTCCTTCTGCCTGCATATCGAGTTGGCGTTCTTTTGAACGCTTCACTTCAAAGTCATTCGCAGAGCGCAGGCTGGTTCCTTTGGCTACATAGTCACGCTGGCTTTCACGGATCACCTCTTTGCGCACTTCAACGTTCTGCACGCGCCCTTGACGGTGCACGTCGCCATCGCTCAGGGAAGCCAGCGCTTCTTCTTTATCGTCAACATCCTCTATGTACGCGGCACGAATTTCATCTGCACGAGACGCGTAATCGCCCTGACGGTCATTGACCTTGTCTTTTTCGCGGTCTACCTGACGTGTTCTCTCTTCTCGCTGGCGATCACCATCGCGATAGATACGTTCGAGTTCTGCGCTGATTTGTTCTGATTGCTCTACCTGTTGGTCTGCGCGATCTCTGGCATCTGCTTCTTTGTCGCTCAGGAAATCTTGCTGCTTGTCTTTTCTGGCTTCAATCGCTTTTGTTTTGGCACGCTCTTCACTGACACGGGCTTCGCGGTAATAGCGTTCGGCTTCATCTTCGGTTGATGCGTTCGCATTATTGGCGAAGTTTTCATTGCGTATCCGCTCTTCTTCTGATTCTTGTTCTCGGCGCGCGGCTTCTTCTTCTCTTCTTCTGCGCTCCTCTTCTTCGCGGCGACGGCGTTCTTCTTCGCGCTGGCGTTCACGTTCAAGGCGTTCTTCTTCTTCTCTTGCCAGCCTTTCAGCATCTTGTTCATTTTCGAGTTGGGCAAGTCTTTCGGCCTCTGCTTGCGCCGCGAGCTCGGCGATCATTTCATCGATGCGTTGAATACGCGATTTGGGATACTTTTCCTGGGGTTTGAGCTTTAGCGCTTCCTGGTAGGAGCTTTTCGCATCTTCCAGCGCTTCTGCGCTGAAATGCTCATCGGCCTCTCGAACCTTATCTTCATATTCACGGTCTAGCCTGGCTGCTTCAGCCGCTGCGGCGTCATTATCGGCCTCCGCTTCTCGTTTCTGAGCGAGTGCTACCTTCAGCTCTTCGATTTTATCAATTCGCGACTTCGGGTATTTCTCATCAGGCTTGATTTTCAGTGCTTCCTGATAGGTGCGCTTCGCTTCATCCAGCGCTTCTGCGCTGAACAAGTCATCGGCCTCGCGCACTTTATCGTCATACGCTCTGTCAATGGCGGCGGCCTCGGCATCTGCGGCCTGTTCAGCTTCTCGCGCCAGGCGATCTTCTCGCTCCCGGATCAAGCGGCGTACCTCTTCGATCTTTTTTTCCGGCTCTTGCTCATCTGGCTTTACCTTCGCCGCCTCTTCAAAATTGCGAATCGCCGCATCGTAATTTTCGCCTTGAATGTTGTTGTCACCGAGATCCATCAGGCGCTGATACTCTGCTTCAATTTCTGCTTCTGCCTCTGCCTGCGCAGCGCGCTCTTCCATAATACGGCGTGCTTCAGAAATCTGTTCTGAAGGATATTTTTCAGCCGGAAACAGGTCGAGGGCCGACTCATATTCAGCAACGGCATCTTCAAAAGACTCCTTTTTGAAGAGGTCATCTGCCCGTGCGATGATGCCTTCATACTGCTGGCGCTTTTCGATCTCTGCGAGTTTATCTGCGATTTCAGCAAGCATATCTTTAGGCTCTCGCTCATCAGGCTTGAGCGTAAGAGCCTCATTTAAGGCATCTCGGGCATCTTCGAATTGTTCTTTTTTAATGTCGGCCCTGGCATTATCGAGCAATTCTGCATATCGGCGCTCAAGTTCTGCGGCTGCTTCCTGCTCGGCCAGTGCTTTTTTGGCCGCCTCAAGCTTTTCAGGTGCCGGTTCTTTGTCTGGAAAGATATCGAGGGCTTGCTGGAAGAGGTCAACCGCATCGGCATAAGCCTCTTTGCCCATTTTTTCGTCACCCTTTGCGATCAGCTCGGCAAACTCCTCGAGCATTTCATCCATTTTCTCTTCGAGCTCTTCACAGCGTGCAAATTCAGCTTCAATTTCACGTTGCACACCTGCGGTATAGTCAAAGTCGAACTCAACAGCATTGCGCACCGGGTCAAAGGCTGCCTTACCAATGGGTTTGTTGAGTACTGCCGGATCAAAGCAACCGTCATCATTGAAGAGCGACATATCCATGTTTAGCTGAAAGCCGCCTGCCATGTCTTCTTCAGGAATTCCCTTCGTATTGATCTCTACAGATTTACTGATATAATCACCTTTTGAGAAAGACAGTTTGTAAGAATACCCGAGAGGCAGTTCAAATTCGTACTTACCGTTACCCGCAGTGGTGAAAGTGTCGTATTCGGAGGCGTTCTGAAGCACTTTAATGACGGCCCCTTCCATCTTTTTCATGGTTGCGTCATCTTTAACAGTGCCGTAAACATCGAGGATGCCGTCTTGAGCGGAAGTTGTTAAAGAAAGTGCACAGCAAACCAACACGCCAAGCAGCATGCGGTTGAGGAGATTCAGCGTACGGTATTTTCTATGCGTCACGAGCGTAAAGGGGTTCGCTTGTGTATAAAACGTAAAAATAGCGAAAAAGATATGCAAGGCGATGGGTTGCCATCCTATACTTCTCCACTTTCGGATATAGCAGGGGATGCATTCAATCCTTATTTTTCGCCACGATGAAGAGAGCATTCAGTTACTGGGAGTCAGCGCATGTCATCGGGCCGATTGACACGCTGATTGTTGGCGGCGGTATTGTGGGTCTTTCTGCGGCATTGCGCCGGTGCGAGATGGATTCAAATGAACGCGTCGTGATTGTTGAACGTGACGCCTTGAGTGGTGGCGGCAGCACTAAAAATGCCGGCTTCGCCTGCTTTGGGAGTCCGTCTGAACTATTGAGCGACCTCCGGCAAATGTCGCGCGACGAGGTGATTGAGCTTATTCGGAAGCGCTGGAGAGGTCTGCAAGGGCTTCGCAAGTTGGTAGGTGACCGCGAAATGGACTACCGCTTAACCGGTGGCATTGAACTATTTCGCAGCGAAGAGGATGCCCTGTCAAGCGCGTGTCTTGAATCAATTGTCGAGCTGAACAGCTTGATGGAAGATGCCATCGGACAATCACCCTTTGAGACCTTGGCCCCTGAAGAGCTTGAACACTTTGGTTTTCAAGGTTTCAGCGTCGCCATCAACAACACCCTTGAAGGCTCGATCAACACCGGAAAGATGTATTCCACATTGCGCAGTATGGCTCTTGAAGCGGGCGTACTCATTTTAAACGGACTTACTGCAACGGGGTTTTCACTCGAAGGAGACGACGTAGAATTACACACTGATTCAGGTAGCCTTCGAGCCTCGAGGCTGCTTATCAGCACCAATGGATTCGCACGCGAACTGCTTCCTGAACTTGATGTTTCTCCGGGGCGCAATCTGGTCTTGCTTACTGAGCCCATTCCTGAACTACAGTGGGAAGGCACCTTTCACATGCAAGAAGGCTATGTGTACTTCCGTAATGTAGAGAACCGCATTCTGATCGGCGGTGCCCGGCATCTTGATGCATCGTGGAATGACACGAGCAGCTCGCCCCCGTCAGAAGTACGCGCCCACCTTGAATCACTGCTAAACCGAAACATCCTGCCCTTTCGGGCAGCAAAAATCACACATAGCTGGATGGGCTACCTCGGAATTGGCATGAAGAAAACAATACTGAGCGGAAAACTGTCTCCCAGGGTAGGCTACACTGTTCGCATGGGGGGGATGGGCGTAGCCATTGGAAATGCGGCCGGTTCAGCCCTCGCAGATATGATCGATTAGCGAACCTTTTTCTAAAGCCTCCGTAAACATTAGGTGAGCAATTTTCACCGAATGCGATACGTGATTTACATACTGGTGATGCTGTACACCCTATGCGTCGGCACTGCTACTGCACAAGAAGACTCCACAGATACCGGCAAGACTCCGGTTGACGAATTTGACCGTGTTAAAGGTCTGAAACTGAAGCCCCGGCTTGGTCTTGGCATCGGAACCATGATGTTCTACGGTGATATCGGTCGAGATAACGCGGGCTACCATCCCGGCACGGCAGATCTCGGCTACACCTTAGACATAACAAATGAGCTGACTTCATACCTCGATTTAAGGCTTTACACGGTCTTCAGCACCTTGACAGTAAACGAAATGAATTCAGATCGCCGCCTGAATATGCAGTCACAAGTGCGCTCAGGCGGAGCCCTGGTCTCTTACAATTTTGACCATTTTCTGCCTGAAACAAGGGGAGCTGAGCCTTTCATAGGTATGGGCTTTGAAGCTTTTGAGTTTCTTTCAAAAACAGATTTGTACGATGCCAACGGCATGCGCTATCATTACTGGTCTGACGGCTCAATCAGAAGCATTGCAGAGAACGCCGGAAATGCCAATGAAGCCGTGATGCTTCAGCGTGATTACGTGTATGAGACAGATCTTCGCGAGCTCAATCGCGACGGATTTGGTGCGTACCCGGAAAGAAATTTTGCGATACCGGTAAGTGCAGGTGTGCAGTTTAAAGTTACAGATCGTTTCAATGCCCGCCTTGCAGCCACCTATTTGTTCACTCTCACCGATCTGGTCGATAATGTTTCGGCGCAAAGCGCCGGAAATCGCCAGGGGAATGCCCGCAACGACCGCTTTCTCTTCAGCAGCGTCAGCATCAATTACGACCTGAATCCCCTGCAAATCAAAAAACCGAAGATAAACCCTGAGTTCTTCGATGATGCAGGCAACCTTCTCGCCGGACTCGATGATACTGACCTCGATGGGATAGCAGACGTAATCGATGAATGTCCGGGCACACCTGAAAATGCCCCTGTTGACGCCAAAGGTTGTCCGCTTGACAGCGATGGAGACGGTTTTCCAGACTACCTTGATGAGGAGCCTCAATCTGCCCATACTTATGTAGACGCAGAAGGCGTCGCACTGGATGACGATGAAATCTACGAGCGCTACCTGATGTGGAATGATTCGATTCCATGGAAAGGCTCTGTTTTCTCAGAAGATTACGCCCAGGTATTGGCAGATGCCAGCAAAGCCAAGATGAGCTATCGTGTTCGAATACCACGTGACGCTGTTCTTTCGCAAGAAGAAATCAATGCACTGCTGGCCTTTGAGGATGTGCATACAACCGAAGACGACGGAGATCGTTACTTTCTGGTCGGCGATTTTGACAATCTGCCGGAGGCCGTGCGCGAAAAGCTTGAACTGCTCGAAAGCGGCTTCGCACCTGACGTTGTTAGTGGTAATGATGACGAAGGCTATGCACAGGTTGAAAACACTGAAGAAGTTGAAGCACAGGTGCGCGATAAGATGCAGGCTGAGGCGGCTGCTGAAACACCTGATCATGTAGAGGGGCTGCATTTCCGTGTTCAGGTGGGCGCATTTAGTCGCGAAGTACCTGAGCAAATCTTTGCAGGCATGAACGATGTGATCAAGGTAAAAGGGAGCGACGGGTTGATCCGCTACATGACCCGCAGCTACCAAAGCATGGAAGCAGCGGCTGAACGTCGTATCGAGCTTCTGCTACTTGGTTTCGATGGTGCGTTTATCACCGCTTACGAGTCAGGCGACCGCATCACACTTCAGCAGGCAGGTATGCAGGTTCATGACAACAGCAAGGATGTGCTTGTAGACTCCGAGAACAATTCAATTGACCCTGACGCAGTCTTTTTCCGCATCCGGCTTGGCACCTTCAATGGTGACATCCCTACCAAAGTGCTCGATCAAATGCTGACCTTCGGCGACGTTCGTCCGCGACGCAACCCAGACGGCAGCACCTCATTTATGAGCGAACCGGTAAAAAGCCACCGCGAAGCCCTCGAAATGCTCGAACATGCATTTGAACTGGGTATTGACCAGCCCCAGGTGGTGGGCGAGTTCAACGGGCAGTTTCTCACAGAAGAAGAGGCGCGCCGCTTCAAAGAGGTTGGCGCTGAGCAAGTGTACTTTCAAGACTGAACGGCTGACTTGCTGTTGATGGCAATAGCTTCGGCTACTTTTTGACCATCCATCGCTGCTGAAACAATCCCTCCTGCATAACCGGCACCTTCGCCGCAGGGGTATAAGCCACTGACTTCAGGATGACACAAGGTATTACTGTCACGCGGTATACGCACCGGCGAAGAAGTTCTGCTCTCCGGAGCTACAACGACGGCCTCATTGGTGAGGTACCCGCGCATCTTTTTACCGAATTCAACAAATGCGGCTGCAAGCCTGTCACCTACTTTTGGCGGTAATACCTCCCTGAGGTTAACGGCAGTGACTCCGGGTTGATATGAGCAATTTGGCAAATCAGTGGAGGGCCGGTTCTCGATAAAATCGATCAGGCGCTGTGCAGGTGCTGTCTGTGTGCTACCTGCCGCTTCACAGCACTTTTGCTCTACCATCGATTGATAGTGCAATGCCGCAAGGGGACCTTCAAAACCGGATGACTTCAGGTCATCTTCTTCAATGCTTACCACAATACCTGAATTCGCAAATGGATTGTTGCGTTTCGAAGGTGACCATCCGTTGGTGACGATTTCTCCGGGAGAAGTGGCACAAGGGGCTATAATGCCGCCCGGACACATGCAGAAGGAGTACACTCCTTTGTCGCCTACCTGACAAACGAGTGCATATGACGCCGGCGGCAACACCTCGCCACGATCACCGTGATACTGAATCTGATCAATGAGCCTTTGAGGATGTTCTACACGCACACCGAGTGCAAAGGGCTTTGCTTCAATGGCAATACGCTTTCGGTGCAAGAGGTGAAAAATGTCGCGTGCGCTATGTCCGGTCGCCAATATCACCGCCTCTGCGCGAAAACTTCCGCTCGCCGTTTCCACTCCCGCTATCCGACGGTCTTCGATGATAAAATCAGTAACACGGGTATCAAAGCGCACCTCCCCTCCTGCATTGATGACGGTCTCCCGCATATTGGTGATGATACCGGGGAGTTTATTGGTTCCGATATGTGGGTGGGCATCCACCAGAATATCTTCGGAAGCGCCATGTGCGACAAGGGTGTGGAGCACTTCACGGATATTGCCGCGTTTTCCGCTTCTGGTGTAGAGCTTTCCGTCTGAATACGTTCCCGCTCCCCCTTCTCCGAAGCAGTAGTTTGAGTCAGGGTTTACCAGATGCTCACGCGAAAGTTTCGCCAGGTCTCGCCTGCGGGCTCGCACATCTTTTCCGCGCTCAAAGATGACCGGCCGAAATCCACGTTCGATCAATCGCAGAGCCGCAAAGAGACCTGCAGGTCCCATTCCCACTACCGCAACGGCGGGTGAGTTGTGTACATCCGGGTAGGAGATTGAATAGTCGACCGGCCGAAACACCTCCTCGTGAAGGTAAATATCCACTTGAAGTTGGTACATCACTCGGCGCTGTCGGGCATCTACGGAGCGCTTGACTACCTGAACATCCGAGGCTTTTGCCTCGCTCACTCCTGCAGCTTGCAATGCAGCAGTACGCACAAAAGACGCATCCTGCACGCGTTCCGGTTCAAGTCTGAGGGTCACCCTTTTCGGCATGGTACAAAGCTACACAGAAGCTGGGCAACGCAGATCGAAGGAGAAACGATAAATTCTGTGAAAGGTCATGCGCCATACATGTGCAGAAGCGCCGGCGAATCGTAACTTTGGGATCTACCCTGCACTACTATGAAAAAAATCATTCGCATTCTGCTTATTCTCGTGGTCTTACTGATCGCAGCCGTATTCATTTTGCCCTTCCTCTTTCAGGGTCGTATTCAAGAAGAAATCAAGAAGGCTGCCAATGACAACCTGAATGCTGAACTGGCTTTCAGTGATGTGGGGCTTTCGCTCTTTAGTAACTTTCCTGACCTGACGCTTCAAATCAACGAGCTTGCACTCACGGGCGTGAACGAATTCAAGGGAGTTGAGTTGTTCGGGAGCAGACAACTCAGCGCTACCATTGACCTGATGAGCATCTTCGGTGACACCATCGCTGTGCGTGAAATCCGACTTGATGATGCACGCATAGATATCCGCGTGCTGGCCAACGGCCAGGCCAATTACGACATCGCCAAAACTGATACCTCTGTGGCCAAAACGAAAGATGAAGATGCCGCAGCTACGGGTGGGTTTTCCCTGAACCTACAGGCGTACGCACTGAACAATGCCCGCATAAGCTATGCGGATGCGACCCTGCCTATGGAGCTTGAGCTCGAAGGGTTCAACCACAGTGGTTCAGGAGATTTTACTGCGACCGTTTTTAATCTGGTCACTACATCACGTGCCGAGGCCTTGAATGTCATTTACGATGGTGTGCGCTACGTGCGGGAAGCACCTATAAAGCTTGACGCCACCATTGAAGTTGACAATGAACAGGCACGGTATACGTTTAAAGACAACGTGATCAGGATGCACCAACTTGCGCTGAGTGCTGATGGTTGGCTAGCCATGCCGGGGGAATCGATTGATATGGATATCCGCTTCTCTACCATTGAGAGTGATATTCTTCACCTGCTTTCTGTGGTTCCGGCTGCATTTGCTGCAGATCTCGAGGGGGTGCAGGCCAGCGGAAGTATGGCGCTGAACGGCTACGTGCGTGGCAGCTATACCGACGTGAAAATGCCTGGTTTCGGTCTAGATTTAAGGGTAGATAAGGGGCGTTTTCAATATCCCGACCTGCCCCGTTCAGTGGAGAATATTGTGATTGACGCTGAAATAGACGCTGCAGATGGCATTGACAGTGATGCCATGAAAATAGATGTAAACCGCTTCTACCTCGAAATGGCTGAGAACCCCATTGACCTCAAGCTCAAATTGCGCAATCCGTATACAGATCCTCTGGTTGATGCCAGTTTGCAGGCAAAAGTCGTGTTTGCCAGTCTGAAAGATGCCTTGCCGCTCGAAGCAGGCGACGCACTCGATGGATCAGTAAATGCTGACGTTTCGCTTAACGGGCGCATGTCAGCCATTGACGAAGAGCGCTATGAAGATTTCGATGCGCGCGGAGAAGTGGTTATGCTCAACGTGGCGTATACCAGTGACAGCCTGCCTTACAACATCCTGATGAAGTCTGCATACCTTACCTTCTCTCCTGCGTTTATCGCCGTTGACAATTTTGACGCCCAAATTGGCCACTCTGACCTCAAAGCAAACGGTAGAATCACTGATTACATGCATTACGCATTGAGCGATTCACTACTCACCGGAACGTTTAGTGTGCAGTCATCGCTGCTTGACCTTAATGATTTGATGGGCGACGCAGAAGCGCCGGATGGAGATAACGGCGCAGAAGCGCCGGATGCAGAATCGACTGATTCACTCGGTGTGATTGTGCTGCCGGCCAATATCGATTTTTCACTTCAGGCAGCATTTGACCGAATGCTATACGATGACCTCGAAATTGAAGATGCCACAGGCACCATCGTTCTGCGAGACCAGGTTGCTTACCTGAACCAACTCAAGCTGAATACGCTCGGTGGGAGCATTCAGATGAACGGTCTGTATGACAGTCGGGAGAACGAGCCTATGGTAGACATGACCTTTGACATTGAGAACGCAGACATCCGGCAAATGGCTTCTACCTTTAATACCATTGAAAAGCTGGCCCCGATTGCGAGCAGTTGCACCGGAAGGTTCAGTACCGATCTTACGATGGAGTGTCGCCTCGACCAAAGCATGATACCGGTAGAATCATCAATGACGGGTGGGGGTAGCCTACAGACAGGCTCAGTATACATTGAGAAATTCGAACCCCTCAATAAACTTGCAGGAGAGCTCGGCATAGAAAGGTTGGCAAAGCAAACCATCAAAGATGTGAACCTCACCTATCGGTTTGAAAACGGACGCGTAGAAACGGACCCCTTTGAAGTGAAACTCGACGGCATGCCCGCTACCCTTTCGGGAAGCACCGGTTTCGACCAGAGCATTGACTATGAAGCGCGCATGGATGTACCAATGAGTAAGCTTCCGAATAACCTGACCGGACAAGCATCTGACCTGCTGGCTGACATCAACAACAAACTGGGGAGTAACCTGTCTGTGGGAAGTAGAATCCCTGTCAGCCTGGCGATCACCGGAACCGTCACAGAACCCAAAGTGACGGGCAATTATGGTGAGGTATTGCAAGAGTCTAAAGAAGACCTCAAAGAGCAAGTAAAAGAAGAAGTAAAAGAAGCCATTGAGGAAAAAGTAGAAGAAGTGAAAGAAGACGCCCTGGCCAAAGCACGCGAAGAAGCTGACAAGATCATGACTGATGCGCGGGCAGAGTCTGACCGCCTGCTCGAAGAAGCACGGAAGAATGCCGACGCGCTTCACGACAAAGCGTATAACGAAGCGAAAAAGGTGGAAGACAGTGCCAAAAACCCACTTGAAAAGGCCGCTAAAAAAGTGGCTGCCGATAAGATACGCAAAGAAGCGGATGAAGCGCACGCCAAAGCTATGGAAGCCGCGAGAAAAAAGGCTGATGACATTCTGGCCGAGGCGCAAAAACGCGCCGATGACCGCATAAAAGAAGCAGAAGAACGTTAACCTAAGGCAGCGATTAGATACCGAAAATGAGAAGTATTTGGATCATCGTAATAACCGCACTGATGTGGCAGCCCCTGGCAGCCCAGGAATGTGATTACGAAGCAGAAGGAAAAGTGGCTAAACTCCTCGAAAAAGCCGCTGATAAAAAGAAATATGACAGCGATAAGCGCTACGAATTCTTGTTAGAAGCCATCGAAGAAGACGAAGCCTGTTATCCGGCGCTGCTCGAACTGGGCGAATCGTCATTTAAGCGTGCGAAGCGTGACCAAAGGGGCTTCGGACAAGCAGAATCTTACCTTCGTACCGTCGCAGAAGCCTGTCCGGAATACCACAGCAGAATGTGGTACTTTCTGGGAGCCATCGCCTACGCCGAACAACGCTATGAACAAGCGCTCGAGGCCTTCGAGCGCTTCATTCATTTCCCTGACGACAACCCGGATAAACTTGATCGTGACTACGACAAAAAATACGAAGAGGTGCAGGAAGCCATGCCCTACGTCTCGTTCTATCGAGACTATTACCGGCATGAAGGTGCGCTTGACGCGACGCTCGTAGACGGCGTTTCGTCAGATGCAGACGACTACCTTCCGGCTCTTTCGCCCGATGGCGAATTGATGTTCTTCACGAGGCGAATGACGAAAAAAGCCAAAGGTGACCTCGTAGGCCGACAGGTTGAAGAATTTACCGTCAGCTCACGCGCAGACATTAACGAAACCTTCGACAATGGGATGGCCCTGCCCGAACCGTTCAACAAGGGTGACAATTATGGTGGGGCAACCATTTCTGTAGACAATCGTGAGCTCTTCATTGCCAAGAAAAATCCGGTAGCCGGAAACCCTCAGAACATTGACCTCTACGTGGCGCGCTATTCCAGGGGCACCAACCCTCAAACGGGGAAATCAGAATACCGCTGGAGCACACTGGAAAACCTCGGTGATGCAATCAATACCGAAATGGGCTGGGAAAGCCAGCCTTCGCTGAGTGGTGATGGCAAAACCCTCTTTTTCGCAACCGTTCGAGAAAATTCAACCCCTGACCTCAACGGAAACCCATCTACTGACATCTACTTCAGCACACGCAACACTGACGGTACATGGTCAAATGCACAACCCTTAACGGGTGAAATCAATACACCCTTCAATGACAAGGCACCTTTCATGCATTCTGACAGTAAGACACTCTACTTTGCCAGTGACCGCAAACCCGGGGGCGGAGGATACGATATCTGGTACACCTGTCAGAAAGCAGATGGCACCTGGGAGCAACCGCGAAACATCGGTGCACCCATCAACAGCGACGGCGACGAACACGGTATGATTGTCAGTGCCGACGGACAAGAGGCTTATTTCGCATCAAATCGCTTGAAAGGCGCGAGAGGCCTGGACATCTACAGCTTTGAATTGCCAGAAGACGCACGCCCTGAAAGAGTTGTGATCCTTAAAGGCACGCTTAAAGATGAAGGCGGCAAGGTACCCAAAGAGGCCAGCATCGAGTTGAAATATGTACAGTCAAAAGAAGTACAAACGGTAGAAGTTGACGAAGAAGACGGTAACTACGCAGCAGTGGTGAATGTAGAAGGGGGAAATGACGTCGTGATGAATGTGAAAGGTGCTGCTCAGGCCTTTAATTCACGAATGGTCGTTGACCGCATGGAGAAAACACCACCGAGTGTGATTAAGATGACGGTTGAAACCGCGGTCATCAAACCCTCAAAAGGCTTCATTATTCCTGATATCCGGTATGCTACCAGTTCAGCTGACATCAATAGGGAATCAAAGCTGATTCTTGATGAATTCGCAATCTACCTCAATGAAAACCCGGGTCTTGTGGTAGAAATCGGCGGACATACCGATGATCAGGGCAGTGATGCAAACAACCTTGCACTATCAATGGATCGCGCCTTTGAAGTCAAAGGATATCTCGAGAACGCCGGCATTGATGGTTCAAGGATCAAAGCAAAAGGTTATGGTGAAACAAAGCCTATCGCAGAAAACGATACTGAAGAAGGTCGTGCTCAGAACAGGCGCACGGAATTTCGAATACTTAAAATGTAAGAGTTAATCTGAGCAGTATCTTATCTTTGTCGCAAATAATGAAAACAATGAAAAAGCTACTCTTTATTGCTGCTGCATCCGTTCTTTACGCATGTGGTGGTGGCGACTCTCACGACCACAGTGGTCATGATCACGAAGGACACGACCATGAGGGTCATGCACACGAAGCTACTCAGGAGACAAACGTCACTATGTATGGTACTGAGTTTGACACTACCGGCGCTGTTTCGATCCTCGCCCTCGCCAACAACCTAGAAGGAGGACAAACAGAAGGGGTCTACAAAACGAAAATTGTAGAAAGCTGCCAAAAAATGGGCTGCTGGATGAAAGTAGACCATCCTGCGGGAGAGCCGCTTATGGTTTACATGAACGAGCACGCCTTCTTTGTACCAAAAACCGGCGTATCCGGACTTGATTGCTACATCCAGGGTACAGCTTACTACGATACAGTATCCGTTGATATGCAGAAGCATTATCTCGAAGATGCAAATGCACCTCAAGAAGAAATTGACGCCATCACAGAAGAGAAATACGAGCTCGCATTCAATGCAACGGGCGTCGTAATCGAAGGTTATGTGCCATCTGAAGAAGAAGCGACAGAGGGGGATGATCATGACCACGACCACGACCACGACCACGACCACGACCACGACCATGACCATGACCATGGCACTGAAGAAGGAGAATCAGCGGAAGAATCCGCTACCGAAGCATAGCTGATTTTTATGAAAAGAAATTTCAAAGCCACTCCTTCAGGGGTGGCTTTTTAATGTTGGCTTAAAGTCAACTCAAAGAATCCGGTCGATTCAGGAGTTACCTTTGTTGAACCTAAATGACTTATCATGAAACCTCTAATGCTTTGTGCCCTTGCCGTAGGTGCTTCTGCAATTTCTTTCGGGCAAGAATGCCCGGATGTATTGCCTGAGACCATCAATGTTTGCGTCAATGAAAACGTTGAACTGATTGTACCTGCAGTGAACAATGACCCTCATTTCGATGATGTCGTTTTTCAAACAACCGGCGCCAGTGGCCAAATTGCTGATGAAAGCTGCTATCAGTGGTCACTGAACAGTAACGGAACTCCCACACTGAATCCCGATGGCCTTATCGGAGACGAGTCGCTTGAGTTCAATGCGAATGAAGATGTTTCTACAAACATTCAGAGTGAAATGGCTGTAAGCGGCGACTTCACCATGGAACTGTGGTACAAGGTTGATCAGGGAGCCATAAACCAGCACCGTCATCTTATTCGCTTCGGAAATGGCAATGATTTCCCGAATGACAATTACGTCATGATTACCCTTTACCGTTCGGGATTAGGTTCTTTTGGTAATAAAATTGGCTTTCAATGGAAAGACGACCTTTTCGATGCTGGGGAATTTACGCAAGGCGCGTGGGAGCATCTTGCTCTTGCGCGTGACGGCAATACCTGGCGTTTTTACCGCAATGGCAATCAGGTGCTGTCGGTGCCCAACAATGTCAATCTTAACATTCCCAGTCGCGTCTTTTTGCCCGCAGGAAACTCAGCCTTTGACGGTCTGATAGATGGGGTTCGGATCACCAATGGTGTATGCAGGTATCCCGGTGGAAACAGCTTTACCCCCCCAGATGCATCCCATTACCAAACCTGTGATCAATCGTACTCCAATATTCAATGGTCAACCGGAAGCGCTGCCGATGCGGTTAGTATTCTCGCTGACCAAGACAGTACCGTTTCTGTCAGTTTTGACACGCCTCTTGCGACTTGCGCAGATACCGTTCACATCATCACCAGCTCACCCAATCCTGAGCTGGGCACTGATTCACTCACCCTCTGCGGTGGGGCAGGCACCAGCCTCTCTCCTGGAACAACCTTCACCTCATTCGAATGGAGCACCGGCGAGACAAGCTCATCCATTGAAGTTACTACTCCCGGAGTATTCTGGGTAGACGTTGCTGATGACCTCGGATGCACCAACCGCGACAGCATTAATGTGCAAACCTTGAATGATACCATTGCATACTCAACCCTGAACCTTTGTGAAGGAGATAGTATCCTTCTTAGCAACTCTGGAAATAGCGACGTATTATGGAATAACGGATCAACCGAAGCGGGCCAGTGGGTAAGTCCGGCAGCCGACTCTGTCTTTACTGCGGTGTTCAGCTCTCAGGGTGCCCAATGCACAGACAGTATCAGCGTCACCGTGCTTCCATTCCAGTTTGAGTTTGATGTCACCGAGCCATCGTGCTTCGGCGCAACAGGCAGTATTGAACTGACCGCAACGGGCGCTTCTATATCAACGAGTCCTCAGGCAGACTTCCTGAGCACAGTTTCACCGGGCACCTACCTGATTCGAGTATCAAGTACTGACGGCTGCCATGCTGAAGAATTGGTAGTTGTCAACGGCCCATCTGAACTCAGAGCCTTTTCTGAGGCCATTTCTCCTCAATGTACCTCAGGAAATGACGGTCGAATTTTACTTTCAGCCTCAGGTGGAAGCGGCACACTGAGTTTTGACTGGTCAGGTATTGATCCGAACGCGGTAGCCGCGGGTGTTTACCCTGTAGAGATTACGGATGAAGAAGGCTGTACACTCAACCTTTCGGTCACTGTGGCGGAATCGGAGGAAACTTGCGGTTGTACCTACGACAACGCCAGCAATTTCGACCCGTCTGCAACGCGCGAAGACGGCAGTTGCACCTTTGACTGCTTCGGCGATTCAAATGGGGATAACCTCATCAATTCATCAGACCTTCTCTTCTTTCTCGGCACATTCGGGTCAGTTTGTGAATAATTGAAATTCAACTACTCTACTTTCAGAAAGGTGCGTCATGAAGACGCGCCTTTCTTTGTTTGCACGCACATAATACCGTTAATAACTAAGCCGTTCTGGTAGTACCGGACCCAGACAACAAAACTAATTTAGCGGAGAATGGGAAAACCCGCTTTGCTGCGTTTTGGAACAGATATTGCTGATCACACACCTATGAAGGCATCCTTTTTATTGTCCGGCTTTTCATTTACAGCGTCCTTGCTGTTCGTTCTCCTTATTGGATCCGTTACTGCTCAGCAAACAGCCACATTCACGGCTGATGACCGCTTCTACCGACAGGGGCTTGAACTCTACGACAAAGAGAAGTATGCCGCCGCACAGGAGAAATTCGAGCATTACATATCTGAAACAGACCGCCCGAATTCTGAGCGTGCGGTCACAGCTGAGTACCTCGCGGGTCTATGTGCCATGTACCTTTTTCATAAAGACGCTGAGTACCGCCTCGAGACCTTCGTTGATGAACACCCTGAAAGCCCCTGGGTTCGTCAAGTCTACTTCGAACTTGCCACCTATAATTACCAACGCCGCAACTACCGCAAAGCGCTCGAATGGTTCTCCAAGACAGATGTAAGTTACCTTCAAGCGAATCAAAAAGAAGCGTATACCTTCAAGCTGGCGCACTCAAATTTTGAGAAGGAGAATTTCGAAGACGCACGAACGGGCTTTTATGATTTGAAAGATGGAGAAGGCGAATTCGCGATTCCTTCACTTTACTACTACAGCCATATCGCATACCGCGATGGTGATTACGAAACAGCACTAAAAGGCTTTCGTCAACTTGACCAGAATGAAAGCTTCAAGCCGGTTGTACCCTACTACATTACCCAGATTCTTTATTTCCAGGAGCGGTACGACGAAGTACTTGAATACGCCACAGCCTTCATTGATTCAACCGATGAACAGCAGGTCAAGCGTCTGCCTGAAATCTCGAGACTCATAGGAGATGCGCATTACCGGAGAAATCACTATGACGAAGCCATCCCCTATCTCGAGCGTTTCCACGATGAGACCCTGAAAAAAGAACGCTCGCGGAAAGACTTCTTTCAACTTGGATATTGCTACTACCAGACCGGTGAATACACCAAAGCACTTGATTACCTCAATGAAGCGTCGAAAGAAGATGACGAGCTCGCGCAGAGTGCCACTTACCACATGGCTGATTGTTACCTGAAGCTCGACCAGAAAGCCTATGCGCGTAGTGCTTTTCGAGAAGCTTCAGAGGCTGATTACAATCGCGAAATCAAAGAAGATGCCCTCTTTAATTATGCGAAGCTTGCTTTCGAATTGTCTTACAATCCATTTAATGAAGCCATCACCGCATTTGAACAGTACCTCGAAGACTATCCGGATTCTCCACGACGGGATGAAGCATACGAGTTTCTCCTGAACGTGTACATGAAGACACGGTCTTATGAAAAAGCACTGGTTTCTTTAGATAAAATCCAGAACAAAGACACCCGCACAAAAGAAGCTTATCAGATTGTCGCATACAATCGCGCTGTAGAATTATTTCAAGCCGGAGAATACGAGCGAAGTGAATCGTTCTTCAATAAGGTAGATACCTACCCGGTAAACCCGGCAATATCTGCCGAAGCTTCTTACTGGAAAGCAGAACTCGCCTATCGTAAAAAAGACTACTCAAAGGCCGCCGCGCTCTACAACAGCTTTTTAAAGCAGCCGGGCGGCTACCAGAGTGCATTCTATAATGACGCCCACTACGGTGCTGGCTATGCACTGTTCAATCAGAAAAAATACATAAGCGCAGCAACTGCATTTCGCAAGTACGTTGACAGCTTTCAAGGTGACGATCTCAAGAAAAAGACTGACGCCTACCTGCGCATTGGAGACTGTTATTACGTGAATAAAGAATACGACAGGGCGATCGGCTACTATGATGAAGCTATTCAACTCGGGCAGCAAATGGCAGACTATGCTATGTTTCAGAAAGCAATCTGTTACGGGTTGAAAGGGGATCCTCAGCGTGAAATTGAGGTACTCAACACCCTGATCGATACGCAGCTAGACTCACGCTACACTGTAGAAGCGAAATATGAGCTTGGAAAGACCTATCTCCAGATGGATCAACCCGACAATGCCCTTGTCTGGTTTGAAAATGTACTGAACGAGCACCCTAATAGTCCGTATATCAAATACAGCCTTCTCGACCTTTGTCTTGTTTACTTGAAAAAAGGAAACAACAAGGAAGTTATTGAGCTGTGGAATCGCATTAAAACTGAATATCCGAACGACAAGGTTACTGTTGACGCCTTTAATCTCGTAGAAGAAGTTCTGCTGGAGGAAGGTATGATGGATCAGCTCCCTGAGAACCTCGGATTAAGCGACTCTGACATTGAAGAGCGGGTCTATGCCGCCGCAGCAGACTTTGCGATCACAGGTGAATGCGGTAAGGCCATTCCTAAACTTGAAGAGTACCTCCGCAAATATCAACCCGGTCTTTTTGCCACTCCCGCTAACTTTTACCTGGCAAACTGCTATTTTGAGAACGAAAATACCGAGGCAGCATTGAATGCGTTCAATTACGTGATCAGTCAACCGGCCAGCGATTTCACTGAGCAATCGCTTATCGCTGCTGCCACCATCAATTACAATCGTCAAAACTACCAGCAGGCGCTCAATCACTACATTGAACTTGAGACGATCGCAGGAAATGAACAGAACCTGCTCGAAGCACAAATTGGTCAAATGCGCTGCTATTATTTCCTTGAGCAGCCTCAGTATGCCAAAGAATACGCTGAAAAAGTTGTCGCTAACCCGAACACCCCGGAAGACATCAAGACCGTGGCGCAGCTTTGGAAAGGGCGCATGCTTAAAGAAGAAGGTAATTACGATGACGCCTACTATGATTTTGCAGAAGTCGTCAAACGAGGAGGTAAAAATGGTGCTGAAGCCAAGTATCACATGGCCGAAATAGCCTACCTCAAAGAGGCCTTCAAAGCAGCTGAAACTGAGATTTTCGAATTGATAGAAGACTTCTCCGCATTCACTGATTGGCGCTATAAAGGGTTCTTACTGCTTTCAGACGTGTACGTTGGGCTCGAAGATTTCTTTCAGGCGCGGGTGACCCTGCAAACTATTCTAGACAATGTTCAAGAATCCTGGGTACGACTCGAAGCAGCGTCAAAACTCGAACGTCTTGAGCAGTTGGAGAATCCTGAAGCTGAAGAGGAGGCGAAAGAAGAAATTGAAATTGACTTGAACCAGGAAGAAGAATGATACGCACTACATCGCACTTTTCCGGTCTGATCTTGCATACCTGTATGGTTCTTTTATTCGCCATCATGACAGGGCGACTGTATGCACAGGAAGACACTTTGCAAATGGACGTTACCTTCACCGGCACCCAGGAGCTCTTCCTGAAAAATGCGGCGAAAATTTCATCATGGCCACAAGTGAAAACCTCCGTTGTTGAAATACCCTCCATACGTTACACACTGATCCCGAACAAGCAGCAGGTAGACATCGAACCTGCACTAATTGAACCCGCAAAAATAAATGTAGAAGAGCGCATACAGCGCCTTTACAGAGGGTATGTAAAAGGGGGGTATGGCGTATACAATACTGCACTGCTTGACGTTTTCTACACTGATGAACGCAACCGCAACGGTACGTGGGGCGTGCATTACAACCACCTGAGCAGTTCGGGCGGAGTCGCTCTGGAAGACAGCATACCCGATGAATTTTCGAATAACAACATTCGTTTGTGGGGACGACGATTTCTGAAGAAGCACAGCCTCGAAGGTACGTTCGAATGGGACCGCGACGTGGTACACTATTACGGTTTCGACCCTCAACTTTACTTTGATGCGACAACGGATGATATTCGCCAACGCTTTAACGCGGTCTCCGGAGAGGTTGAACTCACCAGCTATTACCGTGACTCCAGCAAGGTGAACTACACTGGTGGAGTCGCCTTCCGAAATTTTCGTGACCTCAATGAAGGTATAGAGAACAACGTTCAGATTGATGCCCATGCTCGCAAACATGTAGGCTCTGAATTGTATCACCTCGATGTAACCGCGAACTACAATGACTTCACTTACTTGCTGACGAATGCAAAGGATGTTCAAGACAATTATTCCAACTTCCTGCTTCAGGTAGCCCCAACCGTAGAAACCCGTGTGGGTAACCTTTCTGTGAATGTAGGTGCCGGAATTTGGATCGATGCACGTGGCACCCGACCTTTTCACTTTTACCCACTCGCAGAAGCTTCGTACAGCATTCTTGATGATCTCTTTATTCCGTATGCCGGTGTGCGAGGACAAATGCAGCTGAATACCTACCACAGCGTAGCGCAGAACAATCCGTTTATCGTGAGTGATATCGAATTGCGCAACACCAACCAGCGTTTGCAATTTTACGGTGGTATTCGTGGTACACTTTCATCAACTACCAGCTTCAATGCACAGGTTTCACAAACGAGCTACGAAGACTTTTTGTACTTCGTCAATGACTCTGCCACGGGCCCCGGAAATCGTTTTATTGCCTTATATGACGGCCTCAATGTCTTCAACCTTCGGGGTGAGGTCAGCATTCATGCCAATGAATCACTCAATATGTTCATTCGAGGCGACTACTTTCTCTATGGCACGGATGTAGAAGAGCATCCCTGGTATCAACCAACCACACGTTTAACACTTACCACGAGTTATGACCTGCAAGATCGTCTGGTAGTGAACCTTGATATTTTCACAGAGGGTCAGCGAAAAGCCAAGTCATTGGTTCAGATGCGGGATGGAGAAACTGCGGCAGACGGAAGTTACACCGTGGATCTACGTGGCTATGCTGACGCAAATCTTGGTGTAGAATACCGTTACACCAAGCGTCTAAGTGGTTGGGTGCGCCTGAACAACCTGCTCGCAAGTCGCTACCAACGATGGAACCTCTATAATATCCAGCGATTTACAGCTATGATGGGGGCTACCTACGCTTTTTAGATGAACGCTACAAAAGGACAAAACCAGAAACTTGATCAACTGTTATTGAGCCCCTTCACAGAAACGTTTTAACCCTTAATTAGCAGCGCGCTAGCTTGATCTGAAGATCCGATATCGCGGCAAGGGACGTGGTAGCTAAGGCATGACTTATTTCCTTGTGAATTCAGACAACCAACCGCACTTTGTCTCAAGCGTTTACATCAAAAGATCGTGAAGCCATCAAAAACCAGCGGGTTATGATCAAAACACGATCGATCCCGATGTTCTCAGGAAAGTAACTTTCAACGAGTACGTCTATCCGGCGTTTGTTAGCGAGCTCTTGTTCCCAGTTGATATGAACGCAAAAGGCGCGACAGTTTTTGTGGGTCAAACGGCTTGGTTAGCAAGATATCCATGCCAACCTCATAGGCCATGGCTTCGGTACCCGGAGTGACATCGGCTGTGAGCCCAAGTATCGGCAACGTCTTACCTATATCAGTCTGCCGAAGTATTCGGGTGGTCTCAAAACCGTCCATGACAGGCATCTGAATATCCATAATCACGATATCTGCCCGTGCATGCTGAAGATGCACAATCGCCTCTTGTCCGTTACGTGCCGAATGGACCTCAGCATTCCATATTTGGAGGTAAGCCTCGATGACTTTGACATTGACTTCATTATCATCAACCACCAGCACTTTCAATTTCTCGAGATCAATTTTTTCCGGAATGGCATCATGAGCTCTGTTGCTGGTCTTCGCGTTTGGTTCAGCGAGCGTGACAGGAATTCGCACAGAGAAGGTACTCCCCTGCCCTTCGGCACTCTCAAGGGAGAGTTCGCCTTTGAGCAGGTTGGTCAGCTTTGAAGTAATCGCAAGTCCGAGCCCAGTGCCGGCTTTGGGTCTGTAAGCGTTCGCATTCAGTTGTGTGAATGGTTCAAAGATCCGATCTCTATCTGATGATTTGATGCCTCTTCCGGTATCTTTCACAGCAAAAAGCAGCACTGGCTCACCTGCGCCACTGGATTCAATTTTCGCAAAAACAGAAACCTGTCCTTCATCGGTGTACTTGACTGCATTCCCCACGAGGTTATTCACGACCTGCAAGAAGCGCAACTCATCTGAAACGATATGAGCTCCATCAGGAAAGTGGAGTTCAATGCCAAATCCAACTCCTTTATCCCGCGCTTCTGCGCGGAAAGATGAAAGATTTGTACGCAGCGAAGCTACCGGATCAAAAGTGGTTTCAACCAGTGATAACTTTCCTGCCTCCAGTCGTTCGAAATCGAGAATGTCATTCACGAGCATCGTAAGGTTACGGGATGATTGCGAGAGCGTATCGATATATGCTTTTTGTTCTGCACTCAGCGGAGTGCGATTCAACAGTCCGATGATACCTTGTACAGCATTCAAGGGGGTGCGCAATTCATGGCTGATCACGCTGAGAAATTCAGCCTTGGCATCATTCGCTTCCTGTGCAATGCGTCTTGCCTCACTGAGATCACTGACATCGGTGGCATAGAGGTTAACATAATTGAAGTCACTCACCGGTACGATCTGCACCTTAAACGTTCGCCTTTTCGCCTCTATATTGAATTCACGGTAGCGGTTATCAGCGATGGCGGCTTCAATATGGAGGTGAAGTTGCGCATGCTTTTCAGGCGCGTCACTTACCATAAGATCGCGGAGCAGCGGATACGATGCGTCATTTGCGTTGAGTAGTTCACCATTTTTTCCGAGCCGGAATACGGGGTTAGGATTCAGGCGATGGAAGATCGCATGTTCATTGCGTTCATGTTCGCTTTTCAATTGTCCGATTCGCATACCGAGTATGGATGCAACCAATTCAAAGGCAGACTGGTGGTATGCCGTAAAGAAACCTATTTCAGTGTATTCTGAGTCTATGACACCGTGGGTGCTTCCGTGAATTCGCACCGGAACTGACAGCTCGCTTAAACGTTGTTCATCATCTTGCACGTAGCGTTCATCGGCGGAGGTATTCTCAACCAGGATAGAGCGGTTTTCTCTGAAAGCAGCGCCTACGATACCGCTTCCGAAAGGGATCTCAATCGGGTTAACGATGGTGCGATCAATGCGCGCTTTTGGCCCTGCTGCTGAGCGTTGCACAAGCAAATTCCGCACCTCATCAACGATATAGATAACACAATCTTCGAGTGCCAGACGGTCAACCACGGTTTCAGCGGTGACCCATAGAATTTCTTCTATAGACTGCACCTTGCTGATACCATTGGCGTAATCTCCGAGCCAGTCGAGATCAGATTGATATTGCTTCAAATTATTTCAGTTGAGATAACTTCAGGAAAAGGTACTGAACTTATTGCATACCTCCTTTGCAGGTGTTGCATTTTGCCTGCGCTGACCATGCTGAAGCCTACAATCTCCCGACCCGTTGATAAACCCGGGGTCAATTGTGGAAAAAGTTCAGTATTCATAGTGCTTTCAGGCCCAAAGAGCGCGTGAAAATCCGTATCTTTGAGAATTGATCACAATTGCTCTGAATCATTTGCCACACAAGGCGTAGCGCGATTTGGAGATAAACAAAATATATGAGCGAAGAGAAGAAGAATTACGGAGCAGACAGTATCCAGTCGCTGGAAGGCATGGAGCACGTCCGCAAGCGCCCATCCATGTATATTGGAGACGTTGGTGTACGCGGTCTTCACCACCTTGTTTACGAGGTTGTAGACAACTCCATTGACGAGGCACTTGCCGGGTATTGCGATGAGATCAAAGTCATTATTCACCAAGACAATTCTATAACCGTATCAGACAACGGCCGGGGTATTCCGGTTGACCATCACAAGAAAGAAGGGGTTTCAGCCCTGGAGGTGGTGATGACCAAGATCGGGGCCGGGGGTAAATTCGACAAAGATTCTTATAAGGTTTCCGGCGGTCTTCACGGCGTAGGCGTGTCTTGCGTAAACGCACTTTCAACGAAACTTCGAGCGGAGGTATACCGAAGCGGTAAGGTATGGGAACAGGAATACGAAATCGGCAAAGCCCTGTATCCGGTGCGCGAAATTGGTGACAGCGACCTGACAGGTACCTTGGTCACCTTTACCCCTGACGCGTCCATTTTCGAGGCAACCGAATACAATTACGACACCCTTTCATCCCGGCTTCGTGAACTGGCTTTTCTCAATAAAGGCATCACGCTGACCATTACAGATGAGCGGCATCAAGACGAAGAAGGGAACTTCATTACTGAAACATTCCACTCTGAAACCGGATTGAAGGAGTTCGTTCGTTACATTGATGCAAATCGTGAGCCGCTCATCGAAGAAGTCATTTACGTTGAGGGTGAGCGCAACGGTGTGCCGGTTGAGGTGGCTATGGTTTATAATACCTCATTCAATGAAAACCTCCACTCGTACGTGAACAACATTAACACGCACGAAGGGGGTACTCACCTTTCAGGTTTCCGTCGCGGACTCACCAACACCCTTAAGAAGTATGCAGATTCAAGCGGCATGCTTGACAAACTAAAGTTTGAGATCAGCGGTGATGACTTCCGCGAAGGATTGAGTGCGGTGATTTCGGTGAAAGTAGCTGAGCCTCAGTTTGAAGGACAAACCAAGACGAAACTCGGAAACCGTGAGGTGACGGCATCGGTCAGCCAGGCCGTAAGTGAGATGCTTGCGCATTACCTAGAAGAGCACCCGAATGATGCCAGAAAAATCGTTCAAAAAGTGATTCTCGCAGCGCAGGCGCGTCATGCAGCGCGCAAAGCACGTGAGATGGTACAGCGTAAAACGGTGATGAGCGGAAGTGGCCTTCCCGGGAAACTCGCAGACTGTTCCGAAAAAGACCCTTCGATTTGCGAATTGTTCCTGGTGGAGGGTGACTCTGCAGGTGGAACCGCTAAACAGGGTCGTGACCGTAACTTTCAGGCAATCATGCCTTTGCGCGGTAAGATTCTCAACGTTGAAAAAGCGATGCAGCATAAGATCTTCGATAATGAAGAAATCAAAAACATCTATACTGCTCTAGGGGTCTCGCTTGGTACCGAAGAAGACAGCAAGGCCTTGAACATCGATAAACTGCGCTATCACAAGATCGTCATCATGTGTGATGCCGACGTCGATGGCTCGCATATCGAGACCCTGATTCTGACCTTCCTCTTCCGCCACATGAAAGAGTTGATCGAAAAAGGGTACGTTTATATTGCAACACCGCCACTCTACCTCGTTAAAAAAGGGAGTAAGCAGACTTATGCCTGGAATGATCAAGAGCGCGATGCGCTGATCAAAGACCTCAAAGGAAGCGCCTCTGAAAGCAGTGTCACGGTGCAGCGCTACAAAGGTCTTGGAGAGATGAACGCTGAGCAATTATGGGATACCACTATGAATCCGGAATACCGAACTTTACGTCGTGTAACTATTGAAAATGCAGCCGAAAGCGATCATATATTCTCTATGCTTATGGGCGACGACGTTCCTCCGCGCCGTGCTTTTATTGAAGCCAACGCGAAGTACGCAAATATTGATGTATAAGCGTTTTGAGCGTATTTCACATAATGAAAGAGGCAGGCCGAGGCTTGCCTTTTTCTTTGCGCCGCTTCCCGACAAGTCAGGAAGCGGCGGATACCCTGATCTGCTCCATTTAAAACATAAACGTAATGAAACATACATACACCATTAAAGGAATGACTTGTGGCGGTTGCGTTAAATCTGTCAAAAAAGCCTTAGAACAAGTTGACGGAGTAAGCGCTGCCGAGGTCTCACTGACCCCACCAGAGGCCACCATAGAAATGAACCGCGTGGTTGATGAGGGTTTGCTGGAGAAAGCAGTAGCTGCAGCCGGAAGCTACAAGTTGATCACAAACAAACACGAAGCCGCATCCGCTTCACTCGATGCGGTTCAAGACGATGCGAAAAGCTTCTGGGAGCAATACAAGCCCTTGTTGATCCTGGTGGGACTTTTGTTGCTGGTATCAGTGACCGTTGCCATTGGCGAAGAAAACGGATTTTATCTCGGTATGCGCACCTTCATGGCCGGATTTTTTCTGTCTTTTTCCTTTTTCAAATTGCTCGATCTTCGGGGATTTGCCAGTGCCTATTCTGGGTACGATCTGCTTGCTTCCGTGTGGCTGCCTTACGCCTTTATGTATCCGTTTATTGAACTGGTACTCGGTTTGGCCTATACCTCAGGCATGTACCCGACCTATGTAAATGCCGCCACCATCATTGTGATGGGCTTCAGCAGTATTGGCGTGATCAGAAGTGTGCTCCATAAGCGTGAAATTCGGTGCGCATGTCTCGGAACTGTGTTTAACCTTCCAATGAGCACTGTAACTATCATTGAAGATACCGGTATGGTAGCAATGGCAGCGGCGATGCTCGTAATGAACTGAACATGGAAAACACCCCGGAACGAAAAACTTATTGGATCACAGGGGCATCTTCCGGTATTGGGAGGGCTTTTGCAATTGAAGCCTCGAGACAGGGGCACCAGCTTGTGCTTTCTTCGCGAAAAGAAGAGTCGCTCAAAGCAGTTCGGGAAGTTTGCGCTTTTCCTGAGCGGGTTATCATATTGCCACTTGACCTTGGGCGTGCTGATGAATTGCCCGAAACAGTACCCATGGCCATCGGGATGGCCGGCGGACGTATCGACGTAATGGTGCATTGTGGGGGCATCTCCCAGCGCTCTCTAGCTTCAGAGACCGCCCTGAGTGTTGACCGGAGGGTTATGGAAATTGACTTTTTCGGTACAGTGGCACTGACGAAAGGTCTGCTACCGCACTTCATTGAAGAGAATGGTGGTCATTTTGTGGTGGTTACCAGCCTTATGGGTAAGTTTTCTTCTCCGATGCGATCAGGGTATTGCGCAGCAAAGCATGCCTTGCATGGATTCTTTGACTCCTTGCGGGCTGAGCATGTTGAAGACGGTATCAAAGTGACCATGGTTTGTCCGGGATTCGTCAGGACGAATATTTCACAGAACGCTCTGACAGGCGATGGCAGCGCACAGAACAGCATGGATGATGCCACCAATAAGGGGATCTCACCTGAGGAGTGTGCAAAAAAAATGCTTCGGGCTATCGAAAGGAAGAAAGCTGAAGTTTACATTGGAGGCAAGGAGATTTTGGGGGTATATGTGCACCGATTCTTTCCTGCGCTTTTGCGCAGAATGCTACCAAAGGCTAAGGTTACTTAATCTTTTCATGCTAAAATGCGTTAAGAAAACGATGATTTGATAGTAATGCTATTATCTTTGCGAGCCAATTAACAGACCTGAACACATGGGCCAAACCGGAACACGACTATATACTCCCTGGCAACGATTGGTCAGACTGCTTACAGCTGAGCGCCAACTTCTGGGTCGCGTGTTGCTCATTGCGGCATTTGGTGGATTGATTGGTTTGTCGCTTCCATTGGGTATTCAGGCAATCATCAACTTCATTCAGGTTGGTCGCATCAGCACATCCTGGATCGTGTTGGTCTCATTCGTATTGATGGGCATCTTTCTGAGCGGTTGGCTTCAGATTCGCCAACAGTGGCTAGTGGAGTATTTTCAGCAGCGGATTTTCGCCAAGGCATCGCTTGAATTTGCGATGAGACTTCCCAAGTTGATGTTTGCAGAGCTAGACAAGCGCAACCCTGCAGAGTTAATGAACCGTTTCTTTGATGTGCTCTCGGTACAGAAAGGAGTGAGCAAACTGATCATCGATTTTTCTACCGCAGTGCTTCAGGTCATTTTCGGTTTGATTCTACTGGCCTTGTACCACCCATTCTTTATCCTTTTCGATATACTCATCATTGCGCTTGTAATATTGCTTATCCGGATGGCGATGGGGCGCGGCCTGGAGACCAGTATTCGTGAGTCTACCTGGAAGTATTCGGTAGTTCGCTGGCTGGAAGAAGTCGCCGTCAACCTCGAGTCATTCAGGATGACTCCTAAATCTGACATGGCGGTAGAGACTACAGATGCACTCACAGAAAACTATGTGAGTGCCCGAAGAGAGCACTTCAAGGTGCTGGTGGGTCACTACATCGCCCTTCTGATTTTCAAACTACTCATCGCCGCCGGTCTATTGGTACTGGGTAGTATCCTGGTGATTGAGAATCAGATTGGCATCGGACAGTTCGTCGCTGCAGAGATCGTCATTCTATTGATTACCAGCTCAGTGGAAAAGATCATTCTCAACCTGGAGACTGTTTATGACGTACTCACGGCACTTGAAAAGATCGGGTCAGTGACTGACCTCAATCTTGAAGAAGATGGAGAGCTTGAGAACTACAATAAAGACGCCACGTTGTTTGAGATGGATGGGCTTCGTACAGAAGCAGACACCTACCAGGCTCCTATTTCCGTTGGGCATTTCGAGGTCAATGAGGGGGAGCGTGTATTCATTCAGTACGCTCATCCCTTCTTTGTGCGAACCATGGTGCAATTGGTAACCGGACGAAAAGATGACTACCGGGGTCATGTTACCTTTCGCGGGCGTTCGGTAAAATCACTGAACCGCTCCCACTACCGCACCAAGCTGGGAGAATTATGGGGACGTGATGAGCTTTTCAGTGGCACCTTGCTTGATAACGTTCGTCTGGGGCGTAAAGAAATCACGAACGATGAAATTGAGCAAGTGCTCGAGAACATTGGTCTACTTAAAGAAATCAGGTTGTTGCCTGAAGCAGAAAACACAAAGGTTCAGCCCTTTAGTAACCTTGTGTCACCCGTAATTGTGAAAGGTATTTTACTCGCCCGTAATGTTGTTGACGAACCCGATCTTCTATTGATCGATGCCGAGCAACTTCCATCTGATCCTATACGGTACAAGCAGATGCTCGAATACTTACTGGATCCATTCCATTCATGGTCGGTGATATTCTTTAGTGAAAGCCGCCCAGAAACCCGCTTCTTTGATCGCTACTACCGCTATGACGCAGAACACCTGAAAGCCTGTGAAGCGAGTGAATTAGGTGACCCTAAACTTGACGGCGATGCTTAACATTAGTCCGTTTCCTAAAAACTTTGAAGAGCGTTCAAACGCTTCCAACTCGATGATTCGACTACGTCCGGAGCAACGCGGACGTAAGCTCATTCGCAACTTTTTTATCGGAATCATCGTTTTGATCGGCATTCTTCTGCTACCCTGGACGCAGAACGTGTCTGCCGACGGTATGGTTATCAGCCGTTTTCCTGACAAAAAGCCTCAACAGGTGAACATCATGATCGATGGCCGCATAGCCAAATGGCATGTTTATGAAGGCCAGGTGATCGAGGTCGGCGACACCCTTCTTCAGCTAGAAGA
The DNA here is from genome assembly GCA_018402085.1 of Flavobacteriales bacterium. GTDB lineage: Bacteria > Bacteroidota > Bacteroidia > Flavobacteriales_D > Sanyastnellaceae > Sanyastnella. The sequence goes on along the minus strand of JAGYJM010000002.1, from coordinate 515,374 downwards.
GGTCAAGCCGGAGTATCTGGATCCACAGCTTGTATCGCGAACCAAGACGCTGATAGAGGCGAAGAGTTTGTCAATTCAGGCCTACCGCGATAAACTTATCGCCCTTCAACAACAGGAGGAGGCGCTCATACAAAGTCGTGATTTTGAGCTCGCCCAGGCCCGTCTGAAAATTCGCCAGTCACGCCAAAAAGTATCAGCTGACAGCGCTGGCGTTGCCCAGGCTGAGCTTGATGTGAAAATCGCACAACAGCGTTTAGAGCGCGCAGAAGAACTTTACTATGGTGACGGTCTATTAACTACGACCGACTTTGAGAGCCGCAGCCTCAAGCGTCAGGAAGCAGATGCCAAACTAGTGAAAGCCAACAACGACCTTGCATCGAGCGGTCAATCATTCGAAATGGCCGTGATTGAGGTAAACCGTAAAGCTGCCGAGTTTGCTGATAAAATCGCCAAGAACAGCAGTGATCAGGCGACCACCGCAGCGAACATCCAGGATGCCATTGCCGAAAAAACAAAACTCGAAAATACCCTCGCGAACTATGAACGCCGGCAAACCGGTCAAACAGTGTTGGCTCCGCAAGGTGGCCGTGTGATTCAGACGCTTTCGAGTGGAGTTGGGGAGATTGTCAAATCAGGCACTGCCATCGCCACCATTCAACCACTTGACTTTGTGGAGGCCTGTGAGCTCTATGTAGAAGCTATGGATGTGCCACTCATGCACAGGGGTGCGCATGTGCGCCTTCAGTTTGACGGCTGGCCCGCTCTCGTCTTTAGTGGTTGGCCCAGTGCATCTGTGGGCACCTTTGCAGGCCAGGTAGTAAGTGTTGATCAGGTCATCAATGATAGAGGTAAGTACCGAGTGATCGTAGTGCCAGACTCTACAGAAGGTGACGGCCACTGGCCACGTCCGCTGAGCATCGGTTCAGGTGCCTTCGGAATGATTATGCTTCAGAATGTACCGCTCGGTTACGAGCTGTGGCGACAATTGAATGGATTCCCGCCGGAATTCTACACACCTCAGCAAGCAAAAGGCGATAAGGGTGAGAAAAAGTAGGATTCACTTCCCGGTGCTAATGTTGGCATTCTTGCTGTGTGCGTCTTTGCTTCACGCTCAGAATCCTGACTCTTTGCTGTTGAGCGAAGGTGCTTTCCTTCGTCAGGTGCTGCTTTACCACCCGGCGATGCGCACACAACAGCTCAATGTAGCAGGTGCAGAGGCCGAGGTTCAGATTGCGCGTGCAGCTTTTGATCCTATATGGAAGAGCGATTATGCTTCGAAAGAATTCGAAGGCAAGCCCTACTACGATTATCAGCAAACTTCGGTTGAGTGGCAACTTCCGCCAGGAGTGAACCTTAAGATTGGTGGCGAACGTAACCGCGGTGACTTCATCAATCCGGAACTCAACACCCCTGCTGACGGGCTCGCATTTGCGGAGTTGCGAGTTCCGATTGGTGATGGCCTCTTCCGAACTCCTGATCAGACCAGGCTGCAACAAACCCGATTATTGAGTCAACGCTCACTCCGCGATCTTGAGGCCTTTCAACGCGACTTTATCGTTTTCGCATCAGAGGTTTACTGGAACTGGACGGCCAGTAACGAAACCGTGATTCTGCTGGATCGAATCAGCGATCTTTCGTATGTGCGCTATGAACAAACGGTGCGACGCTACGAAGAAGGCCTTGCAACCGCCATGGATACACTTGAAGCGTATAACACATATGTGAAGCGGGAGACGCAGCGCTTGAATGCGGTAAACAACTATCAAGAGTGGTACCAGCTCGTAGGAACAATGGTTTGGGAAGACCAGCTCTTTCCTTCTTTTCGTTCAGGAACGGTTATACCTGATTCAACCTGGCAATCTGTGCCAGACAGCAGGTTGATGCAGCTGAACAATGAAAACAGAAGTCCGCTACTTCACCCGGCGCTTGAGGCCCTCGACCTCGACCTTGATGTTGCTGAGCTGGATCTGCGATTGGCTCGAGAACAAATCAAGCCTGACATAGACCTCAGCGCAAAAGCGATTACCATACCTCAAACCGTTAATATTTCAACCAATTCTGCAGTGCTAGGAATCTCTGCGAAAATTCCGATACTCAGTCGGAAAGAACGGGCCAAGATTGATAAAGCGAAAATTAAACAGGCGCAAGTAGGACTGAAGATAAGCTTAAAGGAGCGCGAGCTGCTTCAGAAGTTCGATCAATTTGAGCAACAGCTCGCGGTGACCACCGAGATGCTTGACATTGCCCAGCAGGCTGCCGATAACAGTTCACGCCTGCTATATCTTGAAAATCGCAGACTTCTTTTCGGCGAGAGCACGCTCTTTCTGGTCAACCGCCGCGAAAGCAGTTACCTTGATGCAGAGCTGAAACTCATCGATGTGCGTCGCAAACTGCGCATTCTGAAGTGGAAGTTGTACATGTTGACTTTTAGTCCTGATGAACTCTTATTCTAGCGTTCTCAGGTATCAGTTCTGATAAGTTCAAGCGATCATTATCCATCCCGCGCTTCCCGATAAATCGGGACAGGTTTCGCGCGGTAGAAAAAAACACATCATACATACTCACGACCTTCCACATCAAGCACATTGGTGCGCTTCTTCAAAGTGCGGAGGGTAATGAAAATGATAAAAGCTACGGGGAGTGCATATTGCCAGAAGCGGTCAAGGATGAAATCGAGTTCGAAGACCTGATAATCGAGGTAGTTTTTGACCGCGTTGATAAATGTGAAACTGACGAAAACGGCGAAGAAGCCATTGTATTCGCGCTTCAGCACATTTTTAAAAGAGAACGGAATACCGGCGTTTCGATAAGACTTGAAATTTGGGAAAAACGCCGGGGTATCTTTTGACCAGCGCAGATAGTCGCCCCCGAATTTCTTTCTGAGAAACGCTTCTTCGGCGAACATGATGCGCTCATAGTAGACCCAGAAGAGGAGGGTGCAAACGCTTGTAAACCACCAGTTGCCCGTATACATAATGATGCCGAGCCACATAAAGAAATTACCGAGATAAAGCGGGTGGCGCACCAATGAGTAGACCCCTCGAGTATTGAGGCTTTCAGCGACTTGTCCTTCTGACGTATTTCTTCCTGAGGTTCCTTTTGGGGTGAAGCCGATGGTCAGCGCCCTAATGAGCAGTCCGAAAAAGCTCACGACGAGGCAAGTGATGATCCAGCCTAATTCAGCGTGGTTCATGTGGCGATCCCAGCCTCCGATCATAACGACCAGTGCAAGCACATACAGGATCAGGGGTAAAAAGCTTCTCCAGCGAAACAACCAGTTTCCGGAGCGCTCCATTTCTTCTATCAAAGCCATAGCGGCAAAAGTAGGAAAACCCGGGTCATGGTCGTTCTCTTGTCGGTCGGTTCCATTGTTTGATCTTATCTTCTTTGCCAACTCCACTGAGCACTTCAACAAAGAGGCCATCAGAAAGCCCCAGTTCAACGTCGCGTTTTTCGTACTGATTCTCGCCAATTTCGACCTCAATGAAGGGTTTTTGTTGTTGGTTGTACTGCACCACACTTTCGCTAATGGTCAGCACAGAATCTCGTCTATCGAGTACGACATCCGCATTTGCGCTATAGCCTGCGCGAATAAACTCATCTTCTTTCAGTTTGACTGCAGCGCGAATCTGGAATTGGATCGCTCCATTTTCTTCCACACCTTTGGGTGAGATGTACTCAAGTTCGGCATTAAAGTTTTTGCCTTCGATGGCACCAATGGTCAGGATGAGATCCATGCCCTGGCTGAGCTTTTCTACTTCAGATTCATCTAGTTTTCCTTCAAAAATGAGGTCATTCATATCAGCTACGGATGCGATCGTGGTACCGTCATTGAAATTATTGGCTTCAATAACCGAGTTTCCTTTTTTTACGGGCACATCGAGCACCATTCCGGAAACCGTTGAGCGAATCTTAGTAAGGGTGCTGCCACCAGACCGGCGTGCGACGCCCTCTTTAACGATCAACAGGTTGTCTTCTGCAGCATTCAGTTCTTCAAGAGACTGTCGTCGGGCGATTTCGAACTGTTGAAACTCAGCGGGAGCGATCACACCTTTATCGAGCAGTTGTTTGTTGCGATCGTAATCCATCGTTGCATTATCAAGGGCAATTTTAGCGCGTTCCATTCGGTTTTCAGCGTTGCTGAGGCTGACCATATTGGGCACTACCTTTACTTGTGCGATGAGTTGATCTTCATCTATTATGTCACCGGCTTCTACGAAAATCTCAGAAATGATTCCGCTAATCTGTGGTTTGATCTCTACCTCCTGGCGGGGTTGCACACTGCCATTTGCGACGGTTTTAAGCACCACATTGCGAACCTCCGGTTGTTCAGTTTCAAACTTCTGTGGCCCTTGGTTTTCTTTGGCTTTCAAGTAATAGAGCGTTGCTCCCGCACCGGCCAGAACGAGCACCACAAAGATGATCAGGGCATATAAACAGCCTTTATTCATAGTTTCAAAATTATTCGGCCCTCAGGGCATCAACAGGTTTTATAGATACGGCGCGCGAAGCAGGCAATAATCCGGCGAAGGCCCCCATAATAATCATAATCAACAGAATCAGCAGAACCGATAGAGCATCGATTTCGGGATTTCGGAACGACCCTGCGTCTCCGGAAGATGCGAGCAGTGCGCTGACAGCTTCAAGCGCTCCCACGCCAATGATCATGCCTGCAAATCCGGCCGTCACGGTGAGAAAAACGGTTTCAGCCACGATCTGACCGATCACAGCCATTGGGGTTGCCCCGATACCACGTCGAATACCGATCTCCTTTGTTCGCTCTTTCACAGTGATCAACATGATGTTCACTATACCAATCACCCCTGCAAGCAGTACAAGTCCGCCAAAAACAACAGAAACATAATCAAAGCCGGTAAAAATCTGATCCATTTCTTCGATTTCTTCGGCCATTGACCAGTGTCCGAATGCGCGCGGGTCATCCGGGTGAACGCTTTTGCGTTCTTTGAGCACAGAGACGACTTCATTTGAGGCCACATCTGCATTCATTCCATCTTTGATGAGAATAGAGAGCCATCCAATTTCGTCTCCGTAATGAAATGCTTTCTGGAAGGTGGTGAGTGGCACGAAAATACTTTGGGTTGATTCTTCTGCATCTTCCCCGGTGCGATACGACTTATAAACGCCCACCACCATGAAACTCACACCATTGATACGGATGTATTCACCAACCGCATCTTCGCCATCAGGAAAGAGTACTTCGTAGCATCTCTGGCCAATCACGCAAATCTTCCGCTCTTTATCGAGGTCAGCCTGATTAAGGTAGCGACCGTTGTATAAATCAATCGGTTCAATATTGATGTACGCAGGAGTATCTCCATAAATATTGAAAGCGCCGGTATTGACGCCGCGAACTACATTATTGGAACCTCTGTAACCGCCTAATTGAATACGAGGTGACACGGTTTCAATGGTGGTCACATTTTGCTTCAGGTACCTGACATCGCTGTTATCCAGCTCGAACCTTCGTCCTTTCTTGTATCCTTTGTGTGCCATACTGGTGCGCATGGTCCAGAGAAACATACTGTTTTCGGCGCGGTTGCTCATATCGGCTTTGATACCGTTCTGAAGTCCGTTGGTAGAACCGATGGTAATGATGAGCATGAAAATTCCCCAGCTCACGCCGAGGCCTGAAAGCACTGCACGCACAGGATTCCGGAGTACTACTTGTAATATTTCAAGCCAGCGATCGCGATCAAACATTCTTATTCATCTCTTAGTGCTTCTACGGGGCGAATACTCACTGCGCGAAGCGCAGGAATCAGACCTGACAAGGCCCCGGCGACAGTCAATATGATCATCGCGATAAGGCAAACTTTAAAATCAACTTCGGGATCTTTGAAAAACTCGTGTTCGATCATTCCTGCAGAATACTCGAGCGTGAGCACCCCTGCCAGCAATCCGAGGCACCCTGCAACGAAGGTAAGAAACACGGCCTCCTGAATGATCAGGCTGAGGATGGTCATAGGAGTGGCGCCAAGTGCCTTTCGGATGCCAATCTCTTTGGTGCGTTCCTTGACGACAATTGACATGATATTCGCTACGCCGATGACCCCTGCGAGGAGGGTGAACGACCCGATGGCCCAAATGAAGAGACGGATGCCGAAAAATACATCCATAAACTGCTTGAACTCTTCGTTGTTGTTCCGGATTCGGATTGCCCTGTTATCTTCCGGATGCACACGGTGTACGTTTTTCAGATGAGCTTCAATTTCTTGTGCCATCTCCTGGGTTTCTTCGAGGCTCGCCGTTCCGGTAGAGATCATGAACATATCGAGTTCATCGCGTTTACCAAAGAGTTTCTGTGCCGATGATATGGGCACGATCGCCAGTCTGTTCTCCCAGCGGCTGTTTTTGTCATCGTAGAAACCAACGACTCTGAACTGCACCCCCATGATCGACAGGTATTCTCCCACAGGACTTTTTCCTTTGAAGAGGTCATCTACAATTGTTTGACCAAGCACGGCTACTTTTCGGTCATCGAGCATGTCTCCTTCATTAATATAGCGCCCTGCCACCAGGGTGGTGCGCTCAAGCACCTGGTGACCCGGGTGAACACCACGAATGCCAAAACTCATCGACTCGCTTCCATATACCATTTGGGCACTCCAGAAGCCTACCCTTCCGGTGAAGGCTGGAGCGTCTTCCTGATTATCGACGGTCCATTCGAGGTCGCGGTTCTGGTAATCGATGCTGCGATTGGGCGTCAGTCCTTTGTAACCGATACTGGTTCGACCACTTCGTACCCAGATCGAATTGATGGCGTCATCTTCAATGGTTTCAAACACCCCTTTCTGGAGTCCGAAGCCCAGACCTTGCATCACTACAAGAATAAAGAGCCCGAGCGCCACACTGGTACCTGTAAGAATCGTTCGAAGCGGATTCTTCAGGATGGTATGAAATATTTCGAGCCACTTATCCTTATCGAACATACTCAGACTCTTTTAGTGACTTCTGCTTCACGTCCGGTAGACTCAATCAGCCCGTCGCGAAGCCTGATTACCCTTTGAGTGCGCGCCGCCACTTCGTTTTCATGTGTAACAATAATGACCGTCATTCCGGTATCATTGACTTTCTGAAGCACATTCATGACTTCGTCGCTCGTTTTAGAATCGAGCGCACCGGTAGGTTCATCTGCAAGGATAAGACGTGGCTCGGTGATCAGGGCACGTGCAATCGCCACCCGCTGTTTTTGTCCGCCTGACATCTCCGTTGGCAGGTGGGTCGCCCAATCAGCAAGCCCGACCTGGTCAAGATATTCCAACGCTTTTGCGTTGCGTTCTTTACGAGGCACCTTCTGGTAATACAGCGGCAATGCTACGTTCTCGACGGCATTTTTGAAATTGATCAGATTGAAACTCTGAAACACAAACCCGAGGTAACGACTTCTATAGCGTGCGGCTTGAGTCTCGCTCAATCCTGCCATCGACATACCGTCTATGTGGTAGCTTCCCTGATCGAAGCTATCGAGGAGCCCGAGTATGTTGAGCAAGGTGGACTTACCGGAACCGGAAGACCCCATAATGGATACCAGTTCGCCTTTATCGATCTTCAGATCAATGCCTTTGAGCACTTCCAGTTGACCGCTGCCTACCTTGTACGACTTTCGAATTTGCTTCAGCTCTATCATATCACCCAATCGCTAAATGTAGCTTCTTTCAAACGGACAAATCCCGGCCGATGTTCAAAAAATGTTAAGCGGCACTGAAGTCTGATGATCGGTAGACAAACTGTGATTCCGGCTTTGGATAATAAAAAAGCCAAATGAGTGATATCTTTCTCCGGGCTTCCGGAGGTTTCTCGGCTGCGAACGAGTTAAGCTGTTATTACATGCTGATGCATGGAGGTATGTAATCTTCGAAAGCGACCTGAAGAATGCGGCAGCCCATCTGAACAAGGCAGCGGAGGAGCGCGTCAGTCTCCTTCCGATCAGGAGTCTTCCAGCTTCGGAAACCACTCCATGAGAAAGGCATTGAAGGCTTCCTGGTCAACAGGCAGATGCAGCACGTCATCAAAGCCTGCCCTGAAACACTGTTGCCGCAGTGACGCGCTTTGATCAGCCGACATTCCAACCAGCAATGGCAGCTTTTCTTCATTCAGCAACTTGCGGATCTTTGCCACCGTTTCAATGCTGCGGGTGGCCTCCCCGTCAAGGTCGAGCAAGATGACATCAAAGGTTTGTCCGGCGAGCTTTTCCAAAACCTCTGCGCCGCTGCGTACCGTCACATGGCGGTAGCCGTTATTGCGCAGGTTACGCTTGAGCACGGCCTGGTTCATCTCATTGTCTTCTGCCAGCAGAATATCAAGCTTCCGGTCTTTGACTGAACCCGCGGTTCCCGACACACGCTGTTTGCTTCGATTGCTTCGCGCTCCTTCCCTTCCGGCTATCTCAGAAAGCACCGAAAGCAGACGTTTTGGCTGAACAGGTTTCACCAGGTAGTGGTTCCAGCTCCCTTTAGCATCAGAGGCTATTCCGTCTCCCACACTGCTCAGCACAATAATGGGCAGATCACTATCGGTGTAGTGCGCACGAATGCGCCGCGTGAGCTCTACTCCATCAATACCCGGCATCTGCATATCGAGAATACAAAAATCGAATTTTGCGAGACTGTCGAGTACTTCTATCACGAGTTCAGGACTGTTGAACGGTGTCGCCTGAACCCCCCAGTGACCCAGTTGCTTTACGAGAATCTTCAGGTTGGTGGTATTGTCGTCAACGATCAGAGCTTTCATGCCCTGAACACCTCCTATATCGAGCGATGTGCCATCGGCCTCGAGTTGCTCGGCAACAAACGTAAAGCAGAAAGTACTGCCTTTCCCCTCTTCACTTTCAGCCCAGATTCGCCCGCCCATCAATTGAACAATCTGCTTGCAGATGGCAAGCCCCAGCCCGGCTCCTCCGTACTTGCGGCTATTGGATGTATCGGCTTGTGTGAATGACTGAAAGAGCTGCTCCACTTCATCTTTTGGTAATCCGATGCCTGTATCTGCAATGGAAAACCGGAGTTGATGAAATTCTTCTTCCTTTAAAACGTGCTCTACTTTCACCACAACTTCGCCTTTCTCGGTGAATTTAATGGCGTTATTCAACAGGTTGATCAACACCTGTTTAAGCCTTGTGCCATCACCGCTCAACCCAACCGGTACAGCGGGGTCAACGTAGAGCATCAGTTCAAGTTTCTTTTCTACCGCCAGCGGCCGCATCATGTCTATCACCTCATCGAGGGTCGTGTAGAGATCAAAGGCTTCATTTACCAATTCCAGTTGTCCGCTCTTTATGCGCGAATAGTCCAGAATATCATTGAGCGTATGCATGAGCGTTGATCCTGAGCGTTGAATCGTTTGCACATACTCTCGTTGCTCATCCGAGAGCACGGTGTGGTTGAGTACATCCGCCATCCCTACTATTCCGTTAAGCGGTGTGCGCACCTCATGGCTCATATTGGCGAGAAAATCAGACTTGATACGCCCGGCTTTTTCAAGATTTGCATTCAGTTCAACCAGTTCTTCGTTCTGCTCTCTCAGGCGCTGAAGCACCGGACGAATAATAAAACGCAGAGCAACCACGAGCGCCAGCAAGGTAATGGTTGTTAACCCCCAGCCAATGAGCCGCAGGCTCCGCACTTTTTCTGATTGCTCCGTGGTATAGGCATGCACTACGGCATTCATTGCTTCGAGGTAGGGGTCATCTTTTTGCAGAATCACCTCAATGGCCGTATCACATTCTTCACCTTCTTTTTTGATCACCTCCGTGACCTGCTCTTTAATATCAAAGTAGAGTGGATTTACATTTTTATAGAGTTCTTCGATACGGGCGCTTTTATCGCCGTCAATCTTGTAGAAATCACTGCCTTGCAAGAGTGCCCGCTGGCTAGATTCCCAGCGACTGTAGAGCACTTTGAGCTCTTTCACCTCTTCTTTTACGGTGACTCCTCGCTCGTTTTTATCGCGAATCTCCAATGAGAGCTTCGCGATCTGCTGCACAAGTGTGCGTTGGCGACTGGCTACATTGATTTCACGCCCCGCGTCTTCCTGGTCTGAGAGTAAAAAATGAATCACCCCCTGGCTCACGATCATCAGAACGAACGCCGTGGTCAGAAATAATAAATAACTCCGTGAATAAGCTTCGCGTTTCAGCATTTTTAAGTCTCAGCCAAACAAATGTACTCGAAATCATAAGACCTGCACCGCTGCGCCGCAAGCTTAAATGTGTATCTTCGAACGGCCTCCAACCGGGCTCAGTTACGCATGTCTGTTTCTCTTCATGAACGCCTGATTTCTGTCTGCATTGCTTTGCTCCTGTGTACTTCTCTGAACGGGCAAGAGCGAGCCGATACCACCTTGATCCGAAAAGATCGCCTTGTTCCGTTGATGATCGGTGAAGCGGTACTCGCAGGAGGCTCACTAACAGCTCTGCACTTCATGTGGTATGCCAATTACGAGCGTCAACCGTTCACTTTTTTTAATGACAACAGGCAGTGGCTCCAGATGGATAAGCTCGGTCACACACTTACCGCTTATCAAGTCTCCGCTTTCTGCGACCGCAGTTTACGCTGGTCAGGTCTTGCACCTCGTAAAGCCATGTGGATTGGCAGTGCGACGAGTCTCGCCTACCTGACGACCATCGAACTCATGGATGCATATTCAGTAGGGTGGGGCTTTTCAACGGGCGATGCGATTGCAAATGCTGCAGGTTGCGGGCTCTACATCAGCCAGGAGATCTTGTGGCAAGAGCAACGTCTTCGCATGAAATTCAATTTTTTACCTTCGCCCTACGCCCAGTACCGACCTGACCTTCTCGGCGTGGGATTTGCGGCGCAAATGCTGAAAGATTACAACGGACAAGCTTACTGGCTGTGCAGCAATCCGCATGACTGGATGAACGGAGGAGAATGGCCTAAGTGGCTTGACCTTGCGCTGGGCTACAGCGCTTCGGGTATGACAGGCGGTACTGAAAATGCCTTTCCTTTATTGAATAACGGCGCAGAAGCGCCGGATGTTACGAGGGTTCGACAATACTACCTCTCTCTTGACCTGAACCTGCATGCGCTGCCTGCACGACGGGCCTGGTTCAGGGCCTTTAGAAATGTCTTCGCCTTCATAAAAATTCCGGCTCCGGCCATTGGCATAGATAGCAACGGTCGCATCATTGGCGGACTGCGATAAAAAAAGCCCCGGAATGCGGGGCTTTCAAGGTGTTTTCAGGTGTGAGCGAATTACTTTTCAGCTGCCCACTTGCGGATCTCGGTGCGGAACCATTCGTTTGCAGCATCCGTCCACTTAAAGTTCTCACGCACGTAAGCCATCGTATCTTTCTCGATGTCTGTGTAAGAATCGCCGTCTTTCACAGCTTCAAGGAGTTGTGCAGCGTCATCTTTAGACAAACGACCATCGCCTGCGCCTGAGGTAAGTTTCTCTGCAAGCTCGATGATTTCACCATCGTATTTCTTGCCGTCAATTGTTTTGTAGTATCCCATCGGGGTAAGATTAAAATTTCTGCAGCAATGTACGTTGAATTGTGAGCATTTCGAAACCGTCACATCACAGAATTCTCCGCTTAAATGCTTCTTCTGGATTGCGCGAAAAAGAGGGGATTTCTGCTTACTTCGTCTTTTTTTGTTGCTCGCCTTTCTGCGGTTCTCCTTGTTTTTCATTTTTCCCGGCGTTCGTCGTCTTCACAAACTCTTCGCGGGCCTCTAGCATCACCTTGCGCAACTCTTTTGCTTTATTGCTTGCAATATCAATACGTTTCTGGCGCTCACCAGCCTCTTCCTCGCTGAGCTCTCCGGCCGCACGCTGACGTTCGAGTTCTTCTTTTGCTTTTGCGATGCGGGCTTCTGCCATGGTGATGCGTTGTCGCGCTTCAATCAACTTATCAGCGGTTTTCACCTCCATGGCTTCTTTGCGTTCAACCGGAGGCAGCTTTCGCACTTCTTCCATCGAAAGTTTTCTGAGCTTCTCTGCCTCTGCTTTGCCTTGGTTGAGGTTGGTTCCGTAGCGCTTGGCCACCTCTTTTCTTTCCTTAACCGCTTCTTCTGCAGCTTTACTGACGTTATCGCCTTCCTGCTGCGCTTTGTCGCGCAGCTTTCGGGTTTCTTCTTCAACCTGTTGTGCTTCTTCTCGAAGGGTTTTTTCTTCAGATTGCAGTTTTGAAGCTGCCTCCTTCTCGACCTGTGCGGCCTCTTTCTTGCCTTGTTCCTGTTGTTGCTCCATCTCCTTACGGAGGGTTTTAGCGTCTTTCGACTGCGCTGAAATTCCGGAACTCAGGAATAGTGCCAGTAGTAGTAGTGCTGCGTATTTCATATCAGAGGTCTTCAAGTGCTTTTTCCAGTTCTTTTTCCTTTTCATCAAGCTTTTCAATGGCCTGATCAAGTGATTTAGCAGCCTTTTCAGCCTGCTCTTCGATCTTTTGTTCTAATTCTTTGGCTTTTTCTTCTGCCTTTTCACTAGTAGAAGATTCTCCGCACGAAGCGGCGAAAAAGGCGACAAAGGTCATGAAGGCGATAAACTTCAATTTCATAATTCAGTATTTACCATAGATTAAGTAATCGGCGCCGCCTATTTCAGGAGACTACCTTTCCGAAGGTACTCAAAAGTACGACGCTATCTGACATCAGGGATATATAAGAAACTCAGCAAGGATTGGCAGGTGATCAGAATACCCACCATAGTAATTGGGGCCACCGTAGGTGCGGCTGGGGTAAGCCTCACCCTCGTCATTCACGTACATCATCCAATCATGGCGAATGAACTGCGCGCTTTCAGGCTTCACGTCCAGTCCCTTGCCATCCATCAGTGTGGCTGATAAGATGAACTGATCGAGTGCTCCCCATTCTCCCTTGTAATTATACGAGCCGAGTCCTTTGCGATGCATTTCGTGCATGAGGTTCACCAATTCGCCTTGTTGTCCGGCAGGTTTCGCTCCCAGCACCTCGGTAATACTCGGGTCTACCGGGTAGTCGTTAAAATCTCCCATCAGTACGATTTCAGCGTCAGCGTCAGTGGCGATGAGCTGATCAAGGTAGTTGCGGAGGTTTTGTGCAACCGCCATACGATTGGGCTCTGATTTTTCTTTGCCGCCATAACGCGAAGGCCAGTGATTTACGAAGAAATGCACATTGCGTTTGTTGACCTTTCCGGAGGCGTGCAGAATCAGACGGGTGTTCGGACGGTCTCCGACCGGCAAGCTCGTTTCAATCACTCCGGCTTCGCGAAGCTTGATGCGCTCCGGATTGTAGAGCAGTGCAACGTCAATTCCGCGTCCGTCAGGACTCTCGCGGTGAATGATTTCATAGGGCTTACCTTTCAGTTTATCAGTATTGGCAAGGTCTTGCACCACCTTACGGTTCTCTACTTCGCACAGTCCGATGACATCAGGAAGTTCAGCACCGGCACTGCTGATCACCTTGCTCAGGTGCATGAGTTTGGTCTGATAACGTTGCTCATCCCACCGCTTTTTTCCGAGAGGAGTAAACTCTTCATCGGCCTTTTGCGGATCGTCTTCCAGATCAAACAGGTTTTCAACGTTGTAGAACATCACCGTAAACGCTGCTTCGGGCGGAGAATCAGTGCCTACATCGTCTTTCGTGGTGGTTCGGGTCTCCTGGCATGCGAACAGCATCACCATAAGCAGAGACGAAAAAATGAACTTGAGCGCTTTCATTGGGTTACCTTTGCGCCGCGAATATAGCAAAGCGCCCTGTCAGAGCGCTTACAGGAAGTGGAGCAATGCCGAAATGAGAAGGAATATTCCCAGCAGGTGCCGGATGGGGTGGTCGCAACGATGGAAGGCCACTACAACAGGAGTATTGACGGTGGTCAGCACTTGGTTAGCATCCTGCGCTTTTGCGCAGTCAAACGTACCTGCATTCGTCAAAGAACTTAACGCAAGCTTCACAGAAGAGCGCATCAAAGTAGACGGATTATTAACCGAAGCGGCATGGCAACAGGCTGAAACCGCAAGTGACTTCGTGCAGAACAATCCGATGCCCGGACGTGCTCCTTCGCAGCCTTCAGAAGTGCGTGTACTTTATGACAATGACGCGCTATACATTGGGGCTTTCATGCGCGACAGTGCGCCAGACTCTGTGCTCAGTCAGCTCACAGTGCGCGATGAACTGGGCAATACCGACTTCTTTGGCGTCTGGTTCTCGTGCTTCAGAGACGGCATCAATGCTTTTCAATTCACTGTGACCCCCTCCGGTATACAGGCCGACGCGCAACTATCAGCGCTGGGTGAAGACTTTGCCTGGAATGCCGTCTGGCAGTGCAACACGGCCATCACCGACGAAGGCTGGATTGCAGAATTCAAGATACCCTTCAGCGCCCTGCGTTTCCCGGAAAAACCCGAACAGGTCTGGGATATGAACTTCTTTCGCAGCATCCGGCGCCACCGCGAGCTGAGTTACTGGCAGGAAGTAGATCCCGAAGTACCAGGAGAAGTCAACCAAAGCGGTATCCTGCGCAATATCAGGGGGATCAAGCCGCCGGTGCGGCTCTTCCTTTACCCCTATGCCATTGCGTACGCAGACATCTACCGCGACAATGCCGGCGAGGTGCAGGTCACTACACCCATCGTGGGAGGTATGGATCTCAAATACGGAATCAACGATGCCTTCACACTCGATATGGCGCTCATTCCGGATTTCGGACAGGTGCGCAGCGACAACCAGGTGCTGAACCTTACCCCTTTCGAGGTTTTCTTTGAAGAACAGCGGCAGTTCTTCACGGAGGGTACCGAACTATTCAATAAAGGCGGACTATTTTACTCACGGCGCATCGGCGGACGTCCGGTGAACTACAGCCGGGCGTTCACGCAGCAGCGTGCCGATGAAGAAATCATCTCGAGCCCGACTGAGACCCCACTGATCAATGCGAGTAAAATCAGCGGACGAAATGCCAACGGTCTTGGTATCGGGGTATTCAATGCTATAACCAATTCGACCGATGCCGTATTGCGCGACAGCGAAGGCAATGAACGCCGGGTGCAGACGCAGCCGCTGACCAATTACAGCGTGCTGGTTGCAGACCAGAACCTCGGCAACAACTCGTATTTCACATTGATCAATACCAACGTAACACGCAGTGGCAACACGTATGATGCCAATGTCACCGGTACCGAGTTTGATGTCAGGAGCAAGAAAAACAGCATTCGGCTTGCCGGCGGCGGCGCATACAGCAAGAAATTCGGCTATGATCAACCCGAAGAAGACGATGGCTTTCGTTACAACCTGGCACTGGAGAAAATCAACGGCCAATTCAACTTTGGTGCACAGCACAATGTGATGACCAAGCACTACGATCACAATGACCTGGGCTTTCTCACTGCCAACAATTTCTCGCAAACCGGCGCGTGGATGAGCTACAGCATCTTCACCCCCTTTGGTCCGTTCAACTCGCTGCGTTCGAACCTCGGTGTGTTCTATGAGCACCTGTATCAGCCGAATACGTATACCGGAGCCACCTTTGATGGCTTTGTCCGGGTCAACACCCGTAGCTGGGATACTTTTAACTTTGAGTTTACCTATCAACCCGATGGAGAGCGCGACTTTTTTGAACCCCGCGTGGATGGCTGGTTCTTTCAGCGTCCGGAAAACTACATGGTGGGCGGATGGGTCTCTACCGATTACCGGCGCCGCCTTGCTATCGATATCGGAAACTGGAACACCATGGTTCCGGGAACCAACTGGCACTCATTCGACTGGCGAGTGAGTCCGAGGTTCAGGGTGAACGACAAGCTTATGCTCATCTATGTGTACAGCCGCATGAATACTTACAATGAATACGGCTTTACAGATATCGCCGATAACGGCAGCATCATTTTTGGCGAGCGCGACGTGATTGCGCACACCAATGTGTTCACGGCTAATTACATCTTCACGAACCGGATGGGATTGAGTTTTCGCCTTCGCCACTACTGGAGTACGGTTGAATATCAAGACTTTGGTGCGCTTCAGCGAGATGGATCGGTTGGTACAGGTCTTGAGTTATGGGATAGCGGCGCAGAAGCGCCGGATGGCTTTATCGAGAATGGCACCACCAGAGACCGCAGCTACAACGCGTTCAATATCGATATGATTTACACCTGGGTCTTTTCGCCCGGATCTGAGTTGCGCATTGTCTGGAAGAACCAGATCATTGATGACACCATGATCGTCCCTGACCGATTTGACGACAACCTCGAGCGTGTCTTCGATGCCGCCCAGAGCAACAGCATCTCCGTGCGTTTGCTCTACTTCATCGATTACATGGATTTTAAACGGAGTGAGCGGTTTATTGAGAATTGATCGCGGATCGCGGATCGCCGATGGCGGGGGTCAGGGGTCGGGCGCCTGGTGAGCAGCGCAGCGTTGCGCTGCGGATGCATAACGCGGGGGTTCTGTAGGGACGCGATTTATCGCGTCCGCGGATCGCGGATCGCCGATGTCAGGGGTCGGGTGTAAGGGGTCGGGCGCCTGGTGAGCAGCGCATCGTTGCGCTGCGGATGCATAACACGGGGGTTCTGTAGGGACGCGATTTATCGCGTCCGCGGATCGCGGATCGCGGATCGCCGATGGCGGGGGTCGGGTGTCAGGGGTCGGGCGCCTGGTGAGCAGCGCATCGTTGCGCTGCGGATGCATAACGCGGGGGTTCTGTAGGGACGCGATTTATCGCGTCCGCGGATCGTGGATCGCGGATCGCGGATCGCCGATGGCGGGGGTCAGGGGTCGGGCGCCTGGTGAGCAGCGCAGCGTTGCGCTGCGGATGCATAACGCGGGGGTTCTGTAGGGACGCGATTTATCGCGTCCGCGGATCGCGGATCGCCGATGGCGGGGGTCAGGGGTCAGGCGCCTGGTGAGCAGCGCATCGTTGCGCTGCGGATGCATAACGCGGGGGTTCTGTAGGGACGCGATTTATCGCGTCCGCGGATCGTGGATCGCGGATCGCCGATGGCGGGGGTCGGGTGTCAGGGGTCGGGCGCCTGGTGAGCAGCGCATCGTTGCGCTGCGGATGCATAACGCGGGGGTTCTGTAGGGACGCGATTTATCGCGTCCGCGGATCGCGGATCGCGGATCGCCGATGGCGGGGGTCGGGTGTCAGGGGTCGGGCGCCTGGTGAGCAGCGCATCGTTGCGCTGCGGATGCATAACGCGGGGTTCTGTAGGGACGCGATTTATCGCGTCCGCGGATCGTGGATCGCGGATCGCCGATGGCGGGGGTCGGGTGTCAGGGGTCGGGCGCCTGGTGAGCAGCGCATCGTTGCGCTGCGGATGCATAACGCGGGGGTTCTGTAGGGACGCGATTTATCGCGTCCGCGGATCGCGTCCGAGGATCGGGGAACTGGGTCAGGGAACCTTCAGTCGAAGGTGGTTGAGAACGCAGAAACATTTCCCCGTTCATCCCATACGCGCAATTCAAAGAGGCGGCTGTTTTCGTCAATCACACCATCTTTGGTGTCATGCCAGATGCGTGCCTGCTTGGGCTCATAGTACATCCGTACCCAGCGGCCGTCTATGCGGGCCTCGTAGCCTTCAATGCCACTGAGGTCATCGGTGATGGTGAAGGAGATCGACTGTCGGTTGCAGCTACGCTCGCTGATCAGAGGTGGTACGGTGTCTAATTCAAGTGCGTAGGTGCCAAACGCTTTGACACGGGCGGTGACCCAACCGAATTTGTACTGTCCCCCGCGGGCATAGACGCGTTTACGAGATTCGTCAATTTTAATGATCAGGAGCTTATCTATTAATGGGTCAGCGACTTCTCTGGCTTTCATCTTGAGAATCAATGCATCGTGAAGTGGCTCAAAAGGGTTACCGATGGAGTAATAGGCGCTGTAGGCGGTCTGTTGATGTTGGTGCCTTGAAATGGCTGCGTAGCAATCGTCGTAGAGCCGTCCTTCGGGAATATAAGCATTGCAGCTATCCGTACGCAGGGTGTTGACCTGATCAAACTTTAAGAGTCGAGCTCCCTCTTGTTGCATGGAAGCGCTGGCCGGATCAAGCGTTCCGGAAGTGCTCGAAGCAGATGCTGCGCGGCGCTTTAACTGAAAGGTGACCATAGACGGGTTACCGTGTACATCGAATACCTCCACACGCACATCGTGCACCTCATCATCGGTTAAGGTGATGCGACCTTCATTGAACACCGTGCGATAAATTGGCAGGCGATTGTACGGGAGGCGGAATGTTCTGTGAATGCTCTTCCGATTGCTGCGCAAAGCTTCGTAATCAGCGTGGGCATTCATGAAACGGTTGGTTGCGAAGTTGAGCGAGTCAATCTGCTGTTCGTAGATCAGCTGCTCATCAAGAAAAAGTTTGAGCCGGTAGATGCCACACACATTGCTGTTGCCGTTTAACAGGTCAATGGTATGCACCCCGATGCCCACCGTACCGAAGACCTCGATTGGGTCATTCCGGTAGAGGCTCACGCTGCCTGAACTGCCCCGTGTATCGAATAGCTGCGGTCGTGTGCTGCCGAGCACGGCAGAAGTGTCAGTGAGTGGTACAACCTGAATGCCTTTCAACAGCGGTGCGCGGGTATCGGCTACGGGGAAATCCCACAGCAGCGGGTTCATCGGGAATTCTGATTCGGTTTCACGGATCTCGAAGTGAAGGTGTGGTCCGCCGCTGCTTCCTGTATTGCCTGACCAGGCGACGACCGCCGCGCTATCTACCGGCAGTTGACCACGGCCGGGGTAGAGGTCGACCTCCCAGGACTCCAGCTCGTATTGGGCCGCATGCAGAAAGGCTTCGATTTCAGGACTAAAATCTCGCAGGTGGGCGTAGACAGTGGTGTATCCGTTGGGATGCTCAATGTACAAGGCGTTGCCATAGCCGTAGGCACTGATCTTGATGCGGCTGACAAATCCGCGCTGTGCGGCATACACCGGCAAACCTTCACGTCCGCCCGTCTTCAGATCGATTCCGGTATGAAAGTGATTCGTTCTGAACTCACCAAAGTTTCCGCTGAGGTTCAGCGGTGGATCCAGGGGAGGATGGAATCCGCTGCGGGATGCGAATTGTGCATCCGCCGCTTTCGCGGCGAAAAGGAAGGAGAATAACAGTAAAATGGCCGAACGATTCATGAGACTGTAAAATTAATGCGCCGGCTGCATGGCACTGCAAGCGAGGTGGTGAGCTTGTGAACGGAAAAATGTTATCAGTATTTGAAGCAATTGTCGGCAATTGCCTGAAGGTTCTTATTTTTGCGATAAGGTAGATTCTACCCTCACCGTTCCAATACTGCAATGGAGAACGTCATAGAAGAAATCCGTGAACTGAGCAGGCGCCTGATCGAAGATCGTGATGCGCTCAGGGAGAAACTTCAGACACTGTCGCAGGAGCGTGATTCGCTGAAGGATACATTGGACCGCAAACAAGCGCGCCTTGCGGAGCTGGAAGAGGAGAATCAGAACCTGAAAATTGCTAAATCATTGAACGGCACCGGAGAACCCGCAGAAGCCAAACAGAAGATCAATGAGTTGGTAAGGGAGATTGATCGTTGCATCGCACTGCTCAATACATAAATTGAATCGCCAGTTATGAGTGAACTGTCTATAACCGTCCGCATTGCAGGCCGCCAGTTTCCGCTGACCATTGAACGGGAAGAGGAAGAGATGGTGCGGAATGCCGCCAAGATGGTAGACGAACAGTTCCGATTTTTTTCAGAGAACTACGCGGTGAAAGACCGCGCCGATTTGCTAGCCATGGCGGCTTTGCAAATGGCGACCACCGCGCTGAAGGCCAAAGAAGCTTCCCAGCCGGAAGAGGCTTCGGAACAGGCTCTAAGAGAGCTTTGCGATCAACTTAAATCCTCCCTCCACTGACCCTGCGACCTTCGGTGCACAACCGAAGTAGAGAAAATGGACATATTGACAATTATTGTAGGCATATCGGGCGTCGTAATCGGCGCCGGGGTGGCCTACCTCATTTACAACACCCTCCTGAAGAAAAAAGCGGAGGCCATTGTAGAAGAAGCCGAAGAAAAAGGCGAAACCATCAAGCAGAACAAGATTCTGCAAGCCAAAGAGAAGTTTCTGGCCCTCAAAGAAGAGCACGGAAAAGAAATCAAAGAGCGAAACCGAAAGCTTCAGTCTGCTGAAGATCGCGTAAAAACGAAAGAAGGACAGCTTTCGAAAAAGCTCGAGCATCAGAAGCGCAAAGAGAAAGAGATCGATAAGATTCGTGAGAATCTGGAGCAGCAGCTTGAAATCCTCAACAAGAAGCAGGCAGACGTTGACAAAGCCCACAATAAACTGGTGGTGCAACTTGAAGAAATCAGCGGAATCAGCCAGGATGACGCCAAGGCGAAGCTCTTCGAAGAACTGAAAGAAGATGCCCGTGCAATGGCCTCGCAGCACATTCAGGAAATTCTCGATGAAGCCAAACTGAAGGCCAACGCCGACGCCAAGAAGATCGTGATTCAATCAATCCAGCGCGTCGCCACAGAGCATGCGATCGAAAACTCTGTTTCGGTGTTCAACATCGAGAATGATGACATCAAAGGCCGCATTATTGGTCGTGAAGGACGAAATATTCGTGCGATTGAAGCCGCTACCGGTGTGGAGATCATTGTAGATGACACTCCTGAAGCTATCATTCTCTCGTGCTTTGACCCGGTGCGCCGTGAAATCGCCCGCCTTTCGATGCATCAGCTGGTGACTGACGGTCGCATTCACCCGGCTCGTATCGAGGAGGTGGTCAACAAGACATCGAAGAACATCAACGAAGAAATCATGGAGGTGGGCAAACGCACCTGCATTGACCTCGGTATTCACAACCTCAACTCTGAGCTCGTACGTATGGTCGGACGTATGAAGTACCGCTCGTCGTATGGTCAGAACCTGCTGCAACACTCGCGTGAGGTTGCCAACCTCTCTTCAGTCATGGCTGCTGAACTCGGACTCAATGCCAAGGCTGCGAAACGGGCCGGACTCCTGCACGACATCGGTAAGGTCTTTGACGAAGAGACGGAGCTGCCACACGCGATTCTCGGTATGAAGCTCGCCGAGAAGCACGGTGAGAAGCCTGACGTGTGCAATGCGATCGGTGCCCACCACGATGAAATTGAAATGACCACCCTCCTTTCGCCAATCATTCAGGTGTGTGATGCCATCTCAGGTGCACGTCCTGGTGCACGCCGCGAAGTGGTGGAGAGCTACATTCAGCGTCTGAAAGACCTCGAGAACCTCGCTCTGGAATATCCGGGCGTGACGAAGTCATTTGCGATCCAGGCCGGACGTGAACTTCGCGTGATGGTGGAGAGCGATCAGGTGAGCGATGATCAGGCAGATCAACTGTCGTTTGACATCTCACAGCGCATTCAAGACGACATGACCTACCCGGGTCAGATCAAGGTGACGGTGATTCGTGAGCGCCGCGCCGTGAATTACGCACGGTAACCGTCAGCGGTCTGCCGTCTGCCGTCTGTGGTCAGCTTGACAATGACCAAAACAGGTTGTCACATTCGAGCCTGTTGTTGTTTTAAGATGGTTGAATATACTTCATCTGGTTTGGAGCACAAGAAGCCGGTACAAGTTTGTAGCCATATTGCTTCAAGGGTCTCATTGTTTTTGGTTGATTGATTCGTTTTTCGGTCAACATTGTTTCGTACTGGTCTGGACTCATCCTTCCGAGCTTTCGCTTAGTGGCTTTGGTGTTGTGATGCTTCACGGCTCTGCTGGTCATTGCTTTTAACTCTCTGATGTTTCTGGGGTTCCAGTGGCGCAGGTATCTATTTTTAATCAGATCATTGGTTTTCTCAGCAATGGGGTTCTCCCAACTGTAAATGCACATACTTTGCCTTATCTCCAAGTCCTTCAAACGACCTCTGAAGAGATCACTTCCGTACTGTGAACCACGATCAGAGTGAAAGATCAGCTTCTTCAGGTTAGCCTCAGGGCGGAGCTTGACAGCTTTGTTGAGTACTTCCAGGAAGTTCTCCGCTGGATAGTCCGAGTAGACCCCATGAGAGATGACCTTCTGAGAGTAACAGTCAACAATGAAGATCAGATAGTTCACCTTACCATCTTGGGTATGAAAGTAGGTCATGTCTGAGCTCCACAACTGGTTGACACCTGTGAGTTCCAGGCCAAGTGTCAAGTTTGGTAAGCGCACCTTCCCGGGAGTCGTTGTGATAACATACTTACCCTTACGCTTTACACCAAAGCCAAGACTCAGCAACATTTTCTCTGTCTTCTGACGACCATAAGACCAACCCTCAGGCATCCCTTCAGCGATTGTTCGACATCCTGTTTCAGGACATCTTGAACGTTCACGGAGAGCCCGTTGAGTAAGTGTTGTGATCTCTGATGGACTAAAGCCTTTTGGACGCCTCGACTTCTTGTAGTATGCCTGGCGCGTCACGCCAAAAAAACCACATAAACTAGTCAGCGTATAACTGCCTCTCAGTCGCTCGACGGTTCCTCGCCACTCTTTTTTTTTATACTGATACCATGACGCTCCTCTGCAAGCTCGATCATGGTTCTGTAAAAATCAGACTCCATTTGTTTGCGACCCAAGGCCGCTTCAAGCTCTTTGTTGCGGCGCTCCAGCTCCGCTAGCTTCTTTGATAGACTGTCTTTCTCCACAACGAATAAGGTTCCTTTCTCTAAAGATCGGGAATATTTGTAGATCCATTTGTACACCGTGTCACGACTCTTTACCCCGTAAGCCCGGCAGACATCTGTCACGCCGAGTTCTCCACGTTCGATTTGCTTTACGATGTGGAGCTTCAGCTCTGTGCTGTAGACCTTCCGGTCTCGTAGTTGATTTCGATTTGCCATAAATCTGTCTCTTTTATGGCTCAAAAAGTGTCAACTTTTTCTGGTCATCATCAGCTGTCTGCAGACTGTATTCGAAGACACGATTATTTTCAACGCCCCGCTCCGTGCGGGGCTTTTTGTATTTCGGTGGTGCCCCCCACATACCCGCCCACGCCATCCGTCGTCCGCGATCTGCCATCCATCCACAAGGATATCCACCATCTCCGCGTTAAAAGAGTTGTGTGAGGATGAAGCACCGCGCACTGAATGCGCTTACCTTGCACTGACGCTAACTTTGTGAGTATCCGCGAAAGATTCATACACTCGTTTGGCTGGCAGGCACTCAACGTCTTCAGTCAGGTTGTGCTCCAGCTCATCTTTATTTCGGTGCTGGCGCGTCTCATTTCCGAAGAAGCCTTCGGTGTGATGGCGATTGCATTGGTGGTAGTTGGGTTTATCGAGATCTTTTCACAAATCGGAATTGGTCCGGCCCTCATTCAGAAGAAGCACCTCACTCAAGAGCACATCAACAGCGCCTTTATCATCAGCCTGGTGCTGGGTATAGTCTTCACGCTCGGTCTCTACCTGCTGGCACCCGCGATTGCTGCGTTCTATGAGCATGAGCCGTTGGTAAGCGTTTTACGATGGATCGGTCTCAGCTTTTTCATCTCTGCCCTCGCAATTGTACCGAAAAGCCTCATCATCAAAGAAATGAGCTTTAAGAAGCTCTTCTTCTGCTCTACCACAGCCATGACAGTGGGCAACCTTGGGGTGGGCTTAACTATGGCTTATTCAGGTTACGACCTCTGGGCCTATGTGGCAGCACTTTTGAGCCAGAATACCCTAATGACACTGACCTATTGGGTATTTCGTCCGACGCCTGTCGGACTCGCCTGGAGCCGGGAGGCCACGCGGGAGATGATCCGATATGGAGGAGGCAGCACGTTGTTCAATATGTTCAACTATGCGGCGACCAAGATTGACACGCTCATTGTTGGCAAGTTCGGCTACAGCGATGCCGCTGATATCGCCGCAGGCAGATGGAAAAGCACCGGTATCTATGACCGATCGGTTTACCTTATGGGATTGCCGATTACCGTCCTCGGTAAGTTGAGTGACAGCGTCATGTTCAGCGGACTCTCACTGCTACAGGATGACCTTCCGCGGCTTCAACGCGCATTCCTCAGCGCCATCTATCACATTGGTCTGCTTGTCATTCCGGGCTCGGTATTCATGATCTTCTTCGCCGATGAGATCACGGTGCTGTTTCTTGGTGAGAAATACACTGAAGCGGTTCCGATTGTGCAGATTCTCTTTGTGTCAGTCGCCTTTCGTTCACTTATCAAAGTTGGTGACAGCGTAGTGCGCGCGCTTGATCGGGTCTATACCGGAAGCCTGGTCAAAGCGGTCTTCTTCGTGCTGGTGGGGGTAGGTGCGTATTTCGGATTAGCGGCCGGGCTGAATGGTGTGGCCTGGGCGCTGGTAGCAGCCGTGATGGTACAATTTGTACTGATGATGGGGCTCAGTTTGAGCCTGATTCATCTCAAATTCCGTCAGCTTTTTAAAAAATTGACCCCCGGTGTGATCGCAGCGGTCATAGTCACCGGTGCATCTTTCCTGGCCGTGCAAATCAATCAGCAACTCGAAGACTGGCGGCTTGCACGCCTCATTGTCGCGCTCGTCATTAACGG
The DNA here is from genome assembly GCA_018402085.1 of Flavobacteriales bacterium. Classification (GTDB taxonomy): domain Bacteria; phylum Bacteroidota; class Bacteroidia; order Flavobacteriales_D; family Sanyastnellaceae; genus Sanyastnella. Next base: position 490,925 of record JAGYJM010000002.1, on the reverse strand, counting down.
TGGTTGCCTCCTGGCGGCCGCGTGGTTCGTGCCATTCATCTTCCGCCAGGGCAAAGACAACATCCTCGGCACGCTGGCAGATAAACTTCCGGTACGGTTCTTGCGTAACCGTTGGAGAGGCGATTCGTAACTTTGCCGTCCTCAAGCGAGATGATGCAGTTGAAGCCCTTGACGTTTGTGTTTCTTTTTTTAGTGTCGGCTTTCTGCGCAAAAGCGCAGGATGCGTCGGTTGACACCCTGCTGCGCCCTGCCATTATGTTTTCGGGACCAGATTCGCTGGTGTACAGCCTGCATCGCGGCGAGGAGCTTTTCGGAGATTCCATTACGGGCCGTTTTGCGGTGGAAGGACTCTTTCCGGAAGCGCAACTGTTCGAGGTGCGGATTCTTCAGGAACCGATGATTTTCCTTCGTACACGGATTGCCCTTGATACCACGTGGACCCCTCAGATACAGATCCTTCCTTCAGGAAACCGCTTCACCCTGAGCCTGCTGAATCCGGATGAACGTCCGCAAGACTACACGCAGCCCAACGCGCTGCAGTCAGCAGACCTGGAAGTCGAGGTGTTCACCCTCACCGGCGACCATTGCGCCCCTCCCGCCCTCCCATCTGACGTCCGCAACTGGATATCTGACTTGCAAGACATGGAGTTCGAGCGAAATCGGGAGAAGCACCTGAAGCGCATCCTCAAAGAAGAATGTCTGACCCTTGCACAGGCGCGTGAGCTTATCTCTGTCATCGATGATGAAGAGAAACGCCTCGAGCTGCTGCGCGCCGGTTACAAGATGAATTTTGAGAAAGACCGCTACCACGAGTTGAATGATCTGCTCTACCTGGAGCGCAGTCAGACGGAGTTTCTGAATTGGTTGTTGCAGCGGTGACAGTCTGCGGATAAACCTGGTTAACCGCTGTCAAGTCAATTGGTCTTCATGAGCCTTAAACGACATACACCCGAAGTCATTTCGACGGTAGCCACGACAATACCCGTGTAATCTGGAAAACCGCTGAGGTCTAAGGTCAAACGTTGTTCTTCGACCGGGTTCGCATCCGCCGCTTTCGCGGCGAATAAAAAACGACCATTGAGGTCATGAAACAGGATCCGCTGAATTTCACGCGCCTGATCTCCTGTCAGTATCAACCGGTCAACGAAGGGCACCGGAAAAGCACGAAAATCAGTATGGATCAGCGATTCACTCACACCAACCACTCCCGGCTCAATAACTAACCTGCGCGTATCTTGTGTGATTTCAAGCGAGGAGACCGTGAGCAGACCGTGCTCATCAGCGAATGTTTGTCCGGAGAAAAGCTCATTGTCACTTGCATCCAGTAACGACCAATCATACACGGCCATCGGCACCACATCAAACTGCTGCAAACGCCTGAGTGTTACATCCGTCAGACACGACGCTGCAGGTGCGTCTGAAGCCAGCGAAAGATCGATGCCATAGAGGTTGCCTTCATCCAAAATGGTCGACGGATCCCAGCGCAACCATTGGTTGCGTTGCCCACTCTCCTCCATATTCGACGATGTGGCGCCCAGGTCATCGTCTATTGTGGTATTGCTAAAAGCAGGCAAACTCTCATTGCTGCGTATTCCGATGTCGATCCAGCCCAGGGGATAGCTGTGCCCTTGTGCCCCCCAGAAGAAGGCATGAGGTCTTTTGCTATCGTGCACGACCTGCGCATTTTGCCAGGCTTCATCCCAGCCAATGGCCGGGTCATCTGTTGAGTTCGAGAATGAAATAAACGGCGTGTCTTGTTCCGGATGCTGAGTGAGCCAGATCGTATTGTCGTAGTAGTCCCAGACACTCACTCCGTCTTCCGGATTCACCAGGGAATGTCCGAAGCGCTCCATCTGCGTGTTTGAAAAAGGCAACTGCCAGTTTACCCTGCCATAAGCGCCCCAGTTCTCAAACTCCCATACACAACAAGGATCAGAGTCTGGAATATTGTTCCCGACTTCCGAGAGGATGTAGGCGAAAAAATCATTGCTTCGCATCCCCCAAAAATGGCCGGCGGCGCCTCCCATCGAGCCTCCTGTCAAAATGATACGGGTGCTGTCAATATTGAAGCGATCAGCTACATAATCGATCGCCATGGCTGAAGTGCGCGCCTGGTAGTAGGGTTGAACACTTCCTTCGCTCCAGGAACGCAAGGTGGTTGCACATTCACTGAATGCCGTATAGCTGTTGTAATAGATGTGATTCTGCATCAGCAGAATGCCTCCATCCCAGTAGCTGTGCCATGGATTCGGCGAAGTGTAATTGCCTCCAAAGGCATGTGGGGCTATTTCAAGCATTGGTTCATCAACCTGCGCTTCTTCAGCAGGAATTCCTATCTGATAATTGAACCCTTTAGAAGGGACATTCCAGTAGGGAGGAGACTCCCATCTGACCACCGAGTACATGGTGGGGTGACGATCTGCCCAAAAGTACCAGCCATTTGGAAATTCTTCTTCCCGCCATTGCAAGGTGAGTCCGGAACCCGCAGATTCTTCCTCTACGGCACTCAGGTTCTGTCCTTCCTGAAGCGACGTGAAGCTTTCAGCCCCGTTGAGGGAATAACTCACGAAGTACCAAACATTTTCAACCGCGGCTTCACCCGTGTAGCGGTGTACATAGATGCCTTCGGTAGGCTCGGCGAAGGTCATTTCGGCCTTGGGGAAGGGGTAGATCACATCGTTGTCGGAGTTGCCGAGGTAGTTCCAACCTGAGAGCGGCATAATTTCATCAATGAGCTCTGCCTGAATCAGGTCTTCGGCACTCAGAATGGGTGTTTCAGATCTGTAGATCCGGTAGCGATGTTTCGGAGCGATGTCATGCATCAGCTCATCGTACACGGTGTTTAGGTATTCAGTGCGCGTCCATGTAGGCGAAGTCACAAAAGGCGTCACCTCTTCAAAAACAAGCATGGTGCTTCCATCCTGATGGTAAGCAGACAATTCAGCAACCTGAGAAATGGCAGTGGGGGGCGGTGCGCTGCTCATGACGTCGAGAGAAATCACAGGTCCGACGCCTTGTGGAGTTTGTTGAAGTGTGAAGGTTACGCTTCCCGATTCGATGGCTTCCTGAACCGCAGTGGTCGCGTCGAAGGTGAGGTAACGCGGTGGTAGCAGTTCCAGAGTACCGCCGTCTGCAGCCTGCACGATGTAGGGTGTATTCGATGCATCGGAGACGAAGTAATCAGGTTGAATCTCGAAGTAACGTTCAGGGCGGACATAGAGGTCAAGTGTTGCCCTGTACACCGTTTCGTTCTGGATAGCCGATAAATCAATGGTGATATTCTCGCCGTCATAGGTCACCGTAAAAGGGTCTGACCCTGTTGAGGAATTCGTGAACGACCGCGTAGATTGCGGCTGAGCGATAACTCCACCAGTGAGATACAACATCAAGGGCAAAAGGAGTAGTCTGGTCATACGTTGTGGTGTTGTACATCTATGACGAAGGAAGTTAGCGTATCGTTGCGTAGCGTTATTGCAGACAAACCGCGAAGCTGATGCGATGAATGGCTACGCCTATCGAATCAAAAGAATTCAGCTGTGCTGCGCTCAGGTGTACAATCACAGGTAGGCTGTCTTGTTGCCACTTTTTCATCATTGGCAACGTTGCCCAAAAGAAATGGGTGGCAACACTTATACGGTTGTCAACGCTATTTAGGGAAGGTCAGCGGTCAGCCGTCTGCGGTCAGCCGTCTGCGGTCTGCGGTCTGCCGTCTGCCGTCTGCGGTCTGCGGTCTGCGGTCAGCCGTCTGCGGTCAGAAATTTCGATTTCTGTTTCCATTTCGATTTCGATTTAACGGAATTCGTCGTGGATCGACCATTTGCGGATGCCTGTGAGGCATCCCTCTCAGTGCCAGTCCGGCGGCAATAGCCGCTTGCTACTTCTGATGCGCTTCGCTACGCCAGTCCGGCGGCAATAGCCGCCGCCATACTAACGTATATTTAGGAGTAGAGAGCAGCGCAATGATGCGCTGTAACAGGCCCACACCATCCCGCGTTTTCACGCGGGGAAAAGCCCTCTCATCCCCGAACTCCCAACTTGCACCTTCCACCCCTTACACCAGACCGCTGACCGCAGACGGCCGACGGCAACCTCCAGACCCCAGCCACCCGACTCCAGACTCTTCAGAGAACATCGCTGCATGACCAATGTTAGCAGGATAAAGCTGACATTTTCGTAAAATTGTATTGTGACAAGCCAAACCCAAGGTTATGGAAGAACAGAATATGATGCAGCGTTTTGATGATTACGTTGCTGACAATAAAAAAATAGAGCCAAAAGACTGGATGCCGGATGCCTACCGGAAGACGCTGATTCGTCAAATCAGCCAGCATGCGCACTCTGAAATTGTGGGAATGCTACCCGAAGGCAACTGGATTACCCGCGCCCCATCACTGAAGCGCAAAGCTATTTTGCTAGCGAAGGTGCAGGATGAAGCCGGACATGGTCTTTACCTCTACTCTGCGGCTGAAACCCTTGGCGTAGAGCGCGATGAGTTGCTTGAAGAGTTGCACGACGGACGTGCGAAATACTCAAGTATCTTCAACTACCCAACGATTAACTGGGCCGACATCGGCGCGATCGGCTGGCTGGTAGATGGCGCTGCGATCATGAACCAGGTGCCGCTGTGCAAGTGTTCTTACGGACCGTACGCACGTGCTATGGTGCGTGTATGTAAAGAAGAAAGTTTCCACCAACGTCAGGGGTTCCAGATCATGCTCAACATGGCGAAAGGAACGCCTGAGCAAAAGCAGATGGCACAAGATGCTCTCAACCGCTGGTGGTGGCCATCACTGATGATGTTTGGTCCGACCGATGCCAACTCCCCCCACAGCGCACAATCGATGAAGTGGAAGATTAAGCTCTTCAGCAACGACGAGCTGCGTCAGCGCTTCATCGACATGACTGTTCCGCAGGCAGAAGTCCTCGGATTGACCATTCCGGATCCTGACCTGAAGTGGAACGAAGAGCGCGGACATTACGACTTTGGCGAGATCAACTGGGATGAATTCTACAACGTCATCAAAGGAAATGGTCCGTGCAACAAGCAGCGCATTGAAACCCGTCGTAAGGCATACGACAATGGCGCCTGGGTGCGTGAAGCTGCTGTAGCACATGCTGAGAAACGTGCAGCACGTCGCAATGAAACGGCGGCGGCATAACCTTGAAAGATCACTACTATGAGTAAGAAAAACTGGCCTTTGTTTGAGGTGTTTATCCGCTCGCGGCAGGGACTGAGCCACAAGCATGTGGGCTCGTTGCACGCAGCGGATGCCCGAATGGCGATTGAAAATGCCCGCGACGTATATACCCGTCGCATGGAAGGCGAAAGCATATGGGTGGTTCCGGCTGAAGCGATTACGGCTTCGTCGCCTGACGAAAAAGACGCCCTCTACACTCCTGCCGATGATAAGGTTTACCGTCACCCGACGTTTTATGACCTTCCGGACGAGGTAAAGCACATGTAAATGACACAAGAGCAGAAGTTTGAATACCTCCTCCGTCTCGGAGACAATGCATTGATTCTGGGGCAACGCCTCGGCGAGTGGTGCGGACATGGTCCGGCACTTGAAGAAGACATTGCCTTGACAAACATTTCGCTTGACCTGATCGGGCAGGCGCGTTCGATCCTGACCTACGCCGGCGAGCTCGAAGGCAAAGGGCGCGACGAAGACAAGCTGGCATTTTTCCGCGATGCGCATGATTTTCGCAACGTGCTGCTGGTTGAGCAACCGAACGGACATTTCGGAGACACCATCGCCCGTCAATTCTTGTACGACCACTTCGCATGGCTGCTCTTCAATGAGCTGATGCAGAGCAGTGACGAGCAGGTGGCTGCCATCGCCGCGAAATCCATCAAAGAAGTCACCTACCACCGTCGCCACAGCAGCGAATGGATCATCCGCCTCGGTGACGGAACTGAAGAAAGCCACGCGAAAATCCAGCAAAGCATCAACGACCTGTGGATGTACACCGGTGAGTTGTACACCCCTGATGCGCTCGACGAAGCGGCACACGCTGCGGGTATCGCGCCAGACCTCACGAAACTCGCCGACTACTGGCACGAGAACGTGCATGGGGTATTGAAACAAGCTACGCTTGACATCCCTGAAGACGGCTGGATGCAGAAAGGCGGCAAGCAAGGCATACACAGCGAGCACCTCGGATTTATGCTGGCGGAGATGCAGCACATTCCGCGTGCGTACCCTGACGCTCAATGGTAAGATGACCACGACCGACGAAGCACATATCCTTGAACTTCTGACCGAAGTGAAAGACCCGGAGATTCCGGTCTTGAATGTGGTCGATATGGGTATTGTGCGAAAGGTCGAAAGCGAAGGCGATAAACTCATCGTTACGATCACCCCAACCTACAGTGGCTGTCCGGCCATGGACGTCATCTCAGCGAACATCCGCACGGTGATGCGCAAGCATTTCGGCGAGCAGGTTGAGGTGAAAACGGTCCTCCATCCCCCCTGGACCACCGACTGGCTCACCGACGACGCCCGTGAGAAGCTGCGCGAATACGGCATTGCTCCACCCGAAAAAGGTTCACCGGACAAATCCCTCCTCTTCGGCGAAAAAGCTCCTGTTGCTTGTCCGAAATGCGGCAGCGAGAACACCAAAATGGTTTCTGAATTCGGCAGCACGAGCTGCAAGGCGCACTATAAATGCAATGAGTGCCTGGAGCCGTTTGATTATTTTAAGTGTATTTAGGGGGGGCTGGAGGCGGCTGAAGACGGTAGGCTGTAGGCGGTTACTTGGTGTTGGCGAGGGGGGTGGTTTAATGATCCTTAAGTGCTTCTCAGATGTTGATAAATGACACCTTACCGCCGTCGTGCAATCTGAACCCTTCAATATCTTTACTAGTCTATTATGGCAATGCTATACTCAGAAATACGGACTAAGCTTAAGAAGCAAAACAAAAGAGAATTTAAGCAAGGTGCCGCTGCTCTCACGCATTTGCTGCAATCCCGAAATGCCTCATCTTCAAGTTACTTCAAACAAGAAGCTGGCTTACTCATCTCTGAATTAAGGGATCCGAATTTCAACTATGAATTGCCTTTAGAATTTGATGTTCCGTTTCCCCCAATTCAGTCACCTGAGTTTACGTTCATCGATTTGTTCGCGGGTATCGGTGGGTTTCGACTCGCCTTCCAAAAACAAAAAGGTAAATGCGTCTTTAGTTCTGAATGGGACAAACACGCCCAACAAACGTATGAAGCCAATTTTGGGGAAATACCCTTTGGGGACATCACTAAGATTGATGAGACAAATATTCCTGATCACGACATCCTCGTTGGAGGTTTTCCTTGTCAACCTTTCAGTATTGCTGGAGTGAGTAAGAAAAACTCTTTAGGGAGAATGCATGGATTTCTCGATAAAACACAAGGCACTCTATTTTTTGATATTGCTCGAATCATCAACGCAAAACGACCAAAGGCTTTCATACTTGAAAATGTAAAGAATTTAAGGTCCCATGACAAGGGAAACACATTCAAGGTGATAGTTGAGACCTTAGAAGAATTAGGATATAGTATTTTTAGCCAAATCCTAGACGCACGCCACTACGTACCGCAACATCGCGAGAGGATTTTTATTGTAGGCTTTGACAAGCATGTTTTTAAGGATTCTTTTCATTTTTCATTTCCGACACCTCCAGAACAGCAACCAAAATTCAAGGACATTCTTGAGAAAAACCCTCCAAGTAAATACACATTGAGTGACCACCTATGGGGTTACCTTCAGAACTATGCGAAGAAGCACCAAGCTAAAGGCAATGGATTTGGGTTCGGAATGACCGACTTAGACGGTATTTCAAGGACCCTTAGCGCAAGATATTATAAAGACGGGTCTGAAGTTCTTGTTCCGCGAGGCAAGGACCTTAACCCAAGACGTTTGACACCAGAGGAATGCAAAAGGCTAATGGGATTTCCTGAAAAATATATTATTTCGAATATTGGAGTCTCAGACACACAACTATATCGTCAATTCGGAAACTCAGTTGCCGTACCTGTTGCTACGGCCGTGGCTAGACAGATTGTAGATGTTATGAAACACTATTTGGAACGTAGCATTAACCCTAAGCATTTGGCGTTGGATAAATGATATACTCCTCAGAGAGACATGACGGCCTTGTGCCATTTAAACTTATACATATTTCACTATACTCTCAATTGTCTATCTTTTACAAGTTCGATGAAATCTGAAAGCCCCATCAGTCGTTCTTGTTGCCTTTCATTATACGTTTCTATAAGGGGTCGAGGAATTACCAGTTGCAGATTTTGAGAGTGCATTTCATCTGTTTGATTCTCACTAATTGCAGGCTCCAGAGTAATCAAATGTTTCTTTTCTATCCTATCCGCTTCTGATAATACTTGTCTCCATCGATCCTTTGACGTGGTCTTCACCCCTAACATTGTAAGTAAATCCGCCGAGAAATGACTATCTCGATAAAATTCAATTCTTGGAAACAAAAAATCAGGTTTATTATTTCTCTCTGTCTTTGCTCCTCGTGAGAATTCAACACTATTTGCATCAAAGATCACTGACAAGTGATTCTCAAATGACAGACCTGCTCTTGATTTCCTTCGATTTTGAACACTAAGAGAGAAAGAAATGAATTCATCTACATCATTGCCTTCTGCCCCAAATCCTTGTTCAAGTCTTTTTGACACTATATGGCGCTCAAGGGTACGAAATAGTAGTTCCTCACGCTCCACCCAAGCTACAAGAGTTGTATCTGGATTCTCTACAGGTGAAACACTTGACAACGTGGATCGTGCATAATCAGAGAAGACACGAGTGGATGGAAACTTTTCACCGAATACACTGAGAATGTTATCTAAGTAATCTTTATCCTCTTTAACAACCTCAAATCCTAACGATTCTACTATATACTGGCCGGCATAGTTCAATTCAACATCATCTTGTTTCAAATCTCTTATTACCAACTCTGTGCCAACCTCATCAAGTCCAAAAAGCCACATTATCTGATGTTCAAAAGTTGATCCCTGAGCAGCTATAATGACGGCAACCTCATTCTCACTTAGACGACCTATCACAACCAAATCCCCCGGAACTGCGGCATGAATCGCAGGATTTGTGGAATAATAAAGGCGATACTCTGTTCGAGTTGGATGCCTTTCCCGTGCATCATACCATGTCAATTTTCCAGATTCTTGTAAGATAGCATCTTCTTCATCGGCCAAATACATAAAAGTGCCCTTGAAATTGATCTTATCATTTCCAAAGATTTCTTTAAACCCAGCTATTCCATTGAATTCATGTTGATTTGAAGACTCGGGTACGATTTCAACGTCACTTAGGCGTTTTGCACCGATCCCAATGAAGTATTCTGACAAGGGTTTTTCCATTTGGTAGAAATATATTCATGCGAAAGATAACACATGATATTCTGCTAAGAGCAATTCCAATTCATAACAAGAGCTTGATCTGCTGTCCAATATACGTTGCTAGCGAATTCTGAAGTGACTAAGGCAAATGGCGTTCCTCGCCACTTATAGAATTCTCTACTCACATCGATCATTCGTCTCCCCCCCCACCCTTCCAACAATCCCAAAAAATCAGGAGCGCAGTCAGGACGAAAACCCTTATATTCAGGCATCTAAGTATTCAAGCATCATGAAAACACTCTCTATTCTCACCCTGCTCTTCTGCTCGCTCTCACTCTCTGCCCAGCTTGAACTCGTGGGTACGTTTGATAGGGTCGTTCGAATGATACATCTGGCAGACGACGAACCAGCTATTTGGATATCTTCTCTTTCTGATGAGTCCATGGAGCTTTACAATCTTGATCTCACCCTGATTGCATCCATTGATATTCCTATAGAGTACGATGGGTTTGCGCAATACCATGTTTTCCATGTGAGCCGTACGCTCTTCGATTGCGATCCTTCAAACATTGAGTATATGGTTTCTTACCAATCACCAGACATGTCACTCGCATATGTGAAAGTAATAAGAGAAGATGGAGCCATCCTATTTGATCTACCGGAACACACCTTCCATGACAACACCACTGTGATGGGCCCGCCCGGATGGGGGCCTTCGATGGCGCAAGATGAGAATGGTGTGGTCTTCGTCTTCACGAATGTTAACAATGTACCAACTGAAGATTCTCCTGTCACCCTCTACCGCAGTTGCGGTTCTATTCCGTGTCCTTGTTACGGCGTCTCCTCTGAAGGACAAGGCACGGGTCTCACGGAGTTCGATGAGCATCGCAGCAGCTACAACCTGTACCCGAATCCGGGCAACAATCAGTTCAAGCTTGAGTACGATTTGCCGGAGGGCTACCAGCGCGGCGAGCTTCAGTTGGTTGACCTTTCAGGACGTGTGGTGCTGCAAAAGCCGGTCGGACCTTCAATGTCGTACATCATTGTCAACACCGAAGGCATCGCCGGCGGTCGCTACCAAGTGGTGCTCACCACTGAAGAGGGTGTGCAGTTGTCGACGTCTTACATTGAGTTGGATTAGGACCACCTCCCACATTAAATGCTTTGCTATTTCTGCGCGTGACTTGTCCCGATTTATCGGGAAACTCAGGATGCGAATTTGCGGACGGCTATAAGCCGTCCCCCCCAAATTGGTTACAGAAAGCGAAAAGCAGCGCAAGTATGCGCTGCTCTTAAAAACCGAAAAGGCTCTCCTCAGATGAGGAGAGCTGGCACTCCGAGAAACGGAGTGACTGAGAGGTTGATGGGTGTGCTTTCGGAGATGCTCCAAAATACTCCTCTGACACCCCGACACGTCGGGGCGACATCTCCCCTATTCCGATAGCTATCGACATCAAGACTTATACAATTTGAAGCTTGTACCAATTCCCGGACGGCTATAAGCCGTCCCCTCAAAGAGTTACTAATATCAAAAAGCAGCGCAAGTATGCGCTGCTCATCATATCAGGTACGCTCTGACTTTAGGTCTATCCGTCCATAAGTCCATTGGTCTATAGGTCTCGGTTTCCCATGCTCCCGGTTTTCCCAAAAGTCCATTGGTCTATGCGTCCATCGGTCTATCCGTCCATGAGTCCATAGGTCTCAGTTTCCCATGCTCCCGGTTTCCCGAAAAGTCCATATGTCCGTAGGTCGCGGCTTCAGGCGACTCAACCCAGTTGACGGTACCGTTCATCCATGAGTCGGAGGTAGGCCTCTTTCAAATCGTCAGAAAGAAATGAGCGATCAAGAACGGATAGTGCATTTTCTCTTCGTCGCTGAAATCGGCCGAAGGCGTTAGAGACCTGGCGAGAGGTCAATCCTAAAGTGGCTGCAAATTGCTCAAAATCACCACGTCCCAACTTACGCTTCTTACCGTTCAAGGTCAGGGCCAGCTCTTCGCGGTCTTCAGGGATCGCAATGGCTACGTTCAGCAAATCGTAGGCAGGCGCAAGCGACCAGCCCGAAGGTGCCTGAATCATGGAGAAGTTTTTCAAATGCATGTCATTGTTCCCGGTAAGAAAACAGAAAAGCGTCAGATCAAAGAGGTAAGTCAGATCAAGCAAGGTATTGCTTGAGTATGCTTTCAGCGCTTTCCCCACGCGCTCCATTGAGCTGCGGTATTTGTCAAAGGCCTCCGTGATTTGAAACATGTCGAGCATGTGAATCTTTGAACCATCTTCTTTTCGGTCAATCCGCTTTGTGAGGTACGCCAGCTCGCCGGATTTCAGACGAATCAAGGTTGAAGGAACCACATTCACCCCGAACACCTCTGCCATGCGCATCGTGAGGTGCTCATTCTGCGGCAATTCTGCGAAGCGCTCAGAAGGTGGCTTGAAAATATAGTCGCCACCGAGCGCACCAACTACAGTTAAACGCTCAGCAGCATCTTTTGTGACCTTCTTCACAAGTGTGAGCGACAACTTCGGCTGTACCCCGGGCACCGCAACGCTACGCTCTACAACCAGCTTGGCGAGATCGGCCATTTCGTTAAGTGAATATTCAAGCTCCGGCGCTTGCGCCGTACCAAAAAACGTCCGGATGCACCTCCTGTGGTAGTCTTGTTCGCCGTTCAACGGCTTGTAACAGTGCAAGCACTTATGCTTCATCGCCGTACAATTCCGGTTGAACACTCACCGCACCGATGCAGTTCCTGCAGCAAGCCAGCACCAATCCCATGCGATCATTCTTATTGATTTTCCAGCTCTCCGAAGCAATGTCAAGCAACCACCCTTCAGGAATGAGTCCTTCAAAAAAAGGGAACAGACGGTTTTCAGTGTACGGCTCCTCACGGACAGGCATACTGAAGGTGATGAAATCATTGGGGTGATGCTTCACATACGCAGCGTCATACGCAAATACATACTCTCCGGCATCGGTCTCTGTCAACACACCCGCCAAAATATCTTTGTAATACACCCTGCCCCGCCTCATTCATCAAATGCGTTACGGTCTACCGGACCCAATTCATGTCCAAACATGTGCAACACCAGGTTCACTTTCTCCATATTGAGGTTGGTCTTGCCCTGCTCAATCTTTCGGATCACCGTGAGCGCAACGCCCGTCCGCTCAGCGAACTCTTCCTGGGTCAGACCGGCCTCTTTTCTGCGCTGTTTCACGAAGGTTGAAAGCTTCTTCATTGTACGCTTCTACATATAATCTAACGTGAATATACGTTTTTATATGCAAAAAGATACAATTCAATGACAAATACACGTTTTATACGTATTTGAATACACCTCTGACTTCAGAAACGCTCGACAAAACCCCTCTGTCCCGCAAGTGCGGGACATCTCCCCTGGTTTCAGGGGAGACCTGCATGAGCAGAGCCCTAGACAAGTGAACGGACGGCTATAAGCCGCCCCCTCAATAAGCAGTAGAAAAAGAAAAAGCAGCGCAAGTATGCGCTGCTCTTAAAACCATTGAATAAAGGCTGACCATAGGTCCATTCGTCCATGAGTCCATAGGTCTCAGTTTCCCATGCTCCCAATTTCCCGAAATGTCCATAGGTCTATCCGTCCATAAGTCCATAGGTCCATAGGTCCATAGGTCCATGAGTCGATAGGTCTGTAAGTCTTAATCCGTCTTCCGGAAACCATACACCAACTGCCCCCAGAAGGTCTGCGGCATCTTCTCTACACCGGGATAGCCGAGTTTGATGTGCGCATCGTCTTTCGGGATGCTCGCCGTGCCGAAGAGGTAATCCCAAAGTGACAGGCTGATGCCGAAGTTGATGCCGTAACGACGTCCCTCAGGCAGGTCGTACACGTGGTGCCAGAGGTGCATGACCGGGTTGTTGAATACGTACTTGAGCGGACCCCACGTGATGTGGATGTTCGCATGGTTAAGGTGACCGATGGCTACCGCCGCAAAGTGTACGATGTACGCCTGCTCGGGCTCAAACCCGCCGATGACCATGACGCCCAGTGTTTTCAGTGGCTTGTACAGGATGTTCTCCATCCAGTGGTAGCGGAGGTGTGCCGCAAAGCCCATCTCTTCAACCGAGTGGTGCACCTGGTGGAATCTCCAGAGGAACTCCCAGCGGTGCAGGGCCACATGCGTCACCCACTGCACAAAGTCAAGAATGATGAAGAAGACCAGCAACTGCGCCCACATCGGCATAGCGCCTGTCTTGATCAATGTAAGGGCATCCATACTCACACCCGCACTCTCGGCACCCATCTGGAAAAGCTTGTAGAAGCCCGAGATGGCAATCGAGAAAATGAAGAAGTTGAAGAACATGTAGAAGCCATCGAGCCAGAAGTCTTTCCGGAACATCTTCTGGTTCTTCCTCCACGGAAAGGCGAGCTCAAGCGCCCATACAACAAATGAAATGGCGATAAGACCGTAGAAATAGTTCTGGTACCACGGCACCTCGAAGGTGATCATCTTCAGGGTCCAGTCGAAGGATCCCTTGATCTCGTTTACAAATGCATTCAATACATTCATGGCATATTCAATTACGGAGCTACTGCTCCTGACGGGTTATTTTCAATAGGTAATTCTGCGATATGACTCCACTCTGTCCATGACCCGTCATAGTTCTGAACATTCGTGAAGCCCAGGAGTTCGCGCAGTACGAAGGTGGTGTGCGCAGAACGCACTCCGGTGTGACAATAGGTAATAATATGGTCATCAGCGGTGACACCAACAGCTTCGAGCATCGCCAACAGATCTTTTCGTGGTTTCATCTTCCAGTCGCTGTCCATCTGAACAGCGTTGCCCCAGTCAAAGTGTAAGGCTCCGGGAATATGTCCGGCGCGCACTGCCCCCGGTTTCATAAAGACACCGGTGAATTCATCCGTGCTTCGGGTATCGAGGAGGATAATGTTGGGATCATCTATCGCGCGTTGCACATCCTCAAGGGTGGCCACCATAGTGCTGTCTGCGGGCGTAGGGAACGCATAGGCATCCGCCGCTTCCCGACAAGTCGGGACAAGTTCCGCGGCGTCACTGGTCTCAGGAATATCAGCACCAAGCAATTGCCACGCCTGCCAGCCCCCATCGAGAAGGTAGACCTGGTCATGGCCGTACACCTTCATCAACCACCATAGGCGAGCTGCATCACAACCACCCTTCGCGTCGTAAATGTAGACCTCTGACGCAGACGTCACGCCCATCGAATCGAGTAAATCCGTCATGATCCCGCTTTCAAGCGCCATGCCGCCGTAGGGGTAATTCACCGACTGAATGTCATCACGCCACACGCGCTTCGCCCCCGGAATGTGCCCCTCGGCGAACGCATCGGGCTTACGCAAATCAATGAGCACACGGTGCTTGTCATCGCTGAGGTTGAGCCAGTCTTCAATGCTGAAAAGCTCAGTACCCACGTATTCAGACGCCTGGTCAATGATCTGCTCAACCGTATCATTCACGACATCCGCTTGCGGTGTTTCATCTGTACAAGACGCAAGCAGCACCACTGCGGTCAGCACCCCGACTATTCTTCCAGCACGTACCATTCGACATTGGTTAGGTTAGCTCTTCTCCCCTTGTCTTCAGGGGCGTAATTTTTTGCGAGGTAGTCAAGAATAACGTCTTCGTTCGGACCAAGGTCCCAGAGGTTCTGGTACTCTTGCATCCAGCGAATCATTTTCTTCCAGCCATCGCGATCGGCGCGGTTTTGCGTGATCAGCTTACTCGAATGGCAGGCCAGACACGAGGCCTTGACCTGCTGAAATCCGTCGTCTACGATCAAGCCGGTGGCTACGTGAATACCGTCTTCAATTAAATCATCCGGGATTTCAGGAGCAGCGTTCGCATCCGTCGCTTCTGCGACGACCTCATCACCGCCGCCGAAAAGACGATCTGCCGCATCCGGCGCCATGATGTTAAACATAGCTACCACCACGATGAAGAGCGCCGCGTACACCAATACATTGGTACGCTTGACGAGCTTATCGAGGATCTCTTTCTGCTCGGGAGTCAGGTCTTTCTTGTCTTCAGCCATCAGCTCGAGACTTTTACGGCGATGCGGTGCGTCGCATTGTTCAAGTATCCTTTCGGGTTCCATCCCGGAACCACCATCGGCTGCGCTTTGCCGTTTGAATCGGTCGCTCGTGCCCAGATTTCATAGTAACCGCTCTCGTTGAGCTTCACCTGAGCACGCCAGCGCTGCCAGGCCAATCGGTTCGGCGCCGGATTAAGCGATGCCTTCTGCCAGGTCGCCCCAAAATCGGTCGAGATGTGCATCTCTTTTACTTCCATATCTCCCGCCCAGGCGTGTCCGCGGACTTCAAACTTCTGCCCCGGCTTCACCATCGCTCCCGTTTTCGGGTAAGTGATCAGCGACTTCACGGGCATCGATTCGATAATCTTCATATCCTCAGGCGGGACTTCGGTGCCCGGCGCCACCGGATATTTGGGCACACGGTAGGAAGGCGCCTCCATCTTCGGACCATCATGCACGATGTTGCGCACAGACAGTCGGGTGAGCCACTTTCCGGATACCGAAGCAGGCCATCCGCCAATGATCATCCGCAAGGGGTAACCGTTCATCAACGGAATGTCTTCACCGTTCATCTGCCAGGCAATGAGCGATTCCTCTTCCATCGCTTTCGCGATGGGAATACCACGCGAAATGGTCACTTTCTTCGGATTTCGACTCAAATGCACATCAGCGCCATAATACCCCACGTACACCGCATCACTCTTCACTTTCGCGTATTCGAGCAGGTCTTTCAGGCGGACTCCCGTCCACTCTGAACAGCCCACAGCACCAGTCGTCCACTGGTTGCCTTTCGCCGGCGGATTGAACTCTTTGCGTCCGTTACCGCCGCATTCGAGTGTGAGACGGTAGGTGTACGACTTGAATTTGGTCTTGAGGTCATCGAGCGAGAGGGTCACCGGTTCAGGAACGCTCTCACCGTCAATAGTGAGTGTCCAGGCGGCTACATCAATCTTTTCAGGAACGAGTCCGTTGTTGCGAATGAACAAGCGGTCAGCCGGCGTCACCTCATCATCGAGCAGGTGTGCGGGTGTTTCAACGTTCCACGGTTTATCGTTCAGCACCACGAGTTCAGGGTGCTTGCCTTCGATTTCAAAGTCGCCTTGCGGGGTATCGAGAGCTGCGGGAATAACTCCGGCAGGCATGTTCTCTGCATGCACAATCTTGCCACCCAAAGCCATGGCCATGGCGGTCAATCCGGCCTTTTTCAAAAAGCCGCGCCGCGAATTCGGATCGCTTTCACGTCCGAACAACTCAAGGTCTGCCTGGTAGGGATCACGGGCGTAAAGCTCATGAATTCCAATGCGTTTCTTCTTAGCCATAGGATAAAAATGGTTCACTCAACGGTGCAAGATGCTGATTGAAATCAAAAAAGAATGTGACTTGGTTCACAGAGACCGTCAGCCGTCTGCCGTCAGCTGTCAGCTGTCAGCTGTCCGCGGTCTGCGGTCTGCGGTCTGCGGTCTGCGGTCAACCACTCAGTCCCGCGTTCGCGGGAAAGCTCTCCTTAGTAAGGAGAGCACTTTTTACGCATGAAAAATCAGCAACCGGAATTCAACTGTTGCTCCCCTCAAATGAGGGGAGCTGTCGATTTTCACGAAGTGAAAGATCGACTGAGGGATGTTGTGGAGCATCTATGGAAGGAGTCGAATCTACCTATCTACCTATCTACCTACTACGCTGTTTTCCCGGTCCTGAACGGACGCGATAAATCGCGTCCCTACGGTGATGCCCAAATACAAATGAGCAGCGCAAGGATGCGCTGCGCCGCATTCTTGCGGCGCTTGCAATGATTAGCACCCGATGTGTGCGGACGGCTTTCAGCCGTCGGTTGTAGAACAGGCAGCACACCAATCAACCTCTCTCCCGATAGCCATCGGGACCTGCATTCGCGGGACGGCTCTCCTTGCTAAAGAGAGCACTTTTTACGCATGAAAAATCAGCAACCGGAATTCAACTGTTGCTCCCCTCAAATGAGGGGAGCTGTCGATTTTCACGAAGTGAAAGATCGACTGAGGGGTGTTGTGGAGCACCTATTGAAGGAGTCGAATTTCCCGGTTTCCCATCATCCACAATCCCCGATCCAATCACCACTTCTCCGAGCGGCGGTATACACTCCCCTTAAAAATCGCGACATCCACATCATGCTGGTTCTTTACCGTCACGTGGTAAATACCGATGCGTCCGCTGAGCGAGACCTCTTCTACATGCGTCGTGAGCACATCGCCTTCCATGACCGGCTGGACATGGCTGATGCTGGTTTCAACAGAGACGCATTTTCGTCCGTGCGCGTTCGAAGCAAATGCCAGCGCACTATCGGCGAGCGAGTAGGTGATGCCGCCGTGGGCGATCGAGAATCCGTTGAGCATTTCTGCACGCACCTTCAGGCGCAGCAAACAGAATCCCGGACCTTCTTCAACGCGTTCGATGCCAAGCCACTGGCTGAACGGATCGTTGTTGTACATTTTATCGATGATCTCAGAAGGGGCCATCCGGTTCGTCTTCAGGGTCCATACTTCCGGGGTCTTCCATCTTACGGATGATCCGATCAACGGCATCCTGCGTATCGCGCAGTTTCGTGGTACAAAACTGAATCAGAAACGAGGCGCGTTCCATCTTTGCAGCAAGCTCATCTACAGAAACCTCTTCATCTTCAATCAACGCAACAATCTCATTGAGCTCAGCATACGCAGTTTCGTAAGTCAACTCATTCTTTTTGGCCATAGCGAGTGGGTTATGGGCACAATTTAAGAATCCGTCTGCGGTCTGCGGTCAGCAGTCAGCTGCTTTCTTTTATTCTTTCTGCGCGAAAGCGCAGGATGGCTACATCTTCTTTCTGCGGGAAACTTGTCCCGATTCATCGGGAAGCGCAGAGTGGTTACATCTTCTTGTTGCTACGCGAAACAAATCAAACGGACCTACCTGGCGGCAGACAGGCGCGATAAATCTCCGGACGCGATAAATCTTCGGACGCGATAAATCGCGTCCCTACTGGGGCTGACGTCCGGTAATTTTAGCGGCCAATCGCTCTTTGGCGGTTCGTATGGTCACGTCAGCCTCATCGGGGATTTGCTTTGAATCGGCAACAACCTTGCCGTTGAATTCAAGTAGGGCGTAGCCGCGCTCGAGTAAACGTTGTGGATCACCGATGCGTAGCAATTGCACCTGCTGTGCGAGCAACTCATGCTCGCGTTTGAGAATGCGCGTGGCTGACGGAGCGAGCTTGGTTTTACGCTCTTCGACCGTTTTCAACTGCTGATCGAGCACCCTCTTCGCCCCTCTCGCCAAATCTCTTTGCTGTCCTTGTATGTCAAGCGATGCTTTCTGGTGCATTCTGCCGGAGTGAGTAACCAGTCGCTGCGCGAGGCGATCGACTTCGACGCGAGCGTCGGATGCGTACCTCCCTCCTTTCGAACGAAGCACGCTCGCCAGTTCACGGAGTGCCCGGTCGTGTTCATGCAGTTTACCGGGCACCACCTGCAACAAGCGGGCACTCGATCGCTCGAGCGCGTCACTGCGTTCTTGTAACTGCTTGCGGGATCGGTCTTTCAAGCGATCGTAACACCAGGCAATGTGCTCTTCACTCCTGCGGTTGTGCTGCAAAATGGCTTCGGCTACGCGGGTTGGTGTCTTGTGGCTCTGGTGTCCGAACAAATCTGCAATGGTGTTGTCGCGCTGGTGACCGATGCCTACCCAAAATGGGACTTCCGATCGGGCGAGCTCGCGGTTCAAGACGAAATCGTCAAATACGAACAAGTCCGCCTGGGCGCCACCCCCGCGGATGATGACGGCGAGGTCATAGTCTTCATTGCTGATCTCCAGAATACGCCGTGCAAGTGTCTTCGCTGAAGCTGCGCCCTGCACACCGGAGAAGTAATAATCAAGCGAAAAGGTATAGCCGTACGCGTTCTCCGTTAAGGTGTGTACCAAGTCTTCAAATCCGGCAGCGCCTTCAGAAGTAATCACCGCCACTTTCTTAATGATGCGCGGCAGTTCGCACTCCTGGTTGCGCGTGATATAGCCCTCATCGGTTTGCCGGATGAACTCCGGATGCAGCTTCACCAGTTTTTCAAGTGTCTTACGCCGATGCTCAGCCATTTTGCCGAGGGTGAAACTGGTCGAGATGTCACTCATCGTGAGTTTCATCCCGTATTGGGCGTGAAAGCTCACTTCACATTTGATCATCACCTCCAAACCGTTGCTGAGCTGTTGCCCGGTTTCGCGCTCAAAGCGCTGGATGGTGGTAAAGGCCGGTCGCCAGGCCACGACGTTCATCTTGGCAATGATGTTTCCGCTGTCTTCGGCTTTTTCAATCAGATCAAAGAAATGCCACCCCTTCGCCGGACGCGCCTGATGACTGCTGACTTCACCAATCACCCAGAAGGTGCGTCCTCCGAGGTTCTTGCTGAAGAAGCGCTCAAGCGCGGTTGTGAGTTCTGATAAACGTAAGGGTTTCTGGTCTGCCATGGGAGTGCCGAAAATACTAAGAATCACATTGACGGGTAGACTTGCAGACTCATCGACTTTTTCGGGAAACTGGGAAACTGGGAAACTGGGAAACTGGGAAACTGGGAAACTGGGAAACTGGGAAACTGGGAAACTGGGAAACTGGGAAACTGGGAAACTGGGAAACTGGGAAACTGGGAAACTGGGGAAAAATTAAATCATCTACGTGAAATCAGCAATGACTTAAGCGAAATAGGCTCTCCTCAGATGAGGAGAGATGGGCCCGCGCATGCGGGGTCTGAGAGGTTGATGTGCGAATTTTCGCTGTGGTTAATTCTATTGGACGGCAATATGCCGTCCCCTCAGTGTTTTGCGAGGGTATTCAAGCAGCGCAAGTATGCGCTGCTTTCAAGCCGAAGGCACAAGAGCACTGCCCGAACGTACCGTTCTGTCATTCCCTGATATACGTTGACCGCTTTTTAAGACGAAAAGCGATGATCAAAACAGGAAAACGCGTGAACAAGCGTCGCCGTTACAGCGAAGAGTTCAAACGTAAATTGGTCTCAGATTACGAGACAGGAAAGATGACTGTCCTACAGATGGAGCGTCAATACAGGATTTCCAATACATTAATTTACCGATGGATTTACCAGTTTTCTGCCTACAATGAGAAAAATGTGACGGTCGTAGAGATGAAAGACAGCCAAATCAACAGGGTCAAAGAACTCGAAAAAAAGGTCAACGAGCTTGAACGTGCAGTAGGTCAGAAGCAAATGACCATAGACTTTCTCGAGAAGATGATCGAGTTGGCTAAGGAGCACTACGATATCGACATTAAAAAAAACTCCTTTACCCCACACTCTGGTGGTTCCAAGAAAACAAGCAAAAAGTGAGCTACTCTCTAAATGAACTATATCGGTCAATGGGAGTCAGCAAACAGTCCGTTCATCAGGCCAAACAGCGTCAACTTGCTTTTGATCGCGAGCTGGATTTGCTGGTTATACTGGCCGACGAGCTGAAAGAGGAACACCCGGGGTGTGGGGTTGAGAAGATGTATTACACTCTCCAGCCTCAGTTTATCGGGCGAGACAAGTTCTGCGAAATCTTCTTATCACTTGGCTATGGTGTCAAGCGCATGAGAAACTACACCAAAACTACAGTTCAAGGCACAATCCACTACTCGAACCTGATAGAAGGAGTTATTGTGACACGCCCTTTTCAGGTAATCCAAAGTGATATCACCTACTTCCGACTAAATGATGTGCATTACTACATGGTCTTCATTATCGATGTATACACTCGACTAATCGTAGGGTACAACGTTGGGAATCACCTTCGGGCAGAAGCAAATGCGAGAGCGTTGAAGATGGCACTTGACCGTATGGACTACTCACCTTGGGAACTCATTCATCACTCTGACAAGGGATCTCAATACAGTAGTAGACTTTATGAGGATATGCTGGAGAACGCTGGCATACACCCGAGTATGGGCAATACTGCCTGGGAAAACCCCTATGCTGAGAGGATCAACGGTATCATCAAAAACGAATTCCTAAAACATTGGGAAATCAAAGACTTGAAGCAGCTCTGCAAGAAGACAGACCAAGCCGTTCATTATTACAACTCTAAGCGCAAACACCGAGCCTTCAAAATGAGATACACACCTGAAGAGTTCTACCACAAACAGCTAACTTTGGATCAAGAGAGTAGACCTAAGGTCCGGATCTATGCAAATGACAAACCTATGTCGGCTCTGAACCCCGACACGAAAGTGCTCAATCCACACAAAGGTGCAGGTGGTATATACTGCCCTTGGAAAATAGATGAATGTTGAACCAAACGGTCAACGCTATTTAGGGAAGGTCTTCAATCGTAAATCAGCACTCATAATTCTGCAATCAGCAATTCTATACGCTGCCCATTCGACCGTTAAACCATAAGACCATTGGCCTATTCAATCACCACTCATAAATCGCCAATCAGCAATAAAAAACACCCTGCTACCTCCAACGTGGGAGGGGCAGGGTGAAAAAAACGGACTTTCGTCCGGAATGCTAGTATCCGAGGGCTTTTAAGAGTCCTTCTGCACGTGGACGTCCATTTGAGGAAAAGGGATGTTGACGCCCTCTTTATCAAACGCCTTCTTAATGTGCTCTTGCATGTGGAAGAACGCCGGCCAGTAGTCTTCGGTGGTGGTCCAGAAACGCACCGCAAAGTTCACGCTGCTATCTGCGAGCTCTTTTACAAGGATGTTTGCACCGCGGTCTTTCATGTAACCGGGACATTGATCTACTACAGCATTGATGACCTCACGCGCCTTGTCGATGTCATCGCTGTAGCCAATGCCAAAAGTCATGTCGAGCTGACGCTCACCGGTAACGGTCAGATTTTCAATCGGTCCGCTCGTCACAGCACCATTCGGCACAATAACGATACGATTGTCAAGTGTGGTCAGAATGGTATTGAACAGCAAAATTTCTTTAACGGTACCTGAGTAGCCCTGCATGATGACGAAGTCACCGACACGGTAAGGACGAAAGCTCAGGATAAGCACCCCTGAGGCGAGGTGTCCGAGTGTGCCCTGCAGCGCCATACCAATGGCGAAGGCAGCGGCACCGAGGATGGCAATGAAAGAAGTCACCTCAAAACCGAACATGCCGGCGGCGCTGATCAGCACCAGTACTTTGAGTGATATGTTGACGAGACTAGCAAGAAAAGGGCGAAGTGAAGCGTCGAGATCGCGTTTTTCCATGATCCGTTTAACCGCGCGTGTGATCGCACCTGCGATCCAGAAACCAATAACAAGGGTCAGAATAGCTCCGACGACCATTGGTGCGTATTCGATTACCATCTCTTTGATGGCGTCAATTGAGATAAAGTCCATTTGAACAAGGTTTGAATAAATGAGTCTAATTCCGAGAACACTGCGGCAGTGCAAAACAACAGAATACGATTGTAAACTGAAAGGATGCATAGGACTTTTCCTACAAGTGTTCTGTACCCGGTTCGGACGCAGACTCTTTTGAAAATACCGTTGCTTCGCAGCTTAAGGACTGACTAATCGCGCATTCATGAAAGGCATTGTATTCACAGAGTTCATCGAAATGGTTGAAGACCGCTTCGGATTTGAGATAGCTGACCGCATCATCAGCACCAATGATCTGCCAAGTGGCGGAAGCTATACGGCTGTAGGTACTTACGAACACAGTGAAATGGTTACTTTGGTGACTTCATTGAGTTCTGAGACAGGTGCTACTGTACCTCAGCTTATGCATGCTTACGGCGTACATCTCTTTGGGCGCTTTGCAAAAGGGTACGGCAAGTTCTTTCAAAACGTTGCTGATTCGTTCAGTTTTCTCGAGCAAATCGAGGGCTACATTCACGTCGAAGTAAGAAAGCTTTATCCTGATGCTGAGCTGCCGAGCTTTCTGACTGAGCGTCTTGATGGCAATACCCTGCAAATGATCTACTCGTCAGAGCGTGCCATGGGTGATTTCGCCCATGGTCTCATTGAAGGATGCGGCAACCACTTCAATGAAGCGCTGCAGGTTTCGAAAGAGCCACTTGACCAACATGGCAATCGTGTAAAATTCGTGATTACACGCTAATGGCAGAACTAGATGCCCTAAAGGCCGCTTTGCAACGTGAACGCAGCGCCCGAAAAGAGGCCGAGCGCATTATAGAAGACAAGTCACGCGAGCTATATGAGTTGAACCAATCGCTCGAAGCAAAAGTGCGTGAACGCACGGAGGCACTTCAGCAAACAAATCGTGATTTACAAGAGGCCAAAGAGCGTGCTGAAGCATCCACTCTTGCGAAGTCTGAGTTTCTCTCCAACATGAGTCATGAAATCCGCACCCCGCTCAATGCAGTGCTGGGGTTTGCTGAATTACTCGAGCTTGAAAACCTGCCCGATCAGGCGAAATCTATGCTGCAAAATATTCGTCTGAGTGCCGATACGCTCATGTCGCTGATCAATGACATCCTCGATCTTTCTGCCATTGAATCCGGTAAAGTTGAGATCGAGCGAACCACCTTTGACCTCACTTATCTCTGCCGGCGCATCAAAGAGACTGTGAAGCTCAAAGCTCAGGAGAAAAACCTCCATCTTCAGCTGAGCCTCGATGACGAACTGCCTCAGTTTGTGATCGGTGACCCCACACGACTGAACCAGATCCTGCTCAATCTGATGAGCAATGCCGTGAAATTTACCGAAAGAGGGAAAGTGAGGCTCGATGTATTCGTCTCACAGAAGCGAGAAGAGATGCAAACCATCCGCTTTGAACTAAGCGATACCGGGATTGGTATTCCGGAAAATCGCATCAACGCCATATTCGAGAAATTTGTGCAGGCAGAGCAATCTACCCGCAGAAAATATGGTGGAAGTGGACTCGGCCTTGCAATCACAAGGCATCTCATCGAGTTACAAGGCGGTAAACTTGAGGTTCAAAGCACCGTTGGAAAGGGTTCAACGTTCTCTTTCTGGATGGATTTCGAAGTTGACTACTCTATTGAAGACCGGGTGATGGATACCGTAATCACGCCCTTGCCGGGTGACATGCGGGTACTGGTGGTTGAAGACACTATTCTCAATCAGTACCTCATCAAAGGAGTTCTGGAGAAGGTCGGAGTCATCCCTGTAGTAGCCAATAACGGACAAGAGGCACTGAATTTTCTTGCTGCGCGAGAATATGATGTCGTGCTGCTTGACTTGCACATGCCGGTGATGGACGGTCGGGAAACGGCTGAACGCATACGTAAGGGAGAAACGCTGCAGGCAGACATCCCACTCATTGGCCTCACCGCTGATGTTTTCATGGACACTCGTGCATCAATGCTCGAGGCAGGTGTAGATGACTTTCTTACGAAGCCGGTGAAAATGAAGCAACTCATTGAGAAGCTGCGTCTCCTGGCTGCTAATCGCTGAAATCATGCAAACTGCAGGTCGTACAAACGCTTATATGGCCCCTCTTCTGCGAGCAAAGACTGGTGGCTGCCCTGCTGAACAATCTTGCCTTTATCCAGCACAATAATGCGATCTGCCTTTTGGATGGTACTCAACCTGTGGGCGATCACAATGCTCGTGCGCCCTTCGGTCAATCGGTCAGTTGCTCGCTGAATCAACTGCTCACTCTCTGTGTCAATGCTAGATGTGGCTTCGTCGAGTACCAGAATAGTAGGTTCGTATACATACGCGCGCATGAAAGCCAGCAACTGCCGTTGTCCGACACTGAGCATCCCCCCTCGTTCGCGCACGTTGTACTCATAGCCTCCCGGAAGGCGCTCAATGTACTCGTGTGCTCCAACCGCCTGTGCGGCCTCGATCACTTTTTCGCGAGTGATCTCAGGGTTGTATAGCGTGACATTGTTATGAATAGTATCACTGAATAGGAACACATCCTGCAACACCACGGCAACATTCTCACGAACGGTGCTGAGTGTTAGGTCATGTATGTCTGTACCATCAACCGAAATCGTACCCTTCTGAAACTCATAAAATCTACTCAGCAAATTAATCACAGACGACTTACCGGCTCCGGTTGCACCTACAAATGCTACAGTCTCTCCTTCTTTCACCTCAAAGCTGATGTCTTTCAATACCCAATCTTCTTCATTGTAGGCAAACCAGACATTTTGAAATTTTATACTGCCCAAAAGGGCAGGAAGATGCGTATGTCCCTCATCCGCAATGCGTTCTTCCGTATCAAACATCCGAAAAACCCGCTCAGCGTTCACTATACCCATTTGCAACACATTGAAACGGTCTGCGAGCTGCCGGATAGGTCGATAGAGCATAAACACATACAAGATAAACTCAAGTATCGTACCAAGGCTCACCGTTCCGGAGGACGCTACCCGCATACCCCACCAAAGCAAAAGCGCTACACTCGCCGCTGAGAGCAACTCTACCAGAGGAAAGAAAATACTGAAAGCCCAGATCGAACGAATATTCGCATCACGATGCTCTCGGTTAATTTTTTCAAACCGCTCTTTCTCGCGATGTTCACGGTGAAAAATCTGCACAATATTCATTCCGGTTACATGCTCCTGCACAAATACGTTTATCCGGTTCACCTCATTTCTTACCTGTACAAAGGCCTTTTTGATGGCTTTCTGAAAGATACGCGTGGCTATTAGAAGCACGGGTATAGGCGACAAAACAATCAACGTCAGTTGCCAATCGGTGTAAAGCATGTAGCCTATCACCACAACCAGCTTTAGAACATCGCCAATAACGCTCAGAATGCCATTTGAAAATATTTCGGCAATGCCGTCAATATCGGATACCAGACGGGTAACGAAAGAACCCACAGGATGCTTGTCAAAATGCTTCAGCTTAAAGCGCAGAATATGCGTATAAAGCTGCGAGCGCATATCAAGGGTCACGCTCTGCGCTACCCAATTGGCAAGATACGTTTGGTAAAACTGTAAAACTGCCTCCACAATGAGAAAGGCCGCAACAATTAAAAAGGTATACAGCAGACCTTCTGCATTGCTGCTGTACCATTCATCAGCAAGACTTCTCAGCCAACCCTTGAAGCCGGTCATTTCATCAGCGGGCACATCTGCGACGTATGCGTCAACGGCAAATCCTGTGAGGGCCGGACGAACCCACACAATGGCCGACAAAAGCACTACGAGAGCACCCGTAAGGCGAAACATGCCACTGTAAGGACCTACCTGGCGGAGGATACGCTTAAGAATAGCGGCGTCAAAAATGTTTCCTTGTGCTGATGTTTGACTCAATGGCTGCGAATGGCTGGTTGCAAAGCTACAAAAACGGGTACTCGACCTTTGCCAGGAACAACCCTTCGGGTGGGACAGATGTTCCCGCTTCTTTTCGGTCTTTCGCCAGCACGATGGTCTTAAACGTTTCGAGGTCAATTTTACCCCTTCCGAGATCGAGCATGGTTCCTACCATCGAACGCACCATATTGCGGAGAAACCGATCAGCTGAGACCGTGAACCTGATCTTATGTCCCTCCCGCTCCCATCGGCATTCGGTTAGCTTGCACAACGTCGTGTTTTGGCTTCCTCCGGCCTTGCAGAACGACCCAAAGTCTTCCTGGGTCAGTAGCCATTCTGCTGCTGCGTTCATCAGATCGAGATCCGGACGATAAGAGAGAATCACGGAACGCCCGTGCAGAAAAGGATCTTTCTGATCGTGTAAATGGTAGTGGTAGGTTCTGGCCGTCGCAGTGAATCGTGCGTGCCAATCCGGTTCAGCTTCAATGCACCTGAAAACAGCAATATCTGCCGGTAAGATGTGGTTCATTTTGTACACCAACCAATGAGCATCCAGCGATTTTTCGCTGTCAAAATGCAGATAGAAATCACTGGCATGTACCCCTGTATCCGTTCTGCCACAGCCGGTGGTGCGCACTTTTCTTCGAAGCAGGATCTCAAGAACCCGCTCAACTTCTTCCTGCACGGTGATGCTACCGGGCTGCACCTGCCAGCCGTGGTAATCTGTACCGTCGTATGCGAGGTGAAGAAAGTAGCGTTGTATGCGGCTCATTGCTCAGGTGGGTTCAATAAATACGGGCCCTCCGAATTGTTTCAGAAGGCCCGCAATAACCGTTGGGTGAACTTACGACCAGCTGGCAATGCCCTCGCTGACGTACTCCCCGGCTTTCAGTTTTTCTTGCACCTTCTTAAAGGTTTCAATAGTGTATGCTACATCATCCAGCGTATGCACTGCTGTTGGGATCAAACGCAGCATAATGACATCTTTGGGTACCACCGGGTAAACCACAATTGAGCAGAAAATACCGTGGTTCTCACGCAAATCAAGTGTAAGATTTGTCGCTTCACCCAGCCCGCCCGACAAAAATACCGGGGTCACCGCTGAGTTGGTATAGCCAATATTGAAGCCTGCATTTTTCAGTCCGCTCTGCAGCGCATTAGCGATGGTCCAGAGGCGCTCTTTGTACTGCGGACGGGTGCGCATCATTTCAAGGCGTTTCATTGCCCCAATAACAATGGGCATCGGGAGCGACTTCGCGAAGGTTTGTGAACGCATATTGTAGCGGAGGTAGTCAATCACGTGCTCGTCACCGGCAACGAAGGCGCCAATGGTCGCCATCGCTTTCGCGAAAGTGCCGAAGTACACGTCGATTTCATCCTGCACGCCCTGTGCATCACCTGCACCACGTCCGCTTTCACCAATGGTACCAAAGCCATGGGCATCATCTACGAAAAGACGGAATCCATATTCTTTCTTGTACGAAACGATTTCAGCGAGTTTGCCCTGATCTCCGGCCATGCCAAACACCCCTTCGGTAACGACGAGAATTCCGCCACCTGACTGTTCGGTAATGACCCGTGCACGGTCGAGCTGTTTAACGAAGCTCTCCATGTCATTGTGCTGAAAGACGAAGCGCTTGCCCTGATGGAGACGAACACCGTCGACCATACAGGCATGTGATTCTGAATCATACACGATCACGTCATGGCGGTCTACAAGTGCTTCAATGGCGCTCATGCAGCCCTGGTAACCATAGTTCAGCAAGAAGGCGTCTTCTTTTTGCATGAAGTCTGCCAACTGTGACTCCAGTTGCTCGTGCTGCTTTGTTTGCCCTGACATCATGCGAGCACCCATCGGGTAGGCCATGCCCCATTCTTCTGTAGCTTCGGCATCCGCCTTGCGCACTTCAGGGTCATTGGCCAGACCGAGGTAATTATTGATACTCCAAACCAGTACATCCTTCCCACGGAAGGTCATCCGGTTTGAGATCGGCCCTTCAAGCTTCGGGAAGGTGAAGTAGCCGTGTGATTCTTTCGCGTGTTGACCGAGGGGCCCGCGGTTGTTTTTGATGCGCTCAAATATATCCAAATCGCAATCTTTTTTAGGTCACGCTCAAGGCGTTACCACGATTAAAACGGGCGCAAAATTAATGCTTGTCGCGGCAACGACCAAAAGGGTAACAATTTCATATAAATGTAGCCATTTCTGACATCCGCCGCTTTTGCGGCGTAAAAAGCTATGAACAGATTGCTTCGCATAAGGTTTGCCACCTGTCTGAAAAATACGAGAGGTGAGCAATATCAGACCTTATCCAATGCCTGAGCAAGGTCAGCTATCTGGTCTTCGTAATGTTCTATGCCAACACTCAATCGGATCAGGTTACTCGTTATGCCCATCTGTTCTTTCAATGAAGGATCTACATCAGCGTGGGTCATAGTGGCCGGGTGTTCTGCGAGACTCTCCGTGCTTCCCAGACTTACGGCCAGGTGCGCCAGTTGCATGTTATTAAGAAAGCGAAAGGCCTCAGCCTCACCGCCTTTCACGTTGAAAGACAGCATTGCACCGCCTGTTTTGCACTGTTTCTTATAGATCTCGAACTGCTTGCCATCTGCTTCAGTAAGGTGACCGAGGTAATGCACCTTCTCCACTTTCGGGTGATCGCGTAAAAAATCAGCGACGTGACGAGCATTCTCCGCCTGCTGATCCATTCGCACCTTCAGTGTTTCGAGGCTACGCATCAGCAACCAGCCCGTCCACGGACCTGCCATGCTGCCCAGGAAGGTGCGTAATTTGCGCACAGGCTTCATAGCATCTTCTTTGCCGAGGCAAGCTCCTGCAATGACATCTGAATGTCCGCCAATATATTTTGTCGCTGAATAAATGACCAGGTCAGCCCCGTGTTCGAGTGGGTGCTGCCAGATGGGTCCCATGTATGTGTTGTCAACAGCGAGCAAGACCTGACGATCTTCTGTAGAAAGCTCTTCGGCAATCTCAGCGGCACAAGCGATATCGAACAGGTGGTTGGTAGGATTGGCCGGTGTCTCGATGTAAATCATTTTCACCTTGTTTTCGGCTCCTTGCTTTTTGATGCGCGCGCGGATGTCGTCGCAATCATCTTCAGGTTCATAGCCAATAGTATCTACGCCAAAATCTCGCAGCACATGATTTACGAAATGATCTGTACCCCCGTAGAGCGGCTGGCTATGCAATAAAACGTCACCAGGCTTCAGGTGTGCAAGCAGCATGGTGGAAATGGCCGACATCCCGCTTTCAAATACGGCAGCCTGATCGGCTTTATCCCACAAGCAAAGACGGTTTTCTAGGATCTCCAGATCAGGGTTATTGAGACGGCTGTAAATCAAGCCGAGCTCTTCTCCCGGATCAGGCTCCACCTGTCCGGTAGCCACTTGAAAAAAGCGCTTGCCTTCTTCAGCGGTCTTGAACACAAAAGTGGATGTCTGGAAGATCGGACATTTGATCGCGCCCTCCGACAATGCAGGCTCATAGCCGTACGACATCATCAGCGATTCAGGACGAAAATTTCTCGGGTCTTTTTTCATGGTTTCACTCTTTCAATGCCTTGCAAAAGTATCGTTCTGCGAGCGGTAAGCACTGTGACCCCGGTCATATTCCGCATTATAATTTGCACACCTTTTTCACAGTTTGAGCTTCTGCATTTAACTTCGCTGCATGTTCAACATGATTCCGCTGTTTATAGTATCAACGGTAATATCTGTCGCTGCGTCTTCGCAAGTGCAGGTAGTGGCTCACCGCGGCGCAAATAAAGAAGCACCTGAAAACACCTACGCTGCGGCTGAACGCTGCATTGAGATGGGCGTGTCATACGTTGAGATAGACGTGCGCATGAGCGCTGATTCTGTTTTTTTCATTCTGCACGATGCCACCGTAAACCGCACCACTGATGGCAGAGGACATCTATCGGGCATGGCCGCGGCAGAAGTACGAAAGCTAGATGCCGGCAGTTGGTTTGATCAAGCCTATGCAGAAGAAAGGATTCCTGAGCTTGTGCCCTTTCTACAAGCCATGAAAGGAAGTATCGGCGTTTACCTCGACGTGAAAGATGGAGATATTCAGCGACTTGTGCAGATCCTCCGATCGCTTGAAATGGCGGAAGATATTTTTCTGTGGTCAGGAAGCAAATCTACCATGGAGACCCTGTCACGTACCGCTCCGGAGTTCAGGCTGAAATGCAATGCAAGCTCGGTGCCGGGCATACGCAGGGCGGTACGCCGCTACGCTCCTTCGATCATTGAGATCCGGCCTGCGCAATACAGTGATCGCATCCAGCGCTTTTGCGCTGAAAACAACTTGCAGCTCATGTTGTACACGAACAGAACAGACGAAGCCACCTTTATGGAGCTGCTGCGTTATGGCCCTGACCTTGTAAACATCGATGACCCGAGGCGATTTATCGCGCTGCGCGAAAAACTACGCTGATATACCAAGATGCACCTGAGTTCGTTAAGATTGGTATCTTTGCCGACCGCCATGCACAAAATGATCATCTTTCTTCTTTCAACGGCAGTCATTGCCGGATGTAGCGAGTACAATAAAGTGCTCAAAAGCTCCGATCTTGACTACAAGTACGAAAAAGCCGTTGAATTCTATGAAGACGAGAAGTGCTATCAGGCATTGCCTGTGCTTGAAGAGCTGATTTCGCTGACCCGCGGCACCAACCGGGCTGAAGACGTTTATTATTACCATGCGAGGAGTCACTACTGCGTTGAAGACTACTACCTCGCGAATTACTACCTGACGAATTTCACCAAGAACTTCAGCTACTCGGCGCGGGCTGAAGAGTGTCAGTTTCTGGCGGCGATGTGCAGCTACCATCTATCTCCTAAGTATTCGCTTGATCAAACAGAGACCTCGCTGGCCATCAACGAACTGCAACTCTTTCTCGACCGCTACCCGGCCTCTGAGCTACGAGACAGTTGTGAAACGATGATTGACGAACTCAATGCAAAGCTGGAGCGCAAGAGCTACGAGGTCGCCAAGCTGTACGCCAAGACAGAACGTTACAAAAGCGCTGCTATCGCCCTTGAGTACGCGCTGCGGGATTTCCCCAACTCAGTTTACCGTGAAGAGATGATGTTTTTAATGATTAAATCAAGCTATCTCTATGCGGATCAGAGCGTTGAAGAAAAGAAGTTGGAGCGCTTCAACGATTGCATCGAACATTATCTTAACTTTGTAGCCTATTTCCCAGAAAGCAAGTTCCTCCGGCAAGCGGAGAATTACCTCGAAAAAAGTGAACGGGAAGTAGCACGTTTGAAAGCGGAAAACAACTTATGAGCAACATCAAGACCTCAAAAGCAGAGCGCACGACTATTACGCGCGACACCTTCGAAATTGACGGAAAGGTAACCGGTAACCTCTTTGAAGCCATTGTTGTGCTCTCGAAGCGCGCTAACCAGATACAGAAAGACCTCAAAGAAGAACTCCGCGGCAAACTTGAAGAGTTTGCCACCAGCCAGGACAACCTCGAAGAAGTGTTCGAAAACCGTGAGCAAATTGAAATTTCAAAATTCTATGAGCGCTTGCCAAAGCCTCACAGTGTAGCGTTGCAAGACCTTCTCGAAGAAAATGTATACTACCGTCGTCCGGAAGAAGACGAAGAACAGAACAGCATTCCGCAGAGTGCCTCGAAATAACGTATTCTCTTAAGATTCCTGAACCCTCGCGTAGTGCGGGGGTTTTTTATTTAAATCCAACCGTAAAACCGTTTCGTACATCGGTAAAAAGCTCTCAAGAGGTCTGTGCGGAATCGGTAACTTGCGCTGACAACTCAACCATGGCTGAATTTACCAGCATACTCTTTAAAAAGCGCATCCTGCTTGGGGTGACGGCGAGCATCGCAGCTTATAAGGCAGCCTTTCTTGTGCGTCTTCTGAAAAAGGCAGGTGCCGAAGTGAAGGTGATCATGACCCCTGATGCCGAGAGCTTCATCACACCACTTACGCTGGCCACTCTTTCTGAAGAACCGGTTCATTCAGACTTTACAGAAGACCAACATCAAGGTACCTGGGTCAATCATGTAGCCCTCGGACTGTGGGCTGATGTATTGCTGATTGCGCCACTCACGGCCAATACCTTATCTAAAATGGCCGGTGGGGGCTGTGACAACCTATTGATGGCCGTGTTTCAGAGTATGCGCAAACATACCGCAGTAGCCCCTGCCATGGATCTTGACATGTACCAAACAGCCACCACACAGGAAAACCTCAACAAGCTTCGTGAACGCGGGGTTCAAGTGATTGATGCAGAGACCGGCTCATTGGCCAGCGGCCTTGAAGGGCAAGGACGCATGGCTGAACCTGAACGCATCGTTAAGATCCTCGAAGAACATTTTAGCGCAAATGCACCGCTCAGTGGTAAGAAGGCCCTCGTTACCGCAGGCCCTACCTATGAGCCGATCGACGCCGTGCGCTTCATCGGCAATCACAGCAGCGGAAAAATGGGCATCGCGGTCGCTGAAGAACTGGCGAGAAACGGCGCCTTTGTGCACTTGATCTGCGGACCGTCATCCGTACCGTGTACCCATCCACTGATCAAGCGCACAGATGTCATGACCGCCGGAGAAATGAAAGCAGCCTGTGAAAAGTACTTTGCTGACGCTCATATTACTGTGATGGCTGCGGCCGTGGCCGATTATCGCCCGAAAGATTTCGTGCCCCATAAGATGAAAAAAGGCAACGCGCCCCTTGCTATCAACCTTGTGCCCAATGATGACATTCTGCGAATGCTGGGAGAGCGCAAAGCATCCGGACAATTATTGATTGGTTTCGCTTTAGAAACCGATAATGAAACGTCAAATGCCCGCGAAAAACTGAAAAAAAAGAACCTGGATCTCATCGTCTTGAACTCATTGCGCGATCCGGGAGCAGGCTTCTCACAAGACACGAATAAAGTGACGATGATCGATCGCAACAATAATTTGGCTAAGTTTGAGTTGAAGTCAAAGGCCGACGTAGCGGTTGATATCGTGGAAAAGATCGTAATTCTATGCGCGCAATAAAGGCATTCCCTATACTTCTCATACTTCTGCTGAGCACATTGCTCACAGAGGCTCAGGAACTCAACTGCCGGGTACAGGTTGAGGCACCACAGGTAAACAATGTGGATCCTGCACGCTTTCAAACACTTGAAGAAGTTGTTCGCGACTTCATGAACTCACGCCGCTGGTCTGATGATAACTTCGAATTCAACGAGCGCATTGAATGCAACATCCTGATCACCATCAATAACGCACCAAACCAAAACAGCTTTTCGGGTTCTATTCAGGTGCAGAGCAGTCGTCCGGTCTATAACTCAGATTACAACACTCCGGTGTTCACCGTGAACGACGGTGACTTCGGCTTCAACTTCCTTGACAATGCCATGCTGCAATTCAGCCTGGATCAACACCGCGACAACCTCACGTCTGTGCTGGCATTCTATGCTTACATGATTCTCGGAATGGACTATGATACCTTTTCTCCCGAAGGCGGTACCGAACATTTTCTGAAAGCGCAGACTGTTGTTGCCAACGCTCAAAATTCAGGTGCAGCCGGATGGCGTGCAGCCGAAAGTCAGATGAACCGTTTCTGGCTCGTTGAGAATATTTTGTCGCAAACATTCAGACCGCTTCGCCAATGCCTGTATCACTATCATCGACAAGGTTTTGATAAGCTCTTTACCAACCTCGAACAGGCCCGTCAGACCATTGGTGACGCACTTGTTGAGCTTCGAAGCATTCACCGGATCAAGCCGAGCTCGTACAATGTTCAGCTCTTCTTTGCTGCGAAAAACACGGAGATCGTCAAACTCTTCGAAATGGCGCCCCCTGAAGAAATAGAGCGTATACTGCCTGTACTCAAAGAGCTTGATCCGGGCAATATACAACGCTACGAACAGGCGTTGGGCTAGTCGCTTTCGTCTATGTTGAAGCAACTCTACATCCAGAATTACGCACTCATTGAAGAGGCGACTTTCACCCCGGGTAGCGGTCTCACCGTCATCACAGGTGAAACAGGCAGCGGTAAATCAATTTTGTTGGGTGCCTTAGGCTTGGTACTTGGCGAACGCGCAGACCTCGATGCCCTCCGACGTCCGGATGCCAAGTGCGTTGTGGAAGCAACACTTATCGTACCTGACCACTGGCAAGCATTCTTTGAAACCGAAGAACTTGACTTTGATCGCGAAACCATTCTTCGCCGTGAATTGAGTCCTGCCGGAAAATCGCGCGCCTTCATCAATGACACTCCGGTCAATCTGAAGCTGCTCAAGCGCTTCGGCCGGAGCATGGTTGATATACACTCCCAGATGGAAACCTCTCGCCTCACCGATCGCAGCTACCGTTTTGCTTTGCTGGATGCGGCTGCCGGACTTGAAGAAGAGGTGCATATATGGCAGAAAACGTACCGCGCATGGCTTGATCTGAAGAGTGAGCTGAAACGCCTTATTGAAGCTGAGTCGAAGAGCAAACTTGACCTTGACTATTTCAGGTTTCAACTTGAAGAACTGGAAGCGCTAGAGCTTGAACATATCGATCCTAAAGCACTTGAAGAAGAAGCAGAACTGCATCGCAACGCTGAATCCATTGCTGAGGCCAACAGCCGGGTAAACTATGCCCTCGAAGAAGACGAGCGCTCGGTGATTCCGGCGTTGAAAGAGCTTGTGCAGTCACTTGATAAGGTGGCAAATGTGCACCAGCCATCAGCTCAGTTGCGCGATCGGTTGAAAAGTGTTGCCATTGAGTTGCAAGATATCGCCGCAGAAGCGGCGGATGCGGCCGATTCGGTTGAACAAAACCCTGCGACGCTCACCCGGGTAGAAGCACAGCTCGACAAGCTCTATGCCCTCCAGAGCAAACACCGACTCAACGAAGCCTCTGAACTTTCTGAATTGCGTGATAGCTTACGCGAAAAAATCAGTAGCATCGACTCTATTGACGACCGCATTGCCGCTCTTGAAAAAGAAGTGCAGCTTCAAGAAGAAGAATTGCGAACACAAGCTGCTGCGCTTCATGCAGCACGAATCAATGCAGCGACTCGATTGTCAACGGAGATCAGCGATGCGCTGTCAAAGCTAAAAATGCCTGATGCCGCCCTGCGCTTCGCAGTTGAACAACGCGACAACCTCGATGCGCATGGTTGCAGTGATCTGTCACTACTCTTCACTGCAAATAAAGGAAGCCAGGAACTTGCCCTTGAAAAGGCCGCTTCAGGAGGTGAGCGTTCACGTGTTATGCTTGCACTGAAAAGTGTGCTCTCCTACCATGAACAACTGCCCACGCTCATTCTTGATGAAATCGACACCGGGGTATCGGGAGAAGTCGCTGCGCGCATGGCTGAAATGATGCAAGAGATGGGCCAGCATATGCAGCTCATTGCCATCAGCCATTTGCCACAGGTAGCGGGAAAGGCCGATTGTCACTACAGGGTGAGTAAGGAGGTACGCGGTGATTCAACCTTTACAAGGCTTCACCTTCTCGATGAAAACGAGCGCGTAGAAGAACTTGCATCGATGCTCTCAGGAAAAGCTGTAACTGACAGCGCCCGCGAACATGCAAAGGCGCTGATGACTCACTGAACATCGTTCGTTGTATGAATATTCGTTGCCGCAGCCTGATTGCGCACGTGCAAAACGTATCGTGCGCTTTCAGATGAACCGGTAAGAACACTGCGCTGCAGAAAAACCATTGAAAGCAACTTAGAAGGTCAGGTCGAAACCGAGACTCGGCAAGAACGGAAGTTGATCCACGCGTTCATTCGTCACACGGTTCACATAGAACACGTTCGCCCTGTTATAAACATTCGTGATGCCTGCATTCATTTCGAGGGTCATTTTATCGTTGAATTCCCATGATCGGCGGACGTTGATATCGAGTCGATGGTAATACGGAAGGCGACCTTCATTGAGCTCTGCGTAGTAAATACCCAACTCATCCTGATTGGTGATCACGTAATCTGTACCAATACCACCGTCTACACCCGGCTCCTGGTAATAACCTTGCGTTTGTGTGAAAGGTAACCCTGAACCGAGGTTCCAGCGGAGGCTTGCTTCCCACTTGCGCTGCTTACCGAAGGCGTGTGAGGCAACGAAGTTTACATTGTGCCGGCGGTCAAATACGGGGTCATACCACCGGATGCCATCCCAGCGATCCACATCTGAGAGCGAGTACACAAACCAAAGCGAGCTGTGCTTGTCTTCGTATTTCATTACAAAGTCAATACCGCGTGCGATACCCGTTTCAACGATGTAATCTTTCCGTAATACTTCTGGTATATCTCTGTTCTCCGGGGTATCCGGAAAGAGTTTATTTCGATTCACATTCGTCAACTGCGTGAAGTCTTTAATATAGCCCTCCACATTCAGGTTGATTTTCTCGGTAATGTCATACTCAAATCCGGCAATAAGGTGGCGCGCAGTTTGTAAACTATGCTCAACCTCACGGGTCTGCCCGTCAGGCATGATGATGTCATCTTGCAAGTTGGAGGGCCCCGTCACAAAGCCATAGAAGAGGTTCACGACGTCGCGGTCGCTATTCGCCTGAATGAGGTTCTGAGAATAAAGACCTGCCGCGGCCTTCAATCTCAAGAACTCGGTCACTTTATACTTCAGTCCGAGTCGTGGCTCAGGAGAAAAACGAGCGAGCGAGCTGTAGTACTGAAACCGAATACTGGGTTGAATCAACCAACGTCCGGCCGTCTTCTTATATGCCAGATAGGCGCCAAGCTCTGTGGTATTCTCTTCCTGCTGCACTTTTACGCCCAATGAGTTGAAGGTTTCAAAGTCTGTATTAAGCCCAACTACCTGTACCCCATATCGCAGGTCATCCTCTCCTAGCAGGTATTTGAAGTCAAGGCCGAAATTGAATCCGTTGATTGAACTGCGACGGTCAGGCAGTCCTTCTTCCTCTAAGCGAATGGCATATTCTGAAGCTGCAAAATTACCGTTGATCAACACTGCGCTTCCGGCGGGAACTACCAGGAAGTTACCCCCACCTCCATAGTTGTACCAGTTCAGGTTTGAGAGCGCCTGGTAGCGCACATCATCGTTGAAGCTGAAGCCGAAAAGGTTGAATTTGCTTCCCTTTGCACCGGCAAACGAAATTTTGCCGTAAATATCTGTAAAGTTGAAAGGCAAGCCGTCTTCATCTACATAGCCATAAAAGAGTTTCGAGCTTTCTTCAAGGTAAGACCGCTTAGCCGAAAGCACATAGCTGATCCCCCCCAAACCGTCTCGCTTTTTCAAGGGCCCCTCAACGAGCAATTTGGCTCCAAACGGGCTTGCCCCTACTTTTCCTCTGAATTCTCTCTTGTTGCCATTACGCGTGGTGATGTCCATCACTGAACTAATCCGGCCTCCGAATTCACCTGAAAAGCCGCCGGTGTAGATATCGGCGTTTGAGATGATATCTGTATCAAAGACCGAGAAGAGACCGATGCTGTGAAAGGGATTGTAAACGATCATGCCGTCAAGGAACACGATATTTTGTACCGGACTTCCTCCACGGATGTAGATTTGACCGCCCTGGTCACCGGTAGTTACGAAACCCGGAAGGGTCTGAAGCACCTGAACAATGTCAGCTTGCCCGCCAATAGAAGGAACCCGTTTAATGTCATTCGGCCTGATGGTTTCAACAGACATGCGCACCTGCGTTTCCTGTTCTCCCCTATCTGCTGAAATCTCGGCGCCTTCCAGCTCTACTACTTTTGTTTCAAGTTCAAAATTGCGTGAGTAGACCTTGCCATCTTCAACAGTGATCTCAATGGATTCTGTTTTGAATTCAATAGAAGAAACTTTCAGGGTATAGGTTCCGGCAGGGATCTTTGTGAGAGAATAGTAGCCGCTTACGTCTGTGGTCACGCCAAAGCTGGTACCATCCAGTAAGACATTGACGAAAATCGCAGGCTCTCCCGATGACTTATCGGTCACGAATCCTTTGATGATTCCTTGCGCTACTCCCTCTCCGGCAAGCGCCATCAGCGCTGCCATCCACAGCCAATTTAAAATCTTTCGCACGCTTTTTCAGGTTTACAGAAGGTCAAAAGTATCATTTTCAAATGGCAACACGGAGCGTAAAAATGACAATTACCGCCTTCCCTCACATTTCTAAAGCCCTTAATCACCTTCAAATGCACGGGTCATTCTTGAAATGCGATCTTCCAGCCTCTCTGAGGTGAGTTTCTCACGTAAGCGGTCTACCATGATCGGGAATGAGAAAGGAGTAGGTTTCGACGGGTAGGTAATCACCGGCTTCTGTTTGTTCAGTCGCTCCATTACCGCGCGAAAGCGCGGGATTTCAAGTTGGTAGTCGATCATTTCATTGTACGCCTGACGAAGGAGCAGGTTTTGCGGATCATAGTCAGCAAAAACGTCAAATACCAGTGAAGATGAAGCCAGCAAATGCTTCTCCTTCACATTGTTGCCGGGAAAACCCTGAAAAACAAGTCCGGCAATCACCGAAATATCCCGAAAGCGACGCCTCGCCATTTCTGCTGAATTGATAGACGCTTCAAGATCATCGAGAAGATGGTCAGTCGATAAGAACTCATTATCAAAGGCTTCGTCAAGAGGAATCGGCTGGTCTGAAAGCAACTCAAAACCGTAATCATTAAAAGCAAGGCTGAACGTAATCGGATGTAGCAATGCAATGCGATAAGCAATCAGTGAGGCCAACCCTTCATGCACGAGCCGCCCCTCAAAGGGATACATAAACAGATGATAGCCTTCACGGGTTTTCACCTGCTCGATCAAAAACTCATCTGCCGCCGGTAAATGGGAGCGATCTTCCTGCAGTTGCAAGACCGGTTTAATTTTATGCATTTCGGGATCCTCTATTCTGCCTTCTCTGTAGTCATGCAGCTTCTTGAGAATCATGTCTGACATCTTTGAAGATAAGGGCAGCCGTCCGCCCTGCCAGGCCGGTATACGCCCTGACGTCTTCTTGCTGTTTTTGACTTCAAGCACCAGCCCCTTGATCCTTACTACCTCCAGGCTTCGGCCGGCAAACCAGAAAACATCGCCTTCTCTGAGGCTCGTTGCGAAGTACTCTTCTACATGTCCGATCAATCCGCCGCGGACGTACTTCACCTTCATCATGGTGTCTCCCACAATGGTGCCGATCGACATTCTGTGACGCCGTGCCACACGGTTACCGGCAATGACATAGCGTCCGTCTTCGAAAATTACCTTACGGTAATCAGGATAGGCCTCCAGTGACGCACCTCCTGTGGTGATGTACCTCAGACACCAGAGCCACTCTTCTTCGGAAATCGATTCAAATGAATAGGTGCCGCTGACCTCCCTGAAGATTATGTCAGCCTTAAACCCTCCACCTGTTGCCAGGGTTGTGAGGTATTGCACTAGCACATCAAAAGAGCGTACCATGGGCGGACGTTCTTCGAGGTGTTGCCGGGCAATAGCTTCACGCAGTGCGGCAGCTTCAATAAGCTCGAGCGAGTGTGTGGGCAAAAAATAAATCTGACTATCAGCCCCGGGCTGATGTCCGCTGCGCCCTGCGCGTTGCATAAAACGCGCCACCCCCTTCGGACCTCCCACTTGTACGATGGCGTTGACCGGTCTGAAATCAACACCCAGATCGAGCGAACTGGTGCAGATCACAGCCTTCAAACGTCCGTCGTACAAGGCATCTTCAACCCAATACCGCAGTTCTTTCGATATCGCGCTGTGGTGCATGGCCATGATTCCTGCGAGCTCAGGGTGCCTGTCGAGAATGGCATGATACCAGATTTCGCATTGGGCTCGGGTATTGGTAAAAACCAGGGTTGACTGATTCGATTGAATGATTTCTACGACTTTGGGCAGTAACTTTATGCCAATATGTCCGGCCCAGGGCATCTTCTCCACCTCCTCGGGCATCAGGCTGTGCACTGATAATTTTTTTTGAATACCCGACTTGATCAGCGAAGCCCCCTCTGCACGGTCGCTACCCAGTAAAACCTCGAGTGCCTGATCCATGTTGCCGATGGTGGCTGAAATGCCCCAGATACGCAAGTCAGGAGCAAGTGATTTGAGCCTTGAAACGGCGAGCTCCACCTGAACACCGCGTTTCGACCCGATGAGGTCATGCCACTCGTCAACCACCATCGCATCAAGCGCTGAGAAGTACTCTTCGTGTTGATTACTCGCCAGCAGAATATGAAGGCTTTCGGGGGTGGTGATCAGGAGTTCGGGCATCCGGCGATTCTGCTTCTGCCTTTCACCGCTTGGGGTATCTCCGGTTCGGATGCCAACCTTCCAGTTAAGGCCGAGACCGTCAACCAATCTTTTCGCTGACCCCTCGATTTCTTTCGCAAGAGCGCGAATGGGGGTGATCCATACCGCTCGCAGCCGCCCGTTCTTCTCCGGATGACTCAATCCTCTACAGACGATGGGCACCAGCAGGGCGTAGGTTTTACCGCTGCCGGTTGGGGCATTCACCAAACCATCCTTCGCTTTCGCGAAGGCCTGCCAGGCAGCAGTCTGAAAAGGAAAAGGCTCCCACCCTCTGCTAACGAACCACCGGGTGGCCTCACTGAAACTCGCCTTCTTCATAATGATGTGAAACAAGCCGGAAGGCTGCAGGTTTTTTTGCGGTCACAAAGAATCCTGCTAATTTTAGGCATAATGTTTGCGCAAGTAAAGGCAGAAACGAAAAAATTATGATGAAGAAAGCATTCTTACTGACCCTGTTCATTGGAACAGTATGGACGTTGAACGCACAGAACAACTACGATGACCTGTTAGAGTTCATCGTTGACGAGAAGTACGAGAAGTGCCTGTACAAGGCTCTTAAGTATACTGAAGACGATGACACCCGGAAAGACCCACTGCCATATGCCTACATGAGTCTGGCTTATTTCAGAATCCATCAATCAGATGACCCGAAGCTGCAGGAAGATTATCCCAAGGCTTACAAAGATGCGATGAAATACATCCGCAAGTTTGTGAAGAAAGATGGAGAGGGGGCCTATCTGGCAGAGTTTGAGGAGTTCATGAGTGAACTGCGTCTTGAGACCATTGCAATCGCCGAGCGCGAAATGGACGAAGAGAAATACATCCGTTCAAAACGGTACTGGAAATACCTGACGGATATGGATGAGAAGGATCCCGGCGCATGGCTGGCCTACGCGCATAGCCTCTGGATGAACAACTCAAAACGCGATGCTGAAAATGCATGGGAAGTTGCGCGCAATCTGATCAAGGATAGTTGCTGCGACAACCTGACCGATGATCAGTTGTCTTTGCTCAAGATGGGCGTCATCATGAACGCAGAGATGCTCGATGAGATGGGTGAGCGTTCAAAGGCCAAAGAATGGCTTACGCTCACAGAGTCTTACTTCGAAGACGACCCTGAATTCAGTGTGACTTATCGCACCATTGTTGGGTAATAAGCATGCGACCATGAAATGATAAAGGGAGGTTGGCCTCCCTTTTTTTTATGGGAATGTGTATTTTCACCTGAACTGAAAGATGGAAGAAACGATAGAAATCGTCTTGGTTGAAGATAATGCCAATGACGCAGAGCTGGCTCTCCTTGCCTTCAAGAAGGCCGGCATGGATCTGAAAGTACACACCTTACGTGACGGCGCTGAAGCCGTATCGTTCTTTGTTAACGATGATGGTGCGGTTACGGATAAAGCCTATTCTTTGCGCGCTGTATTTCTCGATCTGAAAATGCCCAAACTGAGTGGGTTTCAAGTACTCAAAGAACTTAGGTCGCATCCTGAACTGGTTACGATCCCCATCATTGTGCTTAGTTCATCGGCGGTAGACAGTGACATCCGTGAAGCTTACAGGCTCGGTGCGAACAGCTACCTGGTGAAAGCGATCGACTACACACAACACTCAGAAGAATTGTCAAAAGCGCTTCAGTACTGGATCGGTATCAATCACACGATTACGTAAGCTATGGGAGAAATCGG
Source organism: Flavobacteriales bacterium (assembly GCA_018402085.1). Lineage (GTDB taxonomy): Bacteria > Bacteroidota > Bacteroidia > Flavobacteriales_D > Sanyastnellaceae > Sanyastnella. The sequence goes on along the minus strand of JAGYJM010000002.1, from coordinate 448,400 downwards.
AAATACCGGAAGTAAGCTCGGAAACTGGGAGGTGTTCAGAGCGGAACAAGGCGAAACGCTCCGCATACTCTTGCTTGAAGATCTTTTGAGTGACGCAGAGCTGATCAAGCTACAACTCAGGAGGCTTCAGTTTGCTAAAGAAATTGAACACGTCACCAATCGCGAAGACTTTGAAGCGGCGCTGCAGCGATTCAACCCTCATCTGATTCTTTCTGACTATGCGTTGCCGCAGTTCACCGGGATGGAGGCACTCGAATTTGTGAGGGAGCAAAATACATACATCCCCTTCATTATTTGTACAGGCTCGGTGAACGAAGAAACCGCTGTAGCCTGCATCAAGGCCGGAGCAGATGACTATGTGCTGAAAGATTCAATGGGAAGATTGGTCAGCGCGGTTGAGAATGCCCTTGAAGCCAAGCGAAACCTTGTGGAGAAAGAGCGCGTGGTGAATGAACTGGAGGCGAGCGAAGCCGACTTCAGGGCGCTGGCTGAAAATGCTCCTGATAACATCTACAAGCTCGACCATCAAGGCACCATTCAATATGTCAGCCGGGATGTTGACGGCCAACCCCGAAATGAAGTCATCGGTAAATCGATTTACGACTTTGCACACGTTGATTATCGAGATACCCTCCGGCAAGCCGTTCACTCAGCCTTTGCAAATCAAGAGCGTATTTCACTTGAAGTAGAAGGAACACCTATCAGTGGTGAACGACAATTTTACCTCGTGCGAATTGGCCCGGTGCTGGCGGATCAAAAGGTTGATTCTGTTGTCTTTATACCTGGCAATATCACCAAGCGTGTGAGGGCCGAAGACGAGACCAAACGCTTAAATAAACGCTTGCAAAAACTTACTCACCACCTTGAGACCGTTCGTGATGAAGAGAAGAAAAAGATCGCAATGGAGATTCACGATCAGCTCGGGCAGGAGCTCACCGGCTCAAAGCTGGGACTCTTCTGGTTGAAGCAGCATCTGGAAGAGCACCAGGAAGGAGGAGTTGATTTCAATCAGGTGTTTGATAAAATCGACTACCTCGTTGACCTTACTACCACCACTATCCAAACGGTGCGAAGAATCGCCCACGAGCTGCGTCCGGTGGTACTTGATAATATGGGACTGGTCGCTGCGCTCGACTGGCATGTGAAGAATTACAATGAGAATAACCCTGTGCATTGTAAATTCAAGAGCAAGGTGGATGATAGCGGTTTCAGCCATGAGTTCAACACAGCGATGTACCGAATTGTGCAAGAAGCGCTTACGAATATTCATAAACACGCCAGGGCGTCTGAAGCCGCTGTTGAACTCGTTGAAGATCGCGGTACAATTCTACTTGAAATCTCGGATAATGGTATCGGTGTAGATGAGGAAAAAGCCCTCAAATCTAACAGCTTAGGGCTTTTCGGAATACGAGAACGCATTAAACGCTGGAATGGAGAATTCGCGCTCAGAGGGAGCGAGAATGACGGCACTACCATACGTATTGCTGTTAAGAGAGACGAGATTGAGTAGATTTTCTGTATTTTTAGAGAATAGCCAGATTACCTACCTGATAACGCTCTATACCTATGCCCGAGACTGTAGCCATATGCGATGATCATAAAATTGTCAGAGAAGGTCTGCGCCAGATCATTTCTCTGTTTGACGGATTTGATGTGATCGCTGATGTAGAAAGTGGAGAGTCGTTATTCCAAATCGTTCACCGACAAAACCCGAGCATGATTATCCTCGATGTATCGCTGCCCGGTAGAAGCGGTCTCGAAGTGCTGAAACAAATCAAGGCGCTGCGCCCGGAGATCAAGGTTCTCGTATTGAGCATGTACCCCGAAGATCAGTTTGCTATTCGCATGCTCAAAGCCGGTGCCTCAGGTTACCTCCATAAAGATTCTGAACCGGCGATTCTCAAAGAAGCACTCACCACCATTGCTAAAGGAGGCGAGTACCTGAGCCCAACCATCACCAGGCTCATGTTCAAAGAAATGAATGCTGAAGGTGAAGACCTGCCTCACAAGACCCTCTCTGACCGCGAGTACGAGGTGCTGCTCTACATTGGTGAGGGTAAAACTATTTCAGAAATCGCCCATCAACTTTCACTGAGTGTAAAGACGATCAGTACCTACCGCACCCGAATACTCGAAAAAATGCAGCTTGAGAATAACTCCGAACTTATCAAGTACATTATGCTGCACGAATTAGCTCCCGGCACGTCTGACGCGTGATTCAGGCATTGTAGGAAACATCCTACTCCCACTGCAGTTCTGCTCCTATATGGCTGACAGTCGCCCCCCGGTACATTTGGTTTTGATAATCAACCAAAACAACTGGCGCTATGATCAATGCCATTATTTGTGACGATCACAAGATCGTGAGAGAAGGTTTGAGTAAAATCATCTCAAACTTCCCAGACATCAATATTCTCGCTGATGATGTTGCAAGTGGTGAAGAACTACTGCAACGACTGCGTAAAATACAACCTGATATTATCGTTCTGGATGTTTCTTTGCCCGGTCGCAGCGGACTAGAAGTTCTCAAGCAAATCAAAATTTTCTACCCAGACATCAAAGTACTCGTATTGAGCATGTATCCTGAAGATCAGTTCGCGATACGAATGCTCAAAGCGGGCGCTTCAGGATACCTTCACAAAGACAGTGCTCCCGATGTACTCATTGATGCCATTCGAACCATACATAATGGCGGTGAATACCTTAGTCCGGCAATCACGAAGCTACTGTACCGTGAAATGAACAACAAGAGCCAGGGGCTTCCACATAGTCAACTGTCTGACCGTGAGTATGAGGTATTTCTTGCCATTGGTGAAGGAAAGGCAAACAATCAGATCGCTGATCAGCTCAGCCTGAGCGCAAAGACCATCTCGACCTATCGCTCACGGATTCTCACCAAAATGAACATGGATAATAACTCTGACATCATCAAGTACATCTTATTGCACAATTTGCTTCCTTCAGCCTAATCTTCCGAAGCGAATTAGGCATAATCTGACATCACTGTCGGTCTCAGCCTTTCGTGATTTGCGAAAGGCTGATGTTACTTTTACCCTGACTTTACGTAACATGACCTCTTCTTTACCATATCACAACAGATCCGACCTCCATGTGCTTCTTCTCGAAGACTATGCGCTCGACGCGGAACTCATTCGCATGCGACTGAAAAAGACGCATCCCGATTGGGTAGTTGACCACGTCACCGATAAACCTTCTTTTGAAGATTACCTGAGTAAACACCATCCGGATGTGATTCTGAGTGACTACAATATTCCGCAGTTCACCGGACTGGATGCTTTTCTCAGAACACAAGAACTCGGACTTGAGATTCCGTTTATTCTGATCACCGGACAAATTCCTGAGGAGGCTGCGGTAGAGTGGATTGAAAAAGGGGTTGATGACTATATCATCAAGTCTTCTCTTTTCCGACTGGATGTCGCCATTCAGCAAGCAATCGCTAAGCACAATCAGGAGAAACAAAAGAGGAACATACAGGAGAAGCTCACCGCAAGTGAAGACCGATACCGGTCTATTTTTCATCACGCAGGTGTAGCACTTGTCGAATTTAAAACTGAAGGTGACATACGCAAGCTACTCGCCAGAAACCTTGAAAGTAACGAATTGCGCGATATGTTGCGCCTGTGTGTGCGCTCCCTCAGCGTTCAGGAGGCTAATTATGAAGCCATTCAGCTCTTTGAGGCAGAGAATGAAACCGCGTTTATCACAGGCTTCGGTGAGTTGTTCTCCATTCCCTTTCTCCGCTACATCCTGACGAGCTTTGGAAGCTTTAACAAAGGGAGTCGTGAGGCTGAAGATGTGGTAAAAGTACGCACTTTTAAAGGTCACCGACGCTACTTCAAGGTCAAAACGGTCTACGACCCATCACGTTCAAACTGCTTTACGGTCAGCTTTTTTGACATGACTGAGACGAAAGATGCCGAAGAACGTGCGATGCGCATCACTGAAAGACTTGAAGATACGGTGGCACAGCGCATGCTCGAGCTCTCAGAATTGAACGAAAAACTGCGGGCAGAAGCCGAAGAACGCAGTAAAATCAATGAAGTCATGCGCGAGAACTACATCGCCATGACAGAAAGCATTATTGCGGCAAAGCGCATCCAGCAATTGTTGCTTCCTAACCACAGCTTAATCGCCCGCAGTTTTGAAGATGCTTTTATTTACTCGCGCCCGAAAGACATTGTCAGTGGTGACTTTTACTGGTTTCATGAAGAAGGTAATACCCGCTGGCTGGCGTGCGTAGACTGCACCGGACATGGTGTTCCGGGTGCCTTCATGAGCATGATCAGCAGCAAATTGCTCTCTCAGGCCATAATTGAAGAAAGCTTACAGAAACCCGATGAGGTACTCTCTTTCATAGACGAGCGCATTGTGAAAGAGCTGAAGCAACACGACGCCGAAACCTTGATCAGCACAGGCATGGATATCGCTTTGTGCCGTTTCAACATGGATGATCACATTGCCTCTTTCGCGGGAGCTTACCAGAATCTATACCATAAGAGTGGTGACAACGTTAAGTTATTTCGCGGAAACCGATACTCACTCGGCGGGACCTTTCGGGGTCAGGATAAAAATTTCACCTGCCACAGGATTCCATTTCAAGAAGCCGACCACTTCTACATGCTTTCTGACGGTTTCACTGATCAATTTGGAGGACCTAAAAACAAGAAGTTCTCTCGCCGTCGTTGGATCAGCCTCCTGAATGAGATTTCTGATGCCTCGATGTACGAACAAGAAATGACCATCAAACGCACCCTTCAGAATTGGAAAGGCACCAACGAACAGATAGATGATATCCTGGTGATGGGCGTGCGCGTTTAAAACTCGCTCTTGCCGCGTAAACGGAGCAAGGGAACCATCCAGTCGGGCGATTTCGCCACCACATAGTAAGGCTGAATTACTCCGCCAAATCCGCGAACGAACTGCTCTACCTCCGGAATCATACTGCCTTCGAAATCGAAAATTTCGCAACCGGCATCGTTCGTTTTTCGTATCGCATGATCTACGAGTATGGCAAGTGCCCCCTGGCCGGCGTGTTGACGATCTACGCCTCCGAGCAAATAATAAGCTGTCTGGGTGTCATGAACGATGACGGCTGAGGCAATCACCCGTCCGGCCGCTTTTGCGGCCAAAGCAAAACAAGCCCCTTTTCCGAAACCACTCAACAACCGTTCAAGCCGCGCTTGATTGATGTCAAAACCTTTTTCAACAGCGCTGGCACTGAGCCCCTTATACACCTCACTTGCATGCCTTGTCTCTAAAACTTCTACGCCGTCTTTTCGTGCTTTCCGTATGCTGTTTCTTGTTTTCGCGCTAAAAAGCGCGGATGCTTCGGTGGCACCCTGCGCCAGGCGGTATGTGTACTTTACAGTACAATGAAAACCTTTCCAGATGAAAGGCTGCACATCTGACCACTCGGGCGGCAACGGCACCGAGACCAGTGGTTCGCTTCTCTCAGCGAGAAAATCAGCCAGCGCAGCGGCAATTTGCTTGCGATAGGTCTGACGAGCAACAACTCCGCCATCGCGCGGCACCACGAACAAGGCGCAATGCGGATGCCAAGGTGCCACACTGAGGGTTGAAATCCCCTTCAGTTTTAGTCGATAAACCTGAAAGCCACCGATACACTGTCCGTCGGCTGCCACGATAACGTACTGCAAAAGTTGATCGTCATCCGGCAAAAATGCGCTTTCATAAAACACACCACCATAGGTAGCCGTGAGCTGTTGAAACGCTGCTTGCTCTTCTTTGGCCGGTATAACTGTAAATGGTGACAATGTCAGTATCTATGTCTGTAAAGATGGTGATTCGTACGGATTCGGGTCTGCATGATTCATCATGGTTCGACCTCGTGGTAAACTTCCATGAGTCTGCCCTCTTCTCGCTCCCAATGGAGGTCTTCAGCTGCAACCTGCAAACCCTCCTGGTATACTGCAAGATCTTCGTCATGCATCTGCTCAACAGCTCGTTTAAGTGAAGCTACGTTGTATTCTTCAATGACCCGGCCGATGTTGTACTCTTCCAGTATCGCGCGGCAATCAGGAAGGTTATTCGCCAGTACCGGGATACCTGCCTGAATGTATTCAAAGAGCTTATTGGGTAAACAATACAAGTAACTGAGACAGGTAGGCTTAACTGACAACAAGCCCACATCAGCACTCGAAGTGTATGACAAGACTTCATGGTAAGGCACCGCAGGCATGAAGTGAATGTTGTCACACGCATTTGCAGCTTCCTCTACCTGAGCTTGCAAGAGTCCGTAGCCCATGCAAACCAGATGCACGCCTTCCATTTCTTTAAACGCTTCGAGAGCTTCTTCGAGACCGCGGTTATAGGTAAATGTTCCCTGGTAGAGAAAAATGCGTTCGTTGGCAGGAATCTCAAAGTGCTGACGAAAGCGATCAGCGGGCAGCCCTTTCTTTTTGCGGTGAGGTACGTTTCGCACCAGGAAGACCTTTTCAACCCTAAAGCGATCGCGGTATGCTTTAGCGATAGAAGGACTCACGGTGATCACGGCAGCCGCTTGCCGAATGAAGAGTTTCTCGAAGAGAGCAACCATTTGCAATTCGATGCGGGGCTTGCCATTTCTTTCAGCTTCGTACTCATGGCAGTCATAAACTAACTTGAGTTTAGGTCGCAGCACTTTGGCCAGGATTCCGATCGCGAAGGCCTCCACATCATTGCAATGCCAGATATCAAAGTGCCTGTAGCTTCTGGCAATTATCCAGGCGAGTTCAATGAATTTGATCATGCCCCAGAACGTGCCTCTTGGTAAATTGGCAGTTCGGATGCCCATGCGTTCAATGCGTACACCGTTTTTTTCTTCACTCTTGGCAGTATCCTCGCTCTTCAGCGCCACCACAAGCACCTCATGTCCGTAATCTGACAAAGAGCGCGAAATTCTTTCTACCCGGTTATCACGTATATAATCGTTCAACACCACATTGGCTATGCGCATCATTGAGATTGTTCGTATGACTGTTGTTTCAGTCGGTTTGTAGTCACCAGCAGGTTCATTGCATAGTACATGACTTTACCGGCGGTAAATGCGACAAGTGTTTCTTTTATGTTCGCTCCGCCGTACCAGGCAATGGCCAAGCTGAGCACCACCACCGACAGGTGTATGGCGTCAAGTAGTAAGATCAACTTCTGACCTCGTGCACGGTGCAAAACGAAACCAGTAGATGAAACCACAAAGTTGGCGGCAAACCAAAAAATCAAGATTCTCAGGTACCCCATGACCTCATACCATTCTTCGCCGAAAATAACGGCAGTGGTGCGATCAGGCAGCAGCCAGACCAAAACGATCATAAAGAGGCTCACCAACCCAAACATCCCGAGGCTCCGGCGATAATACTTTAAGAGAGGCGGTCCATCTTCGATCTCCGTAAGCCGCTGAAAATAAACTTGTGAAAACGAAGAGGAGAGCATGTTAAGTGGCCCCATCACAAGCCTTCTAGAAAGTGCCATAATACCCACAGCGACAAGTCCTTCATTGCCAAAAAGCCATCCGAACAAAGCGATATGCAGCCATTGCGCCGTGCGATTCAACAAGCTACCGGGCAATGCAAACCGAGGGTAGTCAATGAATTGCCGCCTCACCTTCAGCAACCGCCCCTGCTGCAGGTACCGAAAACCGAGTGGCTGTGATCGCAGGTACTTCCAGATTAGCACGGAGGTGCTGATCAAATGCCCTGCCACCACGCTGAAAATGAGTCCGCCCGGTCGAACTCCTGCGGATGCGAAAGCAATTTTAGACGGTTCACTAACGGCCGGGAAGACGGTTTTTGAGATGGCAACAGGACGGTAGGTTCGTACACGGCTAAACCAGAAACCCAGTGCGGTGGCGGTAACTAAAAGCGTAGTGGTAGGCCCCGTTAACCAAAGGTATTGAGCGATGGCTTCATTTCCGAGCAGCTCACTTACAGGCCCGGCAAGCCACCAGCCAGTGAGTGCCATGACCGCCCCGGTGATCAGCGCGATACGTATAGAAAGCAGCAGCACACTTCGCGCATCCTCCTCGTCGTCAGCCAACATGATCGCGGCCTCATACTTCCCTCCTCCAATAGCTCCGAAGATAGCGAGGATCATGGCAAACTGCTCGAGAGAGGCAAACATTTCAGGGTCGTACAAACGGGTAACCACCACAGAAAGTGCGAGCGTGATGACGTGCCCGAGTGCCGTACCGGTAAACAGGGTAAGTACGTTTCGAATAAATGCAGATGGACGCAGTTTGCTCAAGGCTTTTACTCTGACTCCGCCTGAACCGATGTCTTTTCTTGCTCTTTCAACTGGCGGTTGGCTGAATGGTAAATACGTTCGATAATATCCACAACTTTCAGTCCTTCCAGCGCATTGGTCGCAATCTGACGGGTGCCTCGCAGGGTGTCAACCACGTTTTCGATAACGTATACGTGGTTCGCAGCTGAGCCCTTGTAGGTGCCATAATCATTGGCCGGATTCGCCTCAGGCAGCTCAGGCATCTGGTAATTTCTGATGTCGCAGTATTCTACTTCATTCATATACTGACCTCCGATTTTCACGGTACCGTTCGAGCCAAGGATGGTCATTGAAGACTCATAATTCTTTCGATCAACGGCCGTTGAAAACGAGATCGACCCGATGCCTCCGTTAACAAAGTCAAAGCTGACAAAGCCACTATCTTCGAAATCGGTATTGTGCTGATGTTTGAAATCGCGAAAGCGCGCCTGAATATTCTGGATGTCACCAAAGAGCCAGTACATGATATCAATGAAGTGAGAGAATTGTGTAAACAGTGTACCTCCGTCGAGTTCCAGATCACCCTTCCAGTTCACTTTATTGTAGTAGGCATCATCACGGTTCCAGAAGCAGTTGATCTGCACCATGAAAATTTCTCCGAGCAGCTGCCTGTCAATCACTTCTTTAATCCAGACTGAAGGGGGCGAATAGCGATTTTGCATCACGCCAAAAATCTGACGCGACTTATTCAGCGCACTGTAAATAATTTTTTCGCAATCCGCTTTATTCAGCGCCATTGGCTTTTCAATGACCACGTGTTTGTGTGCATCAAGAGCCAGGAGCGCGTGCTCTGCGTGACGCCCATTGGGCGTACATACGTTGACCACATCGATCTCCGGATGCGCATTCAGCATATCTTCGACCCGATTATAGAACGGAACATCCCATTCTACGAGGCAGTCTTCTTTGCTTCGAATGTCACATATCGCAGACAGCTCGGCCTCGGAATGACGCATGACCATTTCCGCATGACGTTTCCCAATGTGGCCGGCTCCGATTACTCCGAAATGCACTTTTTCCATGTGGTCAGATTTTCAACAAAGGTAATTTTTCCGCTTCAATGCCATGTTTCTCTTCGCAAGTTGATTCATTTGTTCTGCGCGAGACCCGTCCCGATTTATCGGGAAGCGCAGGATGCGAACATGCAAAGTATGATCAACGGAGCAACCTTCCTTCGAAAAAGCTACTTTTGGCATGGACCTCATTAGCCTGATACTGAATGGACGCTCACCTAAAGAAGCTCATTGACGCTTACGAAAACTCCGATAAGATCTTTCACGCAACAAAGTACTGGGATGCGTACAAACAAGAAATCCTGAAAGAACTATCGAGCCTTGACCTCAAAACCTTTCGTTCGGGAAAGCATCCTGTATTCCAGACATTCGGATTTAACGAAACCCGAAAGTGGAAGCTCACTCGCTTTAAGCCACGATTGCTAGCGACCGCAGCTGTGATTAAGGGAACGCTGTTTCAAGGATGGGCGCTTCACCCCTACTCCATCAGCTACGAAGATGTGCAGAGCATTGCTTACCGCCACTGCAAATACTACGGTGAACACTGCGATGCGCTGCCCATCAGTTCGCTTGAAGTTTCAACGGTGGGCTCTCCGGCTGACTATTTCAAGATAGAGGGCAAGGGCTACACCATGCAGTTCCTGGGCTTCTACATCCGGTACGCTTTCGTTCAACAACAACTCAGATTCAAAGGAGACGAGGTCATTGTAGAATTGGGCTCTGGCTCAGGGCATCAGGTCGAAATCCTTAAGAAGCTTTACCCCGGTATGACCATACTCTGCTTCGACCTGCCTGCGCAGCTCTATTTATGTGAAAAGTACCTCACCGAGGCGCTCGGACAAGACCAGGTGGTTTCTTCTGACGAGACCGTTAACTGGAACACCCTTGACAAAGTGGAAAAAGGCAAGGTTCATTTCTTCGGCAACTGGCAAATGCCGATGGTTAAAGGTTTTGACCATGATCTCTTCTGGAATGCCGCGAGCTTCGGTGAAATGGAGCCCAACGTCGTACAGAACTACCTGTCATACGTGAAAGAAAATGCAAAACATGTCTACCTCCTCCAGGCGAAAAACGGCAAGGAGGTGACCCGGGTAGAGAACCCCATCACTTTTGAAGACTACAATAACTGGCTTAGTGGATTCAAACTTATCGCCTCCCAGGACGCCTACCGGGCTCATATGCGCATGAAAGAAACGGGGGGGTACTTTGAGGCTGTCTGGAAGAAAGGCTGAATTTCAGTTCTGCCGCACCGAGCGGTTGAAGATGAAGTAACCGAAATTGAACAAGAAACTCCAGGGGCGCTCTTTCTGGTCATAATAGTTGAGTGACAGGCTCAAGGGTCCAAGCGGACTATGAAACACCAGTGCCGCAGACCCGATATAAGACGGTTCAATTTCATAATTATAGTCGGGGTTGCCCTCAGGGTCAGGGCGTATTCGCCCGGAGGCAAGAAAGCTGTAGCCTTCAAAACGCAAGTCGAATGAGGGGCTAAATGAGGTTACCAACATCAAACCGCCGGCGGCGTAATTGTGAGCCCTGAATTGTGGCAAGAAAAACGACTGGCTTTCCGGAATGGGCTGAAAGGCTTGTGCGGATATCTGCGAGGCTACGGTATTATTGAAAAGCGGCTGTGTAGAGGCAACGCCTTCTACGTGCATTCCTATTTTTAGAGGTCCGAGGCGTGTGAAGTAATTGGTATACTCGGCTTTCACCATGACCCAGCGGCGCAAGGTACGCGTAGTGTCGCGCACGATTGACGTTGACCCCGGAATGGTCTGTTCTTCTCCATAGGTATATTTTGCCTGGAAACGTAAAAACGTACCACTATTCGCATAAACCTTCCTGTTCAGGGTATTACGCTCGTAAATAAGGTCAGCGATGCCGGCATACATGCGCGTGCGATCGGCCGTATCTGCTGCAGTAAAGTTCTCTGTCTGATAGTAGTCATCGTTGATTCGGGCGGCGTTACCAATCAACTCGATACGGCCTTTATTGTTGACAGGGAAGCGCAATCTGAAGCCACCAAAACGCTCGTTGATAACGATAAAAGACGGACGCACCTCTTCGAAGAATGTGGCAAAACTTCTGAAATAGTCCCACCGGTTAAGCGTGACAAAAGGTTCTATCGAAAAAGGTATAGAGGCCGGAAAATCAAATCTGGCACTGAGGTGCGTAGAACCGTAAAACTTCCCGAAATATGAATTTGCGTTGAGAGTAGAACTGACAGCCCCAAATAAGTTGTATCGGAGATTGACATATCCCATATTTAATGGTCGTGATGAAAAGTTGCCGCCGGCAGAAAGAAAGAAATCAGTTTCTTTCCGAATGCGCAAATTCACTTTGTAATAGCCGCTTTCAGGCTTGTAGGTTGCCGTTGGGTAGATCGAACGCACTTTGTCGTCGCTGTGCACACGGTAATACCTCCGCTCGAACTCATGAATGCTTAGGGTGTCATCCTTACTTCTGAGGAAGCGCCGCACATAGGAACGTTGCGATCGCTCAAGACCTTCAATCGTAATCTCATCAATGACAATAGGTTCAAACCGCGAGCGAAATGCACGGCGTTTCTCAACCATTTCAACCACCTCCACTTTACGGGGAATGACCTCGAGAATTTCATCCATGCGCTCCATGGTTGCGACATAGCCGGCATCAATGGCTTCTCCGATGCGGTCAAAATCGAAGGTGGTAACATCGAGTTCAGGTTCTATAATGATCATTTGCTCACAGAGACTTTCAAAATTGGTGCGGTACATCACCATGTTTTTAATCTGCGAGATGGGGTCGTCTTCATTTGGCGGCTCCCCGTTCGATGAAACATTGCTTCCTAGAATAACATCCGGTAAAAAGTCGTTGTAAATGATATCAGAAGGGAAATTATTGTAAAGTCCGCCGTCAAAAAGCAACCTCCCATCAACCATAATGGGGTTTACAAAAAACGGGTAAGTCATGGAGGCTCTCACGGCCGTACTGAGGTGGCCGTCTCTGAAAATAACCGACTCTTTCGTTTCTATATCAGCAGCAACTGAGCGGTAGGGCACCATCAATTTATCAAAGTCGTACCCCGCAGCGGCTGAGGCCTGTGAAAAGCCTTCCATATAATTAAAGTCGAGAAGGGCAGAGCTCACAAGGTTGGTAGGAAGTACTGGCGAAATAAGGTCCCCCTTGCTGAACTTAAGGGTTCCCATGGCCGCATCGGGGTCGTACTCTTTGAAATAGTAACGCAACTGCTCATCTTCACCTCGGGTCATTTTTATATACTCTTCATCGCGAAGAATACTGTCTATTTCTGCGATACTGTAGCCTGCAGCGTACATTCCGCCAACAATGGCCCCCATGCTCGCACCCGCGATGTAGTCAATCGGTATTCCGTTTTCTTCCAGGGCTTTGAGAAAACCCACATGTGCCGCAGCTTTGGCACCGCCACCGCTCAATACAACCCCTACCCGCTGTCCGGAAGCCGGCAAGAAGAGCACAAGGGTAAAGATGGCAAGAAAGAGTGGCCTCATTCGGGGCATAAAGTATATTCTGCGCTGTAAAAGTGCGCTTTTTGGCACTTACCTAAGGTTAATGAAATGCTTTCTTTTAGAAAAGTAAACATTAGGAAGACTCGAACCTCTTAAAGAACTCCCTGAAATAAGCCGGAGCATGCAAGAGACGTGAGCCGTACCAACTAAATAACTCCCCATCGGTCAGTTCTATTGCGGGCTTATCACCTTCTTCATCTGCCCAAAGCAGACTCAGTTCATTCTGGTGCTTCTCTTTGAACGGAAACGGCTCACTGCTGAGTAGCACTATATCCGGACGAGCCCGGTACAGCCATTCGTGCCTGACCTCAGGGTAACGACCGTCTAAAGTGATCGCCAGGTTTCTCAAACCGCACCAATCTAAGACGGCGTGAATGAAGTTGTCTGCAGCTGCTACCATGAGTGGGTTATTCCAGATTAAATAGACAACAGTTCGATTCTGGCCGATCCCTTTGATTTCATTCCATGAAGCTTCCATTTGCTGCTTCATCGTGGCAGCTCTTGTGATGGCACCGGTAAGTTCACCGATATCTCTGACCAGGGCAAAGCCATCTTCTACGCTGCGCACATCGCTTACCCAGACCGGGTAGTCTTTCATCAGTTTTCTGACATCATCTTCCGTGTTCTCCTCTTTATTGGCAATGATCAGGTCTGGCTCAAGTGACGCAATCACATCGTGTTTCACATCCTTAGTGCCTCCAACCCGCGGAAGCGTGCGCCATTTCTCACGGGGGTGAATACAGAACTTGGTCAGTCCGACAACCTCCTCATCAAGCCCAAGGTCAAAGAGCAACTCGGTTTGACTCGGCACCAACGATACGATTCGCCGGGGTTTCGAAGGCACTTCAATTTTTCTGGCGAGGTGATCGCGAACCGTTTTTACCATTCGAAGAGTCCTTCCATCTGCTCGCGGCTGAGACCTGCATCGTGATCCTGTTGCAGATGATCGAGTACTTTCTCAACGGCCACCGGATCGAGATCCAGTTGCTTACCGATGGTGCGAAGTACGTTTAATTCATCTCGAGCCACATCGCCATCGGTGAGGGCGAGGGCAACAGCCTGATAAAAGAAGCGTACCCTTTCAGGCCCCGGATCAGGGCTGACAGCAGGTGTGCTATCAGCCAATCGCGTCAGGTCTTCTTTAGTAAACCCTTTACGTTCTGCCATTTCAACAAGGAGCTCGATTTCTTGAGCGTCGAGCACTCCATCTGCTTTCACGAGGCGAATTAATCTCGCCAGTTGTGCTTCTTCCGGTTTCATAGGCCGAATTTCGGTTGAAAATATGAGTTGATCAACCGTATGCCTCCAGCATTCGAATAAGGTCTTGAAAGGTATTGGCCTCATGCGCGGGTTTGTCTTCGCGCCACCTCGAAATCCGCGGAAAGCGGAGTGCGACCCCGCTTTTATGCCGGTTTGATGCTCGAATTCCTTCGAAAGCAATTTCAAACACGAGTTCAGGATTTACACTGCGCACCGGACCAAAGCGATCAATGGTGTTCTTCTTGATGAAGGCATCTACCCTTTGAAACTCTTTGTCGGTCAGGCCGGAGTAAGCCTTCGTAAAGGGTACCAGTTCTTTTCCCTTCCATACGGCAAAGGTATAATCGGTGTAGAGGTTGGCGCGACGCCCGTGTCCGCGCATCGCGTAGATCAGCACCGCATCAATGACGAGTGGTTCGATCTTCCACTTCCACCAGTCACCTCTTTTGCGCCCCACCTTATAGCTGGCACTGCGGCGCTTGAGCATCAAGCCCTCACTGTTTCTATCCCGCGCTTTTGCGCGGTAAGCCTCAAGCTGCGCCCAATCAGGGAGGTTCACCACCGGCGAGATCAGCAAACAGGAGTCGTTTGCCTGCTCCACCACATTCTCGAGGAGCGCACGCCGATCGTGCTGAGGTATTTCGCGAAGGTCTTTACCCTGATATTCGAGCAAATCATAAGCAATGAGCTTGACGGGCGCTTCTTCAAGCAGCTTTCTACTGACCGTCTTACGCCCAATACGCTTCTGGAGAACTCCAAAATGCAGCGGTGCCTTACCGTCATGGCAGATGATCTCACCATCTATGACGGTACCATCAGAAACAGACGTCAGAAAACTGCTGTACTCGGGATATTTATCCGTAACCAGCTCCTCTCCCCTGCTCCAAACAAATAGTTCGCCATTTCTCCGGATGATTTGACCGCGAATACCATCCCACTTATCTTCGATGATCCAGTCACCGGGAGCACCGAGCACAGAAGGTTTGTCTTCAAGTGGATAGGCAAGATAGAACGGATAGGGCTTACCGGCATCGGCGTCAACGGCTTCACTCTCAATGAGCGCTTCGAAGGTCGTAGTTTCGGGGCGCCAGTCGCCCATCAGCCGGTGTGCGATCACATTGACATCTTGACCGGTATGCGCCGCAAGCGCCCTGGTAAGGTTACGTGCACTCACTCCCATTCGAAAGCCACCGGTGATGAGTTTATTGAAAACAAAGCATTCTTGCCTGCTGAGATGGCTCCAGGTGCTGGTGATGTATGCTTTTTTATCGGCCTCTTCCTTTTTGCCGAGGCTGATCAATTCAAGCATGCGCTCGTTCAGTGTTTTTTCTTCTCTTTTTTCTGCCTCCGGCAGGATGAGGGAAATGGTCTCCGCCAGGTCTCCCACAACATGGTAGGTTTCTTCGAACAACCACAGTGGAATCTCTGCTGCTTCAGCAGCCCATTCATGCAGCAAAGGGGTTTTAACCGGACGTTTCGGGCGGCGATGAGTGAGGAGTGCAATGCACCAGATGGCATCTTTTTTATCGGCTTCTTCAAAAAAGCTGCGGAGTGCTGCCAGGCGGGCGTTCGTTTTGGTTGTCTGATCGAGGGCGACAAAAAGCCGGGCGAATGCTTTCATACCTCGTCTGTTTTTGTGGGTTCATCATCTTCTTCTCCACCATATTCGGTTTCGACCACAGTGGCGTTGTATCCTTTTTCTTTCAACCAGTTGCTAAATATGCCGGTATAGCCGTGTGTGACGTGTATATGCTCTGCACCGGTGGCTTCAATGGCCTCATTCAGTCCGGGCCAGTCAGCGTGATCGCTCAGCACGAAACCGCGGTCGGCATTGCGTCTCCTGCGCATTCCTCGCACTTGCATCCATCCGCTGGCAACCGCTGAACTGAAATCTCCCAGGCGTTTCGTCCAGGAGGTGCCCAAGGCTGAGGGTGGTGCAATCACCAGGGCACCCTTGAGCTCATCCGAGTTTGTTTCGCGTGTGATTCGTGTGGTGGGTTTCAGGGTGTGTTTGGCTTGGCGCAATACCTGATTGACATTTTCTACGGCACCATGCGTAAAAACAGGCCCTATGGTGGAGTCAACGCTCTGGAGGATGCGTTGCGCTTTTCCGAGGCTGTAGGCAAGTATAAGTGCTGTTTTACCCTCTGCTTGCGTCTGAGACCACCACCGGTTGATTTCGTCGAAAACTTCTTCTTGTGGTTTCCATTTGAATACGGGGAGACCGAAGGTGGATTCTGTGATAAAGTGATGGCATCTGACCGGTTCAAAGGGCGCGCAACTGTGATCGGGTCCTGTTTTATAGTCGCCGGAGACCACCCAGACCTCGTCATGGCGCGCCACACGTACCTGAGCAGAGCCGATGATATGACCTGCCGGATGCAACGACACCTCCACGTCGTTGATACGAATGACCTCTCCGTATCCGGCGCCCTGTACCTTTATATCAGAACCCAGGCGATGGCGCATCACCGGAATGCTGTCATGGTGAGCAAGGTAGGCTTTCATTCCCCCGCGTGAATGATCGGCGTGCGCATGAGTGATCACTGCTTTGTGGACGGGTTTCCAGGGGTCGATATAGAAGTCACCGGCTGGACAGTAGATGCCTTCAGGACGAAATACGAGCAGAGGGTTCATGGGCAGCTTGCCGCATCCCGCGTTTTTACGCGGAAAGCATTTTTGAAAGGAACAAGAATCTGTTCAGATGGTTTCACCTGTCAATCTGCATATCTGTCAGAGCATTGCGCCAAAAAACTGACAACGGCCTTCAAAATATGTCAATTTTACACGGAAATGTTAAAAAAACGGCGTGGCACAATCATTGACCTTACGGAGGCAAACAGACTTAAAGAACAACGAAATGGGTAAGATTATAGGAATTGACCTCGGTACCACGAACTCTTGCGTTGCTGTAATGGAGGGGAACGAGCCGGTTGTGATTTCAAACAGCGAAGGCAAACGTACCACACCGTCTATGGTAGCTTTTGTGGATGGAGGCGAACGTAAAGTTGGTGACCCTGCAAAACGTCAGGCCATCACCAACCCGGAGAAGACAATCTTCTCCATCAAACGCTTCATGGGCCAGAGTTACGATGAGGCATCGAGAGAAATCAATCGTGTACCATATAAAATAGTGAAAGGTGAGGGAGACACCCCTCGGGTGCAGATTGATGATCGCAAGTATTCTCCGCAGGAGATCTCTGCGATCATTCTTCAGAAGATGAAGAAAACGGCTGAAGACTACATCGGTACTGAAGTAACCGAAGCGGTTATCACGGTACCAGCTTACTTCAATGACGCCCAGCGTCAGGCGACGAAAGAGGCCGGGGAAATTGCCGGACTGCAGGTAAAGCGTATCATTAATGAGCCTACTGCTGCGGCGCTGGCCTATGGTCTCGACAAAAAGAGCACGGATCAGAAAGTGGTGGTCTTTGACCTTGGAGGTGGTACGCATGACGTGTCGATTCTCGAACTCGGTGACGGTGTTTTTGAGGTACTTTCTACTGACGGTGACACCCACCTTGGTGGTGACGACTTCGACCAGGCGATCATTGACTGGCTCGTATCTGAATTCAAGAAAGACCATGGTGACATTGACCTGACGAGAGATCCGATGGCATTGCAGCGACTGAAAGAAGCCGCGGAGAAAGCGAAGATTGAGCTCTCAAGTTCTGCATCTACGGAGATCAATCTTCCTTACATCATGCCGGTTGACGGTGTACCAAAGCACCTGGTGTGTTCACTTTCCCGCTCGAAGTTTGAGCAACTTGCAGACGACCTCGTTAAACGTACGATTGAACCTTGTGAATCAGCGCTGAAAGCGGCAGGCCTCAGTAAAAGCGACATCGACGAAGTCATTCTTGTTGGAGGATCAACGCGTATTCCTGCGGTGCAAGACGCCGTGAAGAACTACTTCGGAAAGGAGCCCTCGAAAGGTGTGAACCCGGATGAAGTAGTGGCCATTGGTGCGGCCATTCAAGGAGGAGTGCTTACCGGTGAGGTAAAAGACGTACTGCTGCTTGATGTAACTCCGCTTTCATTGGGAATTGAAACGATGGGAGGTGTCTTCACGAAGCTGATCGACGCGAACACGACGATTCCGACCAAGAAGTCAGAGACCTTCTCTACCGCGGCTGATAATCAGCCTTCAGTTGAGATTCATGTCTTGCAGGGAGAGCGTTCAATGGCGAAAGACAACCGAACCATCGGTCGTTTCCACCTTGACGGTATACCGCCGTCTCCGCGAGGTGTACCGCAAATTGAAGTGACCTTCGACATTGATGCGAACGGTATCATCAACGTAGGCGCGAAAGATAAAGCCACCAATAAAGAACAATCGATTCGCATTGAGGCCAGCAGCGGACTGAGCGAAGAAGAAATTGAGCGCATGAAGCAGGAGGCTGAAGCCAATGCTGAATCAGACCGCAAGGCGAAAGAGGAGATTGACACGCTCAATAAAGCTGATAGCCTCATCTTCCAGACAGAAAAGCAATTAAAGGAGTACGGTGACAAAATCCCGGCAGAGAAAAAGCAACCGATCGAAGAAGCGCTGACTGAGCTCAAGGCAGCACACGAAGCGAAAGACATCGAGAAGATTGATCCTGCCATGGAGAAACTCAATAATGCGTTCCAGGCTGCCAGCCAGGATATGTACAATGCGGCGCAAGAGGCACAAGGCGATGCCGGTGCTTCGGGCGGTGCAGCAGAAGACGGACAAGACGAAGAGGTCACCGATGTTGACTTCGAAGAAGTGAATGACGACAAGAAATAAGGTTGACACCAGTCAGTTAATGACAAAAGGCTCCGGAAACGGGGCCTTTTGTGTTTTTGCCGGAGGGGGGAATCTTTTTGAGCTTCGTGACAACTTAATGATAAACGAGTTGTTTATTCGACATCATGTGGGAAAGAAGCAGGATTAGGAGAATAGCGCGCCGGGTATTGATAGCGCTTGTGATATTGAGCGGACTAAATATCTGGTTGGCTGCGAATTTGGGGTTTGATTACGATTTCGAGAATTTCTTTCCGCAGAACGATCCCGACACCGATTTCTTCAAGGAATTCCGCTCTCATTTCGAGAGTGACAATGACTTTCTCATCGTAGGCCTTCACAATGACGAAGGTGTTTTTGATCCTGCGTTTCTTGAGAAAGCCGATTCGCTGGCAAGGGTTATTGATAAAGTGCTGCACATTGATACCGTGATCTCACCTACCCGCATGAAGGTGACTACACGTGATCCTCTCATGGGGATGGTTTTTGAACGTCCTTTGCTTCGAATTGACAATCCGGAAGGTTTAAAAAAAGACAGCGCGCGCATCTGGCACGAGGGTTTTATGCTGGGCAATCTGTTTTCAGAAAACGGTAAGGCCCTGGCTTTTCAAATCAAGCATAAGAATTACCTTTCTAAACAAGCTTGTGACACGCTATCGATGGCGATGCAGGAAGTGGTCTTGAATGCCGGATTTGACAATGCCCATGTTATTGGACGAGCTATCGGGCAGGGGTATTACGTTGATGTCATGAAGCGGGAGCTCATGATTTTCGTAAGCCTGGGTATATTGTTGATCACCTTATTTCTCTGGATTTCATTTCGCTCGCTCTGGGGTATCTGGGTGCCGATTACGGTGGTACTTCTTTCCGTGGTCTGGATTCTGGGCTTCATGAAAATCACCGGTAAAGAGATCGATCTTATGCTGATCGTGCTGCCCACCATCATCTTTGTGGTTGGCATGAGCGACGTGGTACACGTGCTTACCAAATATTACGACGAGCTTCGCGCCGGCAGGCCCAAATATGAAGCTCTCAAGGTCTCATTCAAAGAGATCGGACTAGCGACCTTTCTGACCTCGCTCACCACATCGATAGGCTTTCTGACGCTGCTGACATCCTCTATCCGCCCCATATCAGAGTTTGGTGTATACACAGCAGCCGGTGTGTTCATCGCTTTCCTTCTGGCATATACCTTGCTTCCTGCTGTACTCATTCTAAGCAAGGCTCCGGCGGTATCAGGCGAACGTTTAAAAAAGGTGTTCTGGACCCGGCAACTTCACCGTTCACTGGCTTTCACCATTCGTAACCGGAAGAGGATATTATCGGTTTCAGTTGCGGTTATAGCTATCTGCCTGTACGGTATGAGTAGAATTGAGGTGAATAATTTCATTCTTGAAGACCTTCGCGAAGGTGATAAGCTGAAGAAAGAATTCGTGTATTTCGAAGAGAACTTCTCTGGAGCTCGACCGTTCGAAATGGCGATTCTATTGAACGATTCTGCCCGCATATTTGACCGTGAAGTACTTGTCGCTATTGACAGTATAGATGGTTTTCTTGAGCGGGAATACGGAGTAGGATCCCTGTTCTCTCCCGCGCGTTTCGTCAAGTTGGGGTACAAGCAGCTGAACGGAGGAAGCAATCGTTTTTACAAGATTCCAGGGTCTCAGGCAGAAATTGATCGTATGGCGGAAATGGCCGAACGCTTTGACCGAGACAGTCTTATGTCACTGTACATTGCACCTGAAGAAGGCATTGCGCGCGTCAGTGGCAAAGTTGGCGATTATGGAGCACAGCACTTTTATGCGAAAAACGACGCTCTTGAGGCCTTTGTGAACGAGCACCTTCCTGATAAACCGTTCGATATTCGTGTGACCGGAACGGCGAATCTGATTGATTTGAACAACAAGACACTGGCAGTTGATATGACGGCCGGATTGCTGATCGCCTTTTTGGTGGTTGCTCTGATCGTTGGTATCATGTTCAAGCGTTTGAAGATGGTCATCATTTGCCTGATACCAAACTTCTTGCCATTGCTTATGATTGCAGGCTTTATGGGCTTCAACGGCATTGACCTGAAAGTATCTACCTCGATCATCTTCACGATCGCCTTTGGCATTGCGGTAGATGATACGATACACTTTATGACCAAACTTCGCCTTGAGCTTGCCAAAGGTCGAAGCATGCTCTACGCGCTGAAACGCACCTACATTACCACCGGCAAAGCGATCATCGTAACTTCTATAATTCTCTGCGGTGGCTTCCTCACATTGATTTTGTCAAACTTTCTGGGTACTTTCTACATCGGTCTATTGATCAGCATGACCTTGCTTTTTGCCGTGCTGGCAGACCTATTTCTCTTACCGGTACTGATCATGCTGTTCTACCGAAATTCACCCATTCCGGCCACTGAGCCTAACAATAACGCTGTAGTGTCTGATGCGATCGCTTCTTAGTGGCTTCAACGAAAAACAACATTACCTTTACAATAGGCTAATTACCTTTGAAGACAACACGAGGAGTCTATCAGAAACAGGATGAAAGCGGAAATCAGGACCATTCCTCTTCAAACTGATGATGAGAATGTGAAAAGGCGAAATGAGAGAGATCATGTTCGAGTACTCGCCATTCGCACTGATTTTCAGCATCACGGCGAAAACCACGGATACAAACAAATTCTGAAGCGCATCAAGCCACAGGTAACCCTGGGCATTGACGAACGCTCGAGCGCAGAGCAGAAGAACGTATTGTTCAGGAAGTACCAGTGGCTATTTGAATTCAAAGCCTTGCGGTACATCAGTCAAATTGACGTGGTGCACATTCTTTATGGTGAAGATTACTTCCGTTTCAGTGGTCGCTTGTTCAAAAGCAAACCATTGGTTGTCACGTTTCATCAGCCTGCCGAAATTCTTGAACAGGAAGTTTTACATGGAAACATTCGCGGTAAAGTGGGGCGTTTGACCCACCTGATGAATAAAAACCGCTTTGAAGCCATTGACGCCGCCATCGTGACCAACCCGGCACAAAAAGAGGTGCTGCGTTCAGTTATGCCCGGAGATCGCATTCACGTCATTCCGCTGGGCATTGATGTGAGCAGCCTTAATAAACTTTATCGCAAGCACCAGCCCAAAGCATTCAATGGTCAAACTGTAATCACAGTTGGCAACTGGCTGCGTGACTGGGATTTCTATTTTAAAGTCGTAAAAGCCTGTCCGCACGTCACCTTCCATCTTGTCAACCGCAAATTGGATGCGAAGTTTCGAAAAAAGACCCGTTCATTTCAAAACCTGCACTTTCACGATAATGTCACTGATCAGGAATTGGCTACCCTTACCCTCCAATGTGATATTCAGTTTGTTCCCATAAAGGGGCTCGCTGGCAGCAATGCACTGATTCACGGATTTGCACTCGGGTGTCCGCTACTGGTGACGGGGCTTGATCAAGAAGACCTTTATGGAAGCAACAACGAATTCGTGTGGAGGTATGAAAAAGACAATCTTCACCACTGCGTAGAACAACTCAACCAACTTCTTAACCTACACCCTGAACAACTCAAGTCTTTGCAAGATAAAGCCTTCGAATACGCCCAACGCTTTTCCTGGGATCACGTTGCGGGGCTCCATATGGAGTTGTACAAATCTCTTTTGAAATGAATATATCCGTTTTCGGACTGGGTTATGTGGGCATGGTCAACATTGCCTGCCTCGCTGACCTTGGGCACCACATGATTGGGTGCGATATCAAACAACAAAAAGTCAATATTCTTAAGAAAGGAGAAAGCACCGTGCTTGAGCCCGGTGTTGACGAGCGAATTCGCGTAGCCTACGAAACAGGCAGACTCGAAGCCTACACTGACGCGAAGACCTGTGTTGCTAAGTCAGATATGGCATTGATCTGTGTAGGCACACCCAGCGACGCCGAGGGAAATGTTAATCTGAGCTACATTCGCAATACGGCGGCAGAACTGTCAGAAGTACTCAAAGAGACAGATAAACCCTACACCATCATATTTCGCAGTACCATTCCGCCCGGAACGATTGAAGAAGAAATTCTACCGGCCATTGCATCGCGCTTTCCTGAATATGCAACGCGTGTCAAGGTGGCTTTTTTACCTGAGTTTCTCCGTGAAGGAAATGCCGTTAAAGATTTCTTTACGTGTTCACGTATCATTGCCGGTGTTGACGCAGACAAGAGCGCTGAAGCAGCAATCACTGAGGTCTTTGGGTTCAGCAATGAAATTCCGCTGTTTTTTACTGACTACCGTACCGCTGAATTTGTGAAGTATGTAGACAACGCTTACCATGCCGCGAAAGTAGCTTTTGCCAATGAGCTCTACAGCATTGGTTCACGTATGGGGGTAAACGTCAGCCAAGCCAATGAGCTGTTTCTCGCAGATGACATTCTCAATATCAGCACTAAATACCTTCGCCCCGGCATGCCTTACGGCGGCTCTTGCCTGCCGAAAGACACACGCGCCCTGCTGCATTTTGGTAAGCTCGCTGAAATTGAAACGCCCTTTCTTGAAGGTGTAGCAGCGAGCAACACTTCGCATAAGCAGCGCATCGCAGAGACCGTACTTCACGAAAAGGGCCAACGGGTATTGATTTTCGGACTCACATTTAAGCAAAATACCGATGATATTCGGGAGTCTCCTTTCGTTGATCTGCTTGGAGAGCTGATTGCGCGAGGACGTGATGTGCGGGTGTACGATGAGAAGCTCAATATGACAGCCCTGCGCATAGAGCACCCCCATCTGGTTCAGTACATTTACAGCAATCTTGACGAGTGCGCGAACTGGGCTGACCTCATTGTACTCAATGAACATCGCTATGAGCCACTCCAGCAACTTTGCACCCCTCAACAGCGTGTGATCAACTGCCTCAATGATCAAGCTATCCACTTCAATGGCGCCGAGTTGCGCTTTCTCTACTGAGTGCTGTTTTTTTTAGCGCAAGACTTGTCCTGATTCGTCGGCAGGCGCTGGATGGATTAATCCACTCTTCGTCATTTTTGCAGATCATTTGAACGGAGACCTGTATCTGTTGTTTTGCTGGTGTTTCTATACCGCTGCCAACGGCGCCAAACATTTCAGAGCTATTCAGAATACCCTTTACAAGACGACGGATAACTGAATTGAGGTACACACTATGCAGTATGCACTTCATTTCATTACTTCGCGTACACACAGAATCATGGCAAGAATTCGTCCGTTCAAAGCTTTTCGCCCTACAGAAGACAAGGTGCACCTGGTTGCTTCAAGGTCTTATGTGACCTATGCAGAGCGTGAATTGCGTGAGAAGCTCGAGAACAATCCTTTTAGCTTCATACACATCATACACCCTGACTACAATGCAGAACGCCCGTCTGAACCCGGCACAGATGAACGCTTCATGAAGGTTCGGCTTCGTTTCGATGACTTTGTGAATGAAGGCATTCTGGAGCAAGAACAACAACCGAGCCTGTATCTCTACCGGCAATTCAATGCATCGTTTGATTCTGTGGGTATTATCAGTGCGGTAGATGCCAACGACTATCGCATAGGAAGCATTCGGGTGCATGAGCAAACCCTCGCCCAGCGTGAAGCACTTTTCGCTGAGTACCTTGACGCCACTTCGTTCAATGCAGAACCTATACTGCTTTGTCATGAAGATCATCCGGAGCTCAATGCCCTTTACGACGGGATCATGCAACGTCGTCCGACATACAACTTCACAACTACCGATCGCTATCAACATCAATTGTGGCAAATTGATTCAGGGAACGAAATAGCACACATCCAGCGATTTTTCGCTGAAATGAAAAGCCTGTATATCGCTGACGGTCATCACCGAAGCGCAAGTTCTGTATTGCTGGCTGATCGCAGAAGGTTGCGCTGCGGCCATCAAGAGCCACTGGCAAGCGACTTTTTCATGGCGCTGACCATTCCTGCGTCTCGTTTGGTGATTCACGGTTACCACCGACTTGTGCGGGATCTTGGCGGACTTTCATCGGAGGCCTTTCTGATGGCTTTGAAAAAAAGGGCAAAAGTGGTTGCACTAAGCAATCGTGAGAAGCTGCCGGCAGTAGGCACTATTGATTTGTACCTTGATAAGCGTTGGTTTCGCCTTGATTTTCAAGAACAGATCCACCTTGAGCTTCCGGATGCCGAGTGGTTGACCCGTGAAGTGCTAGATCCGATTTTGAAGATTCGTGATTTACGCAATGATCCGAGGGTAGCTTTTGAGCCTGAGACTACCGGAGTTGCGGAGATGACATCCATGGTTGACGATGGTCGGTTCGCGGCAGCGTTTTTACTTCACCCGGTTCCTTTTGACCAGCTACAGAAGATTTCCGATCTCGGGTTAACCATGCCCCCAAAATCGACCTGGATTGAACCAAAGTTGCGCAGCGGACTTACCATCTATGAATTCAGTGATGACGAAAACGTAAAACACGACAAGGGCTTATGAGTGATTCGGTTGCAGAGAGGCTACAACATGTGCGAAGCGAACTGCCAGAGGAAGTAACCCTCGTAGCCGTCTCGAAAACGCATGGAGAAGAAAAATAATGGCGGCATACGACGCCGGTCAGCGTGTGTTTGGAGAAAATAAGGTACAGGAAATGCTTGATAAATACGAGTCGCTTCCGAAAGATATCGAGTGGCACCTGATCGGACACCTGCAGACCAACAAGGTAAAGTATATCGTCTCTTTTGTTTCGCTGATACACGCTGTAGATAAAGAAAAACTCTTTCAAGAGATTGAGAAACGCGCCGGTATGGCAGACCGCCAGGTGGACATTTTACTGCAAATACACATTGCGGAGGAGAGCAACAAGTTTGGTTTTGACCGCGATGAACTTCATGCCTTTTTTGCAGGTGACACCTTCACCAAGCGCAAGCACACGCGCGTGCGAGGCATGATGGGCATGGCCACCTTCACTGATGATCGAATAAAGGTGAAGCGAGAATTTGAAGGCTTGAAGCGGCTGTTTGAAGAGGTGCGCACAGCGCATTTCACGGATGACTCGCATTTCGATATTCTCTCTATGGGCATGAGCGGTGATTACGAAGCTGCGATCGCAGCAGGTTCAAACATGGTGCGCGTAGGCAGTGCCATTTTCGGAGAGCGAAACTACAGATGAAAGAAGGCTACCTCAAGGTCTGGATGGTACTGGCTCCGTTCGTATTCGGGGTGAGTTATTTTATTACTGACCGGGTTAATTTGCGCATACAGCAGCTCAAAGAGCAGAACATGCATGCAGCTACCGGCGGTAACGCCTTGATCTATGCGAGCATCGTAACGGTTGTATTTTCGCTTATCTACTACTTTGTTGCCCGCGATCTTTCCCGGAACGCAGATGACGACCTTTGAGTATCAGGAGGGATCCACGTCGGGAACCACCCGAACACTTCTGTTTTCACGTACCGCATAGAAGCGGTCAAGTGTAGCTGCAAAAACTTCACGAAAACGCTGCATTGAAGCCTGCCGTTCGATTTTAATCAGGATTTGTTGGTGGTAGTAATTGTTGACACGCTCAACGTAAGGTGCTTCAGGACCTATCACCCGGTGTCCGAGTTCAGCGCGCAACTCATCGGCAAGCTGAACGGCTGAGGTTCGGGCCACACCTTGCTTTTTGTGACGGATATCCAGCCGGATGAGTCTTACGTGTGGCGGATATTGATAGCCTTTTCGCTCAATCATCTCGCGTTCATACAGCTTTTTGTAACTACTGTCAATGACCAGCCTCAGCACCCAGTGGTCAGGATCATAGGTCTGAATAATGACCTTACCACGCTCCCCTTTTCTACCCGCTCTTCCTGCCACCTGCGTCATGAGTTGATAGGCGCGCTCAAAAGCGCGGAAGTCAGGAAATCGCAGCATTTGATCTGCACTCAATACGCCAACCAGTGCCACATTCTCGAAATCCAGGCCTTTGGTGACCATTTGTGTTCCTACAAGAATATCAATCTCACCGCGCTCGAAAGCAGTGATTAGTTCAATATAGGCATGTTTGCTGCGGGTGGTGTCAAGATCCATTCGTGCTACGCGGGCAGAAGGCACGATCTCTTTGAGGTCTTCTTCAATCCTTTCAGTACCGAATCCAACGTCAGTGAGCTGGGCACTGCCGCATGCTTTACACTTAAGCGGCGGCTGCTGAGTGTAGCCACAGTAGTGACAATTAAGATGGTGATGGCGTTTGTGATAAGTCAGGCTTACATCACATCGTTCACATTCAGGCACCCAGCCGCATGTCAGGCAGCGCCATAAGGGTGCGTAACCTCTTCGGTTTTGAAAGAGAATAATCTGCTTTTTATTCTTGAGCACTTGTTCCATGCTTTCAACAAGAAAGCCGGTAAAATGCGCACGCATGGTCTTTCGCGCCATCTCACGGCGAATATCGGCGCATAGAATCTCAGGCATTTGAATGCCTCCATAGCGTTCATTCAACTCTACCAGTCCGTATCTTCCCTCCTGCGCATTGAAATACGTTTCGATCGCCGGGGTGGCTGATCCCATCACCACTTTTGCCTTCGACTGCAAAGCGAGCACAACGGAAGCGTCTCGGCCATTGTATCGCGGCGCTGGTCTGAATTGCTTGAAGCTGCTTTCGTGCTCTTCATCTACGATCACAAGCTGCAGGTGCTGAAAAGGCAAAAAAACTGAGGATCGTGCTCCGATGATGATCTTATACGGCTTGTTGCTCAGCATTTTCAGCCATACCTCTGCACGCTCTTGCTGGTTGAATCGTGAATGATATACGCCAACTTCATCTCCGAAATACACACGAAGCCGCTCGATCAACTGCGTTGTCAAGGCGATCTCAGGCAAAAGATATAGCACTTGTCCGCCTTTTTCAATTCCTTCTTCAATGAGCTTCACATAAACTTCCGTCTTACCCGATCCTGTTACCCCGTGTATGAGCACCACGTCTTTATGCTGCAGCAATTTGCGGGTATCATCAAGCGCGCGTTGTTGAGAGGGGTTGAGCTCCAGGCTTTGTCGGGTGTCTCCTTCGAAGGTAGCAAGCCTGTTCACCTCCCGCCTTTTCAGGCGGAAAACACCTTTGTCAATCAAGGCTTTCGTAACAGTAGCACCAACACCGGCTTTTTTTTGCAGCGCCACCTTGGCCACGTCTTTATCCATCTGCGGGGCCTCACGCAGGTAGGCAAGCAAAAGGTCAGACTGTCTCGGTGCTCTTCTTTCGAGTTCATCAATCAGCGCTGTGAGCGTTTCATCCTCTTTGAAGGCCTCTTCAAGTGCGAGTGTTTCTTCAAATTTCGGACGATAGCGGTGTCTCAGTTCTTCTTCAGTGGTTGCGAAACCTTTTTTAATGAGGCTATTGATAAGCGGTTGAACTGTTTTTATACCGACGATTTCAGCGATCTCATCCACCTGCAGTTTTTTCTGAAGCTCAAGCGCTTCAAGGATAAGAAACTCATTATCAGAGAGCGTGGCCGTGTCGAGTTCTTCGGATGGAAGCGGCACTATGCGGGTCTCACTGGCCAGCTTCATTGAAGAAGGCAGTGCAGCCCCCATTACTTCACCGAGGGTGCAGAGATAATATTCTGCCAACCATGCCCAGAATTTTAGCTGCTCACGGGTTACTACCGGCGTCTCATCAAGCAGGTATTCAATTCCTTTTGCCTGGTAATTCTTAGGCGGATTTCCATGCAGGCGAACGATGACCCCGGTATACAATTTACGTTTACCCACGCGCACAATAATCCGCTGCCCGATCTGCACTTCTTTTTCTACTTCGCGTGGAATGCGATAGGTGAGCAAATCAGGAATAGCAATCGGTACGATCACATCAGCGAATGTGGCGAGGTCAGCCATGGGTATATCTGCAGGTCTGAAATGAGGGCTTGAAGATAGCAGGAAAGGAAAGCGAAAAAAAAGCCCTCCGCAAGGGAGGGCTTTACTTTTTCAAATGGTTTTGCCATCAGCGGCTGATCACAAAACGCTCAATGTCGGCATACCCGGCAGACTGAAGGCGAAGGAAGTACATTCCCGCTTCAAACTCGGATGCATTGAGTAAGGTGCGATAGATCTCATTTTTCTGAATGTTGCCTTCAAACAATACATTCACTGTACGACCATTCAGATCGAGTAAGTCAAGTCTCACCGTCGCATTCACATTCGAGGCAAACTGCACATTCGTGAAGCTGTTGCTCGGATTTGGATTGACTTTTACAATCTGGAAGTCAATTTTTGGATCAATCATCTCGTGTGCATCCGGGCCAACGATGGGTGCGTCTCCGCCGAGATCAGCGAAGCTGATTACCTGAGTGAAGCATGTTTCGTTGCCTGCACAATCAGTTGCACACCATGTGCGAACGATCTCATATTGCGGACAGCAGTCAAGGTCAAAAGCAAAGTCGCCTGCTCCTGAAACCTCTTCTCCATTGTAGATACCTTCATAAGTGAACCAACCGCCGAAGCTGTAATTTGCGTTCACGTTATTAGCTGCATCGCCAAGCTGGAAACCGTAATACAGGTTCGATGGTGCATGTTCAAGTGTGAGCACCGAACCTGCGTAATCGCCCCATCCGGTGAGGGTTGCACCTTCAGACATGATGTAGTACATCCAGTTGAGGTAGCTGTCACCGGCAAGATCACAATCATCTTTAAAGTCTGTCGGGAAGCCCTGAGTTGACCATGTAGCCCAGTCCATACCGTTCTCGAATTCTACAGCGATCTCCCATCCTGCGTCAGGATTGTTGTTCGCTGAAACCGAGCCGGTCAGAACCGCAGACCCATCAGGGAACTCCGTCCAGCTCGCATCGATCGTGCTGTAGTAAGAAGCTGCTTCGCCTGCGAAGTTGAAGAGTACGACACTCCAGGTTTCAGTACCTGCGCAAGTCTCGCCGTCTTCGAATGCTTCAGGAGTCATCGCGTTACAGAATGCGCTGCTGCCTTCCGGTGGGAGGTCACCAACGAGTTCTTCTGTAAAGACCACGTCAACTTCACCCTCACAAGCGTCTGTTGCAAACACTTCATCCGCTGCTGGTACATCATCCTCACAGTCGATCACAAGCTCTGCTTCTGGTGTACCCTCGAGTACTGGAGCTGTGGTATCAACTACCGTGATGATTTGCTCTTCAGTAGTGCTGTTACCACACTCATCTGTTGCTGTGTACGTGCGGATTACCGTGTACTCTTGCGCACACTCGCCTTCTTCGATCACATCTACGTTCGTGATGCTTACTTCACCGCAGTTGTCAGTGGCAGATGCCATTGGTGCAGGTAGCTCCTGATCACATTCTACCGTTACATCCTCTCCAACCATGTCAAAGACGGGGGCAGTGGTATCCTGTACCGTGATGGTCTGTGACTGCTCAGTAGCGTTGCCGCAATCGTCTGTCGCAACCCAGGTGCGGATGATCGTGTAAGACTGTGGACACTCTCCGTCAACGATTTCCTCGCCGAGGTACTCGATCGTTACATCTTCGTCGCAGTTGTCGAACGCTGTGGCACCCGTGGCTACCTCAGGGATCATGTCACACTCTACAGTCGCATCTTCAGGGAAGATCTCGAACTCAGGTGCAGTGGTATCCTGTACCGTGATCGTTTGTGACTGCTCTGTTACATTTCCGCAGTTGTCGGTAGCCGTCCATGTGCGTACGATCGTGTATGACTGTGGACAAACATCACCGGCGATGATTTCCTCACCGATGTACTCAATGACCACTTCATCGTCACAGTTGTCTGTTGCTTCAGCACCAGTTGCCACCTCAGGAATCATGTCACACTCTACAGTCTCATCTGCAGGGAAGACCGTGAACTCAGGTGCAGTGGTGTCTTGTACAGTAATGGTTTGTGACTGCTCTGTGGCGTTGCCACAGTTGTCAGTTGCAACCCAGGTGCGTACAAGGGTGTACGAATCTTCGCACTCACCGGCAATCAGCTCTTCTCCGAGGTACTCAATGCTAACGTCGTCATCACAGTTATCAACTGCTTCAGCGCCGGTAGCTACTTCAGGTACCATGTCACACTCTACGGTTGCGTCTTCCGGGAAGATCGTGAACTCAGGTGCAGTGGTGTCGATCACTGTGATGGTTTGTGACTGCTCTGTGGCGTTGCCACAGTTGTCAGTCGCTACCCAGGTGCGAATGATCGTGTATGAATCTTCACACTGACCTTCGATGATTTCTTCACCGAGGTATTCGATCGCTACGTCAGCGTCACAGTTATCTGTTGCTTCAGCACCGGTTGCCACCTCAGGAATCATGTCACACTCTACAGTCGCATCTTCAGGGAAGATCTCGAACTCAGGTGCAGTGGTGTCAATCACTGTAATGGTTTGTGACTGCTCCGTGGCATTGCCACAATCATCAGTCGCTACCCATGTACGAACGATGGTGTAAGAATCCTCACACTCACCTGCGATGATTTCCTCACCGAGGTATTCGATCGCTACATCTTCGTCACAGTTGTCGAACGCCGTAGCACCCGTGGCTACTTCAGGAATCATGTCACACTCTACAGTCGCATCTTCAGGGAAGATCTCGAACTCAGGTGCAGTAGTATCTACTACAGTGATGTTCTGAGTGTAAACCGCGTCGTTGTCACAGTCATCAGTTGCAGTCCATGTGCGAACGATAGTGTAAGACTGCGGGCAGTCGCCTTCGATGATTTCCTCACCGTTGTATACCACTTCTGCGTCGTCATCACAGTTGTCTTCAGCCGTCAACTCTTCGGTTACTTCCGGCACTGCATCACACTCAACGGTCTGATCATCGGGGAAGTTGGTAAAGACAGGAGCCTCTTCATCAAAAAGGTGCAGAATCTGCTGGGCTTCGGCGGTATTTCCACACTCATCAGTTGCGATATAATCGCGGATGATGGTACCTGCGCAGCCACCCGAGATGAACAGGTCAGTGTAGGTGACTTCTGCGGCACCGCAGTTATCTTCAGCCATTATCTGAACGGAATCGAGGTCATCACAAGGAACATCAACCTCAATGGGGTAGTCCTCAAATACGGGTGCTGTGGTATCAACGACCTGGATGGTCTGCTCTACCGGATCGCTCACATTTCCGCAGGCGTCTGTTGCAGTATAAACACGTATAATAGTGAATTCTTGCGGGCAGTCACCGGGCAGCTGGGATTCTTCGACATTGACTTCGAAGTCACTGCAGTTGTCCGTTGCGGTGGCTTCGGCGGTCGGGATTTCCTGATCACATTCGATGGTCAAGTCTGCAACCGGATCTACCACTGGGGCGGTGGTGTCTACCACAGAGATATTCTGCACATAAACACCCTGGTTTCCGCAATTGTCAAAAGCGCGGTAAATGCGCTGAATAGTGTACTCTTCAGGACAGTCACCTTCAACCATTTGATCACTGCATTCAATCACTACGTCTTCATCACAATTGTCAACAGCGACTACACTGTTCACATCGCAACCGGGCACTTCCTGATCGCACTCGATGGTGAGATCATCAGGTACCTGTGTAAAAACCGGATCAGTGGTATCCTGTACGGTAATGATCGTGGTCGCCTCGCTTACATTCTCACAATAATCTGTTGCGATCCAGGTCCAGGTGATGGTATAATTGTCTTGACAGAAACCTTCTGTAATGGTTTCGGTGAACTCAACGGTCACTTCTTCTTCGGCGAAAAGCTCGCAGTTGTCGAAGATATTGATGCCATCAGCACCAGGGGCTTCAGGCACTTCGTCGCACTCTACGGTCATATCATTCGGGTTCTCAATCACCGGAGGCGTCGTGTCTTGCACGGTAATAAACTGCTCGGTGGTGCTTTCGTTGCCGCACTCATCTACAGCGGTGAATGTGCGTACGATCACACCGAGGCAACCTCCTGACTGCAGTACATCTTCGCTGGTAATAGACACCTGACCACAGTTATCGGTAGCCGTTGGTTGTGGAACGTTATCAACTTCAGTACATTCTACTGCCACCTCCACTTCATATTCATCGAATACGGGTGGTGTGGTATCGACCACCTGAATGGTTTGTGTGGCCTGGGAAATGTTTCCGCAACCATCATCAAGGAAGAAGGTACGGATGATGGTATAATTCTGCGGACAGTCGCCTTCTGTGATCTGGTCTTCAAATGAAATGAAGACTTCAGGCTGGCAATTATCTTCAGCCGTTGGAAGATCTTCCGGAATTACCTCGTCACATTCAACGGTGATGTTTTCAGGTGTAGTGAGTACTATCGGAGCGGTGGTGTCCACTACGGTAATGGTTTGAATGTACTCTGCGCGGTTTTCGCAGCAGTCTTCGGCAGCCCAGATGCGCTGGATCTGATACTCGCAGCCGGTTCCTCCATCAACCGGAATTTCACCGAGATATTCAATCAGCTCTACGCCGCACGCGCAGTTGTCAGTAGCCTCAACCCCTTCAAAGACTTCCGGAATGGCATCGCATTCAACTGTAATATCTTCCGGAACTACTGTAAACTCAGGAGCGGTAGTATCGTCTGACGTCACAGTGTATTCATCCATAGCTACGTTACCACAGGTGTCTTCAGCACGGTAGAAGTAGGTAATTGCGGTATCCGGGCAGTCATCTGGATTGGTGACATCCTCACATTCTTTATCTACGTTGACATCGCCGTGCCCCTCGATGAATTCGCCTTCAAACTGGCCGTAGAATGTGAACCACCCGCTCATGCCAAAGTTTGCATTTCGGTCATTGGCTGCTTCACCGCATTGAAATCCGTGATAGAAATTCGATGGCATGTGCTCGAGGTAGAGGACGTTGCCCTCAAGGTCACCGGCTCCGGTGAGCATGGAGAAGTTGTTCACCATTTCATAGAAGTGCCAGGTTTCCCAGAGGTTTCCTCCTGCTTCAGCGAAGCCAAAGCTATCTTTGTAAGAACGACCGAGGCCTGACCATTCATCCCAGTCACGTTTATTCTCAAGCCAGATACTCACTTCCCATTGCTGACCGGGTGCTTCGTCATTCTGCACCATTCCTGAGAGGTGTGCCGTTCCGTCTGCATATTGAATAAAGGTAAGCCCCTCCCCCATGGGCACGAAGTCATCGGTAGCCGTGAGACCGAGTACTTCGAGCGTCGGGAGCCACAGAGCCCAGTCGTCACCCGGAGCAAAAGCTGTTGTTGCGACGCATTCTGTTTCCGGCGCGCCGGTTTCACTGGTGAAGACTTCAATTTCAACTACGTCTGCGCAGGCGTCTTCTGCCTCTACCTCTACCGGGGCGGGAATATCTTCAACACATTCTACGGTGCTATCTTCGGGGAAGTTGATGAATTCAGGCGGCGTTGTATCAAAGAATTCGCAGACGATACTGAGCGGTCCGGTTTCATTGCCGCAGTCGTCTTGTGCATAGAAATCCCAGATCACTTCACCAACGAGCGGGCATTCGAGGTCTTCAGGACCTTGAACAAACTGGGTATAATAGGGCTGTACTTGCAGATCACAGTTATCTGAAGCTGTTGGAAAAAAGAACCCTTGCGCTTCGAGTTGATCATTGAAGAGCGGAGAAAGTTCAGCGAGATCTTCGAGGGAAATTTCGCCATTTTGGAAGGCTTCAAGAAAGTTACCATCGAACACACTCCACTCGAGTGAGTAGTAAAGGGGTGGCATATTGAGCGCCGGCGCTGTTTCATCAACGATGGTGATGGTTTGGGTGCACATATCGGTTTCATTTCCTGCACTTGCCAACCAGGTGCGTGCGAGCACGACCTCACAATCGTTTTGAGTCAGCACTTCATCGGCATAGCTGATGGCTACTTCTTCGGTGAAGCAGGGGTCAACTGTAGCCTCGGCCGATCCGGTTACCTCTGGATCGGTCGGTTCAGAGCAGTCAATACTGACATCATCAGGACAAAAAATCATCAATCCCGGCACACAGTCGTCGGGTGGTACCTGAGCCTCGGCGAGCGGGTTCAGGGCGAACAAAAACAAACCGCAGACCATTGCGACCTGCCAGAGCGAGTTGCCGCGTTGAGGAGCGACATTCGCAAGAGACGTAAAGTTTCTCATAGATCTAAGCACATTAAGAATTTCAAGTGTTTTACAGCTCTCTTCGAGCTCTTTACAAAATACCGTCAAAATGCCGCTCGTCATTGACCACTGTCAACTGATCTATCAACAATTGATTTTTATCGAAAGGTAATGCACCCGGAGATCTCGCTCAGACTGCCGCATCCCGCGCTTTTGCGCGGAGAAGAAAAAATGAACAATTTCTACCTGAGATTTGTCAAATCAACAAATTACACGTCATGACCACACTTGAAAAAGGATCGCCTGCTCCGGATTTCGCAGGTAAAGATGAATCGGGCAATACAATTTCACTCAATGACTACAAGGGGAAAAAGCTTGCATTGTATTTCTACCCTCGTGATTTGACGCCAACATGCACAACACAGGCCTGTAATTTCCGGGATCATTATGACACGCTCAAAGAGCACAACATAGAGGTGTTAGGGGTAAACGATGACCCTGCATCGAAGCACCAGAAATTTATTGAGAAGCATGAGCTTCCATTCCCTTTGATTGCGGATACTGACCGTAAGGTTTTGCAAGCATACGGCGTATGGGGGCCGAAGAAATTTATGGGTAAAGTTTTTGACGGCACGCATCGCATGACCTTTCTGATCGATGAAGAGGGGGGTATTGTAGACATCATTAAAAAGGTAAAAGCGAAAGAGCACACCGAGCAGGTTCTGGAAGGGTTTGGCATCCGATGAGCGAGCGTTCGTAAAGTCAATCGGCACGTTTATAAAAAGAAGGCAGGCCCGTAAATACATTACGTACCTGTTTATCTACATTAGCCAAAATTTCAAGTATGGCGACAGAAGCAAACAAAGAAAAACTCAAAGCGCTCCAACTCACACTCGATAAGCTCGAAAAAACCTACGGAAAGGGCGCCGTAATGAAACTGGGTGACGACGTGGTAGACGAAACGGAAGCCATTTCGACGGGATCTCTGACGCTTGATCTCGCACTCGGAATCGGGGGGTTACCGCGTGGGCGTGTTATAGAGATTTACGGTCCGGAGTCATCCGGTAAAACCACCCTTGCGATTCATGCGATAGCAGAGGCGCAGCGAGCGGGCGGTATCTGTGCCATCATAGATGCCGAACATGCATTTGACAAATTCTATGCAGAAAACCTCGGGGTTGACACGGAGAATCTATTGATTTCACAGCCTGACAATGGTGAGCAGGCCCTTGAAATTGCGGAGAATTTGATTCGCTCGGGAGCCATTGATCTGTTGGTGGTTGACTCCGTTGCAGCGCTTACACCACGCGCGGAGATTGAAGGCGAAATGGCGGATTCACAAGTTGGTCTCCAGGCTCGTCTGATGTCGAAGGCACTGCGCAAGCTGACATCAACCATCAGTAAAACCGGCTGCTGCTGCATCTTTATCAACCAGCTTCGCGAGAAAATCGGTGTCATGTTTGGCAATCCGGAGACCACGACCGGTGGGAATGCGCTCAAGTTTTACTCATCGGTTCGCATTGACATTCGTCGTTCTTCACAAATTAAAGACGGCGATAAAGTTATCGGTAACCGGACAAAGGTGAAAATTGTGAAGAATAAGGTTGCTCCGCCATTTCAGCGTGCAGAATTTGACATCATGTATGGTACCGGCATTTCAAAAACCGGTGAGATCATTGACCTCGGTGTGGAACTTGGCATTGTCAAAAAGAGCGGTTCCTGGTTCTCTTATGGAGACACTAAGCTCGGACAAGGGCGTGATGCTGTGAAACAATTGCTGGCTGACAACCCCGAACTTTCAGAAGAACTTGAGAATAAAATCAAGGAAGAACTGAGTAAATAGCAACCGATTTGCCGGTTGAAAGGCTCGTCTTTTCAGACGGGCCTTATTTTTGCCTTATGAAAAGACCTCTTTACACCTTCATCCCTCTCGCCATTCTGGCATTTTTCACGCACTGTGATACGGATCAGCCTGCAACGCAAACTGAAACAGCAGACGGTGCAGCTTCGGCACAAGATACGCTGGTGGAAGCCGGTGCAATGATTGAGCAATTGACAGAGCGTATCATCGAAGCGCCCGGTAATAAAGAGCTCTATATAGAACGGGGTCTTCTGCACAAGGAAGCGGCCAACTATGAAGCGGCGATGAATGATTTTGACAGAGCGTTGGTCATTGATAGCACCTTTTCTGACGCATACTACCAGCGAGGCAATCTCCATTTCAGAGACCAGCAATTTGATAAGGCCCTCGCTGACTACCAGCGTTGTGTAGCTGAGACCCCAAATCACACAGACTGCCTGATGCGCCTTGGTGAAATGCACGTTCATCTGCGCAATTACAAGCAGGCTATCGAAACCATTAACGAAGCTTTGCGCGTAGATGGTCAACTGCCTCAGGCTTACTATCTCAAAGGCCGTGTCTACAAGGAGACCGGTGACACCGTGCTGGCAGCATCCAGTTACCAGACAGCCATAGAGGTTGAACCTGATTTCTACGATGCCTACATTGAGGTTGGTCTGCTGTATGCATCGGCGGGAAGTGACCTGGCAATAGAGTATTACAAAACAGCAACAGAGATTCGTCCGGGCAGCATAGAGGCCTGGTATAATCTGGCCATATTTCTTCAGTCAACAGGCTTCAGAGACCGCTCTCGTTATCGCGAAGCGCTGAATATTTATGATCGCATCAGTGGTCTTTCCCCTGATAATGCCACAGCTCCTTATAACAAAGGTTTCATTCACCTCGAGTACCTGCAGCATTACGATAGCGCAGCACTTTACTTTACAGAAGCTACAGAGCTGTTTCCGGGTTATTATCAGGCACATTACAACCGTGGGCTGGCCCTGGAAAGCCTTGGTAAGGCAGAAAAAGCACTCAGCGCATACAACAAGGCCCTGAAGATTCAACCAGATTACACCCCTGCCGCCATCGCCAAAGGCCGTGTGTTAGGTGAATGATCAAAGGTCGCTGAAAGGCCTCCAGGTCAAATCGTGTTGACGCTTACCAAGTTCGGGCTCGTAAACCAAGGGGAAGAGCAGCAGGAAAGTTCTGAACGTCACCTGATCAGTTTCTTTATGGCGCACGGTGGCATAGACCTGCACCGTTGCATTATTGTTGCGTTCGCTTCCATTAACCTCCAGTTCAATGAAACCTCGTGTTGGATCAAAATTCAAGAGCCGATTCTCACCGGGAATTTCCATGGTAATCTTGTTTCGTCCGGCAGTTTCCCACTTGTAGCCTTGATCAAGGTTCATTTCAACATAGACAGCGTTTGTTCCTTTTTTCAGAATCAGCTCTTCAAAAATCACCTGGTCTCCACTTGAATAGGCTTCGATCGTTCTGAAGAGGTCATAGAAATTATACATACCGATCGATTTTGTTTTCCCACGCTTTGCATTGACTCGTCGCAAGGCACCATTAAACTGATCAATGACCATCAGATCTCCATCTACGTAAGCAAGGCCAGCTGGTCTATGGAACTGCGCTTTGCCTGCTCCGCCATCCAGCTTACCGGGAGTACCACTTCCTGCCAAGACTTGCATTTCTTCATCAAGGTTCCATTTCAGGATTTGGTTCCCGATGTAGTTTGATATAAAAAGCTCGCGGCCACCAAAGGTCAACCCACCAATTACCCCATGCTGCCCTAGCAATCCGTCGTCAAAATCAAGGGTAGTGATCAATCCGCTCTGCTCTATTCTTCGAATTTTACCTGAGCCAATATCTGCCACATACAGATCGCCCTCACTTCCCTGTGTGAGGTGCTGTGGTGAATGCAGCGCAGCGACACCGGTGCCGCCATCTACAGATGCGGCCTTACCATTTCCAATGGCAGCGCGGCCTTTGCCGTTTTGGGGGTTATATTCCCATATTTGGTTGGCTCCAGCCATTGCAATCATCAATCTTCCACGAGTGAATGCGACATCTGCCGGATAATTCAATCCATTTTCTGTACTGTCTACGAACAGTTGAAGTTCACGCGCCAATGTGCCATTGCCGAGCACTGTTTTGACGACACCGGTCTTGGGGTCTATTGACCGAATG
Source organism: Flavobacteriales bacterium (assembly GCA_018402085.1). Taxonomy (GTDB): domain Bacteria; phylum Bacteroidota; class Bacteroidia; order Flavobacteriales_D; family Sanyastnellaceae; genus Sanyastnella. The sequence continues at coordinate 409,577 of JAGYJM010000002.1, read as the reverse complement.
CAATGATTGTAAGTATCCGCGACGTAAAGTATCCCGTTGTCGCGATCAAAGGTGAGCCCTTTAGGATTGTTGAACTTCGTACCGCCATATTTCCCGTCTTGAAGTCCGGCTACACCTGATCCATACACACGCTCGATGCGGCCATCGGTATTGAGCTCGATGATTCGGTTACTGCCAGCATCAGCGATAAAGAGGTTTCCTGACAGGGGGTCTTCTGCGGCATCTGACGGGTAGTTGAGTAGGTGTAATATCCCTTTTCCGGTTTCAGGGAGGGAGTACTTATAAATGCCACTCGCTTCTTTTCCCTCGTTCGGGTAAAGCGTTGCCAGCAGCGTTTCGAGTTCTGCTATACGGTCAATGCCCACAGGCCCTGAGGCCAGGCCTGTTGCCTCAACGACATAGATTGACGGCAAGTTGTTGATTGCCGTTGAATCAGGGAAATTGAAGGCTGAATAATCATCTGTAAAGATCATCGGATGATTGATGCCAAATTTCCTTACCAATTCACTGACTAAGGCGCTATCATTATAGAGTTCCGCTATCGGGGGAAGAACAGATAGCGCAATGGCTGACGGGTACTTTTTGTGCAATTCGTTTACGACCCGCATACTTTCCCAGCCGTTTGCAGTAATCGGATCCCAAAAATGCAAGATGACACGTTCCCTATCGAGTCTTGCGACCTGAAATGGTCGCTTGGCATTGAACCACACTGCTTCTGGCGGTAGAAAGGTACCGCTCATCTCCCTTAGCTGTTGCCTTGACTTTTCTTCTCTTTCTATTTGCGCACTGACATCTGCTGCGATGAACAGAGTGAAAGCGAAAAAACAGTATAAACAGTGCTTCATAGCGCGTTGATTTTAGATCTGCAAGTAAAAAAAAAGCCGGCTATTGAGCCGGCTTTAGGAACGTTTGAGTAACGCTAATTATTTCACTTTCTCTACGACAGCTTTGAACGCGTCAGGATGGTTCATGGCGAGATCAGCGAGAACTTTGCGGTTCAGTTCAATTCCATGTTCATGGAGTTTCCCCATAAAGACAGAGTATGACATCCCGTGTTGACGGGCTCCGGCGTTGATTCGTTGAATCCAGAGGCGACGGAACTGACGCTTGCGTTGTTTTCTGCCGATGTAGGCGTACTGGAGGCCTTTGTCTACGGCATTTTTGGAGACAGTCCAAACGTTTTTGCGGGCTCCGTAGTAGCCCCGCGCCATTTTTAAAATTTTCTTCCGACGGGCACGAGAGGCGACGGCGTTCTTTGAACGTGGCATAATAATGTTTTTTTTGGCTTGCAGCGGTCTTTACGACACTTATGACTACAAACCTGGTTAAAAACTAACGGTTCAGTTTACAATCAGGCAAGCAATTGCTTACGGATGCTTTTTTCATCCGCCTTATCCACCGTGGTAAAAGCCGTAAGATTGCGCTTACGTTTGGTTGCTTTTTTGGTCAGGATGTGGCTTTTGTAAGCGTGCTTGCGCTTAATTTTCCCTGTGCCGGTAAATTTGAAGCGCTTTTTCGCGCTCGATTTGGTTTTCATTTTCGGCATATCACTGCACTTTATCAGTTATCCTTTTTTCGGGTTGAACAGCATAATCATCCTTTTGCCTTCGAGCTTAGGGAGCTGTTCTACAGTAGCGTACTCTTCGAGTTCTTGCGCAAATTTCAGGAGGAGGATCTCGCCGCGTTCTTTAAAGACGATGGTTCGTCCTTTGAAAAAGACATACGCCTTCACTTTAGCTCCCTCTAACAAAAACTTCTTCGCGTGCTTAAGTTTAAACTCAAAATCGTGGTCATCCGTGTTCGGACCGAACCGAATCTCTTTGATCACCACCTTTTGCTGTTTTTGCTTCAGCTCTTTTTCGCGTTTCTTTTGGTCGTAGAGGAACTTCTTGTAGTCAACGACTTTACATACGGGAGGAACTGCTTTCGGAGAGATTTCCACGAGATCGAGCCCTAATTCCTGGGCCATCTCAAGTGCTTCACGTGTGCTGAACACTCCCTGTTCAATGTTGTCACCAACAAGACGTACCTCGTCTACCTTGATGTTCCTGTTGATCCGGTGCGGGTCTTGCTTAATGACCCTTGCCGGTCCTTTTCTGCGTTTTCTTCGTATTGCTATGGCTACTCTATTTTTATGTTACTCTTGTTTATTCAGCAATGCGCCAATTTCATCATCAATGAATGACGCGAAAGCTTCGACTGACATGGTACCGAGGTCTCCCTCTCCCTGTTTTCTCACGGCAAGCTCTCCACTCTCTGCTTCTTTCTCACCAATGATCAACATGTAAGGAACTTTGTCAAGCTCGGCTTCCCGAATCTTCTTCCCCACTTTCTCCGCACGTCTGTCAATGAGGGCGCGAATATCGTAATTATCAAGGACTTTCTCAAGTCCTTCGCAGTATTCGATGAATCTATCGCTCAACGGTAATATACGAACTTGTTCCGGCGTGAGCCAAAGTGGGAATTTTCCTGCACAGTGTTCAACGAGAATTGCGACAAATCGTTCCATTGAACCAAATGGTGCCCTGTGGATCATCACCGGGCGGTGCGGAGCGTTATCAGCGCCGGTATATTCCAGTTCGAAACGTTCAGGAAGGTTGTAATCAATCTGTACGGTGCCCAACTGCCATTTACGACCGATGGCGTCGCGCACCATGAAGTCGAGCTTTGGCCCATAGAATGCTGCCTCTCCGAGCTCTATTACGGTATTCAACCCTTTTTCCTCTGCCACTTCCCGGATTGCTGTTTCTGCATTCTCCCAGTTCTCGTCAGAGCCAATGTACTTTTCAGGTGTTTCAGGATCCCGCAGAGAGACCTGTACCTGGTAATCTTGAAAATCCAGTGTTTGAAAAATGTAAAGAACAAGATCAATTACCTTCGATACTTCCTCTTTCACCTGGTCAACCGTGCAAAAGATATGTGCATCGTCTTGCGTAAATCCGCGCACTCGCGTAAGCCCGTGCAGCTCACCGCTCTGTTCATAGCGATAAACAGTACCAAATTCAGCATAGCGCACCGGTAAATCGCGGTAACTGCGTGGTCGTGATTTATAGATTTCGCAGTGATGCGGACAGTTCATTGGTTTAAGTAGGTAGACCTCACCTTCCGCAGGGGTTTCAATAGGCTGGAAACTGTCTGCTCCGTACTTGGCAAAGTGTCCTGATGTGATGTACAGTTCTTTATTACCGATGTGCGGCGTGATCACCGGCTCATAACCTGCTTTGCGCTGGGCTTCTTTGAGAAAGTTCTCAAGGCGGGCACGAAGCTGTGCCCCTTTTGGCAGCCAGAGCGGCAACCCCTGCCCTACTTTCTCACTAAATGTGAACAAGTCTAACTCCTTGCCGAGCTTTCGGTGGTCGCGCTTTTTGGCCTCTTCGAGCATTACCAGATACTCATCGAGCATCTTCTGCTTTGGAAATGCAACCCCGTATATTCGGGTGAGTTGTTTATTGCTTTCATCGCCCTTCCAATATGCACCGGCGACATTCATCAACTTTACGGCCCTAATGTAACCGGTGTCCGGAATATGCGGCCCCCGACACAGGTCTGTAAAATTACCCTGAGTATAAAAAGTAATCGTGCCATCTTCAAGCCCTTCGAGCAGATCAAGTTTGTACTCGTCACCTTTCTCTTTGTAGAAGGCCATTGCATCTGCCTTGGTGATGTCTTTTCGTACGTAAGGATTTTTCTGGCGCGCCAGTTCAAGCATTTTTTTCTCTACGAGGTCAAAATCCTTTTCAGAAAAAGCTGCCCCACCGAAATCAACATCGTAATAGAACCCGTTTTCAACAGGAGGACCTACCCAGAATTTAATCCCGGGGTACAAAGCCTCAAGGGCTTCAGCCATCAAATGGGCACCACTGTGCCATAGTGTTGACTTTGCACCCTCATCATCCCAGGTCAGCAGTTTTAGATCTGCGTCCTCGAAGATAGGGCGACCCAGGTCTCTCACCTCACCGTTCACCTCTGCGGCCAGCACTTTACGTGCCAGACCGCTACTTATAGACTCTGCCACGTCCATGGAAGTGGCTCCTGATTCAACCTGACGGACAGTGCCATCAGGCAGTGTTATATTGATCATCGCGCTCTGATTCGAAGCTGCAAATTTACGAGAATCAAGGCGCAAGCTCAACAATCGCCGCACCCAAAGCTGATATTAAGCTTTCGTCTTGACTTTGTTCCAGGGTTTAACCTGCCAGTGAACGGTTGCAGTGCACAATAGTTCCCCACCTGAATCAACCACCTCTACTTCGGCCGGAAGGTCAACAGAAGGTGAGCGCCTTAAAACCTCCTCTACTTCCGCTTTAAGCTTTGCCAAGTCAAGTTCGTAACGCGCAAAGGCATCGGTTTTACCCTGATAATGGTAAACAATCTCCATTTTGCGCATGATCAATCTGTACTCCGAAGCATCCAGGGCCTGAAGCAATACAAGCCCTGAAACATATTCCGCCCCTGTGGCCAATACGCAGGCATGCAGACCATTGAGGTGGTTCTTGTTCTTTCGCCGAAAGGGAATCCAGACTTCGGCGTAGTTCTCCCCGATTTCACGAATGGTCAACCGGTGCGGACGATTAAAAGGTATACCCGTCCAAAGCAAGCGGTTCAACAGCCACAGCGCTCTCTGAGAACTTCTGGCGGCAGCAAATCGCGCAGATAAATTGATGTTCTTCATCGCTTAAATGTAAGAACAAAAGGCCACGTCCACGTGTGGCCCTGATGAAGAAAACCCGAACAGTTGAACGTTCGGAAGCGTAGCAGGTTAAGCCTCATTAGAATGCGATGCCAGCACTTCCTTTATTGCAGGAGGAAAATATCGATCACTCTTTAACACTTTGCCGTCGTCTCGAAGTACCGGGCGGCCATCAACATCCAGTTTAGACATATTGCTTTCCTGAATAGCATCGAAAACATCAGCGATGACGTGCTGCATGCCGTGTTTGAGCAAGGTGCCACACAATATGTATAGCTGATCACCCAGTGCATCTGCTATTCCGTTCAGATCACCTTCGGAGGCTGCTTCCAAATATTCGTCATTCTCTTCCTGCATCAATCTATGACGCAGCGCAACTTGCTCTTCACCGATATCTGCTAGTGGTGATTCCGCATTGACAATGCCAAAAGCATCGTGAAAAACCCGCACCCCTGCGATCATTTCGGTCAGTGAAGCTTCTTTTCTCATAACGCCACAAGAAAAAAACCAGGCAGTAAACTACCTGAAGAACAGACCCCTAGTTATCAACGCGCCAGCAGAACTTTTCAACGAAGACAGGCCGTTGCGAGCGCATTGATCTAGCCCTTATCTTCGGGGCGCCACAGCAGTTAGCTTAACAACTTTTAACAAGGTGAAAGCCTTGACTGACCTGCCTTTGAGGAACTTTGTACGTACTACAGGACTGAGACAATTCAGAGTCAACGAAGAGAATGATGGATGAAAACGATAAAACCATGACCGGAACAACTTCTATGCAATCAGAAGACATCAGGCAACTCAGCGAAAAAATTGAAGCCTCGAGCGCCTTCGTTGAAGTACTGAGCCGAGAGTTGGAGAAAGTAATCATCGGTCAGCATGACATGCTTGACAAGCTTTTAATCGGACTGTTGTCAAACGGACATATTCTACTGGAGGGTGTCCCGGGACTGGCCAAAACTCTTGCCATCAAATCCCTGGCTCAATCGGTTGAAGTTGACTTCGCCAGATTGCAGTTCACTCCTGACCTCCTCCCGGCTGACCTTCTCGGAACCATGATTTACAATCAGAAGCAGGAGGCATTCTCGGTGAAAAAAGGCCCGATCTTCGCCAACTTTGTGTTGGCTGATGAGATCAACAGAGCCCCGGCCAAAGTACAAAGTGCACTGCTCGAGGCCATGCAGGAGCGTCAAGTCACCATTGGCCCTGAATCGTTCAGCCTGCCTGAACCCTTTCTCGTACTTGCTACGCAAAATCCCGTTGAACAAGAAGGTACATATCCTCTTCCTGAAGCCCAGGTTGACCGCTTTCTACTTAAGGTGATCATCGGATACCCCACTAAAGAAGAAGAACGCAAAATCATTCGCGCCAATATCGCTCCCGAAGGTTTACCCAAACCCTCTCCGGTCATTAAACCGGCTGACATCCTCAAAGCACGCAATGCAGTGCGCGAAGTGTACATGGATGAGAAAATTGAGCAGTATATCGTTGACATCGTTTTCGCCTCCCGCAATCCTGAAGACTATGGGCTCGGGCATCTTGCTCCGCTCATCAGCACCGGAGGTTCGCCCCGGGCTTCAATCAGTATGGCTCTTGCGGCGAAAGCGTACGCTTTTATCAATCGCCGCGGATTTGTGATCCCTGAAGACGTGCGCGGTATCTGTGCGGATGTACTTCGCCATCGCATTGGCATCACCTTTGAAGCCGAAGCGGAAAACATCCATCAAGAACAGATCATTACCGAAATTCTGAACAAGGTTGAAGTACCCTAAGCCGCCAAAGGGCCTACCGTATGGAAACCACTGAGCTACTTAAAAAAGTCAGGGCTGTTGAGCTGCGCACACGCGGCCTGAGCCACCAGATCTTTTCAGGAGAGTACCACTCTGCTTTTAAGGGTCGTGGTATGGCTTTCAGTGAAAACCGAGAATATCAGCACGGAGATGAAATCAGAGCGATCGACTGGAACGTGACCGCCCGGATGAATCACCCCTACGTAAAGGTTTTTGAAGAAGAACGGGAGCTCACAGCCATCATCCTCGTAGATGTTTCCGCTTCTGGCAGCTTCGGTACACGTGAACGGCTGAAACGAGAGCTGATTACAGAACTCACTGCTGTACTCGCCTTCAGTGCCATTCAAAACAATGATAAGATTGGGGTACTCTTCTTCAGCGATCGTATTGAACGGTTCATCCCTCCCAAAAAAGGAAGAAGCCATATCCTGAGAATCATCCGCGAACTGATCGAGTTTGAGCCCGAAGGCAAGGGAACCAACATTACAGCCGCTCTTGATCACCTTAACCGAATGCTCAAAAAACGCGCTATCTGCTTCCTGCTTTCTGACTTTATCGACAATGGCTTTGACAAAAGCCTGAAAATTACCGCGCGTAAACACGACGTGGTCGCCCTTCGAATTGAAGATCCGGGCGAGATGCGGCTGCCGGATATCGGCTGGGCACTGCTTCACGATGCCGAAACCGGAGAAGAAGCCTGGGTGAATACCCATCGAAAAAAAAACCGTAAAGCCATCGAAATCGCTCATCGGAAAAGAAAAGAACTACTTCAACAGACTTTCAGTAAAGCCGGAGTTGACCATATCGTTCTCCGCACTGATCAACCGTATGTCAAACCTCTGATGAACTTGTTCAAGCAACGTGGCGCCTAAACTATTCCATATCGTCATTCTGCTCGCAAGCTGTTCGCATCCCGCGTTTTTACGCGGACAACAGCTCTTTCTTGATGCTGATACCAATGCCATCGACCTCGGTGGCCAAACTCATCTCACACTTCGGTTCGAGCAGCTCACACAAGAGACCGCAGACGTTCAGTGGCCGGCTCTTGAAGACACCCTCGCCAATGGTTTTGAAATTCTTAAAAGGTCTCCCATTGATACCACGCGAGCTGATGGCATGTTACAGTTCTCGCAGCGAATTCTCATTACGTGTTTTGATACGGGATTTGCCGTCATTGAACCCATAGAGGCAAGGCTGAACGGTGATATTTTCACCAGCAACCCATTGCTGATCGAGGTCCGCGCTCCTGAGCTTGCCGCTGATGCCGAGATAAAAGATATCAAAGACATCCGGCGCACTTCATTCACAGCCTGGCACCAGCTTGTATTATGGCTGCGCCATTATTGGTATATCCCGCTTTCAGTGCTTTTGGTCTCTGCGGGCCTCTACTTTTTTTTCCGCCTGAAAAGGCGGGATGCGACAATCGTTCAAAGCACGCAGCCTCCCCCCGATACACGCCCGGCACACATCATCGCCCTGCAGGCACTGCGCGTACTGGAAGCGAAAAAACTTTGCGAGAACGGGCGCTCCAAGGCGTACTACATTGAACTCACTGATATTCTGCGTCGGTATATCGAACACCGATGGGATATTCCGGCGCTTGAGCGCACCACACGCGAGCTTCAGTCAGCTCTCCAGGCGGTGGCTATGAATGATGATATGCGCGAAACCCTATTGCAAACCCTGCGCCTTGCTGACGCTGTGAAATTTGCCCGCTATTCAACCATGCCGCCTGAAAACGAGCAGTCATTCAAGAATGCCCTCCGATTTGTAGAAGCAACGGCACAACGCGAAACAACCACGGCATGAAGCGAGCAAAAGCCATACGAACTGCCCTCATCGTCCTGATCAATATCGGAGGAGGTCTATTGCTTTGGCTCGCATCAGGAGCTTATGAATATGCTCACCCCAACTGGTTCTGGCTCGGGCTCACCCTCCCGGCATTCAGTATTTGGTACCTCATCAACGGAAATAAAAAGCGCGCCAGCATCCAGACTTCTGACCTGAGTGCATTTCGTAAAACACCTTTTGCCGAATATTACCGCTGCATCCTTTTCGGCCTCCGGTTGTTCGCCTTCGCACTGCTCATCATCGTTATTGCGCGTCCGCAAAGCAGCGACAGCTACGAGGATTTGACGCGTGAAGGCATCAATATCATTCTGGCGATGGACGTTTCTTCGAGTATGCTATCGATGGATTTTGAACCCAACCGCCTCGAAAGTGCCAAAGAAGTTGCCGCTCAGTTTGTTGCAGAACGTTCAGACGACCGCATTGGCGTTGTAGTGTACGAAGGTGAATCGATTACTCAAGTACCGCTGACCACCGATCACCGCGTGGTGCTCAACGGACTGGAGAGCTTACAAACCGGATTGCTTGAAGGTGGCACAGCAATAGGTATGGGGCTCGCTACGGCAGTGAACAGACTCAAAGAGAGTGAAGGTAAAAGCAAGGTGGTTATCCTCCTGACCGACGGGGTGAATACCTCCGGACAAGTCAATCCGTCTGATGCTGCGCAAATGGCTGAACTTTACGGAATACGCGTATACACAATAGGCGTGGGAACCATTGGTAAGGCACGCAGCCCTATTGGCATGCGAAACGGACGCTACGTTTACGACTGGGTTGAAGTAGAAATTGATGAAGAGACCCTTCGTGATATTGCAGACGTAACCGGCGGTAAATACTTCCGTGCCACGAGCCAAAGCAAATTGCGCTCGATCTATGAAGAAATTGACCAATTAGAAAAAACACGCTTCAACGTACTGCAATACAAAAGAAAGACCGAAGAGTTCTATTCATTCATGGTAACGGCATTGATGCTGCTTGCAGCCGAGTTCTTACTGCGAAATACCATCTTCCGCTCGCTCACATGAGAATACGCAAACAGACATATCGACTTGAAAGCGTCATTCTGCTGCTGGTAATGACTGAGCTGCTATTCTGGGGAGCCCTGCTCGGTGGATATTACACCTTGCGCAACTTTGACCCAAGCCTTTCACTCCACAACGAATGGCTGCTGCCGTTGCTTTTAAGCCTGCCGATTGCCACGATTGTATTCACCTATGGTCTCGGACGTCGGAATCGAGCCTTTAACCGCCTGGCGGATCAAAAGCTATTGCATAATTTAGTTCCGGGTCATGCTCCTTTGCGAACCGTGGCAAAATTTGTTCTCTGGCGGCTGGCAGTCGGATTGCTGTTCATTGCCCTCATTGATCCTAAAGCAGGTTCTCGCATCGAAGAGGTGGAAACACGCGGAGTGGATCTGATGGTGGCAATCGATGTGTCAACCAGTATGCTCGCAGAAGACTTAAAGCCAAACAGGCTCGCTACCTCCAAACGTGCTGTTCAGCAACTGATCAACAATCTCGGGGGAAACCGCATTGGTCTCGTCATCTTCGCGGGTGACGCCTATGTGCAGTTGCCCATTACCGCCGACGTGCAATCTGCCAAAATCTTTCTCGATGCAATCAGCACCAATAGCGTGCCTTACCAAGGCACCAACATTGGTGCAGCCATTGACCTCTGTGTGGAGAGCTTTGACCCTAAAAGCGAAGCCGGTAAAGCGATTATCGTCATCACTGATGGTGAAAATCACGAAGAAGCAGGCGTTGAAGCCGCTCAGCGCGCCACCGCTCTCGGGGTTGAAGTTCATGCCATCGGCGTGGGAGCAAAAGGGGGTGCCCCCATACCGCTGTATAACAGCCGCGGACAGCGCACCGGTTTCAAAACAGACAGCCAGGGAACAACCATTGTAACCGCCCTGAATGAACAAGCACTGGTTGAACTGGTCTCAGCAGGAAATGGAGTCTTCATTCGCTCTGCCGCAGGTGCTGTGAATATGTCGCCCATCGAAGATGCCCTCAACAAAATGGATAAAGGTGAACTTGGCACAGCTACCTTTACTGACTTCGAGCACCACTTCAGGATCTTTGCCCTCGCAGGTTTCTTGCTACTCGCTTTTGAATGGCTCATACGCGAACGCAAACAAACCCGTAAAATCCGCATCGTATGAACAAGCATCTACTCGCTATGATCTGCTTACTGCTTCCCGCCTTTTCAGGCGGAATACAAGCCCAGGAGCTGCGGAAGAACCTCAACCTTGCTGACGAAGCTTTTGAAGCCGGTGAATTTTATCGTGCCGACAGCCTCTACAGTGAAAGCATCGAAAAAGGCGCTAACCCGGCACTCGCTGAATTCAATCGCGGTGATGCACTCTACCGAAAAGGAGACTTTGAAGAAGCCTCCGATGCATTTGAAGCTTCAGCAAACCGCACGAACAACCCGCTGGAGAAAGCAGAAGCCCTATTCAATAAAGGAAATGCACACTATCAGGCAAGCCAATGGAAAGAAGCGGCTGAAGCTTTCAAACAAAGCCTGCGACTGAACCCCGCTGACAGTGATGCACGACATAACCTGATGCTCGCAAAGAAAAAATTAAACCAGCAAAACCAGGATCAGCAAAACCAGGATCAGCAAAACCAGGACCAGCAAAACCAGGATCAGCAAAACCAGGATCAGCAAAACCAGGATCAGCAAAACCAGGATCAGCAAAACCAGGACCAGCAAAACCAGGACCAGCAAAACCAGGATCAGCAAAACCAGGACCAGCAAAACCAGAACCAGCAAAACCAGGGTGATTCATCAGACGAGCCAAACAGCAAGTCTAAAAATCAACAAGCCATGCCCAACAAGATCAGTAAAGAGGAGGCTGAACGAATGCTGAAAGCCCTTGACCAGCGTGAAAAACTCCTGCAACAGGCACTGAGACGAAAAGATAAAGAAGGTGAGAAACGAAAAGTGGAAAAAGACTGGTAGCATGAGCGTAGCGCGTATACTATGGGTATTAGTGCTGCTGGCCTTACCTTGCTCAATTTGGGCACAAGATGCCATCACAGCTTCGGCGGCAGTAAGTAAGAATCCTGTTTCACCTGGTGAAGCGTTTAAGCTCAGTATCACCGTTACCAATGCTGAGGCAAAAATGGAAGTCCCGCGAATTCCCGGACTTCAATACATTGGCGGGCAAGGCATGGATAACCGAACCTACATTGCGAACGGTCAGAGAGTGAGCAACTTCACCTATTGGTTCACCTATCGCGCAAATACTGAAGGTGAAATCAAAATACCGTCGATCACGGTGACCACTGCCTCAGGAAAAGTCAAAACGAAGCCCTTTACCCTTACTGTCAAGCGCAACGTGAATCCGGAAGTGAACGCGAACTTCATGACGATTGTAGAGCCTTCGCGCACCAAGGTTTACTTAGGTGAACCGGTAGTATTGCGCTATAAAGTTTATCAACGCTATGGCAGCCTGAACATCGAGTCGTATGAACTGCCTGATATTGATGGTTTCTGGCGTGAAGAGGTGCCCGATCATCAGGGGCAATGGGAAACCAAAGTCATCAATGGCCAGCGCTACTCAGAGGCCACTCTGAAAGTAGAGGTTGTTTTTCCGCAACAAACCGGAAGCATCACCATTGACGGATTCTCAATGACCGGAATTGTAGGCAGCTTCTGGAACCGCCAGCGGGTAACTTCAACCCCATCTTCTGCCACCATTGAGGTTCTGCCTCTTCCGGCAGGGAAACCCGCGAATTTCCTGGGCACCTTTGACAATCTCACCATGACGTGTGAAACCACGCGAGAAAGCCTGGCTGCCAATGAAGCACTTGACCTGAACATCCGGTTTGCAGGCACCGGAAATCTCGGATTACTTCAGGCGCCAGGTATTGCGTGGCCTCCTGACCTCGAAGTTTTTGACCCGGAGGTTCAAGATCGTTTCAGTGTCAGTACCAATGGCATTCAGGGTTCTCGTGCCTTCAATTATGTCATTATACCTCGTTCAGCGGGCTCTTACACACTGCCTGAGTTGACCTTCAGTTATTTCAATGCGAGAAAAAAGAGTTACGAAACACTCACCTGTTCTTCTACGCGCCTGGAGGTTGATAAAGGTGCGGAAGGTGCTGCCGTTGACTATAGTTTCAACGCAAAGTCTGATGTACAGGTGTTGAATAAAGACATTCGCTATATCCGCAATCAAGCTGGTAACCTGCGCCCTCCGGCGGCTTACTTTTTCGGCAGTCTCCCTTTCTACCTGTCTTACGCAGCACCCTTCGGTCTGTTTACCATCCTGCTGCTGTATCGCAGAAAACAAAAATTACAAGTGCAAGACGTTGCGGGTACACGGCGTAAAAACGCCGGACGAAATCTGCGTAAGTGGCTTCGTCAGGCTGAGCAGGATCAGAGTGACCAGCATCAATTCTATGCTTCGCTTCACCGCGGACTGGAGGCCTACATCATGGACAAATTTTCGCTTGAGCGAAGTGAGGTAACCCGGAAAAAAGTAAACCAGGTGCTTTCTGCCACTCCGGAGGTACAACGCGAACGTTTTTTGGTTTTGTGGGACAAGTGCGAAGCCTCTCGATTTGCTCCTGTGAGCAGTGCCGACACCCGAAAAGACCTTCAGGAAGCGCAGGAAGTCATCCGCCAAATGGAAGCCCTATGAAGCCAATTATCATTTTTCTTTTCATCGGGTTCATTTCGCATCCCGCGCTTCTGCGCGGCATCGATCAGCCGGAAGCAGAAGCACTCTTCACCGAAGCCAATGCTGCGTATGAAGACGCTGAATACAATCGGGCACTTGCGCTTTACGACAGCATTGCCGCTGATTACGTGAGTTTTGAGCTTTATTTCAATGCGGGCAACGCCGCTTATCGCTCCGGAGAACTTGGTAGAAGTATATTGTTTTACGAACGTGCCAAAAAAGTTGACCCCTCTGACGGCGATTTACGGGTGAATTTGGCCATTGCCAATGAAAAAGTAAAAGACCGCATTCAAGAGCTCCCCAGTCTGGGCGTTGAAGATTTGTGGACCGTTTTGACCTCATCCAGCCGGCTGTCAATGTGGACAGGCATGGCCATAGTACTGAATGTAATTGGTTTTCTTCTTCTTTCAAGTTGGCTTTGGGTGAGTACTCCGGGCGCCCGCAGAGCATTTTTCTGGTCGGGGGTCGTGCTGATCCTTCTCGGAGTGCTCGGTTACGGTATGTCGCGGGCCACTTACCACCGCATCAAGGCGTCTGAGGAAGCGGTGATTCTTGAGCCAAAAGTGGAGGTAAAGAACAGTCCGAACAGCAATGACACCAACGCCTTTGTACTTCACGAGGGCACAAAGGTGAATATATTACAAGAAACCGATCAGTGGTTTGAGGTACGTATAGCCAATGGAAACGTAGGCTGGATGCCACGGAAGGCTGCAGAGATTATTTAGTGGGCTTACTTGAAGGCCTGAAAAGCGAAAGCCCCGGACGTTTCCGGGGCTTTGCCTTAACCTTAACCAAAATACTAAATAACTAAACTTCTAACTGTACCTTACACAGTATCAGAGACTGCGTTTGATAAGCTCTTTGCTATCTGTACAATACAAATGTAAGTTACCCTACATGGATACAACGTAAGAATGAGACTCAGAGTACGTGTAGGAAGCGTCCGACAACCTGAATTCACATTTTTTTGGTTTCATCCATATTATGAGCGGGTGAAAATCATCGACGAGAAGCACTGCTGACCACTTGTCGAAAAATTAAACGCCTTACAAAAAGAGAATGAAACAAAAGAAAGTTCTGATCGTTACCAGAACTTCCTCCTAACCAAATTAACTTAAAATACTAAAACTACGATTAACCTTTGCGATTCTCCCAGCAGCAGCGGGGAGAAGGCTCTCATGTAGATTGAAAGTCTTGCTTTCATAACGAATATAGTTGCCGACGTTATGAAATAAAGTAGGAAAGATCAGATACCGCCTTGTAAGAAGATTCCTACAAGACAAAAACAATGCAAAAAAAGAAAGGCTCCCGTCGTTACGGAGGCCTTTCTACCTTAACCAAAAATGCTTGCTCTAAATGCTTTAGATTCTAGCGAATCAAAGTTCTTGATATTATGTACGGAGTACGTTGCCAAAGGTTTCAAGTTTTCAAGATAAAACTTTTCATTTCGTGACAAAACACTGATTATCAATTTTTTAAATCCTTATTATTCAGGGTTCCACCCCCTATATCTGTGCAATATTCTCTGTTTCTCGCCCGCTTTTCCGTATGGCCCCTTGACGGATGGGATGATGGAGATTAAAAAAAGCCCCGGATAACCGGGGCTTTTTAACCTTAACCAAAAATGCTTGCTCTTAATGCGTATGATCCAAATGGATCTATGGGCATTTACGGTGAAGTTTTTTAAGGGTTACAAATCTATCGTGCTCTTTATCGACTCACGGTGAAACGCAAATTCCATGGCTTGCCATCAGCGTCGATGTACCTTACAAAATAAGCACCTGCGCGCCATTTTGATACATCAACAAGCGGGTTCAGGTCAGTAGCGTTCTCAAGCGTGTAAACTGCACGTCCGCGGTTATCGATCACATCCAGGCGCCCCCCCGTTGCAGGCAGACGGAGCTGCACAACATCTGATGCGGGATTCGGGAAAAGATCGATCGCCAGCGCATCCTCTTCTTCAATAGACGTGCCGTCGCCCACGTCGTACAACACGATGTCATCTACAGCTGCTTCAATCAAACTACCGCCGTCAAGGTGTTGCCCAAGACGCACAGAATCAGAAGCGATAAAACGGAAGCGGAAATCTGCTGTGAGGTCAACGTACTCGCTGATTTTAAAAGCATTTCTTCTCCAGCTAATGTCTTGTGTCAGTGTGTTTTCAACGCGTTCCCACGTGTTTCCTCCATCATCTGAGACTTCTACCTGCCACCAGTCCGCTCCGGGGTTGGCGCCGCTGGGCGGAGCATTGACATACCATCTCCAATAGGCGAGCACAGGATCATCGTAGACGGTAAGATCAACAAGCGGCGAGAGTAAGGTGGTACTGCCACCATCCACATCATTGGCTCCGATGGCAGCGTCTTCGCCCGGGTTTTCACCTGTAACAAAGGCGAAACCAAACTCCACATCGGTATGATCTTCAGTGGGTGCCACAATCGAAGAAGGATCCATCGGGTCTGCGAAGCTGCCAACGGGTTCTACCTCGTCCCACTCGCCGGTGGTGGCATTATCTTGTGGTGTACCGAGGTCAAAGAATCCGAACTCTGAATAATCATCAGAATCGTTGATCAGCATCGGCGACACGCCCACCAGCGTGAAATGAGGAAGGTTCGGATACACCTCTTTATTGGCAGCTACCGGATTCACTGCCGATATGCCTCCGAATACATCTGAAATACCAAAGTAGTACTGAATCACAGAAGCTTCGGGCTGCCCGTCAATGCTGGTGACGAACACGTCGTCTTGTTCATCCATAATCACCGACTGCCATTCCTCTTCGGGACCAAAGCGGTAATAAGCCCGCATGCTGTCAAAATATTGTCCAAATGGGAATACAATTTCAGCGTCAGCTTCGAGGGTGATTCCTGTTTCAGCCTCTGCAAACTCAACAGGCTCATGTTCAATGTCAGCGTACGCAAAGAGGGTAATGCCATGTTCATCAAATCCCTGAATAATTGCATCACCATTTGGTGTTCCGTTGCTGAGGTCTCCATCATCATCATCTGCCTGCAGTGCATCTAGTAATACATCGGTATACGCCTGGCCTTCATTCCCGTTGAATGCTGTAGCCTGTAATCCGTCAAAGGCCTCTACAAAGAGCGCAATCGTTTGATCCCAGTCTTCACCGAGGAGGATATGAGTGGCCATCCAGGCACCACAGATAATCTCGCCGTCGTTATGTACCTGCCCAATCAGGTCTTCAGGATAGATCTTAGGGTCGATGTCATAGCGACGCAAGGGGTCATCGTTGTCGCTGTAGAAACCTTCTGCAAGGCGCAGGTCTTGTGTTTCTGACAGCGCCCAGAAATCAGCATACCCCTCGTTCATCGCGCCATTATTGTAGAAAGCCCCTTGCGACTGGTAATACTTGTCATTGATGCCATGTCCGTATTCGTGAATCACGACTTCTTTGAGCAAAGAAGTCGCATTGCAGCCGCCACCGGCCGGATAGAAATTGATCGAATTCCCATCGTAAAAAGCATTGCATTCACCCACCACATCGATATTAGTTGGAAGTGGGTAATCCAGACCGGTGAAGTTAGGCAGCCACTCTTTCATGTGTTCCCATGAAATATTGGTATTTCGGTAAGTGGAGCGCTCCCGCAGGTTCGCGAGGTCATCGATCGAAACCGTATTGTAGCCATCATTCATTGATACCGTGAAGGAGGGCGTATTGCCGTTGGTGAAAATATGGCAATACGCACCGTCAAGACTTACCTCTGCCTGCGCCGGCCCGGTTACGTTCGTAATAAAGCCTCCATCACCGTCAGTGGTGAATGTTTGGCCTCCAAGATTGAAGTTCAGGTAAGGCATTTGAAGTACTTCCGTGTCTTCGAGCACGCTGATATCATGCACGGTACCCTGAAATTGACCGGATACCACCACCGGCATCCCCATTGGGAGTACTTTCTTGTTTTTCTTCTCTTTTTTCGATTCCGGGTCTCCCGGCCCGATGTGCTTTACTGTATTGTCACGAACCAGTACTTCACCGGTAATGGCATCCACATACGTTTTGTAACGACGTGGCACGGCATTCACATAGCCACTCACCATGAACTCCTGTACGAATCGCAGCTGATGTCCGCGTTCAAAAGGTACGGGCAAGATGTGTAATCCGAGGTCTTCTGTTTCCATTAATGCAAGGTCGAGTCCTGCACTTGCGGCGGCATCCAGCGCTTCTGCGCTGATCAAAGGTTCTTCAGGAAGCTTCGGATCTGCGTAGTAATCACAACCAAACATAATCAGGCGACCCTCATGGAACTTCAGCACCAATTCGCTTCGCAGCACCGGCACACCATTGATTTGCTGGCCGAAGCGCACGTACGCATGTTTTTTACTGTTGTGGAGAGAAGGCTCAGTGAGTTGATCTGCCCTCACACCAAAAGCGCGCAACTCGTTCTCAACGAACCATTCGGCTTTGGCAAGGGGGTCGGCACCGGGAATTTCAAGCGGTTGACCGAACGCCCTGTGTGGGAGCTGGTGTTCAGGGCTCATCAAGGCAAACCATCGTTCATGGTTTTTCGCGAAGAACTTCCATGCTCCGGCCTCGCGCAATTCTTGCTGTAAGATCGGGTCGTGGTTTTCTTGTTCAGGAAAGCTCAGGCGAACTTCATTCGGGTCGGTATAAAACTCGATGTCGCTCTGCGCAAGCGTTGAGGTGACGGCAAACAAGGCCGTCATGGCAAGCAAAATTCTCATACTGGTTCATTTAGGAGCTATCAAGATACAACTCCGCATGAATTGGCGGTGAAAAAAATGCATAAAGGGGTGCTGACTTGCCACAGAATCTTGCAGTGCTACGGTGCAATGCTCAGGATTTCTTGCTTTCGTAAGGGCCTTTCCCCCTTCGTTCAGGGTCAAAATTCACGAATAAATTGATCCAGATAGAGCGCGAGAGTCGATAGAGAACCGGCAAGAGCAAAGCCAGCGAGATGACTCCGGTAAGAATGAAGGTGGTGGGGTGAGTGAAAAAGCCAAATTCGATCATCCCTATGGCATCAAAGGTGATCAATGCCACGAGACAGGCGATCCAAAGCGCCACAGACAAGGCGTAACTGACATAAGCGGCACCAAAATAGAAGCCCGGTTCTCGCGTAAAACTTTCGTCGCAATGAGCGCAGCGATCCGGCATCTTTGTCAGACTGCCTAGTTTATAGGGATTTGACTCAATGAATAATTCACCCTCATGGCATTTGGGGCATTTCATCGCCAGAATCGAGTAAAGTTTGGTGTCTTTCCATGCCATGGTACAAAAGTACTCACTCGCGGTGAGTGTGAAATGTGAGTTGTGTCACTTTTCAGAGGGTCGTGGCTTTCGACAACCTTCGAATTGTCGCTATCTTGCCACGCAAACTGCCACATTCGTATGAACCGACAAGTGCTTCAGATTCTACCTCACGCAGTAGCGATTCCGCTCTTTGTGATCCTTGCCAGCATTTTCTTCTCACCGGCCTATGACGGTTATGACCTTCGCCAGGGCGACATCAGTCAGTTTCTGGGAATGTCAAAAGAAATCCGTGACTACCGGGCATTTCATGATGAGGAAACGCTCTGGACAAACTCCATGTTCAGCGGCATGCCATCTTATCAGATTTCGTTGAAGCAAGATCGCAATGTGCCCAAAATGATCTTTACGGCCATTCGAACAACGTTTCCGGGTCCGGTTGGCACCTTGTTTCTTGCGATGCTGAGTTTTTATGTGCTAGGCCTTTGCATGCGCATCAATCCGTGGCTTTCGATGATTGGAGCCATCGCCTTTGGCTTTTCAAGCGTACATATTTTATATCTCGCGGCCGGCCACGCCTCTAAAGTCAATGCCATCGCGCTTATGCCCGGTGTGCTAGGCGGCGTACTGTTGGCCTACAGACGTTCGCTCTGGGCAGGTGCTGCCATCACGGCCTTGTGGCTTTCAATGCACCTCGCTGCAAACCACTTGCAGATGACATATTACCTGCTTTACCTGGTCGGTTTTGTTGTGCTTTCAGAAGTGATTCGACTGCTACTCAACGCAGAGGTCAAAAAGGCTCTCGTGACGTCCGGTGTATTGGTACTCGCTGCAGTTTTGGCGCTTCTGCCCAACATGACCAACATTCTGACCACCTATGAATACAGCGCCTACACTACACGTGGTAATTCAGACTTAACGATCATTCCTGAAGGGCGGGAAAACGAGCAGGTAAATCGCGACGGGCTTGACCCGGCTTACATTCTTGAGTACAGTATGGCCCGGGGTGAATTCTGGTCAATGATGGTCCCCAACATCAAGGGGGGCATCACCGGTGCCATCGGTACTGATCCCGATTTAATGCGTGGCATTGATGGCAATATGCAGCAAAACGTGGCGCAGTCGAACCAATACTGGGGTGAGCAGCGGTTTACGGCAGGCGCCTTTTACTTTGGTGCGCTGGTCATGGCGCTATTTATCATTTCCTTTTTCGTGTTGCGTGACACCCTCCGCTGGCCCTTTCTGCTAGTGACCTTGTTATCGATTGTACTTTCATGGAAAGATCCCTCGTTCATCACCAATATCTTTCTTGAGAGTGTTCCGCTATTTGCGAAATTCCGCGATACCAAAATGATGCTGGTGCTGGTCTCTGTGATAGCGCCCCTCATGGCCATTTTGCTGATGGATGAGATGCGAAAGGGCATTCCGCCGGCAAGGCGCTTTTGGCTATACGCCGGTTCAGGCTTCGTGCTGCTCCTGCTTTTACTTTTCACGGTTGCTCCCGGCGTATTGTTTGACTTTATTTCGCCACAAGAGCGAAGCCAATTTGAGAATTACATCATAGACTCCAACAATGACCCACAAACCGTGGCCCTTATTGACACCCTTACGGGCTCACTTGAAACGGTTCGTCAGCGCATTCTTCGGGCAGATGCCATCCGAAGTCTGTTGTTCGCCGCTGTCGGCATCGCCCTCCTGATGCTCCTTGACCGCAAAAAACTGCCGGCTTCTGCAGCCATGGCTATCTTCGGTATTGCCGCTCTCGTTGACATTTACACCGTTGACCTGCGCTATGTAAATGACGAAAAACAAGGACGTGAGTATGTGCACTGGC
The DNA here is from genome assembly GCA_018402085.1 of Flavobacteriales bacterium. Classification (GTDB taxonomy): domain Bacteria; phylum Bacteroidota; class Bacteroidia; order Flavobacteriales_D; family Sanyastnellaceae; genus Sanyastnella. The sequence continues at coordinate 389,498 of JAGYJM010000002.1, read as the reverse complement.
AAAAACACATTGACAAAATTTACCCACATCAGGTCTCACCGGCTGACCAATCTGTCATGAACCGAGAACTACAAGCACAACCGGCTGTTGCCACCGCACTGAAGGACGCTGTAGACCAACGAGTGTCGGATCTTGATGATAAATTTACGGATGACCTCAACTCGCGAGAAAAAGAAGCCGGACTAGAACGCGTGCGCGCGGCAGCCCGCTTTGGCATGCTGAATCTGAAGACGCATTACCGCGTGCTAAACCTGAACAACACCTTTAACGATGCCCGCACGAGTTACTTTCACAAATCGCTTGGCGGCTACCACGGTGCTAAACTTGGTCGTTACCAAGAGCTCATTGATTTCCATCTCGGACCCGAGTTACAGCGCTTCATGGAGTCTGCGCGATCGATAGGGGCTGCTGCTATGAATGGCTTAACCATCAGCAACATGCTCAATGCGCAATACCTCATCATTGACCCAAACAGCGAGGCACTCGCAAACCCCAACGCATATGGTAACGCTTGGTTTGTGCGAGGTATCGAAATCGCTGAAGACGCCAATGATGAAATGGAAGCGCTTTACACAATCAACACCGCCACAGACGCTGTCGTTCATCGAGAATTCGAGTCGATGGTGCCGGTTGCACTGGTTCCTGACAGCACTGCCGGTATTGAGCTCACCCATTACGAGCCGAACCATCTCGAATACACTGCGAACTGCTCAAGCGAGCAACTTGCTGTCTTTTCAGAGATTTGGTACCCTCAGGGCTGGCAAGCCTACATTGACGGTGAAGCGGTGAATCACGTGCGTGCCAATTACGTACTTCGCGCCCTGACCATTCCGCCGGGAGAGCACAAGGTTGAGTTTGTCTTCGCTCCGGAAACGTACATAACCGGACAGCGTTATTCTGCTGCAGGATCCGGACTCGTTCTCGCTTTTATCCTAGGCGGAGCTTTTCTCGCGTGGCGCGGTAGAAATAAAACAACTACTAGTGAAGAGGGCTAAGCGATGAACCTCTTTGAGGTCTTATTCCCACTTCTGTGGGCGGTTTTTTTGGCATATCTGATTCGGCGCTGGTCATTTGCGAGGCATAGCGGAGTTTCGAGCCGTATCATCTGGCTTGTTTTCGGACTGAAGATCATGGCCGGACTTGCCCTGTGGGCATTGTATACACATTATCCTCCGTATAGGGCTGCATCTGACCTGTACGGTTATTATGACGATGCGATGGTTCTCCATCGCACACTTTGGCAAGACCCGCAAATCTGGTGGCGCTTCATGCTGGGAATCGACCTGCAAGCCGCCGATCTCGCTCCCTATTTTGATCAAATGACGAGGTGGACAAACGTTTACACTTACGGCATTGCAAATGACAACCCCACCATAATACGTCTCAACATGCTGGTCGCGCTGGTGAGTTTCGGAGCCTTTCACGTGCATACCGTCATCTTCAGTTTTCTGTCATTGACCGGTCTTCTGGCGATCACCCGTTTTTTGGTGCATTTCAGCGCATTCGACCGCCGGCAACAACTTCGCGACCTCATTTTTGCAGCCGTGGCGCTCTCCCCTACCGTACTGTTCTGGAGTTCCGGCGTGCTCAAAGAGGCACCGTTGATCGCCACCCTTGGGTTGGTGCTTTTTTCGGCGCTCAAGCTTCGCATGCAGCGCTGGCGCTATCTTCCGATGTTCGTGCTCACGATGCTTATTGGGTTTGTGTTAAAGCCTTACGTCATTATAACCTTGATTCCCGGATTGACGGCCTTTTTTATTTCAGCGCGAAAGCGCTGGATGCGAAACCTTCGTTATCCGGCCGCTGCTTTCGCGTGCTACCTCATTGCTTCATTCGCCCAGGCTTTCTTTCCGGCAGGAAACCTGCAATATATTTTGCATAAAAAACAGCAAGACTTCTACAACGTAGCCGCCATGCATGACGCCGGAAGCGTAGTCAAAATTTCAGCGGTAGACCAACATCCAATGGGTTTTCTTTTGGATGCACCTGAACGCTTTTGGCACGCCTATTTCAGGCCCTTCGTGCATGAAATTGAAGGATTCTTTTACCTGATCCCGGCTGCAGAAAGTACAGTGCTGCTTCTCCTTCTCGCGCTCGTCATCTCATTCAGAATTTTGAATGTGTCCAGCCTCGCTGGGTGGCAGGTAGCCTTGCCCGTAAGTGAACTGACCTTGTTCATTGGCACATTCGCGGTCACATTTGCACTGGTAATGGGTAGTTGTGTGCCGGTACTTGGGGCGGTGGTGCGCTACCGACTGCCGGTGTATGCTCTGTTCTTCGGTTATTTCGCCTTGTGTATAGGTAGACGACTCACTCAACGAAGCGCATCCGCTCGTCAGGAGTAGGCATGCGGCATGTGTCTTGTTTACCAAACCACTTGTAGCGATTCGCAGCAACCCAATCGTAGACACGATCTCGAAAACTAAGCGGCAGCACCCGAAACGCTGAAAACAACCGCCAGCCACCGCCAAGAATCCTGAAAACCTCGAGAATAGCATCTGATTTCACCTTGAAATCAGTGCCTGTCGCCAATACCACGCTATCAACCTCATCTAACAACGTTGCCGGTAAGACCTCAGCGGCAGTTGCTCCCTGAAGCGAACCAAACCTGAGCTTCTTGCGTTTGTCAATACGAAAAAGGTAGTTTACGGTGCTGTTGCACAGTGAACAATATCCATCGAAAAATAGAATAGGAGAGTGTTGCATCCGTATAAAGGTAACGGTCATTGAAGTTAAACCGCTTTATAAGTCGCTGTTAATTTTCCTGAAAGTTGAACCCTTCCCCATTTGAGCCTGTTAACTTTGGCCCGATGCATTGTCGCACCTTCCGAGAATTTCGTCAGGGCACCGCACAAGTTGCCCTCCCTGTCGCTTTTGACACATCCCTTCCGGATGTGAGCATTCATTTGTCACACACGCTCGACGGGGATATTGAGCGTCAATGGAATCAGTTGGTGGGTGACACCTCTGTATTTCTGCACAGCCGGTACATTCATGCGCTCGGTGAACTCGGTGATCAACTGAATTATCGCTTTGCATGGTTTATGAGGGAGCATGAAATGGTAGGCATCGCTGCATTTCAACTCACTTATGCCGAAAGCGATGACGCCTCTTCGAATATTGACGGGCAAGGAGTTTTCAGCAGAATTGCGTCTAAGGTGCTCCGCAACCGCAAGATTTCATTTCGTGTGTTGGTACTTGGCAATAGCTTCGCCACCGGTGAACATGCCTATCGTTTTACCTCTGCCATCGAGAATGAAGAGCAGATTCAATTACTGAACGAGGCGATGCGGCAAGTCAAGGCTGCAGAAAAAAAAGCTGGCGAGCGCATTTCGGCAACGGTGATCAAAGATTTTTACCCTGAGCACTTTCAGGAAGCGGATCGTTTCGGAAACCACGGATTTGCAGATTTCTTTGTAGATCCCAACATGATCCTTCCGCTGAAAAACGAATGGACCTCGTTTGATGACTACCTGATGGCGCTCACATCGAAATACCGTACAAAAGCACGCGCAGCCCTCAAGCGGTCTGAATCCCTTGAAATCCGTGAATTGACAGTGGCAGATCTCAATGAATTACGAGATGGGCTTCACGCTCTGTACAATCAGGTATACGACCGCGCTGACTTTAAACTGGGTAAGCTATCTGCCGATTGCTTCTTCAATCTCAAAGAGACACTCACTGACTGTTTCACCTTAAAAGGCTTTTTTCTCAATGGCCAACTCGTAGGGTTTCAGAGCGGATTCTTCTACAATGGCTGGCTAGATGCGCACTTCGTGGGGATCGATTATGAGCACAATTATCGGCATGCGATTTATCAGCGCATGCTTTATGAATACATACGCATGGGCATAGAAAGCGGAGCCGAGCGCATTTCATTCGGCCGCACTGCAATGGAAATTAAAAGTACCGTTGGCGCCTTCCCGGTAGACCTGAAATGCTACATCAGGCATCGCAAGAAAGCACCCAATACCCTGCTCAAACTTTTATTTGGCTACGTAAAGCCGAGTGAATACCATCAGCGAATTGCGTTTAAAAAACGCGAACTTGAAGACTTAGAAGTCTGACATCCGGCCTTTTTAGGCCGAAAAAATTGTAACCCATGAATAAAACATACTCTAAGGGCGACCTCGACGTAAGTTGGGAGCCTAAAAAATGCATTCACAGTGAAAAATGCGTCAAAGGTTTGCCCGGTGTTTTTAACCCGCAGCACAAACCCTGGATAGACCTGAATCAGGCAGAGGCGGATGCCATCCGCAAGCAAGTGCGCGCTTGTCCGTCTGGAGCACTCTCACTGCCCGACGATCACCTGGAGAATCACCCTGATGCGCTGCAACTCGAAGTCATGGCCAACGGCCCGGTCCTGGTCAAAAGTGATTGCGAGGTGATCATGCCCGATGGCAAACGCGAAATGAAACAAAAAATGGTTGCGCTTTGCCGTTGTGGAGGCTCAGCAAACAAACCTTACTGTGACGGAACCCATTCCAGCATCGACTTCAAAGGATAAGATAGTTCAGAACGAGAAGCTTCTGCTTTTTGTATTGGCGGCGGTGCAATTCACTCATATTGTTGACTTCATGATCATGATGCCGCTGGGCGACATCCTGCAGCGTGAGTTAAGCATTCGACCCTTTCAATATTCTATTCTTGTTTCAAGCTACCCGCTTGCAGCGTTCTTCAGCAGTCTTTTGGGAGTATTGTTTCTGGATCGCTTTGACCGCAAACAGGCTCTTGCCTTGGCTTACACCGGTTTTGTGCTGGGAACGGCCTCGAGTGCCTTGCTACCGGCTACCGACACCGCCTCACTTAACTACGCAATATTTATAGGCACTAGAATAGTGACAGGGCTTTTCGGTGGGATGCTAACGGCGTTGATACTCTCTATAATTGGCGATGTTTTTCCGCTGGTAAGGCGAGGGCGAGCGATGGGTGTAGTCACCATGGCTTTCTCACTGGCGGCCGTTTTTGGCGTCCCCCTTGCCCTCGAACTGGTGAACCGGTTCAATGGCAATTGGCACGTACCTTTTTACATGGTGAGCGGTACCGGAGTGATCATACTGCTGATGATCATCTTATATATTCCTAGCCTCCGATCTCACATGCAGGTTAACCAGGAAAAGAAATCTTCTTACCATACCCTTCAGCGAACGCGCAGAAGTCCGAACCAGCAAAAAGCACTTCTGCTCATGCTGCTCCTGATTCTGGGGCAGTTTACGGTGATTCCGTTTATCACTCCTTACATGATCAACAATGTGGGGTTAACCCAGGAACAGATCCCGTTGATCTATCTCGTAGGCGGAGCATGCACGGTGATTTCGTCGCCGCTGGTGGGGCGGTTGGTTGACCGGTTTGGACGAAAGTTGATTTTCTACGGAATGGGTACCTTATCGATTATACCTCTCTTACTGACCACGCACCTCTGGCCGATGTCAATCTGGTGGGTACTCACCGTTACCGGAGTTTTCTTCATTACGATATCCGGAAGAATGATTCCGGCTACTACAATGATGACAAGTGTAGTAGGTTCAGGCAATCGGGGCGGATTCATGAGCCTCAACAGCACTGTGCGCTCACTCGCTACCGGCGGAGCTTCAGTTATTGCCGGGGCGATCGTTAGTCAAAGCGGCGAGGGCGCGCCCCTTGAACATTTTGAAATCGTTGGCTACCTCGCTGCCGGCTTTACCGTAATTGCTATGTTGCTTGCAGGAAGCATTTCTGAAGTTGAAGATTCCTGATCGTTCTTCACTTGAACGATCCTTACCTTTGTACTATGGAGCGAAAAGAACTCAACCGGGAGAATGTGCTTGAAGCTCTTCAGCACGTACAGGAGCCCGATCTGAAGAAAGACATTATTACCCTGAACCTTGTAGATGACCTGAAAGTTGAAGTTGGTAAAATCAGCTTCAAGGTCAAAGTGAGTAACCCGGCGATGCACAGCCGTAAACGGATGGAAGATGCCTGCATTTTTACATTGCAACGCATTTTCGGACAGGAAGTGGAGGTAGATGCTGAGGCCATAGCGCTGCCTAAAGAGGAGCAGTCTGCCGAAACGCGCAGAACCCTTCCCGGGGTTCAGCATATCATCGCTGTGGCTTCTGGCAAAGGGGGCGTAGGTAAATCAACCGTGGCAGCCAATCTCGCAGCCGGCCTTGCTGCTCAAGGTTTCCAGGTGGGGCTCATTGACGCTGACATTTATGGTCCTAGTGCACCCACCATGTTTGATCTTGTTCACGAAAAACCGCGTGCTGTTGAAGTACAAGGCCAGCAATATATTGAGCCATTGCGCAATTATGGCGTAAAGGTACTTTCGATCGGCTTCTTTGCAGAAGTGAATCAGGCCATCGTATGGCGCGGTGCAATGGCGACCAAAGCCTTAAACCAACTGTTCAATGATGCCTGGTGGGGAGACCTTGACTATATGATCGTTGATCTGCCTCCGGGTACCGGAGATATTCATCTCACGCTGGTGCAGGCGGTGCCTCTCACTGGCGCAGTGATTGTATCGACCCCGCAGGAAGTGGCTCTTGCAGATGCCCGCAAAGGAGTTTCTATGTTTCGCCTTGACAGCATTAACGTGCCGGTACTTGGGATCATTGAAAACATGGCTTACTTCACACCTCCTGAGTTGCCTGAAAAAAGATATCATCTTTTTGGTGAAGGCGGTGCACGTCGTCTTGCCGAACAAATGGAAGTTCCTTTTCTAGGTGAATTACCCATTGTTCAGAGCATCAGGGAATCAGGAGACATAGGAAGGCCCGCAGTGCTTCAGGAGGGTACGCAAGCGTCAGAGGCGTTTGATAGAATAATCCGTAATTTCGTAGAGTCTGTAGATGATCGCGTGAATCAGTTTCCTCCCACCGAGAAGGTGGATATAAAAATGCAGTACCCTAAGCAATGACGTCACAGCAGGAAGTAGTTGACTTGGTTGAGCGTTCTCTGGAAGAGTTGCGCCCTTACCTTCGTGCTGACGGTGGCGATATCACCCTGAAGGAAGTGACTGACGACCTTCGTGTACTCGTTGAACTTCACGGGGCCTGTTCCAACTGCTCAATGAGTCTGATGACCATGAAAGCCGGTGTCGAAGAAGCGATACGCAAGGCGATTCCGAACGTTCTTTCTGTAGAAGCGGTGAACCTTCCGGATCCGTCCGAGGCGCCCCCCTCCGGCAGGTAGTCAGAAGTATTTTCGGAGTTCAATTAGCTGACGTGTTTCAATGGCAACCCGTTCGGTGTGTGGCTTTGCCGTCGGATTAAAATAAGCGGCGAGCATGCCGACTTCCCGCGCTCCCACCACATCCACCTCGAGATTATCGCCGATCATGGCAGAGGCAGCAGCTTGGCTTCCGGTGCGTTTCAGCGCTCCCAGAAACGCTTGGGGATGAGGTTTCTTGACGCCCAGGTCTTCGGAGGTGATCAGATTTTCAAAGTAGGGCTCAATTCCACTTTGTTTCACCTTAATGTGTTGTACCTCCTCAAAACCATTTGTCAGAATATGCATCCGATAATTTTTGCTGGCCATGTAACTCAGCAGGTTGAGTGTGCCCGGAATAAGCTGTGTTTTGAGCGGACTGATTTCGATATACAGCCTACCTGCGGCTTCAGCGGTACGAAAGTCGTCTGTTCCGAACCGTCGAAATGCCCTGGCAAAGCGCTCTGACCTCAGGGATTCCTTTGACATTTCTCCTTTTCGGTAAGCTTCCCAGCACTTTGCATTCTCTTCGGTATAGGCTTTGATGAACGTATTGATATCAGGAAGCCCTTTTTCAGAAAGCTTCAACGATTGATAAAGTTCGGTGAGCGCCTCGCGCGAATTTGCCTCAAAATCCCACAGCGTATGATCCAGATCAAAGAAGATATGTTTGAGTTCAGGCATGAAACAGCCATTTAACAGCCCATGCAAGCGAAGTCAGAACCAGCGCCCACACCGCGAAACCTCCTGCCACTTTGAGCTGCATGGCTCGCTGGTGCCTGAAGTATTTTGTAGCCAGCAAAGCAGTAATCGGCACCGAAATCAGTCCGCCCACCATCATAAGACCTTCTAAACCATATCGGTTTTTAATCCTCACAATCTTTCTCCTGCTACGGGTAAAGATCCTCTTTCCTCTCTGGCGGGCCCTTTTCGATAGATAGAGAAAAAGCTTCTCACCAAAGAATGAAATTACGAAAACACCAATTGCCGCGCCTGAAGAACTGATCCAGAACGTCTCCCAGAAACCCTTCTCCGCGCCTAGTACCATAACCCAGGGAAGAAACAAAAACTTCACGATGGCAAGAGCCCACCATCCAAAGAGTTCTGCGATGTATTCCACTTTTATGACTGTTTGCTGCCAAACGCCAGGTCTCCGGCATCCCCCAAACCGGGCACAATGTATGCTTGCGCTGTAAGTTCATTATCCACCACCGCAGACCATAAACGAAGGTTTTCAGGAAGCCTGCTGCGTAAATGCCTCAGGCCCTGTTCGCTGGCTATAACCGATGCGACATGAAGAGATCGGGGGGTTCCTTTGCCGGTCAATGACTTATAAACGCAGTCTATCGAAGATCCCGTAGCAATCATCGGATCGCAAATGATGACATCGCGATCTTCTAATGACGGACAAGATACATAGTCAATATCAATCTCGAAATCACCTCCTTTGTGCGCTCTTCGATAGGCTGATACGAAGCCATTATCAGCACCGTCAAAGTAATTGAGAAAGCCCTGATGAAAGGGTAAACCAGCGCGCAAAATAGTCACCAGAACCGGTTCAAGGTCTGCAAGTTCAATAGCTGCTTCACCGAGAGGTGTAATCACCTGCTGTTTGCTGTATGAAAATGTTTTACTGATTTCATAAGCCATAACTTCGCCTATCCTTTCAAGGTTTCGGCGAAAGCGCATGCGGTCTTTCTGTACGTCTACATCGCGGATTTCAGACAAAAAACGATTGAGGACAGAAGCCTCTTTACTCAGCTCTCGAACCATAGCGGGTGATTTTTCCTTCCAAAGTTACGAACGCTGAGGGTTCTCACTTGCTCCTTTCTCCTTATTTTCAAGTTCTTTAGCTAAAGCGAGTGTCTTGGGGTAAACATCGCGCCACCCCTTCCAAATGTTTTCTTCGCTCACAGACTCATTGTGCCAAAGAATAGTAAAGGTTCCTTCAACAGACTTCACTTTGAGGGCGAGCTCACGGATGCGTTCGAGTGATTCAGACGGACTCAATGAAAGATAGCGGTTCAAGGTCGCATCCATCACCGCAAAAGGATGCAGCATAAGAGGTGTCGTACTTTCTCTTTCGAGGTCATAAAACGGAAAAGGCTTCGATGTACCTGCCCTGAAGCCCGGCTGCGATGCGAATCCCATTGTATGGTCTTCGCGCACCCCAAGTGCAATCAACCTGCGAAACGTCTCGGGTAAATTCAATATCAAAAAGTGCTGCCTTGACCTCACAATATCGCGCCTGGAGATCCTTGCCATTCTATGAACTTCAACCTCCAGTCGCTTAGCATCAAAGTTACTCTGGTAGCCTGGGTGGATGCCCAATTCATAATAATCTCCCACCTCCCGGATCAGTTGCTGAAGATGTCGGCTGCGATGCGACACACCTTTATCATTGTAGCCGTAGTCGGCAAGTAAAAAGAAGTAAATCGCCCGCACATCATACTCCTGATGCCACTGATGAAACCGATCGTAAGTATTGTATGGATCCGGTACACGGCCGGCCAACGCCATGCTTCTTCGACGGGCATTTCGTATGTCGCCGCCCACAGCGTCTTTAGCAAAGCCCCCAAGGGTGCGCATCAAACCCTTATATCGATATGCAAAAGCACTGTCAACATCGATGGTACTCACAAAAGCGTACCGGTAATCTCCTTTAGCTCCTGTGACATCACGGATCAACCACTTTCGATTGAGCTTGTGCATCCATTCGTCAATTACGGGTCTGTGTAAAAAACCATGACGGTATGCGTACGAGTCTTCTGCAGGAAAACGACCGAAGGCGTCTCCCCGGTATGGCTGATACTCTTCATAACGACTCAGCAGAAAAAAAGCCGCACTGAATACATCAAAGCCGATCCCACCCTTTACCGGAAACAAAGCAGGCAGTCCTTCCCACTCAGTTACGGCCGGCTCCACTTCTCGAAGACCGCGTGCGCTGAGCCAACCATCAGGCACTATCTGGTAGCCCGGCAGAGAATCATCTTGCGTGTAATGAACCTGCAATCCACCAGCAGTCTTATACACATCTTCACGATCAATCAGTCGGTACTCAACTTCAAGCACGTACTCAAAAAGTACCTGACAGACGTAAGCTACTCTCGGACTGATATCAGGGGCGTAAATGGTCAGCATCAGAGGCGCTTATCAATCTGCTCACAGATGAAGGCGGCTGCATTTCCGTCGCCGAATACGGAAGGCCATTCGGAAATTTCTTTTCCCAATGCCCGGTCGAAAGCTGCACGCATGGCTTCACCGGTTTCAAATGACAATTCTGCAGCACCAAGCTCTACCAACTCAACCCACTCCGTCTCTGTGCGAATAACAACCGACGGTTTGTGGAAGAAAAACGCTTCTTTTTGCACACCTCCTGAATCGGTGATGATCATGCGAGAATTCTTTTCGAGAAAAGTCATCTCGAGAAAAGACACCGGTTCAATCAGTTTCACGCCGGGTATTGCTTTGAAAGCTTCCAGCGCTTCAGGCGCTTCTTTCTCCAATTGGTTTCGTGTACGCGGATGAAGCGGCAACACCACATCCAGTTCACGCGCAGAGGCAAGCCAGCTGAGATCGTCCAGCAGTGCTTTCAGGCGATCGGTCTTATCTGCGTTGTACGGACGATGTATCGTGACCAGTGCAAATTCACGACCGATACCAAAATCTGCAATGCGGTACTTTTCTTCCGCAATCGCAGCAAAATGGAGCGAATTATCATACATTACATCTCCACACCGGAAGGCGCCGGGAGCGTCTACAGTGCATCTTTCCGGGATTGCCGCGCTAAATCCTTCTCGTACCAAATTAGCAATACCAGTATCTGTTGGTGAGAATAACAACGTAGAACAATGGTCGCATGTAATCCGGTTGATCTCTTCGGGCATTGATTTATTAAATGATCGAAGTCCGGCTTCGATGTGCACTACCGGAATGTGCAGCTTCACAGCTGCCAGCGCACCCGCGAGCGTTGAGTTGGTATCTCCGTACACAACCACTGCATCAATCTGTTGCGCGGTCAGGATTTGCTCAATACCATCGAGCATGAGTGCCGTCTGCTTGCCTTGCGATTTGCCACCACAATCGAGAAGAACGTCTGGTCGGGGGATACTTAATTCTTCAAAGAAAACCTCTGACATAGAAGTGTCATAATGCTGACCGGTATGCAGAATAAGCTCTTCAATGCGCTCGCTGAACGATTCACGAATGGCTCGTGAAAGGGCTGCAGCCTTTATAAATTGCGGCCTCGCACCGATCACCGTCAAAATTCTCTTCATGCTTTATAAGATACCTTCGTCAGCGAAGCTGTAATATGCGTGATCTGTAACGATCACATGATCCAACACGGGCAAATCTAAGAATTCACCCGCATTACGCAGTTTCCGGGTGATTTCACGATCAGCCTGACTCGGTGAAGCGTTGCCGCTCGGGTGATTATGAACCAGGATCACCGCACTCGAAAGGGCAAGCAGCGCACGATGGTAGATCACTTTGGGGTCAGCCACCGTTCCGGATAAGCCACCTTTCGAAATCATCTGTTTCCCCATCACTCTGTTGGCACGATTCAGCAGCAGAATCCAGAATTCTTCATGTTGGTGATCCATAAGAATCGGCCTGAAAATGCGGTAAACATCTGATGACGAGCGGATGGATTGGGTGTGGCTGTCTGACTGCGCCTGGCGTCTGCGACCCAATTCCAGGGCCGCTACTATCTGAATGGCCCTTGCTTCACCTATTCCTTTCACCCTGCAAAGGTACTCCGGAGATAACCTCGCCAATACCGCCAGGTCATTGCCGGCCTCAGCAAGCACGCGACGAGCAAGATCAATGGCATTCTCGCCTTTGATACCGCTACCCACCAAAATGGCCAGCAATTCGGTTTCACTCAGAGATCTAGAACCCTGGCGAAGCATTTTCTCGCGTGGCCGATCTTCTTCTTTCCAAGTGGAGAGCGCAACATTTAATTCTTTCGGATACATAATCTTGAATTTGTGTTGCGCCGGACGGGGCATAAAAAAAGCCCCGCAAAGCGAGGCTAATGTATTTAAGGATTGCAAATGATCAAAGCTTGTTGGCGTAAACCGTCACACTTGATTTAAGATTGCCCGCTTTATTTTTATGAATGATGTTGCGCTTAGCCAAACGATCAATCATAGAGTAGATACGGGGCAGCATTGCAGCTGCCTCCGTCTTGTCGGTAGACTCACGAAGAACACGAACAGCGTTACGTGTTGTTTTGTGGTAATAACGGTTACGGAGACGCTTAGCCTCGTTTGAACGGATGCGCTTAAGTGCGGACTTGTGGTTTGCCATATCAACGATAATTTCCCGAAACGGGCTGCAAATATAGAACATTTCCTGAAAACGAAGCAAATATCTCTAAGATGAGAGCGCAACTTTATTCGCCTATATCCGTAAGTGCTTAGGAACAAAAACCTAAACACACTACACTTGGAGCGATTCCACCGCGCTTTACTGCCGCTCATCGTAGCATTGACCACCCTTCTGCACTTACCGTGTAAAGGTTGTGCCAGTGAGCCTGTTGACAGTCTCCAAAACGTGCTTAGCGCATGTGGAGAAGATACCGTCTGCATGCGGTTGCACTTAGAGCTTTGCGACATTCTCGTTTTTCAGCAACCGAATGAGGCCGCGATCTATTGCAATGAAGCCCTCGAATTTGCCGAAGGAGTCAACGATACCCTTGCACTGGCCCGTACACACAACCTTCTCGGCATTATAGCCACTCTGAAGAGTCATTACATCACCGGGGTTGAATCGTTTCAGCAGGCCATGCGCTATTATGAAGCTGCCAACGATCAGGAGGGAGTGTCGAAGCTGCTGAACAATATTGGAGTCATCTACAGCTCACTCGAGAATTATGAAGAATCCATCCGATACTTCAAAGAGTGCTACGAGCTCAATATAAACCGACATGACATTGAAGGTGCTTCTTTCAATCTCTTCAACATAGCAAATGACTACCTCAGCCTTGAAGACTTTGAGGCTTCTGCACTCTACATCGACAGTCTCAGCGCTCTGCACGCGAGCTACAAGGAGGCCATCAGTCCGGTACCCATGCGTGGAGAGCTTCATCTCGCACAAAAAGAGTATAATGCCGCTGAGCCATATCTGCTTGAGTCACTCGAAATACATCGGTCACAAGGCGAAGAGCATCACCTGTCTAGTGGTTTTCTCTCCCTTGCAGAACTATATCTCGGAAAACAGCGCTTTGCCCTGGCCAATGCCTACCTCGATTCTGCTGAGCAAGTGAGCATTAAAAACGAACTCAACGAAAATCTACTGGCCGGTTTTAACCTGCGTGCGCGTATTTACAACCAACAAGGAAAGTTCAAACAAGCATACAACCAACAAGAGGCTTATGTCACGCTGAAAGACAGCCTCGACGAAATCAATAATTTCAATCGCATTTCTGAACTCAATGCACGCTTCGAAAGCGAAAAACGCGAAAAAGAACTGGCTGAGAAGGAGGCGATGATCGTTGCTCAGCAAGCAAACGAGAAACTTCAAACCCGTGTATTCTTTATTGTTATCACCGCAATTATCATCGTGCTGTCAATCGTCTCCTGGAGCCTCATTCGAAAAAGACGCACCAATAAATTGCTCAACATCAAGAATGAAGAAATTGAAGCGCAACGACAAAAAATCATTGCGAGCATTCACTATGCCAAGAAAATCCAAAGCGCCATCCTGCTCCCTGAAGCAGAAATCAAGCAGCATTTGAATGATTCGTTCATCTACTTCAGGCCCAAAGATATCGTGAGCGGTGATTTCTACTGGTTCAGCAAAGTGGGAGATGAAATCCTGATAGCGACCATTGACTGCACCGGACATGGCGTTCCGGGAGCTTTCATGTCGTTGATTGCCAATTCAAAACTCAATAAGGTAGTCAATGAACTCGGCTGCACAGATCCGGGCGAAATCCTGAATAAGGTTCATGAAGAGATTCTCACCAGCCTGAACCAACACAACGGCTACAGCCGTTCACAAGACGGTATGGATATGAGCCTATGCAAGCTCAACCGACAAAAAGGCATTCTGCAATTTGCCGGAGCACGCAACCCCGCGCTGATTGTCAATCGTGACAGCATCACCGAACTTAAGCCTGACAACCTCTCCATCGGAGGCGCGTTCTTTCACTTGAAGCATGCGTCAAGTGAAGGCTTCCGCACACAAGAACTTCAGGTAACACCTGATTCTTATCTCTACTTGTTCACTGACGGCTACGTAGATCAATTCGGTGGAGAAAACAATAAGAAGTTAAATAAAAAGCGCTTTCAGGAACTCCTCCTGGAGGTCAGCACCCATGGTTTTGGTTCTGTTAAAGAACGCCTCGATCAGCGCCTCAATGACTGGAGGGGCAAGAATCCACAGATCGATGACATCCTCATTATCGGCGCAAAACTCTGAATCTACAGGCCTTTAAGTCACCTGATCACATTACCAGAAAGCAACGTGTGGCATCCACAGTGTACACTCAATGCTGTGATTCAGGCAATTGGATGATGACGTTATCAAGATTAGCGGTTTACCGAGGTAGGTTTCTGCGCAAAAGCGCAGGATGCGAACGCGCCTCCAAATGGGTGTTTAAATAGTGTAAGCAGCTTCCGGTCTACCCATCAACCTGATGTTTTACTCATCAACTGATGCATTCGCAAAAACAAGCTACCGGCACGGAATAGCTGTTTCGAATCTTTACTCACCTGCAGGAAGAAGTTGACATCCGGCGCTTCCCGATGAATCAGGATAGGTTTCGCACCGACAAAAAAGGCGGTTCAGGAAGCCGTACGGAACACAAACGGAATCGAAACCAGTCCGCTAAACTCTTCCCCTTTCTCCACCATCAATTCATCGTCAGGTTCAGAGACCCAGACAACCTGTATTTGTTGTGGAGACTTTTCGAGCGTTGAAAGTAACTCGAGCAGGTAGCGGCCACTTGACGAATTAAAGTATTCAAGAAAGAATTCTATCGTCAATTCCTGATGGCCATTGGCAATGAAATCTTTGGCCCAGTCTAGCACGGGTTCGTAGAACGACCAGGCGTCTTCAGGCAGCGAACGACCTCGTATGATCAGTCGGTGCTGATCTCGGGTATACGTTACCTCCGGCGTATCTATGGTGGGCTCCAGATGCATGGCTCTCCAAAAGTAGCTAAACTCTGACGCTCAGAGAAAAAAATCTTTCTCCGTTTTGTTCAGTGTGTATTGAATAATCTATCTGGCCTTTAGCTGCCTTGGCAATTTGAATAAGACCGAGCCCTGAACTGCTTCGTACGGGCGAATTCAAACTCGCCTTAAAGCGCTCACGGTGGAGGCGTTTAAGCGTTTGAGTGTCTTTATTTTTCAATTCATCAAGCCGCTTCTTGAGCGCAGATGGATCGGCATCTTCAGAAATGCCATTCACTGTGCGAATCACCATGGCACCGGCTTCTCTTGAAATGGCCAGCATACCCTCACGTGTGCCATCAGCCGAAATCGCTGCATGAGATCCTATATTCTGAAGCAATTCAATCAGAACATGTCCGACTCGGCGTGTTTCAGAACTGCTGCTGTTACGCCCTACATTCAATTCAATAATATCAAGAAGGGGGAGAATCGCCCCTTGTGAAAAGTCACCTTTATAAATCAAAAGTATACGGTGACGGATCAATTCAAAGCGAAGTTTCTTTGTTGCTTCTGTGAATGAAAATTCAGGTCGTTGGCTGTTCTTTCTGAAGTATACCTGATTGTGAAACAACAGCATTCCGGAAGGCTCTTCTTCAAAATCGTAGCGGATAGGCTGTCCCGATTTACGCGCCAGTTCAATAAGACCGAGTCCGGCCCCTCCCTTTGAACTGATGGCGTTCTCTTCGAGCTGCTGCTTATAAAACGTTTTCAGTTCTGCCCGGTCCATCCGGTTCACACGCTCTACCATTTCAGCAAGGCGATCGCGATCTTCCGGCTTCAGCGGATTGATCGAGTTGATGTAGAACGAGTCATCAAAGGCTCTGAAGCTGAAAACGGCATTTTCACTGAGCAAGTTACCATCCGGCGATTTCTCGCCGTGCTTTAAGATATTCTGAAAGCACTCAACCAGAAGGAAAGACACCTTACGGTTCACCCGCGACATCTCCTCTTGTCCACTGACCGTATGTTCACTGATGCTGATAATGCCATCGGTGAGGTGATCACTGAGCGGACCACGGTAGGCGAACATGAGGCGCACATCGCGAAGAGCTATAAAAAATGGCACCATCATCGATGGTACATTCGAAGGTACGTTATCACCAGGCATTGTCATTTAGCGTAGTCGTCTTAAGGGGAAGCCGAAGCATCCCTGCTAATTCTACGCAAATGGTGCCACCGGGTTTCACTCTGCCGAAGACCTTTGCTCTTTCAGCAATTCAGGAAAACGCGCTTTAAACCTATTGAGTCTTGGAATCGATACCGAACGTACATAAGGCTGATTCGGATTGCGTCTCTCAAAGTTTTGGTGATAATCTTCAGCCGGCCAAAACTTTTGCAGTGGCAAAATCTCAGTAGCAATCGGCTGATCATACGAACCACTTGCACCCAGATCCGCCTTCGCCTGCTGTGCAATCGCTTTTTCTTCTTCATTGGTGAAGAAGATGACCGACCGATACTGGGTGCCGTAGTCAGGGTGCTGACCATTCACGGTAGTCGGGTTATGCGAACCATAATACACGGTAACAAGCGTCGCAAAATCAATGACTCCCGGATCGTAAAGAACCATTACCGCCTCTGCATGACCGGTTCGCCCGGCACTCACTTCTCTGTAAGTAGGATTAGGCTCTTCGCCTCCGGCATAGCCGGAAACCGCTTCTTCTACACCTTTAACCGACTCGAAAACAGCCTCTACGCACCAAAAACAGCCGCTTGCGAAATAGGCTTTCTGCAAGTTCTCATCTTGCATCATGGCCAATGGCAATACACCGGCGTTGCTCTCTCCTTGTGCGTTCTTCTCAGGAGTGTTCGAGCAGCTCAGCATGACTGCCGTGAAAATGATCAAAAGTGTGTGCATGCGCATAGAATCTTTTAAGTGTATGACAATTGAAAAACGTTCCGGTTCGATTTGGTGAAACGTACCATTCTTTACCTTTGCTACCTATTACAACTAAACACATGAAAGCCCCAAGCCTACTTATAGCCCTCATCCTCGCCACAGCACTCATTTCATGCCGGGAGGAATCTAAACCTGCCGTAAAACCAAACTCATTTTCTGAAGTAACAAACAGCCAGGATTACCTCGAGGCTGCAGTGCTCTTTGTGCAAACAGCCGCCGAATACCGCGCCTTGTGCTTTCAGGCATACAATGCAGGCGAGCACCAACTGCGTGCGATCGCTGACACCGCAGTGTCTACCAACAAGCTTGCGGTAGTGCTCGACCTTGATGAAACCGTACTTGATAATAGTCCCTACACCGCCTGGCAGGTGGAGGCAAACCAGCCTTACGCGAAAGAAACCTGGGCTCAATGGACAGACCAGGCATCTGCAGACCTCGTACCCGGTGTGAAACGGTTTCTGAAGGTAGCTGACTCGCTGGGCTTCGGAATCTTTTACATTTCGAATCGTGATACCTCTGCATTGAATGCAACCTGGAAGAACATGGGGATATACGATCTGCCGCAAATCGATCCCGATCACTTCTATTTGAAAACCACCACCAGTGATAAAACGGAGCGACGCAACGCTGTTCGCGACCGTGGGTACGAAATCGTACTCTTCGCCGGCGACAATCTGGGCGACTACGATGCGCGCTGGGATAAATCCCCCACCGCCGAGCGTGTAGCACTGACAGACGATGCACACGCTGACTTCGGAACAAAATTTCTTATGCTTCCCGGACCACTCTACGGCTCATGGCTCGCATCACTTTACAATTACGACTGGTCTTTGACTGAAGTCCAGCGTGACTCGCTGAGGAAGGAAGCGCTGAAGGTTGCGGAGATAAGGGGAGAGTGACCTGGCATCATTTCTCACCGCCTCTGCTCGAAGATTTGGTGGGCTGAAATCAAGTCTTCCATATGCCTCTGAGCCGATTCGACTTCTTAATCGGCTCAATTTCGGTTAATTTTTGAGCCGCAAAATGAAGGCAACCACCACATCCAATGCTTTTGCATTGAAAAAAGAAGCGTAAATGCGATAGACCTACCTCCCTATCCGCCCCAGGTGGGTATCCTTAAAGTCTGTAGCATACTTCAGTCCGTACCCAAACACCCGGTCAAAGGCACTGTGCGCGAAGAGCAGCATTCCGATGAAGATCACAACTTCTGAACCCAGCAGTCCGCCAGCGACACAGGTCAGCAGAGCAACCCCTTGATGGTGCAGCAAATTGTACGAAAATGCGCCAACCTTCGGTGAAACCAGATAACCAAGCATGCCGATATCAGGCGTAAAAAACAGCAGCAGGTACACCCACCACGAGACAAGTGGATAGTAGATGAAGGTCAGCGCGATCGCAGCAGCGCAAAGGGCAGCCGCTTCAAGGCGCAGACTTAGGCGCATCGATGAGGTGTGAATGGCGTTCATGCCCGCAAGGTGTGATCGATTTGAAATAGACAGCAGATAAATGGGATGAACGGTCAGAAAGCAAAAAAGCAGAACCGTAGTTCTGCTTTCTATTCGTAGCCCGTAGGGGAATCGAACCCCTGCTACCAGGATGAAAACCTGGCGTCCTAACCCCTAGACGAACGGGCCATTGTTAGAATTGGAGTGCAAATATAAGACCTCTTACGGTCTCCGCAAATGGAGGTTGCATTTTTTTTTAGCCCTCAACGTCGTCGTCAAAACTAAACTTGAATCCCAGACGTTTGCCGGTCACGATCTGCAAGTGGCTGCTCATGGCCTGAATCTGTTGGATCGTCACTTCCTGTACCTGCTGAAAAGGTGGGGCATAAAGATCAAATCCAAGCGTGTATACGATAGAGGCATGTACAAATTTGCGCAGCTCTTCACGTGAGACCTTACTATTGATGAAATCATTGAACATATAGCCTAACTGTCGTTTTCCCTGCACCATGAAGTGGCCCTCGCGGTTGACAAACATTCGTCCGATCATATACCCACGGTCGTGGAGGCGCTGGTACTTAAACGAATCTGCCAGAAAATTGTATACGTTGACGAGACCCACATAACCGTTCAGTTCATCTTCCTGTAGGTAGCTGCTCTTCCATAAACTGTGCGAACGATCAAACTGGAAGACGTTCGTGTGCATGTGAAAAATCAGTACATCACCGGCAATCTTCACCTCTGCTTCAAAGGTGCCCTTATCTTTGTAGTAAAACTCTACCCGGTCATCGTCGTGTCCGAATGAATCACTGATTTCCTCAACGCATTCTTTAAGTACTTCTTTCAGCTCGGTAAAAGTCCGCAACGTTTCATCGTACACATCCTGTTTCACCACTGCCCGCTCACGGATCAGCTTCAGCATCCTGTCTTTTGATTCCTCCATAGTCTAGTAAGCTTTTGCAAATAATACGCGACCCCTTGACGGATTGCCTGAGAAAATACATCTTCCCTCTTCTTCTTTCTGATCAAGTGGAATGCAGCGAATGGTTGCCTTCGTGGCATCCTTGATTTTCTCTTCGGTTTCGCTTGTGCCGTCCCAGTGCGCTTCAATAAATCCGCCCTTGCCTTCGAGCACTTCTTTGAATTCTTCCCAGGTATCTACCCGTGTGGTGTGCGCTACGCGATGATTAAGTGCCTTCGTGTAGAGTTCTTCCTGAATAAGCTCCAGCATTTTCACGATGTAATCTTTTGCCTCCTCAAGCGGAACCAATTCTTTTTCTCCAGTGTCTCGGCGGGCGATCTCAACAGTGCCGTTCTCGAGATCCCGCGGCCCCATGGCAACACGCACCGGCACCCCTTTCAACTCATACTCTGCAAACTTCCAGCCTGAACGCTTCGTGTCATCATCATCCAGTTTCGCTTCATAGCCTTGCCCAATGAGTGCATCACACAATTCTGCACCCTTCTCGCATACTGCGGCACGTTGATCATCTGTTTTATAGATTGGAACAAACACCACGTGAATAGGAGCTAACTTTGGTGGAAGTACCAGCCCTTTATCGTCTGAATGTGTCATAATGAGTGCTCCCATCAACCGGGTTGAAACACCCCAGCTCGTAGCCCAAACATACTCCAATCCGCCCTCTTTGGTCTGAAACTGCACATCAAATGCCCTCGCGAAATTCTGTCCGAGAAAATGTGAGGTTCCTGCCTGAAGTGCTTTCCCGTCTTGCATCAGCGCCTCGATGCAATAGGTATCTTCCGCACCGGCGAAGCGCTCAGCTTCACTTTTAACGCCTTTGACCACCGGCATTGCCATCCACTTTTCAGCGAAATCGGCATACACATCCAGCATTTGCGTGGCTTCTTCGATGGCTTCGTTTCTGGTGGCATGGGCGGTATGTCCTTCTTGCCAAAGAAATTCTGCAGTACGCAAGAAAAGACGTGTTCGCATCTCCCAGCGCACCACATTGGCCCACTGATTGACCAGAATGGGAAGATCCCGGTAGCTCTGGATCCAGCCTTTGTAAGTATTCCAGATGATGGTTTCAGAAGTCGGACGTACAATAAGTTCTTCTTCGAGCTTTGCTTCCGGATCTACAATGATTTCTCCGGTTTCCGGATCGTTCATCAGGCGGTAATGCGTGACTACAGCGCACTCTTTGGCAAAACCCTCTACGTGCGCAGCCTCACGGCTCATGTACGATTTTGGAATAAAAAGCGGAAAATAGGCATTCTGGTGCCCCGTTGCCTTGAACATACCATCCAGTACTTCGCGCATTCGTTCCCAGATGGCAAACCCGTACGGTTTGATCACCATGCATCCTTTCACGTCCGAATGTTGCGCCAGATCAGCCTGAACGACCAATTCATTGTACCATTTCGAATAATCTTGCTCCCGCGATGTCAGCTTTGCCATTTTGGTATAATTATTGTAGCTTATAGGGTGTGCAAAGTAACAAAATCTTACCTTGCTAATCAGAGGGATTCACGGCGTAAGATTGTATTTAAAGAAGAGGAGCAGACTATGAAAAATTCACTTTGGTATATCGCAATAATGAGCACCCTGTTGCTCGCAGCCTGCAGTCCTCAGCGCTACACGGGTGGCATGGCAGAAACAGATGAACTCTATTACAGTCCGGGCGACCGGTACATTTCCGATCAGCCTGCCCAGTATGCTGATGATGAGTACGGCGCAGAAGCGCCGGATAACAGTGACTACGCCGGAGAAGAGTACGATTACTACAATCCGGATGCCGCAGGCGGAGGCATTCCGAATTTCAGACAACGCTGGAATGGGAATATGAACGGCTTCAATCAGCCGCGTTTCAATCTCGGTGTAATGTCAATGTGGGGGCGCCCAGGAATGAACATGGGGGTTGGCTTTAACAATCCGATGATGCCTTCAAATTACTTCATGGGCCACAGTGCTTTTGGTTCACCTATGTGGGGCAATGGCTGGAATGATCCATTCTACAACCCTATGTGTGACCCCTGGAGCAGCCCATGGGGCTGGAACTCTCCATTCGCTGGCAACCAATGGGGATGGGGAAATCCTTACGCATGGAACAACGCATGGAACAACCCATGGAACAATCCCTGGAACAATCCCTGGAACAACGGCATGTGGGGCAATGACCTTTGGGGTAACAACGCGAATTTCAATTATGGCCCGCGTGTTCCGGTCTACCAAGACACACCTGCAGGGGGCAGTTATGGCGCAGAACAAATGTACAATCCGGCTTCACCGCGCACAACCGGCGATAATGTGCGCCCGATCCAGATCGGCGAGCGCCCGCAAGGTGACATCGAACGCAATCCGTACAATAACGATACACCAGATGCAGATTACCGCCCGAACCGGACGCGCAATAACCGCACCTACGAGTATTACAGTCCGAGGGGTGGGAACGATGCCGAGCGAAATACCCGCCAGCAACCAGCACAACGCCAGCGCAACAATGGTTGGAATTGGGACAATTTCTTCGACAATGGGGGTAACAATACCCGACAACGTCAGAACTCCTCTCCCAACCGCGGAAGTTCCCCTTCGATGAATCGCAGTCGTGGTGGAAGCACCTCACCTGCTGCTCCAAGCCGTAATTCAGGCGGACGCTCTGGTGGCGGTCGGAGCACCGGTAGAAGTGGCGGCGGCCGTTAATGGTGAATGAATTGGGTAGTGCACCAATGAAAGTATGGATTTCGCTCCTTGCGTGCTGCCTGTCGGCAGGATGGCTCAGTGCTCAAAACGAGTCTGACGCATTGCGATACAGCATGATCGACCCCCTGGGAAATGCGCGCTTTTCAGCAATGGGCGGAGCCTTTGGAGCGCTCGGAGGTGATTTGTCAGCGATATCCTGGAACCCCGCCAGCACGGGAGTCTACCGCAGAAATGAAGTCAGCGGCTCACTTGCGATCAGTGCAACCAATGTGGATGCCTTGTACGAAGATAACAACGTATCACAGAGCCAGTTCGCATTTCATATTCCCCAAATCGGACTGGTCAGCTCATATGCCAGCGATACCCCCACCTGGGAGTTTTTCAACCTGGCCATCGGGTATAATAAACTGCGCAACTTCAATCAAAGCACGAACATTGTTGGCGACGTTACCAACACGTCACTCCTGGACGTTTTCCTGAATCAGGCAAATGGGGTGCCTTTTGATCAACTCAACCAGAGTTTTCCGTTCGGCGCCGGACTGGCCTGGAATACCTTCTTGCTTGACACCATCAGCAGCAATACACCGGATGCATATTTCACTGCACTTCCAGACGGTGCTAGCAGACAGCTCCTTCGCGATGAGATCACCGGTCATATGGGCGAAACCGTTGTCAGTGGCGGAGCAAATTACCTCGACGAATGGTTCTTCGGCGTTTCTCTTGGCTTTCCTGTGATAAGGTATAACCGCGATTATTCTTATACCGAAGAAACACTTGACGAAAATGCAGATCTTCAAAGCTTCACCTACCGCGATCAATTGGTCACTACGGGCAATGGTATCAACATTAAACTAGGAACAATTTACCGGGCGAATCGCTGGCTGAGACTCTCTGCCGCATGGCACAGCCCCAGTGTACTGAGTATGAACGACGCATGGGATACAGAAATCATCTCTGACTTCGGTGATGGAGAACGCTATGACAGCTTCGCCCAGGGGGCTTTTGATTACAATGTTCGCACCCCCTCTCGTTGGATCGCTGGCGCAGCCTTCATTTTGGGCAAGAACGGACTGGTCAGTGCCGACTACGAGTTTATTGACTACCGCAACGCAGAGTTACGTCCTTCTAACCTCATTCCGAACAGCTACGACTTCAGTGCTGAAAACCAGACCATCAGTACAGTTTTCCAGAGCACTCACAACGCCCGTATTGGCGCAGAATGGCGGGTATCCAACTTCTGGAGACTTCGTGGAGGTTTTGTTTTTCAGCAAACGCCATACGTAAATGATCCGCTCCAGTCTTCGGTCATTACCTACACCGGAGGAGTCGGTTACCGCGGCCAGCATCTTTTCATTGAGGGGGCATACCTCCATCGCAACAGCCGCTCACAATTCTTCCTGTATGATCCCGATCTGGTAGACCCTGCCACGCTGGATGCATTTCGAGGTGAGTTTTTGATCTCTGTTGGCTTCAGGTACTAAAAAAAGCCCCGCTATTGCGAGGCTTTGATGGTGTATGTGAACACCGGTCTTATTTGGTGGCTTTCTTGAGCTCTTTCTCCAGTGCCTTTTCTACTCTGTCTCGCTCTTCTTCTGCCAGTTCTTTGTCAACCAGGAGTCGCCCGCTGTGCTCGTCAACAATAATCTTCTTGCGCGCGGCTACGTCGAGTTGCTTTTGCGGTGGAATCTTGATGAATGAACCCGCAGAGGCTTCACGTTCGATGGGCACTACTGCCAAACCATTCTTTGATGCCCCTCTGATACGCTCATAAGCATTCAGCAATCGTGGCTCAATGGTTTTCTTCATCTTCTCAGACTGCTTCATAAGAATCTGCTCCTCGTTCTGCGTCTCTGCAATGATTTCATCCAACTCAGACTTCTTCGCCTCCAGATCTCCTTCGCGGTCTTCCAGTCTTTTCTTACTCGCTTCGAGGGCTTCTTGCTTGTGAACCTTCTGGGCGTTGAATTCCTTGATCTTCTTCTCGTTCAGTTCAATTTCAAGCCCCTGGTATTCGATCTCTTTGCTGAGGGAATCATACTCGCGGTTATTGCGAACATTTTGCTGCTGCTCCTCATACTTCTTGATCATCTGACGCAGGTCTTCAATATGATTTCGCTTGTTTGACATTTCCTGGTCGATCCCGGCGATGTCTTCTTCGATCTTGTTCACACGGGTTCTTAACCCCTCGATCTCATCTTCAAGATCTTCAACTTCCAGTGGCAACTCTCCGCGAACGATTCTGATTTTGTCAATCTGAGAATCTATGACTTGCAGAGAATAGAGGGCACGAAGTTTATCTTCTGCCGTAGTTACCTTTTTCGCCATAATTTAATAGTAGTTTACCGGATTGGTATTGATCTCACTTAAGTGAACGGCAAAGGTAGGAATTTTCTGATTGAGATAGTCACGCACCCACTCTACTGTTCGATGTTCACTTTCCCAATGACCGATATCTGCAAGAACGATGCGGTCTTCCGTATCAAAAAACTGATGGTATTTGACGTCTGAGGTAACAAATACGTCAGCTCCGGATCGCATGGCCTCGTGGAGCAAGAAGAATCCCGAACCGCCACAAACTGCCACTGTTCGAATTTCATCTTTGAGCTTTTGGGTGTATTTCACTACGCTGACGCTCAACTCCGTTTTGAGCAAATCAAAAAAATCTTCAAGCCTCATTGCGGTATCAAGCTCACCGATCATACCTGAACCTATCTGCAAGTGATTGTTGCTGAGCGGTATTCGGTCAAACGCCACTTCTTCGTAAGGATGGTTGCGCTGCATGGCCGCCAGCACGTCTCCGATTCTCCAGTTTTCTACAAGTACCTCTATGCGTGTTTCGGCCTCTGTATGGCGCTTGCCCTGCACACCCACAAAAGGATTCGATGACTCTCCCCCTCTGAACGTACCTTCTCCTTTCAGGTTGAAACTGCACTGATCGTAACTACCGATGCTACCTGCACCCGCTTCGAACATAGCATTTCGAAGTGCGTCCGCATGGTCATATGGTACAAATACAACCAGTTTTTCGAGTAGGCCGCTTTTCGGACTCAGTATCCGGGTGTTCCGGAGACCAATCACTGATGAGAGATAGGCATTTACACCATGCGCCACGTTATCAAGGTTGGTATGGATCGCATAAACGGCAATCCCCTTTCGGAGCGCGCTCATGACGGTGCGCTCCACATAAGACCTGCCCGTAAAACGCTTCAATCCACCAAAAACAACTGGATGGTGCGCAATCACAAGGTTCGCTCCGCGGGCTGCGGCCTCCTCGATCACTGCCTCGGTGCAATCAAGCGAAACCAATGCCGCCTGAACTTCCATTTCCGGCTCTCCCACCAACAGTCCGGAGTTGTCATAGGCCTCCTGCAATGATGGTGGAGCCCATTCTTCAAGCGCCTGAACAATATGATGAAGCTTCATTTCGTAGTACTTTGCGGCTAATGTACAGAATGCAAAAGCTTCTTACTCCTCTGTCATGGGTTTACGGCACCATCGTGAAGCTCCGCAATCATGCCTACAATCGGGGCTGGTTGCGGTCTCAGCGCGGAAAATTACCTACGGTGGTCATAGGAAACGTCCACCTTGGAGGTACCGGTAAAACGCCGCATACTCTTTGGTTAGCCCGAGAACTTGCTGCATATAAACCCGGCATCTTAAGCCGCGGATACGGGCGAAAGACACGTGGTTTTCTTTGGGTAAATAACGATGCAAAAGCATCGGATGTTGGGGATGAGCCATTGTTGTACAAATTCAATTCTCCTGACATCCCGGTGGCTGTATGTGAAGATCGCATTACCGGAATAGAGAAGATGGCCGTGTCAGATCGCTGTAAACTTGTACTCCTGGATGATGCGTTTCAGCACAGAAAACTGCACGGTGACTTGAACATTGCTTTGGTTCGGTTCGACAGCCTGCCGGCAGATGAGTCTTACCTTCCTGCAGGAAGATTGCGTGATCATCGGTCGCGCATGCAAGATGCCAATGCAGTGATCTTAACCGGCCTCAATGATTTTGATCAGCTATTGCCAGAGCTTTCGGATCTGCGAAAAAAGCTTTGTGTGGGTGAGAACACCCGTATCTTCAGGAGTCGTTTGGTATACGCTCCCCTGTTCGCATCCGGCCGAAAGGCCGAAAAAGAAATAAAAAACATCGTGCTTGTCACCGCCATTGCGAATGCAGCACCCCTTAAACAGCACCTGAGTCAGACACTTGAAGTGGTAGAACACTTTAACTATCGTGACCACCAGCATTTCGACAGCAGCAAGCTCAATGACTGGCGAAGTGCGCTTGAACGGCACCATGCAGACGCTCTGGTAACCACAACGAAAGACCTCATGCGGATGAAACACCTGCCGGGCATAGATAGGCTGCCGGTGTACACTCAGCCGATAGATGTGCAACCTGAAAACGGAGACGAATTGATCCGATGGATCATCAGGAGTCTGAAGAATACACGTCCGAATGAAATTGTAGAGCGTTAAACGCTTGCTTTTTAAGATATTTGTACAGCCCAAGAAAGAAGACATGATGCTACGTACCCTTTTAGGAATCTTTACCATTGCCCTCCTTTTTGCCTGTACTCCTCCTCAGGCGGAAGAAACGGGTGTTATTTCAGGAGTCATCACCGGTGCCGAAGGCGAAGTCATTGCGTTGATCCGCTTTGAAAACAATCGCCCGGTAACGATGGACACCACGATCATTGCCTCTGACGGCAGCTTCAGACTGATGCCTGACCAACCCATGCCGCTCGATTATTACCAGATAAAAATCGACAATAAGCGAGACCTGGTATTCATCACAGATTCTACAGAAGCGCTATACCTTGAAGCAGCTTCGCCCGAACTGAACGAGACCGTAACCTATAAAGGTTCAATGAACAGCTCACTTTATGACCGGTTCACATCCACCATCAGACCTCTTGAAAAGCGTTTAATCGAGCTCAAAGAAGTGACAAAAGACAAGAATTCTTCTGACATCGACCGCTCTCAGGCTTTCAGTGAAATTGTTGAATTGAATAAGAAGAAAGAGGCTGCAGCGAAAGAATTCATTGACACCCATACCGACAGTCCGGCTGCCATTGCTGCACTCTCGGAGTTGAATCTCAAGCAAAATATGGAGGTGTACAAAAAGGTACTCGACGCAACCAAGCCCTCATTTGGTCATTCTTACTACCACCGTATGGTTACCACTCAGTACAACCAGGCGACAATGGTGAAACAGAATCCTTCAACGCGCAAGAATAGCGCATATACAGTAGGCATGGAGGCGCCGGATATCAAAATGACTGACCCTGAAGGCACCACACGTTCACTGAGCGACCTAAAGGGCAAGGTGGTAATGATCGATTTCTGGGCCTCCTGGTGCGGCCCCTGTCGTCGTGAAAATCCGAATGTAGTTGCGGCTTACAATCGTTATAAAGACAAAGGTTTTGAAATTTTCAGCGTGTCACTCGACAGCGACAAGAACAAGTGGCTGCGGGCGATACAACAAGATGGACTGATCTGGCCAAATCACGTAAGCGACCTCAAGGGGTGGCAAAATGAAGCCTCACAGGCCTATGGGGTATCTAGTATTCCCCACACCATTCTGGTCGGACGTGACGGCACCATCATAGCCACGCACCTGCGGGGTGCGGCTCTTGAGCAGAAATTGGCAGAATTATTCGATCAGGCATAAGCACACACCGCCTGAATGCAGCAATCAGCTTCGGTCTCCAACACGCTTCCGGCGGGTAAATACGTTTACTTCGCTTCAGATTTTCACTTGGGTGCTCCTGATAGGGCAAGCAGCCTTGCGAGAGAGAGGCGTATTGTAAAGTGGCTGCATGAGATCGCGCCTCACGCTGCCGAAATCTACCTGGTTGGTGACATTTTTGACTTCTGGTTTGAATACCGGAAAGCCGTTCCTCGAGGATTTACCCGTTTGCTTGGAACACTATCAGAGCTGTGCGACAGTGGTCTGCCTATTCACGTCTTCACCGGCAACCACGATATGTGGATCTTTGACTACCTGCCTTCAGAAACAGGTGTGCAGGTGCATCGTGAACCGATTCAGCGATCGTGGAATGGAAAAGATTTTTATATCGGTCATGGTGACGGATTGGGGCCCGGCGATTATGGTTACAAGGTCATCAAAAAGGTATTCAACAGCCGCCTTTGCCAGTGGATATTTGCGCGTTTTCACCCTAATTTTGGCATTGGCGTAGCCGATTTTTGGTCAAGAACAAGTCGTAAAGTCAGTCAAGAAAAGGATGCTACCTTTCTGGGTGAAGAAGGAGAATGGCTGGTGCATTACTGCAAAGAAATTTTGACAAGGGAGCATTATGACTATTTCATCTTTGGTCACCGCCACCTGCCTTTAGATATTCGCTTGACTCCTGACAGTCGTTACCTGAACCTGGGTGACTGGATACGCTATTACACATATGCCCGTTTCGATGGCAACGATCTCGAGTTGCTTAGGTATGGCGCTCACCCAGCAGACGCATCAAATCAATAAGCCTGCTGGAGTAGCCTACCTCATTATCGTACCAACCTACAATTTTCACCATCTTACCGATGACAGATGTCAGTAGGCCGTCGACGATGCAGCTGTGTGGGTTGCCTAAAATGTCACTTGAAACAATGGGATCTTCGGTATAATCGAGTATTCCCTGATACTGTTCTTTTGACGATTGCAGAAAGGCTTCATTCAACTCCTTGACGGTAAGCGGATCTTTGACGATACAAGTGATATCTGTCAATGAGCCATCCGGCACAGGCACACGGATACCACATCCGCCGAGCACCTCAGATAGTTCAGGAAAAATTCTCGTCAGGGCTTTCGCTGCTCCTGTTGTTGTAGGAACAATCGACAAGGCAGCGGCTCTCCCACGACGAAGGTCTCGATGCGGGGTATCCTGCAAGCGCTGATCACCGGTATACGAGTGCACCGTGGTGATGTAACAGCTTTCGATGGTACAAAGTCCATGGAGCAGCTGTATCATAGGCGCCGCGCAATTTGTGGTACATGATGCATTTGACAAAATCACCTCTTCACCATTGAGGTGATCGTCATTCACGCCAAGTACGATCGTTTTCATGCTGTCATCTGCGGGGGGAGCCGAGAGGATAGCTTTTCGGGCTCCGGCATCGAGGTGCGCCTGCATGTGGCCGGCATGTTTCATCGTGCCTGTGCACTCCAGCACGATATCAACCTCTAAAGAAGCCCAGGGCAATTGCCGGGCATCCGTCACCGCCAACATCTTCGATTGTTGCCGTCCGTATGAAAGGATGTCGTCTTCAAGACGAATACTGTGTTTTGAAGTTCGGTGAACCGAGTCATACTTGAGCAAGTGCGCAAGTGCCTCGGGAGATTGAAGGTCATTGATAGCGACCAGATCAAATTGTTCATTCGTGGCCAATAGACGAGCCACCGTGCGGCCAATACGTCCGAATCCATTAATGGCAATGCGCATAACTTCGTTTTGAATTAATTCGTTCCGAAAGTAAAAAAGCCGGCTGTGATAGCCGGCTTTTTATTGAATGGTCACATATCTTATTTCATCACCACGAACCGTGCAGTTTTGGTAGAAGCACCTGCCTGCACATTGAGCAGGTATGTACCGTTACTGAGATCGTTGAGATCAAGTTCAATCACCTGCTTGCCGCTGGCAAGATTGTCTTTATTGATTTGCTTTATTCGCTGACCGTTGATATTGAAAACCGAGATCAGTACATCAGTGGTTGCTACAAGATCCAGATCAAAACGAGCGAAACCTGACGAAACAGGGTTCGGATAAACCAGGAGGTTATCAGAAGCGAAGCCTGGCGTATCGTCGTTTTCATCAACATTGACGAATCCGAATGCTTCGCTGCGGAAGATACCCCGGCCGTGGGTACCTGCATAGATGATACCACTATTTTGTGGATTGATCCAACGATCCATACCTCGCCATTGTTGCTTGAGGTCAAAGATCGGGCAGGCATAGATATCAAAAGCCGCAGCCATTCCCATGTTAGAGATCGACCATGTATCTCCGCCATCGTTCGTGATCCACGCACCGAATTCTGTACCAGCTACAATGGTCTGACCGCTTTCGTCAGTCATGTCAACCACAACGTCGTAAACCGGCATACCATCAATTACAGGATCGTTCAACCAGATCGAGTTCCAGTCTCCGGAAGATAGATTTTCGTCAAGCGCATTGAATGTTTCACGCACCTTGTTAGACCCCCCATAACCACCGATCGATATGACCACGTGGTTAGGATCGTTGGGATCTACAGAGATACCTGTCACCGGCGCTCCTGTAGAGAAAACGAGATCCCAGTCAAGCACGTCGAGATAGTTGTCTCCATCAGGAATACCGTCACCGTCAGCGTCAAACGTTGGCTCACCGGTGGCATTGTTGAGCGTATCTACGTAATCTTCGTCTGTCCAGAGGTTAGTCAGGCCGGAGATTCGCCACACCTCACCGTTCCATCCTGAAATGAACATCACGTCACCTGCTTCAGGGTGATCGCCTACTACGTATTCAATAGCTTTTGTACCGCCACCGCCAGGGGCTGTTCCTAAACGCCACCAGTTAGGCTGCTGGTTGAAATCGAGGGCGTCGCGTGTCATCCAAACCCCTTCACTACCGATGAAGCCCATGGTAAACATGGTGGTGTACGGATCCTGCACTTTGATGCGCTCAGCGATATCGAAAAGGGTATCGCTCGCATAGAAATACTGGATGCTACAATCGATATCGATATCAAAAACCGGCTCCATGACAAATGTGGTGTCAAATCCAACCGTGATACAGATGGTTGAGTCAAGCGGCTCAAAGTAGAAGCAGCTATCAACCGGAGTAATTTCATCAATCACTTCTTGCTCACCGATTTGCGTGAAGGTAGTATCACAATCTTCAATTTCTGAGGTCAACTCTTGAGGATCGAGCCAGAAGTAGTTCGGGTCTTCCGTAAGCGGTTCATCGGTGGTGATATCAGGGCGAATCAATTCTTCCCAATAACGCAATTCAAAACCTTCGGGAAGTGTATACTCGAATGGCAAGTTGAGGTTATTGGTTTCCAAACTAAAGGTAGAGTCAATAATCGTCTCTTCGTAAGGGTTAACGAGAATTACGTACCGCTCACTTTCGTCGTCTTCAGTATCTTCATAAAGTCTGTTCACGGTGTAGAAAGAACCAACTTCACCGTCGTCTCCAACAAGGTCATTCACCTCATCGTCATAAATATTTGCCACGCCACCATTGGTTGAAACCCGGTAGAGCACGCCATACTGAGATGTGGTGAACACCACCAGATCATTGGCTTCGGTTACATCAGGAATTGCGCAATCAAAGCCATCACCGCCTGTGAGATCCACGGCACTGAGGTCGCTTAGCAGTGAACCGTCATTCGGAATCCAGTGAGTACCGTTATCCTGCGTACCGCCCGCTACACCACCTGCGGGATCATAATCGATACCGTAGTACTGGGTTACATTGAAGCCTCTGTTTGTCTCAATATATGTTTCGCCATTGTTGAGCGATTTGTACAGACCGCCGTCGGTACCGACCCACATTACCCCTTCCGGTGAGTAAACGATTTCGTGAATATCAACGTGCATATCGATGTCAAGCCCCGGTGAGTCAAACGGCAAAGCAGCGAGCTCAGCCTGATAATTAGGACCTGAACGCCAAAATTCAATCCCACCTACATAGGCAATTTCAGGATCGAGCGGTGACGCAGCAATGGTAAGGTCGTAGATACCCTGACCACGAGGAAGCGGCGTTACCTCAGGGTTACCTGAAGGCCAGATATTGTCCCAGGTTTGGCCGAAATCAAATGAATGGTAAACCCCACCAAAAAGACCGGCACCTGTTGCGTAAAGAACATACGCATGATTTGGGTGCTGAGGAACCACATATACTCGTGCACGTCCGAGACCGCTTTGAGGAAGGTTTCCGTCTCCGCTGCCAAATTCAGCCTCGAAATTCGTGTATGTATTATCTGTGCTTCGGTAAACACGACCACCGGCCATAGAGACCAGCATGTAGCTCCCGTCGTGAGCAATATGAATATCACCGCACGACTGAGAAGGAAGACCGTTTGCTTCCCCCATCACCACATTGTCACCTTCAATATATCCGAATCCGGCATTTCCACCAACCCATACGCGATTGGGGTTGTTCGGATCCGTCTCGAGCGCGTCAGTGGCGGTCCAGTCTCCCAGACCAAGCACCCCGGGATCAGTATCAGGAACAACCGTCCAGGTGTTTCCGCCGTCTACTGAACGGTAAACACCCTGTCCGATAAAGCCTGAGCCCCCGCCACCGCCGGCGAAGTCGAATTGAGAACCCGTACCGACATAAATGTCACCGTTGCCGGCCTGGCAAATAGATCCTACGTTGCAGTTCGGGAAAGTGGTGATCTGCGTCCAGGTGTCTCCCTGGTTGTTGGTGCGCCATAGGCCACCCGACACACCACCTGCCATCAGGTTGTCTTCATCCAGAATGAGAATTGCGCGTGTACGTCCACCGACGTTATCCGGCCCCATTTCGACCCATTCGATTGGCTCGCTGTCTTTTTGTTGCGCATTCTTTTCTGCGTATTTGCGCACAGCGTTGCGCATTTCAACATAATCTTGTGGATTGACCTCTCCGGTTTCCACATTTCCGCGAAGCATGCGGTAAATTTCAGCGGCTCCGAGGTAATCGGATTCCACCTTTTCAGACGAGCGTGGCCCGTATTCGGCATTCTGTTCTCCGCTGGTTAAAACTCCCCAGGCGGACAGGACAAGAATCCCTGCTCCCAGTACATACAGTAGCGTTCTCATTCTCATATCAAATAGGATTATCGAAACAATCGATCGGCAATTTACAATATAAACAAGTATGTGGCGTGTGGTGTTCGGCAATCTGCGGACTTAAATCTACAAGTCAGCCCCGTTTTTCTACTAAAATACGTGCTTTTCCGCGTGATACGATGATCTGACAAGTGGACCGCTCTCTACAAAACGGAACCCTTTTTCAAGACCAAGCACCCTATACTCTTCAAATTTCTCCGGATGCACAAAGTCTGCAACCGGCAAGTGTTTTGGCGTTGGCTGGAGGTACTGCCCCAGGGTGAGCACATCTACACCAACACTGCGAAGGTCGTCCATCGTTTCAATGACTTCCTCTTCAGTTTCGCCAAGACCGAGCATCACGCCCGATTTAGTTTTCATTCCGGCCTGCTTCAGGCGGCGCAAGACTTCAAGGCTTCGGTCATATTTCGCCTGAATACGCACCTGCTTTGTCAGCCTGCGCACCGTTTCCAGGTTATGGGATACAATTTCCGGAGCCACCTCAATGATGCGCTGCAAGTTGTCCCACTTACCCATAAAATCGGGGATCAGGGTTTCAAGTGTGGTTTCCGGAGACTGCCTGCGGATAGCCCGAACGGTCATCGCCCAGATCTCTGAGCCTCCATCAGCGAGGTCATCGCGGTCTACAGAGGTGATCACTGCATGCTTCACCCCCATGAGCTTCACCGATTTAGCTACGCGCGCAGGCTCGAAAGGATCAGCGTCATCCGGTCGTCCGGTAGCCACTGAACAAAAGCCACAGCTCCGTGTGCAGATATTACCAAGAATCATAAACGTCGCGGTTCCTTCACCCCAACATTCACCCATATTCGGACAGTTGCCGCTTTCACAGATCGTATGCAGCTTATGCTCGCTTACGATCTCACGTACTTTCTTATACGACTCACCAGTAGGCAGCTTTACCCTCAGCCATTTGGGTTTGGGCACCCGCTGTCTCACCGGGGATGCATTCAATGCTTTCGCGTCGGTCATTGATTCAAATTGTACTTTTTGCCAAAGAAGAAGTTCAGGAAAAAGGTCAGGAAGAACTGGTTATTATCTGCACCCTGTTGCTCTGCCATAATAGGTATGTTCGAGGTGTAGGCATCCAATGCTACCCCTGCTTCCAGGCCTTTAAGTCGATCTTTCTCATTGGCGTATTCAAAATTGAAAGCGAATTTAATAAAGCCTCCGGGATGAAACCGAAGTTCATTCAATCCATTCAACCCCGACGCCCTTCCGTAAATGTCATCAAAGAAATGGCGGTTCGGGTCATACCGTTCAACAGACAAGTACTGATAAGGTATGGAAGGATAGCCGATCTCAAGGTAGACAGGCTTTGTCAGACCAATTGACGGGCCAAAGAGCAATGAGTAACCTACCTGAACGCCGCTTCTTCTCAGTTTGTCGGTGATGATTTTCTTGTATCCGAAAGTAGGCCTTACGATGTAAAAATTATTGGTTTTCCCGTAAACATAGCTTCGGCTCTCGTCGTAGACCGGATTAAAGCTTCTCACTTCTTTAGGATGCCTCATAAAAAGGGCATCTACCCCGAAGATCATCACTTTTTTCGCATTTCGGTAGACACCATACTTATAGAAGGCACCCAGTCCGCTGCTGTGGAGGTGTCCCCCCCCATACATTTGCCGACTGTACACCACCAGCGGTTCATCGTACAACTCGTTTTGCGCGTGCGTTGCCGATGCCGTCAATAGCATGACGATAAAGACTAAAAGCTTGTACATTCGCTTCATTCGTATCAAAGATACAAACAAACAACGCTGTCACCCGAATGGATGTTCGACATGAAGTATGAAGTAAACTACCTGGGAGATCTCCGAACAGAGATGACACATCTCGGCTCCGGCGAGAAAATCAGCACTGATGCGCCGGCTGACAACCGGGGGAAGGGGCGGTTTTTCTCTCCCACAGACCTAACGGCTGCTGCTTTATGCAGTTGTATGATGACCATCATTGGAATTACCGCGCAAAAGCGCGGGATGCGCATCGCTGTGCTGAAAGCCGATTGCGAAAAAAAGATGAAAAGTGACCCACGAAAAATAGGCCTGATTCGGATACGACTCACTCTTGATATGCCTGGTATTTCCAGGGAAGATCAGGTCATGATCGAGGCTGCGGCAAAAAGCTGCCCGGTTGCCTTAAGCTTACACCCTGATTTGAAGCAGGATGTCAGCTTTGAGTGGCAATAATACTTACTTCGCAGACTCTTCGAGTTCTACTTCGCTGTATGCTGCGCAGGCTTGTTTTTGCGGAGTGCATGAGGCCAGAACCGTCATCATCGCGAATGCTGCAAGCAGAATGGCAAATGTTTTTTTCATTTTGAGGTAGTTTGCGTTGGTTTCACGCATAAAAGTGACCAACTAATCGTTTCCTTTTACGCTGAATGATCAGAATTGTTTCACAGGGTTATCCACATACGATCATATTTTAATGACGCGGCTCAGAGGGCAATTATTGTACCGTTGCTTTTTTTCTTAGCCACAGGTGTATTCACTGAAACACTCTGTTCTCAGCACCTCTTTATAGTGTCAGCCGACACCACATTGGTATTAGCCCCAGACAGTGCGCTGAATTGGCGCAGCCAGTTGCGTACCTTCGAAAGCCAATACCATCATCTCGGGTATCTTTCGGCTGTATCGCGTGTCATTGAGGTAAGATCTGACACCGTTTTTGTTCAGCATGATCCCGGTCCGCTATTTCGCTTTACGACCAACAGTCAATCGCGCAAGGCGGTCTA
Organism: Flavobacteriales bacterium; assembly: GCA_018402085.1. Classification (GTDB taxonomy): domain Bacteria; phylum Bacteroidota; class Bacteroidia; order Flavobacteriales_D; family Sanyastnellaceae; genus Sanyastnella. The sequence continues at coordinate 353,551 of JAGYJM010000002.1, read as the reverse complement.
CCTTTTCGCAGACACTGCATCGATCCGGCAGGCGGCAGAGTTCCAAATCCGCGAACTTGAGACCCGCGGCTACCCTTTTGCCGTGGCACACTTTTCTCCGAGGGTTCAAAATGATAGCATCCTGTCTTTTCAGACAGCCATAGAAACAGGTCCATACATTGCATTCGACAGCCTGATCATCCGCTCTGAAAAACCTTTCAGCGCTACCTTCTTCAGGCAATACCTGCGTGTGCTGAAGGGTGAGCCGTACGACGAAGAGGCAATGGAACGCGTACCACAGCGTCTTAGAGAACTTGCATTTGCGCGCCCTATGCAACCGGCATCGGTACTCTTCAGAGAAGGCGAAGCAGATCTTTACCTCTACCTTGAAGAGAAACCGGCCAATCAATTTGACGGTGTCATCGGGTTTCAGCCAGATCCTCAGACAGGGCGTATTGTGTTGACCGGCGATGTCAACCTCTCACTTCACAATGCTTTGAGACGTGGTGAGCGCATTGATGTTCGTTGGCGCAGGCTTCAGCAATCAACCCAGCGTCTTTACGCTTCCGGCAATTTGCCCTACCTCTTGCAGACACGTTGGGGAATTTGGGGTGAGATCGATATTTACAGGCGTGACAGTACGTTTTCTACTACCCAACTCGAGGCCAGCGCCGGTTATTTGTTCGGTGCCGATCGCTATCTGAGGGGTTTTGCAGAGCGCTGGACTTCTAACCCGCTGCGTGAGGGAGTGAGTGATATTGACGACATCAGCATCACACGCTACGGTTTGAAGTACAGGCAATTTGAGCTAGACAACGTCTTGAATCCGCTGAGAGGTTACTACATCAACAGCGAAGCCAGCGCAGGATTCAAAATACTCACTACCGATGACGAGGAACCGGTGGTCACGGAAACCGAACAATTTGAGGTAATCACAGAAGCCGGTGTGCACATGCCTTTTCTCAGGCGTTTCAGCATAGCACTTCGTGCCTCAGTTGCTGCGCGAATAGACAGCACCCTTCGACTAAATGAGCACTACCGAATTGGCGGTTTAAATAACCTTCGCGGATTTGATGAGGAGGGCATTTTTGCAAGCCGATACGCCATAGGAACGCTCGAAATCAAATACAGTCTTGACGCCACATCAGCGGTATTCCTTTTTGGCGATCAAGGTTGGTATGAGCGCACAGCAGATGCATTCACAACTGACACCCCGCTGGGTTTCGGAGCGGGGGCATTGATCGGAACATCCGGCGGAACTTTTCGCATTGCCTATGCCCTTGGCAGGCAACAGGGTAATCCGGTTCTGCTAAGAGATGCTCGTATTCATTTTGGCTATGTGAATCGTTTCTGAACTGATAGAATACCGTAGCTGTGCATGGTGCAAAAGAATGCTATCAGAAGCGCCGAGCGTATATCCTTTTAACTTTATTGGATGGTTAATAACCCGAATGCCTACTTTTCAGATGACCTTGAAATTCAGCAGCACTCTGCACCGTTGTTTGAAGCCTTCAGCATCCATTATACCAGATGCGATGCGCAGCGGCCAGTACGTGGCAAGCACGTGCTACAGTTTAACGTTCACACCGTACCTTGCGGCTATTCAGAAAGAGAACAAAGAAAGAGATCGCGAAAGTCTCTAAAAAAACCGGCGGGCTTTCGGATGACAAGCAAAGCCTTTCAGGCTCAGGCAGAATAGATGAATGCTAACATGACATATCAAAAACCGAGTCGCGCATTGCGAAAGCGAGTTGCAGAAGCGATGACATGGCTGATGGCTGCAGGAGTGCTTTTTTCGCTGTTATATTGTAGTTCAGGAGCGAACACCATCAATACTACGCGCAATGTGGCCTACGACTGGGAGAGTACCCCCTTGCACCCTGAATACTTCGTATACCATACCTCGCGCGACAGTAGCAAGCTCTATCTTAAAATTCATTCATCGGAGTTGCTTTATGCACGCAAATCACCTGAGGCGCCTTTTGAAGCGCGCCTGAACTGTGAAATAGCAGTGCGCAGAAACAACGGTTCAGCATTGGTTTTTGCTGATAGCCTAACATTTACGATTCGCGACAGCAATCCGGAGCAAGATGCCCGAATCATTTTAAAGGAGTTTGATTTTTCTCTCGATACCGGCCTGTACGTCTTTGAAGTGAGGCTATCAGACCGAAATAGGCGGGTGGGCATCGCTGAAGATCTCGATGTTCGAAAAACACTCAAAGGGAGTAGAGAAGATTTTTTGATATTTACAGAAGACAGGCCGCTTCCCCTGATGCGCAATCATGCTGACTCAGGCAGCAAGGTGCGTGTTGAAAGCGATCGTTTTCCGGGGCAATTGCAGATTTTGCTTTGGGATCCGGAGGTGAGCTTACCCCCACCACCCTACACAGAAGCCCGGATTTCGGCACCTGAAATTCCTGCTCAAACCGGACAAGTGGTGAATACCGGGGAGGCCTTTGCAACATCGAACGAAGGCTTGATGAGTGTTGCTGATCTTGACGGGAGGTTGCTTTTCAACGTTTTAATTACTGCCCCAAACTTCCCGAATGTAGAGACCCTCGACATGATGATCAAATCACTGCGGTACATTAGCGGACGCCGAGAGTTTGAGCGAATGGAATCTGGAAATAACAGGAAAAAGGAGCTCGACAGCTTTTGGCTGGATTGCGGCGGTAGCAAAGACCGCACAAGGGATCTGATCAGAATTTATTACCGTCGTGTGCAGGAAGCCAACTACTATTTCAGTTCCTACACCGAAGGCTGGAAGACCGATCGGGGCTTGATGCATATTATTTTTGGAAGTCCTAATCGCATCAAGCGTGACCCTTTTGGCGAGCAATGGATTTACGGAGAAGAAAACAACATCAACTCGATGAGTTTTCGCTTTGACCGCAGCGCGAATGTACTTTCAGACAATCACTACGTTCTGGAGCGCAATCCGCTTTATCGCACAGACTGGGATCGAGCGGTTACGGCCTGGCGTAATGGAAGGGTATTTCAGGAATGAATAAGGAACAGGTTATTTTCGGATGGCATCCGATTTTCGAGGCACTCGAAAGTGGAAAAGAGCTTCAACGGGTATTTTTGTTGCGCGGGCTGCGAGGTGAACGTACGGATCGCTGTTTGAGCCTTTGCAAGGTGCAAGGCATACCTATACAATATGTTCCCCAGCAAAAACTTGACCGGTTAACCCGAAAGAATCATCAGGGGGTCGTAGCCCACGTTTCACCCATCTCTTACCATGAGCTTGGGCATTTGTTATCGGATATCTTTGAACGCGGGGAGGTTCCTGCGCTTCTTGCGATGGATGGCGTAACAGATGTACGCAACTTTGGCGCCATTTGCCGCAGTGCCGAAGCCCTTGGCTTTCATGGCGTGATTATTCCTACCACAGGAATGGCTCTGATCAATGACGATGCGATCAAGTCGTCATCGGGTGCCTTGTTAAGGATGCCGGTGGTGCGATCTCAGAACTTTGCTGCAAGTCTTCGTGAGATGCAAATGAGCGGACTAGCGCTTGCAGGATTATCAGAAAAGGCTACACAACCATTGCACACTGCGAACTTTAATAATCCGGTGTGCCTTGTGATGGGGAATGAGGAAAAAGGCTTGTCTGAGGCGTCCATCCGGATATGCGACATGCTTTTACGCATTCCGCTTGCGGGGTCTACTGCATCATTGAACGTTTCAGCAGCAGCAGCCATCGCCCTTTACGAAGTCAGCAGCGACCGGATGGCTTGAAGCTTGAGTAGCAATACTCTATTAACACAAAAGAATGCGGTGGATAGATACTTTTTTCATTATTTTGCCCCGCATTCTCTTATGAGCATGCAGAAACCTGTCAAATTCACTGCTAATGCTTAGAAAAACTCTGTATCAACCGATTCTGGCGTTGGTTTTCCTGACTTGCGTCTTGTCTTCGCCCCTAAAGGCTCAGAATCAATCGCCGTCTGAAAACAGTTGGACGGTACAATCGGAAACCCTTGATGTAAAGGCTTATGAGCAAATTGCACGGGCCTTGAAAACACAAACAGAATTCAAGGTCAAAGAGGCTTGTGTTCCAGCAGGGCTGATCGTGTTTGAACTTAAGGAATCAGCTCAAATGAATAGTGATCTCGGCACACAGTTGCTGGCTCATCTTCACGATTTGACAGAACTATCAGACTTTGAATTATCGGGGCTTACGTTTGAAGAATTTCGCGAGCAGTGCGCTGCTTCACGGCTACGCCCGGCCAATAAATAATTTGAATTCCACCTTATTATCATAATATTATGAAGGATTTTACCTTCTCCCGCCTTTACGCAGCACTCATAGCAGTCTGCTTTTCTTTGAGTGCATCTGCGCAGCTCACTGTAGATTTTGATCAAACGCCCGACGAAATGGCGCAAAACCTCGTCGGACAGGGTGTTGAGATTTTCAACGTCAGCGTAACCGCGGCAGACAGCAGCTTCGGCTACTATACATCTGCTGGCACTGAGCTTGGCACCAGCGAAGGTCTCCTGCTTACCACCGGTAATGCCATCAACGCGATTGGTCCGAATGATGAAACGGGGCTACCGATCATTGACGGCACTGACTGCTTGAATTGTGATGAGTACGACAATGATTTTCCAGGAAGTGAACTCTTAACAATTGCCAATGGGGGCTTGAATACGTGGGATGCCTGTACGTTTGAGTTTGACGTTGTTCCTCAAGGTGACAGCCTAAAGTTTGACTTCACCTTTGCCAGCGAAGAGTACCTTGAGTGGGTCGGTTCATCTTTTAATGATGTATTCGGCTTTTTCATTACGGGACCAAACGTAGGTACAGACGTTAATATCGCACTCATACCAGGTACAAATGATGCGGTAGCAATCAACTCGGTAAACCATATTGACAACAGTCAATTCTTTTTTGACAACCAGAACCCACTGGGTCAGGGTATTCAGTATGATGGCTTCACTGTCGGGATCAGTGCTGAAGTAGGTGACCTCATTCCATGTGAAATCTATCGGCTGAAACTTATCATTGCCGATGGCTCAGACCGTTTGTATGATTCTGCCGTTTTCGTGAATCAAATTGAATCCAACCCGATTACCATAACCACCAGCACCGTTGGTGGAACAGAGTTCATGGTGGAAGGTTGTAATGACGGGACAGTGCAATTCGAGAGCACATTCATCCCAACCGAAGACCTCGAAGTAAATTTCCAGTTAGAGGGAGACGCAGAGTTCGGTGTTGATTTCATCACCGACCCTGATCTTGATTTGTTCTACGACGAATTGACCGAGATCTACACCTTAATCATACCTGCAGGGCAAACAACTGTTTCATTTGAAATCTTGCCCATCGCTGATGGTTTAACGGAAGGCCAGGAAATAGTGACCATCTCACTTGTTGACCAGCAGTGTGATGGCTTTGAGTTTCAGAGTTCCGTCGATTTTGCCATCATTGACGAGCTGGAAGTATCGTTGGATCCTTCAGAGGCCACTATATGCACAGGACAGTGTGTAACTCTTACCGGAGATGCCCTCACTGATGGAGATGCTACTTTTGAATGGGATCCTGCAGGAGATGTCTCTGACCCGAATAGTCTGGAGGTTGAAGTATGTCCGACCGTAACCACTACCTACACACTTACCTCTGCTCTTGCGAATTGCGAGGTTTCAGCTACTTCTACCGTGACAGTAACCACACCGCAAATCAACTTTGACGTCACCAACATTACGTGTGACAACGGCAGCACTGGTGCAATCGACGTGACGGTGACGGAAGTAACTCCACCTCTTACCTATGAATGGACTCTGAATGACATTTTCTTCTCGAACAGTGAAGACCTTACAGGTCTCGAAGAGGGTACTTATTGTCTGACCGTAACCGACAGTGAAGGATGCACCAATACGGAGTGTGTGGAGGTTATTGAAGACGAAGTGCTGAACATCTTCAACGTAGAATTTTCAAACTTCGGCTGCTTTCCGATCAGCTGCAACGGTGCATCTGACGGAAGTATCACCGTTGAGGTAGAAGGCGGCACCGGCGCTTTGACTTATGTCTGGACAGATTCCTCTGACAACGTTTTTGGTGGTAATTCGGCGACGGTCAGCGACCTGTCGGCCGGCACTTACACGGTAACGGTTACCGATGAACTTGGATGTGAGGTGAGTGAAACATACGTCCTGAATGAGCCGGACCTCCTCGAGATCGAGTTGGCAGGCACAACTGACGTGCTTTGCACAGGAGAAGAAACTGGTGTAGCTACCGTAACAGCAACCGGTGGTTGTCCTCCTTACTTCTACAGCTGGAGTCATGATCCTGACCTTACCGCTCCTGTTGCAACAGAGCTTCCTGCTGGAGAATTTACGGTTACCGTGACCGACGTGAACGGATGTACCAGCCAACAAAGCGTGACCATCACGATCAATGAGCCGGGTGAGCCCATTGATGTTACGGTAGATGCTATCAGCACCTTTCCCGGCGGTTTCAACGTATCGTGTCCGGATGCGACAGACGGCTCCGTTGATGTGACGATTAGCGGCGGCATCCCTCCGTACGTTTCAACCTGGATCAACACACAAACGGGCGACACCTACTTTACTGAAGATCTCAATGGCATCCCTTGCGGGCCTTACGAGCTCACAGTCGTTGACTCCAATGATTGCGAGTTCTTCCTGGAAGTAGACCTGACCTGTGTTCCTGACTGGAATGTGGCTGCTGATATCACCCCAAACCCATGTGGTGACCCCACTGCCGGAATAGGTTCCATTGACCTTACGGTAAGCGGCAGCCACGGAGGCCCGTATACCTTTGAATGGGTAGGAGACGGCTGCCCATGTGCCACTGAAGATCTGAGCAACCTCAACAGCGGTGACTACACGGTGATTATTACAGATGCACTCGGATGCACCTTTGAGCAGACATTTAATGTGGGCACGAACGACCAGTTCACCGTGACACCAACCATCACAAGCCCTGAGTGCGGTGCCGAGTGTTCGGGAAGTATTGAATTGGATATTTTGCCGGTTGATGTTGACCTCATCACATGGAGTGGTCCTGACGGCTACACCTCGAATGATGAAGACATATTCAATCTCTGCGCGGGAGTGTACGAAGTAACGATCATTGATGGAGCTTGCGAAGAGACCTTCACTTATGTAGTGACTGAACCTGACCCAATAGTGATTGATTTTGACGATATCGTACCTCCGGTATGCTTTGGGCAAAACAATGGTTCGCTATCCGCTACTGTAACGGGAGGTACAGGTGTCATCACTTACGAGTGGGCGCCGAATGCTGATTGTTTCTTCCCCGGATCAAGCAACTCTGAAATCACGAATCTCTTCGAGTGCACGTACGTCTTGACAGTGACTGATGAACTCGGTTGCACCGCAACCGACAGCATATTCCTTGAGGCGCCTCAGGTGATGGACATCTTTGTTGAACTCTCCCAATTTGAGGGAGGATTTAACATCAGTTGTCCGGGAGCCTCTGACGGCCAGATCAGCGTAAGCGTTGAAGGTGGCTCACCTGATTGTGCCGGCTTCGATCCAGAATGTTACAATTATGACTGGACCAGTTGTGACCCTGTGAATGTTCCGGGGAGCAGCTTCCAGGATGAGCTCCCCGAAGGTTCTTATTGTGTAGTGGTAACCGATGCAAACGGGTGTATTGCAACTACCGAAATCGATATGACAGATCCACCTGAAATTGAATCTGCCGGAGAGGTTTCTGATTACAATGGTTTCGGCGTAAGTTGTGCAGGAGCCTGTGATGGCTTCATCACTCCTGAAGTAACCGGTGGTAATGGCAATTACATCATCTACGACTGGATTCAGGGAGATATTGGTGATAACGACCCGGAAGCAGAGACACTGACCGATCTTTGTCCGGGTATATACGAGCTCCGTATAGTTGATACGAACGATTGCGAAGACATTATCACTTTTGAGATCACCGAGCCCGATCCCCTTGAGCTTACTGTAGACAACGTTACACCAGTAAGTTGTTTTGGGTACAGTGATGGGGCAGTCAGTGTGACGGCGACCGGTGGTGTTCCGACATATACCTTTGACTGGAATGACGGACAGTACTTCGGAAACGTTCTGACCAATATTCCGGCTGACACGCTCGAGCTGACACTTACAGACTTGAACGGTTGCCAACTCACCGAAGAAGTGATCATTGAGCAACCTGACACCTTCATTGTTGAGTTGACGGTTCCAACCCTCGAAGACTCACCTTTCGACCTCCAATGTGCAGGTGACGAAGACGGTAGTATTCTTGCTGAAATCATTGGAGGTGTGCCTGACTTCAGCATTATCTGGACGGGCGATGCGATCACCGACATCAATGCATTGAATCAGGAAGGACTTCCTGCGGGAACCTATACTATTACGGTAACAGATGCAGATGGCTGCGAAGCTGAAGAAACGGCGGAGATCACTGCTCCGGAAGAGCAGCTCACCGTTACCAGTGAAGTAAGCAGCTACCCAAGTGGATTTGAGATCAGCTGTTTCGGAGCCTGCGATGGTTTCATCGACCTTACAGTGGCCGGCGGCGTGGAGCCTTACACCTACCTATGGGAGCTTGACAATAATGGAGATGAATTCGCTTTTACAGAAGATGTAGCAGACCTTTGTGGTGGACTTTACGAGGTACTCGTGAGTGATGCAAACGGATGTGACACCCTAATGATCTTTGAAATTGATCAACCAGAGCAGCTGCAGGCTAACGAGATCCTTTCAGAATACGCCGGAGGCTTTAACGTAAGTTGCGCAGAAAACTGCGATGGCAGCGTTGAAATAGAGCCATCAGGAGGCATTCCAGATTACACATGGGAGTGGACACTGAACGGTGAGGCTTCGGGAAGTGGTTCTGCGCTGACCGATCTTTGTGGAGATGATCAGCTTATGGTCACCATTACGGACGCCGTTGATTGCAGCGTTGAAATTCCTATTGTGCTCAATGTTCCCGATACCCTTGCCATTAACGAAGTCGTTTCACAGATATCCTGTTTTGGGGAAGACGATGGTTCCATTTCATTGAATTTGAGCGGTGGTGCTGCGCCTTACACCTATGAGTGGGAAGATGGCGTAGGATCGGGAGACAACCTCACGGACCTCGGTCCGGGCACTTATTGTGTTAACGTTACTGACGCCAATGGGTGCACCACAGACGGTTGTTTCGAAATCATTGAGCCCGAAGAGCTGAGCGCTGAAGCGATACCAGTAAATGCAAATTGTGGTGTCTGTGACGGAAGCATCTTACTGACGATTGAAGGCGGCACAGGTGATATCAGCATCACGTGGGATGGACCCACGAGTGTTCCAGCCGACACCGAATCTGCAGTAAATCTATGTCCGGGAACATACAACATCGTCGTTGTCGACGATAACCTATGCACACTTGACTTCGACATCGCCATTGAAGGACCACCTGCCATTGAGATAGACGGCGTGGCTTCGAATCCGCTTTGTTTTGGAGATTGCGACGGAGGGGTAGACGTGACCATCACCAACGGAGTAGCGCCACTGACTACGACTTGGATAGATGCCAATGGTGATACGGTATCCAACGAAGAAGACCTCAACGGTATTTGTAGCGGCAGCTTCACCCTGAGTGTGGTGGATGCTGATGGCTGCACTGCTGAGGCGAACTATGCCATTGCTGAACCAGACAGCATCACAATCAACGGATTTTCTCCATTGGCTGATGGTGTATACAATGTGAGTGAATTTGAAGGTTCTGACGGCTCCATTGAAACAGATGTTCAAGGAGGAACTCCTGATTACACCCTGGTATGGGAAGGACCGTCAGGCATTGATGACAATACCGTTGATCCAGACGGACTTACCGCCGGAAGCTACACCCTCACAGTGACGGATGCGAACGGATGTGTAAAAGACACGACCATTATACTGACGCAACCGGATGATCTTACGCTTCCTACCGGTGTGTCACCAAACAACGATGGTGCCAATGACACCTATGTCATTCTGGGAATTGACCAGTATCCGGATAATCTCTTCAAAGTATTTAACCGATGGGGTAATCTGGTGTATGAAAAAGAAGACTACAATAACGAATGGGACGGTCGTAACGATGCCGGAGAAGATCTCGCTGACGGCACCTATTTCGTAGTATTTGAAGCGGGAGACCGCCAGTTTGCTACTTACGTTGACCTTCGTCGCTAAACGAAATGACCATCATGAAGCACTTAATAATCACCCTTATTTTACTTGGTTCTTCTGCAGGACTCTTTGCGCAGCAAGAGTTGATGGTGAGCCAGTACATGTTCAATGGCCTGCTTTTGAACCCGGCCTATGCCGGAACCCACTCTTATTGGTCAGCTACCGCCCTGCACCGCAGTCAGTGGACCAACTTTGACGGTGCGCCTACAGGCCAGGTTGTAGGAATTGACGGACCTTTAGCGAACAACCGTCTCGGCGTGGGTCTATTGATAAGCAATGACCGCATCGGCGTAACGGAGCAGCTTGAAGCTTCAGTAAACATCGCATACCACCTGCCTTTAGGTAAAGGAGACTTGTCCTTTGGAATCCGCGCAGGTGCTTCATCCTACAGCGCCACACTCAGCGACGTAACTGTTTGGGACGAAGACGATGAAGTGTATAACCAAGGAGACATTCAAGGGCAATTCATTCCGAAGTTTGGCTTTGGCATGTACTACCATTCTGAACGTTTCTTCGCTGGTTTCTCAATTCCCATGTTATATTCACTTGACGACGCTATCGTGATCGATAATTCAGTCACGAGTAACTACTTCACTCAGCACTACTACTTCAATGCTGGTGGAGTTATAGAGGCCGGCACCAACGTGGCTATTAAGCCATCTGTTTTGGTCAAAGTTGAACCGGCCGCACCTGTTCAACTTGATCTCAACTGCAACGTACTACTCTACCGTCGTTTGTGGCTCGGTGCAGGCTATCGCACCGGCGATGCGCTTATTGGAATGATTGAGTACAATATCACACCTCAGCTACGCCTTGGCTACGCATACGACCATACACTCACAGACATCAACACTTACTCTAACGGATCGCATGAAGTGATGCTCGGTTTTGACTTTGGTCAAGACGTCACCATTAAAAAGCGCTCACCACGATACTTCTAACCATGTCGATGAAACAATTCACACCCTACGCCTTCCTCATAGCTTTTCTAGTTGTGTTGAGTTCGTGCGCGAAAGTCAGCATCAAGGATGGTATGAAAGCATACGAAGAGCTGCGCTACCAGGATGCCATCACTCACCTCGAAAACGGATTGTCAAAAACAGACGATCCTGATGCACGTCGGGCACTGGCAGACGCTTACCTCGCAACCAACCAGTACAGTCAAGCCAAAGAAGAGTATGCCATTCTTGCCTCTGCCCCGGGCAACTCAGATCAAGATCGCATTAATTATGGCCGTGCGCTCATGGCAAACGGTGAGTATGACCAAGCCGAAGAGATATTCGAAGGAATACTCTCGCGTGACCCTTCGAATGTCATTGCCCAGAATCTGCGTTCGTCTTGCAACAATATTGCAGGTATGAAAGCTGACTCCGCACGATATGCTGTAGAACCAGTAATAATAGGAGGTCTTGACGCTGTTTACAGCCCGACCGCCATGAATAACCGTATTTACTTCTCTGCTGAAAAAGCAGGCATGGGTGACGTAGATCAATACACCGGACTGAAGTTTACCGATCTTTATGAGGCCTCACTCGATGGAACAACCATTGGCACTCCCGAGAAAGTTGCCAATGTGAACGGTAAATTTCATGACGGCATCGCCACTGTTTCTCAAGACGGTAAGACCATGATCCTGACCCGAAGCAACTATGAGCGAAAAAACCGACTGTCTAAAAATGATGACGGTATTAATACTACTCAACTGTATATCACCAAGAAACAAGAAGACGGTACCTGGTCTGACCCCGACTTGATGCCCTTCTGTGATGGAATGCACATGTACGCACATCCGGCGCTAAGCTCTGATGGAAAAACACTCTATTTCAGCGCCAACCTGGCAGAAGGTTACGGAGGCATGGACCTCTACATGAGCAAGCTTGAGAATGATGTCTGGAGCAAACCTGCAAATCTTGGAAATAATGTCAATACTCCGGGAAATGAGGTTTTCCCCGCCCTGAGATCAGACGATTCTCTGTATTATTCGTCAAATGCAGTGCAGACCATCGGAGGCCTCGATCTTGTTTACGCCGTGAAGGCAGGAAATGCCTGGAATGGTCCTTACCACCTACCTTATCCGATGAATTCCGTCGGCGATGATTTCGGAATGACCTTCACCGGTGACAAGAGTACCGGTTTTTTCAGTAGCGACAGGTCTAATGGACGTGACCAACTCTACACCTTCAAGGAGTCAGAAATCAACTTTGTGCTCAAAGGACTGGTCACCAATAAAAACAACGGTGACCCCATCGAATCTTCAAAAGTAATCGTCACCAATATCACCGATGGCTCGGTAACCGAACTGCAAAGCGATGACGTCGGCATGTTCGAAATGGAGCTCATTCCGGGTAAAGATTACCGGGTTCGTGCTGAGAAGGATGGATTCTTCGCTGTCAATGAGGAAGTGAGCACAAAAAATCTCCCGAATGGAGGCGACATCAATGTCAACCTCGCCTTGATGGATCTCAGCAACCCTGAAGGTCCTAAGGTCGACACCAACGGAGAAGGATACCCCAAAGGTATCAACCCGAATAACCCCTATGAAATTCCTGAGATTTACTGGGACTATGACAAATGGGACATTCGAGAGGCATCGAAGCCGTATCTCAATTACGTGGCTGATTTGCTCAAAGACAATGAAGGTTTAAAAGTAGAAGTCAGCTCACACGCTGATAGTCGCGGAAGTATTCCTTATAACGATGAGCTCTCCGAAAAACGGGCGAATGCCGTTGCTGAATACCTCGTGAGTAAGGGCGTTCGACGATCTATGCTGATCAGTCGTGGTTACGGTGAACGCCGCCTTGTAAATGGGTGCTCTGATGGTGCAGAATGTTCAGAAGAGCAACACGAAGAAAACCGCCGGACTGAGTTCACGGTCATTGAATAAGGTTCTTGCCTAAAAAAAAACACAAGAAAAACCCGGCTCAAGGCCGGGTTTTCTTTTGCTCTAATTGTCCTACTCAGATTGCTTTTCGCACTGTTTCCGCAAATGATGCGTTCGCAATTTTACTGTCGATCCATTTCTTGAAATTGAAGTATTTCAACACAATGCGCTCTTCTGAATTTTTGAGTGCATCATTCAGATCATCACGGAAGTGCGCAAAGATTTGCACGCGCTCTTCATCATTTGCACGGATAAGTTTCCGAATGCATTCAATGACAAGCTTCTCAAGTTCATAATCTCGTTGTCGCTTCGTAAGGTACCGTTGAGTTGACTTACTGATGTACTCCAGAAGATCGTAATTGCCCAGTTCATAATGAATCACCAGGTTAAACAGCCTGGCATAGCTGTACACATCCTGCCGCAATGTATTCTCGTTATCGTTGAGTACTTTATTGATCCAGAACAAAGCCTTGTTATATTGACCTGCTCCAAAGTAGATGTAGGCAATCTGGTAATAGAACGAGACGGTCTGTTCTTTATGAAGCTTACCGCCAAGGTCTTCCATGCCTTCAACAATATCATCGATCAATGATAGGCCGCGTTCAAAATCTCCGGTAAAGTGACAGATTTTCAAATCTGCGAGGTAGGTGTCTTTAAAGATCTCAACCTGTATATCGATGCTGTTGAATCCTTTTTGTGTGGTCACATCACGAAGTTCATTCACCAATGCCCGTGCCTCGTCGTACCGCCCCAGGTCTATTTGACATGTAAGCATATTGTTGAGGGTACGCGCATAGCGCTTCGCAAGATCGCGACGTATGTTCGAATTTGCATCGAGAATTTCCTTAACTCTTCTGAATCGCGCGTAGGCCTTTTCGAGATCTCCGTTTGCAAGGTTACAAAACCCTTGGGTGTAGTAGCAAATGGTAGCGGCACGATTAGAGAGTGCCGTATTTTTACCCTTAATAAGCGGGTGATTTTTGATCTCCTCTACCAACTCGCGATCTTCTTTGTTTCGCACAAAGCCACCACTCCTGAAAACATAATTGATCTTTGAGTAGAGCACGTGATAGGCGGCGAGATTTCGGAGCTTCTCAATCACTTCCTGTTCTTCCTTGATAAGCATATCAAGGTCTTTCGTAAACTGTCCGTCTTCAAGTGCCTCTTCTAGTAGGCTCTTCTCCCAACTGATTAACTCGAACAAGAAATAGAATTTCTCATGCTCAATAGCCATCTTCTTGGCACGCATCAGAAATTTGTTGCACTCTTTAAAGAGTGCTTTGGTGTAGAGAATCTCAATATTTTTGATCTCCTGCTTCAAAATTGAACTCACAGAGTTGTCTGCATGGTAAGCACGCAAACTCTTCAAAATCAACTTGTAGAGGTGATTCTTCTCTGAGGGGAAATGCTTGATGAAGGTCTCATTCCTAAATTGATGCTTGATCGCTGCCTCATCGTATTCGGTCTGCTTATCGATCGCGTCAAAAATCTTCAGGTAATTTTTCTCACCGGTCTGCAATGACGATGTGAGCTTAAAAAACCGCTTCTCGCTTTTACTGAGCGACTGAATCAATTCAAACAGTTCGGTAGATGGTTTCATAGGAATTCAATTTCATTGGTTCCTTGCGATCTGACGACCAACACCACACAAATTTGTTGTGGATGACACTGTCAGATGGCTTTCCAATCATGCTTAATACAAGCCTGTGTTCACTTGCCCTACCCCGTGCTGTTCAGGTTGACTGAAAATGGGTACCAATGGCCTGATAAGCAGCGCGAAATGACGCATCCGCCGCTTTTGCGGCGTAAGCTGAAGCATTCGTATCTTCTGCCTCGTTCAAATTGATCTTTTATGAAAGCATTGATCACCTGCATTCTCGCTTTTTCTATGATTTCAAGCGTCGCACAGGAACACCGTTGTTCACGTGCGCATGGTTCACATTTTTCAGTACAAGACCTGATGCGATCGAACAGTAAGCGCGCAGTAGCAGAAGCTTCGCGAAGTGATTCACTCGATATACTGCACACCGAGCTTTTTCTGGATTTCACCGCGTGGAGTGCCCAGGAACTCTCAGCACGCGCCATCATCGATATGGAGGTGCTGATCGATGACCTGCAGGAGATACTGTTAGACCTCGAAGGACTAACGGTGGATAGTGTTTTCATAGACGATGCCGAAACGGTTTTCGCACATTCGGGGCAAACCCTGACGATTTCTCCCGAGGCGGCCCTGAACAGCGGAGATACTCCCCGGGTAAGAATCCATTACCACGGTAGTCCGATTACGGATGAAAGCGGATGGGGCGGATTCTATTGGCAATCTGATATCGCCTACAACCTAGGTGTGGGCTTTTATGCCGACCCGCACAGTTACGGAAGGGTTTGGCACCCCTGCTTTGACAATTTCGTTGAACGCTCACCCTACACCATTGAAGTGCTCTCAAGCGACGAGCATAATGCTTATTGCGGTGGGCTGTTAACCGCTGTTGAGCCGATCGGCAGCGACAGCCTCCTCACACGTTGGGAACTCAGTGAACACATTCCCAGTTACCTCGCCAGCGTTGCGGTGGGTGAGCTAACGCATCATGAATCCATGTTTATCAGTTCTACCGGTGACGAGATTCCGGTATGGCTGGCATCTTCTCCGGGGCAAAATGTCGCAATGGTAGAGGCATTTGACAACCTCAATACATGCCTCGAAGGATTTGAAGCAGACTTTGGTCCGTACCGCTGGCCGCGGGTAGGTTATGTTGCTGTACCCTTTAACGCAGGAGCGATGGAGCATGCCACGAACATTGCCTTTCCGGCAAGTGGACTCGGCTTAGACTATCTCATGGCCCATGAGATTGCACACATGTGGTGGGGAGACCTGGTGACGTGCAGTTCTGAAGAAGATATGTGGCTGAATGAAGGGATGGCGAGCTTCTGCGAGGCGCTATTCTTCGAGCAGCTTGAAGGACCTGACGCTTACAATACCTACGTTCTCGACAACCTGAAAGATGTGCTGTACAACGCTGCGTCTGATGACGGCGGTCACTATGCCGTGCACGGCATTGGGCATGACGACACCTACGGAGCTCACGTTTACGAAAAGGGAGCCGATGTGGCGCATAACCTCAGGGTTTACATGGGCGATGATTTCTTTGAACATATGGCTGCTTTTCTCGAAGACCAGGCATTTTCAGACATTAGCAGTGAGGAGCTTCGCGACTACCTTGACCCGCTGACTGATGCCAATCTCCAGAGTTTCTTCGATGATTGGGTTTTCAATCCGGGCTATCCTGATATTCGATTGCACAACTTTACCAATAGCGCTCAATCAAACGGCTGGTCTACCGACATCGAGCTTCGACAGTTTCTGCATTATGCCCCCGAGTACTATACAAATGTACCCCTTACCCTCACCCTGCTGAGCGGAGCACCGGGTGAAGCTACGCATACGGTTGAAACGCTGGTGAGTGGGCATCAACATTTCCTGACGGTTGATGGTCTTGCTTTTGAGCCCCAGCACATTATTATTAACCGCGATCAATGGCTTCACCAGGCGGTGCTTGCAGAAGAACGCTACATTGATACGGGTACAGAGATGTTCAACTTTGCAGAACTCCGAATTACCGCTAATGATTTTCCTGGAGAAGATTCGGTCTGGGTCAGGGTAGAGCACCACCTGACGGCTGCGGATGACGCTGTCGGACAGCCTGAATGGCGTTTTTCAACCGACCGTTTCTGGCGTGTGATCACCCGAGACAGTGAAAACTGGGATGCTGAGCTACGCCTTACCTACCGCGGAAATCAGAATAATAATGTATACCTCGATTCGCTCTTCTTCACTGAAATGCAGTTCGTCGGATATCCTGAAGACAGTCTTCGGATGGTGTGGCGCCCTGCCCCTTCGGCCCCATGGCAGGTGATCGAAGGCAGTGAATTCAATTACACCGGTCTGACGAACGACTACCAGGGCCTCATTGACGTTCCATTTCAGGGGTCTGGAGACTATGCCTGGGCGTATCCCTCTGACGGCACTAGACTGGCTGAATACGTCGCTCACCCTCCGCTGGTTTATCCCAATCCCGCTCGTGACCTATTGCAAACCCATCTTGAGGCAAACCTTCCGTTTCAGATTGCAGATGCATCCGGGCGCACTGTTTTAGAGGGAGTCACCGGCAATCCTATTGACATTCGTTTGCTTTCTCGCGGGGTTTATTTTTTCCGCGCAAAAGCGCGGGATGTTAACATCTCGTTCATTAAAGAATAGAGTAATCGCTTCTTACTGTTTGATGACTCGGTAGGTGCGTCCGTGCATCTGCAGGAGATATACACCGCGAGCCACATCTATGAGGTCAAAGTGGTGCGACATCGCATCCAGCGCTTTTGCGCTGACCAAACGACCACTGATATCACGGAGCTCGCAGGTACCCGGCACATTCGACTGCACTTCGAGGAAACGCATCGTAGGGTTCGGTGCCAACGTCACCGTGGTTCTAAGTTCACTCACACCGGTAAACATGAAAGGGTCAGAAACCGCCTCACATCCATTTGGGTCAAGCACTTCAACAGTGAATGCACCATCCGTATTCGGAGTTATTTCAGACTGACCGTCAAATTCACCATTAGAATATGATATGCCGTTCAAGAGCCATGAGATCTCATCAAAAGGACCGTTCTCAATGCTGATCTGACCATTTTGGAAAATGAGCTCAGGTTCAGGCTCCGGAAAGATGGTGACACCCACGCCGAGTCCGCTACTAATGCCATAATTCGGACACAGTTCCGGATAAATAACCGCTACATAGGATCCCGTTTCATCAATCTCGATGGGATTGCTGTTTTCACCAGTGATTTCAAATCCATTCTGAAGCCAGGTCACCTCTCCTTCAGCACCAAGCGCTTCGAGCGTAACGGTTTCAGGCGCACAAGCTTCGGTGACATTGCTGGCGATGGTCGTCGGAACGAAAACATAACTATCGATAACAGTGGGGGCAGAAGCTTCTGTGCATTCATCGAGGGTTACTTCGCACCATACATTATACAAAGCAAAGTTTTCTACGTCGATCGAAAGAAGTGAAGTGATTTCTCCGGAAAGCTCTTCTGCACCACCACCAAAAGTGGGTTCACGGTACCACTGATAGGCATCATAATCATCAGGTACTGACAACGCAGAGGATTCACCGGGACAGAGGATGACCTCGTTGCCCTGCTCAATGGCCACATCAAAAATGCAAGGGTCATCTCCGAGGATCAGCTCCTGGAAATCATCTACCAGTAGTGTGCTGTTAACCTGGGGTACATTACCGTCAGGAATGCCATTATCTTCCCAACTTGAAACAATAGCAATGGCAAAGTAATTCAGGTCCAACTGCTCAGTTAAGGCTGTGAAATCAATGGTGACTTCAGAGAACGCTGCATCTGCTAGCAGTGGTTCAAAGTGAAAAACGGTATTCTCAGGGTCGGGATTTGGGTCTTCTGACATCGCGATCAGCACGGCAGCAGTATCGGTATTCTCGGTCAGGTACTTGTACTGAAAAGACCAACCATAGAAGCCCTCAGGCAATTCCTGAGCGGGCGTAAATTCAGAGCCTGGCTGTATGCCTTGCGTCGCTATAGCCGCGGTCACATCTCCATCGAATTCAAGCGTTCGGAGCTGCATGGCAAAGCTTCCTTCGGCTGCATCTTCAGATTGTTCTACGAAAGGAACCATTGGGTTTGCGGAGGTGACCCAACCGTCAGGAACAAGCAGAGGAGTGAAAGGTGTCCATTCATTGAGATTTCCACCAGGTACAATGTCTTCAGATCCTGTGAACGTAACATTATCGACTTCGAGGAAGTTACCCGGAACCGGTTCAGTGTTTTCATTGAGTAAGTTGTTGCAAGCAAACCCGATGATGCACTCGTCGATTAGGGCTCCAATACCGGGATTCAGCGTGAAAGTTTGATTCTGGAAGGTTTCTTGTGATCCGCTGACCGGAAAAAAGTAAGTGCCTTCACCGAAGTTTCCTGCACCTGCCGGAGCCCCTTGAAACTTAAACTGCACGATAACAAACCCTGAGGATGACGGATCAATTTCATAGCGCAGGTCGCATGAAATGCCTGTAATTTCCTGATCGGTCACACTGAACCCCTCTTCGAAGAGGAGCTCTTCCCCCGCAGGAGGTGCGCCCCAAATTCCGTAACCTATAATGGTGTCTTGAGAGGCGGTTTCAACTGTTTCAATACGCATCGCCGAACCTTGCACGCCGGCCACCTCTGTACAAGAAAGAATACCGAAATCGTAGAAGGTTTCAAGATTCGAAGAGATAAACGAATTGCCATTTACCACGGGGTGATCAAAATCTGACAGTAAGGTCCAGCTTTCGAAGCCCGGATTGCTCAATTGGCCTGATGCAAAGATTGCCTGTACCGTGAAAGTAATGATGAGTAGAAATCGGAGCATGAGTAAGCGTTTGAACTCAAGCTACGAAATGAATTCAAAACATTGGTTATTGGCACCGTAAGAATTTAACCTAAATCGCTACGACCTGAAATTTTTACCGGGGTAATAAGCGAGCTTGCCGAGCTGTTCTTCAATACGCAACAGTTGGTTATACTTGGCCACACGGTCAGAACGCGAAGCTGAACCGGTTTTTATCTGACCGGTATTCAGCGCGACAGCGAGGTCTGCGATGGTGGTATCTTCCGTCTCTCCGGACCGATGACTCATGACAGACGTGTAGCCATATTTACGTCCGAGGTTCACAGCATCAATGGTTTCAGTGAGTGTACCGATCTGGTTGACCTTAATGAGTATTGAATTTGCTGTATGTGATTCAATTCCTTTACGTATGCGTTCCACATTGGTCACGAAGAGGTCATCACCGACAAGCTGGATGTGATCTCCGAGTTGATCAGTCAATTTTTTCCAACCGTCCCAGTCGTCTTCTGCGCATCCGTCTTCAATGGAGATGATCGGATACTTGCGGGTCCATTCAGCCCAAAAGTCGACAAGCTCATTGCTGGTAAGTTTTTCGCCAGTAGATTCAAAATGGTAGCGTTGTGATTCGGCATCGTAGAACTCGCTAGATGCGGCATCAAGGGCAATGAGAACATCTTCACCCGGAGCATACCCGGCCTTTTCAATGGCACTGATGACAAAGGTAATGGCTTCGTCATTTGAAGCGAGGTTGGGTGCAAATCCCCCTTCATCACCTACGTTAGTTGCATAGCCTTTCTCTTTGAGCACAGCTTTCAAACAGTGAAAGACTTCCGTTCCCATCCGGAGGCCTTCTGAGAAGGTGGGTGCTCCGACGGGCATTACCATGAATTCTTGAATGTCGATTTTATTATCGGCATGCGAGCCACCGTTGAGGATGTTCAACATGGGCACGGGCATAGTGTTGGCATTCACCCCTCCGATGTATCGGTATAGTGGCTGCCCGAGCGATTCTGCGGCGGCATGTGCGACTGCCAGCGAAACTCCAAGAATGGCATTAGCTCCGAGAACTGCCTTATTGATGGTTCCGTCAATGCCACACATGGCGCGATCAATGAGGTTTTGGTCGTACAAAAAGGCACCATTTAACTCTTCGTTGAGTGTGGTATTGACATTTTCAACAGCTTTGAGGACTCCTTTACCAAAGTAAATGCCGCGGTCAAGGTCACGAAGCTCCACTGCTTCATGTGCGCCGGTGGAAGCACCTGAGGGTACAGCTGCGCGCCCCAGTATTCCTTGATCGGTTATGACTTCTACTTCAAGCGTTGGATTTCCGCGTGAATCGAGGATCTGGCGTGCGCGAATGCGTGAAATGTAGCTCATAGGGTTGAATTATGCTGACTTGTGCTCTTTAATCAAGGTAATGAATTCGTCAAACAAATAGCGTCCGTCATGCGGACCAGCGGATGCTTCGGGGTGGTATTGAACAGAGAAGGCGGGTTTATTCTTTAGCCTCAGCCCTGCTACCGATAAATCATTGAGATGCGTATGTGTGAGTTCAACCTGTTCGCTTTCGGCAATGCTTTCAGTGCTCACTACAAAGCCGTGATTCTGTGAGGTAATCTCGCATTTGCCGTTGATGAGGTTCTTTACGGGATGATTGACACCACGGTGGCCGTTGAACATCTTTTCGGTGGCCAGGCCCTGACTGAGGGCAATGATTTGATGACCGAGGCAAATACCAAAAACGGGTGTACCGGATTCGATCAGTGTCGCTGCGGTTTTTATCACATTCTTCATGGCTGCAGGATCACCCGGGCCATTTGAAATGAGAATACCATCGTGCTTTGCAGCGATAATTTCATGAGCGGGAGTATGCATGGGGTACACAGTAACCGAGGCACCTCTATCGGTAAGACACCGGATAATATTTTTTTTTGTTCCGAGGTCAAGCAGGGCAACACTGCAAATTTCGTTTTCGGCTTCTACTTTGTGGATTTCGGAAGTCGTGACCTTTGAAGATAATTCAAGGCCTTCCATAGAAGGTACCTCTTTGAGTTGTCTCTTGAGTGTGTCAAGAGTGGTGCCATCGGTTGCAATGATGGCATTCATCGCTCCTTTCTCGCGGATATGTCTAACGAGAGCGCGGGTATCTACATCAGCGATACCTACGACTCCGTCGCGTTGGAGGTATTCCTGCAGGGTGCCTTTTCCGCTGACGCGGCTGAAAATATCAGAAAATTTCTTGGTGATGAGACCTGCGATTTTCAGACTATCTGACTCTATTTCGGTGTCGTGCACGCCGTAATTTCCAATGTGGCTGGTAGCCATTACAAGAAGCTGGCCAAAATAGCTGGGGTCAGTGAAGATTTCCTGGTAGCCGTACATTCCTGTGTTAAAGGCGATCTCGCCAGCGGTGACACCTTCTGCCCCGATGCCACGACCTTCGAAGACCGTACCATCAGCCAAAAGCAATAGTGCCTTAGTGGGTTTTGCGTTCTCACTCATAGTGCAAAGATAGTTTTAGGTATGAGCCTGTCTATTGGCATTGAGCCTTAAAATATTCACAGAAAAGTAAAGGGTATAAAAAAAGGGAAGCTCCGCCTCCCTTTCTTTATTGTCAAATGCACTCAGCACTTATTTCTCTTTATCGTCGTCGCCTTCGGCGGAAGCATCATCGCTGCCCTTTTCAGAAGAGCTATCTTCGGCCTTAGGCTCATCGTTTTGAGACGTCGGCTCTTCAGTCGGTTTCTCTGAAGCTTCTTCCTGCGAAGAATCTTCAGAGGAAGCCTTTTCTACAACTTCGTCATCCGTCTTTTCAGCCTGAACAGTTGCGTCATCATTTGTCTCAGTGGTTTTCTTCTTAGCCCCCCCGCGACGTGAACGACGTGTGCGTCCTTTCTTGTTGTCGTTGCTGTAGAGTTCATTGAAGTCAACCAGTTCAATAATACACATCTCAGCAGCATCGCCGAGACGGTATCCGGTTTTAATGATGCGTGTATACCCTCCATCTCGTTCACTCACCTTCGGCGCGACATCCCGAAAAAGTTCTGTCACAGCGTGCTTGTTACCGAGGTATCGGAAACAAATACGACGGGAGTGTGTGGAGTCATCTTTCGATCGGTTAATCAAGGGCTCTACGTACTTACGCAGAGCTTTGGCCTTTGCTACCGTGGTGGTAATTCTCTTATGTTCAATCAACGAGCAAGCCATATTAGACAGCATTGCCTTACGGTGTGCTGTCTTCCTTCCAAGGTGATTGAATTTCTTTCCGTGCCTCATATCAATAGGTGTTCAACAGGTCAAAAAGCCCGTTCGTTATTCTTTGTCCAGTTTATACTTGGAAACATTCATTCCGAAAGTCAGCCCTTTGCTGTCAACAAGGTCTTCAAGTTCAGTGAGCGACTTCTTACCGAAGTTGCGGAATTTGAGCAGGTCGTTCTTGTTGTACGAAACGAGATCTCCGAGCGATTCAATATCGGCTGCTTTCAAGCAATTGAGTGCTCGAACAGAGAGATCCATGTCTACCAGCTTCGTTTTCAGAAGTTGGCGCATGTGGAGTGACGTTTCATCAAATTCTTCCGTTTCCGCCTTCTCTTCGCTTTCCAGTGTGATTTTCTCATCGCTGAAGAGCATAAAGTGGTGAATCAGAATCTTTGCTGCTTCTTGCAGCGCATTTTTCGGGGATACAGAGCCATCGCAATCGATATCAATGACCAGTTTTTCATAGTCAGTTTTCTGTTCTACCCTGAAATTCTCCACGTGATATTTCACGTTTCGGATAGGCGTAAAGATTGAATCGATAGCAATCGTGCCAATCGGCGCACCTTCTTCTTTGTTTTCTTCAGCAGGAACGTAACCCCGTCCTTTCCCAACGTGAAGTTCCATGTTGATCTTCACTTTCTTATCCATGTGGCAAATGACGTGGTCAGGGTTGAGCACCTGGAATGCGGAGGTGAATTTTCCGAGGTCACCTGCAGTGAGTGTTTCCTGTCCGGAGATATTGATCAGCACTCTTTCGTTGTCAGTATCTTCGATTTGTTGTTTGAAGCGCACTTGCTTCATGTTGAGAATCATTTCCGTCACGTCCTCAACGATGCCTTTCACGGTAGAATATTCGTGTTCAACACCGTCCATTTTGAAGGCAGTGATTGCAAAACCTTCTAATGATGAGAGCATGATACGGCGCAGCGCATTACCGATGGTAATACCGAAGCCCGGCTCTAGCGGACGAAATTCAAATTGACCTTTGAAGTCCGTTGATTCAAGAAGAATTACTTTATCTGGTTTCTGAAAATCGAGAATGGCCATTGTAAGGGTGTTAAATTATTTAGAGTACAACTCGACGATCAACTGTTCTTTGATGTTTTCCGGAATTTGCTCGCGGGTAGGAACAGCGATGAAAGCACCTGTCATATCAGACGCATTCCAATCCAGCCAATCGAAGCGTTTATTATTAGCTGCGAGCGAGCTGGTAATATTAGCGAGTGACTTTGATTTTTCGCGAACACCAATCACATCTCCGGGGCGGAGGTGGTAGCTCGGAATATTCACCACCTGTCCGTTCACCGTAATATGGCGGTGCGAGACGAGTTGGCGTGCTCCTCTTCTTGTAGGAGCAATTCCGAGGCGGAACACGGTGTTATCTAGTCGAGATTCGCAAAGTTGCAAAAGAATCTCACCTGTAATACCCGATTTCGCGTTCGCCTTCTTGAAGAGATTCGAGAATTGGCGCTCGAGGATGCCATAGGTGTGTTTTGCCTTTTGTTTCTCAACGAGCTGAATGGAATATTCAGATTGTTTTGAACGGCGTCTGTTTGGTCCGTGTTGCCCAGGTGGATAATTGCGCTTTTCGAGTGCTTTATCCGGGCCAAAAATTGGTTCACGGAATCGACGAGCGATTTTCGATTTGGGTCCTCTGTATCGTGCCATACCCTTAGTGTAATTTCTTAATGTTGGTAATTAAACGCGGCGACGCTTTGGTGGGCGACAACCATTGTGCGGAAGTGGAGTTACGTCAATGATCTCGGTGACTTCGATTCCGAGGTTGTGAAGCGTGCGGATTGCTGATTCACGTCCTGACCCCGGTCCTTTCACGAATACGCGAATTTTTCGCAGTCCGAGATCGTAAGCTTCTTTCCCGCACTCTTCAGCAGCCACCTGAGCTGCGTACGGGGTATTCTTTTTCGATCCACGGAATCCCATTTTCCCAGCAGACGACCAGGAGATAACCTGTCCTTGATTGTTGGTCAATGAGATAATAATGTTGTTAAAGGACGCCTGGATGTGGGCTTCGCCGCTTGCATCCACGTTGACGTTCTTTCTTTTTTTGACATTTTTTGCCATTACTCTTTTATTGAGGTCATCAGTCCTGCAAATGGAGGACTCAGTTTAACATTCAGATTACTTGGTTACCTTTTTCTTGTTTGCAACCGTCTTCCGCTTACCCTTACGGGTGCGCGAGTTGTTTTTGGTTCGTTGACCGCGCAATGGCAGACCCGTACGGTGGCGAATGCCACGGTAACAACCAATATCCATGAGGCGCTTGATGTTCATTTGCGTCTCAGAACGCAGTTCACCTTCCACTTTAAAGCCCGAGGAGATGGCTCCACGAATACCTGCGAGGTCTTCGTCACTCCAATCCTGTACGCGCTTGTTGGGATCAACATTCGCTTGCTCCAGCACCTTTTGGGAGCGGCTGCGGCCAATTCCGTAGATATAGGTCAAACCTATAACACCACGTTTGTTTTTAGGGAGATCAACTCCAGCAATCCTAGCCATATTCTGATTCATTTACGCAACCCAGGATTAGCCCTGACGTTGCTTGAATTTTGGGTTCTTTTTGTTGATCACATACAACCGTCCTTTGCGGCGTACGATCTTGCACTCTGCTGAGCGCTTTTTGAGGGATGCTCTTACCTTCATTATTTCTTGTATCTGAATGTAATTCTACCTTTCGTTAAGTCATATGGCGACATTTCGACTTTCACACGATCACCCGGAAGGATTTTGATGTAGTGCATCCTCATCTTTCCGGAAATATGTGCTGTTATCTCGTGTCCATTTTCGAGTTCCACCCTGAACATTGCGTTCGAAAGTGCCTCGATAATTGTTCCGTCTTGTGTTATCGACGACTGTTTCGCCATTATTTATTTCACTGTATTGGTTTCCAAAACTTCTTCTATCCAATCAAAGGTTGAAAGGACTTCAGCATTTCCTTTTCTCACGACGACGTCGTGTTCGTAGTGGGCACTCGGTTTCCCGTCAGAAGTGACGATGGTCCAGCCATCGCTCAACTGCTTCACCTGACGGCTTCCCAGGTTGATCATGGGCTCAATTGCAAGAACCAAACCTTCCCTGAGTTTCACACCATTGCCTCTACGTCCGTAGTTGGGCACTTCCGGAGCTTCATGCAGACCCTTGCCAAGACCGTGTCCTACCAATTCTCGTACAACTCCAAACCCGGCATTTTCAGCGTGCTGCTGCACAGCGTGGCCTATGTCACCTATCCGGTTTCCTGCAATAGCCTGTTCAATACCAAGCTTCAAACATTCGCGTGTGGTTCGAAGCAACTCTTTGATTTCTGCGCTGACCTCACCTACTTCAAAAGTATAGGCTGAATCACCATAGAATCCATTCTTCTTTACACCGCAATCAATTGAGACGATATCTCCGTCTTTCAATGGAACGTTGTTTGGTATCCCGTGCACTACCTGTTCATTCACTGATGTACAAAGTGTGTTCGGAAAGCCCCCAAAGCCTTTAAATCCTGGGGTTGCTCCATTGTCGCGAATCACTTCTTCTGCAATTGCGTCAAGTTCCAGCGTAGTTACGCCGGGTTTAAGTGCCTTGGCTACTTCGGCCAAAGTCTTTCCAACAAGCAAAGAACTTTCTCTCAGCAGATCAATTTCTTCTTCGGTCTTATAGTAGATTGTTCTTCCACCCATATTAACCGACGAAACCTGATACACCGCTTATCGGTGAATTTTGACGACCTCTGAGTTTTCCACTTTTCATTAAACCATCGTAATGACGGCTCAGCAAGTGTCCGTCTATTTGTTGCAAAGTATCCAGGATCACTCCAACCATAATCAGCAGTGAAGTTCCACCGAAGAAAATGGCGAACGACTGCGAATTGGTTAAACCCACATTGAATACGATGGCAGGTAAAATAGCCACAAGCCCAAGGAAAACGGATCCTGGCAGCGTGATCCTTGATAAAACATTATCGAGGAACTGTGCTGTAGGACGTCCCGGCTTAATACCTGGAATAAAGCTTCCCTGCCGCTTCAAATCGTCTGCCATCTGATTCGGATTCACCGTAATCGCAGTGTAGAAATAGGTGAACACCACAATCATTAGGAAAAAGAGGATGTTGTAATACAAGCCGTTAAAATCTCCTAGCTGCTGAAGCACATCATTCCCCTGAAAGGTTTCCATTTGGGTCAGATAGAGAGGCACAAACATGATCGCTTGAGCGAAAATGATTGGCATCACTCCTGCAGAGTTTACTTTCAGCGGAATGTAAGATCGTTGCCCCTCGCCCATCGGCATGTGAGACGACCCAGCCTGCATGGTTTTTGCCATTTGCACTGGCACACGTCTTACTGCTTGCACCAGAGCAACCGAAGCACCGATGACGACCAGGAGCACTGCAATCTCAACAAGGAAGAAGAACACCTTCGTTTGTGGAAGAGAAAATTCCTGAATAATCGCCTGTGGGAAGGTGGCAATAATTCCGATCATAATAAGAAGCGAGATACCATTACCGATTCCTTTATCAGTAATTTTCTCACCCAGCCACATGATCAAAAGCGTGCTGCAGGTGAGAATGGTGACAGAGCTAAACCACCAGAACGAACTATCGTCCGGGACGGCTCCGGGTACGCCTGCTACCGAAGAAGCCAGGTATCCTGGTGCCTGTACCAATGTAATCGCAATCGTGAGGAAACGCGTCCATTGATTGATTTTCTTGCGACCACTTTCCCCCTCCTTCTGCATTTTTTGCACGGAGGGTACGGCGATCGACAGCAGCTGAATAATGATCGAAGCAGATATGTAGGGCATAATTCCCAGAGCGAAGATTGACGCACGGGAGAAAGCACCACCTGTGAACAGGGAAAGTAGGTCACCGAGACCTCCCTCCATACTGCCCATTTGCTCAGCTAGCGCATCCGAGTCAACACCCGGAAGTACAATGAACGAACCTATTCTGTAGATCAGAATAAACCCGAGCGTAATCAGGATTTTTTTCCTCAGCTCTTCGTGCTTGTAGATCTCTTTGAGTTTCTTGAAAAAGTTCTTCATCACAAACCGGATTAAAGTTCAGTAGCTGTGCCACCATTTGCCTCAATAGCGCTTTTCGCCGAAGCAGAAAACTTATGTGCACTCACATCGATCTTCGATGTAAGTTCGCCACGACCTAAAATTTTGACAAGATCGTGTTTTCCGGCGAGACCATTGTCTACAAGGATTTGGGGTGTTACACTCTCAAGATTTTTCCGGTCTACGAGCTCTTGAAGGGTATCCAGGTTGATCCCTTTGTAGGCTACACGATTCGCATTCCGGAAACCGAATTTAGGAACTCGGCGCTGGAGAGGCATTTGCCCTCCTTCGAAGCCGATTTTCGATTTGTAGCCGGAACGTGACTTAGCCCCTTTATGACCGCGCGTTGATGTACCGCCGTGGCCAGAGCCTTCACCCCGACCAACTCGCTTACGCTGTTTGACAGACCCTTTCGCTGGTTTCAGGTTATTCAAATTCATCTTAAAAATTATTTCTGTTCTACTTTCAGGAGGTGACTCACCTTTCGGATCATTCCAAGAATTTGTGGAGTCGCTTCTTTCTCTACAGGCACATTCATTTTTTTAATACCGAGAGCCTGGATCGTATCCTTCTGACGCTTCGGTCGATTGATTGTGCTGCGTACTTGTGTGATTACAACTTTTGTCATCATTCCTTGAGTTAGCCGTTAAACACTTTGCTCACAGTGATTCCGCGCAATTCTGCCACTTCACGTGCATCGCGCAGTTCCAATAACGCCTGGAAAGTTGCCTTCACAACGTTGTGTGGGTTAGACGATCCTAGTGATTTTGCCAGAACGTCTGTGATTCCGACGCTCTCAAGTACAGCGCGCATCGCACCTCCGGCAATAACACCGGTACCCGACGCGGCTGGCTTGATCATAATGCGGGCGCCTCCAAGAGAAACACGTTGTTCGTGTGGAATCGTGCCATTGATAATGGGTACACGAATCAGATTTTTCTTCGCGTCATCGATTCCTTTTGTAATTGCTGTCGTCACTTCTTTCGCTTTTCCGAGACCGTGCCCAACGACACCGTTCTCATCACCAACCACCACAATGGCACTAAAGCTGAACGTACGCCCACCTTTTGTCACCTTTGTCACACGATTGATTGCGACGACTCTATCTTGAAGCTCAATATCTGTAGCTCGTACCGAACGTAAATGCGTTGCCATATTTTCTTAGAATTTGAGACCGCCTTCGCGGGCAGCTTCTGCAAGTTGTTTTACTCTTCCGTGGTAGTAATACCCGTTACGATCAAAAACGACCTGCTCAATACCAGCAGACTTCGCTTGTTCAGCAATGGCCTTTCCTACTATTCCGGCTTGTTCAATCTTCGGTACACTCTGCGCTGCTTCAACCTTCAATGAAGATGCTGAAGCAAGCGTGCGACCGCTTCTGTCGTCGATGATCTGTGCATAAATTTGCTTATTGCTCCTATACACAGACAGACGTGGAAGTTCCGCTGTACCGCGAATCTTACTACGAACCCGCATTCTGATGCGGCTCCTTCTATTTCGTTTTGACAGTGCCATTGTCTCTTATTTTTTAGCTGCCGATTTACCAGCTTTACGACGTATCTGTTCTCCTTTGTAGCGTACACCTTTTCCTTTATAGGGTTCCGGCTTGCGCAATGATCTGATCTTAGATCCAATTTGCCCGATGAGCTGCTTATCAAAGCTCTCGAGGCTCACGGTTGGATTTTCACCCTTTTTCGTATCTGCAGTCACCTTAACCTCTGGAGGAAGCTCCATAACGATTGGATGGCTATAGCCGAGTGAAAGCTCAAGACGTTGGCCGCTGGTCTTCGCCCGATAACCAACACCAACGAGCTCCAGATCAATTTTATAACCATCGGTCACACCTTCAACCATGTTGTTCAGCAGTGCACGATAGAGCCCGTGCTTTGCACGAACATCTTTTTCTTCGCTGTGACGCTCCACGACCAGCTCGCCGTCTTCCTGCTTGATGGTCAGGAAGCTCTCAACAGCTTGTGTGAGTTCGCCTTTCGGTCCTTTTACAGTTACGACATTGTCATCATTGACAGTAATCTGTACGCCGTCTTTAATTTTAATTGGAGCTTTTCCTACGCGTGACATGAGTCTTTAATTCTTTGCTGTTAATAAACGTAGCAGAGCAGTTCACCGCCGATGTTCTGTTGACGCGCCTCTTTGTCGGTCATCAGACCTTTGGAGGTGGAGATAATCGAAATCCCGAGCCCGTTCAGTACACGTGGCAGGCTATCTGACCCCGCGTATTTCCTCAAACCTGGCTTGCTGATACGAGCGATCTCACTGATCGCAGGGCGCTTAGTTTTCGGGTGGTACTTCAGTGCAATTTTTATCTTGCCCTGCACTTCATCATCGATGAACTTGTAGTTCAGAATATATCCTTTATCGAAAAGGATTTTCGTCATCGCCTTCTTGACGTTCGACGCCGGTACCTCTACCACTTTATGGCGAGCCATTTGCGCATTTCTAATGCGCGTCAGGTAATCTGCTATTGGATCTGTATACATAATCGTAAGCTTCTAAGCGCTACCAACTAGCTTTTTTCACTCCCGGAATCATTCCGCTATTCGCCATGCGACGGAATACTACACGAGAAATTCCAAATTGACGCATGTAACCGCGTGGACGACCTGTCAAACTGCACCGGTTACGCAGTCTCACATAAGAAGAATTACGAGGTAACTTCTGGAGTGCCTCCCAGTCTCCTTCCTCTTTGAGCGCTGCGCGCTTCTCAGCGTACCGTGCCACGAGACGTTGACGCTTGCGCTCACGCGCTTTCATCGATTCCTTGGCCATGTTATTAGTTTTTCGTGAACGGGAAACCGAATGATTCCAACAGTGCTTTCGCTTCTTCGTCAGTGCGAGCTGTGGTGACCACGGTAATGTCCATTCCGTTACTGTACTTTACTTTATCAATATTGATCTCAGGAAAAATGATCTGCTCCTTCACACCGAAGGTGAAATTTCCTCTTCCGTCAAAGCCCTTCGACTTCACACCTTGGAA
This sequence comes from Flavobacteriales bacterium, assembly GCA_018402085.1. Classification (GTDB taxonomy): domain Bacteria; phylum Bacteroidota; class Bacteroidia; order Flavobacteriales_D; family Sanyastnellaceae; genus Sanyastnella. Next base: position 322,798 of record JAGYJM010000002.1, on the reverse strand, counting down.
ATCACGAGTACGTGGAAGTGAAACAGAGATCAGACGATCTAGAAATTCATACATACGATCACGACGCAAGGTCACTCGGCAGCCAATAGGCATACCTTTCCGCAATTTGAAGTTCGAGATGTCTTTTGTCGAATAGGTAGCAATTGCTTTTTGTCCTGCTATAGAAGACATCTCAGTCATCGCCACATCAATCATCTTTTTGTCTCCCACGGCCTTGCCTATGCCTTGGTTAAGGCATATTTTCACGATTCGCGGCACCTCCATAGATGACTTGTACTCGAAGCGTTCCTGCAATTTTTGCACGATCTCTTCGCTGTACATGCTTTGTAGTCTTGGTGTATATTCCATCACTTCAAGTCTTCATTAGATTTCTTCGAAAAGCGAACAAGTTTTCCATTTTCTCCGCGACGACGACCAACCCGGGTGGCATTCCCTTTGCTGTCAATCACCATCACGTTTGAAATGTGCACTCCGGCTTCAGTTTCTTCGACCCCGCCTTGCGGGTTGGTCGCATTTGGTTTGATATGTTTCGTCACAAGGTTAACTCCTTGAACCACGATGCGATCATTCGAACGATTCACTTCGAGTACCTCGCCTTCTTTCCCTTTATGTTCTCCGGCGATCACTTTTACCTGATCTCCTTTTTTCACTTTCAATCGCTTTTCCATTTTCATGTACTTAAAGCACCTCTGGTGCGAGTGAGACAATTTTCATGTAGCTTTTCTCGCGGAGTTCCCGTGCAACCGGGCCGAAAATCCGGGTTCCACGCATTTCGTCCGTGTTATTAAGCAACACCACTGCGTTGTCATCAAAACGGATGTAACTTCCGTCCGGGCGACGCACCTCTTTGCGAGTGCGCACTACAACGGCCTTGGATACTTGTCCTTTTTTCACATTACCTGAAGGACTCGCATCTTTCACAGAGACTACAATTTTGTCTCCTATGCTGGCGTAGCGACGGCGGGTTCCACCCAGGACCCGGATGCAAAGCGCTTCTTTAGCGCCGCTGTTGTCAGCTACCTTTAATCGGCTCTCTTGCTGTATCATCGATTCGTTAAATTAGAGTGAGGCACTCGTGCTTACTTAGCACGTTCCAGGATTTCCACCAATCGCCAGCATTTATTCTTGCTGATCGGACGGGTTTCCATGATTTTCACCTTATCACCAATATTGCAATCATCTTTTTCGTCGTGAGCGGTGAACTTGGTCGTCTGCTTCACAAACTTCCCGTACTTCGGGTGTTTCATTCGGCGCTCAACAGAAACCACGATAGATTTATTCATCTTATTCGAGGTAACAATGCCGATACGCTCTTTTCGGAGGTTGCGTATATTTTCCATCGCTTATCCTTGTTTAGCTTGCGATTCTCGCGTGTTCATTTCAGTCAGCAGGCGTGCAACATCCTTGCGTTTCAAGCGAAGTTCGTTCGGGTTCTCCAATCCTGCAATGGAGTGATTGAAGCGCATCTTGCTGAGCTCTTCACGTGCAATTTCGATGCGTTCTTTAAGATCTGCATCTGTCATTTGCTTTATTTCTTGCATTTTCATCTCTCCTACAGTTTTTCGGTGTAATCAGGACGAACAACAAACTTGGTACGCACCGGCAACTTCTGCGCAGCCAGGCGAAGTGCTTCTTCGGCTATAGCCTTCGGCACACCGTCAACTTCAAACATAATGCGGCCGGGCTTGACCACTGCCACCCAATGGCTTGGCGCGCCTTTACCCTTACCCATCCGTACTTCAGCCGGTTTCGAGGTGATTGGTTTGTCAGGAAAAATGCGGATCCACACTTTACCTTCACGCTTCATATAACGGGTCACGGCTACACGAGCTGACTCAATCTGCCGTGAGGTAATGAAACCTTCGTCCATCGATTTAATGGCGAAAGATCCAAACGCGATACGAGAACCTCGGTGCGCAAGTCCTTTAATGCGACCTTTCTGGTACCTGCGAAACTTTGTTCTTTTTGGCTGTAACATCGTATTCCTTCTTGTTCCTTAGTTATTTGCGACGACGACGGCGTGCTCCTGCACCGGCCCCACCATCTGCATCACCAGCTGGTCGTCCTCCACGCTTATTCTTCATTCCTGCCGTCGGGCTCAGGTCACGCTTGCCATAAACCTCGCCACGACAGATCCACACTTTCACACCAATACGCCCGTATGTCGTATGCGCTTCGGTGAGTGCATAATCAATGTCTGCGCGGAAAGTATGCAGCGGTACGCGCCCATCCATGTATGTTTCCGTACGCGCCATTTCAGCACCATTCAAACGCCCGGCAATGGTGACTTTAATACCCTCAGCACCCATACGCATCGTTCCTGCTATCGACATTTTGGTGGCGCGGCGGAAAGAGATACGAGCCTCAAGCTGACGCGCAATGCTATCAGCAACGAGTTTTGCATCAAGCTCAGGACGTTTAATTTCAAAAATGTTGATCTGAACTTCTTTCTTCGTGAGCTTCTTCAGCTCCTCTTTCAGTTTATCGACCTCAGAACCACCTTTACCGATGATTACGCCGGGGCGTGCAGTCTGAATGGTAACAGTTACGAGCTTCAATGTGCGCTCGATGATGATTCGGGCTACACTCGCTTTGCGCAAACGCGCATTCAGGTAACGACGAATGCGATCGTCTTCTTCGATCTTATCAGCGTAATTATTACCTCCGTACCAGTTCGAATCCCATCCGCGGATGAAGCCGAGTCGATTACCTATTGGATTGGTTTTTTGTCCCATTCTAATCCTTATTTCGCAGTATCTACGATGATCGTTACGTGGTTTGAACGCTTCCGAATGCGGTGAGCCCTGCCCTGAGGCGCCGGGCGCAGACGCTTCAGCATACGTGCGCTATCCACTTTAATTTCACTGACCACAAGCTGAGATTCCTCAGGTCTGTCGCCTTCATTTTTTGCTTCCCAGTTGGCGATTGCACTTCGGAGAAGTTTTTCCAGACGAACCGAAGCCTCCTGCTTGCTAAACTTCAGGATGTTCAACGCTTCAAATACATCTTTCCCGCGCACCGTATCAGCTACGATGCGCATCTTGCGTGGCGATGTCGGACAGTTATTGAGTTTGGCAATTGCTAGACTCTTTCTGGCCTCTTTGCGCTCTTCCGCTTTTATTCTTTTCCTGGCACCCATGGTGTAAATTCTTTAGCTCCGTTAACGTCTGCCTTTATCTTTCTTGTTGCCTCCATGTCCGCGGAAGGTGCGCGTTGGTGAAAATTCCCCAAGCTTGTGACCGACCATATTCTCGGTCACATATACGGGGATAAACTGGCGTCCGTTGTGCACACCTATTGTCAACCCCACAAAGTCTGGGGTGATAGTGGATGCACGCGACCAGGTCTTGATCACATTCTTCTTACCCGCTGCCTGAGCGCTTTCAATGCGCTGAGCGAGCTTATAGTGTACAAACGGAGGTTTTTTAAGTGAACGAGCCATCGTTAAACTACTTATTTCTTGCGACGTTCAATAATCATTTTATTCGACTGCTTCTTCGGCTTACGGGTCTTGTAGCCTTTTGCAGGTATGCCATTGCGGCTTCGTGGGTGACCACCTGACTGGCGTCCCTCACCACCACCCATTGGGTGATCTACAGGGTTCATTACCACTCCGCGTACACGCGGACGGCGGCCTTTCCAACGTTTACGACCAGCTTTACCGAGCACCTGAAGGTTGTGTTCAGAGTTTGACACAGACCCAATGGATGCCATACAAGTTGACAGAATCATGCGGGTTTCACCACTCGGCAACTTAACGATCGCGTATTTCTTATCACGTGCATTCAACTGCGCATAGCTTCCAGCGCTTCGCGCCAGAATTCCTCCTTGACCAGGTGCGAGTTCAATGTTGTGGATAATTGTTCCCAACGGAATATCGCTGAGAGGTAGTGCATTTCCTACTTCTGGAGCCGAACCCTTTCCGTTTTTAATCGTCTGACCAACTTTCAGTCCGTCTGGAGCAATGATGTAGCGCTTCTCACCATCTTGGTATTCCACAAGTGCAATGCGCGCAGAGCGGTTCGGGTCGTACTCAATGGTCAACACCTCAGCAGGAATGTCAAACTTATTCCGCTTGAAGTCGATGATGCGGTAACGACGTTTATGACCACCACCACGGTAGCGCATAGTCATTTTTCCAGTATTGTTACGTCCGCCTGACTTCTTGATCGGAGCCAAGAGAGGCTTGTAGGGCTTGCTCGTTGTGACATCATCAAACGTGCTGGCCTCTCTGTGTCGCTGTCCCGGTGTTACGGGTTTAAACTTTTTCAGTGCCATCTTCTTTCCTCCGATTAAATGTTATCGTAGAAGTCGATCATATCGCCCTCGGCGAGTTGAACGATCGCTTTCTTAAATCCGTCAGTTCTTCCGTTCACCGTACCTGTCTTGGTATATCGTGAGCGCTTTTTTCCGTCCACATTCACCGTGCGCACCTTGGTCACTTTGACACCGTAAGCTGATTCTACAGCTTTTTTGATCTCAATTTTATTTGTGCCCGCCGCAACCACGAATCCGTAGCGGTTATACTTCTCGGCATCTGCCGTAAGCTTCTCAGTAATGAGTGGCTTGATCAGTACGTCCTTCATTTCTCTTCCGTTTTAAGCATTCCTTGAACTACTTCATGCGCGTTGCCAACAAAGACAAGATGCTTGCAGTTGAGAATGTCGTAGGTATTGAGATCAGATGCTACACGCACCATATGCTTTTTCGAATTACGCGATGAGAGGTACACGTTTTGGTTGTGCTCAGGGAGAACGACCAACGTCTTCTCCGTATCTGTTTTCAGATTCTTCATCACCTTAAGGAAGTCTTGTGTCTTAGCAACTTCCATCTTGATATCTTCAACAAGCTTAATTGCTTCTTCACGAGCCTTGTAGGTCAGCGCTGAACGACGCGCCAACTGCTTCACTTTGTGGTTCAGACGCACTTCATATTTGCGTGGACGCGGACCGAATACAGTACCACCGCCGCGAAACAAAGGGTTTTTGATATCCCCGGCGCGCGCGGTTCCAGTACCTTTTTGACGCTTGATCTTCTTGGTGCTACCGGCAACGTCTGAGCGCTCTTTCGACTTGTGCGTACCTTGACGCTGGCTTGCGAGATAACGCTTTACATCCAGATAGATGGCATGGTCATTCGGTTCAACCCCGAAAACACCCTCGTCAAGCTTCACCTTTTTCGAGGTGCTCTGGCCTTCTGTGTTATGTACTATCAACTCCATCTTACTTCCGAATTAAAACGGTTGAACCTTTGTGCCCCGGAACCGCTCCCTTCACAACGAGCAGCCCCTCTTCAGGCATTACTTTCATGACCTCGAGGTTTTCTGTGGTCACACGCTTGTTGCCGGTTTGGCCAGCCATGCGCATTCCCTTAAAAACACGCGCAGGATAAGACGCGGCACCGATAGAACCAGGAGCACGCAAGCGGTTATGCTGTCCGTGGGTTGCTTGTCCAACCCCTCCAAAACCATGGCGCTTCACCACCCCCTGGAAGCCTTTTCCTTTGCTCTTACCGATAACGAAAACGAAATCGCCTTCATTAAACACATCGTTTACGCCTATCTGGTCACCTGCTTTCAACGCTTCATTGAACCCAATGAATTCAGCCAGTCGCTTTTGAGGCTTCACTCCTGCTTTGTCAAAATGGCCTTTCATCGGCTTACTGGTGCGTTTTTCGGTCTTCTCGCCCCAGCCGAGTTGAATTGCTTCATAGCCATCCTTCTCCAGGGTCTTGACTTGCGTAACAACACAAGGACCAGCTTCCAAAATCGTGCATGGGACATTTTTCCCAGCGGCATCATACATGCTGGTCATACCAATTTTCTTCCCTATGAGTCCGGGCATCGCTCTAGTATTACTTAATTAAACTTTAATCTCTACCTCAACACCGCTCGGTAACTCGAGGCGCATCAGTGCATCAACAGTCTTCGATGAAGAACTGTAGATATCGAGAAGCCTCTTATAGCTCGAAAGCTCGAACTGCTCACGCGACTTCTTGTTCACGTGCGGCGAGCGCAGTACGGTGTAAATTCTGCGGTGTGTCGGCAGCGGAATAGGACCACTGATGACAGCACCTGTATTTTTAACGGTCTTTACGATTTTCTCAGCAGACTTATCTACGAGATTGTGATCGTATGACTTTAGTTTTATGCGGATCTTTTGTGCCATTGTCTCAGTCAATTATGCAGTTTGCTTACCGCTTACTTCTTCAATAACCTGCTGTTGTATGTTCGTAGGGGCCTCCGAGAAGTTTGAGAATACCATCGAAGAGGTCGCACGACCACTGGTGATGGTGCGAAGATCCGTTACGTAACCAAACATCTCACTCAAAGGCACCTTCGCCTTGATCACAGTTGAACCGTTACGCTCATCTGTACCCTCTATCAGCGCACGACGCTTATTGAGGTCACCAATCACGTCACCCATGTTCTCTTCCGGCGTCACAACTTCAACCTGCATGATAGGCTCCAGAATCACCGGACTACAGCCCTTCACAGCATGACGGTAAGCCATCTTTGCGGCAAGCTCAAATGACAAACCATCTGAATCCACAGGGTGGAACGACCCGTCATTCAATTCAACAGTCATTGAGTCAATCGGGAAACCTGCGAGCACACCATTCTGCATGGCGTCTTTGAAGCCCTTTTCAACAGAAGGAACAAACTCACGAGGCACGTTACCGCCTTTGATGTTGTTCACAAACTTCAGTCCTGGGTTCTCGAGGTCATCGTTCGGTCCGATTTTCACTACGATATCCGCAAACTTACCACGTCCACCTGATTGCTTCTTGTAAACTTCACGGTGGTCAGTCCATCCTGTGATTGCTTCCTTGTAAGACACCTGTGGGCGTCCTTGGTTACATTCCACTTTGAACTCACGCTTCAAACGGTCAATGATAATCTCGAGGTGAAGCTCTCCCATGCCACTGATGACAGTTTGGCCGGTATCTTCATCCGAACGCACCTGGAAGGTGGGGTCTTCTTCTGCGAGTTTAGCCAACGCAACACCCAGTTTATCTACATCTGCCTGGGTCTTCGGTTCGATCGCGAGACCAATAACCGGTTCAGGGAAGGTCATTGACTCCAGTACGATGGGCTTGCTCTCGTCACAGAGCGTGTCTCCCGTCTTAATATCTTTAAAGCCAACCAGTGCGCCAATGTCTCCGGCACCCAGTTGATCAATTTGATTCTGCTTATTCGCGTGCATCTGGAAGATGCGCGAAATACGCTCCTTTTTGCCTGTGCGTGTGTTCAGCACGTAAGACCCTGAAGAAAGTACTCCTGAGTATGCCCGCGTAAATGCTAGACGACCTACAAAAGGATCCGTTGCGATCTTGAATGCGAGTGCGGCAAAAGGTTCATCGTAATCAGGGCGACGCTTCTCCTCTTCTTCCGAATCAGGATTGGTTCCGGTTACTGCCTCAACGTCAAGCGGTGAAGGAAGAATCTCCATCACCATATCGAGCATAGCCTGAACACCTTTGTTCTTAAAGGCTGATCCACACATCATCGGAACAACTTTTCCGGAGATGGTTGCCTGGCGAAGACAATCGAGGATTTCGCGCTCGGTGAGTGACTCAGGATCTTCGAAGAATTTCTCCATCAAGGTATCGGTCTCATCAAACTCCGCAACAGCTTCGAGAAGCTTCTCACGATACTCTGTAGCTTCGTCAAGAATGTCAGCAGGAACTTCAACCTCCTTGAAGGTCATCCCCATATCCTCTTCGTTCCAGACGATGCCGCGGAAGTTGATCAAATCAACCACCCCCTCAAAGTCGTCTTCAGCACCAATCGGAATTTGCAATGGTAGCGCGTGGCTGCCGAGCATCTCCTTTACCTGCTTGCACACGTTGAGGAAGTCAGCCCCCTGACGGTCCATCTTGTTGACGAAACCGATACGTGGCACGTTGTAATTATCGGCCAGTCGCCAGTTAGTCTCTGACTGAGGCTCCACACCGTCAACCGCGCTAAAGAGGAATACGAGCCCGTCAAGCACACGAAGTGAGCGGTTCACCTCTACAGTAAAGTCAACGTGTCCGGGAGTATCAATAATGTTCACATGGTACTTCTGGTCGCGGTAGTTCCAGTTGAGGGTCGTCGCTGCCGAAGTAATTGTGATACCTCGCTCCTGCTCCTGCTCCATCCAGTCCATCGTCGCGCCACCATCGTGCACTTCCCCGATTTTATGGTTCACACCGCCATAGTACAGAATACGCTCTGTAGTGGTCGTTTTACCGGCATCAATGTGAGCAGCGATACCGATATTACGGGTGAATTTGAGATCTCTTTTTGCCATGGTTGTCTAGTCGTGATCGATTAAAAACGGAAGTGAGAGAATGCTTTATTTGCCTCGGCCATCCGATGCGTTTCTTCTTTTTTCTTGAAGGTTGCGCCCTCTTCTTTGGCAGCAGCCATAATTTCAGCTGCGAGACGCTCTGCCATAGTTTTCTCGTTGCGCTTGCGAGAAAAACGGATCAGCCATTTCATCCCCAGGGAAAGCTTCCTTGAATCGCGAATCGGCTGCGGGATCTGAAACGTCGCCCCTCCTACACGGCGGCTGCGAACCTCTACACCGGGCGTCACATTGCTCAACCCTTTCTTGAAGATCTCGAGCCCGTCTTCTCCGGTCTTCTCAGACACGCGATCAATGGCATCATAAAAAATGGTGAGTGCAACACTCTTCTTGCCCTCCAGCATGAGGTTGTTCACGAACTTGGTTACCATAACGTCATTAAAACGCGGATCTGGTAACGTGGGGATCCTTTTGGCTGTTTTCCTTCTCATAGCGCTATCTCAAGGAATTATTTCTTCTTAGGTCGTTTTGTGCCGTACTTCGAACGACGCTGGTTACGTCCTTCAACACCCGCGGTATCAAGTGCCCCGCGCACGATGTGATAACGAACACCCGGAAGATCTTTAACACGACCACCGCGTACCAAAACGATACTGTGCTCCTGAAGGTTATGTCCTTCGCCTCCAATGTAAGCGTTCACTTCGTTGCCGTTGGTGAGGCGCACACGAGCCACCTTTCGCATCGCTGAGTTTGGCTTCTTCGGAGTCGTTGTATAAACACGTACGCAAACGCCGCGACGCTGCGGACAAGCGTCAAGCGCCGCTGATTTATTGGGCTTCACTTTTGAGATGCGACCCTTGCGAATGAGCTGTTGTATCGTCGGCATATTCCGGTTTTCTCTATCAAAAAGTTTTCGACAAAATACTCTTCCCCAATTTTTTTTGGGGCTGCAAATGTAAGGGGTTATTCCCGAATTTCAATGGCTTTGGGTATTTTAATTTCAGTGCAGCGTGTTAAAAACGAACACCCTCTTGCTGAAAGAGGGGCAAATCTCACAAATCTGAGCTTCGGAAGCGTCGTTTTACGGTGCTTTTTTTGCCTTACCTGGCACTGATGAGTACATCCAGCGCTTTTGCGCTGAAACAGAACTACACGTTTAAAGCCACTCACATCCAGATGCGCTTTGTTACTTTTGCGCAGTGGAGTACTTAAATCATCTCAACGAGGCGCAGCGAAAGGCTGTTGAACACATAGAGGGGCCTATGATGGTCATCGCCGGAGCAGGCTCCGGAAAAACCCGTGTGCTCACCTATCGTATTGCACACCTGATCAATCAAGGTGTTGACCCGTTTTCTATCCTCTCGCTCACCTTTACAAATAAAGCGGCACGGGAGATGAAAGAACGGATCTCCCAGATTATCGGTGACAAAGAATCTGCCAATATCTGGATGGGAACCTTTCACTCCGTTTTCGCGCGCATCCTGCGCATGGAGTCAGAGAAAATCAACTACCCCCGTAATTTTACCATTTACGACACACAAGACAGCCGTTCGGTAATCAAAGATGTCGTCAAGTCAATGAACCTCGATGACAAGGCCTACAAGCCGGCATCGGTGCAATCGCGTATTTCTTCAGCCAAGAATAACCTGATTGGTCCGGATGCCTACGCCCGTAATACCGAAGTTATCAATGAAGACCACCTCGCAGGTCGTCCGAGACTCGCTGATATATACAAAGAATACACCATTCGATGTCAGCGTTCAGGAGCTATGGATTTTGACGATCTCCTCTTCAAAACCAATGTGCTGCTCAGAGACCATCCTGATGTTTTGCACCGCTACCAGCATAAATTTCAGTTTATTCTAGTTGACGAGTACCAAGACACCAACTTTGCGCAATACCTGATCATTAAACAGCTTGGCGCTGTGCATCACAATGTGTGTGTGGTGGGCGACGACGCCCAGTCAATCTACAGCTTTCGCGGAGCTGATATCGGCAATATACTCAACTTCAAGCGTGATTATCCTGATTTCGGGATGTACAAACTTGAGCAGAACTACCGGTCAACCAAGGTTATTGTCAATGCGGCAAACTCCATCATTGACAAGAACCAAAACCAGATTAAAAAGACGGTCTGGACTGACAACGGTGAGGGTGACATGATCTTGCTGCACCGGGCGCTGTCTGACAATGACGAAGGCCGTTTTGTGGCCGAATCCATCTTTGAGACCATCAATCAGCACCAGGTACCGAACCGAGAGTTTGCCATCCTTTATCGAACCAACAGCCAGTCGCGTTCGTTTGAAGAGGCCTTGCGTAAAATGAACCTGCCTTACCGTATTTATGGCGGATTATCGTTTTATCAGCGCAAAGAAGTGAAAGACCTGCTCGCCTATTTCCGACTGGCCGCCAATCATAGCGACGACGAATCACTGAAGCGCATCATTAACTATCCGGCACGAGCCATCGGAAAAACCACCCTCGATAAAATGACCGCTGCAAGCGCCACACAGCGGGTTACATTCTGGGAGGTACTTACCGCGCCGCATGCGCACGGCCTTCAATTCAATGGCGGCACCCTGAGCAAGCTCAAGGCCTTTCAAGCGATGATAGAGAGCTTCTCTGCTCAGGTTGAAACGGTCAATGCCTATGAACTCGGTCAGCACATCGCACAACACACGGGTTTGCTGAAAACACTTTACGTTGATAAAACGCCGGAGGGTGTCGCTCGATACGACAATATTCAAGAATTGCTGAATGGCCTCAAAGAATTCGCTGACCAGTCAGATCCGCAACAGCCGGAAGCCATACGCACCATGGCTGACTTCCTCGTTGACGTTGCCCTCCTGACTGATGCTGACAAAGATGATGACGACGACAATAAGGTCAATATGATGACGGTACACGGCTCAAAGGGGCTTGAGTTTGACTACATCTATATTGTCGGTCTTGAAGAAGATCTTTTTCCGAGTCAAATGGCGTTAAACTCACGTGATGAACTCGAAGAAGAGCGCCGTCTTTTCTATGTGGCACTGACACGCGCCCGCAAGCGCGCCGTACTCTCGTATGCAATCACGCGCTATCGCTGGGGGCAGTTGATCCAGTGTGAACCCTCCCGCTTCATTGAAGAAGTGGATGAACAGTACCTGAACGTACCTGCCGTTTCATCGGCGCGTCCGGATCCCTTCGCCGGCGGCAAATCGTTCGATGACGCCCGAAACCGCTTCTACCGGCAGATGCCGGGAGGTTCAGGCGGCTCGAATAAGAAGCCTTTGAGCGAGGCGGAGCGCAGTTCTGCGGCTCCTGTTGACATCTCACAGATCGTTGCAGGCGTTGAGGTAGAGCATGCGCGTTTTGGGAAAGGGAAAGTGCTTAAGGTGGAAGGCGAGTCACCGAATGCCAAGGCGACCGTGTTCTTTCCGAAGGCCGGACAGAAACAGTTACTACTGAAGTTTGCCAAATTGAAAGTGTTGTAGTTCAACCGATTCTGGCCGCCTTTTCCCGCTCTCCGCTGTAGCCCTGCTTGCACGGCACTCGCCGCCCTTTTCGGTGTGCGCGGGTCTTGTCTTCTCAGACAAGCCAGCGCACACCGGGGCTTGCGGTGCCGCGCAAGCAGGGGCTGCCGCTGCGATCGGGGGCGGTATTCTTCTGGCGGGGCAAACATTTTCATCTATGAAAAGAGGCTCTCTGTGCGTGCCGAACATGTTCGCATCCCCCGCTTTTGCGGGGAAAAGCACAAGCAAGCCTGAAATGACTAAATTTGCGCGATATGGAGCATACTGAAGAAAGTCCTTTTCTACCTTACAATAGTGAACGCCCGGATCTCGTGATTCCGGAGTACGGTCGAAATATTCAACAAATGGTTGAATTTGCACTGACCATTGAAGATCGTGAAGAACGCAACGAAGTTGCCAAGGCGATCATCAGTGTGATGGGGCAGCTTTTCCCGTACCTCCGCGATATTGAAGATTACAAGCACAAACTCTGGGATCACCTCTACGTTATGTCGGGCTTTCAACTTGACGTTGATGCCCCCTACCCTAAGCCGGCTCCCGAAACTTTCACCAATCCGCCAGAGCGCGTACCATACCCCGCAGAGCCTCCTAAATTCGGACATTACGGTAAGGTGCTCGAGCGCATGATCGATAAAGCTTCTGCCATGGAAGATGGCGATGAAAAAACCGCATTTACCAAAGCGATTGGTGACTTAATGAAACGTCAATACGTGCTCTACAACAGACAAACCGTAGAAGACAAACTCATTCGTGCACAGATCAAGGAACTATCCGGAGGAAAACTGGTGCTGCCCGATGACTACGAGATTATTTCGGCAAATGAAGTGGTCAAAGTACACGGCTCAATCCAGGCAGCAAGTGTCCCTAAAAAAGGCGGACCGAAGAAAAAGAAAAAGAAAAAGTACTAACTCTTCTGGCGGTCTTCATAATTCCTTGTCAATAAGTTTTAGTTCTCTCTTAAGTCAGTAAGCGGGATTTGGACAACTTCCGTCCAAACTCGACAAGACCATGGCAACTTTTCTGATCGAAGGCGGACAGCCCCTCCAGGGAGAAATCACTCCTCAGGGCGCGAAGAATGAAGCCCTTCAGGTAATCTGTGCGGTACTGCTCACTCCTGAGCCCGTAACCATTCAAAACATCCCTGACATTGTGGATGTCAACAAGCTCATAGACCTGCTCGGTGCAATGGGTGTGAAAATTGACCGAAAAGACCGCAATACGTGCACTTTTCAGGCTGACGATATCGACCTGAACTTTCTCAAAACCACCGATTTCCGAGACAAAGGCTCCAGTCTGCGCGGCTCCATCATGATTATGGGGCCGCTGCTTGCCCGCTTCGGAAAAGGGTACATCCCAAAACCCGGTGGTGATAAGATCGGACGTCGGCGGCTCGACACTCATTTCCTGGGCTTTGAGAAGCTAGGAGCTACCTTCAGTTATGATCCTTCTGAGCACTTCTACCGCGCCACAGCAGACAAACTGAAAGGATGCCATATGCTCCTTGACGAGGCTTCGGTCACCGGAACGGCCAACATCGTAATGGCTGCATCGATGGCACAAGGCGTTACAAGCATTTACAACGCCGCATGTGAACCTTACCTGCAGCAACTATGCAAGATGATCAATTCGATGGGCGGGAAAATCTCAGGTATTGGCTCAAACCTGCTGACCATTGAAGGAGTTGATGGCCTCGGAGGTTGCAATCACCGCTGCCTGCCGGATATGATTGAAATCGGCAGTTTCATCGGTATGGCGGCGATGACGCGGGGCGAACTGACCATTCGTGACACGGGATACGATCACCTGGGGCAGATTCCGGCTGTTTTTCAACGCCTGGGCATTCAATTGGAACGGCGCGGTGATGACATTTATATTCCTGAACAGGATGTATATGAGATTGAGAGCTTCATTGATGGCTCCATCATGACGATATCAGATGCGCCATGGCCTGGATTCACTCCTGACCTCTTATCGATTGTGCTTGTAACCGCAACCCAGGCGCGCGGATCTGTGCTGATTCATCAAAAAATGTTCGAGAGCCGCCTGTTCTTCGTTGACAAACTGATTGACATGGGTGCACAAATTATTTTGTGTGACCCTCACCGCGCGACGGTTATCGGACTGGAGCGCGCCACTCAGCTTCGAGGCGTAACGATGACCTCCCCGGATATACGTGCCGGGGTGGCGCTGCTGATAGCAGCGCTTTCTGCTGAAGGGCAAAGCACCATACACAACATCGGACAGATTGACCGCGGCTATCAGCACATTGAACAGCGCCTCAAGGCACTTGGAGCCCATATCGAACGACGTGATTAAATGTGCTCACGTTCAGCATATCGAGCAATTCGGCACGGTAATTGACGTTGGTTCTGTGTATTCGTATCTTTGAAAATGAAATTGAAACCTATGAAGCTCATTTGGATTGCGTCAGCGGCGCTGGTGCTTACTACTACGACCGGATTTGTAGCCGATCGGGTGCTGAACAGCTCCCCAACAGAAACAACCGCTCCGGCAGTTGGAACCAGCATTGGTGACCTTGCCCCTGAGATCGAGCTGGAAAGTCCTGATGGCAAAACCTACAAACTCTCTGATCTTCGCGGCCACGTTGTGCTGATCGATTTCTGGGCATCTTGGTGTGGTCCTTGCCGTCGCGAGAACCCCAACGTGGTGCGTGCCTACAAGAAGTACCAGAATGCAAAATTTAAAGACGCTAAAGGATTTGAAGTATTCAGTGTCTCCCTTGACCGCACCAAAGACCGTTGGGTGCAGGCCATCAAACAAGATAAGCTAGAATGGGAATACCATGTCAGTGATCTTGGCCACTGGAACAGTCAGCCTGCCGCTGACTATGGTGTGAATTCTATTCCGATGAGCTTCCTGATTGACCCCGATGGCGTCATCATTGCAAAAGGATTGCGTGGCTTCGAAATTGACAAAAATGTAGACCCGTTCGTGAAAGCTTTTAAATAAGCAGAAGAATCAACGACCTTTGTAAAGCCGTCAAGAATGACGGCTTTTCTTTTGCTCTTCTGCCACTTCTGCCGTTCCGATCTGGGTGATACTGACACTTTGTCTAAACCCTTTTGATGGCAGGTTTTTTGCAGTTGAAGAGCGGTAATAAGTAGCAAATGGCACAACAAGAGAATACACACAAAGAAGAAGAACAAGCTCAAAGTACTGCGGAAGAGCAGCTTAACGAGCAAGAAGCCGCAACTGAGCAGACAGAGAATGGCACAGAAGCCACGGAGGAACAAAGCGAAGCAAGTCGCGAAGAGCAGCTCGAGCGGGATCTTGCTGACATGAAAGATAAATACACCCGTCTCTTTGCAGAGTTTGACAACTTCCGCAAGCGCACCGCAAAGGAGCGCATTCAACTGATGAAAAATGCCAGTGCAGACGTGATTCGCGAGCTACTACCTGTACTCGATGACCTCAACCGAGCAAAAGCAGCAAACGAAGGCTCACAAGATGCTGAGAGCATCAAAGAAGGATACGACCTCATCCACCAGAAATTCTTCCGCTCACTTGAGGCTCAGGGATTGAAACCAATGAACAGCAAAGGCGAAACCTTCGATACCGAATACCACGAAGCCATCACCAACATTCCCGCTCCTTCAGATGAGCTGAAGGGCAAGGTTGTGGATGTGGTAGAATCCGGATACTTCCTGAACGATATGGTGCTCCGCTACGCTAAAGTGGTTGTTGGGCAATAACGCACCTCATTATGGCCAAGAGAGATTATTACGAGGTACTTGGAGTCAGCAAAGGAGCAAGTGATGCCGAAATAAAAAAGGCTTATCGCAAGCTTGCCCTCAAGTATCACCCCGACAAGAACCCGGGAGACAAAGAAGCGGAAGACAAGTTCAAAGAAGCCGCAGAAGCCTATGAAGTGCTGAGCAACGCTGAAAAGCGCCAGCGCTATGATCAATTTGGGCATGACGGCATGAAAGGCGGCTTTGGTGGCGCTGGTGCCGGCATGGATATGGATGACATCTTCAGCCAGTTCGGAGATATCTTCGGCGGAGCTTTCGGTGGCGGATTCAGCGGGTTTGGTGGCGGTGGCGGCCGGTCACGTCGCACGAAAGGAAGCAACCTGCGCATCAAGGTCAAGCTCACACTCGAAGAAGTGGCTGAAGGCGTCAAGAAGAAAATCAAGGTTCTCAAGCTCATTCCTGCCGAAGGTGTTGAATTCAATCAGTGCGGTACCTGCGGCGGAAATGGTCAGGTAAGACGCGTCACGAATACCTTCCTTGGTCAAATGGCCACCACCGCCACTTGTCCGGCCTGCAACGGCACCGGGAAAACAATTACCTCAAAGCCCAAAGACGCTGATGAATTCGGCTTGAAGCGGAAAGAGGAAGTGGTAACCATTGACATACCCGCGGGGGTTGAAGAAGGAATGCAACTGAACGTGCGCGGCGAAGGTAACGCCGGGCCCTTTGGTGGTGTACCCGGAGATCTTCTCGTGGTCATCGAAGAAGTTGAACACGACGCCCTCAAACGCAATGGCAATAACCTGCATTATGACCTTTACCTCAACTTTGCAGATGCCGCCCTTGGTGCCTCCGCTGAAGTTCCTCTGGTAAGCGGACGTGCAAAAATCAAGGTGGAGCCCGGCACACAGAGCGGTAAAATTGTTCGCCTCCGCGGCAAAGGTCTGCCCTCTGTGAACGCTTACGGCAATGGCGATCTCCTGGTCAATATCGTTGTCTGGACACCCCAGCAGCTAACGGAAGATGAAAAAGCAGCCCTTGAAAAGCTTCGGGAGTCTGAAAACTTTAAGCCCAACCCAACTCACCGCGATAAAGGGTTCTTCCAAAAAGTGAAAGAAATGTTCAGCTGATCAGCAGATATGCTGACCGCTGAACACGATAATCGTGCGCTGTTCTATTTTCAAGCAGCGCACGTTTTTGTTTGCATAGATTTGTTTCGCCAATATCTTAAACCATGAATGCACTGGATGTCAAGGGAATTTCCAAAAGCTACGCTGACCACAAAGCACTGAAAAACGTATCTTTTGAGGTGCCTCAACAAAGCATATTTGGCTTGTTAGGCCCCAACGGTGCCGGTAAAACCTCGCTCATCCGCATCATCAACAGAATCACCGGGCCTGATGACGGTGAAATCCTTTTCTTCGGAGAAAACCTGCACCCCGAACATGTCAATCATATCGGTTACCTGCCTGAAGAACGTGGCCTTTACAAGAAAATGAAGGTGGGTGAACAGTCACTCTACCTGGCTCAGTTAAAAGGTCTCTCGAAACAAGAAGCCCGAAAGCGGCTGCAGCATTGGTTCGAGCGCCTCGAGATTGGTGACTGGTGGAACAAAAAAGTAGAAGAACTCAGCAAGGGAATGGCACAGAAAATTCAATTTGTGACCACCGTGATGCATGAGCCCAAACTGCTCATTCTCGACGAACCATTCTCTGGCTTTGACCCCATCAATGCAGCAATCGTACGCAAAGAGATCATGCGCCTCCGCGATGAAGGCAGCACCGTGATACTCTCTACCCACAACATGGGCTCAGTAGAAGAAATCTGCGATCATATCGCACTGATTAACCGCTCTGAGCTTGTGCTCAATGGTGAAGTAGACGAAGTTCGCGAACGCTTCAACAAAAATGAGTACCTGCTCAAGTTTAAGGGCAATGCTGTGGCTTTTGCCAATAGCCTCTGGACTCAGTTCGAACTCATCGATAAACATTCAGACGAAGACATACACGAGTGTATTATCAAGCTTGGCGAAGGCAAAACGCTGAATGACCTGCTGGTTACCATCGCACCGGAAGTGGAAATTCGTGAAGTACGTCCGCACATCCCAAGCATGAACGATATCTTCATCAAAGCAGTACAAACCGAAACCATGGAAGCATGAATAAGATCGGACTTGTTATTCAGCGTGAATATCTGAGCAGAGTCAAGAAAAAAAGTTTCATCATCATGACCCTGCTCGGGCCTCTGCTTTTCGCAGGCTTGATGGGCGTTGGTATCTTTGCCGCTGTTGCAGACTCTACCGAGCACAAAGTACTGGTGGTCGATAAACCAGGGGCCATCAGCGTTTACAACGAACAACTTGGTGCCCAGGTACCTGCTTGCCCCGATTGTTTCCCGGAACGTGACGATATGCTCTACCGGTTCACTTCAGAACAGCTCAGCGACTCGGCTTTTATGCAGAGTGATTACACCATGATGATCGAGCTTTATGAAGGACTCTATCAGCATAAAAACGTCAACCTCTACTACAAGAAGATTCCGTCTGTTATGGCAAGCTCACGAGTCGAAAGCGATCTCGAATCTGCCGTTGAAAGAGCCAAAGTCAAGCAGGAAGGACTTATTGACTACGAAAGCTACAAGCGACTCAAAGTCAACCTGGCGGTAAATAAGGTCAGCATCGAAAAAGGTGATACCTTTCAGGAAGGACGAGCAGGAGTCGGCATGTTCTTCGCTGTGATTATCTTCTTTTTCATCTTCATGTTTGGTGCCTATGTTATGCGGGGCGTCATTGAAGAGAAAACCAGTCGTATCGTTGAAGTCATTATCTCATCGGTGCGCCCGATTGAGTTGATGATGGGGAAAATTATCGGCGTAGGGCTCGTGGCGATTACACAAGTTGCTATCTGGGTGACCTTCTCGCTATTGATCTTCTTTGTGGCCGGACTTGTATTCGAGGCCGGCTTACTGAACGATACGCTGGCTTTGCAGCAGACAGGTGCAGCGGCGCCTGCAAATGCTGATTTTGAGACCTATCTCGCACAACAAGACGGGATCAGCCTCCTGATTGAAATGAACTGGCCGCTGGTCATTGGAATGTTCGTCATTTATTTCATTGGCGGCTACCTGATCTACGCCTCGCTTTTTGCGGCAATTGGTGCAGTGGTTGACAATGAGACGGATACGCAGCAATACATGACACCGGTGATGATGCCTTTGTTTTTCTCTTACCTCGTAGCAATTATGAGTGTGAACAATCCCGAAGGGCTCACCGCGCAGGTATTTTCGTTCATACCTTTGACGTCACCTACCACCATGATGGTTCGCGTGGCGGTTGGAAGTGTACAGATATGGGAGCTGGTCGTTTCGGTGATCCTTCTCTTTGGCACCAGCTACCTCCTCGTCTGGTTGGCTGCCAAAATCTACCGTACAGGCATACTCATGTACGGTAAGCGTCCGTCTTACAAAGAACTCTGGAAATGGATGATCTATCGATCTTAACGCATGCGGCTGGCAGTAATTGATTGCGGAACAAATACCTTTAACCTGCTTATCGCTGATTTCCAGCCAAAAGGCTGGGATGCAGTCTTCTCGAATAAAGTGTCAGTAAAGCTTGGAGAAGGCGGCATCAACCAGGGCGTCATTCGCCTCGAACGGATGGCGCGCGGGCTGGATGCCCTCGGGGTGCATTACGAATCGGTGCTCAGCTATAATTGTGATCACACACTTGTGTTCGCCACAAGTGCCCTGCGCGAAGCAGAAAATGCTGCAACTTTCGTAAAAGCAGCAAGAGCGCGCTACGGCTTCGAGGTAAGGATCATCGATGGGTACCGAGAAGCAGAATTGATCTTCGAAGGCGTAAGGCAGTCATTTGAGTTAGACGACGAGTATGTTACAGTGATGGACATTGGCGGCGGAAGTACTGAATTCATTATCGGAAACCGGCAGGGGATTGCATGGAAAGAAAGCCTGCCACTGGGTGTGTCTCGCATCTATGACCTCCTTGAACCGGAAGACCCCATGACCGAAAAGAACATCGCTGAACTTTACAGCCAGCTGAGACAACATCTGCTGCCATTGGAAGGTGCACTTTCTCAATATCCTTCGGTGACACTTATAGGCTCATCCGGATCTTTTGATACCATTGTCGATCTGCTCGGGTTTCGCAACAGCGACCGCTTCAAACGTGCGGTGTTCAACCCCATTGACCTCAGTGGATTTGAAGAAGTTCACCGTGAAATGTTACGGTGTAACCGGGATGAGCGTCTTGCAATGAAAGGCATGCTGCCACTGAGGGTTGATTTCCTTCCGCTGTCGACCTCAATGATTCAGTTTCTGCTCGATCAGTTTTCATTTCAGGCACTCTTTCAGTCACAATACGCCCTGAAAGAAGGTGCGGTGGGGGAAGTGTTCAGTGGTAAACTCAAATTGAACTGAAAGAATGTACCTTCACACGCAAATTTCATACGCATGGCGCATATTCTGATTGTAGATGATGAAGCGAGCATCCGAAGTTCGCTGAGAGAGATTTTCGAATACGAAGAACACAAGGTCAGTGAAGCCGAGAACGGAAAAGAGGCAATCAGCCTGGTAAAGAAAGACGCTTTTGACCTCATCTTCTGCGACATTAAAATGCCTGGCATGGATGGCATTGAAGTGCTCGAGAGATTTCAGGAGATGGGCCTGGCCACTCCGGTGGTGATGATTTCAGGCCATGGCACAGTAGAGACTGCCGTAGATGCCCTTAAAAAAGGGGCCTGGGACTTCATCGAAAAGCCCCTTGACCTCAACCGCATTCTGGTCACCATGCGCAACGCTACCGAACAGTCAGCCCTGGTAGAAGAGACCAAAACCCTGAAACGGAAAATCCAGAAGAACCTCTCCTCTGACATTATCGGAGCGTCTCAAGCGATTCAGGAGATCAAAGAATTGATCGAAACGGTGGCACCTACCGATGCCCGTGTATTGATTACCGGGGGCAACGGCTCCGGAAAAGAGCTGGTCGCTCGTCAGTTGCATGCCCACAGTGAGCGGGCATCGGGCCCTTTTGTCGAGGTCAACTGTGCCGCTATTCCCGCTGAACTTATTGAAAGCGAACTCTTCGGTCACGAAAAAGGTGCCTTCACTTCTGCCGTCAAACAGCGCAAGGGGAAATTTGAACAGGCGAGCAGTGGAACTCTGTTTCTCGATGAAATTGGCGATATGAGTTTATCAGCTCAGGCCAAAGTACTTCGGGCGCTTCAAGAGCATAAAATCACACGGGTGGGCGGCGATAAAGACATCAACGTAGATGTGCGTGTGTTCGCCGCAACCAATAAAAACCTGAAGCAAGAGATTGCCGATGGCAACTTCAGGGAAGACCTTTTCCACCGCCTGAATGTGATCCCCATTCAGGTACCCGGACTCAAAGACCGCATCGAAGACATCCCGTTGCTCGCTGAATTCTTCATCAACACCATCTGCGAAGACTACGCACGTCCGCCCAAAGAGATCACTGACAAGGCCATCCAGGAATTGCAAAAAGGAGCTTGGACCGGTAACATTCGTGAATTGCGAAATGTGATCGAACGCCTGATCATTCTATGTCCTGATAAAATTGACGCTGACGACGTGAAGAAATACGCTCAAATCCAGTAACGTAGCCTCGGGCGCGTCGCTTCGGTTCGCATCCCGCGTTTTTACGCGGAAAAAATAGCAGAGCGTCAGAGGCAACCGACAGATGTCATCCTCGTCTTACAAGTGTAAGTGACATTTCTTACAACTTTAAAAATGGGGGTTATGGAGTACATTCATCAAATTCTGAACAATGAGAACACCGGCATTCTGCTGCTCGTTGTGTTCATGATCGTTATTGGTGCCATCGCGAAATGGCGCATGTTTGTAAAAGCTGAGCAGCCAGGATTGGCCGCAATTGTGCCTGTATGGGACATTCTTGTTACGCTTCGTATGGTTGGAAGACCTACGTGGCATATCGTATTTCTGCTCGTTCCGATCTTCAATGTGTATTTCGGAATTCGGTTGATGATTGAGATTGCGCAAAGCTTCGGCAAAACGCACGTTATAGATTACATTTTCGCAATCGTATTCAATTTGTTCTACCTCCTGAACCTCGGTCTGGCATACAACGAGGTGTACCGTGGTCCGGTTTACGGATTGTCGGCGGAGGAGCTTCGAGCACGCAATGCTCAGTATGCCGCAGCCTAATCCTCACGTGGAGGGCTGAAACTAACTCTACTTACTGGTGAAATGGCGGTCAGCTGATAAAGCTGGCCGCTTTTTTTATGGCCGATTCTAGTCCGCCGGCATCTTTTCCACCTGCCGTTGCGAAGAAAGGCTGCCCACCTCCTCCACCTTTGATTTCTTTCGCCAATTCACGAACAATTTGTCCGGCATTCAGCTCTTTCTCGTTCACGAGGTCATCTGAAAGTACCACCGTCACGGTTACCTTTCCGCCTGCAGATGAGCCCAGTACGGCAAACAACCGCTCATGCGACGAACGCAGTTGGAAGGCAATATCTTTGATCTCTCCGGCCGCAATCGGAACGATCTCTGCAAGGAAATTGACACCGTTGACTTTCTGAATTTTGCCCAGGAGTTCTTTCTTCACCTCACCCGCTTTTTCTTTATCAACCTGCTCAAGCTGCTTGCCCAGTTCCTGGTTCTTTTCAAGCAGGTCTGAAACTGCCTTGACAGGATCTTTCGGAGCCTTTAGTACCTCGCGCACCTGAGCCAGCATTTCGAGTTGCTCATTCAACCACTGTCGCGCACGCTCTCCGCTGTACGCCTCAATGCGACGAATTCCGGCTGCAACCGCAGATTCAGATATGATCTTGAACGGCCCGATCGCACCGGTAGCCTCCACATGGGTTCCGCCGCAGAGCTCTACCGACGAACCGAAGCGTATAATGCGCACCAGATCACCATACTTCTCACCGAAGAGCATCATTGCACCACTGTTTTTAGCTTCATCAAGCGGCACATTGCGACGCTCGTCAAGTGTGAGATTCGAAAGGATTCGATCGTTCACGAATTCTTCCACCTTCGTGAGCTCTTCAGCCTTCATTTTGCTAAAGTGCGAGAAATCAAAGCGGAGATAGTCAGGATGCACGAGTGAGCCTTTCTGTTCTACATGTTGCCCCAACACCTCTCGAAGCGCTTCATGAAGGAGGTGTGTCGCAGAGTGATTGCGCGCCGTAGAGTACCGGCGCTTCTCATCCACCACCGCTTCAAACTCTGCAGAAGGGTCTTCAGGCAATCGATCAGCGAAGTGCACAATCAGGTTGTTTTCTTTCTTTGTATCGGTGATCTGCAAAGTCTCTGCGACGCTCCGAATCACCCCCGTATCTCCCACTTGTCCGCCGCTCTCAGCATAGAACGGAGTAATATTGAATACGAGCTGGAAGCGCTCTTTCTTTTGCTGTGTCACTTTGCGGTATCGAGTAATACGCACCGGTGAGGACATGCGATCATAGCCGATAAATTCTTCGCGTTCGTCTTCAAGCAGCACGACCCAGTCATCTGTAGCGATCTTTCCTGCTGCACGTGACCGGTCTTTTTGCTCTTGCAAGGCCGCTTCAAAGCCTTTTTCATCGATCTGCACCTTGCGCTCTGCTGCAATGAGTGCGGTAAGGTCAACCGGAAAACCGTAAGTATCATAAAGCTCAAACACGTCTCGCCCACCGAGCATACTCACACCACCTTCAAGCTTCTCATTGAGGCGATCTATTCCTTTGTCAAGGGTGCGCAAAAAGCCCTCTTCTTCTTCGCGGATCACCTTCGTAATGAGCTCCTGCTGCCTGCTCAATTCAGGAAAGAAACTGCCCATTTGCTGCACGAGCTCTTTGGTGAGATCGCAAATGAAGGGCTCCGTAATGTTCAGAAAGCTGAATCCATACCGAATTGCACGGCGTAGAATCCTGCGGATGACATAACCTGCTCCACTGTTTGAGGGAAGTTGTCCGTCAGCGATACTAAAAGCTACGGCACGCAGGTGGTCAGAGATCACCCGCATAGCCACATCGGTTTTACTGTCGCCGTGAGGTGTACTTCATGCCTGTTCGCACTTCAATGAGTTTGATATATGGCTGAAAGACGTCAGTATCATAGTTGGAGGTCTTGCCTTGAAGCACCATCGCCAGGCGCTCGAGTCCCATTCCGGTATCGATATGCTTGTTTGGGAGAGACTTCAGCGATTGATCTCCCATTCGATTGAACTCCATGAAGACGAGGTTCCATACCTCGATTACCTGAGGATGATCCTGATTCACCAATTCAGCGCCGCTAAGCTGCCGGCGCTCTGCTTCAGGACGCAGGTCGACGTGGATCTCGGAGCAGGGGCCGCAAGGCCCGGTTTCGCCCATTTCCCAGAAGTTGTCTTTCTTGTTGGCTTTGAGGATACGCTCTTCAGCAATCAGTTCTTTCCAGACGGCATAGGCTTCTTCATCCATGGGGAGACCATCTGCCTGATCACCTTCAAAAATGGTGACATAGAGTTTTTCGGGATCAATCTTGTAGTGATCTGTCAGCAGCTCCCAGGCCCACTGGATAGCTTCTTTCTTGAAATAGTCACCGAACGACCAGTTGCCGAGCATCTCAAACATAGTATGGTGGTAGGTGTCTACCCCCACCTCTTCAAGATCGTTGTGTTTACCCGAGACCCGCAGGCATTTCTGGGTATTCGCCACACGCGGCTCTTTGATTTCAGAATTCCCAAGAAACAAGTCTTTGAACTGGTTCATACCGGCATTGGTAAACATCAGGGTAGGGTCATCTTTCACCACCATTGGGGCGGAGGCAACGACATCATGGCCTCTTGATGCGAAGAAATCAAAGAAGACTTTACGTATATCTTGTGCGTTCATAGTGGCAGAAAATTGTACTTAAACCTTGTTAAAGCCGCGTCAGTTGCGGTATCCCGATTGCAAAAGTAGATGATTTCAATTAGTTTCGCTCTTGCATTTTGCGCAGAGTTCTGATTCATGGCACGATACCGTTACCGCTACAACCCCGAGCAGCTTCAATACGAGAAGGTGCCATTTACCTGGCAAGATTACTTTCTACTGGGTGTTAAATGGGTTGGTTTTGCCGGTATCGTCTCTTTCATCGCGATTTACACATTCAACGCCTTTTTTGAAAGTCCGAAACAACGAGCGCTCGAGCGCGAAGTAGATTTCCTGGAAGAAGAAGTTGACCGGATGAAGTCAGAAGTGCAGCAAATGGAGCAGGTTGTAGACGAAATAGCTGAGCGCGATGACGACATTTACCGCAATATTTTTGGTGCAGAGCGCTATCCGAAACACCTTCGCAGACCAGGCATCGGAGGAACTGACCGCATGAAACACCTCCGTGGGTACGAACACACTGAAAGCGTAATTGAAACACGCCAGCGCATCTCAGAAGTGCAGCGAAAACTGGTAGCACAGAGCAAGTCATTTGAAGAGCTTTTTGAACTGGCCCGCAACAAAGAAGAGATGTTGGCCTCCATTCCGGCCATTCAGCCCGTCCGAAATGAAGACCTTACCCGCGTAGCCAGCGGTTACGGCTATCGCATTCACCCTATTTACAAGGTGCGCAAACTGCACACAGGAATGGATTTCACAGCCCCCACAGGCACTGACATCTTCGCAACGGGAGACGGTGTTGTGACCCGTGTAGAACGTAAACTGAATGGCTACGGTAAAAATGTTGTCATTCAACATGGTTTTGGCTACGAAACACTTTACGCGCACATGAGTGAAATTCTCGTGCGCGAAGGCCAGGCAGTGAAGCGCGGTGAAGTGATCGGCAGGGTAGGCAATACGGGCACATCAGTAGGACCGCACCTCCACTATGAGGTGGTCAAAGAAGGACGTAAGGTGAATCCTGCTTACTTCTACTTCAATGACCTGACCGCGGATCAATTCGAGCGCCTTCTCGAAAGGGCATCTGCCAGTAACCAGTCATTTGACTAAGCAAGCAATATGCCCTACCGAGATAAAGACATCGAAAAACAATACTTCAGCATTTCTGAAGTTGCTGAATTATTCGATGTCAACACCTCCCTTATCCGCTTTTGGGAAAAAGAGTTTGATGCTATAAAGCCGCGAAAAAACAAAAAGGGCAACCGCCTCTTCACGCGAAAAGACATCGAAACCTTCCGTACCATCCATCATCTGGTAAAGAAAAAAGGCTTCACACTTGACGGCGCACGCAAACACCTCAAAACCCATGCAAAAGAGGCCGAAGTCAATGCCGAAGTCAGCGAACGCCTCGAAAATATCAGAGCGACGCTGGTAGAATTGAAAAAAAGACTTGAACAGGAGTGATCACCACACCTTGTCGTGCTTCAAGTAGTTCTGCACGTAGTCACGAATACCCTCTTCTAACGGCGTAAATGGCCTATCGAAACCGATGCTGCGGAGCTTTGACATATCCGCTTCAGTGAAATACTGGTACTTATCGCGAATATCTTCTGGTGTGTCTACGAAGCGAATGTCTTCTTGCACCTCCATCGCATTGAATGTACCCTTTGCTAAATCAAGAAAAGTGCGCGCTTTACCAGAACCCAGATTGTACAATCCACTGTCTTTGCGGTGATGCATCAGAAACATGCACACTTCGGTGACATCTTTCACGTAAACAAAATCGCGCTGCTGGTGTCCGTCAGCAATCCCCTCCTTGTGCGAGCGAAACAGCTTCATGTGCCCTTTCTCACCAATCTGACGGTAGGCATGTAGCACTACACTGGCCATGCGCTCTTTGTGGTATTCATTAGGGCCGTAGACATTGAAAAACTTCAAGCCAGCCCAGAAGTAAGGTGCATCATTCTGCGCAAGTGCCCACTTATCAAAGTCGTTCTTGGAGTCGCCATAAGGATTCAACGGCACGAGCTTTGTCACCACCTCGTGGTCATCAGCGTAACCATGTTCACCGCCACCATATGTTGCTGCCGAGGATGCATATACCAACGGAATAGCAAACGCTGCACAAAGCTTCCAGATCGTTTTCGAATACTCCAGGTTCAGCTCATCAAAGATGTCACGATTGAACTCGGTAGTATCAGTGCGCGCTCCGAGGTGAAAGACAAACTGCACCTGCTTCTCATTCTCTTGAAGCCATTGCGGAAATTTCTTGCGATCGACCAGAGCGGAGTAACGCTTACCTTCGTAATTGC
Source organism: Flavobacteriales bacterium (assembly GCA_018402085.1). Lineage (GTDB taxonomy): Bacteria > Bacteroidota > Bacteroidia > Flavobacteriales_D > Sanyastnellaceae > Sanyastnella. The sequence continues at coordinate 296,130 of JAGYJM010000002.1, read as the reverse complement.
TTTTTTTGTCTTCACGCGAGAAATCATCCACAAGAATGAGATCATAAAACGACTCTTCGTTTAATTTTGCAACGAGGCAACTGGCTATAAATCCTGCGGCTCCGGTAATGACGATCATAAGTGCGGTTGGATTTCGAACAATATTAGGCTCAAAGGTATTGTAAAAGCCCGACATCAATGCAGATGGCGGTGCTAAAGAATCAAACGATGAGAACGGTTTACGTTACAAGACGCGAACGATTTAACGCAGCCCACAAACTGTGGAATCACGACTGGGATGAAGCCAAAAATAAAGAGGTTTTTGGCAAATGCGCCAACCCGAATTGGCACGGGCACAACTACGAGCTGCACGTAACCGTCAAAGGCGAACCTGCTGCGGATACCGGCTACTGCATGGATCTGAAAGATCTGAAAACCATCATCAATGAACATGTGGTAGAGCCTCTTGACCACAAGAATATCAACCTTGATGTACCCTTCATGAAAGGGAAAATGGCTTCAACCGAAGAATTGATCATTGCTGTCTGGGAGCAACTCGAAGCACCCATTGCTGCTACAGGTTGTACCTTGCACAAGATTCTTCTTTACGAAACAGAGAATAACTACGCCGAATATTACGGCGGTGAATAATTTATGTCAGGATTCCGACGCAATGACGAATACGATGCCGGGCGCATCGAACAAGTCGCAGATCACTACAAAGCCATCATTGAAGCCAACGGCGAAGATCCCTCGCGCGAAGGACTTTTAAAGACACCTGAGCGAGCGGCAAAAGCGATGGCCTTTCTCACCAGTGGCTATGATGCGCACCCTGAGGATATCCTCCGATCGGCGCTCTTTCATGAAGATTACAACCAAATGGTGCTCGTAAAAGATATCGAGCTCTTCAGCCTTTGCGAGCATCACCTGCTGCCTTTCTTTGGTAAGGCCCATATCGCTTACATTCCGCAGGGAAAAGTTGTTGGCTTGAGCAAGCTGCCGCGCATTGTTGACGCTTTTGCCCGCCGCCTTCAGGTGCAGGAACGCCTGACTGTGCAGCTACGCGATTGCCTGCAAGACACCCTCGGTGCCGCAGGTGTCGCGGTTGTCATTGAAGCGCGTCACCTCTGCATGCAAATGCGCGGTGTCGAAAAGCAGAATTCCGTGACCACCACTTCGGCCTTTACCGGCGAATTCCTAGACAACCCCAAGACGCGCGAAGAATTCATTTCACTGATCCGCGCTGATCTTAGTTAGATGCTTTAAACCTTGTTTTCACTCTTTTTATACGCCGTAAAAACGGCGGATGCTTAATTTTACCATCAAACTTTAATTCAAGTGGAAAAAGAAAATCTATTAGATCGCCTTGAAGGAGCTGCCGAATCACGCAGTATGGCGAAAGACTTTACAGCACATGTGTTCAGCTGGATGGTAGCCGGGCTCGCAGTCACAGGAGCCGTAGCCTGGTATTTTGCCTCTTCAGGGATGTGGCAGTCGCTCTACTCTGAGAGCGGAGGCATGTCACTCGCAGGATGGATCGTCACACTATCACCCTTCGCCTTCATTCTCGGTATGAACTTCGCCTTTAACCGACTGTCTGCAACAGGCATCACCCTGCTCTTCTTGCTGTTCTCAGCGTGCATGGGCGCAAGCCTCAGCTATATTTTCCTGGTCTACACCATGGGTTCTATCGCCCAGGTCTTCCTGATCACCTGCGGAACCTTCGCAGTGATGGCTATCATCGGTTATACCACCGATACCGACCTGACTAAATTCGGCTCTATTCTGATGATGGGGCTGATCGGCATTGTGATCGCAATGGTCGTAAACTGGTTCATTGGCAGTGAACGCCTCGATTACATCATCAGTGTGATCGGTGTGCTGATTTTCACCGGACTTATTGCTTATGACACTCAGAAAATAAAAAATCTCGGCGCATCTGTCGGACTCGAGGGGCTCAACAGCCGTAAGCTGGCCATCATGGCTGCCACCAGTGTCTATCTCGACTTTATCAACCTCTTCCTTTTCCTCCTTCGCCTCCTCGGAAGACGCGATTAACGATTAAAAACACAGGAAGGCGTCACTCGCCTCCCCCCTTTTCCGGAAAGAACCCAACGCGAAGGATGCGCTGCATCATTTAGGTGCAACTGCTACACTCCCGTACGCGAACACTGCTACACTCCCGTACGCGCACACTGCTACACTCCCGCACGCGCACACTGCTACACTCCCGCACGCGCACACTGCAGTGTGCGCCTACTTAATCATCACCTGCTGCGTAAGTACCGCACCTTCTGTCTCAAAGCGGATCAGGTAAACTCCGGCTGCAAACTCAGATGCATCAAAGAAGTATTTTTGCTCTCCGGCAGCGAAAGACCCTGCGTGAAGCGTTTGTACTGTGCGTCCGGTCATATCAAGGAGGTCAAGACTTCCCTGAACCTCATTGTTGATGGTCAGCGGTACACAAGTGATCGCACCGGCAGGATTCGGGAACACCGGCTCAAAAGAGCCAACTTGCTGCTCTTGAACGAACACCAGTTCACCCAACACATCAAAATGCCAGTAGCCTTCAGGTGCGGGCATCGGACGAGTCTGGACCTTACCATCAGCGGCTTCGCCCTCCACATAATAGTACACTCTGGTACCAATCTCTTGCGCAGGAATAAAACCTTGCCATTCATTGTCACCTATGGAGGTCATAGGAGCAGTGCTGTAGTTGTCTGCGAGATCAGTCTTCCAGTATAATGTCGCATTTACCACCCCTTGGTTGTGATTCATGTATGCTACCACCTCGTAGTCATTCAAATCGTCTTCTGTGTCAGGAAGCGGCTGGTGTGAAATCAGCAATGGATTCTCAGCGCCCACTTCATGCGTGATGCAGTGAAGCGCGCCTGATAGCGAAATAATATTGTTCGGCGAGGTGTCACAATCGATTCCCACTACGTTGTAGCCCGGTAAGTTCTCTTCATATATGCGGAGTGCTGTCGTATCGTACTCGGTATAATAGGTCGGAACAAGTACCGTATTATTCACAAACAATGAATTCGTGTAGGTAAGATACCAGCCGCCTTCGTTAGGATATTCATCTACCCCAAACTGTGGTGGCGAAGGAATCCGCACCACGCGAAAAGGTGTACCCCATTTGGTAGTGTAGTTGTTCAATACATACTCAATGTTGGCGTTGATCTGCGGACCATCAGCCACGCCTTCAGGATACTCCGCAAGGAGAATAGTTTCCTCATTGAGCAGTTTCATGTGCATGTCAATGTGGTGAATGCCGTCGTAGGGCAGCGTAGGCATTTTGATGTAAGTATCAACCCCCATGAAAGCGTTGAATACACCATCAATGTCTGCTTCACTTTGGTCAGGATACTGCGTTCCCCACCAGGTATTGCCACCTTCGTTCTCTTCGAGAATAAGTTCTGAACTGAAGGCCGTGCCAAATCCATCACTCATAAAGTTTCCTCCAGTACCCATCACATCATAAGGAGATGCCGTGGTCGCATAGAGTTCTAACCCGAGATGATCTGCTACAACTTCAGGTGAAAGGTCATCATCAGGGCGCGGACGGTTGTAAATCCAGTCAACCATGAACGGCATTCCAACTTCTTCGGCATATACGGTGCGGCCCGAATAATCACGTGCCCAGATCGTATTCAAATCAGTCTCGATGATACTCACATTTTCGAGATCAATAGGACCGCCCGCACTATTCCCTAGCAGGTAAGCCTCTGTCATCGCCGGTTCTTCTGTGAGGATAATGACTTCGCATTCTTCTTTAGCCGAGGCAGTAATCAATTTGAGAATCTGTTCGAAACCCTCCCAGGCAATGACGAGTGCCTGAACCTCTTCCCATTCTGCCATGGTTCGCAGGTTATCATAAGGCGGCGGGGTTTCAATACCTCTCGATTGAGGCGTAGTATAGCCCATCTCGCGGGCATAATCCGCCTCTTCCTGGGTCAGATAGTGTGGGAGAACTTCGGGCAACTCCTGGGCAATGGTCATTGCTCCAATGAAAATACCCGCCAGACTGAGTATCGATTTTTTCATGCTTCTTGTAGGTTTCAAGGCGTTAAAATACGACATACAGCCCGCGGGTACAAAGCGAAATCTTCGCATGGTTGGTTTCTGTCAAACGTGAACAAGGTCGTTGACTCATCCATTGACTGGCAGCCACACTGAATCGGCATTACCTTGACTGTGAACAATTGACGGCAGCCAGGAGACTGATTAAACAAGCTTCTTTAGGAGGGGGAGGTCGAGGTCATGTCCACCGCGAAAGCGGTGGATGCGGTATTCAATCCCCGCCTTGTCAAAGAGTGACTGCAACTCTATGATGTGCTCAGAGTGAATGAATTCGTCTTCATCTCCAACCACCAGGTCTATGCCGGTATTGTTTAGCTTCTCCCTATTATCGGGCAGCGACAGGTCAGGCGGAAAAGATCCCGCCCAGAGAATAAGCCTGTCAATGCGTTGTTCGGTAGCACAAAAGAACCTGACAGCCGTTGCAGCACCTTGTGAAAACCCGAGCAACAAGGTTTCATCAGCAGAATACTGACTTAACAGCTGCCCGAGATAGGCGTGATTGTCAGTAATGTCATTCTCACGATCTTCTCTGGTCATCCAGCTGGCCCCTACCCGGCCACTGTGACCTTTCACATAAAACCGATGCAGGCCTTCCGGCGCAATGATCTGAAGATCTTCACCTGCGAGCGACTCCATTTTACGGAGAAAAAACTTCGGGTGCTGACTGTAGCCATGCAAAGCAATAAGTTGACGCCCGGCATCAGGATTGCCTGCTGCATAGTACCGCAGCGTGCGTTGAGATACAATGTGGTGTTCATTTACCATTCGATGGTAACAGCAGAAGTTTGGAAAGCCGGACAATAAACTGAATCAACAACGGTAGTATCGATACCGGGTTGTGTGATTTCATAGGTAAAATGGATCATAAAGTCACCGTGCAAACTACAAGTGAAGGTAGTATCAGTGGTACCGCCGTCAATCACCACCCAATCTGTGGTGCAGCAGGCGCAACCAAAATCACCATCAAGGTTCCGAAAGCGAAGTTCACTATCGCTGCCGCTGCCGCTGGTATTCCACAAGCGCACTTCGAAAAAGGCTTCGGGTGTCATAGAGAGATTGCGCGTGACGGTTTCACCGGGACGGACGTCATCAGGGTTCACCTCGAGGGTGCGATCGAAATAGCCTGTCTTTTCAAATTGAAGTCGGTATAAGAGCGCATTCTTTCTTTCAAACGCCAGTTCATAACTGCCATCTGAGGCCGTAGATGCCTGAGCAGCTTGCTGAAATGAAGCATTCAGTACTCCGTCAGCGAGAACTTGTTCTTGCAGGTTTACCTCCACACTACCAAGGCCGCTGCTGTTGCGGCTATCTGCCACTCTGCCCTCTATGAGCAAGTCTGACTCGTTGTTCTTATTGCAGGCGAGAACAGCGAAAAGTAAAAGGGCAAACAATAAGAAACGCATTATAAATCCATTGTTTGGTACATCGTGTACTGCGTCATCACTTTCTTCACATAGTCGTAGGGTTCTTTTCCGCGGCAATATCCATGCTTCACCCCATCGAGCGCGAGATAGGTTTGATCACTTTTTAATAACAGGCCTTCGGCCACATTGTTATCCCAGATATAAGGATTTTTTCCCAGGTATTGAGCGATCCTTTGTGCATCCTGAACGTGTCCGGGGCCTACATTATAGGATGCAAGAATGAATTTAATCCGCTCTTGCGGATCATGTATACGGTTGCGCCAGAAGTTATCGAGGTACTTAATATAGTCAACACCTGCCCGAATATTTTGCTCGCGTGTGTCAGTGGTGTCGATACCAAAGCGCCGGGCGGTTAACGGCATCAACTGCATCAGTCCGAATGCCCCTGCCCACGAGCGCGCCTCAGGATTAAACCGTGACTCCTGGTAGATCATCGCCGCCAGCAATTTCCAGTCCCACTCAATTCTGCCACTGTATTGCTGAATCACCGGATCAAATTCAGATATGCGCTTACCCGAAAGCGATGAAAACGGACTTTTCACACGTGCGTGCTGATCTTTACTCGCCTCGAAGTACTTTTTATAGGTATAGGCCACCCTTCTGCGTGTTCTTTTTTCAGCGATCCATGTGTTCAATGTCGTCAGAAGGCTGTCTGCGTCTTTCCTAACGGCCCATGCGATCGGTTCTTCTTCACTCAATGCGTAGCTGACATCCAGTTCAGGATAATAGGTTTGGTTGAGCAGTGCGACATTTTCATCAGCCACCGTGAGGTCAATTTGTCCTTCCGCAACCAACCGGATCAACTGCTCCGTATCAATGTTACCGCTGGCCTCAATCAGCTCTACTCCAATGGAATCTTTCGCCAGGCGGCTCTTCAAGTTCTGGTGAAACGAAGAATACTCGTGCACATAAATTTCGTGTCCTTCGAGCTCTTCCCATGTACGGATCAATGTATCATCCAGCGCTTTTGCGCTGATATTCGCTAATTTCTCTGGCTTACGTTGCACCAGCACCTGTCGGGTCTCGGTAAGCGGCGAAGTAAAATTAGCGAGTGCATCGCGCTCAGACCTGACGGCAAGGTTACATGCGATCAAGTCGCCCTTTCCATCTCGCAACAAGTCAAACATGTCATTTAGATCTTCAAGGATCCTCACCTCCAGATCGAGGTCATGTTCACGGGCAAAGGCTTTGACCAACTCATAATCGAACCCCATACCTTGCCCTCGGTAAAGGTAGTACGATGTTGAGCTGTTCTCAGTCAGGAGCACCAGTTTACCGCGTTCACGGATTTCCGGTAAATCAATTCGGGAGAGGTTGTCTTTACGCTCTGCACGTTGCTCGTTGCGCGGTTCTGCAGTTTCATTGCAGGCAATGAAAGCAACGGCCGCAACGAGCAAACAGAGCGTGTTTTTTGCTCTTCTCATAGCCGTAGCTTTACTAAGGATACGAAAAAAAGATGGAAAGAGTTCGTGAAATGATGCTTTACTACTGAAAATCAGCGCTTTTCAAACTTCTCAGTACGTGAATCGTAGCTGATGTAGTATTCTCCTTTGGGCAAGTTGCCCAGGTCAGCGGAATCACCGAACCCGCGTTTGATGATCTGCCCGTAGACATTATAGAGTTCATAATTGGTCTCCATTGAGAATACCACTGCCTTTGCCTTACGGTCATAAGTGAATGCTACCGGCTCGCGCGATGAAATGTACTCTGCGGCGGGAGAAGTGCGGTTACCTCCTTCGTAGGTCTTTTGGATCACACGGAATTTATTGATTCCGGAAATCGGAGTGGTTTGGAAGGAATACGTGTTCTGTGTGCTGGTTCCTTTGCCCATTACCTCACCAATGCTGACCCACTTATTCCATTTGTACTGCTGCACAATGAATGGGAGTCGCCCTTGCTCATTCACGGTTTGCCAGGTGAGTAAGCCGTTGTCATCTACCTCAATTTCGGCAGTCTCAAAGGTCGGTTTGGGTTCCAGCGCTCCCGGGTTGAGCACCTTAGGTTCGCAACCGTCTTTGTAGTTGATCACTACCACTACATCGTCGCCTAGTTTAAGGCCATAGATGGAAAGATCGATTTCGAAAGCTTTGGAGTTGATCTCATCAGAAGTGATTTCTCCGTTGACTTTTACTTCGTACACGCAGTAACCAACGCCTTCGGCAGACACAGCGTTAATGACGAAGATGTTCTTCTGCTGATATTTGCCTTCCATAACGATAGTGCCAGCGAACAGGCTACTAACAGTTCCTAGGCAAAGAGTAATCAACAAGACGAAGTACCTCATCTGGTAAGTAATTTGGTCTCGGTAAGGCTCAAAGATAGCAGAAATGATGTCATACGTATCCTCTCCTTCCTTTAATCGTCTGCAAAGCTATGTATTTTCGATGAACAGCTTCTACCGATTTCAGGAAAAAAGCGATGAAATAAAGGTTCTATACGACTGATAACAGGGATCGCATCACGAATCAATCCGTCGAAAACATAGGGTCTGCTCGTCCTCCGTTGCAGTCCGCTCAAGGCGCTTTGCAGTCCGTGCAAGTCACGGTAGCCGTACAACCAATTGTTCAGACGCATGGCTTCAAGGGTTCGTTCTGCCCGCTCCGGCATTTGATGAGCGCAGGCATCGAGACGAAGGTATACGTCTTCAGTAAATGCTCGCAATGGTTGTTGAGGATGGTAGCGCTCCCAATTGGCGGCGAGAATATGGTCATAGATGACGTCAAGGGCAACGCCAGCGTATTTTCCGCACGATGCTCGCAGCACTTCTCTTCCCTCTGCTGATAAAGGATGCTGATCCGTAAAATCATCAATGAACCGGTGCAGTACTACGCCTTGCCCTATGCGATGGGGCAGAATCATCCACTGCTTGCCTTTCACGAAATCACCGATGAAATTGCCGCAGAGCAGATCATCGTCCTGACCACTAAGGAGGGCATGCGCGAGGTAATTCAAGGCTGCACCGTTTGATCAAGCCCCTGGATCATACGCTCCACTTCGAGTCGCACCTCCCTGGTATACTCAAAATCAAAAATGATGTTGGCGCTGTCAGCATTGTAAGCAGCCACTCCGAAGGGTTTGGTCAGGAGGTATTCAGCCACCTCCTGAGATTGCGTATCGAAGAGTTCGATCTCAAGGGGCAATGCATAGCTACGTCCGTCATCCGGCATACGCGTATTGTCAATGACCAGTATCTGATGCGCCATGTCTTCGGCGCTAAAGTTGAGTAAATAGAATTCTCCCGGCAGCAGTTGTATATCGAAGACACCCTGTTCAATGCGCATAGAAGCATACTGTTCACCGTCAGTACCTCGCTGTACCAGTACTTCGCCATTCAGGGGCTGCTGACGCTGATCCGTGAGGCTTCCAAATGCCCATACATAATTGGCTTCCCAGCTCAGGCTGTCATTGGGTGAAAAACCGATGAACCCGGCCGGTGGCTGCCTTACGCAAGCGCTATCGAACAGCTCCGGGCGAAAATCAGCATCTGTGGTGTTAAGCGCTGCGGCGCGGTAGTGAATATCTGCACCGCGTAGTTTATAGCTGTAGTGCAGAGGCATGCCCGGGAGATGCCTCGACATGATCCATCCGTTTGGGAGTTCGTGTGTGATTTCTATACGGGTAGTATCATTGAGCTGATCTACGGCGAAGTACTCCTTTGTATTGAATCCGAGGGCCTCACCGCTCTGTTCAACATCAGTCAATTCACTGATCCAGTCATCAGACTCCCATACATCCAGCAGCTCGCCTGTCAGGTGCACACAAGTGCAAAACGGCCCCTGCTGTGTTCGGATGTAGAGGTTATCTCCGTCATACCATTCCATGGCTGACCCCATGAGGTTGGTACGGTACATGCTAAAGTGTGAAGAATCATAGAGGGTATAAGCCATCGAATCAGCATAATACGTATTGACCAGGCCCAAGGCAGCCGTGTCTGCGCTCTCAACGGCATAATGAATCGTCAATGGAAATTGTGTCTGCGGCTCGTTATCTGGCGCCTTGCACCCGAGCCATCCCGCGCTTTGCGCGGTGAGCATAAAAAGAAACAAACAAGAACGCAGCAAAGCTTTCACGTGTTAATCGATTGTTAATCCGGTTCTACAAAGATGGTAAATCGATTACATTCGGCTCGTGAGCAGACGAACGATTTACATATTGATTCTCATTGCGATTGTGGCGCTCTCAGGAATCATCATCACCCAAATTTATTGGGTTCGGCGTGCTTACAACCTGCAAGAAAAAGAGTTCAATGACCGCGTGGTGATTGCAATGTCAGCAGTTGTTGACCGCATTCAGCAAGCCAATCACGACAGTGCTATTGTTGAGCCGGTGAGTCAGCCGCGATCTTCTTACTTCGTAGCCAACATCAATGACACCCTCCACCCATACTTTCTGGAGACCCTGCTGCGCGAAGAGTTTCAGTCGCTCAATTTGAAAGAAGACTTTGAATACGCGGTGTACGACTGCTTCAGTGATTCTGTGGTCTACGGTGCGCGGATCAACTTCGCTGAAGATGAGCGTCAACCGGCACAGAGCATGAACATGCAAAAGCGTTTCAAGAATGACGGACATTATTTCGGGATATACTTTCCGAATAAAACCGGCATGGTTATCCATCAGATGGATTTCTGGGTTTTCTCCAGCCTGGCCATTGTGATCGTGGTGCTGTTTTTCGGCTATGCCATTGCCATCATACTTCGGCAAAAAAGGCTTTCAGAGGTGAAAACGGATTTCATCAACAATATGACCCACGAGCTGAAAACGCCCATTTCGACCATTAGCGTGAGTTGCGATATGCTCATGCGCGATGATGTGGGAGCAGATCAACAACGCCGCCGCCAATACGCCGAGATCATTCGCAACGAGAATGAGAGACTGAAAGCACAGGTTGAACGGGTGCTTTCGGTAGCTTCACTTTCGCCTGACAAGCTTAAAGTGAATCAGGAAGTGCTCAATATGCATGACATCATACAGCGCGCCACAACAGCACAGCGCATACATCTTGATGAGCGCGAAGGGGAGCTGAACCTCGAGCTTAACGCAACGCTTCACACAGTGCGAGGTGACAAGGTACACCTGACCAACGTGGTCTACAACCTCATTGACAATGCCATCAAGTACGCAGAAACCAAACCTTTCATCTATGTAAAAACCTATAACGAAGACGGTCGGTTTTGCTTTGCGGTGAGCGACAACGGCATCGGCATTGAAACCAAACACCAGCGTATGATCTTTGATAAATTTTTTCGCGTCCCAACAGGCAATGTGCACAATGTAAAGGGCTTCGGGCTCGGGCTCTACTATGTGCAAACCGTTATGAAAGCGCATGGCGGCAGTGTGGAGGTTAAAAGTGATCCCGGAAAGGGTAGTACCTTTACCTGTAAACTCCTTAACAATGAGTGACTCCAGGGCTCGTATTTTACTGGTCGAAGACGACTTTAACCTCGGCTTTGTAATTCAAGACCTGCTGAAGCTTGAGGGCTACCAGGTGAGTCTGGCGAAAGACGGTAAAGAAGGGCTTCTGCAGTTTAACAAGGGCAATTACGACCTGTGCTTGCTGGATGTCATGCTTCCGGCTAAAGATGGTTTCGCTCTGGCAGAAGACATTCGAAAGGTCAATGAGCATGTGCCCATTGTCTTTCTTACCGCGAAGGGAATGATCGAAGACAAGGTGAAAGGCTTCAACCTCGGAGCTGATGATTACATCACCAAGCCTTTCGCTAACGAAGAGTTTCTCTTGCGCATCAAAGCCATTCTGAAGCGCGCAGGAACGGTCAGCGCGTCTGAAAAACAAGAGGATTACCCTCGTATCGGGAATTACACTTTTGACCCCGCCAACTATCAGTTATGCCTTAAAGACGAATGCCGCAAACTGACTAAAAAAGAGGCTGACCTCCTGAAGTTGCTTTGCGAAAATCGCAACCGAGTCATTGAACGCGACCTCATTGCCAATATGGTTTGGGGTGATGACAGCTATTTTGTTGGCCGCAGCATGGATGTATTCATTACACGACTACGCAAGTACCTATCTGATGACGAACAGGTGCAGATCAGCAACGTGCACGGTGTAGGCTTCCGTCTCGAAGTTCCTGAAAACACTACTTAAACTGCCTTGATACTTAAGCAAGGCTTCTGCCTCTGCGTTCCGGGCATCCTCACTTGCAGCGCCATCATTCATATCCGGCGTTTTTACGCCGTTAGAAAACTGCTTGTTATCTTCACCTTATGCAAAAAACATTGCTTACCCTTCTGCTACTGGCCTCCGCATTGACCTCAAAAGCACAGACGGCTCAGGCTGCTGATTTTGGAAAGGCTCTTATGCTCCATGAAGCCTCCACCGGATTTGAAAGCAAAGCCCTTCAGCGCACCGTCGATATTCGGCTTCACCTTCCGGAAGAATGGTACCTGACTGAAGAAATCGACTACCCTGTCTTGGTGCTCTTCGACAGCCAGCACGCGATGACATACCCCTTCTTGCTGCACGCGATCGATCTGTTGATTTCCAATGCGCAATTGCCGCAAATGATCGTGGTAGGTATTCCGTTTGACGGTGAAGAGCGCCGCGCTATGACCTCACAGGGTGCAAAAGCTGAAGCTACTGCGAGGTTTCTGAACCAAGAACTTATACCGCACCTCAAGGCCGAATACAAAGCACAAGAGCGGGTAATGGTGGCCGGACATTCACGCACGGGCTTTTTCACGAGCTACCTGGTTGCGCATCACCCTGAGACCCTCAATGCAGCGGTTTCGTTATCGGCCTTTTTTGAAGAGGGTTTCATGCCCGAAGATGTTCGTCATGTCATGCGCCGTCTCGAGCAACTTGAACGCCCGTTTTCATGGTATGTGGCTTCAGGCACCTCCATTGAAGACGCTACCTACCTGAAAGATCAGCTGGTATTACGCGATTCGCTTGACATGATTTACCAGCGGCGGCCACAAACGATTTGTCAGCTTCGAAAGATTGACCATACGAACCATATGTCAACCTACATGCAAGGGCTTCAATGGGCCTTGATCGACTACTTCAGTAGTTATGAGCGCATTCTTGATCATTGGTTGTTTGAAAAAGGAGAGACCATCGCTCCTAAAAAAGCACTGCTGGCTTTCGCTTCAGACTTTCGCCGGGTTTCTGAAGAGACCGGCACCTCTGTGCAGCCCTCGATCATCCACTTTTGGAGCATTGCCAGTATGTTCCTGTCACGTGGCGAAAACGCAACCTTTCAGCAGTTCATTGAGCTGGCCTTGAAGGTATTTCCGAAAGAATACAGTTTCGCTGAAGAGTTAGGGCTCCTGGCACTTGAGCGTGGCGATCGCGAGACGGCCGGGCAATACCTCAATCAAGCCCTTCAGCTCCTTGAGACCTATCCTTTCGTGAGCGATGCTGAACGGGAAGTAGCGAAACAGGCTATTCAGGAAAGGCTTGCTGAATAGGGGCTTCTTTTTATTCACGGCGCAAAAGCGCCGGATGTGGAGTTGCACTGGTGGTCCGCTGCGGCTACTTGCTCAAGTAAAGGTTTCGTTCAGCATAAATCTTCCGGAAGAACGGATCACGAAGATCTTTTATGAACCGAATGGCCTCCCCGGTTGACTTCATTTCGGGACCAAGTTCTTTATTGACGTTCGGAAACTTCTCGTACGAGAACACGGGTATTTTAATGGCGTACCCTTCTTTTCTCGGATGAAAGTTGAAGTCTTTCACCTTCTTCTCTCCAAGCATCACCTTGGTCGCATAATTCACATAGGGCTCCTGGTAAGCTTTGGCGATGAAAGGAACGGTTCGTGAAGCCCGAGGATTGGCCTCGATAATGTAAACCTGATCATCTTTAATGGCAAACTGGATATTGATCAGCCCTTGCGTTTTCAGCTCAACGGCGATGGTGCGCGTGTATTCTTCGATCTGCTGCAACACCAGGTCTCCGAGGTTGTACGGAGGAAGCACTGCGTAACTGTCTCCGGAGTGAATGCCTGCAGGTTCAATGTGCTGCATAATGCCCAGAATGTATACATCTTTGCCGTCACAGATGGCATCCGCCTCTGCCTCGATGGCCCCATCGAGAAAGTGATCGAGCAAAATCTTATTCTCGGGCATATCGCGAAGAATATCAACCACGGTTTTCTCGAGGTCTTCTTCATTGATTACGATCTTCATGCGCTGGCCGCCGAGCACATAAGACGGCCTCACGAGCAGCGGGAAACCGATTTCTCGTGAGAGCTCAATTGCTTGTTCAGCGTTCTCCACCACCCCGAAATTCGGGTAAGGAATGTGACAATCGCGCAGAAGGCTCGAAAAACTACCCCGGTCTTCAGCCAGATCAAGCGCTTCATAGCTGGTACCTAATATCTTGATCCCGTATCGGCTTAGTTTTTCAGCGAGCTTCAAAGCCGTTTGTCCGCCTAACTGCACAATCACACCCTCCGGCTTCTCATGACGAATAATGTCATAAATATGTTCCCAGAAAACGGGTTCAAAGTAGAGTTTGTCAGCTGTATCAAAGTCAGTACTCACGGTCTCCGGATTGCAGTTGATCATGATTGTTTCGTACCCGCATTCTTTGGCCGCCAGTACACCATGAACGCAGCAGTAGTCGAATTCAATGCCTTGCCCGATGCGATTCGGACCTGATCCGAGCACTACGATCTTCTTCTTGTCACTTCTGACGGATTCATTCTCTTCTTCGAATGTAGAATAGTAGTACGGTGTTACCGCCGGAAATTCGGCCGCACAGGTATCTACCAACTTGTAGACCCTTTCAATACCAAGTTCAGTACGTTTCTGGTACACTTCACTCTCAAGGCAACGCAGAAGATGAGCCACCTGTCGGTCTGCATATCCTTTTTGCTTGGCCTCAAACAGCAGGTCGCGCGGAATCGATTCGAGGCTGTGTTTTTCTATCTTTCGCTCGAGCCTGATCAGGTCTTCAATCTGTTTGAGGAACCAGTAATCAATCTTCGTTTTTTCCTGGATCGTTTTAAATGGGATTCCCAGTTTAATGGCATCATAAATATGAAAGAGGCGATTCCAGCTTGGGTGTTCAAGTGAATCGAGAATGCGCTGTTGGTCGCGCAATTCTTTGCCATCAGCGCCCAATCCGTTTCGTTTAATTTCTAGCGACTGACAGGCTTTTTGCAAGGCCTCCTGAAAACTCCGTCCGATGCCCATGACCTCACCCACCGATTTCATCTGAAGCCCGAGTTCACGGTCAGCGTCAGCAAACTTGTCAAAGTTCCAGCGTGGGATTTTCACAATGACATAATCGAGCGTTGGCTCAAACATCGCTGAAGTATTGCCTGTAATCTGGTTTTTAAGTTCATCGAGGTGGTAACCGATGGCCAGTTTGGCAGCGATCTTCGCAATGGGGTAGCCGGTGGCTTTAGAGGCCAGGGCAGAAGAGCGTGAGACACGGGGATTGATCTCAATGGCGATGATTTCTTCTTTTTCATCGGGACTTACGGCAAACTGCACGTTACATCCTCCGGCGAAATCACCAATGGAGCGCATCATCTTGATGGCCATATTGCGCATGCGCTGGAATACCGTATCAGAAAGCGTCATTGCGGGTGCCACTGTGATCGAGTCACCGGTATGAATCCCCATGGGGTCAAAGTTTTCAATCGAGCAGATGATCGTGACATTGTCATTGGCGTCACGCAGGAGTTCCAGCTCAAATTCTTTCCAACCCATAAGGGCCTTATCGATCATCACCTCATGGATCGGAGAGGCATGCAGCCCCCGTGTGAGGAGTTTCTCGAAAGCATCTTTATCATGAACTACGGCCGCTCCGGAGCCACCGAGGGTATACGAAGGACGAATACAAAGGGGATAACCGAACTTTTGCGCTGCTTCTTTGCCCTCGAGAAAAGACTTGGCGGTAGTTTGCGGGGCCATCGGCACACCGATTTTTTCCATGAGTTTCCGGAAGGCCTCGCGATTTTCCGTAATCTCAATGGCATCAATGTCTACGCCGATCATCCGCACACCAAACTCCTCCCAAATGCCCATTTCCTGGCATTTGATGGCCAGATTAAGCGCGGTTTGTCCGCCCATCGTAGGCAACACCGCATCAATGTTGTGCTGCTCAAGAATTTCGATGATGGATTCCGGTTCGAGTGGTTGGAGATAGACATTATCAGCGACCACCGGGTCGGTCATGATGGTGGCCGGGTTTGAATTGATGAGGGTCACCTCAATTCCTTCTTCCCGGAGCGACCTTGCCGCCTGACTTCCTGAATAATCAAATTCGCAAGCCTGGCCGATCACAATGGGACCTGAGCCGATGATGAGAACGGAGCGAATGCTTTTATCTCTTGGCATTTTTTTTTTAGCCGATCGGGATCATCCTCCGGCAAATGGTACTCAGCGCATGAATGGGGTTTCGGGTGCGAAAATAGAGAATCATGAGAAGGTATCGGGCGGAATGTTTTACACAGCATTGTTCAAAATGTGAATAGTTGCATAGGCGAGGCGGACATGATGTTTCACTTAGCACAAGTGATCATCTTGCGCCGCCCGATAAACCGTGACAGGTTTTACGCATTGAGAACATGGTAGCAAACAAAAAGGCCATCCTGAAGGATGGCCTTTTTTTATTCTGGCTTCTTTGACGAAATGCCGGTATTACATCATACCGCCCATGCCTCCGCCCATGCCACCGGCCGGCATCGCATGAGCAGCATTCTCGTCTTCGATGTCGCTGATAACGCACTCGGTTGTCAGTAGCATTCCTGCGATTGACGCAGCGTTCTCAAGGGCTACACGGCTCACTTTCGTTGGGTCAATAACACCTGCCTCGAAGAGATTCTCATATACCTCCGTGCGAGCATTATAACCAAAGTCGCCTTCTCCTTCTGCAACTTTCTGCACTACAACGGCACCTTCGCCACCGGCATTCGCTACGATCTGACGAAGCGGCTCTTCGATTGCACGTTTCACAATCGCGATCCCCGTGTTCTCGTCGTAGTTTTCACCTTCAAGGTTTTGAAGCGCCTTAGCCGCGCGGATGTATGCCGTTCCGCCACCTGCGACGATTCCCTCTTCTACCGCAGCGCGTGTAGCGTGAAGGGCGTCGTCAACGCGGTCTTTCTTCTCTTTCATTTCCACTTCTGTGGCAGCACCTACATAGAGTACCGCAACGCCACCGGCCAGCTTCGCCAGGCGCTCCTGTAGTTTCTCACGGTCGTAGTCAGAAGTAGTACTTTCCATCTGTGCTTTAATCTGGTGCACACGGGCCTCAATGTCAGCTTTTGCGCCTGAGCCATTTACGATGGTAGTGTTGTCTTTATCGATCGTCACCTTCTCACAGGTACCGAGGTCTTCGAGGGTCGCACCTTCGAGTTTCAGACCGGTCTCTTCGCTGATCACATTTCCACCGGTGAGAACCGCGATATCCTGGAGCATCGCTTTGCGTCGGTCACCAAAACCCGGAGCTTTCACGGCGGCGACTTTCAGAGCACCACGGATTTTATTCACAACGAGCGTAGCAAGCGCTTCACCATCAATGTCTTCAGCAATGATGAGGAGTGGCTTTCCGGTTTGAGCCGTTTTCTCAAGCACCGGAAGAAGGTCTTTCATCGCAGAAATTTTCTTGTCGAAAATCAGGATGTACGGGTTGTCGAGCTCGGCTTCCATTTTATCCGAGTTGGTCACGAAGTAAGGAGAAAGGTACCCCCGGTCAAACTGCATACCTTCAACCGTTTTCACTTCCGTTTCGGTTCCTTTTGCTTCCTCCACAGTGATCACGCCTTCGTTGCCTACTTTCGCCATAGCCTGAGCGATCAGCTTGCCGATGTTGGCATCATTGTTGGCTGAAATGGTTCCAACTTGCTCAATCTTGCTACTGTCATCTCCTACTTCACGAGAGATGCTCTTGAGTTCTGCCACCACCGCGTGCACAGCTTTATCAATGCCTCGCTTGAGGTCCATCGGATTCGCTCCTGAAGCGACGTTTTTAAGACCAGCCGTAACAATCGCCTGTGCGAGCACTGTGGCAGTAGTTGTACCGTCACCTGCAAGGTCAGCAGTTTTAGAGGCTACTTCCTTGAGCATTTGTGCCCCCATGTTTTGAATGGGATCTTTAAGCTCAATTTCTCTGGCCACAGAGACGCCGTCTTTGGTCACGCCCGGCGCACCAAACTTCTTGTCAAGCACTACATTTCGTCCTTTCGGACCGAGGGTTACCTTTACGGCATCAGCGAGCGCGTCAACCCCCTTCTTGAGTTCGTTGCGCGCTTTCGTATTAAATGTGATTTCCTTAGCCATTTGATTCTGATTTTTTCAATTTTCGATTAAACGATTGCAAAGATGTCAGACTCGCGCATAATGAGGTAGTCGGTACCTTCAATGCTGATTTCTGTTCCGGAATACTTGCCATAGAGCACAGTGTCGCCCTCTTTAACGGTCAGGGGTTCGTCTTTCTTGCCACCGCCAACAGCTATCACTTTGCCGCGCTGCGGCTTCTCTTTCGCGCTGTCAGGAATAATGATACCGCTCGCGGTTTTCTCTTCAGCAGGCGCCGGTTCTACCAGAACCCGGTCAGCCAGTGGTTTTACGTTTACTGACATTGTCTCAGTTTTAATTAAACAAACATTTGATTGATTCAATTCCACCTCTTCACAAAGTGTGCCAAGCATAGGGTGGCAGACGAAAGAGGACAAAATGTAAGCGGGTGACAAAAAAAATGTCAGTATGCGTGACATACTGACATTGACAAAATCTTTAAGGGATGGCGTGCGGTGTGCGCTAAGCTCGAGTCAACGAGCGACGCGGAACGTAAATTATTCTTGTTCTCCCTCTGCAGCACCGCCGGATTCTCCGCCTCCATCAACACCAAAATCGCCTCCGGAATTATCAATAGCCGGAGATTCTGTTTGAATGGGTTCTTCACTGAAACCGCTTTCTGATGAACCAGAGCCGTCGCTCACAGCTGCCGCTGCGAGGCAAAGAACAAAGAGCGCTATGGTCAGATACCAGGTCGACTTCTCGAGGAAATCTGCCGTTTTTTGCACGCCTCCTATCTGTGATGCTCCCTGAAAACCAGTAGCAAGTCCACCTCCCTTAGGATTCTGAACAAGAATCACTGCCGCCAAAAGGAAACAGACAATCAGAATCAAAATAATTATAAACGTACCCATCTTGCTTAATTGGATTTGCCCGTTTCACGGAGCTTTTTAATTCGGTTGGCAAAATAAACGCTTTTTTCCGGATATTTCAAGCTCAGCAACTTATACGCCTTGATTGCTTTCCGGATTTTGCCCTGAGCGGCATAGACTTCAGCCATCGTTTCGGTAACCCATTGCTCGTCATCCACCAAACTCATCTTTGCAAGGTTCTCAGAACTGAACATATCTGATTTCTTCGGAGTGATCTTTGGGTCTTTCTGTATGAACGCATCTATGAGCGAGCGCTGGTCTGCGGTACCTTCCTTATTATTTGTTTCAGGTTTTGCATCAGTACCTTCGCGATCCATCATCGAAGAATCTGAATTGCTGTGGTGATTGTCGGCACCTTCCTGCAGCTTCAACTTGCGTTGTTCTTCGTGCCAATGCGCCTCATTCGCTTTGTTCAGCAACCAGGTTGTGAAGGGCGAATGTTTTCCGTCTAAAGCTGCATCATCCGGCAGAGAGGATTTGTTAACGTCTTCCGTTTTGTGTTCCTCCTTTGCTACATGCTTGTCACCGGGTGACATTTGACTGTATGCCTTCGGCACCTGCTTATTGGGTTGGGATTCTTCGCTCGCTACCTCTTCTTCGTCTTCGTCTTGCTCAAGCTGAATCGTGCTGCTAATAGCTGCCACCACCATCTCACGCTGGAGGTCATCCAGGTCTTCCGGTCGCACTTTTGGCTTCTCCCGGACCATTGTTTCCGCTTCTTTTTCTTCTTCCGGGGGTGCAGTTTCTGGTTTTTGAGATTCCGGCACTACTTCCGCATCACTTGCCGTCAGGGTTTCTTGCCGATCTTGGTTCTTTGCTTCAGCATCTTTCTTGCTCAGCGGTTGTGTCTCATCAGATTCGGCTGACGGCTCCTCAAGAGTCGTATCTGGCTCAATGCTTTCCGGTTCTTCGGAGTCTCTTGCCGGCTGATCATATTCATTTCCGGCATTCATCTCAAAAGCAGCCTCCTCTTTAGTCGTTTCTTGCTCCGAAAGCTCTTTTTCAAAGCGATCTACGGTTTCTTTAAAACGATCTTTCATGAGGAGATCAAAGAGTGCTTCTCTGTCATTGACATAAACAGCAGCAACTCGCAAGTTCTCTTCATACGCTTCATGCCGGGCAAGGTGGTCAGCTTTGCATACCAACACATGCGCCGCAGTAAACCATGGATATTTGATGCGCATCTGCTGCAAGGGCTCGCGGAGGTCTGGAAGCGTATTCGCGTCCAGTTTCAGGGCGGTATTGAATTGATTTTGCTGCATCACCAGTTACCGAGGGAGGCATTGAAAACCTCTTGGGTCAATTGTTCTGAAATCTCCGCCATCAACTCTTCTTCAACGGCTAAAAGATCGAAATTACTGTCGTAATCGGCGAATTTCGAAAAAGAGCGTTCAAAGTTCAATTCAGGTTCACGTGTATTCGAGTACCTGACCCGTATCGTCACGGTAAGCCTGTTTGTGGCCGTGGTCTCGTTACTCTGTACACCCACCGGACTCACGCTGTAATCGGTAATTTGCCCCTCATAGCGGAGTTCACCATCGTTGTCTACAAGTGTCAGGGTTGACTGCTGCTGGATCAGGTCTTTGAGAGCCTCTGTGAAATTCTGGGCAACCTGCGGACTTGCCAGCGGGGTTTGTGGCTTGAAATAATCAACAGAGAACGTCTCAGCTCCTGATGTTTGTGCACCGTAGGGTGTATAAATGCCACAGCCGCCAAAAATGGCGGGAAGCGTCAAGAGCATAATCAACAAACGGATGGTGTTAGATACCACGGTGTGTTTTATTTGAGGTTGTACTCTTTAATTTTCCGATAGAGGGTTCGTTCAGAAATCCCCAGCTCTCTGGCCGCATATTTTCGCTTATTGTTGTGTTTGGCCAGCGCTTTGCGGATCAGCTCTTTCTCCGTTTCCTGAAGCGAGAAGGTTTCTTCCACCTCTTCGTGATCATCATGAGTTTCTTCGTTTGCCTCTTCTACGACCCGAACCGCCGAAGGTAATTGCAACATGGGCCTCCCATCTTCCCTGACCTGAACATCTTCACTGAAAACTTTCTTCATGAGTGCAACGTTCGATTCAGTTGCATCAAGATGTCCGTCGTTGTGAATGACTTTCAGCACCAGGTCTTTCAAGTCACTGAGGTCATTTTTCATATCGAACAGGAGCTGATAGAGGATCTCACGCTCAGAGAACTGTTGACCGCCGCCCGAATTATCAATCACTGCCGGTAGCTTAACCTGATCGTCTCCGGGCAGGTAGCGCAGGAGGTTTGCAGCATCAATGGTTCGATCTTGTTCGATTACCGATATCTGCTCTGTAATATTCTTAAGCTGTCGGATGTTACCCGGCCAGCGGTAATTCTCCAGCACCTCAACGGCTTCTTCGGTCAATTGCAGCGGAGGCATGCGGTACTGTTCTGAAAAGTCAGTGGTAAATTTTCTGAATAGGATGTGAATGTCTTCTTTTCGATCGCGCAGCGGTGGCATTTGGATCGGTACCTGATTGAGACGGTAGTAGAGATCTTCGCGAAACTTTCCTTTCTGAATGGCTTCACTAAAGTTCACATTGGTTGCAGCCACTACGCGCACGTCTGTTTTGATCACCTTGCTGGAGCCTACGCGAATAAATTCGCCGGTTTCGAGCACCCTTAACAATCTTGCCTGCGTTTGCAGAGGCAGGTCTGCCACCTCGTCGAGAAATATAGTGCCTCCATTCGCTTCCTCGAAGTAGCCTTTGCGTGAATCATGTGCTCCGGTAAAGGCGCCTTTTTCATGGCCGAACAATTCTGAATCAATGGTACCTTCAGGAATCGCACCGCAGTTAACAGCGATGTATGGGCCATGTTTACGCGTGCTCAGGCTGTGAATGATCTTCGGCATCGATTCTTTGCCTGTTCCGCTTTCACCGCTTATAAGCACTGAAATATTGGTGGGTGCCACCTGTATGGCGATGTCGATCGCACGATTCAGCAAACCACTGTTACCGATGATGCCAAATCGCTGTTTGACAGATTGTATTTCCATTCAGGGTGGGCTGTTAAGAGGCTACTACTTCGCCGAGCAAGGTTACCGATGTGCAATCCGTTACCATTACATCAACATACTGACCGGACCGATAATCACCTTTAGGAAAGACGACCATAGTATTTTCTGAGTTTCTTCCGCAGAGGTCTGCTTCTGACTTCTTGGATGGCCCCTCAATCAGCACACGGTGTACTTTACCGACCATCGCTTTGGTGCGCTCCGCAGAACACTCCATCTGGAGGTTGATGATTTCTTTGAGGCGGCGGCCTTTTACTTCTTCGGGCACATCGTCTTCATACTTGCGCTCTGCGAGGGTTCTCGGACGTTCAGAGTATTTAAACATGTAGGCCATACCGTAGCGTACTTCTTTCATGAGTGATAGGGTCAGCTCATGATCTTCTTCGGTTTCTCCGCAGAAACCAGCGATGATGTCTGTTGAAATGGCACAGCCCGGCATGATGCGGTTGATCGCTTCAATGCGGTTCTTGTACCAGTCACGGGTATAGCCTCGGTTCATTCGCTTCAGCACATCGCTGCTACCGCTTTGCACAGGCAAGTGGATGTACTTACAGATATTCTCATACTTTGCCATCGTATGAAGCACGTCATCGGTCATATCTTTAGGATGGCTTGTACTGAATCGCACGCGCAAGTCGGGGTTGACTTTGGCCACGAGTTCAAGCAACTGAGCGAAGTTAACCGTAGGCTTTTGAGGATCTTTGACTTCTCCTTTACTCGTCATGTTCCATTTGTAGGAGTCGACATTCTGACCAAGAAGTGTCACCTCACGGTAGCCTTTGTCAAAGAGTTCTTTAGCCTCGCGGGCGATTGACTGCGGATCACGGCTGCGTTCGCGACCTCGGGTGAAAGGCACTACGCAAAAAGAACACATGTTATCACATCCGCGCATGATACTGATGAAGGCGCTGATTCCGTTCGTATCAAGGCGTACCGGGCTAATTTCGGCGTAGGTTTCTTCGCGCGAGAGCAGCACATTCACGGCTTTTTGTCCGCCGTCAACCTTTTCGATCAGATTGGGCAAATCACGATAAGCATCGGGACCAACCACAAGATCAACCAGTTTTTCTTCTTCGAGTAATTTATCGCGAAGGCGCTCTGCCATGCATCCCAGAACCCCCACAACCAATTCAGGGCGGCGATCTTTGAGCGCTTTAAAGTATTTCAGGCGATTGCGTACACGCTGCTCAGCGTTATCCCGTATAGCGCAGGTGTTGAGCAAGACCACATCTGCTTCTTCAGCTTCGCGGGTGGTGCTGAAGCCGGCCTCACCCATGATGGAGGCCACGATTTCCGAATCAGAAAAATTCATTTGGCAACCATAGCTTTCAAGCAGGAGTTTTCGCTTGCCGGTTCCCACAGGCTCCACCATCGTGGCCTCTCCCTGTCGCTGTTCTTCTATTACTTTGTTCCCGTCATGTAGCATAGCGCAAAAAGATTTACCCAATTTCTAAGGTTGGCAAAGGTACAAAAAGGCGAACAGGGTGACAATTTGTCAGCGCATCTTGATGAAGTCTTCAACCACCGCCCTACTCTTTGTTCACGCCAGCTTTCGGCATCCGCCGCTTTTGCGGCGCAAAGAACAGAGGGCATGATAAGCGCCTTTACACGTTTATCGTCTGACGGTAAATTAAAACGCGTCATTGGCATAGTTTACAAAAGCACAACTTGCTCTCAAGCGGAATGTCACTAATTTGCGCGCCAAACGGAGTCACAATGAACCCCCTGTTGCCGAATCTGTAGGATTTGGCGCAGCAGAGAAAGCTATATATGTCTAAGAACCTTGTTATCGTAGAGTCACCGGCAAAAGCCAAGACCATAGAAAATTATCTGGGTAAAGATTACATCGTTAAGTCGAGTTACGGACACGTTCGTGACTTGCCCAAAAGCGGCCTTGCCATTGATATCGAGAATGACTTTGCTCCTAATTATGAGGTTTCAGCCGACAAGAAGAAGCTGGTCAGCGAACTGATCAAGTTGGCAAAAGCGGCCGAGGTTGTTTGGTTAGCAACGGATGAAGATCGTGAGGGGGAGGCGATCTCCTGGCACCTGTTCGAAACCTTGAAGCTGAGTCATGAAAAGACGCGCAGGATCGTATTTTCAGAGATCACGAAGAATGCGATTCTGAAGGCCATTGAGAACCCGCGCAGTGTTGACGTAAACCTCGTGAATGCGCAGCAGGCTCGCCGGGTACTTGACCGGCTGGTCGGGTTTGAGCTGTCACCTGTGCTTTGGAAAAAAGTAAAGCCAAAGCTCAGCGCGGGTCGGGTTCAGAGCGTGGCCGTGCGCATTATTGTGGAGCGCGAGCGTGAAATTAGCTCCTTTGAGCCGAAAGCGAGTTTTCGCATAGTGGCCATCTTCAGTATTGAAGGCAAAGAAATGAAAGCGGAACTGCCTAAGCGTTTCGCTACCGAAGAAGAGGCCAACAGCTTTCTCGAAGATTGCCGGAGAAGCAGCTTTGCTATTCGTCAACTGGAGACAAAACCGGCTAAAAAGAAACCATCACCACCGTTTACCACTTCAACACTGCAGCAAGAGGCCTCACGTAAACTTGGCTTCTCGGTGAGTCAAACAATGGTGGTGGCACAGCGGCTGTATGAGAGTGGTAAGATCACTTATATGCGTACTGACTCGGTCAACCTGAGTGATTACGCGCAAAACGCTGCTCAAGAGGCCATTGAACAGCAATTTGGGAAAGATTACGCGCAGCGCCGGTCTTTTTCTTCAAAAAGCAAAGGAGCGCAAGAAGCACACGAAGCCATTCGCCCAACTGAACTTTCTGTCAGTGAAGTGAGTGGCGAGCGAAACGAACAGCGGCTCTATGACCTGATCTGGAAGCGAACCATCGCCAGCCAGATGGCAGATGCTCAACTTGAGAAGACTACGGTTACGATTGACATTACCGAGCGCGAAGAACAACTGGTGGCAAAAGGCGAGGTCATCAAATTCGAAGGATTCCTGAAAGTTTACCTCGAGAGTACCGATGACGAAAACGAAGAGGAGACTACAAAAGGAATGCTCCCCCCTCTGAAGGAAGGGCAGTCGCTCAACCTACAGAACCTCACAGCCACCGAGCGTTTTTCGCACCATCCACCGCGATACACTGAGGCAAGCCTGGTGAAGCGACTCGAAGAACTTGGCATCGGTCGTCCGTCGACCTATGCCCCAACCATCAGTACTATTCAGAAGCGTGAATATGTGGTAAAAGAAGATCGCGAAGGGCAAAAACGCGATTACAGGGTATTGGAATTAAAAGACGGGCAACTGGAAAAACGTACGGAGGCGGAGAATACAGGAGCTGAGCGCGGCAAGCTTTTCCCGACAGACATTGGTATTGTGGTCAATGACTTCCTGGTAGATAATTTTGAAAACATTCTCGATTACAACTTTACGGCAACGGTAGAAGAGGAGTTTGACAACATAGCACGCGGTCAAGTGGAGTGGAATGACATGATCCGCCGTTTTTACGGCGACTTCCACAAAGATGTTGAAGATACGATAGAGACCTCCGAGCGCGCGACCGGCGAACGTGATCTGGGCACACATCCTGAGAGCGGCAAGCCGGTCATCGCACGAATAGGACGCTACGGCCCTATGGTGCAAATTGGTGCCAGCGACGATGAAGAAAAACAATTTGCATCGCTGCTTTCTGACCAGTCAATCACCAGTATCACCCTTGAAGAGGCGCTTGACCTGTTCAAATTGCCTCGCCAACTGGGTGAATTCGAAGGCAAGGTAGTAAGCGCAGCCATCGGGCGCTTTGGTCCTTACATACGTCATGATGGCAAGTTTGTCTCTATTAAAGAAGCAGATGGTGATGACCCTTACACCATCTCACTCGACCGCGCGGTGGAAATGATTCAAGCCAAGCGCGAACAGGAAGCGAAGAGCCTCATTAAATCATGGGATGAAGAACCTGATATCCGCGTGATCGAAGGGAGGTATGGGCCTTACATCAAGGCAGGCAAGAAAAATGTGAAGATCCCGAAAGACAAGGAAGCTGAGACGCTCACCCTTGAGGAAGTTCGCGAGCTCGTGGCGAATGCACCAGACAAACCCCGTCGCAGTAGGAAGAAATAAATATGGAAGGACTGCTTGACTTTTTTCGTCCGGCGGAGGTAGATATCCCTTCATCTGAAGACGGAGTGCGCCGCATTGCAGACAGCTCCCTGGTGCACAGAGCGGGTTTTTTACCATCACCGGAAGACGCTGAGATTGTCATTTTCGGTGTGCAGGAAGACCGCGGTGCCGTTTCGAACGACGGTTGCGCTGAAGCGCCGAATTCGATCCGGGCGCACTTATACCAGCTTCACGACTTTGACCAGTCGCTCAGCATTGTTGACCTGGGCGACATCATAGCCGGAGCAAGACTTGAAGACACCTATGCCGCTGTTAAAGTAGTTTGCACAGAACTACTGAAAGCGGATAAAATACCGGTTATACTGGGGGGTTCTCAAGACCTGACATATGCCGCATACGCTGCTTACGAGGAGCTCGAGCAAACTGTGAATCTGGTGACCATTGACCGCAGGCTGGATTTCGGCGGCTCGCCTGACGAGCACCATGCGCACAATTACCTCAACCGGATTGTATTGCACCAGCCGAATTACCTGTTTAACTACAGCAACATTGCACACCAGCGCTACCTCGTTGACAAAGACCTCCTGGAATTGATGGAGAAGATGTATTTCGATGTGCATCGTCTGGGAGAGATCAACAGCGCCATTGTGAATGCTGAACCGGTATTGCGCAATGCGGACCTCGTAAGTTTCGACTTTGGTGCCATTCGCACTTCGGATGCACCTGCACACGGAGTACCGTCGCCCAATGGCTTGTATGCAGAGGGTGCCTGTCAGCTTTGTCGCTATGCGGGGATGGCTGATAAGCTGTCAATGTTCGGATTATTCGGGTTCAATCCGCGGTATGACGAGCGCGGCCGCTCAGCAGAGCTTGCAGCACAGCTCATATGGCATTTTATGGAAGGCATTTCACAAAGGCGGGGTGATTTTCCGGTGGGCAGTAAGTCAGATTACATCCGCTACATCGTGCCATTGGCTGATCATCAGCTGGTCTTTTACAAATCACCGCTTACCGACCGCTGGTGGATGGACGTACCCTATCCATCGCAAGCAGGAAACCGATTTATGAGGCATCACCTGGTACCGTGCACATACGCTGACTACCAGCAAGCCACCAATGATGAGATGCCGGATCGCTGGTGGAAGACCTTTCAAAAGCTCACCTGATTGCTCTATTTCAACAAATAACCTCTCGGCTTAAAAAAAAATAAACCAGTGTATGCCCCATGAATAGCGGCTCACGGAGTCTATCAACCGGCAGTTGTTAAATTTTGCTTACTATAAAATTTGGCTATATTAGCCACTTCTGAAAGGACTGTATAGTTGATTTTGGACCGAAATACGCACCCTGGAATGAAAAACACCTTACTCATTGTCATCGCGCTTGTAACGGCACTCGGCGCCTTTGCGCAACAAGATCCTCAGTTTACGCAGTGGTTTAACGACAAGCAATCGTTCAACCCGGCTGCGGTGGGCATCCGTGACGGAAACTGTCTGAGCGGGTTCTTCCGAAACCAATGGAGTGGTTTTGATAATCAGCCGCAAACGGTCATGATGAATTACGCCGGGCGTATTGATCGTCCGAATCTGAAGGGGGGCATGGGCCTTACCTTCATCAACGATCAACTCGGGCAAGAAACGAACAATGCCATTCGAGCCATGTTCGGATATCATCTGAATGCGGGGGGTGGTATCTTAAGCCTCGGTTTAGGGCTTGGTTACTACGGGCGTCAGCTTGGCAACGAGTGGATCGCTCCTGACGAGTTGCTGGATCCGGGTGGCTATGGAGGCGACAATGCTATCAACGAGCAAATTCAGTCAGACGGAGGCTTCGACCTCAGTTTTGGTGCATATTACTATAAGCCGAAAGAATACTACTTCGGTATTTCTGCAACGCACCTGACTCAATCAGACCTTGAACAGCTTAACATGCAATTGCAAAGCCACCTCTACGTGATGGGAGGGTATAATTTCGATCTGACCTCTGATTTAGTATTGCGTACGAACCTTCTCGCGAAATCTGATTTTAATGCGTGGGCTGTAGATGTAAATGCGAACGTTCTCTGGAACGATTTCCTGTATGGCGGTTTGAGCTATCGTCCGGGAGATGCCGTGGCACCTGTGGTTGGTTTAGAGTATTGCACCACCAAAGCGACAAAGACATCTAAGAGCAATCTGTGCTACCGACTGGGCTATAGTTATGACGCAACAACTTCAGAGATTCGTAACTTTAGCAACGGTTCGCACGAGATATTCTTAGGCGTTTGCTTCTCTTATGAGAACATTCCGCTGACCAATCGTCATGCGAATCCGCGCTTTTTGTAAAATAATTTGAAACAAACAGAGTTAGATAATCGTAACCTGACGGAGTAAACCTGCTATTCTACGACAGACTGGAAACCTGTTGTGAAACCAAGGAAATCATGAAAAAGTCGTTTTATCCGTTACTACTTCTGGTAGTGCTCGCGGGATGCTATTCCGGGCCGAGAGGCGAACTCGTTGGAGTTTACCCTCGTGAAGACTGGGTTCAGGTGAACCCTTACGGGATGAATTACATCCATTATGGTTCGTACACCATGGGGCCAAGTGATCAGGACGTGCCATACGCACTGACCACCAAGTCTAAGACCGTTACGATCCCGGCCTTCTACATTGACATCCACGAAATCTCGAATAACGAGTACCGTCAATTTGTGTACTATGTGCGTGACTCTTTATGGAGAGACGCCCTTGCACAAAATGATGACGAACGTTATTATTTTGCTGAGGATGCGTATGGTCGTGAACTCGACCGTTTCGTTGATAAAGGCTATGTATTGAACTGGGAAGAAGACATCGATTGGGAAGACGAGGATATCTTCGACTTACTGTACGATGAATACTTCTTACAAGGAAGCGATCGTTTCTACAACCGTCGCCAGATTGACACGCGCAAGCTTCAGTACCGCTATTGGTGGATTGATCTGAAAGGCGCTGCACAAAAGGCAGGCAAAGACGAAGAGTACGGCGTTGAGAACTCACTCAACCAACTGCACTCTGTGCGCGGACACAGTGACCGGTCTCAATTCATAATTGAAGAAGTGATCAACGTTTATCCGGATACATTGGTCTGGGTGCATGACTTCACTTACGGCTTCAATGAACCGCTCACTGAGACGTATTTCTGGCATCCCGCCTACGATGATTATCCTGTCGTTGGTGTTACCTGGGGCCAAGCCAAAGCTTTCAATGCATGGCGGACGCAAATTCTGAACGAATACAAGCGCCTGAACGGCGAGACTTTTGTGCAGCGTTTCCGTTTGCCGTCTGAAGCAGAATGGGAGTTTGCTTCTCGTGGAGGTCTTGAACTGAGTCCCTATCCGTGGGGTGGGCCTTACATTCGAAACATTCAGGGTTGCCCTCTTGCCAACTTTAAGCCAATGCGCGGCGACTACGTCGAAGATGCGGGCTGTTATACCGTGCCTATTGAATCTTACAGTCCGAACGACTATGGTCTGTTCCAGATGGCCGGTAACGTGGCAGAGTGGACCAATACCGCCTATGATGAATCTGTGTACGACTTTACTCATGACATGAGTCCGGAGTACGAATACCACGCCAAAAAGAACGATCCACCATCGCTCAAACGCAAGGTGATCCGCGGTGGAAGCTGGAAAGATATTGGCTATTACTGTCAGACCGGCACCCGTTCTTATGAGTATTCAGATACTGCGAAGTCTTATATCGGGTTCCGTTGTGTAATGTCTTACCTCGGTCGAGGCAAGAATGTCGATCCTGAAGATTTTAACTAAGCCCCGAATGACATAACGTTGTAAACCGTGTCATGGGGTGCCATTCAAGCTAAACCTCAATCAACCTAGTATTCAATAAACCTATTTAAAGCAAGCGAAAATGAAACCTGGAAGCAAGAAGTGGAAAACCTTTATGGCCAAGGTATATGGTATCGGTGCAGCCGTAGTAATCATCGGTGCACTCTTTAAGATCCAACACTGGCCTATGGCTTCTCTCCTACTGATTATCGGTCTCTCTACTGAGGCTGTCATCTTCTTTTTATCGGCTTTTGAGCCCCCGCACGAAGATCCGGACTGGTCACTGGTATATCCAGAACTTGCCTCGGGCGAAGGTCGAGATTCTAGCCCCGGTCATGGCGGCGGTTCACTGACAGAGCAACTCGATGGAATGCTCTCAGAAGCCAAGATAGAGCCTGAACTGATTGCCAGCCTGGGAGATGGTATGCGTTCATTGAGCTCGCAAGCCAACAAACTTTCTGAGATGACCGATGCAGCTGTGGCAACCCAAGAATACTCAGACTCACTGCGTGGCGCTTCTGAGAAAGTGAACGAATTGGCTACCACCTACCGAGAAGCTTCAGAATCGCTTACGGGTCTGCGCGACGGACAAGCTGTTGGCGCATCTGCAGGAGAGCACCTTCAGAAAATGACTGAAAACCTTTCGTCACTGAACAATATGTATGAACTCCAGCTACAAGAGCTTGAGAAATCACGCCAGCTTTACGGTGGTATGGCTGAACTGATGACGAACCTTAATGATTCAGTGGAAGATACGAAGGTGTACAAGCAAAACATTGCCGAACTCGCCAAAAACCTCGAATCGCTCAACCGTGTGTACAGCAATATGCTGAATGCTATGGGTGGAGGTGTCGCTCAAAACCAGAACGCTTAAGCGGGCTGACTTAAAGAGAACTTACGAAAGCGAAGTAACATGGCAGGAGGTAAAGAAACCCCAAGGCAAAAAATGATCGGGATGATGTACCTGGTTTTGACCGCCCTTTTGGCGCTCCAGGTATCCAAATCTATTCTCGACGCATTTGCCCTGATTGATAATAGTCTCCTTCAGACGGAGGCTACACTTGAAGCGAAGAACCGCGCTACGATGGCCGAATTCGAATCGAAACTGGCCACCAACCGCGATAAAACCAAACCCTTCTACGATGCTGCAAATATGGTCAGCACGAAAGCAGAAGAGCTTACTGCGTATCTGGAACAATTGAAAGCACGAACCATCACGGTTGCACATAAAGCCAATGGGCTGCAGTACGGTGAAGGGTTTGAAGAATACATGGTCGACGACAAGGCTGTCAAACAAGGACAGATGGACGACGAAGGCAATATGTACATTTCAAAGCCAAGCGAAGACCAGGAGATCACGGCGCTGCTTGTAGGATCCAATCCGCAAGAACCAAAGGATGACCAATGGACAGCTTCTGAACTCAAGAGCAAACTGCTTGCTTTCAAAGATGAATTGACAGGGATTTCTGTGAGAGAAGTTACCGGCAACACCTGGAATATGCCGGAAACCATCACTAAAAGCCTCGAGAATACATTTAACTACCCTGAAACAGAAGAGCAGGAGAGAACGGTAAGCTGGGAAACGAAGAACTTCTACCATAGCCCACTGGCTGCTGTCCTCACTATGATGACTAAATTGCAGGTAGATGTCGAGAATGCCAAAGCCGACGCACTGGCAGCTCTCTTGACGGGTATCGAAGGCAAGTCTTACAAGTTTACCACTTTGAAACCGCTCGTGGTTCCCCAAACCAACTATGTGCTGCGTGGAGACACATTCCGTGCTGACGTATTGCTTGCGGCATACGACGCGACCAACCCTCCAGATATCTATCTGAATCAGGAACGTTGGGATATGCAAGACTCTTCAAAACTTGAGAATGTCTCTGAAGACATGCTCCTGGAGATTGGTCCGAACGGACTTGGTCAACTGAAGATAGCAACTAACGGTATGCCTCTTGGAGACGCTTCCTACAAAGGGTTGATCCGCTACCAGGGTCCACTCGGTGTAGAAGAATTCAATGTGTACGTTCCGCCATTTAAAGTGGCCGAACCAGCGTTGGTCGTTTCACCTACGAAGATGAACGTGTTCTACCGTGGTTTACCAAACCCGGTTGAGATTTCTGTTCCGGGCGTAGCTCAAGAAGATCTTGATGTGAGTATCACTGGTGGTCATCAACTGAGCAAAGACAGTGATGGTAGCTGGATCGTTAAACCAGGCAATGGGAATGAAGCCAAGATTCAGGTTTCAGCGAAAATGCCTGACGGGTCCAAACAACGCATTGGGGAGAAAGAATTCCGCGTAAAGCGAATTCCTGACCCTGTACCGGTATTTGCCGGTAAGCGTCCATCAGACAACGTAGTGAAAGATACTGACCTTCGTATCGCAGCCGGTGTTCGTGCAGAAATGCAGAATTTTGACTTCGAAGTAGAAGTGTCTGTAACTGAATTCAGCATGGTTTTTGTTCGTGACGGTCAGGTGATCGAGAAAACATCAAACAGCAACCGTGTCACCAATGACATGAAAGCAAATATGGAGAAGGTTCGAAAAGGACAAAAAGTCTACCTCGAGCGCATCTCCGTGAAAATGCCTGACGGCACTACGCGTCAAGTAGCTAACATAAGCCTGAAAGTGGTTTAATAATGACAAAAACAGCAAGCATGAAGTATTACATTCCGATTCTTGCTGCTCTACTCATGGGTAGTACGCAGATACAAGGTCAAGTGCAAAATGTACTCGACGGTGCATACATCAAAGAGCATAACGAAACCAAACGGGTCATTCCTTACCCACACCTTCGTGAAGCTGACGTGATGTTTGCCAAACGTATCTGGCAGCAGATTGACCTTCGCCAAAAGATCAATCACCCACTGTATTATCCAATTACCGAGATCGAAGACCGCAAGAGTTTGTTTGACGTGATCAAGCATGCCCTCCTCGTTGATGGCTCACTCACGGCCTACAGCCTCGGGCCTACGGAAGACGATGATGAGTTCCTCTATCCAATGAACCCGTCTGAGCTTGACTCAATGCTGCGTCCGGTCATCACTCAATACACCGAAGACCCGGATACCGGTGAGCGCATTGCCGTGGAGGTGCAAGATGACGTCAAAACCGAAGACGTCACTATGTACCGACTCAAAGAAGACTGGCTCTTCGATAAGCAACGCTCAGAGCGCTATGTGCGCATCATCGGGATTTGTCCGATGGCTGAAAGCTATGATGACCAGGGTGAGAAACGGGGGTACAAGCCTCTGTTTTGGCTGTATTTCCCGGAGTGCCGGTACGTTTTTGCCAACGCCCCGGTGTACAACTTCATGAATGATGCACAGCGCCGTACCTTCGAAGATATCTTCCAGAAGCGTATGTTTTCAAGCTACATCATCAAAGAGTCTAACGTCTATGACCGAAGCATTTCGGCCTACGTGACCGGAATTGATGAACAACTCGAATCAGAACGCATCAAGACGGAACTCTTCGAAATTGAACATGACCTTTGGCATTATTGATCTGAAATAATCTTTTGAAAGCGCTCACCGTGCAGGTGGGCGCTTTTTATTTGTCTATGCTTACGATCACCAACCTTACGCTGCATTTTGGAAAGCGAACGCTCTTCAACGAGTTGTCATTGTTTATAGGAGATAAAGAGCGCGTCGGACTCACCGGTCGTAACGGTGCTGGTAAATCTACGTTGCTCCGACTTATTGCGCGCCAATTGTCTCCTACCTCCGGTCAACTCAGCATGCCCAAAGGCGCTACAGTTGGCTTTCTCGAACAAGAAATGCAGCACAACAATGACCGAACTGTCATTGACGAAGCATCCTCCGCTTTTGCGGAGATTAACACGCTGGAAGAAAAAATTGCCTCGCTCACAGAAGCCATCACCGAACGCACTGACTACGAATCAGAAGCCTACCATCAACTCATTGATGATCTCAGCGAAGCGAACGACCGTCTAAATCTGCTCGGAGGCAATAAATCAGAAGAAAAAGCACAACGCGTGCTTGAAGGCCTCGGCTTCAATTCTGAAGATATGAACCGGCATATGCATGAGTTCTCCGGCGGCTGGAAAATGCGCGTTGAACTTGCGAAACTCCTGCTTCAGAATCCTGACCTCCTTCTGCTTGATGAACCCACCAACCACCTTGACATTGAATCGATCGAATGGCTCGAAAGCTTTTTACGTGACTATCAAGGTGCCATCATCCTGATTTCGCACGACAAGGCCTTTCTGGATGCTCTCATCGGCCGTACCGTCGAGCTTACTTCGAACGGTGTTTTTGACTACAAGGGCAATTACTCCGGTTACCTGACATGGCGCGTTGAAGAGATGGAACGCCAAATGCTGGCCTATAAGAATCAGCAGAAATACATTGAAGATACCAAGCGCAACATCGAGCGCTTTCGCGCTAAAAAAAATAAGGCCGCCTTCGCCCAAACGCTTATCCGAAAGCTCGAAAAGCTAGAACGTATTGAGATTGATGAAATGGAGAACATTCAGATGAAGTTCTCCTTCCCTCCTGCTCCACGATCAGGTAAAGTCGTGGTCAAAGCAGATAATCTCTCCAAGAGCTTTGAAGATCACCATGTGTTCAGCAAGGTTGATTTACTGCTAGGGCGGCAAGAGAAAGTAGCACTTGTAGGAAAAAACGGTGCCGGTAAAACTACGCTCACCCGTATTCTGCTCGGACTCGAATCTGCAAAGGGTGACTTTGAAATTGGCCACAATGTGCAGATCGGCTACTATGCACAAAACCAGGCTGAAGAACTCGACGGGGCTAAAACCGTATTCGAAACGCTTGATGATGAAGCAGAAGGTGAGATTCGCACACGCGTTCGATCATTGCTGGGTGCATTTTTATTCAGCGGTGAAGACGTTGACAAGAAAGTAAAAGTGCTGTCTGGAGGTGAGAAAGCACGTTTAGCGCTCTGCAAACTGCTGCTTGAACCCAGCAATCTGCTGGTGCTCGATGAGCCCACCAATCACCTTGACATGCGATCAAAAGATGTCCTAAAACAGGCCCTGCTTGATTTTGACGGTAGCCTGATCATTGTCTCGCACGATCGTGATTTTCTGAGTGGCCTGACTGAGCTGGTGTATGAAGTTACCCCTACCGGACTTCAGCAGTACATCGGTGATATCCGTCAGTTTCTCAATGAAAAACGGGCCCTGTCTATTGCTGCCTATGAAGCTGACATACAGCATGAACAGCAGCATAATATACCGCAAACGGCTTCACCTTCAGAACAGCAACTGTCTTATAAAGAGCGCAAAGAGCTCGAGAAAAAGAAACGCAAGCTCTCTAATAAGATCAGCAAGTGTGAGCGAGACCTGGAAGCTGCCGAGACACGACTCACTGAGCTTGACGAGATCATCAGTAACCTTGATTACAGTGATAAAGATCGCACCGAGAAGATTCTCGGAGAGTATCAACAGGTGAAAGAACAGTCAGAAAAGCTGCTTGAAGCCTGGGAAACTGCTGAGCAAGAGTTGAAGAAACTCGATTAGCTTTCGTTATGCTACGCCGCAAAAGCGGCGGATGCGAGAAGCCTTAGCACGATCATCAAAAATGCTGAGATGGCGTGTGTTGATCGCTTTCAGCAAGCCAGCAATCCAGCAGTCCAAGCATTGCAGCCATCACGACGCTGATGCCGCATAGCGCTCCCAGCGCTCCAGAATCTCCTGCATATCTTCGGGCAGATCAGATTCAAATTGAAGGCGCTCACCACTTACCGGATGGGTAATGGCAAGACTCTTCGCATGCAGCGCCTGACGGGGCAGTACACTGAAACCATTCTGCACAAACTGCCTGTACTTTGAGAAACTGGGCCCCTTCATCACCTTGTCGCCGCCATACTGATCATCTCCGAACAGGGGATGCCCAATGTGCTTCATATGCGCTCTGATCTGATGGGTTCTTCCGGTTTCTAACTTACACTCAACCAGCGTGACATAGCCGTAGCGACGCAATACCCGGTAATGGGTCACGGCATGCTTCCCATATTCTCCTTCTTCAAAAACAGACATCACTTTGCGGTCTTTCAGCGATCGACCAATATGACCGGTCACCGTGCCGTCTTCTTTCACATCACCCCATACCAGTGCCTGATAACGGCGATCTACCGTTCGTTCGAAGAATTGCTCAGACAGGTTTGTCAGCGCCTGATCAGTTTTGGCCAGCACCATCAGACCCGTCGTATTCTTGTCTAAGCGGTGCACGAGTCCAGGACGAGGAGTTTCATGGTCATTACCGTCGGGAAGTTGGCCGAAGTGATGAAGGATGGCGTTTACCAATGTACCGGTATAGTTGCCCACTCCGGGGTGCACGACCATGCCGGCTTCTTTATTGACAATCACCAGATCATCATCTTCGTAAGCAATATTCAGCGGGATATTCTCGGCTGCCAGCTCTACCTCCCTTACGGGGTGCGGAAGTTCAACGGTGACCACGTCTCCGGCCTTGACCTTGTAGTTCTGTTTCACCGCCTCTCCGTTCGCGTGAATGTAACCACTCTTCGCCGCCATTTGCAGGCGATTTCGCGATGTGTTCGGAATGCGGTCAAGCAGAAACTTGTCTATACGCAAAGGACGTTGCCCGTCGTCAGCGACGATACGATGATGCTCAAAGAGGTCTTCTTCTTCATCCGACAGGTCTTCATGGGCAGGTTTATCCGACATGATCAGCGTTTGATAAGCTTATCCCTGAAACGCAACTCTCCGGTGAGGGAACGTGCTTCAAACAAGTACATGCCTGCTGGTAAATTGCGGACATCCATCCGGGCATTTCTGCCCGAAAACGATTTCTGAATCACCTCTCTTCCCGAGAGATCCCTCAATGCGATGATCAATGGTTCGGTGACAAGGGCCTCGCTTTGCACGTCAACGAAGGTACTCGCCGGATTTGGATAGAGGGTGAAAGTAAGGGGCATCTCTTCATCAATGCCATTCCATAAATTCGTCATGCCGGCTTTAAATACGGGTCGTAACATAAGTGAGCCTTGAATAGCAGACTGTTGCCACTGCGTGCCCAGACCGAGCTGATAATAGAGCCTTGAAGGATTCGCATTGGTGTTTTTGTCAAGACCTATATTTAATTCAGTCTCACTGTCTTGCACAAATCCGATGTAGATCGTTCCATCAACCTCCACCGGATCGTCAAATTCGTAGTACGCAAAGGTGTTGCGCGTATCAGTGAAATACACAGGACTCTTGAACTGGAAGTTCTCGATCAGTTCGTCTCCCGGCTGACCTCCGTTATTTCCGTAAAGGCGAAGGATGAAATTTTCAAGGCTGTTGTCTGACTGTATGGGCGTGAAGTGCACGAAAATGCCGTAAATGGTGTCAGGTCCGGCAATGCTGTACTGCATCGCAACGCGTCCGCCCGGCACATTCAGTGAGTAACCGCGCTCTGCACTGCCATCATCGTACGCATAGTAGTTCTGGAAAACCTGATGAAAGACGAGTGAGTCATTGTTAGGCACCCCTATTTTCTCTTCAAAAAGTATTCCGATTTTATCTTCGTAGAAACTAACCTCGAACGTAGCCGTAGTGTCAGAAACACTGGCATCAAAAACGAAGTCGTTCGGTGCACTGTTGATGGCATAATCAGTGGTGAACGTCTCATCAGGCTGCACCACAACGATTGAAAAATCGTTCTGAAAGTCATCTACCTGGTCTTCATAGGCGACCTTAAAACCAGAAGTCACGTTGTCTGCCTGCGTATTTGACAAGTTGCGCTGAAGAGTTGATATGTTCTGGCGCATAAACTGAGGCGGATTGGTCTGGAAATGTGTCCAGGGCATCGCTGTGTAGTCTTGCAGTAAGGTATTCGGACAATTCACGAACGCGACCTCGAAGAAATCGAAGTTCTCCGGATCAATGTTGTCATTGAGAAAGACATAGTCTATGTTCCAGTGATCCAGATTTCCACTGAGCGTGGCGTAGTTACGGAAGCGAAAGCGAAAGCCGTCATCGAGGAAGAGGTTGTCATCTACGGGGATAAAAACCTGCTGGAAACCGTCGGTCTCTTCTCCGGGGATGCTCCATGCATGAAACCACGGATCTTCACCACCAATTGGCGCATAAAACTCTACAACCAGCGAATCCTGCGGGTCCGGAGAGTTACCGTAACCACCTCCCTGATAAAAAAATGTAAGATACACCTGATCTTCGGGAGAAAAGCCGCTGAGGTCAATGGGCAGAGAAGTCAGGGTATCAGCAGGCCCGTAGGCATCTGGTGTGAAATTATAAGGATAGCCATTCAAGTTGAGACCGTCAAGGGTCACTGTACCGATCGTAGGCGGATCAATGGCATAGGTACAGTTGATATAGGCACCCAGATCAGACCATCGTTGCATATCTACCGGTATCTCAGGATCATCGGTGGGTTGAGAAAAGGTACTGAAATCATCGAAGAAAGGGAGCGTCAGACTTCCGTTACCGCGGTTCGTGAACCGTGGTGGAAAAGATCTTAGTTCGTTAGCCTGCTCAAAGCGGGGAGCATCAAAAATCAAGTCGTGCTCTACCTCCTGGGCCTTCGTGAGAAGGGTGAGCAGCAATAAACAGACAAGAGCAAGGTACTTCATAGTGTTTCGTTCTCTTCTTGACCTACGTCAGCAGGTGCTTCGAAGCGTTTCGGGTCAATGCTCAGGAAAAGATCAACAATGCTGCCGGCTTCAATTTGTTTCTCTTCTTCAAAGGTGGGCGATTGTGCATATACCTGGGCTGCCAGCGAGTCTTCTTTCGTGACCACGCTGCCGTCGTATAACGTAGATCCTAAGGTTAATCGTGCATCCGAAAGGTAAACTTTCGCGGTGTCTAATTTGAATCCTATTAAGTCAGGCAACAGGGTTTTCTCATCGCTGCGCTGACCGATCACCAGTGTCACCCGATCTCCTCTCTTGATGCGGGCCTCCGGCGTCAGGCTTTCTCCTTTCTTCACCACTTTCACTACCATACCATGCAGCAATTGATGCTCTTCAAAGCGTTTCTCATACCGGATACCTTTATTCGCCAAAATGATTTCTGCAACGCGTTCATCCATGCCCTCCTCAACCTTCAACACCTCAGATGGCGGGGTCATGCGGTAAATTGTGAGATAAACCACACGCTGTTCTTTCACCGCCGATTGTGGAGGCGGACTCTGTTGAAAGATCGAACCGCGTTCGGCATCTTCGGCATAAACCGAATCAATCACCACATAGTTCAGGGCATTTCCGCTCAGCAATTCGGCCGCTTCATTGATCTTCAATCCGCGCACATCAGGCACGTTCACCGCTTCTCCGTGCCGCGTGAAGACATGTAAGTACACATAAAGGATCCCCGGCAAGACAACGGCCAAAACCAGTGCAATGACAAGGTGCTTCAAAAAGCGCCTGCTGAATATAAAACGTAGGATTTCCATACCGAACTCGGCTACCGGTTCAGGCAAAGATAGAACTTTGCTTCACCGTGGTGACTGTGGGTTAACGCTGCAGAAGTGTCGATTATTGATGCATCGCATCACCAATCGCATCTTCGTAAAGACTTCGGAGATCTTCGATAAAGCCAAAGTGCTCCCCGTCTACCATAACCTTTCCTCGGGTGACATGTCCGAGCAGGGTCACCGGTATTCCCTTTTCACCAATCAGATCGAGAAACTCTTCTTCATAATCTTCAGTGACACTTACCACCACCCGGCTCTGCGATTCTCCGAAAAGGAAGGCATCAGGGCGTATTTCTGAATCCGAAACGATATCGAAACCTAGTCCGTTAGGAAGCCCCATCTCAAACAGCGCCGTAAACAGTCCGCCATCAGCCACATCGTGGGCCGCATTGATAAAGTTCTCCTTGATCAATGCCTTCAGGCAGTCTTGCAGCTTCAACTCTTCGTCTATATCAAAATAAGGAGCCGGACTGTTTTTAACGCCGACAATCGACGAGAGGTACTCGCTCGAGCTAATGTCATTACGTGATTCACCGAGCAAGAAGATCAGGTCTCCTTTAAATTTAAAGTCAAGCGTGGTATGGGTTGACTGATCCTTCAGTACGCCGAGCATGCCGATTGTTGGCGTTGGAAATACCGGCCGGGCTTCTCCTTCAGGTGAGGCTGTCTGGTTGTAGAATGATACATTACCACCGGTTACCGGAGTCTGAAGGCGACGACACGCTTCGCCCATGCCTTTGATTGCGCCCACAAACTGCCAATACACTTCCGGATTGTACGGATTGCCAAAGTTGAGACAATTGGTAATCGCCGATGGCTCACCTCCTGAGCACACGATGTTTCGCGCAGCTTCGCACACGGCGATCATTGTTCCTTTCTCGGGGTCAGCGTTTACATAGCGCGCATTGCAATCTACGGTCAGCGCAATGGCACAATTGCTGTGTTTAATGTTGACCACTGCTGCGTCTGACGGACGGTTGGTTGACATATTCGCCGTGCCAACCATAGAGTCATATTGCTCCCATACCCAACGTTTTGATGCTATGTTCGGGTTTGACAAGAGCTGACGTGCCACAACCACGAGGCCTTTCGGTTCATCAACCTGATCAATGGTGAATTTTTGAGCCTCAGCGTAATATGCCGGCTCCTGGTATTCACGCTCGTACAC
The DNA here is from genome assembly GCA_018402085.1 of Flavobacteriales bacterium. Taxonomy (GTDB): domain Bacteria; phylum Bacteroidota; class Bacteroidia; order Flavobacteriales_D; family Sanyastnellaceae; genus Sanyastnella. Next base: position 255,983 of record JAGYJM010000002.1, on the reverse strand, counting down.
TGGAGCCCCACCGCCCAGCACGAGGCTGTGAGCAGAGACTTCTGCCACCAGTTGTCCGTGCATAAAATAACGGAGTGTATCACCTGCGGTAACTTCTCCGATATGCTCTGCCTCAAGATCCCATTTTTCAAAAATGCTTTCCACCACACTTTCTTTGCCTTTCTCAACCACCACGAGCATTCGCTCTTGTGATTCTGAAAGCAGAATCTCAAAAGGCTGCATGTCTTCCTGGCGCAGCGGTACGCGGTCAAGATGGATATCCATGGCAACTTCGCCGGCAGCACTCATTTCGGATGTTGAGCAGGTGATGCCTGCGGCTCCCATATCCTGCATTCCTACTATGGCATCGGTTTCTGCGAGTTCAAGCGTTGCCTCAAGCAGCAACTTCTCCTGGAAAGGGTCTCCCACCTGCACTGATGGTAAGTCATCTGCTGAATCTTCAGTGATATCTTTGGATGCGAATGACGCTCCCTGTATGCCGTCTTTCCCTGTCGCCGAACCAACAATATAAACCGGGTTACCCGGTCCCTTTGCAGTGGCAGAAATGATGCGATCAGTTTTTACAATGCCGGCTGACATTGCATTCACGAGCGGATTGACCTGGTATGACTCGTCAAAGAAAACCTCCCCGCCTACCACAGGAATACCAAAGGCGTTGCCGTAGTCTCCGATGCCTTTTACCACACCTTCAAGAAGCCAGCGTGTTTTAGGGTTCTCCAGCTTTCCGAACCGGAGGCTGTTCAGCTGAGCCACCGGACGAGCCCCCATAGTAAAAATGTCTCTGTTGATGCCGCCCACACCGGTCGCGGCCCCCTGATAAGGTTCAATTGCAGAAGGGTGGTTATGACTTTCGATCTTGAATGCGCAGCCTAAACCGTCACCGATATCAACGAGTCCTGCGTTCTCTTCTCCTGCCTTCACAAGCATCTGTGGGCCATCTTTAGGGAGGGTCTTCAACCATTTGATCGAGTTCTTATAACTGCAGTGCTCACTCCACATCACTGAGTATATGCACATCTCAGTAAAATTCGGGGTGCGGCCTAAAATCTCTTCGATTTTGTTAAACTCCTCCTCGAGGAGCCCCATCTCGCGGGCTTGTTCAAGAGTGGCGGGTTGCGTGCTCATTCAGACTGAAAATTTGAGCAAAAGTAAGGTTTTCGCTTGTTCTGCGGCGTAAAAACGCCGGATGCGAACACCGCTTATTATCCACTTGTTTCCACCACACGATCCGATATCTTTGAAGTTATGAGAGCAGTTGTACAACGCGTTTCAGAAGCCTCTGTTACTGCAGGAGGTGAACAAACAGGGAAAATTGGAGAAGGATACCTCATTTTATTGGGGGTCGGACAAGATGACGAGCAGGAAGATGCCGAGTGGCTCGCATCCAAAATTATGTCATTGCGCATCTTCAATGACCATGAAGGGAAAATGAACCTCGACTTGAGAGACGTAGGCGGCGAGGTGCTTGTTGTGAGTCAGTTTACACTTCATGCCAAGTACAAAAAGGGAACGAGACCGTCATTCATTCGGGCAGGCCACCCAGACATGGCCGTACCGCTTTATGAGCATTTCTGTAAATGCATCTCTGTCAACACAGGAAAAACACCTCAGACAGGCTCCTTCGGCGCACACATGAGTGTAAGACTAGTGAATGACGGACCTGTGACCATCATTCTGGACACTAAGAACAAAGAGTAAGGCCTGAATAGATCAAATTACTGCACCTGAACTATTTGACGAAGCGGCTGCAGCGACTCTCCTAGCCACACTTCGAAAATGTACTGGCCTGTGGCGGCTCCGTTGAGGTCAACTTTACCTCCACCAAGCAGGGTGTAGTGTACTTCCCTGCCCCGCATATCGACAATGCGCAGCGCAGCGCCATCATGCCATCTTGACAACACAAACTGCCCTTGTCCCGGGTTGGGGAATACGGTAAGGGAGCTACTGTTCGCATCCCGCGCTACTGCGCGGCGATCAGAAAAATCGAAGGCTCCATTCGTATCCGTTTGGCGAATGCGGTAATAACTCACGCCATCAAGCGGGTTACGATCTACCCATTGATACGTCTGCGGCTCAGTAGTGGTACCTGCGGCGGCTACTGTACCGATACCTGCCCAATTCACCCCATCCGGAGAGCGTTCTATGGTGAAATAATCGTTATTCAGTTCAGTAGCGGTCTGCCAGGTACAGAGCACCTCCTGATCTTTGGAGATGAGATCTGCCTGAAAATCAAGCCACTCAACCGGGAGAAGAATTTGAGCACAGGTTACCACGACATCGTCTGAGACCTCAATGGTGCTGCCGTCGCAAAGGGTATAAGTGGCTTGAGCCACAAAACTTTCGGTATCCTGCTCAGGGCATACGGAGATCGTGGCCCCATTGCCCACGTAACCATTGGTTTGGCTGAACCAGTTGATGTCTACGATAGACGGCCCGCTTGGGTTGAAGCGCCATGCTTCATTGTTCGCTGACCACGGCCCCGTTTGCCTGCCGGGAGCCACGACCCCCTGGGTTCCGGCAGCATTCTGCAAACCAATGAGTGCATTACCGCTGTTCCATCCGAAACAGGTTGGCTTGTCTTGCACATAGACTTCAATGGCATTAGTGGTTTCGTACATCACCACCTGTGTGGTGGAGCGAATGTTCGTGCAACTGAAATGACAGACATCGTCAAAGTTCACTACGAAAACGCGGCAGGGCGAATCACCGAGGATTGCATAACGGGCGTCACCGCATACCGAAGGGTCGATGTCATGATATACACCGTAGATTGAATTTAGCGGTAAGGCGGGATTCGGACACGCCTGGGTGAACGGCCATGGGCAATAACCTCCGGCGTCTGCGATATTGAATGAAATGACCCCGTTTGACCCGATGATTGCCTGATTATAGGTTGTACCATAAAAGCAGAAGTCGAAAGGAAGGTCAATCACACCGGTCCAGACATCATCGATATTGATCGAAAATGGTGTTCCTGTATTGAACGGATATGGCGGATTGTAAGGTATTGAAGTCACTTCATAGGAAGTAGGCTCTCCGGTTTCAAAGAAATCGGCGGTCAGGTCAACGGGCGTGCAAGGGGTGGTGCAAGTTGGAATTGCTATGTCTTCGCCGGCATCAATGTCTGGGCAGCCCACCTCATCGAGTCCGCCCCCACCGGGGTCACCGCAGGGGCTGCATGAGATACCGGCAGACCATCCGGGGAAAGTGACTGATCCGTCAGATGAAAACACTAAAGTGAGGCATCCGCTGCTGGCTGTCACGACTCCGGGAGAGTTGCTTCCTGTATAGGTGCCTATCAAAGGCGAACCCACATTTGGACCATCATAGATGGTAAGGTCATCAAAGCCTTGTTCTAAACTGAAGGTGTTGAAGCTTAGCGTAACACAGTCTCCCGCGTTATCAGCGCATATGGTTTCAGTCACGAAAGAGTTGTTGGGATAATTTCCGGCACCTCCTGGATCTGTAGACAGTCCTCCACATACACCGCCACCACCACCGCCGCAACCTGCACCAACATCAAAGGTGATGGTTCCGGGTGCAAACCCTGAAATCGTTCCGGTAGAAGTGTTCGTGAGGTTCCATGATATCTCAGAATCCCAACTTCCACCACCTACGTAAATGCTGTAACAGCCATCGGGGAGGCACAAAAAGTCAGTGCCAATACTGGCTCCATCTCCGCTGTCGGCAAAATTGAGGTCTCCGGAAGCAGCAATGAGCCCATTCTCGGTGTTGGTAATTGTGTAAGATGCACCATTCCAACCATCTCCGAAACTGTCAAACATATTCATTGACATGTTTGTGCACTGCGCAAAGGCTGCATTCGTCAGCGGGATGAGACCGAGCAAGAACCAGATCTTACGTAAAAGGGTTGCGAACATTCGTTTTGTTAAGGTCCTTTACACCTACTAAGGTACGGATTTTAATTTGCAAAGGTTGCGATTCATCGAACGACGAGCCGTTCACGGCCAATCTGCCCGGAAGGTGAAACCGACTCAATGAAATAAACACCGGGCGCCACAGCAAGGTGAAGCTCACCTGTTTCCGAAAGCTCAAAAGGAATCATTTGTCCGTTCGAGTTGCGCACGGTCAGCTCTTGCCCTGACCAGTTTTGCAGGCGAAAGGTGCCATTTCCCGGGTTCGGATATACGCTGATTGTTTCTTTGTCATCTTGTAAGAGCACCCTTCGGGCTCCGGTAGCAGATTCGGTTCCATTGTAGTCGACCTGCACAATTCGGTAATAGGCCTCTCCCGTCAGGGGATAGCGATCAGTAAAGGCGTACTCTCCGCTTAACACCGATTCTTCGAACCCTACCGATTGCCAATTCACCGCATCAACCGACCGCTCAATTCGGAAGTGATCATTGTTTAATTCGTCAGTAGTGCTCCATCGACATTCAACCTGCCACTGTTGTGCATTTGCCTCGGCGATAAAGCCGTTCCATTCGACGGGAAGAAATAGCTGCGCACATAGGTACAGGGTGATTTCGGGAGGCGGACTGCAGGTACAAGCCTGATCGAGTTGCAGGGTAACGGTTTGAGGTGAATCCGGTAATTGATCTACGATGCCGTCTATGGGTATCTCCAGAATGGTTGTCCCGGCAGGAAAAGTAATCTGGGTAGGTATAGGGTCGTAGACAGCACCAGCCTGCGCTGTGCCCCCAATATTGAAGGTGAGCGTAACATCTTCTGTGAAGGGTTCACCGTCATTGACAAAGGTGAACACCCCACCTTCACCGCAACTGGCAGGTGTGCTTTGAATGCCGTCAAGATTGCTGGCGGCGACTTCAACATTCACACCTGCTGTGAAACTTTGCGCTTGCAAAAACACAGCTGAATCATAAGCTGTGTCGCCGGCATCAGCTACCGCTATGGTTATTTGGTATGTTTCGCAAGGAACGGTTGTAATGGTTGCGGTCAGCGGAACGGTGTAGCCATCATATTCGATTGCGGTACCGCCAGTATTATCAACGTAATAGGCAGGGTAGTTGGGCGCGCAGAAAGGGTCGTTATTGACATTATCAATGGCCACAGGGACATTCGTTCCGGGCACAGTCGCGATGTTTGTATTTGGGGCATAACCTGGACCGCTGACAAAAAAGCCGAAGACATCATTGAAGCTGGAGCATACAAATTCAGGATATTCTTCTGAAGCAAAAACGTAGGTGAAAGAAACCGCATCCGTGCTGGCGGTGAAGTCGAATGTGAATACCGCAGCATCATTCGTCGGCATTCCGGCGAGCCCTGTGAGCAGGGCGTTTCCTGCCGAAAATGCGGAGTGACTATCGCTACCCGTCGAGTTAGGACCTGGTGCGAGGGAAATATCGCCGGTGGTAAGTATAATTCCTTCTTCAATTCCGATTCCCGTGCCGTTCGAGAAAGTACCAATTTGCTCCGGGGATCCGGTGTAGGTAATGTTTGAGGCTTCGAGGCAGTCACCTAGAAAAACCTCGGATATTAACTCAGCAGGCAAGTAGGAGCTACCGTCAACAATGATCGCAGGACCTCCTCCTCCGGGGTTGCCACCATCTCCACAAGACGCTCCACCGATTGCCACAATCGCTGTGCCTACAGATCCTGTAAGGAGTGTGCCCTGGTCGATGAGACTCCCGCCTGAATCGAGAATTTGCCAATTGGCTCCATTCCATCCGTCACCAAACGAATCGAACATTTCAATGGTGTAACAACCAGGCTCCAGGCACAATACAATTCCATTCGTACTGGAGCCAGTTGATTGGATGACACCATTCTCATTGAGAATATTCCATGAAATTTCGGTATCAAAGGTTCCGCCAAATGCTGAAAAAGTGTAATTATCACAGCCGCCTCCGGGGTTGCCTCCTCCCCCACCACAGCCTGCACCAACCTCAAAGTCGATGGTTTGAGGAGCTGATCCCGCGATCGTACCGGTAGCCGTATTGCTGAGTGACCAGGTAATCTCAGCATCCCAGCTGCCGCCCCCGACAAAGATCGAATAGCAGCCATCGCTCAGACAGAGAAAGTCTGTTCCGGTGGATATTCCGTCACCACCAGCGGCAAAATCCAATGAGCCGCTGGCAACAACTACGCCAGTCTGTGTATTGCTTATAGTGTAAGCGGCTCCGTTCCAACCATCGCCAAAACTGTCGCTCATCGACAGGGTCATGTTCGTGCACTGCGCCAAGACAGGCAATGTTGACCAGCAAGCAATAAGAAAGAGGAGTACAATTTTTCTCATTCTGATCTGTAGATTTACAGATCTCTGCAACGGTTAGGTTTGCGTTGCGAGCATCTTCAGTCGTTCACACTTAAGGTTGACCTGCAAGTTAGTAATTCTCAACGAACTAAACTATGACCATAGATCAGGCACAAAAATTAGTCGACGAATGGATCAGGACGCATGGCGTTCGCTACTTTGACCCACTGACAAATATGGCCATGCTCACAGAAGAAGTAGGTGAGGTGGCTCGCATCATCGCGCGGCGTTACGGCGAGCAGTCTGAGAAGGCGAGTGACAAAGAAAAAGACCTCGGCGATGAAATATCAGATGTACTTTGGGTGCTGCTTTGCCTTGCCAATCAGTGCGATATCGATTTGACTGCGGCACTTCGCCGAAACATCGAGAAGAAAACCGAACGTGACCACGACCGGCATAAAAACAATCCGAAGCTTCGTTAACTTTTAAGATTTCAGGTGCGGAGGTATCGCGCACACCGGGATTGGCTCCATCTTATGCTTGTTGCGTTTGTGGAGAGAGATGTAAATCTCGTACACTTCTCGTTCACGTCCCTCAAGCAGATCGGGATCAAGGCCTTCGGCTTGAAACTTCATGGCCCATTCCAACTCAGGATATGAAGCGCCGATCTGATCTTCATCAGTTCGATTGTCACCCCACAATCCGTCTGTTGGAGGTGCGTTCATGATCTGATCCAGCACCCTCATTTCTTTGCCCAGCGCGTATACTTCAGTTTTGTTCAGGTCGGCGATCGGACTAAGGTCTACGCCGCCATCGCCGTACTTAGTGTAGAATCCTACGCCAAAATCTTCTACCTTATTACCGGTTCCGGCTACGAGGTAGTTGTGCAGGCCCGCGAAATAATACAGCGTCGTCATCCTCAGTCTTGCCCGTGAGTTAACCAGCGCCATTTCACGTTGATCACCCTCTGCTTCGGGTAAAGCCTGTATCAGCGCATCAAATATGGGGGTCAACTCCACCTCCTGCCGTTTCACATTAGGAAAATCCTTCCGGAGTTCATCTATGTGCACTGCAGCGCGGGTAACCTGTTCAACAGATTGGTGAATAGGCATCTCGACGCAAAGCGTCGGAAGACCTGTGCGAGCGGCAAGAGATGACGTAACGGCACTGTCGATACCTCCTGAGACTCCGACCACGAAGCCCTTCACTCCAGAGTCTGCCGCATACGATCTGAGCCAGTTTACGATGTAGTCTACAATAGCCTTGCTCTTCATTCGAATCTTTTTCCCGGTTCTGTCTTATTAAAACAAGATTCCGAGATTAAGTTCGATTGAATTAGCGATTGCACGTAAACGAACGTCTTCGCGCGGATTGATCCCTTCGAATACCGGGTCACCAAGATCTGTACGGATCACGTCCTGGTTTGAGAACATATTGGTGAAGCCATTATTAAAGGTAAAGCCAACAAGCAGCGACGTCGAGCCGCTGATATTATACTCTATCCCGCCTGATATAATCATGCTGAGTCGGAAGAGCTGAAGATCATCACTGAAATTGCTACTTTCTTCCAGTTGGTCGACCTAGGCTCAATGCTTTGCCAGCTTCAGCCGACTCCGTCAGCGGTGTAAAAATCTCTGCTCATAGGTAGTCTCGCATATCATCTCCCCGCGACGCGATGTTCACGGATGCACCAACACCAAACTGCCCCCAGTAAGTGATGTAGCCGATCTCGTTGGTGCGTAACTTGAATGTAAGGGGTATCTCAACATACTGATTGTTGAAGTTGTGCGTCCGGCGAATGATGTACTCTGTATCCTCGAATCGTGTGCGCTGCAGGTAAGAGAACTCTCCACCATTGCGCATGATATTCACGCCGGTACCGATCGCGTAGTTCTCAGAGAAGAAAATGTCAGCCACGAAGCCGAAGCCAAAACGCACCACCGCGCTTTCATTCTCAAAATGTTTGTCTTGAGGTTGCATCCACGAGATGTTAGGGTTCACTTTGAATCCCATCCGAAAACGCTGCCCCTCGCCCTGGGCTTGTGCAATAACGGTGCTTACTACCAGCACGACGATCAATAAGAGTGCCTTTTTCATACTTTTGCTTTTTCTCTTCCGTTCTGAAAACAGCGCGGTATCAGGTCAAAGCTACCACTTTTTCGTATGCACAGACTTTCAATTATCACTCTTCTATTCACCACCATTCTGTTAATGGCGTGTTCAAGCGATCAACATCGTGCAGACATCAGTGATATCCCGCCGCAAGTCACCTGCCTCTACCTGAGCGACAGCCTTCACGCAGCAGATACCAGCGCGTTGTCTTTAGCACACCAAAAAGTGTACCAAAATTTCGGCAACTTCTGGCGAGACTACAGTGAAGACATCCTGCGCTTAGGCGCAGCAAGAAATCCTGAAACACTTCTAAATTGGAAAGACTTTGCCGAAGACCCCCTGATCAGCGAACTCGAACGCGCCATTCAGGAAGTGCACGGACCCCAGCTTGACAGTTACTGCAAGGCGCTTGACGAAGCCTTTCGCCGTTACCGCTATTTCTTTCCGAACGACTCCCTTCCCGAGGTCGTCTTCATGAACAGCGGGTTCAATTATGGAGTCTGGCCAACAGAGACTCACCTGGGTATCGGGTTGGATTTCTTCATCGGCGCTGATCACCCACTTGTGGAGCCGCTTGACCCAACCATTTTTCCGGCTTATATTAAAGAAAAAATGCGCACGGAGCTTCTTGTCCCGGACGCTCTGAGAGGGTGGCTGCTCGTTCATTTTCAAAACCGCTGCTATTCTGATGAAACACTGGTAGAGTCTGTGCTCTACTACGGTAAAATGATGTATCTGCTTGAATTGATGCTGCCTGAAGAAGCGCCTTACCGGCTTATGGATTATACCCCCGAGCAGCTCGAGTGGGTAAGAGAAAACGAACGAAACATCTGGGTTTCCTTTTCGGATCAGGAAATCCTCTACGAACGGCGTAAATTTGAAATGAATCGCTGGGTGAATGATGCGCCTTTTACGCGTGCTGCCGATTTGCCACAAGATACTCCTGCGCGCGTAGGAATGTGGATCGGATGGCAAATGGTCAAGGATTATATGCAGCGCAACCCCGAAGTCACACCTGACGAAATGCTAAGCATACAGGATCCGCTCACTTTTTTAAATGCATACCGCCCTGACTAATATGAGTAACCAAACATCTGAAATCTCAATCCGAGTTGAGAAAGACGAAAACAATGTGCCTGAAGACATCCGATGGTCTGCAAATGACGCAGGCATTCTTGACCGTGCAGCTAAGGCAATGATTCTTGCGATGTGGGACGACAGCGATCGCAATACACTGCGTATGGATCTCTGGACCAAAGAAATGGAGGTCGAAGAAATGAAGTACTTCGTTCATCAAACCATCCTGACACTCGCTGACAGTTTTGAACGCGCTACCGGCGAAGATAAAATGGCCGCCACAATGCGCGATTTCTGCGAATACTACGCAGAGAAGATGAAGTTGCAGCAGGGAGGCTGAGCCGTCTGCGGTCTGCCGTCTGCGGTCTGCCGTCGGCGGTCTGCCGTCGGCGGTCTAAGACAGAAGGATGCGTCATACGCCTCCTTTTTCTTCTGATGAGGCCAAAAGAGAGGGATGCGCCACGCGCATCCTTTATATTGAACGACAATTCACAGACGGCTGTAAGCTGTTTCCTCAAATCTATCGTGAGTTGATAAATCAGCGCAACTTTGCGCTGCTCGCCTAACTCCTAACCCGAAGACGTCCCGCAAGACCCCTCACCGAAGCTTCATGCGAGCATGAGCTTCGGAGCTCCCCTCAAATGAGGGGAGCCTTAGAGTATTTGCACGTCCCGAAGGAGTCCTGAAAGCGTCCCGCAGGCGTCCTTTCACCAATGCTCGTTAGTCTCCCTGATGAACGTGAGCAACTCTTCTCGCCCCTGTCCCTTTTCGGCGCTGGTGTGGAAGATCTGCGGCAGGTATTCCCATGTTTTGAGCATTTCACGCTGGTAAGCCTTCAGATTCGTGAGGCGTTCTGAGCTGCTGAGCTTATCCGCTTTGGTGAATACCATTACAAAAGGCAGGCGGTTCGCGCCCAGCCACTCCATAAATTCGAGGTCATTCTTCTGCGGAGTATGTCGGCTGTCAAGCAGCACCAGAGAACACATCAGGTTTTCGCGCTGCTTAAGGTAAGTGCGGATCATCTGATCAAAGGTGCGCCGTTCTTTTTTTGAAACCTTCGCGTAGCCGTATCCCGGCAAATCAGCAAGCAGCCAGGCATTTGATTCACGGTCAATTAAAAAATGATTGACCAGCTGGGTCTTTCCGGGAGTTGAAGACGTTTTCGCAAGCGCCTTACGTCCGGTTAGCATATTGATCAAAGACGATTTTCCGACATTCGATCTTCCGATAAAGGCATATTCAGGGAAATCTGCCTGCGGATACTGATCGGGCCGCGTACTGCTTTTGATGAACTCGGCGGTATTTACAGCTACTTCCATCAGAGCCCGCGTTTATCGAGCCATTCTTGAAGCAAGCGATTAAAAGTCTCCGGGTGTTCCATCATGGGCGCATGACCGCATTCATCGATCCAGAATAATTCTGAATCGGGTAACTTTTCATGAAACTCGTTGGCCACTTCCGGCGGTGTGATGGTATCGTTCTTGCCCCAGATAAGACAAGCCGGCATCTCCATCTTCGGGAGGTCTTTGGCCATGTTATGCCGAATGGCTGACTTGGCGATGGCTAAAATCCGCAGTACGCGGTTTCGGTCGTTCACCACCTGAAAACACTCTTCTACCAATTCATCGGTAGCGTGTTTCGGATCGTAGAAAGTCACCGCCACCTTTTTGCGAATAAACTCACGGTCTTCACGACGCGGAAAGCTGGATCCAAAAGCATTTTCATAAAGCCCCGAACTGGCTGTAAGAATCAAGGCCTTGACCATTTCAGGATGCTGACGCGTATAGATCAAGGCTACGTGTCCGCCAAGCGAATTCCCCAATAGCATCACCTGTTCATAGCCCTTGAATTTGATGAACCGATCAAGGTATTTGGCAATATTCCGTGCATTGGTTTCCAGCACCGGTAATTCATACAGCGGCAGCATTGGAATCACCACACGGTAGCGCTTTGAGAAGTGCTCCACCACTTCCTGAAAGTTGCTCAAGGCACCAAATAAACCATGCAGGAGGATAAGCGGCTCACCCTCTCCTTCTTCTATGTAGCGGAACTTTCCTTCTTCCCGGAGTTTCTCGGTCATAACAAGCAAATAAAGCCAAAGATAGCCATTTGCAAAATCGGCAGGCATGGTTCTTCAAGCATTCGCAAATGTGCAGCAGATTGTGAAAAAGCTGTGAATAGCTCTAAACGATGCTTCCACATTCTGGTGTTAAGAACGCCGCAGAAGCGGCGGATGCGGCGGTCTGTTTTATGCTCAAATTAGGCGTTACAGAAGCTCTCGAAGCGCTGATCTGACGTGGTTTCACGAAGCCGCGAGCCTGCGAAGTTTTCAACAAGGTGGTAAAAAGTGGTAGATTGTGGTAAGCCGTGGTAAACTTTTGCTACTTTTACGTTCAGAAAGCGCTTTTCGATGCTCAACCTCCTCGGTGAATACGGATGTAAAGTGGATGCCAAAGGGCGAATGATGTTCCCTGCCCGACTGCGAAAGCAGCTCGAGCCGGTATTGCATCACGGCCTGGTGATCAACCGCGACATCTTCGAGCCCTGCTTAGTGCTTTACCCGAAGCCGGAATGGGAAAGGGTGAATAAAGAAATGTCACGTCTCAGCCGCTACAATCGCAAGCATCAGGCCTTCCAGCGAAAGTTCATGAAGGGCGCCACACTGGTAGAGCTTGACAGCAACGGACGAATGCTGATCCCTTCGCTCCTGCTGAAATACGCAGGGGTAGAGCCCGGTGGTAAGAATGACATGATGCTTACTGGCGTGCTCGAGAAGATGGAGTTGTGGAGTGCTGAGCGCTACGAGCAAAGTGTGCTCGAAGATGATGACGACTTCAGCAACCTCGCAGAAGACGTGAGAAGAGAGATCGAAGGTCCTGACCTGCCACTGAACTGACAATGAAATGAACGCTGGCGGCTACCACATACCGGTTCTGCTGAGCGCCTCTATAGACGCACTCAATGTACATCCAGACGGGCTGTATGTGGATGCCACCTTCGGAGGAGGAGGGCATTCAAGAGAGTTATTGACAAGACTGAATCAAGGGAAGCTGTTCGGATTTGACCAAGACCCCGATGCGAAGAAGAACACCCCGGAAGATGACCGCTTTACGCTTGTGCCGCAGAACTTCCGCTACCTGAAGAACTTTCTCCGGATGTATGGGGTGCGGGAGATTGACGGACTGTTGGCTGATCTCGGAGTGAGCTCCCATCAGTTTGATGAAGCATCCCGGGGGTTCTCCATACATGGCGACGCGCCACTCGATATGCGAATGTCGCAACAAGGAGAAAAATCTGCCGCCACCATTATCAACACAGCGGAGCACGGCGAACTCATTCGCATCCTGAAACGATACGGTGAAGTACAGGGTGCGGCACGCATCGCCTCGGCCATTTGCAAACAGCGCGAAGAACAACCGATTCAACAGACCGCTGAATTAAGAAGGCTGATTGAACGTTTCGCCCCGGTTCAAAAACGACACAAGCTGCTCGCACAGGTCTTTCAGGCACTGCGCATCGAAGTGAATGACGAACTGACGGCACTGGAAGAGCTCTTGCAACAAGGAACTGAATTGCTGAAACCGGGCGGACGAATGGTCGTCATCAGCTACCACAGTCTCGAAGATCGAATGGTGAAGTACTTCTTCCGCTCGGGAAACTTCGATGGCGATGTGAAAAAAGACTTCTACGGTAATCCAATCACGCCACTCAAGGTGATCACGCGAAGCGCGATACAGCCAGGCGAAGAAGAAATGAATGATAACACGCGTGCACGAAGCGCACGAATGAGGATCGCAGAAAAGATATGAAGAACAGGATCATCAACCCCGAAGATGCTCACCAGGAAAAGGCCGTCCCAAAGAACAAGCGGCGCTTCTCACGTCTGGTAAACCAGCTGCTCAGCGGGGAGTTCCTCACCCGCGATGGAGTGGTCAGCCACCTGCCCTTTCTTCTCTATCTCACCTTCTTCTTTCTCTTCTCCATCTACATCGGATACACTTTCGATAATACCGAACGAGAAAAAGTGCAGGTCAAACAGGTACTCGAAGAGCTCAGCGCAGAATACAAAACGCTCAAAAGCGAACTCGAAACAAAAAAACGTCAAAGCAGCGTGGCGCGGAGCATACAGCAGCTCGGACTTGAAGAACCGAACCGCCCACCCGTAGTCATTGAAACCGATCCGAAGCAGCTTGAAAAACAGAAATGAAATAGCGCAGCGTAGCTGGCTGGTCTTCACCCTGTTCACCCTGACCTGCATCGCCATCTTCGTCAAGATCCTCTGGATTCAGGTGATCGAAGCGGATAAATGGGCCGAGCAAGCCACCTCTATTGAACAGCGAGTGCAAGATATTGAGCCCACCCGCGGACAAATTTACAGCTCTGACGGCAGTCTGCTCGCAACTTCAGTGCCGGTGTACAGCCTATACTGGGACGCTCAGGCACCTGGCATTGATCATGAAGATTTTGACCAGCAGCTTGACTCGCTCTGCCTGAAACTTTCGATTCTGTTCAAGCATCGCACCCCGTCTGAGTACCGCATCGATCTTCTTGAAGCCAAAAGACAAGGCAAACGGTACCACCTCGTGGAGCGCAAAATGAGCTATACACGGATGCAGGAGGTCAAAGAGCTTCCCTTTATCCGTAGGGGTCGCCACAAAAGCGGGTTCATATTAGAACGCCTTGACATTCGCAAAAAGCCTTTTGGTAAAATGGCCTCGCGTACCATAGGGATTGACAGGTTCGGATCGCGTGTAGGACTTGAACTCGCTTACAACGAAGCATTGGCGGGCAAGACCGGCAAACAAATGATGGAGCGCATTGCCGGCCGTGTCTGGAAACCGGCCACCGATGATTACATTGTTGAACCGGTTGACGGAGTTGACATTGTGAGCAGCATCGATGTGCACCTGCAAGATGTAGCCTCTGCTGAATTGGAGCGACAGTTAAAGCAACACAGCGCTGACTGGGGCACAGTCATCCTCATGGAAGTGGAAACTGGTTTCGTGCGCGCCATCGCGAACCTCGAACGTGACGATGAGAGCGGGGAGTATTACGAAACTTACAACTACGCCATCGGTGAGGCCGTAGAACCCGGCTCTACCTTCAAGCTCGCGAGCCTGATCACCCTGCTCGATGAAGGATATATTGATCTCACAGACAGCATTGATACGGGCGACGGCATCGCTGAATTCTATGGTGAAAAAATGCACGATTCAGGCGATGAAGGCTACGGCAAAATAACCGTAGAAGAGGTCTTCGAGAAATCGTCAAATGTGGGCACTGCCTTGCTGGTGCAGAAATTCTTTGAACAAAAACCTCAATCGTTTCTCGATAAACTCAACCGAATGGGGCTTGGCGAATCGCTGGGCATTCAGTTAAAAGGGGAACCCAAGCCCCGTATTTACGAAAAAGTACGCGAAGGAAACTGGTCGGGTCTTTCGCTCACTCAAATGGCTATTGGGTATGAAGTCATGCAAGCCCCCATTCAAACGCTGGCATTCTATAACGCGATAGCGAATAACGGCATAATGGTTCGCCCGCTTTTCGTTGAAGCCCTGAAATACAATGGGAAAACCATCGAGAAAAAAGAGCCCGTTGTGCTGAGAGAGCGCATTTGCTCGCGTGAAACCATGCTCAAATGCCGCACCATGATGGAAGGCGTATGCGAAGAAGGCGGAACGGCTGACTACATCTTCAAAGACAGTCCGTACCGCGTAGGTGGAAAAACCGGAACTGCCCGCATCGCCTACACAGGAGGCTACTATCTCAACCGCTACCGGGCTTCTTTCGTGGGATATTTCCCTGCACATAAACCGAAATACAGCTGCATTGTGGTCGTGAATGACACCCGCACGGGCGTTTACTACGGCTCCACTATAGCTGCACCTGTTTTCAAAGGCCTCGCCGATAAAATTTATGCCACCAGCCTCGAATTGCACGAAAACAACGGGCCCGAAGTGTTGCTAGGCGATCAAAGCAAATTACCGGTATCCCGAAATGGCGCGCGCGAAGACCTCGAAAAAGCCTTCGCAGGGCTTCGCATCCAAACGGCCCTTACCAGTGACGCCGACTGGGTAGAAACCCAAACAGGTGAGTCAGAGGTCACCCTCGCACCGCGTGAGTCAAGACGCGGACTTGTGCCCAATGTCATGGGGATGGGACTTCAGGATGCCCTCTTTCTGCTTGAAAACGCCGGACTGAATGTAGAGGTAAAAGGTTACGGAACGGTGCGGCGTCAGAGCGTCAGTCCGGGAGCGGCCATCCGCAATCATAAACGCATCAGTATCGAACTCAGTTGACGATGAAACTGCTTAAAGACATATTGTACGGATGCCGCCTTCAGGAAGTGGAAGGCTCAACAAACACGGCTATTGAGCACATCGCGAACGATTCACGCGACGTGCGCCCATTCACGCTGTTCTTCGCCGTTCCGGGCACACGTGTGAACGGTCACGAGTTCATTGACCAGGCTATTCGCGCGGGCGCCGTCGCTGTCGTTTGTGAAACCATGCCCGAAGAACGCAGTCATGAAGTCACCTATGTTAAGGTTGATGACGCTGCCAAGTCATTGGGCCTCTGCGCAGCGAACTATTTCGACCATCCAAGTGAGAAAGTTAAGGTTGTGGGTGTAACCGGTACGAACGGAAAAACCACCTGTGTTACGCTCCTCTATAAGCTCTTTCGCTTACTGAATCAACCCACGGGCCTGCTGAGCACGGTGGTGAACAAAATCAATGACCGTCAGATCCCTGCAACGCATACGACTCCTGATGCGATCAGTCTGCAGCGGCTGCTGCGAGAAATGGCTGACAGCGGCATTGAATACTGCTTCATGGAGGCCAGCTCGCACGCCATCCACCAACATCGGGTTACCGGACTCAAGTTTGCCGGCGGCGTCTTTACGAACATCAGCCGAGATCACCTTGACTACCACGGCACCTTCAACAATTACATCAAAGCCAAGAAAGGCCTGTTCGACCTATTGCCATCCAGCGCTTTTGCGCTGATCAACAATGACGACAATCATTCAGAAGTCATGGTACAGAACTGCAAGGGGCGCACCTGCACTTTCGGACTGAAAACCATGGCTGACTACCGCGCGAAAGTACTCGAGAATCAATTCTCAGGACTGCACCTTCTGCTCGACGGTAAAGACTTGTACACCAAGCTGATTGGTGGATTCAATGCCTATAACCTTCTAGCCGTGTACGGTGTCGCAATGGAACTCGGCATGGATCAGCTCGATGTACTCACATCAATGAGCATGCTGAGCAATGTAGACGGGCGGTTTGAATACTTCAAATCGCAAAATGACATCACAGCGATCGTTGACTATGCGCACACTCCTGATGCACTCGAAAATGTACTCAGCACCATTCAGGATATCCGTTCTGGAAATGAACAGGTGATTGTTGTAGTGGGCTGTGGTGGAGACCGCGACAAAGGTAAACGCCCTGAAATGGCACGAATTGCCGCCCACTTCGGCGACCGTGTCATTCTCACCTCAGATAACCCGCGCACTGAATCACCGGAAGCCATCATTGCCGATATGCAGGAGGGAATTGACCCAGTGGCGCGTAAAAAATGCTTCTCCATCACTGACCGAAGAGAAGCCATTCGGATGGCCTGCTCGATTGCTGAACCGAAAGACATCATTCTCGTGGCCGGCAAAGGGCATGAAAAGTACCAGGAAATCAATGGAGAACGACACCCATTTGACGACCTCGAAATCGTGCAGGAATCTCTTAAAACAGCCGCTAACTGATGCTTTACCACCTGTTCACATATCTCGAAGCAGCTTATGACTTGCCGGGTGCCGGACTCTTCCAGTACATCTCATTTCGCGCTGCATGCAGTGTCATCAGTTCTTTACTGATCTCGATGTTCTTCGGAAAATTCATCATCCGCTGGTTGCAGAAGAAGCAAGTAGGAGAGATCGTTCGTAACCTCGGGCTTGAAGGTCAGCTACAGAAGCAAGGCACGCCTACCATGGGGGGTATTATTATCCTCGCGTCCATCCTTATCCCAAGCCTGCTCTTTAATGACCTCACCAACATCTACGTGCAGACGATGATTATCGTCACCGTATGGCTTGGTCTGATCGGATTCATTGATGATTACATCAAGGTGTTCAAGAAGAACAAGGCCGGACTCGCCGGTAAATTCAAGGTGGTCGGCCAGGTAGGTGTGGGCATCATCGTAGGATCCATGCTGTACTTCAGTCCGGAAGTCACCATCAAAGAAAAAATGTCTGATCACCCGGCCACCTACAGCGAAGTGCAGCGAGAAGGCACTGCTGACTGGGTCGAAACCAAGTCTACCAAAACGACCATCCCATTCGTCAAAAACAACGAATTTGATTATGCCTGGCTCATAGACTGGGCCGGTGAAGGTGCAAGGAAGTACACCTGGGTAGTATTCATTCTTATGGTGATCATCATTGTAACGGCGGTGTCTAATGGCGCGAACATTACAGATGGCATTGACGGTCTCGCGACAGGAACATCCGCGATTATTGGCACTACCCTTGCCATACTGGCCTACGTAAGCGGCAACTACATCTTTGCTGACTACCTCAACATCATGTTCATTCCTGAATCGGGTGAGCTGGTGGTTTACATCGCTGCATTCGTAGGTGCCTGTATTGGCTTTCTCTGGTACAATGCCTTTCCGGCGCAAGTATTCATGGGTGACACCGGAAGCCTTGCTTTGGGCGGCATCATTGCCACCTTCGCCATTGCGATCCGAAAAGAGCTGTTGATTCCGATCCTCTGCGGGATCTTTCTGATCGAGAACCTCTCGGTCGTGATCCAGGTGAGCTGGTTTAAGTACACCCGCAAACGCTTTGGTGAAGGCCGGAGGGTCTTCCTGATGGCGCCGCTTCACCATCACTATCAGAAGAAGAATTTACCGGAGTCGAAAATCACTGCCCGTTTCTGGATTGTGGGCATCCTGCTCGCAGTCGTCACCATTGTCACCCTCAAAGTACGCTGATGTCGAAGCGCATTACCATACTCGGAGCCGGCGAAAGCGGCGTGGGTGCAGCGCTGCTTGCAAAGCGTGAGGCATACGACACGTTCGTTTCTGATTTCGGCGCGATAGCGCCGGATAAGGAGCAGGAACTTCGCAGTGCGGATGTCGATTTTGAAAGCGGCACGCACTCCCATGATCGCGTGCTCCGAAGCGATGAAATCATCAAGTCGCCCGGTATTCCGGACACGGCTCCGATTGTGGTTCAGGCGAGAGAAAAGGGTATTCCGGTCATCTCGGAAATCGAGTTTGCCGCACGGTTCACCTCGGCGCGCAAAGTAGCGATTACCGGCACCAACGGAAAAACCACCACCGCAACCCTGACCCATCATGTACTGGGGCAATGTGGCATGAAATCAAGCCTGGCCGGAAATGTTGGAAGAAGCTTTGCCCGCGCGGTAGCTGAAGACCCTGAGCCTGAAGTATACGTGCTTGAGGTCAGCAGCTTTCAGCTTGACGGTATGTTCGATTTCAAAGCAGACGTTTCTATCCTTCTCAACATCACTCCTGACCACCTTGATCGTTACCACGATGACTTTGAGCAATACATCGCTTCAAAGTTTCGCGTATTCCGCAATCAGGGTTCGGCAGAACACTTCATCACCAACGCTGATGACCCGGTCATTCAGAGCAGACTGCAAGCAGAAAGCCTCGGCATGCAATACTGGCCGGTCAGTACAAGTAAATCACTCGCCGGGCTCGGCCATCGCGGAGCCGGCATTCACGAGAACCTCATACAGATCAACACCCAAAACGAACCCTTCACTATGAAGATTCAAGAACTCGCTTTGCAGGGGAAACACAACCTCTTCAACTCCATGGCAGCAGGCGTGACCGCCCGCCTTTTTGAGCTCCGTAAAGAGCTCGTTCGCGACAGTCTCACCAACTTCGAGAACATCGAGCACCGGCTCGAATTTGTCACCAAGGTGCACGGCATTAGCTTCATCAATGACAGCAAAGCCACCAACATTAACAGCACCTGGTACGCCCTTGAGAGCATGAGCGAACCGGTCATCTGGATTGCCGGCGGTGTAGACAAAGGCAATGACTACACTGAACTTTATGAGCTTGTAGGTGCCAAAGTAAAGGCGCTTATCTGCCTTGGTACTGACAACTCAAAGCTTCAAGAGGCCTTTGCGGGTCGCATTGAAACCATCGCAGAAGCAAGTAGCGCAGATGAAGCGGTACAGCTCGCCTATGACCTCGGATACAAAGGCGACACCGTACTGCTTTCTCCTGCCTGCGCAAGCTTTGATCTATTTCAGAACTACGAAGACCGCGGACAACAGTTCAAGGCTGCCGTTCGTCGCCTCTGAGACCTACAAAAGCATGCAGCAGCTCTATCGCAAAGTACAGGGAGACAAAGTAATCTGGATGATCACGGTCATACTGAGTTTGCTTTCACTTGTAGCCGTTTACAGCGCCATCTCGACGCTTGCCTACAAAGCTGAAGGAAACTCACTGAAATTTCTCGTGAAGCATTCAGCCATGATTGCACTCGGGCTGTGCACCATGTATGTGGTGCACCTCATCCGATTCAAGTACTTTTCACGCCTGTCTGTCGTGCTCATACTGGTAGCTGCCGCCGTGCTGCTGCTTACACTGATGTTCGGCCCAGACATTAACCATGCAAAACGCTGGTTGAAAATCCCCGGGCTCGGACTCACTTTCCAGACCTCTGACTTTGCGAAGATTGTACTGGTCACCTGGGTCGCCCACAAGCTGAACCAGAACCGTACACTCCTGCATGATTTTCGCCATGGGGTGCTGCCGATTTTACTTCCGGTGGCCGGAATTTGCCTGCTCATCGTGGTCGCTGATTTTTCTACCGCAGCCCTACTGTTTGGGGTCTGTTACCTCTTGTTCTTCATCGGTGGAGTGCCTCTTAGGCATCTGCTGCGCATTGCCGGACTGGGTGTTGCCGGCATCGCATTGATGATGCTTATGGGGAGGTCTTTTCCCGAGCTCTTGCCGCGTATCGATACCTGGGTATCCAGGATTGAGAGTTTCACAGAACCCGGTGGTGACGGCAATTACCAATCTAACTTTGCTCAAGTCGCTATCTATAAGGGCGGACTCATGCCGAATGGCCCCGGGAGCAGCACAGCAAGAAACTACCTTCCTCACCCGTACAGTGATATGATTTACGCCTTTGTCATAGAAGAATATGGCGCACTTCTCGGAGGTCTTACGCTTTTGCTGCTCTACCTGATCCTACTCTACAGGAGCATTCGTATCTCCCTGAAGTGCCAGAAACACTTTGGCGGTCTTCTTGCATTGGGCTTATCGATTCTGCTCGTATCGCAGGCGCTGATCAACATGGCAGTGGCCGTGGGGCTTTTCCCGGTCACCGGTCAACCTTTGCCGCTCGTGAGCATGGGCGGCACCTCTATGATTTTCACCTGCCTTGCCATTGGCATGATTCTTAGTGTGAGCCGAAGCGTTTACAATACAGAAGAATACGGTGAAGACCCCGCAGGCTCTTCACCTTCTAATACACCGAAAAAGAATTATGCCGCTGCATAAAATCATGATCAGCGGAGGTGGTACAGGTGGTCATATCTACCCTGCGCTCGCCATTGCTGAAGAAATTCAGCGCCGCTATCCGGATTGTGAAATTCGGTTTGTAGGCGCAATTGGCAGGATGGAAATGGAGAAAGTTCCTGCTGCAGGTTATCCGATTGACGGACTCTGGATCACCGGTATTGAGCGAAAAATATTGAGCAAAAAGAACCTTTTATTTCCTTTCCGTTTGATCAGCAGTCTGCTAAAGGCCCGTAGGCTCATTTCGGCCTTTCGGCCGGATGCGGCGATTGGCGTTGGCGGTTTTGCAAGTGGGCCTCTTTTGCAGATCGCTTCAGGGAGGCACATTCCCTGCCTGATCCAGGAACAAAATTCTTACCCGGGCATCACCAATAAGCTGCTCGCGAAACGGGTTGACCGCATTTGCACAGGTTTCCCTGGTATGGAACGTTGGTTTCCGAAAGAACGCATCGTGCACACCGGAAACCCGCTCAGAGAAACAATCGGAGCCATAAGTGGCAAAGCAGACGAAGGAAGAAACTACTTCGGTTTCCATCAAAAAAATCCTGTTGTATTTATCATGGGTGGCAGCCTCGGAGCGCGATCGATCAATGAAGCCGTTCGGCTTGCCCTTGAGGAGTGGAGTAAAGCAGGAGTTCAGGTGCTCTGGCAAACCGGTAAGCGCTTCTTCGATGAGAATCGCAGCTGGGCTCAGGCGCAGGGATACACTCATGTCAATGTTGTGGGCTTCATTGATCGGATGGACCTGGCCTATGCCTCTGCTGACGTCATTGTGAGTCGCGCAGGAGCCATGTCAGTAGCCGAGCTCGCCCTGGTGGGCAAACCAGTGGTCTTTGTGCCTTCGCCCCACGTCGCTGAAGACCACCAGACGCACAACGCACGTTCACTGACCGATCACCGTGCTGCCTTTCTACTGGCTGATCCGGCGGTTCGAGATCAACTCGGCGAAGTCATTCGTGACCTATTGAGCGATGAGGCACAGCAGAAAGAACTGAGTCAGCGCATCAAAGCATTCGCCCGACCGGATGCTGCTAAAGCCGTGGTTGATGAACTCGAAAAAATTGTCAACCTATGAACCTTGACGGTGTTGACACTTTTTACTTCGCAGGTATCGGTGGAATCGGGATGAGCGCGCTCGCGAGGTACTTTCACAGACAAGGCCATCATGTGATGGGGTATGACCGCGTTTCTTCACCACTGACTCACGCGCTGGAGCTCGAAGGCATTGCAATCAGCTATAGCGATAAACCAGTAGATCTTCCTGCGCTTTTGCGCAGTACTCCTCAAGAAAGAATTGCCGTAATCTATACCCCCGCATTACCTGCGCAATCAAGCCTGCTGAGATGGTTCAAGGATCAAGGGTTCGAATTGCACAAAAGGAGTGCGGTGCTCGGCGCCATTACAAGGCAAAACCCGAGCATCGCCATCGCAGGAACGCACGGTAAAACCACTACTGCAACCATCACCGCACACATCCTTCATGACTCCGGACATAGATGCAATGCATTTCTCGGGGGGGTCGCTGCCAACTACGGATCCAATCTCATCGTTGGCTACGCCCACGACTGGTCAGTTGTAGAAGCAGATGAATATGATCGTTCATTTTTACAACTCTACCCTGATCTGGCAGTGATTACCTCCGTGGATGCAGATCACCTTGACATCTACGAGACAGCCGGCGCTCTTAAATCAGCCTTCAATGAGTTCTCAGCGCAATGCGCCGCAAGCGGCACCCTGCTCGTCTGCGACCGGAGTTCTGCTGAAATTCAGCGTAAGCATCTCACCTACGGCTTCACCTCTCAGGCATCTTATCGCTGCAGTGAAGGCTATACTCATCACGGACAGTTGGTCTTCGACCTGAACACCCCAAACGGAGAGTTGCTTGCACTGCCACTGAAATTGCCCGGACGGCACAATATCGAGAACACAACAGCTGCCGTTGCCATTGCGCTGCTTCGCGGTGTTTCAGAAGATGCGATACGCGCGGCGCTCCGCACATTCAAGGGGATTTACCGCCGCTTCGAGTATCACCTCAACGGTGACAGCACCGTTTTTATAGACGACTATGCGCACCATCCACGAGAATTAGCGGCGGCAATAGAGGCGGCACGAACGATGCACCCAGGAAAAAACCTACTTGGCATTTTTCAACCACACCTCTTCAGCCGGACACGCGATTTCGGTGACGAATTCGCCGAGAGCCTTGCATTGCTAGACGAAGTATGGCTGCTTGACATCTATCCGGCACGTGAAGAACCGATCTCCGGAATTGATTCACAATGGCTATTGGATAAAATCCCATCAAGCGCTAAAAAAAGGGTGAACAAATCGCATTTATTAGATGAATTAAAGCAACGGCAAAACCAGGTGGTGATGACCCTCGGCGCAGGAGACATCGATCGCCTTGTACAGCCCGTTAAAGAAGCCCTCAGCGACGCCCTGAACGCATGAAGAAGAACATTCGAAATATCGTCATCTGGTGCAGTTTGGTTCTGCTAGTGACTGTTTTGGCCGGTTTTGCCAACGCTGATCGCGAGCGCGAACGCTGCTGGAGGCTGGATATCGAAGTAGAACAACTGAGCGGGCTCTATTTCATTGATGAAGCTTCAGTGAGGGAGCACATTCTTAACCTCGGTGATGCAGTTGTAGGAAGCCGAATAGACAGCCTGCAAATCGACCCTATACGTCAGGCGCTGCTGAAATTACCTTCTGTCAAAAATGCCACCGTCTACACCACGGTTGACGGGCGTTTATACGTCAATGTCACCCAGCGTAAACCTTTGTTCCGGGTCTTCAATAAACGCGGAGAGAGCTACTACGTTGATACGGAAGGCAAACGAATGCCGCTATCAAAGCAATATACTGCCAGGGTTCCGGTGCTAACAGGAGAAGTCACCACCCCCTTTGCACCGGGAGCTGCATCAGAGAATGAAGAGCGCACACTTGAGGCAGCCATCCACCTTTTCAACCACATTGAAAACGACCCCTTTTGGTCAGCGCAAACCGAACATGTAGCCCTCAACAGTGAAGGCGATTTCGTTATTATACCCCGCATCGGGCATTGCACGATGGTTATCGGTGATACTGCTGACCTGTCGTCCAAGTTCAGACGACTGCACGCCTTTCTGCTCGATATCGCCCACAAAAGCAATCTGAATCAGTACAAGAGCATCAACGTCAAATACCGCGACCAGGTCGTCTGCGAACGCTATTTCTAACCCGGAAAACTATGGAGCAACACATGCAATCAGAAGAACACAATTCAGAGATCGTTGTAGGTCTCGACATCGGAACGACAAAAATTGCCTGCCTGGTCGGACGTCGCACCGAACACGGCAAAATTGAAATTCTCGGGTATGGTAAAAGTAATTCTGCCGGTGTCTCACGCGGTGTAGTCGCCAATATTGAAAAAACCATTCACGCCATTCGTGAAGCCGTTGACGAAGCAGAACGCAACTCCAACGTCGAGATTAAAGTGGTAAATGTTGGTATCGCCGGACAGCACATCAAGAGCCTCCAGCATCGCGGACTGCGCACGCGTGACAACATGGAAGATGAAATTTCGCAACAAGATATTGATGCGCTGATCGAAGACATGTACAAACTGGTCATGCTTCCGGGTGAGTCCATCATTCACGTACTTCCTCAAGAGTTCACCGTAGACAACGAACAAGGAATCACAGAACCTATCGGTATGAGTGGTGTGCGCCTCGAGGCCAACTTTCATATTATCACCGGGCAGGTCTCTGCAGCTCGCAACATTTACAAGTGTGTTCAGCGCGCCGGATTAGAGGTTGACCAGCTCATTTTAGAGCCGCTTGCCTCTGCTGAAGCCGTACTGAATGATGAAGAAAAAGAAGCCGGTGTGGCTTTGGTAGACATTGGTGGCGGCACCACAGATATTGCCATCTTCCAGGAAGGTATCATTCGCCACACAGCCGTGATTCCTTTTGGTGGCAATATCATCACCGATGACATCAAGCAAGGATGCACCATCCTGCGTCCGCAGGCTGAGAAACTCAAGCGTCAGTTCGGGGCGGCACTTGCCATGGAAATGAAAGACACCGATATTGTCTGCATTCCCGGGCTCCGCGGGCGCGACCCGAAAGAAATCTCCATGCACACCCTCGCGAAAATCATCCAGGCCCGCATGGAAGAAATCGTTGAACACGTGTACAATGAAATCCGAAACTCAGGTTTTGAAAAAAACCTGATCGGTGGCATTGTGATCACCGGGGGCGGCAGCCAACTCAAGTATGTAACCCAGCTTTTTGAATACGTCACTGGTATGGATTGCCGTGTAGGTTACCCTACCGAGCACCTCGCTAAGGCACCCAACCAGGAATTGACCTCCCCTACGTATGCAACAGGAACCGGACTGGTCATCAAAGGATACCAGCAGCATCATGGACAGTCGCAGCGCAAAAAAGAAGAAACCACAGAACGCGGCGGTGAACCCAACGGCCCCGGCAGGTTCTTGAAGCGCCTGAAAGACTGGTTTGAAAAAGAAGAAGACTGATTCTCGCTGAGAACCCTCCACCCTGCCTAAAACCGCGCCTTATACCAGGCGCGGTTTTTTCATTTCTGACCTCCGGGTTCGCTCAGAATTATGCACCGGCCGAAACAGAATACACCCGCCCTGTGTAATTTTATCACCATGACCGCAAAAAACATTCTTTTTACACTCAGCATGTGCCTGGCAATGCAATGTGCCGCACAACAAGAAAATACCAAACCCGTGAAAATAATTTATGTGTACGATGCCCTTTGCGGGTGGTGCTACGGCTTCTCTCCCGTGATGCAAAAGCTCAACGATAACCATCCTGAAATAGCGGTTGAAGTGGTCTCCGGCGGCATGATTACCGGTGATCGCATGGGCCCACTCATTGAAGTTGCACCCTACATTCGTTCAGCTTATAAAGACGTAGAACTGGCCACTGGAGTTGAATTCGGCCAGCCTTTTCTTGACGAACTCTTTGGTGATGCTCAAATGTACATGACCAGCGTTCCGGCCGCCAAAGCGATGGCCGCCTTTCGCATTATGAAGCCCGATGGCAACCAGCTCGCTTTTGCCGGCCGCATTCAGACAGCAGTTTACAGTGAAGGCATGCACCCCGATCATGAAGACGGCTTCGCGGAGCTCGCGAAGGAATTCGGGCTGAATAAAGTGCGTTTTCTTGAAGTAATGCGCTCTGATGACGCCGCAAAAGCGGCGGATGCCGACATGCAGCGCTCATCAAAACTCGGCGTCACAGGATTCCCAACTGTATTTCTTGAGCAGGGCAGTGAATTGCTTACGATAGCGCGGGGATACCTGAACTACAACCGCCTTGAACAGGCACTACAGCGGGCCATAACCCCTTAAACAGCACTTGAGGCACTGCCGAAGACTCTGAGGTTTATCAACATCTGAACGTGAATGTCTTGCATAACTTTTTGTCGCAAGACAAGGGCTATTTGGTTACTTAGTCATTGAGTAGGCACCTGCGAGTGCTTAAGCTAAGAACCTCTTACTCAGCCCAATATTAAGATGGAAGACAAGAATTTCGAGCCGATGCGCTTCAATCTGCCGAAAGAACAAACTTCGATCATCAAGGTGATCGGTGTCGGCGGTGGCGGTAGCAATGCCGTAAACTACATGTACGAACAAGGCATCAAAGGTGTTGACTTCATCGTCTGCAATACAGATGCCCAGGCGCTTGATGCTAGTCCGGTGCCCTTGAAGGTTCAACTCGGCGCAACGCTCACAGAAGGACGCGGAGCGGGATCCAAACCGGAAGTAGGACGAAACGCTGCCGTTGAAACCCTTGACGATGTCAAGGAAATGCTCAGTGACCAAACTACCATGGTATTTGTGACGGCAGGCATGGGCGGCGGCACCGGTACAGGCGCCGCGCCAATCATTGCCAAAGCCGCAAAAGAACTGGGAATTCTCACGGTAGGCATCGTAACAATTCCCTTCGTATTTGAAGGTCGCAAGCGGTCAACTCAGGCTGAAGAAGGGCTTGAAGAAATGCGCAACGCCGTTGACACTCTGCTAGTCATCAAGAATGACCGCCTCCGTGAGCTTTTCGGCAATTTGCCGCTGAAGAAAGCCTTTGACCACGCCGATGAAGTTCTCTGCACCGCAGCCAAAGGCATCGCTGAGGTGATCACCCTTACCGGTGACATCAACGTTGACATGAATGACGTGAACACCGTGATGCGCGACAGCGGTGTGGCCATCATGGGGTCGGGTCGTGCCAATGGCGAAGGACGTGCACTCAAAGCGGTGGAAGAAGCCCTGGAGTCACCGCTGCTCAATGACAACGACATTACCGGAGCCAACTTCGTGCTCCTTAACATCACCCATGGTGCAGAAGAAGTGCTCATGGATGAGATCTCGGAAATCACTGACTACATTCAGGATCGCGCTGGTCAATCTGCCGAAGTGATCTGGGGCTATGGCCCTGATGACAGCCTCGGTGAAGACCTTTGCGTTACCGTCATTGCAACCGGTTTTAAACCGAATGAGGTTGACGCCGGCCTGCCGAAGCCTGCCCCTCAGGTAAAAAAGTACACTTTACCTGAAGATAACCTCCGCGAAGTGAGTAAAAAGGTAGATCGCCCAACCGAAATCAATCCGGCAAAAGCGCTCGAAGAAGAAGATCAAGCCGCCCCCTTCCTCATCCGTTCCGATGCTCCGGCGACACCGCAAAAAGAGGAAGAACCTACAGCTTCAGAAGAATTGACCTCTGAAGAAGATGAGCAGGAATGGGTGATCATTAACCGCGAAGAAACTCCGGTAGAAACAGATCTGTTCAGCCAGAACTCTGAAAAAGAAGTTTTCGAGGAAGAAACTCCTGCGGAAGAACTTGACAAACTGAAGCTTGAGGCTGAAGAGCCTGAAGATAATATGGAGCGTCCGAAATACTACACCCTTGACGGTGAAACAGTTGACAAAGAAGACCTGCTCTCAACAGAGCCTACCGATAGAATCACCTTCACGGATCAGTCTGAAGAAACTCCAAAGCAGGAGTCGACCCCAGAGCAAGGTCCGAGTCGAGAAGAACTCATGCTCCGCAACCGTGAACGTGAGCAGCGAATGCGTGAGATTTCAATGAAGCTAAAGACACCAAGCGGACTATCAGACCTCGAAAGTGAGCCTGCTTACCTCCGTCGAAATGTGCGTCTTGATAATACTCCGCACTCATCCGAAAGCTCTGTTTCACGCTTCTCTCTCGGTGAAGAAGAAGATGAAAACGGAAATCGTAAAGGACAGCTTCGCGATGGCAACAGCTTCCTCCACGATCAGGTTGATTAATCTACACACACTGATACCACGAAAAAGGCCGGATTAACTCCGGCCTTTTATAATTTTGTCACAAACAAACCCATCATGAGCATCACTGAACGCATCAATGAGGATATCAAAAGTGCAATGAAGGCACGTGAGAAAGACAAGCTCGCTGCACTGCGCGATATCAAATCGAAACTCTTGCTTGAACTGACCAAAGAAGGCAGCTCAGGAGAAGTGGACGATGCTGCGGGAGTGAAAATCCTAAACAAGCTGCACAAGCAGCGTACCGAAGCTGCGGAAATCTACAAGCAGCAGGATCGGGAAGACCTCTACAACGAAGAAATGGCGCAAGCTGAAGTCATTTCGGAATACCTGCCTGAAAAACTCAGTGAAGAAGAGCTGCGTGCAAAGGTTTCGGAGATCATAGAGAAAACCGGAGCCTCATCGATGGCCGATATGGGCAAGGTTATGGGTATCGCCTCCAAAGAACTCGGAGGAGTGGCTGACGGCAAAGCTATTTCCGACATTGTAAAAGAAAAGCTTTCGAGCTGATCAGCGTGTAGCCATGCGTTCTGACTTGCGGTACAGGCGATCTACGGTTCTGCGCATCTCTGAAAACATAGACATATCAGGAACGAGTTCTTTCTGATCTGGACTATAAAACCAGCGCACTACAGGAACACTCATCTCATTGTAGTCAACGCCCTCAACCGGACGAAACAAGGCCATGTCCATCGCGATCACAGCCTCTTTTCGGCTGTCTACAAGCTCACGAGCGTCAATCTCAACGATTTTATTGACGAAATCATCGCCTCCGAACATGAGCGTATAGCGCTCACCTTTCGGAAGGTTGAATACATACTCTCCTTTGGCATTGCTGCGAAAAGCCGTGTAAATCTCATCACCGATGAAAACCTTGCATAGCGTAGCAGGTGCATTGCCTTCGTCACCGCTTTCGTAGAGCATTTCTACCGTGAAGCCGTAGAGCAGAAAGTGCTGCTTATCGATAGGTGCGTATTCTGCTGTGTCATCGCCTCCGGTCCAGATGAGGAGTGCAGTTAGTAAACCGAGCATATTCATAATCTTCGGGTTTCGTTTCAGACTCCGTTTACGCAGTAACTTCTCTATGGTTACAGCCCCTCCCCCCTGCTCCATGAGCTGCACATGTGTGCTGTGTGCGTCCACAGACATCCATCCATACCGGAATGCAACCAACAGGCTTGTTCATCCTTATGGCATTCTGTTCATTAGTGTCGGCATCCAGCGCTTTTGCGCTGTAAACTTACAAGCTAAGATGAAAACGCAATGCTTTTGCATCATCACCAGAAGCGACGAATGAGCTTACACTTTAACGTTTATGAATTACAGCGCTGTATTGATATGCATTGTGCATGGCGCCTCTACCGCATGAGATGCATGACGCCAACCTTACCAACAAAGGCTGGAACAAGAATGTTATTGCTATTTTAGCCCTCAAAGTAGGGGTTTCAATCTCCTAAATTGTGAAGAATTACTAAAAATAACCTTGCAAATTTGGACAGCTCAAAAAATTGAGTATCATGTCTGTTGCAAACTGTGCCTATGCCTCAGTATCAAATTTACGATCCCCATCAGCTTCCGAGTGCAGCGGAGCGACAAGAATTGGTCAAATTTCTGCACACCCACCTCGAAGAATATGGTGATCCTGCCGAAGACATTTCAGCCTGTATCGCCTATGCTCTCAGGGAAAGTGATTCATACGGCGGTTTTATCGTCTCAGCTCGCGAAGGTGAACAACTCTTAGGGGTTGTTGTGATAAATGAAACGGGAATGAAGGGGTATATCCCCGAGAACATACTGGTATACATCGCCACGCACCGCGACGCCCGAGGAAAGGGTGTCGGGAAGGGGCTTATGAAAGAAGCGATTTCCCGCGCTGACGGAGACGTCGCCCTGCACGTGGAACCGGAGAATCCGGCACGGCATCTCTATGAGAAGCTCGGTTTTACAAATAAATATTTGGAAATGCGCCTGCAATCAGACAGGCAAAAGTGATGGCATATATAACACTCGACGCTCGAAAGCTCAAACACAACTACGAATTTCTTGACCGCCTTTTCTCCAGAGAAGACATCCAATGGGCCGCTGTAACGAAAGTCTTGTGCGGACATAAAAACTATCTTGAACAGCTCATCTCTTTAGGGGTAAAGCAAGTCTGCGACTCGCGCGTCTCGAACCTGAAGACCATCAAACAACTCAATCCGGATGTAGAAACGATCTACATCAAGCCGCCGGCGAAACGCGCCCTCAGGAGCGTGGTAAAATATGCAGATATCTCCATGAACACCTCTCTGGAGACGATCAGACTGCTCGATAAAGAAGCCGAGCGGCAGAAGCGGGTGCACAAAGTGATCATCATGATTGAGATGGGCGAGTTGCGTGAAGGAGTGATGCGCGAAGACCTCATCGAGTTTTACGAACGCATTTTCGAGTTACCCAATATCAACGTTGTAGGTATTGGCACCAACCTAAGTTGCCTCTACGGTGTATTACCCAATCACGACAAACTCATACAACTCAACCTTTACGAGCAACTCATCGAGGCGAAATTCAACAAGCATATCCCACTTGTTAGCGGTGGCTCTTCGGTGACCATTCCGCTCATGCTTCAAGGCATGATGCCCGTGGGCATCAACCATTTTAGGGTTGGCGAGAGTCTGTTTCTGGGAACGAACCCCTACGATAATGGGCCCATTGAAGGCATGCATACCGATGTATTTCGCCTTTACGGAGAAATAATTGAGCTGATCGAAAAGCCGACCGTTCCGATGGGTGAAATGGGGCAGAATGTTGAAGGACAATCGTTCGAATTCAGTGATAAAGAAATGGGCAAAACGCACTTTCGCGCCATTATTGACGTTGGGCTCCTTGATGTAGAATCGAACCACCTCAAGCCCATTGACCCGGAGATTTCAATTGCCGGGGCCAGTTCAGACATGCTGGTGATCGACCTTGGCAACAATCCTGCGAAGTATGAAGTGGGGCAGTTGCTTGAATTTGAACTTGATTACATGGGCACCTTACGGGTGCTGAACTCTCGCTACATTGAAAAGCGTATTGAGCACAACATCATCGAAGTGCCTGAACCAGCAGTGCAAAACCGCTGATGACCATCATCGCAATCACCCACTGCAGAAAACGCTTTTCTGTCATTCTACTTAGCCAGTGCTTACCGAGGTAATTACCTGCTGCAGCCCCGCCTCCTAGCGCAAGCCCGTAGACCCATAATTGTCCTTCCAGCTTACCGAAAAACGTGTACGTAGACAGTTGCACAATAGCCACCATCATTGAATTGAACGCTTTGGTAGCCACCAATTCTTCTTTGGTGACGCGGTAGTTGAGGTAAAACGGATTGAGCACAGCCCCGGTCGCTCCGATAATTGAGCTGATGAGACTTACGCTAAACCCGATCGGTGCAAACCACCAAAGGCGCATTATAAACGATTGCTTTGTCTTCCCAAATCGAAACTGCCATACCGTTGATATGAGAAAAAGAGCAACGACGATCTGCAGTCCTTTCAGCTCCATCTTCGAGAAAATCAACGCACCGATGAACCCGCCCAGCCAGGCTGCCGGCAGGTAGGCTTTGACGACATCCCAGCGAATAAAGTTTCTGAACAACCAAACCCGAGTAGGACGGCCGATGAAACTTGCCAAGTGAACCAGGGGCGGTATTACTTTTAAGGGCATCCATAACGAGGTGACCGCAACCAGTGTGAGTGCACCACCTCCTCCTGCGATGGTAGAAATGCTATAAGCGGATGCCCCGAGCAGAAATAACCAGATGTACTCCATCGACTGCCGGCCTTTGGCTCAGGTTCTTAGAATTCCCATTTTCCGCATGAGGTAGGTGGCATTCATCGTGTCACAGACCCCTTCTCTGAGCTTGTAATCAAAAGACAGGTCGTTCTCGCTGACTTCAGAAGCAAAGTGTCGGTTAAACACGCGTCCCGGATGCGTTTCGCTCAATTTGCACAACGAAACATCATGCGTTGCTACGAGCGCGAGCGTCTCTGACTCCAGCAAACGCTCTACGAAAGCATGGCTGCCCTTTTCTTTATCTACCGAATTGGTACCACGAAGAATTTCATCAAGCAAAGCCAATACCGGCGGTTGCCGGGTAGACTCTTCCATCAACTGTGATAAGCGGAGCAACTCAGCCATAAAGTAGCTTGTTCCTTCGCCTAATGAATCAGCCGCTCGCATAGAAGTGAACAAGCGGAGATCGCTCAGCGCGAAAGACGCTGCCACGACCGGAGCTCCCATACGAGCAAGCAGCACATTCGTGCCCACTGTGCGCAGATAGGTGCTTTTACCGGCCATATTTGCGCCCGTGAGGATCATTACTTGTCTGTCATCGGTAAGTACCAGGTCATTCGCTACAAAATCACCCTGCATCATCAAAGGATGCCTCAGTTCTTTGGCCGAGATGCCCGGCGTGCTCAACACCTCTGGCAAGCACAACCTGTTTCCGCCATTGGCCGTCCAAACACCCAGCGAAACCATCAGCTCGAGCTGCCCAATCGCTTCAAGCCAGCCTTCCATTTTCGATCCGTGCGCAACTCGCCATTTTTCAGCTTTTGACGCGTTACGCAACTCAGCGAGGTATAAGGCATTCGTCACAATAGCGACCAGCAGGTTGTTTCGCTGATCGAATGCTTCGGTGATTCTGGCAAGCTGCCTGAAGGCCTCTCTCGCTTCAGTGAGCCCCTCTTGTACCCCTTTCACCCTGGATGCATTAAATGACGTTGTGAGCGCTTCATTGAGTAATCTTGACAACGCCGTAAAAACGGCGGATTGTTTACCGGTTGCCTCATAAATACCTCTCGTGTGCCGAAGAAAATAAGCTGCGACAGCTACAGGAATCAGAAACAGACCAAAGAGAAGGTTCAGCGGGATAACGTCAAAGGCATACAGTCCGAAAACCATTGCGGCGTAAATTGGTGCAGCTACAACCAGCCCCTTCGCTATGCGCGGAAGTGACCGGTCAGAGTGGTTCCATTGCAACATATCGCGTATGAGCTCGGGTCGATCCTCTACTTCGCGGGCGGTGGCCTGAACACGGATGAGCCATTCGGGCTCATCTGCCAACTCCTTCAGCGCAGTATGCCAGGCATTCATTTCGGCAGGAGTTACGGGTGCCTGCAGCATGTGTTCACCTACTGCCTGCTTTCCAAAAGACGTAGAAGCACGGTTCAGTGCGTGGTAAAGTCCGCCTTCACCAAACAGGTCGAGGTCATGTGCGAAAGGATGGCGATCAGCCGCTGCTACGCTTGGGTTCTGAGTCTTGAATTCTCCATCAAGTGCTGCGAGTTCTTCCTGGCACACCTCTTCTCGGATTCGTGCATTGCGCAACAGCCGGCTGGTCAACAGATGCCTCTTTACGCTGAAGAGAAACAGAGCGACCAACAGAAGACTTCCGGTCAGCAGCCAAGAACCCCATCGCCATGCTGCATAGAACGATACTATCAACAGAAGAAACAACACCAAACGAGCCACTACTATGCTGTCTGTTTGACGCTTCAAGTTGTGCACCTCTTTGCGAGTGCGTTCAAGGGTGTTTCGATAAAAGGAGCGGATGTCTGACATGGTGCAAAGTTAGCGACTCCGGCGGGACGCCTGTGGGACGTGTAACTATTCTAAGGCTCCCCTGATTTAGGGGAGTTCCGAAGTTCACGCTATGCACGAAGCTTCGGTGAGGGGTTTTTGGGGCGGTCTATCCCGAAGCATCCGGGGATATTTCACAAATTTTAATGTTAGTACATCAAATGTAAACACATATATTTGCTGCGTGAAGATAGAACAAGTCATCAAGCAAGAGCGATTTGAAAGTGAGTATCAAAAACTCGCGGTCAATATGATGTACACCGCGAGCCTGCTCAGTGTCCATCAGCAACGCTTTTTTCGCGACTTTGACCTTACCGTCCAGCAATACAATGTCTTGCGCATTCTTCGCGGGCAGAAAAACCAGGCAATCGGAGTAAACTCCATTGGTGAGCGCATGATCGATCAGACTTCCAATGCATCACGCCTCGTTGAAAAATTGCGCCAGAAAGAACTCGTGCAGCGAGAAACATGTCCGAACGACCGCAGACAGGTAGAAGTAACCATTACTGCTAAAGGCTTGAAAATACTGAGCCAGATAGATAGCCAGATGCCCGGTCTTTTTGACGCCTTCACTGCAATCAGTGTCGAAGAAGCGGCACAGCTGAACAGCCTCCTCGATAAACTCAGAAGTAATTCATCATTTTATACTTAAAACAACACTCATGAAAACAATTACAATGACTCTTGCCTTCGCGCTTGCCGCGATGCTGGCATTCGCCGGAAACGGTGATGAAAAAGGAACAACCATGAAAGTAGACGCTGCGAAAAGCTCCGTCTCCTGGAAAGGGAAAAAAGTTACCGGTGAGCACCACGGTGCAATTACCATCAAAGAAGGCACCCTTACCGTAGAGAAAGGGATGATCGAAACCGCGGTAATCTCCATCGACATGACGAGCATCACAGTGCTTGACGAGGGAATGGACGACGGCACCAAAGGCAAATTGAAAGGTCACCTTGAGTCTGACGACTTCTTCAGCGTAGAGAAGCATAATACAGCTACTTTTCAGCTGACCTCTTTCAAACCGGCTCAAGGCACCAGCGGCAACAACTATATGATTACGGGAAAACTCACCATCAAAGGGAAAACGAACGAGATTTCTTTCCCTGCGAAAGTGACAATGGAAGATGGTATGGTGCGAGCGGAAGCGAGCCTGTCTTTTGATCGTTCGAAGTGGGACATCCGCTACGGGTCAGGATCTTTCTTTGACGGACTAGGCGACAAAATGATTTACGATGACGTAGAAATCGACTTCGTGTTGGTTGCGAACTCGTAAGCGAAATTTCATGTGATTATTGAAGGGTCTGCGGAAGCAGGCCCTTTTTTTATGGCCCGCGCCGGCTCGGCGGTTCATGAAAGAAATACCTCAAGTCAAGAGTAAAATAATTTCCGGTTAGCTCAGTCGTGAGCCGATGAATTCCGCCTTGCCAGTCTATGATCGTCTCCGACCACGCCATAGCAGTAAACGGCTGGTGGTAAGTAGCTCCAAGGTAAAAATAACCCTTGTCTTTGGTACGCCACTCAAAACCGTAGTTTGCCTGTACTGCCATTTGCACCCATCCTCGTCTTCCTGTGTACTGTTCAAAATCGTAGAAAATCGTATCACGTACAGCACTGCTGGTGGAGAACACATCGCTCGGGTACATATCAATAGAAACTCCTCCTGACGCGTTCATCCACAATTGATCTGTAAGCCGTACATAGTACAATGCTTGTATAGGGACTTCATAGCCGACAAAAGCGTAGCGAAGTTCCGACTCAACCTTTTCTGTGGGGCTTTCTACCTGAATGGTGTAATTGCGTCGCACGAGATTGATGCCGCTTTCAATTGAAAATGCCGGCGTAATACCAAAGCGTACCACCATGCCGAAGTTGAGGCTCGTTCGAGGATTCCAGGTTGCGATCAGGGTGTCTGAAGATTCTGTAACCTCAGCGAAATCCACCAGGCTATTGGGTACCAGCGGGCGAAACTGTATTCCAAAAGACACTACTCCATCCTGCGCTTTTGCGCAGAAAGCCAACAGCGACAAAGCGAACAGCGGCAAGATCTTTTTCACTTTTTCAACAAATAGCCGGCCACAGCGAGTGCGATCATACCAGCGGTAACGATCAGCAGTGCCCACCGCAGTAGCGGATGTGAGATAAAAGGCTCCCGGTGCTTGCCGTAAATGAGGTAGTTGCATCGTAGCGCTTCTTTGAATAACGACTTGTGAACACCAAAAAGTATGACCGGTGAAGGTCCATCTGTATCGCGGTATCGTTCGTACCGAATCTTGCTTTCATTGAGCATCGCTTCGAATTCATCTGCGTACTCTCCTTCGGCGAAACGAAAGACATAATACCGGTTATCGGCTGGGTGTTCGTAGTAATTGGTGAGCCTCATTCAACGTGCCACTCCGTGACGTACTCGAGGGGTTTACGATGGCTTTTCGGCCAGTCGATCTCAGGGTACCCCATGTAAAACAGACCGAGACAACGATCTTTCTCGCCAAGATCGAGGTATTCGCGCATTTCATCTGAGTAAATGAACCTGGGTGAAGACCAAAATCCGCCAATACCGTATGCTGTGCAGGTAAGGTACATGTTTTGGACTGCGCAGGCGACGGCTTCAATCTCTTCGACCTCAGGGATCTTCTCTTCCGGATCTCGCGCCATGCAGAGTACCACAACTGTTGAAACGGTTTCGCCCCGTTTTTTTATTTTTTCAAATTTACGGGCTGAGAAGGCCTCTCCGGGATTTTTTTGCTCGTACAATGATGCGAGGTAGTTCATCAGTTCCGTGACTTTCTTCCCTTGATAAACCTTGAAGCGCCAGGGCTGGGTCATTCCGTGGGTTGGCGCCCAAATCGCGTTACTCAGCACATTGGCAACTATTTCACGGTGCACTTTCCTGCTGCTGTAGTTCTCCGGGGCAATAGACCGGCGGTTCTGGATCACTTCTGTAATCTCACTCAGGTTGTACTTCATGCGTCTTTCCATTTTATGTTACATCCCATGCTTGGGCGTTGACCTTCTGCGGGTACTTCCTCTCCTCTTATGAGGTAATCGATAGCTTTACGCAGGCTTTCGCCGGTGACCGGAATGTCGTTTCCGGGGCGCGAACCATCGAGCTCACCGCGATATACGCAGCAGTCAGCGGCATCAAACACGCTAAAATCAGGTGTACATGCTGCATCATACGCACGCGCAATGGCTTGCGAAGCATCATAGAGATAAGGAAACGGAAACTTGAGGTCACGAGCCAGTTCGGCCATGTTATCCGGATGGTCATCCGGATAATTTACCACATCGTTTGAGCTGATGGCTACAAAGCCGATGCCCTTACCCAGGTAATCATTGGCCACGCGCACCAACTCTTCACGCACGTGGATCACAAAAGGGCAATGGTTGCAAATAAACATGACCACCGTTCCTTTATCACCGCGGACATCGGCATAGCTGATCTCGATTCCACTTTTTGGTTCGGGCAAAATGAAACCCGGCGCCTTGAATCCTAACGGTATTTGTGTAGTTAACGTTCGAGCCATGGTTCAAATTTACGCAGGAGGCGCCGAATGGAGAAGCAGCCGGTGCAAAGCTTGTCTAAATATTGCAAACACTCACTGAACAAGGTCTTACAGCGTTTTGTAATTTACCTGAGTGAAGATATCAGTCACCTGCATACTCGTTTTGTGGTCGATCCTGCTGCTCTCGGGGCCTGCCGGGGCACAGCCTGTTGCTGACTCCCTGGAGTGGGCTACATGGGGGCACCCTCGCGGTTTTCTGATCCACTTTCAGCGCGAGAAACGAGATACCACGAAACTAGAAGGACGCTTCGAGGTCGCCTACACCGGGCGTGAAGTAATGTCA
Source organism: Flavobacteriales bacterium (assembly GCA_018402085.1). Classification (GTDB taxonomy): domain Bacteria; phylum Bacteroidota; class Bacteroidia; order Flavobacteriales_D; family Sanyastnellaceae; genus Sanyastnella. The sequence goes on along the minus strand of JAGYJM010000002.1, from coordinate 218,273 downwards.
GGCCAATTCACAGAATCAAAAAAAACCGGTTTCTGGCAGTTCTACCACCCTGAAAACGGCCTTCTCTCTGCGGAAGGCCACTATGTGAGCGGACAACCTCATGGCGACTGGCGGTACTATCGCATAGACGGGCAGCTCAAGTCGAGCAAGACCTATGCATTCGGAGAGCCGCGCGAAATCTCCAGGAGCTACTACGATGGCGGAAGTCTTCGGGCTGAGGTATTGTACGACGATCAGGGGCGACCTGTTCAATTAACCTACTTCTATGACAACGGCGATACCGCGATGCAGCGTACCATCAATCACGACAACTCACCAGTAGAAATCACCCACAGGTCATTCTATAAAAGGGGGCCGAGGTTTGAAGAGTACCGCTTCAGCATTGCATCGGAAGCAACTTTCACCACTGATTACTCAAACCCTTTTGTTCTTTTTACCCTCACAGATCCCGAGTACGATGCCCTGTTGCATGAAAAGGGGATCGTTTTCAATGGCAGCTTCAGGCGCTACCACAGCAGTGGTTACCTTTGGGAACACCTCTACTTTGTGAATGACACCCTTGATGCATGCTACGCCATCAACAACCAGTGGGGTACACCTCAAGACAGAGGCACTTTTCGTTCAGGCACCGGGTCACTGGTTCGTTACCATCGCGACAACGATACGGCGAGGGTTGAGCATTATACAAACGGCCTTCGTAATGGTGAAGCACGCTACTACAATGAAGGTGGGCAATTGCTGGCTTCAGGAAGCTTCAGAGCGGGGCATCCCAAAGGCGATTGGCGCTTCTATGACAGGGATGGCAGAGTGCGTGAAACCCACCACTTCATCTCCTCTGACAGCATCGAAATCAGTGCCACTCAACGCAGCAACTTCCCGGATCTTAAAGGTCTCTACGTGAATCGAATGAAAGAAAGTCAGTGGATTAATTTCGACTTTTACGGTGATACGGCTTCGGTAGAAAACTACCATCGGGGCTTGCGTGAAGGTTCTTACCGTAGTTACCTGCAAGGTGCCTTGCATCAACAGGGATTTTATCGCGAGAATATTCCGACCGGTGAGTGGGTGACCTACAATAATCAAGGGCGGATTAGTTGGCGAGACTCTCTTCCGGAGGTGACCTCCAGCGGCAAATTCACCAACGGAGCTTTTTACGAGCTTTTTTTCCCTTTGAGCAGCTCGTTTCGATTTTCTCCCATTCTGCATACCGCCTGCGTACTGCCCTTACAAGAAGAGCCCTTTGTGCGCTTCATTGACGGTCAGCCATTTGAGGTAACACTTAAGGCAGGGCGAGATGACGGCGAAGCTGTATTCGCCTTGCACGTAGAGCCAACCGGCCATGTGGTTGGGCTTGACATGGTCAGGTTTAACCATCCCGAATTTTATCTTACGGGTTTGTTCACTCTCCAGCAAATACCTTACTTGAGCCCCGCTACTCTTGAAGGGGTACCGATTAAAAGCATTCAACTTATTTCATTTTATTTTACTCCCCTATGAAAACCATTCTCATTACAGGCGCCGGAACCGGCATTGGACAAGCTACGGCGCGTGTACTCGCCGAGAACCCGGAAATCGCCCTGGTATTGATAGGACGTCGCAAAGAGAAACTAGAAGAAACACTAGCGAACTTACCGAACGCCTCTAAACATGTTGCCGTAAGTGCGGATGTGAGCGATAAGGCATCTTACCGCGCTATGCTTGCGGAAATCGGTGCAGGAGATCGCGACATTTATGCGCTATTCGCGAATGCGGGCATTGGTGGAGAGAACATTTACGGCGAAGGTGACCGCTGGAGTGACATCCTCCGAGTGAACCTTGACGGCACGTACATCTCGATCATGGAGACCCTGCCCTATCTTCGCAAGAGCAAACAACCCTTTAAGCACATTCTGATAACCTCGTCATGCCTGGCCCGATTTGGCGTACCGAACTATACAGCATATTGCACTTCTAAAGCAGGCTTACTTGGGCTGACCCGCTCACTCGCTGTAGAATTGGGCGCTGAACAGATTCTTGTCAACGCGCTTACGCCCGGGTGGGTGCATACAGATATGGCCAAACAAGGCATCCAGCTATTGGCCGACCGGGCTGACAAACCTTATGATACGGAGTTCAATGAACAGATGAGCTATGTACCGCTCAACCGCATTAGCGAGCCTGAAGAAGTAGGGCATTTCATTGCGTACCTTTTTTCTTCTATGCAGCGCTCGATCACGGGTCAGGGGCTCGATATCAACAACGGTTCCTGGATGCAATAACACCTGGCTATGCGAATATTTCTCTGGTTACTCGTCTGTTCTTTTCCGTTGATGCTTTCCGCGCAAAAGCGCGGGATGGATACACCTGGTTCGCATTCAACACAAGCTGCTGACTCGATCTTTATCCGCAGTATTTATGATGAAGTGCTTGCCAATGCTGAAGCACACGAAAATCTGCGTGTATTGTGCAAAAGTATCGGACACCGTCTGAGTGGTTCACCGCAACTGGATGCAGCCATCGAATGGGGGCACACCTTGCTGGCCGCTTACGGAGCAGATTCCGTATACCGCCAGTCCGTAATGGTGCCGCACTGGATTCGGGGAAACCGAGAGATCGGCCGAGTCTATCTGGATGGTAGCGATGAGCCACTAAGCATCACTGCACTTGGCGGCTCAGTGGGCACAGAGGGAGAGCTTCGCGCTCCTCTTGTGGAAGTCCGCTACCTAGAAGATCTCGACTCAATTGGTAGGAACGCTATCGAAGACCGCATTGTATTGTTTAATCGTCCGATGGATCCGCTTCTGATCAATACAGGTGCAGCTTACGGCGGAGCCTTTGATCAACGTTCAGACGGCGCTTCAAGAGCTGCGATGTATGGTGCCAAAGGTGTCTTGGTAAGATCCCTGACGCACGCACTTGACACCTTTCCGCATACCGGAGCAATGCGCTACCGCGACAGTATACCACGCATACCAGCTGCAGGAATAAGCACCGTACATGCAAGCATGCTACACAACGCCCTCAAAGAACATCCAGAGCTTGAAGTGGGGATGGAGCTCTCTTGCGAAGCCTTTCCTGACAGAGAGCAAGCCAACGTAATCGCAGAAATCAGAGGGAGCGAATTTCCAGATGAATACATTGTCATTGGGGGCCACCTTGACTCATGGGACATTGGCGAAGGTGCACACGATGATGGAGCAGGTATTGTGCAATCAATTGAGGTCTTGCGCACATTGCTTGCATTGGGGTATCGTCCGCGGCATACTATTCGGATCGTGCTCTTTGTAAATGAGGAAAATGGCAATAACGGAGGTGAGACCTATGCCGCCATTGCAAAAGAAAAGGGTGAAGTACACTATGCTGCCATCGAGTCAGACGCCGGAGGTTTCTCGCCCAGGGGGTTTAGTATGGAAGCCGACGATGTCGTCTACGAAGCGTTTCGTTCATGGCTGCCGTATTTGCAGCCCTACGGTGTGCATGTGGCGCGGCGGGGCTGGAGCGGCGTAGATATTCGTCCGCTCAAAGACGACTATGTATCTCTTTTCGGGCTGATGCCCGACAACCAGCGGTACTTCGACTACCATCATTCTGCCAGGGATGTCTGGGAAAATGTGAACAAGCGTGAACTGGAGCTTGGTGCTGCGAGTATCGCTGCGTTGGTCTACCTTCTGGATCAGCAGAAGCCGTAATAAAAAAAGGAGCAGACTAACTACCTTTTTCGGCGAGTAGTTCATGAGTGAACACATCAGCCACCGTTTTTCAGAAACGCCTCAGACAGGCATACGTGCATCTATGAGCCCCTCTTTTAGTTGTCATCACTGTGTGAACAACTACAAAATCAGAATATTCTTCGATACATCACCCTTTGCAGTTCTTCGTACCGTTCAACCCTTAAGCTAAAAGACCCCATGGTACAAACGTGAGTACTTCAAAGGTCCAGTTGAATGACGTTCCCCAAGCCCATTATTCGCCCTACTTCAAAAAAAAAGCCCCGCATTACGCGGGGCTTTTCATCTTAAGTTAAGTTGAGTTGCAGTAACAATCTTACTTCTTCACTGCGAGGCGTTGCGTAAACATCTGCTCACCGGCCATGATGTTCACGATATACATACCTGAATGAAGTTCGCTAAGTGAAAGCTGCGTGAAGAGGTTTGTAGAACCTTGGCCTGCGATTTGCTCGCTGATCACACGCTTTCCAGCTACGTCATAGATATCGATCATCACTCGCTCTACATCCACTGCAATGCCTTCCAGGTTGATGAAGAGTGCTTCACCATTGTTAGGGTTCGGGTAAAGCATTGCCGCAGCACTATTATCGATAAGTGAGCGATCTGCCTGCGGAGCCACTACTACCGGAGAGTCATCATTCACAGTAAGACCAGCCGCACCGATGATGCTCAGCAATTGCGCTTCTCCGTACTCACCAGGACCGTAGCTAAATACCGGACGAATTCGCACCTCGTACACGGAACCTTCGAGCAAGCCAGGAGCCTGTGTCAAGCGGATGTAACGGTTAGACGAGGCTGTTTCCCATGAGAATGGCAACTGCGCGTTGTCTGTGTTCACGAACTCCCATTCCCAATTTACAACACCGCACATCCATGGAGTTGCAGCAACGTAATTGGTAATAAAATGAGGGCCGAAGTTTGCCTGATTATCTTGTTCACGCAGTTGAGCCGCCGGGTGTGAGCCAATGATTGCCGTGCAAGGCTCATCATTGATTACAGCTACATCTTCAGTGAGTCCTGAACCGTCTGTGAGAGCGAATACCGCATCAATAGCGACATCGTAAGTCACATCATATTGAATTCCTTCTACGTTGGAAAACCAGATGATTGAAAATCCGTTAGAAGTTTGCACTGTTGAGGTAGAGGCATCAAGCTGTGAAGTAAAGTTAAATACGTAGCTATCAGCGAGAACGTAATCAGCTTTAAACGGATCACACAATTGGTAAGGACCAGGACCGAAGTCACAACGGGTATCAGGGATTTCCTGTACACAGATGTCGAAATTCGCCGTTGCTGCAACCGGAGCAAGAGGAGCTACACGTACAAAGTAAGTCTCACCCGCAGTAAGCGTTCCGATGTTCAATACCTCAAGGCTATTTGCAGCTACAACGTCTTCTACTTCGATCGCGTTATTAAGCGCATCCTGGAGTTCGATTACGACGTCGAAGTCTGCCGTATTGACTTCAATACGTGCGCCTGGTGTAGAGGCTACGAATGAGTACCAAAGACCTGCAGTGGCCGTTGCCGTAGCTTCAGGAGCAACAATCGTTGCGAGATCCATGTCACCTGAAGTTGACGCACAGGTACCGAGGGCTGTTACAGGCAGGGCGATTGCTGTAGCAGCATCTTCATTGAAGACACATGATGCATCATCGCAACCAGCAGTCTCATCATAGTTTGCAGCCAGTGGGTTAGTGCAGCCTGCAGGTGTCACACAACTACCATCGTCGGTATTCGCTGCAGGATCGTACTCACAGAATGCAGGGTTGGTGCAACCTTCTACAGGAGCAAGTGAACCTGCACACGAGCAATCTCCCTGGTATTGGTCATTTGATGTTAATGGGTTGCCATCATCGCAAGCATCTCCGGGGAAGAGACAGCTGTTATCTTCGATGTTTGCATTTGGGTCATAGTTACAAGCTGTATCGTCAGTACACCCTTCTGTTGAGATGAGGAATGCAGTGTCATAAGATTCAAATCCTGTTGGAGTTCCGCCATTTTCGCATGCAGAGGTGTGCACGTAGTCAACACGGTTAGCCGGGCTACCACCCAAGTATACAGAAAGGTTCAACTCAAACGTAAACTCTCCATCTGTTGTAAATTGGCCGAGGAGAACGCGGTTGTCAGGACCTGACGCAGCAACCGAAACAGCATTAAACCATGTACCGTCATTGATGCTGATTGAAGCACCACCTGCAAGAGCTGTAGCGTTTGTCCCAAGACGATTCGCAACGTATTCAGAGTGGTCAGGGTCAGCCGGGTCTGGATCGAATGGTGTATCAACCACAAATTGAGAAATCGCATTATTCCACTCAGTATCATTTTGGGCTCCAATAGTCACCCAAGAATCTGCAGCAAGGGGTGGAAAGACGGGGATCAAACCAGCCTGGATATTATGCCCTAGTGACTGTCCAAATGAATTGTTATACCAAGAAGTGGTTGTTGATACACTGAGGGGATGGCAATTCAAGATTCCCACGACGCCCAAAACCGCATCAGCTGGATTATCAAAGGTAGCGTACAATTGGTAGGTTGTAGTGCCCGCTGGTGCGTCTGCGATGACCGGGGTTTCAACGACGAGCCCGTTCAGCTGACTGAAACCAGCCAACGAAGCGATCATCATCACTGCTAGTGTAAATAGTTTTTTCATTTTGTAAAGCATTAAGAACTTTGGTTAAATCGGTTATTTGCTCAGCACACAAAGGGTACTGTTAGTTGCACGACAAAAATAGTTACTTTGACCATGAACGGGGTTGATTTCAAGTTGACATTCAATGAAGGTTCAGTGATCGGTATATTACGTCAATGTTAATTGCCAGGCTCAATGTAGCGCACTGTTTGTTCTTGCATTAGCCGGTAGGCATTGCTTTCGCGGTTCATTTTCTTGAGTATTTTTTCTTTTTTCTCGCGTTGCGCGCGAACCTCTGCATCTTCTTTATTGTATTCTTCCTCATCAAGATCGCGCGTCAGATACTCCAGATAAGCCAAAGGAATTTTAGCCTCCGTTCCACCATCTGCATCTTCAGAAACGGCAAAAACGATTCCCTGATTAAGTTTGTAGATAATGGTGACCCGTTCATCACCCTGAGCATTTTTCACAACCTCTTGACTGAGGTAGTAGGCTTCTGCGTTTGGAAGCTGTGAGACACGGTCGAGATCATCCGAGATCGTTGGGAAAATTTGTTCGAATCCCATCTCCGAGCGTTTCTCCTGCTGAAGAATGTAGTTTGGTTTCAAAAGTTTTTCGGCATCAACATAAGCTTTGAGGCCTTTCTGAAAACACTCCATATGGCTGATTCTCTGCGCATAAGCATCCCGATCTTCAAAAAGGCTTGCCCATTTACCAAAGGTTTGCAGCCCCAGCAAGTGTGTGACCTGCAGAGGGCCGTAAAACGTTTCCGGAACAGCATGGATTTCAGCAACCAGACCTGCCATCGCCGCGTCACTCCTTTCCAACTGATCCATGCCTCCCTTCACTGAAGCGGCGAAACCGTTTCCTCCTCTATACAGACGCAGTAGCACATAGCTACTGTCTTCTGAGGTGTGCGCAGTTATGAAGACTGACGATGTATCTGCAGCACTTGCAGGGTCCACATCTTTTGAGAACTCCATACCGCGTGTCATCGTCCATCTATGATTCAGGAGGTAACGTTCACTTTCGCTGAGAGATTCCTCAATGTTTACGAATACTGCTGTATTGAGATGTTGAGGAGAAGCGGCATTATCAAAGTTGATGTGCTGTGCGCTCAATCGGGCGGTGAAGCCCAGCATCAAGCAGAGTATGAGAACGCGCATAGCAAGAGTCAATTTTGGTCAGAACACTAAAATACGAAAGGCTTTTCATATTTTTCCATATTCCACTTTGAAATTTGCTGTATTGCTTATCGCACGCTGTTCTTGCCCCAACTGAGAGGCAGCAGCTAGACGGGTAGCCTGTTCAGGTCAATCATGATTCGCGATCGCCTCTGGCTAGTCAAAAACTCAAACAATCAAGAAAAATGGTGGCTTCCTCGGCGTTTACTGGAAACCTCGTGGGGTGTATTTACATTTCGATCGATGTGACCCGCAGAGGTGTATTTACTTATTACTTCAAATATTTATCCTGAAAATCAGTCAATTAAATTTTCAGGCAGAACAAATCAGCCTCTTCCGTGGCAGGCTGTCATTCTTGTAGTCTGCGGTCGTTAATACTTCGACTTGCGTGTCATCACGTCGGCCTGTTCCTGCTTCGTCAGGGCCGAGTAGAATCGGAAGATGACTATTTCCAACCATTTTCGCGTGGGCGACCTCTGTGGCTTTCTTATATGGACAACAGGGGCTTGTAAGGACAATAAAAAAAAGGCTCCCCTCACGGGGAGCCTTTTCTATGCGATTCCTTTGAAAAGAATTACTTAGTCACAGTCAGTCGTTCTGTGTACACAGCATCGCCAACGATGATGTTGACAATGTACATACCTGAGTTCAGATTGCTCAATGGCATTTGAACGTTCAGGTTAGAACCTCCTGTAGTTGCAAGTTGCTCGCTAACGATACGCTTACCAGCAACGTCGTAGATGTCAATCAGAACGCGATCAAGATCGGTTGGGACCTCATTCACGTTTACGAACATCATTTCGCCGTTGTTCGGGTTCGGATAAATCATTGCTGCAGCCGCATCATCGATATCGAGACGATCTACTTCGGTTTGAACAAGTTCAATCGGAGTTTCGATCTCTGTATCAAGACCAGCAGCACCAATAATCGCAAGCAATTCAACAGAACCGAATGATCCTGGGCCTGCAGCGAAGTTTGGACGTGTGCGAACCTCGTACACTGCACCAGGCTGGATACCATCTACACTCAGAATCTGAATGATACGGTTGCTGCTTGGGCTCTCGTAAGTGAATGGCAGTTGAACGCCATCTGTATTGGTAAACTCCCATGTCCAGTTCTGTACACCACATACGAACGGAGTCGCACGAATGTACTCACCGAGGAAGCGTGCACCGGCATTGGCCTGGTTATCTGCAGGGTTCAGGCTAGTAACAGGCTCTGGGTTTACAGTAAGTGAACATGGCTCATCATTCTGAACTTCAATAGACTCTGTTGCGCCGTTACCATCAGTCAGATCAAATACGCTGTTGATTTCAACTGCGTAGCTGTCTCCCCATGGAATCCCGGCGTTGAAGAGTTGGAGGAAGGTATTCGCTCCACCTTGTTGCACAGAGTATTCAGTGCCGTCAGAATCTGCGGTGAAGTTGAAGATGTAATCATCTGCACCTACCCAGTCAGCTTTGAAGAGATCACAGAGGCTGTATGGACCAGAACCGTAATCACAGCGGGTATCCGGGATGCTCTGCACGCAGATGTCAAACGGAAGTGCACCTGTTTCGCTGAAGAATTGAGTAACACGAATGAAGTAAGTATCACCGGCAACGAGGTTACCGATGTTCAAAACCTCACCATCGTTAGTGAATACAACGTCTTCAGCATCTACCGGGCTGTTAGCAGCATCTTGAAGTTCGATAACTGCATCAAAGCTTACGGTATTCACTTCAATGCGAACACCTGATGTAGGAGGCTGGAATGAATACCACAGGTCAAGACCTGCGCCTAATACAGGGAATGTTCCTTCTGGTGCTGAAATACCTGCTGTAGCAAGATCTTCACCGGCCAGTCCGGTACATGTACCGAGAGGGTCAATCGGAAGATCAATAGCGAGCGCAGGCACGTCGTTACCGCAAGGAGCAGGCACACATGAACCATCGTCGATATCAGCACCGGCATCGAAGTTACATGCCGTTGGGTCTGTACAACCGAGCACCGGACAAGTTCCGGTAGCACCGATATCGAAGAAATCAGTGCCAACTGAATCACCGTCTCCGAGAGGTGCACCGTCGAGATCAATTACCGCGATCGATGAACCACCAACCTGAACGTCGATAGAACCGCCGTTCCATCCGTCGCCGAATGAATCAAACATTTCTACAGTGTAACAGCCGTCAGCAAGACAAAGAGTTACTGTACCGTCTGAACCGGTTCCACTGTATACAAGGTTAGAACCAGAGTCGAAGACATCAAAGGTGATTTCACCTGGGAAACCAGCTCCGTCAACTACGAGGTCAACACATGTGTCAGCACACGCTACACATGAACCATCATCGGTCGTCGCTGCCGGGTCGAAGTTACATGCAGTTGGATCTGTACAGCCAGCGATAGCAGCTGAACCACAGTACACGTCCCAGGCTGCTTGATCTTGCGATCCAGAATCACAAGAAACAGAGAAATCTGAGGTGAACACTACGGTCAACGCACCTGAAGTCGATTCAACAACGAGATCTGAAAGGTCAGTAAATACACCGACTACAGGATCTGCATCAGTAGTACCATCATAGATGGTTACCTCATCACAACATCCTTCGATTGTACCTGCGGTAAAGGCAACGATTACCTGATCACCAGCGTTGTCAGCAACGTAAGTAAATGCAGTGTTATCGTTGTTCACGTAGCAGTAAGTCTCAGATGAAGTAGGAGCAATAGCTACACCGTCGTCCGCAGGATCACAATCAGGCACGATACAAGAACCGTCATCTGCAGTAGCAGCAGCATTGAAGTTGATTGCGTCAGCGTCAGTACAACCAGGAATATTCACGCAGATGGCTTCGTCAATAACGAGCTCGAGGTCAAACGTACCTGACTCACCATTGTACCCATCCACGAGAATGAAGTAAGTAGTGTTCGCTGCGAGGTCGCCACAATCAAAGAAGAGTTGTGACATGAAGTTACCGCCACCGATGTCATCGTTACCGGCTACGAAGTTCCCGCCACACGCATCAAAAAGTGCGAGCTGCGTATCATCTACAGTAAATGAACCATCTTCAACAGTAGTGATGGTCACCTGAGCATCATCGGCAGGAGTAGTGAATGAGTACCAAACGTCATTGTCAACATCAGTCTCAAATGAGCACCAACCATCCTGGCTTTCACAAGAGTCCCCTGTACCGGCCGGAGCCACGAGAATCTCTGGCGTACCACACGCATTGGTGTTGTCTACGTTCACTGTGCCAGGAGTGAGGGCAATCGCACCACCGCAGTCATCGTTTGAAGCTGCTGCGATACAAGATCCATCATCAATGGTTGCCAATGGGTCAAAGTTACACGCAGTTGGATCAGTACAACCAGAAACCGGGGGTAGTGACCCACAGTAAACGTCAAACTCAATTTGGTCTTCTGCACCAGATACGCATGATACAGAACCGTCAGCGTCAATCTCGAAGGTAAGTGAACCACTTGTAGACTCGTAAGTAAGACCTGCAAGTGAACCGTCAATAGGGCCGGCAATCAGTGGATCAGCGCTTGACGTACCATCATAAACATAAAACTCATCGAAACCTACTTCAGTTGTTCCTGCATTGAACACAAGAATAACTTGGTCACCAGGGGTGTCTGCAGTGTAAGTCACTGAAGTAATTTCGCCACTGTCATAACAGATTGTTGATGAAGACGTCGGCGCGATAGGCGTCTCGTCATCTGCAAGGTCACAATCAGGTACGATACATGAACCATCATCTACCGTAGCGGCCGCATCAAAGTTCAATGCATCACCATCGGTACATCCCGGTACCACAGGAGCAGAAGGGAACGAAAGCGATGGGTCAGTGACTTCAGCACCACTTGGCGTACCAGGACCTTCACACGCGATAGTGTGCACGTACTCAAGGTTTCCATTGATACCGTCACCGTCGTCAAAAACCTGAACGTTAATGTCAAAAGTGAAGTCGCCGTCAGTAGTGAATTGCCCCAACAGAACGCGGTTATCAGGACCACTGCCGGTAATACCGCCAGGAGAGAACCAGGCACCATCTTCAATCACCATGCTTACTCCTGCTCCTCCTACAGAGTTCGAGAAGGCGTCTGGAGGCAAGTTAGCTGCAACGTTGATGTTTGCCGCATCGGCGTCAGAATTATCAAGTGCACCGATTGTAACGTATGAATCAGGCTCAACTGTTGGGAAAACTCCGAAAAGGAGCGGGTTAATAGCCGCTGCTGTGAGTCCCCCGAAACCTAAATCATTAAAAAATGAAGTCGTCGTTGATATGTTCAACGGGTGACAGTTTTCAATCGCGAACACCGCGCTGACCTCATCAGCCGCATCCTGCAACTCGGCGTAAATCCGATAGGTCACAGAACCTGCAGGCAGGGCAGCAGCAGTACCATCGTTCTCCCAGTCAAATGTCGCTGCGTCAAGCTCATCAACCGTTATCTGGTTGAGCTGCGCAGACCCCATCATCCCGGTGCAGACCGCTGCACAGAGTATTAAGAACTTTTTCATAGTGCTAGAATATATAGTTAATAAAGAAAGAAAGAGAGGAGCCATAGAGCACCATGGCTCCCCCTTTCCCGTTTTTGGTTACGTATTAATTACAAGGCGTACCGAACGCACCGAGGAAGAGCGTCAAGTCAGCAGTATTGGTGATACCGTCTTGGTTGATGTCGGTCGGACATGGGTTCGCGATGGAGAACGTACATGAGCCGTCATCGATGGTCGCCGTCATATCGTAATTGTCAGCGTCATCGTAGGTACAACCGAGGCAAGTTGCGTACTCGCAAGCTTCGCAATCTGCGATGTTGGCCGCAGGATCGAAGTTACAAGCTACAGGCTCAGTACACCCGGTCACACATGCACCAGCTCCAACAGAGAAGGTTACAAAGTCATCGATCGTAGTAGGTGCACCACCTGAGATCGGGCCACCATTCACTCCAAAGAGTGACCAGCTTACCTCACCCGGGAAGGCTCCTCCTGTCACAATGATGTAGTAGCAATCATCTACCAGGCAGAGTACATCCTGTCCGTTAGAAGCGCCATCACCTGACTCAGCAGTATCCAAATCACCTGTGGCAACAAGCGTACCATCAATTGAGTATATCTCATAAACGGCACCGTCCCAGCCATCACCGAAGCTATCAGTCATGTCAACAGTTACACAGTTATCGAAGCAGCAAGAACCGTCGTCGATAGTTGCAGTGTTATCGAAGTTACACGCTGTGTTATCTGTACAACCTGCACATGATTCGAACTCACATGAACCGTCGTCGTCTGTTGCGACCGGATCGAAGTTACACGCTGTGTTATCTGTACAACCACAGATCGCACCACCAATCGTGAGTGGGAATTCACCGGCACCGCCGCTTACGAGCACGTTACCGAGTTCGTCAGTGATATCGAAGCTAATTTCGATATCGAATGTACCACCACCTACAATGATAGTGTAACATCCATCCTGAAGGCAGAGCAGGTCGAATCCAGACTCTGGTCCCGGGAAGTTGTCTTCATCAATTGTAAAGAGTGCGCCATCGAGGTCACCGGTAGCTACAACGTTACCGAGGCCATCTTCGATGGTGTAAGTGGCATCGTTCCAGCCATCACCGAAGCTATCTTCCATGTTGAACTGTACAGGGGTACCAGCGCCACCACCACACGTTTGTGAGAAGAAGTCACACGTTCCGTTTTCAACGTTTGCGAGTGGATCGAAGTTGTAAGCAACAGGGTTGGTACATCCTTCAACAACTGCCTCACAAGTGATGTCGAGAACAAATGCTCCGTTATCATCCGTAATCGGGTTGCCATCGATGTCTTGCGCACCTACATATACATAGTAGTTCACACCAGCATCAGCGATGAAAGAAACTGAAACGTCATCCTGATCGAAGAAACCACAGCTTTCGAAATCTTCGGTTTCAGAAGCGAAGCTACCGTCAAGTTGCGTCACACATGAGAATGGACCTGCACAATCAGCGGCAGTCCAAACATTGATTTTCGAATCAATCACAGAACCGCAAGTTGAAATGGTGGTAAGCTCATCGTTGCCGGTGAGTACGTACCATACACCTGTACCCGGCGCGGGATCACATGGAAGTAGCGTAGGCGCATTCGCCGTGGCACCACCAGTAGAACCGGTTACTGTAGTGTTACAAGTCAGTACTTCAGCATTTGCACAGTCATCGTTCGCAGGTGTAACTCCTGTATAGTCACAAGAACCATCGTCTTCATTTGCAAGTGGATCGAAGTTGTTCGCAGCAGAGTCAGTACATCCTAGGATGAGACCTTCAACGAAAATTTCGAAATCACCACAACCAGCAGGATCCGTAGTGAATACTGCGAAGGTGATGTCGGTATTTGCCGGGAATGGCTGGAACGGCGCAAACTGGCTCAATGTACCAGCAATAGTACCGGCGGCAATTCCACCTACTTCATCTACGAGCGAACCACAAGATCCGGTATAAACCATGATGCCTACATCAGTACCTGAGATGTTGTCAGCCTGGAAGAAGAGGTCATCAAATGTACCGGTATTCACAGTGAAGAACACGTCATAAGCAGTTGCGAAACCTGCAGAGAAGTTTGGCGCATCTGACGGGTTTGCACAGCAAAGTGAACCAGGCACAACCGATCCATTCGTCGGAAGTGGTGTAGCATCTACACAGTCATCGTTGGCAGGAATCGCATCGCAATCCTGGCAGGTGATGTCAAGTGTAAAGTCCAGTCCGGTGCCGAAGCCGCCAAACTCAGACACATAGATGTAATAGTCGTTACCTGTTTCAGCAGCAAATGCAATCTCAGAGAGAAGGCCACAGCTATCATCGTTAGCACCGATACACAGCAAGTTAGAACAATCTGGATCGCCCTGGTAAACATGGATCTTAGTATCACCACCTGCAGAGTTACAGAGGCTGGCGATGACCTGCTGGTCAGACGCCGCGTTGAAGATGTACCATACACCTGGAGAGTCAATGGTTGGACCACCACAAGCAGTACCGATGAGACCTTCTGCATCCGTTGCATCGATCGTGGTACCGTTCACTGTTGAACCACAAGTAACCGCCTCAGCGTTCACACACTCGTTGTTGGCAGGAGGAAGAACACAAGAACCATCATCTACAGATGCGTTAGGATCGAAGTTGTTTGCGTTAGGATCAGTACAGCCCTCGAATCCACAAGTACCTGTGAAACCGAAATCAATACCAGAACCTGTTACAGCACCACCTGAGCCGTAGTTGTTACCGAGGTTATCAGAGAATGTCCAGCCAATCTCACCATCAAATGTACCACCACCTACGGTGAGGGTGTAACATCCGGGAGCGAGGCAGAAGCCATCTGTACCTACAGAAACACCGTCTCCAATGGCAGCACCATCAAGGTCACCGCTAGCAACAGATGTTCCGGTACCTACATCTTGAACGTTGTAAGTAGCACCATTCCAACCGTCACCGAATGAGTCAGTCATATCGAAGATAGCGAGCACTTCACCCGGAGCACAGAACACACATGAACCATCATCGATGGTTGCTGCAGGATCCCAGTTTGTTGCGAGAGGATCTGTACAACCTGCACAGCTCACAAAGTCACACGAACCGTCATCCTGATCAGCTGTGTTGTCAAAGTTACATGCCGTTGGATCAGTACAACCAGGGGTACAACCACCGTTCACTACGATTAGCGCAGGAGTTCCAAGGTTCGCACCACCAGAAGCAGGGTTATCAGCACCGTTCACGGTCCAGCCAACTTCGATATCGAATGTACCACCACCTACAGCAACGAAATAGCAACCGTCAACGAGACAGAGCTCATCTGTACCAGCGCTGCTACCATCACCGGAGTCAGCGTTGTCAAGATCACCAGAAGCCACTACCGTGCCGGTTGAAGCATCCGTGATCGAGTAGGTTGCACCGTTCCAACCGTCGCCGAAGCTATCAGTCATATCAATGGTCAGACAGTTATCGAAGCAGCAAGAGCCGTCGTCGATACTTGCACCGGCGTCAAAGTTACACGCCGCGTTATCGAGACAACCAAGGCAAGAAAAATCACAGCTTCCATCGTCAAGCGTTGCCGCAGGGTCGAAGTTACAAGCCGTGCCATCTGTACAACCTGCACATGAAAGGAACTCACACGTACCATCATCTACAGTGGCTGCAGGATCGAAGTTACATGCGATAGGGTTTGTACATCCACCGACAACCGCCGCGCATGTTACGTTCAGCACAAAGTCACCTTCTGAAGCGCCAAAGCCATTCACATAGAAGTAGTACTGTGTACCCAGAGTTGAGGTGAACGTCAATTCAGACTGCAGTCCGCAGAAATCATCATTGCCGGCAACACAAGTTTGTGTCACACAATCACCACTTACCACATGAATACGCGTGTCATAAGATGACCCGCAAAGACTCACGGTCACGAGATCGCCTGTACCCACATAGCTGAACCATTGTCCGCCACCTGTACCATAAGCGGTACCGCAGAACGCAGGATCATTAGGGATATTTACAGGCGCCCCTACTGTAGAACCGGTGAACGAATCACCACACACTACAGGCGAAGCAGAAGCACAATCATCGCCACCAGACGCCGGCGGCGCAGTACCTTGCCATGTTACGTCAATAGTGAGACCCGGACCACTGTTCGTAGTGCAGAAAAACTGATTCACCTGCACCGTGTAGAGTCCGGTAGTCGCTGCAGTGAAAGTAACCTCTGAGAGCAAGCCGCAGAAGTCGTCGTTAAAAGCAACGTCTGTTGCAGTCTCATCAAAAATCGTGATTTGTGAATCCCAGCTTGGCGTAGCATTGCAAAGAGAAACCACATAGGTCTCACCCGCTTGTACATTCAGGTCATACTGGTCACCACCCCACGCGAAGTTGGTTAGCGTATTAGTCAATCCGGGGCCCGCCGGCGTGACATCGCCGAAGTTGGTGCCACCGAACGTACACTGCGCTGTTACGGTGTGCGCGGCTAATACCCCGATGAATAGGGCTGCCAGACGCATCGATAATAACGTTTTCTTCATCTGTTTTGGTTTTGGTTAATTACTACACTTTATCTGTTCGGGCTCTCGCCCACCCCTAAGGGGTTATTTCCTTAAAACACAACAGGGAATCCACAGCGCACGCTTCGCGCTCTTGTAAATTCCGTTAGGTTCGACATCCGTTGTCTTCTCCCCATTCTTCAACACCATCTTGTGTAAATATTCCCATAAAGGGACGATCAAGGTACAGTTAGCGAGAGTGTAATGCCTCTCAGTTAATTTTCGGTCTGCTAAATTTAAGAAAGTTTTACACACAAACCCAAACCACTCGTCGATTTTTTTTCGATTGAAATCCTGACCACTTTCCGTAAATTACCGACGAACAGAACGTTACACCCGACCAACACCACCATAATAGAAAGCAAGCACCGGGAGACACTCCCCTTGTTAAGGTAAGGGAAACAATGCGTTCACGTTTTCGCAACCTCACCGCCAAGCTTCCTGGTGCCAGCTATCTTCGAACTTCTGCTTCCATGAAGTTCTCAATTCACCCAAGGTCGTTGCGATCGTGTTATATACATAGGTATGTTCATTGACGATGCCGGCCTTTCGCAATGCCCAGAACTGATGCATTGGTGCGGTTTTGCGCTCACCTTCGTGTTCGTAGACCACTAGTGTACGATTGAAAAAATCGAGTCTGTATCGATCGCCCAGTTCACGAATTACGTGCACTGAACTATCAATCGAGCATCCTGTGGCGGCTTGCGCCTGCTCATCCACAGCCAGAATCAGCCAGCGCCCTTCTCTAATTTCGTAGCCTGCGGCCAGTTCAGCTCCGTGGGCCTTCCACTGTTGCACAAAGCCATCCATCGCTTTTGCGATGCCTAACTGCTCTGCTTCATTGAGTACACGATCCGCCTGGTAAATCCAGACCCGTGCTTTATCCGGTAAATGATCCACATTCATATGGGTAAAGGTATAAAAGCACCTCGTATGCCGAGGCGTATAAGTCTGAATCACGCTTAAAAGTCTGATGGACGCTGAAACGGAGAGTCATTGACAGGCCGGCATGAGCCTTTCTGAGCAGACAGTTTATCCTGCAGCCGTCTGCTCCACTTCGAAATTCTATATTTGCACTTCGACAAACGCCTTATGGCTGAACCAAAAGCATCCCTTTTTGATCCGGACGACTTCAGGCCCGTTCTGAAGTTTGTTGGCAGGAACTGGTACATTCTGCTGTTGCTTCCGATGCTTGGCTTCATCGGGGCTCGCTACTACACCTACCGGCTTAATAATATCTACGCGGCTAAAACGGAGATTCTTCTCAAGAGTAAAGATACCTACGACTATCAATCACAGCTCTATTCGAACTTTGGCTATTACTCACTGATGGCTGATGTCACCAACCAGCAGCGGGTGCTGTCATCGTACGATATCATTTCAAAAACCATTGACAAGCTCAATTACGGTGTATCGTATTACCTGGTTGGGCGTGTCAAGAGCCAGCCAGTGACCAAAATCGAAGCGCTGAGTATTGATGTTGAGCTGGTTGACCCGGGCATGTACAATTCGCCCTTTGACATCCGGATTCTTGATCTTGAAAACTACAGCCTTTCGTATGTCTATCAGGGCGAGAATATCTCCAAGAATTATCGGTTTGGCGAACGTGTTGAAGACGTCAATTACATTCTGCACATTGACAAAACCGGCCTTGTAGATGATGGCAATCTGGAGACCCTCCAGCAGTTGACTTATCAGTTTCAAGTACATCCTCACGACTGGTTAGTCAAGAAATTCTCTGAGTCTCTGGCCATTCAAAATGTAGAGTACACGAGCATCCTTAACATCGTGGTGCGCGATGTGCTTCCAGAACGGGCCAAGGTCTTTCTTGACTCTCTCTCGCGTGTCTACATAGACTACACCCAGCAGTCGCGCATTGAAGTCAATGAGAATACCCAGCAGTACATTGACACGCAATTGCTTGAACTGGAGGAGATTCTGGATTCTTTGGAGTATACTCTTCAAAACTTTCGCAATCAGAAGCGCATTCTCGACCTCTCGCGCGAAAAAGATGAGTATTTCAGTTCTATGGTGAACCTTGATGCTGAAAAACGGATGCTTGAGCTTCGGATTGAGAGCATGAACACCATGGAAGAGTACCTGCGGGGAGAAATGAACAGTCGGTCACTTCCGCCGTCCTTTTTCATGTTCGATGAAGACAAAATTCTTCAAAAACAGATTTCAGATTTGTACAACCTGCAGCTTGACCGCGCCGGTAAGCTCAATCTTTACGAACCCGAGAATTTCCGTATTCAGAAGATCGATTCACTTATCAAGGGAACGAAAATCGGCATCTTCAATTACACGAAAGATACGCGGAACGCCATGTTCTCACGTATCCAAGATATTGAACAACAGATTGGTCAACTTGAAGGCAAGCTCAAAGGCATACCAAAATCGCAGCGTGACATGCTGGGTATCGATCGGAAGATCAAAGTGAATGAAGAACTCTATGTCTTTCTGCTAGAGAAAAAGGCCAGCACAGTCATTGCCCGGGCGGCCATTGTGCCTGAAGCTTCTGTGGTGGAAGAGGCCCGCGTGGTTGGAATCGTGGGGCCTGACAAACAACGAACCATCTATCTTTCAACCGGTATGGGCTTAATTTTTGCAGTGTTGATCGGACTGGTTCGTTTTGTTTTCTTCACCCACCTCGAGAGTGTGCAGGAACTGAAACGCCTTACCAGCTTGCCGGTCATCGGCGGCATACCTTTCTATGAAGAGATTCTCATGGAACCCATCGCCATACTTGGCAGCTCGCGTTCGAATGTATCGGAGGCCTTTCGGTCTATTCGTGCAAATCTATCGTATTTGCTTAGAGATGAGGGACCTAAGGTTTTACTAGTGACCTCGCTTCACCCCGGAGAGGGTAAAACCTTCACCTCTACCAACCTCTCTTCGGTGCTCTCGAAGGCCGGTAAAAAGGTGATCTTGCTTGACTTCGACATGCACAAACCCAAGGTGCACAAGACCTTCGGACTGGATAATGTGAGCGGGATATCGACTTACATCATAGGTAAAACCGACCTCGATGAGTGCAAGGTGCAATCACAGGTAGAAAACCTTGACATCGTGACAGCGGGTCCGGTACCACCAAACGCTTCTGAGCTGGTGGTCAACAAGAAGGTAGATGAACTCATTGAGCGCTTAAAGGCTGACTACGACTATGTGATTCTCGATACGCCGCCGCTGATGCTGATCAGCGACTCGCTTGTACTGATGCGTGTGGCCGACACCGGTCTATACGTCATGAACACCGAGAAGGCTTCACGGCAGGGTGTAAGGTATCTCGAAGAGGTGTTAGAGCAGAACAAAATTGGCCATGTGGCCCTCCTGCTGAACAACATCAAGCAGAAAAAATGGAAATACTACTACGGTAAGTACCTCTACCGCTATGGTTACTCGTATGCATACGGCTATGGCTATGGCTACGGTTATGGCTATGAATACGGCTATGGCAATGAAGGCTATGGCTCAGACCCTGACGAACGTAAACCCGCCCGGAACGGGAAGCGCAAGAAAGGAGACTAAGTGGTGGGGTGCCTGCGGAGCAAATCAACGGACCAATGGTTTCTCTGATCATTACAACATACAACTACGCGGGTTATGTAGAACGTGCCATTCGCAGTGCACTTGAACAATCGCTGTCTAAAGATTTATTCGAGATCATCGTTGTCAATGACGCAAGTACGGATCGCACAAAAGATGTGCTCGCCAACTACACTGATGAAGTGCGCGTCATCAACCTCGAAGAGAACGTAGGCCTCGCCGGCGCGCGCAATATCGGCATCAAAAAGGCCAAAGGGCAATTTGTCATCTTTCTCGACGCTGACGACTACATTCACCGCGACCTGCTTTTCATGCAGCGCCTGTACCTGACCGAAAACAACAGCCTGGATGCCGTGAGCACCGATTATTGGCTGGTAGATGAGCGCGGAAGTCATATCCAGCATGTCAACGCTGAAGAACACCCCATTGCCTGCGGCATCATGTTCAGGAAAGACTTTCTTTACAAGATCGGACTTTACGACGAAAGCTTCAGGGCGCGTGAAGAAGAAGACCTGCGCATCCGCTGGCTGAAAGCATACCGGATCTACAACATCATCCTCCCTCTCTACCGCTACCGCATGCACAACGAAAACCTCACCAAAGATGAAAAAGCAATGGAAGAGGGGGCTCGAAGACTTCAAACAAAATACCGATAGCGTATGAACTACTTTCTCCGCAGCGAAAAGCTTTACCTGAGATCTATTTCTCTTGAAGACGTTACGCAACGGTACCTGAATTGGGTCAATCATCCAACCGTCACCAAAGGTCTGGTCACGGGCACGTATCCATCAGAACTGTCTGCTCTGCGCAACTACGTGCAAGGCTGCATTGAAAGTCAGTCTACCATAATGTTCGCCATTTGCACCACCGAAGATGACTTGCATATCGGCAACATTAAACTCGACCAGTTTGATCACCTTGCGAGAACGGCAGAACTCGGCATCATGATCGGAGATGCCGATTACTGGGGCAAAGGGTATGGCAGTGACGCTTGTCAGCTTGTACTCGACTATGCCCGCGACACCCTCAATCTCCGCAAAGTTTCGCTGACTGTATTCAGCAATAATCCGGCCGCCATCCGCCTGTACGAGAAACTGGGGTTTGAGCGCGAGGGCACACTCAAAAATCACATTTTCGCAGACGGCAACTATCACGACAAGGTCTGGATGAGCTTTTTCTTAACTTAACCGGTCATGAAAACCCTCGCCATTCTTCAGGCCCGCATGGGCTCTACCCGTCTACCGGGCAAAGTGCTTACAGCGGTATATGGCAAGCCTATTTTGGAGCATCTGATCGAGCGACTGGGGCCATCGCAAGAAGTTGATCGTTTTGTGATTGCCACCACTACCAACGCTGAAGATGACGCGATTGAAACGTGGTGCAGGGCGAACGACATGGCCTGTTTCCGCGGCTCTGACTGGGATGTACTCGACCGTTTTTGGGGCGCCGCAACTGCCTTCGATACCACACCTGACACTGTTGTCCGCATCTGCTGCGACAATCCGCTACACAGCCATAAAGTGCTTGACTTTGTGGTACGCGAATACCTAAAAGCAGGCACTGATTATTTCTCCAACTCGAATCAGGAACCAGATTACCTCGAAGACGGGTTTGACGTTGAAGTTTTTTCTTTTGAGGCACTGCGCAAAGCGCAGGATGCGGCAACGCTCCTGAGCGAACGAGAGCACGTATGTCCGTACATCAAGAAACACTTCCGCTGTGCCTGGAAAAAAGCCGACCCCGAATACACTTTCAAACTTTCAGTAGATACCCCTGCCGATCTTGAAGCCGTAGAACGTATCTTCGAAGAACTGGAGGGCAGCGGTGATTTCGGCATTCACGAAGTAACGCAACTGCTGAAGCAAAAGCCTGAAATACTCGACCTTAACAAAGAGAGCAAGATCAACAGCGGCTTCGAAAAGTCGCTCAAAGAAGACCGAAAAGTCAAATGAATACGCACGATACCACGCTACCTGAAATCACCAACTTTGAAAAGAGCGACGACTACCGCTCGGTGATTCATGACCTCATTCCCGGAGGCGCGCACACTTACTCAAAGGGCGATGACCAGTTTCCGGTGAATTCACCCGCCGCCATTACCCACGCGCTGGGCGTATATTGCTGGGATCCGGACGGCAACAAATACCTCGACACGCTGATGGGTCTGACCTCCGTTTCGCTGGGTCATGCCTATGAGCCGGTATTGGAGCGGGTGCGCGAGCAACTGCTCAAAGGAGCCAATTTTTCGCGTCCGTCTGTCATCGAGCGCGAAATGGCCGAGCGCTTCCTGGCGCTTGTCCCCCAGCACGACATGATCAAGTACGCGAAAAACGGCTCAGTGGTAACCACCGCTGCGATCAAGTTGGCCCGCGCCTACACCGGTCGGCAGATTGTGGCGCGCACCGCAGAGCACCCTTTCTACAGCTACGACGACTGGTTCATCGGCTCAACGGCCTGTGACTTTGGCGTACCTCGCGAGGTCAAGAACATGACCGTAACCTTCAAGCACAACGACCTTGACGACCTCGAGCGCATGTTTAATGAGTATCCCGGGCAGATCGCATGCATCATTGGTGAGCCGGAAAAATGGCAGGTCATTGAGCCTGATTTCTATGAAAAAGCCATAGCCATCGCTCACAAGCACGGCGCCCTCTGGATCATGGACGAAATGATCACCGGCTTCAAGACCGACTACCCCGGAAGTATCAAACGTCTGAACGCCAACCCGGATATGGCGACCTGGGGCAAGGGCATTGCAAACGGGTTCTCATTCTGCGCACTAACCGGTAAGAAAGAAATCATGGAGCTCGGCGGCATCAACCGCGAAGGCAAGCCCAAGCTGTTTCTCGTCAGCACCACCCACGGTGGCGAAACTCATGCCATTGCTGCCGGTCTCGCGACCATGGATGTCTTCGAATCAGAGCCGGTCATCGAGCACAACCACAAGATCGGAGACCACTTTATCAAAGGCGTGAAAGAAATCCTCAAACGCCGAAGCCTCGAAGACTACTTTGACCTCATGGGCTTTAACTGGAGCGTAGGGCTGGTCGTGAAGAACAAAGAGAAGCATCCGTGCATGTTCTACCGCACGCTGTTCATGCAGGAGATGATTCAACGCGGAGTCTTGTACCAGGGCATCCTCTCGCCATGCTACTCGCACACCATTGAAGATATTGACTTTATGCTCGCCGCCTTTGACGAGAGCTGCGGAGTGTTTGAAAAAGCACTCGAAGACGGCTACGCGAAGTACCTCGTAGGCCCAGAAATCAAGCCTGTTTTCCGCAAATTCAACTGATCCGCATGGAACCCACCCGTACTACTGATCCTTTTGAGATTGACTTCCGCAAGAAGTTTGAGCTGAACGATAAAGTTGTGGTTATCACCGGTGCCTGCGGGCTCGTAGGAAAAGCTTTTTGCGAGGCTGCTGCACAATTCGGAGCGCACATCGTTGTTGCCGATATACCACAATCCGATCCCGCCGCTTTTGCGGCGAAACTGGAAGAGCGCCATGATCGCAAAATGCTCGGGGTCGCTCTGGATGTGGCTGACCGAGGCGAAGTTGAACAACTGAAGACGGCCGTGCTCGACGCATTCGGCAAGATCGACGGCCTGGTTAATGCCCACCAGAACAAATCGCACCTCATCTTCGAGCCTTTTGAAGAAGTGACCGATGAGAACTGGGACACGGTGGTGCACATCAACCTCAAGGGTACCTTTCTAACCTGTCAGTTGCTCGGCGGATGGATGGCGCAAAACGGAGGCGGCAGCATCATCAATATACCTTCGACTTACAGCGTAGTAGCACCGAACCAGAACCTCTACAAGGGCACCAGCCTGGGTTGTCCGTCTGCTTATTCCGCCTCAAAAGGCGGGATAGATGCGCTTTCCCGCTACCTCGCCTCTTACTGGGCGAGTAAAAAAGTGCGCGTCAACATGATCACCCCACACGGGGTCTGGAATAACCATGAAAAGCAGTTCGAAGAGAACTTTGCCCGCTTCTCCCCTCTTGAACGGCTCAGCTATAACCATGAGGTGGCAGGTGCGCTGGTTTACCTGCTTTCTGACGCATCCAGCTACGTCACCGGTGACAACATGCTCGTTGAGGGCGGCTGGACGGTATGGTGATGCCAGCAGACGGCAGACGGCAGACGGCAGACGGCAGACGGCAGACGGCAGACGGCAGACAGCATTTATTCGCTAATTTGCGAAACCAAATTCTAACGAAAATGCAGATCCGGCAAATCTTTACAGACTATGATTCACGCGTGTTAGCGCGTCCTTACATCATCGCCGAAGCGGGGGTGAACCATGAAGGCTCAATGGATCTTGCCAAGCGCCTGATTGACGAAGCCGCCGAAGGCGGTGCGCAAGCGATCAAGTTTCAGACCTACAAGGCAGAGACCATTGCATCAAAAGACTCGCCCTACTACTGGGATCTTTCGCAAGAGCCGACCGAGAGTCAGTACGAGTTGTTCAAGAAATACGACAAGTTCTGGAAGGGCGAATACGAGCAGCTTGCACGCCACTGCGAAGACGCCGGCATTGAGTTTATGAGTACACCTTTTGATGTAGAATCGGCCAACTTTCTGAACGAATTGATGCCGGTGTTCAAGGTGTCGTCTTCTGACCTGACCAACCTTCCCTTCATCGAGCACATGTGCCGATTCGGCAAGCCCATTTTGTTGTCTACCGGTGCCGCTTTCGTATGGGAGATACAGCAGGCAGTAGAAACCATCGAAAAGCACGGCAACCCGCTTTGCCTGATGCACTGCGTACTTAACTACCCGACTGAAGATAAAAACGCGCACCTGGGGATGATCAAAGACCTCATCCGCCGCTTCCCTGATCATGTGCCGGGCTACAGTGATCATACCCTACCGAAAGATATGGAGGTGATGAAAATTGCCACCCTGCTCGGTTCAGCGGTAATTGAAAAACACTTCACTCACGATAAGACCTTGCCTGGAAATGACCATTACCACGCAATGGATAAAGAAGATCTCAAGCACTTCTGGAAAGAGATGGACCGCACCTTTGAGCTGCTGGGCAGCTTTAAGCTGACCGCCCTGGAGAGCGAAGAGAAGAGCCGCCAAAATGCGCGGCGTAGTTTGGTCGCTTCGCGCAATATTCCGGAAGGGAAAACCATTGACCGCGAAGACCTCACCTGGAAGCGTCCGGCCAAAGGCATTAGTCCACGCCACATCAATGAAGTTATCGGCAAGAAAGCTGTAAAGGCGATTGAAGAAGACGAAATACTGATGTGGAATGTCATCTCCTGATCTGGAAAAAGAGCTCGAAGCTTATTTTGACCGCCTCTGGCCCATCTGCCGGAGTCTCACAGGGGAAGGAGTACGCCAGACCCTTGACATCCTAAACGAACTCGTTCCGCTGACGCGGTACCGCGTGGCCTCAGGCACGAAAGTATTCGACTGGGAGGTTCCCGATGAGTGGACCATTCGCGACGCTTACATCCTGGCTCCTGATGGCCGCAAAGTTGCTGATTTCAAGGTCAACAACCTGCACGTACTCAACTACTCGATTGGCGTTGACAAAGCACTCAGTAAAGCGGAACTGGCAAGACACGTGCACACCCTGCCCGGTCAGCCGGATGCCATCCCCTACGTCACCAGCTATTACAGTCGGAAGTGGGGCTTTTGCATGAGCCAGAACGAGTGGGACGCCTTGCCGGAAGAAGGCAACTACCGCGCTTATATTGATGCCGACCTGGTACCAGGGCACCTTGATTATGCCGAGGCGGTGCTACCCGGCGAAACGGATCGTGAGGTTTTGTTCTCGACCTATGTCTGCCATCCGAGCATGGCGAATAATGAGCTAAGTGGTCCGCTTGTTCAGGCATTTCTGTACCGGGCTCTAGCGGCTCTACCTCATAGGAAGTACACCTACCGCTTTGCGTTTCTGCCGGAGACGATCGGAACGATCGCATACCTCGACCGGGTTGGAGCTGAGCTGAAAGAAAAGCTGGATGCCGGATATGTATTGACCTGTCTTGGCGATGCCGGAGCATTTACCTACAAGCGTTCGAAACAGGCGAGCTGCCTTGCTGACCGGGCAGCTGAACACATCCTGCGCTTTCGCGCAGCAAAGCACCACCCCTACGGTAAAAATGAAGCCCCCTACCGGATAGTACCCTTCTCAGTAGGCGGAAGCGATGAGCGGCAATATTGTTCGCCAGGCTTTAATTTGCCGGTGGGATCGTTGATGCGAACACCTTACCAGCAGTACCCTGAATACCATACTTCTTTAGATAACAAAGGGTTTCTTTCATTTGAGCACCTGGCGCATAGCGTGCGTATATTTGAAGCGATTGTGCATGCAATTGAGCTGAATGAAAAGCCCCTTTCAAGGGTTCAGCACGGCGAGCCCCAGCTTGGCAAACGCGGCTTATATCCAGACAGCGTGCACCCGGATGATGCGCGTGAGCAATTGCACAACCTCCTGCACTTATTGAGTTTTGCTGACGGTCAGCATGATCTTTTTGACATCGCCCTCTTGCGCGAACGCTGTGTTCTTGACTTTGAGAAAGCGCTCAGATCTTGCCGGGCGAAAGACCTGATTTGAGATGCTGCGATTCATCTTCAAAAACTCACTTCTTTACACCTTTGCGAGCCAGGTACCGATGTTTGCAAATCTGGCGCTCTATCCGATCATCTCTGAATTTCTCACCCCTTACGATTACTTTGTATACGGAACAGCGATGGGTTATATCGGCTTACTGGGCATGATTGGCGAGCTGGGTATGAGTGCCCTTTTTCAGAACACCTTTTTCAAGCGACGTCGATTTTTCAAGCTTTACTGGGGCCAGTACCTCGGATTTTTAATGATTTACCGGCTCTTTCATGGCGGACTGGTAGTGCTTACGCTGTGGCTGATGTTCAGAAACGATGACATTCCGCAGGAGCACCTTCAGCTGATACTGGTCTTGGTAGTGATCCCAATGGTCACCT
This sequence comes from Flavobacteriales bacterium, assembly GCA_018402085.1. Classification (GTDB taxonomy): domain Bacteria; phylum Bacteroidota; class Bacteroidia; order Flavobacteriales_D; family Sanyastnellaceae; genus Sanyastnella. The sequence continues at coordinate 191,219 of JAGYJM010000002.1, read as the reverse complement.
TTGATGTAGCCCGCGGCATAGGCATGCGATTGATGCAGTTTAATCACCGTCACCGATTGGTACATATCTCATCGTTCATTGCGGGTGTGCTGGCGGTGGTGACCTCGTTCATCACCATATATGAGTTGCGTTTGGGTTACCTGGGGTTTTTCATCTCGAATTTCGTGAGTTTTATGTTTCAGGGGCTCTACTTTGCGGTACTGTTATTTGCGGTTGAAAAGGTGCGCCCTGTTTTTCGCCTCCGAGGCAAGCGCATACGGGGGTGGCTGAGTTTTTCGCTGCCACTCATTCCGCACAAGTTTTCTGAATACCTGTTATCGTCATCTGACAGGGTCATACTTGACCAGTATACAGATTCATCTGTCAGCACAACGGGCGTAGGTCTGTATAACGTAGCGTACAACTTTGCGAGCTATTTCAACCATTTCAGCACACAGGTCAACATGGTGGTAACGCCGATTTACTTCTCGTTGTTTGAATCCGGAAGAGAAGACGCGCACCGTCTGATCAGGAGCTTCACCTACCTCTGGTTGGGCTTTAATTTCACAGTTGCCTGTCTGGCCGGGCTGTGGTCAAAAGAAGTTTTTGCGGTGTTTTTCATCAACAACGATACCGGGTTGAAAGATGCGTATGTGTACGTCATCTTTTTGTTTCTGGCTTTCTGCTATCGCCCGCTTTACGTAGCGAGTGTTGACTTCATCATCTACAATGAAAAGACGGTCTCATTGCTGAAAATAAGCACTATCGCCGGGGTTTTAAATGTTGTGCTGAATATTGCCCTGGTGCCCTTCTTCGGTATTGAAGCAGCGGTCTTTTCGACCTTTCTGTGCTACATGTATATAGGCATTGCCGGGCATTTGTTTCCGGATACCCGAAAGTACTTGCCGGTTCGTTACCATGTACTTCCCATATTTCTGGTGATTGTACTTACAGGCTTTGGACTGCGGTATGCGGTAGAGTGGGAAAGTTTACCGAAGCTGATATTGAGTGGGTTTTTCATTTCAATTGTGACCATTACGAGCTTAACGAAGGGCCGTAAACTGCTCGGTCATATCCGAAGCATCAAGAATTTTTAACCCGGAAGTCGCACGCATGAAACGACCATCATTTTCAGAAATCAATGCCCTTGTAGAATCGCTTGTTCCAGAACCCGGGCGCTGCGCCTTCGGCCCCTTCAACGCATACAAGCTCTTTCAACATGCTGTAGCCGCCTATGCGCTTGATAACCAAAGGGCGCTGATCGACTACAAGTTGCATTGGCCTGTGGCTCTGCAGCAGGCGCGCTACCTGGCGAAGTCACTGAAAGGGTATTCTTCTCCTCCCATTCTCAAACCACTTGTATTTCGCGATGATGCACGCCGGGGTTATGACGAGCAGGGAATACGGCGCTCGTTTTACATGCATCGTTTGCGAGAAGATGTGGGTTCTGAGCGTGCCACGCTGATGGCCCAGCCCTTGAGTCCGCCTGAAGACACCTACGACGTGACCCGGGCTCAGATTGACGCGCTTCGTTCTGCACCTCTCTCACGTGAAGAGCGGGGTGTACTTCGTGAGCTTCAAATACTGGCTGCGCGCACCTCAAACTGGTTGCCCGCCGAAGTGATGCCCTATTTATACTCGGCCTTTCAGGTATTTTTTGAGTCATTTCACCAGCACTATCAGTTTTTCAGGAACCAACCCACGCAGCACTTCGTTATGACCACCCACTATCACAACGAAGGCGAAATTGCCGCTGCACGTTTGTCGGGTATCCGTGTAATTGAGGTACAGCATGGACTCATCTCACCATTTGACGTTTATTATTGTTACACGGAAGCTTTAAGGGAACATTCAGATAAAGCACTCTTTGCCGATGACATTATCGTATTCGGCAAATACTGGAAAAATACCCTGCTGAGCGGGGCGGGATACAACGACACACAAATACACGTGGCGGGGGATTACACTATTGACGGTCTCAAACAAGCCGCTGCGGCAACCGGAGAAAAAGAGAATAAAGTGTTAATCTGCGCACAGAAGAACCTGAGCGGAGATTACATTCCGTACCTGCGCTTTTTGCTGAAACTTGTGCAAGAAAAGCATCCTGACTGGGAAGTCTGGGTCAAACTGCACCCTCTCGAGCGCGACGTTGATCGGTATATGGCCTTCAACGATGAGTCACATTGCCACATCATTGGTAAAGATGGAGATCTGAACGCCCTACTGAACATCGCCAAAATACAGGTGACCATTTACAGCACGACATTGTACGACGCCCTTGGCAAAGATGTTGTCAATTTTGCCCTGCAAGATTATGGGAAATTCTCAGATTATGCCGCTTCCATGATCGATAGCGGCGTCGCCTGGCCTCTGCTTCACGACGAAGATCCCATCCAGAAATTCCAGCAACTAAAAGACACTGAACTCCCTTTGAAACGCGAAGATGTATACGCACCCTTTAGCCCCGATGTTTTTCAAGCACTTGTGTCTTAGGTGCGCTATTTCACTCTTTAGGCTTACTGCAGTACAGGCGCTTTTGAAATCCACGTGATAATATCGTATTTTAGACCCTTATTACGCCCTAAGCAATGAAACATTTCAGGACCAAACTACTTGCTTTTCTTGCTCTTACCCTCACCTCAGCGGCTTTGACTGCCCAGGAAGATGACGCTACGGCGCTCGCGCTGAATTTACAAGACTATTTCGAAGCGCACACTCTCGGCTGTACATCAGTAAATGGTGATTTAGGCGCATCAGCATCAGGTGTTGCTGCCTGTTCAGGTGCTGATGGCAATGATGTTTGGTACAGCTTCACCAGCACCACCCAAGCCGTTTTACTGCAAGTCAATTCAACAGATGCAGACCTCGTGATAGAGGTGTTCGATAACGGGCTGACTTCCCTTGCATGTTCGAATGACGTAGCAGGAACCGGTGAAGAAGAGCTCATGATCAATACGCTGACCCCCGGTCAGAATTATTTCTTGCGTGTGCATAGCGCTTCAGGGACGGGCGCAGGTACATTCACAATTTGTGCTCGAGATTTACCGGCGGTCTCGGTAAGAGATGGCTGGTGGCCCGTCAAAGCTACAGACGCAGGGTTTCCGGGTTATCAGGTAAACGAGGCCGTCAGCCGCACCCTACTTCCGAATAACTCATTGATTCTGGCTACTGAGTGGGAATTTACCGACATAAACACCGGGGACGTGTTCACTACCACCGTGATGGGCTTTAATGGATTAGTGAATTTAAATGCCGTTGGGGGGCTCTGCTTTGGAACCACATACAATGTGCGTGTTCAAATCCAGGAGGCCAATAACGGCTACTGGAGCGGGTGGGGCGAAACCCGTCCGATACAAATGGAAGACTTTCCGAATACGCAAGTAGAACCACCGTACATCGGCCAGTCTTATGACCTCGACGGAGAAATCAAAGCGATTTTCGTAGGTACCAATCAACTTCTGGAGTGGCGGTTAACGACCGATAACGGCAACACCTCCTTCGTGCACAGCGGCGGATCCTCAAGCTTCCTTTACCTCAGTGACATTACTTGCATTCGTTATAACAAGATCTACAGCATTGAGGTGCGCGTGAACTTTTGTGGTGTATGGGGCCCATGGAGTGAGCCGATTTTCATCATTACCAACCCGCTACCTTACACGAATGTCCAGGCTGCCTTCTGCAATAGCTCTCAGTTTCTCGGTGGCTTTGTGCAATGCCAGTTTGTGCCGGTAGCCGATCAATACGCCTGGCAATTTGCGCCTATCGACCCCATGGATCCTACCATGACTCCGACGGGACCGGCGATTGTTGCGTACACTCCGAACACCATCATTGGCTTGAACGGCATCGGTCTCGAAATGGGCGAAACCTATCGCGTGGCTGCCAAACCTCAAGTAGGTATGTTCGATGCTTGCGCTGATCCTCAAGAAGGCGACTATGGCTTCTTTTGTCCGGTGACCATTATTGACACCAACCCACTAGCTCCCGTTCCCGGCAACCCCATGGAACTTAGCCTGAACATAGTGGATGAGGGTACAGATGCAGCCTCTTTTTACCCCAATCCGGTGACTCAAGACCAGCTCACTGTGCAACTGCCTGATGGTAAGTACTTCGGACTGATTTTCATCGAAGTGTATGATCTTCTCGGACAACTAGTCTATTCCCATACCTTTGCGGGCGCGGAAGATGCCGGCTTCCTTCAGGTGGCTTTGCCAAACCTGAATGCGGGAGCTTACCTGATCCGCCTCCACGACGGGCAGCAGCAAGAACAGCAACACATTGTGATTCAATAAGACCTGTTCAGACTGACGTCTGCGTGGCACATGGACCCGCTACTGCATGAACACGCTGCATTCTAAGGTATTCCTGTCAGACGAAGGATACGGGCATATCGTCCGCCAACGCGCCATCATTGAAGCGCTGCGCGACCTTGGTGCACCAATAGCATTTACCGTGCAAACCCAGCATCATCTGGAAGCCGCCTCAAGGCTTATTGAGGATGTGAATGCGGTCAATCGTTACAACAACATCACCTGGCACAAACTTCCCAGCGGATCTCCTGATCTCGCTGCCATTCGAATGAGCTATGCCGGCTATCTTGAGCGCTCTGCAGATTGGCTTAAAGAAGAGGCTGCAACGCCCGGCTATGATTTTGTACTTTCTGATTTTGTATATGAGGCTTTTCCAGCAGCCGTGGAGCGCAACATACCAGCTTTTGGCGTCGCTCATTTTACCTGGGACTGGTTCTTCTCCAAGCTCTACCCTCCACCGCTGAGCACGAAGGTCATCTATCGCTTTTTTGAAATGGCAAAAATGGCCGACGTGCTTTACTTTCCGCCATTCACGCCCGAAGAAATCCTTCATTATTATCGCGACAATGCTCGGCAGGTGCCGCTGATTCTGAGAAAAGAGATCAATCACAAACAGGTGCAGCGCAATGGTCGCTTCCGGGTGATGATCATGGACAGTGGTTCAGGTCTTTTGCAACCGAGCATTGAAAAGGCGCTGGATTCGGTGCGCGATCTCAACGATTTTCAGTTCTACGTTTCGTCGAAAATGCAACGTGACCAGGAAAACATAAGCTTCATTGATGCCAACGAGCTTATGGTAGACTACATCGGTGACATGGATCTGGTGATCGGTCGTGCAGGCTTTAACACCATCAGCGAATGCATTGGACTGCGCACCCCCATGTTACTGATTGGCGAGGCTATGAACCCTGAAATGAGTGAGAATATCCTCAATTTAAAAAAATGCGGACTGGGCACATTCATCAGTATCGAAGCCTTTCGCGAAGACCTGGCGAGGCTGCTTCCGCAGTTCATTCGCAATGAGTACAAAACCATTGTAGAAAACATGCGTGACCATGAGATGGGCGTGAACGGAGCCGAGATCATTGCGCAAGACATTCTCAACCGAATTTCATGAGAACCATAGCGATCATACCGGCCAGAGGTGGCTCAAAGCGCCTGAAAGGCAAAAACATATACCCTCTCTTTGGTAAGCCGCTGCTTTATTATACCCTCGAAGCCCTCGGCGGATGTGCTTTTGTAGACGAAGTTTTTGTGAGTAGCGATGATGATGAAATACTGCGCAAAGCGCAGGATGCGGGAGCGACTCCTCTGAAGCGACCAGCCGATCTGGCCGACGACTCCACACCAAAAATCATCGCTATCCGTCAAGCGGTGCAAGATCCGCTTGTAGAAGCCAACGGACAAGTAGACACAGTCATTATTGCCCAGGCCAACTCTCCGGAGTTAACCGCAGAACAGCTTCGCAGCGGATATGAGCTGATGCAGGCGCACCGCTTGTGGGAAGTGATGAGCTGTGACAGTTCAGGGGTGCAGAATGCCGCCTTTCGGATTGTAAAAAAACATGCCATCTTCAATCCATTTCTAAGCGCCCACTGTGGATTTGTGATCGCAAACAACGCAGATGTCCATACGATTGACGACATTCGTGCCTTAGAGCAGTCACCTGTTTTCAGGGCCAAACACGCTCCGGATAAGACTTGACCAATGTGTGGTATTGCCGGATCTTTCGGATTAAAAGTTCCATCAGCTGAAGTCATTCAGCGCACCCTTCACACGCTCGCAAAACGCGGGCCTGACGCCGAGGGAAACTGGGTTGGGGAGGATCAACACCGCATCCCGGTGCTTTTGCACCGGCGCCTCAGCATCATTGACCTCGATGATCGCTCTAATCAGCCCTTTCATGAAGGACCGGTGCACCTTGTCTACAACGGTGAAATTTACAATTATGTGGAGCTGAAAACAGAGCTCGAACGGGCAGGCCATCGTTTTTCAACCGATTCAGATACTGAAGTACTCGTAAAAGCCTACCTCCACTGGGGAGAAGCGTGCTGCGACCGCTTCGAAGGAATGTGGGCCTTCGCGCTGTACGATGAGCGCACTGCTTCACTGCTGCTGTCTCGTGATCGCTTTGGTGAAAAACCGTTGTACCTTTTTGAAGACGGTGAAAACCTCTACTTCGCTTCAGAAATAAAAGCATTGCGCAGTATCGCTGACCGTTCATTCGCTGTAAACGAACAGCATTTACTGCGCTACATGATCAATGGGCACAAGTCGGTTTATAAAACCCAAGAAACCTTTTTCAAAGGAGTCTGGGAACTGCCGATTCGCTCCAATATGTGGATTCATCAGGAAGGTGAGATTGCCCCGCCGGCGCAAACCTACTGGGCACCCCGCTTGAATGAGCGCAAGATGACCATGGAGGAAGCCATTGAAGGTACGCGCGAACGGTTAATTGAAAGCGTGAAGATGAGGATGCGGTCAGATGTTCCTCTCGCATTTTGCCTGAGTGGCGGAGTAGATTCTGCGAGTCTCGTGTCTATTGCCTCCAAGGTACTGAACACTACTGCCCATACCTTCTCAATCATCGACAAAGACCATCGCTACGACGAGTACGACAACATTCAGGCAACCATTAAAGATACCGGCTGCCAAAGCACCCGGATCGTGCTGGAGCCAAGTGAACACCATATTGATTACCTCGAACGCCTCGTGAAATATCACGATGCACCGGTGGCAACCATTTCTTATTTCGTGCACTCGATGCTCTCGCAGCAGATTGCAGACAACGGGTATAAGATATCAGTATCCGGCACGGCTGCTGATGAACTCTTCACGGGTTATTACGACCACTTCGTGCTGCACCTTTATGAGATGAGGAACCATCCGGAGTTTCAGCGATACAAAAAAGAGTGGGAGACCTATCCGCTGCAGTACGTGCGGCACCCCGATTTCAGGAAATTTGATCTTTACATCAAAGAGCCTTACAAGCGGGATCACATTTACCTGAATAATCAGCAATTCAGGAGCCTCTTGCACGAAGATTTCCATGAACCCTTTACGGAAACGGACTACGGAGCTTCGCTGCTCCGTAATCGCATGATGAATGAGCTGTTTCACGAAGTGGTGAGAGTGATCCTGCACGAAGATGACCTGAACAGTATGATGTACAGCATCGAGAACCGAAGCCCCTTTCTCGATCGCGGTTTATTTGAATGGGCATACAGCATTCCTTCAGAGCACCTGATTCATGAGGGCTACAATAAGTATATTCTCCGCGAATCGATGAAGGGCATCCTGAACGACCAGGTGCGTCTTTCGCGCGAGAAAAAGGGCTTCAATGCCTCTATCAATTCGATTTTTGACTTTAACAATGCGTCTCATCTGGCTTACTTCCTCGATGAATCGCCCATTTTTGACTACTTCAACAAACCGAAACTAGAAGCGGTGCTTCAGCGTGGTGAATTCGCAAACAGCTATAAAAAGTTCCTGTTCAACTTCATCAATGCACGCATCTTCCTCGAACAACAAACGTAACTTTCAACCATGTTCATCATTTCAGAAATATCTCCTCAGTTCAGCGGCGACATTGCCGCAGCGGAGCAAATGATTCTTCAATCAAAGCTCGGCGGCGCAGAAGCCGTGAAGGTTCAGTTGTACGATCCTGAGAAGTTCAACAAGCCAAAGAACCACGCCATGTCATACGAAGAGCTTGAGCACCTCCGCGACTATGGCGATCACCATGGCATACCGGTCTTTGCGACTGCCTTTGATGAGAAATACCTTGACTGGTGCGTCAAGCTCGACCTCAAATACCTGAAAGTGGCAGCACGCATGCACAAGGCATTTCCGGAGCTGACACATGAAGTCATGTCGATCGGAAAGCCCACATTTGTTTCGATACCGTCAGACATGGCGCAAGAAGAAGTTGACAACATCGCGGTGGAAGGCCATGCCATATACCTCTATTGCGTGGTGAAATACCCGACGTTGGTAGAGGAGTTTGAGATGCCGGACTTTGCATCTACCCGTTTCTCCGGTATTTCAGACCACACACTGGGGAACTCGGCCGCGCTTTTTGCTTCTGCCCATGGAGCGACCTACCTCGAAAAGCACTTCACGCTAAGGAAGTCGTTTCAGCGCACCGGTGAGCTTGCCCACCTGTGCTCTATGGACATGGACGACCTGACCATCATTAAGAATACGGCAACCGAATTTGAGACGTTGCGGAGGGTCACGAGTCTTGATGCGAGGTGATCGAATCAGTCATCAAATACCGACGGCACATTGACCGAATGTCCTCAAACAACCTCGAGAAACAGGCTGCTCACTGCTTATTGCACAACACCACTTACAGACTCACGAGTCCTGAAGCCGCCGACCCGCTTGTAGGCTTTCGTATTTTATGGCGCACGCTTAAACGAATCTACCGATCCGAACCCCAAGGTATACATCGTCTCGAAGATGGCGACAGGCGTTGTGCGATCTTCAATTCCGAAACCCGAAATTATGAACCAGTCATCGCATACTACCGCAAGATGTTGGATCCTCAGCCGGGTTGGTACCTCACGAAAGAAGAGCTCCCTGCTATTCTCTCGTTCCGTAAAACATGGCTACCTCTTTTGCGCTTCGGTCTCGCTCGCTCGCTCACATGCCTCATATCTGGAAAAAACAGAGGCAATCGTGCATTGGATATCCACATCGTTACAGAGATCGCAGCCTTACTGGAGTTCTGTAAAAAAGAACACATCGACTCTCTGATTGATCACGCTCCTTACCTGATTGATTCGAACTGGCAATACCTGCAATTGAGAGAACTCGGCGTATTCGTCACGAAAGTGCCTTCACCGGGGCCTTTGCGAGCGCATCATTCAGTACTGCAGGCAGATCGACTCATTACAACTTCAGGATATCAGGAAGAAGAACTAGAGCAAAATGAACTACGGGTTTCAGTTTCTGAGCGAGAGTCGTGGATCCCGGAAGCCTCACTTAACTATATCTTTGATTATTATCCAAGCTCTCCCGATCCGAAGGCAGGCGTATTGGGCTTTTATTCTCATGCCGGTTGGCTGCGCAAAGATAGCGGGCATACAGATGACGGTCTTTACATCCCTGAAACCGAGGTATACATTCTTCGCGAGCTACGTGATTACCTGTCTGGCGATACGGATATGCGCCTGCTGATTTTTCCTCATCCCAGGGAGCGTTCGCCTGATGTTTGGCCAAGAACTCTTGCGTTTTACCGCGAACAACTCGGTCAGAATATTCAATGGGATTTTTTTCGAGAGGGCGTGTCATCAGTCAGATCATTTCATGAAGCAGATATTGGCCTTGCAGCTTACAGCACCATCATTTACGAACGGCTATTTTGCGGATTTAAAGTCCTCATTGGAAATGCCTTAACACCTGAATTCCCATTTACAGGCAGCCAGTTAAATCAACTATGTTTCAACCAATCTTTAGCACTTTCAACACAAATTGAGAAGATATCAGGGCTTTCAAACACCGCATTTTTTCAGGAAATGGAACTTCATGCTTATCATCACCTTGCTCAACAACACATTCTTGACCGCGTCTTGAGACAAACACAAAACGACACACCTTTAGCGAGCCACCACCATGATGAAAAATAAGAGAACGGTTCTCATTACGAGTGCAGGCACTGCATCTGCCATAAGTGTGATCAAGGCACTGAAGAAGTTCACGAATGAGGAATTTCACATTGTAGCTGTCGATATTGACAGCACAGCAGCAGGGTTGTACCTGGCTGATCAGTTCTTCCTTGTTGCTCCTTTCACGAGTGAAGACTACATCCATCAACTGTGCGAAATCGCAAAGAAAACAGGCGCCACCTACCTCTTTCCGATTTTCTCTAAAGAAATCCCCGTCATTGCTGCGAATCAATCGATTCTTAGTGCTGCAGGGCTTAAGACCTTTTTACCACAGCCTGATGCCATCAAGCTTTGCAACGATAAAACCGAGATGTATCGGATTGCCGAAGAGGGGCATTTCGCTCCGCCAAAAACCTATACCCTTGCTGAAGGAGCAACACTTCCGCACACCTTTTTCCCGCTTTTTGCTAAACCGGTGGAAGGAAGTTCAAGCACAGGAGCAAGGATGATCTCAGACCATGAACAACTTGCGCATTTACACGGAGAGCAGAAGCCCTACCTCATTCAGGAGCTGCTTACTGGTTCAGAAATTACCGTTGATGTGCTTTGCGATCGTTCGCACCAACCTCTGGTCGTCGCTCCTCGCATTCGGCTAGCCACCAAAGCTGGCCAGAGTGTCAAAGGACGAACCATTGACAATACGCCCTTCATTCCGCTCATTCACCGCATTTGTGAAGCATTCAAAGTGGTAGGCGTCTGCAATGTGCAATTCTTTCAAACTGGCGAAGAGTTGCGCTTTCTCGAAGTCAATCCGCGTTTCGCCGCAGGAGGACTCATGCTAACCGTTGCTGCCGGAATGAATATACCGGCGATGCTTATTGATCTTATGGATGGAAGACAAGTAAAGCCATTACTCGATTTAAAAAAGAATTTACTTATGACCCGCTATTGGGAAGAAATAATTATTGAAACTGATGAACGACAATAAATTAACTCTGCTACGGAATTCCGCCCTTCGCGGTTCGAATATTGCGTATAACGGTCAACAACTTGAGATATCAATTCCATGGCAAGACCGTTCAGACGAGCTCGACTTTGAACAAGGCGTCATCCTGCCAAAGTCAACGCTGTCGCCCTGGTTTCAAGACCCTGGTTTCAAACAGGCGTACAGTTCAGTATCGAATCATACACTCGTAGATATTTATCGTTGCTACGAACTCTACATGCTTTCAAAGCAGCTCAGGCATGTTGAAGGGATCATTCTTGAGGTAGGAACCTGGAAAGGTGGTACAGCGGCATTGCTCGCGTTGGCCGAAGGAGGTGAAGTATATACCTGTGACACTTTCACTGGTGTTGTGAAAGCCTCAGCCAGTGATAATTTTTACGGAGGAGGCGAGCATAGCGACACCAGCAGGGCCCTTGTAGAGAGTTTCTTCGACAAGTTGAACATCAATAATTGCCACATTCTGGAAGGCATCTTTCCCGACGATAGCGCTGGCTTACTGCCTGATGCTCCAATCAAGCTATGCCATATTGATGTAGACACCTACGCGTCTGCAAAAGATGTTGCTGAGTTTGCCTGGCCACGCTTAACCCATGGAGGGATGCTGGTGTTTGATGATTTTGGATTCTCCAAAATGGCGGGTATCACGAAACTCGTTTATGAGCTTCAAGACACCCTTGAAGACGCCATGGTTATCCACAACCTGAACGGTCACGCCCTTGTCATTAAACGTTGAAGTGAAAAAAGAATCTTTTTGCTTTGTAGACCTTGACGGAACCATCCTTGATGTATCCGAGAAGTTTTACAGATCATACGTAGATATCCTGTCAAACGAAGGACACAAGCCCCTTGCCAAAGCTGAATACTGGCGCTTCAAAGTAAGCGGTATGCCTGAGCGGGAAATCCATCTAAAGTCTGGAGCAGAGCTTTCTTCATTCGCAAGCATCCGTAAATCACATATCGAAACTCCGGCTTATCAGCAATTCGACCAGCTTATTCCGGGAGCATTTGAGACCCTTGAGAAACTCAGTACTCGTTATAAACTGGTACTGGTCACGCTGAGGCATCATTCAGAAAACCTTAAAAAAGAGCTGGTAGGCCTGGGTATAGATGGCTTTTTCAGAACAATTCTCGCTGCAGACCCGGCGAGCCAGACACAAAAGTCAGCTATAAAAGTAAAACTCATCCGGGATGAATTTCCCGGCTTTGATTCAACCGACGCCGTTTTCATAGGGGATACAGAAGCTGACATCCTGGCCGGACAGCAGCTCGGAGCCCTTTGCATCGCCGTAACCTCAGGCCTTCGGACGGCGAACTTTCTGCAATCACTAAACCCAGACCACCTGGTGTCAGACATACATGAAAGCCTTTCGGTTTTGAGCCTCTGAGCCCCTTGAAAACAGCCATATCGGTAGATGAAAATGGTATATTCGCGCAGTACTTATTTAGGACCAACTGAATCGAAACTCTGAGGCTATGTCGGAGAAAAAAATCATCAAAGTGGCTGTTGTCGGCTGCGGCAATATAGGTAAGCGACACATCGCTGTTCTTGACGCCAATCCCGATGTTAAGATTGAGGCCATCTGCGACACCAACGAAGAAGTGTGTCAAAAACTAGGAGCGCTTTACAAGCTCAACTGTTACACCGACTACAGCCATATGCTCGATGCCATAGACATTGATATGGTGAGCATTGCCACTCCGCACGGACTGCATGCGGAACAAACAATTCAGGCTTTAGAGCACGGCTACCATGTTCTCGTAGAGAAACCAATGGCCTTGCGAACCGAGGATTGCGAGCGCATGATTGCCAAAGCTCAAGAGGCCGATCGCAAGGTTTTCGTGGTCAAACAAAATCGTTACAATAAACCCATCGCACTTACCAAAGAGGCAATTGACAGCAAGAGGCTCGGGCAAATTTTCATGGTGCAATGCAATGTGATGTGGAACAGACATCAAGGCTACTACAACGATAGTGCATGGCGAGGTGTAAAGGCACTGGAAGGTGGGGCTCTTCATACGCAGGTAAGCCACTTTATCGATTTGATGATCTGGTGGTTTGGCGATGTGGTCAGTGCAACCACCCAAATAGACACAAAAAATCACGACATAGAAATTGAGGATTGTGGTGTTACCGCCATTCGTTTTTCAAGTGGTGTAATTGGCTCGATCTTCTGGACAACTTGCGTCTACAACAAAAATTATGAAGGCAGCATCACGGTCATCGCAGAGAACGGCACCATCAAGATCGGCGGGAAATACCTCAACGAAATTGACACCTGGGATGTTCAGTCTTATCCGCTGCCGGAGGGTATTACCTTTGAAGACAAGCCAAACGACTACGGTAAATATCAAGGTACCAGCTCCAATCACCACCGCGTCATCGAAGGCATTGTTGAACAATTTGCAACCGGTCGAAAAGGCGTGGTTGAAGGTGACGAGGCCCTCAAAACCATTCGCGCCATTGAAATGATCTATGACTCTGTTCGTGACGCACAGAAAATGCAACACCAAGGATCATGAACATCCCATTTGTTGACCTTAAAACGCAATATGACAGGTACAAGAATAGCATCGACAAAGCAATCAGCGATGTCATAGCTGAAACCGCCTTTATCGGCGGTCGCTTCCCCTCAATGTTCGAAGCCGCTTTTTCTCAATACATTGATGTCGCATTCACAGCTGGCTGTGCCAATGGTACGGATGCCATTGAACTCGTTTTGGATAGTATCGGTATTGGTGACGGCGACGAAATTATCGTTCCCGCACTTTCATGGGTATCAACTGCTGAAGCCGTCAGGTCGCGCAAAGCCAAACCTGTCTTCGTCGATATCGATGAACACTTCAACATTGATGTAACCCGCATCGAAGAGAAAATCACACCACAGACAAGAGGCATTATTCCTGTGCATCTTTACGGTCGCCCTGCGAATATGCCGGCCATTATGAAAATCGCAGAAAATGCCGGCCTATTTGTTCTTGAAGACTGCGCTCAGGCGCATGGCGCTAAAATTGAAGGGCAGCATGTCGGTGGGTTTGGCCTTGCTGGCACCTTCAGTTTTTATCCGGGAAAAAATCTCGGAGCGTACGGTGATGCAGGGGCTGTTGTTACAAATCATGCAGATACCGCTGATCGGATTCGGCAACTATCGAATCATGGTCAGCCTAAAAAACATGTTCACACCTACGTCGGTCGTAATTCGCGTCTGGATGGGCTCCAGGCAGCTGTGCTAATGGCCAAACTACCCCATCTTGAGCATTGGGTAGAACGCAGAAATAAGATCGCTGCTGAATACACTCGTGCACTTTCAGACGTCGAAAGCATTGTTCTGCCTGCTGCAGTGTCAGAGGGTACTCACGCCTATCACTTGTTTGTGATCCGACATAAAAATCGAAATGAGCTTAGTGCTGCTTTGAAAAATGAAGGTGTCAATACAGCCGTGCATTACCCCCAGCCGATGCCTCTGATGCCCTGTTTCAGTGATCTCGGCCATTCAGCAGATGAGTTTCCTGCAGCCACAAGGCTTTGCAATGAAATCCTATCGCTACCGATATATCCTGAACTCAGTGAAGAGGCCTTAGAACATATATGTTCCTGTATCCGTAAACATGCCTGAGCTGAACATCGTGATTGTTTGTTTCGATTTCCCTCCGAATGAAGGTATCGGAGGGCGAAGGTGGGCTAAATTTGCCAAAGGACTAGTCGAATCAGGATACGAGGTGAACGTCATCAAGGCAGAGCCTGCGGGAGAATATGACAATTCAGGCTGGACTTCTGACACTATATCTTCAAGGCTTCATGTCAATACCTTGCCTAGAAAATTTCCCCGTGTTTTGTCACACGGCCCCCAGAACCTTGTTGAGAAAGTCTTATACAGATTCCACAAACTCAGATTAAGGCTCACAGAAAAAGGTACTATTTACGACCGATCAATTGGATGGGAGCCCTACCTCACAACGCGGCTGAAAAGCCTGAACGAAAAGCGTCCTATTACCCATCTCATTGCTACCGGGGCGCCGTTTAATGTGCTTTACTATTGTGCCCTTTTCAAATCGCTGCACCAAAGTATTTTCTTTCATACCGATTACCGTGACCCCTGGATTGAAGGAAAGAACTACGGCATGGAAAATATTTCAGCACTCAGAAGGAAAGAGGAAATTCGCAAAGAGAATTTTGTGCTTCAAAATGCAAACCTGGTCACCTCTCCTCTGCCGTCGTTCACAGCACTTCTGAAAAGCAAAAATCAACACGGCAAAGAATGCCAATTCTATAATCTAGAACACTTTTTCGACCCGGATGATTTCAAAACTGCACAAAATCAGTCACTGGCCGATGAGGAAAAGAAAACCACCCTCGTATATGGTGGTGCTCTGTACATGGGTATTGAGAAGTATTTAAAATATATACCTCAGGCTCTGAACAGCATTGCCCCTGAGCAGAGAAGCCTTTTTGAGTTCCGATTTTATACTCCTGACCAAATTCCTTTATGCCTGCGCAATACCTCCCCGTCGGTCAAGGTAAATCCACCCATTGGAAAAAGAATATACGACGAGTTGTCACGTGCTGATGCAATCCTGCTGCTGTTACCCGATCACATGCCAGATTCACGTACTACAAAATTCTACGAAATACTTTCTTTCAAAAAACCAATTCTTTACCTCGGGCCAAAAGGCGAAGTAGCATCTTTCATTCAATCCGAAAAGCTGGGTGTGATTGCCTCTAATAGTTCCGAAATAAAAGACTTCCTTCTTGATCTACACCAAGGCCAAATTCCAGGCAATACCGTTAAAGTAGATTCGCACACTCTTAATAATCGAACGGCTGAGCTTATCTCACTTCTGAAAATTTCAATTTAACTTGCGTCAAAATGTTCATGGCGGACATTGGCTTTACCTTGCCTGAAACTTGATGCGCATCCTTTACTATTCTCCTCATCCCGAACTGCCCCTTGACCTCGACGCCGGTCCGGGTGTTCATATGCGCGAAGTCATACGGGCTATGCGTGAACTGGGCCACGAGGTAAAAACACTCATCATGGGTGGCGACAAGCGCCCCGTTCCAAACCCTCTTGACGAAAGGCTAGAAGGCGGTGAGGTGAAAGACACGTTCAAAAAACTCACCCCGGCGATGCTTTGGCAAACCGCCAAAGACTACAAACTCATTCGTGAAGACGATAAGGGCTATGAATACCTAAGGCAGGCAGCCATTGATTGGAAACCTGATCTGATCTATGAGCGAGGCTACTACATGATGACTTCCGGCGTGCGGGTAGCGAATGAACTCCACATACGTCACGTCCTCGAAATGAATGCTCCTTACCCCGAAGAGCGTATTTCCATGGAAGGAAAAAGTGCTTATCACAAGCGCTCCCTTCACGCCGAGTGCCGGCAATTCAACGATACAGACCGCATAGTGGTCGTCTCCAGCGCATTGAAAGAATATGTTACAAAACAAGTACAGGGGGCGGCAGGCAAAACAGTGATCACTCCCAATGCCATTCGGCCTGAGCAGTTCATTAGAAACCCCAATCGCAGAGCACATGTGCGCGCAGCAAGAGGCTTCTCTGATAGCCACATCGTCGTAGGTTTTGTTGGCTCCATTTTTCCTTATCATGGGGTTGACTTGCTACTCAAAGCCATTGCACAGCTCGTTCCGGAATTTCCGCAACTCCGCGCTTTGATCGTAGGCAACGGGCTAATACTCAATGACCTCAAAAATCTCGCCCGAGATCTCAAGATCAGCGATCGCGTGGTATGGACGGGGGCTGTTACCGGACAATTCATACCGGATCATATCGCAGCCATGGATATCGCCGTTATGGCGCGCTCAAACTGGTACGGCTCACCGGTCAAGATTTTTGAGTACGGTGCTCTCGGTAAAGCCGTCATCGCCCCCGATGTTCTGCCGGTAAAAGATGTCATGGAGCATGGCAAAGATGGGCTGTTAGTGAAACCCGGCACAGACGACCTCGCTGCAGCGCTCAAAAAGCTCACTGAAGACCAGACACTTCGAACGTCTCTCGGACAACACTGGCAGCAAAAAGTCATCCAACATCACACCTGGTCCCAGGTTGTGTTGACGGCACTTGCCGACCTTTGAAACCACTTCACGTTTTTGCGGGCAACACTGTCAACTTCGCATTAAAAACATGACCTTTGCTCTCAGGACTAAATGGCACTCAACATTGCTCTATTAACCGACGGCATTCCACCCTATGTAATGGGAGGCATGCAGAAGCACTCACTTTGTCTTGCGCGAGAGTTTCTGCGCAATGGCGCTAAAGTGACATTGATTCATTGCGTGGCTTACGGCGCAAAAGCGCCGGATGAGAACGATGTTGCAACGCTCTTTCATGGTGTGCCGGCCGATGGCCTCGAAAGCATCTGCCTCCGCTTCCCAAAACCGGGTGTACTGCCCGGTCATTACCTCAGAGAATCATGGGCTTTCTCCAATGCCATCTATAACGCCCTCAAAGACCGCTGGACCAGCTTCGATTTTATTTACGCCAAAGGGTTCACCGCCTGGAAACTGCTCGACCTCAAGAGAAGAGGAAAAGCAACAGATTGGCCGCCTATAGCGGTTAAATTTCACGGCTATGAAATGTTTCAGCCCGCTGCTGACCAAAAATCAAAACTGCAACAGTACCTCCTCAAAGGCCCCGTAAAATTCAATAATATACACGCTGACTACGTCTTCAGCTACGGAGGAAAAATCAGCGAGATCATTCGTACACTCGGAATACGCGATGAACAGATCATAGAAATTCCCACCGGAATTGAAGCTGCATGGATCCGAGAAAAAACGGCAATATCACAAGACCCCGTCAAAATACTCTTTGTAGGTCGTTATGAGCGACGCAAGGGAATTGAAGAACTGCACCAGGTGTTGAAGTCAATACCCCAAGAACAGAAGCTGCGCGTTGACTTCGTAGGCCCCATACCCATAAGTAAGCGCCTCAGCGATCCGCGTTTCACCTATCATGGAGCAGTAAAAGACCGTGAAAAAATTCTAAACCTTTACGACGCTTCGGATGTGCTTGTATGCCCTTCGCACAGCGAAGGCATGCCCAATGTTATCATGGAAGCAATGGGACGTGGACTTGCCGTAATTGCTACTGACGTTGGCGCAGTAAACTCACAGGTGGACCAGCAAGTAGGCTGGTTGATCCCACCACAACAGCCGGCGACCCTTCGGGAAGCTATTTTACAGGCATCCACAATAACGAGCGCAGAATTGCAAAAGAAGAAGCAGGCAGCATTAACCAAATGCCTCGATCACTTCACCTGGGAGGTCATTGGTCGTCAAACTTTCGAAAGCATCGTCAACCTTGTCGGCAGTAAAGCAAAATAAAGAAGCCCGGGTTTATTTCCCCGGCTTGAACGGTCTCCGTTTTCTGGCGGCCTTTGCCGTAATCATCACCCATGTTGAGTTGATCAAAAAGCTTGAAGGGTTCACAGTCAACGGATGGGTTGATTTGTGGGGGAGATGGGGGAAAAGCAGCATCCCCGGGGTCGAAAACAGCATCATTGTTCCTGCTTACCCGATCTCATCCGTCATTCATGATCCTATGCTGAAATGGTACCAGCCCGCTGTTGCGGAAGCCGGTGGTCTCGGCGTCATATTTTTCTTCGTGCTCAGCGGCTTTCTCATCACCTACCTGCTGTTCAAAGAGCGTCAGAGCACCGGTTCGATCGGAATCAAAGCCTTTTACATGCGCCGGATTTTCCGAATCTGGCCACTTTACTATCTTGTGGTAGTATCGGCGTTTTTAGTCGTGCGGCACGTTGATTTCTTCTATGTAAACTACACAGTTCACATCTTTGAAACACCCGATCAGATATGGAAGAGCTTTCTCCTTTATTTAGTGATGCTCCCCAATCTTGCTCTTGCCGCCTTTCGCACAATGCCACACGTGGGACAGGCCTGGTCAATTGGTGTTGAAGAACAGTTCTACCTCATATGGCCCTGGCTGATCCGTAAAGCACGCCTTCCACTCCGAATGATGCTGGTATTCGTCAGCGTGATGATTCTGCTTAAAATCATCGTGTTTCTTTTTTCCGGCGCCTGGGGACGCACCGGCGAGGTACTGAGTGCCTTTATCGCCATGAGCAAACTCGAATCGATGGCCATAGGCGGCATCGGGGCCTGGCTGCTATTTACAGAACGCCATGCCCTGCTCAGACTGATCTACCTGCCGGTCACACAAATACTGGCCTACCTGTCAATACCATTCCTGATTTATTTTACGCCCCGTCTAGTTCAAGACATTGTATACCTGGCCTACTCTGCATCATTTCTGATCATCATCCTCAATGTAAGCAGTAACCCCAAGAGTCTGATCTCACTCGAAAACAAGATCATGCATGAATTGGGTAAAATCAGCTACGGCATCTACATGTACCACATGTTGATGGTCACCTTTGCCATTGAAATCTTTGAACGCATGATCGGAAAGAACGTGTGGATTCCGATATGGGAAAATTTACTCATCTACCCCCTTTCTCTCATCCTGACCCTCGGGGTTTCCTACCTTAGCTATCATTTCTTTGAGAAGCGGTTCATTAAAATGAAAACACCATTCACCCGCGTCTTGAGTGGTGACATGGTCAAACAACAACGATGACGGGCAAGTTTGCACGTGTGATGATCGGACTGACGATTTTTCTCAGTTCGTATATTTTCTTCAAATCGCCATTTGAGGGCTACATCACCTATATCGTGTTTCTCATGTTCTTTCCCATATATATGTTGCGTTACGGTATCCCGGCAGGGCCCGTTCTCCTCTTTCTTCCCGCTGTAATCTCTGGCTTCGTGTATGTGCGGCTGGGGCAGAATAACCCTCAGATCTTTTTAAAAATCCTCATCGGCTTCTTCTCTTCAGTGCTTTTCTATCGTTATGTTATTCAGTCATTTGACTTCAACGTAGACAAACTATACAAACTTTACCTGAGGGGTGCTGTGATCGTTTCTGTAATCGGGCTTTTTCAGGTCTTTAGCTTTCTAGTGGGGTTTGAACCTGGTTATAATTACCTATGGATACTCAATAAATGGGGATACTCGTATGGTGGAGCCGGCATCCGTCTGAACAGCATTTTCTCTGAACCCGCCTACTTTGCCGGGGTCATCGGTCCGGCCTTCTTCGTTTCAGTACACAACCTTTTCGCGAAGACTAAATACTATCTCAAGCGATGGGAAAACCTGGTCATCATCGCTGCCTACGTGCTAACCTTCTCCTCGCTCGGTATCATTTCCGTTTTCATTACCGGACTCCTTCTCCTCATCAACTACGGATTCATCCGCTACGCAGCAGTCTTTGGTCCGCTCATCATCGTTGGGTATTTTTATGCCTACAATAACATTCCCGAATTCCAGAGCCGAATTGACGGAACCTTTGAAGTTTTCTCGGGTGATTCGCAAACTGCCGAAGACCTCAACCAGATTCATGGCTCAAGCTTCGTACTGTACAATAACTTTCACATAGCGCTGGAGAATTTTCGCAGCAACCCCATTTTCGGAACAGGCCTCGGTTCACACCAGATTGCCTTTGATCGCTATACCCTTACCAAAATGGCCGGAGTGATTGAAATCAACTTCAACAAAGCCGATGCAAACAGTATGTTCCTCAGGCTGATGTCTGAAACGGGGCTCTATGGTGTACTTTTCATTCTCTACTTCGTGTTTTCGAACGTTGTTTTCAGAAACAAATCAGCCAATGACACCAACTGGCTGCTATCTAACAGCCTGCTGGTGATCATTATCGTGTACCTCCTGCGCCAGGGGCATTACTTCATCAACGGCTTTCCGCTATTTCTCTGGATGTACTACTACCTCAGAAAGCAGAATACGAAGCAAATGGCTGAACAGATTGAACAAGAGACGACAGAGAAATCTGAGATGTTCGAAGAATTCGCATTGAAACAATGAGACGAATCGTCTTCCTATACACCGAACTGGCAGAGTATTTCATGGCAAGTATTGAAGCACTCGCCCTGCGTAAGACAGAAATACATATTGTTCGCTGGCCGGTAAATAGCGAGGCTCCTTTTAAGTTCAGATCCCTGTCGGATGTAAAATTATACGACCGCACTGACTATACTGACCAACAGCTTCTTGAACTCGTCAGCAACCTGAATCCTCACCTTCTCGTCGTTTCTGGATGGGTCGATAAAGGGTACTTGAAAGTGTGCCGCAACATGAAAGGCAAGAGCCTGAATGTGCTGGCACTTGACAACCACTGGCTGGGCACTCCCCGTCAATGGCTCGCGGTGGCCTCCGCTAAATTGTGGATCAAAAAACACTTTGACCAGGCATGGGTGCCGGGCGAACCACAATCTCGTTACGCCCGAAAGCTTGGCTTCGCTCAAAATGAAATTACACTCGGATTTTACTGTGCTGATACCAAGCTCTTCGCCAAGCACTTTGCGCAGCATAAAGACCACATTGGCAAACTCCCGAAACGATTTATCTACATCGGCCGGTATGTAGAGTTCAAAGGTATTCATGAGCTTTGGGAGGCATTCTCTGCTTTTCGTCACAAGCACCCAGAATGGGAGTTGATCTGCATAGGAACCGGTGAACTCTTTGTTGAACGTGCCACCGCCGCTGGCATTCGGCATGAAGGCTTTGTTCAGCCCGTAGACCTACCTGCATACCTGCTTGAAGCACAGGCGTTTGTATTACCTAGTCACCGCGAACCCTGGGGAGTAGTCGTGCATGAAATGGCCGCCGCAGGCTTTCCTTTGATTTGCTCAGATGCTGTCGGTGCCGCTTCGGCCTTTCTTGAAGCAGGTAAGAACGGCTTCCGTTTCGAAGCCGGAAACAAAGATGAACTCCAGCTTTGCATGGAGCAATTTGCCGGCTTAACCAATGTTGAGCGCGCAATGATGGCTGAACATTCACACAAACTTGCATGTAGGCTCACACCTGAAGTTTGGGCAGATCGTTTAATGCACTTCCCTATTCCTTCTTATCATGCCAATCAATCGTCTTAACTTCGCTCTATGGCAACAATCTTGATCACAGGAGCAGCAGGCTTCGTCGCAAGCGGAATGTGTGACGCCCTGCTGGCTGACCCCGGAAACGAAGTGGTGGCCGTTGACAACTTCGAGACAGGTAAACGAAACAACCTGCCCGAAGAGCACAAAGGAAGGTTCTCTTTTATTAAGTGCGATGTCAATGACTACCGAGATATCTCCGGCGTATTCTTCAGTTGGAAATTCGATGTGGTTTTCCATTATGCCGCACTGGTAGGCGTGCAACGTACCCTGTCAAATCCGGTCAGGGTGCTCGCTGATATGGATGGCATCCGAAACATCCTCAACCTGAGCAAGAACACCGGTGTACAGCGCGTTTTCTTCAGCTCTTCTTCCGAAGTGTATGGCGAACCGTTCGAAATCCCTCAGAATGAGCGCACTACACCTCTGAATTCGAGACTCCCGTACGCCATTGTGAAAAATGCAGGTGAAGCCTGGCTGCGGGCCTACTGGAAAGAATTCAAGCTTCCCTACACCATTTTCCGCTTCTTCAACACCTATGGCCCCCGCCAGAGTGAAGATTTCGTAGTCGCAAGATTCATTCGCGCCGCGCTCAACCACGAAAACATCACCGTTTACGGCGACGGCCAGCAAACCCGAACGTTCTGTTTCATCGATGACAACGTGAATGCCTGCGTCAACATCTACCGCGAAAACCACCTCATCAATGAGGTCGTAAACATAGGATCTGACGACGAAATCACCATTCTGCAGCTCGCTGAAACCGTAATCGAACTCACCGACAGCCGGTCAAAAATCGTACATCTCCCTGCTCTGCCTGAAGGTGATATGAGCCGGCGAAAACCTGACATCACCAAAATGAAGTCTGTACTCAAAACGCCGATGACACCCCTCGAAGCTGGGCTGAGCCAGGTCATTGATGCTTATAAACGAAGCCTCGATGTGCGGCATTAACGGTATTCTCGGTATATCCGGAATTGACGACCCTAAAGCGGTCGTCAGCCGAATGAACGACAAACTAGACCACCGGGGCCCGGATGCTGCCGGTACGTTTCTGGGCGAAGACCTCGTACTCGGTCACCGACGCCTTTCGATCATTGATCTTTCGGATGCCGGCAACCAGCCCTTCAGCGATGAAGAAGCCAGACTCACGCTCGTATTCAACGGTGAAGTCTACAACTACCGTGAATTACGCGATCAACTGAGCGATTATTCTTTCCGCACGGGAACTGATACTGAAGTCATCCTCGCCGCTTATAAAAAGTGGGGTACCGATTGCCTTGATCATTTCAACGGCATGTTCGCTCTGGCCATCTGGGATGCAGGCGCCCGCCAACTGATGATCGCCCGTGACCGGATGGGGATCAAGCCACTCTACTACTCATGGCAAGGCAGCCGTCTGATCTTCTCCAGTGAGATTCGATCGCTGCTTGCCAGTGACCTCATTCCGCGAAAGCTTGACAAAGCTGCCCTCGTCGATTATCTCCGATACCAGACCGTACACGCGCCGGCAACCATCGTTGAGAACGTCAATGTGCTCATGCCGGGGCACCGCATGATCATCGCCGATGGCGAATACCAAATGGAACGCTGGTGGAATATGGCCGCGGCCGCAACCCCGGTGAGCGGAAGCAGAAAGGAGATTCTTCAGAACGTGCGCGAGAAGCTTACACGCAGCGTAGAACTCCGCATGCGGGCAGACGTACCTTTCGGTGCTTTTCTATCAGGAGGTATAGACTCCAGTGCCATCGTGGGTCTTATGGCGGAAGTTAGTGATGCGGCGATCAGCACCTTCAGCGTGACCTTCAATGAGCGCGAATTCTCCGAAGCACCCTTCGCCGAATTGATCGCAAAGCGCTTCAACACTGACCACCACGAAATCAGGCTTACACCCGACCGCTTCAAAGAACTGATCCCGGATGCGCTCGCAGCCATGGACCACCCGAGCGGGGATGGCCCGAACACCTATGTGGTCAGTAAGGTCACCCGCGACGCCGGCATCACGATGGCCTTATCCGGACTTGGAGGAGATGAGCTTTTTGCCGGCTATGATATTTTCACCCGCGCCGTCAGTTTGCTTGACAAACGATGGGTGATGAGCTTCCCTAAATTCATCCGCCGCTTTGGCGGCGAAATCATGAAAAGCGTTAAACCATCGGTCGCCTCCGATAAAACGGCCGCCATTCTCACCGAAGACTACCTCGAACTTGAGTATTTCTACCCGCATAACCGCCTGGTATTTGATGAGCGTACCGTGCGGAGCGTCTTGCGCAGCGGCAAATTACCGAAATACGCACCTCACCGCTTTCTGCTCGAAGAACTTGCCTACGGCACACCCGGTTTCTCGCTTCCTTTTTTAAGTAAAGTGTCTCTCGCAGAAATCGGAACCTATCTTCAGAATGTTTTGCTGCGCGATACCGACCAGATGAGTATGGCGCATGCGCTTGAAGTACGCACCCCCTTTCTCGATCATCACCTGGTGAGCTATACTCTGGGCGTGCCCGACCCGGAGCGCTTCCCGCATACACCGAAAAAGCTGCTCACCGATGCCCTTGACCCACTTCTGCCGCGAGAAATCATCGACCGCCAGAAAATGGGATTCACCCTCCCTTGGGATCACTGGATGAAAAACGAAATGAAACCATTCTGTGAAGATCACCTGAAAGCCCTCGGACAACGTCCGTGGATCAACCCGCAAGGCACTGACGCCCTGTGGAAACGCTTTCTGGGCGGAGATCCAAAAGTCAGTTGGTCGCGCCTCTGGCACCTGATCGTTCTCGAACACTGGCTACAATCAAATCACTTTGGCGAAGACTAAGCACATACTGGTGTTCATTGATTGGTACTTACCCGGATTCAAAGCGGGAGGTCCGATTCGTTCCGTAGCCAATCTTGTGGGCCGACTGCCCTTCCATTTCTGGATCATCACCTCGCGGTATGACCACCTTAGCAGTGAACCTTATCCGGATATACCGCCGGGAGAGTGGCTCGAAAGAAGGCCGAATGAACACATCATGTACCTCGAGCGCGGCGCGATGAACCCCGCATTAATGAACAAAATCTGGATGGAACAGCCCTTTGAGCATGTCTACTTTAACAGTCTGTTCAGCCGTGAATTCACCCTCAGACCTCTTGCCTACTTTCGCCGCAAAGGGATGATGAAAAAAGTAATCCTTGCACCTCGTGGCATGCTGAAAAGTGGCGCGCTTTCGGTCAAGGCTCCGAAAAAGAAGCTCTTCCTTTTTATTTCAAGGAAACTCGGATGGTTCAAAGGCCTGACGTGGCACGCTACGAACGAAACAGAGGCTACAGAAATTCGCTCTTTTTTTGGTAATGATGTGCGCGTACGAGTAGCTCCAAACCTGTCACAAATGCCTGATCAACAACACAGTGCACCACCAAAGAAAAAAGGTGTACTCGACCTCGTGACCGTGGCACGTGTCAGTGCCGAAAAAAATATTCTCGGAGGCATTGAATACATCGCGAAACTAGAAGGCGTTGAAAAAGTAAACTGGGTGATCTACGGCACCTTAAATGAAAACCACTACGCCTCATCCTGCCGTAAGGCAGCCAAAAGCATACCTTTTCTCCATCTTACATTTGCCGGTGAAATTGCCCCGGTGCACATTCCGGAAATTCTTTCAAGGCATCATTTCTTCTACCTCCCGACACTGGGAGAAAACTACGGTCACGCCATTGCAGAGTCGCTGATCTGCGGCACACCAGTCATTATCAGTGACAAAACACCCTGGCAAGACCTCAAAGAATCCGGAGCCGGGTGGAGCCTCCCGCTTGACGGAAATGCTTTCGTTGAAGCTTTGCATTTTTGTGCCGATATGGATGATGATGAATACAAGGTCTGGCAGATCTCCGCGCAAAAGCGCGGGATGCGGATTGCAGATGACCCCGATACGATCAGTGCTAATCTTAAGCTTTTCTCAAGACGCAAATGAAGCAACAAGAAACAGATCTGAGCACCTTCAACAATGAATGGTATAACCCGGGGTCCCGCTTACGGATTGCGCTTTGGTATGTCTGCAATGTGCTTTTTTTCATAAACCCACTGTTCCCGCTATCCGCGTTAAAGTGCCACCTTCTTCGCTTATTTGGCGCAAAGATTGGAAATGGAGTGGTGATCAAACCCGGAGTCAATATCAAATACCCCTGGAAGCTCTCCATTGGCGACTACAGCTGGATCGGCGAACGCTGCTGGATTGACAACCTCGGTGAGGTTGAGATCGGGGCACACTGTTGCCTTTCGCAAGGTGCCATGTTGCTCTGCGGTAATCATGACTTTAAGAAATCTTCTTTTGACCTCATCATAGGCGACATTACCCTTGAAAATGGCGTCTGGATTGGGGCCAGGGCCATGGTCACACCGGGCACGGTCGTAAAGAGTCATGCAGTACTCGTAGTAGAGAGCGTGGCTTCAGGCATACTTGAGCCCTACACCATCTACAGGGGCAACCCGGCCGAAGCTGTTCGAAAAAGGACCATTGACGCATGAAAATCTCTATTATCACCATCGCCTGGAACAGCGCTGATACGATCGAGGCGACCATCAAATCGGTCATTGAGCAAGTGCATAATGACATCGAATACATTGTTATTGACGGTGCCAGCACTGATCACACCATGGACATTGTCACCCGATACCGTGACCACATTGACGTCATCATATCCGAAAAAGACCAGGGCATCTATGATGCCATGAACAAAGGGGTAAACCTCGCAACGGGCGACGTGATTGGCATTCTCAACAGCGATGACTTTTACGGAGACTCGCGCGTGCTTAGCGATGTCTCATCATTATTCAAGCGAACTGAAGCGGATGCTGTTTACGCAGATCTCGTTTATGTTGACCGTGACAAAACAGACAAAGTGATCCGCTACTGGAAAGCGGGCGACTACCGCCCGGGCTTATTCAAAAGTGGCTGGATGCCTCCCCATCCTACCTTCTTCGTTAAGCGAAAATGCTATGACCAATTCGGCTCGTACAGCCTTGAATTACGGTCTGCTGCAGACTATGAACTGATGCTGCGCTTTATCCATAAACACGGTATCAAGCTGGCTTATTTACCGCGGGTAACCACACGCATGAGAGAAGGAGGTGAAAGCAATGTTTCTATCAAAAACCGCATCCGGGCAAACCGAGAAGACCGAAAAGCCTGGAGAATGAATGACCTGAGTCCGGGTATGTTCACCCTCACCCTCAAGCCCTTGCGCAAGCTGGGGCAATTCTTTCGAAAGGGTTAAAAAAAAAGCCGCTTTGTGAAGCGGCTTCAGTGAATCAATGTATGATTCGCTTAGAATTTCGCACGTGAACGTCGCGAACCGGTACGGTTCCGAAGCCACGAATATTTCTTTCTGTAAAACTGGCTGCGCCCCCTGATGACTTTCCCGATTGTTATCTGGGTAGTGAGGTAGCTGTCGTTATTGGTTGGGTCACCACGCTTGGTCCGGAAACCTTCTACGTACTGGTGATCGAAGACCGTGCCCGCATCAGGGTCATTGATCTCCTGAATGAGCGGCTGATTGGTCTGGCTTGCAAAGGCAATGGCCTCTGGTGTAGAAAGTGTGGCGGGATCAGTGTAGGTGGTACTGATATCGTCGAGATAATCTGTAAAGGTTGTTCTCCAGCCCAACTCCCATCCGATTCTCCACTCTTTATCAAAGGTGAAGTAGAGACCAAAACCGGCAGGAATACTCAGCGCGAAAGTTTCGTAATCTTCTGTCTGTCCTTCTGTTCTCCACGGACGAAGGTCATGCCAGGTATCATCAAATGAATCGGTTGGATCCCAGCGAATCTGCCCTTGCGGATTGTGTCGGAAAACCGCCAAACCTCCGAACACAAAGAAGCGAAAATCGGGATTGTAGTAGCCCTTTCCGCCTACATCATTATCATAGAAGAGGGTAAGCTCAGCGCGACCTGAAAGCTCGAACATGCGGTTGCGGAAATTGAGGTTCCTTGCGCGACGCGCAGGGTTGGTGGTCTCAGCATCCGTATCGTTGATCTGCATGTAATTGAAAGACGCGAAGATGGCCATCCGTTTAGACAGCTTGTAGCGACCATACGCGCCGATGGCGATATTGGTCTGATTCAGGTGCATGTCCCAGATGAAATCGCGGCGCGTCTGCTCTTTACCACCGATGTCTCCGAGGTAGTTCGCTCCTCCGAGCATCAGCCCGTACTCCCACTGGTATTGAGCCTGGGAAGTGAGTGCGAAAACCGCGCAGAATGCTAGTAGTATTCGTTTTTTCATGGTGAGCCGGTGCTTCACTTAATGGACAAAAATACACCTTTCATCGCAGTTTCAAAACGCTTTAGCGCCTGATCAGCAGAAATGTACCTTTCGCCTTACTTATGCGAGGATACGCATTTTTTTGATTTTTGTTCATTGACCTCAATTCAGCACCCAATGAAAAACCGCATCTGCAAACTTCTCCACATCCGCTACCCCTTGATCCAGGCGGGTATGGTGTGGTGTTCCGGCTGGCGACTGGCAGCAGCCGTGAGCAAGGCCGGAGGCCTGGGCATCATTGGTTCCGGCTCGATGTATCCGGAGGTATTGGATGAGCACTTGCAAAAGTGTCGGGGTTCAGGCGTGCGCAACTTCGCCGTGAATTTACCCTTGATGTACCCACAAATTGAAGATCACATTGGTTTAATCCTTAAACATCGTGTTCCGATAGTATTCACAAGTGCCGGCAATCCGAAAACATATACTTCTTTTTTGAAAGACGCCGGTATTAAAGTGGTGCATGTGGTCTCGAGTAAAAAATTCGCTTTAAAGGCTGAGGCCGCCGGTGCTGACGCTGTGGTTGCTGAGGGTTTTGAAGCAGGTGGGCACAACGGCCGTGAAGAAACCACCACTTTTTGCCTTGTTCCTGAGGTAGCTGACGCCGTTCAAATACCAGTTATCGCGGCCGGTGGCATTGCAGATGGACGCTCAATGCATGCAGCACTTGCATTGGGTGCTGAGGGCGTTCAAATCGGCAGTCGCTTTGTGGCGACCGAAGAATCTTCAGCGCACTCCTCCTTCAAAAAAAGGGTTACTCAAGCGAACGAAGGCGATACACAGCTTACGTTGAAAGAACTGACCCCGGTGCGACTCCTGAATAATGGTTTTTACCAAGACATAGTAAAGGCCTATGAAAATCATCGTTCGGCTGACGACCTCCGTCAGCTTTTGGGCAGAGGCCGCGCAAAGCGCGGGATGTTTGAAGGCGACCTCGAACAGGGTGAACTGGAAATAGGACAGGTTGCTGCCCGCATTCACCAAATCATGCCTGCCGCTGCGGTGGTTGAGCAAATAATTGCCGAATATCGAGAAGCCGGAGCTCATCATCTCGGAGGTAGATTCAGCTTTTAACAGGCAACCCTGAAGCCGCTTTCGTTGTTATTATGGTGAAGACAATGAAATGAAGCGGTTAATTCTTCGTTTACAGTATGAAGCTGTAATTTTGCACTCCGACCTATGCCAAACCTATTCATGAGGAAACTTTTAAGCTCTCTTGTATTCATGCTGCTCATAACAAACGGTTATGCGCAACTTGATGCTCCGGAGCTAGAGTGCGCTGTTGTCAACGCTGACGGCAGCATTTCGATCAACTGGAGTGCGCCCAACGACCCCAATGGCAATTTCACCAATTACGTCATCCACGAGCTGATTGAAACTGACGTCAGTGTCGAGATCGGCACCGTAGCCAATTACAATAACACAAATTTTACAGCCACAGGAGTGGATGGCAATGACGGTACACACTGCTTTTTCGTTTTCGCGGGAAGCAATGACGGTGGAGGGCAACTTTCTGCATCGAGTGACACCTTATGCTCCGTTTTTTTGCAAGCTGACAACGGACTCCAACCCGGCACAGTTGAACTCTCCTGGAATTACCCTGTCTTTGGTATTATTGCAGAAATGGCGGGTGACTTTGCACTACTGATGGAGTATCCTGAAGGCACCTGGTCTCCAATTCTCCAGACGCCGCTGAGCTCCGGCATCAACACATACACTCACCAGGTAGACATCTGCGAAGTTGATCTGGATTTTCAGGTGCGTTACAGTGCAGGAGGCACATGCAACAGCTTCTCCAACATTGACGGAGGTACTTACCAGGATCAAATAGACCCCTCTCCCCCTGAGATCAGCAGTGTTTCTGTTGACAGCCTCACCAACGATGCCGTAATTTCGTGGGCCATTCCGCCTGAACCTGACGTGAGTGGGTACATTATTTACGAATGTATCCCCGGGCTCAACCCCATGGCCCTTGACACGATCTATGACGAGCAAATAACAAGTTGGGTCAATCCTGAATCTGATGCAAACCTGAGCTCTGAAGGGTATAATATCGCAGCATTTGACAGCTGCTTCACAAGTCCGGGCAACCCCGATCCCGGTGCAGCCAGTCTTCAATGTGCCAGCACGATTTTTTTAACCCACCAATGGCAACCCTGCACAGATGAAGTTACCCTGATTTGGTCGCAGTACTCCGGGTGGACAGACGGTGTGGCATTTTATGAAATATATGCCGCCGAAGAGCCGGAACCGGGTTCCGGTAACTTTGAACCATCAGAAGTTCTCGGCATTGTAAATGGCGACGAAAACACCTTCTTACACAGTGACGCAACACTCGGAAGCTCTTACCGCTACCGGGTTCGAGCCTTTGCAAACTCCGGGGGGCACACCTCGAGCTCAAATAACCGCACAGCAACGCTTTTTTACCCGAATGCTCCGGCGTACACAGAAGTGCGAGCCGTTTCTGTTGATGGCCCCGACGAGACCTCCATCATCGTTGCTACAGACCCGAACATCGGTACCATTCACGAATTCATTCTGGAACGCAAAGAAGCAAACCAGCAGAGCTATCAAATCATTGATGCGCAGGAAGCACTAGGCCAGAATGAGTTGCTTTTCTTCGATAGTGGTTTAGAGACTTCTTTTACAAACTATGACTACCGTGTGCAAGTGATGAACTCATGTGATGACATTGTAGACACATCAAATTTTGGGAGAACCATTCTTCTTGAAGGCATTGTCAATAACGACCGACTCGTCAACACACTCTTCTGGAATGAATACGAAGAATGGTCTGCCGGTGTTGACTATTATTCAATCTTCAGAAGAATTGACAACGAAGTAACTCCCTCGCTTGTGACGACCGTACCCGGTGGTGTCACATTCTACGAAGATGACGTCAGTGACCTCTTATTTACGGAAGGTGAGTTCTGTTACTTTATTGTGGCGCATGAAGGCTCCAACGATCAGTTTATCGAAGAAGTATCACTCAGCAATGAACTTTGCCTCACGCAATCACCCGTAATCTGGGTTCCGAACGCTTTCGTCGTCAACGGCGTTAACCGCACCTTTCAGCCGGTCATCTCTTTTGCAGACTTCAACAATTACCGCATGGTGATTTACAGCCGCTGGGGCGATGTGATCTTCGAAACTACGAATATTGAGAAAGGATGGGACGGCACCTTCAACAACGAGCTTGTTCCCGAAGGAATGTATGCTTTCCATATATCAGTGGCTGACGGAGCAGGCAGGATTTACGAAGAACGAGGTACATTGACCATGCTCATCTTCGGTCTTGATTAAGGCAGATAGGGCAACAAAATTTTGTACCTTTACCCCAATTTTTCGCTTCCTTTAAGCACTGATATTTATGGCATTCAAGGCATCCGACAAAGTCATAGGCGAAGGTCTAACCTATGACGACGTGCTCCTCCTACCCGCATATTCACAGATCTTACCGCGCGAAGTTGACATCACAACACACTTCACACGCAACATCAAACTGAACACTCCGGTCATCAGTGCCGCAATGGATACCGTCACGGGTGCACGTATGGCCATTGCAATGGCTCGTCAGGGAGGTATTGGCGTGGTGCATAAAAACATGTCAATTCAGGAGCAGGCCAACGAAGTGCGCAAAGTGAAACGTTCTGAGAGCGGAATGATTCAAGACCCGGTCACCCTTCATGAAAACGCCAAAGTGGGAGATGCCTTGCGCCTCATGGCGGAAAATAAAATCGGAGGCATTCCGGTCGTCAGCTCAGAAGGCAAACTGACAGGTATCGTCACGAACCGTGATTTGCGCTTTGAAAAAGATATGGAGCGCCCCATTCAGAAAGTGATGACACGCGAGAACATCATTAAAGCTCACGAGGGCACCGATCTCTCGAAGGCGCAGACCATTCTTCAAAATCACAAGATTGAGAAGCTTCCGGTGGTCAACGCTGAAAATTTGCTGGTGGGGCTTATTACCTATAAAGATATCTTGAAAGTGCGTGAGTTTCCAAATTCATGCAAAGACGAGTTCGGCAGACTGCGTGTGGCTGCTGCGGTGGGTGTGACAGGAGACACCATCGAGCGCACAGAGGCTCTTGTAAAAGCAGGAGTTGACGCAATCGTTGTCGATACAGCACACGGTCACAGCCGCGGCGTGTTAGACACCTTACGTGCCGTTAAAAACAAGTTCTCAAACCTTGAGGTCATCTGCGGAAACATCGCCACAGCAGCGGCTGCCAAAGCTCTGGTGGATCATGGCGCTGACGCTGTAAAAGTAGGCATCGGTCCGGGCTCTATCTGCACCACACGGGTGATCGCAGGTGTAGGTGTGCCTCAACTTACGGCCGTGATGAATGTTGCTGAAGCCCTTGACGGAACGGGCGTACCGGTGATCGCTGACGGAGGCATTCGCTTCACAGGCGACATTGTAAAAGCACTCGCCGGGGGCGCTCATACTGTTATGGTCGGCTCTATGCTCGCCGGGGTGGAAGAATCCCCGGGTGAAACGATCATTTTTGAAGGCCGCCGTTTTAAATCATACCGCGGTATGGGGTCTATTGAAGCGATGCAACAAGGCTCAAAAGACCGCTACTTTCAAGACACAGAAGACGACATTAAAAAACTTGTTCCGGAAGGCATCAGCGGCAGGGTGCCTTACAAGGGCACTGCACAGGAAGTCATGTACCAGATCATAGGTGGCCTTCGTGCAGGTATGGGCTATTGCGGCGCACCAGGTATTGACTCATTACGCAAGGCGCAATTCATTCGAATTACAAACGCCGGCGTAAAAGAAAACCACCCGCATGATGTGTTCATCACGCGTGAAGCACCAAACTATAGCATTCGCTGATCCCCTTCATTATTGTACTTTTGCCCGTCAAACCATTAAACCACCAAGCGTTATGATTCGTATTATGCTGAGAACTGCACTGCTCATGTTGTGCTTCGTCATGATGTTTGCTGCGCAAGCGCAGGATGCGAACACTGTTCTAACTGTCGCAAACGAGCGCGTTTCTATTGATGACTTTGAAGCGATATTCAAAAAAAACAACCGCGACTCAGTCATCACAAAAAAGGCGCTGGATGAATACATGGAGCTCTTCATCAACTTCAAGCTCAAGGTGAAAGAAGCTGAAGCTCTCGGACTTGACACCAGCGCCGCCTTTCAACGCGAACTTCAGGGCTACCGCAAACAACTTGCTCGTCCATACCTCATTGACAACGACCTGCTTGATGCCCTGGTTGAAGAAGCCTACAAACGAAAAACCCAGGAGGTTCGCGCAAGCCACATTCTGATCAAGGTTGACCAAAATGCCTCACCGGATGATACCCTCAAAGCCTATGAGCGTATTGTAGAATTGCGTGAACGCATCATGGGAGGCGAAGATTTTGCAGCAGTTGCTCAATCAAAAGGAGGTTCTGAAGATCCCTCCGCGCGCGATAATGCGGGTGACCTCGGCTATTTTACCGTTTTCCAGATGGTATACCCATTTGAATCTGCTGCTTTCAATACCCCGGTAGGTGATATCTCTGCGCCGGTTCGTACACGATTTGGTTACCATATTGTTAAGGTGACAGACAAACGCATGGCGCGTGGTGAAATTCGGGCGGCACACATAATGATCCGTCACAAAGACAAAAACGATCCTGAAGCCCGCAAAGAAGCTGAAGCCAGGGCCACAGAGATTTATGAAATGCTCCGGAATGGAGAAGACTTTGGTGAGCTGGCTATGCGCTATTCACAAGATGCCAGCACCTCGCAAGCCGGAGGAGAATTGCCTTGGTTTGGTGCCGGTAAAATGGTGGAAGAATTTGAAGACGCTGCTTTTGCTCTTAAAGAAGATGGCCAAATCAGCAAACCCGTGGAGTCTCCTTATGGGTATCACATCATCAAACGGCTTGAATATCGTCCGGTGCCCAAGTTTGATGAAGTACAGCAAGAACTGAAATCAAAAGTGAGCCGCGATTCACGTGCTGACATTACGCGCCAAAGTTTTATGAAAAAACTGCGCAAAGCATACAATGTAATTGTCAATGACAAAATGCTAAAGCCACTCTACAAAGCGGCAGAAGATGATTCGGCCTTTGTCAATGACAACGGTATTACCGTGAAGAAAGAAAAGAAGCTCAACAAAGAACTATTCAGCATTGACGGAAAAGTTTACACCGCGAGAAGCTTCTATGACCACCTCAACAACTCACGTGTGCGCAAGCGCGGCATGGAACCGCAACGACTAATTAATGCCGAACTCGAAAAATTTGTGGAAACAGAGCTTATGACCTACGAAGACAGTCGTCTTGAAGAAAAGCACAATGAATTCCGCCTGTTGATAAATGAGTACCATGATGGTATCCTCCTCTTTGAACTCACTGATCAAATGGTGTGGTCTAAAGCGGTGAAAGACACGAGTGGGCTCGAAGCATTTTACGAATCCAATAAGGAGCGCTTCATGTGGAACACCCGATACAGCGGCACCATTTATACCTGCGCAGACAGCAAAGTCGCTAAGCGTGTAGAAAAGATGGTGCGCAAAGACAAAACAATTCAGGAAATCAAAGAAGTAGTGAACGAGGATTCAAACCTCAATGTGCGTATTGATGCCGGTATCTGGGAGAAAGACGACAAAGACGTCTTCGCGAATGTTCCGGAAGAGGCCGGCGTTTATGTCATTGATAACGAAGGGCAAGACTATGTGATCGTACTTGAAGAAGTGCGTAAGCCCGAGCCAAAAGAACTGAACGAAGCGCGAGGCATGGTCACGGCTGAATATCAAAATCACCTGGAAGAAGCGTGGATCAAAGAACTTCGTGCAAAGTATGACTTCAAGGTCAACAGAGAGGTTCTCTACCGTATTTTATGATCCGAACAGTCACTCTGACACTTCTCTGTACAGCCTTTCTTTCAGCCTGCAAATCAAAAGCAGAAGCTGAACCTGCCCAGATGCCTGAGAATGCCGTGGCACGGGCGTATGACCGTATACTGACCATTGAAGAAGTGGCATCTGTTGTACCTGACAAAATCAGCGAAGAAGACAGCCTGACCATGGCCCGGAGATACGTCAATGAATGGCTCAATGAGCAGGTCATCCTTTACAGCGCAGAACGCAATCTGCCTGAAGAACGTAAGCGCTTTGAACATCAGATGGAGCAGTACCGCCGTACGCTCTTGACTTACGCTTACGAAAATCTGTATGTGCAACAGCGGCTGGATACAGTAATCAATGCTGAAGAAATCGAAGCTTATTACGAAGAAAACAAGGCGATCTTCACCCTGAAAGACTACATTGTCAAAACCAAGTTTTGCGCTCTGGAAGAAGAAACACCACGCCTGAGAAAATTCAAAAAGCTCTTTGAAAGCGACGAAGGTGAAGACCTTGTTAAGCTTGAACAGTTCTGTGTTGACTACGGTGCAACGTACTACCTGGATGTAGAAACCTGGATGTACCTCGAAGACCTCCTGCTTCAGATTCCGCTCGACGTCTACAACATAGAAAGCTTTCTAAGATCGAAACCCTCTACTGATTTCATTACCAACGGAAAGCACTACTTTGTCAATATTCTCGATTACAAACTCAAAGACGGTGTTTCTCCGTTACTACTTGTAGAGAACCAGATCAAAAACCTGATCCTGAATAAAAGAAAGAAAAAACTCCTCACAGAAATGAGGGAGGCCCTGTTCAATGAAGCAGTGGCTGATGGCCAAATAGAAAAACTGAACGAATGATCCGACTGTACGCACTCTTAGGTTTCAGCTTGCTTTCGGCTTGTCTTTACGCGCAGGAACAGGGCGAGATCATTGACCGCATCATCGCCGTTGTCGGAAATGAAATCGTACTGCACAGTGACCTTGAAAATGACCTGCTGCAACAGAAAATGCAGGGGCTCGACCCCGATGGTGATACCCGTTGTGATGCCCTTGAAAATTTGCTTTTTCAGAACCTTCTGCTTCATCAAGCCAAACTCGATAGTCTTGAGGTTTCTGAGCCTGAGATTCAGTCAGAGATCGATAACCGCTTGAGCTATTTTGTTTCCATGTTTGGATCTGTGGAAGCTTTTGAAGCAGAATATGGCAAGAGTGTTGCGCAATGGCGCTCAGACTTTCATGATCCGATCCGCGATCAACTGCTGGTTCAGCAGATGCAAATGCAACTCGAAAGTCGCGTCAGTGCAACTCCCAAAGAAGTACAAAACTTCTACGAACAAATTCCCGAAGACTCTTTGCCTCTGATCAGCGAGCAGGTGCAATACAGCCAGATCGTGATAGAACCCACCCCTACACTGGAAGAAAAAGAACGGGTCAGGCAACTGGCCGATTCGGTGCGAACGCTCGTCGCAACCGGCCAAATGACGATGTCTATTGCCGCCTTGCGCTATTCTGACGACCCCGGCTCCAAATACAAGCGCGGGTGCTACGAAAACATCCAGAAAGGTCAGTTTGTGCCAGAGTTCGAGCAGGTGGCTTACAACACTGAAATTGGCGACATCTCAGGCGTGTTTGAGAGTCCGTTCGGATACCACTTCATGGAAGTCAAAGAACGACGGGGCGAAGTCTTCAGCGCCTGCCACGTGCTGTTCAGTCCGACTGTCAGTGAGAATGCCCTCCTGCTTGGGGAAGAAATGCTTGACAGCCTTCGAACCGTCATTCTCGCTGACAGTACCACCTTCTCACAAGCGGCCATCCGTTACTCTACCGATGATGACACGCGCAACCAGGGAGGAAAAGTGGCCAATTTCATGCGCGGCGGCATGAAACACGGCGTCGATGACCTTGACCGAAATGTATTCCTGGTGCTCGATAAACTCGCCATTGGCGATGTTTCTGACCCGATCTACCTCGAAGACCCTTCGGGTACTCCTTATTATGCCATTTTCAAGGTAGACGAACGCTTCGATGCTCACCGGGGTAACTTACGTGACGATTACCTGCTATTTAAGCAAAAAGCTGAACAGGAAATGCGCAACAAGGCACTCGACAAATGGGTGCGCAAACGTCTGCGTGACACCTACGTAAGGGTCAATGACGAGTTACAAGGTTGTAACTTTTCATATCCTTGGCTGACCGACGGGCTTTAGCCCGCTATATTTCCTAATTTCGTGACTCGTCGAACAGAAAGAAAGAATGGCCGTACCGAACTACAACTCAGATAAAGAAGCGCTTGACCACCTGCAGGAGGATTATGCGAAACTCCGCAAGGAAATTGGTAAAGTGATTGTCGGACAAGAAGAGGTCATCCGTGAAGTGGTGATCAGTATCTTCAGCAATGGCCACTGCCTTCTTGTTGGTGTACCTGGGCTCGCTAAAACCCTTCTCGTCAACACGATCTCGGAGGCTCTCGGATTGAGCTTCAACCGCATTCAGTTCACACCTGACCTGATGCCTTCAGACATTGTTGGTTCCGAAATACTCGGTGAGAATCGCGAATTCCGGTTTGTGAAAGGTCCGCTCTTTTCTAACATCATTCTAGCGGATGAGATCAACCGTACCCCGCCAAAAACGCAGGCCGCGCTGCTTGAAGCCATGCAAGAGCGAGCAGTAACCGCTGCAGGAAACCGCTACCCACTCCCTTCGCCATTCTTCGTGTTGGCAACCCAAAACCCCATTGAACAGGAAGGAACCTACCCGCTCCCGGAAGCGCAGCTTGACCGCTTCATGTTCAATATCTGGGTTGATTACCCAAGCTATGCCGAAGAGCTGAACGTGGTTAAAAACACCACCAGTGACCATACCGCAAAAGTTGAATCGGTCATTGATGCAGATCAGATCGTGTTTTTTCAGCAACTGATTCGAAAGATTCCTGTTGCTGACAATGTGATTGAATATGCCGTGAAACTCGCCGGTAAAACGCGCCCGGGAAGAGAGCTAGCACCGCAAATGGTCAATGACTACCTCTCCTGGGGAGCCGGTCCGCGTGCGTCGCAATACCTCGTCATCGGGGCGAAGTGCCATGCTGCCCTCAACGGAAAATACAGTCCTGACATTGAAGACGTTCAGGCGGTCGCCCTTCCGATTCTCCGCCATCGTGTGGTTCGCAACTACAAAGCTGAGGCTGAAGGCTACTCTGTTGAGCGTATCGTGCAAGAGCTTTTCTGACGCGCTTTCCTGATACACGAAGTCAGTGACATCCTTGTGAGCGAACCAGAAGTGTTCGCATCCCGCGCTTTTGCGCGGAAATTACCTACCCCATACTGAGCCGGAAAAACCTTCTGATGCTCGCACTCCATTCTTCCGGAAAAAACAAACTGTATCCGAACACCATGGCGAGTGCAAAGTCTGGCAACTGCATCGCAACGGCAATAAAACTGTGAAAAAGGAGCCCTAGAATGAACAGCGGCCCCTTGATTCTTTTGAACCAGACGAGCAAGGGAAACAACAGCTGGTAAAGCATGCCGAAAATACTGAGCCCTCGCAGGAGTAAAGGTGCCTCCAGCAAAAAGCTCCATCTGTCTGAAACAAAATGCTCAAGATGAAGCGCATACCAGAGTGCGCTTCCCTCCACCCACATAACTCCGAGTAACTTGTATAGTCCGGCCAGCGCATAAACGATCAGAAACTGCGTCTTAGCCGCGAACATGGCGAGGTTTGACAAGATTGATGAAACACCTTCGCTCTTTGTTGACCCCGTGAATATCAAGAAGAACGAGAACAGCAGAAAAAGAATGTATCCGCTGTTCATCGCAAAGATGTTCGCATAGTAGAATTGCCAGCCAAGCAAGAATACTGCGATGCGCGGAATACGCCCTAAGATGCCGGCAAAACTGAGCACAATTGAAAGCAAGTACAAACCGGCAATTTCATCGGCATAATTGCGGTTCATCGCGAGTAAATGAGAGAGGTTTTGCAGTAATCCGGGTGGTGGTACCGTGCGCATGATCACCGCATCTTCACCGTAGAAGAGATTTCTGATCGGACTAAAAAACAGGGCATTCAGCAACAGCCAGCCATAAGTCAATTTACGAAAAAGCCACAGGGTATTGGGTTGCAGTGTGCCCCTTGCGAGCTTGTCGATCATTGCATTGATCTGTTTCATTCGTCTGTCACTTCAAAGGGAGGGAAGGTGAAACTACGGTCTTCCGGGGGCGTTGCAATGCGGCTCCACGTGGGTTTAGCGGTATGCCTCACCCCGAGCTTCAACTGAATATATGCGGGTCGGGTACCGTGTATTAATTCATGTCTGCGCACTGCATAGTAAATGGTGAAGAAATAAGGTTTTGCCGTGGTGACCAATTCATATTGCGGTTGATCGTTGTTGTTATATGTAAGGTTATTGCCGAGGTCACGTGCAACGAGCATCAACATTTTCTCAACCATCTGAGTGGCGCGCGGGTGAGAGGTCAGAGGTTGCAAATCATTAGCCGGCATCCATTCAGACCAGCTTCCTTCTTGCTTGTCAAGGTATCGGTAGTTGAGGTCAAACTGTTGCTGCGGCACATCGGGTGCAAAGAGCGCCCAACCCTGATGAAAGAATGGCACCATGTAAGCCCGAGCGATTCCCCGCAGCGGGTAAGTGGGCATCTGGTCGGGCAAAGTATGAACGAGGGTAAAGGCGAAATGTACGAAGAGGAAACCACTGAAAACCCAGAAAACTGCACGTTGCAGGGTCTTTGATTGTTGGGTTTTACATCGTTCCATGCTTCGAAAGTAGAAAAAGCAACGATGAACCTGTTGACTTTTTTTGACCGGTCAGCTGTATGGTACAGGCCGCCGAGATTATTACCTTTGATCAGGAGAACCGGTGCAGTACAAGGTGCCTCTCTGTCAACCCTGCACATCAAACTGAAAAAGCATATTCATCGACCCATGATCAGCGCGAACGACCCCACATTGACCTCCTGGGTGGAGGTACCCGAAGACAGTGACTTCCCGATTCAAAACCTGCCCTTTGGCATATTCCGCACCCCACAAGAAGCACCTCGTGTAGGTGTGGCTATCGGCGAGTATGTGCTTGATCTGAAAGCGCTGCATGTATTGGGATATATCGAAAACCTGCCCTTCAGCCAGGCTGACTTTGACACTTCATCACTGAACATCATTATCTCGCATGGCAAAGTGGCTACCCGCGAACTTCGCAACCGCATCAGTAAGCTGTTGCGTTCAGACGTTCCTGACCTGCGCGATAAAGAGCACCACGTGAAGCAGGCGCTCATTCCGATGGCATCGGTTGAGATGCTGATGCCGGTTGAAGTGGGCGACTACACCGATTTCTACTCCAGTATTGAACACGCCACGAACGTCGGAAAGATGTTTCGCGACCCTGAAAATGCCTTGCTTCCCAACTGGAAGCATATTCCGGTAGGTTATCACGGACGGGCTTCTTCGATCATCGTCAGCGGCACACCGGTTCATCGTCCGAAAGGGCAAATGTTGCCGGCAGATGCAGTTGCTCCGGTATTTGGTCCGTGTAAGCTGCTTGACTTTGAGCTTGAAATGGCTTTCATCACCTACCCCGGAAAACCGATGGGCCAATCTATCAGCACTGCTGAGGCTGAAAACTACATCTTTGGCATGGTCTTGTTTAACGACTGGAGTGCCCGTGACATTCAAAAGTGGGAGTACGTGCCTTTGGGGCCCTTTCTCGGCAAGAGCTTCGCCTCATCTATATCACCATGGGTTGTGACACTCGACGCGCTTGAACCTTTTAAAGTATCCGGCCCTACGCAAGACCCTCCCGTATTGCCCTACCTCGAATTTGACGGTGAGAAGAATTACGACATTTCTCTTGAAGTGGGTATCGCGCCAGAAGGCGCGGATGAAACAGTGATCTGCAAGTCTAACTTCAAGTACATGTACTGGAACCTCACGCAGCAGCTTGCCCACCACAGCGTAAACGGCTGCAACATTCGCGGAGGTGACATGATGGCGAGTGGCACGATTTCAGGAGCGGATGAGAGCGCCTACGGATCAATGCTAGAACTCTCCTGGAAAGGAAGCCGCCCTGTGAAACTCAATAATGGAGAAGAACGTAAATTCATCAATGACGGAGACACCGTCAAGATGCGTGGTTATGCTCAGAAAGGGCATCTGCGTATTGGTTTTGGGGAAGTGAGTGGCAAGGTGCTCCCCGCACTCTAATACACGCTATGGTGGAACGGGATACGGAAGCCGAAAAGAAGGAAATCCTTCGCCGCTATCGAGGTTTGTTACGCGCTGCGACACGGTCAAGGTCACCGCAGGATCGCCGGCGCATCCGTAAAGCCTTTAATCTTGCATTGGAGGCGCACAAAGAAATGCGCCGAAAATCAGGAGAACCTTACATCTATCACCCCATCGCCGTGGCGCGCATTTGCGCTGAAGAAGTGGGCTTAGACACAACCTCGATCGTGTGCGCACTCTTGCATGACACCGTTGAAGACACCTACATCACCCTCGATGACATCCAAAACCTTTTTGGCAAGAAAGAGCGCAGGATCATTGACGGATTGACGAAAATTTCGGGTGTCTTTGACCAGACCTCCTCGATGCAGGCAGAGAACTTCCGCAAGATGCTGCTGACCCTCTCTGACGACATTCGGGTGATCCTGATCAAGATTGCTGACCGTTTGCACAACATGCGCACCCTTGATCACATGGCGCGGGAGAAACAATTGAAGATCGCTTCAGAAACCCTCTTCATGTATGCCCCTCTCGCTCACCGTCTGGGCTTGTACAATATCAAAACTGAGCTTGAAGACCTCTCGCTCAAGTATAAAGAACCCGAGCAATACCAGGAAATCTCCGCAAAACTGGCTAAAACCAAAGCCGTACGTACCCGCTTCATCAACAAATTTGCAGTGCCCATCCGCAAAGCGCTTGATGCCGAAAGAATTGATTATGAAATCAAAGGGCGCACCAAAAGCATCTTCTCGATCTGGAGCAAAATGCAAAAGAAACAGGTGCGTTATGAAGACATCTATGACGTCTTCGCTATCCGAATCATCGTTGACACGCCCATTGAACAGGAAAAAGCCGAAGCCTGGAAAGTTTACTCGATCGTCACTGACTTCTACCAACCCAACCCCGATCGCCTCCGCGACTGGATCTCCATTCCGAAAGGAAATGGTTACGAATCACTGCACACCACCGTCATGAGTCCGACCGGCAAATGGGTCGAAGTGCAGATCCGCTCACGTCGCATGGACAATATAGCGGAGAAAGGCTTCGCAGCGCACTGGCGCTATAAAGGAGACACTGAATCTGCAGAGCACAATCTTGATAACTGGCTCGCACAAATTAGAGAAGTGCTCGAAAGCCACGAAGATGATGCGCTTGCATTCATTGATGACTTTAAACTCAATCTTTTCAGTGAAGAAATCTACATCTTCACCCCCAACGGTGATCTCAAAACCCTTCCCAAGGGCGCCAAAGCACTCGATTTCGCTTTTCATATCCACTCTCAGGTAGGGTCGCAGTGCATCGGAGCAAAGGTCAATCACAAGCTCGTTCCCCTGAGTCACGAGCTGCGCAGTGGTGACCAGGTTGAAATCATCGTCTCCAAAAAGCAAACCCCGAAAGAAGACTGGCTCAGCTATGTGGTCACCGCTCGCGCCAAGCAAAAGATCAAGCAAGCCCTCAAAGAAGAGCGCAAAAAAGTGGCTGCTGAGGGAAAAGATACCCTGCGTCGAAAGTTCAAGAATATTGGCGCCAGCTTTCTCAGCGTGAACATCAACGCCTTACAGGATCACTATGACGTAGAGACAGCTACTGAACTTTACTACCGCATTGCCAAAGGAAATATTGACATTAAGAAGCTTAAAGGTTTCACCGTTGACGGAGGGCGACTTTCTTTCAAAAAGCGTGATGCCTCGCAGCAGAAACGACAGGACACCAAAAGCGTCATGGCTCCTGTACCCGGCAAAAAAGAAGTGCTGCTCATCGGCGATGAGGCACAGCGCATGGATTATACCCTCGCCCGCTGCTGCAACCCCATCCCGGGTGACGACGTCTTCGGTTTTGTAACCGTTAACGGCGAGATCAAGGTGCACAGGGTGAACTGCCCTAATGCTACGCAGCTTCTGAGCAACTACGCCTACCGTGTGATTAAAACACGCTGGGCGAGCAAAGAGCTTGAGCACTTCGAAGTTACCGTTCAGTTCTCCGGAATTGACGACGTGGGCTTGGTGCAGCGCATCACCAACATCATCTCTTCTGATATGAACGTCAATATGAAGGCGATCAGCTTTGAATCGAACGACGGTATTTTTGACGGGCTCGTCCGG
Organism: Flavobacteriales bacterium; assembly: GCA_018402085.1. Classification (GTDB taxonomy): domain Bacteria; phylum Bacteroidota; class Bacteroidia; order Flavobacteriales_D; family Sanyastnellaceae; genus Sanyastnella. The sequence goes on along the minus strand of JAGYJM010000002.1, from coordinate 147,832 downwards.
GTTCAGGTGCACGATACCGAACACTTGCACGTAATGATTGACAAACTCCGAAATGTGGAGGGCGTGCTGAATGTGCAACGCATGGAACCCGGCCAGATGGCCTGACCGCTATAAAGATAAAGACACGCTTTTTCCCTAATTTTGCTTTTTGGCCCTAGCTGCCTATGCACGAAGATATTCAGGAAAAAGTCAAAGACATCTTCTCGGCCTACCTCGAAAAAAACGGCCACCGGAAGACGCCTGAGCGGTTCGCGATTCTTCGCGAGATCTACGAATTCGAAGGTCACTTCGACATCGAGTCTCTGTACGTACATATGAAGAATAAGAATTACCGGGTTTCGAGGGCCACCCTGTACAACACCATCGAATTGCTGCTGGCATGCAGCCTTGTGCGCAAACACCAATTCGGCAAAAACCTCGCGCAGTTCGAAAAATCACATCAAAACCAGCAGCATGACCATATCATCCTGACTGACAGCGGCGAAGTACTCGAATTCTGTGACCCCAGAATCCAGCAGATTAAATCGACCCTTGAAGAAATCTTCGGAATTGAAATCCTGCACCACTCGCTGAATTTTTACGCTCAGCGAAAAGAGAACAAAGAATGAGTGCAGAAATTCACAGCTATGAAGAACAAGACTGCCGGGTGATCAAACTCTCCGGAAGGTTCGTTGAAGTAGAAAACCACAACGACTTCAGGGCAAATATCCAGGATGCTCTCCGGAATGGAAAAAAAGACTTTGTCATTGATTTGAAGGGGCTCGAATACCTCAACAGCAGCGGTATCAATGCCATTGTGCGCGGCATAGCTGCAATGAACGAGTCTGGCGCAAGGGTCGTGTTCACCCGTGTTCCTGATCGCATCACCGAATTGCTGAATGTCATTAAACTCAATGCCCTTCTCACTATTTACCCCTCAATCGAAGAGGGACTCCAATCTCTGAATTGATATGAAAGTTGATATCCTACTCGGTCTGCAATGGGGCGATGAAGGCAAAGGCAAAATTGTTGATGTCATCACGCCTGACTACAGCATCATCGCACGTTTTCAAGGCGGCCCCAACGCCGGGCACACCCTCGAGTTTGAAGGGCATAAGCACGTCTTGCACACCATCCCTTCAGGTATCTTCCACCCTTCCAAAAAAAATGTCGTCGGTAACGGTGTCGTCATTGACCCGGTTATTTTTCAACGTGAAGTAGAAGAACTCTTGCCCCATCATGTTAACATTCGCGAACAGCTCCTCATATCTCGCAAGGCACACGTGATTCTTCCCACTCACCGACTGCTCGACGCGGCTTCCGAAAAAGAGAAAGGAACCGGTAAAATCGGATCGACTCTCAAAGGCATCGGACCTACTTACATGGATAAAACCGGCCGCAATGGGCTCCGCATAGGAGATGTCATTAGTGACCGCTTCAGTGAAAAGTACGAACACCTCAAGAAAAAGCACCTCCGGCTGCTTTCGCATTACAATGATTTCAATTTCGAACTCGAACCGCTCGAACAAGAATGGCTGGCGAGCATTGAGTTTCTGCGCACCATGTCTTTCATTGACAGTGAACACTACCTCAACCGAGAGCTCGATAACAAACAGCGCATTCTCGCAGAAGGTGCACAAGGGTCACTGCTCGACATTGACTTCGGATCGTATCCCTTCGTTACTTCTTCAAACACCGTAGCTGCGGGCGCCTGTACCGGACTCGGTATTGCCCCTAACCGCATAGGTAAAGTCTTTGGCATTTTCAAAGCATACTGCACCCGCGTAGGCAGCGGCCCCTTTCCTACTGAATTGCACGATGACACCGGAGAAACCCTGCGAAAAGAAGGCGCTGAGTTTGGAGCCACTACCGGTAGGCCCCGTCGTTGTGGCTGGATTGACCTACCCGCATTAAAATATGCGGTGATGATCAATGGCGTGACAGACCTGATCATGACAAAAGCGGATGTACTCAGTGTGTTCAACGAAATCAAGGTATGCACGCACTATCGCTACCGGGGTGAAGAGATCGATCACTTGCCTTACAGCATAGACCCTGAAGAGATTGAACCCGTGTTCATCACCATGCCCGGATGGCGAGATGACCTCACAGGTATTAGAAGTGCCGGAAACCTACCGGCTGCGCTTGAGCAGTATATCGAATACCTCGAGGCGCAATTGAAAGTACCGATTCGCGTTGTATCGGTGGGTCCTGATCGCTCGCAAACCATCCGCCGCGAAAGCGCCATGGCCTGACGGCAAGGCTGACGCTTATGATGCGATTGTCTCTTTTTTTAGCCATGTTCTTTTTTCTGTGCAAAAGCACAGGATGGGCGCAGGAAAAAACGCAAGTCAAAATCCTCAACGCCGATCGCATCCTTTTTGACCAAAACATCACCGATGCTGACCGCCTGATCGGAAATGTACAACTACAGTACAAAAAGGCCGTCATGTACTGTGATAGCGCCTGGCGTTTCAAATCAGGCGACTTCGAAGCCTATAGCAATGTTCGTGTTGTACAGGGAGATAGCCTCAAACTATTCAGTGACCGCCTCTACCTTGACAACAGCCAAAAAATGGCTCTCCTGCGTGACAACATCAGACTGACTGATAAAGACCGCCTGCTCATCACCGAAATCCTCGACTATGACCTCGAAACCAAGGTGGCCAACTACTACAATGGGGGTACCATCACTTCGAGTGAAAACGACAACCGACTTACCAGCGAACAAGGATATTATGAGAGTGAAAGCGAGTTTTTCTCCTTTCGTGACAAGGTAGTACTCACCAACCCGGAGTATGAAGTAAGATCAGATACCCTGCGCTACAACGCCCGGTCTGAAACTGCTTTCTTCTTTGGTCCTACCACCATTGTCTCTGACAACACCCACATTGACTGCACACGTGGATGGTACAATACTCAATCTGAAGTGTGCCAGTTCACCAATCATGCCCGCATTCTTTCGAGTACCACCTACCTCGAAGGCGACAGCATCTATTTCGAAGGCAAGCGCGGCTACGGAGAGGTATTTCGAAACGTCGCCATCAGAGACACCACAAGCAATTACCTGATCACCGGAGAATACGGCTGGCACGATGACAGCCGCGATGAATCACTGGTTACCCAACGCGCTGAAATGGTGCAGTTTTTTGACACTGACAGTTTGTTCTTGCACGCTGACACCCTGCTCGCCTCTCCTGACAGCTCAGGAGACCGTCGCATCCGCGCTTTTCAGCGCGTGAAGTTTTACAAAAATGACCTGCAAGGTGTCGCTGATTCACTGAGCTATGCTGAAGCAGATAGCACACTGCGACTCTTCGGCAGTCCTATCTTGTGGTCAAAAGAAAACCAGATCAGCGGCGATAAAATGGATATTCTCATGTTCAACGGCCGCATTCAACGACTCGATATTCACCGCGGTGCCATGATCATCTCTGAAGCGGCGCCGGGCTTCTATAACCAAATCAAAGGCCGAGACCTGACCGGCTATTTCACAGATAATCAATTACGCAAAATTCATGTCAGGGGAAATGGACAAACCGTTTACTACCCCGCAGATGATGCCTCTGAAAACGATCAGGTCATGGGCGTGAATCGCGCAGACTGCAGTAACGTGTTCATTTATATAAACGGTAGCCAGATTGAACGCATTGCACTGATCGAAAAACCATCTGGCGCTTTACACCCCACGTTCAAAGCCACGCAAAGCGACAAAATTCTTGACGGTTTCTTTTGGGAGACCAAAAACCGCCCCACCAACCGCTTTGACATCTTCACCTGGAGTGAACGTCAGACCGCGGCTGAATGACCTTCGCCCGCGAAGAGCGGATAACCCTTCATTTTGGCTTGTACTTCTTCACCCACCACTTTCAGGGATGCGGAGTCTTCAGGCTGACGTATCACCCGATCGATCCATGACGCAAGCAACACCATATCCGTCTCATTCAGTCCGCGTGTAGTGGCTGCAGGAGTACCGATACGAATACCCGATGTCACAAAGGGCGAGCGCTCGTCAAAAGGCACCATGTTCTTGTTCACCGTTATGTGCGCTTCACCGAGTGCATGCTCTGCAAGTTTGCCGGTGACCCCTTTATTACGGAGGTCAATCAACATGCTGTGGTTATCTGTGCCTCCTGAAATGATATCAAAGCCTTTTTCGACCAATGCATCAGCGAGCACAGCAGCATTGCGAATGACCTGCTCAGAATAAACCTTGAAATTATCTTCCAGTGCTTCACCGAAGGCCACCGCCTTCGCAGCGATCACATGCTCAAGCGGACCTCCCTGCATGCCCGGAAAAACTGCGCTGTCAAGCATTGCACTCATCATGCGCACAGCTCCTTTCGGCGTGGTTAAGCCCCACGGATTCTCAAAATCAGCACCCATCATGATCAACCCTCCCCTTGGGCCTCGCAGTGTTTTATGCGTGGTAGTGGTCACTACATGACAATGCTTCAGCGGATCATTCAGCAGGCCCGCGGCAATGAGCCCGGCCGGGTGAGAAATATCAGCCAGCAGCAGAGCACCCACTTCATCAGCAATGGCACGGAAACGCTCATAGTCCCAGTCGCGGCTGTAGGCCGATGCTCCGCAAATCATCATCTGTGGTTTTACTTCGTGTGCCTTGAGCGCGACCTTCTCCATGTCAATACGGCCGGTTTCTTTCTCTACTCCGTAAAAATGCGGTTCATACAACTTGCCGGAATAATTCACCGGAGAACCATGTGTAAGGTGGCCGCCGTGCGCCAGGTCAAAACCTAAAATGCGATCACCCGGTTTGAGACAAGCGAGCATCACAGCGGCATTCGCGTTGGCACCACTATGCGGTTGCACGTTGGCCCAGACCGCACCAAAGAGCTCCTTGACACGATCAATAGCGAGTTGCTCTACCCGGTCAACAAATTCACATCCGCCATAGTAGCGCTTGCCCGGTAATCCTTCAGCGTACTTATTGGTCAGCACTGAGCCCGCAGCCTGCAGCACCTGCCGGCTCACGAAGTTCTCAGAAGCGATCAGCTCGAGTCCGTTTATCTGACGTTCTTCTTCTTTCGCAATCAACTCAAACACCAATTGATCTCTTGTCATCATTCACTGTTTAATGCGCCAGGCGCTGTTCAGAATTACCTTTCCATTCAAATAGCCACGATCATACAGAAACCGTTCCTCCATCACGAAGGTTTTGCCTACCTCCACCTGCTGCGTGCGCCGCGTTCTTTGCAAACGTCCGCGCCAATTGCAAATGTACTTCACCTTCAACACAATTTTTTTACCGGTGGTATCGGTTGCAGGGCTATTTCGTCTGCGCAAACGAATGCGGGCTTCAACCGTCACATCCTCATCCTCTATCAAGCCGATTCGTCGCGTTCGTTTACCCGCTTTCAATCGAACCTCAAAGGGGCGGTGATCATAAGATGAGGTACCAGCCAGCAGCTCCACCTCTTCTATTAAAAGCACCCTCACATCCTGCGCTTTTGCGCAGAGTACCGGCAGCAATACAAGTGCAAGTGTGAACAATCTGTGCATAGCAGTCTTTTCTGAGCGGGTGCTTTTCTTTTCTTCGCAGAAGCGAAGGATGGCTACACGAAAGTACGCCAGTTCACTTCATTTCGAAAACACGTGAAAGAGGCCCCGATGCGCTTAGTAACTTTGAAGCAATGACGCGTATGAACGGATGGTTCTTTGTCGGCCTGCTGCTTCTCAGTGCCTGCAATGGTGCGCCTGATAACGAGGATGCTATGAGTAAAGAGAAAGTGAATGCCCTGATCCATGAAAGCAGTCCGTACCTGCTGCAACATGCCCACAACCCGGTAAACTGGAAACCCTGGGGAGAAGAAGCATTCAAACAGGCGAAAGAAGAAAATAAGCTCGTTTTGGTAAGCATCGGCTACAGTGCCTGTCACTGGTGCCATGTGATGGAACGCGAAACCTTTGAAGATTCGCTCGCTGCGGAGTACATGAACCAGCACTTCGTGTGCATTAAGGTAGACCGTGAAGAACGCCCTGATGTAGATCAGGTTTACATGGATGCCGTGCAGTTGATGACCCAGCAAGGTGGCTGGCCGCTGAACTGTTTTACCCTCGCAGACGGACGTCCGGTATACGGCGGCACCTACTTCCCGACTGATCAGTGGATGAAAGTGCTCGAATCGCTCGTAGAAATTCAACAAGAGCAACCCGAAAAAATGCAAGACTATGCCGAAAGGCTTACCAAAGGCATTCAGCAAAGCCAGTTGATCGAAAAAGCGGAGGGCTCCGCACCCTTTGAACGCAGCGTGCTTGACACCATGGTCACAAACTGGTCAAAGCACTGGGACCAGGATGAAGGCGGTTCGAACCGTGCGCCTAAATTTCCGCTTCCAAACAACTACGAATTCTTGCTGCACTACGGCCATCTGAGCAAAAATGAAGCCGTCAAAAGCTTTGTACGCCTCACACTCGACAAAATGGCACAGGGCGGAATCTACGACCAGATCGGCGGTGGATTCGCACGTTACTCGGTAGACGGAATCTGGAAAGTGCCTCACTTTGAGAAGATGCTCTACGATAACGGACAACTCGTTTCATTGTATGCTGCGGGCTACGCCGCGTACAATGAACCTGCCTACCGCACCGTGATTGAGCAGACCCTGGCCTTTACCGAACGCGAATTGAGCGCTCCGGAAGGAGGCTTCTACAGTGCACTCGATGCAGACAGCGAAGGTGAAGAAGGTAAGTTTTACGTATGGACGGAAAAAGAGCTGAAAGAAATACTGGGCGATGACTATGCACTGGCTTCCGAGTATTACAACGTCAATGCCCGCGGACACTGGGAGCATGGGAATTACATCCTCCTGCGCGCGGCTCACCCTGCTGAATACGCTGAGCAACATCAGATGGATGCCGGGGTATTGAAGATCAGGCTTGAAGAAATCAATGAACAGCTCATGAAGGCGCGCTCGAAGCGTGTGCGCCCCGGTCTTGACGATAAGCAGCTCACCTCCTGGAATGCAATCATGATCAAAGGCTATGCCGATGCATATCGCGTATTGGGCAGAGACGCTTACCTCGAGCGGGCAAAGGAGGCGATGAACTTTATTCTGTCAAACTGCCGGAGAGAGGATGGCGGTTTGTGGCACAGTTATAAAAAGGGAGAAGCGAAAATCAACGGCTATCTTGAAGACTACTGCTTCACGCTGGAGGCTCTGATTGCGCTCTACCAGGTCAGCTTTGACGAGCATTGGCTGGAGGTCGCCCGCGAGCTCACCGAATATGTAACGGAGCATTTCAGTGACGAAGATAGCGGCATGTTCTGGTTCACCAGTGACCTTGACGACCCGTTGATCGCTCGAAAGCAGGAAGTAATGGACAACGTCATTCCGGCATCCAACTCCAGTATGGCGAAAGCATTGTGGCAACTGGGGGTTTATTTTGACAATGCCTCTCACCGCGAGCGGGCCGGGCAAATGCTGCGCAATGTACAGGGCGGATTTGACTACGGACAGAATTTCAGCAACTGGGCTATGCTGATGTGTTGGCTTACCTGGCCTTATTATGAAATTGCGGTCACAGGTCCGGATGGGGCACCACGTCTTCACCGCGAGCTGGCACTCCACTACCTGCCCAACGCATTGCTGATGGGTGGCAGCGAAGGTGCGCTTCCTTTACTTGACGGCAAGTTCACCGATCGTTCAACACTCTTCGTCTGCCTCAACAAAACCTGTAAGCTACCGGTAAATAACGTCACTGATGCCCTTGCACAGATGGATTAACCCGATGCTAGCGACCGGCCTGGCCCTTTGCGCATGTATAGAGATGTCTGCACAGCAGCTTCTGGTGCGTTCGCTGGCCGATACCCGCAGCGAACTTCACTTCAACCCCGCATTCATTGGTCTGAACGGTATTTTATCGATACAGGTGATTGAAGAAGAAAAGAAGAGCAATGAGCCGATTCGCCGTACCGGTAAGGAAGTCCATTTTCGATTTGACCGAAATGGTGAGTTAGCAGCTAAATCGACCTTCAGATCCATGCACGGACGGGTCGACACTATTCTTGAGCGCTATGGTCTAGGCAATGAGGAGCGTCTGAAACAGTACATTCGAAACGACCGCCGTGGGCGTTATGAAGAGCGCTTCACGTATGCGCCTGACAGCGTTCATATCCGCCGCTTTCGCGGCGAAGAAGGGCAAGAAAAAGACACCTTTATCAATGCTGAACTGAAGGTACAGACCCCCACTGAAGACGGCTTTGAGGTTACGACATACAACGAAAACGGACTGCCCTACATACGTGAGCGGCATCGCTATCAGGATGATTACCTCATGTCAGTAGAGCGCAGTTACCTTGTGAGCAGGCGCCAGGAGCGCACTGACTATCGATATAACGAAGAAGGTCGTTTGCAATGGTGCGCCGCAAAAGCGGCGGATGGCGAGCGAGAGTGGTCTTTCACCTATACTGAAGACGGTCTTCTGAAAGAGCTTTTTGAACGTTCTGAGGGCGAAACCGTGCGCCGCAGCGAGTATCTTCGTTCAAATGAAGGCTTGCTGCAAGCAATTGTGACCTTTCATTCTCAAACACAGCACATCATTATTCAACGTCTGACATACGAAATCAGCCTATGATACGTTTTAAGTACGTGTGGCGATTGATTACACTTTTGGTGCTGTTCGCCTGCCTGTTTACGGTTGATGCCACTGCGCAACGCGACCGCAGTCAAAACCCCAACAAGCAGGCCAAAGAGCAACGTGACCTCAAGCAGGCTCGCGAGCAGAAAATTGAAGGTCAAATGAGTGCTCGCGAGAAGAAGCACCTTGATATTCAAGACCGTAAGACACGCAAGCGTATGAAACGCACGCGCCGCAAGTCTGAGCGTCACATGAAGCGGGGCAATAGCGAATCGTTTTTTCGCCGCCTGTTCCGAAAGCGCCATTTCCGTTAGCCTTGACGCGAAATTCTCGTGTTGACGTGTAAACATTTCTCACAGTTTACCCCCTTTTGATAGTGCCATGTGAAGATTGGCTATGTATCTTAGCGACCAACGGTGACAAGAAGATAACGTTAGCGGCTCTCAGACAACCTCGTTATGGCTGAATGAATAGCCCTCCTCAAAGTAGATGGAACCTGCTTTGATGTCAGAAGCGATATTTTCTATATTTACGCCCGTTTGTTGAGAAATAGTGTAATCAAAGCCATTCTGTATGTCGCGTAAGATCTACTTATTGTTCTTGCTGGCGGTACTTTATTCTTCGGGAGCTGTTGCGCAGGTAGCAGCGGGGACATTGAAAGGTAAAGTGACCGACGGTGAGACGGGTGAACCCCTCCCCTTCGTAAACGTTGTGGTCTTCCTGAACGGAAACCAGGTAAAAGGTACCTCCACCGATTTCGACGGTGAATACACCATCAAACCGATTGATGCCGGTGTATATGACGTTGTGTTTTCCTATGTAGGGTACAACACTCAAAAGATTACCGGTGTGCGGGTGGTCTCTAACAAAATCCAGTTTGCCAAAGCCGAGCTAACGAGCGGTGTACAAATTGACGAGGTGGAAGTAGTGGAGTACTCGATACCGCTGATTGACCGTGATGGTGGTTCTTCCGGTGGCACAATATCCCGCGATGACATCGATAAGATGCCGGGTCGTGATGCTGTGGCGCTCGCGACGCAGGTCGCCGGTGTGAGCACGGCCGGTACCGGCGGAGGTGTTTCGATCCGTGGAGGTCGTCCGGATGCAACCTGGGTATACATTGACGGTATTAAAGTGCGGGGATCAGCGAATCTTCCGAAGTCTGCAATTGAAGAAGTTTCGGTTATGACCGGAGGTATTCCTGCCAACATTGGTGATGCTACCGGTGGGGTCATGAACATTTCGCTTCGTAATTCATCGCGTTCCTGGTTTGGAGGAGTAGAATACATTACTTCCGGAGTCAGGAGTGGCGAAACAGCCGTAGGGCTTGACCGATATGGATACAACCTCTTCGAGGGTGTACTTTCAGGTCCTCTTGCCTTCCGCAAAGACGAAGAAGGCAATAAGACCAGTCCGCTTCTCGGATTGTTTCTCTCCGGAAACTTCACCAGTCAGGTGGATCCACGCCCGGCCTACGGAGGTGTGATGCGCATGAAAGACGATGTTCGCCAGCAATTGATTGCCAACCCCCTTCGTTTGAATATCGACCAGAGTGGCGAGGTTAACGGCGCCCTGTTCAATGCAGATTTCGTGGGCGAAGATGCCTTTGAGAACATCCCTACACGCCTCAACGTGGGGCGTCAGCAGGCAAACATTGTTGCCAAGGTAGATGTGCTGGCATCAGACGATATTACCCTGACTTTTGGTGCTACCGCGGCCTACAGTCGCCAAAATGAGTTCAGCTACAGCCGCATGCTCATGAACCATGAGAACAACGTAGACGTGACCAGCTTTGACTGGAGGGTTTATGGTAAGTTTTCACAAAGCTTCAAAGACGAAGAAGAAGACGAAGGCTCTGCGAGTAACCTGAAGAATATCTTCTACACGGTAATGGTTGACTGGACGAGCACTTACAACCGTCGTCAAGACGAGAACCACCAAGACGAATTCTTCCGCTACGGTCACATTGGTCAGTTTGACGTATTTCAGCAAGAAGCGTACGAGTACAATTTTGAAACACAGCGCTATGTGCATGTTGGTTGGGAAGACACACTGGTTACCTTCACCCCTTCACAGTACAATCCTGAAATTGCAGCCATCAACAACCAGTACTTCAGCCTGTTTGACACAGACCCGTACGATCCGAACAACCCGGGGCCATACTCAACGCTTCTCGAGGTACAAAATGGCAATGCTGTATTGAACGGGCAGCCTGTGCCTTCAACCTACAACCTTTGGAGTTACTATGGGGCGCAAGCAAATGAGTACTCCGTTTCACAGAACAATCAGTTTCGTGTGACTGCTCAGGGCTCTGCCGATATCGGCGATCACGCAGTGCAGGTCGGTTTTGAGTATGAGCAGCGCAGCGATGCCTTTTATTCACTGAATCCAATCAGCTTATGGTTGTTATCGCGTCTTTACACCAACAGCCACATCAAGGAGATTGACACTAGCGATTCTACCGTCACGAATATTGGTACTGACCAATACGTCACCTATGATCGTTTGATCGGCGACGGCCAGTTTGAGTTTGACCGCAACCTGCGTATAGCGCTCGGCCTTGACCCAAATGGCAACGACTTCATCAATGTAGACGCACTTGACCCTGACTTATTCTCCATTGATATGTTTGGTGCCGATGACCTCCTGAACCAGGGCAATAACGTCGTGCTATACCAGGGCTTCGATGTTCACGGCAACCGTGTACGCGGCAACCGTCCGAGTATTGAAGACTTCTTCAACGAAACCAATGATGATGGCTTCCGTTCTCGCCCGATCGGCGCGTATGAGCCTGTTTACATTGCCGGTTATATCATGGACAAGTTCACCTTTGATGACATCATCTTCAACGTGGGTGTGCGTGTTGACCGCTTCGACGCAAACCAGCCGGTGCTTCGCGATCCTTTTGTCATCGGACAGGCCTACACCGTGGGCGATATCCAGGGTGACCTATCCGGGCAGCTCGAAAGCGACCTGAATGTACCGAGCAACATCGGAGAAGATTTTGTAGTCTATGTTGACGATATTGACAACCCTTCGAGCATTGTAGGTTACCGTGATGGAGAAACCTGGTACAATGCTTCCGGTACAGAGATTGCGGATCCTGATTTGATTGCATCTACGAACGGATTCCCAGCCCCATGGCTGGTAGACGGCCCGGATGCAGAACTGAATTCAGGAGCCTTCCGCGACTACGATCCTCAAATCAACGTGATGCCGCGTGTATCGTTCTCATTCAACATATCAGATGAGGCGGTATTCTTCGCACACTATGACATCCTCACCCAGCGTCCTACTTCATCCAACCGCTTCAGTCCGATTGACTACCTCTTCATAGAGGCACGAAATGCCCTGATCAGCAACCCCGACCTTCGTCCGTCTAAAACCATCGACTACGAGCTTGGTTTCCAGCAAGTGCTTTCGAAGAGTTCTTCATTGAAAATTTCAGCATTCTACCGTGAACTCCGTGACATGATCACCGTTCGTCAGTTTGCCGGCGCTTACCCTCGACCTTACCGGGCATTTGGTAACCTTGACTTTGGTACCGTAAAAGGATTATCGTTGAACTACGATCTGCGTCGCACGGGCAACGTTCGAATCAACGCAAACTACGTACTGCAGTTTGCCGATGGAACCGGTTCTACCGTTGATGCACAGCTTGCACTTATCAATGCCGGGCTTCCTAACTTGCGTACGATCGCGCCATTCAACTACGACCAGCGCCACGCATTTACTGTAAACCTTGACTACCGCTACGGTCAGGGCAAAGAATACAACGGTCCGGTTTGGTTTGGCAAGCAGGTATTTGCGAATACCGGTATGAACTTCATTGCAAACCTCGGATCAGGTACCCCTTACACCGCTTCGAACATTGCTGTGCCAATCACCGGTGAAGTAAGCCCGAACACTGAAGGTTCGATCAACGGAAGCCGCCTGCCGTGGCAGTTTAACCTCGACATCAACATTGACCGAAACTTCACCCTGACGTTTGGCGGTGAAGGAGATAAAGCCAAGACGGCGAACCTCAACGTTTACCTCTGGGTGCTGAATGCTCTAGATACACGCAACATTAATTCTGTGTATCGCTTTACCGGTAACCCAGACGACGATGGTTACCTGGCTGCCGCGCAATATCAGCCGCAAATTGCATCTCAAAATGACCCCGCGTCATTCCGCAACTACTACGCAATGTTTGTGGATAATCCATTCAACCTAGGTCTGCCACGTCAGATCCGGTTGGGTGTAAAACTCGACTTCTAATGAAGGCATTAAAGAAAAACCCCACATATACGATGAAAGCACTCTCTTCGCTTTTCGTATTGCTCCTGGTACTCGGACTCAGCACTCCTGCAGCCGCTTACAAGTACGTAGGAACAAACAGTAATTCAAATGACAACGGTAACAACTCGCAGCAACAGGAAACACGGGCTGCAGCTTGTGCGCCGGCTACGGGTTTGCGAGACCTTGAGTTCAACAATGTGCGAGCACTCATAGAAACCGGAGGCTCAATGTGGCAAGACCGTTCAATCAGTCAGGCCTCGTATGAGATTCCAAAAGACGGAGGGGTATCTTCTCTGTATGCAGGAGCTCTCTGGATGGGAGGTATTTCGCCTGACCAGCAGCTCAAACTTGCGGCAGTGACCTTCCGCGCCGATGGTAATGACTTTTGGCCAGGCCCCCTGACCAATACCGGTGCTGCAGAAGTGACGGAGGCGGTCTGTTCAGAATACGACCAGTTCTTTGTCACCTTTCGCCAAGACTCAGAGCGCCATCGCCAGTATTTTGATTGTTTGAATGACCCTACCTGTGACCTCGAAGAAGAAGGATTGGCAGATTATGCTATACCGAATTACTTTGACACCTATCCCGGGAACGGCAATACGGCCCTGAATCAGGACCTCTACCTTGCTCCCTTTTACGATTATAATAATGACACTCAGTACAATCCTTCCGACGGTGACTACCCATGGTACGATTTCCTCGGTGAAATAGATTGTGCCAACCGTCGTCGCGAAGACCCGGTTCCGCTATTTGGTGACCAAAACTTCTTCTGGATCTTCAACGATAAAGGAAATGTGCACTCTGAATCCCAGGGTGAGCCAATTGGGATGGAGATACGCGCGCAGGCCTTTGCCTTTTCGACCAACGATGAGGTCAACAACATGACCTTCTATAACTACGTACTTATCAACCAAGGAACACAGACCCTTGGTGACACCTACTTTGGTACGTGGATTGATGCCGACCTGGGTACGGCCATTGACGACTACGTGGGTTGTGACGTTCAGCGCGGATTGGGTTACTGCTATAATGGCGATGCGGTGGATGAGCCTTCAAACAGCTCACCCGGATATGGTGAAAACCCACCTGCCGTAGGCGTTGATTTCTTTGAAGGACCTTATCAGGATGAAGACGGCATCGATAACCCGCTCACGACCATCTTTACAGATGCCATTGACTCGTTGGGTATTCCCTATGAAGGCATCGGTATTGGTTACGGAGACGGAGTTATTGACAATGAGCGTTTCGGTATGCGCCGCTTCGTTTACTACAATAACTCTTTGAACCCTATCAATGGTGAACCACAAATTCCTGCCCACTTCTACCGCTATATGAACGGTCTTTGGCTGAATGGACAGGAGATGGACTACGGTGGTGATGGTGTGAATGTCGGTGTAACCGGTATTACGGCTGACTACATGTTTCCGGGTGATACGGATCCATTCAACTGGGGCACCCAGGGTGAGCCCGTTCCACCATGGACTGAGCAAACTGCAGGTAATCCGCCGGCTGACCGTCGCTTTATTCAAGCTGCTGGTCCATTCACGCTCTTGCCGGGTGATTACAATAACATTACCGTAGGGGTCGTTTGGGCGCGTGCGAATGCAGGTGATCCGTTTGCCAGTGTTGAATTGATGCGTGAAGCTGATGACAAGGCGCAGGCGCTGTTCGATAACTGCTTTGAAATTGTATCCGGTCCTGCTGCACCAGACGTGAGCATTCAGGAACTTGATCGCGAATTGATTCTTTACCTCACAAATGACAACCCACTATCAAACAACTTCAACGAAGAATACGTGGGCTTCGACCCCGGAATTCCTGAAGAACTGGCCGATGGTACACAACTTGATACGCTCCAGCGTTCGTATGTCTTTCAGGGATACCAAATTTATCAGCTCTCTGACGCTGACGTTTCTGTTGCTGACCTTGAAGATGTTGACAAAGCTCGCTTGCTTGCTACCGTTGACATTAAAGATACCATTGATGTTGTTGTCAATTATGAGGTAAACCAAGAAATGGACCTTCCTGTGCCTCAAGCAATGGCTATCGGTGAGAATGATGGGGTGCAACATAGTTTCCGTATCCTGAATGACGCTTTTGCACAAGGAGATAACAGATTGGTGAACCACAAAACGTACTATTACCTAGTACTTGCTTACGGTGTAAATAACTATGCTCAGTATGATCCGGTGGCACGAACCGGGCAAGACGAGCAGTACAAAGCGAGTCGCACCGCATCTAATGGTTCTGCTATCCGAGTATTTACCGGAATTCCTCACAAACCAGAGGTAGAAAACGGCGGTACGCTCACCGGCGCAAGCTATGGTGATGGTGTACCCATTACCCGCCTAGAAGGCAAGGGCAATGGCACCCTGCTTCTGGATATGGATCCCGCTTCAGAGGAGAGTGCATTGCAGAATGTCACAACCACTGAGTTTACCTATCGCCCGGGCCGCGGGCCGGTTGACATCAAAGTGATTGATCCACTCAATGTGCCTAACGCAGAGTTTGAGCTCCGCCTGGCTCCTGATGATGCTGATATTGACGATGCCGATACGGCATTCTGGGAGCTTACCAACCTGACCATGCTCGCAGATGCGGATCCATCCAATGACGATCGGGCAGTGTACAATTCGATCAAAGCTATTTCAGTGCTAAATGAAGACATCCTGCTTGATTGGGGAATCTCCATTACCTGGGAGCAATACCAGTATACCAACAACAACGAATTCACCGAACTGCTGGAAGCCACCATTGACTTCGAAGACCGCACACGTCCGTGGCTTACCGGTATTCCCGATGCTGAAGGCTTCTCAGAGCTGAACTGGATTCGCGCCGGTACGCAGGTCAGTGAAAATGATGACATTGAAGAAGAAGTCATCTTTGACGATCTGAAAGCCGGTGCCCCGCTCGATGAAGATGAAATGTATGAGACGCTTCTTGGTGGCACCTGGGCTCCCTACCAACTGGTATCATATACCGGCGAAGTGACCCCTCAGGGTGCGACAGAGAGCATCTTCCTGCCGGCAGTGGCTCCAACCATTGACGGACTGGAAGGCGACCTGAGTCCGTTCTCGAAGATTTCAGGACTCAACAACGT
Organism: Flavobacteriales bacterium; assembly: GCA_018402085.1. Taxonomy (GTDB): domain Bacteria; phylum Bacteroidota; class Bacteroidia; order Flavobacteriales_D; family Sanyastnellaceae; genus Sanyastnella. The sequence continues at coordinate 131,871 of JAGYJM010000002.1, read as the reverse complement.
AGATATCGTGCTCACCAGCGATAAGAGCAAGTGGACACGCGCTGCGGTGATTGAAATGCAGCCCATCGAAGATCTCGCTCAAAATCTGACCCCTGATTTTGACGACCCGGAGAAAATGCGTCTGCGTCGTCACCCGTCTGTAGATAAAAATGGTCTCACCGTTGGTGAAGGAGGCAACGATACCGAAGCTACACTGAATGGCGAACAGCCTATTGGTATGGGATGGTTCCCCGGTTATGCCATTGATGTGGGTACCGGTGAGCGCCTGAACATCGCTTTTGGTGAAGATTCATGGTTTGCAGCAGACAATGGCAATGACATGCTCTGGAACCCATCAGATCGTATTACGTCCAACTTGGGTGCAACGATATACGCGGGTGGTCAGCACTGGATCTACGTCTTCAAGAATGCTCAATTTGAAGAAGACGACATCGAGCGGATGCCTGCCTATGATGAAGGTCGCTTCATCTACAATAACCTGGAGGCCGACTTCAGCAATACCAACCGCCGGCGCGTGTTCCGCGCCTGTACATGGGTAGGTTCGTCACTCCTGAATGACGGATATGAAATGCTGCCGGTTGAACAAGGACTGATTCCTAATGATGTGCGGATTCGCATACGAATTGCCAAGAAGTTCGAGAAATACTCGCCCACCGTGTCAAACGTTGACGACTACGATCTGGCAGAAAACAACTGGAACCCCTTCTATCGTTTCTCCACCCGCAATGTAGCTACGGTGTTGAATGATGAGGCCACACTTGACGAAGCACTTGAAGAGATCAACGTGGTTCCTAACCCCTACTATGCTTACTCACAGTATGAAACAGGTAAGCTCGATAACCGGGTGAAGATCACGAACCTCCCTGAAGTGTGCACGGTGACCATCTACAATGTTCAGGGCACCCTGATTCGTCAGTACCAGAAGGCAGACCCACTGACATCGCTCGACTGGGACCTCAAGAACCAGGCGAATGTGCCGATTTCAGGTGGGGTCTTCCTGATACACGTGGATGTTCCCGGGGTAGGTGAGAAAATTCTGAAATGGTTTGGCGTGATGCGTCCGGTTGACCTTGACAACTTCTAAGCCGAAACGGTAATCAAACAGTAGACAGAACAATGAAAATTTCAGCATATCTTAAGTACGTTCTCACAGGCACCGCACTGTCAGCAATGTGCATAACCACAGCTATCGCCGGCAACCCTGACCGGGTTGGTTCTGCCGGTGCCAGTCACCTGCTCATCAACCCCTGGGCTCGGAGCTCCGGGTTTGCAAATTCCAATATGGCTTCGGTTCGAGGAGTAGAAAGTGTTTTCCTGAACGTCGCCGGTTTGGCCTTTGTTGACCGCACTGAACTGCTCTTTACAAATACACAGTATCTCGTGGGTTCAGGCATTTCTATGAACAGCGTGGGCCTCGGACAAAAAGTTGGAGATGCCAGTGTGATTGGACTTAGTGTGATGACGATGGGCTTTGGTGATATTGATATTACCACAGAGGATCTGCCGGAAGGTGGAATCGGTACGTTTTCACCGAATATGTCTTATATCGGCATCTCTTACGCCAAAGCCTTCTCGAATAGCATTTACGGCGGAATCACAGCGAAAGTGATTACCGAGTCAATCGCTAATGTTCGTTCGCAAGGAATCGCTTTTGATGCCGGAATCAATTACATCACTGGTGAAAATGACCGCCTTAAGCTGGGTATCTCGCTGCGTAATGTAGGCCCGCCGATGCGTTTCAGTGGCGATGGTCTTACTGCCACGGCTACCATTCCAAGCACAGGTACTCAATTAACTGTTGATCAACGCTCTGCCAACTATGAGTTACCATCTATGGTAAACATTGGCGCGGCTTACGACTTCCTGTTTTCCGAGTCGCTGAAGCTTACCGCAAATGGTCAGTTCACTTCAAACTCATTTACTCGTGACCAATTTGGCGCCGGTGCTGCACTTTCATGGAATGACAAGGTGATTATCCGGGGAGGTTACCTCTGGGAAAGCGGACTGACCGATGAAGAAGTACGTCAGACAGCTATCACGGGTCCTGGTGCCGGTCTGACACTTCAGGTTCCAGCAGGTAAAAACGGCACCATCATCGGTGTAGATTATGCCTATCGAACGACAAATCCGTTTAACGGAATCCACTCGATCGGTGTGCACGTAAACCTCTGATAAAGAAACCCAAAGATTATTTATATTTGAGTAAGAGAAAGCCCTCGTTGTAGGGTTTTCTCTTTTTTACGCTCCGTTCGCATTGACGCGTTCGGGTTAACTATTATGGTTATGTCACAAATAACTTATTATACCGCTGAAGGCCTTCAAAAACTGAAGGATGAATTGCATCACATGAAGTCTGTTCAACGCCCTGCCATTTCGCAGCAAATTGCCGACGCGCGTGACAAAGGTGACCTCTCCGAAAACGCAGAATATGATGCCGCCAAAGAAGCTCAGGGCATGCTCGAAGCAAAGATTGCTAAGCTCGAAAATGTACTCGCCAATGCCCGTGTTGTTGATGAGAGCCAAATTGACAATTCAAAAGTGTTTATCCTCTCCAAGGTGAAGATCAAGAACCTCAACAATGGAGCAGAGATGGAATACACGCTGGTGGCAGAGAACGAAGCCAACCTGGCTGAAAAGAAGATCTCTGTAGAGTCGCCTATAGGCAAAGGTCTGCTGGGCAAAGCTGTGGGCGAGATTGCCGAGGTGCAGATTCCTGCCGGACTCGTGAAATTCGAAGTACTCGAAATCAACCGCTGATATGGCTGCGCTCTTCACCAAAATCATCAACGGTGAGATTCCGTGTCACAAGATTGCCGAGAGCGACGAATTCCTGGCCTTCCTTGACATTTCCCCATTGAGGGAAGGGCATACCCTCGTTATTCCGAAGAAAGAAGTGGATTATATCTTCGATCTCGACGATGACCTACTCGGACGCTTGCACGTTTTCGCGAAAGGGGTTGCTAAGCAGATCGAGAACGTTGTGCCTTGCGAACGCATCGGTGTCGCGGTGATCGGACTCGAAGTTCCTCATGCTCACGTTCACCTCGTGCCCATTGATGGTGTAGGTGACATCAATTTTGAGCGCGAAAAACTCAAACCTTCTCAGGAAGAACTTGCGGAGATCGCTGAGAAGATTCGGAAAGGGTAGTTTATCGTTTTTTCTCTCGGACGGCTGTAAACCGTCCCCTCAGTCATATTCAGGTAAAACCACAAAAGTTCTCGGACGGCTATAAGCCGTCCCCTCAATATCGACCTGTAAAAAATAACACCCCATCCCGAATACGGGCTGGGGTGTTCTATTGATACCGTTGAGGTGTTTTAATGTCTTACCGATTGATCAACGCGGTCCACACGCTGAGGCGCCGGTCATCGCAGCGGGTCCAGATGGGGCGAATGACGCCGTTGACTGCGCTGATGTTGTTATAATCTCCGAAGAAGACGCTCTCGGTCGGGACAAAGGGCTTCTCTGAGATGCGCTCGTTCGTCCAGGTTTGGCCACCGTCTTCGCTGTAAGCAAGGTAGACATCGGTTTGGAGATCATCGTAATTGCGTCGATCGTAGAAGACGGTATAGAGATAACCCGTGCTTTGGTCGAGAGCCAGCCAGGTGAAGAACTGGTGGCTTCCGGCTCCATCATCATTGACACGAATTGACTCTGCCCATGTATCACCGTGATCATCAGACCACGTGATGAAAACATCGGTATCGTCTTCGCCGTTGCGCTGGTCTGTCCAGTTGATGTAAATGCGACCGTCATGCTCGCCGCCTGAACGGTCATAGGCCGTCACGGGCATTCCGTTGGTGCGGTTGATACCCGGAATTTTCTGATCCCACCCACCCGCAATGATGGCCGCAGGAATATCTTCTTCAAGCCAGGTCTTGCCGTTGTCGTCACTGCGGTCAAACCAGATGGTGTCGTTCAATGCCCAGGCCACATAGACATCCTTCTTGTGTCCGGCGCACGGCACGGCGCCTTCAACCGTTGCATCGCCATCAAGGCAGTTGCCGGCGATTTTGTTCAGGCGAATCGGCTCGGTCCACTCTGTACCCTCACTGTTGCCACGTGAAAAGAGGATGTACGTACTGTCACCCGGCTCCTCGCTTGCATACTTATCGAACTCGGTCCAGGTGACATAGAGGTATTTGCCTTTCGCATCCGTACAGGCCCATTCCTTATCCTGGTCGCGCGGCGGATCGAGTCCGATGCCGTAGCCCTCATCCCAGGTCTTGCCTTTATCGAATGAGTTGTTGATGACAATGCGATCAAGGAGACTGTCATTCGCCCACCCCTGCCCTGTCGGATCACTGAGGTGCAGGAAGTGAAAGCTGCCCTTCGGGGAAGACACAATACAAGGGTCTCCGTACACGCCATAACGCGAAGTCAGGCGATCGATGCTCCAGGTTTTGCCGCTGTCTTGCGAGGTGTACACCTTGTCAAGAATGGCTCCTCCGACTACAATCGACGGGTCGTTCACGTCTATGGCAATCGACGGCTCACAGGGCTGGAAGCCCTTGCCATCGTATCGTTCAATGACAATATTTTTGTAGTTCGATTGTCCACATCCCGGCGCTTTTGCGCCGAAAAGAAAAAAAACCACACCCGAAAGAATCAGCCACTGCTTCATAATGCATTGTTTTTCACCAACCGCGCGAAATCTTTTGCGAAATAAGTCAGGATACCGTCTGCACCCGCGCGGCGGATGGAAAGCAGCATTTCAGGCATCGCCTGATCGTAATTGAGCCAGCCCTTCTGCGCCGCGGCTTTCAGCATGGCATACTCGCCGCTGACGTTGTACGCCGTGACCGGCACGTCGAAGTCTTCTTTGAGCTGGTGGATGATATCGAGGTAACACAGCGCCGGCTTCACCATGAGGTAATCAGCCCCCTCTTCAACGTCTAATGCCGCTTCGCGCAGGGCCTCACGCTTATTGGCCGGATCCATTTGGTAGGTCTTCTTGTCGCCGGACTTTGGCGCGCTGTCGAGGGCATCGCGGAACGGACCGTAAAACGCACTCGCGTACTTCGCCGTGTACGACATGATCGCCACCTCTTCGAAGCCCTCCTGGTCAAGCGCATCGCGGATGGCCTCCACCCTGCCGTCCATCATATCTGACGGACCAATGATATCGATGCCGGCCTCTGCCTGGGCTACGGCCATGTCGCTCAGAATCGGCAGGGTCTCATCATTGAGAATACTACCGTCTTCAACGAGGCCATCGTGGCCGTCAGAGCTGTAGGGGTCCATCGCCACATCGCTCATCAGACTCGCCTCCGGAAAACGTTCTTTCACCGCACGGATGATGCGCAGGTAAAAGTTGTTCTCGTCTATCGAATACGTGGCCTCTTTGTCTTTGAGCTTGTCTTCTACCGCCGGAAACAGCACAAAATTGCGCAAACCGAGCTCCATAGCTTCATCGAAGTCACGCAGGAGTTCATCTTCAGACCAGCGGTACAGATCCGGCAGCGATTCAATGGCGATCTTCTTCTTGCTGCCATCTACCACGAAATACGGGTAGATCAGGTTGTCAACTGACAGGTGCGTTTCGCGCACCATGGCACGAATGGCGGGAGTGCGACGGTTGCGACGCGGACGAATGAGCATACTTACTTAACGCTTACAGTTTCAATCTCTTTTTTGAGCTCTTCGATTTGGCGCAGTTGCTCTTGCTGAATCTCGAGGTGTTCTTCATCAGAGATGCCTTCCATGATCTTGTTTTGCTCGTGATCGTGGTCGTGGTCACAATGCTCGCCGTGCTCATGGTCGTGGTCGTGAGAATGTGCATGTCCGGGGATCTCCACCATATTCTCCTCCCAATCGTGGAAATTCGCGTGCAATGACTCGAGGCGCTGGTTGAGAGAATCAAGCTTGACAGCCATCAGCGAATCGCCTTGTGCGGTGGCATCCTCCATTCTAGCTTCGAGGTCACCGATTTTGGCGTGCATCATATCGGCAACGTCACCGCTCAGTTTCACGAGGGTCTCGTGCACTTCTTCGGCTTTCTTCATGGATTCGCTCTGCTCTTTCGGAGCTTCACCACAAGCGGCCAGCATTACAGCAGCCAATACAAGCAGACTAAACTTTTTCATGGGTGTGTTCTTTAGGTTCTTTCTTTGGTACAGGGTCGTAGCCCATCGTTCCCCACGGGTGGCATTTCGAGATGCGCTTCATGCCGAGCCAGATGCCTTTGAACACGCCCCACTCTTGTATGGCCTCAACGCTATACTGCGAGCAAGTAGGTTCGTGTCGGCAATTCTGCCCCAGTAAGGGCGACAATACGGCCTGGTACACCCGGATGGGAAAAATCGCGATGGTTCGTACCCATTTCACACTACAAAGATAGGTATTGCAGTCCCGATTGTTATCGGGAACGGTTGGGTGGGTGGTGCATGGTGTTCTTTTTTCGCCGCGGAACTTGTCCCGATTCATCGGGAAGCGGCGGATGGGTGGGTCTAATGACGCATCGACTCATGACGCATCGACTCATCGACCGATGGACTTATAGACTTATGGACAGTTTCGGGAAACTGGGGAACGGCCGGAAAGCAGCGCATACTTGCGCTGCCTTGAATCATTTAAGTACTCCTAGTGTGGCGGCGGCTATTGCCGCCGGTCTTGCGAAGCGAAGCGCATCGACCGATGGACCGATCGACAGTTTAGGGAAACCGGGAAACCGGGAGATTAGTAATGAGTCAATAATGAGTAGTGAAGAGTAAATCAGGATTCAGCATTGTTGAGACCTGAATAAGGCTCTCCTCAGATGAGGAGAGCTGCCCCGCACATGCGGGGCTGAGAGGTTGATGAGGAGTGGTTACGGAGGTGCTCCCTAAAACCCCTCAGTCCAGCGTTTTCACGCTGGACAGCTCCCCTGATTTCAGGGGAGCCTTATTATAATTACTAAAAAACAAGAATAATAACAGACACAACGGCTAACGCCAACCATCTCTAATTATGCATCATGAATTATACATTTTGAATTCTCTCCAGACCCCAGACTCCAGACTCTCTCACCACGGCCACGTATCCAGACACAACATGCCCGCGATACCCGAGGTAACGCCCGCAAAGAAGAGAATCCAGTCGCGTTGCTGGATGCGGAACAGGCCCTGGAACAAGAAGGTGATGAGCATGAAGACCATCACAATCAACAGCTGGCCTACTTCAACGCCGAGATTGAAGAATAACAGCGGCTGCACGATGGATTCACCGCGATCGACGATCATGCGGAAGTAGGTCGAAAAGCCCATGCCGTGAATCAAACCGAAGGCAATAGCAATCAAATAGCGCACCCCATGGTACGACACCGGGGTATTGTGACGCTTCGCGTAGCGCAAGTTTGACAATCCGGTCAACAGGATCGATACAGGAATGAGGAATTCAATGAGACCGCTGTTCGGACGAATCAGCTCAAGTCCGGCGAGGATCAAGGTCAACGAATGCCCAATGGTGAAGGCCGTAGCCAGCAAAATGACCCGTTTGATTTCACGGTAATCGTAGATCGATACGAGGGCAATGAGGTAGACCATGTGGTCATAACCCTCGAAATCGGTGATGTGCAGGATGCCGTCGCTGAGGTAGTCAATCCAGTTCATGAGCGCAGTTTGCCGTCGAAGATAGCCAAGCGGAACTTATTTCTTGAGGTCGTATTGTTTGATGGTGAAGGCGTAATCGTGCTTTTCATCCGTTGGGTGCTCATCCAGCACCTGCACATTCCATTGGTTCTCATCAAATTTCGGGTAGAAGACATCCCCCTCGAAGCTCGCATGGACATGCGTCAGGTACATGCGGTCGAGTAATCCTTCTTCAAGAGCAAGCGCGTAGATCTGTCCGCCGCCAATCACAAAGCACTCCTCCTCTCCTGCGGCGCGCGCCCTTTCGATGCCTGTTTTGATGCTGTTGACCACGTGCGCGCCGGGGGCTTCGTAGTCGCTCTGGCGGGTCACGATGATGTTCGTGCGGTTCTTCAGCGGACGAAACTGGTGTGGAATCGACTCGAAATTTTTACGTCCGGTAATGATGTGGTGCCCTTTTGTGGTGCGCATGAAGAAGCGCATGTCATCAGGCAGGTCCCAGATCAGGTCGTTGTCTCGTCCAATGGCGTAGTTCTCCGCGATGGCGGCGATGGCTGATACGATCATACCGATACCTCCGCTTTAATGTGTGGATGTGGATCGTAGTTCACAAGCTCGAAGTCTTCGTACTTAAACGCGAACAGGTCTTTCACTTCCGGATTGATCTTCATCTGCGGTTGCGGACGGAAGTCGCGCGTCAGTTGCAGCTCTGCCTGCTCAATATGGTTCAGGTAGAGGTGCACATCTCCGAAGGTGTGCACAAATTCACCCGGTTCGTAGCCGCAGACCTGCGCAAGCATAAAGGTTAAAAGTGCATACGAAGCGATGTTGAACGGCACCCCGAGGAAGGTATCGGCGCTGCGCTGGTAGAGCTGACAGCTCAATTTGCCGTCGGCTACGTAAAACTGAAAGAGGCAGTGGCACGGCGGCAGGGCCATGTCGTCAATGAACGATGGATTCCATGCGCTCACAATGTGCCTGCGTGAATCCGGGTTGTTCTTGAGCGAATTAACCAGCTTGGTGATTTGATCGGTATGGGTTCCGTCAGGGTTGGGCCAGCTTCTCCACTGGTAGCCGTACACCGGTCCGAGGTTGCCGTCTTCATCGGCCCATTCATCCCAGATGCGTACGCCATTCTCCTTGAGGTACTTGATGTTGGTATCACCTTGCAAAAACCACAGCAGCTCGTGAATGATCGAGCGCAGGTGCAGCTTCTTCGTGGTCAACACGGGGAAGCCCTCACTGAGGTCAAAACGCATCTGGTAGCCGAAGCAACTCAGCGTTCCGGTGCCGGTGCGGTCTTCTTTCTTGGTGCCATTCTCAAGGATGTGGCGCAAAAGGTCGTGGTACTGTTGCATGGGATGTATTCGCTTACTCAAAGGTAGCAAGCAAGCTTGGGGATGAAGGTCAATTAGAAGCTTGACTTTTCAACGAGAGATTAACGAAGAGAGCGCACATTGCTTGCGCTTGGAAATAGGAATAGAAATGGGAATTGAATGAGAGTAGGAGTCTATCCAAGGCTCTCCTCAGATAAGGAGAGCTGGGCCACGCTTCAGCGTGGGTCTGAGAGGTTGATGGCACTTGCTTGCGAGGGCGCTCCAAAATACCCCCCAGTCCCGCTGAAGCGGGACAGCCCCCCCTAATTTCAGGGGGGCCTTATTCATCTCCTAAACTGAATACAAGGCTCTCCCCAGATGAGGAGAGCTGGGCACCGCGAAAGCGGTGGACTGGGAGGTTGATCACCCAACGTTGAATCTCGCGCAGAATGATCAATCAATCGACAACGAGCAATTGTTTACATACGAACTGATCATTTGCGAGTTGAATACCAAGGGTATATAGACCTTTCGGGACGGTCGACAAGTCCAGCGTGTGTTCTTCGGCATACAGCTCTTCTTCAAGCACTTTTCGTCCCATCGAATTGTAAAGCATAAGCCTAACTATGGTCATGCTGACATCAATATTCACCTGCTGCTGTGCGGGGTTCGGATACACTTCTAAAGTTCCTATCGAGTTATCGGTGATTCCAACGTAGAACTCTAACGTACAGTCTTCATAAATATAAGTAACTCCTGTAGAGTAATTCTGAAGCAATAATCCGTTCTGATCAGTGTATACAGACACTCCATCCTCTTGGTAACATAGGGCTCGATATGAGCCGCAATCGAAATAAATACAACCGGTAACTTCTGAAAGGAGCTTTAGGCTTCCTATTCCTTCGTACCAAACTGTTTCAAACGGTCCGCCCGACTCATCTGACCAACCACGCAGATTATACTTATCTCGGGTAGTACCGTCTTCAAAAGTTCTTGTTGTTATGGAGTCGCAAACCACCCACTCTCCTTGACCGCCATATTCTAGTAGAGGGCTGTCGACGTGAAAGGTGTCTCCAACTGCTATGTTGAAATCATATAAAACATGTTCTTCCCCTTCACCTTCAGCTATTACATACCATACACTAGAGTCTGCTCGAACAAAGCCTCGTAAGTCATCATTTTCATAATACTTCTTGTAGGCAATATCATTGATGGTAGAATCCCCATAAAGCAAACCCTCAAACCGCCCATCATAACCGAACATTCCCATTCTCGCGGAGAGCCATGTCGTTGAATCAGGTGGTAAATCTACTTGACTAAGCGCCATTTGAGAACTTACGGCACAAAGCAAAATGACGAGAATTGGTTTCATGTGATTCCAGTTTGATTAATTAATTTAAATATTTTCTAATTAACAACAAATTAAAACGCTATAAACCTTTGATTCTCAACACCAATTAGATCCACTCTCGATTTTTGAAAACCCCTCTGTCCACCTCGGTGCTTAGGACATCTCCCCTAATTTCAGGGGAGACTTATTTCTAGTATCATGCCAAAAAATAAAAAGGCTCTCCTCAGATGAGGAGAGCTGGGCCACGCTTCAGCGTGGGGCTGAGAGGTTGAAGAACTACCTAAATCCCAATCGAAATGCCGCCGCGGATCATAGGGTTGGCGAACGGGGCATTGCGGTCTTGAATGACATCCCACATCACCATTAAGCCCATAAAAGTTCGTCCTCCAACCGGGGTGAAGTAGCCGCCCCCTACAAAGAGTTGCGGAATCCAGTCGCGACCGAAGGTGTCAGCAAATGGGTCATAGACTTCTGTATTCACCAGGTAAGCATCACTCTGGAAAGCCAAGCGATCTCCCTCCGATATGACGCTTTGTCCGACTACGTAGCGGGCAAAAGCTTGCGGACCATAAATCGAAAAGTCGAAGCGCTGACCTCCAAAGGTTTGTCCCGCTTGATAAAAATAAAGTGCTCCGGCTCCGGCGGTCAGGCGCTCCGTAAAGCGGTAGCCCACCGTGGGGGCTGCACCGATGACGGTGAAGTTGCTTCCGAACGAGAGGGCCACGTTTCCGCCGAACACCCAGCGGCTTTGTCCCTGCAGCCCGTTGCCGGAGCTGTTGCCATCCTGCGCTTTTGCGCAGAAGAAAAAAAGAAAGGCGATAAAAGTCAGCAAAATGCGTCGCATGCTGCTAAGATAAAGATTTGGCAACTGTTCTACCTTTGCGACCGATGGCAAAGTGGTACGAAAAATATTGGGGCTTCTTTCGCAGGGTGAAACCGGCCTACCACCTTTTTAATTTATCGAAGCGTGAACTGCTTGAACGCAACAAGGCGTTGTACAAGCATTACGGACTTCGAAAATCGGTTTATGCGCCGATTTCAAGCGAGGATGTGAAGCACCTCCCTGATGAACGTCCTTGGAGTGATCGTACCGCTGACATCACCCAGCAAGCGGGCTTTGATGCCTTGCCGGAGAAGGTAAGCCAGCCGCTGGCTGAGACCTGGACCGAAGGCGGATACGCCATTCTGCGCGGCTACTTTTCAGCTGATTTCATCGACCGCGTCAATGCCGAAGTGGACGCACTGATGGAGAGCAATCAGATTGACTTCAACTACTCCGGTAAAAAGATCATGTCTGCATTTCGCGAAGGTGAACTGCTGGGGAAGATTGCTCATGACGAAGGCATTGTATCGGCATTCAGCTTTCTGACCGGGAAGCAAATGGTGCCTTTTCAGAGCATCAACTTCGAGAAGAGCAGCGAGCAACGCGCCCACAGTGACGCGATTCATATGACCACTTATCCGCTCGGACATCTCACAGCGGCGTGGGTGGCATTGGAAGACATCGGTCCGGAACAAGGTCCGCTCGAATACTACCCCGGCAGTCACAAATTGCCTTATGTGCTGAACCGCGATTTTGACCACGGCGGTTCTTCGCTGCTGCTTGGCAAGGATGCGTACCTGCACTACGAAGAGCACATCCAGCAGATGATCAAAGAGAAGCAGTTGAAGCCACAGGTGCTGCACCCGAAGAAGGGCGATGTGTTTCTCTGGCACGGCAACCTGCTGCACGGCGCTCAGAAAATGACCAACCGCGACCTGACCCGCAAATCAATGGTCGTGCACTACCTCTCGCCGGAGGTGATCTGCTATCACGAGATCACGCAGCGTCCGGCCCTGATTGAATTTGACTCATGAAAGCGATTACCGGAACGAACCTAAAATTGGGGATCCTGGGTGGCGGACAACTCGGACGTATGCTGATTCAGGAAGCCGCCAGTCTGGATGTGCACATCCATGTGCTTGACCCTTCGGCAGATGCGCCGTGCGCTGCGCTGGCGACTACGTTCAGGCAAGGCGATTTTCGCGATTACCAGACCGTGCTTGACTTCGGCGCCGATAAGGATGTGCTGACCATCGAAATTGAAGACGTCAACACGCAGGCGCTGAAAGAATTGCAGGCAAAAGGCGTTACGGTTTGTCCGGACCCGGCGCACATCGAGACGATTAAGGACAAAAGCCTGCAGAAGCAATTCTATGCCGATCACGGCATTGCGACCTCATCGTTCAAGTTGATTGAAGACGGACGTTCGCTCAGCGAAGCGGATCTGCCCTGCGTACTCAAGTTGCGCACAGGCGGCTACGACGGTCGCGGCGTTTCGGTCATGCGCACGAAAGAAGACCTGGACGAGGCCTTTGAAGGCGGCTGTGTGGTTGAGGATCTGGTGGACATCGAGAAAGAACTGGCGGTGATCATCGCGCGCAACGCATCCGGTGAGTCGGCGGCTTTTCCGGTGACCGAGCTGGTTTTCGACCCGAAGGCGAACCTCGTTGACTACTTGTTTGCTCCGGCAGACGTGTCTCCATCCGCCGCTTCTGCGGCGAAAAATCTCGCCACAAAAGTGGCGGATGCCTTGAACTTCACCGGCATTTTAGCCGTGGAGCTCTTCTTGACCACATCCGGCGAAGTACTCGTGAACGAAGTCGCGCCGCGCACCCACAACAGCGGACACCACACGATAGAGGCGAACGTCGCGTCGCAATTTGAGCAGCACTTGCGCGCCATCCTTGACTTGCCGCTGGGAAGTACTGAGGTGTTACGTCCGGCAGCGATGGTCAACCTCGTGGGCGCAGAGGGCTTCAAAGGTCCGGTGGTGTACGAAGGACTGAACACCCTGCTCGCGATGCCGGGGGTGTATCCGCACATTTACGGCAAAGCGGAGACCAAGCCGTACCGTAAGATGGGACACGTGACGGTGCTTGCCGAAGACCTTGCGACACTGAAGACGAAGGTGGAGGAAGTGAAGGCAGCGATTCGGGTGGTTTCAGTCTGACGGTCTGATGGTCATACGGTCTAACGGGAAACTGGGAAACTGGGAAACTGGGAAACTGGTAGAATAATGAAGTCTGAATAATGATTAGTGAATAATAAATCATCAATCTGCGTTCGCGTAATCAGCAATACAGCTTTGCTCTTATTTTTACCCCCCTGTAGCAATTAATCGCGCCTGCCTGCCGGCCAGGCAGGTCCGACCGGAGTTGAGTACAACCCGGGGAAGTCTTACGATCGAACGGTCTAACGGGAAGCTGGTAAATCGGGAGATAAGGATCATTCAAGTGATGCTGAAAAAGAGACGAAAGCGTGCACGACGAAATCATTTCAGTGCCTCTTCAACTAGCGTATGAATCGTATTGCAACTGCCGGCAGCAGACTGCAAAATTTCTCCGTCTTTGCCGATCACAATATGCCTGGGTATGGTCTTCACAATGCCATTCAGGTTTAGCGCCTTAGTGACCCGCTTAGCTTCTTTCCCTGCAACATGATGGTAATTCAAGGCTCTTTGTTCAAGATAAGCAGTCACCTTTTCGACTTTTTTCGTGCATACCGCTATAAACTGCACCGACTTACCCTTGTGTTGGGAAGCGATTGTGTTTAGCGATTCAAATTCGTTGACGACATCTTCAACTTTTGGCTCCCAGATATAAACTACCGTTAGGTGCATGCCGTCAGCCACGCTTATAGTTTCACCATCTATTGTTTCAATGCTGAACGTCTCCACCGATGAAGAAGGGACCAATGCCAGAAAAAGGGCGATCAAGTACATGGGTTTCACTATTTCATAATGAATATAGTCAATCTCTCAGATCTAACGTACACATATGGTGAAGTCGATGTCGTTGGTATCTGTCTGAAGGCCTACTGGGGAAACTGGGAAACTGGGAAACTGGGAAACTGGGAAAGTTCTCAAATCAGCGCATACTTGCGCTGCTGAATCATACCCCAACAAAATTGAGGGGACGGCTTATAGCCGTCCGACGCGGGCTGCTGGGAAAGTAATGAATAATGAGTAGTAAATCAGGATTTACCCCTTTTCGGAAAGTGACCAGGGCTCTCCTCAGATGGGGAGAGCTGGGCTTCGCGAAGCGGAGGTCTGAGAGGTTGATGAGACCATTCAAGACTTCGTTATGGACGGCTATAAGCCGTCCCCTCAATGCCTATAAAAGCAAAAAGCGCCGCATTCCCGATAGACATCGGGAGCGGCGCCTTTCTGTAAGTAACCTAAAAGTGCTCCCCTTTCGAAGGGGAGCTGCCCCGCGGATGCGGGGCTGAGGGGTTAATTCAACTGTATCTTCTCAAACTCATCCTGGTAGAAGAACTCCTCTTTGCCAAAGGCCGGCTTGAGGTCATCGAGCCAGATGGCTTTTGGGTCGTACTTTGCGAAGAAGGGTTTGCCCACCCAGTCAGGATGGCGCCCTTGAATGAACGAGAGCACGAATACTTTTTCGCCGTTCACCTCGGTGACGCCGTTCACGTGCACTTTACCCGGGTCAGCTGACATTGACGGTCCGCGGACGGTGCGGCAGACGCCACTCACCTTCTTGTAGGCCTCGCGATAGATCTTCCACGCGCGTTCGAGTTCTACGGCAAAGTAGTCTTGTGCGCCGGTGTCGCGCGCCACGAACATGTAGTACGGAATCATGCCCATATCTACCTGCTCACGCCACATGTCGCTCCAGTCTTGCGGTGTGTCGTTGATGTGCTTCATGATTGGCGACTGCGTGCGGATCTGCGCACCCGTTGCGCGGATACGACGTACGGCCTCTTTCACTGCAGGTGTGCGCAATTCATTCGGATGATTGAAGTGCGCCATAAACGCCAGGTGGATGCCTTTCTCAGCCACTTTTTCAAAGAGCTGAAGCATGTCATCCGCGTCGCGGTCAGTGATGAACTTGTAGGGCCAGTAGCCGAGTGACTTTGTACCGATACGGATGGTCTTCAAATTCGGCACATCGCCGCTGATCAGGGGCTCAATGTAGCTGGCCAGGTTCTTCGCTGACATCACCATTGGATCACCTCCGGTGAAGAGCACATCCGTGATTTGCGGATTGCGTTGCAGGTACTTCACAAGCAATTCGGTTTCACGCATCGCAAACTTCAGCTCATCCATGCCTACGAACTGCGGCCAGCGGAAGCAGAAGGTGCAATAAGCGTGACAGGTTTGACCGTTACTTGGGAAGAACAGCGCCGTTTCACGATACTTGTGCTGCACCCCGGTAAGCTTCTCACCATCAATTTCCGGAACATTTGATTCTTGCCCGGCCGGATGCGGATTCAGCTCAAGGCGAATTTCATTGGCAACCTTGCTGAGGTCAGCTTTGTTGAGGTCAGCCGCGAGAGCTTTTTCCATTTTCTCGAAATGCGCATCAGAGAGCATTTCACGCTGCGGAAAGGTCAGCTGGTAGATGGGGTCGTTCGGAACGTCATCCCATTTGATGAGTTCGTCAATCACGTAGTTGTTCACTTTGAACGGAAGCACATTGCCCACCACTTCGATGATGTGCTGCTCTTCTTCTGAGAGGTGCTCCTGGATCTGGGGGATGTTTCTGAAATTTCTCAGCGCAAAAACGCGGTACTTGTTTTCTGATTTAATCATGTTTTCTTTCTACACGGTTCACTAAAAATGACGCCGTAACATAGCAGAATAATCGATTATGTCAAGTTGAGGGGCATAAGTTAGGGATATCGTAACGTAGAGACGCATAGACTTATCGACCTATGGACCAATGGACGTATCGACTCATCGACATTTCGGAAGCACGGGAGATAGGGAAACTGGGAAAATTCTTAAATCAGCGCATTATTGCGCTGCTCTTATTTTTATAGCGTCGTATATGGACGCGATTTATCGCGCCTGCTACCCATATGCACGCCCATTAGACCGTGAGACTGTCAGACCGTTAGTCTTTCTCCAGAAATGACGTCCCACCCAACAGGCGCATTTGCTTCTCGATCTGCTGTCCGCGTTTGGTAAGGTACGCGGTGGGCTTACCGGGATTTGACTTGCGCGGCGAAGGCAGTGCGCCGGCAATCAGTGCTGCCTGGCGCCGAGTAAGTTGCTTACCTGAAGTCTTGAAGAAATGTTGCGCCGCGCCATCGGCACCGTAAGTTTGCGGCCCCATCTCGATCACGTTGAGGTACACCTCAAGGATGCGCTCCTTGCTCCAGAAAACTTCAATCAAGGCAGTAAACCATACTTCGAGGCCCTTCCGCAACCAGGTTCGGGAGGGCCACAAAAAAACATTCTTTGCGGTTTGCTGGGAGATCGTGCTCGCGCCGATGGTTCGCTCGTGTGTGCGGTTGTATTCGATGGCGCGAGAAATGGCATCGGTGTCGAAACCCCAGTGCTTGAAGAAACGCTGGTCTTCACTGGCGACCACTGCTAATCGCATCTCAGCACTCAATTCTTCGTAGTCGAGCCAGTCACCTTTGTGCTCAACGCCGGTGTAGAGTTGCAAGATAGTTGTGGGTGGATTGATCCATTTCAAGGCGAGTACCCAAATGACAGAAACAGCAATGAAAGCGAGTGCTACCCGAACAATGAACCTACGCACGCGACGCCAGACATTCTGCCCAGGGCTTACTTTCTTCGATGATCTACGGGTACGCTTCTTTGCCAAAGCTGTGATGGATTACCCTGACAAAACGTATCAGCGTTCGATCTTCTTGCGCAGCGCCTTCGGTATGCCGTCTTTATGCAGCAAAATCGAGACGGTCTTCATACGGAAGTACGGCATACTCACGTACTGGTAGCCGTTCTGCTCATTCCCGGTACCCCAGCTGTTCTTGACGATGAAGTACAGATTACCGTTCTGGTCCTTCGCCATGCCCGTAATGTGCATCAGGTGATCGTCGGTAGTCTGCATGTTGTTGAAGCCTTGCTGGCGCATTTCCTCATCAACGTTCGGTTCTTCGCGCACTTCCGTGAAGATCTGATCGCGTGCCACTCCTTCAGGCGCGATGATGGCCATACCGTTGCGAAAGCTGAACCCGGGCTCGCTCACATCAGCGTCCCAGGCAACGGTGTAACCGTTTTCGAGGGCATTTACCACGGTTTGCTGCAGTTCATCGAGCTCAACGTTGTAAAACATACCATGCGAGAAGTTATCGGGCACTTCGAGCACAAACGGTTCGTACAGCTCATGGTGAGTGAATGAAGTCAGACTCACGTAGTCATCGGCATTCAATCCGAGCATATCGCGAAAGCTCGCCGGGGTATACTCTTTATCCTCATAAGTAAAGGTCGCAGGGTACTCTCCAAGATAGGCATCGAGGGTTGACTCAACGGCTTCCATCCATTTCATCCCGGTTGCAGTACTCGGCTTATCTACTGCTGCCTCAACGATTCCCTTCAGCACTTCATCCATCTGCCCGTGGTCGTGGCGCTCTGCCCCGTAATTGATGCCGGAG
Organism: Flavobacteriales bacterium; assembly: GCA_018402085.1. Taxonomy (GTDB): domain Bacteria; phylum Bacteroidota; class Bacteroidia; order Flavobacteriales_D; family Sanyastnellaceae; genus Sanyastnella. The sequence goes on along the minus strand of JAGYJM010000002.1, from coordinate 114,227 downwards.
TAAGCTTCTTCAGGCACTACACCATGTGTTTCCATCGCTTTGATCACATCGTGGCAAAGACTCCCAGGACCAAATTGATGTTTACCGTGGTAGCGCACATACATTTCAGCTTTCTTCGGGTAGGTCACGCGCACATTGAACATCTCACTGAGGTCGTAATTGCCTTTTCCCATGCGAATGAGCTCGCTCTCGAGAAAGGAAACGGTAGAATAGCTCCAGCACGTTCCGGTGCGGCACTGGTCTTTGGTTTCCGTAGCCTCGAGGTTCAGCGTTTCAGTGATCTTGTAGGCATTGTCCTGGGCAGAGAGTTGAAGCGTTGCAAAAGCAACGATGATCAGAAGCAAATTGCGCATGTGTATTCAGGTTTGGTTCTTTTTTGCGCCGCGAAAGCGGCGGATGGCTAATATAATGCTTCATGCTGAGAAGCGGTCTGCTGTCGGCGGTCTGCTGTCAGCGGTCCAGGAACCCCTCACCCGATGACCGCTACTCGACCTCGGGAGCTCCCCTAATTCAGGGTAGCATTTCAGTGAGCTGTGGGTCCCGAAGGGGTCCGATTCCTTAAATTGCGCGTCCAACCGGAACAACCCACGATGGAGACGAAGACTACAGACCAACCGGAAACCAAAGTATTTAACCGCAGCCGACAGGGCATCCTGCCGTTCTATCACATGGTTTCGGATGCAGACGCCCCCCATGTCAAGCACCTCTATAGCTTCCGGAATGTGGCAGCGTTTGAGAAAGACCTCGACCACTTTCTCGCAAACTATCGTCCGATAGATCTGCACGCATTCCGCGCATCGGTTCAAGACGGACAAGGTATTCCGGAGAAAAGCTTTTTCCTGTCGTTTGACGACGGATTCCGAGAGCTTTTTGAAATCGTTCGTCCGATACTCCTCCGCAAGGGCATTCCGGCCACTTTCTTCCTGAACAAGGCTTTCGTTGACAACAAAGACCTCTTCTACAGGAATAAAGTCAGCCTGCTGATTGAGCAATACCTCACACAACCCGCGAGCTACAACGTACGTGAAATTGATACCTTCTTCAACGATCACCACATTGGTGGCAACAGCTTCAAAGAACGCATCAAATCACTCGAGTACCGGCAGAAACACCTGGTTGACCAGGTCGCCGAATTGATGCACTTCGATCAACAAGAATGGCTCAATAAGGTGCAGCCTTACCTCACCTCCGAACAGGTGCGCGAGATGATCAGCGAAGGTTTCACGTTTGGCGGACACAGCATTGACCATGCGAAGTACTGCACGGTTGACCTTGAAGAGCAGCTTCGCCAGACCCGCGAGAGCATGAAGTGGGTCACTGAAACCTTTGACCTTGACTACAAGGTCTTCGCCTTCCCTTTTCACGATCAGTTCGTTTCTCAGCGCTTCTTTGAAACGATCAAAGAAGAAAACCTCTGCGAACTCACCTTCGGCACCGCTGAACTGCAAGACGATGTCATCAGCACCAACCTGCAGCGGATGTGGTTTGAAAACACAGATGCTGAGCCTGCATCCGTAATCACTACCTGTTTTGATGCGAAAGAGAAGCGCATGGCTGAAGGTTCAGACCGCATCAGACGTCCGTTCAGCGAATTGCGCACCTACACGATCGCTGAGCTGGATGCCGAGATCGCATCCGGCGCCTTTTGGCGCCAGGAAGAAAAAAACATTCCGATTACCCGCTACCGCGCCCGTGCCCACGTAGAAAATCCACGTGCTCAACGCTCAGACCTCGCCCTGGTCACCATGCACGACAACGACCGGTTGATCGGCTACCTCGGGGTCATGCCTGACATCCTGAACCTCCCCGGGAAGAAGAAGAAAATCGGTTGGCTGACCTGCTGGTGGACCCACCCCGAGTACGGCGGTAAAGGCATCGGACAAAGCATCCTCGATCGCATCCACAACTGGTACGATGGCGCTATCGGTTGCAGTGAGTTTACGGAACTCGGACAAAAAGCCGCAGAGCGCTCGGGTAAGCTCTGGAAGAAAGAAATCAGCGGCACCGAGTTTGAGCTGGGTTCGGATGAAGAGGTCAGTGAATGGCTCACACAGCGGCAATCCTCGCTGCCCCCGGAGCAACTGGAGTACCTGCAGGAAATCGACCGCGAGACAGAGCATTTCATTCGCCTCTATCGGCACGAAGAACTCACCAAGCGCACCACCGCTGAGCTCAACTGGCTCCTTCGCTACCCCTGGGTCATTTCAGCGCCTTTCAATGACCGCACGAAAGAGCGGCTGTTTTTCTCTTCTACAGCCGGACGTTTCATGTACCAGGCGTTTAAGGTCTTCAGCGACGATGCCCGTTTGATTGGCTTCGTCATTCTGAGTATCCGTGACGACCGTATGACGACGCCTTATGTGTATACGACAGAGATAGAGCGCGAAAAGAAACACGTCGTGCAAGCCATGGCACTTCACGCGGCAGCATTAAACGTGAAAAAGATCAAAACCTACCATCCCGTGGCAAAATCTGAGCTCGCAGCCACCGGTTTGCCAATTAAAGCAGAAAAAGAAGTCATCAAAAATGCCTTCTTCGGTCACCGGTTCCACCCCGAAGCCATTCGCGGACTGCATATTCAGGATGGTGACGGTGATAATGCGTTTACCTAATTGGTTGGTGGTTGAACCAACCTTCGCTGAAACTGTCCTGACATTTTTAATTATTCATTTTTCATTTTCAATTCCTCCATGCGCTATCTCCTAATGATCTTCTGCTTCTGTGTGTTGGCTATAAATCTGCGCGGACAAGATTTCAGCGTGTTGTCATTCGGGCAAGATGAGACGTTTGATTTCGCCACCTGGAACATCGAGTGGTTTCCGAAAAGCGGCACCACAGCCGGCTTTGTAGAGGAAATCCTCACCGCCTATGACCTCGACCTCATCGCCTTTCAGGAGATCAGCGACACCACCCTCTTTCGCGAGACGCTTGAAAACATCGGTGGATACGAGGTGCACTTTGCTTCTGAATATTACGGCGGACTCGCCTGGGCATGGAAGCCGGATGTAGTCACCGTAAACCAATCGTATGAGATCTACACGCAATCTACTTACTGGGCGGCCTTTCCCCGTTCACCTCAGGTGCTTGAAGTAAGCGCTTTCGGCGAAGAATATGTGTTCGTGAACAACCACCTGAAGTGCTGTGGTGATGGTACCCTTGACACCAGCCTTCCGTACGATGAAGAGAACCGCCGCTTTGAGGCGATACAGTTGCTCAAGAACTACGCCGATGGCGCCTGGTTTAACCGGGCGGTGGTCATCCTCGGCGACCTGAATGACGAGCTCACGGATACCGCGCCCAACAACGTATTTCAACCCTTCCTTGACGATCCCAACTACGCCTTCGCCGATTATGAGCTCTCTACGGGAGGCAGCTACTTTTGGTCATACCCTTCGTGGCCTTCCCACCTCGATCACATTCTGGTTTCCAACGAGCTGATCCCGCTCCTCGCTACCCCTGATACGGAGGTCACCACCCTTCGTCCTGACGACGCATTTTCAAGCTGGTTCTCCTATGACAACAGCGTTTCGGATCACCGTCCGGTAGCCATGCGCTACACTCCCGGACAGCTGACGGCGCCCTCTCTTGCAGCGCAGTCGATCGCGTTGTATCCGAATCCCGTTCGCGACCACCTGATCCTTGAGCTTCCGGCCCATACTGAAGAGGTGCTCCTGTTCGATTCGTTCAGTCGTTTGATCCACACGCTTTCCGGCCCTTTCTCAACTATTTTCCACTTGAACGTGGTTGATCTTGCTCCCGGCGTTTATTTTTTCCGCGTAAAAACGCGGGATGCGAACATGATGGGTACATCCACCAGCTCTGCCACGCTTCGCTTCGTCAAGCAATAAGAAGAATCGTAAGTTGTAAGTAATAAATAGTGAATCGTAAATAGTTGGTGGTTCGTTGTTCGAAGTTCTATAACCATTCCCCGCGCCGCATCCTTGCGGCGCCTGCTTTTTTGAGGGTATTCGATTGGGGTGGCGACCTGCCGCCCGGCGTCCGGGAATGTTCGCGTCACGAGAATCACCGTTTACACGGAGAGGGACGCCATCCTGGCGTCCGTGAATATTCGGCTCACCAGAATCACCGTTTACACGGATAGGGACGCCATCCTGGCGTCCGGGAATGTTCGCGTCACGAGAATCACCGTTAACGCGGAGAGGGACGGCCTCCCAGCCGTCCGTGAATTTCCGGACTACGAGAATCACCGTTTACACGGAGAGGGACGGCCTACCAGCCGTCCGTGAATATTCGGCTCACCAGAATCACCGTTTACACGGAGAGGGACGCCATCCTGGCGTCCGGGAATGTTCGCGTCACGAGAATCACCGTTTACACGGATAGGGACGCCATCCTGGCGTCCGTGAATTTCCGGACTACGAGAATCACCGTTTACACGGAGAGGGACGCCATCCTGGCGTCCGGGAATGTTCGCGTCACGGGTATCGCCGTTTACACGGATAGGGACGCCAACATGGCGTCCGGGAATGTTCGGGTTACCCGAATCGCTGTTAACGCGGATAGGGACGCCATCCTGGCGTCCGGGAATGTTCGCGTCACGAGAATCACCGTTTACCACAAAGAGGAACGCCTTCTAGAAAAGAAACCTTGTGCATACGTGAAATCGAGTATCGTTGCGGATACCCGGACGCCTGGCAGGCGTCCCTATCCGTGAATACCAAAGGATGTTAGGGCGCAATGATGCGCCCCCGTCACTCCCTCTATGTTCCCTGATTCCAACGATCCTCCATCCCCGATCCCCGATCCAAGATCCCTGATCCCCGATCCGCCATCAAATCCACTTCATTCGGCGATTTACGGATGCGCGTAGCGCATCCCTCTCTGTTCCGGGATTCCAACGATCCATCTTCACGGGAGTTTTGTCCATCTTCACGAGAGTTTGGTCCATCTTCACGAGAGTTTGGTCCATCTTCACGGGAGTTTGGTCCATCTTCACGGGAGTTTGGTCCATCTTCACGAGAGTTTGGTCCATCTTCACGGGAGTTTTATCCATCTTCACGGGATTCAGACGCCCCATTAAAGCGCTACGTCCGCGACCGCTTCATTAACTCAGTAGTTGATTTACGGATGCGCGTAGCGCATCCCTCTCTATTCCCTGATTCCAACGATCCGCGACCCCCGACCCCCGATCCCCGATCCCCGATCAACTTCACTATTCGTTAACACAAATCCCGTCGAACAAGTCAAATTCTCTTGTATATTCAACACATGCTAATTCACCTGAATGACATACAACCTATGCATTCGGTCGGTTCCGTAGAGAGAGAGAATAAAAGTGAAAATGAGAGTAAAAGGAGAAGGAGGAAACGGGGTCACCGTTGCGCCGCAATCCCGATGGCTATCGGGATGCGGTCTCAGGGTAACGTCGCATCTGTGCGGCTGCGCAGAGACCCGTTCATTCGATCAAAACCCGAATGGCAACACGTAGCAGCCCACTTCACTTAAGGGCGCCTGCCCGATATCTCTCTTTCACCTTTGCTTTTGGCAAAACCTTCTTTACCTTAAAGCACGTTTACCGCGCACGAAAGCGCGGTGGTCAACGGGCAGCCTGATGCCCTTCAATAACTTTTAATTTTTCATTGTGAAACGATTGATGTTTTGTGTGGCTTGCTGTGGTGTTCTTTTTTTCACCGCAGAAGCACAGGATGGTAATTTAGTGCCCAATCCAGGGTTTGAAGATAGGATTAATTGCATCTCAAATGATAGCGATGTATCGGATGCACCGCCTTGGTTTTCGCCTACTGCTGCAACACCGGATATTTGCCATGAATGTGCAATTCTAAATGAAGAACCTTGTCCTTACCCAGAAATAGTAGCACTTGACCCATGGCTTTTCGGTATTCCGACCAATACTTTTGGTTGTCAGTCGCCACATGGTGGAGTCGGTTATGCCGGAGCGTTCTTCATGAATCCCGGTGCTTCACCAGAGAACGAATGGCGAGAGTACCTAGCTGTTAAATTACTGGAACCCCTTGAAAATGGCTCTATATACTCCATTGGGTACTTCGTCACTTTGGCTGAGAGGTCAATGGTGGCTACGTGGTCTCTCTCAGTTGGGTTAAGCAACGATTCATTGATTTTCGATGATAATCACATAGTGCATATATCACCGCCTATAGTTCTTACTAACGAACAAGGTGAGTTCATCAATGACACAGACGATTGGTATGAAATATCCTTCACCTATAAAGCCACTGGTGGAGAAGAATTCCTTTATATCGGAAACTTTGAATCGAACGAAGAAATTGAATTCGAATTCGTGATTGATGAATCCGATTGGCCGGGGCATTTTCTTGAAAGTGCTTATTACTACATCGATGATGTTTTTGTTGAAGAGGTGAGCGATGTCAGTCAACTTGAAAACGTAATAAGTGAAATACGGTTTCACCCGTCAATCACAGACGGAGTGATTCAAACCAGCAGCACACGATCTACAGAATTTCAAGTAGTGAATAGTACGGGAGCAATTATCCAAACCTTAGACATAGAACAAGGTGAGAATACGTTTTATCTAAATCATTTATCTCCGGGTCTGTATTTTTTAGTCGAAATCAACGAACACCTCAGTAACACACAAAAAATCATCATACAATGACGACATCCAATAATCATGAAAACATTCTTCATAACATTAGTTCTCATACTCATTCAATTTTGTCTATTTGGCCAGAACGAATGGTTATTAAACGGAAATACACCTGCATCAACCGACTTTCTTGGCTCGACAAACCCTGAAGATTTACGATTTAGAACAAACAACTTGCAACGTGCAGTGATTGATTCTGACGAAGGCTTCGTCGGCATCGCAACCCCGAATCCTGACATGCGCCTGCATGTGGATAGCAGAGGGGTATTGGTTACTGGTACTGTTGGCAGTAACCCCAACCTCGGTGGAGGACATCGCTTGATGTATATCCCCGAAAACCTTGCCTTCAGAGGTGGACTAGCAATTGGAAACGAGTGGGATGCACCAAACATAGGCGATTTTTCCTTCGCTTATGGCGCCGATGTCACTGCCTCAAGTTTATCTTCGTTCGCATTTGGACAAAATTTGGAGATAACAGCAACAGCCAATTACTCAACTTGCTTCGGTTTTAATAACAGTGCCACGAACTCCCACATAGCCCTTTTCGGTCAGAACAACAACGGTTCAGGTGTATTCAGCTTCGCAGCGGGTAAGAACCTAGACATGACCGGTAACTTCAACACAGCGCTTGGTTGTTTTATTGACATTACCTCTGACAACGGGATGGTTCTTGGTGCTGGCCTAAACGGTAACCCACTAACGAATTCCATCAATAATTCGATGATGGTGGGCTTCAACAGTAACCTACCTACCCTTTTTGTTGAAGGAGCAACTGGCGCAGGTACCATTGGTCAAGTGGGGATAGGAACTACCGCACCGGCAGCGCGCTTACATGTAAGAAGAGACGAAACCACACTCGACAACTTTGCCGCTCGCATACAAGCCTTCGGCGGTGGTGGTGATGTATTCGCCCTGACTGTTGAGGCATTCGCGCAAGCAGCTCCCAACTCGGCTAACGTACGTGGTATCAATCTTCGTACAGTTGGCGATGCAGGCTTCTCGAACAACATCGGCACGCAGAGTGGTGCTAGTTTTGGAGAGCTAACAACAGGCGTGTTTGGCACAGCTAGCGGAGCAACCGTTCAGAATATTGGCGTAGCCGGAAGGGCTTCTATGGATTCAACAATTACCAATATTGGAGTTTACGGTGAGGCCGATATTGCCGGCTACTTCACAGGCCCTATTACTATCGGAGCGCCACTTACTATCAGCGATCAACAGTTCAAATCAGACGTTCAGGATATAGAAGGAGCCATCAGCTTGATCAACGACTTACGTCCACGATCATATAACCACAACCAAAGCGGCTCGCTTATGAATCTGTCTGAAGGAATGCATTACGGATTCATCGCCCAGGAGCTTCAGCAGGTTCTTCCAGATGCAGTTGAGGAGGTGACTAAACCTGAAATCCGTGACCCGGAGACAGGCGAGGTCATCTCACCTGCCCTTGATCACCTCGCAGTCAATTACCAGGAGATCATTCCGATTCTTGTGAAAGCCACCCAAGAGCAACAAGCCACCATCGAACAGTTGCAAAGCGACCTCGCTGACCTGCAGGCTCAAGTAGCGGCATGTTGTGAAGCAAAATCTGCGAACGGTCAAGGCATGAGCCAATCTGATTTCAACCTTGAGGTCATCCCTACCCCATCAGACCTAAAGCAGAACTACCCGAATCCATTTGCGCAGCAGACTACCATTCAATACACTATTGGTTGTGCCTGCAAAGCAGAGATCGTGGTCTACGACCAATCCGGTCGCCTGATTGCAACGTTGGTAAGCGGCTCTGCCGAACCCGGCACCTATTCAGTCAACTGGGATGCCTCTAACCTCGAAAGCGGCATCTACTTCTACACCCTCATCGTTGACGGACAAGAGTTCGTGAAACGAGCGGTGAAGATTTAAACAACGAATCACTGTAACCGAAAGCAAAGCGCCGCATCCTTGCGGCACCTTCTTTTTTTAATGGCATTCGATAGGGACGCCATCCTGGCGTCCGTGAATGTTCGCGTCACGAGAATCACCGTTTACACGGATAGGGACGCCATCCTGGCGTCCGTGAATGTTCGCGTCACGAGAATCACCGTTTACACGGATAGGGACGCCATCCTGGCGTCCGTGAATGTTCGCGTCACGAGAATCACCGTTAACGCGGAGAGGGACGGCCTCCCAGCCGTCCGTGAATTTCCGGACTACGAGAATCACCGTTTACACGGATAGGGACGCCATCCTGGCGTCCGGGAATGTTCGCGTCACGAGAATCACCGTTAACACGGATAGGGACGCCATCCTGGCGTCCGGGAATTTCCGGACTACGAGAATCACCGTTTACACGGATAGGGACGCCATCCTGGCGTCCGGGAATGTTCGGGTTACGAGAATCACCGTTTACAAGGATAGGGACGCCAACCTGGCGTCCGGGAATGTTCGCGTCACGAGAATCACCGTTTACACGGAGAGGGACGCCATCCTGGCGTCCGGGAATGTTCGCGTCACGAGAATCACCGTTTACACGGATAGGGACGCCATCCTGGCGTCCGGGAATGTTCGGGTCACGAGAATCACCGTTTACACGGATAGGGACGCCAACTTGGCGTCCGGGAATGTTCGGGTTACGAGAATCACCGTTAACGCGGATAGGGACGCCAACCTGGCGTCCGGGAATGTTCGGGTCACGAGAATCACCGTTTACACGGATAGGGACGCCAACTTGGCGTCCGGGAATGTTCGGGTTACGAGAATCACCGTTAACGCGGATAGGGACGCCAACCTGGCGTCCGGGAATGTTCGGGTTACCCGAATCGCTGTTAACGCGGATTCGCATCACGAGAATCTCTGTTTACACAAAGAGGAACACCTTCTAGAAAAGAAACCTTGTGCATACGTGAAATCGAGTATCGTTGCGGATACCCGGACGCCTGGGAGGCGTCCCTATCCGTGAATACCAAAGGATGTTGGGGCGCAATGATGCGCCGCCATCACTCCCTCAAAAATTCAATGGCTGGAATAATTTATGGATGCGCGTAGCGCATCCCTCTCTGTTCCCTGACTACTGCGATCCGCGACCCCCGACCCCCGATCCCCGATCAACTTCACTATTCGTTAACACAAATCCCGTCGAACAAGTCAAATTCTCTTGTATATTCAACACATGCTAATTCACCTGAATGACATACAACCTATGCATTCGGTCGGTTCCGTAGAGAGAGAGAATAAAAGTGAAAATGAGAGTAAAAGGAGAAGGAGGAAACGGGGTCACCGTTGCGCCGCAATCCCGATGGCTATCGGGATGCGGTCTCAGGGTAACGTCGCATCTGTGCGGCTGCGCAGAGACCCGTTCATTCGATCAAAACCCGAATGGCAACACGTAGCAGCCCACTTCACTTAAGGGCGCCTGCCCGATATCTCTCTTTCACCTTTGCTTTTGGCAAAACCTTCTTTACCTTAAAGCACGTTTACCGCGCACGAAAGCGCGGTGGTCAACGGGCAGCCTGATGCCCTTCAATAACTTTTAATTTTTCATTGTGAAACGATTGATGTTTTGTGTGGCTTGCTGTGGTGTTCTTTTTTTCACCGCAGAAGCACAAGAAGGTAATTTAGTGCCTAATCCGGGGTTTGAAGAGCGTACCGATTGTATCTTTAATGATAATAGTATTTTTGATGCATACCCTTGGTTTTCACCCACCGATGCTACTCCTGATCTTTTTCATGAGTGTGCAATTGTTTTAGAAGAACCTTGCCCTTACCCTGAAACACCAGAAAGTTGGTTGTTTGGCGTTCCAACTAATTTTAATGGTTGTCAGGAACCAAACAATGGGCTTGGATATGCTGGCGCATTCTTTGCATATGATAATGGATTTGTAGAATGGGTAGAATATCTAGGAACTCGACTATTGCAACCCTTGCAAGAGGATAGCGTTTACCACGTAGAGTTTTATGTATCCATGGCAGAAGTAGCCACTGACGGCACATGGATGATCTGCGCTGGATTTGACTCTGATTCACTCGATTATTCCAAAGGCTTTATCCCAGGCTATAGCACGACTATCGAAGTTGACGATTATGTTACGCTGACACCTAATACTTTTATTACCGATCGAGAAGGATGGGTGAAGGTAGAGTTTACTTATATAGCAGACGGGACAGAACAATTCTTATACATTGGTAACTTATTTCCATTCGGCGACACAGAATTTGAGCAGGTCGTTTTCCCGGGTGACACAGTAGGGGTTCAGTTCCCTTTACAATATTGGGGAGCGGCATATTACTACATTGACGACGTCTATGTAGGAATTCAAAAACCTTCTAATCATTTAGAGCAACTTAACACTATTAGCCTTACACTTTACCCCAACCCCGCGATAAATAACCTTACGGTGAATTCAGTTCAGAACGGAGAAATTACTATTTATGCTTCAAATGGTCAAGTAGTAAAAGTTGTTCAAAAAGAGGTTCAAGAACGAAGTATTGACGTCTCAAACCTGAATAATGGTGTGTACATAGTTAGATTCACATCAGGACACCACACAAGCACACGGAAATTGATCGTTTCGAAAGCTTTATCACCATGAAAACGATAACTTTTATCATAGCTATTCTTTTACCATCCCTCGCTTTTTCTCAATTTGATTGGCGTTCTAATGGAAATGCAGCTAATGCTTCCTCTTTCATCGGAACGACGAACGGCTTCGATTTTCCGATATACACAGACGGCGACGAAAAAATGCGTGTCACCACCACCGGTGAGGTCGGCATTGGGGTCACCAACCCTGACATGCGCCTGCATGTGGATAGTGGTGGAGTACTCGTAACCAATGACATTGGCAGTAACCCAAATCTAGGCGCTGGTTACCGCTTGATGTACATCCCTGAAGACGCTGCCTTCCGAGGTGGTCAAGCACTTGGTTCTGAATGGGATGGCACAGACGTAGGCCAATTTTCCTTTGCATACGGCAGAGATGTCACAGCGTCAGATTTATCTACATTTGCATTTGGCCAAGAATTGGAGGTGACGGCAACAGCCAATTACTCAACTTGCTTCGGTTTTAATAACAGTGCCACGAACTCCCATGTTACCCTGTTCGGTCAGAACAATAACGGTTCAGGTGTATTCAGCTTCGCTGCGGGTAAAAACCTTAACATGACCGGCGACTTCAACACGGCGCTTGGCTGCGACATCGAAATTTCTTCTGATAATGGTATGGTTTTTGGCTCCGGTTTAAACGGTAATCCACTGACGAATGCTATCAACAATTCATTGATGGTAGGTTTCAACAGCAATCTACCGACTTCTTTTTGTTGAAGGAGCCGCAGGTGCGGGTACCATTGGCATGTGGTGGATAGGAACTACCGCACCAGAGCGCGCTCACATGTGAGAAGAGCGACGAAGACCACACTCGACAACTTTGCCGTTCTGCCGCATACAGACCTTTGGCGAGGTGACAATGCATTCGCCCTCACTGTTGAGGCATTGGCGCAGGCAGCACCAAACTCAGATAATGTCCGTGGTATCAATTCTGCACGCTCAATTGGTGATGCTGGCTTCTCGAACAACATCGGCACGCAGAGTGGTGCTAGTTCTTTGGAGCGCTAACAACAGGCGTGTTTGGCACAGCTCAGCGGAGCAACCGTTCAGAATATTGGCGTAGCCGGAAGGGCTTCTATGGATTCAGCAATTACCAATATTGTGAGTTTGACGGTGAGGCCGATATTGCCGGCTACTTCACATGGCCCTATTATTCTATCGGAGCGCCACTTACTATCAGCGATCAACAGTTCAAATCAGACGTTCAGGATATATGAAGGAGCCATCAGCTTGATCAACGACTCGTACGTCCACGATCATATAACCACAACCAAAGCGGCTCGCCTTATGAATCTGTCTGGAAGGAATGCATATGGATTCATCGCCCGAGGAGCTTCAGCAGTAGTTCTTCCAGATGCAGATTGAGGGAGGTGACGTAAGCCTGAAATCCGTGACCCGGAGACAGGCGAGGTCATCTCACCTGCCCTTGATCTCACCTCGCGTCCAGTCACTACTGGAGATCATTCCGATTCTTGTGCAAGCCACCCAAGAACAACAAGCCACCATCGAGCAGTTGCAAAGCGACCTCGCTGACTTGCAGGCCCAAGTAGCGGCATGTTGTGAAGCAAAGTCTGCAAACGGTCAAGGTATGGGGCAGTCGGATTTCAACCTTGAAGTACTGCCTACACCTTCAGACCTCAAGCAGAACTACCCGAATCCATTTGCTCAGCAGACTACCATTCAATACACCATCGGTTGTGCCTGCAAAGCAGAGATCGTGGTCTACGACCAGTCCGGTCGCCTGATTGCCACGCTGATAAGTGGCTCTACAGAACCAGGCACCTATTCAGTGAACTGGGATGCGTCTAACCTCGAAAGCGGCATTTACTTCTACACCCTCATCGTTGACGGACAAGAGTTCGTGAAACGTGCGGTGAAGATTTAAACAACGAATCACTGTAACCGAAAGCAAAGCGCCGCATCCCGATAGCTATCGGGATTGCGGCGCCTTCTTTTTTTAAGGGTATTCGATAGGGACGCCAACCCGGCGTCCGGGAATGTTCGGGTTACGAGAATCACCGTTTACACGGAGAGGGACGCCATCCTGGCGTCCGGGAATGTTCGGGTTACCCGAATCGCCGTTAACACGGATAGGGACGCCAACCTGGCGTCCGGGAATGTTCGGGTTACGAGAATCACCGTTAACACGGATAGGGACGCCATCCTGGCGTCCGGGAATGTTCGGGTCACGGCAATCACCGTTTACACGGATAGGGACGCCATCCTGGCGTCCGTGAATGTTCGCGTCACGGCAATCACCGTTAACACGGAGAGGGACGCCAACCCGGCGTCCGGGAATTTCCGGACTACGAGAATCACCGTTTACACGGATAGGGACGCCATCCTGGCGTCCGGGAATGTTCGCGTCACGAGAATCACCGTTTACACGGAGAGGGACGGCCTCCCAGCCGTCCGTGAATGTTCGGGTCACGGCAATCACCGTTTACACGGATAGGGACGCCAACCTGGCGTCCGTGAATGTTCGGACTACGAGAATCACCGTTAACACGGATAGGGACGCCAACCTGGCGTCCGGGAATTTCCGGACTACGAGAATCACCGTTAACACGGAGAGGGACGCCAACCTGGCGTCCGGGAATTTCCGGACTACGAGAATCACCGTTAACACGGATAGGGACGCCAACCTGGCGTCCGTGAATTTCCGGACTACGAGAATCACCGTTTACACGGAGAGGGACGCCATCCTGGCGTCCGTGAATTTCCGGACTACGAGAATCACCGTTTACACGGATAGGGACGCCATCCTGGCGTCCGGGAATGTTCGGGTTACCCGAATCGCCGTTAACACGGATAGGGACGCCATCCTGGCGTCCGTGAATTTCCGGACTACGAGAATCACCGTTAACACGGATAGGGACGCCAACCTGGCGTCCGGGAATTTCCGGACTACGAGAATCACCGTTAACACGGAGAGGGACGCCAACCTGGCGTCCGGGAATTTCCGGACTACGAGAATCACCGTTAACACGGATAGGGACGCCAACCTGGCGTCCGTGAATTTCCGGACTACGAGAATCACCGTTTACACGGAGAGGGACGCCATCCTGGCGTCCGTGAATTTCTGGACTACGAGAATCACCGTTTACACGGATAGGGACGCCATCCTGGCGTCCGGGAATGTTCGCGTCACGAGAATCACCGTTTACCACAAAGAGGAACACCTTCTAGAAAAGAAACCTTGTGCATACGTGAAATCGAGTATCGTTGCGGATACCCGGACGCCTGGCAGGCGTCCCTATCCGTGAATACCAAAGGATGTTAGGGCGCAATGATGCGCCCCCGTCACTCCCTCTATGTTCCCTGATTCCAACGATCCTCCATCCCCGATCCCCGATCCTCCATCAATTTTTCGTAAACTCCACCCAAAGCTGATGAACCATGCGAAAACTCCTTTTTTGGGTACTTATTAGCATCCTGCCATTTCTGGCAGCCGGAAAAGACACCCTGATTGTAGGCTACAGCCTCACCCCTCCATTCGTGAACCTCGAAAACGAGCAACCCTTTGGTCCGTCAATATGGCTTACGGATCATATCACAGAAGACCTGGGTAAAACCGTGGTATACCAGCAGATGCCATTTGAAGAACTTCTGAACGCGTTACAAAGCGGTACGGTTGACTTGAGTGCATCACCGCTGACCATCACCAGCGACCGTGTGCAGCGAATGGATTTCAGCGCGCCTTTCTATGTGGCACATTCAACGATCGTCACACCTGAAGCGAGTACCTGGCAACAAGCCACGAGCTTCCTGCGGTCTTTTTTCTCATTCAATTTCTTTAAAGCGCTGGGTGCCCTGGTGCTGATTATCCTGGTATTTGGCATCCTGGTTTGGCTATTTGAACGACGCAAAAATCCCGAAGAATTCGGCAACGGAATCAAAGGCCTGTGGAGCGGTTTCTGGTGGTCAGCCGTGACGATGACGACGGTAGGCTATGGTGACAAATCGCCGCAATCAACGGCGGGACGAGTCATAGCGCTGATCTGGATGTTTACCGCGATTGTGGTGATCTCGGGGTTTACCGCAAGTATAGCAAGTTCGCTGACCATGAACCAAATGAGCGGTAATTCAGGTGACCTCGATGCGTTCAAAGACCGCAAACTGGGCGTTTTAAAAAATTCGAGTACCTCCCGCTGGTTGAGTGACCATTTCTTTCCCGGGCAGGCAGTATACGTAGACCTTCACGCTGCTATCGCTGACCTTCGAGACGGGAAAATTGCGGGGGTTGCAGATGACCGGCCTGTTCTGCAACACTTACTCGCAACATCTGACGATCAAGAAACCACACCGCTCAGTCTTCAGCCCTTTAACTTTAATGCGCAGTACTATACCTTCGGCCTCCGCAAAGGCTTACCTGCGGGGCTTCGTGACAGCCTAAATCTCGCTTTACTTCGCCGTACTGAAGCGCAAGAATGGCAAGTGGTACTGACGGAGTTTGGGTTGGGAGTATAATCACGTTCTTGAATGTTTGAGACTCGCATGAAGCGATCGCCGACATGACTAAAACACTAATTTTTCTTATTTCTGCTCAGTAGCAGATTGGAAGCCGTACTTTTGCGCCGCCAAAACGGCTCTTATGAACAGCATCCGCAACATCGCGATCATCGCACACGTTGACCACGGCAAAACGACCCTGGTTGATAAAATTATTCAGGAATGTCAGGTACTTGACGACCGCAAAGACACCGGCGAGCTCGTGCTCGACAACAACGATCTCGAGCGAGAGCGCGGAATCACCATCCTTTCGAAAAACGTCGCAGTGACCTACAACGGTATCAAGATCAACATCCTTGACACCCCCGGTCACGCCGACTTCGGCGGAGAGGTTGAGCGCGTGCTCAAGATGGCTGACGGCGTGCTGCTGCTGGTGGATGCGTTTGAAGGACCGATGCCTCAGACGCGTTTTGTGCTTTCTAAGGCACTTGAGCTTGGCCTGATGCCCATTCTTGTAGTAAATAAGGTCGACAAAGAAAACTGTCGCCCGGATGAAGTACACGAAGCTGTTTTCGACCTGATGTTCAACCTCGAAGCGAACGATCAGCAGCTCGAATTCCAGACCCTCTACGGGTCAAGCAAGCAAGGCTGGATGAGCACTGACTGGGAGAACCCAACAGAGAATATTCGTCCGCTCCTCGACGCCGTCATTGAATATATTCCACCTGCACCGAGCTACGACGGCGCGCTTCAGATGCAGATCACTTCGCTTGACCACTCGCCGTTTACCGGACGGATTGCCATCGGTCGTGTGTTCCGGGGTAAGATTGCTGAAGGACAGCAGGTCGGTCTCTGCATGGCAGACGGCAAGGTGAAAAAGAATAAAGTGAAGGAGCTCTTCGTCTTTGAAGGACTGGGCCGCACGAAGGTGAAGGAAGTCAACAGTGGCGACCTTTGCGCGGTAGTCGGACTCGAAGGGTTTGATATTGGTGACACGATCACCGATGTTGAGGTAGCCGAGCCGCTTCCTCGCATTTCAGTGGATGAGCCTACCATGAGCATGTTGTTCACGATCAACACCTCTCCTTTCTTCGGTCGCGAAGGAAAATACGTCACCTCTCGTCAACTCCGTGAGCGTCTCTACAACGAGACCGAGAAGAACCTCGCCCTACGTGTAGAAGACACGCAGAGCGAAGACACTTTCAATGTATACGGACGAGGTATTCTTCACCTGTCGATTCTGGTAGAAACCATGCGCCGCGAAGGCTACGAGATGCAGCTTGGAAAACCACAGGTACTGACACGTGAAATTGACGGTGTCAAGAACGAGCCCGTAGAAGAACTAGTGATTGACATTCCTGAAGAAACCTCAGGTAAAGCCATTGAATTGGTGACTCAACGCAAAGGAGATCTGCTTGTGATGGAGCCACGTGGTGATCTGCAACATCTTGAGTTCAGCATTCCTTCACGAGGATTGATCGGTCTGCGTAGCAACCTGATGACGGCCTCTGCGGGTGAAGCTGTAATCACGCACCGCTTCAAAGAGTTTGCACCATGGAAAGGTGAAATCGGCGACCGCCGTAAAGGAGCAATGGTCTCTATGGAGACCGGTCAGGCGCTGGCTTATGCGATTGACCGTCTGCAAGACCGTGGACGCTTCTTTATCGATCCGGGCGAAGAGGTCTACAAGGGTCAGGTGGTTGGAGAGCACAGCCGCGAGAACGACATTGAGGTGAACGTAATCAAAGGGAAAAAACTCAGTAACGTCCGTTCATCGGGCGCTGATGATGCGGCTAAAATTGCTCCGAAAATTCAGTTTTCACTTGAAGAAGCGATGGAGTACATCGGCGATGACGAGTACCTTGAGATCACGCCGCATTCTATACGGATGCGTAAGGCACCTCATCTCTGGAAAAAAGGGAATTCCTGAATTCCGGGGTCCGGAATTCTCGTCGGTCGCCGATTCACGGATGCCCGTCAGGCATCCCTCTCTGTGAAAACCAGAATTGACGATACACGCAAATCCTCGGACGCCTGGAAGGCGTCCCTACCAAAGACCGACTCGAAACCAAAGCGCCGCAACGATGCGGCGCCAGCCCCATTTCCATTTCCATGCGCGCACTGTAGTGTGCGCCTACATGTCTCATTCCACGAAGACTGGGGTGAATCGATACTTCACGGATGCCCGTCAGGCATCCCTCTCCGTGAAAACCAGAATTGACGATACACGAAAATCCTCGGACGCCTGGAAGGCGTCCCTACCAAAGGCCGACTCGAAACCAAAGCGCCGCAACGATGCGGCGCCAGCCCCATTTCCATTTCCATGCGCGCACTGTAGTGTGCGCCTACATGTCTCATTCCACGAAGACTGGGGTGAATCGATACTTCACGGATGCCCGTCAGGCATCCCTCTCCGTGAAAACCAGAATTGACGATACACGAAAATCCTCGGACGCCTGGAAGGCGTCCCTACCAAAGGCCGACTCGAAACCAAAGCGCCGCAACGATGCGGCGCCAGCCCCATTTCCATTTCCATGCGCGCACTGTAGTGTGCGCCTACATGTCTCATTCCACGAAGACTGGGGTGAATCGATACTTCTTGGATGCCCGTCAGGCATCCCTCTCTGTGAAAACCAGAATTGACGATACACGCAAATCCTCGGACGCCTGGAAGGCGTCCCTACCAAAGACCGACTCGAAACCAAAGCGCCGCAACGATGCGGCGCCAGCCCCATTTCCATTTCCATGCGCGCACTGTAGTGTGCGCCTACATGTCTCATTCCACGAAGACTGGGGTGACTCGAGACTTCTTGGATGCCCGTCAGGCATCCCTCTCTGTGAAAACCAGAATTGACGATACACGCAAATCCTCGGACGCCTGGAAGGCGTCCCTACCAAAGACCGACTCGAAACCAAAGCGCCGCAACGATGCGGCGCCAGCCCCATTTCCATTTCCATGCGCGCACTGTAGTGTGCGCCTACATGTCTCATTCCACGAAGACTGGGGTGAATCGATACTTCACGGATGCCCGTCAGGCATCCCTCTCCGTGAAAACCAGAATTGACGATACACGAAAATCCTCGGACGCCTGGAAGGCGTCCCTACCAAAGGCCGACTCGAAACCAAAGCGCCGCAACGATGCGGCGCCAGCCCCATTTCCATTTCCATGCGCGCACTGTAGTGTGCGCCTACATGTCTACTACAAGAACCGGCAGGTTAAGAGTGCCGTGTCGTCAATAAATGGTGTTGTGCCGCGGAAGGCGTTTACGCGGCTTAGAATTTGCGCATTGAGCTTTTGGGCCGGCTCGCCGAAGAGTTCTCGTCCCATCATTGAGAGGCGTTCAATACCGAACTCCTCATTTGCTTCATTCTCCTGCTCGGTAAGTCCGTCAGTGTAGCAGATAACCGTAGAGCCGGGGTCAAGGGTGAGCACACCTTCTTGTATGCGAGGAATATCTTCAAACATTCCCAGCCCAATCGATCCCAGAGTGAGCTGATCAACCTGCTTGTTGGGGTGAATGAGTACGGGAGGGTTATGACCACAGTTCACATAATTCAGCTTGCGGGTTTCGGGGTCAAACGTTGCGATGAAAAGGGTGATGTATTTCTCACCCATGGCGCTGTCCATGACACGATTATTGAGGTGATGCACAACCTCTTGCAAGCCTGAAGGTCGGTATTTAAAGATCGCCATGAGGTAGGCCTGAAAGTTTGCCATGAGAAAGGCTGCAGACACCCCTTTACCGGAAACATCTGCCATGCAAAACATCACCTTACCATCAGGCAGTTCCATGAAGTCATAGTAGTCACCCCCTACTTGCTGGTGCGGCTTATAGATGGCAGATACATCGTAATGTTCATCGCGCGGAAGCTGCGCAGGAACGAGCATACTCTGCATTTCTGCCGCGAGCTCAAGCTCTTTGTTCACCCTTACCTGACGTAAGTTCTCTTCTGCGAGACGTTTGTTTTGGATGGCTACCAGCACCACATTGGTGATGGTTTGGATAAACTTCATGTGTTTGATGACCGGACTGGTGCCACGTTTATCTTCTTCGCGATCGCCAACAAGCACAAATGCAATAGGAATCTCGTTGTTCTTCACCGGGATCACGATATCAAACGACTCGGTTTGTCCGCGTGAGAGACTAAACGACATTCCGGTATCTACGTGAAACTGTTCCTGATCTTCGATGTCTGGTGGGTCTCCTTCTACACCAAATTGCTGAATTGCCTGCCAGTTGCCTTGATGAGCGTACAGCACGAGCTTTTCGATACCGAGTTCATCCTCCAGTATGCGGCGATAGAGCGCTAACAGATCAGTTACGGCCGCATTGCTGTTGATCGTATGTGTGATCTCGAGCAGAGCGTCAAGTTTGTAGTCTTTGAGCGCAAGTCGTTTGCGTTTCCTGGTTCGTTCAATACTCATGGGGTTGACCCTTCTTACGAAGTTAGCCCAATTTTCGGATGATGTCAGGCAACTTACGGATCATCGCTAACTCTCGGTATTTGCTGCGTGCTTCTTCTGCGGGGCTGCCAAAGTAGGTGACCCCGCCTTCAAGGTCTTTTGTCACACCGCTTTGGCCAAGCACCACTGCACCTTTACCGATTGTCAGGTCACTAGGCACTCCTACCTGACCCCAGAGGGTAACACTGTCTTCGATCTGCACGCAACCAGCAATACCTACCTGCGCTGCGAACAGGCAGTCTTTCCCGATCAGGGTATCGTGTCCGACATGCACCTGGTTGTCAAGCTTGGAGCCGCTTCCAATACGGGTGATGGCAGTGACCCCTCGATCGATCGAGCAAAGTGCACCGATTTCAACCCGATCCCCGACTTCAACCCCGCCGCAGGTATGCATTTTCTCATAGCCATCTTCTCGCTTCTTGTAGTAGAAGGCGTCGCCACCGATAACACTATTTGCGTGAATAATGCAGTCATCACCAATCATGACATCGTTACCAAGAACGACACCCGCACCGATAATGCTTCGTTCACCAATCACTACCCGTTCACCTATTACTGCGGTATCGTGCACTTGAGCGGATCCCGCTACCTGAGACGAAATGCTTTTGGCGAGCGGTGAAAAGGTGTTCGGGGCAAAATATCGGGCGATAGCATTAAAATCACGGAAGGGATCATCAGAAATCAGTAAGCCCTTACCCTCCGGCACCTCCACCTCTTTGTTGATCAAGACAGTGGTCGCAGCAGAAGCCAGTGCCTTGTCGTAATACTTGGGGTGGTCAACAAAGACCATATCTCCGGCCACTACCCGGTGGATTTCGTTCAAACCCGTGACCAAATGATTCGGGTCTCCAGCAAAGGACAAGCCGAGTTGTTCAGCCAGCTCGCGAAGTGCCAGCGCCTTGGGGAATTGCATATATGATTTACTTCTTAACCCGCTCAGTGTACTCTTTGGTGCGGGTATCCACCTTGATCCAGTCGCCGGTGCTGATGAAGAGCGGCACTTTCACTTCTACACCGGTATCGGTGGTCGCGGGCTTCAGCGTATTGGTTGCGGTATCGCCTTTCACACCGGGCTCTGTGTAAGTGATCTCAGCTTCTACATGTGAAGGCAGGTCAACGGAAAGCACAGAATCTTCGTCGGCATGAAACATGACGGTGCATACAAGTCCGTCTTTCAGAAAGTCCGGAGCATTGATCTGATGCTTTGGTACGGCAACTTGTTCGTAAGTATCCGAGTTCATGAAGTGATACCCCATATCGTCGTTGTAGAGGTATTGGTACTCGCGCGTTTCAATGCGCACTGATTCAATCTTCGCACTGGTGTTGAAGGTGTAGTCGACCACCTTTCCGTTGTTGAGGTTCTTGAGCTTCGTGCGAACGAAAGCGGCGCCTTTACCTGGTTTTACGTGAAGAAATTCAACGACGGTCCAGAGGTCACCGTTGTGCTTTATGCAGAGTCCGTTGCGGATATCAGATGTTGTTGCCATGGCATGTTCTTAATTGTGACAAAAATAGGATAAGATGATGTATTGTAGATCGTGGATGTTCGTTGGCGGTTTTACGGCATGGCCAACCCTGGGCAGCAAGCTACAGAACGAATCAGAATTGCAGTCTGAGCTGCGCTCGGAATTCACTGCGTGTGTTGCCCTGAATCTCTTCCAGGCCGGCATTGATCGTATTCCGGTCATTGTACACCCATTGCGCATAGCGGAACCACATATCGAGGTTACGACCGAGGCTAATCTTAGTGATGGCGTAGAATCGTGAACCGCGATTGAAGTAGGCGGGCACACTAAAAAAGTAGAGCACATCATTCTCATAAGCATAGATGCGGGCATCATAGCTGTCTGTTTCAAAGAGCGCATAACGCAGGGTGAAGTTCCATGGAGCCATGAGCTTGCGAAAGACAATGTCCTGATACAGGAGGAAGCCTTGCTCGACCTCTCCTCCTTCAAGCTGAAATCCCGTCCACTCTACGCGGGTTTTAAACTGCACGTTCTCATGTACCTTATAACTCGTGTGAAGTCTGAAGAAGTGCTGGGTCCAGGGCACAGGTTGGTCAATCGGGCCGTCAA
This sequence comes from Flavobacteriales bacterium, assembly GCA_018402085.1. GTDB lineage: Bacteria > Bacteroidota > Bacteroidia > Flavobacteriales_D > Sanyastnellaceae > Sanyastnella. Next base: position 92,045 of record JAGYJM010000002.1, on the reverse strand, counting down.
CCAGGTTGCTGTTCCGGTCTTTTGATCGCTTCCGCCAGCGGATGTAAAATTCGTTCTTGCGGGTAGGCTTGTGAGTAAGCTGCAACAGGTATTCATGTCCGGCTGAAGGGGCGTCCACCAAGAAGCTCAGCCAGGGCGAGCGGAAGTGATCGGCATAGCCGGTGAGCTTCCACTTGCGTGCCGGTTGAAAATCAAAACCGAGGTAGAGCCCCTGCTCGTTGATCGGACGTGATCTTTCAGCGAAGGCATTGGCGAAGAGACTCTGAAAGTCGCGGCTAAAATGGCGGTGCAACGCGACTACCGACAAGCGCTGATCAAGGGCAATGAGCACACCGTTTAGAAAAGCGTAACCACCGTTCTGACTCATTGAGGCCTCCCCGAAAAAGTTGAGGTTGCGCACCACTCCGCTGTAATCAATGCCCCCTACAAGGTTTTGATTGTCATTGAACTCAAACTTGTTGTAAAGCTGTAGGTTTCGCTGCAGGTCAGCCCCCCATTCAGAGCGCATTGCGGTAGCACCAACGCTGAATTTCCGGCTTCTGTACGCGAGGTTCCCTCCTATATGTCTCTCACGGATGGCATCTTTGTCAAATAGCTCATTCTCGGTGCGATGAAAGCCGCTCAACTGAAACGAGCTCACGCTAAGCAACTGCCCTTCGCCTGTGTCAGAAGTGTCTTCTACAGCGACAATGTTGGCATCAATGTTTTTGTCGCTGTAGAAAACTGTCAGTTCCGTCTTGCCCCACCCGAGGGTGGCTGCTGCACCTCTGAAGAAGAGATTTTCATCTACCGCGGTGTACGGACGAATACCCAGCGCGCTGCGCTTTGCACTCGCGATGAAGGGTGATTTCCCGAAACCGAGTCCTGACCATACCGTCAGCCCCTGACCAAATTGTGCCTGATAATCTCCCAGTGCGACTTTTCTCAACCAGCCCTTGTCTTCGTAGTAAAAGTGTGCGCTGTAGAAGTCGAATCCGTTGGGTTGTGAGCCCCTGAAGAATTCTTCGCCCTGATCTTTTTCTGCGGTGATCCCGATGCTGAGGTTTTTCCGGTAGCGGAACCGATAGCGCGAATAGAGTTTCCATGGGCTGCCCAGGTAGCGGCGGTTGGGGTTTTCAGCGAGGTCTTCAGGAGAAATACCACTGTAACCCTCCTGTTCTTGCAGTACCCGTTGCGTACGGATAAATAAGTCGTGCCGGCCCTCTTTCAAGACATCACGAAAGGTCCACTTTGAGGCTTCAAGGGGCGGACGAACCTGCACAAAAGGCAAAACAAGGTAAATGGTTGTAAGGTCCCACCCTTTCACTGCCTGCAGCTCAAAAACATCTCGCAGCGGGCCGTAACGTGTGATGTGATTAAGCAGGCTCATAATCTGGATATCGCTGAGGAGATAGAGCTGCCTCAACTCCTGATCTGTAGCGCGATTGAGGTTCAGCGGACGATCGAGGTAGGTGCTGAGTTCATCGAAAAGGGTAGTATAATCCAATTCTATGCCGTCATCGAGGTTTTCGACAATGACCTCGATGCGTTGCTCAATCATTTGTTGACGCAGGATCGGGTCATCTTCCTGCGCTTTCGCGCAGAAAAAAAGCAGCAATAAACCCGATATAAGAAAGATACGTTTAACGGCCATTGTACATCAATGAAAGTTGCGGTGAATAGCCCAGTACCTCATTGTAGGCGCTTGAAATATCAAAAACGAAGTCACCAAAGCGATAGCCCATGCCGAAGGTGAAACGTGAGGGTGCCCCTGAGGCTCCTCCGCGGACGAAGAAATTCTCGAGCACCTCGTACTCCAGCCCTGCCGCCAGCAACGGCGTATGATCAATATGTTTACGCACTTCTGCGGTAATGTTGACCCTTTCGGAGAGGCTGTACAGGGCTCCGAAGCGCAATACCGAAGGAAGTCGTTCATCGTTGAAATCCGCCAGCTTTGCGCGCACCGGATTGAACACGTGTACGGCCAGCGCGAGGTCATTGCTTAACTGGTAGCGTGCTCCACCCTGGAAAGTAAACGCGCCGGTACTGCCGTAAATGCCTCCAAGCGCCACCCCGATGTAATCAAACTGCACGCCGATGTCAAAATTCTCACCCAACTGGCGTCCGTAGGCCAGCCCGGCCCTTTGCTCGCGATAACCGCTGTAGCCGTATTGCACATAAGTCAAGCCGAAAACACCCCCGGCTGCCGGAATTGCCAGGCCGGCTCCGGCAGTGGCCAGCTCGGAAATGGCGTAGCGCGATTGATAAAAAACTCCTGCGGAGAAGCTCTCAACCGCGACCAATCCGGCCTGATTCTGGAACATCGCCCAGGGGCCGTTCAATGCGATCGAGGCGTTGCCCATAGCTTGCGAGCGGGCGCCCCAATCCAGCGGTTCTCCGCTGCCTTGCGCCATGCCAAAAACAGGCAACAAAGCAACGAACAAGTATAAGGTTATGCGTGTCATCAGGGCGTGAAAATAGTAACATCCCTGCACTTCCGCATGAACTGAACGTGAAGAGTTGCATTCAATTCATTTTTTACGTCACCTGCGCATCACCCATTGCAGCGATCCGAACGCCCCCCTTCGCTGTCAAGGTGCTGAAATTGAACACTAAAGCAAAAAGCACCATGGATGATTCACTAAGCAAGAAGTTCTTACATTTGCAGTCCGTTTTCAGACGGATCCGCGGGTGTGGTGAAATTGGTAGACACGCTAGACTTAGGATCTAGTGCCGCAAGGTGTGTGGGTTCGAGTCCCTCCACCCGCACCAAATAGAAGAGGCCTGATGTCGCCGCAAAAGCGGCGGATGGCCTCCTTTTTTTAGAGAACAATATTCTATGGAGATTCAAAAAGAGCAAATCGACGACCTGCAGATCCGCCTCTCGATTACGCTGGAAAAAGACGATTATTACCCACAATACGAAGCCTCGCTCAAGCAATACCGCAAGCAGGTGAACATGCCCGGGTTTCGACCGGGCAACGTTCCGATGGGACTCATCAGAAAGCAATACGGGCCGGCCATACTATCAGAAGAACTGCACAAAGTGCTCAATAACAAACTCTACGAGCACATCATAAAAGAAAAGCTCAACATCCTCGGCAACCCGCTGCCAAGCGAGAGCGACGATGTGGAGGGTGACTTTAAGAACCCCGACAAGTTTACTTTCCAGTACGACCTCGGGCTCGCGCCGGAAATCGACCTTGAGAAGGCCACAAAGAAGCCGCCGGTGCATTATAAAGTGAAGATTGATAAAAAGCTCGTTGACCAACACATTGATGACTTGCGCCGCCGCAACGGTGACGTGGAAGACGTTGAGGTGAGCGAAGAAAACGACCTGCTTATCGGTACTTTCACCGAGTTGGATAAAGTCGGGATTGTAAAAGAAGAAGGCATCACTAACGATAGCAACATCGCGCTGGAGTTTCTCGAAGACAAGAAGCTGAAGAAGAAGCTGATCGGATTGAAAAAGGATGACGAAGTGACCATTGATCCGAAGAAGCTCAGTAAAGACCACGACGAAGTAGCAGCGAAGCTGGGCGTAACCCATGAAGAGGTGCACGGCCTGAAAAACGAATTCAGCTTTAAAGTAACCGACATCAAGCGCATCAACAAGCTTGACCTTGGCGAAGACCTCTACAAGAAAGTGTTGGGTGAAGAAACCGACATCAACGATGAAGAAGCCTTCCGCACGAAGGTGACCGCGCATCTCGAAGAGCACTTTACCACCGATACCCGTAATGTTTATAAGCGCAAACTCAGCGATCACATCCTTGAGCAGCTGGATGCTCCGCTACCGGATGACTTCCTGATGCGCTGGCTGGCATCTTCGAATGAACAGGAGTTGGATCGTGAAAAGCTCGAGGCTGAGTATCCCGATTATGCCAAATACCTTCGCTGGCAGCTGGTGCAGAGTAAAGTGATGCGCGAAAAAGAGATTCAGATCAGCGAAGAAGAAGTACACCAGCAGGCGAAAGCCATGCTTGCGAGCCAGTACTCTCAATATGGTATACCGATGAATGATGAACTCCTTGATCAGTTTGCAGCGAACATGCTTTCCGATCACAAAGAGAAGCAGCGCGTGCACGACATGATTGCCGAGAACAAGGTGCTAGACGGTATTATAGAAGATTTGAAATTTAAAGAGAAAGAAGTCAGCTTTGATGACTTCAAAAAATGGGCTGGAGACGAATAATGACCCGGCGGAAACGATTCACATTTGAGATTGTTAACTTTTAACCGCAGAGAATCTGTTGTACTTTGCCCCACATACAAGCACTGATCAATGAACCATAGAAAAGAATTTATCAAGTACGCTGCAAGCGATCACAACATCAGCAGCCTAGGCGCAGAAGATTATATCAGCGCAGCGTACGGTCCTGAAAACATGACCCGCACCGTCATTGAAGAGCGTAACATGCCCTTCCGTGAGGTAGATGTGTTCTCGCGTTTGATGGCAGACCGCATTATTTTTCTCGGCACGCCGATTGACGATTACATCGCGAATATCATTCAGGCGCAGCTCCTCTTTCTCGAGTCAACTGATCCGAGTAAAGACATCCAGATTTACATCAACTCTCCGGGAGGAAGTGTTTACGCCGGTCTGGGTATTTACGACACTATGCAGTACATCCGTCCGGATGTAGCAACTATCTGTACAGGTATGGCCGCTTCAATGGGAGCCGTGCTGCTTTGTGCCGGTGAAAGTGGCAAACGCACCGCATTGAAGCACTCTCGCGTAATGATTCACCAACCGCTCGGCGGCGCTCGCGGGCAAGCTTCTGACATCGAAATCACTGCGCGTGAAATCCAGAAACTAAAAGAAGAACTCTACCGCATAATCAGCGATCACTCCGGTCAGGCCTATGAAAAAGTGTGGGATGACAGCGATCGCGACTACTGGATGAAAGCCGCAGAGGCGAAAGAATACGGAATGATTGACGAAGTGCTCGACAAAAAGTCGTAAACGTCGCGCTCATCCTTTCTTACGAATCAACTATCTTTGTAAGCCATACGTGTTGAGCGTATGGCTTTTTTCATCCGGCGTTTTCACGCCGAAAGCCAAGCGTTATAATCAATGGCAGAACGAGAAATCAGTTGTTCTTTTTGCGGTCGCAAGAAAAGTGAAGTCAACATCCTGATTGCGGGCATTACCGGGCACATTTGTGACCATTGCATCGATCAGGCTAACAGTATAGTGCGTGAAGAACTTGCACAGCAAAAGAACTCACAGGTTGAAGCGAGCCTCACGCTTCAAAAGCCCAAAGATATCAAGCGCTTTCTCGATGAGTTCGTGATCGGGCAAGACGAAGCCAAAAAAGTGCTCAGTGTGGCGGTGTACAACCACTACAAACGACTGCTGCAACCGGAAGCCAAAAACAGCGACGACATCGAGATTGAAAAGTCGAACATCGTTCTGGTAGGTGAAACCGGCACCGGGAAAACGCTACTGGCGAAGACCATCGCCAAAATGCTCAATGTGCCATTCTGTATCGCTGACGCTACCATCCTGACCGAGGCCGGTTATGTAGGCGAAGATGTAGAAAGCGTGCTATCGCGCCTTTTACAAGCGGCCGATTACGACGTAACAGCGGCAGAACGGGGCATCGTTTTCGTAGATGAAATTGATAAAATTGCGCGTAAAAGTGACAACCCCTCGATCACGCGCGACGTCAGCGGTGAAGGCGTGCAGCAAGCCCTGCTGAAATTGCTCGAAGGTTCTACCGTAAACGTGCCGCCACAAGGGGGAAGAAAGCATCCGGAGCAGAAGCTGATTCAAGTGAACACGCGCAATATCCTCTTCATTTGTGGAGGAGCCTTTGACGGTATTAACCGCATTATCGAACGACGCGTTAAAACCACTACCATTGGTTACGGTTCGAAAGAGCTCGAACTCGACGAAAGCGACAATGTGCTCCGTTATGTGGCGCCGGCTGACCTGCGAAGCTTTGGGCTAATTCCTGAGCTTATCGGTCGATTCCCGGTCTTGTCGTACCTCAACCCCCTTGATGCAGATACCCTCCGCCGGATTCTCACGGAGCCCAAGAACGCACTGATCAAGCAATATATCAAGCTGTTTGACATGGACGATGTGAAGCTTTCGTTTGATAAAGACGTGCTCGATTTTATCGTAGAGAAAGCGTTCGAATATAAGCTGGGTGCCCGCGGATTGCGATCTATCTGCGAGGCCATCATGACCGATGCGATGTTCGAATTACCGGGAGAAGAAAGCAGTCAGAAACTGCAGATCACGCTTGACTACGCGAAAGAAAAATTCAGTAAATCGAAGATCAGCAAACTGAAAGTCGCCTGACGCGGTTCAGATTGTGAAAGAAATGTGCAAAACCTTTGGGCGCTTGAATTGCCAGACCAAAGGGCTTGCGCTAATTTGCTCTTCAAACGACACCATTTCCGTGATTTCTAATGAGCTGCTGTTTCCGTGTGAGGCGGCAGCTCATTTCCTTTATACAGCGGTGTTTCATGGCGAGCAACACTTCCAAAGCAAAATCCCAGGCGGTTGAAACACCGCTGATGAAGCAATACAACAGAATCAAGGCACAATACCCTGATGCACTGTTGCTTTTTAGGGTCGGCGACTTTTACGAAACATTCGGAGAAGACGCGATCAAAGCAGCGAAAGTGCTTGATATTGTGTTAACCAAGCGAAAAAACGGTGCCGCTGCATTTGTTGAGCTTGCCGGGTTCCCGCACCATTCACTTGACACCTACCTTCCCCGTCTTGTAAGAGCCGGAAACCGCGTAGCTATCTGTGACCAGCTTGAAGATCCGAAAGCCACGAAAACAATTGTGAAACGTGGTGTAACCGAATTGGTGACCCCCGGAGTCTCTTTCAATGACAAGGTGCTTGAAGTGCGCTCCAACAACTTTCTCGCAGCCGTGCACTTTGCCCGCAAAGAAGAACAGGCCGGCGTGGCGTTTATCGACGTTTCAACCGGTGAGTTTCTTACCGCCGAGGGGCACTTCACCTACATTGACAAGCTCATGCAGGGCTTCAAACCCAGCGAAGTACTCTTCAATCGGCCCTTTGAAGCGCGCTTCAAAGAAGTATTTGGCGATCAGTACTATACCCACACCCTCGAAGACTGGGTGTTTACCAATGAATACGCCACTGATAAACTGCTGCGTCAATTCGAGACCAATTCTCTGAAAGGCTTCGGGGTAGAAGAACTCGAACTCGGTGTGGTCGCTTCAGGGGCTGCCTTGCACTACCTTGAAGAAAACAAGCACAAAGAAGCGAGTCATATTCGCAGTATCAGCCGCATTGCTGAAGATGAATATGTCTGGCTTGACCGTTTCACGATCCGCAATCTTGAACTCATCAGCTCACCACATCCTGACGCAACCACCCTTTATGATGTGCTTGATCAGACGTCGTCGCCCATGGGTTCCCGCATGCTGAAAAGATGGATGGTGCTTCCACTGCGCAAGAAAAAAGACATCGAGGCGCGTCTGAGTGTGACCGCTTTCTGGTACGAGCACCTCAATGAAATGGAGTCAACGGCAGCCAGAATCCAGCAAATGGGCGATCTCGAGCGACTGATCTCCAAAGCAGCCACGGGTAGGATCAACCCACGTGAAGTACAGCAGCTTCGCAACGCACTGCTCGAAATTGATCCCATCCGAGGCTTTTGCCTCGACCAGCAAAATGATGAACTGAAGCGCATAGGTGATCAGATGAACCCCTGTTCGGTCATTCGCGATAAAATTGGCACCTGGCTCAAAGAAGACCCTCCTATTCAGTTGAATAAAGGCGGGGTCATGGCTGACGGTATCCATGAAGAACTCGATGAACTGCGTTCGATTGCGTTCAGAGGTAAAGATCATCTCACCGCGATTCAGCAGCGCGAAAGCGAAAAAACAGGCATTCCGTCATTGAAAGTCGCGTACAACAATGTGTTCGGCTACTACCTGGAGGTTCGAAATACCCATAAAGATAAGGTGCCCGAAGAATGGATTCGCAAACAAACCCTGACCCAGGCTGAACGCTACATCACTGAAGAACTGAAAGAGCTGGAGGCAAAGATCCTCGGTGCTGAAGAAAAGATCGTTGAACTCGAACAAGAGCTATTCGGAGAACTTGTTAAAGAAATAGCAGCTTATGTGGCTCCTATTCAGCTCAATGCGCGCCTCGTGGCACATCTTGATGTGTTGATTTCATTCGCCCGTACAGCTCATCGCAACAATTATACCCGTCCGAAAATTGACGATGGCCACACCCTTGAAATCAAGGGCGGGCGCCACCCTGTGATTGAGCAAAACCTACCGCTCGAAGAAACCTACGTCACCAATGACACCTACCTGGATAACGAGCAGCAGCAGATAGTGATGATCACCGGGCCGAACATGTCGGGTAAGTCGGCTTTGTTGCGCCAGACAGCCCTCATCACGCTGATGGCTCAGATGGGCTCTTTTGTGCCCGCGCGGCACGCATCGATCGGCCTGGTTGACAAAGTCTTCACACGCGTGGGCGCCAGCGATAACATATCCAGTGGCGAATCCACATTCATGGTAGAGATGAACGAGACCGCTTCGATTCTGAACAACCTCACCGATCGAAGCCTGGTGTTGCTTGATGAGATTGGCCGCGGCACCTCTACCTATGACGGCATATCGATCGCCTGGGCCATTGCCGAATACCTTCATGAGAACCCGCGTGCACGCGCGAAGACCCTCTTTGCCACGCACTATCACGAGTTGAATGAGATGGCTTCTTCATTTGAGCGCATACACAATTACAACGTGTCAGTAAAAGAGGTTGACGGCCGTATACTTTTCTTGCGCAAGTTGGTCAAGGGAGGCAGCAATCATAGTTTTGGCATCCACGTGGCGCGATTGGCAGGCATGCCCTCAGGTGTACTCTACCGCGCAGAACAAGTGCTGAAGCAACTCGAAAAGCACCATTCAGGTGAATTGAGTGGTAAAGTCGCCGCAAAAGCGGCGGATGAAGAGCTGCAGCTGAGCTTCTTTCAACTCGATGACCCCGCCCTAGCAGGTATCCGCGATGAGATTCTCAATACAGATATCAATACGCTCACGCCGGTAGAGGCCCTCATGAAACTAAATGAGATCAAAAAAATGGTGGGAGGATAAGCGTAAGACTTATCCTACACCATGATTAGCGGTTCTTGTGCATAGCAAGGCATGCCTTTTACGTTATTTAGCGCAGACGAATCGGCTTATGCGAGCACGCGGATTGTTTAACCTGTGCACATTCATTCTGGTGATCATTGCGGCATACCCGGTCACTGCGCAGCAACTGAAGGTGCAGCAAACCCCTGAGGGAATTAACCAACTCATCACCCGTGCACTGTCATATCATGTTGATTCTTCAGCGGTAAAAACCATTAATGATATTACGGAAGTTTCATTTATTGCGGGTGAAAAAGAGGGGTATCAATTCAATGCTTCAAATGCTGCCATCTGGTTCAAACTCGCCATACACAATGATGCGCGTGAAGATCTGATTCTTGAGCTTAACTATCCGATTCTCGACACTATAGACTATTACTTAATCGCGCCCAACGGGCGTCTTATCAAACAGTTTCGCGCCGGTAGCGCCTTTCCATTTGACCAGCGCATGGTGAAAGGTAACCACCCAAAGTTTATCATTCCTCCGGGAGTCTTCACATGCTACCTGCGTATTGCGAGCACTTACAATATCCAGTTTCAGGCAAAACTCTACAATACTTCAGGCCTTCGCAGTGAGAATAACAGCGAACTCATACAACAGGGCATCTACATTGGCTTTTGCATTTTCATTATCGCCTATTCTTTTTTTCTTTTTCTGTCAACACGCGACCAGATATACAACTACTACATCCTCCATGTGATCGCCACCGCTCTGATTACGTTGCACCTCGGCGGGTTCACATTTCAGTACCTCTGGCCAAACTACCCCGTCATCAATCAATATGAGCCGCTGATATTCGGACTTGGAATATTCACCACTCTCTTCAGTATTCGATTTCTTCAACTGGGTCAGGTGGCCCCTGTCTGGCATCGAATTTTATGGGCTGCGTTGATCGTGAATATACCGGTATTCATCTTGCCCTTCGTCGGCTTTAAAATAGCTGCCAATGTACTTGTGCAACTAGTAGGTATTACTGGTTGCAGCCTTATGCTGATCGCCGGTATCATCGCCTGGCTTCGAGGCTATCGTCCGGCTCGCTTCTATGTCATTGCCTTCTCCGTATTTTTGATCGGCGTGGTTGTTTCAATACTTGAGCGGATCGGGGTTTTACCGAATTATTACCTCTTCATTCACGCTTCGCAAATAGGCAGCAGTCTTGACATCATTTTACTTTCTCTCGCCATTGCAGACCGCTACAACAGAATCACCTCAGACAAAGAAGCAGCAGACCTTGAATTACTGCGTCAAACGGAAGAGAATCGCCAATTGGTAGAGCTGCAAAATGAACGTCTTCAAACTTTAGTTGAAGAGCGCACCAAAGCACTCGAGAACAGCAACCAGGCCCTGGGTCGTCGCAAAGAAGAATTAGAAGAACTGCACCATTACAATAATCGCGTATTCTCCGTGATCGCCCATGACCTGCGCGGCGGAGTAGGCAACCTCATGAGCGCCTTCGATCAACTGGGTGAAAACCCGGCAAACTACCCTCCTGAACTGCTGCGTTCGCTGGGCAAAGTATCGCGAGAGACTTTCTATTTGCTGGAGAACCTGCTGACCTGGGGCCGCATTAACGATGGTGATTTTATGCCCTATTCGACACCTATGAATCCCGGATTGGTGATCGAATCAGCCTTAAGGCGCATTGAACCGCTAGCTGAAAACAAGTCAATTCAGATCACTTACGAAAACCACAGTAAACACACTGTGATCATTGCTGACAGAAACTATCTCGGCATCGTGGTACGCAACCTGCTGAACAACGCTGTCAAATTCACCAGCAATCAAGGCAAAATTCACGTAGCCTGCGACGTTTCCGGTGCTGACTGGCGGATGATTATCACCGATACCGGTGTTGGTATGTCTCCTGAAAAAATTAACGCTTTCAACAACAGTGCAAACGTTAAAAGCTCGCGCGGCACAGGTGGAGAAACGGGCACAGGTCTTGGCTTGAGCATTTGCCGTGAGGTTATTCAGCTGTTCAACGGCCACATCCAGGTGTCTCCTGCTTTAAACTCAGGCACAACCTTCACGGTCACCATTCCTGTAACCACACAAGACAATGCATCGCCTAAGACAAGTGATTCACAGCGCCGCAAGCAATAGATCGAGTCGTTTGTAAGGAAGCTCAAAGGCTTCACCAATGATCTCATTCACCAGCGTTCCCTTATACATATAAACCCCATTGCGCAATCCATGATGTCGGCGTATTGCGCTCGTCCAGCCCCCATCACTACTAACACTCAATAGAATAGGTGCAAAGATATTACTGAGTGCAGAGCTGGCGGTACGTGAAACCCTGGACGCAACGTTGGGCACACAATAATGAATAACCCCGTACTCTTTAAAAATCGGGTCATCATGATTCGTCACCCTGGAGGTTTCGAAGCAGCCACCCTGGTCAATGCTGATGTCTACGATCACTGACCCGTATTTCATACTGCTCACCATCTCTTCGGTGACCACGCAAGGGGTACGTCCGAAAGGCGCGCGAAGCGCACCGATGACAACATCTGCAGAAGTAAGTGCTTCGCTGAGTACACTGGGTTGAATCGTTGACGTCCACAATCGTTGCCCCAGGTCGTTTTGCAAGCGTCTCAACTTGTACATACTATTATCGAACAACTTCACGGAAGCCCCCAGGCCTAGTGCTGAACGCGCTGCAAACTCTCCTACGGTTCCGGCGCCAATGATGACCGTTTCAGTTGGCCTTACCCCACTGATACCCCCAAACATGAGGCCTTGACCTTGATTGATATTGCTAAGGTATTCTGCCGCAATCAAGACCGAGGTATTTCCGGCTATTTCGCCCATAGCGCGCACCACCGGATAAATTCCTGTTTCATCTCGAATATAATCCCATGCGATCGCTGTAATTTTCTTCTCCATGAGCATCTTGAGCGAGTCTTTGGGCTGCACAGAAAGCTGAAGGGCAGAAAGCAAGGTTTGTTTTCCGGGCATCATTTTCACCTCATCGAGTGAGGGCGGTGCAACTTTGAGAATGACATTGCTCTTAAAGACCTCTTCCGCATCGTAGGCGATTCGGGCACCAACCTCACTGTAGTCACGATCTTGAAAGCTCGCTTCTTTTCCGGCATTGGTTTCTACCACTACTTCATTGCCATGGGCAACCAACAGAGCCACGGCCTCCGGAATGAGCGCCACACGTTTTTCCTGAAACGAGCTTTCTCTGGGAATCCCAATGGTCAGTTGCTCGTGCCTTCTTGAAATTTCGAGCATCTCTTCTTTTGGCAACATCGCTGCTTCTTGCGCAAGTGCCCTTATGGCTTCTTTCTTCTGATCCATGCAATTCGGTTTTCCGCTCGGTTTGCAAAAGTGAAGATACTGAAAAGCCTCTTTAAGCGCGAAGCGAAATTGTGCGGCTTCCGTCCGGATTAACCCGCACCAGAATCATCTGTGCATCTGTTGGCAAATACTCTTTGATGCGCTCGGGCCATTCGATTAATTTGATCGCTTGTTGATCATCGAGGTACTCTTCTATGCCGATATCCAGTGCTTCTTCGGGGTGTTCAATACGGTACAGGTCAAAGTGATAAACCGTATTGCCCGAAGCAGTGCGGTAAGTGTTAACGAGGGCATAAGTTGGACTACTCACCTTATCTACTACGTTCAACGCAATGCACATTGAACGAATGAGCGTGGTTTTACCGGCTCCCATTTCACCTTGCACCAGCACCAGGTCTCCCGGAGAAAAGTGACTCGTCAGTGCCTCCGCACATTCATCAAGCCGTTCAATCCCTTCCAGCTTCCACTCTTTTAGTTGTTCCATGATCAACGTGAACTCAGCTCCACAAAGGGGATTAGCATTTCTTCCATAGATACCCCGCCATGCTGAAAGGTGTTTCGGAAATAATTGACGAAGTGATTATAATTGTTCGGATAAACGAAGAAGTCACTTCCCGTGGCGAAAATATAACGGGTTGAAACATTCACTTTCGGCAGAAACGCATCTCCGGGCTCATTCACTTCAAACACCTCTTTCGGGTTGTAGTCAAGGTTTCGACCGAGTTTATACCTCAGGTTTGAATTCGTATTGCGATCGCCCACCACCTTCACGGGGTCTTCTACTCCTACAGTGCCATGATCCGTTGTAATGATCACGCGTGCGCCTGACTCTGCGGCTTTTCGCATCATATCAAGGAGCGGACTGTGCTCGAACCAGCTGAGCGTTAGGCTCCGGTACGCCGACGCATCATCTGCCAGTTCTTTGATAACCTCCATTTCAGTTCGTGCGTGGGAGAGCATATCCACAAAATTGTATACAACCACGTTCAAACGGTTGCCGCGAAGTTCATTGAAGTTATCTAGAAGACGTTTTCCTGCGTTCAGATTAGTGACCTTGTTGTAGCTGAAGCGAATGTCCATACCGAGCCGCTTCAAATTGTGAGCAAGCAGCGTTTCTTCGTGATTATTCTTGCTGCCATCTTCATTTTCATGAACCCAGAGATGTGGGTACAAGCGTTCAATCTCAGACGGCATCAGCCCGGCAAACAAAGCATTTCGTGCATATTGAGTAGCGGTGGGCAGAATGCTGTAAAACAACGATTCATTTTCTACCCTAAACAACTCACTGATTCTGGGCTGCAGTACTTTCCACTGGTCAAAGCGAAGGTTGTCAATCAAAAAAAGAAACACCGGTGCTTCCTGTTCCGCTTCGATTATCGGCTTTACCCGCTCTTTCATAAGGGTGTGACTCATCACCGGTGCATCTTCGCTACCGTGCAACCAATCGATGTAATGATCTTTGATAAAACGAACGAACTGATTATTCGCATCGTTTTTTTGCATGGCGAATACCTCTGTCATGGCCGTATCATCTGAACTGTCAAGTTCAAGATTCCAGTAGACGAGTTTCTTGTACATTTCGAGCCATTCGCCGGCGTCAAGCCGGTTCATCAGCTGCATACCAATTTGCTGAAAATCCCGCTGGTAACCCGAAGATGTTTTTTCACTAACCAATCGGTTCTTGTCAAGGTTTTTTTTGATGGAAAGTAGAATCTGATTCGGATTCACGGGCTTGATCAGATAATCACTGATCTTACTACCGATGGCTTCCTCCATGATATGCTCCTCCTCACTCTTGGTGATCATGATCACCGGCACAGTAGGGTCTTGAGCTTTCACTTTCTGAAGCGTTTCAAGCCCTGATAACCCCGGCATATTCTCATCCAGAAATACAATGTCAAAGTGTTGCTCGCCCGAAAATTCTACAGCTTCGGTGCCATTATTGACCGTGACCACTTCGTATCCCTTCTGCTCGAGAAAGAGTACATGAGGTTTTAAAAGATCGATTTCGTCGTCTGCCCAGAGGATGCGAACTTGTGCCATAGTGTGGTCGTTTTGCAGGTGTGCTTGAGCCCCCGTGGCTTTGGTTATCTTTGCCGCGTAGTGCCTGTAGACAAAGAAACGCAAAGAAGCGCATTTTCTTGTTTGAAGGCTCCGAATACTCAGCGCCGATGAATAAAAGGAAGATTTTGAATGATCCCGTGTACGGATTCATTACCCTCCGGCACGAATTATTGTTCGACCTGATCGATCATCCTTACTTTCAACGCCTGCGTCGCATCTCTCAGCTTGGGCTATCACACCTCGTTTACCCGGGGGCCACCCACAACAGGTTTCACCACGCCATCGGCGCGATGTACCTCATGCAAACAGCCATTGAAGAAATCCGACAAAAGGGGCATGAAATCACCGATGATGAGGCACGCGCCGTTTCAGCGGCTATTCTACTGCACGACATCGGACATGGTCCTTTCAGCCATGCGCTCGAGCACAGTTTGGTGAAGGGGGTAAGTCACGAAGACCTCAGCGTTTTCATCATGAACCACCTCAATGATGCTTTTGATGGGGCCCTGGATATGGCCATTGAAATCTTCAACGACCACTACCCGAAGCACTTCCTGCACCAACTGGTCTCCAGCCAGCTTGACATGGACCGTCTCGATTACCTCCGCCGCGACAGCTTCTACACCGGTGTAACAGAAGGCAAAGTCAGTTCTGCAAGAATCATCAAGATGCTGAATGTGATGGATGACGAGCTCGTGGTAGAAGAAAAAGGTATCTATTCAATTGAGAAGTTCATTGTCGCACGCCGACTTATGTACTGGCAGGTGTACCTTCATAAAACTGTATTATCTGCCGAATTCATGCTGGTCAACATTCTTCGCCGCGCCCGTGAAGTGCGAGAAAAAAGGGCACTTTTCTGTTCTCCTGCACTTGACCGATTCTTAAGAAACCGCTATCGGCGTGAAGACTTTCTCGCTGATCCTGAAGTGCTGCAAAGCTTCTGTCGCCTGGATGATTATGATATTCTTGGCGCCATCAAGGTGTGGCAAGACGATGACGACAAGGTACTGAGCGAACTGTGCCGAAGACTGGTAAACCGTCAGTTATTCAAAATCGAACTGCGCAAAGAGCCTTTCACCGAAGCAGAAATTACTCATCGACGTGAGCAAAGCGCAAAGGCCCTCAAGCTTTCGAGCGATGAAGCTGCCTTCTTCGTAATTTGCGATCACATTGACAATCGCGCCTACAATTCGGCTGCCAACCTCATCAAGATCAATTTCAAAGATGGTTCACTGAAAGATGTGGCATCTGCTTCAGATCACTTAAACCTCTCAGCATTGAGTGAAGTGGTCGAAAAACACTTTTTGTGTTACCCTGAAGAAGCGAGAAACGCTTAGGTGACGATTTCATCACCGCCCTTGTCATAGAGGTGATACTCCAGAAACTGCAGCGATGAATTCGCTTCCAGATGGATCTTAATTTTGAACTGGCGGCGCCACTTGCGCAAAATACTATTCAACCAACCTTTGCGGAGGTATGCCTCTACCATCGGGTGAACGATCATACTGAGCTCTTTCACCTTGCCTTCTTCAGCAATAAAACGCAATTGGTTCTCCATGTTGTCTGAGAAGAGAATGGGCGCCTCAACGATACCCTTACCGTTGCAAGACGGGCACTTCTCTGCCGTTATGATGTTGGTCACTTCCCGAACCCGTTGACGGGTAATTTCAACCACCCCGAAACGACTCGGTGCAAGAATGTTGTGCTTGGCTTTGTCTGTTGACATCGCCTCTTTCAATGCTTCGTGCAGTTTGCGCTGATTACCTCGGTCATTCATATCGATAAAATCGATGCAAATAATTCCGCCCATGTCGCGCAACCTCAGAATTCTAGCGATCTCTTTAGCGCACTCGAGGTTCGTCTGCAAGGCATTGTCCTCCTGGTTTTTCGCGCCCCCTTTGCGTCCGCCGCTATTGACGTCAATCACGTGCATTGCCTCGGTATGCTCAATGATAAGGTAAGCTCCGCTGCGCAGGTTCACCTGTTTGCCAAACGAAGCTTTGATTTGTTTGTGGATATGGAAGGTATCAAACAGATCTTTTGCTTTCATGTACTTGACCATACCTTCTTTACCCGGAGCTATCGAGGTGAGAAAATCTTTCACCTCAGAAGTCATGGCCTCGTCATTCACATAGATTGACGAGAATTCGGGAGTGAGAATATCCCTGAGCAGCGCATTGGTGCGCGCGATCTCCCCGAGAACCCGGGTTGGCGGGTTTCCGGCGGTTTTCAGATTGTTGTACAACTCTTCCCAGCGCTTCACCTGATCTTGCAGATCTTGGTGAAGCTCAGCCGCACCGCGGTTTTCTGCGACCGTGCGAACAATGATCCCGAAGTTTGGCGGACGAATACTTTGCAGGAGGCGTTTGAGTCGTGTGCGCTCTTCTTCACTGGAGATGCGCTGCGAGAGGCTGATCTTATTCGAAAACGGCACCAAAACAATGTAGCGCCCAGGCAGAGTGATCTCAGTAGTCAGACGAGGCCCCTTAGCCGAGATCGGCTCTTTCGCCACCTGCACCAGCAGTTGCTGGCTGCTTGCAATCTGATCCTTGATTTTGCCCCCCTTATTAATGTCAGGCAGCTTTTTGAAATCATCGAGCTCTGGCGCGCTCTGCTTGCCGGTCAGCACACGCTTCGTGTACATTTTCATACTGGCAAACTGCGGGCCCAGGTCAAGGTAATGCAAAAACGCATCGCGTTCGTAACCTACATCTACGAACGCAGCGTTCAGGCTCGGAAGCACCTTCCGAACCTTACCGAGGTAGAGATCACCTACCGCATAGGATAGATTCGCCTTTTCTTTATGCAATTCAACCAGGACACGGTCGTGCATCAGAGCGATCTCTGTCCCTTTGTCTGTCTTATTTATGACCAGCTCAACATTCACAAATCGCGCAATTAGCGTTTGGCCTCGCAGCCCACTGAAAACTCAAAACAACCATCAGTGCAAGCCTCTCAGTAAGGAGAGACCTGCATCAGATTACTTCTTCTTCTTGTGGCGGTTCTTACGAAGCCTCTTTTTGCGCTTGTGCGTGGCCATCTTATGGCGCTTTCTTTTCTTTCCGCTTGGCATAGCTTATCGGTTAATCTTATTTCAATTCATTCATAAAGTCCTTCACACGACCTGACACTACCGTATCAGGCGCATAAGGGAGGTACTTTTCATAATAGTGCAGGGCAGAATCAGCTTCGCCAAGTTCATCATACGCTCTCGCGACAAAGAACAAGCCGTTGACATAGCTAGAATCAAGCTCTACGCTTCGCTGAAGGTTTGGAATAGCCTTTCGGTACTCCTTATTTTCAACGTCCATTATCCCTAGCTGCCAGTAAGGCTCAGGGTTTTCAGGATTGATCCTTTGCACGGTCTCAAAACGTTGACGTGCCTTGTCAAGCTGACCTGACTGGAGGCTAAATGCACCCAGCCACAGTTGCGCTTCCTCAAAGGTCGAGTCAGCCTCCACCAGCGAGCGTATGCGCATAATGCCTTCCATCGGGCTCTCACCGCTTTGCACCTGCTGCACCGCTGCCATCAACTCTTTCTCAGCATCCGTCATCGGACCTGCTTGCGCGGCTTGCTCACGAGATGATCGTGGCTGCCGCGGCATTACCATAAAAAGAACGATCAGTGCTATCGCACCTGCAACCGCCAGTATCTTCACTGCCGGTTTCTTCATCAGTCTACAGCGACTTTCTTCTTCACGCCTTCTGCGAATGTCTTCGCTGGCTTGAATGAAGGAATGTTATGCGCCGGAATGACAATGGTGGTATTCTTTAAAATGTTTCGTCCGGTTTTCTTGGCGCGCTTCTTAATTACGAAGCTACCAAAGCCGCGGAGGTACACATTTTCACCCTTCTCCAGCGAGCCTTTCACGGTTTTCATGAAAGCCTCGATGGTGGTCTGCACATCATTACGCTCAATACCTGTCTTCTCTGCGATCTCGTTCACGATATCCGCCTTCGTCATATCTCAGTTTTTAAAATTAGTGGTTCTCAAAAACGGAGCGCAAAGATAATCCTATTTCGTTGAAAACTAAAACCCTTCACAAAGTCCGTTTACCTTTACGCCCAATAAGCCCCCTTTATGCACCCTTTTGCCGCACATTTGCTCAACTGGTTTGAGGCTGCCAAACGCCCATTGCCCTGGCGTGAAAAGCCCGACCCTTACCGCATCTGGCTCTCTGAAATCATTCTGCAACAGACCCGTGTTGACCAGGGGCTCGCCTTCTACTACCGCTTCATCGAAAATTTCCCGACCGTACATGATCTCGCTGCTGCTGAAGAAGAAAAAGTACTGAAGCTGTGGCAGGGGCTCGGATATTACGCTCGTGCACGTAACCTGCTGAAGGCTGCACGTCAGGTGGTTCAAGACCATCAAGGTGTATTTCCGGGCAGCGCAAAAGCGCTGGAAGAGCTTAGTGGCGTGGGGCCATATACGGCTGCAGCGATTGCATCTATTGCCTATCAGGAAGCTGTTCCCGTGGTTGACGGAAACGTGCTGCGCGTCATGTCAAGGGTACAAGACTACCGCGAGCCGGTGAATAAGCCCGGCGGACAAAAAACCATACGCGCAGCTATGGCGGCTTACCTCCCTGAATCACGTCCGGGCGACTATAACCAGGCTGTAATGGAGCTCGGGGCTCTGGTTTGCGCTCCTCACAATCCCAACTGCCCGGAGTGCCCGGTTAACGCCTTTTGCGCCGCATTTGCCGCCGGGTCTGCAAAGATGCTTCCGGTGAAAGAAAAGCGAACCAAAGTGCGCCATGTCTTCTATGACTATGCGGTGTTCGTGCACGAAGACCAGATCATCCTGCGCTTTCGCGCAGAAAAAGGCATCTGGAGCAAACTTTACGATTTCCCATGCATCGAAACCGAGCTTGACGCACCTGTAGAAGAGCGTGGAGCAGAACTGCTCAAGACTTTTTATGCAGAAGGCCAGCTGCGTGAAGTTATGGGCCCTATAACACATGTGCTTTCTCATCGGCGCATCACAGCGCGCTTCTTCATTTTCGATCTTGATGCCCCCCTTCAAATCAAGAACACTCTTCACCAGGCTGTTGCAGAAGCTGACCTTCATACCTATCCGGTACCCCGGCTTGTTGAAAAATTTCTGGAGCAATACCGCGCAGAAGACCTCTTTCACTGACCAGAATGCCTCGGGGAATACTATATTTGTACCTATGGCAGGAATCAACAAAGTAATTCTTCTCGGAAACCTCGGAAAAGACCCTGAAATGCGCCACACACCAAGCGGTGTGCCGGTTTGCTCTTTTCCTGTGGCAACTTCTGAATCATATACTGACCGCCAAAGCGGTGAGCGCAGAACGCAAACCGAATGGCATAATGTAGTGCTCTGGCGCAGACTCGCAGAAATTGCTGAGCAATACCTCCGCAAAGGTTCACAGGTATACATAGAAGGAAAAATACGCACCCGGTCTTGGGACGATGAAAACGGTAATAAGCGGTATACTACTGAAGTAGTAGCCGATCAAATGCAACTACTCGGACGTCCGCAGGGTGACGACAACCGTCAGCCGCAACAGCAGCAACAAAGTTATGCGGGCAGCAGTGCTTCACCCCAACCGTCACAAAGCGGGGGGCAGGTCAATGACCTCGGCAATGACGGCGGTGCAGATGACCTGCCGTTCTGATGTTGAACGAAAACACCTGAATTGGACCCCTCGAGTCAGATTTACAGCATCCTTGTTTCCGATCTCGCTTCGGCGTCGTTCATTGTTCCAACGATCGTCATGCTGTTGCTGCTCGCATGCAGTGCCTTGGTATCCGGCTCTGAAGTTGCCTTTTTCTCCCTGGGGCCGTCTGACCTCGCCCGTTTGCGCGAAGATGAGCAACCCTCCGCAAAGCGCATCTTGACCATGCTCGAACACCCAGACATTGAAAAAGGTCCGCGCCACCTCCTGGCAACGATCCTCGTGCTGAACAATTTCATCAACATCATTATCATTTTGCTCTCGACGGTGGTCGTTGAGCAATTGTTTCCTTCCGGACAGCATGCTGAATGGCTGAGCATTCTCGTGAATGTGGCCGGGATCACCTTTCTGATCGTACTATTCGGCGAGGTCATACCGAAGGTATATGCCACCAACTACCGTGTAGAACTTGCCCGCTTCATGTCATTGCCCCTGCAATACAGCCAGCGCATTTTTTACATTTTCTGGAAACCACTCGTGCTTATGGGCGGCTTTATTGAGTCGCGCTTTCGCAACAACACCTCTTCAAATATCAGTATTGCAGAACTTGAACATGCCCTGCAACTTACCGACAGCGATGAACGGTCAGACGAAGAGAAGAAAATTCTGGAGGGCATTGTGAGCTTCGGTCTCAAAGACGTCAAACAGATCATGACCCCCAGAACTGACGTGACCGCATTCGATCTCGACACTCCCTGGCAAGAGCTCTTCGAAGAAGTGATGGAAAGCGGCTTCTCCCGGCTTCCGGTTTACAAAGAGTCAATTGATGAAATTGTGGGCGTTCTCTATATCAAAGATCTTCTGCCGCACTTCGACGAAGATGACGTACAGTGGAACAGTCTTTTGAGAAGCCCTTTTTTCGTGCCCGAAAACAAGAAAATTGACGACCTGCTGCGTGAATTTCAAGAAAAAAAGATCCACCTCGCCGTGGTCGTGGATGAGTACGGCGGCACCTCGGGCATCATCACCCTTGAAGATGTGATCGAAGAAATCGTAGGTGACATCACCGACGAGTTTGATGAAGACGACCTGCACTACAGCCGCCTAGACGACCACAACTTTGTGTTTGACGGGAAAACATCCCTGATCGATGTATACCGCATACTTGACATTGATGGCGGCGATTTTGAAGCGGCGAAAGGCGACAGCGACACCCTCGCCGGTTTCATCGTAGAGCAGGCTGGTAAAATACCACTCAAGGGTGAACGTTTTACTTTCGGTGCCTTCAACTTTACCATCGAAGCGAGCGACCGACGCCGGGTGAAACAAGTCAAAGTAAACGTGGATGAATCTAAGCGAGAGCCGATTGACCCTGAATAAACTACTTCTACCCCTAATGCTCAGTCTGCCGTTGCTTATGGCCTGCGATGAGCACTACACCCCGCGCCCGAGAGGATATTTCAGGATCAGCTTCCCTGAAAAACACTACCAGCGATACCAAACCCGATGCCAGCTCTCAACCGAAGTTCCGGTATACAGTAAAATAGAAGTCTTGCAAACTGGCGATGATTCATGTTGGTTCAACGTCTACATTCCTGAACACCGCGCACGGCTTCATTGCACCTACCTCGTTGTTGACCGCGACCTGAACGCAATGATCGAAGACGCCTATCAATTCGCATTCAAGCACGAAATGAAAGCCGATGCCATTCGGCGCACCGCATTCAGCGCAGACAGCAGCAGGGTCTATGCCATGATGTATGACCTTGAAG
This sequence comes from Flavobacteriales bacterium, assembly GCA_018402085.1. Classification (GTDB taxonomy): domain Bacteria; phylum Bacteroidota; class Bacteroidia; order Flavobacteriales_D; family Sanyastnellaceae; genus Sanyastnella. The sequence goes on along the minus strand of JAGYJM010000002.1, from coordinate 70,128 downwards.
GCGACGTTGCCTCACCCATACAGTTTTATGCCACTGACAGCAGCCATCACTTTTTGCGAGGCTCACTTTACTTTGAACATATTCCGAACGCAGATTCGCTGGCTCCGGTCGTTCACTTTCTTCGTGAAGATGTGGTACACCTGATTGAGCAAATAGAGTGGCAATGAACAAGCACCTGATCATTGATCACGGCAACAGCCGGCTGAAGATTGGCTTTTTCACAGAGGGGAAACTCCTGAATGTCGAACTCCTTGACGCATTGCAGCCTGAGGCCCTTTTCGAATTGACTGAAGCCTTTGCTCCTGAGGCCATTCTCTACGCCGCGACATCCCATGACGACGCTGAAATGATCGCACGCTTGCGCGAATATGCCACCTTGATCGTATTTGATACCGAGGTAGCGCTGCCCTTTGCAGTAAAGTACGAGAGCAGAGCAACTGCAGGTGCTGACCGGTTGGCAAATATTGCTGCGGGTTGCGTGAAATTTGGTTATCACCCCTTTTTGATCGTTGACCTCGGCACCTGCGTGACATACGACCTTTATGATGGTGAAGCGTTCATTGGAGGTGCAATTTCGCCAGGATTATTAATGAGGATGAAGGCAATGGAGCACTATACCTCTCGTTTACCTCTTGTAGACGCCCGAAAAGTTGCACTTACCGGCACCAGAACCGAAGACGCGATGCGCAGCGGTGGGTTTAACGGATGGAATTTTGAAGTGAAGGCCATGATAGAGGCCTATCGGAATGAACGAAACAACCTACAAGTCGCACTCACAGGGGGAGACCTCTCATATTTTGACCGCGCTGATAAAAGTCTCATTTTTGCAGACCCTTATTGGACCCTGCGGGGCTACAGTGAAATTCTCCGCTTCAATGCGCACTAAATCGATCCTCTTATTGCTCTTCTCGTTTTTCGCCGCAAAAGCGGCGGATGCGCAGTTCGCGAATCAATCTCCGTATTCTCGCTTTGGGCTGGGTGACATTTACCAGAATGGAAACATCGGAAGCATTGGGCTTGGAGGCGTTCGGACTACCTTCAATGACCGCTCACTTCTCAATTCAGAGAACCCCGCAACATACGGATACCTCTTTAACACAACCCTGCAGACCTCACTTCGCTTTCAGGCCCTGCGACTGACCGAGGGCGACAATTCACAAGAATTGCGCAATGGAAACCTCGACCAGTTTTCACTTGCTATGAAACGGGCAAACGCACCTTTTGCGGTGGCTCTAGGGGTGACACCTTTTACCACAACCGGCTACGCAGTCACCAGCGAAACAGAAATCGAAGATATTGGTACAGCTACCTATCGCTATGAAGGAAATGGTGGTATTAACAAGGCTTTCCTCGGAGCCGGGCATCGCTTCGAATTTTCTGAAATGCGCTACTTCAACGATAAACAGGGCGTACCTTATGACAGCCTCCAGGTAGTACGTCACAGCATCGGGGTAGGTGCCAATCTGAATTATTTCTTCGGGAATATAGAGCAACAGCGAATTCTCGACATAAATGATGTCACCTATCTCGATACCCGCAATACGCGCAACACACGCATGTATGACTTCGGAGGTGAATTCGGCTTGTACTACGAGAACAACCTCAGGGCTAAGTATAACAGCAACAAGCGCCTGGTTTCACTGATGCGTTTGAAAGCGGGCCTTGTTTATGCCCCCTCACTGAACCTCGCCACACGTGTAGAAGAAGTGTATGAGCAAACAGCATCCCAATCCGGTGTTGACTTCCCTATTGACACGGCTTATTACATTCAGGGAGAAGGAAGCACACGCATTCCTTCACGCCTCCGCGCAGGAGTGGCCCTCGAATACGTTAATAAAAACAAACGATCGCTTGTTGTAGCCTTTGACCTTGAACAACGTGACTGGAGCAACTTCGAAACAGTCATCGACGGAGAAAACATCGCCGAGGGTCTTGTGTCAAGTTCGGAGTTCTCTATGGGCATTCAGTATCGTCCGCAACCGATTGACGAGGGCAAGAACTTTCTTGCCCGAAGCCAGTACCGCTTTGGCGTGCGATCTACTGAAACCTACCTGTCACTGAACGGCACACAGCTCGTTGACGAGGCCTTTACATTCGGACTCTCCATACCGTTTATCAGTTCGCGAAGCGCCAGTAAATTTCACTTTGGCATGGAATTTGGTGCCAGAGGGGTAAACGAACCCGGTTTAGTACGAGAAGAATATTTGAACATTCTGGTTGGAGTTACACTTTCTCCTTTTTACAAAAACCTTTGGTTCATAGAACGCAAGTACCAATAACTAATTAGGACATATCTTATGAAACGTATTTTCGAACTGCTCGGCATCTTTCTGGTCATCTTGATGGCCGTGCCTGCAGCAGCACAAGACGAAGAAGAAGAACAAGGCGAATTTGAGAAGTACGGTGACACGAAAGAGCAACAAGAGGAGTGCATGAAGGCACTGAGCGTGTACCGTAGCTTTTACAAACAAAAAAACTATGAAGATGCTTACCCAAACTGGCAGCAAGCATGCAAGGTGTGCCCTGCTGACGTGAGCAATAACATGTATTTCCATGGCTCCATCTTCATCAAGAATGAGCTGATGAACGCCGAGGTAAAAGAGCGCAAGAAAGTGCTTGTCGACTCTCTAATGGCCAATTACGACAAATGGCGTGAGGTTTTTCCGGCAACAGACAGAAAGCCAAACAATGGCTGCGACGTACTGGCCCGAAAGGCAACCGATTTCTACAAGATCTATAAAAGCGGCCACGAAGAAGCATATACCATGTTCAAAGAGGCCGTACAGTGCCTCCAGTCTGAAGCAACCGGAAGTGCCATTGACGGTTACTACCGTTCTCTATTTGAGGTGTATAAAGGAGCTTCCGAAGAAAAAAAGAGTGAATACCTCAGTGAACTGCTTACCGAGTACCTCGCACTTCAAGACTATGCATTAGCAGCTATTGAGGCGGAGAAAAATGATAGCAAACCAAACGAGCGCATCATTGAGCAGTATCAGAAAGTGCAGGGTAACCTCGACGAGATCTTCGTGCTGATCGCTGAATGTGATCAGATGGTTCCCGTTCTCGAGAACAAGGTGAATGAGAATGCTGAAGATATGGAGACCAAGAAAAAAGTGTTGCGCCTCATGAATAAGAAAGATTGCACTGATAACAGCCTTTACCTCCAGGTGGCGGTGAGTGTATTCGAGAGTGAACCTGAAGCTTCTGCAGCTTACGCCATCGGGCAAGGAAAGGTCAAAGAAGAGAATTACAGCGAGGCTTTGAGTTACTTCGAAAAAGCCGTTGAGCTTTGTCCTGACTGCCCCGAAAAAGAGAACTACCTGCTTCGCGCCGGTCAGGTGGCTTCATTTCTCGGCAAATCATCAACGGCGCGTTCGTATGCTCGTCAGGTACTTGAGATCAATTCAAACAGCGGGCAAGCCTATATGCTGCATGGTGACGCCATTGCATCTATGAGTGGTGCCTGTGACGATGGTGCATTAGGGGCGCGCTCAGTTTACTGGCTTGCAGCAGATTACTACGCGCGTGCGAAGGCAAAAGACCCTTCGGTAGCTGCTGCCGCAGGCAAGAAACTCAGCGCCATGCGTGCGCAGTTTCCTTCGAAAGAAGACATTTTCACCTACACCAAAAAAGAAGGTGAGCCATTTACCGTGCCTTGTGTGGGAGAATCAACCACCGTCCGGGCACGATAGGTCAACATGAAACTCAGGCCTCAGGTCATATGGCAACTTCCGGCCGCTTTTGCGGCCGGATTTTTCTTATCCTGTAGCAACGATATCGAAGAAATCAATGCGCTCACAGGTGACCGCGATTACCCCGTTCAAACAGTTTACGATGGCACATTCCACTACACACAAAACGGTAAACTGAGCAATACTCTCAAAGCCGGAGTGCTCGAACGTTACGAAACCGAAGAATCAAGAGTGGAGGTCACAGATGGGCTTGAGCTGATCATATTTGACAGCCTTGGGCAAGAAGAAGCAACGTTAACCGCAGTTGAAGGAACCTTTCGTGAAAATGAAAACAAGCTGATCGCCCGTAGAAATGTGGTGCTCAGAAATACCAAAGGCGAAAGTCTGCATACTGAAGAGCTCATCTGGGCGCAAGACAGCGACCGCGTATACACCGACAAACACGTCAAAATCACCACTGAAGAAGCCGTTATTCACGGTAAAGGACTGGTGACCGACAGCCGTTTCACCCAACGGGAAATCAAAGAAGTAACCGGCACTTTGTACATTGATGACCCTATAGAGAACGACACAACGAATGTCACAAAGAAACAACCTTAATGTGCACCTCATCGCCGAGCGATTCTGGCTCGGAGTTGTGGTGGTATCTACCCTCATTACCCTCTGGTGGTGGTACAATGACGAACTTGCAGACCGTGAATTCGCTCCCTTTTTGCCGGCGATTGCATTAGTATGGTACCTCTTTCGCCGCTATCTCCGAAAAAGGATTGAAAAGAATAGTGATGATTCTGCGTGATTTTTCAGTTATTTTGCCTCACACCATTGGTCAACTAAATGGACTATGACAGTTGGGTGATCATTCTGATATCCCTCCTCTTTTCAGCATTTTTCTCCGGAATGGAGATTGCCTTTGTGTCAGCGAACAAGTTAAAGGTTGAGCTCGACAACAAACAAGGCAAATGGACCGCCCGCATTCTGGCGTTGTTCTTTTCTGAGCCAAAGCGCTTCATCGGAGCGATGCTGGTTGGAAATAACCTTGCCCTTGTTTTCTATGGTATTGAAGCTGGAGAAGTCATCGCACAGTACTTCTTTGGTGTAAGCGATTGGAATGACGCCTCAAACCCTTATCTCGCTCTCAGCGGGCAAACACTCATCTCTACAGCCGTCATTCTGGTGACGGCTGAATTTCTTCCCAAGTCGATCTTTCGTATCAACCCCAATGGCTGGTTGAATATCTTCTCACTGCCTCTTTTGCTTGTGTATGGCATCCTGATCATTCCGGCCTGGTTCATTACGCTACTCAGCACTGCCTTTCTGAAATTCTTCCTAAGAGCCAATACCGAGAATGAAGAAGTGGTTTTTGGCGCAGTTGACCTCGACCATTACCTCAAAGACATTACACAGAATATGGATCCGGATCAAGACCTCGAACATGAGATCCAGATCTTACAGAATGCACTCGATTTCTCTCAACTGAAAGCCCGCGACTGCCTCATCCCTCGAAATGAGATTATCGCGATGGACGTAGAAGACAACATGGATGAACTCAAAGAAAAGTTCATTCAAACGGGTCTTTCGAAAATGGTCATCTACCGTGACAGCATTGATAATATCATCGGTTACGTTCATGTTCGTGATGTATTCAGGCAGCCCGGCCATATAACAAAGGCGCTGATGCCCGCTTTTATCGTGCCCGAACCTATGGCTGCAAATGAAATTCTTGAGCGCTTCATCAAGAATAAACGTAACCTTGCGGTGGTCGTTGATGAATTCGGTGGCACCTCGGGTATCCTCACCATTGAAGACATCGTAGAAGAAATCTTTGGTGAAATCGAAGATGAACACGACAAAGAAGAGATGGTAGAACACAGGGTTTCACCCAATCATTACCAGTTCAGCGCCAGACTTGAGATTGATTACCTCAACGATGAATACAACCTCAGCCTCCCCGAAGATGATGAATATGAGACACTTGGAGGGCTGATCATTCACTTTACCGAAGATATCCCGCAACAGAATGATACGATTACCGTAGGGGAATATGCAATTCGTGTTTTGACCGTAAACAACGCACGAATCGAGCTGGTTGACCTTCGGAAATCAGAAACTAACTGACTTTCAGATGTCCGCAAATCACCGTATATTCGCGGCTCCCAAAAAACTAATGCACGAGCGAGATGGCAATGATTGAAAAGATTCGCAAGCGTCAAGGCTTGCTAATGGTAATGATCGGCCTTGGAATGTTAGGATTCCTGATTCCTTACGATGCCGTACTGGCCCTCTTCGGACGTGGCCAAAACCGACCTGTTGGTGAAGTTGACGGAGTCACGATTAGTATGGCTGACTACCAAACGGCTGTCCAGCGTCGCCAAAGCCTGTTCACCTACAACAACACGCAGGCAGTAGAAACCGAAGTGTGGAATGACCTTCTGGAGCGCACCTTGCTCGAGGATGACTACAACGCTCTCGGCCTGACCGTTACCAAAGAGGAGTTCGATGAAATTCGCTTCGGAGAACACATCTCCCCTTATGTGAAGCGCACGTTCTATGGTAATACAGTTACAGACGAAGCACGTGAAAATTGGCGCCAGCAGTTCACACAGATGTACAACGACCCCACTGGTCAGGGTAAAATGAATTACCAGGGCTACACCGAAGTTATCGTGAATAAGCGCCTGCGTGAGAAGTACAATACGCTCGTAGAGAAAGGTATCTATGCCAACTCCCTGGAGGCGAAGTACGATTACCTCAGCCAGAACGAAAAAGTCAATATGGACTACGTTTTCGTTAAGTACGATGCGATTGGCGACAGCCTCGTTGAGCTCAGCGAAAGCGACGTTCGCGCCTATTACAACCGTCACAAAAACGATAAAGAGTACGAGCAGGTAAAATCGCGCAACATCTCTTACTTCAAAATTCCGGTTGAACCGTCACAAGCTGACATTGATCGTATCAACGATGAGATGTCGCAGATCGCAGAAGAGTGGGCATCACTTGAGAATGACTCCGCTTTCGTGGTCGAAAAAACCAACAATAAACGCTACGTTTCACGCACCGTGCGCAAGCCTGATGCCGTGACTGAAGAAGAGTTGGCATTGTTTGCTGACTCAACAGGCGTGATCGGACCGTTCAACCAGGATGGGTTCGTAAAGACTATGCGCACCGTTCGTATTGAAGAAGTGCCGGATTCTGCAGTTAGCTGTCGTCACATTCTCCTCCAGAGCAGTGACAAGACAGAAGAAGAAACCGCTGAATTACTAGCCCGCGCTGACAGCCTCAAACGCCGCTATAAAGCTGGTGAAGACTGGGATGATCTCGTGCAGCGCTTCAGCGATGACCCGGGTTCAAAAAACAACGGTGGCGTTTACGAGTTTTTCCCGCGTGGCCAAATGGTCAAGCCCTTTGAAAACTTTTGTTTTGACAACCCTGTTGGTGCCATCGGCGCTGTTGAAACCACCTATGGTGTTCACCTGATTGAGGTTACCGATAAACGATCATCGGTACTGCAAGCCGAGGTTGCGGAAATCACACGCGAAATCAAACCTTCGATCGAAACGAAGAAAGACGCTTACCGCACAGCAAGTGACTTCTCGATCAACTTCAACACCTTTGAAGCATTCAAAAACGCTGCAGATACGATGGGGTATGCTATGGTAGAAGCCAACAACGTACGACCGAATGCCAGCCGTGTGAGCGGACTTACCAATGCGGTTGAGCTTGTTTCATGGGCCTTTGGGGCAGATAAACACGAGGTTTCCAATCCCCTTTTGATTGATGACAACTATGTAATCGCCTCAGTAACGAAACTCATGGAAGCCGGTGTTCCTCCATTCGAAAATGTTGAAGACGATATGCGAGAAGCCGCGCTGAAAGAAGCGAAAGCTGAATACATGATGAAGCAACTAGAAGCTGCTGAAAACCTCGATCAGGCAGCCGAAATCGCAGATGTACAAGTGCGTACGGCAAGAAACGTGAGCTTGAAGAATGCAACTATTGCCGGGTCTGGCGCGGGCGCAGAGCCCGTAGTTGCGGGCCTCGCATTTGCGATTCCACAAGGAAATATGTCGCTCCCTATTCAGGGTGAAAGTGGCGTATGGGTGATCGCACCTACTTCAGAAATCCAGGAGGCCGTTGAAAAAGACAATTTCTTTGAAGAGCAAGACCAGGTCACCACACGCATGCGCGCAGGCGCGGCGACACGTCTTTTCAATGCAATGAAAGATGGCGCTGAACTCGTAGATGAGCGCCGTTAAAGATTAGTTGATCTCGAAGCAAAAGCTTCGGATGAGAAAAAGGGCTGCTATGCAGCCCTTTTTTTTTGCAATCCAACAAGGCCTTGAAACTTCTCTATTTGTAGATGCGGGGTTCGTTTCGACAGGCCGCTATGGACGCTGCCTTGCAGGAATCAGCAACGAGCTGTCACCGTAGCTCAGGAAACGATAATCATGAGACAGCGCATAATCATAAACCTTGCGCCAATCATCACCGATGAGCGCAGAAACCAAAAGTATTAATGTGCTTTTAGGCATGTGAAAATTCGTGAAGATCCCGTCAATCGACCAAACACCATATCCGGGCGAGATCATGATGGAAGTACGAAATGAAATCCGCTCATCTCCGGCTGCAGTGAGTTGTTGAAAAAGCCAGTTCATTGACTCTTCGAAATGTTTGAAGGGTGATGTGATGCGTGTTGCATCAAATTGCTCTACATGATCAGGGCGCTCTCCGGAAGTCTTCCATTTCGCAGCAAGCCAGAACAGGCTCTCCAGTGTGCGGAGGGAAGTGGTTCCAATCGCGTAACGGGTTACCCGCTGAGACAAAGAAGCCAAAGTCTCGATATGCACTACACACTCTTCATCGTGCATTTCATGTTGACGGTAATCATCTACTGAAATCGGTTTGAAGGTGCCAGCGCTGACGTGGAGCGTGAGTTTAACCTGTTCTGCCTCAATGGCATTGAGGATGCCGTCTGTGAAGTGAAGACCTGCTGTCGGTGCGGCTACGCTGCCCGGATTCGATGCGTAGGTCGTTTGGTAACGAACCGAATCTTCTTCTTCTGCCTCACGGTTCATGTAAGGTGGCAAGGGAATCTTACCTAAGTGTCCCACCAATTCTGCAAAGGTCATATCGGCAGGATGCCAGTGCAGCTCAATCAGAAATTTGTCATCTTTTCTGGCCAAAACATCTGCCTCAAGCCGTACTTGACCATTTTCGACCGAGACCTTGCCTTCTTTCCACTTCTTTGCTCCTCCTACAAGACACCACCAGCGGGCTGCACCCTGTTTGACCATCGCTTCCTCAACCGATCCTCCTGCCGGACGTAATAAAAAGAGCTCTATTCGTCCGCCCGTCTCTTTAAAAACAAACACCCTTGCATGAATCACACGGGTATCATTCATCACTAGTTGGTGTGTTCCTGGTAAGTAGTGAAGCACATCCCCGAAAGAATGGTCTCTTACCTCTCCCCTTTCATAAACCAATAGTTTGGCATGATCTCTTTGATCCGCCGGGTGCTGCGCGATACGATCTGCCGGTAAATGGTAGTCAAATGCCTCTGGTGAGTGCGATTGCTCTTTCATACCGTAAAAATAAGACGGAAAACAAAGCAGCCCCCGAACGTTTTCGGGAGCTGCTTAACCTTAACTAAAACTAACTATACTATTGGTGGTGGTTCGGAATGAACCACCCTTTGTGTGGTACAAAGATCAAATTCTATACAACGTAGCCAAAAGATGCCCTACCAAGGAAATGTTAAATCACGCTTTCTATCGTTCTAGCGCAAAAGTCGCATCATCTATCCGGCTGTACTGCAGCCCAAAAGCCAACGCAATAAGCTCAAGTGACTCAGCGGCACTGGACGCCTCAAAACTGCCTGAAAACTCTTCGTTACGGGTATCATCAGGACGAACTATGTTAACATCAAACCGCTGTTCGATATCGCGCAATACACGCTCAAGAGATGCATTGGTATAATTAAAATCACCCATAAGCCAGGATGGTTGCACCTGTGCAATCGCAAAGCGATCACCTAACTGACCATTTCGCAATTTAACAGCCTGTCCGGCAGTCAACTCAACTGATAATTCACCGCCTGTTACCTTTACTTTTCCTTCGAAACAGTCTACGCGAAAGTCTTCATCATCGGCATACACGTTGAAACGTGTACCAAGCACTTCAACGGCGCCGTGCGCCGTTGCTACCCGAAACTTCTCTCCCTTATTCACCTGGAAAAAAGCTTCTCCATCAAGTTCGAGTAGGCGTGCATTTCGCTGCCAGTCGCTACTCCAGCGAAGTAACGCTCCTTCGTTCACATGCGCCATCGAGCCATCAGGCAATACCACACGTTGCGGAGCGTCTGCTTTCAGCTCTTCGTACGAACCTTCACTGAATACGAATGTCGCCACCAACAGCAAAGCAACCGCAGCCGCTGCTGCCCAACTGAGAGGGCGCTTCCACAATGGAACAACCTTCGTTTGAGTAGCGATTCGTTGCTGCAATTTCTGCCACGCTTCGTCTTCTGTGCACTGCTGAGGTACTTTCCAGTTAGTCAGCAGTTCGTCTATCATTTCATTCTCCTTCAAAACAGCTCAATCGTTTGAACATTCTCGGCTTTCAATACAAGGGTTAGCCGCTACACCCTACCTTTTCACTGATTTTTTTCTACTCGATGATATCCATGCTGATTTCCAGCCGGGTAGCACCGGCAAAATAACCTGCACCTCCCCTCACGTTCTCTGGACCGCTGGTCAGAACATTGCCCGACTCACCCGGCTGATAAAAGAAAACTGACTCATAAGACTGGTCAATGGCATATACCGTAAGCCTGTGGTTGCCGTATACTTCAAAATCGGTATCAAACAAGGTGGTCCCCTGACCTGCCACCGGCACGTTGTAGCGATCCGCAAACTGCCCTGCCTGCACTTCAAAAGGAATAATCTCCGGGGCCGTCTCCAGCACCTCAAGGGTCAGCACCTGAGCCACTCCCGGAGGATCCGACCAGAGTACACTGAACACGGGCTGACCCGGATTAACGGGATCGATCGGAATAGTGGTCGCACTAACTTGTACCGTCTCAATCTGCGGCGGCAATACAGTTTCTGCCTGAAGGCGGTGCTCTCGCCACCTCACTTCAATACGATACGATTGTCCGGCCTGAGGTATAAAGCTCCCGTCAGCGTCGTAGTATCGTCCTTCTTCATCCGGGTGAGGATCTAATATGATGCGGTCTCCGTTCTCTGAATGAATCGACACCACCGCATCGGCAATAGCTCGTTCTGTGAAATCTTCTATGAGAGATACGCGAAATCCATCCGCCGTTTTATCGGCGATTAAAACGCCCTGAACAAGCAAGGTCATATCGGTATCTTCCTGCTCACATGAGCCAAGCACCATCAGAAGCGATATGAACATGAACATTCTTACCATTCAACACTGAAATGTACGGCAGGAATGGCTCCCAGAAAACGCTGGTCACGAAAACCGATCAACAGATTCTCGAGTTGAGTGCCTGCTAGAAAGGCATATCGGTTGCGGACGTTCAGGCGGTTGTATGCGTTATACAGCGATATACCTACGGAGGCATTGGCCGCATTCAACTGAAAGCGATAATGAACTGATAAATCCAGCCGGTGATAAGCCGGGAGCCTGGCACCGTAGATTTCACCAAAAGCGAGCAATTGCTCGGCCTCGCCATTGATCAATTCAAGCTCATAAACACCGGTAGCAGCAGTGTAGGGAAGTCCACTAGCATAAACGAATACCGCATTCGCCTCAAATCGACCGGGGCGGTATGAATAGACGGCCTTCAATTCATGAAGGCGATCAAAATATGAAGGCATCTCCTCAAGGCTGATCTCTTCAAAACGATTTCGGGCGCGGCTCAGGGTGTAAGCCACCCATCCCGTATGCGTTTCAGTTTCTGCCCTCAGCAGTGCTTCAAGTCCGCGCACGGTACCTTCTCCGCTCACGAGGTTTTGGGGATAGGTACCCGGCTCAATTGAAATGAACCTCAAGGCATCTTCGATCGCTCCATCGACCGATTTGTAAAAGAGTTCAGACTCAAAGTGGAGTAACTTCCAGTCAAGAGTGAAGCCTGCGCTTACCTGATTATTCTGAAGCACGGGCACGGTGACATCATCTGCAATTCTCCATTCATCAGAAGTATTCAGAAAGAGGTCTTGCCGCCGCACGTTTCTGATGAACTGCACATGTCGGCCGGCAGCCGCGTGCAGTCGAAGAGCACTTCCTACGAGGATTTCGGTACGGATGCGTGGTTCAGCATAAGCTTTTGCCGTGCCGGTGAACCAGGTGGTGCGCATCCCCGGCTTTACGAACCATCGGTCAGTAAGGGCTATTTCATCGCTTGCGTATACCGCTATGGTTTCTGCCGAATTATTTTCGTTCGTTCGTGCCATGCCATCACCCAATGCGCTGTTATTGACCGACAGCACCGTTACATCGCCGCCAAACCCGAAGTGATGTCTTCCTGCGAGTTGGTGGTGATCAACTCGGAGGGTAAGGTCATTGATGGTGGTACTTCGGTCGAAAAACACCGTATCGCGTGTTCCAATGAGCAGACTTTCACGGCTATCGAACCCAAAGAGTTCCGAGTTGAAGGCAGAAAAACCGAGGCTGGCGGTGGTATGTTTACTTTCATCCCACTGCCTTGACCAGCGCAGCCCTGCGCCGGCATTACCCCACTGGCTGCGGTCGTTATACTCTATACTTAAGCGATCATCAACGGTTTCCTGGGTATATCCGACGGCTAGTCTGTCGCGGCCATTGTATACAGACAAGCTCAGCAGGTCGCCCAGCTCGCTGCGGTAGCTGAGTTTAGCCGTGACATCGTAAAAATGAAAATCGGGCGCTTCACTGCCTCCAAAAGGGTTCACCGAAGCACCCGATGCATTGACGTTGTCTTGGTAAACCCCATTAAAGAGACTTCGGTAGGTGGGAGAAAAGATGACATCTGTGAATGACCGGCGTGCAGACAACAGAAAACTGGTGCGATCGCCAAGCACCGGTGTTTCGAGGTGAACGGCAGCACTCAGCAGCGTCAGGTCGGTTTTCACCACCGTACGGTATCTGTTTCCGCTCTTTCCAGATACTTCGAGCACGCCGCTGGCACGTCCGCCATAGCGCACATCAAACACGCCTTTGTGGAGGCGGATACTCTTCACGCTATTGGCATTAAATGCAGAAAACACTCCGAAAAAGTGATCAAGGTGATAAATCGTGAATCCGTCAAACAAGACAAGGTTTTCATCAGCGGCACCCCCGCGGATGTGTAATGCGGCCGAGTTTTCTAGTGCTCCGCTCACTCCCGGAAGAAGCTGCATGGCGCGAATGACATCCGGTTCACCGATATTGGGCAGGCGGTATGCCAGCTCAGCGTCTATGGTTTGAAGCGATGGCCGTTCTGACCGGATGAGCGACGCATTGCGTCTTGAACTTACCCGGGCAACAGGAAGCAATGCGCTGCTGCGCATGAGTTCAATCACCGTAGCTTTTTCATTACTAAAGCCTCTCACTTCGAGAAAAGTGGCTGTGTAACCAACAAATGAAAAGCGGATACGAGTGGTATCACTGAAGTAGCCTTTTAAGGTGAAATAGCCGTCGGCGTTTGCGGTGGTTCCTCTAACATCCTGCTCAACCAAGATGGAGGCAAATGGCAGCGGCTCTCGGGTTTCGCGATCGAGAATTCGACCATGCAGTGTTCTCTGTGCATTCCCGACGTCTTTATCAGGAGGTGTTTGCAAAGCTTCCTGCGGCAAGATGACGGTGGTGTTCCCGACCAGTTGGTAGCTCCAGCCAATAGGTTGCAGCCATTCATAAAGGAGGTCATGCAGGCGTTTATCTTCTCCGGAGCCACTCACCCGAAAACGTCGCAGTTCTTTGCTGTCATAGGCCAGAGCAACGTTAAATTCTTTTCGGATTTCAAGCAGGGCTTTATTCAACGGAACATCCGTACCCTGAAACTGCACGAGTGGGTTCGCATCCTGCGCTTTTGCGCAGAAAGCCAGACTTGCCAGCAAGAAACCGGTCAATACTATGGCGCGTAAGACAGAAAACATCAGACTTCAATATTCAGCTTTTCGCGCAGAATCTGAAGGGCTTTACTCATTCGTTTTTCGACGGCCTTTACTGTAATGCCGAGGCGCTCAGCGATCTCCCGGTACTTGAGATCTTCAAGGCGGTTCATAAGAAATACCTCGCGGCTACCTTCAGGCATGGAGGCGATGACCCTTTGAAGTTTCGCGTCAAACTCTTTCATGCGCAACAGGTAGTCTGGGTCAAGGTTCTCCTGGTGTATTTCAACCTGATTCATGAACTTATACTGAAGCTGCTGTCGCTTGAGCTGGTTGATAGCAAGATTTCCGGCGATGGTGTAGAGGTAAGATTTGACCGTTTTTCGTTCAATTTTATGGCGGTTTTCCCAGAGCTTGACAAAGGTATCTTGAGCGATATCTTCAGCCATACCATCATCTCCGGTCTTGAAGTACAGGTAGTTACGGATAGCCCCGTAATAGGTCTCAAAGTACGTTCTGTATTCGTCAGGGCTTAGGGCATCACCTTTATCACCACCGGCGGCGAAGCTAAGAAGCACGTGTTTGCAGGTTTGAGGCGTAAAATAACAAAATTGGCTGAAGGCTCCGCTCAACCCAAACGGCGTCCGTTCTTCATAAATGACCGTCAGACAACGCGATCAAATCGTACCTTCATCCTAAACACGTTCACAATGCGCATTCTGTTGCTTCCATTTGTCATTCTTCTCACTTCATCTCTTTTCGCGCAAGAAATTACGGGCTTCTGGAATGGCCGGGCGAACCTGCTCGGAGAGGAGCTTCGGGTGATTTTTGAACTGGAAGGTGAAGCTGACCGATTGACCGGCACCTTTCAAAGTCCGGATCAAACCGATCAAAAAACTTCTGTAAATGGTGTTTTTCGCGGAGACAGCCTGATTCTTCGGGCACCTGCGATTGACCTGGTTTTCAGAGGTGAATACCGCGCGGCTGAAGGTCAAATTGCAGGGTTTATGCAGCAAGCCGGTCAATCTTATCCGCTGATGCTGCAGCGCACTCCGCTTAATGCAAGCAAGCCCGTGCGACCACAAACACCGGTGGCGCCATTTCCTTACGAACGTCACGAAGTTACCTTCCGCAGCGACGGATTCACCCTGCGCGGCACACTGACCATTCCTGAAGGGGAGCCTAAAGCTGCCATTGTACTGATCACAGGATCGGGCCCTCAGAATCGCAACAGCGAGTTGCTCCATCACGAGCCTTTTCTGGTCATCGCTGATCACTTCTCTCGCAATGGCATAGTGGTGCTGCGGTATGACGAGCGGGGTGTAGGCACCTCTGAAGGTAGTTTTATGTCATCAACAAGTACTGATTTTGCCCGTGATGCCGGTGAGGCTTTACGCTGGCTGAAAAGCCAGGATGCGGTGAAAGGCGTTCCGGCAGGCTTGCTCGGACATAGCGAAGGCGGACTTGTTGCCGCCATGACTGCGGCACGATTTGAATCTCCTGACTTCCTGGTATCGCTCGCCGGGATGGGTGTCAGCGGGGCGGAAATTCTTGTGCGTCAAAATGAAGATATTCTGATCGCAGAAGGGCTCACCGCCGAGACGGCGAAGTCGCAAGCGGAGCGTATTGCAGCACTCACCAGCGTAGTTCGTTCAAAAAATGACAGCCTTTCCGTTGCCAAAGGCATTCAAAAAGTGCTCAAAGAGCACCCTGCCGATGACGTAGGACTGAACGCTGACGATGCCTTTGAAGCCTTCAACGCGCAGTTGAACAGCGCCTGGATGCGTGAATTAATCAACACCGATGCCCGTGAGTACTGGAGCCAGGTGAGCTGTGATGTGCTCGCCATCAATGGCACTCGTGATGTGCAGGTGAATCACAGCGTCAACCTCAAGGCCATCGAGTTTGCCCTGCGACGCGGAGGCAACGAAGACTATACCACCATTGCGTTACCCAACCACAACCACCTTCTTCAGGAAACCATGAACGGTGCCGTGTCACAATATGGCATCATAGAACAGACCATCTCAGAAACTGTACTGACAACTGTTAGCGACTGGATTCTCAATCTTTGAAGACAATGAACTGGGGATACCTCATTATGAACCTGTTGCCGGGTTTGATCATCGGACTGGTCACGGTGCTCTACCAATGGCGCCCTCCGAAATCACCCAATATGGTATATGGCTACCGTACAAGCCGCTCAATGTCAAGCCAGGAAGCATGGGAGTATGCGAACAAACGCTCCATCTTCTGGCTGTGGGTCATCACCGTATTATTGCTTCTTTGCGGGGTCATATTCACCTTTACTGCCAAACCTGAAATATCGCAACCTGCGCTGTACTTTGGAATGTGTGCTTTGCTGATCGGCAGTGTAGTAGTCATTGAGCGTGAACTTAAAAACCGATTCAAAGAATGAATCGCGAAGAGACACCATTCACAGAAGCCTCGAAGAGTCCGTTCTGGGCTTTTCAAATTGCCGGGTGGGCACTCTTTCTATTGGTCATTGTAGGGGTGAACCTCTACAACGAACCCAACGAATGGTCTGTGATCATTCTGGCTTCTCTCGTCAGCCTGCTTGGCTTCGGTGTAACGGCCCTCTTTCGCTGGAAGATTCGCAAGAGCCACTGGATCAGAAAACGGCCCCGGCATTTAATTCTCCCGGTGCTGACCGGCAGCCTCCTGACCACGGCCGTTTGGGCAGGCAGCTTTATTGGTCTGCATTTGCTGCTGCACAACCTGATTAAGGCTCCGGCTCCGAGGTACGATGCGACCAACATCCTGCTCACCTTCGTCAATAATTACTTTATCGTACTCTTGTGGAGCCTGATTTACTTCGCTTATCATTATTTCCGCATGGCTCAGATTGCCCGCGTAGAGCGTTATCGCTCTGAGGCGGCCATGCGCGACGCTCAACTCAACACGCTCAAAGGTCAGATCAATCCGCATTTCATGTTCAACTCGCTGAACAACATTCGGGCATTGATGCTAGAAGATGTAGACCGTTCACGTGAAATGCTGACCCGTTTGAGTGACCTCCTGCGCTACAGCATGAGCATCTCAGACAAGCGTGAGGTTAGCCTTAGTGAAGAAGTGGCGATTGTATATGACTTTCTGGAGCTCTGCAAAATTCAATACGAAAACCGGCTGCAGTATCATGTGGAGATTCAGCACGGACTGAATCAGGTGCGGATTCCGCCAATGATCATTCAGATCCTGGTAGAAAACAGCGTCAAGCACGGCATTTCAAGCAGACCTGACGGCGGCAAGATCAATGTTTCAGTGCGCCGTGAAGGAGATATACTTCAGATCGCCGTGGCCAACTCAGGTGAGTGGCAACCCGGGCGTAAGCGTGCCGACAGCAACGGCATCGGACTTCCGAATATTCGCAAAAGACTGAAATTAATTTACGGCGATACGGCCTCCCTTCATCTCAGGCAAGAAGAAGAAGAGGTTGTTGCCGCCATTGAAATACCGATATGAGCAAAGAAAAAATCACCGCTGTCATCGTAGAAGACTCGCGTTTGGCTCGCGTTGAACTCCGAAATCTTCTCGAGAAATTTGAAGAAATTGAAGTTGTAGGCGAGGCCGACAACGCTGATGAAGGCAAGCAGCTTGTCACAGAGCATGATCCCGATGTACTCTTTCTTGACATTCATATGCCGGGCAAAGATGGTTTTGAGCTACTCGAAGAACTCGAGATCGTTCCGCATGTGATTTTTACCACGGCTTACGATGAGTACGCGATCAAATCATTCGAGTACAATGCTTTTGACTACCTCTTGAAGCCGCTCAAAGAAGACCGTATGGCCAAAGCCATCGCAAAGGTGAGCGCCGCCATTGAAGAAGAGCAAGGCCTGAAAGATCCAGATAACAGCAACTACCTTGACCCTGAAAAGAGAGTCTTCGTAAAAGACGGAGAACGCTGCTGGCTGGTCAAGTTAAGTGAGATCCGAATGTTTGAAGTTTACGGTAACTACAGCCGGGTGTATTTTGACAACCACAAACCCCTCATTTTGCGCTCACTCAACCAGCTGGAAGAGCGACTTGACCCCTCCACTTTTTTTCGTGCCAACCGACAGCAGATGATCAACCTGAATGCTGTAGAGAAGGTTGACACCTGGTTTAACGGTCGCCTCAAAGTGACTGTAGTAGGCGGTGCCGAGGTAGAGATCTCACGACGCCAGGCTGTGCGCTTCAAAGAAATGCTTTCGCTCTGAAGACAAAAAAGGGTCATCTGCATACAGATGACCCTTTAGAGTAGTTGAGATGTATTTGAGTTGATGAATTACTTTTTGGTTTCTTTTTCTTCTTCGATCACTCCGGTACCAATGTATTTACCGTCTTTGTAAATTTCAATCCTCACAAGGATACCATCTTTATTGTAGCGGTACCACTTGCCGTTCCAGAGTCGACCGTTTCTGAAATCGCCCACTTGAGTAATCTGCTGTGCCGCATTATAAAGGATGTTATGACCGTCAGGCTCAAAGGTGATCGCTTCATTGGGTTTGGCGGCGCTTCTCTCCGCAGAAGGCCTTTCTTTGTTCACATCTGCCGCCGTGTTTGATACCTGCTCCTTCTTCGGTGCGTTTCCGCGATACGTTCGGATAGACTCCGGATTCAATTCGCCACCGTTGAGCACCTTGGTCTCTTTCAACTTGCCATTCTCATAGTAACGGCGCATTTCACCCTCTTCTTTGCCGTTGCGAATATTCACCTCCAGTGCCAATTGTCCGTTCTCGTAATAATACTTCTGTACGCCGTTGCGCTTACCGTTATCAGCAAAGAAAAACGACTGCTGGGGTTCTCCATTTGGGTAAAAACGCACAAAAGCACCTACATTCTTGTTCCTCACCCACTGGCTCTTCTCTTCTACCTGTCCGTTCGAATAGTAAATGGTATAAGCACCATTCGGGCGATTGCTCTTGTAGGTGATTTCGCTGCGGAGAATGCCACTTGGGTAATACTTTTTCCAGACCCCTTCTTTTCGGTTATTTAAGTAACTGCCCTCTTCAACCGTGGCATTAGGACCAAATGCATCATCATTGACCATGTAGCCTTTGATGATCCAGTAGCCTTGTCTCATTCCGTTCTCATCTACCTGGTTGATCTCACGCATATCAGCGTGCACCAGGTCTGATAAGAGCAGAAAAAGCGCGGGCAGGATGGCCAGTTTGATGGTATAGTGTACTATAGACATGTGCAAGTATGCTGGGTTAGCTACTTGCTTTTACGGTGAAAAGATCAGAGGGTTTCAGAGCTCACTTTTTTTTTACGCACCCCCTCAATCATAGTCTCTACGAGGCTATCGAGGTTAACGCGGCTTTGCCAACCCCAGTCATGACGGGCCACGGTGTCGTCAATGCTGTCAGGCCAGGTGTCTGCGATTTTCTGGCGAAAGTCAGGCGTACACTCGAGTTCAAATTCGCCGAGAAATCGGCGGATGCCGTCAGCGAGTTCAACGGGTGTAAAGTCAACCCCGCTCACGTTATAGGATGAACGCACAGTAATGGCAGCGGGTGGTGCCTCCATCAACTGGATGGTGGCACGAATGGCCTCTTCGATGTACATCATCGGAAGGCGCGTTTCTTCACCGAGAAAGGAGGTGTACCTTCCGTGTTCCAATGCTTCGTGAAAGATCTCTACGGCATAATCCGTGGTGCCGCCTCCCGGAGCACTGCGGTAACCAATCAGCCCCGGATAGCGAATGCTGCGTACATCCACTCCGTAGTTTTCATAGTAATACGCACACCAGCGCTCACCTGCAAGCTTAGAAATCCCGTATACCGTGTTCGGTTCGCAAACGGTCGTCTGCGGGGTGTTGGTTTTGGGGGTCGTTAGACCAAATACGGCAATAGACGATGGCCAGAAGACCTTTTTGATTTTTCCGGCCTTCGCCAGGTCAAGCACATTGAACAAGCCCACCATGTTCAGGTCCCATGCTTTTTCAGGGTATTTCTCTGCTGTAGCACTGAGCATGGCCGCAAGGTTGTAAACCGTGGTGATCCCATGGCGATCAACGATGGTTTCAAGCTGTTCCATGTGCAGCACATTGAGCATCTCTAAGGTGTATGGCTTTAATTCTTCTTGTTCAGAAGGGCGTATATCTGCGCCAATGACATTCTCTGTGCCCAATCGTTCGCCGAGGGCCAGCATCAACTCCACTCCAATTTGACCGGAAGAACCGATCACCAACGCGCGTTCCTGTGTGCTCATAAGGTCTCAATTTACCCCTCCAATGCAGAGGATAGCAAAAATACGAAAGTAGCGCATACGACTACGATGGTGCAGCCAATCATGTTCGCATCCCGCGCTTCCCGATGAATCGGGACAGGTCTCGCGCGGGAAACAATACCGAGAGCCGCAAAACACCATAGAAATAAGGTGTATGCTTCATCGTTTTAACCTTGTTCAAAGGGAGGCTTTACCTCCTCCAAAACAACCGTTCAATTTATTTTCTTTGCACTATGCAAACTGAACGCTATACAGAGCAAGAGCTCTTCCTCTACAATTGCCTCAGCCGCGAGAAAGAGCGGTTTGAGCCAATGAATGCACCGCATGTGGGTATGTATGTGTGCGGACCAACGGTTTACAGCAACGTACACCTTGGAAATGTGCGCTCATTTCTGAGTTTCGACATTGTGTTTCGCTACCTCACATACCTCGGGTACAAGGTGCGCTACGTGCGCAACATTACGGATGTCGGACACCTGACCGGTGATACCGATGACGGTGAAGATAAAATTGGTAAAAAAGCAAGGCTCGAAAACCTCGAGCCCATGGAGGTCGTTCAGAAGTACACCAATGACTTTCATGACGTGATGCGGGTGTTCAACATCCTGCCTCCGTCAATCGAGCCAACGGCTACCGGACATATCATTGAGCAGATCGAAATGATCAAGAAAATTCTCGACAACGGATATGCTTATGAAGCGAATGGCTCGGTCTATTTTGATGTGACGAGGTACAGCAAAGACTACGACTATGGCAAACTCAGCGGTCGCAAGATTGAGGAGTTGATGAGCAATACACGTGAGCTTGACGGACAAGATGAAAAGCGGAATTCGCTTGATTTTGCGCTCTGGAAAAACGCCGACCCCTCGCACCTTATGCGCTGGCCTTCGCCCTGGGGCATGGGCTTTCCAGGGTGGCATCTTGAGTGCTCCGTGATGAGCACCAAGTACCTCGGCGATCAATTTGACATTCACGGCGGCGGCATGGATCTTAAATTTCCGCACCACGAATGCGAAATCGCTCAGAATAAAGGAGCCAACGGAAAAGAGCCCGTGAAGTACTGGATGCACGGCAATATGCTCACCGTCAACGGACGTAAGATGGCAAAATCTGAAGGCAATGGGTTCACTCCCGAAGAATTGATCACCGGCAACCATAAGTTGCTGAATAAAGGCTACTCACCAATGACCGTGCGCTTCTTTATGTTGCAGGGCCATTATGCAAGTACCCTTGACTTCTCGAACGAGGCGTTGCAGGCCGCTGAGAAGGGCCTGGCCAAATTAATGAACGCTTATGCCCGCCTGGGCGAACTCAAGCCCGGTGACGCCTCGCAACTTGACGTTGATGCATGGCGCCAGCGCTGCTTCGATGCCATGAACGATGACTTCAACACTCCCATACTCATCTCAGTGCTGTTCGAGGGCGTGAAAGTGACCAATTCAATGCTGGCCGGTCAACAATCAATGAATGCTCATGACCTTGAGCTTTTCCGCTCCACCTTCAGTGATTTCGTTGGTCAGGTGCTCGGGCTCCATCTCGAAGCAGAAGCTTCGGATGGCAACAATGAACTGCTTGACGGAGTGATGCAGCTCGTCATCGAGTTGCGTGCCAATGCCAAAGCCAATAAAGACTGGACCACTGCCGATAAAATCAGAGATGAACTCGCGGCCTTACAAGTACAGATCAAAGACGCCAAAGAAGGCTCAACCTGGGAACACCATGCATAAAGCGCTCGCCTTTCTGATGCCATTCGCACTCCTGATCGCGGGTTGTGCCGAAGACGAAAAACCGGCTCACCGCAAAACAAACCCGAAACAACCGAGCGTCACCACGCCCGAATTCAACGCTGATTCTGCCTATGCATACATACAGAAACAGGTCGACTTTGGTCCGCGTGTACCCAACACCAATGCGCACAAGGCATGTGGTGACTGGCTCAGTGCTGAATTGGAAAAATACGGTGCCGAAGTGATCTCCCAGGAAGCTGTCGTTTATGCATGGGACGGTACACCCCTCGAGATGAAGAACGTCATCGGACAATTTGCCCCGGCGAAACGAAAGCGGGTTATGCTCTATGCCCACTGGGATACTCGTCCGTATGCCGATAAAGACAGCACACGCACCCTCGAACCCATCGCAGGGGCCAATGACGGTGGCTCAGGTGTGGGTGTCTTGTTGGAAGTGGCACGACAAATCAGCATGCAGCCTACAGACGTAGGCATTGACATCGTTTTCTTTGACGCTGAAGACTATGGTCCGCCTGAATGGAAAGAAGACGAAAAAGAAGACTTCAAGTTCTGGTGCCTCGGGTCTCAATACTGGACAGAAAACAAGCACAAAGCCGGATACCGGGCGAAGTACGGTATCCTGCTCGATATGGTAGGCGGCAAAGACGCTGTATTCAACCGCGAAGGCACCTCTATGGCACTCGCCCCGAATGTGGTGGATCATGTCTGGCGAATCGCCCGCCGACTTGGCTACGGTGATTTATTCAAAGACGAAACGACACCGCAAACCATCGATGACAACTACTTCGTCAGCTATTTCGGAGATGTGCCGAGTGCAAACATTGTGGAGTACCACGTAGACGTGGATCCGGCTGTGAGGCCAATGGGGTACGGCCTATTTCATCACACACACAAAGACGACATGAGCGTAATTGACACCACTACGCTAAAGGCGGTTGGTCAAACCGTCCTGGAAGTGATTTACCTCGAGTAGATCATCCAATCTACCGGGCAGAAACATGCGTCTAAGCGCCTTTCAGTCTGCGCGGTTCTCGTCTTTTGCTTCCGAATTGTTCAAGACGGGCTTTGCAACGAAATCAACCGCCTGAAAAATGAGCGGTAAAACATACTCAGCGTGCACTTGCTCGCGTGCCGTGAAGTGAAGATGGCGAACCATCTTCTTACCACGGTCTTCAAACATACCGTCATCGTCATTCAAGCGGTGTCCGTTCCAGAACCCAAGGTCGATGCCATTCCTATGCAGGTTAAGGTAGCATAGAGGTTTGCCCGCGATATAGTAAAACGGCACACGGTACTTGAACGCTTCGGTCACGCCGGGAGCTACGCTCAGAATCAGATCGCGCAATGTCTCGGCAGTGGGGCGGACGTCTGCGCTCAGGTCTTCAAACCACAAGTCTGCTTTTGGGTGCATTTATCAACGTGTCAATGATGATAGGTCGAAAGGTAGCGAATCATGCCTGCCCTTCTGCTGACTACCTTTGGTCAGAACCTACTTGTTATGCCCCTGAACCTCCCATTGCTGGCAGAAATTTGCCAGACCCCCGGTGCTCCCGGATTTGAAGACCGAATTCGACAGGTCGTTTTACGTGAAATATCGCCGATTGCTGACCATGTTGAAGTAGATGCCATGGGCAACGTATTTGCCCTGAAGAAAGGACGAAGCGACAAAAAAGTGATGGTTGCGGCCCACATGGACGAAATTGGCTTCATCATTACACATGTTGACGATAACGGCTTTTGCCGGTTTCACACCCTCGGCGGATTTGACCCCAAGACACTCACTTCGCAGCGTGTGATCGTGCACGGATGTGAAGACCTCATCGGTGTAATGGGCTCGAAGCCTATCCATATCATGAAAGCAGAAGAACGCACGAAAGCTCCGAAGATCGAAGACTACTTCATTGACCTCGGAATGCCTGCTGATAAAGTGAAAGAACTTGTTCCGGTGGGGAGTCCGGTCACCCGTGAACGCGAGCTCATCGAAATGGGTGATTGCGTCAATTGCAAGTCTATCGACAACCGCGTATCGGTGTTTATCCTCATTGAAACGCTGCGAAAACTCGAGCATCCGGCGCATGACGTCTATGGCGTATTCACGGTGCAGGAAGAGGTAGGTATTCGGGGTGCACAGGCGGCAGCACATAAGCTGCAGCCCGACTTTGGCCTCGGCCTTGACACCACCATTGCCTTTGATACCCCCGGGGCGGCAGCTCATGAGAAAGTCACCTGCCTGGGTGAAGGGGTCGGCATTAAAATCATGGATGCCTCTGCCATTTGTGACCCCCGCATGGTGCGGTTTCTAAAACAAACCGCCGATGAAGAAGGCATTCGCTGGCAACCGGAGATCCTTACGGCGGGGGGCACTGACACTTCCGGCATTCAACGAATGACCGCGGGAGGTGTGGTCTCCGGAGCACTTTCGATCCCGACGCGCCACATACACTCCGTGATCGAAATGGCTCACAAACAAGATATTGAAGAAACCATTCGCTTGCTGGATGCGTCATTAAGAAAGATGGATGCGCTCGCATAGGATGAGGTTCAGACGATTCCTACAAGAAGCATTCGAAAACATGCCTTACCTTCAGCCAACCACCTGAACCCGTGCAAAACGTCTTTGCCATAACAACTACTCTGTTGCTGCTCTTCGCCAACCCTGTTTGGGCGGAAGACAGCCTTCTTGAGCGTGCAGAACACGCCTGGAATAGTGCGGCACACGACGAACTAACGGCCCTGGGAGATAGCCTCATGATACAGGATCTCACAGAGGAAGAACGGGCGCTTTGGGCGCTTCGTATCGGGCATGCCTACCTCGCAGAAGATCGCCCGGTCAGGGCCATTGCTTCTTTTGAAGAAACCCTCCGTTTCGCAGCAGATGAGCTACTCATCGCAGAAGCTGAATTTCAGATTGGCGAAATCTACTTTGATCAGAAGAGTTACCGCAAAGCGCTCGAGCACTATGCGCGTGCCATACGCTATTACCGCGATGCTGACCAGCACGGTGCTGCTACCGGAGCAATGTTCAAAACCGCAATGATTCACCGCTACAACGGCGATGCTGAGATGGCCGAGAACCTGCTTCGCCGCATCATTGATTCAGATAATGTTGATAATGTGCGCAAGGCCTACGCCATGACTGAACTGGGCAAAGTCTTTTTTGACGTGGCTGACTTTGATTCAAGTCGCACCTATCTTTTGGCATCTAACGAGATCTATGGCCACTTCAACATGAAGAGTGAGTCGCTTGAGAATTTCGAACAGTTGATTTATGTCTCGGGGGCATCAGGTCTTCAGGAAGAAGCCCGCGATTACGCCGCAAAAGCGGCGGATGTTGCCATTGAGCTGCACGACGCGCCGCATGCAGTATTCTTTCTGCAGCGGCTATCCGGCTTTTTCGCTGAATCCGGTGACCTGCGTCAAGCCATAGAGTACCGCGAACAAGCCCTCCGATTCGTGGATCAGATTTCAGCAGCGGATGCCACGGCCTTGCATTACGGACTAGCAGATCTATACGGGCGCAATCGTCGCGACGCCGAGGCCTTGCTTTCATTCAACGATGCGGAATACCTTGCCGCAAGCAGCAACCTTGAGTCGTGGATTCAAAAAATTGCCCGCCGTAAATCGCGTTTCTTTCAACGCCGGCAGCGCTATGAAGAGGCCTATAAATCAATGGCGTTTGCTGATAGCCTCAGCCGAAAGTTTGCTGCTGAAGAACTTCTACGAGCAAAACGCAGCAAAAACACCGGCGTCTTTGCCGAAGAGAGCTACCCGCGCATCCCCTCTGATACCCGCACCGATCTGGAGCAACAGCGCTACGAGAGAATGCGGAACCTCATCGTACTGGGCCTTGTTATCTTTACGGTGGTCACCACATTGCTGCTTCGCGAGTTCACTCAAAAACGGAAATTGAGCAAGGTGCTGGAATGGAAAGTCTACAAACGCACCCGCGAACTGCGCAAAGCGAATAAAGAACTCAACACATACATCTACAAGTCATCGCATGACTTAAGAACTCCGCTGACCAGCATTAAAAGCCTTTTACGCCTTCTCGAAAAAGAAGAGCACAACGCCTCCACCCGCAAGTACCTCGGATTGATCAGCTCTTGTACAGACCAGATGGATGACATTCTTGTAAACCTTTCACGCGCCGTTGATTACAAAAAGGTAGATGTACGGGTTGAGCAGATCGATTTCAATAAACTCCGCTACCAGATTGTTGAGAAGGAGCTGGCCAATGTTCAAGGCATGCGTGTAGAGTGGAATATAGCCGAGAACGGCGCCTTCTACAGCGACTTTAAACTTCTCAAAGTCATTCTCCAGCAAACCATTCAGAACGCCATTGCCTACCGCAAGGGCACACCGCAGGATTTCTGTAAGGTGACCGTACTAACAGACCCCGAAGGCGCTGTGCTCAAGGTTGAAGACAATGGGCAAGGCATTTCAGAGAAAGTGCGCGACAAAGTGTTCGAAATGTTCGTGAAGGGCACCCACAAAAGCACGGGCGCCGGACTTGGCTTGTACCTGGTGCGCATAGCAACCGAGAAGATACGCGCTACCGTTGACCTTGACTCAGAAGAAAATCAGGGTTGTTCGCTGACCTTCCGCCTGCCCAACCTCAACTGACCGGACCAAACTGATCGAGGAAGCGCACGTCATTCTCGAAGAACATGCGCAGGTCACCAATCTGATAGCGGAGCATCGCGATGCGTTCTATACCCATTCCGAAAGCGAAGCCTGAGTATACCGCAGGGTCAATATCTGACGATTGCAGAACGTTCGGGTCTACCATGCCACAACCGAGCACTTCAAGCCAACCGGTACCTTTGGTGATGCGGTAATCGGTCTCGGTTTCGAGACCCCAGTACACATCCATTTCTGCACTTGGCTCGGTAAAGGGGAAGTACGATGGACGCAAGCGGATCTTTGCCTTTCCGAAGAACTCCCTGGCGAAGTACAGCAAGGTCTGCTTCAGGTCTGCAAATGAAACCTCTTTATCGATGTACAGACCTTCAATCTGATGAAAAGCGCAATGAGAACGCGCAGACACTGCCTCGTTACGGAAAACACGCCCGGGCATCACGATTCGGATCGGAGGGCGACGCTTGTTCATTTCTCTCACCTGAACAGAGCTGGTGTGCGTACGCAGCAAAAGGTCATTATCGCCTTCAACGAAGAATGTGTCTTGCATATCGCGAGCCGGGTGCTCAGGCGGGAAATTGAGCCCGGAGAACACGTGCCAGTCATCTTCCACCTCAGGGCCTTCAGCCACTGTGAATCCAATACGGTTGAATATCTCGATGATTTCACGACGCACGACAGATATAGGGTGCCTGGCCCCAAGGGGAATGCCCCCATGCGGACGTGTCAGGTCAAGGGCAGGACCTGATGCCAGAGCATTTCGCTGCGCACCTGCTTTTAGCTCTTCAACTTTCGCAGTCACCTTTTGTTTGAGCGCATTCAGAGCTTGTCCGACGTCACGTTTTTGCTCACCAGGAACCTCCTTGAACTCACCCGCAAGTGCTTTCAAGATCCCTTTTCTGCCGAGGTACTCGATACGGAACTGTTCTATTTCCTCTTCGGTGACGGGAGTGGCAGCCTCTACCTGCTTTAGCAGTTGGTCAATCTTGTCAATCATTCTTTGACTACTTCGACATTCATAATCACATCTTTGAGCGGTCGACTCACGCGATCTACCTGCACGGCAGCGATCGAGTCAACGATACTCAGTCCTTCTGTCACATAGCCAAATACAGTGTAGCTTCCATCAAGGTGCGGGGTGCCGCCCAGTGCCTGAAACGCGGCTATCTGCTCATCGGTATAGGTAAAGAAGTCAACGCTGTCTTTACCTCGGTTACGTTGGTTCTCAAGATCAAGCAGCATTTGCGGCGGCACCGGTTTACCTTGAACGATGTAGAACTGGCTGCCGCTTGAAGCACGGGCCGGGTTCATGGCGTCGCCTTTTCGGGCTGCAGCGAGGGCACCTTTGAGGTGCACAAGGCTATCTACGAACTCGGCCTCAACGGTGTAGCCGGGACCGCCGTTGCCCAGGCGGCGGTTAGGGGCAGCCCCTTTAGAGTCAGGGTCACCGCCCTGTATCATGAATCCATTGATCACACGGTGGAAAAGCAATCCGTCATAGAAACCTTCATTGGTAAGCTTGATGAAATTATCACGGTGCATAGGGGTCGCATCACTCAAGCGGACCAGGATATCACCGAAGGAGGTGGTAATTCTCACCCTGGTATTTTCGTTTCCAGGCGCACTTGCGCCCATCTCTTGTCGTGCATCTGCGGCTGTCATTTCGGTATTGTGTGACGCGTCGGCATCCGGCGCTTTTGCGCCGCTATTCATGCTACCATTTGCACCTTCGCCGCATCCGGATGCACTTCCAAGAATAACAACTGAAAGAACTGCAATCGTACCTATAAGTAGTGGTTTCATCGACATTTTTTTGTTTTTTTGTAGTTAGGGCTGATTGTGCACGTCAGCGAAATTAACAAAACTGCGGTATGGAAGAAAGGTATTCACACATTTGGAAACTCGTTGTTGCGGCGTTTTTCGCGGTAGCGCTCTTTTCATGCAATAAGGTAGAAGAGACCATTGCCACGATTGAGGTGCGTAATTCATTTGGATCGCCCGTAGCAGGAGCGGATGTGCGTCTGTTCGCAGTAGGTTCAGGAGACGATGACCAGATTGGTGAGATTCGATTTGACACCATTCAGGTGACGAACGGCTCCGGAAAAGTATCCTTCAACTTCTCAGACTTTTACAAGCAGGGTCAGGCAGGTTTTGTGGTGCTTGATATTGAAGCCAGCAAGGGGTCATTGACCGGAGAAGGCATCATTAAAATTGAAGAGGAAGAAATCAACGAAGAAACCGTTGTGATCGAGTAATTCCTGTTCAGATCTCTTTGATTTCCTGGAAATACTGAATGACCGCGCGCTTCATGAGTAGTTCTTGCTCTTCAGCTTGAAGCGTAGGTAGCTTTTGCGTGCGTTTAAAGTGCGGCCATCCGTCATCGTCTTTGCCCACAAACTCATAATATCCAAAAGGCTCCAGTAAGGTACAGATAGCTATGTGCATGAGGTCAACCTTGTCATCTTTCTTAAACTTCCGAAAACCTTGTCCGAGCTCCTGCACCCCAATCAGGTACAGAATACCCTGCAAATCAATGTCTTCGCCAAACTGTTCTGAGATGCGGCGCTCAACGGCCTTCCACTCTGCTTCAAACTGGTAATCCATGCTTCAAAATTAGGACATTGTTCCGAGCTGTGTCTCGAACATTTGCGTTGAACACGACGCGCTGTTAACAACTCGTTGAAAACCTCTACAGGCACTGATCTACTTGGGCTAATTTTGAGTTTGAACCTGAATATACGCCATTTGCGGACTAAAACAATCTGGATCAACGCCTTGCTTCTCGGCGGTCTCACTATGGGGGCGAACGTAAAAGGGATGGCCCAGCACCACAACCCTGTGTACCTCAACGCGTCATTTGAGCCCGTTGAGCAGAAGGCTGACGCGACATACTACCGCACCATCCTCCGCACAGGAAAGGGATTCGAGGTGCAGATTTACTATACAAGCGGTGCTCTCCAGATGACGGGCATCTACCGTGATCCTGAGCTGGAGGTAGCTGACGGGGCGTTTGTTTTCTACTATGAGAACAGGCAAAAAGAGTCAGAGGGATACTTTTGCCGGAACACTAAGTGCGGCATTTGGAAACGTTGGGCAGAAGATGGTTCACGAAAATCTGATCGGGTTTATCCTGATCCGGCAGAAATTTACGCTCCGAAAGTGCAGGATGTACCGGCACAGTTTCCGGGCGGTTACCGAAACCTTCTCCACTACGTCAGCGAAACAGCTCAGTACCCTGAAGAGGCTTTATTGAAAGGCATTGAAGGTTCTGTGAAAGTGGCCTTCAGAATCGACGAAGGCGGATTGGTGCGTGACGTGGAGGTTTCTGAAAGTGCGCATTACTTTCTCGACCGTGCAGCCCTGGAATGCGTTTGGCAAATGCCTCTGTGGCAGGCCGCTACGCGCGCCGGCAAGTCTATAGAAAGTCAATTCATTCTGCCCCTGAAGTTTGAGATCAAAGAGGGCAAAGGCAGCGTACGGATCGGCAGTTAGGAACTCGCACCCTCCAAACTCTTATCATTACATTTTCCGTATATTGATCCTCGATTCGGGAATGGATCTACTATGGAATCTTTGAACAATGATCGTCAGGAAACTGACTCATCAAAAATGTGCGCGTCAGAACATTTTCGTGCGCACACACTGCAATGGCGGTGGCGACGCACAGAAGGACTACGTTTTTTTCAAAAAGAACTGGTTGAAGTGCTGAAAGTTCCCGGCCAGATACCACACACAAACATACACTCATTCAAAGAGCGGCTTCACCCTGAGGATGCTGGCCGTGCTGCAGCCGCCCTGGTCCGTATCGGAAAAGATCAGCAGCGCATTGAATTTACAGCTCGTTTCAATCTTTTGGAGAATGGGTACTGCCCATTTCGCGTTTCAGGAATGATTACGGAGCGCGGCTCAGACCAGCAGGTTGAGGAAATTGTTGGCATCGCCCAACTACAGAAAGACGGCTTAGAAGCAGGTGAATTGCGCAGGCGTAATGAGCGCCTACAGCGCATGATTTCCTCCACATCAGCGGGTTATTGGGATTGGAATCTTCAGACAGACGAAGAATGGTGGTCTCCTGCCATGTACGGTCTGCTGGGATACGCTCCGAATGAAATAAGAATTGATTACAACATCTGGATCAATGAATTGGTCATTCATGAAGATCGGGAACACCTTCAAGCTGCCATCGGCGACTGTCTAAAAGGTCAGTCAGCCTATTGCGCAGAGTTCAGGATGAAGAAAAAAAACGGCACCATTGAATGGTTCGAGTCACGCGGCAGGATTTTTCAGGATCAAGAAAGCGGTCACCGGCACTTTACCGGAAGCTGCATTAACATCGAAGCACACATTCAGACACGCGTGATTCGCGAGAGGGAAAATTTTCTACTGCGTGAGACTTCACGCATCGGACAGATCGGGGTCTGGGAGCTCAATCTCGCAGACGAAATCGTGACATGGTCAAAAGAAGTCTATAACATTCACGGCGTACCCCAAGAAACACCTATCGATTTTGAGAAGGCTGTGTCGTTCTATCTTGAAGAAGATCTTTCTGTGGTCAGTGACGCTGTTCAACGTGCCGCAGCTACAGGCGAACCATTTGATTTTGAGGCACGCATTCGCACCTTAGATGACAGGGTACGCTGGGTTCGAGCCACAGGAGAACCCATCAAGAATATACAGGGTCTTGTAGACCGCTTACGTGGTGTTTTTCAAGATATTACCCGACATAAGGAATACGAACTGAATATTCTCAAAGCCAACCGCGACCTCGCCACCCACAATGAGCGGCTGACCAATTTCTCGCATATCGTGAGCCACAATCTACGCACCCACAGCGGTAACTTTGAAATGATCTTACGGTTAATTGAAGATGCCGAAGACGGAGAGGTTGCCGGTTATATTGATATTCTAAACAAAATCAGCAACAGCCTTAGCGAAACGATTTCAAGGCTAAATGAAATCACCGACATTCAGAACATTGATGAACTGAAACTTGAGCCGCTGAACCTTGCAGAAATGGTGCAACGTGCAGAAAACGCCCTGCTTGGCGACATTGGCAAAGCCGATGCACGAATCGAAACCGACTTTGGCCCTTGTGAAAGCATCATTGCCAATAGGTCATACCTGCAGAGTGCCTTCCAGAACCTGCTCAGCAATGCGATCAAGTACAAACATCCTGAAAGAACACCCCATATCCGCATTACTGCAGATGCCAGTCAAAACCATTGCATCATTAAATTTGAAGACAACGGCAGTGGTATTGACCTGAAAACGCATGGAGATAAAATTTTTGGTCTCTACAAGGTTTTTCACCGCAACCCTGACGCGAAAGGGGTAGGACTTTTTATGACCAGAACTCAAATCGAGGCCATGAATGGTAGCATCGAAGTTGAAAGTGAACCCGGCGAAGGCAGCATCTTCACCATCAAATTGCCCCGTAAATCATGAATTGTGTGCTTTGTCTCATTGAAAATGACCCTATTGCGATTTTCGGACTCAAGAAAATGCTCGAAAAGACAAACTATGTCAAACAGCTTGAAGTTTATGAGGATGGTGAACAAGCCCTGCACAAACTCAAACCTCATCTCATAGAGAATACACCACGCACCCCTGATGTAATTTTTCTCGACCTGAATATGCCGATCATGGACGGTTGGGAGTTCATTGAGGCCTACACCGCGATTGACCGACCGCAGAACGCCAAGAAAATCCTTCTTTACGTGGTGACCTCATCCGTGATGCAAAGAGACCGTGATCGTGCCTGTGAACTGTCTGCAGTAACCGGCTACATCGTAAAACCGGTAACGAAAGATGATCTGAAGCACGTTTTTGAAGAAGATTTGCAGGAACTCTGGAAGAATCAGTAATAGCAAGTCGTTCTATTCTGTTTTTACCGTCCGGTAAAAACCCTTCGTGCAATTTCTTTCGGTTTTATCGGGAACCTTGAAGATCTTAAGTCAGCGCATACTTGCGCTGCTTCGTCATACCCCCGCAAAATTGAGGAGACGGCTTATAGCCGTCCGGAAATAGTGGTTCAACGCGACGGATGCGCGTAGTCTCAACGGATGCGCGTGGCGCATCCCTCTCTGTTCGCTATCTCCCGCGATCTGCGATCTATGATCCAACAGCGATTCTAAGCTTGTTAAATACAAAAGGGGCCCAATGATGGACCCCTTCATTCTTGTTTGTCGGGATGACTGGATTCGAACCAGCGACCCCACGCCCCCCAGACGTGTACTCTAACCGAACTGAGCTACATCCCGATGAGGGAGCGCAAAGATAATCGGAAAGAATCATTCCTGAAAAGAGGATTAGTCTGCTTCCGGCAGCACCATGAGCGGGCAGGTATTGTACATGGCCAGTGAGCGCGAGACACTCTTATGGAAGAGCCCCTCAAAAAAGCCATAGTCATGGTGCACAATAGCCAGTAGATCTACATGCTGGTCACGGATGTACTGATCCAATCCTTTCGCCACATTGTCTGCATAGATCGTTTCTACTTCAGGTGCTTCTCCCTCAAAGGTTTGTGACCAATTGCTTCCCGGCACCGCCGTTTCAGTGACAGCTTCTTTCTCAACGTGTACGGCTTTGAAGCGGGCATTGAACTTATTGACTACATCGAGCAGCGGTTCAATTTGCGCCGCCGAGAGGTCTGTAAAATCTGTAGCCAGCGCAATAAAAGAAGGTACTTCGAGCGCGGCATCGAGGGGCACCGTAAGTACGGGTATATCTGCACTGCTCAAGACATTGGCGGTGTTGCTGCCCAACAATTTTTTGCTGACATCATCGGCACCGCGGGTACCCATTACAATCAGATCAAAATGATCTGTGCGTTGAAGTGACTTGATCACCTCTACGAGGGTTCCCGGTTTTACGATGCCTTCAATACCGAAGGCATCGCCGGTTTTTTCCTTGACTTCGGCAACCAGGTCAGCCATTGCGCGCTCTGATTCATCCCGCAGAATGTCTTCGATGCTGACCAGCATCCCTACACCTGTATGCGGTACCTTCCAGGTATTCAGCAAGTAAACCGAAGGTTCTCGGTCGCCGAATAGCGTCAGTGCATAATTCATCGCCACACGGGCGTTATCACTGAAGTCGGTTGGGATTAAAATTTTCATAAGGATCTCACATCGATCGGTTCAGGAAGGGAAAATCGCGCCTTCCTTTGCTTTAACTTCTTCCATTTTTTGACTCAACACAGGCGATTTACTGTGGTTTGCCACATCTTCAGCCAGGCTCTGGCGGAAGAAATGCGACAGCCCGGTTCGCCCGTGGGTCTCAATCGCGACCATACCGGCCTTTACCTTCTCGGAAAATTCATGGATGCCTTTCTCCACGATCATTTCGTTGTACACGTTCAAGGTATAGTTCTCCAACCCGGTCTTCTCAACGAAGTCGTTCATCAACTGCATCGTGTAGTCAGAAGCTTCAAAATTCGCAGGCGTGATCACCTTCAACAGGTGAACCGTTGGCTTGAAGATGCTAATGATGTCCATCATGGCCTGGAACGACCCCACAGCCTCACCGTAAAAATTCGAAGCAAAGACCACATCTTTGGGCTCGAAGTTCTCCGTCTTTTCTTTCACTGTGAGCACCGGACAATGGGCCGTGCGAATAATTTTCTCAGTGTTTGATCCGATGAAGAATTCTTTCACTCCGCTTGCCCCCTGGGAGCCCATCACAATTAAATCAATCTCAAACTCTTTCGCTTTCTCCGTAATGGTTTCATAAACGCCTTCCCACTGAAGGATCTCCGCTACATCTACATCTTTGAAAAAGGGCTGGTTGATTAATTTCTCAAATTCCTGTTTAGCCCGTTTGAGCATAAAAAGCCCTTCGGCAGTATCAGGTGCTTCATCGAAACGATCATTCGCTCCGTAATAGGGCATATCAACTGCATGCAGCAAGAACACCCTTGCGCCGGTGCGAGCGGCAATGCTCGCGGCTACCTCGGCAGCCCAGTAAGCATGCTTAGAAAAGTCAGTGGGTACCAGAATACGTTTCATCGATCGAAAGTTTTGGATTTACAAAATTCATAAACACGGTAAGCCAAGAACTGATAAGTACCCAGCTACCAAGATGATAATTATCAGTTTTTACTACATCCACTTGCTTAAGAAGCGTTGAAAATCAGCCTTGAGCTCTGCCCACAGGTCGTCAAAGCGCTTCATTCGTTCTTCTAAATCGGTGTGGTTGTGGAAATATGTATGCTGCACCGCTACGGGGTGCTCTTTCGCATATTGCACCAACTCCGTTTCATGTGCGTTGATGTCATGCATCAATTCATCGATCACCTCTGCCTGGCGAATGAACTGGTTCTGAAAGTGCTCAACGCCTGCACGTTCTTCAGTGCTGTTGTTTTTAATACTCACTTCGGCAAGACGGTTTTTCCAGATACCCAACTCATCTTTGTAAAAAGTGAGCTCTTTTGCCCAGCGCTGGTGATCGTCGTGCAGTTCGCCCATGTATCGGCGATCTTCTACAGGTATTTTTTCTGAGTTCATTTCGTTGTATTTATAATGTGTTTAATATGTTTCATTGTTGGCGCGATCGAGTGTCCAGCCATCAGACTGCGTAGTCTCCAGCCAGAGGCTTCCTGACCTCCTGAAGACCTGCGCATGCAATCCGTGCGACTCCAGAAGGCTTTCAAATTCAGAAATGGTCATATCCGGGCGTACTTCGATCGACGCTGAGCCTTTTGTATTCAGCCATGTTTCAAGGGTCTGATCGTCTTCAACCTGTTCTTTCAACGGGGATCCTTCGCCCACCGCATGAGCCTCAGTGAATAGTCTTACAGTAAGCCGCGGAAATAATGTATTGAAGGCTTTTCTTAGTTCACCGATCTGCTGATCTGCTTTAAACTCTAGTTTCATCGCTTGATTTTTGTAGACGTGAAACCCGTTCCAATTCATTCAGGAACAGCGGTTGTGCTTACGCTCCGTTCGTTTCACGTAGTTGTCTTATGCGAAGGTCGCACACGACGGCTCCAGATGCGATGAAGAATGATAGGTAGCCTTATGACATGGCTCAGGTATATGGCTGAGAACGGCCACAAAATTTTTGGAGAATCTCAGGCTTAAGGATCACAATCGATCGACCTTGAATAGCAATGGTGCCATCTTCTTTGAAGTCTGATAGGGTGCGAATAAGTGATTCGGTCGCGGTACCGACCATAGCAGCCAGGTCATCACGTGAGATCCGTATACCTTCGCTGTTTCCTTCCTTGACGTAGCGCTTGTGCAATTCCAGTAAAGCGCATGCGCTTCGTTCACGAACGGGAGCGTAGGCCAACTGTAAGAGCTTGGCTTCTTGTTCATGGATGTTGCCGGCCAATAATTGAATAAACCGCACCGCCACATCGCGGTTGCTCTCAAGCAGAGACAGGAAATCTGTGCGGGGTATCATCACCACATCCGCATTCTCGAGGGCGATGGCTGTTTCATGGTGATCTTTTCCCTCGAGAATGGCCATGTAGCCGAAGTAATCTCCTTCGCCTACCAACTGCAGCACCAGTTCTTTCCCGTAGTGATCTGTTTTGATGATCTTCGCCTTGCCCTTCCGCATAAAGTAGAGATAGTTCGGGAAATCTCCTTCTCGAAAGATGACCTCTTTGGCGAGGTATGTGCGCACTTTCTTATCCTGCCCCAGGTCGTCTAATGCCGCAAGCCCGCGTGCATCCTGAAGAAAACTATTCAGCCCTTCTTCGCTGCCTTCGTACTCTTTTTGCAGGCTCTCGGTTTTACGTAATCTGCTTTCTACAGCCTCAAGCAGGTCCATTTCTTCGAAGGGCTTGGTGAGGTAGTCATCAGCGCCCATGTTCATTCCTTTACGCACTTCACTTTGCTCAGCTTTAGCTGAAAGAAAAATAAATGGAATCGCGGCGGTCTCGGGAGATTTACTGAGGTAATACAACACCCCGTAACCATCGAGTTCAGGCATCATGATATCACAGATAATCAGATCAGGGGCCTCGGCGCGGGCCTTTTCAACCCCCACTTTGCCGTTTTCGGCAGTGACCACTTCGTAATTTGCGAGTTCAAGCATTTCTGCGGTATTCTCCCGCATAGCCAGGTTATCTTCAATCAGCAGAATCTTCTTCATTCTTCAGCGTGCAATGGTAGCGTTACGTAAAATGTAGTGCCTTTGTCCGGAATACTTTCAAAGGTAAGACGACCTCCGAGAAGGTCAACATATCGCTTCACGATATGCAACCCCAGTCCGGTGCCCTGAATGTTCACCGCATTTGAGGCCCTGAAAAAGCGCGAAAACAGATGTTCCTGCTCGCTCAGCGGGATGCCAATCCCCTGATCTTGAACAGAAATTTTAAGTTGATCGTCGTGTTGTTCGCATGACACATAAACGTTGGAGTCTTCGGGCGAATACTTGATCGCATTCGAGAGCAGGTTGATCAGCACGTTTCGCAACATGTGATCGTCTGTGTGAATGTTGCAGGCAACTCCATTGGAAAGCAAAATGGACTGACCGGCCTTCGTGTGGGTTTCCATCTCTTCTGTGATGTCGTAAATCAGCTCATTGACCTTGACTTCGCGGATATTCGTCTCAATACGTCCCTCTTCAAGCTTATCAAGCGAGAGAAAATCATTCAGAATGGTGGTCAGATTTTGCACAGAAGTGCGAATGCGGTTCAAGTGTTTCAGCCTTTTCTCAACCTGCCCTCCCTCATTGTAACGTCTGAGCAGAGAAATGCTGGTTAGTATAGTACTGAGAGGTGTTCGAAATTCATGCGATGCCATGCTGACAAAGCGTGATTTCAGTTCGTTCAGCTCTCTTTCCTTTTCAAGTGCGATGCGCACTTTCTGCTGTGCCTTTTTCTGTCCGGTAATATTCTGTTCTACCACGAGCACCTGTTGAATCTCACCACTGATATTCGGCAAGCCAACCGCGTTCATAAGGTAGTTTTGTCCGCGGGTTTCGATCTCGAAGCTCATATCTTCACCATCAAACACACGTTGAAGCTTCGGGTGTATTTCTTCGCGCACATCCTCGGGAAGACGCTCCAGGTAGCTTGTTCCTACCAGGTTTTCGCTGGTCAGTTTGTACCTGAACAATTCTTGTCCTTCAGCAAAGACATAGCGCAGTTGTCGGTCAAACACGTTGATCGTACCATTGGGGAAGTGGCGCGCGATGGTACGGTATAAATGCTGACTTTGGCGAAGCTCGCGCGTGCGTTCTTCTACTTTCTGCTCAAGTGATTGATTGAGCTCGTAGAGCCTTTCTTCTGCCCTTTTCCGGTCTGAAATATCGGTTACCAGCCCCATCACGAGTAGTTCACCATCGCGCTCCATGTAATTGAGGCTGACTTCAACAGGGAACTCTGATCCGTCTTTTCGAACGGCCTGAAGATCCAAACCGCGCCCCATCGACCGTTTCTTTGGCGCAGAGGCGTAGGCCGTGCGGTGCTCTTCATGCCGCTTTCTGGCGGCACCGGGTATAAGTACCTCTACCTGCTGACCGGTCAGCTCGCCTTCTTTGTACCCAAACATTTCTTCAATTTGGGTATTCGCAATGAGTATCTCTCCATTTTTGTCTACCAAAAGCAGCCCTTCAGCAGCGGTATCAAATAGCAATCGTCCGGCGCCTTCTTTCAAGGTTTCAATATGATGAAGATTATGATCCATAGTGGGTATAACACGCCCTAAAATATCACTTTTCCCAATAGGTTTTGCTGTCTGACGCCTGCAGTCCGCTGTCAGCGGTCAACCGTCTGCTGACAATAGTCTGAAGCTCAGCTTACTTCGTGACAAGCTGCTTTGGCATGCGTCCGGAAGCCGGTCTTATCGCAAATGGAATCAATGCCATCTGCAACGCGCGCCTTGCCGTGAGCTGGTCTTCAGCACCGAGAATGATTCCGTCAACCCAACCTCTGCGCACACTTAATCCGGCACGGTTTAACTCAGACAAGGCCCTGCCGAAGTATTTATCGGCCACATGAATCTCAACCATAGTTGTTCTCTCAGATGATTTCATTTGTCACACTCAAAGGTGAATGTGCTCTTACCAACATTCATTGACCCATCCCGGGTAACTTCATTGACAGTCATCAGCTTTTAAGGCGACGCAGGTCATTAGCAAGACCGCCCAAACACCCGCCTGCACATAGAATTCCATACCTTAGCGCACTTAAAATTCCAGTCGGATGAAGATTTCCTACCAATGGATTCGTGAGTTGCTGCCGTTTGATCTCCCGGCAGACCAAATGGCCGATATTCTCACCAATACAGGCCTGGAGGTTGAAGGCGTTGAAGACTTTATATCGGTTGAAGGAGGCCTTGAAGGTTTGGTGATCGGTGAGGTTGTGGAGAAACAACAACACCCGAATGCCGATCGCCTGAGCCTCACAAAAGTGGATGTTGGAAGCGGTGAACCACTCTCCATCGTTTGCGGCGCACCCAATGTAGCGGCCAAACAAAAAGTAGTGGTCGCTACAGTAGGTGCGATGCTCTATCCTATGACGGGTGAGCCCTTTAAAATAAAAAAAGGAAAGATCCGGGGAGAAGTAAGCGAAGGCATGATCTGCGCCGAAGACGAAATTGGTCTTGGTGAAGGTCATGACGGCATCATGGTGCTCGACGCAGACGCACAGATTGGCATGCCCGCAGCTGACTACTTTAGTATCTATCGCGACAAGACCATCGAGATCGGACTCACACCCAACCGTACCGATGCCATATCGCATTTCGGCGTTGCCCGCGACTTACGGGCTGCACTCATCCACGCTGAAGACCTCCGACATGAAAACGTGCCTGAACTCAGGCTCAACACCGTTCATCTCAATGAGCGTGCTACGCGGGATTCGCCGCTGAAAATACGCGTCGAAGACCCTTCGGCTTGCCCGAGATATGCCGGACTGGTCATTGAAGGCATCACTGTTGGCCCTTCGCCTGACTGGCTGCAGAACCGTCTGAAGGCCATTGGCCTGACGCCAAAGAACAATGTGGTAGACATCACGAATTACGTGATGCATGAACTGGGGCAACCGCTGCACGCCTTTGATATGAACCAGATTGAGGGCAATGAAGTGGTTATTCGCTTCGCAAAAGCGAAGGAAGTTCTGGTGACCCTCGACGAAGTAGAGCGTGAACTTTCTGAAGAAGATCTCCTGATCTGTGACGCAAACAAAGCCATGTGTATCGCAGGAGTCTTCGGTGGGATCAACAGCGGAATCACGACACAATCGACCGCCGTATTTCTTGAAAGCGCCGTCTTCAATGCAGTAAGCATTCGCAAAACTTCGAAGCGGCATCTCCTGCACACCGATGCCGCCTACCGTTTCGAGCGGGGCGTCGATCCCGAAATGACCATCCCGGCCATTCAGCGCGCCGCCAACCTCATCCTCGAGCTGGCAGGTGGGCGACTCACTTCTCCGGTGATGGATCATTATCCGGTCAAAGAAACCCGTGCAGATATTGTGGTAAACCTCGACCGTATGGCAAAGCTCATCGGTAAGGAGATACCACGCCCCCGCATCCTCGCGCTTTTGCGCGAAATGGATTTCGAAATACTCGAACAAAACGAAAGGGAACTACGACTCACCGCACCGCTGTACCGTCGCGACGTGACCCGCGAAGCAGACGTGGTTGAAGAAATCCTTCGGATCTACGGCTACAACAACATCGAAATGCCTGAGCGCCTGCACTCTACGCTGTCGTACGCCCCTTCACCCGACCCCGAAGCACTGATGCACAAAGTGGCTGATGCGCTCGTAGCACGAGGATTTCACGAAACCATGTCAAACTCGTTGACGAAGCTCGCCTATGCCGAGATGATTGGGCAGGATGATCACAGCGCGGCAACCGCCGTGCGGGTGCGAAACCCACTCAGTTCAGACCTCGGGCAATTGCGCCAGTCGCTCGTGTTTCAAGGTCTCGAGGCTCTCGAACGCAATTTCAACTTCCGCCAGAAGGATCTTGCTTTCTTCGAGTTTGGCCGCACCTACCATCGTCTTGATAATGGCATTCTAGAGACGCCCTACCTGGCCCTCTGGATGACCGGTCGCCGCCTGCCGGAAAGCTGGAACAACACCGAAGGCCGGGGTGACTTCTATGCCCTCCACGCTGACCTCAGTGCTGCCCTGAACCGCATCGGGGTTTCTTTTGCTGCGCACCCTGCTGCGGAGGCGCATCCATACTACAGCCAGCACCTGGTGCTGACAGACATGAACGGTAATGCACTGGGTACGGCGGGGCTTCTGCACCCTGACTTGCTCAGTGCCTTTGACCTCGACCAGCAGGTCAGTTATGCCCAGCTTGAATGGGAGCGGCTTATAAAGCTGGCCGGCAAGCACAGCGTGAGCTACGCTGAGCCGGCGAAATACCCTTCTGTACGCCGCGACCTTTCGCTGCTACTGGAGAGCGGCACCGATTTCGCTCGCATCCAGGAGGTCGCCTTCGCCACCGAACGCAAGCTCCTCAAAGAGGTCACCCTCTTTGATGTGTATGAAGGTAAAAACATCGAGGCCGGCAAGAAAAGCTACGCCATGGCCTTCACCCTTGAAGATCCAGCCGCGACGCTGACCGACAAAAAAATTGACAAGGCCATGCAGCGCATCCTTCAGGCCCTGCAAGAAGCGCTCGGAGCACAATTGCGCAGCTGATGGAAATGAAAGACCGCGTTCGTTCACCGCTTTACGCGACACTTCGTCCGTACGTGAAGGCCGCCGGACTCCTGTTTTACCGTCGCTGGATTGTACTTGGATTGAAGAACTTCCCGGGGCGAGGTCGTCCGGTGATACTGGTATCGAATCACCAGAACGCCCTGATGGATCCCTTGGTTTGCTGCCTGACGGCTCCTCGTCAGCTTCACTTTCTGACGCGTGCAGATGTTTTCCGGAACAAGGCCTTCCGCAAGTTTGTGCTTGACCTGAACATGCTGCCGGTCTACCGCCAGCGCGACCGCATGACCGACATGGTTGAGCGGAACAACAAGAGCTTTAGTGTGGCCATCAATCGGCTTTCAAAAGGTGCTGTGATCGGTATTTTTCCTGAAGGCAACCATGGTGATCGCAAGCTCTTGCGCCCCTTGAAAAAGGGTATTACCATTCTGCTCCATCAGGCGGCAGAAGGTGAGCATCAACTGACGGATATCGATATCGTTCCGGTAGCGGTTGATTATGATCACTATCGGCGGTCGCGGTCGCGGCTCGTGGTAAGTTATGGCGAAGCTTTTTCGCTTGAAGAAGAACTCTTTGGCAACCCTTCGAAGCCCCTCCAGAAGCGGCAGCAAGAAGCGCTTGACGCCGTTCACCGGCGCCTTTCGGCTGAAATGCTTGACCTGGGTCCGGAAAGCCATTACGAATTGCTCCGTTTTACGGAGGCCGTTGCGTTTGACCGCGAGGGATACAATGACTGGCGTTCAACCCGTGACCGCATCCATCGCTTTCGCGATGAAATCACAGCGAACAACCGGCAAATTGAACCACCGGCAAAAGAAGCGACGCTGCTCAGCGAAGAAATGGCCGCACGCGGTATTGATCATAGTCATTGGCTGAAAATGAAACGCGGCCCCACTGGTGGCAGGCTGCTGACTTTGTTGCTGATGATCCCTGCGCTGCCCGGTTTCTTGTTTTTCTTTACCCCGTGGCAGATCACGCAAGGCCTGGTGC
This sequence comes from Flavobacteriales bacterium, assembly GCA_018402085.1. Lineage (GTDB taxonomy): Bacteria > Bacteroidota > Bacteroidia > Flavobacteriales_D > Sanyastnellaceae > Sanyastnella. Next base: position 28,166 of record JAGYJM010000002.1, on the reverse strand, counting down.
GAAAATTGCTGCGCGACCCGCTCTTCAGCAGCACCTTTAAAATGACCTTCGGCATGGTGCTTTTGCCCCTATTCTGGCTGATCATCGGGGGTATTTCATTTATTTTTCTTCCCTGGAAATGGGCGCTGGGCGGCATGCTTGCCGTGGCTCTGAGCGGATTGATTGCGCTGCCGGTGTCTGACCGTTTCATTGATCATGGCATTGCCGCCAGAGGTCGTCAGTTTGAAAAGAAGCATAAGGAGGTTTACGAGCGATGGGTTAACTTGCGCCACAAACTCCTTACTGCATTGTACGAATAACATGGCTTACCGAATCAACGGCTTCCAGCACATCGGCGTCGCTGTTCAGGATATGGATGCGTCGCTTCGGTTCTACCGCAAATTCATCGGGCTCGACATTCCCTTCTTTGACTCGGTGGCCGCTGCGCCCCTCATGCAGAGCCACACGAAAAACGAGGTCATCACGAAGCGCGCTTCGATGGTGATGAACCTGATGGGCGGGTGCGCTATGGAGGTCATTCGCGCCACGAGCTTTGAACCCCAGGCGCCAGGTTTTCAACTCGAAATGGGCGACCTGGGCATCTTTGTGACCCAGGTTAAATGTCCGGATATTCAGCAAGCTCACGATTTCTGCGCAAAAGCGCAGGACGCGAACCCGAGCCCCCTCACCAACTCTCGTCATGGAGGCCAGACATTCTTTATCACTGACCCGGACGGCAACTATTTTCAATATGTGGAAGGCGGAGACTGGTATACGGCACCCCGCCATATTTCAGGTGGCGTCACCGGATGCACCATAGGCGTCAACAACATTGAGACGTCTATGAAGCTTTACGCCGACCTGCTGGGCTACGATAAGATTCGCTTTGATGAAACAGGCACCTTTGAAGAATGGGCCTCGATTCCTGGTGGTTCGCGCAAGTTCAGAAGGGTCATTCTTGAGCAGTCGCAGCCCCCGGCAGGAGGATTTGCCAAAGTCACTGCACGCACCTTTATTGAGCTTGTGCAGGATCTCGACAGAAACCCGCGCCGGATCTTCGAAAACCGCATCTGGGCCGATCTGGGTTTTGTGCACCTTGGACTGGATGTGCGGGGTATGAAAGAGCTGGGAGCAGCGCTTTCGAGAGAAGGTTATGGCTTTCGATGTGACAGCCATGACGCCCTTGATATGGGCAACACCAAAGTACATTGCACCTACATTGACGACCCCGACGAAACCTGGCTTGAGCTGATTGAAGTGCACAAAGTGCCCATTATTGAGAAGTGGGGCATCTTTCTGAATGTGGCCAAGCGTGACCCTGAAAAGCCGCTGCCGGATCTGATGCTGAAGGCACTTCGCTTCAGCAGGATCAAAGATTAGTGTACCTGCCGTCTCACAAGTGTTGCCGGAAATGTTAACTTTCACTTAACTTGATGCGAGTACCTTCGCGCTGTATCAAATCAGGCTGTTATGGAGAATCCGAAGATCCTGCTCGTAGATGATGAACAAGACATCATTGACCTCATTCGCTACAACCTTGAAAAGGCTGACTTCGAAGTTCATAGCGCCAGCAATGGCAAAGAGGCGATACGTATTGCCCGCAAAGTACAGCCGGATCTGATCTTACTCGACGTGATGATGCCGGAGATGGATGGCATGGAGACGTGTATTCAGATTCGCGAACAAGCCGAGCTGAAAAACACCCTCATCGCTTTTTTAACGGCACGTGGCGAAGACTACTCACAGATTGCCGGCTTTGACGCCGGTGCCGACGACTACATAACCAAGCCAATCAAGCCCCGGGTGCTGGTTTCACGGGTAAATGCCCTGCTTCGTCGCAAAGCAAGCCTGACCAAGCCTGAAAAGAAGAAATCGGCAAAAGGCATCATGATTGATAAAGACCGCTACATCGTGGTCAAGAATGGTGAAGAACTCACCCTTCCGAAGAAAGAATTTGAACTCCTCTCACTTCTGATGTCACAGCCCGGCCGGGTATTTACCCGTGAATCTATTCTCAGCAGCGTGTGGGGAAACGACGTTATCGTTGGAGATCGCACGATTGATGTGCATATTCGTAAACTGCGCGAAAAACTTGGCGAACATTACTTTAAGACGGTAAAAGGCGTCGGGTACAAATTCAACGACTGATATGGCCGTGAATACACCGCGCGATGTTGCGGTACGTATTTCTCTGTACCTCACAGGTATTGTGGTGGCACTTCTTCTGCTGTATGTCTTTGCCGAAGATGAAGACCCGAATTTCGCGCTGGTTGCGGTGGCGGGTGCGCTGACCTTTGGCAGCTCATACATCATTGCCTCATGGGCGGTGGAGAAGTTCATCTACCAAAAAGTAAAGATCATCTACAAAACCATTCACCGCTTTAAGAGCTCCAAAGACCGGCGCAAAGATGTGCGGATGAATGAAGACGTGATGACCAAGGTCAATAAGGAAGTACTGAGCTGGGCCGAAGATAAGATCCAGGAAATCTCAGAACTCAAAGAGCAGGATTCTTTTCGGCGGGATTTCATTGGCAACCTGGCCCACGAGCTCAAGACTCCTATATTCAATATTCAGGGCTATATTCTGACCTTGCTTGAAGGCGCACTCGAAGACCCTGCGAACAACCGCAAATTTCTCATGAAAGCTGCGCGCAACGTTGACCGCATAGTGACGCTGCTCGAAGACCTCGACGCCATCACGCGTATTGAGGGTGGGTTGCTAGAAATCAATGCCCGTAAATTTGACATTACCGAGCTTTCACGCGAAGTCATTGATTCACTCGAGCAAAAAGCTCGGAGGCAGCACATCACCTTGCGCTTGAAAAACGCCAATGAAAAGCCCATTCCTGTGCTGGCTGACCGTTCAAAAATTGAACAGGTACTTGTAAACCTGCTCGTGAATTCGATCAACTACGGCCAGGAGGGCGGTGAAACCCGCATTCGCTTTTACGATATGGAAGACAATATCCTCGTTGAGGTTGCTGACAATGGCATCGGGATCAGTGAAGAAGACCTGCCGCGTATTTTCGAGCGTTTCTACCGCGTAGACAAGTCACGCTCACGGCACGCCGGTGGGTCAGGACTGGGTCTGTCTATTGTCAAGCACATCATTGACGGCCACGATCAGGCCATCAATGTGAGAAGCTCGCCCGGTATGGGCACCACCTTCTCGTTCACACTGGAAAAAGCCTCGTAATCACCATACAGAACGGGTCGCACTCACAAACGGATTGCTCTCTTTCTCTTTGCCTATAGTGGTCGCCGGGCCATGTCCGCAATACACGGTGAACTCATCCGGCAAGGCGTACATCTTCTGCTGAATCGAGTCGCGCAGCAGTGCGCCGTCACCCCCTGGCAGGTCTACGCGCCCCACTGAGCCATCAAAAAGCACGTCTCCGGCAATCACTGTTTTTGACGCGTGGTTCACCAGGGCGATGTGGCCGGGAGCATGCCCGGGAACGAACAGAATATCGAATGTACTCTTTCCGAAGTGAAGCTTCTCCCCTTCCTCTATGAACTGATCCGGCTCAGGCGAACCCTTGTAAGGAATTCCGTAGAGTTGGGCAGCTGTGGAGGCCATGCGCAAGGTATCCACCGCTTTGCGGTGCGCAACAAAAGGCACATCATACTGTTTCTTTACAAAATCGTTTCCGAGTACATGATCGAGATGGGCGTGTGTATTGACCAGCCATACCGGCGTTAAGCCTTCATCGTCAATAAAATCGCTCAGCTCACGTTCTTCGGAAGCATCAGACATCCCCGGATCAATGATCAGGGCCTTGCGAGACCCATCCCATACCACATAAGTATTTTCAGAAAAAGGGTTAAAGGTGAAAGCACGTAGGGAGATCATTCGACACAAGTGTATTAAGTTCAGTATGCAAAGATAAGAGACGCCTTCAGGGCAAATCGCTATCTTTAAATTTCGTTTGAAAAGCCGCACACACATATCCCTGCTCGCGCTCTTTTTGCTCTGCTCTTTCAGCGGTGCAGCCCAGTTTTATGTGGGTTCTCAACAAGAATTTGGCAAGAACCGGGTGCAGTACCGGGATTTCCTCTGGTTGTACTATCCGAGTGAAAAATTCGAGGTTTACTATTATCAAGGCGGCAAAGAACTTGCAGGCTACACCGTACAGGCGGCTCAGCAGAACCTCACAGAGCTCGAGACCTTCTTCGGCTTTCCACTTGAAGAAAAGGTGCAGGTTTTGCTGTACAACAAGCAAAGCGAATTTCGCCAGAGCAACATCGGGATCACCGGTGAAGAACAATACAACATCGGCGGTTCTACGCGCATTGTGGGCTCCAAGATCTTCGTTTACTTCAAAGGTGATTACATTTCTTTTGAACGCCAGCTTCGAGAAAGCCTTGCCCGTGTGCTGTTCAACCAAATGATGTACGGAGGCGACTGGAAAGACGTGCTCAAGAACAGCACCCTGCTCACCATTCCTGAATGGTATGAGAATGGCCTGCTCTCTTATGCGGCTGAGCCCTGGAGCGCCGCAAAAGCGGCGGAAGTCAAAGACGGCATCCTCAGCGGGAGGTACCAGCACTTCAACAGGCTCGAAGGCCAAGATGCGCTACATGCCGGACACGCCCTTTGGAAGTACATCGCAGATGTGTATGGCGAATCGGTGATTCCGAACATCTTGTATATGACGCGCATCAGCCGGAGCATCGAAAGCGGTTTTCTGTTTGTGCTCGGTGCCAGCCTGACCACCATTACCGAAGAATTTCACGATTACTACGGGCAGCAGTTCAGGCGCGACCTGCGCAAACGCTCGATGCCCGTATTCGACCCGATCTTCCCTCAAGATAAGGCTGAAGAAGAAGCCGAATTCGAAGCGATGTCGGATGCCGATCAGCAGGAGTACCTCCGTAAAAAGTGGAAACGCCGCATGGGAGAACTGCCGGTCAAATGGAGAAAAAAATACAACTACAGCGCGTTTACACCGAGTCCTGACGGACGCTGGGTGGCCTTTGTCACCAACGAACTGGGGCAGTACAAAATCTGGTTGTACGACCGTGAAACCGGCAAGAAGAAGCGGATCCTCAAAAAAGATCACCGCCTGGCCCGTATTGTAGACGACACCTATCCGGTGCTTGCCTGGCACCCCACGAGCCGTATCCTGACTTATGTTTTTGAAGAAAAAGGGCGTCCTTTTATTGCCAACTATAACCTCGACGACAAAAAGCATACGGTTAAGGAGCTGTTTCGCATCGACAAGGTCACTGCGATGGATTACGCCCCAGACGGCAGGCGCATGATCTTCTCAGGGGTGAAAGAGGGGCGATCTGACCTCTTCCTCTACCAGGTCATCGGCAACAATCAGGAGGCGCTGTTCACCGACATCTACGATGACCTGCAGCCGCAGTTTCTGCCTGACGGAGAACGGGTGATCTTCGCATCAAACAGGCCTGATGACACTCTGCGCATTGAAGTACCCAACGAACCTTTCGAGCGGCAACTCGATATCTTCATTTATGACTTGAATCGCAATGAACTTGAGCAGGTCACCCAGACCGAAACCATCAACGAAACACACCCCTTTAGCTATGACGAAGAGCGCTACACCTTCATGGGTGAAGAAGGTGGCCAAAAAAACCGCTATGTGGCATCAATTGACAGCATCATCAGCCGAATTGACACGACGGTACACTATCGCTTTTTTACAGTAAGCGAACAGCTCTCTGACTACGCCAGGCCGCCGATCGATTACCACTTCAACCCGGCCACCGGCAAGTACAGTGTGATTTTTGTCGAAGACGGTAAGTCTGCATTTTACGAAGGCAGCAAAACGAATGACTTCGTCAGTGGTAACAATAACGCGCCCGGAGGCGAGGTCATGGAATCTGAAAGTACTTCGCTCGAAGTATTTACATTTGACGACCGTGAACGGCCGCAGCCTGAAGTCGACATCAATAATTATCGCTTCGAAGATGACCCAACTGACTTTGAATACGAGAAAGAGTCGATCGATCTCAATGAGCCGCTGAGCAGCGATAGCAGCGCAACCGCTGCAGCCGATACCACCGCTGAGAAGCCTTTTGAGTTGCCCAAACCGCGAAATTACCGCCTGAATTTTGCCACCGACTATGTGCTCAGTCAGGTAGACAATACCTTCTCGAGCGAGTTTTACCAGCCCTTCACCGGGCCGACCACGATGTTCCCGGGCATCTCCGGATTGATCCGCCTCGGCATCAGCGACCTATTTGAAGACTACAAGTTCGTGGGTGGTTTCCGCCTTTCGGGAAGCCTTGATAACAACGACTATGGCCTCAGCTTTGAAGATCTCTCCGGCAGGGTTGACAAGCGAATCGAGTTTATGCGCCAATCGCAGCGTCGCGTGGTGAATCAACTCTCTATTGTACAGCAGCACACCCACATGTTCCTGTACGAACTGAAGTACCCCTTTGACGAGCTGAAAAGTGTGCGCTTCACGGGAATTTACCGCCAGGATCGCAGTGTCTTCCTGAGTACCGATCCGAACAACCTGTCGCGTCCGAACCAGTTCCTCCACAATGTGGGCGGGCGAGTGGCTTATGTCTTCGACAACACCATTGAGCGCGGGCTAAACCTGCGATGGGGTACGCGGTACAAGTTCTGGGCTGAGTTTTACCTCGATGCCGAAGACCGGGTATCTGACTTTAGTGTCATTGGTTTTGACTTCCGCCACTATGAGCGCATCCACCGCGACATGATCTTTGCCTTCCGCGCTGCCGGTAGCACGAGTCTGGGCAAGCGTCGTCTGGTTTACTACCTCGGCGGAGTAGATAACTGGCTCTTCCAGCGAGTAGATAACGACATGCCGATTGCTGATGATCAGAATTACTTCTTCCAGACCCTCGCCTCCCCGATGCGCGGCTTCTGGGTGAATGCCCGAAACGGCAACTCGTTCGGTGTGGTTAACGCAGAGGTCCGCTGGCCCATCTTCAAGTACTTCCTGAATAAGCCGATCAAATCTGACTTCATTGAGAACTTCCAGCTCGTGCCTTTTGCAGACGTAGGCTCAGCGTGGACGGGTCCGCACCCGTACAGCGAAGAGAACCGCTTCAACCAGCGCATCTTTGAGCAAAACCCGATAACGGTCACCGTTGACAACAACCGCGAACCCATTGTCTGGGGTTACGGATTTGGTCTCCGCTCGCGTTTATTGGGCTATTTTGTGCGTGCTGACTGGGCCTGGGGGGTTGATGACGGCGTGATTCTTCCGAGGGTGTTCCACCTTTCGCTGTCAATGGATTTCTGATCCTCTCTGAAGCCGAATCGGCTTCAGAGAAAGAATAAGTAGTGAGTATTAAACAGTAAAGAGTAAATGGGGTTTGCCGACGCTGCATTTTTACAGTGCAGCTTTCTATTATCGGTTTTTCACTTCGTGAAAATTGACTGCTATCCTAAAGAGAGACAACGTTGAATGGCTCACTTCAGATTGCAGAACTCCAATTGCTGATTTTCCATGTATAACAAAAAGGCTCTCCTGAAATGTTGATTGGTATGCTTTTGACCACGTCGCAACCTACGAGTACATAGATTTCACCAGCGCATACTTCACATTATTTATCATCCGACGCGTTAAGTGCGCAGGTCTGCATTAAAGGTGGTTTCATGAAAAGCAGCGCAAGAATGCGCTGTCACAGATACAACAAAGCATTCTTGTGATAGAAGACGAAGAAATCGTCGTAATACGAAAGCTTCACCTTATACCTCACTTCCTTCCTCTAACAAAAGAGCTATGTATGTTCCGAAACATGACATTTATCAGAAAATGAAATCCTAAATGAATTTTAGTGTATTATTGAGAGAGTCTTAATTAATACCATTACTACTATGAACTCTCTACCCCCCCCGATTTTCGGGGTATTCCGCACAATTTGCCTTCTGATTCTGACCAGTTGGGTAACCTCAAGCCATGCTCAGATGCCGATTTTATCCATTGGCAATGAAACTGTAAACCTACAAAGCGGTATTGTTGAACAAGCTTTACCTACACCACCTGTTGTAAGTGGATTTCCGGATTATTACGTGTATGATGGCTCTCTACCTAAGTATCATCAACATGTACAGTTTAATGAGTTAGGTGAAGTGCTCTTCTTCATTCAGGATGGAATGATCTATGATGGTGACGGATATCTCATCTTACCCAACTCTTATGTAACAGGTAATCAAGACTTCCCGGATTTCGAGGGTTGTCATGAAGTTGCCATTTCTCTTGTTCCGGGTAGCTGCTCCAAATATTTTATTTTCTACTCTCGTTTGGATCCGGGCAATCAAGGATCTCAAAGGTCTGAGCCGCACGTGTTGGTTCTGGACATGCTTCAACCAAATGATTTGTGGTCAGCACCGCAACTTGGCCGGGTTATCAAGAGTATCGATGATACCAACTTCATTAATGCAGGGTTAATCCAGTATCATGCAGAAAGCTACCCTTCAAACGAAGTGATCGAGTATAGTAATGATCATTACAGCCAATTCTTGATTCCGGGTGACGGATCAAACAAGGAGGGTCATGTCCATATGGATATCTCAGTGAGTCAAGGAAATTCGTCTTTCACACTTGCATTGGCTGATAACTCAGAAGTGACCCTTATGGAGTTCTCTGAAACGGGTATTGTTGCAGGAGATTCGTACGAATGGGCTCCAAACTACACTCAACGAAATGCGAGGGGTGAAATTGAAATCCGGGAGAATGGTGGAGGCCTGGGATACGATGTCGCATGGACAAACTCCAGTGGTAATGGCGATGATGGTTCAATTATTGTCAGCTCATTTAATGCCGCCTTGAACCATGTTTCGAACGTATCGGTTCCCATTAATGCCACTCAAAATGAAAACCACATTTATGGTATTGAGTACAGTCCTAACGGAGACTATCTCTATTATTCAGCGAATGAGCCTGACCAAATTGGGTACATTGATCTCGCCACCAACACAAAAGTCGATTTAAGTTCTATTGTTCCGAATGTCGCTTCTTTTGCTGAGTCAAAAATCGAGTCCAACTACGATGCTCTCGGACAACACAATGCCATCATCTTTGGAGGTAGTTTAGGACTTGGACGATTGAGCAATGTCAATCAACCAGGGATAGTAACGTGGGCGCAGCTACCGGGCAACGTCCAAGTGCCGGCTGTAGAGAATATTGCAAGTCCAGATTTTCAATTTTACCACATCCATGGTCAGAATTACAATATTGAGGTAGTGGCAAACACATTGACAAGTGCTGACTGTTGCAAAGAAGTAGCCAACGTGAGCGGCGAGATCGGGTTTCAGGTCACCACATCGAACGATGGTACCTGGAACGTCAACAACAATCCATTCGGAAACACTTCAGGTGTCATTCGAATGGCAGATGACCTTGTTTTTGAATCCGGTACGGAAACCACAATTGACGGGTTGACTTTTGAATTCGATACGGATGCCCAGGTAATCATTGAACCGGGCGCTTATGTGCGCTTGACCAATGGAACTGTCTGGACTGCCCTTTGCGATTTGATGTGGCCCGGGGTCGACCTTCAGGGAACGACCAATGCCACAAGCTCGATTGATCAGGCACCAATGATTGGTGGCGATCAGGGTTACCTTCGAATGGATGATTCAATGATTGAGCATGCAAGAACTGCGGTAAAGGTTGGTTCTACAAGCACAAATGCAGGTGGCATCATTCGCGCCTACGACTCTGTTTTCCGAAACAATGAACACGGTGTTGATTTTTCGCCCTACCACTACATAGCAGGTAACGATCTCTACGTCTCCAACAAGAGTTTATTCTACGACACCCAGTTCATCACCGACGATGCGTTGAACTATGCTGAGTTGCTACCACAGTTTCATATTCGCATGACCGAGGTCGATCGCCTGAATATCCAGCGGTGCAGTTTCATTAATTCTACACCCTATACCATTCATGAGTGGGATGAACGAGGCTCAGGCATTATCGCGATTAAATCAAGCTTCAGAATAACAGGCACCAATACCGGCTATGACCCCCAATTGAATAATGCTGACGCTACGTCATTTTACGGCCTTACGGCCGGAATACGTTCGGTTAGCTTGTTCAGTGACTTGGGGTATTACCAGTGCCGGTACTACGAATTTGAGCTCTGCGCCTACGGTATCGTGAACTTTTACACTGATAACATTCTGGTCTACGAGAATAACTTCTACTTGCCCGATTTGGCGTCAAACATTTCATTTGACATGAAAGAGCGGGGTATGCATCTGTCGCACAGCACTGCATACATTGTTGAACAGAACTACTTCACCTACCAGGAGACTCCTGACAAGAATGGCTTGGGTATCTGGGTTGAACAGAGCGGGGAGCATGCTAACCAAATCAGAAACAACGATTTCAATAGACTTGAGTATGGAGTTTATGCTAAAGGCATTAATGCAGATGAATACAGCAATAATTCTGGCGGTAGTAAACCAATTACACGTCAGGTAGGCCTTCAACTGCTGTGTAACACATTCACCGCTGGTGAGATTGATATATACCGAGCAGCCTACACTACCATGCGATCAGATCAAGGTGGCAACCAAGATTATGACGATCCGGATGGAAATGAGGTGATCTTTCCTGCTGGCAATGTATTCAGTCAAGACTTTTGCAATGCCCCATACTATGGCGATTGGGTAGATCATCAAGATCAGACTTGGGAGATTGATTACAAGCATTGGCAATTTGCCCCTAATAATGAAATACCCGAATGTGCAGAAGGGAGTGAGTTCGAGATATCAATGTTAACAGCTGTTAATAGCTGCGTAGACTCTTTCCCTCCTTACGGCAGCCCGCCAAGCGGCGGTGTGCCTTATGGCGGTGGTCGCAGTGCCCCTGACCTTTACACTGACTATCAGAACGCGAAAAGCAGTTTTGAATCGGAATGGCAAGTCTACCTTTCCATTGTAGACGACAATAAAACAAGCGATAGTAAAACTACGATCGCAAATGCCTTCCCGGAAGAAAGCGCCTTCGTACGTGACCTCCTGCTTGAACGGACGCCTCTCAGCGATAACGTAATGCGCGAACTCGTGGCAGAGGGAAGCAAGTTTGACCCATGGCATCTAACCCAAGTATTTATGGCTAATGGCCCACTCACCGCATCTTTACTAAGTGATCTCGATGACAGCGGTTTGCTTTCGCCGTTTTACATGGCACTGGTCGAGAACGCAGGTGATGAGGTCAGCCAACGCAAGCTGATGGAGCAACAACTGGCAGCCAAGGGAACTAAAATGGGTAATTTGCGCAACCAAGTCTTTTTCTCGGAGCGTCATAGCGCACCTTGGTCGGATACAATGGTTGTTGATTTCAGTACAGGCCGTCTGCTTCTTGCGAGTGACTCCACCCTAAGCTCAGCCCAGCGATTGTTAGCACAAGCACTGCAATTCAATGACCTGACAGCTAGCTCTAACCTCGTTTCGACCTACCCGGAACTGCAATTTATGGCAGATGCTGACAGTTTAGATTACCACTTGAGTCAAACAGATTCTGTACCTTCTTCAACAGTGAATTCTCTCTGGAACATATCACAATCTGATACATCATCACGCGGTCAGCTGGCACTTGCGTACTTGCATGGCTTCAATGCAACGGCATGGTTGCCGGTGCCTGAAGCTGGCGCAGAACCAAAGTCACTGTCGAGCGGAGGTAAAGAAGAAAAAGAAGAACCCTATGAAATTGAAACAGGACTCTGGCCCAACCCTGCGACGCATCGCGTAGTAGTGACTTATCCTAAAGAAATGGGTCAAGGTGGTTTATTACGCATCTATGACCCCACAGGCGCGATTCATTTTGAATCAGACCTTGAAGATACCGGAGCCATGGAAGTGAACCTCGAACACCTCGAGACAGGTCTTTACTTCGTGCAGCTTGAGTACAAGTCTGTGATGGTCGAAACCCTCAAACTCGTGGTCCATGAATAAGCAGGTTTTAGTCAAGATATACCTTTCAATAGCAGTGGCACTCTCGTGTACCACTGCTGTCGGTCAAGATTTACCCAATTTTGATACGTGGTTATACACTCAAGACTCATGGGACTACCCAGGGCCTGGTGCTCCGCAAACTTATCCTGCTGATGTTCATTACATCGAAACAGTAAACAACTATATCGTATTAGGCCAAGGAGTTCTCGATAATCAAGCAGGATTCGATATATTTTCTTATACCTTGGATACAAGTGGCGAGATGTTAAATATGATCCCGTTTGAGATTGATGGGAGCGCGGGCGAATTTTGGACAGTTTCTTCTAAGGCAAGTGGATGTTCTGATGTTGACGAATTCGGCAGAGTAATTGGTGTCGTGAATAAAGGCCAATTCTCCGAAGATGAATACTTTCTGAATCAGTGCATCTGTAAGATTGATTCTAATGGTGAATTAACAGAAGAACCCACATTAATTTTAGAAGGTGACGTCTCACACTACTATGAAATGACGGGTGTTCGGGTTGACCCCAATGATGGTAATTATCTCGTTCACGGCCAGGACATTCACGTGAATTCTATGGGCAACATTTCTAGCGAGCGAGCCATTCTCATGAAGTTTACCCCTGAAGGTGAAATGCTTTATGAAGTCGAATATGAAGACAACATAAGACGAATTGGCGACGTATTGATTTCTGATGCAGGTGGTTATTGGCTAAATACACAAATGAACTCGGGCATTCCAAACGCTACCTTAATTCGGGTTGACGCTCAAGGCAATGAGCTCGCAAGAGTTACGCTCGACTGGAGTGCATATACTACGGGCGGATTTCCACAAGTTGAGACCGCACCGAACACAGTTACGTTTATTGGTAAATCGTACTACCCGTATGAAGAAGTTGACCCTGATAATCCGGAGGCAGGCTTCTTCTTCAGTGTTGAGTACACTTACGATCCCTTGACGGGTAGTATCGAACAAACAGGTGAACTCAAGCCATTCAACGCCGAATCTTATCTTGACAACATCGGTATTGAACCGGTAAAGGTGGATGATGGCTACGTATTTGTGGGGTCAGAAATAGGCGCTGTTCCCTACGATGGTGGTCCAGATGACCCCGAACAATTATGGGCTTGGTTGGGTACCATTTCAAAACTGAATCTAGAGCGTGATAGTTTATGGTCCCGTCACCTCCGTCACTACAATGATATTTTTGAACCAGGAAACATTACCCAATATCCGCAAAGCGAGTTGTTTGGTGTTAAAGCATTACCCGACGGTGGCTTTGTTTGTCTCGGACAGCATAGGGCAGGCAGTTTTGGGTATGTTCAACCAAACGCTCGTACTCCATGGGTCATCAAAGTCGATGAATTCGGCTGCCTCGAGCCGGGCTGCCAGTTTGTGGGGGTTGAAGAGCTTGTTGTTGACCTGATAGGTAGCTTAAGCGTTTACCCTAACCCCGCCAGAACCTCTGTGAACGTGAAAATCGACGCACCTCATCTGGCAGGGCAAACCAGCGGCACTGAACTCGTCATGCACGACAGCCAGGGCCGCATTGTTCTGCGTCAGCCACTAACCGCTGTCGCCGGCGAAGCTGTCACCCTTGACGTGTCAAACCTATCCACCGGTATGTACATCGTTCACTGGGTTAAAGACAATGTCTGGTTGGATAGTGAAAGGGTTGTGGTAGAGTGATGAATCGTGAAGATTAAATAATGAGAATAAATGGTAAGTGGTTGCGCTTCATATAATGATCGTCTGGCATTTACAGCGAGAAACCTCGTGTGTCTGAATGAAATTGAAACAGGACTCTGGCCCAACCCGGCGACGGATCGCGTAGTAGTGACTTATCCTAAAGAAATGGGAGAAGGTGGTATTTTACGCATCTATGATACCACGGGCGCAATTCATTTTGAATCAGACCTTGAAGAACACGGAGCAATGGAAGTCAACCTCGAACACCTCGAGACAGGTCTTTACTTCGTGCAGCTTGAGTACAAGTCTGTAATGGTTCAAACCCTCAAACTCATGGTCTATGAATAAGCAGTTTTTTTTCAATTTATACTTGTCTACAGCATTCACACTTTTTAATGTGATTGCTGTAGGTCAGGATTGGCCTAATTTTGATACGTGGCTTTTAACACCCGATTTACTTGATTACAATGACGCATCAGTAATACAATCATGGCCCTCAGACATTCATGTCATTGAGCCTGAGAGTAGACTTATAGTGATTGGTTATGGCTTGTTAAACGATGGAAATAACACCTCTGATCAAATCACATATACTTTAAGTAATGATGGTGAAATTATTGATGTAAATGACTTTGACTCAACAATTAATATAGATAATTTTAGCGAAGAATGGACCGTGTTTTTTAAAGCGAGTGGCTGTTCAGACCTTGACGAGCAAGGAAGTTTGATTTCAATCCTTAATTCTTGGAATTACTCGGCAGATGTCACCTTTCAAAATCAATACTTATATAAAATAAACTCTGACGGCGGTTTAGTCGAAGAGCCAATATTTATTCTCGAAGGTGATTCGACGCACTACTACCAAATGACCGGGGTTCGGGTTGACCCCAATGACGGTAATTACTTAGTCCATGGCCAAGACTTCCATGTGAATTCAATGGGCAATATATGGAGCGAACGTGCCATACTCATGAAATTTACCCCTGAAGGTGAAATGCTTTATGAGGTGGAATATGAAGACAACATAAGACGAATTGGCGACGTATTGATTTCTGATGCTGGTGGGTACTGGCTAAATACACAAATGAACTCCGGCATACCGAATGCTACCTTGATTCGGGTTGACGCTCAAGGCAATGAGCTCGCACGAGTTACGCTCGACTGGAGTGCATACACCACGGGCGGCTTTCCACAAGTTGAGACCGCACCAAACACAGTGGTATTTATTGGCAAATCTTATTACCCGTATGAAGAGGTGGACCCTGACAATTCGGATGCCGGCTACTTCTTCAGTATCGAATACACCTACGACCCGTTGACAGGCAGTATTGAGCAGACGGGTGAGCTGAAACCTTTTAACGCTGAACCCTCATTGGACAACATCGGTATTGAACCGGTCAAAGTGGAGGATGGCTACGTATTTGTAGGATCAGAACTTGGCCCGGTACCCTACGATGGCGGTCCGGATGACCCCGAAGAGTTGTGGACAATGCTGGGCACGATTACAAAGCTCAACCTCGAGCGTGACAGCGTCTGGTCGCGACACTTAAGGCATCAAGAGGGAATCTTTGTACCAAGTAATTTTACGTATTACCCACGCAGTGAACTCTACGGTATTAAGACTACACCAGACGGTGGGTTCGTTTGTCTTGGTACGCACCGTGCAGGCCAATTTGATGAGGTACCGCAAGCGATTTCCCCATGGGTCATCAAAGTAGACGAATTCGGCTGCCTCGAGCCGGGCTGCCAGTTTGTGGGGATTGAAGAGCTTGTTGTTGACCTGATGGGGAGCTTAAGTGTCTACCCTAACCCCGCACAAACCTCTGTGAATGTGAAAATCGATGCACCTCATCTGGCAGGGCAAACCAGCGGCACTGAACTCGTCATGCACGACAGCCAGGGCCGCATTGTTCTGCGTCAGCCACTAACCGCTGTCGCCGGCGAAGCTGTCACCCTTGACGTGTCAAATCTACCCACCGGCATGTACATCGTTCACTGGGTTAAAGACAATGTGTGGTTAGATAGTGAGAGGGTGGTGGTGGAGTGATGAATTGTAAAGACTGAATAATGAGTAATGAGTAGTAAATCAGCACTCATAAATCGGCAATCAGCATTGCTGTGCAGGGCTGAGATGCTGATTGGGAGTCCTTCCGCCAATGCTCGAAAAACCCCTCTGTCGCCCCCGAAGTTCCGGGGACGACATCTCCCCTGATTTCAGGGGAGACTTGTTTATCAAGGCCAAGCCATCAAGGCTCTCCTCAGATGAGGAGAGCTGGCAGACTGCTAAAGCGGGCTGACTGAGAGGTTGATACGGAGTGTTTTCGGTTTGCTCAGACCGGACGGCAATATGCCGTCCCCTCAAGTTTTGCCATGATATTCAAGCAGCGCAAAGATGCGCTGCACTCCAGACACCCGACTCCTGACTCCCGACAATTCTGACTCGTGCATCGCGATTTCAACCTATTCGCTGACCTCTGAAGATAATTTCTCAACTTCGCTGTCAAAGCATTGATATGGATCCTTCACAAATCCTCATTTTGATCGGCGTGGGCATGCTGGCCGGAATCCTCAGTGGTTTCGTCGGCATCGGAGGCGGTGTCGTCATTGTTCCGGCACTGATGTACTTCATGGGGCTCTCGCAGCTCGAAGCACAAGGTACAAGCCTCGCCATACTCCTGCCTCCGGTGGGTATTCTGGCCTTTATCAATTATTACAAAGCCGGACACATAAACGTGAATTACGCACTGATCATCGCTGCCACCTTCATCATTGGTGGCTACATCGGATCAAAAGTCGCGCTGAAGATCAACCCGAACATCGTGCGCTTTGTCTTCGGTGTGCTCATGTTTTACGTGTCCATACGCCTGATTTGGACAGGTGCGTTCAAACTGTTCATTGAACGTGGTCAGTAAAGCACGCATACTCGAGTCGGCTTCGCGCCACTTTGAAAAGGTGCAATCCGTTCGGAGGCACCTGCACATGCATCCTGAACTTTCGTTCAGTGAAAAAGAAACCAGCAAGTACCTGCGTGAACAGCTGCACGCTGCAGGTATCGAAGTGAGCAAACCCTACGCCGGCACCGGGTTTGTGGCGCATATTTACGGACAGCCTTCTGACCGGCGCATCGCATTGCGCGGCGATATGGATGCCCTGCCTATTCTTGAGCAGAATAAAGTTGATTACGCTTCGCGAAATAATGGCGTCATGCATGCGTGCGGTCATGATGTGCACAGCGCCTGCGCCCTGGGAGCGGCCCTTTTGCTGCATGAAACGCGTGAGTCATGGAGCGGTACGGTGGATGTCATCTTTCAACCCGGTGAAGAAAAACTACCCGGCGGTGCCAGCATGATGATTGCCGAGGGTGCGCTGCATCCCGGACTTTCAGGCATTATCGGGCAGCATGTGTTTCCTGAGCTTGAAGCCGGTAAAGTCGGGTTCCGCAGCGGTCGCTACATGGCCAGTGCAGACGAGCTCTACTTCACGGTGAAAGGCAAGGGCGGACATGCGGCTTTACCGCACAAGAACAGCGATGCCGTGGCAGCGACGGCTCAGATGGTAACGGCCCTGCAGCAAGTGGTATCTCGCTTTCTGCCGCCCGATCTGCCCTCTGTGCTCTCCATTGGCCGCATCATTGCGGATGGGGCTACCAATGTCATTCCCAACACCGTTGAGGTGGCAGGCACCTTTCGAACCTTCGACGAAGAATGGCGTGCAAAGGCGCACGCCCGCATCGAGCAGACAGCGAAAGAGACCTGCCGTGCTTTCGGCGTTGATGTGGAAGTCGATATTCAGAAGGGATACCCTTTTCTCGTGAATGATCCTGTTCTCACCGCAAAAGCGGTGGATGCGGCCAGGGAGCTGCTTGGCGACGATAAGGTGATTGACCTCGATCTTCGCCTTACCGCAGAAGACTTCGCCTATTACACCCAACACATGCCGGGCTGCTTCTACCGCCTGGGCACTGCATCTCCGGATGGGCGGTTCACGTCATCGGTACACACCCCGACTTTCGACATCGACGAATCAGCGCTTGTCACCGGCACTGCGATGATGGCGCATCTGGCGCTCGAGGCAGCGAGGTAAAGTCTTATCGACCCGTCGACCTTTGGACTTATGGACCTATGGACTTATGGACCTATGGACTTATGGACCTATGGACTTATGGACCTATGGACAATTTCGGGAAACTGGGAAACTGGGAAACTGGGAAGATTAAGGAATATACTCCAGCGCATATTTGCGCTGCTCTATCACACTACCGCAAAATTGAGGGGACGGCTTATAGCCGTCCGAAGGAAGCAGCCGGGAAGACGCATAGACCTATGGACTCATGGACCTATGGACTTATGGACCTATGGACTCATGGACTCATGGACTCATGGACCTATGGACCTATGGACCTATGGACTTATGGACCTATGGACTTATGGACCTATGGACTCTATGGACCTATGGACTTATGGACCTATGGACAATTTCGGGAAAATCGGGAAACTGACACTAGAAAACCAGCGCATACTTGCGCTGCCAGCTATTCCGCAAGCGCCCTAGTGTGGCGGACGGCTATAGCCGCCGGTCTGTTGAAGCGAAGCGCATCACAACTCATTAGACGGCTATTGCCGCCGGTCTGTTGAAGCGAAGCGCGTCGACCTATCGACCATTTCGGGAAACTGGGAAACTGGGAAACTGGGAAACTGGGAAACTGGGAGAATAGTGAATAATGAGTACTGAATAGTAAATCATAAATCAGCACTCATAAATCGGCAATCGGCAATGCTATGCGGGGCTGAGATACTGATTGGGAGTCCTTCCGCCGGTGCTCACCAAATTTTCCATTTCCCATTTATGCATTACGCATTCTGTAATGCTGAATTGCGAATTGCAAATCAGTTCGCCACCTCACTCATGAACTTGATCCGCATGAGGCGAAGTTCTTCTTCTGTGAAATCGTTGTCAAACTCATCCATCGCTTCTGCGATGTCATCAGACTCGGCCTCCATAAAATACTCGAAAATCTCGGCCTGAGAATCTTCATCGAGGATATCATCGAGGTAGTAGTCAAGATTCACTTTGGTACCGCTGGCCACGATGGTCTCGATCTCGTCAATCACATCAGGAAGCCCCTTACCAATGGCATTTGCAATGTCATCAAGCGGGAGTTTACGGTCGATATTCTGGATGATATGCACCTTTGCACCCGACTTCTTTACCACCGTTTTGACGAGCATTTCGTGTGGGCGCTCAATATCATTATCTTCAACGTAGCGCTTCACCAGCGAGATGAAGGGCTGGCCGAACTTCAGCGCTTTTCCGCGACCTACGCCACTGATCATCGTCAGCTCGTCAATGGTGATCGGGTAATGTGTCGCCATTTCTTCAAGCGAACTATCTTGAAAGATCACGTAAGGAGGCAGTCCTTTGAGCTTTGAAGCCTTCTTGCGCTCATCTTTAAGCATACGGAGCAAGGATTGATCCATGGCGCCGCCGCCGTTCTGACGGTTGTTACTAACCGTGGTGTCTTTGCCGTCAACATCTGAAAAGTCACGTTCTTTAATCAGTGTGACGGAATAAGGCTTTTGCAGAAAATCGCGGCCTTTCCGGGTAAGCTTGAGTACACCGTAGCTTTCAATTTCTTTGCTGAGGAAATCGTTCACGATCACTTGCCGCGACACGGCATTCCAGAACTTCTCTCCTTTGCCGAAGCCGGCGTTCCAGAATTCGGAGTCTTCCGCTTTGTACGTTTTTACTTCACTGCTTTCTTTGCCACAGAGCACATCAACGAGGTAACGTGTTTTGTGCATCTCACCGGTGCCCTTTACTGCTTCGAGGAAGAGCTGCACGTACTCACTACCTTCAAAACGCTCTTTCGGATAACGGCTGTTATCGTCCATATCAGCACCATCGCCGTTGACTTCGTCAAACTCTTCGCCGAAATAATGCAGTAGAAATTTGCGTCTCGACATGGAAGTTTCAGCGTAGGCGACCACTTCCTGAATGAGTTGCATGCCGACTTCCTGCTCTGCCACAGGTTTGCCCTGCAAGAACTTGGCCAGCTTCTCAATGTCTTTGTAGCTGTAAAAAGCGATGCAGTTGCCTTCGCCACCGTCACGTCCGGCCCTACCCGTCTCCTGGTAGTAGCTCTCGAGCGACTTTGACATATCATAGTGGATCACGAAGCGCACATCAGGCTTATCAATTCCCATACCAAAGGCAATAGTCGCCACGATGACGTCAATGTCTTGCATCAGGAACTGATCTTGCGCTTTCGAACGATGGCTGGCGTCCATACCCGCATGGTAAGGCAAGGCCTTGATGCCATTGACCTGCAGCATCTGAGCGGTTTCCTCCACCTTTTTGCGGCTCAGGCAATAGATGATGCCACTCTTTCCTTCGTTCTCGCGGATGTACTGAATGATCTGACGCATAGCGTCTTTCTTCGGGCGTACTTCGTAATAGAGATTCGGGCGGTTGAATGAACTCTTGTAGAGCCGGGCATCCGACATACCGAGGTTCTTCTGAATATCTTGTTGCACCTTAGGCGTTGCCGTTGCTGTCAGCGCGATGATGGGCACGTCTGAAATCTCGCCTATGATGGCTTTTAGGCGACGGTATTCCGGGCGGAAGTCGTGTCCCCATTCAGATATACAGTGCGCCTCATCAATGGCCACGAAGGAAATCCCTACCGTTCGAAGGAAATCAATATTCTCTTGTTTCGTCAGCGATTCAGGAGCAACGTACAGCAGCTTTGTGCGACCAATAGAAAGGTCTTCTTTCACGCGCATGACTTCTTTCTTCGTCAGAGAGGAGTTCAGAAAGTGAGCAATACCATCATCTTCGCTAAATCCGCGGATGGCATCCACCTGATTCTTCATCAGGGCGATCAGCGGTGAAACCACAATAGCCGTTCCTTCACTCATCAGCGCAGGAAGCTGGTAACACAAGCTCTTTCCTCCTCCTGTAGGCATGATCACAAAGGTGTCATTGCCTTCAAGTAAGCTCTTGATTATCGCTTCCTGGTCTCCTTTAAACCCGTCAAATCCAAAGAACTTCCTTAACGCCTCTTTCGGCTCGAGTTCTGCTGTGGTCATCGAAATTTCTACTTTTGCTCTTTAAATATACTATTCTTTTTTCCACCGGAAAGCCCTTTTTCCGGCAATACCAAAGTACAGTCCGCAGTGGAGCATCACGAAGCCATTACCGCATCAGCACGCAAAACCCTACTTCTGGAGGCTGCCTCCATAGAAGGTCTAACGAAATACCTCGATGAAGGGTTCGTTCAAACGGTAGAATTAATAAACCGCTCAAACGGACGTGTGGTTTTCACCGGCATCGGTAAAAGCGCCAATATCGCTAATAAACTGGTAGCTACCTTTAACTCTACCGGCACCCCCGCCCTATTCATGCACGCTGCAGACGCCCTGCACGGTGACCTCGGACTGGTTCAGCGCGACGATGTGATCATTTGCATCTCGAAGAGCGGCAATTCGCCGGAGATCAAGGCGCTCCTGCCACTGCTGAAGTCGTTGGGCAACACCGTGGTGGCCATGGTCGGAAACCTCGAATCGTTTCTCGCTCAACGGGCTCACCTGATCGTGAACACTACTGTTGAGAAAGAAGCTTGTCCGAACAACCTCGCCCCTACCAGCAGCACAACCGCTCAACTGGCGATGGGCGATGCGCTGGCGATCTGCCTCATGGAGCTCAACGGCTTCGGCGAAAAAGATTTTGCACGCTTCCATCCCGGTGGTGCCCTCGGCAAGCGTCTCTACACCACACTGGCAGACATCCTGCGCGAAGATGACCCGCCGGCGGTGCTCCCGCATACACCCCTCAAAGCGGTCATCATTGAAATTTCGCAGAAACGCAAAGGAGCCACAGCAGTGGTAGATGAGGGGCGCATTGCCGGCATCATTACCGATGGAGACATTCGCCGCATGCTCGAGCGCAACCTCGACCTGACGCGCACCACGGCAAATGATATCATGTCGCCTTCGCCGAAGTCTATGCCGTCAGACGCCCTGGCCGTAGACGCATTTTCACTAATGGAGGCCAACAGCATCACTCAGGTGTTGGTGACAGAAGAAAACAAGTACAAGGGTATTGTACATTTGCACGACATTCTTCGGGAGGGCATTTTCTGAAGAAATTTTGAATCAGATCACTGCGCAAAAGCGCAGGATGCGAACACGAGGTTGACACACGATGGCGGATCAAGATGAAATGAGTTTCCTGGAGCACCTTGAAGAGCTCCGATTCAGGTTGATGCGGTCAGTGATCGCCATCTTCGCCTTCGGCATCGTTCTCTTCATTTTCAAGGATTTCGTATTTGACCGGATCATTTTCGCCCCCCGTAGAATTGATTTTGCCTCTTTCAAGGCCTGGTGCTGGATCTCGCACAACATTCAACTAGGCGACAAGCTCTGCGTAAAATCGATCGACTACGAGATCATCAATACCACGATGCTCGGAAAATTCACCGCACACATCATCGTCTCTCTGATCGGTGGATTCATCCTTTCGTTTCCGGTGGTTTTTCACCAATTCTGGTCGTTCATCAAACCCGGACTGCGAAAAAACGAAGTGAAGGCCGTTCGCGGCATCAGCTTTTTCACGGCGCTGCTCTTTTTCTCCGGCGTGCTGTTCGGGTATTTTGTGATTGCTCCACTTTCGCTGCAGTTCCTCGGCAACTATGAGCTCTCAGATGTAGAATCGAAGATCACCATCATGTCGTACATGAAACTGGTCGCATCAATCACGCTGGCGGCCGGCATCATTTTTCAGTTGCCGGTGGTGGTTTATTTTCTTTCCAAAATAGGCATCGTAACACCTGAGCTACTTCGCAAATACCGTCGCCACGCGCTGGTGGTGGTGTTGATCATCTCTGCCATCATCACGCCTCCCGACTTGACAAGCCAGGTGCTGGTTTCATTGCCGGTGCTGTTGCTTTATGAGATCAGTATTCTGATTTCGCGGCGGGTCAATAAACGACGGGAGAAGGAGATGGCGTCCAAAGGCTGACGGTCTCATCGACCCTTCAACTCATAGACTCATGGACTCATGGACTCATGGACTCATGGACTCATGGACTCATGGACTCATGGACTCATGGACTCATGGACTCATGGACAATTTCGGGAAATCGGGAAACCGGGAAACCGGGAAACGGGAAACTGGTAAACTGGGAAACCGGGAAACGGGAAACGGGGAAACGGTTCACCCTTTCCATTTCCATGCGCACAATGCATTGTGCGCCTACATGATTCTGCAAGGCCCACAGTGTGGCGGCGGCTTATACCCGTCCGATGAATGCTGCTCGGAAGACGCATAGACCTATGGACTCATGGACTCATGGACTTATGGACTTATGGACTCATGGACTCATGGACAATTTCGGGAAATCGGGAAACCGGGAACGGTTCACCCTTTCCATTTCCATGCGCACAATGCATTGTGCGCCTACATGATTCTGCAAGGCCCACAGTGTGGCGGCGGCTTATACCCGTCCGATGAATGCTGCTCGGAAGACGCATAGACCTATGGACTCATGGACTCATGGACTTATGGACAATTTCGGGAAACTGGGAAACGGGGAAACTGGGAAACGGAGAAACCGGGAAACGATTCACCATTTCCATGCGCACAATGCATTGTGCGCCTTCCCTTCTTTCTGTTAAACGAAAAAGAGAGGCATGCGCTGCAAATGGATACTACCGCGACCTGAAGACGCCTTTAACCGGCATCATTGCTTTATCAGCCGACCTGTCCAAACCCCTCCCGCTGTGAAATGCACCTTGATGAAATACAGTCCACTCGGCAGTTCTTTAAGTGAGATGGTCGTTTCTTTATGCTGCGGCCTTTCCTTCCGTATTACATCACCATGAGTAGTGTAAACTTCGACCCCTTCAATGCTCCGTTCTGAGGCTACGCTCACCCGGTCGCCACTCGGGTTCGGATAGACCCGCACAGGTTGACGGTTCATCGGGTTGTTCACGCCGGTTGAAGCACCACATGTTTCTAACTTCATGTCTATTTGCTCCATCAACGCCCACAGGTAGATATGATAGTCTTTATTGTGATAGCCTGAGAAACTGAACAAGGGATTGGCTTCTTCACCTAGCAGGTCATTGGGTCGCTGATCATTTTGCGCCGGGGTGTGTTCAATCTTAAAACCGACCTTCAAAAGATCTTCACGATGGTACCTAATGCGGTACAAACTATCAAAAGCAACAAACCCGACATTGCCGCCGTAAGGCTGATTTGTTTTAGGCACCAGGTAGTTTCGCAGAGGCTGTTCTTCAGCAGCATAGTAAATTGAATCTTGCAAAAGCCAATCTTCCGCCGGATTGAATAAGCGGTACACTTGACCGCTTTCTTCAAGCATAGGATGGAGACACGGTAAAGACGAACCCGGAGACGGTATCGTTTGTGTTTCTTTGTAGCTCCGCCATGTCATGACGCAGTTGCATTGATCCATTGCCGTGCAAAGGGGGATGTTCTGCCACCACCCGCCTTCAAATTGTGACGGCTCTGCGTAAGCATTGATCACGCCGGCAGTCACCGCCGTTACCAGCTGTTCTTGCAGGTTTAGATTGTCGTCAAAAACATCACTGAGTAACATAGCTGTAAGGTAGGCGCCTTGAGAATGGCTCGCCAACACTATTTTATTGCCGTCGTTGTAATTCTCAAGGTAATGGAGAAAAGACGCTTTTACATCCGCATAGGCCGTTCCGATGACCGCCGCTTGTGTACTGTCTAATGCACCACTCAAATATGTTGGCGGACTACCTTGCCGGTAATGTGGTGCGAAAAATCGACCATATTTAGACAACAATCCGGCCTGAGCCAGAATACTCGCCGAAATAAGCGCAGCGGGTTGGTCATCTAACGGTATATTCTCAATCGTTGTATAGCCCCATAAGTCTGACAATATCGTTGGATGCACGAAAAAAACATCCACCCCGGTATCAGTCATGGCGTTGTTTTCGACCTGATAAACGGTGTCGGTGTTTAGATTCTCGTCAATTACAGCGATGTCTAAATTGTAACCGTCAATAAGGGTCCCGCTCTTAGCAGGGTGAAAAACCCAATGTTCCATCTCGCTATAATCCAACTGTGCCTGAGCAAAGGTGACGATCGTCATGCTCACCAAAAAACACATGCTGCCTATGCTCATTCTATTACCATTCATTTATCGTGTCTCGCTGATCTATTGTCTGTTCATCTTTATAACCCCTTCAGAGCGGCCGCAGTTTACACTTCTGTCGCATAAAACCCGCTGTGATTCGGAATGTCTCGATCAATTTACAGCTTCTCTCTGAGATTCACGCCTGATTGAGCGACTATTGCCGGAGGTCTGAACACCACGTCATTCCCCCTTATCCCCGATCCCACCCTTCCGATAAACCCACACGTCTTCGGACGCCTGGAAGGCGTCGCTGTCTGCTGTTTCCAGAGGATAAAACTGCGCCGCAAGGATGCGGCGGCAGGAAAACCACCTCACAAAAAAGCAACCTCTCTACCTCCCTACCTACCTAGATCGCTGCATTCGGTTTCCCGGTTTCTCGCCAAGTCCATTAGTCGATAGGTCGATAAGTCCATAAGTCGAAACCCCTCGTCATACCACAATTCAAGGACGCCTGGGAGGCGTCCCTATCGGTTGTTTCTAAAAGGTACAACCGCGCCGCAAGGATGCGGCGGCAGGAAAACCACCTCACAAAAAGCAACCTCTCTACCTCCCTACCTACCTAGATCGCTGCATTCGGTTTCCCGGTTTCTCGCCAAGTCCATTAGTCGATAGGTCGATCAGTCCATAAGTCGAAACCCCTCGTCATACCACAATTCAAGGACGCCTGGGAGGCGTCCCTATCGGTTGTTTCTAAAAGGTACAACCGCGCCGCAAGGATGCGGCGGCAGGAAAACCACCTCACAAAAAAGCAACCTCTCTACCTCCCTGCCTACCTAGATCGCTGCATTCGGTTTCCCGGTTTCTCGCCAAGTCCATTAGTCGATAGGTCGATCAGTCCATAAGTCGAAACCCCTCGTCATACCACAATTCAAGGACGCCTGGGAGGCGTCCCTATCGGTTGTTTCTAAAAGGTACAACCGCGCCGCAAGGATGCGGCGGCAGGAAAACCACCTCATAAAAAAGCAACCTCTCTACCTCCCTACCTACCTAGATCGCTGCATTCGGTTTCCCGGTTTCTCGCCAAGTCCATTAGTCGATAGGTCGATAAGTCCATAAGTCGAAACCCCTCGTCATACCACAATTCAAGGACGCCTGGAGGCGTCCCTATCGGTTGTTTCTAAAGGTACAACCGCGCCGCAAGGATGCGGCGGCAGGAAAACCACCTCACAAAAAAGCAACCTCTCTACCTCCCTGCCTACCTAGATCGCTGCATTCGGTTTCCCGGTTTCTCGCCAAGTCCATTAGTCGATAGGTCGATCGGTCCATAGGTCTATGAGTCGAAACCCCTCGCCATCCCTACGATCCACGATCCGCGATCAACGATCTGTGCAGTTTGGCACACTCTTTGTTTTGGTTTCACCAGAAACAAAAAAATTGAACGGTTATGAGCACTACCCTATATGCCGTGATATTTCGAAACGCACGCAAACAATCAAATGCCTCCATGCGGGGCTTTGCCAAAGAGCTGGGAGTTTCAGCCTCCTATATCGCTCGTATTGAAAACGGGACACGTCGTCCTTCAGAAAAATTGGTTGACCGCCTCAAGGCGATGACCGGACTCCGGCTCGCTGAGCTCCATGCGCTGCGGTACCGCACATCGTAAACCCCATTAGCAACATCCGAACCGGAAACCCCGGCTCCCTCCCGGAGACTGCTGTTAAACCCTGGCCAGGTCAGCGGTAGAGGATGTGCTAACCTTAAATTTTATAGTCATGAAAACGCTTGAAAGCTTGAATCAAGATCAATTGATCTACCTCAAACAACAATGGATCGCCGAAGTGGCTGAGCTGAATAAGAAAATCAGTGAACGCCACGCAAGGCTTGACCGTCGCATCGACCGCAACCAAGAGCGGAACGAACTACATGAACAAATGCAAGAACGCCTCAACCAGGCACAGCAGATCCTGACGGCGCTGCAACAGAGCGAAGGAAACGCAGAAATCGTCGCCTCACAGCAAGCCATGGTTGACCAGCTTCAGCAAGAATACAACGAAGCGATCAACGACAGCGTTAGCCTCAACCCGATCGATGTTCACGAAGAACTCGTAGAAATCAAGACGCAAGAACGCACCGTGATCCTGCTTCAAGAAAAAATTGAAGAAATCGAAGCGCTGCTCGCAGCGTAACTACCCGGTGAACCTCAGAGAAAACCCTCCTTCGCGGAGGGTTTTTATTGCTTTCAGGCTTGGTGTTGACAAAGCGTCTTTGGCGATGTGTTGACAAATTGAAGCCATCACCGGCCGTTGACAAAATCACCCCTACTGCGATGTGTTGACAAATGCCTTCCTTAATAGTGTTGACAAATGGGGTGGCACGAGGTGTTGACTCAGATCCACGATCCGCGATCAACGATCCTTCCACTTTGGCACACTCTTTGTTTTGGTCTCACCAGAAACAAAAAAATTGAACGGTTATGAGCACTACCCTATATGCCGTGATATTTCGAAACGCACGCAAACAATCAAATGCCTCCATGCGGGGCTTTGCCAAAGAGCTGGGAGTTTCAGCCTCCTATATCGCTCGTATTGAAAACGGGACACGTCGTCCTTCAGAAAAATTGGTTGACCGCCTCAAGGCGCTGACCGGACTCCGGCTCGCTGAGCTCCATGCGCTGCGGTACCGCACATCGTAAACCCCATTAGCAACATCTGAACCGGAAACCCCGGCTCCCTCCCGGAGACTGCTGTTAAACCCTGGCCAGGTCAGCGGTAGAGGATGTGCTAACCTTAAATTTTATAGTCATGAAAACGCTTGAAAGCTTGAATCAAGATCAATTGATCTACCTCAAACAACAATGGATCGCCGAAGTGGCTGAGCTGAATAAGAAAATCAGTGAGCGCCACGCAAGGCTTGACCGTCGCATCGACCGCAACGAAGAGCGGAACGAACTACATGAACAAATGCAAGAACGCCTCAACCAGGCGCAGCAGATCCTGACGGCGCTGCAACAGAGCGAAGGCAACGCAGAGATTATCGCCTCACAGCAAGCCATGGTTGACCAGCTTCAGCAAGAATACAACGAAGCGATCAACGACAGCGTCAGCCTCAACCCGATCGAT
Organism: Flavobacteriales bacterium; assembly: GCA_018402085.1. Taxonomy (GTDB): domain Bacteria; phylum Bacteroidota; class Bacteroidia; order Flavobacteriales_D; family Sanyastnellaceae; genus Sanyastnella. The sequence goes on along the minus strand of JAGYJM010000002.1, from coordinate 339 downwards.
GTTCAGGAAGAACTCATCGAAATCAAGACGCAAGAACGCACCGTGATCTTGCTTCAAGAAAAAATTGAAGAAATCGAAGCGCTGCTCGCAGCGTAACTACACAGTGAACCTTACAGAAAACCCTCCTTCGCGGAGGGTTTTTTATTGCTTTCAGGCTTGGTGTTGACAAAGCGTCATTGGCGATGTGTTGACAAATTGAAGCCACCCCCGGCTGTTGACAAAATCACCCCTACTGCGATGTGTTGACAAATGCCGGCACTCAAGGTGTTGACTTGGGATTGAAGGGGGTGTTGACAAATGAGGTGGCACGAGGTGTTGACTCATTGGATTCTTTGGGGA
>JAGYJM010000001.1 GCA_018402085.1 Flavobacteriales bacterium | reverse complement strand
CTATAATGTGTCATAAGGGCTAACGATGGTTTCTTTGGGTTAACAACCTTCACTCGAGTACACGTTACAGGTGTTTTCGGGCCATATTGGTTCATGCGCTTAGCCATTAGGGTTCGTTTAGTTTACCCTTGCGCTTAGGCGCCGAACGGTCTTGAAAAATGTGGGTACGATCAGACGAGCCATAGGCATGGGTTGAGTATTGGCAATAAGCGACTGTAAGATAGAAAAGTATGCCAAATGGGCGAAGTTTTTTTGCAGACCGATGGACTTATGGACTTATGGACCTATGGACCTATGGACCTATGGACCTATGGACAATTTTGGGAAACTGGGAAACCGGGAAACGATTCACCATTTCCATGCGCACAATGCATTGTGCGCCTACATTTTGCTGCAGACCCCGCAGTGTGGCGACGGCTTATAGCCGTCCGAAGCAGTTAGCCGGAAAGACGCATAGACCTATCGACTTATGGACTTATGGACTTATGGACTTATGGACTTATGGACTTATGGACCTATGGACAATTTCGGGAAACTGGGAAACGGTTCACCCTTTCCATTTCCATGCGCACAAGGCATTGTGCGCCTACATTTTGCTGCAGACCCCGCAGTGTGGCGACGGCTTATAGCCGTCCGTAGCAGGCAGACGGGAAGACGCATAGACCTATCGACTTATGGACTTATGGACAATTTCGGGAAACGGGGAGCAGGCGAGGTAGGGATATAGCGAGGTAGGAAGGCAGGAAGGTCAGGCGGCAGAGATCGCACAGCATAGGTGAAGCGTTAGGCTGTCGGTGCTATTAATGCCGCCGCATCTTTGCGGCGCATATTTCTTCATGCGACCCTCGGGAGGGACGCCTCCCAGGCGTCCGAGAATTGTTGGATTGCAAATCGGGTTGAAATTGACGGACCGATGGAGTCATGGACTCATGGACTCATGGACTCATGGACTCATGGACTCATGGACTCATGGACTCATGGACTCATGGACTCATGGACAATTTCGGGAAACCGGGAAACGGGGAAACAGGGAAGATTAAGGAATATACTCCAGCGCATACTTGCGCTGCTCTATCACACTACCGCAAAATTGAGGGGACGGCTTATAGCCGTCCGAAGCAGTTAGCCGGAAAGACGCATAGACCTATCGACTTATGGACCTATGGACCGATGGACCGATGGACCGATGGACCGATGGACTTATGGACTTATGGACTTATGGACAATTTCGGGAAACCGGGAAACGGGGAAACGGTTCACCATTTCCATTTCCATGCGCACAAGGCATTGTGCGCCTACATGATTTCTGCAAGGCCCACAGTGTGGCGGCGGCTTATAGCCGTCGGATGAATGCTGCTCGGAAGACGCATAGACCTATCGACTCATGGACTCATGGACAATTTCGGGAAACGGGGAAACGGTTCACCCTTTCCATTTCCATGCGCACAAGGCATTGTGCGCCTACATTTTTCTGCAGACCCCGCAGTGTAGCGACGGCTTATAGCCGTCCGTAGCAGGCAGCCGGGAAGACGCATAGACCTATCGACTCATCGACTCATGGACTCATGGAGTCATGGACTCATGGACTCATGGACTCATGGACTCATGGACTCATGGACTCATGGACTCATGGACTCATGGACAATTTCGGGAAATCGGGAAACGGGGAAACAGGGAAGATTAAGGAATATACTCCAGCGCATACTTGCGCTGCTCTATCACACTACCGCAAAATTGAGGGGACGGCTTATAGCCGTCCGTAGCAGGCAGCCGGGAAGACGCATAGACCTATCGACTCATGGACTCATGGACAATTTCGGGAAACGGGGAAACGGTTCACCCTTTCCATTTCCATGCGCACAAGGCATTGTGCGCCTACATTTTTCTGCAGACCCCGCAGTGTAGCGACGGCTTATAGCCGTCTGACGCTTGCACTGCCAATTATATTCCGCGCACCAACGTAGGGACGCGATTTATCGCGTCCGCCCGATTTATCGCGTCCGCCCGATTTATCGCGCCTGTCTGCCGCCAGGCAGGTCCGCCATGGGACTGGGAACCTGAGAGCAAACAAGGTAGGTAGCGCACAGCATCAATGAAACTTGAGGCTGTCGGCAGGCGGCAGACAGCACCCCATTGTGGAGAAATCAGACAAACTCCTAAAACCTACGCGCGCTGATCTTCGTACATTCGTTATACGAGTATTGACGCGCGCGCAGCGCACGAAGTTTGAAGTCCAACCAAGGCACATACCGTCCTACCACCCTATCGGACGTGCAGTTGAGTTCTGTTCCTTATCTGGCAGCATCCGACAAACGGACTGGCGGCCGGAGAAAGGGGAGGTTCCTAGTGCGTATGGCACTCCTGTTGAGCGTGCTGACCGTATCTGCATCCTGCGCTTTTGCGCAGAAAACAATCGTACGCGGAACCGTGTCTGATGCCACCACCGGAGAACCACTTCCCTACGTGAACATCAGCTTTGTAGGCACCAAAAGCGGTACCACGACCAACCTTGACGGCGTCTACGAAATTGAAACCTACTACGCGAGCGACTCGCTGCGCGCCGGCTTCATCGGCTACCAACCGCAGGTGAAAGGCGTGCGCATCGACCAGGAGCAGACGATCAACTTCAAGCTCGAGGCCAGCAGCATCGCGCTCGAAGCCGCCGAAGTCAGGCCCACCGATGAAGAAAACCCGGCGCACCCTATCATCAGAGCGATTCAGCGCAACCGAGACATCAATAACCGCGAAAAGCTGGAAGCCTACGAATACGAGTCGTACAACAAAGTGGAGTTCGACCTGAATAACATCACCGATGAATTTCGCGAACGAAAGATCTTCAAGCCCTTCGACTTCATGTTCGACAATGTAGACAGCACCGAAGAAAAGCTGTACCTCCCGATCTTCATGACCGAAAGCCTGTCAAAATTCTACTACCGAAAAGACCCGAAGACCGAGAAAGAAGTGATTCTCGCCACAAAGGTCTCCGGTGTTGAAAACCAGAGTGTTTCACAGTTTCTGGGCGATATGTACCAGAACGTCAACATCTATGACAACAACATCATCGTCTTCGGAAAGAGTTTTGTGAGTCCGATCAGCGGTATCGGCTTTGCGTTTTACAATTACTACCTGATGGACAGCACCTACATCGGCAATAAATGGTGCTACCAGATCAAGTTTCTTCCGAAGCGCAAACAGGAGCTGACCTTCACCGGTGACTTCTGGGTCAATGATACCACCTATGCGATCAAAGAGGTGGAAGCCAGCATTGCCGAAGATGCCAACATCAACTTTATTCATAAGCTGAAAGTGCGGCAAGAATACGATGAAGTGGATGAGGAGGTCTGGATGCTTACCCGTGATGAGCTGCTGATCGACTTTAACCTGACCGACAAGACGATGGGCTTCTACGGACGAAAGACCACGACTTATAAAGAATTCCGGATCGATCAGCCACGCGACGATGAATTTTACAAAGGCATCTCAGACATTGTGGTATCCGAGAACGCCACAGAGCAAGGTGAGGCCTTCTGGGATAATCGACGGCATATCAATCTGTCGGAGAACGAGAAGAAGGTATATGAGATGGTTGACTCCATCAAGATGGTACCGCAGTTTAGAACCATCGAGAATATCATCCAGCTCGCCGTCAACGGTTACTACGTGCGCGGCAATTTTGAATTTGGTCCGTACTTCACGCTGTACTCCTGGAACCCGGTTGAGGGACACCGGTTCAGGGTGGGCGGACGCACCAGTAACCAGTTCAGCAAGCGCATCATGCTTGAAGGGTATACGGCTTACGGACTCCGTGACCAGCGGTTCAAATTTGGCGGGGGCATCACCTGGATGCTATCTAAGCAACCCAGAATGGTCTTCGGGATATCCGGCAAGCGCGATGTGGAGCAGCTCGGACAAGCGCCCGGTGCGTTTCAGCAAGACAATGTGCTGGCCAGTATTTTCAGGCGCAACCCTGCGAATAAGCTCACAGATGTGATCGAAGGCCAGGCCTCGTTTGAGCGCGAGTGGTTCTATGGTTTCAGCAACAAAATCATCTTCACCCACCGCACGCTGGCGCCCCTCGGTGCGCTGCGTTATGAGCGCTTCGATGATTTCAGCCGCCTCGTGCCGGTTGATAACCTGACCACTTCAGAGTTGACACTCTATACCCGGTTTGCCTACAAAGAGAAATACCTGAGTGGAGAATTTGAACGCGTTAGCCTGGGTACCAAGTATCCTACCCTTGAATTTGCTTACAGTCTCGGGCTGCGAGACGTTTTTGGTGGTGACTACGAGTACCAGAAAGCGGTCTTTCGAGTGAAAGACAAGGTGCGTTTTGGCCCGCTCGGCTACGGAAGATTCTGGGCTGAAGCAGGAAAGATCTGGGGCCGCCTGCCCTATCCGCTATTGCAGCTCCACCAGGGCAATGAGACCTTCTTCTACGACGAACAGGCCTTCAACACCATGAACTTCTTTGAGTTTGTGAGCGATGAATGGATCAGTGCCTCGTTCACCTACCATGCGGAGGGGCTTTTCCTCAACAAGATCCCCCTGATGCGCAAATTGAAATGGCGAGAGGTAGCAACAATCAAAGGAGTCGTTGGTAACTTTAACCCCGAAAATGAAGAAGAGCTGGTTCGTCCGCCCGAGACCTTTGTCTTAAGGCAGCCTTTCATGGAGGCCGCGTTAGGAATTGAGAATATTTTCAAAGTCTTTCGCGTTGATGCCTTGTGGCGGTTGAGCTACCTTGACAATCCGAATATCGTACGCTTTGGTATCCGGGCTAAATTCCAGTTTGATTTCTAAATGGAGCTACGTGCAGAAGATATCAAGAAACGCTACGGCAAACGCATGGTCGTTAAAGGCGTATCGATCAATGTAAAACAGGGCGAAATCGTAGGCCTTCTCGGGCCAAACGGGGCCGGCAAAACCACCAGTTTCTACATGATCGTGGGGCTGATCACCCCTAACGACGGCCGGGTTTTCATTGATGACAAAGACATCACAGATGAGGCGATGTACCGCAGGGCCAAACTCGGCGTAGGCTATCTGCCGCAAGAGGCTTCAGTGTTTCGCAAACTGAGCGTTGAAGACAACATCATGGCGATTCTCGAGATGACCAACCTATCAAAGAGGGAGCGCCGAGAGCGCCAGGAGACCCTATTAGATGAGTTCGGATTGCAGCATGTGCGCAAGAACCGCGGTGATTACCTTTCAGGCGGTGAGCGCCGACGCACCGAGATCGCCCGGGCACTGGCCACCGACCCGAGTTTCATCCTGCTCGATGAGCCTTTCGCAGGTGTTGACCCGATTGCGGTTGAAGACATTCAGCGCATCATCGCACAATTGAAAAAAAAGAACATCGGCATCCTGATTACAGACCACAATGTGCAGGAGACCCTCTCTATCACCGATCGCGCTTACCTGCTGTTTGAAGGAAACATTCTGAAGGCCGGCACCGCTGAAGAACTTGCCGCTGACGAGCAAGTGAGAAAGGTGTACCTCGGTCAGAACTTTGAGCTCAGGAAACCGAAGGTTTTTGACTGATCGCAGCCATTCTTGCCACGTACTTTCCGATAATATCAAATTCCAGATTGACGAGATCACCCTCTTTGAAGCGGTGAAAATTGGTGTGCTCCCAGGTGTAAGGAATGATAGCTACAGAGAAACTGTCAATGCTTGAGTCTACCACCGTGAGGCTAACTCCATTCACGGTGATACTTCCTTTAGGCACGGTGATGTAGCCTTCTTCTGCCTGATCGGCAGGATGCGACAGATACACCCTCCAACTACCATCCTGCGTTGCGACGCGCTCTACCTTTCCAACCGTATCAACATGGCCTTGCACGATATGCCCGTCGAGTCGACCACCCATCTGCATGCAGCGTTCAAGATTGACAAGGTCGCCCTCTTTTAACTCGCCAATATTGGTGCGTTTAAGCGTCTCTTCGATGGCCGTTACCGTGTAGCTGTCACCGTCGATGGCCACTACCGTCAGGCACGCGCCGTTGTGGGCGATGCTCTGGTCAATTTTCAACTGCTCTGTGAATGGAGCCCGCAGCGTAAGGTGGGTATTCTCCCCTTCTTGTGCGATGGAGCTTACTTCACCCATCGCTTCAATAATACCGGTAAACATGAAATTACTCGTTGATAGGATTCGCGCCGTCAACCAAAGTGATGGTGCCGGTTAGTTCTTCGGTAACAATACCCGCAAGGCGGATTGTGTTCACTTTAGCGACATAATAATAGACGCCGTCGCTGCAGATCTCTCCGGTATCGCGGTGGGTACCATCCCAACGCACGAAAGGATCCGTAGTCTCGAAAACCAGTCCGCCCCAGCGGTTAAAAATTTTGAAGTCAACCGACTCGATGAACTTAAACGGTGCAGCCAGAAAGAGGTCGTTGACATTATCGTTATTCGGACTGAAGATGTTGGGGAGGAAGTAGAGCGGACAATTGTCTACGCAGAAGATTTCGCTCAATTCACTTTCATTGCGAATGAGCTCGCCGTCGAATCCGGGCGTCAGTGAATCAAGTGCTGTTACGGCATAGCAACCGGCGATCGTATTGAGGCTTCCGTCTTCGTTCCAGATGAAACTGGTCAGTTCAGCCCCGGTAAAGGTTTCTACAACTTCAAGTTCTCCATCTTCTGTCGGCGAATAATAGAGGTTGTACAGCGCCGTATCGTCGGTTTCTTCGCAAGCCTCGTTGGGGTTGGTCCAGCTCAGGAAAACCGTCTCTGTTTCACAGTCGCCGTCAACGGTGAGTTCAGGTGTACAGGGTGGTGTGAGGTCGATGGCAAACCCGCAAGCCTCTTGCGAATCATTGACAATCGGGTCAATGGTGCCGCCGGCGTCATACCCGCCAATGGTGCGCACGAAATAACAGTATTCAGTATTGTTCGTGAGGCCCGTATCGGTATAGGCCGGCTCTTCGGTTGTTGCGATGAGCACAAAATCAGTCTCCCCGGGGCGCGTCGGTAGTATTCGTAGGTGGCATTGTTCCACGGAACGAGTGCCGTTACAAAGACTGTGATTTGTTGGTCGCCGGGCTCCAGTTCAATGAACGGGCTGGTGGCTTCCACCGAAGAACCAACGAGGTCTTCTCCTGACCACAGATTGACGCGGTACACGTGGGGTGTTTCAAGCGTATTTTGTCCGTTGTGGCTAAAGAGAGTGTCTTCATTGATCAGGAGAGGGTTGGGATCAGAGGAGTAGATCAACTCCTGGGCTCCGCTGAAGCCTTCTGAGTGGAAGAGCTCATAGCGGTAAGGGCCCGGGAAGTTCTCCGTATCGAGAGCCGTAGCCGGTGACCAGGCGATGTAGACTTGCCCGTTCTCAAGTTCTGTGCTCTCGATGCTGACGTTCGTCATCACCGGGCGATCTTTGATGATCTCCGCGCAAAACTCTTCACTGGCGTAGCTCTCAGCGCCATCCGGAAAACAGGTAACGATCATGTAGCAGAATTCGCCTCCGTAGAAAACACCCTGGTCATCGATGTACGTAGTATTGGTGAGACCCTCTACGGCACCTACGAGCTCGTAGCCCGTGTAGGCGGGCACACCTGTTTCGCACTGGCTTGGTTCGAAGCCGTAGCTGCCTTGTCGCCGGTAGATCTTGTAGCTGCTTTGCTCTATCTCGAAATCATCGAGGTGATCCACGCAGATGTGTGAATCCCAGTTCAGGATGAAGCTGTTTCCGTCGGGTTCAGCAGAAGGGTTCTCCACTGCCGGCGCAACCACGGTGATGTTGACGGTGAGGTAATCTTGAAGATCGGTATCCGCACTGAAGTCTGTCGCTTCGAACAAAACCTGGTAAGGAGAGGCTCGAACCTCTGCACATTCTGGAGTCCATGAGAAGAAACCGGTACCATCATTGTTATCGGTGAAAAAGGCCGGATGCTCCACTTCAGAGAAGGGACCACCGAGCGCCTGCAGATCGATGTTGTCGCCGTCAGGGTCATTCGCCTCTATCTGAAAACTGATATTGCTATAAGCCTCGATGCAGGTATCGAGTACCTCTTCAAATATCGGGGGGTTGTTCGGACAGTTTTCAACCGTAATCTGCATATCTCTGATCACGTGCCCCACTTTGATCCACTGCCCATTCACTTCACGAAATTCTTCTATCAGAATGGCAATATTGTACTCCCCAACCTCAAAGGAAACAACATCCCAACTGACCGTGCCGGTTGTAGGGTCAATAGAGAAGACATCGTCAGGGTTATCCGTTTCATCGTCAGGAAAATTGTACCCCGGCAGGGGATCATTTATGCCGTCATCGTCAAGGTCACTTCCGAGATTCACAATCAGGCTGTAAGCGAGCGAGTCTCCATCAGGGTCATAAGCACCAGGGTTATGTTTCCATAAACGATCGAGACAGGCATTTCCTTTTGCATCATTGGTCAGTTGAACAGAGTTGTTATTCCCCGTTTGCGGATTGATGATCAGCAGACTCTGGATACAAAATTCGGCCTGCACAGAATTCAAAATGTTGACCACTCCTTCATTCCGGTTAGGGTCAGCCATCTGAATCAGGTAAACTCCCGGCCCACTGTAGGTATGAAGCCCCACGTACGTATTGATTTGGGCATCATCAGGAAAGGTTTGAATGTTTGACCGCTCCAGGCTGTCAAGCTCTCCGCCGAAAGGAATGTCTCCCCAGTTGATCTTCAACCACGGGCGATCCGCCGGGGCGGAGGTTTTTGTGCAAGTGGTAATGGTGATTTCGTAGGTGAACCCTTGAACGTGTTCGTAGGTGATTTCTCCCGCACGATTGTGTGTAGCCCACAAATGCAGGCCGCAGAATAAAAAGACGACTGTAATAACGAGCTGTCGCATGCGAAACAATAAAGATAGCCATTCCGGTAACATCCGAAGATATAACGCCATTTTTTACAACTTGTTTAGAATTCCGTCTGCCGTCAGCTGTCTGCGGTCTGCTGTCTGCGGTCAGCCGTCACGGAACCTTCAGGCGGTTGACGATTTAACAAATGACAACCATCCCCGATCCCCCATCCCCGATCCCCCATCCCCCATCCCCGATCCCCGATCCCCGATCCATAATACAGTTGCACCTTTGCATACCCCATGCGGGATCGATTAAATTTGACCGTAAAATATACCTCCATGAACCACACCTTGCGGAATGCCCTGGCGCTCATGGCCGGACTCATCGCCGCGTTTGTCTTCAACTCCGTGACTTTGCAGCTGTTGGGCAGCCTCACCGGTATGGAGGCCCAGAGCGAGATGACACCAGAAGAAATCGCGAATCACCTTAAAAACCTCAAACCCTGGCAGTTCGCGGTGCCTTTTGCGGCACACGTGCTTGGCAGCTTTGCCGGCGGTTTCATTGCAGCGAGCCTGTCAAAGACACAGCCGAAGGTGCTGGCGGTGACAGTCGCACTCATCCACCTCGCAGGCGGCGTGGCAATGGTTATGGCCTTTCCGCACCCGATTTGGTTCGTCATTCTCGACCTCACACTCGCCTATGTACCCATAGCCTGGCTGGCCTACAAAGTCGTACGCCGATGAGTTTCATGATGGCACCTTGAACCTGTATCTTGCGAGCAAAATAGGACTATGCAACTCGACATCGCACTGGGGCTCGAAGATGCCTCCATGAACTTTCACCTGATTGACAGAGACAAGGTGAAAGTGAAACTACCTGAAGCCGCGCTGAACAGGGTCAAAGAAGCTGCTGAAGACAAGCTGACACACGTCATTTTGCCCGCAGAAAAGGCCCTTCATATCGCCTTTCTGGGTGAAGCAGGAAATGACCCGTATACGCTTGAAGCCCATCGCAAGGCCGGACATGAAGCTCTTTCCCAGATTCGCCACAATAAATCGGTTACCATTCAGATTTTCGACCACATGAATGACGCCGATGCTGTTGGCGCTTTTATCGAAGGGTTGCTGTTGAGTGATTATCATTTCGAAGTGTTAAAAAGCGAGCCAAAAGGCTCGGATGCGACGGTTATTCGCGTAAAGTCGTCTGTTTTCAGCGCAAAAGCGCTGGATGAGATGGTGCAGCTGACCTATGCTGTGCACTGGGCAAGAGATTTGGTGAACCTGCCGCTATCGCACCTTACGGCCGAGGGCTTTGCTCGCGCAGTTGCCACTGCCGGAGACCGTAACGGCTTCAGCGTAGAGGTCTTTACCAAACAGAAAATTGAGTCGTTGAAGATGGGCGGACTACTTGCCGTAAATCGCGGCAGCATTGACCCTCCAACCTTTACCATTGCTGAATGGAAGCCTGAGAAAGCTGTAAACAAGAAGCCGGTGGTGCTTGTAGGAAAAGGCGTCGTGTACGATACCGGCGGAATCTCACTCAAGCCCACCGCCAATTCGATGGATTTTATGAAAAGCGACATGGCCGGCGCCGCAATGATGGCCGCTGTGCTGGATGCTTGTGCTCGACTGAAACTACCCATCCATATGATGGCACTCATACCGGCTACCGACAATCGCCCTGATGGCAATGCCATTGTTCCGGGAGATGTGATCACTATGTACGACGGCACCACGGTAGAAGTCAAAAATACGGATGCAGAAGGGCGCCTGATCCTGGCCGATGCCCTGAGCTATGCAAAAAAATTCGAGCCCTCACTGGTGATCGATGCTGCCACCCTCACTGGTGCCGCTGTGCGCGCCATCGGCACCTACGGGTGCTGTGTAATGGGCACGGCCGATGATGATATTTTTGAAGAACTGAATGAAGCCGGCTATGAAACATATGAGCGCAATGTGCGTTTCCCGCTATGGCCGGAATATGAAGAAGAATTAAAATCAGACGTAGCTGACATGTCTAACCTCGGCAAGGGTGAAGGCGGTCAGGTGAGTGCCGCAATGTTCCTGAAGCACTTCACCGATTACCCGTGGATGCACATTGATATTGCCGGACCGTCATTCATGCACAGCAAAAACAGTTACCGCGGCAAAGGCGGCACCGGAACCGGTGTACGATTGCTCGTACGCTTTATGAAAAAGCACTTTGACCTATGAGTAAAGAAAAACAAGCCATTCGTGTGGGTATCACCATTGGTGACCCTAACGGTATTGGCATCGAGACCATTTTAAAAGTATTCGCAGATCCCCGCATGAACGACTTCGTGACCCCGGTGATATACGGCAATACTGATCTGATACGCTTTCATCGAAAAGAGCTCGGTATGGGCGACGTTCGACTGAACACCGTAGCATCCGCCGATGAGGCGCACCCAAAAAAAATCAACGTGCTCAATGTCTGGGAAGACAACTGGACACCTGAACTCGGCAAGGCTGATAAACAGGCCGGAATCTATGCCTTCAAAAGCATTGAGGCCGCCGTCAATGACCTCGCTTCCACAAAGGTCGACGTGCTCGTAACCTGTCCGATCAACAAGGATACCATCCAGAGCGATGCCTTTGATTTTCCGGGTCACACCGAATACCTCGCCAACATGTCTAATGTGGATGAATGCCTGATGTTTCTTGTCAGCAACCGAATGCGCATTGGCGTCGCTACCGGCCACGTACCGCTGAAAGATGTGTCAGCAAAATTGAACAAAGAGCTCATCATCACGAAACTGCGCTTGATGAAAGAGAGCCTGATCAAAGACTTTGGTGTGGCGCAGCCCCGAATCGCAGTGCTCGGTTTGAATCCGCACGCGGGCGACAATGGGCTGTTGGGCTCAGAAGAGAGTGAGATCATTCTGCCGGCTATACGCGATATGGAAGATGAACTCTTTGCCATGGGGCCCTATGGAGCTGACGGCTTCTTTGGCACTGCACAATACAAACGCTTCGATGCTGTGCTGGCCATGTACCACGACCAGGGCCTCGCGCCCTTCAAGGCTCTTGCCTTTGACACCGGAGTCAACTTCACCGCCGGGCTGCCCATTGTGCGAACCTCACCCGATCACGGCACCGGTTACGAGATCGCCGGCAAAGGCGAAGCCGACGAAAGCTCAATGCGTGCTGCCATCTTTGAAGCCTGCGACATTTATCACCGAAGAAGAGAACACCGAGAACTCACGGCGAATCCACTCGACGTCCGTTCATAGTAGTATCCCGGGTTTTGAGACCGACTTGTTGAAAAAGTTTTGTTTTCAACAGCAAAGCGCTATCTTTGCACTCCTCAATTCGTGGCTATGAATAATTTTTCGGCATATGAGATCCCTTTTCTGGGCCTCAAGGTCGGAATTCACGACTACGAGTTTGAGCTGAAAGAAACGTTCTTTGAAGCTTTTGAGCATTCGCAGATTGAACAGGCAAACTTGACAGCTAACGTCAAGCTTGACAAACAAAGCTCCATGATGGTGGTTGATTTCCACCTGTCAGGAACCGTAGGAGCAATCTGTGACAGGTGTGGTGTTGCATTCGACCTCCCGGTTGAATACGATGACCGCCTGATCGTAAAATTTGGAGATGTGACCGGCACCACAGACGATGAAATCCTCGTGTTGGGAACGGAAGTCCACTTGCTGGAACTGCACCAATACCTCTACGAATATGCTCACCTCGCAGTGCCCTCCAAGACGGCTCACCCCGACGAAGAAGACTGCGATCAGGAAGCTTTAAACCTGCTGGAAAACCTCCGGCCGGGAGACGATGACGATGATGATATTGATCCCAGGTGGGACGCATTAAAAGGATTGAAATAAACAAGCTGAACGATGGCACATCCTAAACGCAAGCAATCGAAAGCGCGCACCGCAAAGCGGCGCACACACTTTAAAGCAACGGCTCCTGAAGTGACTACGTGTCAAACTACAGGTCAGCCACACCTCCGCCATCACGCGCACTGGTACGACGGTAAGTTGTACTACAAGGGTAAAGTGGTTATGGAAAAAGAAGAAGATTAAATTACCCCTGCATAGTGGTAATCAGAGGAGCCAGGAGCTCCTCTTTTTTTATGCCCAAAGCTTTTTGAACAGCGCACGAAACAAGGAAAACAACCCGCTTCTTGCGCATACAGCCAAAACACTAACTTAGCGGCCTGATTCATTGATGAGAAATTAACAGATGCCCCAGATGCACGCAGCCATAACCGCAGTAGAGGGTTACGTTCCCGATAAGGTACTCACCAATGCCGACCTCGAAAAGATGGTCGACACAACGGATGAGTGGATTCGTTCACGCACGGGCATCGAAACCCGGCACATCCTCGAAGACGGAAAAGGCACGTCTGACATGGCGGTAAAAGCCGTTAACGGCCTCCTAAAGAAAAGAGGCATTGAGGCCGATGAGATTGATCTTCTCATTTGCGCAACCGTTACCCCAGACATGGTCTTCCCCGCGACCGCAAATGTGATTTGTGATAAATTAGGGGCCCGCAATGCATGGGGGTTTGATCTGGGGGCAGCTTGCTCCGGATTCATTTATGCCCTCACCGTAGGAGCCCAGTTCATTGAATCCGGCAAGCATAAAAAAGTGGTTGTCGTTGGAGGCGATAAGATGTCTTCAATCATCGATTACACCGACCGCTCCACCTGCGTGATCTTTGGCGATGGGGCCGGTGCTGTACTCCTCGAGCCCACTGAAGAAGACGAAGGTGTGCTCGACTCCGTGCTGCACTCAGACGGCAGCGGTCGTGAATTCCTGCACATGAAAGCAGGTGGCAGTGTGCGACCCGCATCCGAAGAAACGGTACGTAACCGTGAACATTATGTTTTTCAAGACGGACAACCCGTGTTTAAGGCTGCCGTAGTGAATATGGCAGACGTCAGCGCCCATATCATGGAGCGCAATAACCTTGAAGCTGAAGATATACAGTGGCTCGTGCCTCACCAGGCCAACCTGCGCATTATCGACGCGACGGCCAGAAGAATGGGACTCACCAATGAGCGCGTCATGATCAACATCCAGCGTTACGGGAATACTACCTCTGGAACCATACCCCTGTGCCTCGCAGATTGGGAGCCCCAACTCAGAAAAGGTGATAACATCATCCTTTCTGCATTCGGAGGAGGTTTTACCTGGGGGGCGATTTTTTTAAAATGGGCTTACGATGGGCCGTCAAACTAACATCTTACGAGGAATTTCTAACTTTTGAAACTAAAACCACAAGAATGAACCTTAATGAAATTCAGGACCTGATCAAGTTTGTGGCGAAGTCGGGTGTGACAGAAGTAGAGATCGAGAAGAAAGACTTCAAGATCACGATCAAGTCAGAAAGTATCAAGAAAGGTAAAACCATCCATGGGCAGCAAGTTGATGCGCAAATGGTTCAGCCTATGCAGATTCCGGTTCAGGGAATGCCTCAGATGCAGATGCCAACGCAACCACAGGTTGCGCAGCAACCTGCAGCCGCTGCTCCTGCCCCTGCACAACAAAAAGAAGAAGCGCCAAAAGACGATTCCAGCAACTACATTGAGATCAAATCCCCGATGATCGGCACCTTCTATCGCCGCCCTTCTCCTGACAAAGATGCCTTTGCAGAAGTCGGACAGCAGATAAAACCCGGTGATGTTGTATGTATCATCGAAGCCATGAAGCTCTTCAACGAAATCGAATCGGAAGTATCAGGAAAGGTGGTTAAAATATTGGTTGATGACTCTACACCGGTAGAATATGACCAGCCACTGATGCTGATCGATCCTTCCTGACCCTCCCTAAAATCCGGAAATCATGTTCAACAAGATTCTGATTGCCAACCGCGGGGAGATTGCCCTTCGGGTCATTCGTACCTGCAAGGAAATGGGCATTAAAACTGTGGCGGTCTACTCCAAAGCCGACGCCGAAAGCCTGCACGTGCGATTTGCAGATGAAGCCGTGTGCATTGGCCCAAACTCCAGCGCTGAATCATACCTGCGCATCCCCCACATTATTGCTGCAGCTGAAATCACCAACGCTGATGCCATTCACCCCGGCTATGGCTTCTTGAGTGAAAATGCCCAGTTCTCACGCATCTGCCGCGAAAATGGCATAAAATTCATCGGAGCCAGTCCGGAGAACATCGAAGCCATGGGTGATAAAGCCTCGGCTAAGCAAACCATGCAAGACGCAGGGGTGCCTACCATACCGGGTTCTGAGGGTCTCCTTGAATCGCTTGACGACGCCAAGAAGGTCGCTAACGAAATCGGGTACCCGGTTATGATGAAGGCTACCGCAGGCGGCGGGGGCAAAGGCATGCGGGTTTGTCGCGAAGACAAAGACGTGGAAGAGGCCTGGGAAACGACACGACGCGAAGCAGGGGCCGCATTCGGTAACGACGGCATGTATATGGAAAAGTTCATCGAAGAACCTCGCCATATCGAAATCCAGATCGCCTCAGATCAAACCGGAAAAGCCTGTCACCTCTCTGAACGAGACTGCTCCATACAACGCCGGCATCAAAAACTGGTTGAAGAAACACCCTCGCCTTTCATGACCGATGAACTCCGTGAACAAATGGGGCAGGCAGCTATTCGAGCCGCAGAAGCAGTAAAATATGAAGGCGTCGGAACCATCGAGTTTCTTGTAGATAAAGATCGCAACTTCTACTTCATGGAAATGAACACCCGAATCCAGGTGGAACATACCATCACAGAAGAAGTGGTCAACTACGACCTCATCAAAGAACAAATCAAGCTCGCTGCCGGAAAACCCATCAGCGGACGAAACTATTACCCTAAAATGCACGCTATCCAATGCCGAATCAATGCAGAAGATCCGGCGAAAGGGTTTGTGCCCAGCCCGGGGCTTATCACCGATTACCATGCGCCGGGCGGACATGGCATTCGGGTAGACACGCACGTGTATGCGGGGTACCGCGTACCCCCGTTTTATGACTCCATGATTTCAAAACTCATCGCGGTTGCTCAAACACGTGAAGAAGCCATCAAGAAAATGCAACGAGCATTAGACGAATACATTATTGAAGGCATCAAAACGACCATACCTTTCCACCAGAAACTGATGAAAGACGAACAGTTCAGGGCAGGAAACTTTACTACCAAGTTCATGGATACGTTTGAAATCTGATATTGAAAATAATCGCTCCTAGCGGACTGTGGCCCCCGGGCTGTAGTCCGCTTTTTTGATCCGAAATACAGGTGTCTGAACACAAACTTGTACGCACAAATTCTGCTACCTTTGCGATATGTTACTTGAGGTAATGAAATCAAAGCTGCATCGTGTGACCGTCACCGAAGCAGACTTAAATTACATCGGCAGCGTCACCATTGACGAAGACCTGATGGATGCCGCCGATCTGATCGAGGGGGAGAAGGTTCAGATTGTGAATATCAACAATGGTGAACGCCTCGATACATACGTCATACGCGGCAAGCGCGGATCAGGTGAGATTTGCCTGAACGGACCGGCGGCGCGCCGCGTAGCAGTGGGTGATATTGTCATTATCATCGCTTATTGTCAGCTCACACCTGATGAAGCCCGCGTCTTTCAACCGAAAGTGGTTTTCCCTGACACCGCCACGAACGCACTCAACTGACCCCGATTGAAAAAGCGGATCCGAAATATGTTCACCTATGTGCTCTTTCTGGGCATCGGTGTCGGCCTCTTCTACCTCGCAACCCTCGATATCACGCAGGGAGCCCTGCCCCTTGAAGAAAAATTGACGCCTTTTCGGGTGGGCTCCGGACTGGGATCTTGCAGCGACGGCGACGCCGAAATGATCATTGAAGCCGTAAAGCCACCGCTCAATGGCAAAAAATTCCGGGTGATCGATGAAAGCGGCATTGCTGTGCACCAAGGCATATTGAACGCCGAAAGTCTCGAATACGCCGCACAGTTCTGCATCCCGGAAGGAAGCTACTCCATTGAACTCGACGAAGCGCCTGCGGAGGGCGCAACTATTGTGCTCAGTGGCGTCAACCGCGTGCAGGAGTTAAAGAACGATATGAGTAAAGCCAGCATTCCCGGTATAGTGATCAGCTTCGTTCTGGGCTATCTCGCAATCGTCTCGCGAGGTATTCGATGGAGGTACCTCCTCGAACCTATGGGATACAAAGCCGGCACATGGAACAGCATCCACGCTGTCGCCTTTGCTTATTTTGCGAACACTTTTGTTCCGCGTTCAGGAGAAGTTGCACGCTGCGCTGCCCTTAATCAAACAGATGACATCCCTGTAGACCGGCTTTTCGGTACCGTGATCAGCGAGCGGGTCATTGATATGCTCATGCTGCTGATTTTTATGGCCATTGCCGTTTTCGCAAACCTTGATGCCTTCAGCAGAATACTTGAGATGGGACAGGGAAACCCTGAAACTGAAGATGGCGGACCCGGGCTTTGGTTCTGGATACTCGTTCTTTTGGGTGTTTTGGTCGCAGGGGTATTCCTGATGCGCCGTTCTGTTTTTCTGGGAAGCCTCTTTCAAAAACTCAAAGGTTTTCTCGCCGGTGTCAGTGATGGTGTGAAAAGTGTATTGAAAATGAAACGCAAATGGCCCTTCATTTTGCACACACTCTTTATCTGGGTGGCCTATTACCTGATGGCTTACATCATCTACATGAGCATTGAGGCCACCTCTACCCTCACTCCGTTGCAGTGCATGTTCATTGTGGTCGCCGGCGGATTTGGCATCATCATTCCGGCTCCCGGTGGAATTGGCTCTTTTCACTGGACGGTCAAATTGGGATTCATTGCGCTCGGATACTCCGGTGCCGTAGGGTTTGCTGTGGCAAACGTGTTGTGGCTCACGCAGACACTCATGATCATTACCGGAGGAGGCATTGGCTACCTCGCCCTCATGTGGGTGCGCCTGCGCAAAGACAGAAACAAAGCCGTACCTGATGCCGCCTGATTTCTCTCTCAACAGCACCCTCGGTCAAATTCAAACCTGGAAGGATCAGAACAAACGCATTGTTTTTACCAACGGCGTTTTTGACATTCTTCACCTCGGTCATGTCACCTATCTTAAGCAAGCCCGCTCCTTAGGCGATGTTCTGGTCGTAGGAGTCAATGACGACACCAGTGTGCGCCGCCTCGGCAAAGGCCCCGAGCGCCCGATCAACCCCGAAAAAGCCCGTGCTGCAGTAATTGAAGCTCTCAGTGCAGTAGATGCTGCTGTGATCTTTAGTGAGGATACGCCTGCAGCGCTTATCGGCGCAATAGCGCCGGATGTATTAGTGAAAGGTGGCGACTATGACCCTGAGTGCGATGACCCGAATAACAAAAAATATATGGTCGGGCGCGACACCGTACTCGAAAACGGCGGAGAAGTTGTTGCCATTCCGCTTGTTGAGGGCTTTTCAACGAGCTCTATTGTTCGAAGAATGCGCGCCCCCGAATGATCTTTTCAAACAGATCAATCTCAACTAACGGGTAGCCGGCATCAATCGAATTTCCGTCCGACGGTTTACCGCATGTTTGTCGTCAGGGCATTCCACCCCATCTCCACATTCGTTGATGAGTTGGGTTTCTCCATAGCCCCGGGCAACCATACGAGAAGAATCTATCCCTTTCGATTGCAAATACTCTACCGCCACAACGGAGCGCATTTCACTGAGCTTTTGATTGTACTCATTGTTGCCCTGAGCATCGGTATGGCTGCCCAACTCTATGCGTAGGTCAGGATTCTGTTCAAGAACAGACACCAATCGATCCAACTCATAGCGGGCCGCCGCATTCAAGTCATATCGGTCAAGCGCATAGTAGATATTGCGAATGACAAACAAGTCATTCCGCCGAACGGTGATGCGTTCTCCACGCTCATTTAGCAAATCAAGCCCCTCTTCTTCTGAAACCCGGTCAAAGATGGCCTCTCCGTCTTCCAGCCTGAGTGTGACTTCTTCCCCTTCGTCAAGAATGGTCACTTTCAAAGAGCGACTCTGCTCGTCCATGTGCAGGGTATACCGTGCCTGCGGACTAAGATCTTCAAAACTGAAGCGGCCTTCGTCTTTGGTGTAGGCCAAGGCCATCACTTCCCCATCCGGCCCAACAATGGAGATGGGTTCTCCCCTGCCTACATCACCCGGTGTTTCTTCAAACACTTGTCCTTCTATGCCCACCTTCAACAAACTGGATTCATCGGGATTCTCCATAAAGGGCATCTGATCTTCATCACTGAAGGGAAGAAGCTCAAACCAAAAGAAGCCTTCTCCATCCGGACGAATGACCATAACGCGCTTTCCGTTTTCATCCAGAATATAGAGTAAAGAAGCTGCAAGTATTTCAGGACTGATCTCATCAAATTGGGCGCGGTAGCGACGATTCAATTCCAAAGGCGCGAGGTCAAAACGACCATTGTGTGGGGTGAGCGCTTTAGCGACCTCCTCATTCAGTTCATTTGTGATCGTAATGCGCGCACCTTGCACCGGTGTTCCCCGGCACTCAAGCAGCGCAGTGTAGGCATGCGTCACATCCTGCACATGAATGGCCTGGAGCCGGTATACCATGTGCTCACCCCTTCGTGCGCTGGTGACGAAGGCGTCATTTGCGTTGAGCCACAGCGGCAGAAAATCATCTTCTGCAGAGTTGAAAGGGGCCGGCAATGCTTCTACTTTCTGAAACTGCGCCCGTCGTGCTGCCCTGTAAATATCAAGCCCGCCCATTCCCGGATGTCCGTTGCTTGAGAAATATAACTGATCGCCTTGCCATGAAGGAAACACTTCATCACCTGAGGTATTGATTGCCCGACCAAGTGATACGGGGGTGCTCCAGGATCCGTCAGGAAGCAAGTTGGTTACAAAAAGATCGAACCCACCTTCACCCTTCAACCCATCTGAAGCAAAAACAATCTGTCGTCTATCAGGGGAGATGGCCGGACTCAGAATTTGATGTTCTTGAAGGGGTTCGTCAAACACGGGGGTAGGTGGCAATATCCGATGTCTTTCCATGGCGCACATCCATATATTGCCCTTTTCGGCAAATACACGGCTGCTATCGGAGTTTCCGAGAAGGGTACCCATCGCGCCGAGCACTTCTTCACCCCTGTAAACCGGCGCTGCCGGTTGAAAAACCGACCAGGTGGTGTCACGAGGGGCAAATCCTAATTGCCACCTGAACCGTGTGATATCATCCGTAATAAGGTGCGCCTCCAATTGCTGCTGAATCAGCAATCCATTCTCCCGGATTCCTGCAGCATATCCCTTTGGTCCGAGCGCCAAACCATCCACCGCTTTTGCGGTGAAAGCCTGCTGGGCGATCAAAGGAAACCACATTAACCCGGTGAGAACTGCGACAATGCTTTTCATTGGAAATAGGTGCTGCTGCTAACGCTGCGTTTATTGCGCCCACCCCAGAGAACGCCAATCATGATCTCATGGTGCGCACGATGTGCGATGTGTTCTGCGGCAAGCCCTACGCTGTATGCCAGACGGAATTTACCTCTGTAACGGTACTCGGCGAAGGCATAGGTAGCAGCCTCGAAACGATGGCCCGCGCCCAACCATAGCGTTTGTCTCCACCAGGCTCCCAGCTGGGCCTCCGGCAACAATGCTCCGGCTTCGCTCCAGCGCACTGCCAGCATCGGCCGAAGGGCAATATCGCTGTTGAGTTGATGTTTTGAGCCTGCCATGAAGAGTGCTTCGCTGAACCTGCCGTCTGTGCTGAGTTGGCCCCAAGAGTCAGCCTGCGTCAGCCCGCGGCTGAATTCGGCACCTGCAAAAAAGCGTTTACCTCGCCACATCAATGCGGCCTGAGCAAGTGGGGCGTTCTGTGTAAGGTCACCAATGAACAGCGGGTCATCCCGGTCACGAGCATCGAGTCTGCTGCTGACGAGTTGCTCATAACGCACACCTCCGCCGAGCGCGAATGAGAGCTCGCTTTTCGGCAGCCGCAGGCGGTATGCCAGGTGCGCCAGTGCCGTGCCCCGGTCAAACGCTCCGGCGCGTTCTGTTTGCACTCGAGCGCCCACACCGAGATTGCTGCCGATTGCATTGTGCCAGGTCGCCTGCAAGGTTTGTGGCGCACCCTCTACCCCCATCCACATGTGTCTGTAGCGAAGGTGCACAGCATTGCGCTCATACATACCTGCTGCGGCGGCATTTCCATCGTACAGGTTCAGTGCCTGCATGCTGTAGAGCCAGTCTTGCTGTGCTTGAGCAGCCAAGGCGGCAAAACAGAGCCAGAAGTATAAAACTGCCCTTTTCATTGTAAGAGGTTGAGGGTTCCGCTAAGGGTGTTACCACCTCCCAGGGCGATTTCAAAGAGGTAAGCACCCTCAGGCAATTTATTTCCCTTGATGTCTAATCCGGAGAACCCCTTTTCGTCATTCGTGTAGTTACGGGCACTCCAGACGAGTTGGCCCCAGCGATTGAATATGCGCACCTCATTTCCGACATATTTCGGTAATTCAATGCCTTCAATGATCCAGGTATCGTTAAATCCGTCGTTATTTGGAGTGACAACATTGTATATGTGCAAATCACAAGGTTCAATGGCCGGCACTTCAACCACAACTTCACTTTCAAAAACACAGCCTCCGGCCGCTGTAACGCTCAGGCTGTAGGTTCCGTCAGCCAGTGCATCCAGCGCTTCTGCGCTGCCTTCATCATTTAAAAGCGAGACTTCATAACCCTCTCCACAACCGCTCAGGGAATTAAAATTCAACGCGGCATTTTGTCCGTTCCAGCAATCGGAATAGCTGATATTAAATTCAACCAGAAATGGTTGGATATCAGGCTGCTCAAAGCCCTGGGTAAGGATGGTATTCTCAGCATTCAACCGCAGCACGACCGTTTCTCCTGCGGTTGAGTTCAACGTGAAAGACGCAGCCGTGCCGCTCACCGATGCCGTACCAATGACCTGACGACCGATGGTAATCTGTGACTTCGCCGGAAGCGTCAAAGAAACAATCAGTATAAACAGGAGCGACCTCATCAGTTGATTTCTTCATTTGACAGAATCCACCAGTTGCTGCCATCAGAGACGATCGTGAGCACCTGTCCGATAAAACCGTCGAGCACCCATTCGGCATCAGACTCGATGGTAGCACCACTGACGGGCAGGAGGGTCACAATGGAGCTGAGCGGGGGGGTACCAAAGCGTTTGATGGTGTACACCCTTCCTTCGCATTCATTTGCTACGGGGAGGGTCAGCGTGACATCTCCGTTGCTGACATTAGCGAGAAGGAGGTGCTGTGTAGCGTTGAGTGTTGCATTTACAGGCCCCTGAAACTGCTGAATGGCGTGCGCTACTGAGCCATTGACCTGGAACGTAGAATTTGGCGAAGTGGTACCTATGCCTACCGGGCGATCGTTTTGAAATACTGCGTCATCCGTTTGCTGCCAGTCTTCATCGTCTTCGAGCGAACTGAGATCAACCACAAAAGCATCGTCACCTTCTACGATATTCAGTTCGTTATCGATCAATTGCACCAGGTTGATGCTTTCACCAGTCAGAGCGTCATTGAGAAGCGGACCAAGATCGAGGTACCAGTCGGTGTCTCCTTCTGTGATGAGCAAGCTGTCATTCTCCGCGGTAAACTGGCTGATGCCGACCTCTTCAAGTCCGCCGCTGCGTTTTGCATACAATGCGTAAGGCACACTCATGAGCTGCTGGGTTCCGAGCCACTCATTGCCGTTACCGGCGTCGATATCTACGCGCAGAAAGTAGGATGTCGCACCCCAGTTGATCAGGTTAAAAGCAGGACTGTTACCATTTCCGGTATCACTTCCCTCACCAACGTTCAATGTGAAAAGGCCGAACTCATCGGTGGTAACCGCATGTTCTTCTTCCCAGACCAACACACCATCGGGGGCATTGGCCAGAATACCCATTCTAACAAGCAGGGGCTGGTCTGCCAGGGCACTACCGCTTGTATTGCGTGCAACGGCCTGATAATTGAATGCTTCCGGAGCCTGAGCCTGCATAAGACAGGGGGTCAGCAGGATGGCAAAGAAGAAGATGATCCTCATGTGAGCGATATTGCTTGAAAACTAAGGGTGAAGATAGCTGAGTGCAGACTGTGAAAACACCTCTGCAACACCCAAGTATCAACACTCAGACGTTAACCTGAAACGATTCAAAAGCAGAAAACTGTTTTTTCCGTATCTTTAGGCTAAATAACCTCAGGCCAATTTCTACTATAATGAAGCAGATAACGTTGAGCTTTCTAGCTTGTTTATTCATTCTCACATCAAGCGCACAAGAGAAAGCCTACCTCCCCGGTGAACTGATTGTTCAGGTTGCGAAAGGTCAATCTATTGAACAAGTCGTTAACCGCTATCAGGCAATGAAAGATGACCCTACCGAACTCAAGGTATTGAAAGAGCTTTCAGATGATGCCGGCATCTATCTTTTAAGCTTTAATGAGGGTGCTGTCAATGATCGTCATCTTCTTGACATCCTGCGCAAAGACAGCGACCTGCTCGCTGCGCAGTTCAACCACGTCATTGAGATGCGCGCTACACCAAACGATCCCGGCTACGGAAATCAATGGTTTCACAACAACATTGACTCAGAGCTAGCCTGGGACATCACCACGGGAGGTACCACCGCTAACGGAGACCCCATTGTAGTAGCAGTGATCGAAGATGCGAACTATCCGCACAACGACCTTATTGACAACCACTGGGTGAACGCGGGTGAAATTCCTGATAATGGCATCGACGATGACGGCAACGGGTATGTTGACGATTACGACGGCTGGAACCCCGGCGGCAACAATGATAATGTATGCTGCGGCGGACACGGAACGGCGGTAAACGGAATGATTGGCGGCGTGGGTAATAATGGCATCGGCGGAGCAGGAGTAAACTGGGATGTTGAAATCATGAACATACAGATTGGTTCACTGAATGAAGCCAGTGTCATCTCATCTTATGAGTATGCTTATGATATGAGAAACCTCTACAACAATACCAATGGAGCGCAAGGCGCGTTTGTTGTCGCCACCAACGCATCCTGGGGCATTGACGGAGCCAATCCTGCGAATTATCCGGTTTGGTGCAATTATTACGATACCCTCGGCACCGTTGGGATTCTGAATTGCGGCGCGACCGCGAACAACAATGTGAACATCGACGCTGTGGGCGATATGCCCACCGGCTGTTCTTCAGAGTATATGGTCGCAGTTACCGCTACCAATGTCAACGATGTTCGCACATTCTCCGGATATGGCGCGACTACCATTGACCTGGGCGCTCCCGGCGAGAGTGTAAACCTGCCTTCAGGAGGCTCTGGCTACTCAAATACCTCCGGCACTTCCTTTGCGAGCCCCTGTGTAGCAGGTGCAATCGCACTTATGTATTCAGCCCCTTGTCCTGAGCTCGCAGCGCTTGCATTAACTGACCCCCAGCAGGCTGCAGATATGGTGCGAGGCTATATTTTTGACGGCGTTGACCCTATCGGGAACCTCGCCGGTGAAACGGTAACCGGCGGACGACTCAACTTGCGTAATTCACTCGACCTGGCCCTGCTCAACTGCGGCCCGCTTCCTCCGTGTGATCCTACCGGAATAAGCCTCACCACAGAGTGTCTTTATAACGAGGTATCCGGTGCCGTTGAAGCCACAGTCACTGTGGACGTGACGATGTCAGAAAACTTCTGCACTGCCACTACTGTATGTTATGCCATTCAAGGTCAGTCTCCTGTGTGCGACGATCTTCTTAGTTTGGGCGTTGACCTGAATAACACCAACACTTACGCCATCAACGGACTTCAGTCTAACACGACTTACGAAGTATATTTCACCACTGCTGACGGCACTTCGGCCACCCAGGTGGTAACGACGGGTGATTGCAGCAGCCAAATTCCGGGATGCACAAGTCCGAGCGCCATCAACTATGACCCTGCCGCTACCTTTGATGATGGCAGTTGCACCTTTCCTTGCACAGATGTAACACTCACCATCGACACCGACTGCTGGGGCAGCGAAGTTTCATGGGAGATTTTAGATGATCAGGGCAATACGGTGGCCTCCGTTCCGGGTAATACCTACGGAAACCAGCAATCCTTCACATGGACCGGCTGCCTGGAGTACGGATGCTACACCTTTAACATTTTTGACAGCTACGGAGACGGCCTAAACGGAACGATCTGGAATTGCCCGGTTGACGGCAACTATGTCATGGAAGATAATCTAGGAAATGTGCTTTTCCAGATGGGTGACCCGAACTACGGCACCGGAACAACACACGACTTCTGTGTACCGATAGACTTGCCGGGATGTACAGACCAATCGGCCTGTAATTTCGATCCGTTGGCAACAGTAGATGATGGCAGTTGCGTTCTTCCTGACGGATGCACAAACCAGAGTGCTTGCAACTACAATCCTGCGGCGCAATGCGATGATGGTTCGTGCATCTTACCCGATGGCTGTACCGATCAAAGCGCATGCAACTACGATCCTGCGGCACAATGCGATGATGGTTCGTGCATCTTACCCGATGGCTGTACCGATCAAAGCGCATGCAACTACGATCCTGCGGCACAATGCGATGATGGCACCTGTGAATTTGAGAGCTGTGCCCAATGCCCTGGTGATTTTAACGAGGATGGCATGCGCGACGTATCTGACTTCCTTCAGGTATTGGCCGCTTTCGGTTGCACCGGAGACTGCGGCGCAATGGACATGGATGACGACAATGCCGTAACGGCATCAGATGTGTTGGTGTTCCTCGGATTGATCGGACTGCCTTGTCCGTGATCATTCGAATGGAATGCGCCTGATCAGACCGGCATCTTGTGAGTGCTTTGCACCGTATGACATGACCAACGTGCCTTTCATCTGATCCTTCGCCTTGATGGCGAAGACTTCAACAGAATCAGCCGGATTGGTTTGTCCTTCAAAGCGATAGCTTCCTTGAATGACAAGCCGATCCGGTTTGTATTTTCGGTTGTGCCCCAGGTCAATGATATGGCCATTTTCAGCCTTTAGACTAGCAGTGTACCCTTCGCGGTTTAATGTTTGTATAGCCTCTGTAAGTGTGTCAAAATAGCGGTTCTTCATAGGGATGTGTTTACCTCATACTACGAAAATCCGGAGAGAACGTCAACATTTAAGGCCGAAGTGGCCCCGCATACAGTTGATTTCCAAGAGTATTTTACCGGATTACAGCAACCTTAGCCACATTTGACGCACTGCCGTCAGGACTGCTGCAGAAGACGAGGTACACTCCGGTACTTACACGTTTCCCATCAGGCCCTGTGGCATTCCAGGTGGCGCGGCCTCCATTTGAGAGAGTGGTGTAGACAAGGTTTCCACTGGCATCAGTAATGCGCACTTCCGATTCAAAAGCAAGTCCTTCAATGGTCACTGATCCGGTGTAATCTTCCCTTACAGGATTCGGATAAACGGTCACCTCACTGATGTCGGGGTCAAAGTTGGTGGCAGTACCTATGTAAGAAACGATCCCGCGGCTGGTACCAAAGAAGACCTCTCCATTTTCCTGGTTGATCGCAATATCGAACACAGTGTTGGAGAGCAGTGGGCTATTAGCATCCGTGAAATGAACCACCTGGTTCAACCCGTCTTCGCTCAGTAAAAACACGCCATTGCTTTCGGTACCGATCCATTTGCGGTTAGCACCATCGATTTCAATGCAATTGATCTGCTCTGTTTCAAGTAGGATCTGAATGTTTCCATCTTGTTCAATGAGGATTTGTTGGGCATCGAAGTTATCGCTGTTGAAGATCGCTTCGGGTGAATAGAACACTGCTAACCCTTGCAGGGTACCCACCCACATTTCACCGTCGAGGTCTTCTTCAAGGCTGAATATGTCATTTGTCGGCAAGCCTCCATTTCCTTCTTCGGCAGTCAATAACCTGTACTCATCGTCGTTAGGATTTGTTGGTGTTTCCTTAGGGTCTAACACAAGCAGGCCATTACCCCTTGGCGCAATGGCCCAGATATAACCTTGCCGTGCAGCCACTACGTCGCCCAGAAATTCTTCCGAGTTGATTTCAGGAGAAAGATTCCAGCTGTAGAATGACCCCGAAGACGACTGCATCATCAGGGAGTTACTGCTGTAGGCGTTGGTAAACCAAAGGTTTCCGTCTTCATCAAAATCAACTCCCGCTATACCGATACGCGGCGAGCCACCGAAACTGACGAGTTCGAGCGGACTATTTTCTTCATTGTAGATTTCAGTGACCTCTCCATTTCTGACTTCAATAAGCCCCTCTTCCCAAGAGCCAAGAGCGATATGATCATTATTGAGGGGGTTCACAGATACTGCCATGTAGTCATTGACGGATCCGATATCGTTTTCTCCTTCAGGGCTCTCCATAATCACCCACCGGTCATTGACAAGGCCATAAATTCCTTTTTTGTCGTAGTTATTGGTCCACGACGCATCCACACCTCCGGAAGCAATCCAGATGTTGTTGTTGTACGCATCAATGCGCCGCACATTGAAAGCAGGCGGTCCGTCTGGCATATGCCGGCTTTCACCTTGCCATTCACCATTGATCAGAAAACGGAACATCCCGCCTTCATCGTTTGCGAACCACACCACATTATTGTCATCGATCACAGCCGCGGCAGGATCCATGACAATATCAAACAAGCCCCCTCTAAAATCAATTTCTTCGTAACCGTCGTTGCTTCCTTCGCCGGTGAATGCATATACCCGAACACCGTTCTTTTCGCATACTACGAAGTAGCCATCTCCTCCTGCGTCAATTTCGCGCAATTCTTCTGCCATATAAAAAGGAAAGAGCGTCCATGCTCCCAAATCGCTTTCCGCATACCAGATCGCATCGTCGTCGCCTTGCTCATTGATGACAAAGATGCGGTCATTGTACAGCATGACATCAGAGAGTTCAGCATCTTCCAGCGGTGGCGTTTCGATGTGTTCCCAGGCTTCAAAGCTGACCAGGAAAGGATCAGTCACTTCAGCACGGTATAAGCCCCGGTCTGTAGCCGCAAACCAGTGCAGCTCATCTCTGGTCAGTGCATTGACTTTCACCAGGTCATTTTGCCCCTCGAGAAACCAGGTTTCCCGAACCTCTTTATTGGCGATGTTGACGACCACCACTCCGAAACCACAGCATAGATAAGCACTGCCGTCATCCACAAAAACCTCATAGATCCGTTTATCACCAAACACGCTACTGTTGGCGATATCGGGTAAATTAAAGGGGACGCCTGAGCTGATGATATCGAGATTACCTGACTGATAGCCCACAAGCAGCGTGGAGGTCGCCTCATCGTATACCACACAACTCAGGTCTGAACCTGAGAGCTTATTGACCTTCGAAACCCTCTGAATGCTCTGGTCTCCGGTGTCATATGCAAATACGGAAAACGGAGTCGCACAGAAGACGCGCCCGTCACCATAGGCGACATCAATGGTACTTCCGTAAGGTAAGTGTTCCCTCCATGAACCTACCGGCTGCTGCGCGACAGTTTCTGCTCCGGCAGTGAATATGACGAGAAAGAGAATCGAAAGAATCCGCATGGTTTGGATTTTGGTCTGCAAAATAAACGTCTTCCGTTGATGAATCGTATACGGAACAGGTCAGTTATCATCAGGTGTTGACCTCCTGTATTGTTCTTCCCACTCATCTGGTAGCGATTCATCGCTAAGGCAAAAATAGCACCCGGTGTCGGTGAACTCCATATCAATTACTTCCCAGCTTACAAGTTGCGCCAGCAAACGTTCCGTCTTCTCTTTATTCAGGCGCACGATTCTTAAGACTTTACGAAAGCCCAGCCTTTTCTGCTCACGGAGGGCACTGAAGAGTTTTCTCACCGGCCGGGTGTACTTGAAATCACCAATATTTTCATTGAAACGATGCTGCCACACTTTGAGCAGCACACCGTTTGCTTTCACATTTCGGTCGTCAACCCGCTGATAAGCAGCCCAATTATCCGGCTCCGGTTCAGCAAAGTGTGGACGCTTCAGCGATGCTTCTATCTGAATTTCGAGCACAGACCGATAGTTGGATTTCCATACCTGGGTCTTGAAAGGCACCACCGGCTTGCAGTACATTTCAGCAGCAGCCTCAATCATGTGAAACTCTTCCTGTACGTCTACTCCGCTCACTGTGCCATTGTCTTTCACACCGATGAGCAGTCTTCCCCCATCCGTATTGGCAAAGGCTACCAGCGTTTTAGCAATCTTTCGCGCATCCTCAATGCGCACCTTGAAGTCTTGCTGCTGGTGCTCACCCTCTTCAATCATTTTAGTGACATACGACATGGGTGTATGCGCTTCAGGTAGTGATTTTTTACGCCGTAAAAACGGCGGATGCGACGGTCTACTTAGCCACAATGACCTTCTCCACCATTCCGTTTTCGAAGATCATGTGCTGATCGATCTGTCCGGTTTTCTCGTTATACACGATAAACTTGCCATGGCGCCGATTGTTCTTGTAGCCGGCTTCACGGATCAACTGTCCGCGCCGATCATAGTCTTTAACGAGCCCTGAGAGCTGACCTTCATCGTAACTGCACGATCGTTGCGGCGAGCCATTGGGGTAGTTGTACAGCCAGTCTCCGTGTGGTACACCCTTTTGATATTCACCCCGCATTTCCATCCTTCCTGAAGGGTTGTGGGTGACCCACTCACCACTTTTCTGACCTTCTGCGTTATAAGCCCCTTTCTCGTGCAGTTGTCCGTTCTCGTAATAGTATTCCCAGTTTCCCGTGCGGAGGTCATCTTTCCAGCTACCGCGATAATGCACCACGCCATTCGGGTACCAGCCCTCCCAGGCGCCGTTCATCTTACCCTCTTTGTAAGCACCACGATCTTTTTGCCGGCCATTGTCATACCAGCTTTCCCATTCTCCCTCTTCCAGATCGTTCTCAAAGTGACCAGACATCAGTTCCTGACCGTTTTCGAACCAATACTCCCAGAAGCCGTCTTTCATTCCGCTGCTGTAGCTGCCCTTTTTCCATAACTCCCCGTCAAAGTAGTACCACGTCCACTCGCCTTCCATTTGGCCTTCTGCGTACTCCCCGGTATAATGCACATTGCCGTTTCCGTAGTAATAGGTCCAGGTGCCTTGCTGCTTTCCTTTAACGAAGGGGCCTTCCATATCAGTTCCTCCTTCTTTAAAAAACCACTTCCAGACGCCGCTTTTTTCACCCAAGGTGTAATTGCCTTCTACATCGGTGTTTTCATTTCTGAAGTACCGTTTGAAAGATCCATTAAGCACCCCATCTGAGTAATGGGCAACCTTCTCAGGCCTCCCGCTGAAGTAGAAGCTTGTCCATTTACCGTCGCGCAATCCATCCACATAACGTCCTTCCATTTGCAGGGTGCCGTCCACAAACCACTCCTTATGCTCGCCATTTGGAAAACCATCGTAGTACGCCGTTTCTTTTCGCAATTGTCCATTCTCGAACCATTCCCGAAGTGTTCCCTTTCCGTCTTCAATCAGCTTCTCCCGTCCGCCGTTTTTACGGCGATAAAAAAGCAACTGCATTGCACTATCTGCGTAAAATTCGCGCACCATAAGTTGGCCATCCGGGAAATAATACTGCCATTCTCCATTTTTGAGCCCTTCTTTATAGTGGCCCTCTTCGAGGAGCACGCTGTCAGCTGCGAAGGTGCGCATAATGCTGTCTTGGACCCCTTTGATAAAGTATCCTTCGTTCATGAGCTGACCATTCGTATGAAAAGTAAGCACCGGGCCATGGAGATCACCGAACCAGTAGAAAGAGTGCTCTTTGAGGGTGCCATCTTCATGCCACCACTTCCACTCTCCGTGCTCTATACCACGTTCATAGAAGCCTTCGGCGCGCTTTTTTCCGGATTCGTAAAAGTCAACGTAGTGCTGCTTTTGGGCCTGCGAAGTGAGGGGAGCGACTAAAATGAGGAACAGCAGTAAACGCATAAGGAGTAACTTTATGACAAAAGTAACGCTCTCATTTTGACGCGACCGACTGATGAAGAGTGCGTTTTCCACACCTAACGCAGAGAAATTGATTTTATGCGATTTGTCATGTAAACCAAAAGATTGTCAGGTTTGAGCTTACAGGTCAGGCGATTTATTATATTTGCACAAGCAAAACGGATGCAAACGGGGAGGGGTGGAAACCCCTCTTTTTATTGCCTGTACGAAAATGATCACGAAGGAATACATCGAACGTCTCCTGGGAGAAGCCATCGCAGACAGTACGTTGTTTGCCGTGAGCATTGACGTTTCCGGCAATAATGACATCAGGGTACTCATCGATAACGAAGAGGGTATTTCGATTGATGACTGCGTGAAAGTGAGCCGCATCATTGAAGGGTCGCTCGATCGTGAAGAGGAAGATTTTTCGCTCAATGTCTCTTCACCGGGAGCCGACCAACCTCTTGTGGTTCGCCGGCAATACAAGAAAAACATCGGTCGGGAACTTATCGTTAAACGCGATGAAGGAGTCAAGCTGAAAGGCAAGCTCACTGCCGTGGATGACAACGGCATCGTATTGCATACCCGCGAAAAACAGCGGATAGAAGGCCGCAAGGCTAAACAGTGGGTGGAAGAAGACCACCATATTGAATTTGAAAAGATTGTGGAGGCCCGTGTGGTCTTATCATTTAAATAGGCAAAAATGAATGTGCTCAATCTGAACGAGTCGTTTCAGGAATTCAAAGAGTTCAAAAACATCGATCGCCAAACGATGCTCGCGATCCTTGAGGATGTTTTCAGAGGAATGATCATCAAGCGCTATGGCGCTGATGATAATTTTGACATTATCATCAACCCTGAAAAAGGTGACCTTGAAATTTGGCGCAACCGAGAAATCGTTGAAGACGGTGAAGTAGAAGACGAGAACCTCGAAATTGAGCTCTCGCAAGCGCTGAAAATTGAAGATGACTTTGAAATAGGTGAGGAGGTATCTGAAGAAATCAAGATCGAAGACTTCGGTCGTCGCGCTGTGTTGGCCATGCGCCAGAACCTCGTGAGCCGTGTACTTGACCTTGAAAAAGATCACATCTATCAGAAGTACAAAGAGCGAGTTGGTGATATCATCTCCGGAGAGGTTTACCAGATTTGGAAACGTGAAATCCTTATCATTGATGATGAAGACAATGAACTGGTGATGCCGCGCGCGCACCAGATCCCTTCTGACTTCTTCAAAAAAGGAGATACCGTACGGGCTGTGGTGGCAGAGGTCGATATGCGTAACAACAATCCGCGCATCATTCTCAGTCGCACCGCTCCTGAATTCCTCGAGCGTCTGTTCGAACAAGAAGTGCCGGAAGTGTTTGACGGATTGATTACCATCAAAAAGATCGTTCGCGAACCAGGCGAAAGAGCCAAGGTTGCCGTAGAGTCTTACGATGATCGAATTGACCCGGTAGGCGCCTGTGTAGGAATGAAAGGCGCTCGTATTCACAGTATTGTACGTGAACTCAAGAACGAGAATATCGATGTGATCAATTACACGGAAAACGATCAGCTATTGATCGCCCGGGCATTGTCTCCGGCAAAAATTTCGTCGATCACACTTGACAATGAGAATAAGAAGGCCGATGTTTTCCTGAAGCCTGACCAAGTGTCTCTCGCCATTGGCAAAGGCGGACACAATATCAAACTAGCCAGTAAACTCACCGGCTTCGACATTGACGTGTACCGTGAATCAGAAGCGGAACTTGACGACGTTGAACTGGAAGAGTTTGCAGATGAAATCGATAGCTGGATTATCGATGCTCTCAAAGCCATCGGGTGCGACACGGCACGAAGCGTACTCGATCTGAATGAGGAAGACCTCGCGAAGAGGACAGACCTCGAAATTGAAACCGTGCGCGAAGTGACGCGCATCCTTAAGTCAGAGTTCGATTGAAACACTGAAACTAAGGATACGCAAGTGAGCGAACATAATTTTTTATATGTCGGAAGTTAAAAAGCCGGTACGTCTTAGTAAAGTCGCCAAAGAGTTCAATATCGGGCTCGGTACAATCGTGGAATTCCTTGACGGAAAGGGATTTGAAGTCGATGGTAAACCCAATACCAAGATCGACCACGAACAGTATGACCTGATTCGGGCAGCATTTGCGGTCGAGAAAGAACTCAAGGAGAAATCAAAGAGCGTCTCGCGTCCTAGCCAGGAACGTGAAACCGTTACTTTGGAATCCACCAAGAAGGAGCAGGAAAAACCGCAGGAAGAAGAAGAGGAAATCGACTTGTCGAAATTCCAGAAGTCTGAATTGCCTCCCGGTGTAAGCCCTTCCAAAAAAGAAAGCCCGGAAAAAGAAGCCCCAAAAGCTGAAGAAACTCCGAAGCCCGAAGAACCCGCCAAGGCTGAAGAACCTGCCAAAACCGAAGAACCGGTGAAGGCCGAAGAACCGGCTAAGGTTGAAGAACCGGTGAAAAGCGAAGAAAAAGCAACGGCTGAAGATAAACCGGTCGAGGCAGAAACCCCGAAAGCGAAAGCCGAAACCCCGGAAGACACTCCAAAAGAAGAAATCAAACCGGAAGCGCCTAACAAAACGCAGGAAGCCCCGGAAGAACCGAAAGAAGTCGAAAAACCAGCCCACGTAGGACCAAAGGTCGTCGGGAAAATGGACCTCGGTAAATTCGATACCAAAAAGAAAAAGAAGAAAACCGAAAACCAGGAAGCCCCTCCTGCAGCGAAGAAGGAAGAAGAAACGAAGCCGAAAGAAGAAAAACCCGTAGCCGCCGAAAAAGCAGAAGAACAAACAAAGCCGAAAGAAGAAAAACCCGCACCAAAAGAATTGGTGAAAGCCGAAGCGCAAAAACTCTCCGGGCCAAAAGTTGTCGGTAAAATTGAGCTCAAAGAAGAGCGCAAAAAGAAAAAACCGGTCGCATCTTCTGCTGACAGTGATCTCCGCAAAAAACGCAAACGCAAACGCATCTCTAAAGTCGATGTTGATACCCAGTCACGCACCGATCAAAGAGGCGGAGGAAGCGCTCGAGGCAAGAAGAAGGATGCGAAAACAGAGGTGTCAGACGCTGACATCCAAAAAGAAATCAAAGAAACACTCGCGCGCCTCAGCGGTGGTAAAAAATCGAAATCTTCGAAACTGCGCCGCGCGAAACGTGATGCCGTAGCTGCTAAGCAAGAAGAAGAAGCACAAAGACTCGAAGAAGAATCGAAGCAGCTTAAACTGACCGAGTTCGTAACCGTGTCAGAGCTCGCCACGATGATGGACGCGCAGGTGAATGATGTCATCAGCGCTTGCATGACCCTCGGTATCATGGTGTCTATCAACCAGCGCCTCGATGCCGAAACCATTCAGATCATCGCTGAAGAGTTCGGATATAGCGTCGAATTTGTAAGTGCAGAAGTTCAGGAATCCATTCCTGAAGAAGAAGACGCCCCCGAAAACCTGCAGGCTCGCCCGCCGATTGTCACAGTAATGGGGCACGTTGACCACGGTAAAACCTCTCTGCTCGACCGCGTTCGTCGCGCAAATGTAATTGCCGGAGAGGCCGGAGGAATCACACAGCATATCGGCGCCTACAACGTCGAACTCCCTGACGGAAAAACCATCACCTTCCTCGATACACCTGGTCACGAAGCATTTACCGCCATGCGGGCAAGAGGTGCGCAGGTCACTGACCTCGCCATCATCGTAATCGCCGCCGATGACTCCGTGATGCCACAAACCATTGAGGCTATCAACCACGCGCAAGCTGCAGATATCCCAATGGTGTTTGCCTTCAATAAAATCGATAAACCGGGAGCTAACGCCGAAAAAATCCGCGAAGAACTCTCGAAAATGAATATCCTCGTTGAAGACTGGGGAGGAAAATATCAGGCCCAGGAAATCTCCGCGAAAAAAGGAGAAGGAATCGAAGACTTGCTTGAAAAAGTGCTGCTTGAAGCCGAACTGCTCGAGCTGAAAGCTGATCCGAATAAACGCGCCACAGGTACCGTAGTCGAGTCACAACTCGATAAAGGTCGTGGTTACGTTTCTACACTCCTCGTTGAAGGAGGTACCCTCAGGGTAGGTGACTCTGTGCTGGCAGGACAGTACAGCGGTCGTGTCAAAGCAATGTACAACGAACGCGGTCAACGCATTGAAGAAGCCGGACCATCCATGCCGGTTTCAATGCTCGGACTCAGCGGCGCAGCGTCTGCAGGTGATAAATTCCACGTGCTCGAAGACGAAAAAGAAGCGCGAAACATTGCCGTCAAACGCCAGCAACTGCAACGCGAACAAGGGGTTCGTACGCAACGCCACATTACCATCGAAGAAATTGGACGCCGAATCGCCATCGGAGAGTTCAAAGAGCTTAACCTTATTGTGAAAGGTGACGTTGACGGCTCCATAGAAGCACTCAGCGACTCGCTCCAGAAACTCTCAACTGAGAAGATTCAGGTCAACATCATTCACAAGGCGGTAGGGCAGATTTCAGAGAGCGATGTCTTGCTGGCTTCTGCCTCAGATGCCATCATCATCGGCTTCCAGGTGCGCCCGTCGGCCAGCGCGCGTAAACTCGCTGAAAACGAAGAAATTCAAATCAAGCTGTACTCGGTGATCTACAAAGCCATCGAGGAGATGAAAGAAGCCATGGAAGGCATGCTCTCAGCGAAAATTGAAGAGAAAGTCGTTGGTACAGCCGAAATCCGCGAAACATTCAAAATCTCCAAAGTGGGTACCATCGCTGGTTGCTTCGTGCTTGACGGCAAGATCAATCGAAACAATAAAGTGCGCGTGATCCGCGACGGAATTGTGATCTACACCGGTGAGCTTGGCTCGCTCAAGCGTTTCAAAGACGACGTAAAAGAAGTGTCGAAAGGCTATGAATGTGGTCTGAATGTTGACCGCTTCAATGACATTAAAGTAGGTGACAACATCGAAGCCTTTGAAGAAGTCGAGGTGAAGCAAACCCTTGACAGCTGATTAAATCCTCATCAAGGCTTTTTTACGTTCGGCGCAAAAGCGCCGGATGGGTAGTCTCGAACGCCAATCTTGGCACTTATCTGCGAGGAGTCAGCTGTCATCGCTGCGTGAACAAAGGTGACTCTGCCCACTAGCACGATGCCCGGAATACTTAAAGGTACCCGTGCCTGAGTTTACCTGCAAAAACACAAAGGCTTTCAAGGTCAGTATTCATCTACCGACGATTTAAAGTGGAGTCAGATCCCTGCGATTCTAAGCTGGGCCATTCTATTTCTGCAGGCACTACAATCGATGCCGGGTAAAGCTCCTTCAAATCTTGCATCGCACGCCATGCCTCAAGCCGGGTGCGAAAATCTCCGAGCTGCACCGCGAAATTCGGTGGATTCTGAATCAGGTAACTCGGATAATCTAGGTCGCTCCGGATGTACTCTGCTCGCTGATCACGTGCATCTTGCAAACGGCCGAAATAAACTTGTACCCTATACCCCATCAGGGCCGGAGGATGCTCCATATACAAACTGTCAAGGCGACCGATGCCCTCAGGCAAAGCCATAGTGATCTCACCAGGCAAAACCCTGCGCAGTACAGGAGCATCGACAGAATCTGTTCGACTCAACTCTTCAGCCCCCCCATCGATCATCACAGAATCAGCCGGCACCTCTGCAGCTTCCGGAACCGCCGGCGAATCGCCTTCCTGCTCCATCTCTTCTACCGTTTCTTTGCGAAATAAACGCTTCCACCATGGCGCGTCATCCTGCGCTAAGGCTGCTTGGTGGACGAGGCTGCACAGTACAAGAACAAGAACGTGCGCAATGTTTTTCATAGGGTGTATCTTCGCCACAAATTAACGGAATTTCATCGCGTCAATTGATCAACGCAAAAGCGTTGGATGTGAACATGGGTGAGGTTCAGAATTTTGCACTGCACTTATCGTTTCGCCTGCTATTTAGAACGTTTTTAAATTAGGAAGCCTTGTCACAAAAGTGTCACGTGCTCCGGAGGCGATTGTTAAAATGCCATAAATTTGCCCGCGATAATGATCGATCTGTTTTACAAAAGACGACACATGAACCACTCAGCTTACCGTTTCCTGCACAGCCGCTGGCCTTCAGGGATTTTGGTTCTGTTGTTCACATTTGCATTCGGTGCTTCCGGCATGGCCGGCGTTTGGGACGAAGGAGACCCTGCAAATGGCGAGCAACTATTCAATGCCAATTGTGCTTACTGCCACTACATCAACAAAGAAGTGCTTGCGGCACCCGGTCTCGGGGGCATCAAGGATCGTTGGAGTGCTAGCGAAGAACTGCTTGTACTCTGGATTCAAAACCCGCAAAAAGCGGCAGAATCTGGAGACCCTTACATCAAATCGCTAGTAGAGCGCTACGTACCCACCTATGGCTGGATGGCTGCACAAGCTGTGAACGAAGATGAGATCAAAGACATCATGGCCTACGTCCAGAATCCTCCGGGAGGTGGAGCTGAGCAGGTAGCAGATGCCGGTGATGCTTGTCCGACAATCGATGAAATGTACCCCGAAGAAAGTAGTAATTCAGCCACCATCTGGTTCCTGATTCTATTGGTGCTTTTCATCATCATAGCAGCCTCCGCATCCAATGTGAAGCGCTCATTGACTAATGCATACCGAGAAAGTGAAGGCAAGAATCCTCTGGCCCAGAAAACCTACGTTGAGTCGCTGCGTGAATGGGCTTGGAACAACATCGTGTTCGTCTCGATTATCGGGCTGTTCGTAACCGCTTACATCGTAGTTATTGCCTACCAAAGCGCTATGGGAATTGGTGTTTATGAAGGTTACCAACCTGAGCAACCAATCAAATTCTGGCACAGCATTCACGTTTGTGAAAATGAAGTCGACTGCCAGTACTGCCATAGCACAGTAGCTAAATCTAAACACGCCTCCATTCCATCCGCCAACGTCTGTATGAACTGCCACAAGGGCATCAAGAATGGCAGCCGCTGGGGCGAAAAAGAAATCGGTAAAATCTACACCGCAATTGGCTTCGATCCTGCTACCGGACAGTATATTGAAGACTACGAAGAACAACCCATTGAATGGAATAAAGTGCATAACCTCCCTGACCACGTCTACTTCAACCACTCACAACACGTTGCAGTTGCCGGACTTGAGTGTCAGAACTGCCACGGTGATGTTGCAAAGTATAAAGAAGGCCGCATCGCACCCGTTGAGGAGATCAATGCCCTGGTTGACGAATACCCAACTCTCATTCAGCTATCCAAGCCAACACTTACCATGGGGTGGTGTATCGAATGCCACAATAAAGCAGAGGTGGATCTTGCAAGCAGCGGTTACTATGAAGAGGTTCATAATCGCCTGAAAGATGATATTCGCGGTAATGAAGAACTTCGTCGATACCTCGAAGATGAAGAAGTAACGGTAAAAGATCTTGGAGGATGGGAATGCTCCAAGTGTCACTACTAATTTCAGAAGACAATCAGAATGGGAAATAATAAGCGCTATTGGTCAGGTCTAGATGAACTCCACGAAACAGAGGGCTATCAGGAAATTGCCAAAGAAGAATTTCCGGCCCGCCAGGGTGTCGATGAGTTTCTTTCGGATGAACGTCTCCAAGAATCCAGTACCGGGCGACGTGATTTTCTGAAGTTCATGGGCTTCAGTATCACCGCAGCTACCCTCGCTGCCTGCGAAACGCCCGTGATCAAATCTGTTCCTTATGTGAACAAACCTGAAGAGATAACACCGGGTATTCCAAATTATTACGCGAGCACCTATTATGACGGTCATGACTACGGCAGCCTCCTCGTAAAGACTCGTGAAGGTCGACCTATCTTTATCAAAGGCAATAAAGATCACGGCCTTGCCAAAGGCTCGCTGAGCGCAAGAATTAACGCCTCGGTACTCGAACTGTACGATTCTGCCCGTTTGCAAGCACCACAGACAAATGGTGGCGCAACTGACTGGGCCACGCTCGACTCCCAGGTGAAAGATGGTCTGCAAGCAGCCCGAAACGTGGTGCTCCTGAGCAACACCATCATTTCACCTTCCACCCGTCGTGCCATTGATGCCTTCAAAACGCAGTACAATGCACGTCATATTCAATACGATGCTATTTCTTACGGCGGAATGCGGGCAGCCAATGAGGCTGACTTCGGAAAAGCTGTAATCCCTCAATACCTCTTCGGAAAAGCGAAAACCATCGTTAGCATCAGTGCTGATTTCCTCAACAGCTGGTTGAACGCTAACCTTTACGTCCCGGAATACGCTCAACGCCGTCGCCCTGAAGGCGAATGGATGTCTCGACACTTCCAGTTTGAAACAGTTATGTCTCTCACCGGAACAAACGCTGACACGCGTGTGATGATATCGCCGGATCAGGACGGTAAAGTCGCTGCCGCTATCTATGATCGCCTGAATGGCGGCAAGGGCAGTGTGGAAGGTGTTAGTGATCTCGCTCTGGCAAACGCTGTAAAGGCATTGAGAAGTACCGAGGCTGAAAGCCTTGTGATCGCGGGCAGCAACGATCCTGATGTGCAACGCATCGTCAATGCGATCAACCAGAAACTCGGTAACTATGGTAAGACCATTCATATCGAACAACCCGTTTCTATGTTCCGTGGTGATGACAAAGCAATGTCAACACTCGTGCGCGACATGAACGCAGGCAAGATCGATGCGCTTATTATTTACGGATGCAATCCTGGTTATAGTTGGTACAATTCCGATGAATTCAATGCCGGTCTGTCAAAAGTGAAGTTGTCTGTTTCATTTTCGGGAAAAGCCGATGAAACCGCCAGCCGATGTCAACACATCGCACCGGATCACCACTACCTCGAGTCTTGGAACGACCTCAGCCTCATTGATGGTCGCGTTGACCTCGTTCAACCAACCATCCGACCGCTCTTCAATACGCGACCGGCTCAGGAAAGCCTCCTGAAATGGGCCGACGTTGGTACTGACTATTACACGTTCCTGCGCCAAACACATAACCCCGCGTACGCTTCCGCAATGATGTACACGGATCAAGCATGGAATGCTGCTCTCCATAATGGTGTCATGATGGCTGCAGCGAACTCTGCCGGTACTAATGAACTAACTGAAGCTAGTGGCGGCAATACAGATCTTGATGGCGAGACAATCGTAAACCTGAGCGCTCCTTCCGTGGCTTCCTCCATTCAGGCTGTCAACAAAAAGAAAGGAGGTGCAATGCAGCTCTTCCTCTATGAAAAAGCCGGAATAGGTGACGGATCACACATCGCCAACCCATGGTGCCAGGAACTTCCTGACCCTGTTACAAAAGTAACCTGGGACAACTACGTCACCATGTCACGCACTGACATGGAACAAATGGGGCTGAACATCTACATCGCTCAACGAGATCACGCTTCTTTGGTGAAGGTGACGGCCAATGGAAAGGAAGTGATTCTCCCTGCATTCCATCAACCAGGACAAAAACCGGGAACAATCGGTATTGCTTTGGGATACGGTCGTGGCGCTAACGGTGAGAACATCGGTCGGGCTGCTTTCCAAACCGGTGAAAACGGCCAGCACCTGACTGACGAAAACGGTAACCTTATGCCTATCGGCGCAAATGTATTCCCATTTGCTACCCTGAAAGATGGCTTCCCAGTGCTTGAAAATCTTGATGTTAACATCGAAGCACTTGGCGAAACATATCCGCTGGCATGTACACAGATTCACCACACCTATATGGGACGTGAGTCTGTCGTCAAGGAAACAACCTTAAGCGCCTATCTGGACGAGAAAGACAAGGCGAAAGGAAATGCTTCCTGGAACATGGCGCCTCGCCTCGGTGTTCATGAAGACGTTAATAACGACGGGAAAATCGACGCCTCTGATAAAAAGCCAACGAAAGAGTTTGACTTATGGCATGAGCACCCGGTTGAAGGGGTCGGTCACCGTTGGGGCATGACCATAGATCTCAGCACTTGTATTGGCTGCGGAGACTGCGTTACTGCATGCCATATCGAAAACAACGTGCCCGTGGTCGGTAAAGACGAAGTTCTCCGCCACCGTGACATGCATTGGTTGCGCATTGACCGATTCTACTCATCTGACTACTCCATGGAGAGAGGAGAAGAAGAAGGACTGGGCGCTATCTCTACTTATCGTAAAATGGAAGACCCGGCTGAGAACCCACAAACAGTTCACATGCCGATGATGTGCCAGCATTGTAACCACGCCCCATGTGAAACCGTTTGTCCGGTCGCCGCAACTACACACAGCAATGAAGGTCTCAACCAAATGACCTATAACCGCTGTATCGGAACGCGATACTGTGCGAACAACTGTCCGTACAAAGTGCGCCGTTTCAACTGGTTTAACTACATGGGTTACGATAAATTCCAGCACATCAATCCGGCACAAGACATGCTAACCCGCATGGTACTCAACCCGGATGTTACTGTGCGCTCACGTGGTGTCATGGAAAAATGCTCTATGTGCGTTCAACGCATTCAGGCCGGTAAACTTGAAGCTAAGAAAGCAGGAACACCGGTAGAAGATGGATCCGTTGTCACGGCTTGCGCAGAAGCTTGCCCAACACACGCGATTTCATTCGGTGATCTCAATGACAAGAAAGCACGCGTAACCGATATTTCGAAAAACAATCGCTCTTACCACGCCCTCGAAGAGATTGGTGTTCAACCAAATATCTACTACATGGCGAAGGTGCGTAACATTGAAAGCGAAGAAGTTTAAAAGACTGCAAGCATGCAAAAAGAAGCAGCCATTCGAGAACCCCTGATCCTGGGGGATAAGTCTTACAAAGACATCACCGACGACGTTGTTGGTCCTATTGTAGGTCCGGCACCCCGCGCCTGGAAAATCCTCATCACACTCACCGGCATCGTTGCCTTCTACGGTGTAGGATGTATCCTGTACCTGATCGCTACAGGTATCGGTGTTTGGGGCCTGAATAAAACCGTTGGCTGGGCCTGGGACATTACCAACTTCGTATGGTGGGTCGGCATTGGTCACGCAGGTACGCTGATTTCAGCCGTGCTCCTTCTCTTCCGCCAAAAGTGGCGCATGGCCATCAACCGGTCAGCTGAGGCGATGACCATCTTTGCCGTCATCATGGCAGCAATTTTCCCGGGCATCCACATGGGAAGGATCTGGGTCTCGTACTGGGTTCTCCCGCTACCAAACCAGTTTGGTTCGCTGTGGGTGAACTTTAACTCACCACTTCTTTGGGACGTATTCGCGATTTCAACGTACTTCTCGGTATCATTGGTATTCTGGTACATCGGACTGATTCCTGACTTTGCTACTATCCGTGACCGTGTCACTAAGCCACTTCCGAAGAAGATTTACGGTATTCTCAGCTTTGGTTGGTCCGGACGTGCAAAAAACTGGACCCGATTCGAAGAAGTTTCTCTAGTGCTCGCAGGTATCGCTACCCCACTTGTATTCTCGGTACACTCTATCGTATCAATGGACTTTGCCACTTCGGTCATTCCGGGATGGCACACGACCATCTTCCCTCCATATTTCGTATCCGGTGCGGTATTCTCTGGCTTTGCAATGGTGCAAACGCTCCTCTTGATCATGCGCAAAACCATGCGCCTAGAAAATTATATCCACGTCAAACACGTGGAGTACATGAACATCGTGATTATCGTTACCGGATCGATTGTCGGTGTGGCATACCTCACCGAGCTTTTTATTAGCTGGTATTCTGGGGTCGAATATGAATCGTACGCGTTCATCAACCGCTTTTCAGGCCCCTACGCCTGGTCTTACTGGATCATGATGACCTGCAATGTGATTTCTCCCCAGCTTTTCTGGGTGAAGAAATGGAGGCGCAACCTGCTGTTCACTTTTGTTCTTTCTATCGTAGTGAACATCGGTATGTGGTTTGAGCGCTACGTAATTATCGTGACTTCGCTTCACCGTGATTACGACCCTTCATCATGGGGCGAGTTTCATGCAACCTCCATTGACATCGGTATCTTCATCGGAACCATCGGAATCTTTGGCACCCTTTTCCTGCTTTTCGCACGGTTCTTCCCTGTATTAGCGCTCAACGAGCTAAAGTCTATTTTGAAGAGCTCCGGAGAAAATTACAAGAAGAAACAACACAGCGATCAGCACTAAGAACACAGTGAAATGAGCAAGAAAGTCTTTCATATCATGTTCGACGACGAGGAAGTCCTGATGCACGATGCTGAAAAGCTCGTAGAAAAAGGAATCCGCGTTAAAGACGTCTATTCACCATTCCCGATCCATGGTCTGGACCCAATCATTGGCGTTAAAAGAACACGCCTGGCTATAGCCTCTTTCATGTACGCTACTGCCGGAACCTCTCTCGCATTACTCGGTATGTGGTACTTTATGATTAGCGACTGGCCCATGAATATTGGTGGTAAACCAAGCTTCACGCTGATCCAAAACTTGCCTGCATTCATTCCGGTTACCTTCGAGTTTAGCGTACTTTGCGCTGCGCACGGAATGGCCATTACCTACCTTCTGCGTAATGGAACTCTTCCAGGCATGCCGGCGAGCAACCCCGATCCGCGTACTACCGACGACAAGTTTGTAATGGAAATCACCACCGATCAAAACAGCCAGTTCAGCGCTGAAGAAATTGAAAATATGGTGCGTGGTACAGAAATGATCGAACTCAGCATTAAAGATTACGAGTAAATATGACTTCAATGCGTTCTACATACAGCCTTTTATTTCTGCTTCTCGGTATCATCCTCGTAGGTTGTACCACCAATGAGAACAGCCCGGGCCTTGAATACATGCCTGACATGTACCGCTCGCCGGCTATTGAAGCTTATGTCGATTATGGTATGGATCCTTACCACTTCGGTGAAGCGCAATATGACTCCTTGAACAGTCGTTTGTCTGCGCGTAAGCCTGCTCCTGGCACTATTGCATACTCCGGTAACATGATGGCATTCAATATGCCTTACCCTTACGAAAACACCACTGATGGGTATGAAGCTGCAGGTACTGAGTTGGTTTCTCCACTGAAGGTTACTAAAGCCCACATCGAGCGAGGTCAGGAGATCTACGAAATTATGTGCATTCACTGCCACGGTGAAAAAGGCGAAGGTAACGGTGCCATCTCAACCAATGGTCATATCAAAGGTATTCCGTCGTACAGTGGTAAGCTAGTTGACCTCTCAGAAGGTAAAATGTACCACAGCATTACTTACGGAAAGGGTTTGATGGGATCACATGCCTCACAAATCAACCAGATGGAACGCTGGCAAGTAATTCAATACGTACAGGTGCTCCAAAAGGGCGGCAGTATGCCTGAATTTGATGAAAATGGAAATGTTGTTGAGGGTAGTGGCGAGGCAGAAGCCTCGGATGCCGAAGAGGCATCTTCTGACGAACCTTCCTCCGAAACAACAATGTAACTCGATCGCTACGAACTTATTATATCTGCAATCTGATGGAATTTAAATTCGAAGGCAAGCTCAAAACCACTTCCATTGTACTGATGATCATCGGTGTAGTGGCTCTTGTTGGTGGTTTTCTGACTGATGACTCCGAACATCACCAACGTTGGTGGGCTAACCTGCTCATTAATGGCTATTTCTACTTCGCAATAGCACTCGGAGCTCTGTTCTTTTACGCTCTGCAATACGCCGCCGAAGTGGGCTGGTCGGCTTACATTAAACGCTTCTTTGAAGCTATGTTTGCTTACCTCCCTGTAGGTGTAATCGTTATCGTGATTGTCTTGCTCGCCGGACAATTCCACATCCATCACTTGTACCACTGGATGGACAACTCCCTCTATTACGAGTATATGGTGGTTGCCGGTGATGATGTGGTATATACCAATGTCAAAGAAGCCAATGCCATTGATAACCCTAACTACGATCACCTGATCGCCG
The DNA here is from genome assembly GCA_018402085.1 of Flavobacteriales bacterium. GTDB lineage: Bacteria > Bacteroidota > Bacteroidia > Flavobacteriales_D > Sanyastnellaceae > Sanyastnella. The sequence goes on along the minus strand of JAGYJM010000001.1, from coordinate 252,170 downwards.
GAAAGTCTGCTTACCTGACTTCCTGGTTCTTCTGGCTGAGATCCATCATTTACATCGCAACTTTCTTGATCTTCGCACGCCTGTTCCGCAAATGGTCTCTTCAAGAAGACCGCGAAGGGGGAATCAAACTCCATTACCTGCAGTATCGAAGAAGCGCTCTGTTCCTGGTGTTCTTCGCTGTCTTTAGCTCTACCCTCTCATGGGATTGGCTCATGTCGATAGATACTCACTGGTTCTCCACTCTCTACGGATGGTATGTCTTCTCCGGTATGTGGGTTAGTTGCATGATCTTTGCCCTCGTCAGCCTACTCTTCCTGCGCTCCAAAGGCTACATGCCAAATCTTACCGACTCACATGTGCACGACCTCGCAAAGTGGATGTTCGCCATCTCAATGCTCTGGAGCTACCTCTGGTTCAGTCAGTTCCTGCTCATATGGTACTCGAACATCCCAGAAGAAGTGACTTACTTCATGAACCGTATCTTCACCGACTACGCTGTGCCTTTCTGGCTGATGTTCTTCATAAACTTCGCCGTTCCGTTCTATGTGCTCATTGCTCGTGACGCTAAACGGAACCCGAAATTTATCCTCCCCGTTGCCATACTAATCTTTGTTGGGCATTTCGTGGATACATATTTGCTTGTTATCCCCGGAACCATGCATGACCACAACAAATTTGGTCTGATGGAAGTTGGTATGTTCCTCGGGTTCCTTGGATTGTTCATGTTCGTGACCTTCCGCGCACTCAGCAAAGCGCCTTTGGTTCCGGTGAACCACCCATACCTGCAGGAGAGTAAGGAATTGTCACACTAATTTGACACCGAGAGAATAGTACTATGAAACTGTTAATCCTTTTGGTCATCGTAGTCGGAATCATAGCCGTGGCACAGTTGTCACGAGTGTATGAGTTGACTGCACTTTTAAGAAAGCGTAAAGAAGAAGAAATCTCGTACGCTGATAACCGTCTGAACGCTGGTCTGTGGCTCGTATTCATGGTGCTGTTCTACGCCGGTGTTATCTACCTGTTCGTAGTCTATGGTGACTACGCACCACCCGCTGCTTCCGTGCACGGCGCCGAAGTCGATACGCTAATGGGCTTCAACCTCATTATCATTGTGACGGTCTTCTTCCTCGTAAACACTATGCTCTTCTGGTTCGCATCGAAGTATTACTTCCGGAAAGAACGGAAAGCCAAATTCTTCCCGCATGATAATCGCCTCGAGCTCGTCTGGACGGTCATTCCGTCTATCGTTCTCGCTGTCATTATTATATACGGACTTAAGACCTGGAACGATATGACTGGGCCTGCCAGCGATGACGCTATCCAGGTAGAGCTCTATTCGAAGCAATTTGACTGGACAGCCCGCTACTCCGGAGCAGACAAAGAGTTTGGTCTCGCCAGTTACAACCTGATCACCACAAGCAATCCTCTGGGTATTGTTACAGAAGAGAAACTAGAAGAAAGCCTTGCTGACCTCGAATCCCAAATAACTGAGATTAAAGACGACCTTCAATACGAGCGCAGCACTTTGCTGAATGAAAAAGCAGAGATCGAAGAACAACTGCATGCAGCTGAGCATGGTCATCACGGTCATCATGATGATGCACAAGATCATGAAGGTCATGCGCACGGCATGTCAGATGACATGAAAGCCACGCTCAACGCTCGCCTTTCTGAAATCAATACCATGCTAAACTCGGATAAAGTAACCATCCTTACCCAGGCGGCTATCGATGCTAAAGAAGAAAAACTCTACCGACTAGAGCGCCAGGTGCAACGTATTCTCGAAATTGACAACTTCGATTTTGGAGGAGTCGCCTCCTGGGAAGCAGGCAAAGATGACAAGATTGTAAAAGGTGAATTCCACGTGCCCGTCGGTCGTGAAATCGAGTTCGTTTTCCGTTCTCGCGACGTTATCCACTCAGCCTACATGCCGCACTTCCGCACCCAGATGAACTGTGTTCCCGGGGTCCCAACTCGCTTCAAGATGACTCCTACCATTACCACTGACAGCATGCGCCTCATCACCGGAAATGAAGAGTTTGACTACGTCCTCCTCTGCAATAAAGTCTGCGGAGCTGCGCACTTTAACATGCAAATGAAGGTGGTTGTGGAAACGCAAGAGCAATATGAGTCATGGCTTGAACAACAGGATGCATTCTATGTTGAGCAAGTGGAAGAAGAGAAAGAAGAAGAAGTTCAACCAACTGAAGAAAAACCTGAAGCCGCTGAGGGCAGCACCGAAACCGCAGCTCTTTAAACCACCTCAGGAAAAAAAATAACGTAGCGAAACATGGCAGCAAACGCACACCACGAAGAAAGCTTCATCTCGAAGTATGTCTTCTCGCAAGATCACAAGATGATCTCCAAGCAGTTCCTGATCACTGCAATTTTCATGGGGATTGTAGCAGTAATGCTCTCTTTGCTTTTCCGACTCCAGCTTGGCTGGCCCGGTGAGCAATTTGCAATACTTGAAGCATTGATGGGTAAGTGGGCTCCCGACGGAGTACTTGACCGTAATGCATATCTGGCTCTGGTCACCATTCACGGTACCATCATGGTGTTCTTCGTACTGACAGGTGGATTGTCAGGTACGTTCTCCAATCTCCTCATTCCACTTCAAATTGGTGCCCGTGATATGGCCTCGGGATTCCTCAATATGCTCTCGTATTGGATGTTCTTCGTCTCGAGTGCTATCATGATCTTCTCCCTCTTCGTTGAAGGTGGCGCAGCATCAGGAGGCTGGACGGTCTATCCCCCATTATCAGCACTTCCGCAAGCTATGCCCGGCTCAGGCCTTGGAATGACCCTTTGGCTCATCTCTATGGTCTTGTTTGTCGCCTCATCCTTGTTGGGTGGCTTAAATTACATTGTGACCATTATCAACCTTCGCACGAAGGGTATGAAAATGACCCGTCTTCCTCTCACGATCTGGGCATTCCTGATTACAGCTGTACTCGGAGTTCTTTCATTCCCTGTACTCGTCTCTGCAGTTGTATTGCTGCTGATGGATCGTTCAATGGGTACGGCCTTCTACCTAAGCGACATTCATATTGCCGGTGAGGCCCTCGATGTAACCGGTGGCTCACCTATTCTTTACCAACACTTATTCTGGTTCCTCGGTCACCCCGAAGTTTATATCGTACTCCTTCCTGCCCTCGGCATTTCTTCTGAAATCATTGCCACCAACAGCCGCAAACCGATCTTCGGTTACCGCGCCATGGTCGGCTCTATCCTCGCTATTGGTTTCCTCAGCTTCATCGTCTGGGGTCACCACATGTTCGTTACAGGTATGAATCCTTTCCTCGGATCTGTATTCGTATTCACTACACTTTTGATTGCGATCCCGTCAGCGGTCAAAGCATTTAACTACATCACAACGCTCTGGAAAGGCAACATTCGTTTTACACCCGCTATGTTATTTAGTGTCGGGCTTGTTTCAACTTTCGTCACCGGTGGTCTGACGGGTATCATCCTCGCTGACTCCGCGCTTGATGTGAACGTACACGACACGTACTTCGTAGTTGCCCACTTCCACATCGTAATGGGTATGTCTGCCATATTCGGTATGCTCGGTGGTATTTACCACTGGTTTCCGAAGATGTTTGGACGAATGATGAGTACGAAAATGGGTTACGCCCACTTCTGGCTTACCCTCGTTTGTGGCTACGGCGTGTTCTTCCCAATGCATTTCGTCGGTATGGCAGGCGCTCCTCGCCGATACTATGACTACAGCGCATTTGATTTCCTTGACTTCGTGATGGATCTCAACCCGATCATCTCGGTATTCGCTATCGTGGGAGGTATCGCGCAATTGATATTCCTGTTCAACTTTTTCTACAGCATTTTCCGAGGACAAGAAGCCGTGCAAAACCCATGGAGATCTAATACCCTCGAATGGACCACTCCTGTTGAGCGCATTCATGGCAACTGGCCGGGCGCACTCCCAGAGGTTCACCGATGGGCCTACGATTACAGCAATCCTAATTACGATGAAGACTTCGTGCCACAGACGGTGCCTTTGGCCGCCGGAGAAGAAGAGCACTAAGCTTCCGTAAACCCTTTTGAAAGTCCGTATCTTTCAGCCAAAGCTGAGATGCGGATTTTCGCTTTTATAGCAATCGTGTTTTGTGTTTCTTTCTGCGCAGAAGCGCAGGATGCGGACCTGCCTTCCCTGACAGATTCCGTTCGCTCTGCGTTTGCCGAAGAACCGAGACTCATCGCACGACTCAATACCCACAATGCATTTGTTACCGGACGCCCTATTCGGACCTATGGAGCGAAATTGGGCTTAAGCTACGGAGAGCGGGTGACGGTTGGGCTCGGCTACAATTGGATGCGGCATGGTGAATCTGTGATACGACAAACAAACGGTATTGACGAGCTGCGTGAACTGAGAATGGCCTATGTCAGCTTTTTCTTCGAGTACTCCTTCCTCTACCGTAAAAATTGGCAAATCATTATTCCTGTATCCTGCGGTGTAGGCCGAAACAGGGAGCTGCTTTCGGAAACACCTTCAAGAACTTCTGTGAACAGCAGAGCCATCGTACTCTATGAACCCGCAATGATCGCAGAATATCACTTTCTCCGCTACTTTGGCATTGGTGCCGGTGTGGGTTTCCGGCTTATGATCGTTTCCAACCGCGAGATCCCCGAACAGTTCACCGCACCTACCTGGCAGCTTCGATTCAGGGTGAAACTTGGTCAGATCCGAAGAGACTTTGAAGAGCGAATGAGCAACTGAACATCCGGCCTTTTCAGGCCGAAAAAAGAAGCAACGACCGAGGCGAAAGATCATCACTTTTGCAATACCACCTGACACAGCACGCCACTCTTATCTCGCTAGACACCGTGAAATACTCATGCCTTATGCCCCCCTTCAACCCTCACCAGACTTAAGTGAACTATCGTAACTTTGACTCATGGCATCTTTCGATTACCACAGCGAGGCGGAGCAGCCCTCAGACCAAGACTTAGAACGCGTATTGCGTCCGCAACGGTTTGATGATTTCACCGGGCAGCGCAAAGCGCTGGATAATCTGCAGGTGTTTGTTGCCGCTGCCAAACAACGGGGAGAAGCGCTTGATCACGTGCTCTTGCATGGCCCTCCCGGACTGGGTAAAACCACCCTGGCCAATATCATCGCCATTGAAATGGGGGTTCAGATCAGAACTACCTCCGGCCCTGTACTTGACAAACCGGGTGATCTTGCCGGCCTACTGACCAATCTCGAAGAAAATGATGTGCTGTTCATCGACGAGATTCACCGCATGAGCCCGATTATAGAAGAATATCTCTACTCCGCAATGGAAGACTTCCGCATTGATCTTGTCATTGATACGGGGCCCAATGCGAGAACGGTACAAATTGATCTCAATCCTTTTACGCTCGTAGGTGCCACCACAAGATCAGGCCTGCTGACCGCTCCATTGCGAGCGCGCTTCGGAATCAATTTGCGCCTGATGTACTACGATGTCAAAACCCTGACCGATATCGTAGAGCGCAGTGCAGGTATTCTGCATGTACCTATCGACTATGAAGCGGCACATGAAATCGCTTCGCGCAGTCGCGGCACCCCACGAATTGCCAATGCACTCCTGCGTCGTGTGCGCGATTTCGCCCAGATCAAAGGAGATGGCACCATCAATCTCGAAATCACCCGCATCGCGCTTGAGGCTCTCAATGTAGACAGCCGTGGTCTTGATGAAATGGACAACCGGATTCTCACAACCCTCATTGACAAATTCAAGGGTGGACCGGTTGGACTAAATACCATCGCCACTGCTGTGGGCGAAGATGCCGGCACCCTCGAAGAAGTTTATGAGCCCTTTCTCATCCAGGAAGGTTTTTTAATACGCACACCACGTGGACGACAGGTAACAGAATTGGCTTATCAACACCTCGGAAAACTACCTTCAGGCGGTGAAGGACAGTTGTTTTAATCGTTCTGTTCATTCTAAGTGCATACCTGCAACGTATACGCCTCTCATCATATCCACTAAAATGCGTCTCGAATTCAACAAAACGGCTTGATTTATGACCACCGCAGACCTTACCGCCTTTGATCGCAGTCAGCTCATCAAGGAACTGGCTGAAGATGCGGGGTTTTTGCACTGCGGCATCAGCAAAGCCACTTTTCTCGAAGAAGAAGCGCCACGACTCGAAAGCTGGCTCAAACAGGCTATGCATGGCCAGATGAAGTACATGGAAAACTACTTCGACAAACGCCTTGATCCGCGCAAACTCGTACCCGGAGCCAAGTCGGTGATCACCTTGCTCTATAACTATTACACACCCGCAAAACAGCTAGACCCAGAAGCACCAAAGATCTCGATGTACGCTTATGGAGAAGACTACCACTTCGTGATCAAGCGAAAAATGCGCACCCTGATCGAGCGTATTCGCGAAATGATCGGTGACGTTGACGGAAGGGCCTTCGTTGATTCGGCACCCGTGCTTGATAAAGCCTGGGCGGTGAGAAGCGGCTCGGGATGGATGGGAAAGCACAGCAACGTACTCCGCAAGCAGGAAGGAAGCTACTTCTTCATCGCTGAATTGATCATCGATCTTGAATTGCAGGCCGATGCTCCCGTAACAGACCATTGCGGCAAATGCACAGCCTGTATTGACGCTTGTCCTACCGGTGCCATTATTCGTCCTTACACCGTTGATGGATCACGATGCATCTCCTATTTCACTATTGAGTTAAAAGACGCCATTCCACAAGAGTTCAAAGGTCAATTTGACGATTGGATGTTCGGCTGCGATATCTGTCAGGAAGTTTGTCCGTGGAACCGCTTCTCGAAGCCCCACACTGAACCGGCCTTCGAACCACATCCCGATCTTCTGGGAATGACGCGCAACGAATGGGTCGAACTCACGAAAGACGTGTTCAACCAACTATTTCGAAAGTCAGCAGTGAAACGTACGGGCTATGAAGGCTTGAAAAGAAATATTCGTTTTCTGGACAAATAATCAGCTTGCAAGTACGGGGGTAAAGGTCTCCTGGATCACATCTCCGTAGACATTTCCAAACCTCTGCAGGCACCAGGCCCGAAGTTGATGAAGATCCTCTTTATTGAGCCACTTGATTGACTTCTTGAGCTCTTTCTGGAACAATTTTCTATCAAAGCTGACCTTGGTCAGTATGTTCTTACAAAAATCCAACATCTCCTTCAGGTTTTAAAGCTCACTGAAGATACAAAACGTCAGAATATGCCTGACCGTGCATCCTCTAATTATTGTTAACAATCGCCTGTACACCCTATCATCAATAGATTTCCGGTGTCATCTTCCGTGACGACTCAGGTAAAGAACGACGGAGCACGTCTTGATATTACCTCACCGACAGGATTTCAATAGAGAGTTCAATAAGGCGCTGTTGAGGCATGACAATTGTCACCCTTTAACGGCTCTTTTGGCAAAGCCGTATCTTTGTCTGAACCTCTGCCGGTTTGGTGGATCACGTATAACCTGTAATTGTACGATGAACAAGCTACACAACCAGGTCGACCGGAGGGTACTGATTGAGCGCATGCTCAATAGCGACGAAGAGCGCATGACGCTGTCGTTTTATTGCTATGCGCACATCCGTAACCCTCAGTTTTTTCGCGACTTTCTCTACTCCAACTGGGAGGAGATGGGTGTACTCGGCCGCACCTATGTCGCCAACGAAGGCATCAACGCCCAGGTCAGCCTGCCCCGGGCTCAGTATGAACCATTCAGGGAACACCTTTACTCCGTGCGCTTTCTCGATGGCATACGCCTGAATGTGGCCGTTGACGATGACGGAAAGTCGTTCTTCAAACTCGCCATCAAGGTGCGTGAGAAAATTGTGGCCGATGGTCTCAATGACAGCACCTTTGATGTAACCCGGCGCGGAAAGCACCTATCGGCGGCTGAATTCAATACTCTTGTCAGCGATCCTGAGACGATTCTGATCGATATGCGCAACCATTACGAAAGCGAAGTCGGTCATTTCAAGGGGGCCATCACCCCTGATGTCGATACCTTTCGCGAAGAAATTGACCTGGTCACCGATATGCTGCAGGGTAACGAAGACAAGAACATTGTCATGTACTGCACCGGGGGCATCCGCTGTGAAAAAGCCAGTGCATGGTTCAAGCATCAGGGCTATGCGAATGTGCATCAACTCGATGGCGGGATCATAGAATATACCCGTCAGGTAAGAGAGCAAGGGCTCGAGAACAAGTTCATCGGCAAGAATTTCGTGTTCGATGAGCGTCGGGCAGAACGAATATCTGAAGATATTATCGCTGAGTGCCACCAGTGCGGAAAACCCTGTGATGACCACACCAACTGTGCAAATGTCGCCTGCAACCTGCTGTTCATTCAGTGTGAGGAGTGCAAAGCAGCTTATGACGATTGCTGTTCTGCCGAATGCAAAGACATCCATAACCTACCGGAAGAAGAGCAACGTAAGCTGCGACGTGGTAAAACCAACAGCAACAAAATCTTCAATAAAGGAAGGTTACGTCAACAAGTGCAATACGCCCGAAAAGCAAAGCAGCGGGGCTCATCATGAAAGAAGCCAGAAAAGCGCACAACAACGAAAGCTAACCCTCGCAGCTAAATCAGGGCTTATACTCCTCAGCACCTTCCAGAATGTAGTTCATCTGGTAGACGTCATCTGCATTCAGCGCGAAGGTTCCTTTGAAGGTTAAGCGCTCGTCGGTCTCGTACTTTCGGGTTTTGCTTTTGAATCGGAGGTCGACCACTGATTCAGGACCGGCACCACCGCAAAAAAAGCAGTTGGCAAAAGGATAACGCGAAAGCACATAGAAGTCTTCATCGTAGTCAACCGGAATGATATAGCCGGTAATGTACACTTCTTTGCCTTCAAGTTCTTTAACTGTTTTTCCAAAGGTTGGTTTCCAGTAGTAAGCGTCAAGCTCTTCTACATATACGTCTTTAAACTCTACATCTGTGAGCGTGCGCCATGTCAGTTCATCCGCTTCATTCGCTGAATAAACGGGCGTATTCGCGTCTGTCTCTTCCTGGTAAACCGGGTTGGCTTTCACGGTGTTCGCCTGATTAAATACCTGCTGCACCGATGGAATGGTTTGCCGGTACTGAGCTACACGTGCTATGTCAGACGAAGCAATCGATGGTGAAACACAGCTCGTGCTCAGGTTAAGTGCGGCGATGGTGACAATGCCCATAGCGGCGGCTACGTACTTCATGAACTTATCCATCTGCGAGGGTTTTTGAAATGTCGAGTCTTACTGCTGATAGTGCCGGCAATAATGATGCCAAGACCCCTACAAAGATAGTGATTCCCAAAAGCTGCCATTCTGACGCCAGTACACCGAGGTCGCCCAGGTCATAACGGAACTCTGACTCCATGACGTTGGCCAGCACCGTCATGCCCACCCTACTGAGCAATAAACCGATCAACATCCCGGAAATGGTCATGACCAATCCTTCAAGAATGATCAGCGTGAAAAGGCTCCCTCGTGTTGCGCCCATCGTGCGCATCAGGGCAAGCTCATATTTGCGCTCCCGCATAGAGTTGTAGAGTGAAATGAAGACACTGATGAACGACAGGGCCATGATCAGAATGGCGATGGCCTCAACGGTATCCATACCGATACCGAAATTTTGAGTGAGCCGGTTGATCTCGATAGACGGCAAAGCAATCTGCATATTGCTGTCTTCAAGTAATTTCGGAATCATCATCACCGCCAGCGGATTTTTCTTCTTGAGCAGCATCGCCGTGATTTCATCATCGGGCTTTTCGCCCGTCTCTTCTTCTACATTGGCGTGCACACCCCAGATTGAACTCATCGGCGTAAGCAACAACTGATCAATCACCGATCCGCTTTCAGCGTATATGCCCACCACCGTGAACGCATGATTTTTGTGCACATCTGTCTCATCGGTGAGCCCGTGTGCGCTGTAAAACGTGTCTCCGATCTTCAGTCCGGTCTCTTCTGCTACCTTCGCACCAACCGTAGCTTCAAAAGTACCTTCAAAAAGGCGGCCCTGATTCAGTTCAACACCGTAGTGTTCATGGTATTTGTGTTCTGTACCAACGATTCGATAGCCACGAAAGTTATCGCCATATGCCAGCGGAATAGCATCTTCTATGTAAGGATGACGGGCCACCTTTTCTGCTTCAGCACGTGAAATGTTACCCGTTGGGGCATCTACATGATAGACGTTTGCCAGAATGAGTTGCAGAGGCGAACCTTTAGCGCCCAGCACCATATCAATGTCTTTAATATTCCGGTCAAACTTCTCCTGCAAACTGACCTCCAGCAGTAGCAGCAATGAGATAATACCCACACCGAAGGCCAGTAACACGAGGCTCAGAAAAGTGTTAAGCGGCTTTGAAGCAATATTTCTACGTGCAATCTTGAGCAGGTTCATAAGGTCACGCGGTTTAGAAAGCGGTCTTTCAGACGTTGATCGTGGGTCACAATAATGAGCGATGCCCGGGTGAGGCTGGCTTGTTCTTCGAGCATCCGGATCACTTCTTCAGCATTCTTGTCATCGAGTGCTGAAGTAGGCTCATCTGCCAGTATTACATCCGGGTCATTCACCAGGGCCCGGGCAATCGCCACGCGCTGTTGCTCTCCGATGCTTAGGTTTCCCGGCTTCTCGCGAAGTTTATGGCCTAAGTTAAGGCGCGAAATCACATCCCGCGCTTTTGCGCGGTCAACCGAACGACCTGAGAGAAACTGAGGTAAGATCAGGTTGTCTTCAACGGTCAGGCTCTGCACGAAATGCGCTGTCTGAAAAATGATGCCCACATGCTGGCCCCGAAACTTATCCATCGCTTTGCTGCTCAGCGCCGTGGTATCTTGTCCTGCAATGTGCACGGCACCTCCGGTTGGTCGCAGCATACCGGCGAGCAAATGCAGCAGGGTCGTTTTACCTGACCCCGACTCACCCAGCAGCAACAAGTGCTTCGCGGCCTCGCATGCGATATCTGGAAAGCCGAATGAGGGTCCATGAGGGTACTGAAAGGTGAGGTTTGTACTCTTCAACATGGTGTAAAGGTACGAAGCTAATGCCGTTGACGCATCGGCCCCCAGCTTCTTGGCGGCACACTAACCAGGTAGACGCCCGCAAAGATCAGCAATGCGCAGAGCGCCCTCACCCAGGTGATGTCACCCGTGAAATCTTCCCCACCGAAATAAGCGTACACAAAGGCAAACAGGCCGGCAAAGAGCGGCTGGAGATAGATATACACGCTAACCACTGTGGGCTGTACAATGCGCAAGGCAAAAATATTCAGAAGGTAAACGAGAAAAGTGGTACCCACCACAACGTAAGCGACTCCGAGAATGTGCTGCTGTTCAAAGCCTGACCAATCGATGGCGAGCACCTGACGCCAACCAATGGGCAGTGCCACCAGCCAGCCAAACAAGAAGACCCAGGTGATGACGGTAAGTGGCTTGTACCTTGCCATGAGTGGCTTTACCATAACGAGGTAAATGCCGTATGCCATCGCGTTGAGGAAAACCATGGCGTCACCCTTCAAGCTGATATGCGCCGCATCGCTGCCCTTGCTGAGCAAGAGTAAGCTCACTGCGCCAGCGGCTCCCAGGGCGATACCGGCAAGTTTGCGTGCCGTGATCGAGGTGCGCAGAATGACCGCAGAGGCAACCAGCACCAAAATAGGATTGCTGGTCATAATAATGCTCGCATTCACGGGAGAAGTCTGACTTAAACCATTGAAAAACAGCAATTGATTGGCTGCTACGCCAGCAAGACCGCAAGCGGCAAGGCGCGGCAGGTCACGCCACTTCACCGCCTCGTACCGAAAGGCATAAATGAGCCAGAAAAGTGCTCCTGCACCGGTGATACGAAGTACAATAAAACCCGAAGGCTCTATCATACCGGGCATTAGCCCCTTCGCAATCAGGTAGTTGGCGCCATAGAACAGGGCTACTACCAGAAGAGCGATGTGCGCGAACAACAGTGTTCTGCTCAACGTAGGGCAGCTTTGGCCGCGGCCGTCACTTTCTTCGAATTGCCCACGAAGATTTCATCGTCAAGGATCAAAACCGGACGTTTCAGAAAAGTGTACTCGTCAAGGATCAGTTGTCGGTAATCAGGCTCGCTGAGGTTTTTGTCTCCAAGCCCCATCGCCCGGTATTTCAAGGCCCTGCGTGAGAAGAGCGCTTCGTAACTGCCCGCACGTTCTTTCATCGCGTCAATCTGGGCTTCGGTAACAGGCTCACTCTTGATTTCTTGCAATTGCACCTCCGTTGTGCCCAGGTCAAGCTCATTGATAATGCGCTGGCAAGTGCTGCATGATCCGAGGTGAAAGAATGTCTTCATCGTTTTAAGATTTCCTCAATATGGCGCCGGAGAGCTTTCAGTCCGTCTTCGTAACTCTCATTGTTATTGACTACGAGGTCACAATCAGGTTTGTAAGGCTCCAGATACTGCACGTCAGCAGGCCTGACGTGGTTGTTCCATTGGTAGCGAACTTCGTTTTCAGGATACCCTCGTTCATGGTGGTCACGTGCGATTCTGCGATTCAGGCGTACGTCAGGGTCTGCATGAATGTACACCTTGTAATCTAGCAGCGCACGCACCTCATCGTAGTGCATGACAAAGAGCCCCTCGCTGAGAATGATTGGGGTGGGTCGCACGCGAATGAGTGCCGGTTGAATTTTCGGATTATTAAACGTGTACTCGATACGTTCAATCGGCTCGCCCTGAGTAAGTCGCAGTAAATCGCGGTGAAAATGATCGCGATGAATTGAATCAGGCAGGTCAAAGTTTCTCCAACCTTGCGCATCGCGCAGTTGTTCGTTGTAGGGGCGGTAGTAGTTGTCTTGCGAAACCAGGCTTACATCGTCTTCAGAAAAGGCCTCAACCAGTGCTTTCAGGAAGGAGGTCTTCCCGCTCGCACTGCCACCTGCTATACCGATCAGATAGGGTTTTTGCATCGCGGTGCAAAGATAATCTTACGGTTGAATGTATGACTGTTTTCGGATTTCTTCGAGCAGAGCCTCTTGTCCGAGGTCGAAATCTTCAATCCGCACCAGCGAGCCGTCGCCGGCTTCAGCGATTTCTGCCAGGATCTCTATGGCGTAGGGTTTACTCCGGATTCCAACAACGGTGGTTTTCACTTCTTTCTTACGGTACTTCTCGGCCATACGCAAAATTCTGGGCTGGTCTCGCTTTGTGAAGGCACCATCCGTAGTCACGATCACCTGATTATTCGCCTGTTCAACAAAGTGCTCGAGGGCCATGTCGTAGGCTCCCTGAAATCCTCTCGCTCCAGCGGTCATGCCGCCGGCTTCAAGCGCAGCAACCGCCCTTTCGAGCTCTTCTTTGCGGTCTGCTGCGGTCATATTGAGCACCACAACGGTCTCTGAGGCATAACTGATCAATGCAACCTGGTCAATAGAGCGCAGGGCATTAATCATGCGCAGCATCGAGGCCTGTAAGAGTTCAAGCTTTCCTTTCTGCCGCATCGATTGCGAGACGTCGAGTAAGAATACCACACTATTTCGGGCATAACGGTCTTCGGGCAGTTCAGCACTGGTCACTGCTACGGGCTCAGGCTGAGGCTCCGCAATTTCAGGCTCCGGAACACCGCCCGTCGCAATGGCAATTTCATCCTTTTGTGCCTCTGGTTCAGGCTCCGGAAGCTCATCAGCTACGGCCTCTTCCTCCTGTGCCTCAGGATCTTTTTCGAGCTCAAAGAGCAGAAAATCATTTCTACGATTGATATATCCGCTTGAATCAGCGCTGATGTAACCGTCTGCATCGGCAAGCACGAGGTAGTAACCGATAGGCACAACTTCGCTGTAGAGGCCTTTTCGGTTCGTATTCACATCTCGTTGCAACCGCCCCTGCTGCACAATCCGTACGCGTGCACCGCTCAGCACCTCACGCGTTTCGCGGTCTACCACCTTCACGGTAAAGGGTTTTTCAGTAGCGTTCTCGCCGGGTATTTCGCGAAAGCTCGGACAAGCCGGGTTGTCGTTTCTGTCAATATATTCTACTTCTGCGCGAAAGCGCAGGATGACAGGATCTTGCATTGAAGAGAAGTACACCTCAAGTTCATCGCGCACAGTTCCTTTTTCGAGTGGATTGTATTTAACTCGCAGGGTGATAGATTCACCGGCTTTGATGGTTTTTGCCGACCACAAGTAGGTATAGGCTCGCGGAACACGGGTGGTGAGCACGAAAGCATCTTCGCTGTCATCGTTGATGAACGTGAAATCAGCGACCCGATCTGAGGTACGGTCAATTGTTCCGAAATCGTGCTTCTCGCGATCAGGTGTGACCTGTGCGATCATCCTGCCGTAAGGCTGAAAAAAAAGAAAAAATGCCATTGCAACGACGCGGATCATATCGTAAAAACGAAGATTTCCGGTCAATTGGTATGGTGGGATGTTGCTCACAGACTGACCTCTTGCAAAATGGATGCCACTTCCCGGTCATTGGCCAGACGAGGCACTTTATTCTGCCCGCCTAGCTTACCTCTTTTGCGCATCATGGCTTCAAAACTGCCTGGCTTAAGTGCCGTAACGATTGCCGGACGAAGGATCTGACCTTTGATCAGGTCTTTATAATAGATGTTTCGCCCGGTCATTTCTTTATCGATTTCAGCCGCAAAAGCGGCTGGATCAAGCGGCGGGTCAATAAATTCAACGAACCATTCATGGTACGGAAGGCCTTGATCGGGATGAACTTGCGGTGCTACGTGAAATTCACGCACCTGACAGGGGAACTTCGCCAACGCGGCCGTCATCGCCGCTTCTACCTCTTCTGCGATCACGTGCTCCCCGAATGCTGAGGTGTAATGCTTGATGCGGCCGGTTACTTTTATGCGTGGCGGATTGAGAGAGACGAACTTCACCGTATCGCCAATACTGTAGCCCCATAATCCGGCATTGGTATTCATCACGAGGGCGTAGTTGACCCCGAGCTGCACTTCTTCGAGGCTCAGGCGCGGCGGGTCTTCGTCAAAAAACCGATCTGCCGGAATGAACTCGTACCAGATGCCATCGGCGATTGTGAGCAAGAGACCTTCGTGCTGCTGACTATCCTGGTAAGCGATAAAACCTTCGCTGGCCGGATAGGTCTCAATTGTTGGGATGTCTTTACCGATCAACTCACGGAAGCGCGCCCGGTATGGCTCAAAGTTAACGCCCCCGTAAACCATCAACGAAAACTCAGGGTAGAGGGTTGCGATATTGGGCTTTCCGGAGCGCTCGATCAGTCGCTCAAAATACATCTGCAACCACGAAGGAATGCCGCTGATGAGGCTCATCGGCTGGTTGATGGTTTCATTTACGACCGCCTCGAGCTTTTGCTCCCATTCTTCGATCGAATTCGCCTCCATCGAAGGAAGGCGGTTTCGCTGAAGGTACGCAGGCACATGGTGGGCTACTATTCCGGAAAGCCTGCCATAGGGCACTCCATCGCCGGTGTGATCGAGCTTCGGGCTTCCCTGAAGGAAGATCATTTTACCCTCAACAAAGGAGCTTTTACCTGTTTCATGCACGTAAGCAAGCAGCGCATTGCGGGCACTGCGTATATGATTGGGCATCGAGTCTTCGGTAATCGGGATATACTTGGCTCCGGAGGTGGTACCACTTGTTTTACAGAAATACAGTGGTTTACCCGGCCAGAGTACATGCTCTTCACCCCTGACACTTCGATCGACGTATGGTTTAAGGGCTTCGTAATCGCGCAGAGGCACAGCCTCACGAAATTCGTCATACGAATGAACCTCATTGAGGTAGTGGTCTTTTCCGAACACTGTTTTGCGTCCGTTCTCGAGGAGATTGACGAACTGCCGACGCTGCCATTCAGGAGCCTGGGCAGCTCTCTTGTACACTCCGCGCATGACGAAATATGAAAGCGGACGACTGAGAAGTGACTTTATACCCATAGCCACAAAGGTGAATAAAAAAGCCACTCGATACCCGAGTGGCTTTACCGGAGGGATTACTCAGCTCAATGCTGAATCACAATCATTTCATTTTCGCGAAAGCCTTCACCTTCGAGCGAAACTACATACCAGCCATCCGCCCACTCTGAAGAGGCTAAACGCTCAAGGTGTTCGCCTGCGGGCAACACACCCAGATCGCGACGATCAACGATCTGCCCGACGGCATCGTAAATCACCAGTGTACAACGTGATGCTCGATCAAGATTAAACCGCAATTGCACGTGTTCGCTTGCCGGATTGGGATAAGCTGAAAGTTGAGCTTCTGGTCTTGCAATCTCTTCGACGTCAACTACCGGACCGAAGTTCATACGCACGAGCGGTGTGCGTACCAGATAAAACCACGAGTTTGGCAGGAATAGGACGTAAGAGGTGAAGTCAGGACTGTCACCGCTTACGGCAAAGCGCACATTTTCAGGCCCATCATTTGTTCCAGCCACTACGAGGTATGCGGAGTCTTTGGCAAGAACAACCGGCTCCGGAAAAGGAATGGTCATGATGTTGTTGTCACCCACATTATTCAAGGCATCTTCAATAATTCCGAACTCATCTGTAGATGCGATCTCTTCGGCTCCGATGCCCCCGCTGGTTTGCAAGCGGTACACTTTCGCGTACACACTGGCTCCGGTCCATGAGCTCGAACCGACCCCAATACTCACTGATTCTACGGCCTGGTCATCAGCCGTTATGAGGAACATATTGCCCACTTCATACGGAGCACCGTTAAAGACATTATTGGGCACAAACACTCCGTCTGTTTGTTGTTGGTCACGCGCATAGATGTAGTCGTTTACATCAAAAGAATGAATCACGGTATTGTTCTCAGGAGACTCCTCCTCTTCATTTTGTGAGACATGAAAGTGGGTGGTGTATGGCGCGAGAGTACCGTCAAGGTCGTAGGCGGAAACGGTAAATCCATGTTCAGCGTCAGGCATCAGATCGGTAGATGCTGAAGTGGCCTCGTATAAAGTATCGAGTGTACTTTCATTTCTAAGCACTGCGGTAAGGTTGCAGTCTGTCTGATCAGCAGCACCCCAATTGGCTGCACGTGCAGAGAAGTAGACCCGCGGTGCCATTTCTGCCGGGTAACGGGTATATTCCATTTTTTCAAACCCGGTTTCATTGCCCTGATCGAAAAAGTCAAAATCACCATAAGTTGCATTTGCGACAATGATGTTGTTTTGCTGTAATTCAAAGAGCGCAATATCATCGATCATCCAATGGTAGTAATTTCCTTCGAATACAAATCGAAGACGCACATCTGCCTGACCTCCCAATTGATCACTCACATTGAAGCGAACAAAATCGTTGGTAGCGGTTTCTCCTGTGAAATCTGCAATATCTGATTCCCAGAGAATCATCCATTCATCATCAGCAATACTGTATTCTATGCGAGCGTTGGCTTGATAATTCTTGAAATACTGGTAGAAGCGAAGCCCAACCAACTCTGAGGCAGAAAGATCAATTGCATCGGTTGTCAGCGTGGCAAAATGTGGCCCAGGTGCCGGACCCGCGCCAAAATTACCGCACGGACCTATGTTGTCATCCCAGTAATTGGAGTCGAAGATGATGAAGCCGTTGTCGGCGGTTTCTGACTCAATTGGCGGACCGTAGTCATCATCTTGCGACACGCATGAGCCTTGAGTTCCGGCTGAATTATCGGGAGAGGTTAAAAGACCTCTGTATTCCCACACGGCGAGTTCAGGATCAGCGGTGTTGGACCAGGTAGTTGGAATACCGTTTGAAAAATCTTCAGACCAAAGTACGTTTTCACGTATGAAAATGGCACCCTCTTCGGGTCGGTCGCCATTCACGTACATACCGGGGGCAGCGGTCACGTCTGACAAGTCGTGTTGTGCAGCGACCGTAAGGCCCGCAAAAACAAGCAATAGGGTAAAAAGCGTTCTCATTAAAGTTTCTTTTCGAGCGTTTGGCGGCAAGATATCAGCACGATATTACAACGTCTTACGGGCGATTGCTGATAAAGACGTAAGAACTTTCCTACACCAAGTTGTTCAAAATCAGAAACAAAGAAAGCCCGGCAGTGCTGCCGGGCTTTCTAAAAGCTTCTGTCATCACTGCATATTAGCGGCGCTGAACAATCATTTTCTTCGTAAGGCGTACCCCGTCTACAATAAGGTTGTAGTAATACACCCCAGACTGAAGTTCATTTACAGGGTAAACGATGCGGTGCTCTCCGCCCTGGAGGGTACCCATATCATTCTGATCTACGAGACGCCCCTGCGCATCATAGAGCTCGAACATCACTTCTTTCGAAGAAACCAGGTAGAACTCAATTGTTGTGCTTTCGGCGGCCGGGTTTGGCATGTTTTGCATGAGTTGCACACCATTTCGCTGGGCAAGCTCATCAACAGAGGTTTGCTCGCTGGTCACCAGGCGAATGGCTGGTGTAGCGGTTTGCGCTGTGAACCACACAAAGTCACCATCGCCTGTTTGCTCGTATGCTCCGGTTGAGTTGTCGGTATCAGAGTTTCCGTTACCTACAACTGTAAGCTCCTCTTCAGACTGGAAGTCATTGAGAACGCCTACGAAGTAGAAGACATCATCATCGAGGTCTGTTGGATTTGCGACACTCATTTCTATCGGGTCTTCAAAAGGGTAGTAGACCAGTTCGGCTCCGGCAATAGAAGACGGCACATATTCAGGTGCTACCGAGTAGAATGCAACATCAAACCCAGCGTCATTTAGGAAAACACCGGGCTCAATGGTATAGAACCTCAACTCAAACTCCAGAAAATCGGTACCGGTATTTGGCCCAAAAGCCACAAGTGCTCCATAGGCTGTGGTTCCAGGGTTATTTGCGGTGTAGAAATTACCGTAGCCTGTTGGGTTAAAGAGGCCATTGTCGTCATCTTCGCGCGGACGGAACTCCACATTCCATTCTGACTCGTCGTCATGTGCATAGATATCGTTGGTGAACGTGATTGGACGTTCGCGCTGGTTATTATCAGGCGTTTCGTCATTAGAATCACTTGCGATGCTTGCAACCACTGTGTAATCACCAGTCGCCTCTGGCGCCCAGTCGGTATTGATGTACAGCGTGTCATTGGTGTTTTGCGGACAGAGTTCAGCATTTGCGGCTGAAGGAGCGGTGAATGGCTCGGAGGTTACAGAGGTAAGTACATTTCCTCCATCATCAAGGATGTCAACGGTGATCACCACATTGTTTTGATCAGCATTGCCCGCGTTGCGGTAAATGACTCCGGCGACAAGCCCACCTTCATCTTCAGGAATCGCCTGTTCAATAGGGAGTGAGCGGTACTCGAAATAATTGAATACATCGCCTGTAGTCACCTGTGCTACGCGGAGGTCATTGACTATCTCGTTCTCACGGATCACCACATCATCCACACCCCAGTAGTAGTGGCTGTAGCCATTACCTACGACAGGGTTCTGGAGGTAAGAAAAGGCGATTTGAACTGTTGACTCACCGGCAGCTGCACACGAGATGTCAACTCCTGTTGGGAGAGGGTTCGCAGAAGCGGTATTTGCTGACTGGATAAAATCTCCCCACGCAGGGAAAGCTGTCCAGTTGTCGCCACCATCAGTGGTAACTTCAAGAAACACGGGTGCCGGCGAAAAGCAGCAGTAGCGGAAGTATTGTTCCCACTCAACCACCACAGAATTCAGTCCTGACATATCAATCACCGGCGAAATCAGTCTTCCGGTAACATCTTCTACACCATCGGAAATGGGTGTATTGTAGAGGTCACAGTCAAAGATCATCCATCCGTTATCAGCGGTTGTTGATTCAAGGGCACCGATATTGGTTGAGAATTCACCTGCAGGGCTATTTGCGTCTGCTTCCATCCAGATCGAGCCACCGCCAGAATCTTCAATCGACCATGCTCCGAAGGGAGTGCTGCCATCAAGGCCTTCGGAGAAATCTTCGTAAAAGAAAGTGTCTCCGCGGTCCGTGGCATTCCATTTTTCCATGAGTGCTCTTCCGAGGTTGTTCGACGCTTCAATTTCGGTCGAAGATGCCGGACGCAGCATGGAGTTAAAATCGTGTTGAGCATCGATACGCTGTGCATTGACCGACACTACAAACAACATTGCAGTTAAAAACAAGTAAATTTTCTTCATCCTTACACTTTTTATAAGGTTGGAAATTAGTGAAAATAGGCATCCCCGCAAGGGTTACGGGAGAATAAAACGTCAGAAAACATCTTTATTCTTTCAATCCAACGTTTTCGTGCTTGTGAAACACTGCTTCGCATCCTGCGCTTCTGCGCAGAAAAAAGAAAAGGCCCTCACTTGAAGGCCTTTTCAAAACAGTTCATTCAGATGGGTGGATCTTACTTCACCATCATTTTGCGTGTCGCACGCTCACCGTCAACAGTAACGGAGTACTGGTACATACCGGCAGCGTAGTTGCTAACGTTCAGCTCGATGATTTGCTCACCAGCTACCTGAGTACCGAGGTCACGACTTTCCATCAGCTTACCGGTAAGGTCACGCACCTCAAATACAACCTCGCTTGCAGCGTTCAGGTTGTAGCGGATTCGGGTTTGATCCAATACCGGGTTTGGAGCGTTCTGGAAGAGCTCGAAGTTTACAGTGTTCACCTCTTCTACGCTGTTAGGAGTCTCCTGAAGGTTTGGATCGAGATTGAAGCGAACCATAGGAACTTCATTGGTGAAATACCAGTCGAAACCAGCGGTTCCGAAGTCTCCCTGCACGTAGCAAGTTTGATCCGGAGCAAATTTTGACTCACCGATACGAACGCCTGAACCTCCGTAGCTTTCAAAAGCCGCTACCCAGCCTTCATCGGCTGAGACCGTCCATGGATCTTCGAGTACAAACGTGTACCAGATGATTTCTTCGTTGTTCGGGTCTGTATTTACGAAAGCCGGATTCAGCTCAAGCTCTGCAGTGGAAGCCTGAATTTCAAGCTCTGCAAAGTCAAGAATGTGTGCAATGATCGGCGCATCTTCGTCGCCCGCCGTAATGGCTACATCGATTCCGTAGATGGTGGCATCTCCAAAGAACTGGAATGGTGTTGCCGCCATGTATTGGTCGTTGTAGGTTTCACCCGGGAAGAGTGCCGTGAAGAATTCGTCATCACGACCATAGCTGTATTCTGAGACTTCGAAAGACTGTGTGGTCGTGTTATTTTCAGGACTTTCATCTTCGAAATCAGAAGCTACGGTGTACTCTACAGTGTATTCTCCAATATCGGTTGGGATCTGATACCCGGGAATGCGAAGAGTATCCGTCATTTGGTATTCGAAATCCATCGGGTCAGACGAACCTACAGCTTCACCATTCACGGTAGCAGAAAGTGAGGTGTTTGTCTGAGCGTCTGTGCCGATGTTTTGAACTGTAGAGGCCATTTGTACTTCTGTCGACTGGCTAACCGGCCACACTCCGTACTCATAGATTCCTGTTCCGTCATAATCGGTGTACGTAGTGTAGCTACCAAGGCGGAGATCGTTGGCAGGTGTCTCGAAGAGCTCCATGTCGTCAACCATCCAGGCGTAGCCCCAGGTACCCTTCCAGCGGAAGCGGATCCACACTTGCTCCTGACCACCTGCTGCTGCTGTGATATCAAAAGTTTGTATTGTTGGGTTCTCTACCGGGTCTTGGGTTTCCATTTCAGGCCACAACTCCCAGCGAGCTTGTACCTCGCCATCGCCATCACCGAAGTCTACAAATCCGTCTGCCACTTCAAACGTTTCAACATCCGGCCATGTTTCGCCGTCGCGTGAAACCTCTACAAGGCAGTATTCGTTGCCGTCAGATGAACCTCCATCCCACATACGGTAGAAAGTTTCAAAGCTGATCGATACGAAAGGATAGTCAGCACAGTTGATAGGATCTGCCGTTTGGAACCAGCAGTTTTCAATGCCTGTTCCGCCTTCTTCACCACCGAACTCATCTGAGTCGACCATCATAAAGCCATCGTCAGCGGTGGTAGATTCGATTGGCGCGATCGCCGCGAAACCTTCCGGCTCGACATTACCGCACTCCCACTGGAGTTCAACAAACTGAGTCAAACCGTTATCGAATGCGTTGTCAATAACGAAGTCAGAACAGTCGCTGAAGTCGTTGGTGTAGAATGTTTCGCGATCTCCAGCGAAGGTGGTGCTATTGTTTGCACGCATCATTTTGCCGTCGCGAGCCTTTTGCATCGGTTGATAAACATGCTGAGCAGAAGCTCCAAAGGCAAGAAATGATACGAGCATCAGCGCGTAAATTTTCTTCATAATGATTGATTTTAAGTGGTTTACGTGAATTGAATTGATCAAGTGCCCCAAATATATGAATCTTTAAGCTTGCGTTAAGGTTTTGATTTGTTTGTCTCTTGCAATGCCGTGTAAATGAAACCGACATTGCACCCGATCACTTTACGCTCATACTCAGGGCTCTGCCTTCCCTGCCTCCGTGTCTCCCAAAAGACCGCCTATGGTGAATTTTCTGCGATCAACCCGCAGGTAGGATTCACACTCGAAGGTTTGGTACGCGGAATCTTAGTCGGCCTTTCAGGCTTCTTCCATGTAGTTTTCCAACGGTGGACACGTACATATAAGATTACGGTCTCCTGTAGCGTCATCAACGCGCGAAACGCTCACCCAGAACTTCTGATCACGGAGACTATCAACAGGATAGGCGGCTTTTTCGCGGCTGTAAGGATGCGGCCACACTGAACCGATAAGTTCTTCAGCCGTATGGGGAGCCATCTTCAGTACGTTGTCTTCTATATCTGCATCGCCACGCTCAATCATACGAATCTCCTCGCGGATACTTAGCATCGCTTCACAGAATCGGTCAAGCTCACGAAGGCCTTCGCTCTCTGTAGGCTCTATCATGATCGTTCCGGCCACGGGGAATGACACCGTAGGAGCATGGAAACCATAATCGATCAGTCGCTTCGCGATATCCGAAACCTCAATGCCCTGCTTCTTAAAGCCCCTGCAGTCTACGATCATTTCATGTGCCGCATAGCCGTTTGCTCCTTTATACAAGACATCGAACTGGCCTTCGAGGCGCACACGTATATAATTGGTGTTCAAAATTGCAATCTCTGTGCTGTTCCGCAGGCCTTCTGCCCCGAGCATCGCGATGTAACCGTAAGAAATAAGGAGAATCAGCGCACTGCCGTATGGAGCAGCTGCAACAGCGCCGATTCCGGCCTCACCGCCGGTTCGTACGAGTGGGTTACCCGGCAAGAATGGAACCAGATGCTCTGCCACGCAGATAGGCCCCATGCCCGGGCCACCGCCTCCGTGGGGAATGGCAAATGTTTTGTGAAGGTTGAGGTGACATACGTCTGCACCAATACGCCCGGGATTTGTCAATCCAACCTGTGCATTCATATTTGCCCCGTCCATGTATACTTGTCCGCCGCAACGGTGCACGACTTCATTGATTTCGACGATCGCTTCTTCGAACACACCATGTGTTGACGGATAGGTCACCATGAGCGCTCCCAAATTGTCTTTGTACTGTTCAGCTTTATCGCGAAGGTCTTGGACGTCAACGTTTCCGTTATCATCGCATTTCACCACAACCACTTTCATACCCGCCATCACGGCGCTTGCCGGGTTGGTACCGTGTGCTGAAGATGGAATAAGACAGATATTGCGGTGCGACTCTCCCCGAGATTCGTGATAAGCCCGAATCACCAAAAGCCCTGTGTACTCACCAGAGGCACCTGAATTCGGCTGCAAACTGGTACCTGCAAGTCCAGTAATCTCTGCAAGATCGCGCTTGAGCTGGTGAATCACTTTATGGTAACCAGCCGCCTGTTCAACAGGAGCATATGGGTGAATCTCAGCAAATTCAGGCCACGTTAATGGAAGCAGTTCAGTTGCCGCATTCAGTTTCATGGTGCACGAACCCAACGGGATCATACCGTGGGTCAGTGAGAAGTCTTTATTCTCGAGACGCTTGAGGTAGCGCATCATCTCCGTTTCGCTGTGGTAGCGGTTGAAAACAGGATGCGTGAGGTAATCTGTACGACGCTTCATGATGTCTGGTCGCGTAGGAAGGCTCTCAAAGTGTTGATCTTTGCGATCGGCAAGGAACACCCCGAGAAGCGTGTCTATGCTCTCGAGGTCGTCTACCTGGCTCATGGATATCCCGACGTGGCGCTCGTCGTCAAAGAAGCGTAGGTTAAGCTCCGCCGCTTCTGCGGCTGCCCGAATCTCATTGATCCGGTCGCCGGTATCTACCAGGAGTGTATCAAAGTAATATTCGTTCTTCTGCTCCCAACCGGCTGCCTGCAGGGCCTCATCTACCAGACGAGTCTTCTGGTAAATGCTCTCGCTGATCGACCGGATGCCCGCCTTGCCGTGATACACGGCATACATGGAAGCCATCACTGCCAGCAATGCCTGGGCGGTACATATGTTACTCGTAGCTTTATCGCGGCGGATATGCTGCTCACGCGTCTGCAGTGCCATCCGGAGTCCGAGTTTACCTCGGCGATCTTTTGACACGCCGATGATGCGGCCCGGAATCTGACGCTTGTAAGCATCTGTTGTGGCGAAGAACGCTGCGTGCGGACCTCCATAGCCCATCGGAACGCCGAAACGCTGAGAGTTACCGAAGACCACATCTGCACCCCATTCTCCGGGAGGCATCAGCAAGGCAAGGGCTGCGAGATCAGTAGCCACGGCCACCGGTACATTTTCTTCACGTGCAGATTCAGTGAATGCCTTGTAGTCTTCAATGAGGCCCACTCCGTTCGGGTATTGCAACATACATCCGAACACGTCTTCTTTCAGATCAAACTCACGCCATGGTTTCACATCGATCTCAACATCGAGGTGATGCGCGCGCATGCTGATCACTGCGAGGGTCTGGGGGAATACATTCTCATCCACCTGAAAGCGCTTGGCATTGCTTTTCCGCTTCTCTTTAGAACGGGCATGAAACAGCATCAGCATGGCTTCTGCGGCGGCTGTTGCTTCATCAAGCAATGAAGCATTCGCGATGGGCAAACCTGTCAGATCGCTAACCATGGTCTGGAAGTTCAACAACGCCTCAAGTCGCCCTTGGGCAATTTCAGCCTGATAAGGCGTGTATGCCGTGTACCAACCCGGATTCTCCAGTACGTTTCGCTGTATCACAGAAGGCACCACTGTCGGATAGTAACCCATACCGATGTACGTGTTGTACATCTTGTTTTGAGAAGCGAGATCTTTCAGGTGCTTCAGGTATGAGCGCTCCGTCATCGGCTCGGGCAGCTCTAGCTCTTTTTGCAATCGGATGTTCGAGGGCACTGTCTTATCAACCAGCTCCTCAATTGATTCAACACCAACGGCCTCGAGCATTCTGGCGATTTCTTCCTGACGCGGACCAATATGTCGTGCTGCGAAACTACCTGTATCCATTTTTTTAGGTTTGGGTCTGCAAATATACAGCTCAAAACAGACGAGCCATCACAAGAGACACTTTCTGCGTTCTCTATCGGTATCGCCGTCAAGCTTGTGTCAGCAACAACTAATCTGCGGCCATGTTTACGAGCGTACGCTTACCTTTGACCAAACTGATTTATATGCGATTCACGCTTCTCTGCGCCGCACTCCTGCTTCTTCAGCTGACCTCATCAGGACAGCATCCATGGAACAACACCTTGCGTAACAGTGCATCAGACTTGCACTACACGCTGCGCCTTGCGAAAAACGACAGTATTTGCATCCGGCCTTTTCAGGCCGAAAAAATAGCAGACAGTACTTTGCACGCCATCAACCGGCACTTTTCACTCATGCTGGAAAAGGAACAGCCTGAACTGGTGCCGCTACCGATGTGTGAGCGCACTACGGGTATTTTCGTCACGGGTACTGCCATCAAGAACGGCGAGCGCATCAAGCTTCAGCTCGACGCGAAGAAAGGCGACCTGACCTGGTCTGCCGTTTTTTTTCTTGAAGGTGAGGTTGTCCTTCCTGAAATCGGTAACCCTGAAACCGCTTTTGACCGCAACTTCTTTGAAGTTCCAGAACTGCCTGCTGAGGCCACCTTGCTGCGCATGAGCGGGAATGAAATTAGTGGCAGCGTGCTATCGGTTGACGGCATTGACATTGTCATGGAAACGCCGCGAAAGCGGCGGAAGCCAAAACGTCTCGAAATCCACAAATCAGAGGTGTTTTCAATGACTTTCACCGGTCAAAACGCCGGAGAATGGGTGCTTTACGCTCCTGACCCTGCACTGGGAGATGACCTGAGCATTGATGAAATGCGGATCTTCATTGCCGGAGAACAGGATGCGCGCCGCGGCTTCAAAGTCTGGCCAACCACCCTGGGAGGATTCCTCGTTGGTGCGGGCAGTGCCATCCTTGCCGATGGCGGACTCCTTTTTACGATAGCTCCACCCCTTGCCTACTCTGCTTTCCCGCTGTTGCCGGTGCTTCGCATCCAGGGCGCCTCGATCAGCAAGCCTGAATACAAATTTAACGAGGTCTACGCCCTTGGCTATGAGCGCGTGGCAAGACCTAAGAAGCTGATGGGTGCGATGAAAGGTTCAGGACTCGGTCTTCTGGTAGGTATAGCGACCTATTTTCTCGTCTTGCGCTGATGAAAGGGACCCGTTTTAAGGTACGCAAGCACTGGAGGAATGCGGTTTACAGCAACGTCTGGATCGCTTTGGGTGCTGCGGCCGCAACCTGGCAGACGGGAGTACTGATCGGTGAAACCACCCTCCACTTGTCGTTTTTCACCGGCTTCGCCACCTTATTCACGTACAACTTTCAGCGACTGGTGAAGCTAACTGATCGGCCGGAGTATGCTGCGTCCGGCCGCAACAACTGGCTCTTTCGCAACCGCAGGCTGCTTGGTATTCTCTCTGTACTGGCTGCGATTCCGTGCCTCTTGCTAATACCAATGCTCTCTTCATCTTCGCTCCTCCTGCTATCTTTTTCGGGCGTGTTATCGCTGTTTTATGCGGTACGCTTCTTCCCTATTGCAGGCAGACTGCGTGCCTTGCGCGATGTCGCCTATGTGAAACTGTACGTCATCGCATTGGTATGGGCGATGGTCACCGTTGCGCTGCCCGTGGTGCAGCATGAGGGGATTGTGTTTGACGACGCCTTTCTTCTGCGGTTCGCTGAACGCTTTGCCTTTATCGTTGCGATCACCATTCCTTTTGATATTCGCGATGCTGGGCTCGATGACCCAAGCCAGCGGACTGCTGCACAACTGCTCGGTGAGCGTGGCGCCCGGTATTACGCACTGGTTTGGGTTGCACTGAGCCTCAGTGCGGCCACTGCGCTATTCGTTCATGACGTTTACACAGTATTTAACTGGATCGCTGTCATGATCAGCCTGATCATCAGTGCAGTGCTGATTGGCAAGACGCGTTCCGGAAATGACGAAATGTTCTTCACGGGTGCGGTAGACGGATTGCTCATCTTACAGGCCTTGCTCGTCGCACTATCCGTTCTGTTCTGAAAACGCGATGTCGAGGGCTTCCTTAAAAGCCTCTACCGTTTGGGCGATCTGCTCATCGGTATGTGCGGCTGAGACAAAACCAACTTCGTAGCCACTCGGTCCGAGAT
The DNA here is from genome assembly GCA_018402085.1 of Flavobacteriales bacterium. Taxonomy (GTDB): domain Bacteria; phylum Bacteroidota; class Bacteroidia; order Flavobacteriales_D; family Sanyastnellaceae; genus Sanyastnella. The sequence goes on along the minus strand of JAGYJM010000001.1, from coordinate 224,699 downwards.
AAATACCGCGATCGAGCAAGGCACTGTGCAGCGTAGCAAAGTACTTCATGCTATCCGGATCGATCTCCGCAGAGCTTCTGATCGCCACCTTATCGCTGAAAGCGAGCCAGAAGACCGAGCCGCGGTTGAACATCCGAAAGCTGTATCCATTTTGTTGGCTGTACTCCATCAACGGGTCAATCAGGTTTCGGGTTTTACGCTCGAGTTCTTCGTAGAAACCGGGTTTCAGGCACTGTTGCAGCTGGGCCGCTCCCGCCGCCATTGCGACAGGGTTCCCGGAGAGGGTTCCGGCCTGGTAAACGGGGCCTTCCGGTGAAATGTGGTTCATGATCTCTGCGGAGCTGCCATACGCACCTACGGGCATTCCTCCGCCGATGATTTTACCGAAGGCGAGCACATCCGGTTGAATACCGTACAAGCCTGCGGCACCCTCAAATCCTACCCTGAAACCTGAAATCACCTCATCGAAGAGGAGAATAATTCCCTCCCGTGTGCATATCTCACGCAGAAAACGGAGGTATTCGGGATCCTGAATCAACAAGCCGTTATTGGCTGGTATCGGCTCAATGGCGACACAGGCAATCTCGTCTTTGTATTGCTTTACCGCCTCTTCAACCGCCTGACGATCGTTCAATGGCAGCACAATGGTTTCTTTGGCATAAGCTTCCGGCACGCCTGCGCTACTGGATGTGCCCAATGTGGCCAAGCCTGACCCTGCTTTCACCAACAGCGCGTCTACATGTCCATGATAGCACCCATCAAATTTAATGATCTTGCTTCTACCAGTGACTCCGCGAGCGAGTCGGATAGCGCTCATGGCGGCTTCAGTTCCGGATGACACGAATCGGATTCGCTCAAGGTAGCTGTGATTTTCAAGAATGGTTGATGCCAGTACATTCTCCCACCGGGTGGGTGTTCCAAAAGAAGTTCCCTGGTCAACCGCTTTATGAATATTCTCACGCACAGACGGATGGTTGTGCCCAAGAATGAGCGGCCCCCATGAGCAGCAATAATCAATGAATTGGTTACCATCGGCATCCCAGATCAGGGCGCCGTCACCTTTCTCAATAAAGAGCGGCGTACCTCCTACGCTCCTGAAGGCACGCACGGGGCTGTTTACGCCTCCCGGAAAGTACTTTTTGGCGGTTTCGAACAACTCAGCTGACGCAGAACGATCAATCATCTGAAAGATATTTTTTGAGGTTTGACCAATTTCGGCCTTCTTTACCGCAAAACTAACAGAATCCTTTGCGGCAATGATGACTCCGGAATACACAATAGACTATGCGCGGTCACGAGATGCGGCAGATCAGCTTGCAGGCTTTCGCGAACAATTTCATTTCCCGGTCATTAACGACCGGCAGGTGCTTTATTTCACGGGCAACTCACTTGGCTTGCAGCCCAAAAAGGCCGGTGAAGCACTCCAGGTCGAACTTGAAGACTGGGCCAGGTGGGGGGTAGAAGGCCATTTCCATGCACGCAACCCGTGGTACAGTTACCATGAAATTCTCACTGAAGGCGCAGCGGCTGTTGTCGGTGCGCAGTCTTCGGAAGTCGTGATGATGAACGCCCTCACGGTGAACCTGCACCTGATGATGGTTTCATTCTTTCGCCCGGATAAGCAAAGCGGACGCACCAAACTGCTATGCGAAGCCAAAGCTTTTCCGAGTGATCAGTATGCGATCGAAACGCAGCTGCGTTTTCACGGACTTGACCCTGCCCTGCATCTCATTGAAGTGGCACCTCGTGAAGGAGAGCATCTGCTTCGTGAAGAAGACATCCTCGCAGCCATAGAGGACCACAAAGATGAGATCGCCTTGGTAATGATCGGTGGTGTTAATTACTATAGTGGACAATTCTTCAACCTGGAGAGGATCACACGTGCCGGACATGCCGCCGGTGCTATTGTAGGGTTTGATTTGGCCCACGCTGCAGGCAATGTACCTTTGAAACTGCACGACTGGGAGGTAGACTTTGCCTGCTGGTGCACTTATAAGTATCTCAATAGCGGACCGGGCTCAGTTTCAGGCGTGTTCGTTCATGAACGCCACGCCTATCGGAGCGATCTTCAGCGCTTTGCTGGTTGGTGGGGTCATGATAAAGACGAGCGCTTCCTGATGGAACAGGGGTTCAAGCCGATTCCGGGCGCTGAAGGCTGGCAATTGAGCAATGCGCCTGTATTCAACATGGCCATTCACAAAGTAGCGCTTGACCAGTTCACTGATGCGGGCATGACGCAACTTCGGGAGAAAAGCCTTGAGCTCACGGCTTATCTTGAATTTGTGCTGAAGCAAATCAGTGCTGCTTCAGCTACGGTTAAATTTGAGATTATAACGCCCGCATCTTCGCGAGAGCGCGGTTGTCAGCTCTCCATTCTTGCACACGGAATGGGAAAACAGCTCTTCGATAAACTCACTGCAGAGGGCGTGATCGCTGACTGGCGTGAACCGAATGTTATTCGTGTCGCCCCGGTTCCGATGTACAATTCGTTCGAAGATGTTTACCATTTTGGCAAGGCAATGGAGAAGGCACTTGCTTAAGGCTGCGCAAAAGCGCAGGATGCCGTACTTTGCACCTCGCATAAAGACCTATATACAGCATGTCAAGGAATCGCTTTGCCGTAATCGGCATCGGACGTTACGGAACCGAAATTGCACGGCGCCTCGCTTCAAGAGGTGCAGAAGTTTACGCCTTTGACTCGGACACAGACCGGGTGGAGGTTATTAAAGATGAGGTGGCGCTCGCTGTTCAACTCGATACCACCGATAAGAAAGCCCTTCTTGCTCAAAAAGTGACTGAAATGGATGCCGCCGTTGTCGCTATTGGTGAAAACTTTGAAGCTACCATTCTCACAGCGCTCAATCTAATGGACCTAAAGTTGCCCCGCGTGATTGTGCGCGCAAGTGGTGACAACCAGAAAAGGATTCTTCACAGTCTTGGTATTGATGAGATTCTAGCTCCTGAAGAAGAGTTTGCGAGCCTCGTTGCTGAACAGTTGATTAACCCGAGCATTACGGCCTTCCTCCAGCTTCCTGACAATTATGAAGTCGCTGAGATTAAAGCGCCTCGGGGCATCTCCAACCGAACCTTGATGGACATTGACCTTGTAAATCGTTACAATCTGACACTGATTACCATCAAGCGCTCTTATGAAGAAGAGGTCAACGGAGAGCCCGTAAAAACGGAACATATTCTTGGTGTTCCAAAGGCTGAAACAACCATCTATGACACAGACACACTCGTAGTGTTTGGCACCCTCTCAAATGTGAAACGCTTTTTGGAGGTCAACGAATAAGCACTACCGATCCTTTTTTCTCTATCGTTTCAGACATATCCCCGGTTTCGTTGGTAAAGTACCGATAGCGAACTACGTAAACGTACTGTTCATTCTCAACGTAGTAATCACCGTTTTGATAACTGCCATCCCATGCGACTCCAAGTTCATTGGTTGACCAAATCAGATCTCCCCATCGGTTCCAGACCTGCACCTCAATTTCGGCAATGTTATCACCAATAGGCATAAACACATCATTAATGCCGTCGTTATTCGGGGTAAAGGCATTGGGCACGTAGAGGTAGTCACCGAAGCAGTCGTCGGTTACCAGAAAATCAAAGAGAGACGTACACCCCAGGGGCGTCGTGATTGCAACGGTGAAGTAGCCTTCCTCTGCCACCACAATCGACTGACCGGTCTCGCCATTGTTCCAGGCGTATGTGGCGCCGGAATTGCCTGCATCCACAATGAGTTCGTAAGGCGGCTCATCAAAACAGACCAGTGTATCATTCGGAAGCACATCTACCGGCAGAGGAGCAAAGAACAGGTCTACCTCATCCGAAGCCGAGCAGTAGGCTGTACTTACCTCAACGCTGTAGACTCCGGTTGCAGTCACATCAATGGTCGCTGTTGTTTCACCTGTTGACCAGAGGTACTCTTCTCCAAACGCATCAGAGTCGAGCGTAACAACGGTACCTGCGCAGTATAAGCTATCCGGTCCAAGGTCAGGGCCCGGATAAGGCTCAAACACCACATCAATTGCATTTTCTATGGTGCAACCAAGTTCATTGGTAATCGCAACGGTGTATGTGCCACTTTCAGCCACATTAATTTGCTGGGTCGTTTCAGCCGTGCTCCACTCATACGTTGACCCCGCGTTTCCGGCGTCAAGTTGCAAAACCTCGCCCTCACAGTCACCGATCTCTTCGAGCTCGAATGGAACCTCAGGATTCTGAAGGAAGGCAACCTCAAGGTCAGCTACCGCGCTGCAACCATTAGGTGCGGTAACTTCTACCGAGTACGTATCAGTCTCTGTAACAGTAATCACCTGTGTCTCTTCTCCGGTGCTCCACTCAAAAGACGAGCCGGAGTTTCCGGCGTCAAGCACATACTCGTCTCCTTCGCAGACATCGATGTTGGTGTCAATTTCAATCTGAGGGGTCGGTTGAAAAATGACTTCTATTTCATCTTCTACTGTGCATCCTTCAGGACTTGTGATGACAACGCCATAGGTTCCTGTCTCTGTTACTTCGAGTGAGGAGCTGGTGTCACCGGTGGTCCAGTCAAAACCAAAAGTCGCGTCAAAACCGGTTACAATCTCAAATGATTCCCCCTGGCAAAACACCTCATCCTGACCGAGATCAAAGCTTTCAAAGATCAGATCGAGGCTGATTTCACCCGATATCGTGCATCCTTGAGCAGAAGTGACAGATACGGTGAACGTGTTGGGTGTATTCTCGTTGACCGTTGGCGTACCCGTGTTTTCATCATCTAACAGCTCAGGATTTGACCATTCCCAGATGTACTCTCCTAGTTCAACAGGAACCGCCTGAAGTTCGAAGCCTTCTATTTCACAAACTGACGCATCCTGTGTCAGTTGAAGCTCAAAACCTTCTTCAACAATCACAAGAACAGAATCGGTGTAGATGCAGCCCGACTGCTCATCCGTCATGGTGACGATGTAGTTCGTGGTTGCTTCCGGAGATGCGACCGGATTGAACGACTCATTATCATTCAGACCTTCAGAAGGAAGCCACTCTACTGAGTACCCGCCATCGCTCGTTGCTCCGATGAAGACATTATCGATAATCCAGTTGTCTTCACCATCGCCCCCATTGTTGAGCTGCCTCCATTTAAAGAGTGTTGCTGCACTTTCTGCTGCATCAGGTATCGTGACTGACACAGAAGTGGGTTCCGGGTAGTTGTCTGCCGGAAATACCTGAATCACGGTCCAAGGGCCACCAGGCCCGCTGGTGCTGTACTCAAGTGCAACATCATCGCCAGGCTCTGCGTCTTCGCAGGGGAAGGCACCAGAACCGATCGCCAGTGTAAACAAGACGCTTCCTCCGCCTGAGACATCTACTGCATTGGTGGTTGCAGAACGCTCACCGTCTCCATTGAACCATAGTCCGTTACCAGAGACTAACCCACAGGCATCATCTTGCTCACCATTCAACACTTCTTGCCACAGGCCCCAGCTTACACCAGGGTCAAAATCATCCTGGAAAACCGGTTCTTCATAGGTCAGTCCGAATTGTACTTCTCCTTGTGAACAATACCCGGGAATATCGCTGGTCGCTTCGAAGTTGGCGATGCCCCCCCCGGTCACTTCAACGGTCACTTCAGCGGTTGCAAAGCTGCAGCCAGAAAGCGTTGACACCTCAACGGTATACGTAGTGGTTTCAAGCGGAGTAGCTACCGGATTGGCAATAGTTGGGTTGTCGAGCCCCACCACAGGCGACCACGAATAAAGGTAAGTACCAGAAGGTGTCGGCTCCACTTCAAACTGAACTTCTTCATATTGGCAGATTTCCGTTTCAGACTGGAAAACCTCCAGCGCCGGAGGCGTTGGCGTTTCTACGGAGAAGAGTTCTTCTTGCTCACACCCTGACTGGAACTGGTTACCTACTGCCACGTATACATCGCTTACAATAGGTGGTGTCAGGGTCAGTAAGGGCCCAACACCCACGGTGTCTTCAGGGTTAGAAAGGGTATACCAAATCACATCAATGAGGCCTTCTTCACTCGCAAGGTTCACCTCTCCATCAGTACATAAGACGTCATCGACGACGAGTGGTGGCGGTGGTGTGAATGAGCCCACAGAATAAGCATAGCTCTCAGCATCGCCAGTGCCGTAAACATAGCCAATCACCCCGTTTGCAGCGCTCAGTGTGTGACTGCCTTCTGCAATCGAAAAGCGGGCAAATGAATGGCCCGGGCAACCCGGCATCTGCTCAAAGATGTCTGCATCAAGCGGCGCTCCGTCGAAGAGAACGCTATTGATGTCAGCAGTTGCTGTAATGACTGTGAGTCCGTGCTCATTGATAACATTCACGTTTACAGTCGAGAAAGTAATCTGGTCAATCTTCTGCGTCGCATCGTTCAGGATCATCATGGCGGGGTCACCATAACCTGTGCACGTCACACCTTCCATAAACTGAGTGACGCAAATCCCATTATTCGCAGTGATACATACCGGAACCTCCTGAAAATTATATTCAACCACTTCACCCGCATTTAGGGTTACAAGCGGTGCACCATCCGCAAAGACTTCAGTGTTGTCTTCTCTCGCCAGCACACGGTATGTGCACGATTCAGACAAATTAAATGGGATGACATGGAACTCCGTGCCCCAGGTTTCCACTGGGAAATTCTGCTCAAAGACGTGATCGCAGGCAGAACATTCCTGTGGTATGTTGACACAACTCGTTCCGGAGAATACGGCGAAAGGCCGGCAATCGCCACTGCTTTCAGTGCCCTGTATAAGGGTGCCGGTAAGGTCTCCTCCCAGCTCACCCACTTTAATTTGGTAACTCTGCCCTTCATCAAGCTGTACCACAAAAGGAACACCCGCAGCGTTGCCTCCTTGTGTCAGTGTGGAAGGGGTTATTTCTATTTCAGTGTCATCTTCTGTGGCCACAATCAACAGCTCTGAGCCCCAATCTTGAAAGCCAGAAGGATAAGAACTCACCATATACTCAATGCCCAGTGACTGGATAGGCAGGATTTTGGTAGCGTCAGCAGTAAAGTTGTTGAAGTTAATCGCGAACACCGAAACGGTATCCTGCGTGCTGATGAAAATGCCTTTGTCTTCGATCACTTCTGAGGTGAAGTGTTCTACCAGCGCATTGTCTATGCTCACGGTGGTGGTCTGGTTTGCAGTGACGTTGAAAGGCTCTGAATACCCAAGATTAGGTACTTCAATGGTGCCCGTCGTGTTCTGAGAAGATGTCACGAAAAAACTGAGTTCTTCCGCTCCTTCCTGAATCTCAAAATTCTGCATGAAACCCACCCAGAACTCCTTTCCCTTGGTAGGACCGGAACCTTGTGCCAAAAGCGCATTTTGCCCCAGAAGTGACAGCCCGCAAAGAAGTATGATTAATCCACGCATTGGTTAAAAGTTCAGTATTATAATCTCAAGGCTTAAATATGACTCATAATCAAGAAACAAGGTTGCCTCTTCGAAACAAAAAACGAGCACAATTACCACTCCAGCTCCATTTCCCAGTTCGATCTCACCTGCACTGTGCTCATAAAGTGTTCAAGTTGTTCAGCCCGACGGGACTCAGAATAATTTGAAGGGTCCCATTTCCCATTCTGGTTTTCATCGTTCAACACCCGAAGACTGTAGGTTGATGGAAGGAGCCGGTCAAATACCACCACCTCACCGGATGACACCATCTTTTGACGCACCACTCCGTTTTTGTCAAGAAGCTGCAACAGCGCACTTTCAGGCACCTTGCGGAGCACCTTGACAATCACTTTTCCAAAATAATCTGTCTTCCATGTGCTGAATGCCCAGCGCAAGGTGTCATTGCGGTAACCTTCGCGGCTTTCTATGGCTCCCGGAAGCAATTCAATCGCATAATTGCCCCCATCTGACAGCTCCATGTCAAAAAACACATCAAAACTACCCGGCACCAAGGTCGCTGTTCCATTGACGGGTATGCTATCGCGGTAAAAAGAGATCAATGACGTGTCTGCGCGCGCTATGGGCCTGGCAAAAGACCACCTGAGGGTGTCTTCACGCGCAAGGCTTTGAGGCGGCAGATTGCGCGATCGGAGCTTTCTGACCTGGTAGTTGAATACCTCTACTTCGATGGTATCGTTCGCTGAGGGTGACGAAAAAACCCACTGCAGCTGCTCTCCGTCATTGGGTAGGTCATGCCAGGCAAAAAGTGAATCGTTCATTCTTACCACATGGCCACGAAAGATGTCTTCGTTTATAAGATCAAGCTTAAACGAAGCACGTGTATTCTCCGGCTCATGAAAAAGCTGTGCCCGAATCAGTCCTGTGCTGTCGGCGTCATAGGTCACAAGGTATTGCAATGTGTCGGGCTCTTTGCTCAAAGGCACCTCAATGAACTGCGCAGTGTCTAGCGGTGTTGATGGTTGAAGCGTGTCGGTTCGGAACCCTATGAGCTCTGAAAAATCGTCATACAAATAGTTGAAGTTCTCTTCTTTCAGCGCGAACAGGCGATAGTCTCCGGAAGCGAGGTAGTTAAGCTCAAACTTACCGTCAGGGCCCGATAATCCGAAGTAAGACGGTTTTGAGGTCAATGGCATGCTGTCGGCAAAGTTGCTATACAGCATGATTTTTGCCCCCTCCAGCGGTTCTCCGCTGACCAAATCGTATGCGCGTCCGCGCACTACGAGGCTGTCAAGCTGATCTCCGGTAGAGAAGACATATTGCAACCCTTTCGCCGGATTTCCCTCGTTCAAATCGACAATGCCTTCACCGAACTGCAGGCTATAGGTTACATCCCGCTCGAGCTCTTCTTCGAACTCAATAGTCACCGCTTTGCCTTTAAGGGTGATAACCGGCCGCTTCTTAAGCGGCGGTGAAACAACCAGTTGGTTGTAGATATCATTGAGCCGCACGTACTCATTGAACTCAATATAGACATTGGCTGAGTTAAAATTCGTGGTGAGCGCCCCCGGCACCATCGCCACCACTTCAGGAGGTGCAGTGTCTTTTGGGCCGCCATCCGGCGGAACAATTTTCGCACAGGACGCAAGCGAAAAGATGACCAAAAGGGCCAACAAGTACCTCATAGCCTGCTGTCTTTGAGGGTTTCAACAAAGGCCTCAAGTCCGTCGCGATCTGAGGTGCTGAAGTCATCAAGCTTATCGCTGTCAATATCGAAAACGGCTATCACTTCATTTTCGGCATTCTTTACCGGAACCACGATCTCAGACTTACTGAACGGACTGCAAGCCACGTGTCCTGGAAAAGCATGCACATCCGGAACAATAATGGTTTGCGCTTTCTCCCATGCTGCCGCGCACACTCCGTGGCCTTTCTTCAGGCGCGTGCAAGCGACCGGCCCTTGAAAAGGCCCCAGCACCAGTTCATCATCATTTTCAACGAGGTAGAAGCCTACCCAGTGAAAACCTAAGGTAGCGTGCACCACGGCTGAAAGGTTCGCCATGTTGGCAATCAGGCTGGTTTCACCACCGATCAATGCCTTCACCTGGGGAAGCAGTGTCTTGTACTTCTGCTCTCTTGTCAATCCTTCACGGATCGTTAAACTATCTGCCATACCACAAAGATACCTTTATTCAATGCGTCAAAACATTCGTTCAGCGTAGGCCAAAGCCGCAACTGAAACATATTCAACACCCTCATCTTTCAACAAACTGCTGCAAACTTCAAGTGTGGCCCCAGTGGTTATCACGTCGTCTACCAGCCATACACGCTTCAACCCGATACAGGCTTTTCTATTCGCCATGTAATTCGATTTCAATTGTTCCCAGCGATCCATACGACTGAGTTTAGTGAGCGACGAGCGGTGCATGACACGCACCAGCGTATCTTCAGCCACTCTACAGTTTAATACAGAAGCCATTCCCCTGCAAATTTCTGCCGCCTGGTTATAGCCGCGCGAACGAAGCTTTCGTGGGTGCAGCGGCACCGGAATCAAAGCGTCAGGAACCTTCACCGTGCGCTTCAATTGCTGCAAAGAGGCGGCAAATCTTTGTCCTGCCTCCCGCGCAATTTCAGGATCGCCTCCATACTTGACCCGGTGCAACAGAGGGCGTGCTAAATTTTCGCGTCTGAACCTTAGCCAGGCATACGCAGCCTCGAGCTCTACCCTGCCCCAAAAGGCCTTCTCTACCGGTTGGATGCCGTCTGGCACCAGCATGACAGGCAATTCTGACTCACAACGCAGGCACATGACGCTGTTGTGCAGCGGCAGTCCCGATTGACAAACCACACACACGGGGGGGTAAAACACCGATAGCAAATCATGGATCACGAGTCCGAAGATAGGATTCGCATCCGCCGCTTTTGCGGCGAATTTATAAACGGCCGGATCTATTTTACGTGTGAAATCAATTACTTCTTGAAGACGCGAAATAGCCGAAGATGAAACTCAGCGCAGCGCCTCCAAAGGTGTAAAATGCGTACCCCTGTTGGCCGAAAAACTGCAAAAAAAGCGCCACCGCCAGCATGAATCGACCTCCGAAGTAAGCGCTTTCCCAAAATTCCGGAGATTTTCGAGAAAAATACTGAAGGAAATTCCAGAAGGTCCATAGCGACACGCCGCTGATGAGCCCGAACAAATGCCCCGGCCAGCCCACCATATCTGCAGTGAGACCATAAGCTACCAGTGCAATAGACACAAACCGAAGCACAAAGAATTCTTTGCGACGCTCGCGCCGCGCCTCAGGCATATCAAGGATTTCGTTATCGTCTTTCATTCAGGCTTGCCTCTTTCATGGGCTTGTTGCAACTTTCTCGTGTGAAATACGGTAAAGTTGACGACATCCGCGGGATTGATTTTTCGCTTCCGCAGGATCATCCCCAGACCTTGCAGGTTCTTAACAACGACGCGACAGTTCCGTTCGAATTGTTCGCGGGAGGTACCATGTGGAACATCCCTGCGTGGAAAGGAAAGGTATTTCCGCAAAAAACGCCCGCAAAGGCGATGATCGGTGAATACTGCAGGCAATTTGGCACTATAGAATTAAACGCAACTCACTACAAAATTCACCCTCCGGAAACGACTTCACGCTGGGCCTCTGAAGCGCCGGAACGCTTTCGGTTTTGTGCTAAGTTTCCGCAGTTAATTTCGCACTTCAGGCGTTTCAAAAACTGCGAAGGGCTCACGGATGAATTCATCAATGCAATTCTGGCTTTCGGCAAGAAGCGCGGACCCTCATTCATACAACTTCCGCCGAATTTCGGCCCGAAGCACGCGCCTCAACTGATTGACTACCTGAAGAAGTGGCCCCTCGAGCTTGAGCTCGCGATTGAATTCAGGCATCCTGAATGGTTCAGTGGTGAACCACCGGCTGAAGATGTGTGGCAATTGCTTGGTGAGCGGGGTATCGGGGCGGTGATCAGTGATACGGCCGGACGTCGTGATGCGGTTCACATGCGATGTACGGCTCCGTTTCTTGTCTTGCGCTTTGGCGGCTATGACCTCGACCCGAGCGACACCCGGAGACTCACAGACTGGGTTGACCGACTTCAAAACTGGAAGGCGCGCGGATTGCAACATGCCTACCTGCTTGTTCACCAGGCTGACAGCATCACCACGCCTGAAACATGCATCCTTTTCGGTAAGCTCGCAAAAGAAAAACTGGGCGTTGATATTCACACCCCTGAACTGATCACAGACCAAAGATTGTTTTAACATGGCTAAAATTGAAGGCATTGGAGGTATCTTCTTTCGGTCGCCCGACCCTGAGAAGAGTACCGACGGCACCTTGGTCTCGACACTGACGAATACGGCGTTATGTTTGAAGGTCGTGACGCTAAAGCACCACAGAAGAAGACCTTTCTCCAATGGAGTATTTTTCAGCACGATACCGAACACTTCTCACCCGGACAGTCCGAATTCATGATCAACTACCGGGTAGATGACCTGGAAGAAATGGTCAGGAAGCTTCATGCGGAAGGCGTCAGGATCATTGGCGACATCCAGGTTTACAGCTACGGCAAGTTTGCTCATTTTATCGACTGTGACGGACGGAAAGTTGAGCTGTGGGAGCCTGCTGATGATCCTTTCGGGTAAGTACTATTTACCGTGGCAGTGCTTGTACTTCTTGCCGGATCCGCAAGGACAGAGGTCGTTTCGTCCGACCTGTTTATCTGTCTTTCTTGGTTGAACCGGTTTTGGTGGTGCCTGAGCCTGTGCTTGCATTGATCCTCCGCCGAGGCGCATCGAAGATGCCCGTTGACTGATGTTATCAACACCTTCTTTATTGGTCTGCACCTTTGGTGCTTCACGACGCGGAGCCTGCGCTGCCCGCACATTTTCGGGTTGCGAAGGCAACTGCGCTTTCACGAGGAAAGAAGCCACATCGCTGTTCAATCGCTGCACAAGACCCTTAAAGAGTTCGTAGGATTCAAATTTGTAAATCAGCAAGGGGTCTTTCTGCTCAATTCTGGCATGTTGCACGTTCGAGCGCAGATCATCCATTGCCCGCAAGTGTTCTTTCCAGGCATTGTCAAGCAGTGACAGCACCACATTTTTCTCGAGGGCCGTGACCAGGGCCTTGCCCCTGGTTTCATAGCACTCTTCGATATTAGCCACAATCTGCAGGTTGCGGCGTCCGTCTGTAAACGGAACAGCGATATTCCTGAAGGTGTTGCTTTCATCTTCAAATACCTCCTTGATGACCGGGAAGGCCTGCTCTCCGAGAAGCTGCAATTTTCGCTGGTAGTGCTCATTGGCGGCCTTGTACAGATCAAATGCGAGGGCATCCGGCGCTTTTGCGCCGAGATCATCTGCATTGAACGGAGGCTCGATACCGAAATTGGTGAGCACTTCAAGCTGCAGTCCGTTGAAGTCTTTATCAGCACTGTAACGCATGACAGTAACCTCAGCAAGTTCGAAGAGCATGTTGGCAATGTCCATTTTGAGTCGCTCACCAAAGAGTGCATGGCGGCGGCGCTTATAAATGACCTCGCGCTGAGCATTCATGACATCGTCATACTCGAGAAGACGTTTACGTATGCCGAAGTTATTTTCTTCCACTTTTCGCTGCGCGCGCTCAATGCTCTTGGTGATCATCGAGTGTTGAATCACTTCACCTTCTTCGATGCCCAGTCGATCCATCATCTTCGCGATCCGGTCAGACCCGAAAAGGCGCATAAGGTCATCTTCGAGCGAGACATAGAACTGGCTTGAACCCGGGTCTCCCTGTCTACCTGAGCGACCTCGCAACTGGCGGTCAACGCGACGGGAGTCATGGCGCTCAGTGCCGATGATGGCGAGACCACCGGCCTCTTTAACTTCTTTGCTGAGTTTGATATCAGTACCGCGACCGGCCATGTTGGTGGCGATGGTCACGACCCCTGCCCCACCGGCATGCGCTACAATTTCAGCCTCCCTCTGGTGCATCTTCGCGTTGAGCACCTGGTGATTGATCTTGCGGATGCTGAGCATTTTTGAAAGCAGCTCACTGACCTCCACAGTAGTCGTACCGACGAGCACCGGACGCCCTGCTTCGTGCAGTTTCACGATATCGTCGATCACCGCATTGTACTTTTCACGTTTGGTGCGGTAAACCAGATCCTGCTTGTCGTCTCGGGCGATCGGTTTGTTGGTAGGGATGATCATGACGTCGAGCTCGTAGATATCCCAAAGCTCCTGTGCTTCCGTCTCGGCAGTACCGGTCATACCGGCCAGTTTGTGGTACATCCGGAAGTAGTTCTGCAATGTAACCGTGGCGTAGGTCTGAGTAGCGGCCTCGATTTTCACATTTTCTTTGGCCTCAATGGCCTGGTGAAGGCCATCTGAATAGCGTCGGCCTTCCATGATCCGCCCGGTTTGCTCATCGACAATTTTGACTTTATTGTCCATCACCACATAATCCACATCCTTTTCAAACAGCGCGTACGACTTGAGCAGCTGGTTCATGGTGTGAATACGCGCTGATTTAACGCTGTAGTCGCTGATGACCTCTTCTTTGCTGGCAAGTTTCTCGTCATCACTTGCTTCAGATTGATCAATTTTGACGATTTCGGTGGCAATATCCGGCATTGTGAAGAAGCCGTCATCGTCCATATTCTTGGAGATCAGCTCAATGCCTTTTTCGGTCAGTTCAACCTGGTTGTTTTTCTCATCGATCACGAAGAAGAGCTCCTGATCGGCTTTAGGCATTTCGCGTTGGTTGTCTTGGAGGTAGTAGCCTTCGGTTTTCAGAAGGGTCTGCTTCATGCCTTCTTCGCTCAGAAACTTGATCAGCGCTTTATTTTTCGGAAGACCCCGGTAGGCTCTGAACAGCGCCAATCCACCAGCTGTATTTTCATCTTTTGATGCGCCGTCTTTCGTGAGTAGTTTTTTGGCCTCTGTGATGAATCCGGTAACCACTTGTTTCTGGGCATTCATGAGCAGTTGCACCTTGGGTTTCAGCTCATTGAATTCGTGTTGATCGCCTTTTGGGGTGGGACCTGAGATAATAAGCGGCGTACGGGCTTCATCGATCAATACCGAGTCAACCTCATCAACGATGGCATAGTGGTGTTTACGCTGCACGAGGTGATCAGGGCTGCTGGCCATGTTGTCGCGGAGGTAATCGAAGCCAAACTCGTTGTTGGTGCCGTACGTAATGTCAGCCCGGTAAGCGTTACGTCGTTCTTCAGAGTTTGGCTGGTGCTTATCGATGCAGTCAATGGTCATGCCGTGAAACTCGAACAGCGGCCCCATCCATTCAGCATCGCGTCTGGCGAGGTAATCGTTTACCGTAACAAGGTGCACGCCTCTTCCGGCCAGGGCATTGAGAAACACCGGGAGTGTAGCCACAAGCGTTTTACCCTCACCTGTTTGCATTTCGGCGACTTTGCCCCGATGGAGAGCCACCCCGCCAATGAGCTGCACGTCGTAATGGATCATATTCCATTCGACCTCTGCCCCTGCGGCCATCCATTTTTTATGCCAGAGGGCTTCATCGCCGTCAATTTCGACGTGTTTGCGTTCTGCGGCCATGTTGCGGTCAAAATCGTTCGCTTTCACGCGCACTGGCGCCTCTTCGCAGAAGCGGCGAGCCGTATCTTTCACGATCGCAAATGCTTCGGGCAGAATTTCTTCGAGCACCGTTTCGATGCGTTCATTGATTTGCTGTTCAATGCCATCAACGCGCTCGTAAATGGCTTCTTTGGCATCGAGATCCAGATTAGAATCGGTTTCCGCCTGCAGCTTAAGCTGGCGGATCTCCTCCTCAAGGTCGTTCACTGCATCGCTGATCTTCACCCTCAGTGCATTGGCCTTCTCGCGCAATTGGGTGGCCGAAACCTTACGCAAGTCATTGTAAATCTGATTGACCTGGTCTACAATTGGTTCAATTTCCTGTATGTCTTTCTCTGCCTTATCGCCGAGAAATTTCTTCAATAGCTTATTGACTGTTCCTAGCATAATCGTTTGAATCGTTCACCGACATTTCTGCGCAGCGAAATACAAAGGTACAATGTTCAGGAGGCTTCCCATCAGATAAAAGTGGCTAAAAACTGTGCCGATTTTAAAGACCTGCCAGAGTGGCAGCTTCAATTCTGCTGGCTTTTCCGCGCAGAAGCGCGGGATGGCAACGCATGAGCCGCATTTTCATGTAACCCACAGCGAAAATAGTGCCAAAAAATGTAGGCGAATTCCTACACAAAAGTGGTTTATAACAAGCCTCTTAAAGCTCGATCTCGCGCGGGGTGCGGGATTGCGACCAGCGCCAGAATGGCGTGTTAAAAACTTCAGACAAATGTGGATTGTTTCAGATTGACTGACGGAGGATTTATGGCAACTTTTGTGAAGTCAATTCACCTCACAGTGGCCAGCATCACGCCCGACGATTTGACCGAGAGCACCTCCGTTCTCAACCCGAATTAGAACAATGATTGCAACGCCTCCGGCGTTAAACGAACGAAATGCGAACCGTATAATGGAAAACGTAGCTTCCAGCGAAAAAGACAAGCAAATGGCCATTGAAGAAGCCCTTCCGGAGAACACCACTACCGACGAACCGATTCTCACCGATAATCCAAATCGTTTTGTGCTGTTCCCTATCCAGCACGATGATATCTGGGCTTTCTACAAGAAGTCGGAGGCCAGCTTCTGGACAGCCGAAGAAATTGACCTCGGTGCAGATCTCGTTGACTGGAATCAGAAGCTGAACGATGATGAGCGCTACTTCATTAAGCACGTGCTGGCATTCTTCGCGGCAAGCGATGGGATTGTCAACGAAAACCTCGCAGAGAACTTCGTCGCTGAGGTGCAGTACACAGAAGCCAAGTTTTTCTACGGGTTCCAGATCATGATGGAGAATATCCATTCCGAGACCTACTCGCTACTGATCGATACTTATATTCAGGATAAGAAGGAGAAAGACCACCTCTTCAACGCAATCGAAACGCTTGATTGCGTGAAGAAGAAGGCCGACTGGGCCCTCAACTGGATCGACAACGGATCATTTGCCGAACGTCTCGTCGCTTTTGCAGCCGTCGAAGGAATTTTCTTCTCCGGAAGTTTCTGCTCTATCTTCTGGCTAAAGAAGCGCGGGTTGATGCCCGGGCTGAGCTTCTCGAATGAGTTGATTTCAAGAGATGAGGGCATGCACTGCGACTTTGCCTGCCTGCTTTACACACAACACCTCGTCAATAAACTGCCGAAGTCGACTGTTGAAAAGATCATCACTGACGCCGTTGACATTGAAAAAGAGTTCGTCTGCGACGCCCTGCCTGTAAAGCTGATTGGAATGAACTCAAACCTGATGTCTCAGTACATTGAGTTTGTGGCAGACCGATTGCTGGTTGAGCTTGGTAATGAGAAAATTTACAATGTGACCAACCCGTTTGATTTCATGGAAATGATCTCCCTGCAGGGTAAAACAAATTTCTTCGAGAAACGGGTGGCTGAATACCAGAAAGCCGGCGTAGGTTCCGGTGATAACTCCAGTTCGAAGAAGTTTACGCTCGACGAAGATTTCTAAACGCCGGGAACGCTGTATCCCGCGTCAGTTAATACCTACCTGACTTTATAAATTAAGCCTGAGAATGCACGACGCGTCGTGTAAGGGGGAGTATTCTCCCAAATATTTTGAGAACCCTATCATTCTAAAACCGAGGAAGTAATGTACGTTATCAAGCGCGATGGCCGTAAAGAAGCGGTCAAATTCGATAAGATCACGGCACGCATTAAAAAGCTGTGCTACGGTCTTCATGAAAATGTTGACCCCGTAACTGTGGCCATGCGTGTCATTGAGGGTGTTTACGACGGTGTCACCACCTCTGAACTTGACAACCTCGCCGCTGAGGTTGCTGCCACCAACAGTGTAACCCACCCAGACTACGCCTTACTCGCATCAAGAATCGCCGTCTCTAACCTGCACAAGAACACCAAGAAGTGTTTCTCTGAAGTGATGGAGGACCTTCACAACTACACAGACCCGAAAACCGGCGAACGCGCTTCTCTCATCGCTGATGATGTCATTGAAGTAATTCGCGAGTATGGTGATAAACTCGACTCCAACATCATCTACGACCGCGACTTCAGCTATGACTTCTTCGGCTTTAAAACACTCGAGCGCTCCTACCTTCTTAAAATGGATGGTAAAGTCGCCGAGCGCCCGCAACAAATGTTGATGCGCGTTGCCGTTGGTATTCATAAAGATGATATTGATGCCGCGCTGGAAACTTACAATATGATGAGTGAAGGCTGGTTCACACATGCCACACCTACCCTCTTCAACTCAGGAACTCCAAAGCCGCAGATGTCTTCATGCTTCCTCCTCACCGCGAAAGAAGACAGCATCAGCGGAATCTATGACACCCTCAAGCAGTGCGCGCAGATTTCGCAAAATGCCGGTGGTATTGGTCTTGCCATTCACGACATTCGCGCCAAAGGTTCTTACATCAAAGGAACCAACGGCACCTCAAACGGCATTGTTCCAATGCTCCGTGTATTTAATGACACTGCACGTTACGTTGACCAGGGCGGCGGCAAGCGCAAGGGTTCTTTTGCCATCTACCTCGAGCCGTGGCACGCTGACATCAAAGACTTCCTCGATCTTAAGAAAAACCACGGTAAAGAAGAGCAACGTGCGCGTGACCTCTTCTATGCGCTGTGGGTGCCCGATCTCTTCATGAAACGTGTTGAAGAAGGCGGAAACTGGACACTGATGTGTCCGAATGAATGCCCCGGCCTCACTGATTCTTGGGGTGAAGAGTTTGAAGCACTCTACACCAAGTACGAGAAAGAAGGGCTCGGACGTGAAACGGTGAAGGCCCAAGATCTCTGGTTTAAAATTGTAGAGTCGCAGATCGAGACCGGTACGCCGTACATGCTGTACAAAGATGCTGCCAACAGCAAGTCGAACCAGCAAAATCTCGGAACCATACGTTCTTCAAACCTCTGCACTGAAATTATCGAGTACACAGCACCCGATGAAGTTGCCGTATGCAACCTCGCTTCAATAGCGCTGCCGAAGTTTATCAAAGACGGCAAGTTCGACCATGATAAACTCTTTGAGGTTACCTACCGCGTGACCCGAAACCTGAACCGCATCATTGACCGCAATTACTACCCGATTCCGGAAGCGCGTAATTCAAATATGCGCCACCGCCCCATCGGAATTGGCGTACAGGGTCTTGCCGACGCCTTCATTATGATGCGCTACGCCTTTGACTCTGATGAGGCCCGCCAACTGAACCGAGATATCTTCGAAACCATTTACTACGCTTCGTGCACCGCTTCGAAAGATCTCGCCAAGGCAGAAGGTGCGTACGAAACTTTCCAGGGTTCACCCGCCTCAAAAGGCATCCTGCAATTTGACATGTGGAATGTTAAGCCAAGTAGCCGGTGGGAATGGGACACCCTCAAAGAAGAAATCAAAGAACACGGCCTTCGCAATTCACTGCTCCTGGCTCCAATGCCAACGGCATCTACTGCCCAGATCCTCGGAAACAATGAATGCTTCGAGCCTTATACCTCGAACATGTACAACCGACGTGTGCTTTCAGGTGAGTTCATCGTCGTTAATAAACACCTGCTCCGCGATCTGACTAAACTCGGACTGTGGGACGGTGAGATGAAGAACAAACTGATCGCTAACAACGGATCCGTGCAGAACATTCCTGAAATCCCTGACAATATCAAAGCGATCTACCAGACCGCCTGGGAGATTTCACAAAAAGCACTGATCGATATGGCTGCAGACCGCGGCGCCTTCATCTGCCAGTCACAGTCGCTCAATATCTTCATGGAAAATGCCAGCTTCGCTAAACTCACGTCAATGCACTTCTATGGTTGGAAAAAAGGTCTCAAGACCGGTATGTACTACCTCCGTACTAAAGCTGCCCGCGACGCGATTAAGTTTACCGTTGACAAAAAATACAGCCAGCAACCGCAAACAGAAGACAAAGTCAAGCTATCACAAGCTGAACAGGAAGCCGCTGCTGCAGCATGCAGCATCGAAAACGGCCCCGATTGTGAGATGTGTAGCGGTTGATAAGCGTTGTTTCTTGAATGATTCAGAAAAGGTGCCCGTAGTGGCACCTTTTTTGTTCACCACACCCTGAGTGACAACCCTATCTTTGTTGATTATGATCAAGGCTACTCGCTTCTTCTTGTTCTTCTGCGTTTCTCTCTTGATCGGCAACCACACATACGCACAGGAGCAAGACTGGAAAATACTCATCGACTCAGCTGCTTCAACACTAAGCCATGACCCCCAGCTTGTGATTGAACTTCTGCAAGGTGCACTGGAGAAAAATGACACCCTCGCATTGCCGAAGTTGACCGGCGAAAGTCATTTACTGCTCGGCAATGCTTTTTACCTCAAAGGCAAAACCGATCGTTCACTTTACCACTCAAGCCGGTCTGTGCTTTGGTTCGAAACTGCTGGTGACAGCGCACAGCTCGCTCGCGCACTCAATAACCTTGGTGCCCTTTGCCGGCAACAGGCCCGATACAAGCTGGCACTTGAGCATTTTGACCGCGCGCTTTCCATCAAAGAATCGCTGCATGATACGCGTGGTGCGCTGCGCACCCTCACCAACATCGGTAACGTATACAGTAAGCAAGGCTATACCCTTTCGGCGATGCGAACGTACATGCGCGCACTGCACCTCAGTGACAGCCTCATCGAAACACGTACCGCCGCAACACTCAGACTCAACCTGGGCATCCTGCTCAAAGAGCAAAGCAGGTACGATGAAGCCCTCGTTCAATACCATAAGGCTCTCCGACAATTCAGGAACACGGCCAACGCCATCGGAATCGCCTCTAGCTTGACCAACATCGGAGCCGTCTACCTCCAGCAAAACACTACTGATTCTGCCGGCATGTACTTTGCTGAAGCGCTCCAGACCTCTGAAGCAGCAAATGACCTTATAGGCGTTGGCTATGCACTGGTAAATATCGGTCAAACACGGCTAGCTGATGGCTCACCAAAGCTGGCGATCGATCCCCTCCAACGCGCACTTGACATCTTTGCCGCCTCCAATGACCGATCTGCTCTCACCGAAACCCAGTATTTTCTCGGCGAAGCCTACCGCAGAACAGGTAATCTGAGCAAGGCGACTGCGCTTCTCACCACTGCTAAAAACAACAGCCTTACAGTGCAAAGTCTGCGTCAGCAAATTGAAGCCCACCGCTACTTTAAAAAGCTGCTGACTGACCGGGAACAATGGAAAGACGCCCTCCATATTGCTGACTCCATTGATCAATGGCAGTCAACCCTGAATGAAAACCGGCAAAAGCAACGCATAGCCGACCTGCAAACCCGCTTCGCGATTGAAGAAAAAGAAGAAGAAATCCAAACTACCAGGCTCAAGCTCGACAGGCTGAAACAAGAGCGACATATTGAACGCCTCCGCACATGGTTGCTGCTCAGTATAGCAGGGTTGACACTCTTGATCGCACTCTTCATCATCCGCGCGCTCTACCGTAAACAAAAGCGCAAAAGCCTGCAAATAGAAATCTCGCACCTGAAACTTGAAAACGCCCGCCTGCGCAACGAAAACTTACAGCAAACGGTAGAAGAGAAAAACGAGTGGCTGACCCGCTATGCACTTCACCTGTCTGAGAAAAACCTCTTTCTGCAAGACATCCTGACTGAAATGAAAAAGCCCGGTGACACCAACGCCATAAGGCAACGCATCAGGCAGTACCTCACCTCTTCAAAAGCCCTCGAAGCGTATTATGAAGAAAGCAATCGGCTGCTTGCAGACTTCCGCAGTAAATTGCTCACACAGTTCCCCTCGCTTACTGAAAAAGACCTGCGACTATGTGCCTTTTTAAGGCAAGGACTCACATCCAAAGAAATTGCCGGTATGCTCAATATCTCTGACAAAAGTGTGGATATCGCCCGACACCGGTTGCGCAAAAAACTCGATATCCCCAGAGAAGAGGCCATTGACGCTTTTTTAGATCGTTTTGCGGAATTGTAAAGATTACAACTCTTGATTATCAGTACGTTGGATTCTATATGTTAAGAAATCCATCCCGCGCTTTTGCGCGGTGTAAAGAACATGTAGTGGCTTCTGATTCGTGATTCGCCTGCAAACCGAAATACCTTCGACGCGAACTAAAAATCTTCAAACATGAAGCATATTTACACACTACTGCTTATTACGCTGACTTGTGGTGCACACGCACAAAACCTTCAAATTCAAAATCTCTCAAGCAATTGGGGCTTTGATTATGATGCCGAAACGGGGCTTATCTCCAATGTCACCTTCAATCCGGCAGAAGGCGATGGCACTGATGTTGACGACGACTTCGTAGTCGCATGGGGTGTACAATCTGACCCGAATGATCCCGGCTCTTACACTGAGCTTGATCGCCAAACCATCACACAAGGGCTGCCGGCCTTCAATGCCATTACGGTTGATAACTGGTCATCGCAAAACCTGAACGACTTTGATTTACCGGCGGGTAGCTATCTTGTGGTGGCAGTCGTAGATGCAGACGACGACATTTCGGAAACCGATGAGTCAGATAACGCCCTGTTTCTGGCTACGAGTGCAGACGATGCTTTTGACTTTACACCGGGAGGTGGTACGGTTGTGAACGAGCAAAACCTCAATACTTCGCTACAGGCTTATCCGGTTCCGGCAGTGAACACCATTCATCTTGATATTGACGCCGCCTGGTTCAATGCAACGTGGCAAGTAATCAACGCCAGCGGTGAAACGGTATTGAGCGACATCCATGACGAGTCGTCACGCTTATCTATTGACGTAAGTGATCTTTCTGCGGGACGTTACATGGTGGTTCTTGATCAAAACGGACGCAGAGCCAAGGCTGATTTTCTGAAGTAATCAACCAACTGATCTATCTACGCGGGGCCGGGGCAACATTGCTCCGGCCTTTTTTCGTCAGGAGAACCTCTGCTATGAGAATTTTGTTGCATCTTTCATACCGAGTAACATACTGTCATTCAAAAGCCCTGACCCATGCGCCCTATCATTCTGCTCATCGCTCTACTTGGATTCACTAAACTGCAGGCTCAAGACCCCGCTGTTATTCTCGAAGTGGAAGAGGTTTCTATCAGCGCAGAAGCGCTGGATGCGATCGCCACCGAGCTCGACAATCCCTCATGCTACCGCGTTTATGCGAGTTTTCCTGACAATTATGAGCTGCAATTTATCTACGGATTGCTTGATACGCCCATTGACATCACGGCCTCGGGTGGATTCTACCAGGATCCGCTTGGCGGCGGAAGCACCTTGATCATCAATCCGGATGTCTACCCCGTTCAACCGACCCTTCCGTTTGATTCCTGGCTGACCATTGGTGACGAAGACAATGTAGGCAACGAAATGGAAGTGCTGCCTGATGGTATCATTTTTGACGCATGGGAAGCAGGAAGCAACCAACTGCTTATTGATGGCCCTTTTGGCGGGGGCGTGTACATCACCACTGAATCTGCCATTGAGCAGAATACCCCTGACGAAAACGGACGGGTACTCATTGGTCAGTTCACCTTCTCAGGAGAACTCAACGGGATGCTCAGCCTTCAAATCAGAAGACTCAATCCTGACGGTAGCATCTTTGACCCTCCCGGGCCCGCCCTTGCAGAGACTTTCGTCGCAGAGAACCTCACCTTCAGTGCACAGTCTTCCGCGCCCTGTTTAGGCGATTTTGACAGCGACGGTGTTGTGGGTGTAGCTGACTTGCTAAACGTGCTATCTGAGTTTGGCTGCGTTTCTAACTGTGCTTTTGACCTCGATAATGACGGATATGTGTTCGTTTCTGACATCCTGGTCATGCTTTCTGTTATCGGTGATCAGTGTGAAGACTGATCTTCGTCAATCTATGCCCTCCTGACAATTTGATGACATTTGCAGCCTTTTCGGGTGCGATCTTTGTACTGTTGGAAGAAATAGTACCGCGTGGAGAACCTGCAAATCATATCACTGACGCATCGCAATGCCCCCCTCGAACTCATTGGCAAATTGCACATTGAAGAGGATCGGCGCATAAACGTGCTGGCATCCCTGAAAGAGCGGCTTGAAGTCAAAGAGTTGGCATACCTGTCTACGTGTAACCGCGTAGAATTCATCATTGCCGATGATAAATACTTCTGCAAGGGTCGTGAGCATCAATTGCTCGAACACCTCGGGATCACCGGTAAAGAAAAGGCAGAAATTCTGGCACGTATAAAGAGTACACGCAGCGAAGAAGCCATGCGACACTTGCTTGAAGTTGGCGCATCCCTTGACTCAATGGTCTTGGGAGAACGAGAGATCATCACGCAGGTGCGCAAGTCTTTTGAAGATGCGCGAAACGCCGGTATTTCAGGAGACCTGCTTCGACTGGTCTGCAAAAAAGTGGTCGAGACTGCCAAGCGCGTTTACACCGAAACAGCCATCAGCACACGTCCGGTTTCTGTTGTATCCCTCGCCTGGAGCTGGTTCAAGTCGCATAGATTTCAAGCCGACACCCCTATTCTTCTGATTGGTGCCGGCCAGACAAACGGAAACTTTGCCCGCTTCCTGGCAAAAACCGGATACACCAATGTGACCATCGCTAACCGCACGGTTGAACGAGCCAAAACACTTGCCGAGCCAAACTCATGGAAGGCCGTCCAGCTATACCATATCCCTGCACGCAGGCAATATCGGGTGATTGTTACGTGTACCGGTAGTGAAGAACCCCTCGTGACACGAGACTTTCTTTCCGGAATCACCGCCAGCACGGTAGATATCATCGACCTCGCTGTACCCGCTGATGTTGCCGCTCCGGTACAACGTCTCAAAAATGTGCGTTACCTCGGAATGAATGAACTGCGCGAACAAGCCGAGGCCAACCTGGCCGTTCGTAAACAAGAAGTTGACCGCTGTCAGATCATCCTCGATGAAGCGATGGAAGACTTTCGAAAGGTGCTGCGTCAGCGTGAAATTGAACTCGCCATGCGGGAAATCCCTGACCTGATCAAATCGATTCGCCACACGGCAATGGGTGAAGTATTTGCCAAAGAGCTCGACCAACTCGATGAGAAATCCCTTGAGCTACTCGAGAAAATCCTCGGCTACATGGAAAAGAAATACATCAGTGTGCCCATGAAACTCGCTCGTGAGGTGATGCTCGAAAACACCAGCCGGAACTGATATGCAAGACCTCATTATCGGTACGCGGGGCAGCGATCTGGCACTGTGGCAAGCTCACCACGTGCAAGACCTTTTGAAGGCAGGCGGCATTCACTCAACCCTGAAGATCATCAAGACACAGGGTGACCGCATACAGCATCTAAGCTTCGATAAAATGGAGGGCAAAGGATTCTTCACAAAAGAGATCGAAGCAGCACTGCTGTCAGATGAAGTTGACCTTGCCGTGCATTCGCATAAAGATCTTGAAACAAGCGACCCTCCCGGTTTGGCCGTCATTGCCGTCCCTGAACGCGGACCTGTTGAAGATATGCTGCTTGTGCACAAAGATGCCGCGAACCCTCAATCGCCTTTTAAAGTAAAAGCCCATGCCGTGATCGGCACCAGCTCTGCACGTCGCAAAACGCAACTCTTGCATCATATCCCCGATTGCGAGGTGAAAGACCTCAGAGGCAATGTGCCCACTCGAGTAGGCAAACTTGCAGACGGACAATACGACGCGATTGTGATTGCCCGTGCAGGACTTGTTCGGCTTGAGATGGATCTCAGCGCCTTCGAAGTCGTAGAACTGAACCCGACGGCCTTCATTCCTGCACCTGCACAAGGCGCCCTTGCCCTCCAAATGAGGGCAAGCGACCACCGAATCAATGAAGTCCGAAAGCTAACACACGAAGCTACGCGCAAACGTGTTGCAGTTGAACGCGAAGTGCTGCGCAAACTCGAAGGTGGCTGCCAGTTACCACTGGGCACTTACTGCACCATTCACGAAGACGGAACCTATACCTTGCGTGCTGCTTTCGCTGAAAATGCAAGCACTCCGGCCACCTTCCTGACACTCGAAGATCGGGATCCGGAGCTTCTGATTGAACGCATGCTCAATACGATTAAAAAAAAAGCCTGAAGCCCACACGCGTATTCATTTCGCGCAAGCTCTTGCCCGATGAACCTCTGCGCCGTTTTGTGGAGGCGCGGCACCCGGAAATGGTCTGGATTGACGAGCCCATGATCCAATTTGAGCAGCTTTTTCCTGCACTTCCATCTCGAAAATTCGACTTGGTATTCTTCACTTCACCGCAGACCGCACGTGCATTTTATGCAGCCTTTCCGCACAACGACCTTCCCGCTGCCTCACTTGGTGCAGGCACAGCACGACAAATACCCCGACATATTACTCAGGTCTTTACCGGAGTCGACAGTGCACCTGAGGTGATCAACACCTTTATTAAAGAGTTTCCTGCCGCAAAAGTGCTCATTCCGTGTGGTGATCGTAGCTTTCGCAGGCTGCAGAAAGCCCTTAACCCGCAGCAATTTGAAGAAGTCATTGTCTATCACACTCGCAACCGCAAGGTGCACATACCGACCTGTGCAGTGTATGCGTTTACGAGTCCGTCTAACGTTGAATCCTTCTTCAGCACACAGCGTGTAGACCATGACGCTGCCTACGTCGCCATTGGTCAATCAACCGCTGAGGCCCTTCGAAAACAGGAAAAGAATCCTCGAATCGCAGAAGATTACGGCCAGAAAGCACTTGCTCGTGCAATTTTTTCGGCGATCGACAGTTAGGGATTCGGAGAAGACCGATGATATTTCGGTACTTCTCCCGAACTTCGCCCCAACCGAACACAATGAAATTGCGTGTAGCGCTCATACTCACTCTCCTTGCAATCAGCCTTAGCTCTTCAGCTCAGCAAGGTGGTGCTGCTTCCGAAAGCAGCTCAACCATAGCTCCTAAATACAGCAATGAATTTCTTGCCATTGGCGTAGGTGCGCGGGCCCTGGGCATGTCGAACGCCCAGGTTGCGATTACCAATGATGTCACGTCAGGCTACTGGAATCCAACCGGCCTGCTCGACATCAAGAGCGACCTCCAGATTTCTGCGATGCACGCAAACTACTTCGCCAATATCGCGCAATACGATTTCGCGGCAATAGGCAAGTGCATTGACAGCCTTTCTGCGGTGGGTTTCTCCGTCATTCGCTTCGGAGTTGACAATATTCCGAATACTACCGAGCTGATCGATGCTGACGGTAATATCAATTATGAGCGTATTACCTCCTTCTCAGCGGCTGACTATGCCTTTATCGTGAGCTATGCCCGCAAATTGGGCGTGCCCGGACTTCGGGTAGGCGGTAATGCCAAAGTGATCTACCGAAAAGTGGGTGACTTTGCCAGCAGTTGGGGCTTCGGACTTGATGCGAGCGTTGCATACGAAACGGGAAAGTGGCGGTTTGCCGCGATGGCACGTGATGTAACCAGTACATTCAACGCCTGGAACTTCACCCTCGACGAAACTACACGTCAAACCTTTCTGCTGACCGGTAACGAAATTCCGGAAAACTCCCTTGAACTAACCTTGCCGAGGCTCATCATTGGCGGAGCGCGCTCTTTTCAGCTCTCCCGGAAGATTGGTATGCTCGCAGCACTTGATCTGAATATTACCACAGACGGACGTCGAAACACCGTCATCAGCAGTGACCCCTTCAGCATAGACCCCGCTTTTGGCATGGAATTCGATTATGACCAAACGGTATTTGTCAGAGCCGGGGTAGGTAATGCACAGTACATCACTGAAATTGCCGGTGATCGTGTGCTAACCTTTCAACCGAACATCGGCATCGGCCTTCGCATCAAGCGCATCTACATTGATTATGCCCTGACCGACATCGGAGATCAGAGCACCGCGCTCTACTCCAACATTTTTTCGCTCAAACTGAACCTCTTCAAACAGGATCAGTAATCCCTTCAGATAAACATCCCGTGTTCGCATCCGCTCCCGAATAGCTCGAGACAAGCGCTTTTGCTGCATGAAAGAAAGCTGCCGTAAAAAAAACAAATCCCGGATGCTCAGACGGTACGTGTAGAAACCTTCAAGGCTGCACTCCAGAACACACCAAAAAGGAGAATCCCTGCAACGAGATGTGCCGGCTGAAGAAACTGTGGCATCCCGGCGTAGGTTAGAATCACACCGGCCAAAATCTGAAATGCCATGAGTGCTCCGGCAAGGAACTGTTCGCGTATAAGCCATTTTTCACGTGCGGCGTAAAATAACCAGGTCGCGGTCAGGATCAGCAATACCCAGGAGAAGCTGCGGTGCACCTCAAAAATGATCGGTAGTTGTGCGATCCAGTCGCTCCGGTCGATTCCGCTTTTCGCGATCACATCCACTTCTTCACGTACCTGAGTGCCGAGCAGAATCTGGATAATGGTAAGCGAGAAGGTAGCCAGCAAGAGACCTCGGGTGCGCTTATGCACCGCTTGTTTGTTGCCTCGGCTTTTCCGGATGATGAGCAGCAACAGCACCACCAGCACCATGCTACCGAACATGTGGATGGTGATCGACCCTGGAATGAGGTTGCCATCAACAACGAGCTTACCCAGCCAGGCCTCGAAGCCAAGCATGAACAACACAGCTGCAGCCAGTAAAAAGTACGACCAGTTGCGGGTGCGCATGCTGAATATGAAGCTGATCACAAAGAGGATCAGCACGGGTATGCCGGTGAGTGCACCAATCAGCCGGTTGATGAACTCGATCCATGTATGTGTGGCATTGAAGGTGGTGTAATCGTGCCTGGTAAAGACTTCCCAGTTTTGCTCGTCAAAGCGTTCACCTGACGTGAAGTGCATACGCGCTCTGAGAAGCCGCTCCTGCATCTTGCCTGCATACTCGACTTCGTGCACGATCATTTGTCCGCGCCGAAAATCACGTCCTTCTTCCCACATTACTTGTTCAGCATCGGTAGGCGGAATCGTATAGCCGAAGCACTTCGGCCAATCCGGGCACCCCATACCGGAGCCTGTCATTCGTACGATTGACCCTGCGGTAATGACCAGGTACACGAAAACGAGACTGATCCAGGCGAATTTGCGGATGTTTCTTTCCATACGAACGGAGTGGGTTTGCAAAGATAGCCCATCAACAGGGCTCTAGTTCATGCTCTTTCAGAAAACACGCAGTTGAAACGAAGGTTTCCGACAGGGGCATAAAAAAAGGCAACCCTCAGGTCACCTTAATAAAATGGAATGGTAATGCTCAATTTCGTATTCCGCTCAAAAAAGAACGGAGGATATTAGAAATGCCCGGCAGTTCAAAACCGCGCGACATGTTCACGTCGTCAGCACCCACGGTGCGGCTGAGGGATGCTCCGGGCGCGTAATGCGTCACTTCCATTTCGCTTACGGAGTAGAGTTTGCCGTCGCTGATTCTATTGATGCAATCTGCGAGATCAGCCTCATGAATGCGCTCGGGATTGAACTCGACGAGTGCGAAATTCACGGCTTCCCCATCTCGGTATTCGATTGAGGCATTGGCAACGCCATCCAGTTCAGACAACTCTTTTCGGATTTTCCCGCCACAGGCGATCTCACACATCATTCCTTCTACACTGATCCTGGCAATGGTTTTCTCAACCTTTGCTTCTTTCTCAGCATACGTGACCTTAACGTCTTCTGCAGACTCACAGCCAATGATGAACGCAGCTGCAGTAAATGTGATCCAAAGTGCTCTCATATGATTCAACGAACGGATTGAACAACAAATTTACAGACGAAATCAACAAGGCCGCGATAAGGAATGTTAATTTCGCACTCATTAGGTCTTCAAATGTCTGATCAAAAGCCGCAAGGTGTTCATTTTCTGCTATTAATTCTGCTGGCTTTCACCTGGGGCAGTTCGTTCATTTTGATGAAAATCGGTCTTTTCGGCACCACCGGTGAGCCCTTGTTCACAAGCTGGGAGATCGGTGCCATGCGGATAGCGATCGCGGGGTTGGTGCTTGCACCCTGGGCAATGCGCACTGTGCGAGATATTCCGCGCCGGCAGCTCATCTGGGTGTTTTTAGTCGGACTTATCGGGAATGCGATTCCGGCCTTTCTTTTCACTGCGGCTCAGACCAGGCTTGCCAGCAGCTTTGCCGGCATGCTCAATTCGCTTGTGCCATTGTTTACGCTTGTGATCGCCATGGCTGTTTTCAGAGTGCGCTACAAGGCTGTACAAATCATCGGACTACTTATTGGACTGGCCGGGGCAATTGGCTTGATACAAGCCGGTCAGGGCAGTGGTGACTTTCATCTACAAAGCGCTTTACTTGTGGTGCTGGCCACCTTCTGCTATGCCACCAGCGTAAACATCATCCGCAACAAACTGGGCAATGTTCCATCTGTTTCACTCGCAGCCACCTCTCTGCTGATGGTTGCGATTCCGAACATGCTTTGGCTCTTATCAAGAGACATCATAGCTACCACACTTGAACGTGAAGACGGCATGATTGGTATGGTATCGGTCATTGGCCTGGCAGCGATCGGCACCGCGGCGGCGGTAGTGGTGTTCAATGGCCTCATCAAGCAGACCAGTGCGATTTTCGCCAGTTCAGTGACCTATGTAATACCGGTTTTCGCCACCCTGTGGGGATGGGTTGACGGTGAGACCCTGAGTTGGGTTCACTTGCTGTTTGCGGCGGTAATCATTAGCGGAGTCTACCTCGTGAATGCCGGTAAAGCACGGGTTGCATCTTAACCGACTGATGATTGCGGATTTGTTGAAAACTTTCGTATCTTTGCCGTCCCTAAATTCAAAGGTATGTACGCTATTGTAGACATAGCAGGGCATCAATATAAGGTTGAAAAAGATCAGCTGATCTACGTCAACCGTCTGAGTGCGAACGAAGGCGACAAGGTTTCATTTGACCGTGTGCTTCTCATCGACAATGACGGCAACGTGACAGTTGGCGCCCCAGCTATCAGCGGTGCACAGGTGACCGCTAAAGTAGAAAAGCACCTGAAAGGCGATAAGGTTATCGTCTTCAAGAAGAAACGTCGTAAAGGTTACCGCCGTAAAAACGGTTTCCGGGCATATCTGACGGAGATCCGCATTGATGGCATTGTGGCCAGTGGAGCGACGCCGGCGAAGCAGGAAAAGGCTCCGGTCTCAGAAGAGAAGCCTGCTGTTGAGGCTAAAGCTGAGAACGCCGCGAAAGCGGCGGATGCGGGAAGCGCCGGTAGCGATTACGAAAACATGACCGTTGCAGAATTGCGCGATCTCGCCAAAGAGAAGGAGATTTCGGGTTATTCTTCAATGAAAAAAGCAGAATTGATCGACGCACTTCAGGATGCTTAATCCATCCGCCGTTTTTACGGCGGTATAGTGCAAAACGCATAGAACTATGGCACATAAGAAAGGAGTAGGTAGTTCCAAGAACGGCCGTGAGTCGGAAAGTAAACGACTCGGGGTTAAAATTTTCGGCGGACAAGCAGCGATTGCCGGCAATATTATTGTTCGTCAGCGCGGCACTCAACACCACCCGGGCGAGAACGTAGGAATTGGCAAAGACCACACCCTCTACGCACTCAGTGACGGAGTTGTTGAATTCCGCAAGAAACGCAATGACCGAAGCTACGTGTCGGTTCGTCCGTTCGAAAACGGTCAGGACTGATACAGGCATAAAACGAATGTGCAAACTCCCTTCCTGACGGTTGGGAGTTTGTTATTTTTACGGGCTTAATTTAGCAGCCATGCTCACCTTAAGTGACATCCGCGCGAAGCGCAACGAAATCGAAGCGGCCCTTGCCAAGCGAATGCTTGAAGTGGGCAACACGCTTGACAACATCCTCGAACTCGACGAGCAACGCCGCCAAACGCAGGCGAAGCTTGACGATACGCTGGCCGAAAGCAACCGGCTTTCAAAGTCAATTGGGCAGTTGTTCAAAGAAGGAAAGCGTGATGAAGCAGAGGCATTGAAGGCGCAGACCAGCGGACTAAAAGAACGTACGCAGGAGCTTCGCGAAGAACAGAGCACCCTTGAAGGATCACTGGAGCAGCTTTTATTCAGTCTGCCCAACGCCCCGCATGAGCTCGTGCCTGCCGGAAAAAGCGACGCAGACAACGAAGAGGTAAATCGCTATGGTGA
This sequence comes from Flavobacteriales bacterium, assembly GCA_018402085.1. Lineage (GTDB taxonomy): Bacteria > Bacteroidota > Bacteroidia > Flavobacteriales_D > Sanyastnellaceae > Sanyastnella. The sequence goes on along the minus strand of JAGYJM010000001.1, from coordinate 193,251 downwards.
GCTTCCGCAGCTTGGCGAAGGCGCGCTGCCGCACTGGGAGCTGTGCCAGCAATATAACCTCATCGACTTTGACCTCGGAGCCAAGGTGACAGGAGCCGGTTTTCCTTTTTACACCGGAAAAGGCGCCAGGCTGCAGCGTGCACTGATTCAGTTTTTCCTTGACGAAGCAAATGATGCGGGCTACACCGAGTTTATACCACCATTTCTCGTCAATGAGGCTTCAGGTATCGGTACCGGGCAGTTACCTGACAAAGAGGGTCAGATGTACCACATGCCGGCAGATGACCTGTACCTCATCCCCACCGCTGAAGTGCCCCTGACAAACATCTACCGGGATGTCATTTTAAAGGAAGACGAGCTCCCGAAAAAGCTATGTGGCTACACCCCATGTTTTCGCCGTGAGGCCGGTTCTTACGGTAAAGACGTTCGCGGACTCAACCGTCTACACCAGTTTGATAAAGTTGAGATTGTACAGGTTGTTCACCCCGAGCGTTCGCAAGCAGTGCTTGATGAGATGGTGGCGCACGTTGTCAGCTTACTGAAGAAACTGGAGTTGCCATTCAGAACCCTTCGCCTTTGCGGAGGAGACCTCGGATTTGCGGCGGGTATCACCTACGATATGGAAGTGTATTCTGCGGGTCAGGATCGTTGGCTCGAGGTGTCGTCTATCTCCAATTTCATGACCTTTCAGGCGAACCGCTTGAAGTGTCGTTACAAAGGAAAAGACGGCAAAACCCAACTGGTTCACACACTGAATGGCAGTGCATTGGCCTTGCCCCGCATCGTTGCCGCCATTCTTGAGAACAATCAGGATGCTGAAGGTATTCGTATTCCGGAAGTGCTTCACCGCTACACCGGATTCGATGCCATTCACTGAAGCACATCAAGGTGAAGATTAAGGCACGTCACGAACATAAACATAGTGAAACTGCGTTACCTTGGTACTATGAAACGTATTGTCTACCTCTCATTTCTGGCTGTTGTAATTTTGTTAGCCGCCTGTCAAACAACAGACACCTCATACAATGAGGAAGTCTTGGAACTGAATACACTCATGGAGCGTGTAGACTCTGCAGCCCTGGTCTACGATGAGCTCGACCATCAGGAAGTAATGGAGGCACTTAACACCATCAAGAACGATATGGCCTCTATGCGTATGTCTGTAAAAGAAGCCCTTGACTCTGCAGATGCCGCAATGTTCGCTTCTTACAACAGCGCGAAGCGATTGATTAAAGATTTTCCGCAGCGCCATGACCGCATCACTCAGGAAATTGAGCGAACCAAAGGGCAATTATCTTCTTTCCGTGCCGCATTGGAAAACCATGCTTCAAACGATCGTGACGGAAACCCGATTGACACGGCTTACGTTAGAACCAATATGGAAAACGAAACGCGTGTCGCTAACTCACTGATCGAGGAAATTGGATACACGATTGACTATGCCGAGCGCGCCCTTCAATCGTTTTACACACTTGAACCACAGATTAAAGCCAAATTGAACGAGTTTAAAACCCGATGAGAAATATACCCGGTATTCTTTCATTCTTTCTTTTGCTGCTGCTGCCCTTTACCGGAGTTGCGCAAGCAGATATAGAACTTGCTGAGTATTATTTCAATAATGGTGAATACGAACAGGCCCGACTGTACTACGATAAAATCTGGAAAACCAACCGCACCAACCAGGTCTATACCAATTACCTCGCTACCCTTATTGCGCTCGAAGATCTTGAAGAGGCTGAAAAACTGGTCAAACGCAAATTACGTGGCCGTGACAACAGCGCTGTGGCATACGTTGACCTTGGTTCCCTGTACCGTCAGTTCGGAGAAGACAAAAAAGCAGAGCGGGAGTTTGACAATGCCATTGACATGCTTGAACCCGGCCGAAGTCAGGCCATACGACTGGCGAACTCCTTTATCAAGCTCAGTTTGTACGACTATGCCTTGAAGACTTATGAAAAGGCGCAGCAGATATCGCGCGACGGTTATCCTTTTCACTACGAGCTGGGTAACCTGAGAGGGATGATGGGTCAGCATGAAGAGATGGTAGAAGCATTTCTCGACCTGCTTCAAACGAGCCCGAATTACATCCAGACGGTGCAGAATTCGATGAACCGCAACCTGAATGTGGGTGAAGATGAAGAGAAAGCAGAGATGCTGCGCGAGAAGCTCATCATGCGTACACAGCGCTATCCTGATGACCTGATTTACTCTGAACTCCTTATCTGGTTATTCAATCAACGCAAAGAATTCAGCGCTTCTCTCGTACAGGCGAAAGCCCTTGACCAACGCCTCCGGGAAAACGGCATCCGTGTCATGGAAATCGGCAACATGGCTCGGCGCAATGAAGATTACGGAACAGCTTACGAAGCCTTTCGTTACATTGTAGACAAAGGTCCGCAGTACGACTACTTCATTTCAGCTCACGGGTCGATGCTTGAAGCGCGTCTGGCCGAACTAGAAACAACATTGTCTGCAGATGGCGCTGCGTACAGCGAACTGGAGGCCGAGTATGAAGAAACGCTACAGGTGGTCGGGCGCGACGCTTCGTCAGTTGATATTATGCGAGAGTTGGCCCGCATTAAAGCTTTTTATCTTCAAAAACCTCAAGAAGCCATCTCTGTGCTCGAAGAAGCACTTGCGCTTCCCGGCTTGTATGACAGGGCAGAAGCCATGTGCAAGCTTGAACTGGCTGACATTCTGCTCTTGCAGGGCGACATCTGGGAAGCTTCTCTTTACTATTCACAGGTAGAGCTTGCCTTTAAAGAAGACCCGCTCGGGGCAGAGTCCAAATTCCGAAACGCACGTATATCATATTTCACCGGTGATTTCGAATGGGCTCAGGCCCAACTGGATGTGCTGAAAGCGAGCACTTCAAAGCTCATATCAAACGACGCAATCGACCTGAGTTTGCTTATTACTGACAACTTCAACATGGATACCACGACCATTCCCATGCGGATGTTCGCGCAAGCCGATTTACTAGGTTACCAGGGGCAATGGGACGAGGCCATGTTAAAGGTAGACTCCATTCTGGCAGATTGGCCTATGCACAGCCTCAAAGATGAGATCCTGATGATGAAGGTAGATATGCATATGGGTCGTGGCGAATACGAGCGAGCAGAATCGTACCTGAACGAAATTCTGGAGTATCACTTCGCAGATATTCTGGCTGACGATGCACTCTTTCGTCTGGCGGAGCTCCACGAGCAAATTTACGGCAACTCTGAAAAGGCAAAAGAGTTATACGAACGCCTCCTGCTGGAGTATCCGGGTAGTTTATTCGTGGTAGAAGCCAGGAAGCGTTTCAGGGCCTTGCGAGGCGACTCTTTGTAGGTCACGATATCAGTAAGCGCACAGACATTCAGCTTTCTACTGGATTCGAAAGGTGTTTTTACCTACTTTTGCACCCCTTTATTCGAAACCCATCTTCGCGCTATGAAATTATCTCAGTTCAAGTTTGATCTCCCTAAAGAGCTGATCGCTCAGCACCCATCTGACAATCGCGACGAGTCACGGCTAATGGTCCTCCATCGTGACAGTGGTAAGATTGAACACAAGATGTTCAAAGATGTGCTGAGCTACTTCGATGAGGGTGATGTGATGATTCTCAACAACACCAAGGTTTTTCCGGCCCGTCTTTTTGGCAACAAAGAGAAAACCGGGGCAACGATTGAGGTTTTCCTGCTGCGTGAGCTGAACCGTGAAAGTTTGTTGTGGGATGTACTGGTAGATCCGGCGCGTAAGATACGTATCGGCAATAAGCTGTACTTCGGCGAAAACGATGAGCTCGTAGCGGAGGTGATTGACAATACGACCTCACGCGGACGTACCCTTCGGTTCCTTTTTGACGGCACCCATGAAGAGTTCAAACAGACCGTTTACAAATTGGGTCAGACTCCACTCCCAAAGTACATTGAGCGCGATGTAGAACCTGATGACGCAGAGCGTTTCCAAACCATTTACGCGAAACATGAGGGCGCGGTGGCTGTCCCAACGGCCGGGCTTCACTTCAGCCGTGAGCTATTGAAACGCCTCGAGCTCAAAGGTGTCGGTTTTGCTGAGCTGACACTCCATGTTGGGCTCGGTACCTTTCGTCCGGTTGAAGTCGAAGACCTCACCAAGCACAAGATGGACAGTGAAAAGGTAATGATACCGCAAGAAACTGCCGATAAGGTGAACCAGGCGAAAGATCATAAAAAGCGTGTTTGCGCCGTGGGCACAACGGTCATGCGTTCTATCGAGTCGTCGGTAAGCACTTACGATCGTCTAAACGCTTTTGACGGTTGGACCAACCGGTTCATCTTTCCTCCTTACGATTTCAAGATCGCCAACACCATGATCACGAATTTTCACACGCCTGAATCTACGCTCTTGATGACGGCAGCGGCATTCGGAGGATATGACCTGGTTATGGAGGCATACCGTCAGGCGATTAAGGAAAAATACCGCTTCTATGCATATGGTGATGCGATGCTAATTATCTAAGCATCTCTTTGCCCTATCTTCACGTCATGCAGGTGACGAACCATTTCATTCTTATTCTTACCATCGGATGTTTGGTTCTTATCGGACGAGCAAACGCGCAGGAAGCTTCTCTGGCCTTGCCTTTATCCGGGGAAGTAGCGTTGAGTATATCTCAAGCTGCGGTGACCGACGCGCCTGTTTGGGTGAAAAAGCTTGTTCACAAGCTGAAAAACAGTAAGGCTTCGTCAGCATTTTCGTTGAAAGAGCATCCACGGCTGGTCGCAATCGCTTTGACGGTGTTGCTAGGTCCGTTTGGAGCACACCGCATCTATCTGGGCACGCGCGAGATCGTACCGGTGTTTTACACGCTTACACTCGGAGGCGGAGTGGGAATTGTACCCTTTGTGGATCTACTTCACCTGATTTTCACCAAAGACCTCAGTCGCTTCGTCAACAACCCGAACGTATTGATGTGGTGAATCACAATGCATTCAGTCTCGCCTCAAATGCTTCGATGGTCATTGCGTCTTTTACATGATAGACTCCACTTGCGGTGCGTCTTAACGCCGTTAAATGAGCACCTGAATCCACCTTCTTTCCGAGATCGAATGCTAGGCTGCGAATGTAGGTTCCCTTTGAACACTCCACTTCAAACCCAACCGAGGGAAGGTCAACAGAGGAGAGTGTGAAGCGTTCAATTAGCACATAACGGGGATCCAGTTTTACATCCTGTCCTTTTCGTGCGGCAAGATAAGCCGGCCTTCCTCCTACTTTTCTTGCCGAGAATACCGGCGGGTGTTGCATGTAGCCCGGCTCGAAGCTCTGTGCCGCCTCAAGGAGTATCTTTTCGCTCAGGTGGCTGGTAGAAAAGACCGCATCCACTTCCGTTTCAAGGTCATAAGATGGCGTTGTCGCACCGAGCTGAATCGTTCCGGTATAGGTTTTACCTTCTTCCATCAGGTACTGAATGCGCTTAGTCATTTTACCGGTGCACACGATTAAAAGTCCGGTCGCCAGCGGATCAAGCGTACCGGCGTGCCCTACTTTGATCTTCTTCACCCCCAGCGCACGGCGCAAAAGCCCTCGCATCTTGGCCACCACGTCGAAAGATGTCCACTCTAAAGGCTTGTCAATAAGCAGAAGTCGGCCTTCCTGGAAGTCGCTAAGCGACGTAAATTCATTGGGTCTGTCAATCATCTCAGGTGCGCAAATTACGCAGACCCTGCGAGAGTAATGATTCATGCCTTATTTTCGTGTGAAATCTTACCTCTATGAAAAGAGTCTTTATTACCCTCTCATTTACGCTTATTACATTCTTCGCTACGGCACAATGGTGGGTCATTAGCCAGAGTTTCATGAACGAGTACCGTGAAAACCATCAGGTTGCTGCATTAGGAGACCTTGCAATCGCTGCAGGCGGCTGGAATGGTTCTGAGGTTACCAATACCGCAGAAACGTTCGATTCAGCCACAGAAGAGTGGTTGCCGGTAGCTTCAATGGCCACACCACGCTCGACCTTTGCGATGTGTGACCTGAACAACGGCTATGTGATCGCAGCGGGAGGTTGGGACGGCAACAGTGGCCCATCGCTCGCAACAACTGAAATTTACGATGCTGAACTCGATGAATGGATGGAAGGTCCTGACCTGACTGAGGGGCGCTCATTTCTGCGTTCGACCAAACTCAGCGATGGACGCATACTGTTTACGGGAGGCTTCAACGGTAGCGTGAATGTCGCAACGGCAGACATCTATGATCCTGTGAGCAACACTATTTCTGCTGCGACGCCGATGAACTATGCGCGTAGTTCACACACAGCAGTACTTCTTGAAGACGGCCGTGTACTCGTTGCCGGCGGCTTCAACCCTGACCTCGGTTTTCAAATGGACGAATGTGAAATCTATGACCCTTTCCTCGATACATGGACCGAAATTGCACCGTTGAATATGGCACGCGACAACCACGCTGCACTCAGCAACTACCTCGGTGTGGGCGAAAACAATATCATCATGGTTAACGGAGGGCGAACCTTCAACGGTGAACTCAACTTGTTTGAAGGAATCGCAAATGCAGAGATTTACGATATCACAACTGACGAATGGACGACCGTCTCTACGTTACACCCTCATTCGTATAATCATCTTGCGCTGGGATACTACGGCATTTTCGTTCTTGCTCCTCCGGCGGCCTATCAAAGCGGTGATGGTGTGACTACAACCTACAGTCCTCCTTTTCAATTCAACGTCACTTCAGAGGAGAGCACCGCTTTGATGAACATTGAGGAAACACCCTATGACAATCGATACCGGAGTGCCGGGTGCTACCTGAACAGCCCGTATTACCTGATCTGCGGTGGAGATGAAGCCGAAGTTGGTTCTTCTACCCTGTTCTACACCTATGACCTGAGCATAGATGAGGCCGACCGTGATCAGTGGTCGCTCTTCCCCAACCCGGCAATCGACAACATGTACATCAGTGGAAAGCTGCCCGACCGCTGGGAGCTTTTCGACCTGAACGGTCGCTTGTTGCGAAACGGTATCAAGCAGAATATCGTTGCGGTCAATGACCTCGCTGCCGGAACCTACGTGATCCACCTGGCCCTTGACGGGCGCACAGAAAGCCATACCTTTCAGAAGGTTCAGCGCTAATGAAAAAATGGTCATTCTTATTTTACTCAGCAGTTATTCTGCTGAATGTAGGGTGCGAATCGCGCTCTGAGCAAGCCGCAGATTACAACGATCGACTGATCGAGCAGCAGCACTATGTGCTTCAGGGCTTCAATATACTCGACAGCTCGCTTAACGACGTAGACACAACAAGAATCGACGAGGCCTATCACATTTTGCGCGGACGAATCAAGGAGTCAATCCGCGAAGTGGAAGCAATGGAGGATTTTAAAGGTGACGACAGCTTCAGGAAAGCCACCCTTGACCTCATGCGGGGATATGATGATCTCGTCGCTGGTCCTTACAATAGCCTGATCACCCTGATTACGCTTCCTGATTCAGCCTTCAAACCGAGTCAACAGCTCCAGGCATTTGAGCTCGAAGATGAAATCATCGACGGTAGTAAGAGCCTGCATCAATCATACGCGAAACACCAGGAAGCATTCGCCGAGCGCTACAATGTGGTGGTAGAATAACTTTTAACCCTGCGAAACCTGCCGTGATTCATCGGAAAGCAGAGGGTGTTTACACCGACTCGTGGGGTAAAAACTTGCGTAATAAATCCATCGCCTGATCAATGCGTTCAACGTCGGCGAAGCTCATTCGAAGCTTGCTGTTCTTCTCGTACATCTTCCCCTGGTTGGGGTACTTTTTCAAAAACTCAAGCACGCGTGTGAACTTCTCACTTTGAAAATAAGCTGACTCCTGGTTACTGATAAAGTGTCCGATCATCTTCCCGCTTTTCAGGATCAGCTTCTCAAAGCCAATAGCATTGGCCATGCGACGAAGGCGGATAGACTCCAGCAAGTCTTCGGTTTCTTGAGGAATCGGACCAAATCTATCGCGCATAGCCTCTCGAAATCGCTCGAGCTCGTCATCATTAGGTGTTTCGTCGAGCTGACGGTATAGTTGAATACGCTCAGAAATACTTGTCACATAATCATCGGGAATGAGGAGTTCAAAATCGGTTTCGAGCACAGTCTCCGGAACGAAATCCTGTGTGCGCACCTGCTCTTCATCAAACAGGTCCTTGAACTCTTCTTCTTTCAGTTCACGCACGGCCTCATCAAGGATCTTTTGGTACATATCGAAGCCAATGTCACTGATAAAGCCACTCTGTTCGCCACCAAGCATGTTTCCTGCTCCTCGAATATCAAGGTCGCGCATCGCGATATTGAGGCCACTTCCGAGATCACTGAACTGTTCAATTGCTTGAAGGCGCTTGCGCGATTCATCAGGTAGCGCGTAGATCGGTGGTGCGAGCAGGTAACAAAACGCCTTCTTGTTAGAACGCCCAACCCGTCCGCGCAATTGATGCAAGTCGCTGAGGCCAAAGTTCTGTGCGTCATTGATGATCATGGTGTTCGCGTTGGCGATGTCAATGCCTGACTCCACAATGGTGGTCGCAACGAGAACGTCATAGGTGCCATCGATGAAGCTGGTCATGACTTCCTCGAGTTGATCTCCTGTCATTTGACCATGGCCAATCCCCACCCGGATATCGGGCACTAACCGCTGAATCATTCCGGCAACTTCTTTGATATTCTGCACCCTGTTGTGTACGAAATATACCTGGCCACCGCGCTCTACCTCATAAGCAATTGCGTCGCGGATGATCTCTTCGTTGAATGGTTGCAGAAGGGTCTCTACCGGATAGCGATTCGGTGGTGGGGTATTGATGATGGAGAGGTCGCGGGCTCCCAGTAATGAGAATTGAAGTGTGCGCGGAATCGGAGTCGCCGTTAAGGTGAGGGTATCTACATTCGCGCGCATCGTTTTAAGCTTGTCTTTAACTGAAACGCCAAATTTCTGTTCCTCATCGATGACGAGAAGCCCGAGGTCTTTAAACTTCACCTGCTTGCCCACCAGCTTATGGGTTCCGACCACAATATCGACGCTACCATCGCTGAGCCCCTGCATGGTTTCTTTGAGTTTTTTACCCGTTCTGAAACGGTTAAGAACCTCTACCCGCACAGGAAAGTCTTTCAATCGCTCTTTAAAGCTCCTGTAGTGCTGTAAAGAGAGAATGGTTGTAGGCACAAGCACGGCCACTTGCTTACCGTCGGTGGCTGCTTTAAATGCGGCACGAATGGCCACTTCTGTTTTGCCAAAGCCAACATCTCCGCATACCAGACGATCCATTGGAGCCTCGCGCTCCATGTCTTCTTTTACGGCTTGTGTCGCAGAAAGCTGGTCAGGGGTATCTTCGTACATGAAGGAGGCTTCGAGCTCATTCTGCAGATAGCCGTCAGGGGTGAAAGCGTGCCCCTTACTTGCTCTCCGCTTGGCATAGAGCTTAAGAAGGTCGAAGGCGAGCTCCTTGACACGTTTTTTGGTTTTGTTCTTCTTATTCTGCCACGCCGGGCTCCCGAGTTTGTCAATCTTTGGCTGCGTTCCCTCCTTACCGCTGTATTTGGATATCCGGTGTAAGGAGTGAATAGATACGTAAAGAATATCGCCGCCTTTGTACGTCAGGCGAATGGCCTCCTGCTCTTTCCCATTCACATCAATCTTCTGCAAGCCGCTGAACTCTCCAACACCGTGATCAATATGCACCACATAGTCACCGGGCTCCAGGTTGCTGAGCTCTTTGAGGGTGAGTGCCTCTTTGTTCTTCCTGAAGCCCTCCTTCAGCTTGAAACGGTGATAGCGTTCAAAAATCTGATGATCTGTATAGCAGAGCACCTTGCGCTCTTTATCCACGAAGCCCTCGCTGAGCTCCATTGGAAGGGGGTGGAAGGGCGCTTCCTCACCGCGATCTTCGAAGATATCGTACAACCGTTCAATTTGCTTAGGCTGTCCGCTCGTGATCACATTCACATAGCCGCTTCCTGCGTTTTTACGCAGGTTCTTTCCCAATAATTCGAAATTCTTATTAAAACTGGGCTGCGGAGTCATGTCAAATTGCACAATAGTGCTCTCCGGAAACCACTGCACTCCGCCGAACTCCGCCGTACGGAAGCCTTCGATCAGTCTTTTCAGGTCAATACCTGACATGTAAAGCTCTTCAGGTGGAAGCTGTTTGGTCGCTCCCTGCAATTTCTCAAAGTGATGTTGGGCCTTCTCTATTGCCTTGTCAATCTCATCGTGACAATGTGAAATACTCTTGAACCAGCAAAGCGTACTTTGAGGTATAAACTCGAAGAAGGTTTCACGTGATTCTAACAACATCTTTTTGCCTACGTTCGGAACGATCGTGGCCTTTACCAGCTTACCTGTGCTCAACTGTGTACTTGGGTCGAACTTGCGAATAGAATCTACCTCGTCACCAAAGAATTCAATGCGGTAAGGCTGTTCGTAGCTGTAAGAAAAAACATCTACGATGCCGCCGCGAATGCTATACTGACCGGGTTCGTATACGTAATCCACCTTCTCAAAGCCATACTCCTGCATAACTTCGTCGATGAACTCCATAGAGTAGCTCTCTTCGAGGTGGATATTGAAGGTCTGCTCAGAGAGCTTTCTGCGAGTGACCACCTTTTCTGCCAGTGCCTCCGGAAACGAAACGGTGATCGAGTTGCCTTTCTGTTTCTGGATCTCACTCAGCACCTCCGCCCGCATGGCAATGTTCGAATTCTCCGTATTCTCTGCCTGGTAGGGCACCCTTGCTGAGCGAGGATAGAAGAGTACTTTACGCCCCGGCAACAGGTATTCAAGGTCATTAAAAAAGTAAGCTGCCGTTTCTTTGTCTTCAAGAATAAAAAGATGGTCTCCCTGTAAATCTTCAATAAGCGCCGCAGCAATCATCGCCACCGAAGAGCCCACCGCACCCTTTATCGCAACATGCGACTTATCATGCGACAGCACATCACCGATGTGTCTGACAACGGCATCCTGTGAATAAATGGATGTAAATTCTGATGGAGTCAACGGAACGACACGCGATTAGGGCTGCAAAGATACAACCTTCACACTACTGCATCTTACTTCAATTTGTTCAGTACCCGGGTGCTTTCTGCGCACCCCACCGTCAAATCTCCACTTTGTCGTGCTCTCGAACCAGTGCCATCGCCTCGTCAACCATGGCCGCTGAACCTACGAAGTAGGGCAGCCGTTGGTGCAGTTCGTCTGGAGCAATATCAAGCACCCTTCGCCGACCGTCAGAAGCTTTCCCTCCGGCCTGCTCTGCGATCATGGCGAGCGGCGCACACTCATAGAGCAGTCTAAGCTTGCCGTTTGGCGCGCTGGTGATGCCGGGGTAAATGTAAATACCACCTTTAATGAGGTTGCGATGAAAGTCTGCCACGAGCGAGCCGATGTATCGTCCGCGCAACTCCCTTTCACGGCACACCCTCACATATTGTCTGACGCCTTCTGACATCACCTCCCAGTTGCCTTCATTGACACTGTAAATGTTGCCCATTTCGGGTATCCGCATATCAGGGTGGCTGAGGCAGAACTCACCGATGGTGGGTTCGAGGGTAAATCCGTTGACTCCTTTCCCGGTCGTGTAAACCAACATGGTTGAAGAGCCGTACAGCACATAACCCGCCGCGACCTGCTCCGTTCCTTTTTGCAGAAAGTCGCGCACCTCAGCCGGCTTACCCGGCGCACTCTTGCGACGGAAAATGCTGAATATGGTGCCGATAGACACATTGACGTCGATATTCGAAGACCCGTCAAGCGGATCAAAGAGCACTACGTACTTACCGTCGCGACAAAAGTCAGAATCAAATGCGACAAACTCATCCTGCTCTTCGCTCGCGATACCGCAAACCTGTCCGCCTGCCTTAAACGCCTGCATAAACACCTCATCAGCGAAGACATCAAGCTTTTGCTGCTGTTCTCCTTGTACATTCTCGCTGCCGTGGGCGCCCAGAATATCCCCCAGGCCGGCTTTGTTGACCTGTTGGTTAACGATTTTCGCTGCGATACCGATATCTGCCAGCAAGCGGGTCAGCTCTCCTGTAGCGTAGGGAAAGTCAGATTGCCGGTCAAGAATGAATTCACTGAGTGTGACCACCTTATGCATTTCCTTCGTTTTCTGTTGCGAAGATAGCCCATTTCATGCAGGGCAATTGTACCTTGCTATGGCTATGATTCTGCGCAACTCCTCCCGCCTTTCTGTGCTTTCCTGGCTCGTTGCATCGATGCTCGTGGCCGGGATCTTTCCGCTGACAGATGACGAGGCTTTGTACTATGTCTACGGTCTCCATCTCGACTGGGGTTTTCACGATCACCCGCCAATGGTGGCTCTGTTCACCGCATTGGGTAATATATTCCGCACTGAACTGGCAGTCAGACTTGGCGCGGTGCTGTCTTCGACGGCCGCATTGTGGATCGGCTCGGTAATCGTAAAGGAACGCAAGGGCAACCTTATGGCCTTCCACCTCGGCTGGTGGATGATCCCGCTTCTACACCTCTACAGCATCATCATCACTCCCGACGTACCACTGCTTTTCTTCACCATGCTGCTCTGGCTGGTGCTGCACCGCTGGCAGCAATCCGATAACGATCGCCTGAGCCTCTGGCTGATTCCGATTCTCGCCGCCCTGATGTACAGCAAGTACCACGCTGCACTGCTGATTTTTTTGTCGCTCATGCTCTGGCGACGCTTCTGGAAACCGCTACCAATCATTGCCGCTCTCCTCGCCCTTGTGCTCTTCTTTCCCCACCTCTGGTGGCAATACACGCATGATTTTGACACCTTTCGCTACCATTTCGTTGATCGTGGTGGCATTTTTGAATGGGAGAACCTTCTCGCCTTCGTTGGTGCGCAGGTGGTGCTGTTTCATCCCTATTTGTGGGTGCTTCTTTTTCACCGCGCAAAAGCGCGGGATGCCTGGCAGCAACTGCACTGGAGAGTGGTGGTCGGACTCTTGTTGTTTTTCACGCTAATGACGTTACGCGGACGAGCAGAAGCGCATTGGGCAGCAGCAGCGGCTTTCAGCCTGCTCTTTCTGATCAGTGAAATGCCCGGTTTAAATATGCGCCAACTGCGCCGATGGGCCGTGCCGACCATTGCTGTCCTGCTATTGATCCGGGTTCCTTTGTTCTTCGATTCTCCTCTTAAGCTTCATGCTTTTAAAGAGCGCGAACTCATGCTTGACCTCCACGAAAAGGCAGAAGACGCTCCGGTGTGTTTTATGAACTCATACCAGCGTCCGTCGCTCTACCGCTTTCATACCGGCAAGGTGGCCCACTCCATTAACAACATGTGGGGCGGATTGAGCCAGTACCAGCTATGGCACTTCGACACGGCACTTGTCAATCAACCCTTTCTGTGGATGGCCAGCTACGATAAGCCGGATTTCGACACACTCACTCTCGCCGGTAAGCTACGACGGGTAAAATGGATTGAAAGCTACCAGCCACTGGCGAAAACGTGGCTGGTCTTTGACGATGATCAAATCCACCTGAAGCCCGGCAAGCAGCTGATTGAAGTGACGGTAGAAAACCGCAGCCTGGTCACGATCAATTACGACAGCCTCAGCCGGTTTGACGTAACGCTGTTCTTCAACCACAAATACCCCGGTGAAATCATCACGGATGTCAGGCGCATCCACTGGCCATCAACACTCGAAGGGGGCGCTTCAGCGAGGGCAACATTCGAGCTGGAGCTGCCCGATACCACCGGTTCATTCTGGTTCAAAGTTGGAGGCCGCCAGCGCGGCTGGCCGCACACCATCAACAGTCACCGCATCTTTGCAGAAATTACTGCAGATACGGAGTGAGCTGTGCCGTAAGGTCTATGAATTCTTCTTTGCTGAGTTGCTCGGGGCGCTTCGTGGCGTATACTTCAGGAATTTCAGTTCCCTTCGGTAGAATCGATTTCAGCGACCCGCGCAGCATCTTGCGGCGTTGATTAAATCCGGCTTTCACCACTCGTACGAGCAAACGAGTGTCACACCCGGGGTCTACGACGTCATTCCGCTGCATCCGAATTACGCCTGAGTCAACCTTTGGCGGCGGATGAAAGGCTCCGGGCGGTACCGTGAACAGGTATTCGATATCGAAAAAAACCTGCAGCAGCACCGATAGGATCCCATACTTTTTACTTCCAGGCGGCTCTGCTACGCGCTCAGCAACCTCTTTCTGGAACATCCCAACAACCTCGGTTACGTGCTCACGGTAGTCAAAAACCCGAAAAAGGATCTGCGTCGAAATGTTGTACGGGAAATTCCCGATCACCGCGAAGGAATCACCGAGCAATGCCGTGAGGTCAGCCTTTAGGAAATTGACCGGATAAATCGACCCTGCCGGCAGCACTTTTTGTTCTTCGAGAAAGGCCACGCTCTCAAGGTCGATCTCCATCACCCTCAGGTCTATTTGGGGGTAAAGCTCGATGAGGTGCTTTGTCAGAGCTCCGGTACCCGGGCCAATCTCAAGCAGTACCTCTGGGTCTGACTGTAGCGTGAGTGCCTGAGCAATTTTGCGGGCTGTGCCTGGCGAGTTCAGAAAGTGCTGCCCGAGCGCTTTTTTCGGACGAACGCTCATTGACGTACCTGGTGAATCACCTCAAGGGTTGTGCGAAAAGCGGCGAATTTCCCCTGGTACCGAGCAGTGTGTTCTTTCTGCAGCTTCGGGGCAAATTCTTCCTGGTAGCGATCGTAATGCTCACGGTCAGGTGCGATGTACTGAATGGCGAATGAAATGCCCCCCTGCTCAAAGGCCTCAATGCGGCAGATCCGGTTCTCGGTAAACATACCGGTGGCCATCACATCCGGAATATGCACCTCTTTCATCCAGCGGAGCCATTCTTCGTGAATGCTTTCGTCCACATTGATAGTGACATTGTACATGATCATGCTACAAAGGTACGAGGAATGACCATGTGCGGTTCGCAATGCCTGATCGACACATCGGCGCTATTCAGCAAATTACTGCTTACCGTTCTTTTTCAACCGGTACGAAATCGCCAGCTGAATCATTCTCGAAAATTCACTGTAGTCATAGGCAGGGTTCGTTGGTAGTTCGCTATCGTACCTGTAGGAGGTAGCCGAATA
The DNA here is from genome assembly GCA_018402085.1 of Flavobacteriales bacterium. GTDB lineage: Bacteria > Bacteroidota > Bacteroidia > Flavobacteriales_D > Sanyastnellaceae > Sanyastnella. The sequence goes on along the minus strand of JAGYJM010000001.1, from coordinate 178,175 downwards.
GTACTTCAAGTCAACGCCAATGCCCGACGGAAACGCATAATTCAAGCCTCCGATAACAGCAAACTCATCTACACCAGGCTCTGAAAACCAACCATCTGCAGGTGATTCGACAATAGCACCATCCGGGAAATACCTGGTGTAATTTCCGGTGACATTTGACGTCATCACTATAGAAAGCTGAAACCCACAGAAAACGTGAAGCCCTTTAAAAACGCGAACCATACCACTGAGAGGCACTTCAAAGAAGCTATCTCTGATTGTCATGTTGTTCTGGACTTCAAATTCAGTAACATATGCCGCACCCGAGGTATACAAAGCTCTTCGGTACAGAAACCTGTCATTATCGAAAACATAACGATTTGAGAGTCGCATACCCAAACGAACAGAGAAACGGTCTTTGGGTTGAGCATGAACGTTAAGGCCCACAAAATAATTCACTCCCTGAGGGCTTAGCCGGTCATAGCGTGACTCCCTGTGGTGCTCATTCCATCCTCCACCCGCTACAACCCCAAAAGAAACTGACTGCGCAAACAGAGAATTCACCATCAAGAAGAACACAGAGAGGAGGAACAGGCGTATCAAAACAATTCATTCTATTTCTGCATCCGTAAGATGCAACATTTAAAGACGTTAATTCACCAGTCTGACATTAGTCAGTTATTCAATACCGTTTCACCCCCTTGAATGTAAAGAGGCCGCCTGCAGAACAGACGGCCTCTCTCAATTCGATCCGTACTGTTCTCAGAGATCGAGCAGGTAAGAGAAATTTACCCTGATCAGGTTGTAGTTCTGACGAGTTTTGATACCACCAAATTCATTGTTTTCAAGGATATTAGTCAACGCACGGGTATAGCGTACTCCTACACTCAAGCCCATCGGCAGCTCGTAGTGCAGGCCGAGCGCAAGACCGAGTTCAGCTCCTCTCCGGCCTGTGGTTCCGCTGTCGTCAATGCTGTCGGTATATGAATCTCCATCGATCGTGATCGTTTGCTCGCCTTTCATCCGGCTGCCAAGCAAAAGCCCTACCGACGGTCCTGCCAGCACCGACAAACCCTCAGAAAACTCGTACCCCATCAACAATGGTATCTCAAGAAAGGTATCCCGTGAAGTAAAGTCGCTTTCGATCCGCGTCTGAACGGTATTCCCAAAGAAATCGGTGTCTGTTTCCGTAATGTCCTCTTTATCTGAAAAGCGGCGGATGGCCAGGTGCAACTCAGGTCGGGCAAAGAGGCCGTCACCCAGGTCATAGGCGGCGAAACCGCCCACAAAGAATCCGAAACCCGAAGAATTTTCTGCGTCAAACCCTGCGGGCTCGGGATTCGCGTTTACCGAAATGACATTCGCCCCCAGACCGAGCATAGGCCCGTAAGTCAGCTGTGCTGATGCCGTCACACTTAAAAAAAGCGTCAGGATACCTGTTAAAGCTACATTCCTCATCATATTCAATCGCTTTAGAAAACTTGAAAGGGTTAATTCTGCGGGCAAGTTGCAGATGAGTCGCAGTACTACGCGCTCAGAATGAGCCGCAGGTAGATTTGAAAGAGTAATCGGAATGTCAGAACCGATAAGTGCCATTCAATGACCACGTGGCATAGCGCAACGAAAAGCTGCGGTACGATGCGGCCCGGTAGAAATTGGTCAGCGAGCGCATAAAGCGAAAGCCCATGCCCCAGTGCTCCGAGAATGTGAACTGTCCGCCAATGATGTAAGCCAACTCAAGACGGTTGCGGTTCTCCAGGGCTACAGCTCCGGTGAGCACGGGCGCCACCGACGTGAGACTGTCGGTCGGTAGCTGTTCCTTCTCTGAATACAGCAGGCCATTCAGCGAAATTCCGGCAATGGTGCTAATCTCTTTGTTGATCCGATACTCTACGAGCAGGGGCAATTCGATGAACAGGTCTTTCACCCCGCTTTTCTCGAGTCCGAGCTGCACCTCCTCTTCTTCTTCATCCACACTCAGCACCAGCAGACCCGCGATAGAGCGGTAGTTCAAGTGAAGTTCAGAACGCAAGACAAAAGAGTCTTTAAGCGGAATTCTCGCATAAGCTCCCAGGCTGCCAAAACCAATGCCGGTCATCACCAAGGGTTCATGAAAGAATGCGCCCCCTCGGTTGCGTAAAATGTTCCACCCGGAGCCCGCCTGCACACCGAACTCGGCAGGTTGTGCTGATGCGAAGCTTGTCGCAGCGAACATGAATACCAGGCATAGACTCAGGTGGCGAAGCATACCTTAAAGATACGCCATTCTTTTACAGGCCAATACGGCCAAAAGGAATCTCATAGCGCAGGGTTTCTTCGCCTGTTTCGACGTCGGTATTGGTGAAAACAATGCGGCGGTCTGCCCATTCAATAGCCATGAGCGGCGCACTGTGCACCGTGATGTCTGGACCCGCCACACGGCAACGCGCTTTTCCGGGACGCTCATTTTTGTTGATACCTGCAGCCATGATCTCGTAAGCATCGTAGCCCAGATCACCTTTGCGGCGAAGCACCTCAACATAGTGCTGGTCGCCGGTCACGAAAACAACTCCTTTTGCTGAAGTACGCTCAATAAGGTCAAACAAACGCTTGCGCTGTCCGCCAAACTTGATCCACGCCTCCCAGCGGGTGGGCTTGTTCAGGAGAATCTGGAAGCCCGAAACCACAAAGCGAAGGTCGGCAGGCTTCTTGAGCTGTTCTTCGAGCCACGTCCATTGCTCTTCACCGAGCGGGTCTCCGTTGCGGCCGGGTTTGTCGCGGTTATAGCGAATATCCAGCATGATGAACTGAAGGCGCTTGCCATTGGGTAGCACCTCTACATTGCTGTAATACACCCCATTCCGTTCTTCCGGGATTTCATCTTCGAGTTGCCAGAAACGACGGTGAATCTGCTTACTCTCCTCTTTCAGGGCATACTCTTTGCCCGCATTGTTCAGTCCGTAGTCATGATCATCCCACGTCACATAAAACGTTGATCGCTCCCGCAGGTCAGCGAACCCGGGCTTTTGCTCCAGCACCCGAAGCTGCCTATCGATGTGTGAGGCATCATCGCGGGTATCGGCGTACACGTTGTCTCCTACCCAAAGCGTGAAATCCGGTTTGATCGAATCAGCCATGTAAACCAGCGAAGGAGCAGGATCGTGCTGATTGTGACACCCTACAATATTGATAAGGGTCGCGTTCGCATCCTGCGCTTTTGCGCAGAAAAAAAGAGCAGTAAACAGTAAAACGAAGAGCAGACGCATACTTTAAATTTGAAGTTAGATAAGACGAATTAACATCGCTTCAGTCTTCACCTGCAAGTGAACCCGCATGAGGTAACTATTTGTTAACTTTTTTAGCGACTGAAGTCCGTACTTTCGTTGACCACAACTACAATCAAATGTCCTTAGCCACTCCCCTGGCGCCATTTAGCATGGTGCTTATTGCACTACTTTCGGCAACCTTTGGAGTTGCACAAGACGAAACCCTGACCATCGGTATGCTGGGCTGTATCAGGCATGAAGAGCCCGTTCCGGCTTTTGAAAAATATGCAGAAATGGATGCCGATGTGTACGTGTGGCTGGGCGACAATGTGTACTCAGACACCGATGACCCTGAAGAGATTCGCCAAGATTACGCAGAGCTCGCAGCGCAGCCGTACTATGATAAAGTACGTCGCAAAGGGCGGCATTTTGCCACGTGGGATGATCATGACTACGGACAGAATAACGCCGGGAAAGCGTATATAAGAAAGGCTGAAAGTAAGGCGATTTTCGCTGAGTTCTGGGAGCTCGAGGAGGCGCTGGCTGACCGCGAGGGAGTGTACCACGCCGAGTACCTTGAGCATGAAGGACACACGGTTCAGTTTCTGTTACTTGATGTGCGTTACCATCGCGATGACCCTTTCACCTATGGTGACATGCTGGGGGAAGCGCAATGGCAGTGGCTTGAAGAAGAGCTGCGCAAACCCGCTGAGCTCCGCTTTATCGTTTCAGGATCTCAGGTTCTGCTCGAGGCCGATCGCGGCTCTGAAACCTGGGCGCAATATCCTACCGAGCGTGAACGGTTGTTCGATCTCATTCGCAGTACGGGCGCAGAGCATACCCTTTTCCTGACCGGTGACCAGCATTATGGCGAGGTGCTGCGCATGCCCGGCGCCCTCGACTTTGATGCGGTTGAGCTGCAGTTTGCCGGACTGAATCAAATCGAGTCACCTGAGTTTTCATCCTATCGCGTGAGTGACGTTTGCCGTTCAAAACACAGCTATGCCAGCATTGATGTGCAGTTTGAAGACAGCGATGAGCAAGCCGCACATATACTCTACACCATACGTAACGCAGAAACGGATGCCCTCGAAGTGCAGTACCGAGTGAATTTCAGTGAACTCGAGACCACCATTGAAATGCCACGTCAGACCTTGATTACCGATCGAGCGATGGTGCGCCTCAACCATCGCTACCCTGACCTTCAACTGCGCTACACCCTTGATGGAAATGCGCCATCCGCGAACCTACCTGCGCGTCCGCTGGCGTTTTACACGGCTGAACCTTCCGTGATCAAAGCGCAGCTCTTCACCTCAGAAGGTACTCCCCGAAGTCGGGTGTTTGAGCATTCGTTAAACCGCGCAGAAGCGCGGGATGCGATCGAGACCGGTGAACTCCGCAATGGCTTAACCTACCAATATGTGGAGGGTAAGTTCAAGAAACTGCCTGATTTTGAAGACGAAGAGGTGCTCGGTGAAGGTGTCAGCACCGACCTTGATGTGCTGGATATTCGCAAACGCGAAGATCACTATGCCATTCGTTTCAACGGATACCTGCGCATCAAAGAGACCGCAACCTACCTACTTTCAATCACCTCAGATGACGGCGCACGTTTGTACCTCGGTGAAGACCTCGTGCTTGATAACGACGATTCGCACAGTGCACGCACTGTTGAGATTGAGATCGGACTTCGTGAAGGAATGCACCCCGTTACCATCGAGTATTTCGAAGATTACGCCGGAGAAACCCTGCACCTGAACCTCTACAACCTCGACAACCGAAGACCTGTACGCAACAGCATGTTGTTCTTCCATGACTAACCACAACCTTCACCTATGACTGAATTTAAGCACCAGATCCTGCATATCTTTGACGCTAAGGGCTCGCTGCAATATGCCGATGAGCAGGTCACCCAACTGCAGCATGCTCTTCAGAGTGCCACACTCGCAGAACAACGGGGATACACCTCCCCACTCATTGTGGCCTGCCTGCTTCATGACATTGGCCACATCATGGATGCAGCGGTGAAGCTGCCTGAAAGCACCGAAGAAAACCTGCACGACCAACATGAAGAGCGCGCTTACCAGTGGCTTAAGAAAAATCTCGGTGATCAAATCGCTGAGCCGGTGCGCTTGCATGTATCAGCAAAACGCTACCTCTGCACAACTGACCGTAATTACCTGAACGTACTCTCCCCCACTTCGTACAAAAGCTTCCTTGATCAGGGGGGCGTTATGAACGAATCGGAACTCTTACAATTCGAGCAAAACCCTCACCATCGCGAGGCCATTGCCTTGCGGGTCATTGATGACACCGCTAAAGATCCTTATATGGAGACTCCCGAAATATCCCACTTTCTCAATTATTTCGACCACATCGCATGAAACGGCTTATTACGCTGTCAGTGTTCTTTCTTTTCGCACTGGCAGTCACTGCACAAGACGGCACTCTCAGCGGAAGGATACTTGACGCCACCACCGGTCAGCCGCTGATCGGCGCCACGCTGTTTGAACCGGATCTCAAACGTGGTACGGCAAGCAATTTTGACGGTGAATTCACCCTGAAGCTACCCAAAGGCACCTACCGTTTCGTGGTCTCTTTCGTCGGCTATAAGCGCGATACGGTTGAGGTGCAAATAGCACCTGCTGTGCGTAAAGAGCTCACCATAGGCCTCAAAGCAGACGGCATCAGTATAGACCAGGTCGTCATCAGCGCCAGCCAATTCGAGAAAAACATTGCCGAAGAAACGGTTTCCGTCAATGTACTCGACGAGCAACTGCTGGAGAACAGCAATGTCAGAGACCTCGGCGAAGGGGTAGCAAAAACTCCCGGCGTTCAGGTCATTGATGAGCAAATCAGCATTCGCGGCGGGAGCTCTTACAGCTACGGAGTAGGTTCTCGAACGGCTGTACTGGTTGACGGCAATACGCTGCAAACCGGGGCTTTTCAGTCAGCAGACCTCAAGTTTGCGCCTCTCGAAAACGTAGAGCAGATAGAGGTTATCAAAGGCGCGTCTTCAGTAGTTTACGGATCGTCAGCCCTGAACGGAGTGGTCAATATCCGCACGGCATGGCCTACAGATACCGTTCCGGAAACCTCTGTGACCACCTACTACGGCTTATTCGCTGATCCAACCAACAAAAACCTCATCTGGTGGGAGGGCGAACAGCCTAACTTCTCCGGAATGTTCATCAACCACAAGCAGAAGTTCGGTAAAAATGTCTCTTTTGTCGGTGGCGGCCACATCGACAACATCAACAGCTACCTCGAGAGCGCCAATGAATCACGGATACGCGCCAACGGCAAGGTACGTGTGCGCTCTGCAAGGGTGGAAGGCCTGGTTTACGGCACCGGTATGAACCTGATGTGGGAAAGCAGCGACCGCTTTATTATCAGCGAAGGTATGGGCGACGATGCCTGGCGATCAGCGTTCACCTCTGAAGACAATTACTTTCGCACCGCGGTTTCTCCATTTCTGACGTACAATAGTCCCAAAGGCCACCGTTGGAACGTGCAATCACAGTACTTCAATAAATGGCGACAGGGAGTTGGCGATGACATCAACAGCTCTGAAAACGGCTTTAACCTCCACCCTCAGCACCAGTATTCGTGGCAACGCGACCGTGTAGTCATCAGAACAACGGTCGGAATGCCACTGGAATTCACCGTGAATCAGAGCAACCTCTTCGAAAATGCCGGCTGGATAGGCAGCATCAGTTATGCAGGATACGCCCAGGCAGAAATGAAAACCAACCGCCTCTCACTCGTAGGAGGTATGCGGTACGAAACTGTCAGACAAGACGGCGGTATCAATGCAGATTTCCCGGTGTTCAGGTCTGGTTTGAATTACCGCTCAGGCAAGGCGACTTACCTGCGCGGCTCGTGGGGACAAGGGTTCAGGGTGCCCTCTATCGCAGAAACACGCGTCACAGGTGACCTGATTGACGGAGTGTTCATCTTTCCGAACCGCAATTTGCTCACCGAGCGCTCATGGAATGCTGAGGTGGGGGTGAAGCAGGGTATTCGGATTGGCAACTGGACCGGTTATGCCGATTTTGCCTTCTTCTGGCAGGAGTTCACCGAGAATATGATCGAATACCGCCTCGGGGTGCACTCGATCATTGACCCATTCACAGGCGACCAATATCCCGGTGTTGAACCGATTGTAGAAGGACTGCAGGATCCGTTGGGTACCGGCTTACGTCCGTTCAACGTAGAAGCGGCGCGCATCGCCGGATATGAAGTGACCCTGGCCGGTAAAGGCATGATAGGAGAGGTAGAGGTGCGAACCTTAATGGGATACACCTATAATTTCCCGGCCAACCTGAATAGTGACGAGAATGAAGAGATCGTCACTGAACCCGAAATACAGCCCGGAAATCCTGACAACCAAAACCTGGGCACTTTCTTCGATAACTTCTTCACCTATATGTTCCAACGCGTGCCGGATGATCAAACAAATATGCTCCTGCAGATTCGTCCGCGACACCTCGCTACCGGCGATATCGAGTTCAATTACCGGAAATTCTCTATTGGTTTCACCGCGCAGTATGTGAGCTTCCCGGAGCGTATACCCGCACTTTACTACATTATGTTCGGCGTGCTAGAAGGCAGCATTGATATCGCTGAAGACCTTACATTGCTCACACAGCCCATCGATCAGAGTGTTCAAAACGCGCAGGAAGCCGGTGTCAGTCTGTTTGAGTACGTTGAAGAACACCAACGAGGTGATTTCATTCTCGGAACACGTGTCGCTTACGAAGCTTCTGAACGTTTCCGATATTCGCTGATTGTGAAAAACGTCACCAACAGAATCTACGCGCTGCGTCCGGCTAAATTCGAAGCGCCCCTTAATTTCACCTTTCAAATGCGCTACACTTTTTGATCCCGAAATCACTACTTACAACTGCCGCTTTGCTTCTGGCGTTCACCCACCAGGCGCAATGGTTCTTGAGCGGCCCCGTCACCGGTGCCGTTACCGCACATTCAGCGTCTATTACTGTGCAAACCTCCGGTGCTGACACCCTACGTCTCCTGCTGAAAACTAAAAGCGGTAAATCCATACAAGAGCAGGGCTTGCTGATTTCAGATCCCTTTGGCTTCGGCACTTTTGAGGCGTACGGACTTCACCCTTCCACGCGGTATGCCTTCAATATTGAATCATCTGTGAGCAAAGAAAAGGTCAGCGGCAGCTTTACCACCTTTCCTGAACCCGGCAGCCGTGAACCATTCAGCTTTGTCACCGGCTCATGTCAAGAAACCGCGAACATGAAGGTTTTTGATGTGATTCCGTCTCATGATCCGCTCTTTTTCATGCATACGGGAGACTACACCTACCCTGACTATCAGATCAGACCTGACTATTCTGCATTCGACTCGCTGGTGGCCTTTTCATACCGGCGGCGCTACAATGAGAATCGAATGAAAGAGATGCTGTGCAGCATTCCGATTGATTATGTGTTTGACGACAATGATCACGTAGGAAGCAGCAGTGGCAGGTATTGCAAGAATAGCTTTCGGTCTGAAAAGACCGGATGGTTTGGTGCTGATGCCATACTACTGGCAGATACCTTTCCTTCTTTCTGGCTGCGGAATGTGATTCGTGGGTATGACGACTATTTTCCGCACTACCCCTTGCCGGATACCGCCGAGGCAACGCATCACTCTTTTGTGGTCGGAAATGCGGAGATCTTTGTACTCGACCGCAATTCATCTCGTCCATACCCGTACTCCTACGCCTTCAAGCGCAATAAACGAGGGCGATGGGAGTTCGATCCTCCTGAAGATCACTGCATGTTCTGTGAAACCCAGATGGAGTGGCTGAAAGAAGGGCTTAAAAACTCAGAAGCAGATTGGAAATTCATTGTAAGCGGTGTACCGCTGAACCGCAGTCTTGGCAAGTTGATTGATACCGGACTTAAGTGGCAGCGTCGCACGGCGAAAGGCTACAGTGCCTTTCACCTGGCCTACGCGATCAGCGGCTATTGGGCGGGCTATCCGCATGAAATGAATGCGTTTTACGACTGGCTTGAAGAAGAACAAATCAAGGATGTGATCGTCATAAGCGGTGATACACATAACAGTGCGATGGATGATGGTACCAATTCAGGTTTACCCGAAATGAACGCCAGTGGTCTGAGCGTAAGACGCTCAGACAATACGCTTTGGAAATACGTTGACCTTATCGGCAAACTGACCTTTTCATTTCGCGTAAAGAAGGACCTCTGGAACAAGGGAGGTACCGGCATCACCCACAAAGAGGAGCGAAACGCTTTTGGCAAGGTGCATATTGAGGGCAACAACTACGTTGAACTGACCCTTATCGATGAAGAAAACGCAGTGATTTCTTCATTCAAGGTACCTCACTCTAGCAAGCAAACCCCCTGAATAAAGATGACCCGCGCTTCCGTTGAAGCGGCGGGTCATCCAACCATTGTACATCATACTCCCAACTATCCTTCGTAGAGGAAGTTGCCATTCAAATCAAAGTTCAGCTCCAATCCTTTCGAGAGGAATACCTCATAGCCGTCGTCGTCTATTTGAGCAGAGACAATAGTGATTCCCGGGTAGTTAGCCGAGATAAAAACCAAGGGGGTCTGAGGCAGGTCATCAATCGAGATGCTCGCATAGTCAGCGACGTCATCATCATAGTCATCGTCGAAGTCTCCGTAGGGATCTGCTGCATCGCAATATGAATTACAAGCATCATCTGAGCCCCCGGCATTTCCTCCGGGGTTTACGTCATCATCCACACCGAGAAACCCGGTAGTGCACAAGGTCATCATACCAACCACCCACACAAACAAAATCACTTTGTTCATATCTGAAACATTTGCTCAGGAGTAAAAAGCGTCTTCATCGCTTTTTAAATAGCGTTGCTTTCTTATTTGCAAGTATAACTATCATTATTCACATTTTGTTGTGTCTCCGCAATTTTTTCGACGAATACGTATCCGCCCCCTATCAAGACGACTACCGGTGCCACCATCAAGCACCCTGCCTTCTACAGGCTCTGTACTAACCATGCCTTCTGGCCGTTCTACGGATCGCATGGGATGACACCTTGCATAGGCCTTTGTGATTTGGTTGCTTTATCTTCGCTTCACTAACGCTCACTTGAACCGATACGAATGAAATCAAAGATTTACGAGCTGTTTGACCGTCTGGGATTTGCCCTCATGAAAAAAGAAGTGATGCACTCTGGTATTTCGTTGCCTCTTGATCTGTCACGTCACCAGCACCTTTCCGCTTTCAAAACCATTATAGACGTTGGTGCAAATCGCGGGGAGATGTCGCTTGAGTTTGCACGCCATTTTCCGGAGGCGCAGGTACATGCTTTTGAGCCTGTGCCATCAACCTACGAAGAACTTACCTCTCGCTGTGCCGGTAATGCTCAGATACACACTGTGCAGAAAGCACTCAGTGATGAGCAGACAAACGCCACCATTTATCTGCAGCAAGACAGTGGTCTCAACTCATTGAACGACCGGGTGAACTTACCTGAAGAATCAAGAGAAGGCTGCGGGATTCAGGTAGAAGTAACCACCATCAATTCATATGCGGCCGATCGGGGCATTGTGCACATTGATCTTTTGAAGACTGACACCGAAGGCCTTGACATTAAGGTAATGAAAGGGGCTTCTGATTTTATTGACCACGGCAAAGTGACGTATATCCTGACAGAAGTAGGCTTCAACGAAGACAATGTACGCAACACTCCATTCGAGGAAGTGCGCTCTTACCTGTACAAGCGCGGCTTCAAGTTGCGGGGCTTCTATGACCAAAGCAACTTTGGTAATAAAACTTACCTGACTTGTGCGAACGCCCTGTTTCAGTACCAGGGCACTTGAACCGTTGTATGCTGTGCCTTATGATTTTAAGGGAGCTCGGTTTTGTCTCCAGCATACATGATCAATGAGTACCTTACATGACGATCTGCATATTGGCCAATTACGGGCGCACCAATTATTGCGTCTCACCTTAACATCCCGGCATTTCTGCCGGAAAAAATCAAGGCACAAAGCCGTACTTTCACGAAAAAGCTATTGAGCATGCGGATACCATGTAGGGGAAAAGAACCACAAACGGGCGCGCAGTGCTTCATTGCGCAGGGTGCGGTATTGGTAGGAGACGTGATCTGCGGCAACGAATGCAGTTTTTGGTTCAATGCTGTCGTGCGCGGCGACGTGAACAGCATACGCCTTGGAGATCGGGTCAATGTGCAAGATGGCGCGGTGATTCATTGCACATACGAGTCAGCAGCGACCATGATTGGCAGTGAAGTATCGATCGGGCATAATGCGTTAGTGCATGGCTGCACCCTGCATGACCGAGTGCTCATTGGCATGGGCGCCATAGTGATGGATCATGTGGTAGTGGAGACTGGCGCGATCATTGCCGCAGGCGCCGTGGTATTGGAAGGCACGCGCGTAGAAGCAGGAAGTATATACGCCGGTATTCCGGCGAAGAAAGTCAAGCAGCTCGATACTCACCTGAGCATGGAAAAGCTCCGGCGACTGGCTTCCAATTATGTCATGTACAAGGGTTGGTTTGCCCCCGGAGAGCCTTAATCCCACAGGCGCACCTCTTCAAGGGAAACCCTTTCTTTAAAGAATATACGCGTGCTTCGCTCAAAGGCATCGGTATAATCACTGACAATGAAGTGGTTTTCACCGGCACCTGCCGGCTGCGGATCGAGATTGTGGTAGAGAGCAGCGACCTCTTCGGCGACGGTGTCTGTGCTGTCAATCACCTCAACCTGATTGCCAAAGTACGCCTGCACCTGTTTTCGTATCAGCGGGTAGTGTGTACAGCCGAGAATCAGTGCCGAAATACCTTTGAGCGCCGGTTTCGCGAGGTAGGTATGGATCACTGCCTGGCTGATATCATTTTTAAAAAAGCCTTCTTCGATCATGGGAGCGAGAAGTGGCGTAGCGAGGGAGGCTACACGAATGTCAGGGCTCAGTTTCTGAATGCGCTTTGCGTAAACCTTGGACCGAATGGTACCTTTGGTGCCAATCACCCCTACCTTCTCTCCTTTGTAGCGCACCGCCACCTCTGCCGCAACCGGGTCGATCACGTTAACCACGGGGATGTGTGGCCCGGCCACATCCTTTACGGTCTCAAAGGCTTGCGCGCTCGCTGTATTGCAGGCGATGACGACAATCCGGCAGCCTTGATCAACGAGGTAGTGGGCAATTCTGGCTGCATAATGGCGAATAAGCTCGGGCGATTTATCGCCGTAGGGCAAGTGAGCCGAATCACCGAAATACATCATCGGCACCTCCGGAAGCTGCTTCCGAATGGCGTTTGCCACGGTTAATCCGCCTATGCCTGAGTCAAAGATGCCGATCATGATAGCGAAAAGAGTATTCAAAAAAGCACCCTTGAAGGGTGCTTTAAACAGGTATACCGGGAGTCTTACTCGATACCAAGTTTGGCCTTTACGAGTGGCATCACATCTTCTCCTCCATTGTATAGGGTCGCGCCTGTACTGATGTCAAAGATATAGGTGAAACCACTTTCAGCACCTACTTCTTCAATAGCGGCGCGTGCGCTGTCAATCAGAGGAGTAAGCAGGTCTTCTTCAAGTTTTGCGAGGTCTTGCTGTGCCGTTTGCGAAAACTCCTGAAGGCCTTGTTCCATCTGTCGGATTTCTTTTTCTTTTGATTTTCGGATCGCTTCAGGCCAGGTCTCTGCTTTGGTTTGGTACTCTTCGTACTTCTTCTGCATTTCGGTTTGCATGTTTCTCAGTTCCTGCTCGTAGATCGCGGCTTGCTCTTCAATTTGCTTTTCTGCGGTCTCTCTCTCGGGCATGGCCATCAAAAGTTCATTGGCATTGATGTGTCCGAATTTCTGCGCCATCCCGGTCAGTGTAATTGCGGTCAGCGCAAGGCTCATTAATAGTTTTCGCATTCTATTCAGTTTATGATTCTCAATTATTTTCTTCTGACATTCTGGGTGCCGCCTCCGCGTGCGTTGCTTCCTCCGCGGTCATTGTTTTGTCCGCCGGCAGCTCCTCGCTGGTCTTTACCCTCGCCGTTATTTTTTTCTTCTTCTTCGACCATTTCACCGGGTGTGTAGCCCATTTTTTTAATGACGTCGTCACTCAGGTCATACTTGGGGTTGGTGTAAAGCATATTGCTGTTATTCGATTTATCGAATATCACCATATAGCCCCTGCTGGAGGCGACGTCCTGAATGGCTTCATAAATTTTTTCTTGCACGGGTTGTATAAGTTCTTCCCGTTTTTGGAAAAGCTCGCCTTCGACACCAAATTTCTGTTTCTGCATTTCGCGGGCTTCCTGCCGCTTTTGCTGTATTTCCTGCTCACGTCGCTGGCGCATTTCTTGTGTCAGGAGGATTTTTTCTGCCTGAAACGACTCTTCTAACAGGCGCACTGCCTCATACTTTGCTTCAATTTCTTCTTGCCACTGCGCAGCGAGGCGGTTAAGCTCTCCTTGTGCTTCAGTAAATTCGGGCATGTGTTTGAGCACATAGTCTGTGTCAACATAACCGAACTTCTGCGCTGAGAGCGAAGAAGTGAACAACAGCAAGAATGCGGCGAAGAACAAGTTTCTCATACCAAAGGGTTTGCGGCGAAAGTCATCGAAATTAGCCATTCCAACTTACAATTCACCAAGATTCGTGCCAATACTGAAATGGAACTGTCCGCGTGCCATATTCGGCGACTCCGGAATGTCGTCAAATCGCCAGCCATAGTCGAGTCCGAGCAGACCGAACATAGGGAGGAAGATTCTGAGACCAACACCACCGGAACGACGCACATTGAACGGGTTAAAATCACGTGGCTGTGCCCAAGTATTACCGGCCTCCAAGAACGTCAGCGCGTAAATAGTTGCATTCGGATTGGTAGAAAGCGGATACCTGAGCTCAGCGCTGTACTTAGCAATAGTTGGTGCGCCTGTATTCGGGTTCGGGTAAGTCACCGAGAGGTCGTCGTAACCGCGCAGATTGACAATCTCCCTTCCGTCAAGAATGAACCCGGTTAAGAACACCCCTCCAAGGTAGAAACGTTCAAACGGCGAAAGGCCCACATCCTGGTTGTACAATCCGAGCACCCCGATACCGAAGTTGGTGTTTAAGACAAGTCGTCTCGGGTTTTCTTCACTTCCTCTGGTGAGCGGGGTATACCAGTTTGCAGTGAACTTCCATTTATGGTACTCAACCCAGCGGAATCGCTCCTGTTCGCTAAGAAGACTGTAGTCTTTGTCGTTTAAAAGGGAATAGGGCGGGGTAAATTTCGTGCTGAACTTAATGTTAGACCCCCAGGCAGGGAAAATCGGATCGCTGACCGAATTACGCTGTACTGACCAGGAGACAGCGAAGTTGTTTGCCCGTCCGTTTGCAAAGGAGAAAAAGCTCTGGAAGTTTTGGAGATCAAAATGCTGGTAACTCAATCCGGCGTACATCGAGAACCAGTCATCAGGTCTTTTCCAGCGCATTCCGAAGCCAACATTGGCACCGGAAATGTAGAGCGACTGGCGGAGTGGGTTTGGTTGCCCTTCAATTTCTCTGCGCTGGCCATTGGTTTGAACCGAATGGAACACCCCCACAGTGAGGGAGTTTGGTTTTTTACCTCCCAACCATGGCTCTGTAAAACTCAAGTTGTAGCTCTGGAAGAAAATTCCGTTTGACTGCGCACGAATGCTCAGTTGCTGTCCGTCACCCGACGGGATCGGCCTGTAGGCGCTTCGATCAAATATCTTCCGCATGGAGAAGTTGGTGAACGTAAGACCGAGCGTACCCACGACCCTTCCACCGCCCCAGCCCCCGGAGAGTTCGATTTGATCCGATGGTTTTTCTTCAACGATGTATTCAACGTCAACTGTTCCTTCTTCCGGGTTTTGTTTCGGGTTGATCTGAAAGGCTTCCGGATTGAAATAATTGAGCTGAGCGAGCTCTCGTTGGGTACGAATAATGTCTGTGCGGCTGAAGAGGTCACCCGGTCGTGTTCGGATCTCGCGGTAAATGACATGATCGTTTGTTTTGGTATTGCCAACAACCTCTACTCTTCCGATGCGAAACTGTTTTCCCTCATACATGCGGATTTCGATATCAATGGAGTCATTCTCGACTTGCACTTCCACCGGAATGGCCTGAAACTGGAGATAACCATCATCCTGGTAAAGAGAGGTAACATCCACCCCTTTTGGGTTCATGTAGAGGCGGGTCTCCAGTTCTTGCTGGCTGTAGACATCACCAGGTTCAATCTTCAGAATAGAGTCAAGCTGTCCGGATCGATACTTGGTATTACCGCTAAACTCCACATTTCTGAAGTAGAATTGATTTCCTTCTTCGATACGGAGGTCAATCGCGACACGATCATCTGCTGTTCGATAGACCGTGTCAGAAAGAATACGCGCATCCCTGAAACCTTTACTATTGTATACCTGGATCAGTGCTTTCTTATCCTCCTCGTAGTTTTCATCGATGAACTTTGAACTCTTGAAGACCCGCCACCATGCCTTTGCTCTGGTTTCCTTCATGGCGCGCTGCAACTTGCGCTCGGAGACCATCTCTACACCAATAAAGTTGATATCACTAATCTTGACCCGGTCACCTTCATCTACTTTGATGCTCATAGTGACACTATTCTCAATGCTTTCGTACGGTTCGGTAGTGATATCAACTTTCGCATTGTAGAACCCCTTGTCGATGTAGTAATCCATCACCTTCTTGCGGGTGGTGGCAATGAGGTTTTCATTCACAATGCGCCCTCGAACAAGATCAAGCTTCTCGCGCAGGTTCTCTCTTGAAGTTCGCTTCAACCCCGGAAAAGTGTACCGTCCGAGTCGCGGCATTTCTTCTACTTCAATTACGAGGTAAATCTGCTCGCCGCGCACTTCAGCGGCATAAAGAGCTACATCGCTGAAGAGTTGTTGCCTCCAGAGGTTGCGGATCGCTTTAGAGATATCGTCACCTGGCACGGTTATTTCCTGACCAACCTGGAGCCCACTGAACAGCTTGATCGCTTGCACATCTGTAAACTCCGATCCTGTTACAGTGATTCCGGCAATGGTGTAGTCATGCGGGTTACTGTAGTCGATTTCTCCCCCGAGTTGTTGCACCTGCGCATGCACCGTAAAGCAACAGAGTGCGCTGACCAATGTGAGAATTAAGCGCTGCATCATTCCTGTTCAGGGATTATCACCTGCTCGGAGGTTTTGCCGAAACGGCGCTGGCGGCGCTGATAATCACGGATGGCATCATAGAAGTCATCTTCGCGAAAATCCGGCCAGAATTTAGGTGTAAAATACAATTCGGAATAGGCGATTTGCCACAAGAGAAAGTTGCTGATCCGCTGTTCACCGCTGGTACGGATCATAAGCTCAGGATCAGGAAGGTCGCGTGTGGCGAGGTATTCTGCTACAAGGCTTTCATCGATATCTTCGCTTTTCACGTCAGACGCGGCAATTTTTCGAATGGCTTCAACAATTTCCCATCGTGCGCTGTAGGAGAGCGCCAGTACGAGTTCTACCTCACCATTATCTTTGGTTTGCTCAACTGCTTCATCCAACTCCTTCCGACAAGCTTCAGGCAAGCTATCAAGGCTCCCAATTGCACGTAGTTTCACCTTATTCTCATGAAGGTCTTTGACTTCTTCGACGATCGTTTTCACGAGCAGGTCCATGAGCGCATCAACCTCCTCTTTCGGGCGGTTCCAGTTTTCAGTTGAAAATGCATAGAGTGTAAGAAATTTCACACCGATTTTGCGCGCTGCTTTTAGCGATGCGCGCACAGCCTCAACGCCGTTGAGGTGGCCGAAAATCCGTTCATGCCCCTTCTCACGCGCCCAGCGTCCGTTGCCGTCCATGATAATGGCAACATGATTCGGTATGTTGTTTTGGTCTATACCTTCGATATCCACCATAAGGCAGTAGCGCTTCTATCCGGTCATAGCAGTAACGTGAAAAGCATCACGTTATTCGCCATTCAGACAATTTAACAAGGTTCATTGTCTGTTTGGGGCGCAAAGGTACCCAAATTTGAATTCTTACTGATTCCAGCAGGTAGTTGGTGGCTTTCCAAGGCGGATAGAGATGGTAAGCGTAGTGAACACGTACCAGTCATTGCGTCCGGGATCACCCCGCTGAAGTCCGGCATAGCTGTCAAGGCCTTCCGGAAAACTCTCACTCCGATTTCCAAGAATTAATGAGA
The DNA here is from genome assembly GCA_018402085.1 of Flavobacteriales bacterium. GTDB lineage: Bacteria > Bacteroidota > Bacteroidia > Flavobacteriales_D > Sanyastnellaceae > Sanyastnella. The sequence continues at coordinate 160,770 of JAGYJM010000001.1, read as the reverse complement.
GCTCACCGTTTTCTTCAGCAAGTACGGCAGGATTTGCGTAGGTGGTGCTCACGTCATCGAGGTAATCTGTGTAGATTTTCCGCATGCCCCACTCGAGTGAAACGGCCACAATACTAAACAGGTTTGCTTTGAGCCCTGCGCCAAAGGGCAAGCAGATACCATTCAGCGAATAAGGCTCCTCCCCTTCTGTCGTGCCCTGTCCTTCTGTACCCAACGGCTGCAGTTCGTACCATCGTCCGCGATATTGCGCTTGAGGTTTGTGTGAATAGAAGCCGATACCCGCGAAGAGATAGGGCGATATCGGGTTTTTCTTGTTTCCGATCTGATAATCGAGGTAATTCAACTCCACGGTGACAGAGCCCTCAATGATTTCGTTTCTGAAACTCAGGTTTCGGTTCTGTCGCCAGGCATCATCTGCATCCGCGTCAGAGGCTTCCACCATACCATAAAAGACTTGTGCTTTGACTGACCAGCGCTTATCGAGGTTTTCACGGTACATTGCACCGAAACCCGGGTGTAGTGTGCCTCCAAAATGCTGGTAAGGGTTGATATCACCTAAGTAATACGCTGTACCCCCCACCAAGCCGAACTCTCGACTTTGATCAAACTTCTTACCCTGGGCGTTTGCCGGCAACGTAATGAGCAGCATGACACAGGAAACTACAGCTGTTTGGAGTAATCGCATACCGTGCATTAAAACGGAGATTTGAGAAAGTTGTTGCAAAAGTACGTGAATCAAGTATTTAATTCCGCTTATCAAGCCCCCAGAGCATCTTGTTGCGTATGGTCTGAAAGAAGTGTTGCCCTTCCAGGTTCACCAGGCGCATGGTGAATGGTGCTGTGCGCAGTGCTACCTCATGGTCAGGGGGCAGCTCAAAAGACTGTGAGTCAATGGTCAGTAAATAGCCGGGCGCTCTTCCTGAGGCCGACAAACGAATGGTTGAATCGTTTGGCACCACCAGCGGGCGCACATTCAGGTTGTGAGGGGCAATCGGTGTCAGTATCAGGTTCTTCGAACCCGGCATTACGATTGGCCCGCCACAACTGAGTGAATATGCGGTAGACCCGGTAGGAGTTGAAACGATCAAGCCGTCAGCCCAGTACTTGTTGATGAAGATGCCATCCATGGCCGCGTTCACCGTCACCATTGAAGCGTCATCTTTTTTATGGATGGTAACCTCATTAAGTGCGTAGGGGAAAGCACCGTTCAGTACATCTTTTACATCCACATGAATCAATGACCTTTCATCGATGGTATATGCTTCATTTTCGAAAGCGTCAAGGGCGTCGCCGATTTTGTCGCAGGCAATATTTGAAAGAAACCCAAGTCGACCCGTATTCACTCCCAGCACTGGAATACCTGAGTCGCGAACAATGGTCAGGGTATCCAGGAGGGTACCATCACCCCCTATAGAAATCAGTAGATCAACACCCGCAAGCGGCTCACCTGCCGGGAAAACCTCGTGTTTATGCGGTGGAAAGAGCTCTCGCTTTTTAAGAAATCGCACCAGGTCTTCGTCAAAAATGAGATCATATCCTCTGTCAATGAGCTCATTCAACAAAAAAGCAATGGAGCGATCATAAGAGGGATCAAAGCGTTTACCAAAAACAGCAATCTGCATGTGGCGAAGGTAAGGGAGGATTTTCTCAGATGTTCAGGTACCGCATAAGTTCTTCGTAACGGTTACGGATATCCGCTTCATAACTGGGCGCATCATAGAAGGCCTTGATCTTGTACTCGTGGCGTTGAAGCGTCTGAATGACCCCTCGTATGTTATCGCGGTTGATCTTAAGCGTTACCTCGATCATTCTACCACCGCCAAGTCGCGATACAAAAGCGCTGTAAATTTTCGCGTCATTTTCTTCCACGTGCCTGCCAATATCTGAAAGCGAATAGTCAACGTCTGCCATTTCAAGCACGATCACGGAGCCGTCTTCGCGAACGGCTGATAAGTCAGCAAGGCAAGCCATGATGCCTGATGGCTGTATTTCCCCAATGAACATTTGTGCATTATCTACCACCGGCAGCAGGCTGAGTTTGTAATCGGTCATTACCCGGATGGCTTCAAAGAGGTGCTGCTTCGGGTCTACCGACACATCAAGCAGCTCAAACTCACTGACTTTAATATGGTTGCCCTCGAGCCCTACAAGCGCAGACTCATCAAGCAAGCCGATATACCGGTTGCGTTCTACCACCGGCAGATGACTGACCTTCCAGTCTTCCATGTACTGGAGCGCGGTCTCGATTTTATCTTCGGTCACAAGGGCCGGCACTTCCGCATTTGCAATCTCTTCAATCAGCATTCGTTCAGACTTTCGTGGGGTTGTACCTTTGTAAAGGTAACGCAGTGCAGACGTCACCCGTTTCTTATTGAACGGATTTTTTCAAAAGTTGTTTACTCTTTATGAATGAAACGCACCCCAAACTTAGTGTCAACATCAATAAGATAGCCACGCTCCGCAATGCGCGTGGAGGACGTATTCCTGACGTGGTACTCGCCGCGAAAAATGCAGAATCTTTTGGTGCACAGGGCATCACTGTTCATCCCCGGCCTGATGAGCGCCACATCAGGTACGAAGATGTGCGACAATTGAGCCGGGTTGTGGCAACCGAGTTCAATATTGAAGGATATCCTACTGAAGACTTCCTTCAGCTCGCTGAAGAAGTTTGTCCGGCTCAGGTAACACTGGTACCCGACGCCCCTGATGTGCTGACCAGCAATGCCGGCTGGAATACGCTTGCAGAACATAACTTGCTAAAAGGAGTAGTTGAGCGCCTACACCGGAACAACATACGTGTTAGTCTTTTCATAGATACCGATGAAGCGCTTATCGCTGCAGCTGCCGAGACCGGGGCCGACCGGATAGAACTTTACACAGAGGCGTATGCAAACGCGTTTGAAAAGAATCCTGACAAAGCTGTGGCTCCTTATGTTTTGGCCGCGAAAGCGGCCGGACGGCTTGGTCTTGGCATTAACGCCGGGCATGACCTGAACCTCGACAATCTGAACTATTTCGCCATGAATGTTCCGGGGCTTCTTGAAGTTTCAATTGGGCACGCTCTGATCAGCGATGCGCTGTACCTCGGATTGGAAAACACCATTCAACGCTACCTGCACGAACTCCGAAAATCATGAAGCTACACTACCGAAAAATCGGAGAAAATGGTCCGCCGCTCATCATTCTGCACGGGCTTTTCGGCTCGGGAGATAACTGGCAGACCCTTGCTCGCCATTACGCAGAGAATCATTCCGTTTACCTTGTTGACCAACGCAACCACGGACGTTCGCCTCATTCAGAAGCATTCAGTTACCGCCTGATGGCTGATGACCTGCTTGAATTCACCGAAGACCACGCGCTTGACCACCTGCGTATTATCGGGCATTCAATGGGTGGGAAAACGGCCATGCTCTTTGCAGCAGACCATGGCGCGATAATTGACAAACTGATCGTGGCAGATATGGCACCAAAGCCATACCCTCCTCATCATGGCACAATTCTGAAAGCACTTACTTCGGCAGACCTGAGCGCGCTCGGAAAACGCTCTGCGGTAGACCGGCACCTGGCCGGGTTCATCTCAGAGAAGGCTATACGCCAGTTTCTCCTTAAAAATCTTTACTGGAAAGAGAAAGGTCAGCTCGCCTGGCGCTTCAACGTGGATGCCATCAATGCACACATTGAAGACATCGTGGATGAAACCGAACAAGGCATTGGCCTTGCAGACACCCTCTTTGTGCGCGGCGCACTGTCAGATTATATCAAGGATGAAGACCAGCAATTCCTGGATCACTACTTTCCAAATCACCGCCTGGAAACGATAGAAGGCGCCGGACACTGGCTTCACGCGGATGCTCCTGAAACCTTTCTTGATATCACTCGTACCTTTCTTCAGGACACTTAACGAGGATTTTACACAGTTTATCGACTGATTTTTGTAAATTTGCTACCTCTCAACTGAAATACTTAAACACTCGTCTAATGAAATTCATGATCAGCAAGGTGCTCTTTCTTGCAGTTTTGGTGAGCCTGGGGCTCAGCAGTTGCAAAAAGAACCACCCACAGGAGATTACAGAGGAGCAGACGAATCTAGACGCTCAGCTTATCCCCCTGCTGGAGGAAGCCTCCAATGGGCAGGGTCTGGATTATTTCATTCTTCCCAGCGAAAACGATTACGCTAACATTCCACAAGACCCTACCAACCCCCTTAATCAAACCAAGGTGAAGCTGGGTAAGTTGCTCTTTCATGAGACGGGTATCGGTCTTAATCCGCGCATGGATGGAGTAGGAGACCAAACGTACTCATGTGCCACATGTCACCACGCCGCTGCGGGATTCCAGGCAAACCGACGACAGGGTTTGGGTGAAGGAGGCATTGGCTTCGGTCTTGCCGGTGAATCAAGAGAGCCTCACCCTGAGTACCCAACAGATAGCATCGACACGCAACCGATCCGCACCCCAACAGCGATGAATGGTGCCTACCAGGAAGTCATGCTCTGGAACGGGCAATTTGGTGCGCAGGGCATGAACGAGGGCACACAAAGCCAGTGGACGCCCGGCACCCCTATTTTCAACAATAACTTTGGCCATCAGGGACTGGAAATTCAAGCGATCGCAGGATTGACCGTGCACCGCCAGGTTGTAGATGAGCAGGTTTGTCAGGAGTTCAGCATCTACGAAGATCTTTTTGACATTGCATTTCCGGGTTGGCCGCAGGCTACGCGCTACACACAACGTACCGCAGGCTTGGCTATTGCAGCCTACGAGCGTACCATTCTTTCGAACCAGGCGCCCTGGCAAGAATACCTGCGCGGTAACATGAGCGCGCTCAGCGATAGCGAAAAGCGCGGTGCAGTGCTGTTCTTCGGAAAGGCGGAATGCTCAAACTGTCACACGGGGCCTGCACTTAGTAGCATGTCTTTTCACGCGCTCGGTATGGAAGACCTCGACGGGCCTGATATTCTTAACAGTGAAGGGCAGAATAATGAAGACCTCGGTCGTGGTGGATTCACGGGCAACCCTTCTGAATACTACAGGTTCAAGACCCCCCAGCTCTACAACCTAAAAGATTCGCCATTCTTCGGGCACGGAGGAACCCTCAACAGCGTTCGCGCGGTAATTGAGTACAAAAACAACGCCATTCCGGAAAATCCCGAGGTTCCGGAATCACAATTGTCAGAAGAATTCCATCCTCTCAACCTCACTGAGCAAGAGATCACAGACCTTACCAACTTCGTTGAGGACGCGCTGTACGATCCAAATTTGTTTCGTTATGTTCCGCAGGATTTGCCTTCCGGATTCTGCTTCCCGAACAACGACGCAGTTTCGCAAATAGATCAAGGCTGTATAGAATAAAAGATTTACTGCCTGACGGCAGGATAATAAAAACGCTCCTCTGACCGAGGGGCGTTTTTTTATTCAGAGGTGACCTGCATGAGTACCTCCCTGTATGCTGAGAACATCCGCGATTTACTTACGAAACCAAGATACTTTCCTGAGTCATCCACCACAGGAAGGTTCCATGCTCCTGACTCATCAAATTTCCGCACCACACGTTCCATCCGATCATTCATCTGGATCACTTCAGGTGGCAGGGTCATGAGTTCATGTACCTTCACTTCATCATAGAGGTTTGTATTGAACATGATCGGACGTATGTCATCGAGCAAGACAATACCCAGAAGTTTTTCATCGTGATCAACCACCGGAAAAAGGTTTCTCTTGCTACTGCTAACGGCCCTGACCAAGTCTCGGAGTGTATCTTCTGGCTTCACTTTGGTAAAATTGCTTTCGACCTCATCACGCAGGTTCATTAGCGTAAGTACCGCCTGATCTTTATTGTGGGTGATCAACTCTCCTCGTTCGGCAAGTTCGCGGGTATAGATGGTGTGCTTTCCGGAGAGCCTACTGGTATAGTATGCAATTCCGGCGGTCAACATCAGGGGAACGAACAAGTCATACCCCCCACTGATTTCGGCAATTAAAAAGATGGAGGTCAGCGGGGCATGGAGCACCCCTGCCATCAATCCGGCCATACCCAACAATGCAAAGTTGCCAACGGGCAAGGCTGCGATCAGCTGCCCCCGATCGAGCACTTTGGCAAACAGGTAGCCCAGGGTACCCCCCATGAATAAGGTTGGTGCGAAAATCCCTCCAACGCCTCCGGCGCCGAGCGTAATGCCTGTAGCAACAACTTTAAGCACCATCAATGCGAAAAGGAAGCCCATCAGCACCCAAGAATCAACTGAGAATTCATAAAACACAGAGTTCAACGTTACCTCCCTTAAGTCATCCCGCAAGTATGCATTGAGTACGTCGTAACCCTCACCATAGAGCGGCGGAAACAACAGCAGCATTGCGCCCATAACGAGTCCGCCTACCGACAAGCGAAGCCAGAGGCTCCGGAAACTTTGCATCTTTCGTGTAATGCTGAGGTAAATGCGATTGAAGTAAACAGAGCTCAATCCACAAATGACCCCCAGCAGGATGTAGAGCGGCAGGTAACGCAGCGTGAAGGGCTCGGCGATATCAATGCTGAGCAACTGATCTTCTTCCATGAGCAATGTGGTGGTAAGGAGTGCTGAGAGAGAAGCCATCAGCAAGGGCACGAGGCTTGCTGTAGTAAGATCGATCATGATAACCTCAACGGCGAAAATGATCGCGGCCACCGGTGCTTTAAAAATGGCCGCCAATGAACCCGCAGCAGCACATGCAATCATAAGAATGCGCGTCTGATAGGGCATTTTCATCGCTGATGCTAATGTAGAACCTGCGGCAGCACTCGACTGCACCGCCGGCGCCTCAAGTCCGGCACTGCCTCCAAAACCGACCGTAAAAACACTTGTCAGCACAGATGCATAAATCTGTTTCTTCTTGAGCCTGCCTTTTCGCTTGCTTATGGCATGCAGCGTAACAGGAATACCCGGGCCCGGATGAACGCCTTTAAGCACCTTACGGATGATGAGCCAGGTAATAGCGATACCCATTATCGGGTAAATGGCAAAGAGCCAGTTGACCCCGTCAATCGCAAATCCTTCGGTAAGTAGCAGTCGCAAACCGTAGGATGAGTTTTTCAACACTACCGCGATCAGGCCGGAAGATATACCTACCGCCACACTCATCAGGATGATGGCGTGTTTGCGGCGTAACTGCAGCAAGTAGTTTCGCGCTTTCAGAATCAGATCTTTCATGCCGTCAATGCAAAGCTATTTGGATTATCCGAATATACCTGCGTTCCCGGGGGATGTCCCGTACATGGCAAGACGGCTTCACATCCGCCGCTTTCGCGGCGAAAAAACCTTCAGATGCAGATATATTCGCGATGATATTGCTAAATTCAGCCCGAATTTCAGCTAAGAAGCACTTTATACGATGAGCGAAAAAAGCATTCTGGTACCCACGGATTTCACTAAAGTGGGCGACAACGCACTTGATCACGCCGTAACTGTAGCGCGCGCCACGCAATCAGAGATTCATGTGTTGCATGTCGTAAACGACAAGAAGGGACTCGAAGAAGCACGGCTGAAGCTTGACGCGCTGAAGGAGCGGATAAAAGCAGACTACGATACGGATGTGAAAACCATCACACGCATCGGCAGTATCTTTGAAGACATTGACGAAGTGGCTTCAGAACTGGGCGTGCAGTTGATCATTATGGGTACTCACGGACTTCGGGGGATGCAGTTTATTACCGGCAGTCGTGCGCTGCGCATTGTAACGCATTCAACCATACCGTTCATCATTGTGCAAGAGCGCGGTATTCGCGAGACCGGCTATGACGATATTGTGGTGCCGCTTGACCTGCATCGTGAGACGAAGCAAAAGCTTGCGCTTGTGGCCGATATGGCGAAGTACTTTAATGGTCGGGTGCACCTGATTTCACCGGGGGAGACTGACGAATTTCTGAAGAACCAGCTCGACCGGAACATTGCTTATGCGAAGAATTTTCTGACGGAGCGGGAGATTGAGTTTGATGTGGAGATTTCGGAGACGAAATCAAATGGTTTTGCCAAGGCTGTAATTGCGTATGCAGCAAAAATCGATGCTGACCTGATCTCCATTATGAACTTCTACGAAAACAGTTTGATCAGCATCATTGGTGGCGGTTATGAGCAAATGATGATTACGAACGAGGCACATATTCCGGTGATGTGCATCAATCCGAAAGACACATACGTAATGAACCGCTCGGTCTTCGCCGGCTAAGGTCAGACGCGCACTCCGATGACGAGAATATCATCTACCTGGTCGAGGTTTTTCTTCCAGGTGATGAGGGTTTCGTTGAGCTTTAGCTGCTGTTGATCCATTGGCAGCGGTGAGATCTCCATGAGCAATTCGCGGAAGTGCTTTTTGAGAAACTTCTTGTTTTTTGGTCCTCCGAACTGGTCGACGAAACCATCAGAGAATGCATAGATGGTGTCTCCTGATTCGAGCTGAAACTCTTTTTTGGTGTACGTTTTTTCTCCGTGCTGAAACGAACCAATACTGAATTTATCAGGCGCTAACTGAAAAAGTTCGTTGCGTCGAATGATGTAGATAGGATTGTAGGCACCTGCGTACTCCATTTTCAGGGTATCGGTGTCAATCACCACGAGGGCGAGATCCATACCATCACTGAGCTGAATTTGTCCGTCAATTTCAGATCGCAAAGCTTCTTCAGCCAGGCGATTGAGGTTATTGAGGATATGGTCAGGGTGTGTAAACACCTTGGTTACCTGATTCAGCACATTGTGCCCCACGAGGCTCATGAAGGCCCCGGGCACGCCGTGTCCGGTGCAATCTACAGCAGCGAACATTTTTTTCTTACCGGCTGTCTTGAACCAATAAAAATCACCAGAAACAATATCTCTGGGTCTATACAACACGAACGATTCCGGGAACATTTCAAGAATGGCCTCCCGGGGGGGCAAGATGGTTTGCTGAAGTCTTTTGGCGTAGTTGATGGAGTCTGTCAGGTCTTTGTAGAGTTCCGTGACCCGTTCTTTTTGTCGTTCAATTTCTTCTTTCTGCTGCACAACCTCATTGGTACGTTCTTCGACTTTTCTTTCGAGTAGTCGTTCATTTGCTGCGAGGTCATCGCGCATTTTCAAAAGAGCATAGCCGAGTTCATCGTCTTCAGAAAGCGGCATGTACTGCGCGTCAAAATTACCTTCTCCCACCTTAGCGGAGAACTCACGCGTTTTCTTGAGTCCGTCTACCAGCCGATTCACAGCGAAGGCCATGTCTCCTATTTCATCTGAAGTTACCTTGACGGTATTGCGCGGATAAATGCCTTTACCGAGGTAGAGCAGAGTGCGCTTCAATTCGCTTACCGGGCGCACGATAGAGCGCGACACAGTAATGGCAATGATGACTCCGAACACCAGCACGAAAACGGAAATGTTACCTGCAAGGAAGCGCAGCCTGTCGCTCAGTGCGTTCATTTCACCTGTGGCATTTGCGAGGCGTCTTCGCAATGAGGTAATGAGTGCGCTCGTAAGTCGGTCAACGGTGACGCCTGTTCGCTCAAACCCTTCACCAGGGAGCATCATGTAGTCGACCTTCATGCGTGAGAAGGGGTCATCGTAGCTTTCGAAGTCAGGCAGGAGGTGCATGACTTCAGCGTAGACGATAAAAAGCTGGTCAATTGCATGACTAAGGCTATCGAGTCGGGCTTTATCGGATTCGGGCCATTCTTTTGAGAGCGACTCAATTCCTGCCAGGCGCTGAGGGATTTGCACATCGAGCAGGGCTTTGAGCTCCGTTTTCTCGAGGTTGTCTTCTCGTGACTGCACCGTAGCCCAGTGGCGGAGCAATGTTCTGCTGTAGCCAATTTCCCGCGAAAGCGTTTCGAGTTCTTCCAGCCCCGGTGCCAGTTCCTGGTCAATCCGGTCATTGATTTTCCGAAATTCTGAAAGCGTACCGTTGGTCAGGAAAAACAAGATGCCGGTTACCACAACGAATATTCCGAAGCCTACGCCGATTTTCCAGGATATAGTGAAACGGATGCGCATTTGAACGGCTTAATCGCGTGAGGTTTTGTTTTTGATCAATGCTTCAAGTTCTTCACGGTAGGCCGTAGCGCGCTCGTCTTCACTGAGGCTTTTGTAGATGGCCATAAGGCCTTTCAGCGTGTTTTGGTGTTCAGGGTCTGTTTCATGAGCTTTGAGCATGAAGGGCAGCGCCTTTCTGAAGAGCGCGATGCATTCATCCTGTATGGCCATCAGTTCGAAGATCTCCGTGGTGTGATCGATGCGCCGTATTCGGTCAACGCCTTGGTTGTAGTAGTTCACTGAGAGATTGTAGTTGGCCTGGAAGTCGTCAGGTAGGAGGGCGAGTGCCTTTTTGTAGTACTCTACCATTTTATCAAAGTATAGTACCGCTCCGGTATCGCCATTTTCGTAGAGTAGCCGGCAGGCACGGGCCATATTCTTGTAGAATTCAACTGACTGAGCGGTAAAGTCATGCGCAGGCTCAGCAATGGCGTAGAGTTCTTTGTACTGGTCAAACGCCACCTCGGGTTCATGAAAATTCTCTCTGGTCAGTGCCCGAGTGAAGCGCACGGCGTCATTGTAGTAAGACAAGGCGAGGTATTGAAGGGCTTTTTGGTTGTTATTCCAGTAGGTACTGTCGGTATCTAGTGCGATGGATTTCCGGATGGCCTGTACAGCAACCTCCCGGTTTTCGGAGAAGGGGTTGCCTTTTTCAATCTCTTTGAAGATCTCTTTAAAGACAAAGCCTTTCACGAACCATGTGTAAGGGTGCTTTCGTTCATTGTTGTCTTGCAGGGCCTCCATGACGGCATCACGTGCCGCAGCGATATCACCTTGCTCGAAGCGTTCTACCGCCCGCTGGGTTTTAGGCAGATGTTGCCCTGTAGCAGTGAACGAGAGGCAGACTGCGGCCCATGCGAGCATGATGGCGTAAGTTAATTTTCCACGGCCCATAGCATGATCGTTGATCCCAGTGAAATCCCGCGCTTTTGCGCGGATTCAGGGTTGATGATATATTTTGTTCCGTTGCCGACGGTGACAAAGCTGATGGCCGCACCGGCAGACAAGGCTTGATTGCCTTCACCTACCACGAGTATGGGTTGATTGGCTGCGTATTTTCGCGCCGCTTTCCATTCTTTTTCGCCTGCATTTGCAGAAAGGTAAATCAGGTGATAAAACGTTTCATCAGGCATTGTTTCGAGAAAAGCAACTTCAAACAATTGAGCCCCGACAGGCTTGGTAGCATACTTATCGCTAAGTTCTTGAAATACGGCGTCATCACCGATCACGCCCACCCTGAAAGGGCCCTTTTTCATTTGATCAGGCCAGTCGCAAGAGGTTGAAAATTTATAGAGGTAGGCGGCTTTGATCATGGCCACCACGTCATCATCTGCCACTTCCGGATCGGTTTGATCCAGTGCAGGGGTACCGAGCACAAGGCAAAGTAAGACGTACGGAATCAAACTGATGGCAGACAAAGGTTTTGCTTTAAGGAATAAAGGTAAGCAGCCCCGATACAAAGTGTACCGGGGCTGCAAGCTATTTTACACGAAGTCGTGTGAACAGAATCTGTTACTCGGATTCTTGTCCGTGCAAACTTTCAAGGTCACGATCGAAGAGGTAGAGTCCGCCTTTGTCATTTCCGATGAGGCTGAGCTTATCAAGAATGGTTCGGGCGAGTGCTTCTTCTTCGATTTGTTCACTCACGTACCACTGCATAAAGTTATGGGTGGTATAATCTTTTTCATCGAGGCAAATTTCAACCACGTTGTTAATTTCAGCGGTCACATTGGTTTCGTGATCGAGGAGTGCCTTGAAGACTGATTGCACACTTTCCCACTTTTTTGGTGGTTGTTTGAGCTCCGGAATGACTGCTTTTCCGCCGCGTTCATTGACGAAGCGCACCAGTTTCAGCATGTGCATACGTTCTTCATCAGAGTGCTGGTAGAGGAAACGAGCGACGCCGTTGAGGCCTTCCGTTTCAGCCCATGAGGCCATGCTCAGATAAAATTGTGAGGATTGCGCTTCAGTTAATATCTGCTCGTTAAGCGCGTCCTGGATCTTCTTTGTCAACATGTCAAGTGATTTTATAATTAAACAGTTCGTTAAGTGCAGAGTTTCAGTAGAATTCTTTTAAATAAGCGATCACGCTTCAAAGCTACAAAATGCCTCGCAGAGCACTGTCAGGCAGAGAACCAGCCGGTGATATTTGGCAGAAAGCTGCTCCTCCTTGCTGCACTTCTGAACCGTCGATTCCATTGCCATCTATGCCACCACTTTCTCATCGCTTACAAGGTGTTGGAGTGCTTGCTCAAGATTTGGGTACTTGAATTGGAAGCCTCTTTCAAGGGCTTTCTTCGGCATGACAAACCGGCTTTTCAGCACAAGCTCGGCCTCAGTACCCATAAGCTGTGCGCCAAGCTTTACGAGCCAGGCGGGCGCATCGATCCCGATTTGGGCGCCTTCGATGCGGCGCAGTGTCTTCATGAATGCCGCGTTGGTAGGGTGTTCAGGTGCCGTGCAATTAAATATTCCTTCCCAGCGGTCTTTCCATGCGGTCAAAAGCATTTCGGTGAAGTCGCTGCGGTGCACCCAGCTCATGCGCTGCGTTCCGTCTCCGGCGGCACCACCGAGGCCCTTTCTGACGAGGCTGCGCAGTTCTCCGAGGGCCCCTTCTTCGCTGTCAAGTACGAGACCATTACGCAGTATCACCTTGCGTGTACCCGGCACGGGGATATCATTGAATGCCGCTTCCCACTTTTGGCAAACTCCCATGCTGAAGTCGTTCCCGATTCGTCCGCGGTCTTCGGTCTGCGGCTCGTCTCGACTGCCTTCGTAAATCGTTGCAGATGAAGCATTGATCCAGCATTCGGGAGGGTCTTCTGCTGCAATAACACCAGCGCCCAACGCGAGTGTAGACCGCACCCGACTATCGAGTATCTCTCTGCGGTTTTCCTGGGTATAGCGACAATTTACACTGCGGCCTGTCAGGTTAATGAGGAGGTCTGCACCTTCGAGGCAGCGTGTCCACGGCCCCACGGTTCTCGCATCCCAGGTCACAATATGCTCATTCGGATGCTCTGGTTTGCGCACGTTGCGTGTGAGTATGACCACCTCATCGAAAAAGCGACCAACCTCCCTGCGCAGCACCTTTCCGAGGAAACCACTGCCCCCGGCGATAACCAATTTACTCGGTTTGTTTTCTGTTCTTTTCATTTTTTCAGAATTTTTTGAAATCTCTTTTGCAAATTTTTTTCACGCGTCTAGGATTTCAGAGCGTTCAATACGCGGGGGTACCGACCATTTCTCTGTTCCACCAACATGGGTCATCCAGATCATAAGTACACAAAGTGTGAGCGCCGGGAGCACCACCAGGCTATTGTACATCCAGAAAAAGTCACCGGACGAAGTTCTCATCCTGTTGATCACTGCGATGTACAGGGGTATGTACACCACCACTCCCAGATGATAAGCCAGCAAGCGGTGTTTGAGTCCGCGCGCCATTCTGTTTCGCCGGGTTAACAGCACCAGCGAAAGCGCCACCTGAAACAGTCCGAGTAAAAACATCAGGATCAAACTCCAGACCGGACTTACGATCAGGACGAGTGCTGCCATAAGCGTGGCAACCTGAGCATAAGTCAATAGTTGGCTTTGCTTTTTTCGGATTACGGTTCGTTCAGCCGGCATCAGTGTTCGTATTCGTTAGCGCTAATGCCATCAACCAGGCCAGCATCATCACAAACAGGGCAGTTGACAGCCCGACAAGGCTGTTGAGAATGAGCTTTCCGACTGCGGCGGGCAATCGGAGCGAACCTACAGCCAGCAATGCGGCGAAAACTACGAGACCGATATAGTAGACTTTACCGATTCGTGCGCTCAGCTTCGGCATCCTTTTCACATAAGGCAAGAGAAAGAGGGAGGTCACCACCTGCATCAACGCGATACCCAGAGACAGAGCGAGCGCGTCCCACGTGGGCCATAGCATCAGTGTGACAAAAGCCAGTGCGAGCTGCAACAGCACATATCCGATCAATATGGCCCTCATCACGGCTGTCATCTCCGTAATAATCTTGTCACCAATCCTGTAAACCAATGCTCATCGGCCTTATCGAGACGTTCAAAGAGTCGGTCAACTCGTTGTGCAAACTGCTGCAATTCGTCCATTTGATGCACAAAAGCCGCTGCTTCTTCAGGTGATTTTTCAGCGTCATCAATCTGCTTGACCTGATCAAGAATCGATAACACCGGCTGTAATTCTCGCTTTCGACGTTCTTTCGCAATGCGGGTGGCGACTTTCCACAAGTCTTTCTCTGCCTGAAAATATTCACGCCGCTCACCGAGGCGGTTCAACTTCTCGACCAAGCCCCAGTCAATGAGGGCACGCAGGTTCATATTGGCATTGCCCCGACTGATTTTCAAGGCTTCCATCACTTCGTCAGCTGACAATGGTTGTTCAGAGATCATTAACAGGGCATGCACCTGTGCCATAGTGCGACTAACCCCCCAGCTTGAGCCCAGGGCTCCCCAGCTGCTGATAAATTGCGAACGTGCTTCTTCGAGTTTCATGACCCAAAGATACATCTTTTTTCTAAACTTTCAATTTGTTCTGAAAGTACGAGATTATGAAGAGAGGTAACGATCGGTGCTGATTTCACCATCGATACCATGTGCCTCACCTCGATCTTCACGCTCAAATCCGTCAAGAAGCTTTTCGGCGAGGTATGGCGCAATGAGCACACCACGTGTGCCGAGCCCGTTAAAGCTATACCAGCCCCTCATTTTGAGTGGCCCGACGAGCGCGCGGCGGTCTTTGACGGTCGGACGTAATCCGGCGCGGTGGGCGGTCACTTTCAGTGGCACATCAAGCATAGCTGCTGCTTTTTCGAGCAGTGCTGCTTTCACTTCATCGGTGGGTTCTTCATCGCTGCGTTGCCACTCGTAGCTTGCGCCCAGTTTGTACACCTTGTCGTGATAAGGAAGCAGCCACTTGCCGTTGTTCATAGTCACGTCGCGTGGCAGTACATCGCTTTCCACATCGAGCACCTCGCCCTTGTTGGTGCGCAGCGGCAGTTCACGAAAGGCTTCAAGTTGCAGTGCCGAGGTTCCTGTCGCTATCACCAGCCGTTTAGTGAGTCGCCCGTTCACCCTCAGCAGCTCACCTTCCGTTTCCACCTCTTCTTCTTTGAATTCAGCTTGTGTAAAATGGTTCTGCTGTTCAAGTCGTTTTCTCGTAGCCGCGATAAAACGCGGGATGTGCACAAATCCTGCCCGCCTCACCACTCCGGCGCCGAAGGGAGCTTTCACCCCTGCCGGCAACGATTCAGGATAAGCGACCCAGGGCATTCCTTCTTCAGTGCGTTGTTGCCAGAGGACGGCGTACGCTTCATTTGGAAAGACCCGGATGACCGGTTTCGGATGGTAGAAAGACGCCTCGAGTTCAGCTTCCATTTCAGGATACCAGGTTTCGAGGGTCTCCATCGTTTCATCGGCCCGCCAGACGGGGATAATTCTCCTGAAACTGACCGGATTCCACATTCCGGCAGCTACCATTGAAGCGCTGCGGGAGTAATTGTTATCAATCACATGCGTTCGCATCCCGCGCTTTTGCGCGGAAAGAGCAAGCACAGAACCCGCGAGGCCCTGTCCGATTATCACCAGATCAAGCGGCTGCTCCATCCGGAAGCCTCAGCTGGTCTGCAATACGCCGAGTTCTTTGGCGACCTTTTCGAATGCATTCAGTGCCTTATCGAGGTGCTCTTGCGTGTGCGCCGCGCTCAATTGCACGCGGATGCGCGCCTGACCTTTCGGCACAACAGGGTAGAAAAAGCCGATGACGTAGATGCCCTCTTCGAGCAATTTGTTGGCCATGACCTGCGATAACTTTGCATCTCCCAGCATCACCGGAACGATTGCTGACTCCCCGTCTTTGAAATCGAGGCCGATTTTACGAAGTCCGTCTTTGAAATAGTTGGTGTTCTGCTCGAGTTTATCGCGCAGCTCGGTAGTCTCGCTGAGGATGTCAAACACAGCGATGGATGCGCCTACGATGCTTGGTGCGAGGGAGTTTGAGAAGAGGTACGGACGCGAACGCTGGCGCAGCATTTCGATGATTTCGCCGCGACCGGTAGTGAAGCCTCCCATCGCGCCGCCAAGTGCTTTTCCTAGAGTGCCCGTGATAATATCCACGCGCCCCATAACGTTGCGTAGTTCAATCGAACCGCGCCCGGTTTTGCCGATGAAGCCGGTAGCGTGGCACTCATCGACCATCACAAGGGCGTCGTATTTTTCAGCGAGGTCGCAGATTTTATCAAGCTGTGCCACGTAGCCATCCATTGAGAAAACGCCGTCGGTGACGATCACTTTGAAGCGTGCGCCTTCAGCAGCTTTCAACTGCTCTTCGAGGTCGGCCATGTTGTTGTTCTCATACCGGTAGCGGGCTGCTTTGCAGAGGCGCACCCCGTCAATGATCGAGGCGTGGTTCAGAGAATCACTGATGATGGCGTCTTCTTTTGTGAGCAGTGGCTCAAACACCCCGCCGTTGGCGTCAAATGCCGCGGCGTAGAGAATGGTATCCTCGGTTTCATGGAACTCGGCAATCTTGCGCTCAAGGGTTTTGTGGATGTCTTGTGTTCCGCAGATAAAACGCACAGAAGACATCCCGAAGCCATGCGAGTCGATTGTATCTTTTGCCGCCTGCATCACCTTAGGATGGGATGAGAGTCCGAGGTAATTGTTCGAACAAAAATTGATGACCTCTTGTCCGGATGAAATCCTGATCACGGCATCCTGTGCGGTGGTAATCACGCGTTCTTCCTTGAACAGTCCGTCTTCCTTGATCTGCTCCAGTTCTTGCTGGAGGTATTCTTTCATTTTTCCGTACATACGATTGGCTTCTTAATGTGACTCAAAGGTAAGGAAGGTTGGTGGATGGTTGTCTAAGGTCAGCGGACGTCTGCGGGACGCTTGCAGGACAAACGACTAATTAAAGGCTCCCCTAGAATTAGGGGAGCTCTCGCGGCCGGGAAGAGGAGCTCGGGTGAGGGGTCTTTCGGGACGCTTTCGGTTTGCTAACGGATGCGCGTGGCTCACCCTTCTCTATGAGGTCTTGTCGCAGATAGAGGAAACTCGCCGGCCGAACTTCTCGTAAAAGTTGCTGTTCTTTACGTCAGATGGCGCAGGTAACCACCGTTTCGTTTTACAAATTCAACTCGCGTGCCGATCGCTGGTGGGCTTTCGGCATGATGGGCAAAGCGGGCATTGAGATGGGGAAAGTGGAGGGCCGCACCTTCTGGAAGCTCATGGGTACCGGCGGGGGCGATGCCTATCAGTGGTACCCCGACTGGAGCACCTATGCATTGCTTTCGGTCTGGGAAGATGCTGCGGCTGCCAAACGGTTTTTTGACACACATGAGGTTGCCCGGGAGTACAACTCGCGAAGCGATCAGCAGCTCTACTTCGAGCTGCAACCCTACCGCGCGCACGGCAGTTGGGGCGGTGAGCAACCTTTTGAGCTCGTACCCCCTGACGAAAGCGGCCCCATTTGTGTCATGACCCGCGCCCGGATTCGCCCGAAGAAACTCATCCGCTTCTGGCGGCGTGTCCCACAGGTCAGTAAAAGCCTTCATTTCGGCACGGCTCCTTTGTTTGGAAAGGGGGTTGGCACCCTGCCGCTGATTCAACAGGCCACCTTCAGTTGCTGGCCAAGCGCCGAAGCCCTGCGCGATTATGCGTACAAGCGCAAAGAGCACGCGGAGGTGGTGAAGCTGACGCGCCAGCTCGACTGGTACAGCGAAGAGATGTTTACGCGTTTCATTCCGAAACGGATCGAGGGCAACTGGGCGGGTATTGAACGGCTTCAGGACGCTCTCTCGAGCACGGCTACCTGAATGCCGAGCGGTAACCATTGTTCAAGTGCGAAGAGCGGTGCCGTGTAAACTTTCTTCCACACCAGCGGCCAGAATTCGGGCTCCATGGAGGCTTCCCAGTTGATTCCCCTCTTCTCGCACGTACCCATCCACCACAGTGAAAAGGCGTCGAGCGTGCCGTAGCGCATGAGCTTACGCAGCTGCAATCCGCTGGCATCACACAGTTTTTCGAAGGCTTTTTCGGTATACAAGACCGTATGCCGCGGGGTATGCCAGCCTTCCCAGTGTTCGTTTTGCCATTTTCGGGTGAGTGACAGCGGATCCGGCACTTCGATGATAACTCTACCGCCGGGTTTTAGCAACTCGTAAACCTTCTTCAATGTGCGTTGCGGGTCGTAGTCATGCTCAAGGTAGTGCCACATGGTGATCAGGTCAAAGCGTTCATCTGACTGAAACGTCTGCACATCTCCTTCTACCAGATCAAGTTGTGCGTATGCGGCATCCTGCCAGCCGGCGTCACTGAAGTCGATTCCTTTCAGCTGCCAGTTGGTTTGACGCCGGCAGGCTGCGAGAAAATCAGGTTTACCACAGCCCACGTCAAGCAGCCGAATGGTTTCGCGTTTTGGGGCGTACATTCGGCACAATCTTACCCGCTTTTGGTCTGTTTTGCGCTGGCTTCGCGTTACAAACGACGAAAACTTACCCCAGGCCTCTGCTCCACGGTAAGGCAGGTACCAGTCAGGGTAGTATTCTTTCAGGTTTCGCGCAGAAATGCGCGGATGGAGATAGTTGGCGCCGCAATCAAGGCACTCCGAAAACGTAAAATGTTCGTCACGGTTGAACATCATAGCAGAGGTCGCTATGGATTCACGCGCTCCGGGGTATCGGCATGCCGGACATGCGTTGACCGCCTCCAATTCCGGTGTGTGTTCGGATACTTTCACAATGATAAAACAGTCACATCGCCGCTAAGTTTGCCGCATATTGATCAGTAGAAATAAACGGCCGTGAACCGGGCGATTTCTTCTTCAGACGCGCTGTGCAGTGCGAGTGTATCGCCACTGAGCATGTAGGTCTCCACCTGCTCGAGCATTTCGATGAACCGACTTTCGTAGATGGCATCCGGACAAGCCACCTTGGTGGTGATGAGACTGTCAAAGGCGATGTCATTGGGTTCAACGATTGTGTAGGTACCCGTCAGGGTGTTGCAGCCGGTGCTTCCGGTGACGCGTCGGTCTTGTTGTTTGAGGATCAGGTGTGGCTCGCGGCGCCCCTGGTTCTTGTGGTCAATGTCGTCACCGAACAATTCTTCAAGTCTCCAGTACTTCCCGTATAACGTCTGATTGAATTCAGCGTCTGTCAGGATGTAGTTTTCCGCGAGTTCACCTGTGACTCTTCTTCCCGCGTCATCGAGCTTGAACAATCGACGTTCGCCCACAAGTAGACGGAGTGAATCACTTCCATCAGCAGGCTTCAGGGTAATTCGAGCACCGTCAACATCCCAGGAGATATTGCCTTTGGTGGTGTAGACCGAGTCTTCTTTGCCGAGGTATTGCTGCTTCATCATAAAGCGGTCTCCTTCGATCAGTATCACTTCGGTTCGGATTCCGTCACAGTCGGCGCAGGGCATGGTTCCGCGGTATACACCTGACCAGTCGAGCACGTTGCGGCTTGTATGTTCATGGTCTACCCGCTTGTCTACCGATTCGGGCACCATGTTATCATCATCAGGAGCCCGGTGTTCGTCTGAAAAGTCACAAGCCGAAAAAAGCATTAGAAAAATAGCAAAGAGTAGCAATCGCATAAAAGTGTTTTCCCAAAAGATAGTGAAGTAGAGGCACTTGGCAAGAATCTGGGTCAAAGTCCTAATTTCGCTGCCATGACCCGATTGCTGCAGCCGGCGAGCGCACGCCTTCTCATCGTTTTCTTTTTTCTGCTCCGGCTGTGGAACATCACCCAGCCTCCGCTGGAAATCGGCCATAACTGGCGGCAGGTGACCGGACTCATGGTTGCGCGCAACCTGACCGCAGAAGATGCGAGCATCTTTCACCCGACGGTAGACGAGCATGCGGATCGTTCGGGTGAAGTCAGCATGGAGTTCCCGTTGCTCAACTGGCTGCATGCGAGGGCTGCAGAAGCGTTTGGTTACACCCACTGGTACAGCCGGCTGATCAACCTGATCGTTGTGAGCTTTGGCTTATGGTCATTCTACCAGCTCATCCGCCGTTTTTACGGCGCTGAAACAGCCTACTTCTCACTGCTTGTACTGACCTTATCAATCTGGTTTGCTTTTGCGCGAAAGACCATGCCCGACACCTTCAGCTGCGGGCTGGTGCTGATAGGCTGGTGGCAGTTGGTTCGTTTTCTTGATCAGCGAAGTTGGATTTCGCTGGTACTGTCATCTCTGGCTTTTATGCTTGGATTGCTTGCGAAGTTACCGGCAGGTATCCTGATGGCTCCTCTGCCCTTGCTCTTCTTTCGCTTTCCGTCGCCACGGGTATGGCTTGCACTCAGCGTCTCAGCTTTGTCGATGCTGCCGGCCGTATGGTGGTATGCCATTCACGCGCCTTCGATTGCTGAGGCTTCGGGTATCTGGTTTCACCAGGGACAGTCTCTTTCTGAGTCATTGCATTCGCTGGGAAGTCACTGGAAAGATGCGCTTCAACGCTTTTACTTCAGCGCCTTGCACAGCTTTGTGTTCTTCGGAGTGTTGCTCTTTGGGATATACCGATTGGCAACGCAGCGCCAGAAATCTTTAGTCGCAGTGCTTCTTTGCGGAGCTCTGGTGTTTGGCATCTTCATTTTGCGTGCGGGCTTTTATTTTCATCACCACAGCTACTACATCATCCCGTTTGTACCTTTTATGGCGTTGATTGCGGGTTTCGGACTGTTTCAAGTGAGGCGGTTTATCCCAAGGCTCGCGATCGTATTGGCGGCTGCAGGAACGGTAGAGGCGATTGCGAATCAGCAGCACGATTTCTTTACGAAGGCATCCGAAATGTACAAGATGGAGCTCGAGCAGTTTGTGCCGGAGCACACCGAAGAGGGCGACTTCATTATCGTCAACGGAAACGGCAATCCGCAGCAGCTTTATCTCAGCGGGCGCAAAGGCTGGGTGATTGATGATACCGCGGTCTTTGATCAGACCGTGATCGCTGACCTGACTGACCGCGGAGCTGACTACCTCCTGGTCAACAAGCAGCAGATTGGCGACCGGCGTCCTGATTACCCTGTGGCTGCAGAACAGGCTTCGTTTGTGCTTTATCGGTTGAGAAGCGACAGGTAAGGCGGAGCGGCAGTATCGAGTCTCACGTCCAACCCGAGCGGAAAAGTGTAATTCTCTGCTTCATGTCCGGCCTCAAAACCGAACAGCACCGGCCCCTTGAACTTACTGAACGCCCGCTCGAGGATGGCACGCGTGTCATAGCCGAACGGATTGTCGCTTGAGAATCCGTATGCTTTGGTGTTGTCGCGCATATCGCTCATTTGTCCGATCACCACTCCTGCGAGCCTGTCGAATACCCCGGCCAACTCAAAATTGAGGAGCATCCGATCGAGGTGGTAGAGCATTTCATCGAGGTCTTCGATGAACAGAATCGCCCCTTCGAGGTCAGGAAAGTAGTTGGTGCCTTGCAGACTGTAGAGTACAGAGAGATTGCCTCCGAGCAGTGGACCTTCGGCATCACCGTGGTTCCAGATTTCGGGTGTGCCGAACGTGTTCGCATCCCCCGCATCCCGATGAATCGGGACACGTTTCGCGGGGAAATCAAACGACAACTCACCCTGAAGCGCAGCAAAAAACTGCTGCTGCACTGCGTCAGGAGCCTGAAGCAAGGTTGTCGCCACCGGACTGTGCAAGGAGGCCCATCCAGCATGTTGAACCGCGCAATGCAGGGCCGTGGTGTCGCTGAAACCGCACAACCACGGCATATTTTCGCGATTTTTCAGCCGTAGAATCTGTCCCGATTTATCGGGAAACGACAGGATGCGGCCTGCGCCGTAGCCCCCACGCATGCACAACACGGCCTTGACCTCTCGATCATCGAGCTGAGATTGCAGCAACTTCGCCCGATGAAGATCTGGACCTGCGAGTTGTCCGTCACGCTCGAACAGCCCTGCCGGCACCTTGACACGGAAACCGTTAGCCTCGATGAGCGCTGACACTGCCTGAACCTGCTCTTCAGTGCAAAACCGCGAAGGCGCGGCGAGGGCGATGAGATCTGAGGGCTTGAGGAAAGCGGGTGTTTGCATGTTTCAAAGAAATAATAATTAGCGAATAGTGAGGAATGAATGGTAAATGACAGGCGCCTCAATTGAGCATGTGGAGCATCCTCCAACCCAATAGCCCGCTGACGGCACGATTGACCGCAGACGGCAGACAGTTGACGGTTGCAGGAAATCCAATAATTTTGCGACCGTCCGGCGAAACACCGAGCTTTCGCCTCGAAAACACACGTCTATGAGTTCTCCGAAACGCTACATGGTAACCTCTGCCCTTCCTTATGCGAATGGGCCTTTGCACATCGGACACGTCGCCGGGGCTTTGTTGCCGGCCGACATCTACGTGCGCTACCTCAAAGCTGCCGGAGAAGAGGTGCTCTACGTGTGTGGCTCCGATGAGCACGGTGCAGCCATCACGCTGCGGGCGAAAAAAGAAGGTGTGTCGCCACAAGAGATTGTGGATCGCTACCACAATCTGATGAAGGAGACGACGGCCAAATTCGGCATCAACTTCGACCTCTACGACCGTACTTCAACGCCTGAGCACCACAAAAGCGCTCAGGATTTCTTCCTCACCCTGCTCGAGAAAGGAGCTTTTGAGGTCAAAAGTGAAGAACAATTCTACGACGAGCAAGAGCAACAGTTTCTGGCAGATCGCTACATCACGGGAACCTGTCCGAAGTGCAGCCATGACAAGGCTTACGGCGACCAGTGTGAGAATTGTGGTTCGGCATTGAGTCCGACCGACCTCATTGATCCGCGCTCTGTACTCAGCGGCAGCAAGCCCGTGTTGAAAAAGACCGAATTGTGGTACCTCCCGATGGGCGACCACGAAGACTGGCTGCGCGACTACATCGAAAAAGGTGAGTTGAATGGCAAGCACCACCACGAAGTGAAAGAGTGGAAGCGCCACGTGATTGGTCAATGTAAATCATGGATTGACAGCGGACTGCAATCGCGGGCGATGACGCGCGACCTCGACTGGGGTGTGCCGGTGCCGGTTGAAGGCGCTGAGGGCAAGGTGTTGTACGTGTGGCTCGATGCCCCGATTGGCTACATATCGGCAACCAAGCGCTGGGCGGAGGAGAACGGCCAGGACTGGGAGCCGTGGTGGAAAGATGAAGACACGCACCTGGTGCATTTCATTGGCAAAGACAACATCGTCTTTCACTGTCTGATCTTCCCGATTTTGCTCAAAGCGCATGGCGGCTACAACCTGCCGTACAACGTGCCGGCGAACGAATTCATGAACCTTGAAGGCGAGAAAATCTCGACTTCGCGCAACTGGGCAGTGTGGCTGCATGAATACCTTGAAGAGTTCCCGGGTCACGAAGACGAACTGCGCTATGTGCTGACCAGCATCATGCCTGAGCAGAAAGACAGCGAATTCACCTGGAACGACTACCGCGACCGTGTCAATAATGAGCTCGCCGACATTCTCGGCAACTTCATCAATCGCGCGGTGGTGCTCACGCATAAGTACTACGAAGGACATGTACCTGCACCGAATGAGCTGACCGATACCGATCGCGCAGTGCTTGACCTGATTGCGCAGACCCCGGTAAAAGTGGGTGAACTGGTGCGTGGGTATCGATTCCGCGAAGCGCAGCTGGAGGCGATGAACCTGGCGCGCGCCGGCAATAAGTACCTCACCGAAGAAGAACCGTGGAAAGTTGCCAAGACCGACCCGGAGCGTGTGAAGACCATTATGTACGTGTGCCTACAGGTGACCGCTAACCTGCCGTTTGTGCTGCACCCCTTCTTGCCAAACACTTCAGCGAAAATTGCCCAAGCTCTGCACCTCGATCACCTCAAGCTCAAAGACGCCGGACAAAACCTGCTCGCACCGGGCACTGCGATTGACAAGACGCCGATTCTCTTTACGAAAGTGGATGAAGAAGTCGTGGCGAAGCAGGTGCAAAAACTCGAGGATGCGAAGAAGGCATCAGTAACGCGTCAAGTGGCTGAAGCGGCACCCAATATTGAGTTCGAGCAATTCGCCGGACTTGATTTGCGTGTAGCCGAAATCATCGAGGCCGAGCGTGTACCGAAGACCAAGAAACTGCTCAAGCTTAAGGTGAACACCGGTCTTGACGAGCGCACTGTCGTCAGCGGCATTGCTGAGCATTATGCCCCTGAAGACGTCGTAGGCAAGAAAGTTTGTCTGTTGATCAACCTCGCTCCGCGCAAGATCCGTGGTGTTGAAAGCCAGGGCATGATCTTGATGGCCGAAGATGCTGAAGGCAAGTTGATTTTCATGAGTCCGCAAGGTGGCGGCGCTCCGGGAGATAAAATTTCGTAGGAGATTTCGCAGCGTCAACCACTTCGCATTCAGCACTCAAACTCCAACACTCTCTGCCATTGACGTTTGCCAGAATCGCGTAGATTTAGTGTGAAGTAGGAGACCCCTACCGGTAAATGCGTTTCTTTTATCCACCCAAAAGGGTGGGATGGGGAGCCCCTCTCTCGCCGGTTTATGCGCTTAAAAGCCAATTATTGCACATTTAAACCATGAAAGTAAACAGCCAAGTTGAGATTTATCAAAGCCCTGATGGTCACACGGAAGTACAGGTGACCTTTGATAAGGATACGGTTTGGCTCAATCAAGAACAGTTGGGACAGCTGTTTGATCGGGACAGAACAGTTGTCAGTCGGCACATTAAGAATATTTTTAAAGAAGGCGAATTAGATGAATCTGTGGTGTGTGCAAATTTTACACATACCACTGAACATGGCGCTATCAAAGGTAAGACACAGTCAAAGACGACTAGATATTATAACCTCGATGTGATTATATCCGTTGGGTACAGGGTTAAGTCCATAAGAGGAACCCAATTTCGACAATGGGCGAGCAAAAGACTTAAAGACTATTTAATCCAAGGTTATTCCCTTAATGAAAAACGACTAGAGCAAAAAAATCAGATGCTCACAGTCTTGAAGTCCGGCATACAAATACTCGGAAGAGCCATTGAGGAAACCGCCCAAGAAGAAGGAACTGAATGGCTAAGCAAGTTTGCAAAGGGCCTTGCTCTACTAGATGATTATGACCATGAAAGGCTTGAATCTGAAGGTCTAACACTAAAGCCCGCGACATACCCGACAAAAGAAGATTATAAATTCTTGATAAACCAAATGAAGCTTGAATTTAATTCAGACGTGTTCGGCTTTGAAAAGACCAAAGCTTCGAGAGTGCGATTACTCAGATCTCAAAAGGTTTCGATGGAGACGATTTTTATCCAAGCATTGAGGAAAAAGCGGCAACTCTACTCTACCTCATAATTAAGAATCATGCGTTTACAGATGGCAACAAGAGGATTGCAGCAGCGTGCTTCCTTCTATTTCTTGAACAAAACGGAACCCTTATGGCTGACGATGGATCCCCGATCATCAGCAATGAAGCTCTGGCAAGCATTACATTGTTCACAGCCGCCAGCAAACCAGAAGAAATGGATGTCGTTAAAAATTTTATTGTAAGCATACTAAATAGAAACAAAAGCATAGATTCGCTGTAGCCAGGGCTGTTGTGAATGCCTACGGAATGCGATCTATCACTCACAATGCAACACCTTTCACTCCTCCTCGCCCTCTTGCTCTTAGCAGCAGGTCAACCGGACCCGCAACTCGAGGGCACCTGGCACTGCATTCAAGACAACGAGCTCTGCACCGCCACCTTCAATGCAGATGCAAGCTTTTCACTGGATGCGATGGGGCTTTCCGCAAAAATCGATCAACTACAAGCGATGGGTATGGAGGTAACATCCAATTACAACTGCACACCGGGCGACCCCAATCGTATTCAACTCCTGTATGAAATTAAGTACGAAGGAAAGCTGCGAACCCTCAAAATGAACGGCATTTACGACTTCCCTGATGCGACCACACTACGCCTTGATTTTCGTCCGGACTCCCTCACACCGCTCGAAACATTCTCACCAATAGCACTCTCCTTTACGAATGACCTGAACGCCCTTGAAGAGATGCTCCCCGCGGAAGACGCCGAAGGCAATTATGTCTTCAGCTATGAGAAAGACGGGGTGATGGTGAGTGACACGATCACTCCGAATGACAGAGCGTTTTACGGGATTGACAGCGTGTATCGGAAGATTGTGGGAGAAGAGTAATGGTCTGATGGTCTGATGGCCATTGCCGATTTCGTGGGTACGCTCTTCAGGGCTTTGTTTACCTTCGGCTTGACGCATTCTCAATCGCACGACAGAATGAACAATCAAACATTCGAATAATCGAGCATTCAAACCGTTGAAAAGTCTCACTGTCTAATGGGCAGCGCATACTTGCGCTGCTGACCTATCATCGCGCACTTTGAGGGGACGGCATATTGCCGTCCATGTTGCACCTTCGGAAGCACTCCCCATTAACCTCCCAACCCGCCGCTTCCCGATAAATCGGGACAAGTCTCGCGGCGAACAGCTCTCCTGATCTCAAGAGAGTCTTTGAAACAATTAGGCGACCATAAGTCAGCACTCGGCAATCTGAAATCATCACTAAAAGTTCTCCCCTGAAATCAGGGGAGATGTCCGCCCCGGCGGGGTGGACTGCGGGAGCTTGGAGCACCCCGAAAAACAGACTATCAGCCGCTTAGCGGTCATTCAGCCAATTCATTTAGTCTTCAAGTGAAATCTGTAAGTGGAGGCAGAGGTTCATCCTGAAGTTTGCCAACAAACAAAAAGCTTCAAAATGACACGAACATTCATTACCGGACTCGTCATCGTGACTGCCGCTGCACTTTCAAGCTGCGGTCAAACGACAGAGCCAACCACCACTGAAAAAGAAACCACTCAACCCCAAACAGAAGTCGCTATGGAAGATCAAGTAATCAGAAGAACAGAACCGTACAAGTACCCGGAGAAAAAAGTACTCTACCTCGTATCGAACCCTGCAACACTCAAAGGATTTCCGGTAGGATTCTTTGCTGAAGAATTGACCCGTCCGTTCTTCGATTTTGTTCAGGCCGGCTTCACAGTTGACATTGCATCGCCGAAAGGTGGCAAAGTTGAGTTTGACGGATTCTCAGACCCTGCGAATCCCGGCACCATTTATCCCAATGACCTGGTTACTCTGGGGTTCAGCAATCACAAAGACTTCGGAAGTTTGATGGAGAATACCATGCCGATCAGCGACATCAACATTGCAGACTACGACGCGCTGTGCGTTGCAGGCGGAGGCGGTCCGCTGGTGACTTTCAAAGACGACACCGACCTGCACAAATTTGTAGCTGATTTCTACGAGCAAGGCAAAGTGGTTGGCATGCTTTGTCACGGGACCAGTCTCCTGCTCTGGACGCAACTCTCAGACGGCACCATGCTCGCTGACGGCAAAACATGGACGGGCTACTGCGATGCAGAAGAAGAGATGAACAACCAGGCCGCGGGCGGCATCAAAATCAATGAATACACCATTGAGACCGAGGCAAAGAAGAATCCGAATACGAACTACGAAGCGATGGATCCTTTGACTCCGTTTGCGATTCGTGATGGACGTCTGATTACCGGACAACAGCAGCACAGTAGTGCTTTGTTTTCTGAACTGGTTATTGAAGCACTCACTGAGAAATAAGCCAAGCAATGAAAAAAGTAGCAATCATCACAGGAGCCAGCTCAGGAATGGGCAAATCAACTGCATTCAAGTTGCACGAACAAGGTTACAAGGTCTACGGCCTTGCGCGCCGCACCGAGAAGATGGCTGACCTTCGCGAAAAAGGCATGGAAGTGCTTTCAATGGACCTCACCAAAGACGAGAGCATCGTTCAGGCGGTTGACACCATCCTGAAGAACGAAGGAAGAATTGACGTTCTCGTCAACAATGCCGGTTATGGCTCTTATGGCGCCATTGAAGAAGTGCCAATTGAAGAGGCCAAGCGGCAGTTTGAAGTAAACATCTTCGGCCTCGCTCGCATTACGCAGTTGGTGCTGCCTGCCATGCGCAAGCAGCAATCAGGGCGCATCGTCAACATCTCATCGATGGGCGGCAAGATCTATACCCCTTTCGGCGGTTGGTACCACGCTACCAAATTTGCCCTTGAGGGTTGGAGCGACTGCCTGCGACTAGAAGTGAAGCCCTTCGGCATTGATGTCGTGATTGTGGAGCCGGGCGGCATTCAAACAGAATGGGGTAGCATCGCCATGGACCACCTGCAGGAAGTTTCCGGCAACGGTCCGTACGGCGACATGGTCAAGAAAGTGGTTGAAACATCAGACAAGAGCAATGACAAACTCACCCCGGTGGACGTGCTCGGTGCTGAAATCGCCAAGGCAGCTACGGTCAAGAAGCCAAAAACACGCTACCTTAAGGGGTATCTTGCCAAGCCATTGGTAGGCCTCCGTCGTTGGGTAAGCGACAAGACGTTTGACAAAATGGTGATGAGCCAGATAAAATAAACGAATGGACCAGTACTTCACCATTGACAGCATCAGTCAGGCGCATCAAGCGACCGGGTTGCCCGCACCCAAGCATCCTCTGGTATCGGTGGTTTATTCCAAAGACTTTCAACCGGCCGTTGATTTCAACGGCATCAAGGTCATCAACAACCTCTACCAGGTCACGCTTAAGGATTTGGGCTGCGGCAACCTGACCTACGGCCGAAACGCTTATGACTATGAGAATGGTACGCTGGTCTTTACGGCACCCGGACAAGTCACGGTATTCGAGGGTGAAATGCCAACCGATGCGACCTCAAATAAGGGTTGGACGTTGGCATTTCACCCCGACTTGATCCGAAAATCTAACCTCGCACAGAAAATTGATCAGTACAGCTTCTTCAATTACGATGTGCACGAAGCACTGCATTTGTCAGCGCAGGAGCTGACCACCATTGAGCAATTGCTCGAGAAGATCATTGAAGAGTACAGTCAGAACCTCGACAAACACAGTCAGAACCTGATCATTGCCAACATCGAGCTACTGCTCGATTACTGCACGCGCTTCTATGATCGACAGTTCTATACGCGTTCTAACCTGAATGTAGACCTGGTCTCGAAGTTTGAGCGCGAACTCAAGGGGTATTACGCATCAGAAATGGCCAGCGAACACGGCTTGCCCAATGTGCAATACCTGGCAGCTAAACTGAACCTCTCGCCAAAGTACCTGAGTGACCTCCTTAAGAAAGAAACCGGGAAGACCGCCCAGGAGCACATCCATTTGTTTGTCATCGAAAAAGCAAAAAGCACACTCCTGAACTCAAGCCAATCGATCAGCTCCATCGGCTACTCCCTGGGCTTCGAGTACCCGCAGCACTTCAGCAACCTCTTCAAATCCAAAACCGGATTCAGTCCGAGCGAGTACAGGAGTTTGAATTGAGGGTTACGGCCCGAGATTTCTGTACAAATCGAGTTCTCTCCTTGCTAAGAGGAGATGTCCGCCGCGCAGCGTTGGACAGAGGGGTGCGACGAGCGCGCCAGAACAGATGGCCATCCATCCGCCGCTTTCGCGGCGAACTAATTCTCACATGTCGTTCCAAAAGCGGTCAGAAAGCTGAGCAGGTCTGCGGAGTTAATAAGTCCGTCGTTATTAGAATCACCTGCACAGCTTTCAATGCACGCCGGGTCTTCAACACAGGTACCAAGTTCCTGATCCCAAACCGTGCAGTCACCGCAGAGATCGTCAGGGTAGATGCATGAACCATCATTGCAAAGGACGTCTGAACGGAAGTTGAGTGCCATAGGGTCATCGCACCCGTCAGGGTACGCACATTCAGAAGAGATGTACGCGCTCGGAGCGAAGTTGCAGGCGTCAGGGTCTGTACACCCGATGCAGTTGCCAGCGTCGCCCCCACACTCGGAACAGTTGCCGTCATAAATGCACGTGCCGTCGTCCAAAGACGCGTTCGGGTCGAAATTGCACGCGCTCTCATCTGTACACCCTTTGGTTTGAATCGCAAATTCGAAAATTACCGTGCTGGGTTCGTTCTCGATAGAGACCGGCCCGGTTGGTGTGTTGACCATCAGGTGATCGCAACTCGTTGTCAACACACCGGAATCACCACCGATATAAGTTAGCTCCCACTCCTGGCTGGTCGATTTGGTCGTCTCTGTAGACCATGATGGAAGAAAAATGCGCTCGGATTCAATGTCACCCGGCAGCAACGACAAGAAGCCCGCTTTCTGTTCGCCGGTGCAGTTCACACCCGGAAGATCACAAATGAGGTCAAGTTCCATGCTCGGTGCACTTGCATAAACCACCAGCAACGTTCCGTCATCCATTTCAGCGATACTCTCGACCGTATCGTCTCCATTGCCCCAATCGATGACGTGCGTATGAATGAGCTGCCCTTCAGCACTGTACTTCGCCAGGAAAAGATCAGCACCCATAGCACTTTCTTTGGTCTGTTCTTCCAGACCCAGATCGAAATCGGTTGGACCTTCAAAAGCTCCGCCCAAATAAAAAGAACCGTCTCCTGAAATGTGCACGGCGTTGAGCGCGATCGGATTTGCGCTCTGCATGGTTCCAATCCAATTTACACCACCGCCTGAGTTGAGCATGGCAGAGATGGTATTGTTTGAGCTGCCGTCGCCACCTATAAAAATCGGATTTTCATTTCCCAGGTTATCCGCCTCAGCTCCAATGAGCAGTTCATCAAGATTGTCATCAGTTTCCATGTTCTTGAACTCAAAACCCTCGAATTGTCCGATGGCTGAGGCCCAAAGCTGCTGTCCTGCATTATCGAGTTTCACGACAATAGCCATCGGCGCGTCCGGTTGAACATCATCTTCGAGCGGACCACCTGTAATTTGATCATTGAACTCTGTTAGTGAGAAAACACCCCCGATGTAGGTATTGCCGAGGTTATCCGTGGTCATCGCTTGTGCGACGTCGCCTCCTGCACCACCAATCTGCGCTCCCCACTGAAGGCTGCCGTCAGGGCCATACGAGAGCACAAACGCATCCGAATCGCCCTCTGCGACAGCCTCAAAGCCGTCAGCCGTCAATACACCACTGTAGGTTCCTGAAACGATGAGTCCGCCTTCATTCGTAATCGCCTGACTTGACAATTCAAGATCTCCCGACGCCGAGATACTGCTTGAGATGGTCAATTCAACTCCGCCGAGTTCACTCACCGTTACCGTTGTAGTGCTACCACCGTTTCCGTCAGGCATGATCTGTCCGCCACCTGTTTGAAACGTGACATCGAAAACCACCTCAATGGTTGTGGTCTGAGACCCGTCTCCGCCATTGTTGGCGACAAGAAAGTGATTCGTAGTGCCACAGACTTGTCCGCCCTTCCTTTTCAGGCATTCATCTTCACATGTCCATTCTTGCGTGGTCTCGTCGTAATAACCGAGTCCTTGCGCCATCATCAACTGGCCGGCAAGTACACCCATCAGGGTACAAATCAATTTGAGCGTCTTCATAATGCGTAATCTAAGGTCACGCGAAGTTATTCGCAGACGACTTAAATACACCGTTTGAATTGCTAACCTGAGCACCTTGATTGCTGAGACGGTCGAAACGGTTGCTGAGTGAAAGGTCTGACGGGCTGATGGGCTGATGGTCGAATGGGCGACAGCCCCCCCATCAACCTCTCAGTCACCCCCGAAGTCTCGGGGGCGACAGCTCTCCTGATCTCAGGAGAGCCTTAGACAGCGTAGCGCAAGAGAATTCTCCCGACTTCCCCGTTTCCCGAAAGGTCCATACGTCCATACGTCGATAGGTCAATGGACGCCTGGAAGGCGTCCCTCTCAAAGGCTACCATAAAATGATAGCGCCGCAAGGATGCGGCGCCATCCAGCGTTTTCACGCTGAAAAAAACCTGCCTACCTCACTTGCTCCCGACCTCCCGGTTCCCCGTAAGGACCATACGTCCATACGTCGATAGGTCAATGGACGCCTGGAAGGCGTCCCTCTCAAAGGCCACCATAAAACGACAGCGCCGCAAGGATGCGGCGCCATCCAGCGTTTTCACGCTGACGAAAAAATCTACCTACCTCACTTCCTCCCGACCTCCCGGTTTCCCGAAAGGTCCATACGTCCATACGTCGATAGGTCAATGGACGCCTGGAAGGCGTCCCTCTCAAAGGCCACCATAAAACGATAGCGGCGCAAGGATGCGGCGCCATCCAGCGTTTTTACGCTGACAAAAAAATCTACCTACCTCACTTCCTCCCGGTTTCCCGGTTCCCCGTAAGGACCATACGTCGATAGATCGATGAGTCAATGGACGCCTGGAAGGCGTCCCTCTCAAAGGCCACCATAAAACGACAGCGCCGCAAGGATGCGGCGCCATCCAGCGTTTTTACGCTGAAAAAAACCTGCCTACCTCACTTGCTACCGACCTCCCGGTTCCCCGAAAGGACCATACGTCCATACGTCGATAGGTCAATGGACGCCTGGAAGGCGTCCCTCTCAAAGGCCACCATAAAACGACAGCGCCGCAAGGATGCGGCGCCATCCAGCGTTTTTACGCTGAAAAAAACCTGCCTACCTCACTTGCTCCCGACCTCCCGGTTTCCCGAAAGGACCATACGTCGATAGGTCAATGGACGCCTGGAAGGCGTCCCTCTCAAAGGCCACCATAAAACGACAGCGCCGCAAGGATGCGGCGCCATCCAGCGTTTTCACGCTGAAAAAAACCTGCCTACCTCACTTCCTCCCGACCTCCCGGTTTCCCGAAAGGTCCATACGTCGATAGGTCAATGGACGCCTGGAAGGCGTCCCTCTCAAAGGCTACCATAAAACGATAGCGCCGCAAGGATGCGGCGCCATCCAGCGTTTTCACGCTGACGAAAAAAATCTACCTACCTCACTTCCTCCCGACCTCCCGGTTTCCCGAAAGGTCCATACGTCCATATGTCGATAGGTCTATGAGTCTCTTCGTTTCCGATTCTTCCGTAGCTTTAACCCACCACCATGCGCACAGCCCGGCTCATTCTACTTCTGCTGCACCTACCGCTACCTCGAGTACAGGGGTGATGATTTGTGCCGTATCGTGTACTATGATGCCAACCAACTGCCCTCTGAGATTGAACATTACTACGAAGACAAGTTGATTCGGGCCTGGCGGTATGGGTATGTTGAAGAAACGTCACCTGACTAACGTTCGTTTCAATCATAAAATGACATTTCAATTTCTTCGCTAAATTCGAAAGCCAACAGCGACGTTATGCAAAAGAAAACCGTCGCGCTCTCTCGTGAAATGATTGATCACCGCTCCCACTTGACCATTTCGTTTGGCTATGACAAAGCATTGATTGCACTTTGTCGCTCGCTCGGCGCCGAATGGGATACCGTGCGCAAATTCTGGTTTATTTCGGAGGACATAGCCAGCGTGCAGCGTGTCTTTAACCACTTCAAAGGACATGCCTGGGTGGACTACTCGACGTTGAAACCTGCAAAGCAAACTGCTCAAACACCTAAGCAGAATACACAGCGTGCGACTCCCGAATTGACTGACGAGAATCGCGAAATCATCGATCAATTCAGAGTGGCATTGGAAAGCAAACGCTATGCACCAAGCACTGTCCGCACGTACGTTAGCATTGCAACTGAGTTCATTGCTCATATGCAGCCAAAGGCAGTCAGTGAAATTACAGTTGATGACGTTTCGACCTACCATCATCATCACTTGTTGCAACGTGGTTACGGACAATCGTACCACAACCAGCTTATTAACGCGATCAAGCATTTTTTTAGTAGAATTGAGAAGCGTGAACTTGATCTGGACAAACTCGAGCGTCCTTCCAAGCAACGCAAACTACCGATCGTCCTAAGCAAAGAAGAAGTGAGTGCAATCCTATCTGCCATCACAAATGACAAGCACCGATTGATGATTGCGCTCATCTACGCCTGTGGACTTCGTCGTTCTGAATTGCTCAATCTGAAGCTCAATGACATAGATGGCTCACGCAACATGCTTTGGGTGCGTCAGTCGAAAGGCAAGAAAGATCGCATGGTGCCCCTACCAGACAGTCTGCTACTAAAGCTCCGCGCGCACTACGTGGCACACAAACCAAATACGTACGTATTTGAAGGTCTGAAGCCCGGTGAGCAGTATTCGGCTTCGAGCCTTCAGCAGATACTCGCACGCGCTGCATCACAAAGCGGCATTGCAAAACGAAAGCAAGTAACCTTACACACTCTGCGCCACTCATACGCCACACACCTGCTTGAAGCCGGGACAGATCTCCGCTATATACAGGTTTTGCTAGGCCATAATTCGAGCAAGACCACTGAGATTTATACCCATGTGAGCTCACAAAAACTCGAAACGATTACCAGTCCTTATGACACATTATAGCCCAGCATTCATTATTGTGCAATTGCACAATACATGCCATATTGGTCATTATTGTGCAACTCAGTTACACAATAACGCCCGTACGGGTGGTATATGTGCAACTCGCATTTGGGCCGGAGTTGTATATATAAACTAGTTATGGGCAAGTTTGAAAAAAAATATTAACTAAAAAATAATAAAATGAATACAACTATTTTTAAAAATTTAAAGACAATCTTTATTCGTGAATCAAAAGATGAAAATCAGTCAATAGTCGAGTTGTGTATTACAGAACTTTCTGCAGGAAATTTTAACAAAGCAGTTGATTTGAGCGAAGAGTTGATTAAAAAAGATATATCTGATTCAGTTGGATGGGCAATTAAAGCTATTACACAAGCTAATTTATTTGATTACGATGAAAATTTATTTTTTCTAAAATCGTCATATACATCAATAGAAGAGTTTACAAACAAAACTAAGTTAACAAATAATGAAATTGAAGAAGTTAAAGCAATTTTTACAACAATTGTATTAGATAGAACTATAGTTTTAGTAATAAAAAGAATAGAGGAAGTTATTGAGTTAAAACGGAGAGCAAAAGAAGAACAAGCGAAAGCATTTGTAGCTAATGTAGGTGCTGCTTTAAGTTACTATGCAGGCTCTGAATCAAAGTCTGATTTAGGTAAAGCATTTGGCTACGGAGGTGCTTTAGTGGGGGTAATAGCAAGTAATAAATTCAATGAAAATGCAAATTTATTCAATAACATTTCAAAAGGTGTTTTTGGTGTTGCTATTGCAAATATTACAATGACAATAGAAAGTGCACTGAATTTAAAAAATGATTTAAACTCACTAAGTCCTGATGTAAGAAATGAATCATCACAGGTTCTCAAAAATTGGGTTAATATGCTAGCTATTTTGTATAATCAAGTAGTTGAAAACTTATTAGATTATAGTAAAGAGATTAAAAAAATTAATGTGTTTAAAAGTAGCTTTAGAAATGCATCTTTGAACTTAATAAATTCTCCAGAAACTCAGCAATTTATATATTTAAGTAAAATACTAGGTATAGATAATACGATAAGTGATTTTATAAAAATAGAAACAAGCTTAAATTCACTAAATAATTTTAATATAGAAGATGTGAAATCTTCTGTTACAAGAATGCATATATATGCAGGTGGATTAGCATTGCTAACAGGTGGTTTGACATTGTTTTTATACCCATATTACTTATCAAACCCTATAGGAGCAGCAGGTCAACTCAAAAAATCAGTAAATAGTTTTA
The DNA here is from genome assembly GCA_018402085.1 of Flavobacteriales bacterium. GTDB lineage: Bacteria > Bacteroidota > Bacteroidia > Flavobacteriales_D > Sanyastnellaceae > Sanyastnella. The sequence goes on along the minus strand of JAGYJM010000001.1, from coordinate 125,202 downwards.
TGCATACTATGAGAGATTTTAAAGTATCAAGTGATAAAATAATTATTGACAACTTAGCACACTTGAATTAATGAATTACTTATTTATATGAAAATTTTAGAAATAAAAAATATTATTAAGCCCTATATACTAGAACCTACAGTTACAATAAATATTAAAAAACAAATGTTTTCAAATGTAAGTGGAAGAAAATTATTCAATAAAAAAATTAAGGAAAACGTTGAGAATAAATATGGTATTTATATTTGGGTTAACAGTATGGATGATGAGATAATTTATATTGGTATGGCGGGCAGAATTAAATCAGATGGTGAACTTGGCATACATTCATTACAAAAAAGACTTTTAGCATCAAGAGGTAAAGATATAAACACTAAAAAAGATATACAAACTAATGATTTTGTTCATAACTATATGGTTAAAAATAATATTGAAAGTTTAGATTTTCACATAATGTATTCAAAAGAAGGAGAACCACCAGCATTCATAGAAGCTTTAATACTATATAACTATTATAAGAAAAACAAGAGACTACCTAAATTAAATAATTCATTTTAGAATCGAAAAACCAGCCCATAACAGCGGTTTTGCGTAATTGCGGGGTTTGTGCTTAGTTGAAAGGTTTAGTCTTTTTAAACTAACTTTGGTGCTTAACCGAAAAGCGAAAGGATTTTTAATCCGCAACTACGCAAAGCCACGAGACGTTGTGCCCCATTAAAAAAAAGCCCACCGCACGGTCAAGCACATTTCCTGCTCCGTGCCTCCGCAGCAAAAGAGCTTGCCCTTCCCCACCGCCACCAGAACAGAATATTTACATTTTATACACAGTTATTTGAGATATTCAAAATAAACTGACTATTTTAGTGGCTAACAAAATTGCGTCTGACAATGAACAGAATTAAGGAAGTGCTGGAACAGAAAGGAATAAAGCAGACTTGGTTAGCTGAGAAGCTAGGAAAAAGCTACAATATGGTGAATGCCTATGCTCAAAACCGACAACAACCACGCTTGGAAACCTTGATGGAAATAGCTGAAATTCTAGATGTGGACGTGAAAGAATTGATTATATCAAATAAGGAAGTTCATTGAAAACGGCAATAGACATACTCGAAAATGAATTAATTGAAAGGTCGCCAGAACTTTTAGAAACTCTACTGTGCGATCGCACTACTGGCAAAAACATTTTCTGGGCAACTTCAAATTATGAACACCTCGGAGATGACTATTTATATGATGCGCCAATATTATCACATTCAATTACCGGTAAAAATGGCAATTTAATTATGCCTAGAGTTCATAAGGACAAGACTTTACAGTTAGCCCGATCTAAAGAAATGGCTGAGATCTTTACACCTTCTTGGGTTTGTAATTCTCAGAACAACTTGATTGACAAAGCTTGGTTTGGTAGAGACAATGTGTTCAACACTGAAGTTATCTCAGTCCATGGATTGCAAATCTGGGAGGTGAATCCAGATAAAATTCAGTTTCCAAAGAGCAAGACTTGGAAGGATTATGTCAGCGACACAAGATTAGAAATGGCTTGTGGAGAAGCCCCTTATATCACAAGTCGATATGATTCCACCACGGATCAATTTATCCCGATTGAGAAGCGCATTGGCCTTTTAGATAGGAAATTGAGAGTTATCAATGAAAACGTTGATTCTCTAGACGGATGGCTATTAGCTACCCAATCTGCATACAAGAATACCTATGCTTATGAATGGCAAGGTGACAGTTTGTTCCTTGCTAGAGAATCTATGCTCATTTCATTCATTGAAAACCACACTCACAAGTTCGGTCAAGAGCCGCCTCTTGAGTCCATTTTAACAATAGCAGAAATCATCTCTTGGAACGTCTGGCAAATGGACGGCCTGAAAGGTGTGGTTCCAAATAGTTGCCAAATCAAGGTTGAAGAAAAACGTGATTTGTTCGGTAATTCTGAAAAAGAATACATCAAGTGCAAAGGGTGTGAATCCGAAAATATATTCAACCATAATGGCATGTATTGCCTCATCATGGATTGGGACACCAAGAATCCATCTTCAAATGAAATGGGAACTCCAATCAAGTTTATCAATCTTTTAAAGAAATAGTATGTCGGGAGCGAGCAGTATTAATGTTGATATACTTGATGGATTAATTGTAGGCAGAGTTGAACCTCATATTTATGCCTTTTCGACCGAGACCGTACCTAACTATCTGAAGGTAGGCGATACATATCGCCCACTTGAAGCCCGGCTGAATGAGTGGAGAAAACACTTCCCCAACCTCACTAAGAAATTTGAAAGCGTTGCTAAAGTAGATGAGGAAACATTTTTCAGAGATTATGCCATTCATTTCTATTTAGAAAATGAATTAAGCAGAAATCGATTAGACCGTGACACCGTTGCAGGGATTCCTTATTATTCAAACGAGTTTTTCCATAATGCAACAGAGAATGACATTCGAGAAGCAATACATGATATTCTGGAAAGTCACAAAAACAATGATCCGAAATATCAATTCTATCGTTTTGATGAAAGTCCTATTCCATTAACCCATACCTACAGCAGAATTGAAAAATATGATCCGAGACCGAATCAGCAAAAGACGGTAGACAATTTTCGAGAGGCAATCGACAAGGGAAGAACGAACCTACTTATGTACGCGGTAATGCGGTTTGGAAAGTCATTTACCTCCATATGTTGTGCTGTTGAAATGAAGGCTGAATTTGTGGTTGTAGTCTCAGCAAAAGCAGATGTTAAAGAAGAATGGAAGAAGACGGTAGAAAGCCATGTCAAATTCGATGGTTATTGTTTTCTTGACAGCAACTCCCTCTTGCAAAGTGAAACGATAATCAAAGAGAAGCAAGAAGCGAAAGAAAAGATCGTTCTGTTCCTGACTCTCCAAGATCTCCAAGGAACTGAAATAAAGTCGAAGCACAAAGAAGTTTTTGAAAACGAAATTGATTTGCTCCTAATAGATGAAACTCATTTTGGAGCACGTGCAGCTGAATATGGCAAAGTTCTGAAAGAAGAAAACCTTAATGCTAAGGAAATCAAGAATGAATTGAAGCTTAACGAAAGTACGCTCGATGAAGTCGAGGCAACATCTAAGTCATTCAACGCAAAGATTCGAATTCATTTATCTGGGACACCCTATCGCATTTTGATGAACAGTGAGTTCACAGATGATGACATAATTGCTTTCTACCAATTTTCAGACATTGCAGAAGATCAAGAAAAATGGGATTCTGAAAACCTGAACAAAGACGAAATCAAGGAATGGGATAACCCTTATTATGGTTTTCCCCAAATGATACGGTTTGCTTTTAATCCTAATGAATCGTCAAGAAAGAAAATGGAAGAAATGAAGAAGCGAGGTGTGACGTATGCTTTTTCGGAACTTTTCAGACCACAATCAATAATTCTTGATTCAGAAAATAACCTTCATAAAAAATTTAAAAATGAACGAGAAATTATCGACTTGTTCAAGGTTATCGATGGTACGGAGACAGATGAAAACCTACTAAGCTTCTTGGATTATGACAAGATCAATGAAGGTAATATGTGCCGTCATATCGTTTGTGTTTTGCCCTATAGGGCTTCATGTGATGCCCTGGAAGAGTTAATCAAAAACAACAAATTCAAGCATCTCAGCAATTACGAAATCCTTAATATCTCAGGTGTAGAGAGTGAGAAGAAATATAGGAACACTCCATCGATTCAGACCAAGATCAAGCAGTTTGAAAGTGAAAACAAGAAAACCCTCACTTTAACAGTCAATAGAATGTTGACAGGTAGCACAGTACCTGCTTGGGATACCATGCTTTACCTCAAAGACACTTCATCTCCTCAGGAATACGATCAAGCTATATTTCGTTTACAAAATCAGTTTATTCAGGTTTACAGTGAACCAAACGGAGATACAGTTAAATATAACATGAAGCCACAGACTCTATTGGTTGATTTAAATCCTAACAGGATGTTCCAGATACAGGAACATAAGTCTCAGATTTATAATGTCAATACGGAATCTAATGGCAACAGTAAACTTGAGGAGCGAATAAGGAAAGAGCTCGAAATATCTCCAATTGTTGTTTTGAACAATAAAAAAATTGTTCAAGTTGAAGCAGCCGACATCCTTGATGCAGTAAGAGAATATTCCAGCAACAGAAGTGTTTTTGATGAAGCAACCACCATTTCCATTGACTATTCCTTGTTGGACATAGAAGAGATTAAAGCCGAAATAGAAAGACAAGGTCAAATTGGATCAAGACAAGGAATTGAGATAAAACCGACAAAAGGAGATGGAGATGAAATTGAAGTTGGTGATGGTTCCGGCAAGAATGAGGAGGATGAAGACGGTGATCAGACCACTTCAAAGTCAAAAGAAGAAGAAACAGACTATAAAGGTCAGTTTGCCATGTTTTATGCAAGAATTCTCTTTTTCTCATTCTTAACTGATTCAAGGGTTAAATCACTTAATGAGATAATTGAGCAAATAGATAGTAACCTAAACAATAAGCGTATTGCATCTAATCTGAGCCTTCCGAAAGAGATTTTGTCATTGTTTGAAAAGCATATCAATCCTTTCATTCTAAGCGAATTGGACTATAAAATCCAAAATATCAATTCACTGGCAAACGATAACTCGATCTCCCCAATTGAGAGAGCCAGCAACGCAATGAAGAAATTCAGCCGCTTGTCTGATTCTGAAATTGTAACTCCACAACTTGTAACTGACAAGATCATCAACACAGTCCCAGATAAAGCCTTTGACGGTAATACACGGATACTAGATTTAGCAGCTAAACAAGGAGAGTTTGTATATGCTGTTTACAGAAAGTTTGGAAAAGATATTGCTGGCCAATTCTATTCGATACCAACCTCCAGAATCGCTTATGAATTTACCAGAAAAGTCTACTCTTTACTTGAGTTAGACATCAATCTCATTGAACAGAATTACACTTCATATGATTTAATCGAAAAAGAGGATTTAGTCGTAAATGAAGAAATAAACATAAATGGAAGCACTATGAAATTTGACGCAATCATTGGCAACCCTCCTTATCAGCAAAACGAAGGAAAAGCGAATATCAATACTGCCTTACCTATATATGATAAGTTTGTTGATTTCGCCAAAAAACTCAATCCCAATTATATTTCGATGATTATACCAACCAGATGGTATGCTGGAGGAAGAGGGTTAGATGATTTCAGAAATCAAATGCTTGATGATAAGCATATTTCAGAATTACATGATTTCACAAAAACCGAAGTGCTGTTCCAGAACATAAACGTTAGAGGTGGTATTTGCTATTTTTTATGGGATAAATCTTATGATAACTCTAAAAGTTTAACGGAGGTTTTTACATATAATGGCGATTTGAATCCTATTTCGAAAAAGAGAAGTATTAAAACAGAAGGATCAGACATATTCATTCGACACAGTGTTGGTGTTTCAATAATTGATAAAATCAGGAAGAATTCGGATTTTAAAAGTCTAGCAAATCACATATCTGCAGCAAAAGCATTTGGATTCCGCACATATTTCATCAATGATCCTGGCTTTAGAAAAAATCCCAAAACACTTTCTAATCCAGTTAAATGTTACGGAAGGAAAAAAAAGGTTGGTTATGTGGAAGAGGCTGAAGTCAAGTCCCATAAAGATTGGATTGATGTCTGGAAAGTCTATGTGCCTGAATCCAATAACATAGGCACTGAATTAAATGATGACAATCAAAATTCATTTGTAGGTGAGCCAAAAACTATATGTACTGAGACTTATTTGGTTGTTGGAGCAGATCTCAAACTTGATAAGGAATCAAGTAGTAATCTGTCCGTTTATCTTCAAACCATGTTTGCAAGATTTATGCACAGTTTAACTAAAATTAGTCAACATGGTACTTCAAGAACCTACAACTATGTTCCACTCCAAGATTTCACATCAAAATCCGATATTGACTGGACAAAAACAGTCCAAGAAATAGACGAGCAACTTTATTCAAAATATAAATTGACTAAAGAGGAAATCGCATTTATTGAAAGCATGATTAAACCGATGTAACCAGAGCGTAATTCAAGCACATTGCAATCCTCCTTCGTGCGGTTGCAAAGAGCTTTCACGCCACCGCGGACAGAAAAGAAAAAATAAAAAACGGGGCACAACAGCACCTAAGAAAACATGGGGCGGACAGTGGTTTTCGCAAGCTTAGTTTTTCGTGGCTGTATTTGTCACGGGCGGACGGCTAAGAGCTTCGAAAGCCCCACGTTTCTTAGCTGCGAAACGTTGTGGTGCATTTAAAGAACAAAATAAAAGATTAAGATAATGAATGAAATTATTTGTCCTAATTGTAAAAAAGCTTTTAAGGTTGATGAGGCAGGTTATGCTGACATTCTAAAGCAAGTTAGAGATCATCAGTTCGAAGAAGAACTTAAGAATCGTTTGGACTTGGCTGAAAAGGAAAAGGAAAATGCAGTGAAACTTGCTGAATCCAATATGAAGAATTCATTCCAGGAAAAGCTATCGGAAAAGGACAAACTGCTAGCCGAGCTAAAAGCGAAGACAGAAAAGGAGCTCGCTCAAAAGATTTCTGATAAGGAAAAAGAAATAGCAGAATTGAATTCAAAAATTAAAAATGCTGAATCCGAACAAAAACTAGCAGTTTCTGAAGCTCTTAAATCAATTGAAAAAGAAAGAGACAAGTTAGCCAATGAATTAATAGTTAAAGAGACTGAAACTAAATTATTGGAGAAATCTATTACGGAGCAATTCACAAACAAACTGAATGTAAAGGATGAAGCTATTAGAATGAAAGAAGATGAGATTAGTCGTCTCAAAGAATTTAAACAAAAGCTATCGACCAAAATGGTTGGTGAAACTCTAGAACAACATTGCGAAATCGAATTCAATAAATTGCGACCAACTGCATTTCAAAATGCCTATTTTGAAAAGGACAATGATGCCAGTGGCGGAACGAAAGGTGACTTCATTTATAGAGAAACGGATGAAGATGGCAGTGAGATTATCTCAATAATGTTTGAGATGAAAAATGAAAATGATACGACTGCAAGCAAGAAGAAGAATGAAGACTTTCTTCCAAAGCTTGACAAAGATCGCAATTCGAAAGACTGCGAATATGCCGTTCTAGTAACCCTATTAGAGTCAGAAAATGAATATTATAACAATGGTATTGTTGATGTTTCCCATAGGTTTCCTAAAATGTATGTCATTCGGCCACAGTTTTTTATTCCAATCATAACTCTTTTAAGAAATGCGGCTATGAATTCTTTAAAATATAAGCAAGAACTTAACTTGATGAGAAATCAAAATATTGACATTACAAAGTTTGAAGAAAAGATTGACGCTTTTAGAAAAGGCTTCGCATACAATTATGATTTAGCAAGTCGTAAATTTAATACAGCAATAGACGAAATAGACAAGACAATCAAGCATCTTCAAAAGACCAAAGAAGCGCTTTTGTCATCAGAAAATAATTTGAGACTAGCTAACCAAAAAGCGGATGACTTAACTATTAAAAAGTTAACCCACGGTAATCCGACTATGAAAGCGAAATTTGATGAAGCTAGAAAAAATGAAGAATAAAAACGCACTACAACACAGCATATAGCTTATGGCGGGTGAACGGCTGCCAGCAAGGTTTTCGCTCTGTAGCCAAGTTCGTCACGGGTGGACAGGAAAGTGCTTCGAAACCGCCACAAGCCATATGCAAAACGCCGTAGGGCATTTAACAAAAAGAACTGCTGAAATGATAAAAACTGAAAATAAAGAATTGAATTCCTTTTGGAGTTTAGGCATGAAACCAGGCGGATTGATTGTAATTGCCGCCCGACCTGGAATGGGGAAAAGTACTCTTTTATTATCAATTGGAAAGCATATATCTAAACATCATAAAACCCAACTCATAAGTTTGGAGACCTCTATAAATAATCTAAAACATAAGAATATATCCGATTCAATTCTGATTGATGATTCACCTGAAATTAATTTAGATCGCCTTTCCGAAATAATCTTGCAAAACAAACCAGAATTAGTTTTAATCGACTATTTACAATTAATGACTGACAATCGAGAAGATTTAATAAAGGAATTGAAAACTATTTCAGTGAAATTTAATATCTGCCTAATTGTTACTTCACAGATAGGTCGAGAACCTGAGTACAGATCGGATAAACGTCCAGTAATTAACGATTTAACAACAAACGGAAAACTGTTTAATTCAGATAATATTTCTTTCATCGATAATCTCACATTTTTCTATCGTGACCATTACTACAATAGTAATTCTCAAAAATCGGATACAATTGAACTTATTCAATACGATAAAGGGAATATGATAACGATTCAGTTAAATTGGTCAAGTCTGATATAAGTATATGAAATTTGAAATATCCGATATTCAAGCAAAGTCGATATGTAAACGCTCTATAACAGCGTGCAAGCGCCATAGCCCTGCCGCAGGCGCAACACAGGGCTACGATCGCCTGCACGCAAAACATTACCAAAAGTTGTTTGAACCCCCTTCGTTGCCTGGAAAATTTCAAATACTCCACATACCATCACCCACTCAATACCGCACCCCTCAGTCGATCTTTCACTTCGTGAAAATCGGCAGCTCCCCTAAGGTAGGGGAGCAACCGTTAGTATTGCTGATTACATTCGTCCGTTCAGAAGGTGCTCGTTTGCCTTCGGCTTGACTTATGCTCGTTCGCACGACAGAATAAACCATCAAACATTCGATCAATCGAGCATTCGAACCTTTGAAATGGCAAACGGTCAGATGGTCTCACGGTCTGATGGGGAGAGTAGCAATGCTGATTTATTATTCATTGCTCATTATTCACTACTTAATCCTCTCCCGGTTTCCCAGCTTCCCCGTTTCCCATGCTCCCAAAATCGTCCATGAGTCGATAGGTCTCCCGGTTTCCCAGCTTCCCCGTTTCCCAAAACGTCCATCGGTCGATAGGTCTATCGGTCTACCAGTCTTTCCGCAATCTGCACCGCATTCGTCGCGGCTCCCTTTCTCAGGTTGTCAGCCACCACCCACAGGTTCAAGGTGTTCGCCTGCGTGAAATCTCTGCGGATGCGCCCCACGAAGACGTCGTCTTTGCCGCCGGCGTACAACGGCATCGGATACGTGTTGGTTTCGGTCGAATCCTGAATTTGGATGCCGGGGAAATCGTTCAGCAGTTTGCGGACATCTCCAATTTCAAAGTCGCGCTCAAAGCTCACGTTGACAGATTCTGAATGTCCGCCCACCACAGGCACACGCACCGCAGTAGCCACTACTTGCACACGCTCATCACCGAGGATTTTCTTCGTCTCGTTGGTGAGCTTCATTTCCTCTTTCGTATAGTCGTTGTCCATGAAGACATCGCAATGCGGCAGGCAGTTGCGGTCAATCGGATACGGGTACACCATCTGCGGGGTCTCCCCTTTGCGCTCGGCTTCGAGCTGGGCTACGGCTGCGGCACCCGTGCCGGTGATGGATTGATACGTAGAGACCACCACCCGCTTCACGCCGTAAGCATCGTGCAGTGGCTTCAGCGCCATCACGAGCTGAATCGTTGAGCAGTTCGGATTGGCAATGATGCGGTGAGCTTTCGTGATTGCGCCAAAGTTGACTTCAGGTACTACGAGCGGACAATCCGCCTCCATGCGCCAGGCCGATGAGTTGTCGATGACCACCGTTCCGGCATCGGCGAACTTCGGTGCCCATTCTTTGCTGACGTCGCCCCCTGCTGAGAACAGCGCGATGTCGGGTTTGCGCAGTAGCGCTTCATCGATGCTCACAATGGTCACCTGCTCTCCTCCGAACTCGAGGGTTTTGCCTGCTGACCTGCTCGAAGCCGCCGGAATCAACTCCGCGATCGGGAAGTTGCGTTCCTGCAAAATCTGCATCATCGTTCGTCCGACCATACCGGTCGCTCCCACCACTGCTACTTTCAATTGTTGCATCCCGACGTTAAGATTACGTGAAGACCCTACGGCCGTAGCCAAATGTACTATATTTAGCGTCTTTTGATGACCTCAATAAACAGCCGGATGCGCCTTACCCTTGCGATTTTCTGCCTTTGCATGCCCGTTTTTGCGTGGGCACAGTTCACCGATGATTTCAGCGACGGTGATTTCACTGCCAACCCCGAATGGGCAGGCACTACTGAAAACTTCATCGTCAACGGTGACCAACAGCTTCAACTCAATGACGACGTGGAGGCACAGTCGTACCTGTCGACCTCGTTTCCTTCTGCTTCACTCAACAACCGTGAGTGGAGTTTCTTCATTGACCAAAGCTTTTCGCCTTCAGGCAACAATTATTCTCGCGTTTATCTGAGCGCTCAGCAAGCTGACCTGAGTTTCACGGGCGCTTCATCTGCCGGCGTCCAGGGCTACTTTCTGCTCTTTGGTGAAGCCGGCTCTGAAGATGCCATCCGTCTCTTCCGTGATGACAATGAAGGCGATGCGCCGGTAGAGATCCTCGCGGGTACCGCCGCGCTGATTGCCGGCTCGTTCGATATTCGGGTGCGGGTGCTGCGTGACGAGGCGGGCAACTGGCAGCTCTTTGCTGACCCCACCGGCGGCACAACGTACCAGCTTGAAGCAACCGGTTTTGATGACACGTACACTACCTCAGCACATTTCGGTCTCGTGTGCAATTACACCGTGAGCAATGCTGATAATTTCAGTTTTGACGATTTCTACTTCGGCGATCAGGTGGTCGATGAAGATGCGCCTTTAGCGCTCAGCGCAGAAGCGCTGGATGCGAACACCCTCGCTCTCACCTTCAATGAGCCGATCAACGAAACATCCGCCGCTTTTGCGGCGAACTACACCGTAAACAACGGCATAGGCACACCCGAAACCGCGGCCCTCGATGGCGAAAACCCCTCCCTCGTCAACCTCACCTTCGCAAACGCCTTCCCTGAAAACACCGAACTGGAAGTCACCGTCACGGGCGTTGAAGACCTCAGCGGCAACGAAGTCGCCGAAACCGTGTTGCCCTTCGTGTACGTAGTCGGAGCCGTAGCCGCAGCCGGAGACGTCATCATTAACGAGATTTTTCCTGACCCGAATCCCCCACTCGGGTTGCCCGAATTTGAGTTCGTGGAGTTGTTCAACGCCTCAGACGCCGCATTCGACCTCGCCGACTGGGAATTTGTCAATACCACTACCTCGAAAATCCTGCCTTCATTGGCGCTCCTGCCGGGCGAATTCGTCATTCTCTGCGACAACGACGCCGCAGCAGAATTTGAGCAATACGGTCCGGTGATCGGCATCAGTTCGTTCACCGCCCTCGCCAACTCGGGCGACAGCCTCACCCTGATCAGCAACGAGGGCACCATTCTCGACATTGTATCGTACACCGACGACTGGTACGGCGACCCCGCCTTTGCCGGCGGCGGCGTAACACTTGAGCGCATCAACCCCTTTGCCGGCTGCGCGGGATCAGCCAACTGGAGCGCATCCCAAAGCTTTCAGGGTGGCACGCCGGGCGCGCAGAACAGCATTTTCAGCGATGACCCTGATGAAACCCCTCCTGCTTTTGAATCGGTGACCTTCCCAGAGAACAATACCGTGCAGGTGCAATTCAGCGAACGGCTGCTGGCCGGTCTTGATGAAAGCATAGTGGTCACCCTCAACCCTTCAGCGGGCAACAGTACGGCGGCACTGGCAAACAATGCCTCTGCTTTGCTACTCACTTTTGACGATGCCTTTGAAATCGGAACCACGTACACACTGACACTGAGTGGTGTAGCTGATTGCGCCGGCAACGCGGTTGACGGAGATGTCGTCATCGAATTCGCGCGGGGTGCGATACCTCAAGAAGGCGAATTGATCATGACAGAGATCATGGCCGCTCCCAGTTCAGAGTTACCGTCTCCCAACGCCGAGTACATCGAGGTGTTCAATACCGGAGAAGCCCTGCTTGAGCTTACTGACCTCGACCTCAGCGGTGCCACCTTCACTGAGCAGGTGCTGCTTGAACCCGGCGAGTACCTCATCCTCACCGATGAAGACGATCTCATTAACTTCTTATTGTACGACAATGTAGTTGGCATGGACGGTTTTCCCGGATTGACCAATTCGGGCCGTGACCTCTTGCTCAGCGATGCTGACCTGAACATCATCGACGCCGTCAGCTATGACGATTCATGGTACCGCGATCCGGATAAAGACGACGGTGGTTTCAGTCTTGAGCTAATTAACCCGAACGATCCATGCAGCGATGGAGACAACTGGCGTGCCTCTGAAGCGACCACCGGCCACACGGCGGGCGCGCAGAACTCTGTGTTCGACGACACGCCTGACGAAGAGGCGCCGGTACTCGCTTATGCCCTGGTCAGCGGCACCTCATCCATCGATCTGTATTTCAACGAACAACTTGACCCGATCACGGCAGAGGTGCTTGAAGCCGAGGTCGGACTTATCGAAAACGACATTTATTCACCACTCGGCTACCTTCAGGGCGAAGTGACCTTTCCGACCGAAGACTTCCGCGTAGCGCGCGTGGAGTTCGACGGAGGCTTCTCTCCCGGCATTATTTACCTGGTGCGTACAAACGGAGCCACTGACTGCTGGGGTAACATCCTGACTGACGGCTTCGACCAGGCGCGCTTTGCGGTACCTGAAGAATCGGCGCCGGGCGATCTGATTCTCAACGAAATTCTATTTGACCCCTATCAGGGAGGCACCGATTTTGTAGAAATCTACAATCGCTCTCAGAAAAACATCTCTATCAAGGGCTGGCAGATGGCCAACGAAGACAACGGTATTCCTGACAACTTCAGTCCGGTCAGTGACATCCCCCGTATCCTTTACCCGGGCGAGTACTTTGTGTTCACCGAGTCGGCGATTGGCGTAACAGCCTTTTACCCGAATGCGGTGATTGAGAACATCATTGAAGTGGATGACCTGCCGAGCTACGCCAACGGCGATGGGGTGGTGATCCTGGCAGACAGCCTTTTCGAGATCAGCGACCGCTTTGCTTACACAGACGATTTACATTACCCCTTGTTAGACGATACCAAAGGTGTATCGCTTGAGCGTCTTGACGCAAACCGTGAGACTGACGATGAGACCAACTGGCACAGTGCCTCCTCTGTGATTGGTTTTGCCACCCCGGGTTTTGAAAATAGTCAGTTTACCGTCGCAGAAGCGACGGATGTGGTGTCGCTGAGTCCGGAAGTATTCTCCCCAGACAACGACGGCATTGACGACCAATTGCAGATCAGCTATGAGCTTGGCAAACCCGGATTTACCGGTAACATTTACATCTACGACGATGCCGGACGCCTCATGACCCACCTGATCAACAATGCGTTGCTGGGCAATGAAGGCACCTTCAGCTGGGATGGGTTCGACTCAGACGGACAAAAAGCTTCGGTGGGTATTTATATCGTGTATTTCGAGGCCTTCCACCCGGATGGCAGCACGATTACAGAAAAGAAAGCCACAACCCTTGGGCACTTTCTCGACTGATCGTTGATAATGTGAACGCAATATCCTGCTACCTTTAAGCCCGTGAATGAGCGGCTGATTCCTCTTGAACGAGAAGTGGCGAACTTCTATGAGCCCTGGATGCTCTGGGTCTTTCTTGTGGCTCTTGCCTTGCTGGCTGTTGTGCGCATTCAGTTTCCGACCTACGCGCAGCTCGTACACTGGAACTTCAGCAACTACCGCATTGCACGGCAGGCTTATGCCGAAAATGAGCCCCTGATACATCCTTCCTGGTTGCTGATGATGCCGGTGACTATACTGGGCTTCGGCTTATTCACTCAATTGGCCTTGCATTCGGTAGATGGCGCCTGCGCCGGCTTATCGCCTGTGATGTTTCTGCGGATCTGTGCGATTCTGGTGATCGGTCTATTGCTCCGACTGCTGGCGGTAGATCTTATTCATACGCTTGCAGGCAAAACCACTGTCCTTCGCATCTACCTTGGCAACGTATTGATCCTGAATCAAAGTGTGGGCGTCTTGCTACTGGTACTGGCCCTGGTGATGGCTGTAAGTTATGGCGGCGCTGATCTGCCCGTGGTGGTGGCGGGGCTTGTTCTGTTCGGGCTGGCCTATATGCTTCGGCTGATTCGTGGGGTATTGGCGGCAATAAATGAGCGCATCTCTCTCAACTACATTATTTTGTATCTTTGCGCCCTCGAATTTCTGCCTTTGGCGGTGATGGTGAAAGCCTGGATGCTCACTCGTACTGGATGCGCTTAAGGTAAGAAACGAGCGTTGAACTTTAAAGAAAATGCTCTCTATGGCCGGCAAAGGAAAAGTGAAGACGATTCTCATATCGCAACCTAAACCCGCAACGGACAAATCACCCTACTACGATCTCGCAGAGAAATACAATCTCAGGATCGATTTTCGTCCGTTCATACACGTGGAGTCTGTGTCTGGTCAGGAGTTTCGCCAGGAACGCATTGACATTAAGGAACACACCGCCGTGATTTTCACCTCTCGCAATGCGGTTGACAACTTCTTTCGGATGTGTGAAGAGATGCGCATCAACGTACCAGACTCTATGAAGTATTTCTGCATCAGTGAGGCTACAGCCTTCTATCTCCAGAAGTATGTGGTATACCGCAAGCGTAAGATTTTTCATGGGCAGGCCAAGTTCGCTGACCTGATGGCTTTCGTTAAAAAGCACAAGCAGGAGAAATTTCTCCTACCTTGTTCTGACCTGCTCAAACCCTCCATTCCACAACTTCTTGAGGAAGCAGGCATCCGGTACACCCGCGCTGTAATGTACCGCACCGTGTGTAGTGACCTTTCGGATCTTTCAGACGTCAAGTACGACATGCTCGTCTTCTTTTCTCCGAGCGGTATTGAGTCATTGTTCAAGAACTTTCCTGACTTCACGCAAGACAATACCCGCATCGCGTGCTTTGGCCCAACCACCATTAAGGCTACGAAAGATGCCGGTCTGCAGGTAGACATCAGCGCGCCAAACACCAAAGCGCCTTCGATGTCTATGGCCATTGAAAACTATATTACGGGCAAAGACTAGCCCTTAATGCCTCGTTACACCTTTCGTAAACACGAGCGACTGACGCACACCCGTATCTTCACGGCTCTCTTCGAGCGCGGTGAAACCTACAAGGCGTATCCGCTCATTCTGCGTGTCATTGCCTTGCCGGAGTCAGACAAAGATGTGGTGCAGGCCGCCTTTAGCGCAAGTAAACGGCGGTTCAAGCGAGCGGTTGACCGCAACCGCATCAAAAGACTGCTGCGCGAATGCTGGCGGCACCAGAAAGAACAAGTACGTGCCACGGCGATCGGTGAACACCGATGCTTCGCTTTGGTTTGGGTTTATATTGGGCAAGAATTGCCCGTCAAAAGTGAACTAGAGGTCAAAATAAGTGACCTCTGTGAACGTTTCATTGAAGATATACCTAACTTTCCTGCTATCCATCAAACAGACCAAGGAGGACATGATGAAGAAACGACTGCGTAAGTTTAGCCTGATCCTGGCACTGCCGATGCTTGCCGGAGTGATCGCTTTCACCCCTACAGAGAATTACTTCGAGATTTCAAAAAACCTCGAAATCTTCACCAACCTCTACAAGCAACTGAACATCTATTACGTAGATGAAACCAAGCCCGGCGATCTCATGAAAACGGGCATTGACGCCATGCTTGAGTCGCTTGACCCCTATACTGTCTACTATCCGGAGTCTAAAATTGAAGATTACCGCTTCATGACCACCGGGCAATATGGCGGAATAGGCGCATTGATCAACACCATTGACGGCGATGTGACCATCATGGAGCCATACGAAGATTACGCTGCATTCGAGGCCGGTCTAAAGGCCGGCGATATCATTCGCACCATTGACGGCCGCGAGGTTGACGGGCTTGACAGCGAACAGATCAGCACCCTGCTTAAGGGGCAGGCCGGTACCAAAGTCGCTATTGAGATCGAACGGCCCGGTCAGGAAGCCATCACCACCTACACCGTTGAACGGCAAGACGTGCAAATTCCGGATATTCCCTACTACGGAATGATAGATGAGAAAACCGGCTACATTCACCTCAGAAGCTTCACGAAAACCGCCAGCGCTGAAGTCAAGCGTGCACTGGTTGACCTTGAAAAGAACCAGGGTATGACGCAACTGATTTTTGATCTGCGCGGCAACGGGGGCGGTCTCCTTCGCGAGGCGATCAACATTGTCAACATCTTCGTGCCAAAAGGAACCGAAATCGTGAGCACCCGCGGAAAACTCGATGAGTGGAACAAAACCCACAACGCTCTGGCAGAGCCCCTCTCACCAGAGCTCCCACTCGTAGTGTTGGTGGATGGCTCATCGGCCAGCGCATCAGAAATCGTAAGTGGCGCACTACAAGACCTCGACCGCGCAGTCGTTGTAGGAAACTCAACTTTCGGGAAAGGTCTCGTGCAGCAAACCAAAGACCTGAGCTACAACACCAAGCTCAAGCTTACCGTTGCCAAGTACTATATTCCCAGCGGCCGGTGCATCCAGAAACTTGACTACTCCCACCGGGATGAAGGCTACGTTGACGAAGTTCCGGACTCCCTCATTCAGGAATTTCGCACAAGTGGCGGACGAAAAGTCTATGACGGACGAGGCGTAAGCCCAGACGTGGCAGTAGGCCCGGAAGAGCTGAGTAACATCCTTAACGGGCTGATGCTGAATCACGTTGTCTTTCACTACGCGACCAACTTTGCCCGCAGCAATGAAAGCATTTCAGAACCCGAAGATTTTGACCTCGGTGAAGGCTACGACACCTTTGTACAGTTCGCGCTAGATAGTGATTTCAATTATGATACGCGCACCGAACGTGTCATGGAGCAACTTCGCGAAATTGCGGAGGCTGAACGCTACTACCAAGGTGCTGAAGACGCCTTTGCCAAACTTGAAGCCGAACTGATGCCCGAGAAAAGTCGAGATCTCTACAAATTCAGAGACCAAATCGAATTTACGCTTGAAGAAGAAATCGTAAGCCGCTATTACTACCAGGAAGGCGCCATCCGTTATGGACTGCGACATGACCCGGTATTGCGCCGCGCAACCGAAATCTTCGAAGGTGAATACGACCAGATCCTGCGTCCGGCAGCACCACAAGACTAACTGTCTGAAGCCAAGCCATGGTTCCTTTTCTATACCAGTTTGGTATTGTCATTGTCGCCGTCTCCCTGCCATTTTCCAACTTTGGCATGAGCGTTGGCTCATTCTGGATTCTTGGAGCCTGGCTCATTGACCACTTCAGCAGCACCCGCAAAAACCTTCGCTACCGCTGGGCCAAAGCCCTCCGCAACCCGTTCTTCTGGTTGCTGTTGCTCGTCTTCATGATCCATGTGTTCGGATTGGTGCATACCCAAAACTGGTCTTACGCAATGCGTGACCTCCGCATCAAGTTGCCATTGCTCCTCTTTCCGGTGATTTTCTTTACCGCACGTCCGATTGAAGGAAATATATTCAGGCGTATGTGGGTGTTTTTCGCACTGGCCTGCGGACTCGCTGCTTCTTACTGCCTCTTGATTCATCTGGGAGTGATTGAGCGCGAGGTGAAGAATATTCGAGATATCTCCATCTTCATTTCACACATCCGCTTCAGTATGCTGTTGGTTTTTGCTTCAGCAGTGCTGGCTGTTTGGCTCAGCCGCAAGAAACACATCCTGCTTTCACTGCTCTTGCTGGTTGTGAACCTGAGTTTTCTGTGGGTTATTGAGTCGCTCACAGGCGTCGTTCTGCTTACTCTTACTTTGTTTCTGCTTGCCGTTTCAGAAGAGATTGATGTGTTAGGCAAGCGGGCCCGGCGGGGTTTACGGGCGGCTGTTTTCCTTTTCTTCGGCCTCACGGCCGGATGGATTGGCTGGCAAGCCAGACAGTATTTCTCATTGCCTACGAACCATGCTGAAAACCTTGAACAGGCCACCCCTCGTGGAGAAAGCTACATTCACCATCCCGATAACACCATTCGGGAAAACGGTCATTTTGTGTGGCGGCACATTGCTTATGAAGAATTACGGGCCGGATGGGAGCAGCGCAGCAGTCTCTCATTCGACAGCCTCGACGCCCGCAATCAGCCGCTTTCCGGCACCCTGATTCGATATCTCGCCTCAAAAGGGCTTCGCAAAGACCTTGACGGTGTGCAGGCCCTAAATAAAGAAGACATTCGCCGCATTGAACAAGGTATACCCACCGTACTCGAATTTGAGCACAATGGCATCCGGCGGCGGCTTGATAAGTTGTTTTTCGAAATCGCTTTCGTGAGCAATGGCGGAAACCCCGGTGGCAACTCCGTCACCCAGCGCCTTGAATTCTGGAAAGCCGCCTGGTATTGTATAGGCCAACGACCGGTGTTCGGTCATGGCACAGGTGACGTACAAGACTGCATGGCCGCTTCTTATGATGCTATAAAAACACGTCTTCCTACAGATTACCGGCTACACCCACACAACCAATACCTGTCATTCTGGATCGCCTTTGGTATTTTTGGCGTGCTTGTACTCGCGGCTCTGCTCTTTCTACCCCTCGGGGTACAAGTTCCTGAGCGCGGCTTCCTGTTCACCTTATTCTCCTGGATGATGGCCCTGAGCTTCTTCACAGAAGACACCCTTGAAACACAGGCCGGGGTTACCTTCTTTGCTTTTTTCGCAGCCTTATTCGCTGCACAACGGCTGAATTTTCATTCACGGATCCGGTCAACCCCTGACGATTAGCACGCGCCCTCTTCGTTACACCATTTTTCAACGTCTATAATGATCGCCTTCGGGTCAATTTCAAGACGGCCATTTTCAGGGTGCTGCGCAGCTTCTTTGTAACGCGCCCCCGGCCCGAGCGGCTGCCATCTGCCCGCGTGAATCGGTCGCTTTGGCGAGAACAGTCCGACCGCATATTTCCCAAGTGCTGCGGCAATGTGCAGCGGGCCGGTTGAAGCGGCGATCATGACGTGGCTGAAATTGATCAACTCCATTAATTCGAGCAAGCTGAGCTTTCCGGTGAAATCTGTCACCTCAGCCCATGGTAAGCCATCGCCGATGGCTTCGCGTTCGCGTGCTGTTCCGGTGATTCCTACCAATATTCCTTTTTTCGTCAGTGCATGAATGACCTCCGTGTAATAATCAAGCGGATACTCCACGGCGCTGCCATGGGATTTGGGATGGATCAACACACGAAACCCTTCTTTTTCCCAGTGCTTAAACCCATCCGGCGCTTTTGCGCCGCATGTAAAATGAAAGCGACCACCGATTTCTTTCAACGATAAAGAAGGATGGCAGTTCAAGGCCTCAAGCATCTTCAAGTTAAGCTGCGCCTCGTGCAAATCAGCACTCTTGCGGCTGTACCAAAGGCGGTAATTAACCTTGAAGAACGTGTGAAAGCGACGCGCCGTAGCTATTCGCACCGGAATGTGCGCCCGAAATGCGGCGCTAACG
This sequence comes from Flavobacteriales bacterium, assembly GCA_018402085.1. Lineage (GTDB taxonomy): Bacteria > Bacteroidota > Bacteroidia > Flavobacteriales_D > Sanyastnellaceae > Sanyastnella. Next base: position 105,797 of record JAGYJM010000001.1, on the reverse strand, counting down.
ACCTCTTTGCGAGGAAAAACATGCAGAATGACGTCTGCTTCGCAGGCCTTTAGAAAGGCTGCTTGTGAAGCTTCTGTGTCACCGGCAAGATCCCAGTCTTCAAACTGATCAACAAAGTCATAAGCCTCGATCACGGGCCGTGTGTAGCCTTTACCCAGAAAAGTAATCTTTGCCCCCGGAAAGCATTCTTTAAGCGCATGGGCCATGGGCAGCGTAAGGATCACATCTCCGATGCCATCAGTGCGCGAAAGAATGATATGCTCAGGGGTTTTCATCAGCGTGCAAGGCTTTAAGGATGGAGTACTTTCGCCAGGTGGCAAAGGCGCTTCGCCGCGCGATGGTAAAGCCGGTAGCGCCGTCTAGAAAACCACGTTTAAGCAGCCAGGTCTTCACAAACTGCGCCACCACTTTCGCCCAAATGAGTAAAGTAGGCACCTTCACTCCTCGCTTGTGCAGTTCGGCAGCCGCAATTTTAGAGAAATACTCAATCTGTTTGTAGTGGTCTGCTGCCGTGTAGTAACTATAGTGCAGGATATCGCCTTTGAGGTGGCGTTCGCGTTCAGGGCGGTGAAGATCGAAACGGTCATGCGGATTGATGCCTCTCCATTCGCCTTTTCCTAATCGAAAGAGGCGGGTTTTAGTATCAGGGTACCAACCGGAATGGCGCACCCATTTTCCGCAGTAGCTCGTCAGTCGGTTCATGCGATAACCATCAACTGCGGGGTCATTCAGGTCAACAGCTTCGCGCACTGCCTGCGCAAGGGTTTCGTCAAGTGCTTCATCGGCATCAAGGCTCAACACCCATTCGGTCTCGGCCAGCGCCCAGGCCCGGTTCTTTTGCTGGATATGTCCGTCAAAACCATGCTGCATCACCCGGGCACCCATCTCACGTGCAAGTTGGCAGGTGGCATCATCAGAGTACGAATCGAGAATGATGACCTCATCGGCAACCCCCTGTAAACTGCTGATGCACCGGGCAATGTTGTGCTCTTCATTGTAGGTAATAATGACTGCCGACAGCTTACTCATAAGGTGTAAGGATACGAATCGCGTGCAAGTTCTGCTTTATTGTTGATAACACAGGGTTGCTGCGCCCCTGCAAATCTCTAATTTTGTTGGTAAATCCCGGCCTGATGAATGTTCTAATCCTCGGAAGTGGCGGTCGTGAGCACGCGATTGCCTGGAAGGTATCCCACAGCTCGATACTAAATCAGCTCTATGTGGCTCCCGGCAATGCCGGAACGGCTGAAATAGCTACCAATGCAGCGCTTGACCTGATGGACTTTCACGCCATCGCCGCGTTCTGCCTGAAGCAAAATGTGAGCATTGTGGTGGTTGGGCCTGAAGCCCCCCTTGTAGATGGTATTGTAGATTTCTTTGCCGCCGACGAAAAGCTGCAGGGCATTACCGTTATTGGCCCCGCGAGCAAAGGCGCCCAGCTCGAAGGAAGCAAAGCCTTTGCTAAAGCTTTCATGGAACGTCACCAAATTCCAACGGCACGCTATGGCGCTTTCAGTGCCGACGACCAGGAAGAGGCCCTGGCATTTTTGAGTCGCCTGAAGCCTCCTTATGTGCTCAAGGCTGACGGACTTGCCGCAGGCAAGGGTGTGGTGATTCTGGATGATTTAAAGGAGGCTGAAATCATGCTGTCAGAGATGCTCAGCGGCAATGCCTTCGGCAAGAGTGGTGAGCGCGTCGTTATTGAAGAGTTTCTGAAAGGTTCAGAAGTCTCTATGTTCATTCTTACAGACGGGCACTCATTCAAACTTTTTCCTGAAGCGAAAGACTACAAGCGCATTGGTGAGGGAGACACCGGATTAAACACCGGAGGTATGGGCGCGGTGTCTCCGGTATCTTTCGTGAACCCCGAGTTCATGGAGAAGGTCAAAAACCAGGTCATCATTCCGACCGTCAAAGGGCTTGCTGCCGATGGCATCGCCTATAAGGGGTTCATTTTTTTCGGACTGATGAAGGTGCAGGGGGATCCTTACGTGATCGAATACAATTGTCGCCTGGGCGACCCTGAAACAGAAGTCATTTTGCCCCGCATCAAATCTGATCTGTTGCACTTGTTTGAAGGTATTGCAACGGATACCCTGTCAGAATGTGACCTAGAGATCGATGAACGCAGTGCGAGCACTGTGATTCTTGCTTCTGGGGGCTACCCTGAAGCCTACGAAAAAGGAAAGGCTATTCAGTTTGGCGACCTCAGTGAAACACAGGTTTTTCATGCCGGAACCAGGCTTTCAAAGAATGGCGGGGTTTTGACCAATGGTGGTAGGGTACTCGCCGTGAGTGCAACCGGCACAGATGTGAGTGACGCACTCAAAAAGAGCTACAAGGCTGCCGCGAACATTCAGTTCGAGGGGGTTTACTACCGAAAAGACATCGGACGAGACTTGCAGAAGGTAACTGCAAAGTCTTGACATCGAAAAGGCGGGGAATCAGAGAATATTTCCTTCCTGCTTGTCGCGCTTAATGAACGACGCCTGCATGCGCAACCACGTAAAAAGGCCAATTACGCCACCTACGATCACAACCCAGTTGAACATTTCTGACACGGGTAACAGTAGCCCGTTAAATGAGTCTTCAACAACTTTCGCGATCGGTGTGACGATTTCTTGAATATTCATCTTACAATGATTTTGGCAAAAATAACCAAAGAGCCGATACAGAAGGGAGATCACAGACTAAAATTTGCTTTAGCTTCGCTGCGATGCTTCAGGTACTGAGATCCAACCAGCCCATTGCGGTATTGTTGATACTGCTTCCGATTCCGGCAATGGTGCTGCTGCGCTGGCTGTTTCCTTCTGACCTTACGCAAACTTCAGCTCTTTTGTACTCCCCTCTGCTCGCTGTTTTCCCGCCTTTACAGTCAGTGGTCTGGCACTACATGCTGATCGCGTTAAACGGTTATTTCCTGAATCGGTTGCTAAACAAGCATGAACTATGCCGCCAGCCCTCGGTTCTTGCAGGGTTTCTGACTGTTTTACTGGCCTGTGCACTTCCGGTGGTCTATCCGCTTTCACCGGTTCTTGCCGCGACGCCGTTCTACCTGGCCGGTATCAACGAAACCTTGAAAGTGTACCGGCAGCCCGTGGTCATCAACCACTATTTCAACGCCGGTTTTCTCTTCGGGACGGCGGCGTTGCTGGCGCCCTCCTACGTGACAGCCTTACCGGCCTTGCTTGCGGCAGTTTTTTACACACGCACCGCTCAGTGGAGAGAGTTGTTTCTGCCCTTGCTGGGCTTTTTGTTTCCCCCCTTGTTTTTCCTGACGATCTTGTGGCTTTTCGGCGTAAAAACGCCGGATGATCTGGTCTATGCTGCCGGCAGAATTACCGGTAACGTCGCCGGTCTCTCGGCATGGATTTTCTATGGCTTTGCAGCCTTACTTACCTTGCTTGGGGTCGTCAGGATGCTGGGTTCATTCAATTCAAGCAGCAATAAATCGAAGAATTCTAAGGCCTTGCTGCTGTTTTTTCTGCTGGCCCAAAGCTTTGGCTCCATGCTCTGGGTCTCGGAGAGCCTGACACTTCAGGCGCAATGGTTGCTGCCTGCGGCAGTTTTGTTGCTTAGTTATTCCTTTCTCGAAAAGTCAGGTCGCTGGCAGCAACTCGTTTTCTATCTGCTGCTTTTGCTTGCAGCGATGAATGTGGTGGGATGGTTGAACTGATCAGGCTGTCACCTTTCCGAGCAGCGCTTCCAGCATATCACGTCCGTCAGTATTTCCAAGAATACTATCCGCAGCACGCTCCGGGTGCGGCATCATTCCGAACACATTCCCCTCTTCATTCATGACCCCGGCGATGTTCTCGAGTGAACCATTCGGGTTACACTCTTCAGAGATATGGCCTTCAGCATCACAGTACCTGAACAAGACCTGATCATTCTCATCAAGCGACTTGAGTGTATCTGCGTGCGCAAAATAATTTCCTTCAGCATGTGCAATCGGTATGGTGTAGGGGCGCACCGGATCGAGCCCCTTCGTGATGCGCGCACGCTCTGATTGTGCCAGGAGGTACACATTCTTACAGATGAATTTGCGGTTGTGGTTGTGCAATAGCGCTCCCGGAAGCAATCCGGCTTCGCACAACACCTGAAACCCGTTGCACACCCCCAGCACAAGACCGCCTTTACGCGCATGTTCAACCACTTCGTTCATAATCGGTGAAAAGCGAGCAATGGCACCACTACGGAGGTAATCACCGTAGCTGAACCCACCCGGAAGAACGATCAACTCTGACCCTTTGAGGTCATGCTCTTTGTGCCAGAGTCGTTCTACTTGCTGACCGAGAATGGTCTCCATGGTGTAGACCATGTCTTCGTCACAGTTGGAACCGGGGAATGTAATGACACCGACTTTCATAAGCTGCATATTGAAGCCACAAAGGTAAGGTTTCGGTGCGCATAGCGAAGTCTGCAGTACGAAAAAGGCAGCACCGGTTGCCCGGTGCTGCCTTTGACTTGTTAGTTATAGAAGTCTATCGAATAATCTTAAAGGTGTGCACCTGGCCACCATCCAGCGTGCGGATGGTCACCAGGGTGATGGGCACCTGCTCATTGAGAGCCAGCGCAATTTGCTGGCTACCGAAGCGGCCCTGCAGGGGATCCATCAGTTGTTGTCCGAGTAAGTTATAAGCGCTGATTTCATAGCTTCGGTAGTCATTGTGCTCGAAATTGACCTGAACAGTTTGACCAGAAACAAAGACGTTCACAGCGTCATCAATGGGTTGCATTTCACCCACGGAGACGGCTTCTTCAACGATAATCACGAACTGAGTGACATCATCGCACTGGTCATTTGCTGCAGTGAGGGTCACCACGAATGCGCCCTCTTCCGTATACGTGTGGGTGGGTGCGGCCTCCTCAGATGTTGCTGATCCGTCACCGAAATCCCAGGTAAAGACATCGGCATTGATAGAGTTATTGGTAAATGTCACCGTTGCCGAGCCATCTTGCAGGTTAATGACCTGTGCGCTGGACTCAAAGGCTGCCTCCACCGTAGGCGCATCTTCAATAGACACTGTTTCCTGAACAGAGCATCCGTTGGCATCCGTTACGGTGAATGTGTACTCGCCCGGGTCAACATCTGCCAGTTCATTGCTTGTTTCGCCATTGCTCCATTGAATATTCAATGGCTCAGTGCCACCGGAGTACGTCATCACGGCGCTGCCGCTCGTTTCGTCACAGCCCGGCTGCGCTATGGACGATTCCAGCGTGAGTTCTGCGGGTTCTTCAATGGTGACCCCGGTAAAAAGAGCCCCGCAAACACTACCTGTATTGATCGTTACCGAGTATTCACCCGGTGCGAGACCTGTGATGGTACTTGACTCAAGAATATCTGTTTCTTGAGCAACGATTCCTCCTTGTCCGTCAATCCAGATATAATCCCAGGGCCCCTCGCCGCTTCCCAGCGCTTCTGCGCTGCCATCATTTGCACCGAAACAGCTCACATCTGCTTTCGCAGCCGAAATGGGCGCTTCGAAATGCACCAGAAAGCGTTGTTGCTCTTCAACAGCTTCCGTTTCAAACGTATAGAAGGCTCCTTCCTGAATCTGAAAGGTTTCACCTGTCACTAGATCTTCGAAGTAGATGCAACGGTCATTCAGGTTCGGAATATTTTCTGAAACTATCGAAATTTCACCTGCTTCAGCCGTCGTGATCACGACCGGCACTGAGATGGCTGATCCGTCATCCGGAATATTGTTGATGGCCAAAAGGCGCTCATCAGGAGTGAATGAAGCAAGGTTCAACAATGCATTGGAACTAAAGAATTTGTACGCATCCATTTCCGGATCGAAGTTTTCGGTTGCGTCTTCGTCGAGTGCGATCACAATTTCATCGCCTAAGCCGAGACCGGTCATTCGGAATTTCAGGAAGCGATCGCCCTGGTCAAGTTCCGGCTCCCAGTCAGGAGACACCTTTGCCGCCTCATTCACGGTCAGTTCAGGGTCAGCCCCGCTGGCGTGCACCCAGAAAGCCTCACCACTGCGGATCAACGATGTACCACCGTTGACACTAAAACCGTTCGCATAAGTACGGAACTGGTTCAGGCCTACGTCCCATACATACGTCACCCCGTGAAGATTCGATTTCGTCCAGCCTGCTTCACTCTCCCAGTCAATATTCGATGGATAAGGGTTTGCGACCAGGTTCAGGCCATCTTCAAATGGAAGGCCATGATCCGTGAAAGTCACGGGAAAATCAAATGAACCGGTTACAGGTGTGCCTTCTGCACTGAAGGTAAAGGTGCCGGCGTTACTGTAAAGGTAATAACCACGACCGGGAACAATAAGGTCAGAAACATCGCCCACCGGAATGAACGAGTCTTCAGATGTCGCCGGGGTTTCGTCAAAGTAGTTCACGCTAACAAAGCTGTAACCCGGAAAATCAGACCCGGGAAACCCTGTAGTAATAAAGTCATCGTTCCATGCTTCAAGGGTAGCATCGGTAAAGGGTGCTCCGATCGTTAACCAGCCGGTGAACGGCGCGGTAATGGTGCGCTCAAGGATGATATTGCCATCAATCGTACCTCCAAGAATGGGGGCGAGGCTCGCTGAAGACTGTGGTCCATTGCTTTTCAGCGTCAGTTGACCGTTCGTTACCACACTGCCGCTCACAAAAACCTGGTGGCGAACATCTAGCAGACCCTGTAAGGTGCATCCTCCTGCTCCTTCAAAGCTGATGTCGTAGGTGGAAACCTGACCGATTACCTGCTGAGGGAGTTCACCGTTCATTCGAATCACTGAAGTACCTGACTGAAAGCTTCCGTTCACATTGAGATCGCCTGAAACGCCCAAACTGAACTGATTCTGAGTGCTTGACGCCAGGGTTGCCCCGTTTTCAATGTTCAGGTTGACTACCTGTGTGTTCATGTCTATGAAAACGCTATCGCCATTCATGACCGTGACATCTGCTTCAGGAGATGGCACACAGCCACAGTCCCAGGTAGTTGGATCAGACCAGTTACCGGACGAGACTGAAAAGACTTCAATACTTGCCAGAGCCGCGGGGGGCTGAATGTCAGGAACCCATTGATTTTCAGACTGCACAAAGGGTTGCTCTTGTTCCGGCAGTACCATATCCGGCGAAGCTGCCGGCAAGAGAGATTGGGCTTGCGCCCCTTGGCTGAAGCTTGTGAGGAGCCCCGTAACCAGTAAAAAGTGTATACAAATCCGTTTCATATGTATCAGGTTAGCCGCACCTGCGGTTCTCTCTCTTACGGTTTCATTTCAGAGAGGTTTCACCATTTGCAGAAATAAAGCCAATCGCGTCATTCGTAAATCGTCAGTCAGATGAATTGTAATAACCTATAGTTTCGCATCAATGATTCCGGAATACAATTGTTAAACCTTAAAAAAAACGCGACCATGAGATTCTTCATTATTCTTGTGGCGCTCTCCCTGAACACACTGCTCTGTGCTCAACTAAACACTCCATTTGCAAACTTCAGCCCAACGGATTTCGAATCCGGAAGATTTCTACCGTACGCAAGGGTTCTGAATGACGAAATGCATTCAGGCGACAGCTACACCCCACATAAGCGCCGGGATATTGAACGCATGCTCTTTTCGCTGCGAAAGGCGGATCTCCTTGGGGCATCGCTTCCCGAAACTCAAGCTCTCACCAGCTTGCAACACCAGTATTATGAGTGGTCTGATGCGCGCGCCGTCAGTCTTTTCCATATCGCCTATGAAGATTTTGCTTCACAGGCAGCCGAAAACGGCTGGATTGCTCTGGCTGGCGGAGAACTCGTATTACAGCATAATCCTGAAGAGACCATCGTAACAAACCAGGCCTTTCTAGCTCATCTGCTTGACGATCGTTACACCGCGGGTACTCACCGGTTCATTTTTCCGGAAGAAGCCTGCTATGGCTGCACAGACCTCTTGGGTGCTGTTGCAGAAGTTGATTTCGATGACGGATTGGGCTTTCGAAACATAGAATGGAATATACCCATTGAAGTAACTTACAGCGACCAGGAAGCGAACCGACTGCTTCGGGTAAGAATCAGTTCAGAAGACCAGGTACTTAAAACGGCGTTCGTGCTTCGAAGTGCCGGTGCGGCTTCAAGTATTCCGCTACCTGAAAATCCACCCTGGCCGGTGCCGGATCCGGCTGACCCCTGGATGATTCAAACGAACTATCAGGAGTCAACCGTCAGCGGAAACGCATATACCCTGCTCAGTGAAGACGGCATCTTCGATCGTCCGTTCATCTTCGTTGAAGGTATTGACTTCGGGCAAACGCATGGCACCTTGCGAAATGGCTTCTTTGGCTGGTACGAATTCAGCAGCGGAAACTCAGCGAATTACAGCTTTCTCTACAATATGCCGGTCTTATTGCAATGGTTGAGAAGCGAGGGTTATGACATTATCATGCTCGACTTCAGCCATGGCAGTGACCATATTGAGCGGAACGCGGCCTTACTGAAGCACCTGATTGAGCTGGTAAAAGGGTACAAAACCGGGCAAGAAGAGCTGGTCGTTGCCGGGGCATCGATGGGCGGACAAGTTTCGCGGGTAGCTTTGAGAGAAATGGAACTCGACGGCTTAGACCACTGCACTCGGCTATGGATTTCTATGGATTCACCCCATTATGGCGCATCCATACCTATGAGTTTGCAGCACACCCTGTATGAGATGAAAGAAATATCAGCTTCAGCAGAAGACTTCGTCGCCAACTACCTCGAAGTACCAGCTGCGAAACAAATGCTCCTCGCTCACGCTGGCGGCAACAATACCGAGCGCTCTGCTTATCAATCATACCTCAACGACCTTGGATTTCCTGAGCATTGCCGAAATGTTGCACTGGCGAATGGCAGTGGCTCCGGTGTTCCACTCGGCCTGTCTCCGGGCGCTCCGCTGCTTGATTATGAGTGCGAAGCCTTCGGCTTACTGCTGAGTAAATTCTATTTACTCAGCCACCCGGGAGATCCATACCACGAGCTATCTACGCCCTCGTCTAACCTACTTTCACAAACCATCTTTATTGAAGACACTGACTGTTCAGGAGTAAGTTGTATTCTCAGTGCCCTTTTTGCCCAACACAACGCCCAGTCATTTGTCGCTTCTGACCAGCCTCCGTACGATACATGTCCCGGAGGAAAACGGCCGTCGATCGCCCAATTTGCAGCAGCCCTCAATGATGAACTAAGCGGTGCTGACAATATCGAACTCATTTGTGAGACTCAGGTCAGCGATTACTACCCTGACCATTCGTTCATACCAACCGTAAGCGCATTAGGACTCAATACGGAACTGACCGTTCCTGCAGACCTGTCAATTGAAGAAGAAGAGCCCTTTCCTTTTGACAGTTTCTACGCTCCAGAAACCAATACATACCACAGTGAACTAACCAACGGCATGCTGAGTTTTATATGGCACGAAATCACTGCGGGCGAACCCTTGCTGGCGGGCGTACTCAATCAAAACCTTGAGGCTTCTACTTTTAATTTCGCGCTGCCTGAACACTACATACTTGACCCTATTATTATTGACAACGGCGGCGAGCTTCAAATCAATGGCGAGGCTGCCATTCACTTCGGTGATGATCCCGCCCTCCTTCCGGAGCCCGGCAGCACCATGTATGTGCGCACTTCAGAGTGCCACCCGGGAGAAGTGGTCATCGATGAAAACGGTCGCATCTTACTTGGTTCTGAAAGCAGTCAGTGCAGCGGTTTTCTCGACATTCGTAAGGGCAGCATACTCCGGGTTAAAGAAGGCGGTTTGCTCAGGTTAATTGAAAAGTCTCATGTCATAATTCGTGAAGGCGCTAAACTTGTGGCTGACGGCGGCACCATTGATGTTTCTGACGGAAGCATGCTCATTATAGAAGAGGGTGCAGATTTCGAGATCAACCACGCACAGCCAATTTTTGTGAGCGATCCGGATTCACGGATTCGAATTGGAGGGGGCATCATTCTCGCTACTGATGTTGACGCCACCTTCACTCACCTGCCAGACCACTCCAACGGTGCCCTGGTCTTCGAAGGCTCAGAAATGATTCATGGCGATTTCAGCAACCGCCTTTACATCCGTGGCAGCAATACGTCTGACCTTCTGGTTGAGATCGCTGAGCACTGCGAGCTAAATACAACCCCTGGCTTTGAGGAACTCCGCATCGAAGACGGACTGATACGACTGCATCACTCTGCCATGCTGAGCACTACCGCTTCTTTTACCCTCCGCAATGCTGACGTAAACGGCATTGATGAACCTGACGGGGTGGTGCTTTACAATGCTGCATTAATCGAAAATTGTTCCGTAGAGAACTGCGCATTCACTGCCTTGCTGAACTACGAATCCATTCGATTTCTGAATGACAACCTCACAAACTCTCCGATAAGAATACATGGCGGAGGCTATCGTGTTGAATCATGCAGCCTGAACGCGAGCCCGATAGAGAGCTGGCTGCGTGATTACAACGCGAGAATCATAGCCTCCAGCTTCTCAGGGTGCGCTGATGCCGCGGTGCGGGATGAATCGATACCGCTCTTGCGTGTGGTCGATTCTGAGTTCTTTAACAATGATAAAGGCATCTTCAACTCAGGCGGCGAACTGTTGCTGCGCTGCAATGCTTTCACAGGTTGTGAGGTAGGCGTTGTTGCCGGAAGCTTCACCTACCTCAATATGTCTGCGGATGCCGCAGCAGGGTATAACTACTTTGACGACAACGGCACACACATTCGTTTTCATGCTGCGCTTGGCGCCCTGTTGCTCAACGGATACAATGCATTCTTGTCGTTCAATAATTACGTCTTTTACGGCAATATGGCCGGTAATTGTGACGACGAATGTACCCTCCTGCTCAATGCCTCAAGAAACACCTGGCAATATGGGTCTCCACTTGAGAACACATACGAAATTCACATTCCGAGCATTTTGTGTGACAGCTCATCTCCGCTCAATCCGTTCGACGGGTGCTACCTGCAAATTGTCGATAAATTTCCGAGCGACCTCACAGCCTGTGGCGCTGCCGACCTGCCACCTCAGAATGTCGACCTTTCGGGAAAATCGCTTCAGGTCAAACCAAAACAGAAAGGTCAAACAGGTGTTGATTGCAGCACGGCCGCGCTTCTTTCTCAGGAGGCACAGCTTCGCGCCTATGCCTACTTTACAGAAGAAGCTGAACGAACTGGTGCCTGGTCGCTTAAAGACGCTCTAAAGGATTCAGCAATGAGCAACTCCATCATTCACGCGGGCTTCACAGACAATTGCTTTACACCGAGTGATTATTTCGTGCAAGATCTTCTTTATGCTGCCGCTCTTCAAACCGCTGGTCACATCGAAGAGGCACATTTACTTACCAAACACCTGCGTGAATGCCTGCATCCCGGGATTCAACAGGAATTTGCTGCCTGGTATGGTGAGGCCCTCAAACAGAAAGCACGATGGTCATCTGATCACTCTCACATCGCTGTGACATCTTCTGCAGAACATTGGCAGCCATCAGGTGGGTATATTCAATCGCCCAACACAAAGGAGGTATGCACGGCCCTGGCTCCTGATCAAGGCAGGCAGCGCATGGCAGACTGTTCGTTCAATGAACAACGGATACCCTCCGAGGAGAATGCCTTTCAGGTTTCTCCTAACCCGGGTCTGGGCGCCTTCAGGATTTCTTCTTCGCGCATCCCTGACAAGGATAGCCGCTGGGATATTGAAATCAGGTCGCTCGACGGGCATTCTTTGATGCGCGTTGAAGGCGTGGGTGATTGGCCGGAGCTCCACTTACATGACTATGCTGCCGGGGTGTACCTCATCTCCGTTAGTCTTGACGGACAATGGCTGGGCACTAAGCGGCTGGTATTGATGCATTGATAAAGAAAATCGCTGGCTTCACTTCAGTTCTTACCTTTGTAGTAAAATAATTTATTATGTATCCACCAGAGATCGTAGCCCCAATGAAGGAAGAACTCGTCATGGCAGGCTTTACCCAGCTTACCACTCCTGACGAGGTTGACCAGGCCATCAATAAAGAAGGAAGCACACTTGTTGTGCTGAACAGCGTGTGTGGCTGTGCTGCCGGCTCAATGCGTCCGGCTGTAAAGCTTTCACTCGACAACAGCAAGCTCCCGAACTTCTTGACGACCGCATTTGCGGGCGTAGACAAGGACGCCGTTGACCGAGCGCGCAAATTCATGCTCCCTTACCCACCATCTTCGCCCTCCATTGCCCTGTTCAAAGATGGAAAGTTGGTACACATGATCGAGCGCCATCATATTGAAGGCCGCACAGCAGAAATGGTCGCTGACAACCTGAAGGCTGCATACGACGAATTCTGCTAAGCACGAATTGCATTTTCTGATGATCGAAAAGGGCTGCCGGTGGCGGCCCTTTTTGTTTAATTTAACCTCCGCTAAACAGCGCGAATAAAGACAACTTCTAACTTGCACCCAAACAACCTGAACATGCACTACAAACGGAACCTTACGCTCTTGTTTGTCATTCTCACAGGCCTCGTCTTCGGCCAGGATTCTCGCTCACTACCAGACAGTGACCTTGCACCCTTTTACCATGGTGTTGCCAGCGGTGACCCTCTCGAAGATCGTGTGATCATCTGGACCAAAGTTTCACCGGATGAACCTCTCGATGAAATCGAAGTGCAATGGCGCATGGCGCTTGACACCGCAATGACGGAGGTTGTGGCAAATGGCTCTTTTGTCACTGACGCTAATCGGGATTACACGGTCAAAGTAGACGTTGAGGCACTTGACCCCAATACCTTTTATTACTACGACTTCAACGCGCTCGGAGCATTTTCGCTGCGCGGCCGAACCAAAACCCTCCCTGCTGAAACGGATCAGATTCGTTTAGCAGTCTTGTCATGCAGCAATTACGAATATGGCTATTTCAACGCCTACAAATACCTGGCAGAACGCAACGATATCGACCTTGTGCTGCACCTCGGTGACTACATCTACGAATATGAAACCGGCGGATACAGTGCATTCATTGACGGCCGTAATCACGAGCCTGAAGAAGAGACCATTTCGCTTGATGACTACCGCACCCGCTACTCACATTACCGCCTTGACCCCGACCTTCGTGCAGCGCACCAGCAATACCCGTGGGTGACGGTTTGGGACGACCACGAAAGTGCAAATGATGCCTGGAAAGACGGTGCACAAAACCATGACGATTCTGAAGGCCCGTGGGGTGAGCGCCTCGCCAATTCAAAGCAGGCATATTATGAATGGCTCCCGGTTCGCGGCAACCCGGATCAACCGCTGTTTCGTTCATTTGACCTCGGTGGATTGGTGAAGCTTGCCATGCTTGACACACGAATTCATGGGCGTGATGAGCAAGTTGGCGCCACCTCCCCCGAAATCTCATCACCCGACCGAACCCTCCTCGGGGAGGACCAAAAAACGTGGCTCGACGAAGAAATTTCGGGTTCTGATGCTACATGGAACGTGCTGGGGCAACAAGTAATGGTGGCCCCGTTAGAAATCCTGGGTAATCCGCTTAACCCGGATCAATGGGATGGTTATCTCGCCGATCGAAACTGGCTCTATGACCTCCTTCAAACAGAGGCACCTGGGCAAGCAGTCGTACTCACAGGTGATATTCACACAGCCTGGGCCAACGAAATCCCACTGGCAAATTATGACCATAGCGCTCAGACCGGCTCTGCAGGAGTTGAATTTGTGGTAAGCAGTGTTACGTCACCGGGAATTGACGGTATTCCGGCAGGACTGGTTACGCAAACCAACCCACATGTGCAGTGGGTCAACCTCGAAGAGCACGGATTCTGCGTAATCGAGTTCACACCAGACAAAGTGCAGGGCGACTGGATTTTTGTCAACGAGCTCAATGCCCAGGGCGGAGGCTTCTCCGTTGGAGCGAGCTATGAATCCGCAAATGGCACACCTTTCTTCACCGAAAGTGCCGGGCCACTGGCCGATTTCACTTTTGACAAGCCCCTCGCGCCGGCATGTCCGATTAGCAATTCAGTAGCGGTACATGAAGTACCCCGCGACCTCATGGTCACCTCCGTGTGGCCCAATCCGTTCACCGAAGCCGTTCAGGTGCAGTTCGGTTTGAACCGGGCATCAGAAGTTGAAGTCACTCTCTTCGACCTCAACGGCAGGGTCATCCATCAAGAACAACTGGGCGTGTTCAATCGTGGCTTGCAATACCTCGAACTTCGATTCGCTGACCTGGTATCCGGAACCTACATTCTGCAACTTGTTGCAGGAGAAACGCGCGTAAGCCGTCGCATCATCAGACGATAAAACGGATTCGTTAACTTTCCGGCGATGCTGCGCAGTCTTCTTCTCGCCGTAACCACGCTGTTGCTGCTGTGGCTGATTCATGGCGATGTGCTGTGGTCAGCATCAGAGCTCGATGTCTCGGCTGACGGGGTTAAAAACCTGTTCACCTTTGCATGGCATAGCGAACACAGCGAAGAATGGTTCAATATGGACGGAATGGCGGCTCCGTTCGGCGAACACTTTTTTTATACAGATGGCCACCCCTTACTGAGCATGCTCTGGCGACCGATCGTTCGTACGATGGGCTGGCAAGGCTGGTCAGGCCCGCTCATCGGCTGGCTGATCACCCTAAGTTGGATACTCACGCCCCCGGTACTCTTTCGTTTGTTACGGCTTTATGGAGCACGCAGCGGCATCAGTTTTGCCGGAGCCATTCTTATCACGCTTCTGGCGCCGCAGATTATGCGTGCAGAGGGGCACTATTCTTTGAACTACACGCTCTTTATACCTCTGCTCTGGTGGTGGCTGACGAGGTATGTACAAAGCGGCAGGTTATGGCACTGGTTCTTGTTGTTTTTGCTGAATACCGTTGCCTTAGGCACCCATGCCTACCTCGGATTGATCACAACAGCGTTTACCACCTGTTATCTTATCATCCCGGCATTTCTGCCGGAAAAAAGAAGCAGAAGCATGCAGGGCACACTCTCCGCGTTGATCCCCCTCCTGCTTTTCATTGCCATCTTGAACCTTACAGATCATCATCCGTGCCGAATTAATGACCCCGGAGGCTTCTTTGAAATGCGTTCAACCCTGAGCGCTGTGCTGCTGCCACAATCAGGACCATTTCATTCGCTTTCTCACCTGTTCAATACCTCCGCACACTGGGAAGGCCGGGCCTATATCGGGCTTTCTGCGCTTATTCTGCTAATGGCCGGGCTCCTGTCTCCTTTCTTTAGCCGGCACCTGAGTACAGCTTTCAGAACCAGACCTTTGGCCGCGCCGCTGTTCGCTGCACTTATTCTCTTTGCCATTGCTTGCGGGCAGCCTTTCGTTTGGCTCGGTGAAACGACCCTTGAACGGGTACCTTACCTACAGCAATTTCGAGGCATCGGCCGTTTGGCCTGGCCACTTTATTTTGTGCTCACCCTTCTCGCCGTGCTCCTTCTTGATGTATTTCGCCGCAGTCTTCCAAGCTTGCTTTCATTTGGTTTAATCCTACTGATTTTAAGCCTCTGGAGTTTTGAGGCTTATCACTATCACGCTGATCTGGCACA
Organism: Flavobacteriales bacterium; assembly: GCA_018402085.1. Taxonomy (GTDB): domain Bacteria; phylum Bacteroidota; class Bacteroidia; order Flavobacteriales_D; family Sanyastnellaceae; genus Sanyastnella. Next base: position 90,305 of record JAGYJM010000001.1, on the reverse strand, counting down.
GGCGCGAAAAGGTCATTCCCACCCCATTTCACATGTGCCTCCCTACGAGGTTGCAGAGGCCGTCAGAGCTATTAAGGAGAGCGGGGCTGACCTGATCATTCCTCTGCCCTATTTCCATGTTGGATCTGAATTCTACGGTCGTGCTTCACTTCCCGAGGCTGAATGGCTGACCTTCTCAACGGCATATCACTCAGGGGTTCCAACTTCAGCGGCTTTGCTGACCCGCACCTCACTGCCTGAAACCCGCGATCTGTTGCGATTGATCGCCTTGCCGCGCCATGAACGCAATCTGAAGGCGCATTTTCAACATACTGATACCATTGCGCTTCTGAAAACCCATGATCAGCTCAGACGCGATGAAGCTTACTGGTGGAACCTCGCTACTCCGGTGTTGGATGGCGATTTGGGGGTCAGGCTTTTACCGGCTGCTTTTTTATTCGGCACAAAAGCGCCGGATGCCTGCACTGACACCCTTCTCATGAGTATATCGCCTGAACCGTACCATTTCGATGCCCGCAAATACCACACCATTTGGTCGTCTTCCGTTCCGGATGATTGGCTCATGAAAGAAATGGAAATCACGATCAGATTTGAAGCCCTTAAAAACGCTTGTTTGAAGGGACGAGGCCGCCTGAAGCCGCGCCTTATTGTGCAACGACGTGATGGTGACAAGGTAACGTGGCTCGATCACACCTACCCGGAGGCAGCTTCTGAACAAGCTGACGACGGTTCATGGGCGCGCCCGTCGCTTACCTTCCGACTCGACTCTATCCCTGACCTGATTGAGTGCGTGGTGATTGCCGAGCAAGCACCTTACGATGTGAGCGTTGAGCATTTCATGCTGAGAGAAGTCACCTGCCCCTAATTACATATCTGCATGCAAGCGGAACACCCGAATACTGCGGTGGCGGCCGACCATATCCGTCATGAAAGGGAGGATCCACGGGAAACGATCTTCATAACCGGGTTCATTCACCACGAGAAAGGTTGCTCCCTTGGCTATATGCTCGCGAAGGCTGCCTTCTGACCGGTTGATCTTTTCGCTGCTATAGATGTGCGCCATATTGGTGAAACCGGGGCGATCCATAAGGTAAAGGGTAATGGAATAGCTGGCATCGGGAACCGAAATGACCCGGTCGTCTTCAGTCACGCCCCACTCAAGCAGTTTCGGTTCAATATCATTGAGCCCCCCTTCATGCCGGCTGTGATCCCAAAATAAATACTTCAAGTGACCTTCTTCTCCTTTGGCGACCATGAAATAATCGCGGTCATAATCCGGCTCATAACGAAGTTCGAGGTGTTCAGCCGTATACCAGGCAGACAAAAGAAGGATCACCGCCATCGTCGCTGTAAGCACCTGCCGTTTAATGGTTTGCGCAAGAACCAATTGCATCGCAACAACAGCCGATACCAGCGTCACAAAAGGAACCACATAAAGGTTGATAAAATAGTAGTCATGGTCTGCCCAGGCCTGAAACCACAAAATAGAATACAACACTGCCCCCATATTCAGGATCAGCGGAACAAGCCACAACAATCGGGGCAGGCGAGCACTGCTGATAAAAAGGAAAAGAAACGCAACTCCAAACAGCACCCAGTTGAACGGCGCCATAATCTGTCTGCCGGTGAAATTCATCACCTCACTGATTACTCGCTCGCGAACCGATGCATCCGCCTCCCAGTAGGGCCAGATATGGTTGAAGGTGTACTTGCCGCCATGAAGTGTGTTGTAGTCTTCGGCCCAGAGATACCAAATGAGAATGGGCACCAATGCCGCAGCCATGAAAATTAAAGTCTGCAACTTATGTTCGAATACAGGTCTTTCTCTGCGCAACTGCAGGCCTGACGTCTCCAGCAAAAGCAGCACCCCGATCACACAGAAGAGCATCAGCGCCGTCACTTTGAGCAATCCGCCAATAGCGAAAAACACCAAAGCGATGTAGAGGTACTTGCGCCTTCCATCAATGGCATAGTGCAAAAAGGCACTGCCCCCGAGCAGGGCAAAGCTTAATGCGGGCACATTGGTGAGGAAAGCAAAGCCGTAGTAAATGAGTGCTGGGTGGACGAACATCCACAAGCTGAGCAAGGTGGCCCATAAAGCCCCGGTGAGTCTGGTCAATGCACGCTGTGTAACAAGCAGACTGAAAATAAAAAGGCCTCCAACCACCCCCCGGTACAATGCTTCACTTACCCCAAAGATCTTCCACAATGCTGCGATGAAGTAGTACCACCCCGGAAATTCACCCGCCGTCATGCCGCTTTGGCCGTTATCGCTGATGTAATTGTGAAGTTCGGGCATGAAAAAATTCATGCCGTTGTCGTGATAGTTCAAGGTAAGTGAAAGGCAATCTGCATTGCGCCAGAGGTGGATAGGATGCGGACGATCATCGATCATACCGAAGATACCATACCACGCCATCAATGCGAGTACTGCGGTCAGCAGCCACAATGCAGGGTCAATACCTGCCAGACGATGTGCGCTCTCCTGACGTTGTTCATTGCTCATGCGGTTGGTAAAAGTAGCGAATGTGTCTGTCAGGGCTCGAGCACCCGTATACGCAGCCGCAGTGAATCAATCGTTGTGAGCTGAGGATTCCAGAGCTGAATGCGGTATTCGTCGTCTGCACTTCTGAAATGGGGGGTCACGAAATGTGCGCTCCCCGATGCCTCCGTCAGATTGAAGGCATTGCTTCTCCAGTTGTAAGCGCCTCCCTTGTAAAACGCGCAGGTAACCAGTTGGAAACGCCCTTCTTGAGGCGCTACTGCCTGAACTTCCCAGTCAAGCACCACAAAGGCATGATCATCTGAAAAGCGATCACTGCTCTTGAAGATCCAGGTATATGGAAATTCACTAACCTCTACCCCTGGAGGCGATGAAATGACCACATTGGTATCTAAGGTCGTTCTGTATGATGCTCGCCGCTCCCATGCCCCTGCTCCGTTTTGCTGACGGTTCACCGAAAGCAGCCGCCCTGCTTCTTCAGGCTTTGACGTACGGAGAAAAACTTCATTGTAATAAGCCTGAGTGATGCGGTCTGTGGGGAGAACACCCTCCGTGAATTGCCAGGTTTGAAACAGGTTGAGCGCAATGAGCAGCACGAGCACGCTTCCACCAGCCCATTGCAGCAGCCTCTGACCGCGTTGTGCCGACTCGATGAGCACCGCAAGACCCATAAAGAGTACCGCATAGCTCTGCACATACGCCCGCTGACCGAATGAGTCTGCAAACCACCAGGTTGTCCATGAAGAAACGAGCCAGATAGTGAGTGTCATGAAAAGTAGAAGGGGTATTCTCCATCCTCGGCGCGAAAGCGCCGGATGAAAGATTCCGACAAACGCCAGCAGCGCCATAGGTGTATACAGCCACCACCCTTTGCGAAAGGAAAACAGGCTCTCTCTGAGGTGGGGCGACCAAAGATCCAGTCCCTCGCCCGGATTATCATAGCTATTGTAGATGAGTTCACCCGCGGTAAGCTTCCAGTACACCAGTTGAATGCCTCCCATTACAAGGATAATCGCCGCGAGCACCAGCCATCGTCTTAAAGCTCCCTGTTTCCTGAGCATCCCATCCCTTGAAAGCAGGCCTTTACCGGAAGCTAATCCGTAGGTAAGTGGTATTACCAGGGCAACGATCTCACTTGCCCGTGACAGAGCGATCAAACCGAATACAAAGGCAGCCATAGCGGCATGTCGGAAGCTGTTCGCATCCACCGCTTTTGCGGTGAAAAAAAGCAGGAGCACATAGAGCAAAAAGAGCAAGCCGTGAGGCATCACCGGTGTCAGGTAGGCCGTAGCGAGAAAATTCGTACCCGCCAGCAGGGCCAGGGTGGTGATGAACGCCGCATGCGAATTGAAAAGGCGGCGCAGAAACTCAAAAAAGAGGAAAACTCCGGCGCTGATCAACAGGAGACACCACAGCGTAACAGCGATTGCGTATGGGGGCGAGAAGCCATCAGCCGCATGCTTCTCATTTGAGAGCGCATAGAGGTGACCTGCAATAAAGCCGGGTGTGTAGAGAATGGCGAGACCTGCGGGATACTTAATAACCCGACTACCATCGGGCTGTGTATTGAGTTGATACTGCGTATCTGAAACGTAATATTTTTCATACGTATCATCAACCCAAGACTCACTCAAGTCGGGGTCATCGTAGATAAAAAGTGCCGGTAAGTAGAGGTAATATCCAAACGCATCCCAGCTCAATTGGTGCTTGAAGTTCACCTTTGAACATGACAGGCTCAGCGCTCCGGCGATGAGCACGCATAAAATGATCCGGTATCGGTTATGAACGGAGGCCATCCGTGGCGGAAGTTAGAGAATGGAAGTGGAAATGGAAGTCGAAATGGAAAACAAAGTGGCGAATAACGAGCGTTGGTGTGCTTTGCCACGGGATCTCGTAAGCGGACAATGGCCCGCTAATTGCGATGGACGCACAAGATGCGTCTCTACGAAATGCACCACATAAAACAACGGACGCACGAGGTGCGTGCCTACCAAATACACCACATAAAACAAAGGACGCACGAGGTGCGTCCATACCAAATGCACCACACAAAACATAGGACGCACGAGGTGCGTCCATACCAAATACACCACACAAAACATAGGACGCACGAGGTGCGTCCCTACCAAATACACCACACAAAACATAGGACGCACGAGGTGCGTCCCTACCAAATACACCACACAAAACATAGGACGCACGAGGTGCGTCCCTACCAAATACACCACACAAAACATAGGACGCACGAGGTGCGTCCCTACCAAATACACCACACAAAACATAGGACGCACGAGGTGCGTCCCTACCAAATACACCACATAAAACATAGGACGCACGAGGTGCGTCCCTACAAGGTGTAACGTGTGAACCGGAGGCCGCAAAAATGCGGCCTTAGCAATACCGTTTTTTCTGTGCTGCTCTTTTGGGGTTGTCACGGACATAAATGATTGCCTTAGAGACAGCGTCAGGAGTGTGGAGGATTCGGTCGTGATAGCGAGGTTGCCATGCAAAACTGGGGTTAATTCTTATCGCTCTCGATGTGACGCTTGACTTGAACCCGCGAATGACGGAGGCAAGATTCATTTTTTGTGGCCCAAAGTGACGGCCTTGAGAATGGGTGCTCTTCTTGAAGCGGATCACTCCGTGAAAATGATCAGGCATTATGACTGACGTGATCAATTCTATGTGAAGGTTCATCTCCCCGGTTGCTTTCCACCGGTTCTCAACAATTTTGCCGATAGCACTCAGAGTTACTCTATCGCCTGCAAGCTGACCGAGAAATTCACTCCGATTCAAACACACAATCGTAATCAAATACGTTGCCTTTGCTGAGTAGTCCCAATTATTCTTACGAGGGCTCTTCCGTTCCATTTTTGGCTAAATCTTAGAAGAAATCGACCATACTCAACACTCGTTTTATGAATGCCACTTTATTTTTTATTGGTGTGATCAGAGCCGCATTCTTGCGGCTCTTTTCAATTGGATGTGATTTGTAGGGACGCATTTAATGCGTCCGAATGACGCCGATTACGAACCCTCTCTTTGCACATCAGGTGTTCATGCATAATACACCCCACCTCAACCCACCACAATCCATCGGGGAAGCTTATTTTTGCTTCATGGCACGCATTCTTACCGGAATTCAAAGCACCGGCACACCGCACCTCGGGAATATTCTGGGAGCGATCATCCCGGCGATCGAGCTTGCAAAAGCTCCTGATAATGAATCATTTCTGTTCATTGCAGACATGCACTCGCTCACGCAGATCAAAGATGCAGAGACGCTTCGCTACAATACCTACTCTGTAGCGGCGACGTGGCTGGCATTCGGTTTAGACCCGAAAAAAACGGTTTTCTACCGCCAGTCTGATGTACCGGAAGTGACCGAACTGACGTGGTACCTCCAATGTTTCTTCCCCTACCAGCGCCTGACGCTGGCGCATTCGTTCAAAGACAAAGCCGATCGTCTTGAAGATGTGAATGCAGGACTTTTCGTGTACCCGATGCTCATGGCGGCTGACATCTTGCTGTATGATGCCGAGTACGTGCCGGTGGGTAAAGACCAGCTGCAGCACCTCGAAATGACACGCGATGTGGCGGCTCGTTTCAACCACAAAATGGGAGAGACTTTTGTGCTGCCCAAAGAGCAATTGCGCGAAGACACCATGCACGTGCCCGGCACCGACGGTGAAAAGATGAGTAAGTCGCGTGGCAACACCATCGATGTCTTTCTCGAAGATAAACCGCTGAAGAAGCTTATCAATAAGCAAATTGTGACCGATGCCACGCCACTCGAAGAGCCAAAAGATCCTGACAGTGCGGTGGTGTATCAGCTGCACCAACTGGTGGCAACACCCGAAGCTACTGCAGAGCTTGCCCAAAAACTACGCGCTGGCGGTTACGGGTGGGGACATGCGAAAAACGACTTGCATCAAGCCCTGATTGAGCGTTTTGGAGCCGCGCGCGACAAGTACCACACGCTGATGGCCGATAAGTCACAAATTGACGAAGCACTGGCGATTGGTGCCGAGAAGGCACGCGCGGTTGCGAAAGGCGTGCTGTCTCGTGTGCGCGAAAAAACGGGTTACTGAGCTGTCATCACTTCCCGCAGATCCTCCCGGATACTTCGGATGATTCCTTTCACGTTCGGGTCGTAGATCCACACGTTGTCAAAGAGTTCGATGATGCCCTCGTTGGCTTCATCAGAGATAATCAGACTGTGGAATTTCGTGTTGTGATTAACCTGCTGAAACTCCATACGGCGAGCCACCTGAGGGTCGAGTTTGTACATGATGAAATCCGAAATAACCAGCACATCGGCATCTTTGTAGTTTTTATCCTGCAGTTGCTCAAGCGATTCATGCAGGGCTAAAGAGATGTCTGTGCCGCCCTCAAAGCTCATCTTCAGAAAATGTGCCAGCTCATCAATGCTATCTGCAATGTTCAGCAAATCAAGCGTTTTAACTCCTGTTGAAAAGTTGATAAGGAAAGCGCGGCGGTTCTCGGCTGCAGCCATTTTCATGATGCCGAAGCACAGCACCTTGGCGATTTGCTCCGGAAGTCCCTCCATCGAACCGGAGGTGTCAACGCAGACAATGAACGGACCTTTCTCTTTTTTTTTCGTGCGTTGAAAAACCCGTTGCTCCTGGTCGGTGCGATCTGTGGTGAACTTGGTTTCAAATTGCTGCGTGAGCAGTCCTTTATCTGCATAACGCTTCAGAAAGATGCTCTCAGTCTGGGGTTCTGAAAGCAAGGCGGCTTCTGATGACACTAAGTGATTGAGGTCGTCACTCTCAAAGATCCCTACCACCTCTTCGCGGCGGTTTGGGTCAGAAAACTCAGCACGGTGGATGGTGGTTTCGGTGAACTCTTCTTCTTCGGTGATGAGTTCTGCCTGGCGCATTTTACCGAGGAGGTCTGCGAGTTCTTTCAGTTCTTCTTCATTTTCGAGCAGTTCACGGTAGCGTTCAACCACATCAAAACTCTGGTCTTGCCACAACTCGCGGCTAAGGTCCCAGTAGCGTGCCGCATAACCGGCGAAGGGCTCAATGAGGTCATCGAGCTGCTTGAATTCACGTGCTTTCCCGAGCAATGACTCGCCGAGGTCATTGATTTTGTCTTGCGCCTGACGCAGTTGGTACTCGAGAATTTTTGCCTGCAGGCGTGCATCCCATTGGCCCAGGAGGTCATCAAAAAGCCGCTCAACTTCCTGCTGTTGGTCAGCACTGAGGGCCTCCCAGCTCTTGTGTTCCTGCTTGAGCGCTTTAACGCGATCGGTGTGGTAGTTGCTCTCTACTTCTTTGCTGGTGTAATGGTTGTGGAGAGCTTGTGTGAAGAAGCCCCACCTGTCATAGACGTGTGCCATGGGGCGAACCGTCCAGCTGCCATGATCGTTCTCTTCAAACTCGTAAGGATGACCTTCGGTCACTTCTCCGAAATTGCGTCTGAACCAAACCATCAGGTCTTTGACCACTTGCACGGCGAGGTGCTGGTGTTTAGAGGTGACTTCCTGCAGAATTTCATCGCCGAGCACCTCGTCTAAGGCAATCCGAAAATGGCGGAAGTAACCCGGCTGCAATTCGTCGAGGTCGGCGGTTCCCGGCAGTAATTTGTCTTGCAGCCAGGCAGCAACGTAGCTACGGGTGCTGCGGTCGAGAACCCCTCCGTAAGCAATGAAGCGATCAGCCGCGTCATCGAGCTCTTTCTTCAGCTCATCCTGAAGCTCAACCTTCTTCTTCATAACGGTAGCGCAATTTTTCAAGTCGGAGCGACAGCTTCTCGAGCGACTCGCCCACTTCTTCGAGGTTTGCTTTCACGAGGGGGGCGAGACGCTGGTCGGTGAAGAGGTGATCTTGCAGGGCCTCCCAATGAGTGGGGCGGTCTGATTTAATTTTCACGAGTGCATTATCGAGGTCTTCGCGCAGGGCTGCGTAACGTTTATTCCAGTGCTTCACCACAACGTCATGTGCCTTGCGGCGGATGGTCTTCTCTTGCTCTCGCTTGTGAGTGACCAATCGGTACGTGTGGTCTTTGCTATTGTGTCTGACCACAATGCTGAAAGGTGTGCGCGACTTGGCGGCACCCAGCCGGTTCACGAGTTTCCCATCCGGGTCGTAGAAGTTGGTTACCTCTTGCTCTTCGAGTTTGAGGCGATTGAAGTCTATGACTTTGATGTAGCTTCCTTCAAACTGCTGGTCGGGTTTTTCGAGCTGGTACCAAAGGTCATCAAATGGGGTCAGCACCTCGTCCTCATCCACCGTTTTTACGGTGATTTCTTCATCAACTTCGTATTCGAATTCTTCAACTTCTTTCATGAGTCCGCCTAAGGGCAAGGCAATGCTGTATCCGTGTTCGCGAATAGTTCGTGCCACGATTTCTCGCAAGGGTTCGAGCTGCGACGGGTGGTTCCACAAGCAATGGAGAATGAGGAAAAGATCCATAAGGTCAACCTGGTCGCGTCCGTTTAAAAAGGCACTGCTACGAATGAGGCGAATGATTTTCTTCCAACGGCGGTCGTAGATCAGGATCGGTTGACTGGCGCCCTTCTTCTCGTTCCACTGCGTGATGCGTTCGCGGATCATCTGCAGCGAGCGTAAGACCTCATCGGGCACAGCAACCTCATCGATGGCGGTGTTCCAATCGTCGAGCTCCTTGTGAGTGATCTTCAACTCGGCCTTCACCGGATCGTCGTACACTTCTCGTGTATCAGTAATCATCTCTACGAAGTTGTCGCTCCGTCGGATGCCTTCCACGTCATAGCGGACGAGCAGACGGTCCCACAGCGGACCAAAGCTCTCACCCACCGGTGGCAGCTCATTTGAAGCCGTCAAAATCGCGCGGATATTCACCGGCACTTCTTGTTGACCATTTCTATACACCCGCTCGTTTATAATCGTGAGCAGTGCGTTTTGAATAGAGCTGCTGGATTTCCATATCTCGTCGAGAAAAACGACGCTGGCATCGGGCATGTAGTTTTCTGTGATGCGCTCGTAACGGTCTTCGTCTTTCAGGCGGCGGATTGAAATCGGACCAAAGACCTCATCAGGAGTGGAGAAGCGCGTCATGAGGTACTCAAAAGTTTTGCCCTCCGCGAAGGCGTATTTGAGGCGGCGGGCGATCAGGCTTTTACCCACTCCCGGGGGGCCCAGCAAGAAAATACTTTCTCCCGCTACCGCCGTGAGCAGGGCAAGGCGCATTACCTCGTCTCGTTCATAGAGTCCGTCACACAGTGCATCTGCCAGGTTCCGGATGCGATCACGGCGAGGTGAAAGCTGCGCCTCCGCATGCGCCGTGGCTGTTTCGTTTGATTCGGGTTGAACTGCTGCCATATTGCTGAAATAACATACAATTGCCAGAGACGTTCATCATTACTTGACCTGTTCTTTAAATAAACGTTTTACTTTCGTTGCCCAGCCATGCCATTTACTACCTTGAACAACGCCTCTCTTTCTTCGCTCAACTCTCAATTCCTTCATTTCCTGAGGGCCGTAAGTGCCCAATTGGTATGCATTGGCCACCTTCTCGTTCACTTTGAGCTGAGCGATTCGCAGGTCATTGCTTATCTACCTTCATTCGCGGTTCTCATATTTTTTGTGCTTTCAGGCTATTTAATTGCTTTCACCACTGATAAAAAGTCAAGAGCCTACGGCTTTAGAAACTACATGGCCGATCGGTTCGGAAGAATCTATTCCGTATTACTGCCCGTTTTGGCTTTCACCGGCCTTCTCATGTGGCTGTATGCCGAACCCTACTTGCTTGACATCAAACCGATCACCGGAAGTTTCCTGTCAGCATTGTTCTTGCTGTACGATCACCCTTTCTTTACTTACCATGTTGCCGACCCCTTACTTGGCACTGATCTTACGGCATATTTCTTCGCCGGCAATCTTCCCCTTTGGTCACTCTGTGTAGAATGGTGGATGTACGTACTCTACGGACTCATTTTTTTCATGCGCCCTAAGGAGTTTCGGCTCATTCATGTGATTCCTGCCTTCATCGGAATAAGCTATGCAGGAGCTTTCTTATTCCTGGAAGGGCGTGCCGGCCATGCCGTTTCAGCTATCTGGCTGGCAGGAGCAGGCATCTACTATTTTAGTCGAAACCTGAATGCTCACTCCATGATTCAGTACCTTCCTGTTCCTACTTTGATATTGACTATTCTGTGTTTGTTTTTTGCGCGAGATTTCGCTGTCATTGCTTTCATCCTGTTCTTCTATTCATCGGTCACCACCTTTCAACAAGGCTCTTCAGCCTTCCTCTCTGCTGTTTTCAAATCACTCAAGTGGAATGCTGCCTACAGCTATTCTCTTTACCTACTGCACTACCCGATCATGCTATATACTGACACTTTCGAACTCAGCAGTATCATGAAGTTCGTAGTTGCGTTCTTGCTTTCAAACGTCTTAGCATACGCCTTTTACCTCATTTTTGAGCGTCACCATCGTAAGCTGAGCGCAGGGGTAAAGCGCTTGCTCGCCGGCGAATTCACATTTCGAACTTCTTAGACTGCCTTTTTTCAGAGGTTTGTTTTTCTCGCCGCAAAAGCGGCGGATGAGGACCCGCCCGGGCCGCGGATATTTCATCAATTTCTGGCCTTGAGCCTTTTGATTCATTCTTACTACGCACGATTATCCATCCGCCGCTTTCGCGGCGACAACAAAAAGCGACGGCGGGGGAGCCACAAAAAAACCCGCAGCCTTTCGACAACGGGTTTCGCTTGAATCAATACGTTTCGATCATTCAGAAGTTACCGAAGCGCGAAGATACTCGCGGTTCATGCGAGCGATGTTCTCGAGTGAAATGCCTTTCGGACATTCTACCTCACAAGCGCCGGTGTTGGAGCAATTTCCGAATCCTTCTTTATCCATTTGCTCAACCATACGCAGCACGCGAAGCTCACGCTCAGGGTCACCTTGAGGTAACAACGCGAGCTGACTCACTTTTGCGGATACAAAAAGCATGGCAGACGAATTGGTGCATGTTGCCACACATGCGCCACATCCGATGCATGTAGCAGCGTCGAAGGCTTTGTCAGCATTCTCTTTAGGCACAGGAATTGCGTTGGCATCCTGAGTGTTACCGGATGTATTCACTGAGACATAGCCTCCTGCCTGGATGATACGGTCAAACGAACTGCGGTCTACGGAGAGATCTTTGATTACCGGGAAGGCGGCAGCACGCCACGGTTCAATATAGATGGTATCTCCATCTTTGAAAGAGCGCATGTGCAACTGGCAAGTTGTGGTGCCACGGTTTGGGCCGTGTGCCTGACCGTTAATATACATCGAGCACATTCCGCAAATGCCTTCACGGCAATCGTGGTCAAATGCTACCGGGTCTTTACCATCGCGAATGAGTTGATCGTTAAGTACGTCCATCATTTCGAGAAAAGACATATCGGGGGAGATATCAGAAACTTTATAGGTTTCCATTTTGCCTATGACACTGGGGCCGGCTTGTCTCCATATTTTAAGCGTCAGATTCATCGTGATCTTGGCTTTAAGCAGCTTATTTATAGCTGCGTTGTTTCAATTCTACATTTTCAAATACGAGTTCCTCCTTGTGGAGTTTCGCCTCTGCCGGCATGCCTGTGTACTCCCAGGCGGCAACATAAGCGTAATTCTCGTCATCGCGGAGCGCTTCACCTTCTTCAGTTTGGTATTCCTCGCGGAAGTGACCACCGCATGATTCGTTGCGTTCCAGCGCATCACGGCACATAAGCTCGCCAAGTTCCATAAAGTCTGCAACGCGACCGGCCTTTTCGAGTTCCGGATTGAACTCTTCAGCCCGGCCGGGTACCTTCACATCGCGGTAGAACTCTTCGCGCAGGGCCTGAATTTCGCTGATGGCGCTCTTCAGACCTTGTTCGTTACGCGCCATACCGCACTTATCCCACATTATACGACCGAGACGTCTGTGAAACTCATCTACCGGCGTTTTACCGTTGCTATTAAGGAAGCCTTTGATCCGGTCTTTCACTTCTTTCTCTGCAACTTCGAACTCAGGAGTATTCGTATTGATCGGTCCGGTACGGATATCATCTGCGAGGTACTCCCCTACGGTGTAGGGGATTACAAAATATCCATCGGCCAGACCTTGCATGAGGGCTGAAGCACCGAGTCTGTTTGCACCGTGATCAGAAAAGTTCGATTCTCCGGTGGCGTAGAGCCCCGGAACATTTGTCATAAGGTTATAATCGACCCAAAGCCCTCCCATGGTGTAGTGCACCGCCGGGTAAATCTTCATTGGGGTCTGGTAAGGGTTGTCATCGGTAATTTTCTCGTACATCTCGAAGAGATTGCCATACTTCGCACGTACGACGTCTTCTCCCATCTTTTGCATTTGGGCTTCTGACGGGTTCTTCACGCCTTGCACATTCGCCTCGGTCTTACCATAGCGCATAATAGCGCTACTGAAATCGAGAAAAACAGCTTCTCCAGTTTTGTTTACTCCGAAGCCCTCATCGCATCGCTCTTTTGCTGCGCGAGAAGCCACGTCTCGTGGCACGAGGTTACCGAACGATGGATAGCGACGTTCGAGGTAATAATCGCGATCTTCTTCTGCCAGGTTCTCCGGGCGCATGCTGCCATTACGAATGGCTTCGACATGTTCTTTTTTCTTGGGAACCCAGATGCGTCCATCATTACGCAATGATTCCGACATCAGGGTCAGTTTCGATTGATAATCACCAGAGACCGGGATGCAAGTCGGGTGAATCTGCGTGAAGCAAGGGTTTGCAAAGTAAGCTCCTTTGCGGTGCGCTTTCCATGCCGCAGAGCCATTTGATCCCATAGCGTTCGTGGAGAGGTAGAACACATTTCCATACCCCCCTGAGGCCAGCACCACTGCATGTGCACCATGTCGCTCGATCTCTCCGGTCACCAGATTTCGTGCGATGATCCCTCTGCACTGCCCATCAACAAGCACCACGTCCATCATTTCATGACGATTGTACATCTGTACTTTACCCTTCGAAATCTGGCGTGAAAGCGCTGAATAAGCACCCAGCAGAAGTTGTTGTCCGGTTTGGCCCTTGGCATAGAATGTGCGTGACACGAGCACCCCTCCGAACGATCGATTATCGAGAAGGCCACCATAATCACGGGCAAATGGCACACCTTGGGCAACGCACTGGTCTATGATATTGGCTGACACTTCTGCGAGGCGATAAACGTTTGCTTCACGCGAGCGATAATCGCCCCCTTTGATCGTGTCATAGAACAAGCGGTACGTAGAGTCGCCGTCGTTCTGATAATTCTTTGCAGCGTTGATTCCCCCCTGTGCGGCGATCGAGTGCGCGCGGCGCGGGGAATCCTGGAAACAGAAAGCCTTTACATTGTAGCCCATCTCCGCGAATGATGCCGCTGCTGAGCTACCTGCGAGACCCGTACCAACGATGATAATGTCTATATTCCGCTTGTTGGCCGGGTTAACGAGCCGAATACTGTTTTTGTGATTGGTCCACTTTTCTCCGAGTGAACCTTCTGGTATTCTTGAATTCAATGTTGCCATAATCTATTCTAATTACCGAAGTGCTCGGGCTTTGTTCAAGCGGCCTGTGTGAAATAAAGGTAGAGCGGAATAATGGCGAAGAGCGCCGGGATAACCACGCTGAATGCTTTTCCTGCTCCTTTAATGAGGGGTGTATATCTTGGGTGATTGACCCCTAGAGATTGCCAGGCACTTTGAAAACCGTGCCACAGATGAAACGCAATAGCGACCATAGCGAAGGCATAGAGAAGAGCAGCAGCCAGCGCCAGTGAGTTCTCAGCAGGATTAAAGAAGCCGAGCACAACCGTATGTAAGTCTTTCAAGGGCTCATCCAAAGTACCATCCGGACCGCTTATCTGAACAGGGATTTCTCCCCAGTGCATCTGCGCCCAGAAATTCGACATATGCACCACGATGAATGCGAGCACGAGCGTGCCTAAGACGGCCATGTTCCGTGAGGCCCAACTTGAATTCGCCGAAGGTTTGTTGTAGGCATATTTGACGGGGCGTGCCTTGCGGTTCTCAACAGCCAACAAAATACCGTCAACAGTATGAAACAGGATACTGAAGTAGGTCAGGTATGACAGGATTTTCACCGCCGGGTTGGTGGTCATAAACTTCGCATACTCGTTGAACTGAAGTTGCCCTTCAGCCCCTCCGATAAACAGCTGCAGGTTACCTGCGAGGTGCCCAACCAGAAACAGGCACAGGAACAGTCCCGTCGCTCCCATCCAGTATTTCTTGGCTAGCGACGATTTCAAAAGTGCGGATCGGCTCATAAAAAGAGGATAACGATTGTGGGTCAAAATTAGCCCTAAGGGGTCTACCCTCCAAAAGCGGATATTATTTAGAAATGTTCTCGATTAGGCCCGGTCGATATCGATTGGCCACTAGTCATTCTCAAAAACAGCCGTTTCCGGAAGAGCCCGGGATAAGTTTCGAGGCAATAATAATCTCAGACATTCACCTGCGATTAAGTACGAGCTATGAAACGCCGACAGGAATAAGTGGCACTTCTGCTCTTTTCTCCGGCAACGGAGGTCTTCTGGCGTTTCCCTATTTTTGCCCCTTGAACCCGTGGGAACTGCCGTTGTTGTACCACACATAAGCCGCGTTTGCAGATGATTGCACTAATCAAAGCCGCTCAGCTCATTCTGAGCCTTTCTATTCTAGTGGTATTACACGAGCTAGGGCACTTTCTGCCGGCCAAGTGGTTCAAGACTCGTGTTGAGAAATTCTACCTGTTCTTCAATCCGGGTTTTTCCCTGTTCAAGATAAAGAAGGGCGAAACCGAGTACGGCATTGGTTGGTTGCCACTCGGGGGCTATGTCAAGATTGCCGGAATGGTAGACGAGTCAATGGATACCGAGCAACTCAAGGAGCCGGCTAAGCCGTATGAGTTTAGGGCAAAGCCGGCCTGGCAGCGCCTGATCATTATGCTCGGCGGGGTAACGGTGAACCTTATTCTGGGCTTCTTGCTTTACGCGATGATCTTGTTTGTGTACGGCGAAGATTACATGAAACCGGAAGAGCTGCCATACGGTCTGCACGTTGAAGACCGCATTGAATATCTCGGATTTGAAGAGGGTGATAAGATCATTGGTGTGAATGATGTTCAGCCTGAAACCTTCAGTGATATACGTCGCTCGATATTCACCATGACCGTTACTGATGTTACAGTACTGCGCAACGGCCGAGAGCTGCAGCTCAGTATGCCTGATGACCTAGGTCAAATATTAATCGATAGCAACATTCGCGAGCCTTTTATGATGCGTTTTCCGTCAGTCGTGGACACGCTCATTCCCGGGAAGCCGGCGTTGGAAGCCGGACTACAGCAGGGCGATAGTATCATAGGGGTTAATGATATGGAGAGCCCGTTTTTCAATGACATTGCCTCCTATTTGCGCAGCCGTCCGAATGAAGAAATAAACCTACATGTGGTGCGCAGCGGCGAGAAGAAAACCCTCGCTATGACATCAGGTGCAGACGGCACCATTGGTTTTGGTCCACTGCTGCCGGGCCAGCGCAGTGAGTTCATGTTTTATAGTCGTGAGTTTGGCGCCGGCGAAGCATTGGTGAATGGCTTCAGCCTGGCAAAAGAGACGCTTGAAGGCTACGTACTTTCACTTCGCTTCCTGTTTTCGAAGTCTGGAGCCTCACAAATTGGCAGTTTCATCACGATCGGAAGCATTTTTGACGCAAGCTGGAACTGGGAAGTTTTCTGGCGAACGACAGCGTTTCTGTCATTGATTCTTGCCTTTATGAATCTCTTGCCGATACCTGCGCTTGACGGCGGACATGTGGCATTCTTGCTCTATGAAATCGTTGCCGGGCGTCCGGCACCCCAAAAGTTTCTCGAAAAAGCCCAGTTAATTGGGGTGATCCTCTTGCTCGGTCTGATGGCTTTTGCAATAGGCAATGACATCTATCGGTGGTTTACAGACGCGTTGTAAGGCCGTTATCGTTAATAACTGCGGTGCCTTGGCATCGCTGCTTTTGGTTCATCCGCTTATCTTTCGCTCAATGAGAAGGCTATTCATTTGTATTGCGTTATTTGGTGCCTTTGCAGCGAGTGCTCAGGATCATACGAGGAATTTTTACTACGACTTATCGAGCGGGGTGAAGGCACGCGTGGCCGTTATGCCTTTTGAGCCGCGCATGTTGATCTCTGACCTCCATCGCGAGATGTGCCAGCGCAACGGGATGACCACGCGCGAGGTACGGGAGGCACTTGCTGAAGGCTTCTTCTATTCTATGAGACGCCATGCACCTCCCCTTACAGAGCCCGATGTTTTTGGCTGGAACGACCCCTGGCCGTCAGCGCTTGAAGCGATTTACCGCCAGATTGGTTATAAATATGAGCCGATACCGGAATTAACCGGACAGGCTGCCGAGGTGCATGGAGCTTATGTGGAAGGGGGCGAGCTGAAACAACAACGTGATACGGTGACCCGCTTTATGGAGGCGACGGTAAAAAAGCCATTACTGAAGCAAATGGCAGAAGAAACCGGTTCAGACTACGTCTTGATGGTATCGCAGCTTGACATCGTAAACCTCGGCACACCCATGCAGGTGAATCCAGATGGTGCTGAATTCTTTGTTCGGGTGCACTACAGTTTTTACGACGCAAAAGGCGACAAGCTGACAAGCGGCCTGGTGCGCAGACCATTGATCGCAGACAGCTATGATCCGGTTGAATTTTCGCGGGCCCAATTTGGTGATGCCGCAAGGGCATTGTACGACGCATTAACGATCGCCGTTGAAGAAGAGCAAACAGACGAAACAGCCACAGAAGAACAAGGAGGAGCACAAACACGATGATCATTTCATTGGTAGAAATCAATAGTGCCTACGGGCTGGTGATCGGCGCTTCGGTGGTGATCATTTTGTCGTACTTCTTCCAGGTCATCTCAAAGCGCACGAACATTCCCAGTGTGCTGTTGCTCATCGGTTTGGGGATGATCCTAAGTCAATTCCTCCACACGTTCGGTATGGAGAAGATTCCCTTTGAAGGGCTGGTTCTGGAAGTGCTTGGCACTGTTGGGTTGATTTTCATTGTACTCGAAGCTGCCCTCGATCTGGAGCTGACCCGTGAGCGCTGGCCTATCATCTGGAAGAGCTTTGTGGTAGCATTGGTGGCGTTAATGGGCAGTAGTTTTTCGATTGCAGCTTTGATTCAGTTCACTATGATCGATGATTTTTTCACCTCGCTCGTGTATGCTATTCCGCTAAGCATCATGAGCAGTGCGATTATCATACCCAGTGTCGGCGGGCTCCATCACGATCAGAAAGAATTTATGGTGTATGAGAGCACCTTTTCAGACATACTCGGAATCATGTACTTCTACCTGCTGCTCGGGAATGCCGAGTCTCAAGGTACAGGACAGGTAATCGGAAATATATTCTCGAACATCGGGTTGACCATCTTTCTGGCCATCATTGTATGCTACGTTCTGACGTGGATTATTCAGAAAATAACAGGAGAGGTCAAGCTGTTCCTCACCATTGCGATTCTTCTGCTGATTTATGCTATTCAGAAAGTCTATCACCTTTCACCACTCATTCTGATTCTGGCTTTTGGTTTGATGATCAATAACCCAAGGCTCTTCTGGTTCAGGGGCATCCGCCAGTTTGTTGACTTTGACAAGCTGCATTCGCTGCACAATGAGTTCCACCTGCTCACGCTAGAGTCTGCCTTTGTGATTCGCACCTTCTTCTTTGTCATCTTTGGAGTGACGGTTTCAGTGGCCTCGTTGCTGAGTTGGACCGTTTTGTTTTACAGTCTCTTGATTACGGTGCTGCTTTACCTTGTTCGCCTGATTCTGCTGTGGGCATTTCAGCGAAATAATATCTTTCCCCTGCTGTATATCGCCCCCCGCGGATTGATCACTATTCTATTGTTCTTTCAGATTTACAGTGTTTACCCGCAGTATGCAACAGACACTTTTGACCGGGGCATACTGCTTCAGGTGATTCTAATTACGAGCCTCCTGATGACGATTTCGTTGATTCAAAATGGAATCGGCATCAAAGAGGTACAAAGGAGCAAAGACACCGGTGATTTGCAAATACGTGTAAATGAGAGAAGTGCAGACAATCTCGGAGAAGATCCCGGCACGACAAGCTAGCTGTCGTCACTTTTTCACTATATTAACGGTACAACCATAGCCATGCTGATCAATCTGGACCATTTGAAAGCGCTCTCCCTGCACAACCAGAGTTTCATAAGAGAAATTCTGGAAGTCTACCTGGCCAATACTCCCAAAGACCTTGATAAAATGAAAGAGGCTGTGGAGGCTGAAGACTGGAAGGTGGTACGATACTATGCCCACAAGTTAAAGTCTTCATCGTTTACCATTGGTTTTCAGAAAGGATACCTGGTGTTTCAGAGGATTGAGCAGCAGATTAAACAGGAGCAGCCACTTGATCAGGTAGATAACTGGTTTGCCGAAGCACGTGACGTATGTGATCAGTGCGTCAATGAGGTGAAGGTGGAGCTCGCAAAGTACCATTGATGTGAACGTGTAAGGCATTTCTGACGAAGGGCAGGGTTTAGCATCCTACGCTTTTGCGTAGTAGAGCTTCATACCATTGTACCGTAATCGTCACCACCATGATCAACTTTCAATTGATTACCAAGATTTCAGGTTATGACAGCGGGTTTCGCCGTCAGATTATTGACATGATCGCCATTCGCTTCAGCAACATTGATCGCGAAATGCGTTCTATGATTGAGGATCACAAATGCGTTGCTGTTGAATTGCTGCTTACAGAATATCTACTTGAGATATCACCTTACACGCAGCTTGGTGCGATCAATCGCCTCCGCGATATGCTGAATCGCATGAAGACGGCAGACGACGCGGTAGATAAGGCTTCACATGCCTGTGCTTTTCTGTCTATGGTGGGTGAAGGCATTGAAGATGCGCGTCGCGCTGTGCTTAACCCGACAGTTGATAGCGCTTACCGGGCAAGTGCCTGATTACGCCGGCAAGCTCCATCTCGAAAAGGTCTTTCGCTAATTCGCCATAAGCAGCGCCGGTGGCGTGTTGCAGCTCGTCAACATGTCTGGCCCTTCCGGCCTGCAAGATTCGATAGATTTTTTGCTGACTCTCAACGAGATCTGGTAATAGGTTCAGTTGCTTTCCTCCTGATTCAGAACGTTTCCAGCCAAGTTCGAGTGCGATTTGTGCACCGTGGGTGAGAATTTGGGCTTCAAGATTGCGAACCAAAGCGTTACAACCGGCAGATAACGGGTCATCAATGCGGCCGGGAAGGGCAAATACCTCACGATGGTATGACGCGGCAAGACGTGCCGTGATCATTGAGCCTCCTTTACGATCACTTTCAATAACAATAGTGGCATCTGCCAGGCCGGCAATAAGACGGTTCCTTTCCGGAAAGTTTTCTCTATTAGGACGGGTATCTACCGGGAAATCGGTGACCCAGGCACCGCCTTCGTCGAGCATTCTTTGTGCTTCACGCGCATGAACAGAAGGATAGATGCGGTCAAGCCCGTGAGCAAGACAAGCGATCGTGGGCAACCCCAGCCGCATCGCTTCGCGGTGTGCGCAAATATCTACGCCGTAGGCAAGTCCGCTCACCACCACCACACCATACGGCTGTAATTGCTCGAGCAGGCGGACACACGCCCTACGGCCGTAGTCGGTGACTTTTCGCGTGCCAACCACCGCAATCACCTTGTTTTGATCCCAAATGCGTTCGCCTTTAGAAAAAAGTGCAATGGGCGCGTCTTCACACGCGGCGAGTCTGGCGGGGTAATCTTGACTTCCGATGGAAGACACGTGCCCACCGAGGCGCTCAATTTGTTCAGCCTCATATGCTGCCCGTGCCAGCAATTGCCGGTCAGTAAAGTCGCGCAAAGAACGTTCGTGTATGAGCTTGGTTGATAATAGTTCGCGGGGGTTGTGCTCAAATACGGCGCGCGCTGAACCCATTGCACGAATGAGGCGCAGAGCGGTGACCGGGCCAATTCCGTCAATCATGCCAAGTGCGATTGCACAGACTTCTTCTGCAGGTGCTCTCATGCTGCAATTGTAATACAGCTTTTGCTGCGCCCGGCAAAGACTTTACCAATGGTATCTTTTTTTATACTTGTGCAACAATTGAACTTGCATCATGCGCTTTATTCTCACCTTCCTCTGCTTTCTATCCGGATTTTACACTCTGGCCCAGCAGGCCTCGGTAACAGGGGTCATTACCGATAAGGAAACCAAAGAACCGATTCCTTTCGTTTCGGTTGTCACGGCTGACGGTACCGGGGCCGCTACAGATATGACCGGACGCTACACTCTTGAACTCTCCCCGGGAACGCATAAGCTTACATTTTCATTCGTAGGTTATGAAAAGCAAAGCAAGCAGCTTACCCTGAAAGAAGGCGAAACCCAGACCATGGATGTGATTTTGCAGAGTGTGAGCTTAGACATCGACATTGTGGTGGTGAGTGCCGGAAAGTTTGAACAAGACCTTGGTGAGGTTACGGTCTCGATGGAAGTGCTTAAGCCGAATGTGATCGAGAATAGAAATACGACACAGCTTGATGAGGTGCTACAGCAAACACCCGGGGTCAGCATTGTAGACAATGAACCTCAGATTCGCTCAGGTAGCGGGTATTCTTTTGGGGCTGGCAGTCGTGTGATGGTCTTGATGGATGACCTTCCTATTCTGAGCGGTGACGCGGGGAGGCCTTCATGGGGCTTCTTACCTATTGAGAATGTAGAACAGGTAGAGGTGATTAAGGGTGCGTCAAGTGTGCTCTACGGAAGTGCCGCTCTAAGTGGGGTCATCAACCTGCGCACAGCATATCCAAAAGAAAAACCGCAGACTAAGATCACGGCGTTCGTAGGTGCCTACAGCGATCCACAAACTAGAGAAGCAAAGTACTGGGAAGGCCAGCCTATCAAAACTGGTTTTCAGTTTTTGCATTCTCGCCGCATTGGCCAGTTTGACCTCGTTTTCGGGGGTAACTTTCTTGCAGATGACGGGCACCTCGGGCCCATTATTTCTTCCGATAGTTTGGGAAATCCCGCAGATACAGCCTCAAGCCGTTTCAATCCTTTTGATGTGAATCGTTATGGTGCGGAAACCCGAGCGCGATTCAATTTTAACACACGGTACCGAAGCAAGAAATATAAGGGGCTCTCTTTTGGGGTCAATTCTAACTGGCTAGTGGGTGACGGACTTGCTACTCTGGTGTGGGAGAATGCTGACAGTGGCCTATACCAGGCATTCAGTGGCGCGGCAACCCGCACAGAGCAGTTCATCGCATCCGTTGACCCTTTTGTGGAGTACTACACAGAAAATGGAAGCAGCCACAGTCTGCGCGGACGTTGGCAGAATCTCGACAACGACAACGACAACGACCAGGGGAACTTCTCAGATGTGTACTTCGCCCAGTACCTGTACCAGCAGAATTACGAGCGGTATGGGATCAAAGATTTCAAGTCTACCTTCGGGGTCATGACCCAGCAAACAACCGGCGTTTCTGAATTGTACGCCGGTGACAACGACGAAGGTGACAATTACGCAGCCAATTATGCGGCATTTCTGCAACTTGACAAAACTTTCAAAGAACGACTGACCGTTTCGGCGGGAGTTCGATACGAGTATTTCGAAATCAACGGAGAAAACGACTCCCGCCCTGTCTTCCGCACCGGCGTTAATTACCAGGCGGCTGAAGCGACCTACTTTCGGGGAAGTTACGGACAAGGTTACCGATTCCCGTCTATTGCCGAGAAGTTCATACAAACGGCCATTGGTCCGCTGGTGATCTTTCCTAATGGTGAGCTGCAGCCGGAGAACTCATTCAATACAGAAATTGGATTCAAGCAAGGCTTTAAAATCGGAGAGTTTAAAGGATTCCTTGACCTCGCCGCTTTCTATCAGGAATTTGACAACTTCATTGAATTTACTTTCGGACAGTGGGATCCGAACCCTACATTCGATAATTTACTTGGGCTGGGGTTTCGGAGTGTCAATACGGGACGTGCCAGCGTCAGCGGGGCAGAGATATCTGTACTCGGCACGGGGGAGCTTCGTGAAGGAATCGAATTGAGTCTTCTTGCGGGGTACACCTACACACTTCCGCGCAGTCTGACCCCTGACCTCGTTTATGCTTCATCAGCCGCAGCACCGGTAAATAACTACTCCTATACTTCAACATCATTTAACAGCAACAATGACATTTTGAAGTACCGAATGCAACACCTGATTCGGGCAGACGCTGAGATCAAGACAGAGAAGTTTATGTTCGGGTTGAGCTACCGCTTTAACAGTCCGATTGAAAATATTGACCAGGCCTTTCTCGACGTCGAACAGCTGCCTGACAATCTCGTAGACGTAAACTGGGGCCTTGCCGATTGGATGGACAACCGAAACACTCCGGTGCATATCATAGACTTGCGGGCCGGATACTACATTACGCCGCAACACAGAGTGTCGCTGGTGATCTGGAACCTGAACAACCGGGAGTACGCCATTCGTCCGCTCGCCGTTGAGGCGCCTCGTCTGACCACCATCCAGTACTCGGTGAATTTCTAATGAGAATTCTTGGCGTCATACCGGCCCGCTACGCTTCCAGCCGTTTTCCCGGGAAACCGCTGGCTGAGATTCACGGCAAGAGTATGATTCGCAGGGTGTATGAGCGGGCCGTCTCGTCTGAGGTGTTCGCGGCAGTGGTTGTTGCCACTGACGACCCGCGCATTTATGACCACGTTTCAGCATTCGGCGGGGAGGTATTAATGACCCTCCCGAGCCACGAAAGCGGCACTGAACGATGCCTGGAGGCGCTTCAAAAAATGCAGGCACCTTTCGATGCAGTGGTGAACATCCAGGGAGATGAGCCATATATTCATCCAGAGCAACTTCAAGAGATTTCTGCAATCATTGAACGCCCTGATGTTGAAATTGCCACCCTCGTAAAACGGATTCACGACGCAGATACCATTCTGAATCCGAACAGAGTTAAAGTGGTGATGAATGATCGAAATGAGGCCCTGTACTTTTCACGCAGCCCCATCCCTTATGCCCGGGAACAGAATATCGAAAACTGGCTTGGCCCGCACGACTACTACAAGCACATCGGTTTATATGCCTATAAGACCGAGACGCTGATCGAAATTGTACATATGGAACCCGGAATTCTTGAGCAAACAGAACGCCTCGAACAGCTCCGCTGGCTTGAGCGCGGGAAGCGCATAGTCTGTGGCTTCACCCGGCATGATTCTTTCGGCGTTGACACGCCGGATGACCTTCAGTTGATTTTACGCGAGAAGCCTGAATAGTCAAAGTGTCAGACTTATCCTACACTTCGTATAGTCAATAGACTGACCTTCATAAGCTCACTCGACACCTATCTTCGCGGGTGGCATTATGAAAACAAAACTCCTTTTGATCGATGATGAGGTGGTGACACTTCGAATGACGAAAATGCTGCTGGATCAGCACGATTTCGACGTAGAGACGTGCCTTACGACTTCAGAAGCCATTTCAGTGCTGACGACCTCAGATATTGATCTCATTCTGCTTGACATTCACATGCCTACGATTGATGGGTTTGATTTCATCAAGCTCATGAATTCTCTGCGCATTAAAGTACCGGTCATCTTTCTTTCAAACAGGGATGACGAGTACACCAAGAATGTTGCGCTGACTGAAGGCGTCAAGCGTTGTGTCAGTAAAAGCACTGAAATCGGTGACTTACCGAGAATTATCCTGGAAGTTCTTCAGAATGTCTGAGCAAAATAAAAAGAGAAAAATGACATCTCCGGCACAAATCAACACCCCGGCAATGAAAACTCCGGAAGGCGAATACGAACGCTTCCTTTATGCTGTTTCACACGATCTGCAAGAGCCGCTACGGATGGTTACCTCGTTTGTCAAGTTGCTTGACAATCGTATTGGTGCTGATCTTGATGAAGAAGGGCGGCAATACCTCGATCTGGCCATCGAAAATGCCGACCGCATGAAAAAGATGATCTACGCTTTGGTAGAGCTTTCACGGGTTGGACGCAGCACGGAGCCTTTTGAACCCATCGTCATGAATGACTTTGTCAGTGATGTCATCCGAATGTATAGCAGTGATATGAAGGCGAGCGGTGCTACCATCATACGTAAGCAGCTTCCTGATTGTAAGGCTGCACCCCGGCAACTTATGCAGCTCTTCCGAATCATTATTCAAAATGCTTTTGAAAACGCAGCTCCTGATCGCTCACTTGAGATCGAAATTTCCGGAGAAGAAGATGAAAACGGCTCCCTATACCACATCCGTGATAACGGCTCTGGCATACGGGATGTATACCTCGATAAAGTGACCGAGCTCTTCCATACAGTAGACCGTTCAAGTGACCGCATTGGCTCAGGTTTAGCCATTGCTAAAGCTATTACACAACGGCACGGTGGTAACCTGTGGGTCTCATCTGTGGAAAATCAAGGCACAGTTATTACCTTCCGGTTGATGCCGGAAGAACAATGAATCAGATAAAAACTCGCATTCTTGTCGTAGAAGACAACCTTCAGGACTTCCTGATTATCAGGGAGGTTCTGGGGCAAATCAAAGATTTTTTCGTTCAGATTGATTATGCAGAAGATCTTCAGAGTGCGCTAAAGTCTATTGAAGAAGATGAGTTTGACATCATCTTTCTGGATCTTTTTCTTCCGGATGGTTTCGGTGAAGAAACCTTTTATAAGGTAAGAGCCATTGCAACGGCGCCCATTGTGATTCTTAGTGGTTTGGCAGACAAAGACACTGCGTTGAAGATCGTTAAACAGGGGGCTCAAGACTACCTCATGAAGGGCGATGTGGATGTGAATCTCATCGAGAAAACCATCATCTATTCTATTGAACGTAAAAAATACCAGGAAGAGTTGGAGCGGTCAGAGCGACGCAATCGCACCATCTTTGAATCAGTGGGCATTGCTATTGCTGAGTACGACTATACGGAACTACGCCAGTATGTGATGCTGGCACGCGAGGAGGGTAAGAACCTTGCTGATCTTTTTCCCGAATCAGTAGACGAGGTGCTCGAATTGCGAAATAAACTTAAAGTACTTGACCTAAACCCCGAGGCCCTTTCATTGTACGGATGCGCGAGCTTTGAAGAGTTTATTTCATCGTATCGTCAATTATACACCCAGGATTCAGTCCGGTATTTCAGAGCCATCATTAAAGCCATCTGGGAAAGCCATGAGGAACTGGTTTTCGAATTGCCCTTTTACAATATTGAAGGACATC
The DNA here is from genome assembly GCA_018402085.1 of Flavobacteriales bacterium. Taxonomy (GTDB): domain Bacteria; phylum Bacteroidota; class Bacteroidia; order Flavobacteriales_D; family Sanyastnellaceae; genus Sanyastnella. Next base: position 64,560 of record JAGYJM010000001.1, on the reverse strand, counting down.
TCATTCACACCCTGAAGAGGTGGCGTTTTCTTGGCAGCGATGCCGGTTTCTATCGTTTGCTCATATCGACCGAGGACGTAACCGAGATTAAAAAGAATGAAGAGCGAGTCTTTCGGCAGTCTGTGTTAATGGAGTCTGTGGCAAAGGCGACCCGAACCCTGATGGCCAGCGGCGACATTCGCGAGCAGGTAAACCAGTCACTGGCACTCGTAGGGCCGGCACTGAATGCTGACAAGCTGGGCGTATTCTTGTTCACCGATAAGGAGAATGAGAAATGGTATCACCTGGCCGGTTTCTGGGACGCTGCAGATCAAGCCTACCGCGGCGAGTTAAGTGCCCTTGCTTCTCAAGAAGGCGTAAATGAAGTCATTGCTGCAATCAGAAGTGGCCAGCCTATTGAGTTATTCCGTCAGGGAGCTGAGGGCATCGTGGCCATGTTAATGGATCGTCATGAGGTACAGCACACCATTGTCGCTCCGATGATGGCTGATCTTGAAGTGAAAGGTGTGGTGATTCTGGGCTATGATCAAAAAACAGATACAGAAGAGTACATATTCTCGGGTCTCATGAACCTCGCAGGCAATATAGGGTCAGCAATTTCAACCTTTGAAGCCCGGAAAGAACTCGAAAACCTCAATGAAGAACTCGAACAACGGGTAGATGATCGCACTTTTAAAATGAAGCAGGCGATTCGAGAACTCGAATCGTTCTCTTATTCCGTATCACACGACCTTCGTGCACCGTTACGTGCCATCAGTGGTTTCTCAAGTGTGCTCGCTTCTGAATATGTGAACAAACTTGACGACCAGGGGCAACATTACCTCAACGTCATTACGCGGGGAGCCAGCGAAATGTCACAACTCATTCAAGATCTTCTCGATTTCTCCAGAATGGGTCGAAAGCGCATCAGCTTTGAAGAAACCGACATCAACGCATTGGTAGATGAAGTCATTGCGGAGTTATCAGGAATGGCGCCCGACCGCGAAATAGTCTGGAAGAAAGAAGAACTGCTTGCTTGTAAAGGCGATCACAGCATGTTGCGGCAGGTGTTTATCAACTTCATCTGGAACGCCGTGAAGTTCACCGCGAACGAAGAACAGGCGGTGATATCCATTCGTTCAACAGCAAAAACTCCCTATGTTGAATATGTGGTAGAAGATAATGGGGTGGGTTTCGACATGACTTATGTAGACAAAGTTTTCGGGGTGTTCCAAAGACTTCATAACAACGAAGAGTTTGAAGGTACCGGAGTCGGATTGGCGATCGTGCAGCGCATTGTCAACCGCCATGGCGGTAGAATTGAAGCTTATGGTGAAGAAGGAAAGGGAGCACGATTCACTTTTACTCTCCCCGACCCCACAGCAGAGCTCGAAGAAATGATCATCAATGAAGAAGACCCCGCGTTCAAACTCTGAATCTTGATCAGACCTCGTTGAAAAGCTTCAGTTTCTTTCTGATTTCCGTAATCTCCTCTTTTGCTGAACGAATCTTTTTATCGAAATCTTTCTTAAGGTCTGCGGCACCCGGACCCGTGAAGAAATTCATATTGTTCTCGTACTGGATGACCCGCTGATTCAGGCGCTCAATTTTATCAAGCAATAGCCTCCGTTCGCGACGCAGCGCCTGATCACCGTCTGATTTGTCTTTCAGGTTCTCGAGCCGATCCTTGTACTGGTCAACACTCCGCTCCATTCGGTTAGCCTTAAGCGCGTCGTACTTTGAGTCGATAGCGTTGTAGTAACGTTGATTCATTTCCTTAAGCACCTTTCTCGGCACAAAGCCAATGCCCGTCCACTTTTGCTGGAAATCACGCAGCTGCTCGAGGTCAGACGATCGATTTCCGGTGAGTTCAAAAGCCTCGATCTCTCCGATCAGTGCCTCCTTTGCTTTCTGGTTTGTCTCCTGGCGCTCGTCCATGCCGGCAAAGTGTCCTTTCTTTGACTCAAAGAACTGATCACACGCCTTGCGGAAACGATCCCAAAGTTTGCGTTCGTCGCTCTGATGAGCGCCGCCAACCATCTTCCACTCTTTTTGCAAGGCGATCAAGGAGTCTGTGGTCTGTTTCCAGTCTGTACTCTCCTGCAGCTCTTCCGCCTTGATGCACAGGGCCTCTTTTTTAGCTCTATTCTCTTTCTGTTGGGCTTTGCGCTGGTCGTAGAAGGCTTGTTTCTGCTCAAAGAAGCGGTCGCATACAGCACGAAATTCGTCCCAGACAGCATCGCTCTCTTTCCGGGGCACAAAGCCAACGGTTTTCCATTCTTTTTGAAGCTCCAGCACCTCTTCCGTTTTCTTTTGCCAGGTGCTGTGGTTGTTCATGTCAAGCTCTACGATTTCTGCGACCTTGGCCACAAGGTCTTTTTTCGTTTTCAGGTTTGCTTCGTACTCTTCCCGCAAACCATCATAGTGCGCCTGAATCCGATCAAAAGCAACTCGGATCAGCCCAAAAAATTCGTCGCCGATCTCTTTCCAGTTCTCTTGCGGAGACGGTCCAACATCCAAAAATTCTTTGTTATACGAGCGGGTGAGCATCTCAAGCTCTTTGATATCTGTCACCTTTTCAAGCTCCTTCGCTTTGAGAATCAGCGCCTCTTTCTTCTCAAGATTGCGCTTCAGGTCATGCTCTTTGAGCTCCTTGTATATATTGATGTTGTAATAGAAGTCGTTCTTGAGTTGCGTGTGGCGCTCCTGAACCTCTCTGAACTTATCGCCGGGCACGTCACCAATTTTTTTCCATTCCTCTTCAAGCTCATTGAAAACTGAAAACGCTTTGCCGATGTTCTCTTCAGTTTTAACGAGTTCTTCGAGTTGGGTGAGGATGGCTTGCTTAGCTTCAAGGTTGGCCTTTTGCTCTTTGGCTATGCGTTCACCGTGCTCTTTCATGCGTTGGCGATACGCTTCCATGTGCCCGTCAAAGACGCTATCCTCAGGCGCCGGCGTGTAAGCAAAGGCAGCGCCTTCGTCATTGTCGTTCTCGGTCCAGGTCTCAAATTGTTCCTGACGGTCTTTTGAGGTCAGGTCATTGTAATCCTGAAGCAGCTCTCGCACTTCCTTTTTGATGGAAGTGATGTCTTCTGTTTTCAGAAGCTCTTCAAGCTTCTTAATGATTTCGGCTTTCATCCGTACTTTCAGTAATTCAGTTCAGGTGGTAAAAGTAATAATTCCAAAGGCATAGCCCTTGCAATGCTCTCACTTCACACCTTGCTAACGCTTAGTTCAAGTAAAAGTTACGAAATACCTTTGGTGTTTCGTTTGATTTTAGTGTGATGAGTAATGTCTACCCCTATTCAGATGATGATGCCTTTGTTTTTGCGCGCGAAAGCGCGCGGATGTGGTGCGCGCGCCAAGAAAGAAGCACAGCGCAGTGCCGCAGAAAACTAGAAAAATATGACCTTTCGGCAGAACAGGCAAACGCAATCATCGACGAATTACAGCGTGAAAATTTTCTTTCGGATGAGCGCTTCGCTGAAGCTTTTGTGTCTGGCCATATCCGCATCAAGCGCTGGGGAAAAATCAAGATCAGGCAGCACCTCATCGCTGAAGGTGTAGGTGATGAAACCATCCGGAAGGCCCTCGAAGAACAGGTAGATCACCAGTTGTACGAAGAAAACCTGCGCTCACTGCTGAGCAAAAAGATCGCGTCAATGGGAGGCTGTTCGCATCCTGCCGACAGGCAGAAAGCCATCAGATTCATGCAACAAAAAGGCTACGAAACCGAAAGGGTTCTCACCTTTATAGAGGAATTTACAGGCAATTAAGGCAGCAGCGTTTCTTCACCATTTTTCTTATCGAGGCCCACAATTTCAGCGTAGACTCCAAGTGTCAGGCATTGCGCAAGCGGAATGGTGAAGAGGAGGCCTATGTAACAAACCAGTACGCCTGCCTGCTGCACAATACCTGTTACAAAAGCGAATAGTAAAATCCACCAGAAGTTCTTGCGCACAAGGCGAATGCTCCATTTAATAGCGTCGATGGTGCCCAGATGACCAATCACAATCAATGGAACCGTGAAGAATAAGAACGTTGTAATTACAATCTGCACCACAAACAGCAAGAACTGATACGAAAGCATCGCGCCCAACATACCCGGAGCGAGAGCGTCTGGATTGTCAAGCGTTTCAAATGCGGCTAGGTTTATGCCCATGACCAGTCCGATGGGCAAAGCAAGCAGCAAAGCAAACAGAAGAATCAAGCCCATGTACCCCAAAAGAGGCCCAAAAAACTTGAAGCCTCCGAAAAAATCATTGAAGGTGCGCTCTTCTTTCAGCAGCGCCTTACGTCCGTATAAAAGGCTTCCCGCAAACAGAGGGAATGCAATAAAAATGGGGCCGATAAGTGTAATGAAGCTCACCCCGAGAATCATAAACATCACGAGGGTGTAGAGAATAAACTGGCCGATGTCGTCTTTCATGGCCTTCCAGCCTGTTTCGAAGTACTTTCCGAAATCAAAGTGGTACCCCCGGGCGTCAAGCTCCTCTAGTGAAGGCCCTTGATAACTGTTACCTGCAGAAGGGTTATCACCCATGTCTAATATGTCTTCCATTGTAAGTTGTTTTGGCGATCACAAGGTAGAAAAATGAGTGGGTCTTCATTCATCAGTCATCTCTTTAGCAGTGGCAGCTTGCTGCAGCATGCGCCACGATGCAGGTGCCCAAATGCGCACAAGTCACTACATTTGCGCGTATGATCACAAGTGAAACCTTAGACGGTCTGTCTGAGCGTCTGGATGCCCTCAGAGGCTATCTCGACATCGATCAGAAACGTCTCGAAATACAAGAAGACGAAAAGCTGACTCAAGATCCTGAATTCTGGAATGACCCCAAGAAGGCAGAGTCTGTTATGCGGCGTATTCGCACTAAAAAATCATGGACTGACAGCTACCAGCAGTGCGTGCAAGGGGTCGAAGACCTGCGTATAATGTTCGAGTTTTTCAAAGAGGGCGAAGGAAGCGAAGAGGAAGTAATGGAACTCTACGAGCAAACCAAAACGCTCATTGAAGAGCTGGAATTCAAAAACATGCTCTCTCGCGAAGAAGACGCACTTTCAGCAGTACTTCAGATCACCGCCGGTGCAGGTGGTACTGAAAGCTGCGACTGGGCATCAATGCTGATGCGGATGTACCTGATGTACGGAGAACGCTCAGGGTTTAAGATTCGTGAGATAGAAATGCAAGAGGGTGATGTTGCCGGAATTAAACAGGTAACGCTTGAATTTGACGGTGAGTTTGCCTTCGGAATGCTCAAAGGTGAGAATGGTGTGCACCGACTCGTGCGCATCTCACCCTTCGACTCGAATGCACGAAGGCATACTTCATTTGTATCTGTCTACGTATACCCGCTTGTAGATGACTCCATTCAGGTTGACGTCAACCCTGCAGATATCAGCTGGGAAACCTTTCGCTCAGGCGGCGCCGGCGGGCAAAACGTTAACAAGGTAGAGACCGGGGTGCGCTTGCGACACAAGCCAACCGGCATCGTCATTGACAATACCGAAACACGAAGCCAGCTGCAAAACAAAGAGAAAGCCATGCAGCTCTTGAAATCGCAGTTGTATGAAATCGAACTAGACAAGCGAAATGAAGCCAAGGCTGAGATTGAAGCCGGAAAGAAAAAAATAGAATGGGGATCACAGATCCGCTCGTATGTGATGCAACCTTACAAAATGGTCAAAGACCTTCGCAGCGGATATGAAACTTCAAACGTAGATCACATTATGGACGGTCACATTGACGAGATGCTGAAGGCCTATCTTATGAGCCAGGGAAGTGGCGCAACAACAGAAGATGCGTAATGGCTGACTGGACGATCCTGCACAATAACCAATGTCGAAAGAGCCGTGAGGGAATCGCATTTCTTGAAAACTATGGTGTTGAATATGCCGTTCGTGAATACCTGAAAGACCCTTTGACAACGGAGGAGGTGAAAACCCTCATCCGTCTATTAGGGGGTGACCCACTGAATAGCGGTCTCATTCGCAAGGGTGAAGCAGATTACAAAGCGCATTTTAAAGGCAAACAGCTCTCAAATGATGAGTGGGCTGAAGCAATTGTTATCTACCCGAAACTGCTTGAAAGGCCTGTTCTCATGGGCAAGAAAGCCGCTGTGGTAGGGCGACCGCTTGAAAATTTCGAAATACTTCTCAAATCTTGATACGACAAACCTGTACAGATGGAATTCCGCATTGAAAAAGACACCCTGGGCGAGGTAAAGGTGCCCGCTGACAAGTACTGGGGCGCACAGACAGAACGCTCAAGAAATAACTTCAAAATAGGGGCTCCCGGCAGTATGCCTTTAGAAATTGTGCATGCATTTGCCTACCTCAAAAAGGCGGCGGCATTCACCAATTGTGATGCCGGTATCCTCGATGAGAAAAAACGTGATCTCATCAAACAAGTGTGTGACGAGATCCTCGAAGGTAAACTTGATGATCAGTTTCCCTTAGTGATCTGGCAGACGGGCTCGGGCACACAAAGCAATATGAATGTCAATGAAGTGGTAGCCAACCGCGCGCACGTGCTCGATGGTGGCACACTTGGCACGGGTGAGCGCCCGCTTCACCCCAATGATGACGTAAACAAGTCGCAGTCTTCTAATGATACCTTCCCGACGGCTATGCACATTGCTGGGTATAAAAAAATTGTTGAAGTGACCATTCCGGGCGTGCAAAAACTACGCGATACCCTTGAGGCAAAGCGCATAGAACTGCAAGACGTGGTAAAGATCGGACGCACGCACCTGATGGACGCAACCCCGTTGACGCTCGGACAAGAGTTCAGTGGTTATGTGTCACAACTGAACCACGGCCTCAAAGCACTGAAAAACACTTTACCCCACCTGTCTGAGCTTGCGCTTGGAGGCACCGCCGTGGGCACCGGCATTAACACTCCGAAAGGATATTCAGAGAATGTGGCGAAATACATAGCTCAGTTTACGGGCTTGCCTTTCGTGACCGCTGAAAATAAGTTTGAAGCACTTGCTGCACATGATGCGGTAGTTGAGACGCATGGCGCACTTAAGCAGCTCGCCGTGAGCCTCAATAAGATCGCAAATGACATCCGCCTGATGGCCAGTGGCCCGCGTTCAGGAATTGGTGAGCTTATCATACCGGCCAACGAGCCCGGGTCTTCAATTATGCCCGGAAAGGTCAATCCTACTCAGGCAGAAGCGATCACAATGGTCTGTGCTCAGGTGATGGGAAACGATGTGGCGATCACCGTTGGAGGCACCCAGGGCCATTATGAACTCAATGTGTTTAAACCTATGATGGCCGGAAATCTGCTTCAGTCGGCACAACTGATCGGTGACGCCTGCGTTTCATTCAGTGAGAACTGCGCCGACGGAATAGCACCTAACCATGCGCGTATTAAAGAACTGCTCGACAATTCACTTATGCTCGTTACTGCCCTGAACAATAAGATAGGCTATTACAAGGCTGCCGAGATTGCCGGAAAAGCGCATAAAGAAGGCACAACGCTTAAAGAAGCAGCTCTTGACCTCGGTTACCTCACCTCTGAGGAGTACGACGAGTGGGTTGACCCCAGGAAGATGATCGGGGCGTAACCCAAAATATTTGACCTGACTATGAATCGAGGTGCCGCAACGGGTGTGGCACCTCTTTTTCCATCCGCCGCTTTTGCGGCGTGCCTGTCAATCAGGCCTTTTTTGTATTTGGTTATTGCTGATCACCTCCTCGAACTTGAAACGCGGGCATAGGTGAATCTAAGCTGAAAACGCTGAGGGGTTAGCACATTGGTCTTGTGCGGGTCTCATTCGTAAAGAGAAATGAGGCTTTCGTGAATTAACCAGGGCTTGGGTTTTGATGGTTTGGAAATAGAAGCGAACTTCACGGCACGCAGTTGGCCGGATGGCCGACGGAGACAACACGCGCGGTGGTGGCGGGGGAGGGGCCCACGATCGCAGAGAATTCGCGGGATCGGGAAGAAATTCCGCTTCATCACTACTTCTCAGCCAAGACCAAAACCACAACAAAACCCGCCGGCAGAAAACGAAGCCTCCGCTCAAAACGGTGAACCGCTGAAGCATCGAAGCAATAAAAAGATGCGCAGCGTCTGCAAAAAGACACGACTGCCAGGAGACCCTCAAACAAAGGCGTCACCCTTATTCACCTTGAGATCATTGACAATGCTTTTGATCTTTTGCTCGTCTTTCTTTGAACAAATCAGAAGTGCGTCTTCGGTATCTACCACGATATAATCGCTGATCCCCTGCAATACAACGAGCTTCTTATGTGAAGCGTAAACCACGTTGTTCGCTGACTGATAAGCCATCACATTTTTACCTACCACGCCATTGCCCTGATCATCCTGCAGAAGGTGGGTATACAGCGATCCCCATGTGCCGAGGTCGCTCCAGCCGAAATCGCTGAGCACAACTTTCACGTCTTCAGCTTTTTCCATGATCCCGTAGTCAATGGAGATGTTTTCGCACGCTCCGTAAATTGCCGCGATGGCTTTTTTCTCGCGCAACGTGCCGAAATCTTCCGCATGATCAGCGAAAAGCTGGTGCATTTCAGGGAGGTGGGCTTCGAAAGCAGCATCAATATTCCGCAGACTCCAAACAAAGATGCCTGAGTTCCAGTAAAACTCACCAGAATCTAAAAACTGCTGTGCAAGTTCAAGCTGAGGTTTCTCCGTAAAAGTTTTTACCTCCCGAATCCGATCCTCGCTGCCCGGGATGTTATCTTCAAACTGGATATAGCCATAACCGGTATCCGGTCGGCTGGGCTTGATGCCAAGGGTCATCAGGCTCAGCGATCTTGACGTCTCAGCTATCGCTACTTCAAGCGTCTCTATAAATCCGGCTTCGTCAGTGATGAGGTGATCGCTCGGTGCCACTACGATGTTCGCCTCCTGATCCCGTTGTGCAATGCACGCATTGGCGTAAGCAATACAAGGTGCCGTATTCCGCATGAAGGGCTCACAAAGCACCCGTTGTTCGTCCATGCCCGGCAGCTGTTCAAGTACCTGATCGAGGTACCGTTCATTGGTGACAACATATATGTTATCAGCAGGTGCAATGCGCAAGAGGCGGTCGTACGTCATCCGGATCAGCGTTTTCCCGGTACCGAGAATATCGTGAAACTGCTTCGGGTAGGCGCTGCGGCTCATGGGCCAGAAACGGCTTCCGATGCCTCCGGCCATAATGACCGCATAGTTGTGCTGATGTTCCATGCGCTGATGATTGCTATGTCTCGCTTTTCAAGACGCTGTAAAAGTACAAATTTCGATGCCTCAGAGGGCTTCAATCGGAGTGGATGGCTGAAAGAGATAGATGCGCTCATTTTCGGTGCAAAAGCACCGGATGCGTTTACGCACAGCCTCCTGGCGTATGTAAGTGCGCTCCCGAAAAAAGAAGCGGTCTCCGGCAGTGAGCTCAGCAACGGTGAGTGCGTCACCATGCATCAGTTTGACGGCAAGGGCGTGAAGCGCCGGATCTGTGGCAAGGCTCGCCCGCGGGTTGCGCATGTGCACAGCCAGCACCAGCAGCTCGTCATCTTTAAATACTTTTGGCGAGAGCAGTGGCAACATCAGTTTGCTAAAGGTGTGCTTCCACTCAGAACCATGAGCAGAAACACGCGAGCCATAGTCAATTTGCACCAGGTGATGCGCCATTTCGTGCATAAAGGTCAGCAGAAAAAGAGAAGGTGGCAGGTCACGGTTGACTGAAATCGTTGGGGTATAGCGATTTCCGTACCGGTAATCACCCCATTTACTCTTGCGCGGTGCGCTGAGGCGCAACCGCACCGGATAACGCTCAAGCAGCGCCAGTGTAAAAGGATGCGCTGCATCCGGAATACGCTCAAGGTATGCGATTAGTACCTTACTGCTCGCTTGCTGCATTCTTTTTCTCAGCCGTGAGCTCAACCTCGTCGTGCCAGGTCGGACACGTATTGCAGCGGTTTTTTTTGCGGAAGAGTGTGCATGAGCTCAACAGCACAAGGATTCCGATGAACGCAAACAAACGATTGAAAGAGCGGATTTTCATAAAACCTTTAAATCTGAACGCAAGTTACGGCGATTCTGTTTTCTTCGTCAACCGGCAACGGCTTGAATCAGTTATGCAGTGTCACCTCTAAGAATGACCTTCATACCGTTGAGGTCTGAGCTTGCCGGAGACTCGAAGACATCGAGGTCGAAGTGCGGAATGATGGCCAGGATGTGGTCAAAAATATCTGCCTGAATGCCTTCGTATGTTATCCAGGCTTTCTCTTTACTAAAGCAATAGACTTCAAGTGCCACACCCTCATTGGTAGACTCCATCTGCCTTACCATACAGGTCATCTCCTGATTAATGTTGGGGTTACGCCTGACATAAGCTTCGATGTAGGCACGCAGAATACCGAGGTTCGTCATGCGTCTGCCGTTCACCACAGAGGCTGCGGTATCTGCCTTGTGTTCTTTATTAAATCGATCAATTTCTTCGCGCCGCCTTGCGATGTGGTCACGAACCAACTCGATTTTACTGAAACGATCCAGCATTTCATCTGTGCAGAGCTTCACACTGGATATCTTAAGCTTTACAGCGCGTTTTATACGGCGCCCCCCACCCTCTTCCATACCACGCCAGTTGGTGACGCCATCGGCCACAAAAGCATAGGTGGGCACCGTAGAAATGGTTTTGTCCCAGTTACTCACTTTAACCGTGGTGAGATTGATCTCGATGATATTGCCGTCAGCACTGTATTTCGGAAGTGAAACCCAGTCTCCGAGGCGGATCATATCATTCACCGTGAGTTGAATGCTTGCGATGAAGCCCAGAATGGCATCCTTGAAGACAAATAATAAAACCGCAGAGGCGGCACCCAGTGCGGTGAAAGCCACCAGTGGATTTTCACCGAGAACGACAGCACCAAGAATGAGGATGCCTATCAGCCAGACCAGTATTTTACTGAGCTGCGTAAAACTTGCCACAGGTTTGTCGCGATATTTAGGCGTGCTGGTTAAAAAAGAGCCAACGCCATTGATCAGCGCATTGATCGCGCGAAGAATGATAAGAATATTGAAACCATCTGTAACGCGTTCTATATATGGAACCCAGGCAGGATAGTCGCTAAACGCAACAGGGGCAAGCCCACTGATCACAACTACCGGTATAATGTGACCGAGCTTGTTGAAAAATCCTTTGTCCATCAGGTAATCGTCCATGTCCGTTTTGGTGCGCCTCGCAAGGCGGTGCACCACCCGGTTGATGAACTGCTGACCAATCGCCCATAGAATTCCGGCAATCACGAACATCACGGCAACGAGAATGAGCATTTTCGTCGCCTGGGTCATTCCGGCTTCAATACCCAGATTCAGAAGCCAGTCTTCGATAAATTGAGCAAAATCACGTTCTGTGTCATTCATGAAGCGAAAATAACAGGTCTCAATGAAACACCATGATGAGGTCAGCCTTCATTGCACAGAGCAGGATAGGTACACACCTGTTCAGAAACGACCCTTCAACGCGTCTGCACGGCGAAGCAAAAGGCATGTAAGAAACGGCTGACAAGTCATTGAGACAACCTCTGACGACCATGCGAAGAGGTCAGCACGTATAGGGGAATTGCAGATCAACACCCCTGTTATGAAAAATCTCATCTCGTTTTTACTATTCTTCGTTTTTTCAGGTCTTTCAGCCTGGTCATCAGTTGCTGATGGAGGCGACCTGCCCCGATCAGCGCGGAAAGGTGAAATGTACTTCGTTGAATTCGACCTGTTCGAGGCCCTTGAAGCTTTTAAATCGGCTGAACTGAAAGCACCCGAACACCCATTCATCTTGCGTCGCATAGCAGATTGCTACCGCATGATGGGAATACCCGAAGACGCCCGTACTTATTACAAAAAAGCCATAGAAGCAGGTGCTCACGATGCCCTCGACTACTATTACTGTAGCGACGTGCACCAACAGCTTGGCGAATACGAAGCCGCGGCCTTCTGGATGAGCCGTTACAAACAAAAGGCTCCCGAAGACACACGTGCACAAAGGTTGCTCAATGACCCCCGGTACTACAGCACACTAGAGTCAGACGATCGTATGTTTCATACTGAAGCCCTCGGAGTTAACGTTAACCGGTCAGCCCTGCCTCCAGCACAGTTTAAAGAACTTTTAGTGCTGCCTCTGGCCACGGAAATAGAGAATGACTGGTTTCCACACCGTCGCTTTCTCGCTGATTATGACCTCTACCAAACATCCATTGACGATAAATTCAATCTGGTCTCGGCTGAAATGATGGAGGGTGTGGTTAACACAAAATTTCTCGACGGGCCGGCATGCTTTGATGCCGCGCGTGAAATCCTCTACGTGACCCGCTTTCTTACTAAAAATGAAAAGCCGGCCCTCGATGTGGAAGGTCACGTGTATGCGCTGATACTCTCGTACAAGATGGAAAACGGCGAATGGGTTGAGCAAGACATTCCGGCTTTCAATGACGATCTCGCCAGCTCGGCCTACCCCGCACTTTCACCTGACGGCAGCAAGCTGTTCTTCTCATCAAATCGCAAAGACGGTAAGGGTGCGATGGACCTATACTTTTGCGAATGGGATGAAGAGCTGAGCGAGTGGGGTACCCCACAAAGAATGGGAGACCATATAAATACTGAAGGAAATGAAATTTACCCGGCCTTTGCACCTGACGGAAGATTCTGTTTTGCGTCCGATGGTCACCCCTCGCTTGGCGGACTTGACCTTTTCTTCACCCACCTCGATATTAAAAATGCCCCTGTAGAAAATCCTGGTATCCCGGTAAATAGCAGAAGCGATGATTTCGGACTCGTTTACATGGGAGACAGCTTCGGCTATTTCTGCAGCAACCGCGACGGACGTGACACCGGGGATGACCTCTTTTGGTGGGAGTCTATGAGCGAGTTGATTGAAGCAGAAATTGCCCTCACCGATGCTGACGGGAATCCTGTTTATCCTGAGCATGTGCAAGTCAAGAATCTCCGCAGCGATGAAACGCTGGATCTATCAGCTGCCCGTGGAAGCTTCAAAGTTACCATGAACGGCACAGATCCGTATGAATTTGCCTGGGAAATCGATGGAGAAAAGCTTGTAATGCACTGTAAACCGGAGCAAACACCATACGGCTTGCGCTACGTGTATGATAGTCCTGATAAAGAGCAATTCTATGTAGACGCAAGAGTAGAGTCTTACAAGGAAAGCACATTCCGCAAGAAAAAAATACCGTACAAAAGCTGGAAAAACCTCAACGCTACCCAACGCCTTGACTACCCTTCTTCCGCATCTGCTGAGACGCTTCAACTCGATAAGTTCTTCAGGGCTGAGTGGCCCGACATAGAAGGTGAACAGCCCCAGGCAGGCAGTCTTGTTTTCTTGAAAGACATGGAAACCGGCGGGGTACGAAGTGAAATGGCTACGGCCAATGGGGTAGAATTCGCCGTCAATTCAGGCCACCTTCACGCCATGATGTGGTATGCACCTTCCGGCAAACGGGAGACCGCATTTGTTGACTTTTCAATGGCAGAAGACGAGGGTGTGCTCGCATTCGTAGGTGATGGCCGTGCATGGAACCTTAGCATTGCTGATAGCCCAATGGATATTGACCATGCTGACCCTGAAGCAGTAGTGGTGGCCTCGCTGTTGGCGTCAACCGAAGGACTAGCAACTGCTGAGTATGCGGAAATCCTTCTGAATTATGTAGAAGAGGGCCGAAATGTGGAAGTGGTCAATGGCAGCACACGGGTGCAGGCAGAACAAATATTCTTCGGTTTTGACCGCTCAAAACTGTCAGAGCAGGAAGAACAGAAACTTAACGCCTTTGCCCAGCAGCTCAACGAGCTTCCGGAGGCACTCATCGAAATTGAAGCACACACTGATTCGCGCGGAAGTAAAACATACAATAGCGCGCTCTCACGCTATCGAGCCGAGAGCACACGAGAACAACTGGTCGCGCTTGGCGTTGACGCCAGTCGGATCTCTGTAGTATGGAAAGGCGAAGAAGAGCCGGTGAATCATTGTATTGACGGTATTCCGTGTACTGGGCAACAACATGGGTTGAATAGAAGGGCAGAGCTCTTCCTGATCATTCCGGAAGCACCTGTTCCGGGCATGCAATAAGACACCTCATCTCCAGGCAAGCAGGTCTTGAAAGACCGGAGCGAAGCCGCCCTGATGCATTCAGGGCGGCTTTTTGCAGTGCGATTTATTCTAAAGTTAAGACTTGGAAGCCGCAAAAGGTAACACGCTATGGTTGTACTGCGCAAAAGCGCAGGATGGCGCGGTCACCCATGCACGTATTCTGTGTTGGGCTTGTCGCTGGGTGTGCAGTGGCCACTTCCTCTTAACAAGGGTGAGCCGGCTGAAGCTTTCGGCAATCCTGACCTTCGCCGATGCTCCAGCGCATTCGTAAAGTAAAAGGATGCACACGTAAAAAGGATGTGTGATTGGTTTTGATGGTGTTGAATTAGCTGCGAACTTTGCTGCACGCAGTTGGCTGAAAGGCCAACGGAGACAACACGCGCGGTGGTGGCGGGGGAGGGGCCCACGATCGCAGAGAATTCGCGGGATCGGGAAGAAATCCTGCTTTCATCAAACGAGCAGCGCTCGCTCCCTAGGGAGCGCCACATTCCACTGACTTGACCCTGTCACGCCTACTGTCTGCCGGTGCGCTTTGACAGAGAATCCTCTATACCAGCTCTTGACCCTCTTTGGTTTGCAGTGTACCCAGACGTTTATACCCTGAAGCAGGCAGCGTGAAAGGCCTGAAAACTGTCTGCATGGATCCCGAAAACAGCCCTTGCCTGCAGCGGAGCCAAATAATCAGCCGATCACAAACAAACGGATCTGCACACAAGGCCCGGTGTTCAACAGCAAGCGCTCGAGAAGCAAATATGCATCCCGCGCTTTTGCGCGGCACGAGGTCAAAAACCAGTAAAATCAAACCTCTCGTCTTAATTATAAAACATCTCGACGATAACAATTTCTATTTAAAACCCCCCGAAATGCCTGTCTGACAAGAGATGTAAGACGAATCGTAAATATTCTGTAAGAAACTATAACCTTTTCGACGGGGAGGGGGTATACGAACCTGAAACAAAAAGGAAACTATCTAACCTGACTGAACCCTTTTAAAGGTAACTAAATCGAGAACCAATCACTTCAATTTTGCTTCTGACATAGCTTCGAATTAGCAAGGCATAATACTCAACAACACGCTGCTGACAAGGCTTTCAGAGAGAATTGAACATAACCTTAAAAGTTATGACCAGTCGCTTATTGTCTCTACTTTTCTGTCGCAACCTCGACAGGTGTACGCTCAACTGCAAGCCAATCTTGCTTGCAAAGAACCTCAAACCCACTCGGGGATGGAAGGCTACAGCACTCACAGTGTGCATGCTGACCATCTCTTTTGGGATGATCGCTCAGCTAGACACCTTGCATTACATTCCACCATTCGGTACTGATACCGACAACAATGAACGGCCGGGAGATGTGCATTTATACATTTCAACACCGTCATCAGATCCGGTGAATTTTGAAATCACCGATGCCTCAGGTGACCTCAGCTACCTGACGGGCACTGTGAGCGCCGGCTCGCCGGTGCGCTATGACAGCTTCGGAACCGCTTCAGGAGTTGCGGTGACAGACCCCTTGCTGAACCAACCTCTTTCGTTTGCCGTTGGGTTTCGGGTAACGGCTGACGCACCTGTTTATGCCAACTTGCGGATTCGATCCAGAGACGATGCGCAAGCGGGATCGCTCACGTCAAAGGGCGGCAATGCATTTGGAACTGTTTTTCGACTGGGCAGTATTCCAAACCTACAGGCTAATCAGTACAAAGCGACCACATTTGGCATCACGGCAACAGAAGATAACACGGCAATCAATATTGATATGACGGGCTCGGGGGTTACCCTTCAGGGAACCTCAGCGCCCAGCACAGATTCTGTTATTACGATCAACCTGAATGAAGGGCAATCTTATGTGATGCGCTGTGAGGCAGAAGTTGACCCTGACAACCTCGATGGTATGATCGGCGCATTGATCACCTCTGACAAGCCTATTGTGGTCAACACCGGTTCATGGAACGGGGAGCCTACAACGTCAGGAGGTCGTGATTACGGCATTGATCAGATTGTAGGCTTATCAAAAGTAGGAACTGAATACATTTTTATTCGGGCCTCCGGAGGAGATGACCGCGAACTACCGATGATCGTTGCTCACTTCGACAATACTGAAATTTTTGTGAACGGAAGTGCCACTCCGATGGCAACCATTGATGCCGGAGAATACTTCACGGTTCATGGTTCAAATTACACCGGAGATGTAATGTACGTGCGCACTTCGCAGGATGCTTTTGCTTACCAGCTTCTTGCCGGTAATAACGCTGGAAACACTGCCGGAATGAACTTTGTTCCGGACATCTCCTGTCAAATCGAAGATGAGATCAATGCGATTGTAGACGTGCACCAGATTGGTCCTGACAACTTTAGCGGCGGGGTTACCATCACCACCTTCGCAGGCTCTGAAATCTACATCAACGGCGTACTTGAAACCAGCACACCTCAAACCATTACCATTAATAATGGAGATACTTATGATGTTTATAAGATTCCCGGTCTGACGGGTGATCAGCACATCGTGTCAAATACCATGGCCATCGTTTCTTTCTATGGGGTGTCAGGGGTAGCCGGATATGGTGGCTACTTTTCCGGGTTCTCACGTCCGCAAAGCGTTTACATCTCACCAAGCCCTATTCAGGCTGATGCAACAGAAGGCTGTCAGGTTGGAATTTTCACCATAGAACGAACCGGAGACATCGACGTTCCTCTAGATGTAGATATCACTTTTGGAGGAGAAGCCACATACGGCGTTGATTACATCATGGTTGATGGCGGCGGCGAAGTTACCCCTCCCATCACTTTTGAACAGGGCGAAACGATTCTGGGCTACGCGATCATGGCGCTCCCTGACGAACTGGATGAAGGAGCCGAAAGCCTTGAGATTACCACCGAATGGTACGTATGCAATGAATACAATACCTCGACCCAAAACCTGACTATTCTCGAACCAACGGTCTCTTTCATTTGTCCGGCTGATACCATCATCGGCTTCAACCCGGGCTCATGCATGGAAGGTGACTTTAACTTTGGATCACCGTTCGCTGTTTCAGCCTGCACCATGACCATCACCCGAACTGACGGCACAGGCCTCAGCAGTGGAGATGCCTTTCCGGCAGGTACGACAACGCTTTCATATGAAGCTAGTATCAATGGTGGCTCAATCACCGATGCTTGCTCCTACAACGTCACGGTACAAGACATCACTCCTCCGGTGTTCATCTGCCCTAATGATACGGTGCTGAATACTGATCCCGGTGCTTGTACAGCTACCTTCAACATTCCCGATCCGGCTGTATCAGATAACTGCAGTAGCTACACCCTCACAAATGATGCTCCGGCAGTATTCGCAATGGGCACAACCGTTGTTACATGGATCGCTGAAGACGGATTAGGAAATGTAGCGAGCTGCCAACAAAATGTCACAGTCGTTGATGCTCAAGCCCCGGATATTAGCTGTACACCGGCAGTTTCAGCTACCGCAGCAGTAGGAGAATGTGACGCAAGCGTCAGCATACCACCTGCGAGTGGTTCAGACCTGTGCGGTTCCGTTACGATTGTCAACGACTTCAACGGTACGGCCGACGCTTCTGATATTTATCCTGTCGGCAATACGGTCGTTACCTGGACAGTCACAGACCTTGAAGGAAATACAAGCACTTGTGAAACCACGGTAACCGTTAATGGAGAGACCGATTGTCCTGCAGACATCAACGTACCTGCAGACCCCGGAACATGCTCGGCAAACGTGACAAACGTAGGACCGTCAGTGTCTCTCTCTCCATGCACTACGATATTCTCAGATAGCTTTGAATCGAGCTATGGGAACTGGAATGACGGCGGAGATGACTGTCAACGACACAATAACGCAACATGGGCCAATACCGGAAACTTTTCGATTCGCCTGCGCGACAATAGCTCAACTTCACGAGTCACTTCGAATGTCTTTGATGCGTCTGCTTTCAGCTCATTGCAACTTAGTTTTTCTTTTATCACTGAAGATTTCGATAACGCAGAAGAATTCACTCTCGAGGTGTCATCCAATGGCGGTTCTAACTGGACTCAAATCGAAGAGTGGAATCTCGGTGATGAGTTTGTCAATGAAGTTCGTGTGAATGAATCCGTGGATTATGAGGGCGCCTTGACTTCTAATATGGCTTTTCGATTTGTATGTAACGCTTCAGACAATAATGACCGGGTTTACATCGATGACATTGTAATTACCGGCTGCCCACCTTGCGCTGTAGTAGCTGTAAGCAATGATTTTACCGGTACTGATGACGCCTCCGGTGTCTACCCGCCTGGTACTACGGAAGTGAATTGGACCATTACCTATTCAGGAGGTTCAACTCAGAATTGTGTGCAAGAAGTTGTGGTCACTGATTCAGAAGCACCCCAAGCCCTGTGCCAGGATGTGACTCTGTTCCTGGATGCTTCGGGCCAAGCAATCCTTGACCCTGCAGATGTCGATAACGGATCAACGGATAACTGCGGTATTACAAACCTGAGCCTCAATCAGACCACTTTTGACTGCAACGATATCTCTGAATCTCTCACGATTAGCTCAGCAGATGGCTACGAGGTCATTATTGACATAAATGCGATCAGTGTCAACCCCTCAACTTTGAGTTGCACGTGGGGCTACAATTTCACCATTGATCTCGACTATGATATCTCTTTTAGTGGCAGCAATATTCCGGCTAACCTCTGGACACTTCAGGGCACGGTCGGGTGTGACTCAGGAACGCACTTCTTCAATCTTCCTAATAATGGTGGAAATGGCACGGTAACCTCAGCGAATGCCTGGAATCCAAACAGCGATTGCGCTACGGCTACAATAGAATCACTCGGTTGTAACACAATAGTAATCCAAATCAGTGGTCCGGGTATCCCCAATGGGTTCTACCCTGTAACGTCAGGTGCGAATACGGTAGAGTTGACTGTAGAAGACGCAGCAGGCAATACTGATCAGTGTTCGGCCAACGTTACCGTGATTGATAACATCGCCCCTAACATCGTTTGTCCGGATGACGTCGCAGAAGCGACGGATGCTGGCTCTTGCTTTGCAACCGTAGCACTCGGTACTCCGGTAACCGACGACAACTGCGGAGTGGCGTCTGTGAGCAACGATGCTCCGGCTCAGTTCCCGATTGGTTCAACCACGGTAACCTGGACGGTAACCGATAACAACGGCAACACGGCCACCTGTACTCAGGAGGTTGTGGTAACCGACGACGAAGACCCTACGATTGCTTGTCCTGAGGATATTACTCAAACCGCCGATGCCGGCTCTTGCTTCGCAACCGTAGCACTCGGCACTCCGGTGACGGATGACAACTGCGGAGTGGCGTCTGTGAGCAACGATGCACCCGCTCAGTTCCCGATCGGTTCAACGACCGTAACTTGGATCGTAACTGATAACAACGGCAACACGGCCACCTGTACTCAGGAGGTTATAGTTTCTGATGATGAAGACCCAATCATCGCATGCCCTGCGGATATCACTCAAACCGCCGATGCCGGCTCTTGCTTCGCAACCGTAGCACTCGGTACTCCGATGACGGATGACAACTGCGGAGTGGCGTCTGTGAGCAACGATGCACCCGCTCAGTTCCCGATCGGTTCAACCACGGTAACCTGGACGGTAATCGATAACAACGGCAACACGGCCACCTGTACTCAGGAGGTTGTAGTTTCTGATGACGAAGACCCAACCATCGCATGCCCTGCGGATATCACGCAAACCGCCGATGCCGGCTCTTGCTTCGCAACCGTAGCACTCGGCACTCCGGTGACGGATGACAACTGTGGTGTAGCTACTGTAGTGAACGACGCACCCGCTCAGTTCCCGATCGGTTCAACCACGGTAACCTGGACGGTAACCGACGACTACGGCAACACTGCGACTTGTGCGCAAGAAGTAGTGGTAACTGACGATGAAGATCCTACGATTGCTTGCCCTGCGGATATCACCCAGACCGCCGATGCCGGCTCTTGCTTCGCAACCGTAGCACTCGGCACTCCGGTGACCGACGACAACTGCGGAGTTGCAACTGTGGTGAACGACGCACCCGCTCAGTTCCCGATCGGTTCAACCACGGTAACCTGGACGGTAACCGACGACTACGGCAACACTGCAACCTGTACTCAGGAGGTAGTTGTAACTGACGACGAAGACCCAACCATCGCATGCCCTGCGGATATCACCCAAACCGCCGATGCCGGCTCCTGCTTCGCAACCGTAGCACTTGGCACTCCGGTGACGGATGACAACTGTGGTGTAGCTACTGTAGTGAACGACGCACCCGCTCAGTTCCCGATCGGTTCAACCACGGTAACCTGGACGGTAACCGACGACTACGGCAACACTGCGACGTGTACGCAAGAAGTTGTCGTAACCGACGACGAAGACCCAACCATCGCATGTCCTGAGGATATCACCCAGACCGCCGATGCCGGCTCTTGCTTCGCAACCGTAGCACTCGGCACTCCGGTGACCGATGACAACTGCGGAGTGGCGTCTGTGAGCAACGATGCTCCGGCTCAGTTCCCGATTGGTTCAACCACGGTAACCTGGACGGTAACCGATAACAACGGCAACACGGCCACCTGTACTCAGGAGGTTGTAGTTTCTGATGACGAAGACCCAACCATCGCATGCCCTGCGGATATCACCCAAACCGCCGATGCCGGCTCCTGCTTCGCAACCGTAGCACTCGGCACTCCGGTGACGGATGACAACTGCGGAGTGGCGTCTGTGAGCAACGATGCTCCGGCTCAGTTCTCGATTGGTTCAACTATCGTAACCTGGACGGTAACCGATAACAACGGCAACACGGCCACCTGTACTCAGGAGGTTATAGTTTCTGACGACGAAGACCCAACCATCGCATGCCCTGCGGATATCACGCAAACTGCCGATGCCGGCTCTTGCTTCGCAACCGTAGCACTCGCCACTCCGGTAACCGATGACAACTGCGGTGTAGCTACTGTCGTGAACGACGCACCCGCTCAGTTCCCGATCGGTTCAACCACGGTAACCTGGACGGTAACCGACGACTACGGCAACACTGCGACGTGTACGCAAGAAGTTGTCGTAACCGACGACGAAGACCCAACCATCGCATGCCCTGCGGATATCACCCAAACCGCCGATGCCGGCTCCTGCTTCGCAACCGTAGCACTTGGCACTCCGGTGACGGATGACAACTGTGGTGTAGCTACTGTAGTGAACGACGCACCCGCTCAGTTCCCGATCGGTTCAACCACGGTAACCTGGACGGTAACCGACGACTACGGCAACACTGCGACGTGTACGCAAGAAGTTGTCGTAACCGACGACGAAGACCCAACCATCGCATGTCCTGAGGATATCACCCAGACCGCCGATGCCGGCTCTTGCTTCGCAACCGTAGCACTCGGCACTCCGGTGACCGACGACAACTGCGGAGTTGCAACTGTGGTGAACGACGCACCCGCTCAGTTCCCGATCGGTTCAACCACGGTAACCTGGACGGTAACCGACGACTACGGCAACACTGCAACCTGTACTCAGGAGGTTGTGGTAACCGACGACGAAGACCCAACCATCGCATGCCCTGCGGATATCACCCAAACCGCCGATGCCGGCTCCTGCTTCGCAACCGTAGCACTCGGCACTCCGGTGACCGATGACAACTGCGGAGTGGCGTCTGTGAGCAACGATGCTCCGGCTCAGTTCCCGATTGGTTCAACCACGGTAAACTGGACGGTAACCGATAACAATGGCAACGCGGCCACCTGTACTCAGGAGGTAGTTGTAACTGACGACGAAGACCCAACCATCGCATGCCCTGCGGATATCACGCAAACCGCCGATGCCGGCTCTTGCTTCGCAACCGTAGCACTTGGCACTCCGGTGACAGCTGATAACTGCGGAGTGGCGTCTGTGAGCAACGATGCTCCGGCTCAGTTCCCGATTGGTTCAACCACGGTAAACTGGACGGTAACCGATAACAATGGCAACGCGGCCACCTGTACTCAGGAGGTAGTTGTGACCGACGACGAAAACCCAACCATCGCTTGTCCTGCGGATATCACGCAAACCGCCGATGCCGGCTCCTGCTTCGCAACCGTAGCACTCGGATCTCCGGTAACAGCTGATAACTGCGGTGTGGCTTCAGTGAGCAATGACGCTCCGGCTCAGTTCCCGATTGGTTCAACAAGCGTGACTTGGACAGTAACCGATGATTACGGCAACACGGCCACCTGTACTCAGGAGGTTGTAGTTTCTGATGACGAAAACCCAACCATCGCTTGTCCTGCGGATATCAACCAGACTGCTGACGCGGGCTCTTGCTTCGCAACCGTAGCACTCGGCACTCCGGTGACCGACGACAACTGCGGAGTTGCAACTGTAGTGAACGACGCACCCGCTCAGTTCCCGATCGGTTCAACCACGGTAACCTGGACGGTAACCGATAACAACGGCAACACGGCCACCTGTACTCAGGAGGTTGTAGTTTCTGATGACGAAGACCCAACCATCGCATGCCCTGCGGATATCACCCAAACCGCCGATGCCGGCTCTTGCTTCGCAACCGTAGCACTCGGTACTCCGATGACGGATGACAACTGCGGAGTGGCGTCTGTGAGCAACGATGCTCCGGCTCAGTTCCCGATTGGTTCAACCACGGTAAACTGGACGGTAACCGACGACTACGGCAACACTGTGACCTGTACTCAGGAGGTAGTTGTGACTGACGACGAAGATCCTACGATTGCTTGTCCTGCGGATATCACTCAAACCGCCGATGCCGGCTCTTGCTTCGCAACCGTAGCACTCGGCACTCCGGTGACCGACGACAACTGCGGAGTTGCAACTGTGAGCAACGATGCTCCGGCTCAGTTCCCGATTGGTTCAACCACGGTAAACTGGACGGTAACCGATAACAATGGCAACGCGGCCACCTGTACTCAGGAGGTAGTTGTAACTGACGACGAAGACCCAACCATCGCATGCCCTGCGGATATCACGCAAACCGCCGATGCCGGCTCTTGCTTCGCAACCGTAGCACTTGGCACTCCGGTGACAGCTGACAACTGCGGAGTGGCGTCTGTGAGCAACGATGCTCCGGCTCAGTTCCCGATTGGTTCAACTATCGTAACATGGACTGTCACTGACGACTACGGTAACACTGGAACCTGTACTCAGGAGGTAGTTGTAACTGACGACGAAGACCCAACCATCGCATGCCCTGCGGATATCACGCAAACCGCCGATGCCGGCTCTTGCTTCGCAACCGTAGCACTTGGCACTCCGGTGACAGCTGATAACTGCGGAGTGGCGTCTGTGAGCAACGATGCTCCGGCTCAGTTCCCGATTGGTTCAACCACGGTAAACTGGACGGTAACCGATAACAATGGCAACGCGGCCACCTGTACTCAGGAGGTTGTAGTTTCTGATGACGAAGACCCAACCATCGCATGCCCTGCGGATATCGCTCAGACTACTGATGCGGGCTCCTGCTTCGCAACCGTAGCACTCGGCACTCCGGTGACGGATGACAACTGCGGAGTTGCAACTGTAGTGAACGACGCACCCGCTCAGTTCCCGATTGGTTCAACTATCGTAACATGGACTGTCACTGACGACTACGGTAACACTGCAACCTGTACTCAGGAGGTTGTGGTAACCGACGACGAAGATCCTACGATTGCTTGTCCTGCGGATATCACGCAGACTGCTGATGCAGGTTCTTGCTTCGCAACCGTAGCACTCAGCACTCCGGTAACCGACGACAACTGCGGAGTTGCAACTGTGGTGAACGATGCGCCTGCGACCTTCCCAATCGGCTCTACCACCGTGACCTGGACCGTGACTGATAACAACGGTAACGCAGCGACGTGTACGCAAGAAGTTGTCGTAACCGACGACGAAGACCCAACCATCGCATGCCCTGCGGATATCACTCAAGCCGCCGATGCCGGCTCTTGCTTCGCAACCGTAGCACTCGGTACTCCGGTGACCGACGACAACTGCGGAGTTGCAACTGTGGTGAACGACGCACCCGCTCAGTTCCCGATCGGTTCAACCACGGTAACCTGGACGGTAACCGATAACAATGGCAACGCGGCCACCTGTACTCAGGAGGTTGTAGTTTCTGATGACGAAGACCCAACCATCGCATGCCCTGAGGATATCACCCAGACCGCCGATGCCGGTTCATGCTTCGCAACCGTAGCACTCGGCACTCCGGTGACCGACGACAACTGCGGTGTAGCTACTGTCGTGAACGACGCACCCGCTCAGTTCCCGATTGGTTCAACTATCGTAACATGGACTGTCACTGACGACTACGGTAACACTGCCACCTGTACCCAGGAAGTAGTTGTGACTGACGACGAAAACCCAACCATCGCATGCCCTGCGGATATCAACCAGACTGCTGACGCGGGCTCTTGCTTCGCAACCGTAGCCCTCGGCACTCCGGTAACAGCTGATAACTGCGGTGTAGCTTCAGTGAGCAACGATGCTCCGGCTCAGTTCCCGATTGGTTCAACTATCGTAACATGGACTGTCACTGACGACTACGGTAACACTGCAACCTGTACTCAGGAGGTTGTGGTAACCGACGACGAAGATCCTACGATTGCTTGTCCTTCAAACATGAACGTGTCGGCTGATGCTGATTGCCAGTTCACCCTTTCTGATTATACTGCGCTTGCGGTAAGCAGTGACAACTGTGATGCCGTATTGACCATCACCCAGTCGCCGGCTGCAGGTACCACTGTGTCAGGTACGACTACGGTTACCCTCACCGCAACGGACGCTGCGGGCAATAGCACTGACTGCACCTTTGACCTTATTGTAGAAGACACCGACGCGCCGGTCATTGTGACCTGTGCCCCAAATACAACACTCCAAATCGGAGCCAACTGTGAAGCAACCCTGCCTGACTACACTTTAAGCATCGTCGCGACTGACAACTGCGACAACAACCCAACGATTTCACAGTCGCCGGCTGCCGGAAGCATTGTTTCCGGTCACACTACCGTGGTTCCTGTAACGATCACCGTTACAGATGCCAATGGTAACAGTACCGAGTGTTTCTTTGATGTAACCCTGGATGACGCTGAGTCACCTGTAGTTACATGTGCTGCTGACGTCGCAGAAGCGACGGATGCTACCAGCTGCTTTGCGACCATCACGCTTGATGCGCCTGCGGCTACCGACAACTGTGCCATCGCTTCAGTTACAAACGATGCACCTGCAACTTTCCCGATCGGTTCAACTACCGTGACGTGGACAGTTACCGATATCGCCGGTAACGTGACTACTTGTGAGCAAGTGGTAACGGTATCAGATAACGAACTGCCAACCATCGCATGTCCTGCGGATATCACCCAAACCGCCGATGCCGGCTCTTGCTTCGCAACCGTAGCACTCGGCACTCCGGTGACGGATGACAACTGTGGTGTAGCTACTGTCGTGAACGACGCACCCGCTCAGTTCCCGATTGGTTCAACCACGGTAACCTGGACGGTAACCGATAACAACGGCAACACGGCCACCTGTACTCAGGAGGTTGTGGTAACCGACGACGAAGACCCTACGATTGCTTGTCCTGAGGATATTACTCAAACCGCCGATGCCGGCTCTTGCTTCGCAACCGTAGCACTCGGCACTCCGGTGACGGATGACAACTGTGGTGTAGCTTCAGTGAGCAATGACGCTCCGGCTCAATTCCCGATTGGTTCAACAAGCGTGACTTGGACAGTAACCGATGATTACGGCAACACGGCCACCTGTACTCAGGAGGTAGTTGTAACTGACGATGAAGATCCGACCATCGCTTGCCCTGCAGACATTGCTGCGACTACCGATGCCGGTTCATGCTTCGCAACCGTAGCACTCGGTACTCCGGTGACGGATGACAACTGTGGAGTTGCAACTCTGGTGAACGATGCGCCTGCGACCTTCCCAATCGGCTCTACCACCGTGACCTGGACCGTGACTGATAACAACGGTAACACTGCCACCTGTACCCAGGAAGTAGTTGTGACTGACGACGAAAACCCAACGATTGCTTGTCCTGAGGATATTACTCAAACCGCCGATGCCGGCTCTTGCTTCGCAACCGTAGCACTCGGCACCCCGGTGACGGATGACAACTGTGGTGTAGCTACTGTCGTGAACGACGCACCCGCTCAGTTCCCGATTGGTTCAACCACGGTAACCTGGACGGTAACCGATAACAACGGCAACACGGCCACCTGTACTCAGGAGGTTGTGGTAACCGACGACGAAGACCCTACGATTGCTTGTCCTGAGGATATTACTCAAACCGCCGATGCCGGCTCTTGCTTCGCAACCGTAGCACTCGGCACTCCGGTGACCGACGACAACTGCGATGTAGCTACTGTCGTGAACGACGCACCCGCTCAGTTCCCGATTGGTTCAACCACGGTAACCTGGACTGTCACTGACGACTACGGTAACACTGCCACCTGTACTCAGGAAGTAGTTGTGACTGACAACGAAAACCCAACGATTGCTTGTCCTGAGGATATTACTCAAACCGCCGATGCCGGCTCTTGCTTCGCAACCGTAGCACTCGGATCTCCGGTAACAGCTGATAACTGCGGTGTGGCTTCAGTGAGCAATGACGCTCCGGCTCAATTCCCGATTGGTTCAACCACGGTAACCTGGACTGTCACTGACGACTACGGTAACACTGCCACCTGTACTCAGGAAGTAGTTGTGACTGACGACGAAAACCCAACGATTGCTTGTCCTGAGGATATTACTCAAACCGCCGATGCCGGCTCTTGCTTCGCAACCGTAGCACTCGGATCTCCGGTAACAGCTGATAACTGCGGTGTGGCTTCAGTGAGCAATGACGCTCCGGCTCAATTCCCGATTGGTTCAACCACGGTAACCTGGACGGTAACCGATAACAACGGCAACACGGCCACCTGTACTCAGGAGGTTGTGGTAACCGACGACGAAGACCCTACGATTGCTTGTCCTGAGGATATTACTCAAACCGCCGATGCCGGCTCTTGCTTCGCAACCGTAGCACTCGGATCTCCGGTAACAGCTGATAACTGCGGTGTGGCTTCAGTGAGCAATGACGCTCCGGCTCAATTCCCGATTGGTTCAACTATCGTAACATGGACTGTCACTGACGACTACGGTAACACTGCCACTTGTGCGCAAGAAGTAGTGGTAACTGACGACGAAGACCCTACCATCGCATGCCCTGCGGATATCGCAGCGACTACCGATGCTGGTTCTTGCTTCGCAACAGTATCACTCGGTACTCCGGTAACGGATGACAACTGTGGAGTTGCAACTGTGGTGAATGATGCTCCTGCAACCTTCCCAATCGGTTCAACGAACGTAACCTGGACCGTAACTGATGACTCCGGTAATACAACCACATGTGAGCAGGTCATCACGGTAAACGATGTTGAAGCTCCGGTGATCGATTGCCCTGCAAACATCAATGTATCTGCCGACACCAACTGTCAGTTTACACTTGCAGATTATACCACACTTGCAGTAAGCAATGATAATTGCGACGCTGTACTGACGGTAACTCAGTCTCCTGCAGCCGGAACCGTTGTAGCTGGTAACACTACTATAACCCTTACTGCTACAGATGCCGCCGGTAATAGCACTGACTGCACTTTTGACCTTATTGTAGAAGATACCGACGCACCGGTCATCGTGACCTGCGCACCAAATACGACCCTCCAGCTTGGAGCCAACTGTGAAGCAACCCTGCCTAACTACACTTTAAGCGTTATAGCGACTGACAACTGCGACAACAACCTGACGATTTCACAGTCTCCTGCAGCCGGAACGATTGTTTCCGGACATGGTTCGGTCGTAAACGTGACCGTTACGGTGACCGATGCGAACGGTAATTCAACCGAGTGTTTCTTCGATGTTACACTTGAAGATAGCGTGGCTCCTGTAGTGACTTGTGCTGCTGACGTCGCAGAAGCGACGGATGCTACCAGCTGCTTTGCGACCATCACGCTTGATGCGCCTGCGGCTATCGACAACTGTGCCATCGCTTCAGTAACGAACGATGCACCTGCAACCTTCCCGATTGGTGCAACCTCAGTAACCTGGACGGTAACCGATATCGCCGGTAACGTGACTACTTGTGAGCAAGTGGTAACGGTATCAGATAACGAACTGCCAACCATCGCTTGTCCTGCCGATATCACGCAAACCGCCGATGCCGGTTCTTGCTTCGCAACCGTAGCACTCGGATCTCCGGTGACGGATGATAACTGTGGTGTGGCTTCTGTTGTAAATGATGCGCCTGCTCAGTTCCCGATTGGTTCAACCACGGTAACCTGGACGGTAACCGACGATTACGGCAACACGGCGACCTGCACTCAGGAAGTAGTTGTAACTGACGATGAAGACCCAACCATCACATGTCCTGCGGATATCGCTCAGACTACTGATGCGGGCTCCTGCTTCGCAACCGTAGCACTCAGCACTCCGGTGACGGATGACAACTGCGGAGTGGCGTCTGTGAGCAACGATGCTCCGGCTCAGTTCCCGATTGGTTCAACCACGGTAACCTGGACGGTAACCGATAACAACGGCAACACGGCCACCTGTACTCAGGAGGTTGTAGTTTCTGATGACGAAGACCCAACCATCGCATGCCCTGCGGATATCACCCAAACCGCCGATGCCGGCTCTTGCTTCGCAACGGTAGCCCTCGGCACACCTGCTACCGATGATAACTGTGGCGTGGCTTCTGTAGTGAACGACGCACCAGCGACCTTCCCGATTGGTTCAACGATCTTGACGTGGACGGTAACCGATAACAACGGCAACACTGCGACCTGTACCCAGGAAGTAGTAGTCACTGACGACGAAGACCCAACGATTGCTTGTCCTGCGGATATCACCCAAACCGCCGATGCCGGCTCTTGCTTCGCAACCGTAGCAGTCGGCACTCCGGTGACGGATGACAACTGCGGAGTGGCGTCTGTTGTAAATGATGCTCCGGCTCAGTTCCCGATTGGTTCAACCACGGTAACCTGGACGGTAACCGACGATTACGGCAACACGGCGACTTGCACTCAGGAAGTAGTTGTAACTGACGATGAAGACCCAACCATCACATGTCCTGCGGATATCGCTCAGACTACTGATGCGGGCTCTTGCTTCGCAACCGTAGCACTCGGATCTCCGGTAACAGCTGATAACTGCGGTGTGGCTTCAGTGAGCAATGACGCTCCGGCTCAATTCCCGATTGGTTCAACCACGGTAACCTGGACGGTAATCGATAACAACGGCAACACGGCCACCTGTACTCAGGAGGTTGTAGTTTCTGATGACGAAGACCCAACCATCGCATGTCCTGCGGATATCACTCAAACCGCCGATGCCGGCTCCTGCTTCGCAACGGTAGCCCTCGGCACACCTGCTACCGATGATAACTGTGGCGTGGCTTCTGTTGTAAATGATGCGCCTGCTCAGTTCCCGATTGGTTCAACCACGGTAACCTGGACGGTAACCGATAACAACGGCAACACTGCGACCTGTACCCAGGAAGTAGTAGTCACTGACGACGAAGACCCAACCATCGCATGTCCTGCGGATATCACCCAAACCGCCGATGCCGGCTCTTGCTTCGCAACCGTAGCGCTCGGTACTCCGGTGACGGATGATAACTGTGGTGTGGCTTCAGTGAGCAACGATGCTCCGGCTCAGTTCCCGATTGGTTCAACCACGGTAACCTGGACGGTAACCGACAACAACGGTAACACTGCGACCTGTACTCAGGAAGTGATTGTAACTGACGATGAAGCCCCAACCATCACTTGCCCTGCGGATATCGCTCAGACTACTGATGCGGGCTCCTGCTTCGCAACCGTTGCACTCGGTACTCCGGTAACGGCTGATAACTGTGGAGTGGCTTCAGTGAGCAACGATGCACCTGCAACCTTCGCTGTTGGTTCAACCACCGTAACCTGGACGGTAACTGACAACTACGGTAACACTGCCACTTGTACTCAGGAGGTAGTTGTAACTGACGATGAAGATCCGACCATCGCTTGCCCTGCAGACATTGCAGCGACTACCGATGCCGGTTCATGCTTCGCAACCGTAGCACTCGGTACTCCGGTAACCGACGACAACTGTGGAGTTGCAACTCTGGTGAACGATGCTCCTGCGACCTTCCCAATCGGCTCTACCACCGTGACCTGGATCGTGACTGATAACAACGGTAACACCGCCACCTGTACACAGGAAGTAGTTGTGACCGACGATGAAAACCCAACCATCACTTGTGAAGGCACGGTAACCATCGATGCGGCAGCCGGTAGCTGTGACACTCCCGTAAGCATTGCGCTTCCTGTAGTGGCAGACAACTGTACTGTGCAGTCTGTAGTGAACGATTACAACGGTACTGCTGACGCCAGCGATGTATACTCAGTAGGTACAACAACCGTAACCTGGACGGTAACAGATGCGGCAGGCAACACCAGCACCTGTGTAACCACCGTAACCGTACTTGATGCTGAGAGCCCAACCATTACTTGTCCGTCTGACATCACGCAAACTGCTGATGCCGGCGTATGTGAAGCCCTTGTGAGCATCGCAGCTCCTGTATCGGATGACAACTGTGGTGTGGCTTCTGTAGTGAATGACTACAACGGCTCGGCCGATGCAACGGATGTATACCCTGTAGGTTCGACGACGGTAACCTGGACGGTGACAGACCTTGCCGGAAACACGGCAACCTGTGCACAGACCATCGTTGTAACTGACGATGAGCAGCCGGTGATTACATGTCCGGATGACCTCACGGTATCAACCGATGCCGGCGTATGTGAGGCCAATGTTAGCATCCCGCCATTTGTGGCGGATGACAACTGTGCCATCGCAACGATTGAAAACGACTACAACAGCACCGCTGACGCTTCTGATGTATACCCACAAGGAGTGACGACGGTGAACTGGACCGTTACCGATATCCACGGCAATGTGAGCACTTGCTCGATGACCGTGACCGTAGAAGACAACGAAGCCCCTGCGGTTGAATGTCCGGCTGACCTCGTGGCTTCAGCAGATGCCGGTCTATGTGAGGCGAACGTTAACATCCCGCCATTTCTGGCGGAAGATAACTGTGGAATTGCCTCAGTAAGCAACGACCTGACGAGTACTTCAGACGCATCGGGTATGTACCCGCTGGGTGTGACGACGCTGACCTGGACCATCACCGACATTCACGGCAATGTGACCACTTGTGTGCAGACTGTGACGGTAGAAGACAACGAAGCACCAAGCATCCTTTGTCCGGAAGACCAGACAGAGCTCGTAGACGACAACTGTGCCTTTGCGCTGCCGGATTACACCGGTATGGCGGTAGCTGCTGACAACTGTGATGCAGATCTGACGCTGACGCAGTCGCCTGTTGCCGGAACCGTACTGAACGGATCAGGCACCACGCAGGAGATTACACTCACCGCGACAGACGATAGCGGAAACAGCACCAGCTGTACGTTTACCGTAACGCTTGACGATACCATTGCACCAGAGATTACGTGCGTGGCCGATCAGACCCTCGAAGTGAACGATGCGTGTGAGGTTGCGCTGCCGGATTACACCGGTGACGCCATCACCAGCGATAACTGTACTGCTGTGACCGTAACGCAGGAACCGGTTGCCGGAACCGTGCTGACCCTCGGTGTTGAAGTGATTACCCTCACGGCAACCGACGAAGACGGCAATGTAACGACCTGTACCTTCAGTGTTGAGGTGATTGACACCACTGCACCGGTGATTGAGTGTCCGGAAGACCAGACTGAAGCACTTTCTGACGATTGTGATACGGTGATCGGCGATTACCTCGGATTGGTTACTGCGAATGACAACTGCAGTCCTGTTGCACTCGCACAGTCACCGATTGCCGGAACAGTGATCACTGAGAACACAGAAGTTACCGTTACCGCAACGGATGACTCAGGGAATGTAACCACGTGCAGCTTCATGGTGTTGATTGACGACGCCATCGCGCCGGAGATCGAGTGTGAAGATGACATTGAAGTGACTGCTGAAGCAGGTGCATGCGGGGCAACCGTGAACTACACTGCACCGGTAGCGACCGATAACTGTACCGTAGCATCTGTGGTGCTGACTGAAGGACTTGACAGTGGATCGTTCTTCCCTGTTGGCTCAACAGTCGTCACCTGGGAAGTAACCGACGGCTTCGGCAACACTGCCAGCTGTAGCTTCACGGTGACCGTAACGGATGACGAAGCACCTGCGATCTCTTGTCCGGAAGATATCCTGATGACTGCAGATGAAGGCCAGTGTGGCGCCATCGTGAACTACGACATGCCAACGGCAACAGACAACTGTGGTGTGAGTGAGGTTTCACTGATTGAAGGCGCGGCCTCGGGCAGCTTCTTCAGCGTGGGCGAGACTACGGTGACCTACATGGCCATTGACGATGCCGGTAACACCACTGAATGCAGCTTCACGGTAACCATCACCGATGACGAAGAACCGCTTATGTCGGATTGTCCGACCAGCATCGAAGTGAACACCGATGCCGGTGAGTGTGGCGCTGTAGTAGACTTTACTGTACCCACAGCGACTGACAACTGTGGTAACGTAGAAGTTGAGCTGATTTCCGGACAAGAACCGGGCAGCTTCTTCGAAACCGGAGTGTCTGAGGTCAGCTACCTCTTCACTGACGACCACGGCAACTCAACCCTATGTGCGTTTACGATCACCGTGTTGGATGCTGAGGCACCAAGCTTTGATTGTCCGGAAGACCTCACCATTGCGAATACCCCGGGTATTTGTGGTGCAGAGTTCACTTACGAGCTTCCTGAGGCCTTTGACAACTGTGCGTTGGAGAGCATTGTACTGACTGAAGGACTCGAAAGCGGTGAAGTATTCCCGATCGGAACGACGACACTGACCTTCGAAGCGACTGACGCCAGCGGCAACACCGTGACCTGCTCGTACAGTGTGACCGTAGAAGACACTGAAGCACCTGTGATTGAATGTCCGGAAGACATCGTGACCACCGATGCAATTGTGGAGTACGACCTCCCGGTATTCAGCGATAACTGTGGTGCGACAATGACGATGATTGAAGGCCTTGAGAGCGGCGACGTGTTCCCGCACGGATACACTGAAGTGGTATTCGAGGCGACGGATGAAGCGGGCAACTCGGTGAACTGTAGCTTCCTTGTGCTCGTGAACAACCCGCCGGTAGGTGAAGACGATAATGCTGATTTCCTCGAAGAGGATACTGACATCACCATTGACGTACTCGACAATGACTGGGATCCTGACGGCGACCCGATCACCGTGGGAAGCGCCTCTGCGCAGAACGGTGTCGTGAGCATTATAGATGATATGCTTAACTATTCACCCAACGAAGGCTGGTGTGGAACAGACACCATCACCTACGTGGTTTGTGACATCTACAATGCTTGCGATACTGCCATTGTGGTGGTACAGGTAGAGTGCTTCATTGACCTCATCATTCCTGAGGGTATCTCACCAAATGGTGACGGAGTGAACGACACCTTCGAGATCATCGGGCTGGAAGACTATCCTGACCATCGCATCAGCATCTACAACCGCTGGGGCAGAATGGTGTACGAATCTGAAAATTACCAGAACGACTGGGACGGTCGTTCACAAGACGCCCTCGACCTGGGTAACGGCTTCTTACCTGAAGGCACCTACTTCATGGTGCTGGAACTGGGCAACGGAGTCAAACCGGTCAAAGGATATGTTTACCTGAATCACTAAGAACTCACACGCTATGCATACTACTATAAAACACACATCCATCCTCGTGCTTTTCGCGCTCTTCGCTACCGCTTCGTTCGGTCAGCAGGAGGCGATGCACGCCCAGAACTTCCTGAATCTGTTGCGCGTGAACCCTGCCTACGCAGGTTACAAAGAAACCGCAGTGGTTAGCGTCTTTCACCGAAGCCAGTGGATCGGCTTCAAGGGCGCTCCATCAACGCAGACCTTGTCTTTTGACATGCCGCTGAAGCGCAACCGCTTCGCAATTGGAGGTACGTTGAATCACGACAAGATTGGTCCGACCAGTGAGCTTTCGCTTATGGCCGATGCCGCAGCGCGGGTGCAGGTATCACGTACCGGCTTCATGAGCTTTGGCCTGAAAGCTACGGCCGGTCTGTACCAGGCCCGACTGACTGATGTTGCGCTGACATCGAACCATTACGGACAAGAAGACAGTCAGTTTGCGCAAGATGCACAGTCGGTATTCATGCCCAACATTGGCTTTGGCTTTTTCTACCATGACCGTCGCAATTTTGCTTCGGTTTCGATGCCGAGGTTGTTTGAGAACCCGCTTGACGCAAGAACTTCAGAGGTATTTGCCATTGCAGAAGGGGTGCTTCAGCCTACATTCTTCGCTTCGGCCGGTCGCCTCTGGAAAATCAATCGTGAGCTTGAATTTCAGGGTTCGATCCTGACCCGGGGCACAAAGAATGCGCCGCTTTCTGTAGGAACCAACCTCAACCTGATTTTCAAGGAAAGCTTGCGTGTTGGTGCATATTACTACTTCAAGGAAGTGGCAGGCGCCTTTGTGCAATATGAAATTGACAAGAAATTCAAAGTGGGGTACTCTATGGACTTCCTCGCCAACCGAGCGGTATTCACCAACTTCGGAAGCCACGAAATTATGGTGAGCTACCAGCTCAAAGCGAAGCGTCGCCGTATCGTTTACCCCCGATACTTCTAAACTGAATAGCTATGAAACGCATCCTATTTATCACAGCTATCCTGTTTTCAGGTGCGCTTTACAGTCAAAGCAGCGTCGAAGAGAGCGCTGATAAGCTGTTCGACAAATATAATTACGGAGAAGCCCTCGGGCTTTACCAACTCGCTTACGAAGATGACACCGCTGATGTCAAAATTGTACGCCGGATGGGAATCTGTCTGCGGAAAATCGGACAAACCGCAGAGAGTGCTGAGTGGTTCCTCAAAGCCATCCGACTCGGATGTGATATTCCTGAAGACAAGTTGCATTATGCGGAGGCCCTGAAGGCACGACGAGACTACTCGAAAGCCGTTTTCTGGTATTCGCGCTACGCGAAAGGCGCACCGGAAGACCGGAGGGCACAGCTGCACATCCGCGATACGAGGTATTTCGCAGATCTGTATGCCGACTCCCTAAAATATGACGTGAAAGCCCTCGAGATCAACAGCGATAAGCCTTCATTTGGTATGTGCCGGTTCAATGACCAATACGTCTTCTGTTCTGCGGGTATTCGCCAGACAGATCTCGATCAGGAAGCTTTCGACGAGGTTCCATACCTCGATGTATTCTCGTGCCACCTGAATGCTAACGGCGAAGCCGTTGACGCTGAACGCCTCACCGGAGACGTCAACAGCCGTTACCATGATGGTCCGGCTTTCTTTGACCCGAACAACCAGGTCATGTATGTTACGCGGAACAACATCAAGCGAGGTCGCCCCGTATACGACGAATCCGGAACGGCCAACCTACAGATCTATGCCATTCGTCTGGAAAATGGTAAATGGCAGAAAGCAGAAGGACTCGATTTCAATAGCGATGCTTACTCGACCGGCCACCCGACGCTTGACCTTGTCTCAACACGCATGGTCTTTGTTTCGAATATGCCGGGTGGGTATGGCGGCACTGACCTCTATGAGGTTCGTTACACCAGTGAAGGCTGGACACCGCCCCGAAACCTTGGTCCGACAATCAATACCGAGGGTAATGAAATGTTCCCTTTCATTTCTGACCAGGGGGAGCTTTTGTACTCATCTGATGGTCATGCCGGTCTGGGCGGACTTGACATCTTCAAGGCAACCCTTGTGAAAGACCGGTTCAGTGACCCGGTTAATCTCGGTTACCCGATTAACTCGTCAGGAGATGATTTTGGCATCCATTGGAACGAAGAGGAGCCTTACGGTTACTTCAGCTCGAATCGCGAAACCGGTCTCGACAAGATTTATAAGTTCTCGAAGGTTCGCATTGTGCAGCAGATCGTTGCGGTCAGCTTTGAAACCGATGAGGCAGTGAGCCTCGCAGGTAAGCCGGTAACGTTTCGCTCCGGAGACGGCACCGAGCAAGTCATGCGGCTGAATGCCGAGCAATCGCTCGAAGTTGTGGCCAAGGCCGGTGAGTCATTTGAATTGTTCTTCGGTGAACCTGCAGCAACTTCTGCTGATGCCCTCTGTTCCTTCGACGCTGCAGATGAACTCGAAGAAACGTATATCGACCTCGGCACCGTTGAGGTGCTTCGGGCAGCGCTTGAAGAAGCGGGCATTATTGAGCCGGTCATCGAAGAGATACTTACCGAACTGCCTGACAGCAGCGCCACTGATGACGGAGACGCCCTCATTGCCATGCTTGAGCGTCTGCGCGATGAAACGCACTACCTCTCGCAGTCGGAGTTTGAAGACTTCACCGAAAGCCAGCTGATGGATGACAGTGAGTTGAGCACACTCGTCATGAGTCAAGACGACAATGTGCGTGAGCGGAATGATGAGCTGCGCACCTTCGAGCTGAACAACATCTACTTCGGCTTTGACAGTTACCGGCTAAGTGCAGCTGCAAAAGACCAGCTAACGGCCCTTCACGAAATGCTAACTGACGACGAAAGCCTCCAGATGGTCATCAAAGCCCATACCGACTCACGCGGCAACGAAGACTATAACCTTCTGCTGTCGATGCGCCGGGCAAAGAGCGTCGAGAAAGCCCTTACCGAAATGGGCGTTTCACCGCAGCGATTCCGGATTGCCTGGGTCGGTGAGAAAGAGCTTTATGTGAATTGTGAAGAGCAAGACTGTGATGAGTCTGATCACGCGCTGAACCGCCGTGTTGAGGTGGTCTTCGTGAATGGAAACACTGCTTTTAACCGTTAACCTCCGCATATGAAGGCTTGCTTAAAGCAGGCTGTTAAGAGAAAAGGCATCTGTATTATTGGGTGCCTTTTTCATTTGATACCCATGCTATTTTCTCTCCGCGCGAAAGCGCGGGATGGGTATAACGTCAGACGTTTGACGCCGGATGTTAGACGCTTGAAGTCAGCGGTCAGAGGCGCTTATTGCAGTGCGCTTAATACTCGACGCTTAATGCGGGTGCTGGATGTTAGACGCTGGATGCTCGACGGGATGTGCGAAGCATTTCGTTTCACCGAACACCGAACTATGGCAGTCGAAGCAACTATGTTTCAATTAGGCAGGGCGGAAATATTTGTATCAGAGAAGTTAACTGATATTTATCAGTTTTCTTTTTTCAAGAATAATTGCGCCTAACTTGTTTGCAAATCTTAACATTATGAAGAATAAACTACTCAGCTGGGCGATGCTGTTTGTCGCTTTTACCCCACCCTTATTTCTGAAAGCGCAGCAATACACCTTAAACGGTGAATTGACGGTTACAAGTAAAACAACTGCGGATGGAGGAGCCGATATAAACGGTGATCTCAAATTGCTTGGCGCCGCAGATGGCACTATTAAACTGTTGTATATGAATGCTGATGGCAAAGTTCAACCTGTTGATGAAACAGTGTTAGATGAACTGCGAGGAACGTTGTTCCCGGCGGCAGATGCATTCATACCTGATTGCCAGAGCTATGATCCAATGCCTAATCCTTATTGGTTTCAGGCACCAGGGGTTCTGTACACCGGCGGATCAGGGTGCTACTTGCAGCCTTCGGTCGGAATAGGTACAGGACAGCCCACACAAAAACTCCACGTTTAGGGGCGGTCATATTTCACCCGGGGAATTGGAATAGGGGATCAACCCTTTGCAGGATCATGCCTTAACCTTATGAACCCTGCAAACTATACCACCGGAATCCGCATGAATCTTTCATCGGCAGGCTATTCCGATGGCGTCACAGGTATCACGCTAGAGCTAAATGACACCAATGACGACGCTGATCAGACAGGTATCGACTTGGTGATGCTCGGGAGCGGTGAAGGCTCAACAGGAATAAGTGTGCATACAGATTCGGATGAAGCAATGGCCTTTCGTGTAACATCTTCAGGCACTGACAAAATCAGGATGCTAAATAGCGGTGAGATCTGGGCAACTGCAGTTTATGTCCGTGTAGCGCCTTTTCCTGACTACGTCTTTGACCCGGAGCGGAAACTAATGAGCTTAAGTCAACTTGAAGCATACCTCAAAGAACATCGCCGACTGCCGGGTATGCCATCAGCCGAGCAGGTTGAAACGAATGGTGCTGATCTTGGCGAGATCAATCGTCTTCTGGTAGAGAAGGTTGAAGAGCTCACTCTTTACGTCATTGAGCTAAATAAGCGTATCGAAGAACTTGAAAAGCAACAATAGTGAAAGTCTTTATAGTTCTCTCGCTGCTGGTGATTTCATGTTTGACTGTCTTTGCTCAAGAAGAAAGTCCGGCACCACAAGACTTGCATTGCTTAGAGGGTAACTTTCAGTACCTTCCTGAAGATGCTTACGATAATCAATGCATTTTGACTGTTGAAGATGCGGTAGTAAATGGCTTTGGGGCTGACACGCCCATGGAGCTTCGCGCTACCCAAGTCATCGACATAACGAATAGTGACATCGTTCCGACAAACGGACCTGTAAATATTTCGATGGGAAAGGCTGACAACGATCTTGAAGTGGCGTGGTATGAGCCGGAAGGCACTTACGTAGTGGATACCTACGATAAGGTGGAACTCGGGCTAAAAATGCCTGAGGCCATCAATGATGCGGTAAACCTTTTTATCAATGACCCGGAAGCGGAAGGTGCCTTGAATCCGTTTGATCCCGATGATATTGACGTTTACGCCGTCATTGAACGCGAAGAAAGCCCAGGAAACTGGGTAAGTATGAAAACCATTAATGGGTTTTTCTACCGCGATTATGAGATGAACTTCAATCTGCCTGATTACACCGGAACAGACTACGGCGACTGGGATTGGGTCGAAATTCCTACTGACTATCGCTTTAGGGTGCGCTATGCACCACCAGTCGAAGGTACTTATCGCTGTTATGTCTATCTCAAATCGGATGAAGAAACGTATCAGTCAACACAGGTGGTGTTTTACGCGACTACTTCCAGTGACCCCGGATATGTTAAAGTGGCTTCGAATGACAAATATCTTCAGCTGGGAGGTGATTTGTTCTTTCCCGTTGGGACCAATCTTCATACAACTGATAGGGTGCTCGACTTTGAAGAGACCGGCCCTTGCAATGGTGAGTCAGTTTCAACCGGAAGCATTACAAACACTTCAGGTTGGGGTCTTAATGCCTGGTATTCTCAAACGGCTCATCCTGCTTTGTACCGAGCACAATTGCATGATCAACTCATGGATTTAGCTGCCTCCGGTGGTAATATGGCAAGAACGATTTCTTTTCCGTACGATTTTGAAATCGAGTTTGAGCATTTGACCAACTATTATGAACGTATGAATTGCGCCTATGAGTTTGACGAATACATTGAGTTGGCAAATAGTCTCGGTGTAAAAATAGAGTGGTGTATGATGGCACATTATCCGCTGGAGGTGGATCAACCTTATGGTATGAGGCATTGGGATTGGTTTGATGATTACGGCTATCAAGGTGCTGCGGAAGAAAACGGGGGATACTGTTACCATACAGACCTCGGTTTAGAAAATCCAATAGAATTTTTCACAGATCCATCTGCACTTGAAGCATTTAAGAAGAAAATCCGATACCAAATTGCACGATGGGGATATTCGACAACGATTTCTATCATGGAGTTACTATCAGAGATCAATAATACCGGCACTGTGAATGGGATTGCTCCGTGGAGTAGAGATAATGATGATGAAGTGGGAATGGCACAGTATCGTTCGGCAGTGGCGTCATGGCAACTAGAAGTTGCAGAGTATATCAAGGAAGAACTAGATCACACTGAACACCTCTTAGCAAGTTCGTATCTTACTGGTGGTGCTTTAGACAGCTATGGAGATCATGTTACAGAACTATCTTTGGCTTTGCCCGATAATACTTATGTTAGCAACCCTTATCTGGACGTAATCTGCGAAAGTCGCTATGTGAGTTCATTAGTGGACTTTGCAAAAATCGCCAAAACGAACAGTTGGAGATATCATGGTGATTTAGATGACCTGCTGCCACCCGCCATTGCCGGGTTCGGTATCGAGAAACCTATTATTTACAGTGAACTGGGTTTTCCTGAGACGAGTGATGATGGTGAAAACTTTAGTGACTGCATTTCCACAAATAGTAATATCAAATATCTGATGCTCTATCCTTTTTCAGGAATAGCGAATGCCGGAAACAGTTGGTATGATTTTCGAAATCCCGATCGAACTCATTGGGAAGTTTTTGATCATGTACGATCCTTTATGGAGAATATTGACCTTCATGAACATAATTGGGTAGCAGAAGGATCGTGGACTCAGCATCCTAACAGTGATTTAGTTAAAATTGCAATGAGTTTTGTTAGAACTGGAGCGTCAACATCGGGGGATTTAAGAGTCGCTGGTGCGATTTATAACTTAAGCTGGAACGAATACAACTTTAAAGAATGCCAAGTCTATGATTGTCTAGAGGAGGATATTGGTGTTGAAGGTTGTGATTGTGATCAGTTAGATGAACCACACCACGACGGCTTTCACTTACATGATTTGAACGTAACAGGATCATCGTATGACATTACCTCATCGTCATCCGTGGGTGGTTCAGATGCTTTGGTCTTAGATCATATGGGCTCTTCAAAGACTTATTTTGTGCGGTACTACAACCCATTGGTTGGAGATTATTGCTTTTCAAGTAGCGATGGCATAGAGCATTTCGAAGTTCAGTCCAATCCTTTCGGAAATCTTGCATTGACTATCCCATTTACATTGTCAGAAGATTTTCCAGTTGTATATTTCGAATTGTGGGATGATGATCTATCGAATTTCCGTAGGATGCAACATTCTCCAGAGCAGAATTCTTCTGCCTTAGCATCATCGGCATCCACTCAGGTGACTGATGTTCTGAACGATTCGATTGGAATCAAAGTATTTCCCAACCCAGTACTAGACAATTTGAACTTAGAGATAAATGACGTAGATGTGCCGTTATCCTTTTCCATTGTTACTCTAGCTAATTCAGCGGTTTATAAAGGGTTGCTCACTAGCTCATTAACAAAACTTGATTTATCTTCTTTGGCGAGCGGTACGTATATTCTCATTGTGAGTAATGGTGACGAGGTGCATCATCAAAGAATCGTGAAGCTATGAGAATTGGTTGCATCAATAGAGGTTCGAGGACAATGTTTAGTGTACTCCTTACTAGCTTGCTGACACTGTCTTCTTGCGAAAAAGACCGCCTTACGCATCGCGCAGAGGTGCTTATTGGCGAGTGGCAATGTATTTCAGTCTGGAGACACATTGGCAATGAGGAAGAAGAATTACTGAACGCGGAGACGATAGATCTGGTCATTGAGTTCAAAGAGCGGGGTATAGTTAAGTTTATAAGGGACGGAAAATGCATTGAAAAATCTAGAATAGAACATTGGTCATCAACGACAGAGTCATTTCGCTTTACTGTCCCTGGGCTTGAAGGTGTTACAGGGAGTCAATGGGGTGTACAATTGCTTGATGATTCTCATTTTAAAACATCAGGAATCACAGGTTTACTGAGCGAGGACGTTTGGAAGGAGGAAGAGTATAAATATGTTTTTGAGAGAATATATTGATATGAGAACGCTTTGTTTGTTAACAGCACTTTGTTCCATATTAGGTTGTCGTAAAGAACCATTCGATATTTTGGGTGAACGTTTAGTAGGAAAGTGGCAATGCATACGGGTAGAATCATTGCAATATGACGAAACGAACGAAACACTGGATACCATCAATGTTTTAAATGATCTGAACATCCAATTTACTATTGAGTTTATAGAAAAAGGTAAGATAGCACTAGCAAAGAATGGTGAGAAACTGTCAACGACACGAGTGAGGGATTGGTCATATTACCAATTTGAAGAATTGAATGTCACCGGCTCTGAATACATCTTTGACTTCCCAAAAGTACCCAACGGCTTTCAAAAAGATTACCTACAGATACTATTCAACGACAACCGAGTTGAGTCATTTGAGGTGTCAGAAGGGTATCTTGACGTCATCAATGAATGCGACTACGCAGGCAGTCACGGTTTGAATTATGTGTTTGTGAAGGAGTGATGCGTTGTGCTATGTAATCGGCTTTACACCTTCGAGAGCTTGAGCATATTGGTCATGCCTTGCTCTTCGATCGGCATACTGGCGACATTGATGATGAAGTCTCCATCTTTGATGTATCCGTTCTTCTTTAACGTGTACTTGATATCTGAAATGGTATGATCCGTTGAAACCATTTTATGGTAATAGAATGCACGGACTCCCCAAACCAGATTCATCTGTGTCAGAATCTTGCGGTTACCGGTGAAAACGAAGGTCTGAGCTTTTGGTCGCTGGCTGCTGACTTTGAGTCCGGTGTAGCCACTGAAGGTCATGGTCACAATCGCTTTGGCCTCTACACGTTTCGCGAGTCGGCAGGCATTGTAACAGATGCTGTCTGAGATGAAGCGATCTTCTTTTGAAGGTGCGGGCGGCTCTTCGTGGTAGTAGATTTTTCCACCCTTCTCCACTTCATTCACAATTGAGACCATGGCCTTAATGACTTCCACCGGATGGTCGCCAACGCTGGTTTCGCCAGACAACATGACGGCGTCAGCACCATCCAGGATTGCATTTGCCACATCATTCACTTCAGCACGGGTGGGCGTGATGTTCGTGATCATGCTTTCCATCATCTGCGTGGCTACAATTACCGGCTTGGCATTGTGGATGCACTTTTCGATGAGCGACTTCTGAATGAGGGGTACATTCTGCATTGGGATTTCCACTCCGAGGTCTCCACGGGCGACCATCACGGCGTCTGTAGCCTCTATGATCGCATCAATGTCTTCAAGTGCTTCGGGCTTCTCGATTTTGGCCACAACCCGTGCATGTTTCTGCTGTTTCTGGATGATCGCCTGTAACTCGCGTATATCGTCAGAAGAACGCACAAAAGAAAGGCCGATCCAGTCAACATTCTGCTCGAGTGCGAAATCGAGGTCTTTCAGGTCTTTCTCCGTGAGGCAGGGCAATGAAATCTTCGTGTTTGGGAGGTTGATGCCTTTTTTAGACGACAGCACGCCGCCGTGCACAATATCGCAGATGACTTCTTCTTTGCCGTCGGTTTCTTTGACCTTCAGCTTGATTTTACCATCGTCAAGCAGCACAGCTTCACCCGGCTGAACGTCTTCTGCAAAATGTTTGTAGTTCGTGCTGACTACTTTTTCGGTGCCTTTCTGTTCGCGCGTGGTGATGGTGATGGTTTCACCGGTCACCAGTTGTACACCATTATTCTCCACCTCTCCGATGCGCAGTTTGGGACCTTGCAGATCGGCAAGGATGGCCGTGTTGGTATTGCGATCGGTGTTGATGGCGCGCACCGTTTCAATCACTTTCTGGTGGTCTTCGTGGCTTCCGTGCGAGAAATTGATACGGGCAACATCCATTCCTTCAAGGATCATCGGCTCGAGAGCCTCGCGTGAAGCGCTAGACGGACCAATGGTAGCGACAACTTTAGTTCTTTTCATCGTAGGGCAAAATCAAGAGTCGAAAATGAGGTTTTCACGTTGTTTGATCGCTTGTGGATCAATCTTGTAACAGGCGAGCACGACAGGTAACTCATGTATTCTTTTTGTCAGTGCACCGGCATCTACTTCATCATCTGTGTCAACCACGAACAGGTAGTCAAAGGTTCTGTGCTGTTTGAGCAGAGCACCGTCATGGCTATGATTGGCGACCAGGTTCCAGATAGTTGTGCAGTCGTTGGTGGTTCGCGAAAAGGTAAAGCGCTCATATTTTCCTGACAAGCCTTTCTTGACCACGGTGTGTGCGTCTGACCGGTACATTTCGAGCTTCAGCGCCCGATTCATGTGCCAGCAAAGGTGGTAATCAGGAACCCGGCTGCTGATACCGAAAAGTAGAAAGCTGAAATCGAAATCGAAGTCAAGATGAAGTTTCATAATGTAAAGATAACCCCTGTATCGGGCTTGTGGCAGTCTTCAGTCTTTTTCTCCGAAGAAGTGCTTGCAAGCCTGTCGTGCTGCGTGTTGTTCGGCGACTTTTTTGGATTTTCCTAGTCCGCGTCCTACCGCATTGCCATCCACATATACCACTATTTCGTATCGCTCGTGGTGGTTGGGCTCAGGGTGTTCACCAACCACATTAAAACTGAGTGTCTTGCGTTTCTTCTGGCACCACTCATGGAGTTTACTCTTGAAGTCGGTTGTGTCGTGTACCCGTTCATCAACGCGATGTGCCTGCAGCAGTTTGAGTATCTTATCAGTTGTGAACTGAAATCCTTTGTCAAGGTACATAGCCCCGATGAGTGCCTCCAGGGCATTGCCGATCATTGACCGGTGCACCGGTTGACTACCGAGGCGTTTTTCAAGCATATCTTCAATACCCAGTGACGAACCAATTTGGTTGAGCATGCGCCTGCTGACCACCTTGGCTTTCATCTTTGTAAGTTCTCCCTCAGAAAGGTCTTGGTGCTGCAGGTAGAGATATTCTGCAACAATCAGATCCAGCACCGCGTCACCCAGAAATTCAAGTCGCTCATTGCTTCTTTCAGCGCCGGCAGCACCTCTCTTCACCGCTGAACTATGGCGCAGCGCCTGCTTGTAAAGTACCGGGTCTTCGGGCTGATACCCAAACGTATTAAGAATATAAGAGGAAATGCGGTCAGCTTTCTTTCTGGAAAATAACCGAAGAAAGGTAAGCCGCATGGT
The DNA here is from genome assembly GCA_018402085.1 of Flavobacteriales bacterium. GTDB lineage: Bacteria > Bacteroidota > Bacteroidia > Flavobacteriales_D > Sanyastnellaceae > Sanyastnella. The sequence goes on along the minus strand of JAGYJM010000001.1, from coordinate 19,655 downwards.
AAGATTCAGATTTTCCGGAAGATGGCAGATGTGTTGTGTCCGCCAAATCCAAAGGTATTACTGAGGGCAGCGCGTACTTCGCGTTTTTCTGCTTTGTTGAACGTGAAGTTCAGATTCTCATCGAGCTCAGGATCAGCATGCTCGAAGTTAATCGTCGGAGGAACGATGCCATACTTGATCGCAAGGATACAGGCTATAGCCTCAATGGCGCCTGCCGCTCCAAGAAGATGCCCCGTCATCGACTTGGTTGAGGATATGTTCAATTTATAAGCATGATCCCCGAATACTTTCTGAATCGCCCGTGACTCTGCGACATCACCAAGCGGTGTGCTCGTGCCGTGTACATTGATGTAATCGATACTGTCAGCCGACATATGCGCGTCTTCGAGCGCCAGACGCATCACGCTTGAAGCTCCGAGACCTTCAGGGTGAGGTGCTGTCATGTGGTAGGCATCAGCACTCAGTCCGCCTCCGGCAAGTTCACAGTAAATCGTCGCCCCACGTTTTTTCGCATGTTCGTACTCTTCGAGAATAATGGCCCCTGAGCCTTCTCCGAGTACGAATCCGTCGCGGGTTCGGTCAAACGGACGCGATGCCGTTTGATAGTTCTCGTTATTGGTCGATAAGGCTTTGAGCGCATTAAATCCGCCAATTCCGGCTTCATTCACCGCCGCCTCTGAACCGCCTGCTATGATAGCGTCAGCTTTGCCAAGCCGAATGTAGTTGAAGGCATCAATCAGCGCGTTCGTAGAACTGGCACATGCAGAGACCGTTGTGAAATTCGGCCCTCTGAAACCATACTTGATAGAGATATGCCCGGAGGCGATATCTGCGATCATTTTCGGGATGAAGAAGGGGTTGAAACGCGGTGTTCCATCTCCCAGTGCAAAGGCGAAACATTCGTCCTGGAAGGTCTTCAATCCACCGATGCCCGAACCCCAGATCACGCCTACGCGATCCTGGTCAACGCCTTCGGTGAGTTTGGCGTCTTGCACGGCTTCCTCAACGGTCACCAATGCATACTGGGAGAAAAGATCCAGTTTGCGTGCTTCCTTCCGGTCGAAATGAGCCTGAGGGTCGAAGTTCTTCACTTCGCACGCAAACTGGGTCTTGAATTTAGAAGCATCAAAATGTTGTATGGGCGCGGCACCACTGGTTCCTTTAATCAGGTTTTCCCAGTACTCGCCTGCAGTATTCCCGATGGGGGTCAGGGCGCCAATGCCGGTTACAACAACACGCTTCAACTCCATAAGATCGAGCGCTTACTTGGTGTTGTTCTCGATGTACTCAATCGCTTGCCCTACTGTGTTGATCTTCTCAGCCTGATCATCCGGGATAGCGATATTGAACTCTTTTTCGAACTCCATAATGAGCTCAACGGTATCCAGAGAATCTGCACCAAGGTCATTGGTGAAACTTGCTTCCGGAGTAACTTCTCCTTCGTCAACACCGAGCTTATCAACTATGATCTCGGTTACTTTTGAACGAATGTCAGACATAATCCTGTGTGGTTTAAAAAATTCGGATGCAAAGTAAACAAACTTTGCTATTACCGCCAATATGATATTTCCTTTTGTAAATCAGACACTTACACTAATAATTGCTCTGCATAAATACCTTTCAGTACCAATGAATGAAGTCTTCAGGTGCTTTTCTTGTGAGATCGGGCACCCGCGCATCTGCTGATGGGTACCCTACCGGTATATTCAAATATGCCCTTTCATTACCGGGTCGATCGAGCAGTTCTTCGAGAAAATTCATCGGACTTGGCGTATGGGTGAGGGCTGACAGCCCAGCGTAGTGCAAGGCCGTGATCAGCATACCCGCTGCAATACCAACGCTTTCGTTAACATAATAATGGTGTTGCTTGTTGCCTTCGGAATCGTGACCGTAAGCTTGCTTGAACATCACAATCAAATAGGGAGCATCCGTGATGAATGGTTTGATATGGTTGGTACCCAAGGGCTCAAGGTCTTTGAGCCACCGATCACTCATCCTGCTGTCGTAATTCTGTTTTTCTTCTTGTTCTGCGCGCTTGCGAATCTCTTTACGTAGTTCAAAATCTTCAACCACACAAAAACTCCACGGCTGTTTATGCGCCCCGCTCGGAGCAGTTCCTGCAGCGCGAATGGCGTGTTCAATTACTTCGCGAGCAACCGGTCGATCAGAGAAGACGCGCACACTGCGTCGAGTGTTCATAAGCTCGTAGAAAGCCCTGCTCCGCGCCAGCATTTCTTCTGCTTCATAGGTTGCCGGTTGGTAAGGGATAAAGCCGTCTTGGTGGTCAGAAGCGCTCATTGCGGATACAATTTCTCCTGAAAAGGTACGGAAGATGCGTCAAAAGACAGCACCTGCGCTATTTGAGGTTTTGCCTTACCACCCGCATGAAGTCAGACGCATAAACGAAGCTGTTCAGCTCTTCGTTCGATGTGTGTAGGATGTCATCCTTGTCGCCGCGCCACCAAATCCTTCCGGCATTCACGAAGTTGATCCGGTCGCCGATTTCAATGACGGAGTTCATATCATGCGAAACGACTACAGTGGTGATCCCATATTCGTAAGTGATCTCACGAATCAAATTATCAATCACGATCGCGGTCTGAGGATCCAGTCCCGAATTCGGTTCGTCACAAAAAAGGTATTTGGGGTTCATCGCAATGGCTCGGGCAATACCCACCCGCTTCTGCATTCCACCACTGATTTCGGCAGGATACTTTTTGTGTGCTCCATCAAGCTGAACCCGCCGGAGGCAAAAGTCGATCCGTTCGGCTCTTTCATCGGCAGACATGTCGCTGAACATGGTCAGCGGGAAACCAACATTTTGCTCTACAGTCATAGAATCAAACAAGGCGCTGCCCTGAAAAAGCATCCCGATCTCTTTACGGATGCTTTTTCGCTCGTGGTGGCTCATAACTGTGAAGTTACGGTCGTCAAAAAGTACGCGACCTTCATCCACTTCAAGCAAACCCACGATGCATTTCGTCAGCACAGACTTTCCGCTTCCGCTGCGACCAATGATAAAGTTCACTTTGCCGGTCTCGAAGTTCACGTCTACCGCATCAAGCACCTTTTGCTCACCAAATGACTTGCTTACGCCTTCAACCCGAATCATATCAGCAATAGTTGGGTGATCAGAAGGTTTGACACCATGATCAGAACGATGCTGTACACTACCGCCTGTGTGCTCGAATGACCCACTTCAAGAGCTCCTCCGCGGGTATAATAGCCGCAATAGGCCGAAACCGAAACGATGATGAATGCAAAAACCACGGTTTTAATCAAGGCATAAGCGACCTGAAAAGGTCGGAAGTCAAATTGGATCCCTACTTCGTAGTCAGCGAGCGGTATAATATTCGATAGCTCACCGATCATGCCGCCCGCTGCGATCCCCAAAAACATCGAACCAATGATAAGAAACGGGAAAATGAATACCGCGGCAACAATCTTGGGCAGAATGAGATAGCCCGCCGAATTCACTCCCATAATATCCAGGGCGTCAATTTGCTCGGTAATCCGCATCGTACCTATCTCTGACGCTATATTCGAGCCTACTTTTCCTGCCATGATGACCGGAATAATCGTTGGCGAAAACTCCAGGATCATAGTCTGCCTTACGGTGTATCCCACCGTGTATACCGGTATCCAACCTGACTCAATCTGGGCTGCCGTCTGGATGCAAATAACCGCCCCCATAAAAAGAGACAGCAGCGCGACAATACCCACAGATTGAACGCCAATTTTGTCAATCTCGAGCAGGGTTAACCGCAAAAACAGACGCCATTGCTCCGGCCGGCGAAAGGCCGCGCGCAACAGCAAAAAGAACTGACCAATATGATTGAAGACTGACATAATACTGCGCTAAATTAGCACATGCATGCGGCTTCCACACTTTTGTCAATGCCTTGTTTTGCAAATTCGGGTGTTGATGGCGGTATGGCAATGCCGGTTTTCGCCTTTCGTTTAAACGACTCTCTGGCAGAGAAGTGCTTACAGCGGGCTGCTGCAGGTAGGTATGTGCGAGGCTTTGACGCTTTTGGTGCGAAATCGCTCCGCCCAACCTCATCAAACACCCAATGTCCCGCTTCGTATCACCACTGAACGGGTAATTCTTCAACCTTTCCAGGCAAAAGGATGCCTTTCTTTGGTGTTTGAACCATCGCTCCCGAAGGTGGCAAGACCGCCGGAATAGAGAAAATCAAAAACAACGTAGAACCTGCGCATCATCGGAGGATCTTCACTGCGGTCTCGTTCCTCTGTGTAGTTTTCATTATCTTCGCACACTTTGAAAAAACGGTTGAATGTCAGCGAAATATCCTGAATACAAAGTCCTTGACCTGCCCGGAACCGAGAAAGAGATGCTGGAAACCTGGGATCGCGAAAAGGTCTTTGAACGCAGCATCGAAACGCGCGACGATCAGAAACCTTTTGTCTTTTTCGAAGGTCCGCCGAGCGCAAACGGAATGCCTGGTATCCACCACGTCATGGGGCGCACCATCAAAGACCTTTTTTGCCGGTACAAAACGCTGAAAGGTTTTAGGGTCAAGCGAAAGGCCGGCTGGGATACACACGGACTTCCGGTTGAACTGGGTGTAGAGAAAGAACTCGGCATTACCAAAGAAGATATCGGTAAGTCGATTTCTGTTGAAGAATACAATGATGCCTGCCGCAAAGCGGTGATGCGCTACACTGATGTGTGGAACAACCTCACCCGTCGCGTAGGCTACTGGGTTGACATGGATGACCCGTACATCACCTACGAAAACAAGTACATCGAGTCGGTCTGGTGGCTGCTGAAGCAACTGTTCGATAAAGACATGCTCTACAAGGGCTACACCATTCAGCCCTATTCTCCCAAAGCCGGCACAGGTCTTTCAAGCCACGAGCTCAACCAGCCCGGTACCTACCGCGATGTGAAAGACACAACCGTTGTGGCTCAGTTTCAGGTACGCGGCGAAAGCCGCGGATTAGTCGAGAATCTGGCTTCGGAAGGTGAAGTGCGCGACCGTTTGTACCTGCTGGCATGGACGACCACTCCGTGGACGCTACCGTCGAATACAGCGCTGACCGTGGGTCCGAACATTGACTATGTTTTGGTCAACAGCAACAATAAATACACTGATGAGCCGACTACTGTTGTTGTAGCAGAAGCCTTGCTGAACAAGCATTTTCCGGTCAAAAAGGGCGCTGAGTTCGAGGTCATCGGCAAGTGCAAGGGCAGTGATCTGGTAGGCGTGAAGTACGAGCAATTGCTGCAGTGGGCCACCCCGATGGAGCAGCCGGAAGAGGCCTTCCGCGTCATTCCGGGAGCTTTTGTGACCACTGAAGACGGTACCGGCATCGTGCATACCGCCCCAACATTCGGTGCAGACGATGCCCAGGTGGCGCGCGATGCGGGCGTTCCGGGTATGCTCGTTGATGACGGCACCGGCAATGGCGTGCCGCTCGTTGACCTGCAAGGCCGCTTCATTGCGGGTCCGTACAAGGGCGCGTATGTGAAGAATGAATACTATGACGGCGCAGAAGCGCCGGATAAATCGGTTGACGTCGAAATCGCCATCAGTTTGAAAGAACGCGGAATGGCTTTCAACGTCGAGAAGTACGAGCACAGCTATCCCCATTGCTGGCGCACAGATAAACCGGTACTCTACTACCCACTCGACAGCTGGTTCGTGAAAGCATCTGCTGCCCGCGACCGGATGGTAGAACTCAACAAAACCATCAATTGGAAACCTGAAAGCACCGGAACCGGACGTTTCGGCAAGTGGCTCGAAAACCTCAACGACTGGAACCTCAGCCGCTCGCGCTACTGGGGAATTCCGATCCCGATCTGGCGCACTGAAGACGGCAGCGAAGCCAGGTGCATCGGCTCGGTTGAAGAGCTCAAAAACGAATGCGCCCTGGCGGTTGAAGCGGGGGTCATGCAGAGCAATCCACTTGCAGAATTTGAGCCGCGGGATTTCTCGAAAGAGAACTATGACCGTTTCGATCTGCACAAACCATACGTTGATAAGATCACGCTCGTGTCTTCTAAAGGCGAGCCGATGAAACGTGAGGCAGACCTCATTGACGTGTGGTTTGACTCGGGATCGATGCCCTATGCACAATGGCATTACCCGTTTGAGAACAAGGAACTGGTGGATGACAGTCTCGCATTCCCGGCTGATTTCATCGCCGAAGGTGTGGATCAAACCCGCGGCTGGTTCTACACGCTACACGCAATCGCTACCATGTGCTTTGATACAGTGGCATATAAAAATGTAGTGTCAAACGGACTGGTACTCGATGCGAACGGACAAAAGATGTCGAAGCGATTGGGTAACGCCGTCGATCCTTTCAAAACACTCGATGACCACGGTCCGGATGCCACGCGATGGTACATGGTCACCAACGCACAGCCCTGGGACAATCTTCGCTTTGATCTGAAAGGGCTTGAAGAGGCCAAGCGAAAGTTCTTCGGAACCCTGTACAACACGTACAACTTCTTCGCCATGTATGCGAATATTGACGGGTTTGATCATTCGAAGCCTTTGCTCCCTCATGAGAACCGCCCCGAACTCGACCGTTGGATATGGAGCAAGCTTCACAGCCTTATCAAAAAGGTTGACGACGCCTATGCCGATTACGAGCCAACCCGCGCCGGACGACTGATTCAGGAATTTACCACCGATCAGTTGAGCAACTGGTACGTCCGCCTCGGTCGCCGCCGCTTCTGGAAGAGTGATGACTCCCAGGATAAGCTTAGCGCCTACCAAACGCTCTACACTTGCCTGGAGACCCTCGCCATTCTCGCGGCTCCTATTGCACCTTTCTATATGGATCGCCTTTACAGGGACCTCACACAGGTTACCGGCCGAGGGGGCGAAGGAAGCGTGCATTTGGCTTACTTCCCGGTGAGCGATGCGCTGTTCATCAATGACGATCTCGAACAACGCATGGGGCTCGCACAGCAGATCACCACGATGGTACTCAGCCTCAGAAAGAAAGAAAAGATCCGCGTGCGCCAGCCACTACAACGCATTATGGTGCCGGTACTTACAGAAGCATTTGCAGAGCGTCTGAAAAAAATTGAAGACCTCGTGTGCAATGAGGTAAACGTCAAAGAGATCGAGCACCTTACGGATACCGGCGTGCTGGTAAAACAGATCAAACCGGATTTCAAAAAGCTCGGACCTCGATTCGGTAAAGACATGAAGAAGGTTGCCGCTGCGATCAATGCACTTGATCAGGATGGTATAGCACAATTCGAGCAAGATGGTCAGATGGCACTCTCTATTGAAGGTGCACAGGCCGTGGTGACCCTGGAAGAAGTTGAAATCACTTCGCAGGACATCCCGGGGTGGCTCGTTGCCTCGGAAGGAGGGTTGACCGTTGCCCTTGATATCACCATCAGCGAACCGCTTCGCCATGAAGGCATTGCCCGTGAAATGGTGAACCGGGTGCAGAATCTGAGAAAAGACAGCGGACTTGAGGTTACCGACAAAATTGAGCTCAATGTCGCGACCAGCGCGGATGTAGCGGAAGCTCTTCGCAACAATTTGGATTATATTTGTAATGAAACTTTGGCAACAGATTTGCGGTTTGTAGAGTCGATGGAGAACGGAACAGAGGTTGAACTGGATAAAGACCTCAAAGCGCAAATCGTGATTGTGTCAAACACTTAAACTTAAAGAAATGGCTGAAAATCGCTATTCAGACGCAGAACTAAAGGAGTTCGAGGAGCTGATCAAGGAGAAACTTGAACAAGCGCGTCAAGACCTCGACCAGCTTCGCAGAAGCTTGTCGCACGAAGATGATAACACTACAGACGATACGTCACCCACTTTCAAAATGATGGAAGACGGATCTGAAACCATGAGCCGGGAAGAAACCGCTCAACTTGCCGCACGTCAGGAAAAGTTCATCAACAGCCTGGAGAACGCCCTGCTGCGTATCAAGAATAAAACATACGGTATTTGCCGTGAAACAGGGAAGCTTATTTCGAAAGAACGTCTTCGCCTGGTGCCGCATGCCACATTGAGCATCGAAGCCAAGAACCGCCAGTAAGCGAAACTGGCTGAAGCGAATGGCGTTACGAATCCCTTTAGTCGTCTTGTCCGTCTTGCTGGTTGATCAGATCAGTAAGGTGTGGATCAAGCTGAATTTTACCATCGGAGACTACCTCGAGGTGATTCCGGGTTTCTTTGAAATCCGGTTCATTGAGAATACGGGTATGGCGTTCGGGCTTGAAATTCCCGGCGAATGGGGTAAATACCTTCTGACCGGTTTTCGCGTAGTCGCCGTCATCGTCATCACGGTCTACATTGTTCGTATTGTGCGTGAGGGCACCCACAAAGGCTTTGTGACCTGCGTGGCGCTTATTCTCGCAGGAGCCATTGGCAATATCATTGACAGCCTCTTCTATGGGGTGATTTTCGGAAAGAGCACCTACAGTTCCGTGGCTGAAATTTTACCGGACACCGGCGGCTATTCGGGTTTTTTGCGCGGCAACGTGGTTGATATGCTCCACTTCACCGTAACGTGGCCTGAATGGGTGCCGTTTATCAACCGTCCGGGCGTAGAGGTCTTCCCTCCCATTTTCAATGTAGCCGACGCAGCCATCACCATCGGGGTATTCTGGATTCTCATCCGCCAGAAAACATATTTTGCCCGGCAATCCGCGCAAACGAGCGAAAAGCCAGAAGCATCTGAGGTCTGAATGCGCCATGCGCATCCTTTCTCTTGAACCACAATTCGCAGACGGCTATCAACTGTCCCCTCACGTATCTGCTACCCCCCGACACCACCACCCCAATCTCCAACTCCCGACACCCGACCCCCGACCCCATCATAAAACCCTCCCATCCTGCGTTTTTACGCAGTAAGAAACACGCAGCGCCGCTTTCAGAAGAAAACTACCTTTGCTGCAGCAAATCAAGCTATGCCCGCGAATACAACATCGACCAATAAGAAGGCGAAGCCGCAGCCGAAACGCGGAAAGTACCTGTTCATTTTCTGGCTGATCGTGCTGGCACCGTTTATTGGTATCGCGACACTGCTGGCCATTGCGTCGTCAAGCAACCTGCCAGATACAGATGCGCTAGCCAACCCAAAAACCAACCTCGCCACCGAGGTATTTACCTCTGACGGGGAGGTCATTGGTCGGTACTACCGCGAGAACCGGTCAGATATCCGCTACGAGAACCTGCCCAGGCACCTCGTAGATGCCCTTGTGGCTACCGAAGACGCCCGCTACTGGGATCACTCCGGCATCGATTTTATCGGACTCACCCGCGCAGCCGTTTACCTCGGAAAAAAAGGCGGGGGTTCAACCGTAACGCAGCAGCTAGCCAAGCTCCTCTTCACCGAAGAGTATGAAAAAACGAGTTTTATCGAGCGCGCGTTTCTTCAGAAACCCAAAGAATGGATCATCGCCACACGGCTCGAACGGCAATACACGAAAGAAGAAATCATTGCGCTCTACCTGAATCGCTATGACTTCCTGAATCAGGCGGTGGGCATCAAATCTGCGGCACATATTTACTTCAACAAGCCCGTTGACAGCCTGAATGTGCAAGAGTCGGCCATGCTCGTCGGCATGCTCAAAAACTCTTCACTATATAACCCTATGCGCAGGGCTGACATCGTGGAGAAACGCCGCGAAGTGGTCATGAAACAGATGGTGCGCTATGACTACCTCCCTGCATCCGCATACGACTCGCTGCGCACCCTGCCACTCGGCCTCGACTTCCAGCGGATCAGTCACGATGAGGGCGCCGCACCGTACTTTCGCGAGGTGCTGCGGATGACGCTGCGCGAACTGCTTGACGCTAAACACCCTGACGGCAGCTATGTGTATGCCAAAGCAGACGGCACGCCTTATGATCTTTACGGTGATGGGCTCAAGGTGTACACAACGCTTGACTCACGCCTTCAGCAACATGCGGAAAACGCCGTGAAGGAGCACCTCGCAGGCGAGTTGCAAAACGACTTCTGGAAAGATCTCGCGCGTCGCCGAGACAACAATCGCCCATTCTACAACGGCATCACCAACGACGACCGAGAGCGGATCATGGCCTTTGCGGTGAAGCAATCTGACCGCTATAAAAAAGCTTCCGGCAATCTTTGTCCGGATTGCCGTCGTCCGGCTTTTTATATCACCGAGAAATCGGTGGATGGAGCCCCGCACTTCTACTGTGACCCTGAAAAAGGCGGCTGCAGCCACACATGGCCGGTGTTAAGGGAGAACCAGATTCAGAAAGAATTTGAAGCGCCCGTGCCGATGAAGGTCTTTGCACATGGGGCGTCTATTGATACCGTCTTATCCCCTATCGACTCTATCAAGTACCACAAAAGTTTTCTGCACGCCGGTTTGGTTTCGGTTGAGCCCGCCACCGGACATATCAAAGCGTGGGTAGGCGGTATTGACTTCAAGTATTTCAAATATGACAACGTCGGACAGTCGCGCCGGCAAGTGGGGTCAACATTCAAGCCCTTTGTATACGCTACGGCACTGCGCCTGGGCATGCATCCGTGCACCGAACTTCCAAACCAGAAGGTGGTGATTGAGATGCCCGACGGACAACCCCCGTGGTCGCCGGATAACTCAGACTTTGAGTACGGCGAGATCGTTAACCTCAAGTATGCATTGGCCAACTCCATGAATACCATCACAGCGAAGCTGATCAAGACCTACGGAACCGACGTAGTCGTGACTACAGCACATGATATGGGCATCATCAATGACATCCCAAGTGTACCGTCGATTGCCCTCGGCGTGGCCGAGCTGAACCTTCTTGAAATTACTTCAGCCAATGCGACCTTCGTTAACCATGGCGTGTACATTGAGCCGACCTTTATCGTGCGTATCGAAGATAAGAACGGCAACGTGATCTATGAGCCGGAGATGAACATCCGTCAGGGTCTCGACCCAATGACCGCCTACAAGACCCTTGATATGATGAAAGGCGTTATTGATGGCGAGTACAACGAAGAACTTGACAAAACCATGGGCACAGGCATCCGTCTGAGAATGGACCTGGAGCGGCGCAAGTATGACGGTATCAAGCACCCGATGGCAGGAAAGACCGGTACTACGCAAAGCAATACCGACGGCTGGTTTATGGGGCTCACGCCTGACCTCGTGACCGGTATTTGGGTAGGTGCACAAGATCCGGCGGTGCGGTTTTCGCGTACATCCTTAGGTCAGGGTGCCAATACGGCCCTTCCGATTTACGGCTTCTACATGAAAGATGTGTATGCTGACCCGACGATCAGCATTTCGACCGAAGATTTCGAGCCCCCGGAGGGTCTTGAGCCCGGCAGCCTTGATTGCGGTCGCTACAACGAAGCCTTGAATTCTGTTAACTTTGGCTCAGAGGCTGAAGAGACTTTTGAAGACACCGATTTATTTGAATAACGAACAAACGTATGGCCATCCATAAAGTCGTAAGCAATGCCGAAGAAGCCTGCAAAGGCATCGAAAGCGGAATGACCCTGATGCTGGGTGGTTTCGGTTTGTGCGGCATTCCGGAAAAAAGCATTGAGCAACTCGTAAAGATGGGGGTGAAAGACCTTACCTGCATCTCGAACAATGCCGGAGTGGATGATTTTGGCCTGGGTCTGCTTCTGCAAGGACGCCAGATCAAGAAGATGATCTCATCATACGTGGGTGAAAACGATGAGTTTGAGCGGCAGATGCTCAGTGGCGAGCTCGAGGTGGATCTGATTCCGCAAGGATCACTCGCCGAACGCTGCCGTGCCGGCGGCGCAGGCATACCTGCTTTTTTCACTCCTGCCGGTTTTGGCACTGAAGTTGGTGAAGGAAAAGAAATGCGCGAATTCAATGGTAAGCCGCACATCCTTGAAACGGCACTGACAGCCGATTACGCCATTGTGAAAGCGTGGAAGGGCGACACTGCCGGCAACCTGATCTACAAAGCCACCGCCCGTAACTTTAATCCCCTGATGGCCATGGCCGGCACCATCACTATTGCCGAAGTTGAAGAGCTTGTGCCCATCGGCGAACTCGACCCGAACGAAATTCACACCCCCGGAATCTTCGTGCAGCGCATCTTCCAGGGAGACGGATACGAAAAACGCATTGAACAACGGACCGTACGTCCGAAAGCCCAATAATCCACCACCATGCTCGATAAGAACGGAATCGCACAGCGCATCGCGCAAGAACTCGAAGACGGGTATTATGTGAACCTCGGGATCGGTATCCCTACCCTTGTGGCCAACTATATCCCAAAGGGCATTGACGTGGAGTTTCAATCAGAGAACGGCATCCTCGGTATGGGACCCTTCCCTGTGGAGGGCGAAGAAGATGCTGACCTGATCAACGCCGGCAAACAAACCATCACCGCAGAACCCGGTGCCTGTTTCTTCGACAGTGCCACCAGCTTCGCCATGATCCGCGGACAGCATGTGCAGCTCACTGTGCTTGGCGCGATGGAAGTCAGCCAGAACGGCGATATCGCCAACTGGAAGATCCCGGGGAAAATGGTCAAAGGCATGGGCGGCGCTATGGATCTTGTGGCTAGTGCCGAAAACATCATCGTGGCGATGATGCATACCAATAAGCGCGGCGATTCAAAGCTGCTGCCGGAGTGCACATTACCGCTTACCGGTGTGGCTTGTGTGAAAAAGATCGTTACCAACCTCGCCACCATCGATATTCGTGATGGCGCCTTTCACCTGCGCGAGCGTGCACCGGGTGTGAGTGTTGACGAAATCCGAAACGCTACGGCCGGCAAACTGGTGGTTCCTGAGAACGTGCCGGAAATGCAGCTCTAACGGCTGACCTCTACCGAAACTGAGCCTACGTTACCGCCAATCGGCGGAGAAAGCTTGATCACCTCTACGGTGACATTCGCGATGGCGTGAATTTCCTTTTTGAGCGCATCGGCGATGCGCGCCGCCACGTGCTCAATGAGTTTTGAGCGTATGCGCGTCTCCCGAAATACGATATCGTGCACCTTCACGTAATCAACCGTATCTTCAAGAGCGTCGCTTTCAAATGCCGCGCTCATATTGGTTTCAAGCTCCACGTTGATGATGTAGTCGCCACCAATGGCCGCTTCTTCGTCCATACACCCGTGATTCGCGCGAATGCGGATGTCGCTTACTCGAATCTTACCCATTGGTGTTCAGCTTCTCTAAGCCGACCTGCATGCGGCGGAGGGTTTCTTCTTTGCCGAGGAAGGCTGCGATGGCGAACAACGACGGACCTCCACCCTCGCCTGTGAGCAACAAACGGAAGCCGGGCCCTACTGCTCCGAATCCGAGTTCTTTCTTTTCGAGAAAGGCTTTGAACTCACTTTCAACGGTGGCTTCATCAAACGGTTCAACACCTTCAAGCACCACCATCAGTTCTGCCATGATCGCGGGTGTCTGTTCTTTCCATTTCTTTTTGACGGTCTTTTCGTGGAAGCTCTCCGGAGCGTTGAAAAGATAGTCGGCCGCAAGCAGTTCATGCAGAAAGGCGCTGCGCTCTTTCATCATGGTCACCACCATGAGCAATTGCTCATCGGTTAGGTTGAGGTTGCGCTCTTCTGCGAGCGGCTTGAGTTGTGCCGCAAGATCGGCGTCGCTTTGTTCGCGAAGCACCTGCTCATTGAACCAGCGGGCTTTCTCGGGGTTGAAGCGAGCGCCCGACTTGACCACGCGATCAAGCGAAAAGCTCTTGATCATCTCATCGTCCGTGAAGCGTTCTTGTTCGGTGCCGGGATTCCAGCCCAGCATGAGGAGCATGTTAATGAAGGCCTCAGCCGAATAGCCACTTTCACGGTATCCGCTGGCGGTAGCTCCTGATTTTGGATCGGTCCATTCGAGCGGAAATACCGGGAATCCGCCGGCTTCGCCGTCGCGTTTGCTGAGCTTCCCTTTGCCTGTAGGCTTGAGGATGAGCGGCAAATGTGCGAAGGTCGGAGCTTCCCATCCGAAAGCACGATAAAGCAGAACGTGCAGCGGTGTTGAGGAGAGCCATTCTTCTCCGCGGATCACGTGCGAAATGCGCATCAGGTGATCGTCAACCACGTTGGCCAGGTGGTAAGTAGGCATCTTATCGCTTTTAAGCAGCACCTTATCATCCAGCACTTTTGTGCTGATACGCACCGAGCCACGCACCGCATCTTCAAAGACGACCTCCTCATCGGCCGGCATCTTGAAGCGCACCGTTACCGGAGAACCTCCCACGAGGTGGCTTTCAACCTCTTCAGAAGGCAGCGACAGCGAGTTTTTCATCTCATTGCGCGTGGTGGCATCGTACTGCCAGACCTCTTTCTGCTCTTCGGCCGCCTTGCGCTTTGCATCGATCTCTTCAGGCGTGTCAAAGGCGTAGTAGGCATGTCCGTTCGCCACCAGCTGATCTACGAAACGGATGTACATGTCCATGCGGTCAGACTGGCGATACGGACCAAATTCACCTCCGTAGCCGACGCCCTCGTCAGGCTCAATGCCGCACCATTTCAAGGCTTCAATGATGTACTCTTCAGCACCCTCGACGAAGCGGGTGCGGTCGGTATCTTCAATGCGCAGCACGAAGGTTCCGCCATGATGGCGAGCAAAGAGGTAATTGTAAAGAGCTGTGCGCACACCCCCCATGTGGAGGGGCCCGGTCGGACTCGGAGCGAAGCGCACGCGGATGGGTGAATCAGCCATGGGTTATGCGTTGGGGGCGCAAAGATAGGGAGGATGGTTGGGAGTCTGGTGTCGGGAGTTGGGCGATAGATGTTAGGGGGTAGGAGTCTGGGGTCTGGAGTTAGGGGTCTGGAGTGCAGCGCATACTTGCGCTGCTTTGATTTTCAAGGAGCTTATAGTGTGGCGGCGGCTATTGCCGCCGATTCAGGCAAGCGAACCAGCCTCAGAAAGCCGCTATTGCCGCCGGTCAGGTGTTAGGGGGTAGGAGTCTGGGGTCAGGAGTGCAGCGCATACTTGCGCTGCTTTGATTTTCAAGGAGCTTATAGTGTGGCGGCGGCTATTGCCGCCGATTCAGGCAAGCGAACCAGCCTCAGAAAGCCGCTATTGCCGCCGGTCAGGTGCCGAAGGCGTACAATGCACTGTGCGCATTGTAAGGGCGTACATTCAGTTTGCAGAAAGGTCGCCTTCTTGGGTTGGTTTCATTGGTAAAACGACAGATTCACAAACACCTGTCAGTGTGCGACTTAGACTGCCTGAAAAAGCGCTAAACGTATATAAACGTTTATCATTCGCCAGATGCGTCGGATGCGCGGTTTCTTTGAATCGTTAAATCTCAAAACCCATCATCATGAGTGGATTACGTAACCGAGTGACCCTGATCGGAAGATTGGGGCGCGATCCTGAGTCAAAGACTTTCGATTCAGGTAAGACCAAAACCAGTTTTTCGCTGGCCACCAAAGAATTTCGCCGAAATACCGAAGGCGAAGCCGTTGAAGGCGTCGAGTGGCACAATGTGATTTTCTGGGACAAGCCCGCCAGGGTGGCGGCGGAGTATCTCAAGAAGGGTAAGGAGGTCGCCGTTGAAGGCCGCATCTCTTACCGGAGCTACGAGGATAAGGAAGGACAGAAGCGCTCGATCACCGAGATCGTGGGCACTGACCTGGTGCTTATCGATCGCAGCAAAGACTGAAGCTTCCCGCTACTTTTTCTCAAAAGAGTCTCACCCGTAAGGGTGGGGCTTTTTATGTTTGAGAATTCACAGGCGCGTAGTACGCGTCCCTATCAACCAGCAACCAGTGGGAACCGCAGCGCAAGGACCTCTCAGTCCCGCGTACGCGGGACAGCTCTCCTTAGCATGGACCTCTCAGTCCCGCGTGCGCGGGACAGCTCTCCTTAGCAAGGAGAGCAGCTTAGTGGTGGTGTGAAAATCAATGCAGTCCTAAATAAAGCGAGCTGCAGGGTCTGTCGAGTAGCGAAAATTGACACCCTAAAAAAAAACGCAAAGGACGGCTATAAGCCGTCCCTGCAATATCTACCCTAATTAATAAGCAGCGCAAGTATGCGCTGCCCATTTACTATTCATTACTTACTATTCTGTCCCGCGTACGCGGGACAGCTCTCCTTAGCAAGGAGAGCAGCTTAGTGGTGGTGTGAAAAACAATGCAGTCCTAAATAAAGCGAGCGGTAGGGTCTGTCGAGTAGCGAAAATTGACACCCCAATAAAACGCAAAGGACGGCTATAAGCCGTCCCTGCAATATCTACCCTAATTAATAAGCAGCGCAAGTATGCGCTGCCCATTTACTATTCACTATTTACTATTCTGTCCCGCGTGCGCGGGACAGCTCTCCTTAGCAAGGAGAGCAGCTTAGTGGTGGTGTGAAAATCAATGCTCCCCTAAATTAGGGGAGCCGTCCCCCGCAGGTGCGGGGGACTGAGGGGTTGATCAGAATAGCCCGCTGATCAAATCATCATCTACCTTGTTCGGGAGGGTGACTTTGAGGCGCGGTTCTTCCTCCATGGCGCGCTTGATGGCGAAAATCGCTTCGTCATTGCGGGCCCAGCTACGGCGTGCGACGCCGTTGTTGACATCCCAGTGGAGCATCATTTTCAGGCGGCGCTCGCTGTCGTCACTGCCGTCGAGCAGCATGCCGAAGCCTCCGTTCACGACTTCTCCCCAGCCGACGCCGCCGCCGTTGTGAAGAGAAATCCAGGTAGCGCCGCGGAAGGCATCACCGGCGAAGTTCTGCACCGCCATATCTGCGGTGAACGATGAGCCGTCATAAATGTTCGAGGTCTCACGGTACGGTGAATCGGTACCGCTGACATCGTGGTGGTCACGTCCGAGAATGACCTCCCCTTTCAGGCGTCCGTCGCGGATGGCGTCGTTGAAGGCCTTCGCAATCGCGATGCGCCCCTCCGCATCCGCGTAGAGGATACGCGCTTGTGACCCCACCACGAGCTGGTTCTCCTGAGCGCCTTTGATCCATTGGATGTTGTCGGACATCTGCTGGCTGATCTCATCCGGCGCTTTGCGCCGCATTTCTTCCAATACTTCAAGGGCCAGTTGATCGGTCAATGCCAGATCTGCCGGATCACCGCTTGCGCAGACCCAGCGGAACGGACCAAAGCCGTAATCAAAGCACATCGGGCCGAGGATGTCTTGCACATAGCTCGGGTACTTGAAGCGCTTGCCGTCAGCGGCCATGATGTCTGCGCCGGCCCGTGAGGCTTCGAGTAAAAAGGCGTTGCCGTAATCGAAGAAGTAGGTGCCCTTCGCGGTATGCTTGTTCACCGCCGCCGCATGGCGACGCAGCGATTCTTGCACGTATTCTTTGTAGCGCTCCGGATCGGAGGCCATCATCTCATTCGACTCTTCAAAGGTGAGTCCGACCGGGTAGTAGCCGCCCGCCCACGGGTTGTGCAGCGAGGTCTGATCTGAACCGAGGTCGATCTTGATGCCGGCCGTGTCAAAATGCTCCCAGACATCTACCACGTTACCGAGGTAGGCGAAGCTCACCACGCGCTTCTCGGCTTTCGCCTGCTTCACTTTCTGCGCGAGTTCTGCAACGTCAGTCACCACTTCATCTACCCAACCTTGCTCGTGGCGTTTGTAAGCCGCGGCCGGATTGATCTCCGCGGTCACCGAAACTACACCGGCGATGTTACCGGCCTTCGGCTGCGCACCGCTCATACCGCCAAGTCCGGCAGTCACGAAGAGCTTGCCGGCGAGCTGTCCGTCTTCGGTCATCTTGCGCGCCGCATTCAATACGGTAATCGTTGTGCCGTGCACGATGCCTTGCGGACCAATGTACATGTAGGAGCCGGCCGTCATTTGTCCGTACTGTGTCACGCCGAGGGCGTTGAATTTCTCCCAGTCATCCGGCTTCGAGTAGTTCGGGATCATCATTCCGTTGGTCACGACCACGCGCGGCGCATCCTTGTGCGACGGGAACAACCCAAGCGGATGTCCGCTGTACATCACCAGCGTCTGCTCATCGGTCATCTCCGAAAGGTACTGCATCACGAGGCGGTACTGTGCCCAGTTCTGGAAGACGGCACCATTCCCTCCATAAGTAATCAGCTCGTGCGGATGCTGCGCCACCGCCGGATCGAGGTTGTTCTGGATCATCAGCATGATACCCGCTGCCTGCTTACACTTGGCCGGGTACCAGTCAATCGGTCGCGCCATCATCTCGTGGGTCGGACGGTAGCGGTACATGTAAATACGTCCGTAGGTCTTCAGCTCATCTACAAATTCAGGTGCGAGTTGAGCGTGGAGCTCTTTCGGAAAGTACCGCAGCGCGTTACGGATCGCGAGTTCTTTTTCTTCCGCATCGAGAATGTCTTTCCGGCGTGGCGCGTGGCTCATTGAGGTATCGTAGCCTGGGTGTTCCGGCAGAAATGCCGGGATGCCTTCTTTGATGATGCCGGCGAATGCTTCTTTGGTCAATTCGGTCGTTACGGTACTCATGGTTCTAATCTTGTGGGGACTTATCCCTCGATTCGTCCTGTTCGTTTGTCATAGCCATACGGACAGTGCTTGCAGCCGCTTTTGCAGCAGTACCCTCGTTTGAGGTGGTACTTCTCGGTGAAGACGATGAAGCCCTCATCGGTGGTGTAGAAGTCTTCGGGGTCCAGTTGCCGCATCCGGCCGAAGCCGCTCATATCGTCACTCATTGGCTTGGTTATCGCTACCAAGGAACAAAGGTAAGGAGGAATTGTTGGGGGGCGGGGATCGGGGATCGGGAGTCGGGGATCGGGGATCGGGAGTCGGGGATCGGGAGTCGGGGATCGGGGATCGGGAGTCGGGGATCGGGGATGGTGGGAATTGAAAATGAAAAATTGCTCTTTAGTGGTGGCTTATGTCGCCGGGGCTTGTTTGAATTCAGGGGCGTTTGGCCGCGCGGGATGAGGGGGCTGCTTGCTACAGGCAGGGCTGTTGCCTTCTGACGCATAGACCTATCGACTTATGGACCTATCGACTTATGGACCTATCGACTTATGGACCTATGGACCTATGGACCTATAGACCTATGGACCTATGGACCTATGGACCTATGGACCTATGGACCTATGGACCTATGGACCTATGGACCTATGGACAATTTCGGGAAACTGGGAAACCGGGAAACCAGGAAACCGGGAAATCGGGAAATCGGGAAACAGGGAAACTGGGAAACTGGGAAACGGGGAAACCGGGAAACCGGGAAACGATTCACCATTTCCATGCGCACAATGCATTGTGCGCCTGCATTTTGCTGCAGACCCCGCAGTGTGGCGACGGCTTATAGCCGTCTGACGCTTGCACTGCCAATATATTCTGCGCACCAACGTAGGGACGCGATTTATCGCGTCCGCCGGAGAAACGGGGAAACGATTCACCATTTCCATGCGCACAAGGCATTGTGCGCCTGCATTTTGCTGCAGACCCCGCAGTGTGGCGACGGCTTATAGCCGTCCGATGAATGCTGCTCGGAAGACGCATAGACCTATCGACTTATGGACCTATGGACAATTTCGGGAAACTGGGAAACTGGGAAACCGGGAAACTGGGAAACTGGGAAACGATTCACCATTTCCATGCGCACAATGCATTGTGCGCCTACATTTTGCTGCAGACCCCGCAGTGTGGCGGCGGCTATTGCCGTCTGACGGGAAACCGGGAAAACAGATAATCAAACCACCCGGCCCGTCCGTCGATGCGTCCATGAGTCGATGCGTCCATGAGTCCATGCGTCTAAAAGCCCCGCCA